>CAWALC010000001.1:0-1149265 GCA_963782765.1 uncultured Actinomycetes bacterium
CTTCCCCGTGCGGGCCGCCATGGCGACGATCTGTCCGGGCTGGGTCCGGGGAAACCGGTCGCAGGGCAGCGGCTGCATCCACGAGTGGTAGACGACGCGGTACGCGATGGTCGGCGATGCGGCTCAGCAGTGCGTTGAACTTCCGCTGCCAGACGATCTTGCCGGTGGGTGGTCGAAGGCGTAGAAGCGCCCGCTGCTGCGCGACGTAGAGGCGGCCGTACGCGATGGAGGGAGGGAACTCGAGGACGTGGCCTGCCTTGAACGTCCAGCGCAGCCGGAACGGCGGCCGAGCTTGAAGTCCTCGGACGTATGCGTCCTCTGGACGCGGAGGCCGTAGGTCGGCCAGGGGAGGCGGAGAACGACACGGCGTGGACGTGGAGCCTCCGGTGCCTTGGCCTTCTGCGTCGTCACGACTCCTCGGTAGAAGAGACCGGCGCTTCCTACTCGATCGTCGACTCCTCGTCAGCCAACGCCGGCGAGGAACCTGGAATGGCAGTGGCGAGCGCGATGCCGGCGATCGCGAAGATCCGGTCGCCGTTCACGGCCTGCGCATCACCACGGCGCTGAGTCGCGGCGGCCGAGACCTCGACCACGAGGGGATAGCGGCCCGGTGTCGCGGGCGCGCGAAGTCGCAGGATGCGGACGCGGGCCGACCGATCCGGCGTCCCAGGCGCCACGAGTACCGCCTCGCGTCGGTCGAGACGCGGACGGAGAAGCCGGCCACCGGGCCGCGCGCGGATCACCTCGGCGGCGATGTCCACGTAGCGGACGCGGACGTCGAACGGCCCGGTCGGCCGGCTGCGATTTCCGCCGCGTCGACCGCGGCGACCGAAGGCGGTACGGGCCTCGCCGGCGGCCCGTTCGGCGGCCAAACGATCGATCCGGGTCCGGCGCAAGGCGGTCTTGACCTCCCGGCGGGTGCCGACCAGCAGCAGCGCGTTCACCGGCTCGGAAGCCCGGTAGCGGATCGTGAGCCTCGTCGGCGCGCCCGTCACGTCGGGCGAGATCGCACGCGGCCTGAGGCGCGTGACCTCCAGCTCCGGCAGGCGTCGTGTCGACCCGGTGCGCCGCGGGAACTCGATCGCGCGATCGAGCTGTCCAAGTCGACGCGGGGCCTGTAGCTGCCCTGCGACACCACCTCGCCGGACTCGCCGGCCGTCCGAGCCCGACGTGTCGTTCCCGCGGCCGAAGCTCCCGTTGTCGAGCAGCGTGCGGACGACTTCGCCGTTCTGGTTGAGGATCGTCAGCGTGAGCCGGCGGTCGGCGGCAGCGGAACGCCGGATCTGCGCAGTCTGTGTTTCGCACCGGCAGGTGGGCGAGAACGTCGGCGTGATCCGCGGCCGCGCGATCGGGTCGGGCTCCAGCTTCAGCTCCTCCGTCACGACGGAATGCGGCCGCCGTCCCGGCAAGCAGGAGCAGAACCAGGATCGTGCGCAGGGCCGGGCGACGCCCGCCGAGTGTAGAGACGGGTGTGCGGGCTTGGTGAAGGACCGGGACGCCTTCGCTACCATGGCCGCCGTGAGGAAGCTGCTCCTCGCCGGGGTCGTCGGGCTCGCGCTCTTTGCCGGAACCGCACAGGAGGCTCGCGGGCTGCCGACGCCTGCGGCCTCCCGAAGAGAGGCGCTGCGACGGCATGGGTCGATTTCGCGGACGGCTCCGTGCCCTTCTCTGGTACCGCTTCGCGCGGCCCGGCGTCATCGCCGCCGCGTCGCTTCATGTACCGCCGAAGCTCCGGACGGCGGCGCCAAGACCGTCTACTTTCGACCTCTACATGAACAGCGCAGGGGTCGCCGGCCAAGCCGACGACGGCGCGGGAGACGATCGACTGGGCGCACCGGATCTTCTACCGGGCCGTCGCCTCCGCCGACTGTCCCAGGCCCTGGATGGCGCTCAACGAGCTCTTCGGCGCGCGACACGACGACACCGTGGAACGGCGAACAACGCCCAGTACCGGGGCAACGTCCTCCTGTTCGCGAAGACCCTCCGCGAGCTCGGCGCTCGCCGTTCATCCTTGATCTCGAGCACGCCGTACACCGAGGGCGATGCGGGAAGTGGTGCGCGAGGCTTCCCTGACGCAGATCTCGTCCAGGAGGTCTTCTTCAGCGGCCGCCTGATCCACCGGCAGGGAGCGGTGGCCGGAAGCCGCACAGTGAGGACCCGCTTCCGGCAGGCGGTCCGGACCTTCACGGACATCGGATCCCGTCGCGCCGCGTCGGGATCATGTTCCGGCTTCCAGGCCTCGACCGCGGCTCCCTGCCACCGATCGCCTGGTTCCAGCACGTCAAGCTCCGAGGCGCTCGCCGCGAAACAGGTCGCACGGGACGCGAAGATCGGCACTGTCTGGTGGTGGGCTGGCAGGCCCGGAACACGGCCCAGGCCGATCCGGACAAGGAGGTCGGCGCCTGCATCTGGCTCTGGACGCGGGAATCCTCGGCCGTGCGCCGGGCCTGAAGCGGCAGGGCCGGACTTCGACAAGACGCTTGGCCAGGGGCAGATGACGCTGCGCGGTGTTCGGTGCGCAGTCGGCGACCAGGCGATCGGCTGGACCCAGGCGTTCGCCGGCTCGCGCGGATCATCGGCGACGGCGGGCGCTCGCCTTGGCCGCCTACTCGCAGGCCGTTCTCGCGAGGCTCGTGGACATTCCGCGTCCGGACGTGATCCCAGCCGCCCAGCGGGCGATCATCCGGTCGCGTTACCGGAGCCGAGCCGCGTACCGGAGGGCACTCGCCCGTCTCGGCGCGACCGAGGGCGTGGCGCGGGGATCATCGCCGACGAGCTCCGGCAGCAGCGGATGCGGCCGGCGGTCCGCGCGCCGAATCCGACGGGCCAGCAGATCGCCGAGTACCACGGACTTCGCCGAGCAGCCCGCGCGGATGGTCGAGGTGAAGCCGCGCGCCGGTCGGGCTCGGCGAGCGTCGGACGGCCTGCGCGGTCGGTGGATTCGCGCCGCCGCAGGTGTTCAGCCTCCGCCGGCAGAGGTCAAGATCCGGACGGCGGACGGCGTCTACGAGGTGAAGGCGCGAGACGAGACCATGCCGCTCGGCGCCTTCCCCGTCGGCATCGCGCGCAACTCTCGTGGTCGCCGCGCTCCGCGAGACCGACCGCGCCAAGCTGTTCGAGCGCTGGGTCGAGCCGCCGCTGAACGACCAGCTGAAGATCTTCCGCTGCGCCGACGACCAGCTCCCGGCGATTGCCGTCGTCGACATGACGACGTTCCTTCCGTTCCTGACGCTCTAGCTCTTCGTCGCGACGAAGACCTGCGAGCCCTGCTGGAGGTTGAGCTCCTCGCTTCCGACTTCGTCAGCTGCACCCAGAGCTCGCGGCCGTCCTCCAGGCAGAGGTCCGGCGCGGACCTCGAACCGAGATGGACGATGCGCTCGACGGTGCCCGCTCGGCCGAGCCGTTCGGCTCGCGTCGCACCTCGATGTCGTGCGGCCGGACGAGCTCCTCCCGAACGTGGAGAACGGCCCGATGAACGTCATCACGGACTCGTTTGCCGGGCGCTCGTAGAGATCCGCGCGCCGCCGATCTGCTCGACGCGGCCCTCGTTCATCAGGACGATCTGGTCGGCGAGTCTCCATCGCCTCCTCCTGGTCGTGCGTCACGAAGATCGTCGTGACGCTGGACCTCGTCGTGGAGGCGGCGGAGCCAGGCGCGGAGGCTCCTGCGGACGCGAGCGTCGAGGGCGCCGAACGGCTCGTCCAGAAGGAGGACCTTCGGCTCAACTGCGAGCGCACGAGCGAGCGCCATGCGCTGCCGCTGGCCGCCGGAGAGCTGCGCGGGGTAGGCGCTTCGCGAGCCCGCCGCAGCTGGACGAGGTCGAGGAGCTCCGACACGCGTGCATCGATCTCCGCCTTCGGACGTTTCCGGATCTTCAGCCCGAACGCGACGTTGTTCCAGACGGTCATGTGCTTGAAGGCCGCGTAGTGCTGGAAGACGAAGCCGACACCGCGCTTCTGCGGCGAGACGCGTCGCTTCCTCGCCGGAGATGAACACCTCGCCGGCGTCGGGATCCTCGAGGCCGGCGATCGCACGGACAACGTCGACTTCCCGCTGCCGCTCGGGCCGAGGAGCGCGGTCAGCGAGCCGCTCTCGACGTTGACGGAGACGTCGTCGAGCGCCTGGAAGTCGCCGAAGTGCTTCGTGATGTTGCGGGCCTCGATGGCCATCAGTGCTCTTCCCTTCGGAGAAGCGTCATCGCAAGCAACGTCACGACCGCCAGGAGCGCCAGCACGACCGATGCCGCGTAGGCGTCCTGCACCTCGAACGCCTGAAAGCGCTCCTCGACGTGGAGCGTCATCGTCTCCGTGCGCCCGGCGATCCTGCCGGAGACGACGCTGACCGCGCCGAACTCGCCAAGCGCGCGGCCGTCGTCAGCACGACGCCGTAGGCCACGCCCCAGCGGATCGCCGGCAGCGTGATCTTCCAGAACGTCTGCCAGGAGGAGGCGCCGAGCGTGGACGCCGCCTGCTCCTGCTCGTCTCCGATCTCGCGCAGCACCGGCACGACCTCGCGAACGACGAACGGCAGCGAGACGAACACGGTCGCGAGCACCATCCCGGGCAGCGCGAAGATGACCTGGAAACCGTTGTCGATGAGCCAGGTGCCCCACCACCCCTGGCGGCCGTAGACGAGGATCAGCGCCAGCCCGACGACGACGGGCGAGAGCGCGAGCGGCAGGTCGACGACCGAGTTCACCAGCCGTGGCCCTGAACCGCCGGCGCACGATCGCCAGGGCGCACATGACGCCGAAGACCGTGTTCAGCGGGACCGCGATCAGCGCGATGATCACGGTCAGCCAGAGCGCGTGGAGCGCCTCCGGGGTCGTGATTGCCGCGAAGAAGTCGGCGAGGCCGTCCTCGAACGCCCGGAAGACGACGAGCCCGACCGGAACGGCGAGCAGCGCCCCGAGGTAACCGAGTGCGGCGAATCGGAGCGCGTACCTAGCCATCGTGCCTCGTCGCCCAGCGGCGGACGCCGCCGATCGCGAGCAACACGCCGAGCGAGGCCACGAGCAGCACGACGGAGACGGCCGCCGCCGGTCACGTTGTCGCTCTCGATCTGGCCGAAGATGTAGACGGACGCGACCTCGGTCTTGAACGGCTGGTTCGCCGGAGATCAGCACGACTGAGCCGAACTCGCCGAGTGCTCGCGCGAAGCCCAGGGCCGTCCCCGACAGGATCGCGGGGAAGAGGTTCGGGAAGATCACGCGCCTGAACGTCTGGAGCGAGGTGGCTCCGAGCGACTGCGCCGCTTCCTCCATGTCCCGGTCGAGCTCGAGGAGCACCGGTTGGACGGTGCGGACGACGAACGGCAGGGTCACGAACAGGAGCGCCAGGACGAGCGCGGCCGTCGTGTAGGCGACGTTGACGCCGATCGGGCTCCGCGGGCCGTAGAGCGCGAGCAGCGTCAGACCGGCGACGATCGTCGGCAGCGCAAAGGGCAGGTCGATCAGCGCGTTGACGATGCTCTTGCCGCGGAAGGAGTCCCGCACCAGGACCCACGCGATCACCGTCCCGGCGACGGCGTTGATCAGCACGACGACGAGCGAGACCGCGAACGTGAGCTTCAGCGCCGCGACCGCCTGCGGCTCGGTGACCGCGTCCCAGAAGGCGCCGAGCCCGCCCTCGAGCGAGCGGAGCGTGAGCGCTGCGAGCGGGATCAGGACGACGATGCTGAGGTAGCCGGTCGAGATCCCGAGGGCGAGTGGCGCGGCGCGGCGCCGCCTCGGTGCGGGGACTGCGACGCTACTCAAGGGCGGCGCCGACCTCCCGCTGGATCCCGGCCATGATCCCGTCCTCGCGGTCGAAGAACGTCTTCTGCACCTCGTCCCAGCCGCCGACGTCCTCGATGGTGAAGAGGCCGGGCGGCGTCGGGAACTGGAACTCGTCGGCCAGCGCCTCGTTGACGGGCCGGTAGCCCGCCTTGCCGAAGACGCGCTGCGCTTCCTCGCCGCGGATGTAGTCCAGGAACGCCGCCGCCTGTTCGGGCGCGTCCTTCGTCACCGCGACGGGGTTCTCGATCAGGATCGTCTGGTCCGGGACGACGTAGTCGAGCTCCTCGCCCTTCTCCTGCGCGAGGATCGCCTCGTTCTCGTACGCGAGCAGGACGTCGCCCTTACCGCCGGTGAAGGTCTGGAGCGACTCGCGGGCGCTCTTGTCCTGAACGGACACGTGCTTGAAGAGCTCGCCGAGGTACGCGACGGCCTCCTCGTGCGTCTTCCCGAGCTTCTTCTGGGCGCCGTAGGCGGCCATGACGTTCCAGCGGGCGCCGCCGGAGGTGAACGGGTTCGGCTCGATGACCTCGACGCCGTCCTTCACCAGGTCGTCCCACGTCTTGATCCCCTTCGGGTTGCCCTTGCGGACTGCGAAGACGACGACCGAGTTCGTGACCATGCCCTTGTACTGGTCGTCGGCCCAGGTCTCTTCGACTTGGGCGGACTCGACGAGGCGATCGACGTCCGGCGCGAGTGAGAACGCGACGACGTCGGCCGGCAGCCCCTGCTCGACTGCACGGCTCTGCTCGCCCGAGCTGCCGTACGACTCGTCGAAACTCACGCCCTCGCCTTCGGGGGTCTTGGCGAAATCCTTCGTCAGTTGGGCGTAGACCTCGCGCGGTGTCGAGTACGCGACGAGCGTCAGCTTGGCGCCGTCGGAGCCGGCCTCCGCCGAGTCCTCCGACGTCCCGCCGCACGCCGTGACCAACGCGGCTACGGCAATGGCGGCAAGTGCCAGAATGAGAGAACGCATGGAGCCTCCTTGGATTGGAAACACTA
This sequence comes from uncultured Actinomycetes bacterium, assembly GCA_963782765.1. Classification (GTDB taxonomy): domain Bacteria; phylum Actinomycetota; class Thermoleophilia; order Gaiellales; family Gaiellaceae; genus JACDAN01. The sequence goes on from CAWALC010000001.1 coordinate 6,776, forward strand.
ATCTCACCGATTAGCGGTTTCTATCCGGGAGGCTCCTGCGCTGTCAAATCCGATCACGCGCGGTAGGCCTCGATCAGCACCTCGGCGACCTCGGGCCGCGAGAACTCGACCGGCGGGATCTCCCCGTTCACGAGCATCTCCCGCACCTTCGTCCCCGAGAGGAAGACGTGGTCGTCGCCGCCGTGCGGGCAGGTCTTCGGCGAGACCATCGCCTCGCAGCGCTTGCAGTAGACGGCGTGCTCGAAGAACATCGGCTCGATGTCGAGCTCGTGAGGCTCGAACTCGTCGAAGATCCTCTGTGCGTCGTACGAGCCGTAGTAGTCGCCGACGCCGGCATGGTCGCGGCCGACGATGAAGTGCGAGCAGCCGTAGTTCTTGCGGCAGATCGCGTGCCAGATCGCCTCTCGCGGGCCCGCGTAGCGCATCGCCGCCGGGAAGGCGGAGACGACGACACGGTCGGCCGGGTAGTAGTTGTCGACGAGCACGCGGTAGCACTCGACGCGCGTCTTGGCCGGAACGTCGTCCTGCTTGGTGTCGCCGACGAGCGGGTGGATCAGGAGGCCGTCCACGGTCTCGAGCGCCGTCTTCGTCAGGTACTCGTGCGCCCGGTGGATCGGGTTGCGGGTCTGGAAGCCGACGATGCGCTTCCAGCCGCGCTTCTCGAACTCGGCCCGCGTGTCCGCCGGATCCCTGGCGAGCTCCGGGAAGGGCGGCTCCTGGCGCTCGAAGACCGTGACGCGGCCGGCGAGGTAGAGCGGCTTCTGGGCGTAGAGCCGGGCCACTCCCGGGTGGGCGTCGTCGGTCGTGCGGAAGCACTGCTCTGCCTCCCGCTCCCTGTCGTACTCGTAGGTCTCCTCGACGTCGAGGACGGCGATGGGCCGGCCGGAGTCGTCGGCGAGCGCGACGCGCTCACCCTCGGGCGCCGTGTCGACGGCGAGGCAGACCGGCAGGGCCCACGGCAGGCCGTTGGCGAGTCGCATCTCCTCGACAACGCGCTCGTAGTCCTCGCGGCCCATGAACCCTTCGAGCGGGCTGAGAGCGCCCGAGGCGAGCATGTCCAGGTCGGACAGCTCGCGGGAGGTGAGCTGGACGACCTCGAGCTGCTCGATGTCGTCCGGCCGCTCGCCGGTGCGGTCTATGAGCTCGCCACCGTGTGGCTCGATCAGACCTGTCCTCGTGCCTGGCACCGAGACCTGGCTCATGCGGCCACCTCGGAGCGCACGAGACCGAGCTCCTCGAGCTTGCCGACGACGATCTGCGCGGACTCCTCCGGCTCGTGCTCCTCCGTGTCGATCCGAAGCTCCGGGCTCTCCGGCTCCTCGTAGGGGTCCGAGACACCGGTGAACTCCTTGATCTCGCCGCTGAAGGCCTTCTCGTAGAGGCCCTTGACGTCGCGGCGGGCGCACTCCTCGACGGAGGTCGCGATGAAGACCTCGACGAAGCGACCCTGCTCCTCGACCATCTCTCGGGCGTGCCTGCGCGTCTCCTCGTAGGGCGAGATCGCCGAGACGAGCACCGCGGCGCCGTGGCGGGTCAGCCGCGAGGCGACCCAGCCGATGCGCTCGATGTTCGTGTCGCGATCCTCCTTCGAGAAGCCGAGGCCCTTCGAGAGGTGGGTGCGGACGACGTCGCCGTCGAGATACTCGACGAGGCGGCCGCGGCGCTCGAGCTCGGGGCCGACGATCTCCGCGATCGTCGTCTTCCCGGCCCCGCTGAGGCCCGTGAACCAGAGGGTGAATCCGTCAGGCATTGGTCTCCTTCGCATCGATGGGTGTGTCCAGGTGGATGCCGCACTCGAGCTTGTCCGAGCCGGCCCACCGTCCCGCCCGCTCCTCCTCGTCGGGCGAGGTCGGCCGGGTGCACGGCATGCAGCCGATCGACCGGTAGCCCGCGTCGTGGAGCGGGTTGAACGGAATCTCGTTGACGTGGATGTAGAGCCAGACCCGCTGCTCGTCCCAGTCGGCGAGGGGGTGCACCTTCCAGACGCCGTAGCGCTCCGACCACTGCAGCTTGGGCGTGGTGGCGCGGCTCGGGGACTGGTCGCGCCGGATCCCGGAGATCCAGGCGTCGTACGGCTTCAGCGCGTCGAGCAGCGGCTCGACCTTGCGGATGTGGCAGCAGCGGTCCGGATCGCGCTCCCAGAGGTTCGGGCCCTCCTGCTTGTGCTGCTCGGCGACGGTGATCACCGGCGGCGGCGGGAGCAGGCTCAGGCCGTAGCGCTCGACCAGCCGGTCGCGCGTGTCGTAGGTCTCGCGGAAGAAGAGATGCGTGTCGAGCTCGACGATCGGGATGTCGAGGCCGAGCTCCGAGACCATGTGGACGAGCACCGACGACTGCTTCTGCCACGAGCAGGTCAGGCAGAGCTTGTCGCCGTACTCCTCGTGCGCCCAGCGGAGCAGGTCCTCCGCGGACATGGCCTCGAGGTCGAGGTCAGGAAGCGGGGGCGCGGTCGCCAAGGAGCACCTCCTTCAGCGTGTCGGCGCGGAGGCCACGGCGGAGCGTCTCGAGCGGGATGACCTCCTCGGGCGGGATGTTCCCGAGGTTGACGGCCGATCCGAAGCGCTTCACGAACCAGGCCTGCGCGGCCTTGGTCGGCGCCTCGAAGATGAGGTCGCCAAGGTCCACCGCCGAGCCGATCTCCTCGACCAGGTCGGTGCGCATGTCGCCGTCCGAGGTGAAGATCCCCGAGCTCGCGCCCTCGCGCGCCTCGGTGATCACCTTCCAGGCGCCGGCGTCGAGCTCCTCGCGCAGCCACTGCGTCCACTCCTCGGAGGTGAACTCCACGGACGAGTCCTTCGAGCCGACCTCTGAGAGCACGGTGAAGTCACGAGCCAGGTCCGCGATCAGCTCGAGCTTCTCCTCGCGCGGGATGTCGACGGCGCCGTCGGAGATCTCGACGTGCGTGAGCCCGAGCTCGCTGAGCCACTGCTTGTAGCGGTCGAGCTGCCCGGTTGCCCATACGGCCTCGAAGAACGTCCCGCCGACGACCACACGCTTCTCGCGCAGCACGTCGAGCTTCTTGCGGAGGTTCGCCGTGACGTAGGCGGTGCCCCAGCCGAGCTTCACGACGTCGATGTAGAGGCCGCTCGTCTCGAGGACGTCCTCCCAGCCGCGCGGCCCGAGGCCCTTGTCGAGGACGTGCGTCAGCCCGCCGGCGGGTGCCTCAAAGTCCAGCAATGATCTTCTCCAGGCGCTCGTTCGCCGCCTCGTTCACGTCGTGGAACATCGAGCCGCCGTGCGAGTCGATCCCGACCCAGAGCGGCCCGAAGTCCTTGACACGGAACTTCCAGAGGCACTCGGGCATGAGCTCCTCCCAGTAGACCTCCTCGATCTCCTCGATCTGGGTGGTCTCGAGCGCCGCGGCGCCGCCGACGATCGCGAAGTAGACCATCCCGTGCTCCCGCATCGGCTCGATCGCCTCGTCCGGGAGCCCGCCCTTGCCGCAGATCGCGCGGACGCCGTAGTCGCGGCCGAGCGGCTCCGTGAAGCGCACCATGCGGGCGCTGGTCGTCGTGCCGATGCAGACCGGGTCGTAGCCGCCGTCATTCCGCTTGCGGACTCCCGGCGCGGTGTGCAGCAGAAATGCGCCGTTCAAGTCCATCGGCGGCGCGACGCCCTGGTCGAAGATCCGAATCTGCGTCCGGTCGCGGATCCCGATGATGTGCCCGTCGACGGTGACGAGGTCGCCGGCGCGGAGCTTGCGGATGTCCTCTTCCGAGGCCGGGAATGTGAGTCTGTGCTCGGCCATTCCTAGGCCTCCCGGTCGAACTCGACGGACCCGTCGGCGCCGATGTGCGCGGAGGCGCGCCGCGCAGCCCAGCACTGGTAGTTCACGGCCACCGGGTTCAGCGTCATGTGCGTGTCGGCATGCTCGATGTGGCACTGGAGGACGGTGACGTCGCCGCCGAGCCCCATCGGGCCGATCCCGGTCTCGTTCAGCAGCCGAAACAGGTCGTCCTCGAGCTGCGCCACCAGCGGATCGGGGTTCCGGGTGCCGACCGGCCTGGCGATGGCCTCTTTCGCGAGGTGCATCGCGTAATCGGCCGAGCCGCCGATCCCCACTCCGACGATCCCGGGCGGGCAGGGCTTTCCGCCGGCGCCGACGATCGACTCGAGCACGAACTGCTTGATCCCCTTCACGCCGTCGGCGGGGACGCACATCTTCAGGAAACTCATGTTCTCCGAGCCCGATCCCTTCGGGACCGACTTGACGTCGAGGCCGTCCCAGTCCGAGACGAAGTCCCAGTGGACGATCGGGACCCGGTAGCCGACGTTCGGCCCCGTGTTCTCGCGCGTGAGCGTGTGGACGATGTTCGAGCGCAAGGGGTGATCGAGCGTCGCGCGCATCGTCCCGTCGTAGAGCGCCTGGTAGATCCGGGCCGGGTGGAGCGGGAAGTTCTCGCCGACGCGGCAGTAGTAGACCGCGATCCCGGTGTCCTGGCAGACGAGGTTATTCTCGCGCTCGGCGACCTGGACGTTCTTGAGGATCGTCTGGAGGACGCGCTGCCCCGGAATGGACGTCTCCTTTTCGGACGCATCCGCCAGGGCGTCGCGGAGGTCCTGTGGGATGTCCTTCAGCGCCCAGACGTAGAGGTGCGCCGCCGCGTCCTCGACTGCCTGCTGGATGTCAGTCTCGACCGTGCTCATGCCGCCGCCTTCTCCGCCGCCGCCTTGCCGGAGCGACGGCCGAACACCGTGCATTCGAGCAGCGAGTTGCCCATCATTCGGTTCCTTCCATGCGTGCCGCCGGCGATCTCGCCGGCCGCGTAGAGTCCTTCGAGCGTCGTCTCTCCGTGCTCGTCGATCACGAGGCCGCCGTTCTGGTAGTGGAGCACCGGGTAGGTCAGGATCCGCTCCTTGAGCGGGTCGATCCCGCCCGCCCGGTAGCGGCGGAGCATGTACGGCAGGGACACGTCCGCGTCCGCCTCCGCGATGCGGGTCGTGTCGAGGTAGACGGCAGGACGCCCGTCCTCCGTCTCCACGCCCTTGCCCTTCTCGACCTCGTCGAAGATCGCCTGGGAGACCTCGTCGCGCGGCCCGAGCGAGTCCGTGAACTCCTCGCCGTCCGCGTTGAGGAGGACGGCTCCGTAGGCGCGCGTCGTCTCGGGGATCGAGTAGCCCTGCATCGTCTCGGGCCAGGCGCCGCCGTTCGGGTGGTACTGGAGCGCGTCGAGGTCGCGGGACTCGGCCCCCAGGGCGACGGCGAACTGCGTCACCTCGCCGGTCGCGCCGGGATGGTTCGTCGAGAGCTCGCCGCGCTCCTTCGCCTCGCGGAAGCAGCGCCCGCCGGCGGCGAGGACGACGGTCGCAGCCTCGATGTCGTGGTCTCCGCACCGGGCGAGCCAGCCGTTCTCGATCTCCTTCAGCTCCGTGAGCGGCGACTTCGGGAAGGCGGTGCCCGAGCCCGCCTCGAACGCATCCTTCAGCGCCGAGGTGATGGCAAGACCGGTCCGGTCACCGACCTGGAGGAGGCGTTTCCGGGTCGCGCCGCCGCAGCGCGCCAGCCGGTAGCCGCCGTTCTCGCGCGTGAACTCCACGCCGAGCTCCTCGAGCCAGTGGATCGCGGACGGCGCCTCGGAGGTCAGGATCTCGACGAGCCGGCGATCGGCGGTCTCGTGCGAGCTGCGCCAGACGTCCTCCGCGTGGATCTCGGGCGAGTCGTCCTCGCCGAACGCGGCCTGGATCCCGCCCTGCGCCTTGGCCGAGTTGCAGGACTGGATCGCGCCCTTGGTCGCCAGCGCCACCCGTGCTCCGGCCTTCTCGGCGGACACGGCGGCGGCGAGCCCGGAGGCACCCGATCCGATCACGAGCACGTCGAAAGAGAGCTTGCCGCCCACGCTGCGATCCTACCACCGCCCGGCTAATCGCACGCATTAGCACTCATTATTCTGCTCGTCTCAGCCGATACAGACCGCATGATCAAGACGATCGGCCTCGTCGGGATCCTCTGCGCTGCGGCAATTTTCGGAATGACGTGGGCGCGGCAGAACTTCCAGGCGACGGAAAAGGCACCCACGGCGATCCTCCAGGCCGCCGCGACGGCGCTCGAGTTCAGCCACCGGAAAACCGGAACGTATGCCGGGGCGAAGCCCGAAACCGTCACCCTGGTCTGGGCGGATCAGTTCCGGTACTGCATCGAGTTCGGCGGCCAGCACATCGCCGGCCCGAGCGGGACGCCGACCGCCGGCGCCTGTCCGCGCTAGTAGATCGACCGGAACAGCTCTGCGATCTCCGCCGGTGACGCCCGGCGGGGGTTCGCCTTCGCTCCCGCACGCTCGGCCGTCGCGGCCGCGACGTCGTCCAGTTCCTCCTCCGGGACTCCGAAGTCGCGCAGCCTGCCGAAGCCGCCCAGTCGCGCCAGCTCCTCCACTCGCTCCGCAGCGTGGTCGGCGCCGAGCGACTTGCCGAGCTCGTCGATCGCCTCCGGCACGACCGGCTCGTTGAACCGCAACGCGGGAGGCAGGCACAGCGCGTTCATCGCGCCGTGCGGGAGCCCGTAGCGGCCGCCGAGCGCCTGGGCCATCGCGTGGCCGAGACAGAGCCCCGCGAGGCCAAGCGCCTCTCCGGCCCGCGCAGCTCCCTTGAGCAGCGTCGTCCGAGGGCCGAGCGAGGCGAGGTTCGCGAGGACGGCGGGCAGCGACCCGTTGATCAGCTCGGCGCCTTCGTGCGCGGCGCGATCGGACTCCGCGCTCCGCGCCGGGTGGTAGAGCGCCTCGGCGGCGTGGGCCAGCGCGTTCAGCGCCGTGCCCGCCGTCTCCTCCCGCGGCAGGTCGAGCGTGAGCTTCGGGTCGTAGACGATCGCCGCGAGGTTCGCGCCTCCGCCACCGCCGACCATCCGCTTGTCCGGGTCGCGGACGCCGTAGAACGGCGTCCACTCGGAGCCGGAGTACGTCGTCGGCACCGAGACGAGCGGGAGGCCGTCGGCCGCCGACGCAGCCTTCGCGGTGTCGATCGCGCTGCCGCCGCCCACCGCGAGCACGCCGTCGATGCCGTCCGGCACCTCGATCCTGTGGGACGGGATCTCGTCCCAGCGGGCCGCCGCGGGGAGGTCGAGCGAGCTCCACCGCGGGCTTGCGACGAGAAACGGCCGCGCGATCCCGAGTTCCCGCAGAACGCCGGGAAGCTCCTCCAGGCCCCAGCGGACGATCAGGGAATCCGCTCCCGCGCGAAGGCCACGAACGCCTCGGCGACCCGGCTCGGCGTGCGCCCGGTCGAGCGGACGAGCGAGATCTCGCGCGTCGGCGCGAGCCCCTCGACCTTCGCGGCCGCAAGGGTGCCCGCCGCGAGCTCCGGCTCGATCGACGAGCGCGAGATGAACGTGACGCCGTGGCCCGCGGCAACCGCAGCCTTCACCGACTCCTGGAGCCCGAGCTCGAGCTTCACGTCGAGGTCGCGGAGCCGAATGCCGCCGGCGCGCAGCTCGTCCTCGACCATCTGCCTGACTCCGGCGCCCTCCTGCATCAGGATCACCGCCTCGGCTCTGAGGTCGTCGAGCTTCACGGTGGCGCCGGCGAGCTCGTGCCCCGGGGGCACCGCCAGCACGATCTGATCCTGGAAGAACGGCTCGAAGGTCACGGCCCGGTGCCGAGGCGCGGCGCCGACGACGCCGAGCTCGAGCCGCCGCTCGGCGACGAGGTCGATCACGTGGAGCGTGTCGTTGACGGAGAGCGAGATCGTGACGTCAGGGTTCTCGCGCTGGAACTCGCAGAGGAGGAGCGGGAGCACGGTCGCGCCGGGGCCGGTCGAGCAGCCGATCTCCAGCCGTCCGCGCAGCTCGTCGCTCTCGCCCGAGACCTCCTCGAGCAGTTGCTGCTCGAGCGTCAGCATCCGCTGCGCGCTGCGGTAGAGACGCTGGCCTGCCTCCGTCGGCTCGACCCGCCGGCCGGACCGGTCGAGGAGCTTCTCGCCGAGCCGCTTCTCGAGCGAGCGAATCTGGAGGCTGACGGCCGGTTGGGTGACTCCGAGCTGCTCCGCGGCAAGCGAGAAGCTCTTCCGGTCGACAACCGCGCAGAAGGCGGCGAGCTGGCGCGTATCCATAAGCAACCATCATAGAGCGAGGAGAACGAATAAGGCAGAAGTCTGCGAGTATCCGACCCTTCAGGGGTACCAGGGAGAGGAGGAAGCATCTCTATGAGGTTTCGACACGCGCGCAGTCGCGTCGTGCTGCTCGTTGCGGTTGCAATCGGGGCACTCGGCGTCACCGCGCTGGCCGGGGCGCACCACAACCCCGGCTTCAAGACGACCCAGGCATCGATGCTCGATCCGGTCGCACCGGGATGGACGGCCGAGCCGATCATCACCGTCGGCGAAATGCTGTCGAACGGGTACAGGTTCGAGTCGATCCCGGACGGGATCGCGCTGAACAAGGGCCGTGACGGCAAGGTCGACGCGTACGTCAACCACGAGACATCGACCGTGCCCTTCCCGTTCACGCCGTCAACGGGGGTCGGGTTCAACGACTTTACGAACTCGCTGTTGAGCAAGCTCACGCTGAACCGGAAGACCGGCGGGGTGCTCGACGGGAAGTACGCGATCACGAGCGAGGCGAACTACCAGCGCTTCTGCTCCAACTTCATCGTGGGCAGGGAGCACGGCTTCGACCGCCCGGTCGTCTTCACGGGCGAAGAGGCGCTCGACTGGGTCAACCGGACGGGCGTGGCCTGGCCGGCGACCGTCGGAGCGGACGAGGCGCGCCAGTCGGGCGTCGTGGTCGCCTACGACGTGGAGAAGCGCGAGTTCCACACGATCTGGGGCCTGGGCCGCTACAACCACGAGAACAGCGTCGCCATCCCCGGCTACAAGAAGCCGGTCATCCTCTCGACCGACGACACGTTCGTCTCCAATCCGGTGCAGTCGCAGCTGTACAGCTACATCGCCGACGACCGGCGGGACGTGCTGAGGGACCGCGGCGACCTCTGGGCGTTCGTCTCGGACAACCCGGCCGTGAACGACTACTACGACTTCCCGATCGGGTCGACCATGGAGGTCAGCGGTCACTTCGTGAAGGTTCCGAAGGACATCGCCACCGGCCGCAACCCCGACGGGACCGACCTGATGGCGGCGGACAAGGGCTTCCCGGCTCCGCCGAACGACGGGACCTGGCAGCGCGGTCCGGACGGCGTCACCGGGCTCGACGGCCCGCAGTGGGTGCTCGAGCACTGGAGCGACCTGAACTCGGTCTTCCAGTTCGTCCGGCTCGAGGACGTCGCCTACGACCGGAAGCACTCGAACGTCGTCTACATCGCCGACACGGGCCGTGGCGCGACGAGCGCCGGCGGGAATGCCTTCACGTCGACGAACGGGCGCATCTGGAAGGTCGTGCTCGACCGGAAGGATCCCAAGAAGGCGAAGCTCTCGATTCTGGTCGAGGGCGACGACAACCCGGTCAAGACGCTGAACGAGATCCACCAGCCGGACAACCTCGAGTCGACGAAGGACGGTCTCTTCGTCACGGAGGATCCGGGCTCGAGCCAGCAGTTCCCGTTCGGTTCCACGGATCCGAACACCACGACCGCCAGGCTCTGGCACGTCGACCTCGGAAGCGGCGCGACGACCGTGATCGCAAAGGTCAACCAGTCGGCCGACGAAGGGCCGACCGACAGGGACGCCGTGACCACCCGAGGGAACCTCGGCGCTTGGGAGTCGAGCGGCATCGTGGACGCATCCAAGTTCTTCGGTAAGGGTGCGTACCTCATCGACATCCAGGCCGGCACGCTCGTCGTCGAGGAGGAACAACGCGGGACGCTGACCTACCAGCGCGAAGGTGGGCAACTGCTCCTGCTCCGCGCTCCGCACCAGGGGCACGACGACGATGATGATGATGACGATGACGACGACGACGACGATTAGGCTCGCTTCGTCCTGAATCGAACCCGAGGGCCGGCAACCGCCGGCCCTCGGTCTTCCGGTGGCACTACCATCGGCCGGTGCGGACGCAGTCGCAAAGCTCGCTCTCCGAGAGCTTCATCCGGCGCGCGCGCGAGAGCCCGCGACGGGACCGGGTCGACACCGTCCTGCGAGTGCTCGACGTGGGCCTCTCGCTCGTCTTCCTCGCGCTGGCCGCGATCCCGATGGCGCTGATCTCGGCAGCCATCGTCCTGACGAGCGGCAGCCCGGTCTTCTACCGGGGGACCCGGGTCGGGCGGGGCGGCCAGTTCTACACGATGCTCAAGTTCCGGACGCTCCGCGCGGGCGCCGAGCAGCGACTGGGCGCCCACCTCGGCGAGGAGCTCGTCTTTCGGACGAAGGAGGAGCGGACGACCGTCGGGCGCTGGCTCCGCGCGACGCAGCTGGACGAGCTGCCGCAGCTCCTCAACGTCCTGCGCGGCGACATGAGCCTCGTCGGGCCGCGACCGATTAGGCCGATCTTCTTCGAGCAGCTCGCCTCGGACCTTCCGGCCTACTGGCAGCGGCTCGTCGTTCGCCCCGGGCTGACGGGGTTCGCGCAGGTGCGGCGCGGCTACGAGACGTCGATGGCCGAGAAGCTCGCGCACGACATGGAGTGGATCGCCGACCGCTCGGTCGGCCTCTACCTGCGCACGCTCTTCGCGACCGGCTGGCGCGTGCTGCGCCAGTCGCTGCGCGGGGCGGTCCGACCGACGCGCGTAGAGTGATGCGCCGTGTGTGGGATCTGCGGACTCGCGACTAAGGGCGGGCCGGTCGACCCCGAGCGCCTGCGTGCGATGAGCGCGACGCTCGTCCATCGAGGCCCCGATTCCGACGGCGAGCTGCTGGACGGGCCGGTCGGGCTGGCGGCGCGGCGCCTCTCGATCATCGACCTGGCGGGCGGCGATCAGCCGATCGCCAACGAGGACGGCACGGTCCACGTCGTCCAGAACGGCGAGATCTACAACCACGAGGAGCTACGGGCCGAGCTCGAGCGCGCGGGGCACCGGTTCTCGACCCGCTGCGACACCGAGGCGCTCGTCCACCTCTACGAGGAGCACGGCGAGGGCTTCGCCGAGCGGCTCCGGGGGATGTTCGCGGTCGCGATCTGGGACTCGCGGCGACGGCGTCTGGTGCTCGCCCGCGACCGATTCGGGATCAAGCCGCTCTACTACCGGGACGAGGCCGGCGAGCTCGCGTTCGCGTCCGAGCTCCGCGCACTGCCGCGCGGCGAGGTCGACCCCGACGCCCTGGAGGCCTTTCTCGCCTTCAACTCCGTCCCGGCCCCGTACTCGATCTTCAGCGGAACGCGGAAGCTGCCCGCGGGCCATCTTCTGGTCTGGGAAGACGGCGAGGCGCGCGTGGAGAGGTACGCGCGGCCGGCGCCGGCCGAGGTTCGCGACGAGAATGCCTCCGAGCTCGCCGAGGAGCTGCGTGCGCGGCTGCGGGACTCCGTCCGCGCGCACCTGATCGCGGACGTCCCTGTCGGGGTTCTGCTGTCGGGCGGCGTGGACTCGTCGCTGCTCGCTGCGCTGGCCGCGCAGGAGAGCGGCGAGGCGGTGCACACCTTCTCGATCGGCTTCGAGGAGCGCTCGTTCGACGAGCTCGACGACGCCCGGTCGGTCGCATCCATGTACGGGACGCGCCACGAGGAGCTCACGTTGCGCCCCGACGCCGCGCTCCTGCTCCCGCGGCTGGCCGAGACCTTCGACGAGCCGTTCGCGGACTCCTCGGCGCTCCCGACCTACCTCGTCTCGGAGCTGGCCGCCCGCCACGTGAAAGTCGCGCTCTCGGGCGAGGGCGGCGACGAGCTCTTCGGCGGCTACTACACCTACGCGGCGGATCTCCTCGCGCTCCGCGTGGGCCGGTGGGCGCGTGGGGTCAGACCCCTCGTCGAGCGCCTGCCGAGCTCGAGCCGCCGCGCCAGCTTCGACTACAAGGCAAAACGCTTCGTACGCGGGGCAAACCTGCCGCCGCTCGAGCGCCACCACGCCTGGAAGGAGATCTTTTCCGCCGACATGCGGGCGGAGCTGCAGGGCCGCTCGGGGTCAGACCCCGTGGATCTCCTTCGCGCCCGCTTCGCCGAGACGGAGGGGGCCGAGCTGCTCACCCGCCTCCAGGACGTCGACCTCGGCACCTACCTCGTCGACGACCTGCTCGTGAAGACCGACCGCGCGTCGATGGGGCACTCGCTCGAGGCGCGCGTGCCGTATCTCGACCCCGTGGTCGCCGGGCTCGCACTGGCACTCCCCACGAAGCTGAAGGTTCGCGGGCTGAGGAAGAAGGTCCTCCTGCGGAAGGCGGCTGCGCCGCTCCTGCCTCGGCGGATCGTCTACGGACGCAAGCGCGGGTTCTCGATCCCCGCTGCCGCCTGGCTCCGCGGTGAGCTCGAGCCGTTCGCGCGGGACGTCCTCGCACCGGACACGCTGCGCCGGCAAGGCTTCTTCCGTCCCGAGCCCGTGACGCGACTGATCGACAGTCATGTGGCAGGCGAGGAGGATCTCTCGCGCCAGCTCTGGGGGCTGCTCGCCTTCACGCTCTGGCACGAGCACCACGTCGAGCGCACGCCCGGCCCGCTGCGCGAGCCGCGACTCGCCGAAGCCGTCGCTTGAGCGACCTGCCGCCGTTCGAGCTCGGGCACACCCGAACCGAGCTGCGCCGCAAGCTCGTGGACGCAGTCCTCGCGGGCGGGAAGACCGCGACTGCCGGCCTGCCCGAGCTCGGCGAGGCGCCCTCCGCCCCGGGTAGCCGCTTCGTGCTCCTCGGCTACGACGACGAGCCGGTCGGCATCGTGGAAGTCACCGAGTCCAAGGTGGTCGTCGCCGGGGAGATCGACGAGCAGTTCGCGCGCGACGAGGGTGAGGGCTTCGAGTCCGTCGAGGAGTGGCGCGTTGCGCACGAGCGGTTCTTCGAACGGCCGATCACGCCCGACATGCCGATCCTCGCCGAGCGCTTCCGGCTCGTGGAGCGCCTGTGAGGGCCTGGCTCGACATCACGGCGCCGGCCCACGTGCTCGTGTTCCGGCCGTTGATCCGGATCCTCCGCGAGCGGGGCGACGAGGTCGAGATCACGGCGCGCGACTACGCGCAGACGCTTCAGCTGCTCGAGCTACACGGGATCGAGGCCGAGGTGTTCGGCAGCCACGGCGGCCGATCGCGGCTCGGCAAGGCTCGTGCGCTGACCTCCAGGCTCGGGCGGCTCCGCAGCTGGGCGAAGGTGCGGGACTTCGACGCCGCGCTCGCCCACGGCTCCCACGAGCTGACGATCACCGCGCGACGGCTCGGCATCCCCAGCTCGACGACCTTCGACTACGAGTTCGCCTGGCTCCAGCACCAGCTCGGCCTCCGCGCGGCGACCCACGTCGTCGTCCCGGATGCGATCCCGCCCGAGCGGCTCCGGCGGTACGGGGTCAAGGCGCCGAAGCTCCGCCAGTACCCGGGACTGAAGGAGGAGTACTACCTCTCGGACTTCGAGCCCCACCGCACAGTGCTCGACTCGCTTGGTCTCGATGCCGAACGGACGCTCGTCGTCGTCCGCACGCCACCCGACGTCTCCCTGTACCACCGCACCTCGAATCCGCTCTTTCCGCAGGTGCTCGACCACCTCGGCCACCAGGAGGGCGTCCAGGTCGTCGTCCTCCCCCGAACCGCCGAGCAGGGCGCTTATGTCCGGAGCCTCGAGCTGCCCGCGGTCGTCGTGCCCGAGTACGCGGTCGACGCGCAGAGCCTCATCGGCCTCTCCGACCTCGTCGTCTCGGCCGGAGGCACGATGAATCGCGAGGCGGCGGCGCTCGGCGTGCCCGTCTACACCACGTTCGGCGGCCGGCTTGGCGGCGTGGACGAGGAGCTGATCCGGCAGAAGCGCCTCGTGCCGATCACGGATCCGAGGGCGCTCGTCGTCTCGAAGCGAGACTCAGGCGCGGCGACTCGGGTCCGCCGCGACCCCGTCGAGATGCTCGACCTGCTGCTTCCGGTCTAGCGCCCGCCGTTTCGGTGCGCGCACCATGGTCGAGAGCCGCGAGACGGCCTCGAGCGTCTCGCCCTCCTCGACGAGCCGCTCCAGCTCCTGGAGCTCGGCGTCGAGCCACTCGGCGACGATCGGCGCTCGGCGGGCGCGCGAGATTTTCGCGTGCGCCGTCGGAGCGACCTCCTCGTCCGGCCCCCAGAGCTCCTCGTGCAGCTTCTCCCCAGCCCGCACGCCGATGAACTCGATCGGGATGTCGAGCTCGGGCTCCCGCCCGGAGAGCCGGATCATGTCCCGCGCCAGGTCGAGGATCCCGACCGGGTCGCCCATGTCCAGGACGAAGATCTCGCCGCGGCCGCCGATCGAGCCGGCCTGAACGACGAGCGACGACGCCTCGGGGATGGTCATGAAGTAGCGAGTCATCTCCGGGTGCGTGATCGTGACCGGGCCGCCGTTCGCGATCTGGCGCCGGAAGATCGTGATCACGCTGCCCGCCGAGCCGAGCACGTTGCCGAAGCGAACCGCCATGAACCGGGTCTCGACGTCCTCGCGGCAGCCGTACGCCTCCGTGATCCACTCGGCGAGCGCCTTGCACTGGCCGTAGACGGCCTTCGGGTTCAGCGCCTTGTCGGTCGAGACGAGGACGAAGCGCTTGGCGCCGAACCGCACCGCCGTGTCGGCGACGACCTTCGTCCCCAGCACGTTGTTGCGGATCGACTCGAGCGGGTTCGCCTCCATCAGCGGGACGTGCTTGTAGGCCGCGGCGTGGAAGACAACCCCCGGCCGGTAGCGCTCGAAGACCTGCGCAAGCTTCCGCCGGTTGGCGACGTCGGCGAGGACGGGGATGCTGGCCGTGAACTGCCGCTCGTCCACGAGCTCGCGCTCGATCTCGAAGAGCGGGGTCTCGCCCTGATCGAGGAGGATCAGCCTCGCCGGGTTCGCGCGGGAGATCTGGCGGCAGAGCTCGGAGCCGATCGAGCCGCCTGCCCCGGTGACCAGCACCGTCTCGCCTTCGAGGTAGGACGAGATCGCCTCCAGGTCTACCTCGACCGGCTCGCGGCCGAGCACGTCCTCGACCTGCACCGGCCGGATCTGCGCCGCGAGGTTGTCCTCGTCGGCGATCAGCTCGTAGAGCCCCGGAAGCGTCTTGACCGGGACGCCCTCGCGGCGCGCGACCTCGACGACGCGCTGGCGCTGCTCGCCTGACGCGGACGGGATCGCGATCAGGAGCTCGTCCGGCCGGTTGTCGCGGAGGACGTGGTGAAGCTCGTCCGTCATCCCGAGCACGCGGACGCCGTGGACGCGGAGGTTCTTCTTGCGAGGGTCGTCGTCGACGATCCCGATCGGCGTGTAGCCGAGCTGGCGCGAGCGCTGCATCTCCTTGATCACGAGCTGGCCCGCATCGCCGGCGCCGACGACGATCACTTCCTTGCCGCGGGCGACCAGGCGGGAGGCCGAGGGCCGCTCGAAGATGCTCCGCGCCAAGAGGCGCGAACCGGCGACGAGGCCGAGAAGCAGCACGCCGTCCATGAGCGCGACGCCTCGCGGCAGCCGGCGCTCGAACGGGTCGATGAAGTAGATCGCGTAGGCCGCGATCACGGAAGCGACGACGACGCCGAGCGCCGCCCGCCACATGTCCTTCGTGGACACGTAGCGCCACCAGCGGTTGTAGAAGCCGAACGCGATGAAGACGGCGAGCTTGATCGCCACGACGATCGCGACCGTCGTCCAGAGCCCGTCGCGGAAGTTCTCCGGGACGTCGAAGTCGAACCGCAGCTGGAACGCGAGCCACCAGGCGAGCGCGATCAGCCCCGCGTCGGCCGCGAGCTGCCACAGCCTGTGTCGGTTGACCGGAAGCACTACGAGACCGGCGCGCCGACGGCAGAACGGACGGTGTCGACCACGCGCTCCTGGATCTCCGGCGCGATGCCCGGCCACAACGGCACCGAGAAGTTCTCGGCGGCCGCGCGCTCGGTCTCGGGCAGCGAGCCTGGCTCGTAGCCGAGGAAGCGCAGCGCCGGCTGGAGGTGGAGCGGCGTGACGTAGTACGTGGCGGAGGCGATCTCGGCGGCGCTCAACGCTTCGCGGATCCGGTCACGCTCGGGGGAGCGGGACACGATCAGGTGGTAGACGTGGCCGGGCTCGTCCTCCGGCAGCTCGACCAGGTCGCCGAGGCCGAGCTCGGCGTACCGGGCGGCGGCCTCGCGCCGGCCACGCGTCCACTCGTCGAGATGCTCGAGGAAGACGCGCAGGAACGCAGCCTGAAGCTCGTCGAGGCGCGAGTTGTAGCCGACGAAGTCGAACGTGGTCTTGTCGCGCGAGCCGTGGAAAGCGAGCATGCGGACCCTCTCCGCAAGGTCTTCGTCGTTAGCAGTCACCAACCCTCCGTCGCCGAGGCAGAAGAGGTTCTTGGTCGGGTAGAAGCTGAACGTCGAGGCGACGCCTGTCTGCGCGATGCCGGGCGCGCCGAACGCCTGGGCCGCGTCCTCGATCAGCGGGACTCCGAGCGAGGCGAGCTCGGCCATCGGCGCCGGCCGGCCGAAGAGGTGGACGGGCATGATCGCCTTTGTCCGGTCGGTGATCCGGCCGGAGACGTCCTCCGGATCGAGGTTGAGCGTCGCCGCGTCGATATCCGCGAACACCGGCGTCGCGCCGCGCCGGGCGATCGACTCGGCCGTCGCGTAGAACGTGAATGCCGGACAGATCACCTCGTCGCCCGGCCCGATCCCCATCGCGTCGAGCACGAGCACGAGCGCATCGGTGCCGTTCGCGACTCCGACGGCGCGCTTGACTCCGAGGTAGGCGGCGGCCTCCTCCTCGAACGCCTTCACGTTCGGGCCGCGGATGAACTGGGCGGACTCGAGGACCCCCTCGAACCGGCTCCGCAGCTCCTCCGTCAGCGGCGCGTACTGCGCCTGGACGTCAACCAGCGGGATCTTCGGCACGGCGGTCAATCCTAGCCCCTCGCCTGTGACGCCAGATTCCGGCCACGACGAGCAGGAGAATCACCGCCGCGACGACGTACTCCGCGTACCGGAAGCTGTGGTGGAAGTCCTCCCACTGCGAGCCGGCCGCCCAGCCGGCGCCCGCGAAGGCAAACGCCCAGAGGACGGAACCGGGAATCGTCAGCAGCGTGTAGCGGCCGAGCGGCATGCGGAAGATGCCGGCCGGGATCGCGATGAACGAGCGCACAACGGGCGTAACGCGGCCGATCGCAACCGCCCAGTCGCCGAAACGGTCGAACCACGCCTCAGCCCGGTCGAGCGTGTGCGGCGTCACGTGCACCCAGCGTCCTCGCCGCTCGACGAACGGCCGCCCGCCGTAGTAGCCGATCGCCCAGCCGGCGATCGAGCCGAGGATGTAGCCGAGGGCTCCCGCGGTCGCCATAGCGACGTACGCCCATGGCTCCGACTCGATCGGCTCGCCGAACAGCACGACGCTCTGACCGGCGAACGCGCCGGCCGCGACCGCCCCGGCGTAGACCATCACGAGCTCGCTCGCGGCGGGCAGCACGGCGTCGACGAACATCAGGATGAACACGGCGTAGATCCCGTGGTCGCCGATGATCTCTGTGAGCGCGTCGGTGACCGCGCTGAGGATGGAGGCCGTCGGCACGGCCCCGAAGTGTAGGAGGGCTATCGGCGTCTCACTCGGAACGAGCGGGCCAGCTCGGCGCGGCCGACCGAGTTCGTCGCGACCACGCGGGCTACGTAGCTGCCCGAGTAGACCGGCTTGCCGTTCGGGTACTTGCCGTTCCAGAGGAGCGCGGTCTTTCCGGCTCGGGCGTTGTAGTTCCGCACGACGCGGAGCAGCTGCCCGGTCTTCGACGTGATCGAGACGCTGACGCGAGCCGGTCGCGTGAGCGTGAAGCCGATCAGGAGCCGCCCACCACGCTTCCTCCCCACCGTCATGCGAGACGGCTGGACGGAGATGAACCCAAGCGTGTTGTTGAGGCTGAACGAGCGCTCGGCGGTCGAGCGGCGGCCCTCGGAGTCCACGGCCGTGATCGACCACCGGTAGCGGCCCTCGGGCTCCGTCTGGCGAGTCCGGCTCGCCCGGGTGCCGCCTGCGAACGCAAACTTGTAGAGGCCGGGCTTCCGCTCGCCGGAGTCGATCGTGCGCGCCACGCCGTCAGGCCCGGTCAGGGACGCCGTGACGGTCGACGGCTTGACGATCTTGTACTCGATCCGCTGCCGGTCACCGGCGCCGTCGCCGTTCGGCGAGAACGACCGCTCGGTCTCGGGCGCGTGCACGCCGTAGTACATGACGAGGAGCGCCTCGGAGACGAGCCGCTCGCCGCCACTGTCCGACGGGCGGCTGAGGAGCTCGCCGTCGAACGCCATCGTCGACGAGCCGCCGGCGTCCAGCGCCGAGGCCGTGACGACCCCGAGGCGCGCCATCGACTGCGCCAGCTCGAAGTTGGTCATCCCGGACGAGTAACCGGGTCGCCGCCCGTCGACCACGAGCATCACGATCCGGCCGTCCGAGCGCTGCCCGACCGCGGTGCGCGGGTGACGGCGGTTGAGGTGGTAGGTACCGAAGTCCTCGTTGGGACGGAAGATCGGCCGGCCCTGGCGGATCAGCTCAGGGCCCCCACCGAGTGCCTCGGGCACGTCGCGCCACTCCGGGCGGAGCACCAGCCGGACGCTGACCGTATCCGCGGTGACCGCCTCGACGGCCATGCGCTGCGCCTGCGTCCCGCGCGCAGCCAGCACCGCGCCTCCGGGTGGAATCGGTGTGCCGCCGCGCCGGTTCTCCGAGACGAACCCGACGAGGTCTGCATTCGGGGTCGCGGAGGGGAACGGCGCGAGGACGGCCTCGAACACGCCGTTCCCGGTCGGCGTCGTCGAGCCGTAGGACGGCGTGTACAGCGTCGTCCCGTTCGGGCCTGGCGGTCGATTGATGAGCTGGATCGGGCGCCGCGGGCCGGAACCCTGCCAGGTGCCGAGCATGGCGATCCGGTCGACGCGAAGGTTCCCGACGGCGTCGACGCCGAGCATCGACCGTTTCGGGTGCGGCGTCGTGCGCAGGACCCCGTCCTGGATCAGCCCGCTCGACGGAATCCCGTCAGCCCAGGTGAAGAGGTCGCCGTTCACGCCGGCGACGGTCGCGCTGGCCTCGGCCCGCCGCTGCATCGACGTGACGCGCTCACGCCCGGTCGCCGCGCCGTTCGAGAGCACCGGCTTGAGCCCGTAGAGGCCGCCGGCTGGCTTCGGCGCCGTGAGGATGTGCATCGCCTGCGGCCCGAAGCGCGTGAACTGCAGCCGCTTCTCGTAGGTGACGCCGGGCATCAGCAGCTGCTGCGCCCCCGCCGCCGGAGAAGCAAAAATGCCTGCGAGCAGGCCTAAAAGAATCGCCTTCCTCAGCATCGACCCCGGCTGAGGCTATCGAAGACCGGGAAACGTCAAGGCCGCCTTTACAGCATTCGTACACCGCTAGGGTGCCGGGGTGGAGCGTGCGATCGAAGTCCGTGGCCTGGTTCGCGAGTTCAAAGGCGGGATTCATGCGGTCGCCGGCATCGACCTCGACGTCGCACCAGGCGAGATCTACGGCTTCCTCGGCCCGAACGGCGCCGGCAAGTCGACCACCGTGCACATGCTCACCACCCTGCTGCCTCCGACAGCCGGCAGCGCCAAAGTCGGCGGGCACGACATCGTCAAGGAGGGAGCGGCGGTGCGGAAGACGATCGGCGCCGCGCTCCAGGAGGCCGCGCTCGATCCGCTCCTCACCGGTCGCGAGCACCTGAAGCTCCAGCTGGCGCTCCACGGAATCCCGCGCAGCGAGCGGGACACCCGCACCGACGAGCTCCTCGAGCGGGTCGGCCTGCGCCTCGCCGCGGACCGGAAGATCGGGGGCTACTCGGGCGGGATGAAACGCCGCCTCGACCTCGCCCTCGCGCTTGCGCACCGCCCGCGAATCCTCTTCCTCGACGAGCCGACCACCGGGCTCGACCCGCAGAGCCGCAGCGCCCTTTGGGACGAGGTCGTGCGGCTGAAGCGGGACGAGGGTGTGACCGTCTTCCTGACGACGCAGTACCTCGAGGAGGCCGACGTCCTGGCCGACAGAGTCGGGATCATCGACCACGGCCGGATCGTCGCCGAGGGGACGCCGACGGCGCTGAAGGCTGAGATCGGCCGGCCGACCGTCGAGGCTGTTCCGACCGAGGGGACGGAACCGGCGAGACTCGAGGAGATCTTCGGCCGGTTCGGCGAGCTCCAGCCGTCCACGGCCGGCGTCGCGGTCCGCCTCGACGGGAAGGGCGGTCTCGCCGACGTGGTGCGCGCGCTCGACGCGGAGCAGGTAACAGTCGAGGCCCTGCACCTGCACGCGCCGACGCTGGACGACGTGTTCCTCGCGAAGACCGGGCGCTCGCTCGAGGGCGAAGAGGAGCCGTCCGAGCCGGAGCCGGATCCCGCGCCCGCTTGAGCCTCGCGTCGCAGGTCCTCCATCTCGCGCGCCGGTCGGTGATCCGGACGATCCGCCAGCCCGCCAACTGGATCACGCCGCTCATCTTCCCGCTCGCGCTGATGGCGGTGAACACGGGCGGGCTCGACGCGGCGACGAGCCTCCCCGGCTTCCCGACCGACTCGTTTCTCGCCTTCTTCCTCGCCTTCCCGTTCATCCAGGGCGCGCTGTTCGCGACCGTGAACGCCGGCGTCGACCTGGCGCGCGACATCCAGACCGGGTTCCTGAACCGGTTGGCCCTCACGCCGATGCAGAGCGCCGCCCTGCTCGTCGGTCACTTGGGCGGGGTGATCGTGATGGGCATCGTGCAGGCGGTCTGGTACCTCACCGTCGGGCTCGCGATCGGCGTGCGCATCGAGGCCGGCGTCCTGGGCACGGTCGTGATCTTCGTCCTCGCCGTGCTGATCGTGATTGCGTTCGGCTCCTTCGGCGCGCTCGCTGCGCTCCGCACGGGCTCGACCGAGGCGGTGCACAGCCTCTTCCCGGTCTTCTTCGTGTTCCTCTTCATCTCGTCGATGAACCTGCCACGGGACCTGATCGAGACGGAGTGGTTCCGCATTGCGGCCTCCCTGAATCCGGTCTCGTACCTCATCGAGGCGATCCGCAGCCTCGTGATCGAGGGCTGGAACGAGGAGGCGCTCGCGCTCGGGTTCTCGATCACCATCGGCCTGGCGATCGTCGGGCTCACCCTTTCGTCGCTCTCGTTGAGGACTCGGATGGAACGGACATGAGGAGCGTCTTCAGCGTGGCGCTCGCCGTCGGCTGGCGGATGCTGCACAACAACTTCACGACGCCGTCGCTGCTGATCCCCGGGCTCGCGTTCCCGATGTTCTTCTTCGTCGCGTTCGCCGGCGGGCTGTCGCGGGTCAACGACGTGCCCGGCTTCCAGTTCCCGGTCGGATACACCGCGTTTCAGTTCGTCTTCGTGCTGCTGCAATCCGCCGCTTTTGCAGGTGTTTTTACGGGCTTCGGAATCGTCCGCGACTTCGAGACCGGCTTCGCGCGCCGCCTCATGGTTGCCGCACCGGACCGGCGCGGGATCCTGCTCGGCTACGGGCTCGGCGCGCTCGGCCGCTGGGCGCTGACGGCGACGGTCCTCACCTCGGTCGCGATGCTGGCCGGGATGAAGGTGGGCGGAAACGGCGTCGACCTCTTCGGCCTGTACCTGCTGGCGGTGCTCGTGAACGCGTGCGGGCTGCTTTGGTCGGCGGGAATCGCGATGCGGTTCCGGACGCTCCAGGCGGCGCCCCTCATGCAGCTTCCCATCTTCCTGTCGCTCTTCTTCGCGCCGGTCTTCGTTCCCGTCGAGCTGCTCGCCGACTGGCTCGAGACGCTCGCGCGCCTCAACCCGGTCACGCTGCTCCTCGAGGCCGGCCGAAGCCTGATCGCCGGCGAGCCAGAAGGCGTCGGCGTGGCCTTCGGAGCAGCGCTCGCACTCATCGGCGGCTTCTCTCTCTGGGCGGTTCGCGGGCTGCGGAAGGCCGAAGCGGCAGGCGGAGGCTAGGCGAGGGCTTCTCGGAGCCGCTGCTGGAAGGCGGCGACCAGCTGCTCGCTGTCCGGGAGCAGCCGGCCCTCCGGAATGACGCCCGAGCCCGCACCGCGCTGGACCGACTCGACGAGCCGTGCGTCCTCTCGCCCGACCTGGTCGTCGAACTCGAGGAACTCCGCGATCCAGGCGTCGTCCTCACCGGGCGCGAAGAAGTAGTCGAGAATCCGGCGGGTTCGGCCGGTCTCCAGCGGCAGGATCGGGCCGATCGAGAGGTTGGGTCGCCCCGGGAAGACGTTGATCCCGGTGTTCGGCCAGATCAGATGGAACTGACCCTCGGGGAGCGGCGCACCGGTCGGGTCCTTCAGCTGGCCGAACTGGCTCAGGTGCCAGGGCCTGCGCTCGAGCCGGTACTCGCCGGGTGAGGTCTCGACCATGGCCGAGAAGCCCGGGTGCGCGACGGCGCAGTGGTAGCACTCGAGGAAGTTCTCGGTCGCGATCTTCCAGTTCGCTGCGACCTCCCAGTCGACGCGGTGGTGGAACGCGAGGGCGTCGACGTCGATCCCGCCTTCGGCCAGCATCGCCGGCACCTCGCCGAGCACCTCGTCGAGCGGCGGCGCCTCGCCGTCGAGGTTGGCGAACCGGAACGGGCCCCAGGCTCCGAGGCGGACGTCGACGAGGCCGAGGCCGTCGATGTTGCCGAGCTCCTCCGATCGCGGCGCAGAGCGGAGCGAGCCGTCGAGCGCGTACGTCCAGGCGTGGTACCCGCACTGGAGCGACTTCCGGCTGCCTGCCTCTTCCACGACAACCGAGCCGCGGTGACGGCAGACGTTGACCAACGCCCGCTCGGTCCCGTCCTCCGCCCGAACGACGACGACCGGCACGCGGCCGGCCCAGCCGGGTACGACGTTGTGCTCCCCGAGCACGCCGACGTACTGCCACGTCCGAGGGAAGATCGCTTCCTCCTCGCGCTCGAGCACGGCGGGGTCGCGGTACCAGCTCCAGGGCGTGGTCGTTTCAGCCATCTTGCGCGTGCTCTGCTCCATGGACACGATGGTCGCATGAGCACGACCGAGCCGGAGCCGGTGATCTACCGCCCCGAGGTGCTGGGTATCCTTGGTGCGCTGGCCGACCTGGTCGTCGAGGTGCGCAGGATCAAGGAGTTACTGGAGGACGATGAGGCGGAAGAGGACGAAAGCGGAGCTTGACCGCATCCGCCGGAGGGCGGAGGACCACCCACGTGTCCGCCTCCTCCGGGAGCTGGAGGCCAGGGGATGGGCCGAACTCGAGGCCAGGGGTTTGACCCCTGACCAGAGGAAGCTCCGAGATCTCTACCTGGAGACGAGGGCGAGCAGTTAGCTCAGGAACGACGGCGGATCGTCCAGGGCTCCGTCCGCGACCAGCGCGATCACGTAGCCGACGATTAGCAGGACGCCGGTGGCCAGGTGGAGCTGGATGTTCTTCGCCATCGCCGGCATGAGGGCATAGGGCTGGTCGTAGGAGGACTGGAGCGCCCTGTAGACCGGGAGCGCCAGCGGCGCGGCTGCGACGGCGATGATCGCGGGACGGACGATCCACCCGGCGACCGCGAAGACCACGATCAGCCCGAACGCCAGCGCCACCGCGGCAGCGTAGAGCTTCACGATCGTGTCCTTGGAGAACCGCACAGGCAAGGTGCGCTTCCGCGCCGCCTCGTCGGCCGGCCGATCCGGCACCTCGTTTACGTAGAGCACGAGCGCAATCAGGATCCCGACGGGGATCGAGACGAGCAGCGGCTCGAGTGCGTACTCCTGCGCCTGGACGTAGTAGGCACCGAGAACCATGATCGGCCCGAAGCCGAGGAAGACGTCGATCTCGCCCAGCCCGCGGTGCACGAGCTTCAGGGGCGGCGCTGTGTAGAAGACGCTGAGCAGCGCGCCGGCGATGCCGAGCCAGAGCAGGTCCCAGCCGCGTGTCGCCGCGAGGTAGACCCCGATCCCGATCCCGACCGCGTAGAACCCGGCCGAGAGCAGCGTGATGTCCCGCAGCGTGAGCAGCCCGTAGTGGACGACGCGCGATCCGCCGCTGAACTGGGTGGGATTGACGTTGGCCGCGTCGGCGCCGCTCGTCGTGTCGAAGACGTCGTTCGCGACGTTGAGACCGAGGTGGATGCAGGCGCCGCCGATCAGCGTCAGGAGCGCGAGCCACCAGCTGAAGCCGTTCGTCCAGGCGGCGACCGCGATCCCGAGGAGGATCGGCACGAAGGTCGCGGTGAGGAACGGCAGGCGCGTCGCGCGAAGGAAGAGCCAGCCGAAGGAGAGCTTAGGACGTACCTCGCGCCCGGTCTCCTCCGAGACGCTGCTCGAGGTACCGGTGCGCCTGCCCGACGCCACGCTCGGAGAACTCGAAGAACGACATGTCCTGCTCGTCCCAGCCCTGCACCCGCTCCGGGGAAAGCTCGAGCCCGTTCGCCGTCCGCCGCAGCGGGCCCCACAGCGAGACGTAGCGCCGTTCGTCGTAGCCGATTCCCGGCTGCGGGCGGATGTGGCTGAAGACGACGTTGACCTGCTCTCCCTGCGGTGGCTGCTCCTCACCGGCGACGGCCCGCAGCACGACCGTCCCGCTCGCCGGGTCGACCTCGAACTCGGTCGCGACCGACATCGGATACCCGTCGGCGTCCGACGAAGCGATCACGGCGTGGCTGAACCGATCCCGGAGCCCTCCGATCAGCTCGGGCGTGGGCTTCATGCGAGCACCGGTTCGAAGACCGCGGCGGCCGGTCGGTCCGCCCGTCCTCCCAGAGAAACGCCTTCCTCGGCCGGATCTCGATCACCGAGCGCTCGAAGAACAGCGGAAGGGCAACGCGCTTGCCGAGGAAGAAGTCGATCGCGGGCTCTTTCTTCCGCCAGAGCGGGAGCACGCGTTCCCAGCCTTCGTGGAGGTCGGAGTCGTCGACCCGGGCGTCACCCTGGATCGTCGCCCGCGCGTTCGCTCGACGTCCCGATCGCCGTGGGATCGGTGATCGCGAGCGAGACTTTCGGATTGGCCTTGATGTGCTCCAGCTTCTTCGAGAAGAGGATGCTCGAGGTGAGATAGATCAGCTCCCCGTCGTACAGGGGGATCAGCGGGTGCGTCACCGGCCGGCCGGAAGGACTGACGACCGTGAGCTCGCTCACGAGCGCCGTGTTGAGCAGCGCTTCGACCGGTTCGGGAAGGACTCCCATCGCCTGGACGATAGCCCTAGCTGCGCCGCTCGACGACGATGTGCGTGAGCGCCTCGAGCTCCGGTCGAGCGTTCGCTCCGAGATGTGAGCGCGCCTCCGCCGCATAGCGCAGCGCGATCTCGCGGGCGCGATCCAGCGCGCCCGTCTGGGCGACCCGGATCAGCGCGCCGTCGAGTGGGCCGCCGGCGAGCGCCTCCCGCACGACGGGGTCCTCACGGGCGGCGAAGATCAGCGGCAGGGTCGGCGTTCCCTCGCGCAGGTCGTTCCCTGCGAGCTTCCCGGTCTCGATCGTGGTGCCGGTGCAGTCGAGGATGTCGTCCGTGATCTGGAAGGCGACGCCGAGCGCGAGCCCGAAGCGGCCGATCGCCTCGTCGCGGCTCCCGAGCAGGCAGGCGGCGCGGAAGAGCTCCGCGGTCTTGAGCGTGCAGCGGCGGAGGTAGTCCTCCTCGGTCGTGTCCGGCTTGTGGGCCTGCGCGTGCTGGAGCGCCTCGCCGCGGACGAGGTCGAGGGCGGCGGCTGCGAGCAGCTGAACGCCTTCCGCGTCCCCGGTCGCCGACAGCTCGGAAAATGCGCGGGCGAACAGGTAGTCGCCGGTCGCGCGTGCGCCCACCGAGCCGTGGGTACGCCAGGCCGTCTCGTGCCCACGGCGGAGCGCGGCACGGTCGATCAGGTCGTCGTGGACGAGGCTCGCCATGTGGACGAGCTCGACGGCGGCGCCGGCCGGCAGCGGGTCGTGGCCCTCCGCGGACGTGAGAAAGACGAGCAGCGGCCGCAGCCGCTTCCCGCCGGCTGCGAGCGCCTGAGCGCCTGCGTCCGCGACCGTGCCCGGATGGCTCGCGACGGTTTCGCGGAGGCGGTCCTCCAGCGCCGTCATGTACGCGTCGAGCCCCGGGGTCGCCTTGACGGCGGCGTGCGCGCTCATCGCGCCTCCCCCACCAGCAGGACGACGATGCCCCCGCCGAGCAGACGGTGCGCCACCGGGTGGAAGCCGGCGGCCCGGACGCGCTCGGCGAGCTCCGCAGGGCCGGGAAAGCGGCGCACGCTCGCCGGCAGGTAGCTGTACGCGGCGCCGCCGGAGATCACCTTGCCCGCCACCGGGACGAGCCCGTCGAACCAGGCCTTGTAGAAGAGCGCGAGTGGGCCCTTCGGCCGCACGACCTCCAGGATCGCCAGCCTGCCGCCCGCCTTCACGACACGGCGGAGCTCCCGCAGCGCGAGATCGAGGTCTTCGACGTTTCGGACGCCGAAGCCGACGGTCGCCACGTCGAAGGCGCCGTCTCCAAACGGCAGGCGCAGCAGGTCTCCCTCGAGCCACTCGATCTCGGTCGACTTGCGACGGGCGCGCTCGAGCATCGCCTCGGAGAAATCGAGCCCGGTCACGATCCCGCCCGCCGACCTGGCAGCCAACGCGAGGTCGCCGGTCCCGCAGCACGCGTCGAGCACCGCGTCGCCCGGGGCGACCACGGCGTCGGCTGCGAGCCGTCGCCACCGCCGGTCGAGGCCCGCGGTCATCGCATGGTTCATCGCGTCGTAGACCGGCGCGATCCGGTCGAACATGATCCGGACGCCGTCGGCCGGGAGGTGGCCGGTCCGCGCCGCCACCGGGCTATCCGCCGGACGGGCCCTTGGAGGCCTCGAGGAAGGCCGCGATCTGATCGAGCTGCTCGTCGGTCAGCGTCTCGCCGTACACGGGCATCACCTGGTTGCCGAACTGCCGCGGATTGGCGACGTACGCCTTCAGCCGTGCCGCGTCCTGGTCGGCACCGACATCCGAGAGGTCGGGCGCGCCGAGGTTCGCGACGCCGGAGCCCAGGTAGATGTGGCAGTTCGTGCAGCCGGACTCTGCGAAGAGCTGGGCGCCCTCCTGCGCATCGCCCTCCGGGATGTTGTTCTCCTCGATCCACCGCGCAACGTCGCCCGTCGCCCCGGTGCCTTCCTCCGCAACCGCGCCCTTGTAGGTCAGGACGCCCATGGAGACCACGGTCAGAAGGGCCGCGATGACGGCCACGGGCCGCCGGGAGAGCCGCCGCTCCTGCCGCCTGTCGATGAACGGCAAGGCGAGGAGCAGGATCAACGCGATCGTCGGGATGCCGACGGTCCCGAGCACGACCGTGTCCGGCCACTTGAAGATCCGGAGGAGGTAGAAGAGGAAGTAGAAGTACCAGTCGGGCCGCGGGATGAAGCTCGTGGTGCCCGGGTCGGCCTTCTCCTCGTAGAGCACGCCGAGCGCGCCAGAGGTCGAGGCTCCTTCCGGCTCCGTCGCTTCGTCGGCCGTGAAGTACCAGACGCAGGCGAGTCCGACGATGACGCAGACCACGACCAGGCTCATCACCGTGTCGTGGAACATCGCGTACGGGAAGAAGGCCTTCCCGCGGGTCTCGACGTCCTCCTTGTACCGCTTGTGCTGTGCCCTGCGTTCGTCGAGCGCGCTACTCACTTGGCGGCCTCCCTACACGAGCGCGAGGCCTGACGAGGCCCCCGTCGCCCGTCGGCACCGGCTCCGGGCGCTCCCGGCCGGCCTCCTCGTCAGACCACGGCGGCGAGCTGACGCCGAGCCGGACAACGAGGTAGAGGTGGAGGAGGATCAGACCGATGATCGCTCCGGGGAGGAGGAGCATGTGCATGGCGTAGAAGATCGTCAGCGTGTTCAGGCCGATCTCGTCACCCCCGCGTAAGAACTGCGCCAGGAACGGGCCGACGATCGGACCGGTCCCGTTGAGGTTGATGCCGACGACGGTCGCCCAGTAAGCCGTCTGGTCCCACGGGAGCAGATACCCGGTGAAGCCCATGAGCAGGGCCAGCGGCAGGATGAGCACGCCGACGATCCAGTTGAGCTCCCGGGGGTACTTGTAGGCGCCGAAGAGGAAGACCCGGCCCATGTGGAGGAAGAGCAGGATGATGAAGACGCTCGCGCCCCACCGGTGCATGCCGCGAACGAGCCATCCGAGGGTCACGTCGTGCGTGATGTTCCGGATCGACTCGTACGCGTGGTCCGGGTGCGGCTTGTAGTAGAAGGCGAGGATCACGCCGGTGCCCAGCTGGACGAGGAACGCGGTCAGCGTCGCCGAGCCGAGCGTCTGGAACCAGTTGACGTCGGAGGGCACCTTCCTGAAGAGGAAGTACTTGACGCCGCCGACGAGGCCCGACCGCTCCTCGAGCCAGTTCAGCGGGATCCAGACGACGTGGAGGATCTTCTGGGTGATCCCCTGCTTGCGGTTCCGTGAGGGAGGCGGGACGACGGCCATCGCCTACGGCTCCACGTCTTCGGGCTGAATCGGGTAGAGGAACGCGGAGAGCCCGTCGACGTGCTCGCCCGGCCCCTGGAGCTGGTACGCGGTGATCTGCGCGTCCGCACCCTCGCCCTCGACCTCGCCGACGCTGTACTGCGCGAGCAGGTTGAGGTTGCCTCCGACGATCGAGTACTTGTAGCGGTCGAGCGCGCGAACCGGCGGGCCGGCGATCCGGTTGCCCTCGGTGTCGTAGGCGCCGCCGTGACAGGGGCAGCTGAAGTTCGCCGGCTGGACCGGGGTCAGCGTCAGCTCGGCCTGCTCGGTCGTGATCGTCTCGCGGTTCTCGTCCTGCCGCGGACCGCCGGACTGGGCCGGGCAGCCGAGGTGGACGCAGCGGTTCGAGATGATCGTGATGTTCGGCAGGCCGTCGACCTCGCCGTTGTTCCGGACGAATGCGGTGCGCCGCGAGACCTCGCCCGCCGCCGGATCCTGCAGGAACGTGGCCTCGCGCCACTCGCCTTCCGGGAAGTTGTCCAGCGGCCCGAGGTCGACCGGGTCCGGATCCTCGCCGGTGAATGCAGGGATGACGGCGAAGCCGAGGATCGGCAGGGTGACGATGCCCCCGATCACGGCGCCGAGGCCGAGCGTCGAGATCTCGAGGAAGACGTTGCGCGGGTAGCGCTCGGGCTCCGGCCCGTCCACGGCGGACGGCTCGGCGGGCTCCGCCTCGGCAGCCGATTCGCGGTCCGGCGCCATTACGTCGCGCGCCCAGAGGAACCCGAAGATCAGCGTGATGATCACGCCGGCAACCGCAGCCGGCTTGCTGACCACAAGGCCTACGAGGACACAGGCGATGCCAACGGCGAACCCGATGGGCCAGATGCTCGGTGGTGGCAGATGCGGCTTGTCGCCGTGCGGATCCAGTTCGGAGCCCTCCTCGCGCTCGTCCGCGGCGAGTGTACGAAACCGATTAGAGCCGCGGGTGGCTCACGGTGTCAACGACGCAACAATCGCTGCAAGCCCTCCTACGAGAGCGCCTCGGCCAAGGCGTCGGCCTGCGTCAGCTCTCTGCCTCCCGCGACCGCCTCGGCGAAGGCCTTGTCCGTTGCGTAGCGGTCGAGGGCTCGCTCGTAGCGCTCGCGCTCGAACGAGAGGATCCTGAGCCCCAGCCGTTCCTCCAGCGACTCGGTTGCGCCCCACAGCCGCCCGGCGCGAACGAGATCGCCGGATGCGGCGGCGGCCGCGGCGAGACCGGCGATCGAGTACATGACGAACCGCGGGATCTCGACGTCGGACGAGAGGCTCAGGCCTTCGCGGTATCGGTCCCGCGCAGCCTCGGCGTTCCCGGCGTCGAGCTCGAGGTCGCCGAGGCCATGGAGCGAGGCGACGACGAACGACTTGTCGCCGAGGGCGCTCATCACGTCCATGCTCTCGTTGAACGCGCGCCTCGCGCCGTCGAAGTCTCCCGAGTCGCGGGCCTCCTCGCCGATGTAGTGCAGCGTCCGTGCCACACCGCGCGGGTCGCGGAGCTCCCAGCAGAGCCTGAGCGCCTCGCGCCGAAGGTTTTCCGTCCGCTTTCGATCCCCGAGCGCCCAGGTTGCGTTGCCCAGGGTGTTCAGGAGATCTGCGATCCGGGCGGAGTCGCCGGCCGCTCTGTACAGCGCGAGGCTCTCCTCGAGGATCGCCGCCGACCGTTCGAACTGCCCCTCGAAGAAGAGCAGCGTGCCGAGCGAGTCGAGCCCGCTCGCCCGAGCCGTCGGCGCCAGGCTCTCGTCGGCCCGGGCGAGCGCCTTGGCGACCCAGCGGACGCCCTCGGCGTGCTTGGCACGCACATGCCAGAAGACCAGCAGGGACTCGGCGATCTCGAACCCGAGTGGGAGCTCACCGCTCTGAATCGTCCAGTCGAGCGCCGCCCGGAAGTTGTCGTGCTCGACCTCGACGCGGTCGAGCCACTTGCGGCCGGGACCACGGAGGTGAGGCTGCGCCGTCTTGGCGAGCCGCGCGTAGAACTCGGCGTGACGGCGGCGCAGCTCGGCGGACCCGTCGCTCGCCTCGAGTCGCTCGCGCGCGTACTCGCGGACCGTCTCGAGCATCCGGAACCGGTCCCCGTCGTCGCGGACGAGGTTCTTGTCCACGAGCGAGGTCAGTGTGTCCAGGTCGGCATCGCAGACGGCCTCGGCCGCATTGACGGACCACCCGCCCCGGAAGACGGCCAGGCGGTCGAACAGGTGCCTCTCATCCGGCGCGAGGAGCCCGTAGCTCCACTGGATGGTCGCGCGCAGCGTCTGCTGTCGATCGGGGACGCCACGATTCGCGGCCGTCAGCACGGAGAGCCGCCGGTCGAGCCGTGCCAGGAGCACCTCGGGAGTCAGAACCTTCATCCGCGCCGCGGCCAGCTCGATCGCAAGCGGCAGGTTGTCCAGGCGTTCGCAGATTGCGGCGAGCTGGCGGTAGTCCGCATCGAAGTCGTACCTCGCAGCCTCGGCGCGCTGGCGGAAGAGCTCGACGGCCGGCGCCTCGGCGAGCGGGCTCAGGCGGAACTCGTGCTCCCCGGCGATCCGCATCGGCTCCCGGCTCGTCGCGAGCACGACGATTCCGGGCGCGGCGACCAGCAGCCCCGCGATGTCGGGAGCCGCGTCGACGACCTGCTCGACGTTGTCGAGCACCAGCAGGTGCTGCCGGGCGCCGAGCTGCGTCGCCAGGTCGCCCTCGATCCCGAGCGCGTCGGCGATCGTCGGCAGCACCACCTCGGGATCCCGAATCGGCGCCAGGTCGACGAAGGTGACTCCGTCGTCGTACGACTCGACGAGCTCCTGGGCGGCGGCCGTCGCGAGCCGCGTCTTCCCCACGCCGCCGGGCCCCGTGATCGTCACCGCCCTGGCCCGGTCGCGCGCCAGCAGGCGGACCAGGTCGCCGAGCTCCCGCTTGCGCCCGACCACCGGATACAGGTCGATCGGAAGACGGGCCTGGTCGAGGCTCCGCAGAGGCGGGAACTCCCGATCGCCGAGCTGGAAGAGCCGAAGCTGCGCCGGGAGGTCCTTGAGCCGGTGCTCGCCGAGGTCGCGCAGCTCGAAGGCGTCGTCGAGCAGGTCTCCTGTCGACTGCGTGATCAGCACCTGCCCGCCGTGCCCGGCTGCCATCACGCGGACGGCGCGGTGCACGTCCATCCCCACGTAGCCACTGTCCGCGACAGTCGGATTGCCGCTGTGGATGCCCATTCGAACGCGGAGACCGCTCTCGGCCAGCGCGTCCTGGGCGGCGACCGCCGCCGCCACCGCATCGGGCGCCCGTTCGAACGCGACGAAGAACGAGTCGCCGGCTGTGTCCACCTCGACGCCGCCGTGCTCGGCTACGGCGGCGCGGATGACGCGGTTGTGCTCGGCGAGGACGTCTGCGTACCCGCCGCCGAGCTCGTCCAGCAGGCGCGTGGAGCCCTCGATGTCCGTGAAGAGGAAGGTGACGGTTCCGGTCGGGAGCTCCTGCACGCCGACCGAGTTCTAACGCCGGCCGCGGCTCACCGTGAAATGGACGCGTGTCCCGCGAACCCGCCTCGCACCCGGGCGCGGAGCCTGTGAGAGGACGCGGCCGCGCCGCCTGACCGACCGCCGAGACCGGACACGGCCGACACGGCAGTTCGCGCGGCGGATCCTGGCCCGCGCCGTCACGCCTCGAAGCCCAGTCAGTTTCGGCACGCGGCAGATCTTCGGCTTCGCCTTCGCGGGAGGAGGCGGCGGAGCCGGGGGGCCGGGCGGAGGAGGCGGCGGGGGCGGCTGGGCCGTCGGCGTGCAGGTCGGGGCCGACGGGGAGCCGGACGCCTTCAGTCGGTAGACGGAGCCGCCGCCCGACGCTGCGTACACGCGGCCGCACGCGTCCTCGCCGAACGAGTAGAGGTCGGTGACGTTCAGGCCCAGCAGGCGGCCGTCGGCAGCGGTCGGCGTCTGCAATGCGACGGACCAGAGTGGGTCGGTGAGCGCGTCGCCGTAGACGTACCTGCCGGCGAGCGCCGGGAGGGACGGATCGCGGACGACGTAGCCACCCGTGATCGACCGGCCGCGCGTGCGTCCGTATTCGTGCACCGGTGGGATGTGATTCGTCGGGCGAGGATTGCAATAGGGCGGGTCGTTATTGAGGGTCTGGGTTCCCTCCCAGCAGTCCCAGCCGAAGTTCATGCCCTTTCCGCGGCCGCCGGCGGCCGGAGCGAAATCGACCTCCTCCAACCTGTTCTGTCCCACGTCGCCGATCGTCAGGTCTCCGGTCGCCCGGTCGAAGGAAAACCGCCAAGGATTCCGGAGCCCGTACGCCCAGATCTCCGGCCGGTGGCCCGCAAGACCGAGGAACGGATTGTCGGGCGGGATCGTGTACGGCGCTCCACCCGCGGCGAGCGGGTTGATTCGAAGCAACTTGCCCAGGAGGACGCTGAGGTCCTGGCCGTTGTCGTCGGGGTCTCCGGCGCCGCCGCCGTCGCCGGTGCCGATGTAGAGGTAGCCGTCTGGGCCGAACTGAAGCTGGCCGCCGTTGTGGTTGCTCGCGGGATGCGTGATCCGGAGCACGACGCGCTCGGCCGTCTCGGCCACGTCTGGGTTCGCGGATCTCCGGTACTCGGCGATGATCAGGTCGCCGAGCTCCCGCTGC
This sequence comes from uncultured Actinomycetes bacterium, assembly GCA_963782765.1. Taxonomy (GTDB): domain Bacteria; phylum Actinomycetota; class Thermoleophilia; order Gaiellales; family Gaiellaceae; genus JACDAN01. The sequence continues at coordinate 39,640 of CAWALC010000001.1, forward strand.
GCCGGCACGGCGTCGGCCGTGTAGTAGACGTAGAAGCGACCGCTCGAGGCGTAGTCCGGGGCGAAGGCCATCGACAGCAAGCCGCGCTCGTAGTCCGACGACTGCACGGGGCCGCTGATGTCGAGGAACGGCGTGACGAGCTTGACGCCTGCCTTGACGACCATGATGCGGCCGCCCTTCTCCACGACGAAGATCCGTTCGCCGTCTCCGGGTGGCGCGGTGACGAAGGTCGGCGCTGCGAAGGTTCCGACCAGCTCGAGCTCGGGATCGCCGACGGCGGAGCTCCCCGCCGAGGCGAAGCCGACGAACGCGGCCACGACGGCTCCCATTGCGGCAACGGCTACGGCGAGCCTGGGCATGCGCACAAGCCTATTGGGGCTTCAGGCCGACGTCAGTACGCGGCAGGCCGGCGCGCCTTGCGCCGGTGGCCGAGCCACTTGAACGCCTGGCCAAGGAGGATCACGCTGAGGAAGATCAGGCCGACGATCAGCATCGCCGTGATGACCTTCTTGCCCTCCTCGGCCGCGGACGGGCGCTCCTCCTCCTGCGCGACCGCCGCGAGGATGGTCATGAGGGTGAGAGCCAGTGACGCCACGGCGCGACTCTAACCAACCATCCGGGCATGGGTCTCGAGCGCCCGATCGACCGCCTCGTCGCCCGCCGACTCGCGCGCGAGCCGCTCGAGCGACCCGGGGTTGTCGCGGTCGCGGAAGTCGGCCCGCGCGTCGGCGAGCCTCGCCTGCCCGATCACCGAGGCGGTCGCGGCCCAGGCGGCCCCGTCACCCTCACGCCCCTCGGCCCGCGCCTGAGCGCAGACCGAGATCAACTCCGCGAGTTCGCCGACCGCGTCGACGCCTCCGAGCGACGCGATCCGCGCGAGGCCCTGCGCGTAGAGGTAGTCGCCGAGGACGAGCGCCGTGTCGTCGTCCTCCGGCTCGAGGAGCCGCGGACGGCCGTAGTGCACGAGATAGCCCTCGTAGATCGTCTCGAGCCCGAGCGCGTAGCGCGGCTCGGCGAGACGCGAGAAGACCGGCTCCAGCTCGCCCTCCGAGGGCTCGCGCAGGGCCGCTGCGAGGTCAGCCGCCGAAACCGGCAACCGCGTCCACCGTCCGGTCGATCTCCTCGTCGCCGTGCGCGAGCGAGACGAACATCGCCTCGAACTGTGACGGCGCGACGTAGATGCCCTGCTCGAGGAGATGGCGGAAGAGGGCCGCGTACCCCTCGGTGTCCTCCGCGAAGAACGTCGCCATCGCGCCGACGCGCTGGAAGCGGCCGTGTTGTGTGAGACCCGACTCGAGGCGCGCGCCGCGGCGCTCGAGCTCCTCGTACACGGAGTCGTCGCGCAGCCGGCGAAGAACGGTGAGGCCTGCCGCGGTCGCGAGCGGGTTCCCGGAGAGCGTGCCCGCCTGGTAGACCTGGCCCGTCGGCGCCAGCTCCTGCATGACGTCGGCGCGGCCGCCGAACGCCGCGAGCGGCAGGCCGCCGCCGACGATCTTCCCGAGGATCGTCAGGTCGGGGAGGACACCGAACCGCTCCTGCGCGCCTCCGCGGGCGAGCCGGAACCCGGTGATCACCTCGTCGAAGACGAGCAGCGCCCCGCTCGCGTCGCACAGCGCACGAAGTCCTGCGAGGAAGCCCGGCGCCGGCGGGACGACGCCCATGTTCCCCGCGACGGGCTCCACGATCACGCACGCGAGGCCCTCGCCGTACTGCGCGACCGCCGCGGCCGCGGCGTCGAGGTCGTTGTACGGGCTGACGATCGTGTCGGCGGTCACCCGCGCCGGCACGCCCGCCGACGAGGGGATCCCGAGCGTGGCGACGCCCGAGCCCGCCTCCGCCAGCAGCGCGTCCGCGTGGCCGTGATAGCAGCCGGCGAACTTGAGGATCCGGTCGCGGTGGGTCGCGCCCCGCGCGAGGCGGATCGCCGACATCGCCGCCTCGGTGCCGGACGAGACGAGCCGGACCATCTCGACCGAGGGCACCGCATCGACGATCTCGGCGGCCAGCTCGACCTCTCGCTCCGTCGCGGCGCCGAAGCTCGTGCCGTCCTGGGCGGCCTGCCGGACCGCCTCGACCGTCTCGGGGTCGGCGTGGCCGAAGAGCAGCGCGCCCCACGACTGCACCCAGTCCACGTACCGGCGGCCGTCGGCGTCCTCGAGGTAGGCGCCCTCGCCGCGGCGGACGAAGAGCGGCTCGTCGAGGCCGACGGCCCGCATGGCGCGCACGGGCGAGTTGACGCCGCCGGGGATCAGGCGCTGCGCCCTGGCCCAGAGCTCCGAGCGGGTCCCTACAGCCACCGGGCGACGTCCTTGGCCCAGTACGTGACGATCACGTCGGCGCCGGCGCGCTTGATGGCGGTCAGCGACTCAAGCGCGGCCTGCCGCTCGTCCATCCAGCCGGACGCCGCCGCCGCTTTCACCATCGCGTACTCGCCGGAGACGTTGTAGGCGGCAACCGGGAGGTCGAACCGCTCGCGGACGGCGCGGATGATGTCCAGATTGGGCAGGGCCGGTTTGACCATCAGCACATCGGCTCCCTCGGCCACGTCCAACTCACACTCGCGAAGCGCCTCGCGGACGTTCGCCGGATCCATCTGGTAGCCGCGGCGGTCGCCGAACGCGGGCGCCGAGTCGGCCGCCTCGCGGAACGGCCCGTAGAACGCCGAGGCGTACTTGGCCGCATAGGACAGGATCGGCGTCGAGTCGAAGCCGGCGTCGTCGAGCGCGCCTCGAAGCGCGGCGACGCGGCCGTCCATCATGTCGCTGGGGGCGACGGCATCGGCGCCGGCCTCGACATGGCTGACCGCTGTGCGCGCGAGCAGCTCGACCGTCGCGTCGTTCGCGACCTCCTCGCCCTCGAGCACACCGCAGTGGCCGTGGGACGTGTACTCGCAGAGGCAGACGTCCGTGATCAGCACAAGGCCCGGCACCGCGGCCCGCAACGCCCGCAGCGCCCGCTGGACGACACCGTCGTCGTCCCAGGCGCCCGAGCCCTGCTCGTCCTTCTCGTCCGGGATCCCGAACAGGATCACCGCCGGCACCCCGAGGCCTCGCAGCTCCTCCGCCTCTTCCACGAGAGACTCCACCGAGAACCGCCCGAGCGCCGGGAGCGCCTCGTTCGTCTCCGTCGACGGCCCGACGAAGAGCGGGTACACGAGGGAGTCGAGGTCGAGCCGCGTCTCGCGCACGAGCGAGCGCAACGCGCCGGTCGAGCGCAGCCGGCGAAGTCGCGTCAGCGGGAAGGTGCTCACGGGCCCACGTTAGCCCGTGGAGGCACCGGCGCCTCCTGCACAGGGGGCTCGAGCTCCACCTCCACCGGCACGGGCCCCTCCCCGCGCCAGTCCTCCAGCTCGACGCGCTCGCCGGCGAACTCCCAGATCGCGCGCAGGACGGCGAGCAGCGGCAGGGCGACGAAGATCCCGGCGAGCCCGTAGATCTCCCCGCCGGCGAGCAGCCCGAAGATGACGAGCAGGGGGTGGAGCCGGAGCGCGCTTCCCATCACGTTCGGGACGACGATGTGCCCCTCGATCTGGTGGATGGCGAGGAAGAGGAGCGTGACCCAGATCGCCGAGACAGGGTCGACGATCAGCGCGTAGATGATCGGCGGGATCGCGCCGAGCCAGGGCCCCAGGTACGGGATCAGCTCCATCGCGCCGACCCAGGCCCCGAAGAGCAGCGCGTACTGGTCCATCCCTTCGGCCCAGCCCAGGGTCCCGAGCACCCAGAGGCCGACGCCGGCGCTGACGCCGATGATCAGCGAGAGGAGCACCTGGCCGCGAACGTAGCCCGCGAGCGCCTTCTCGATCCGGGGGATCAGCGAGCCGGAGTCCGGCCGGGGCGGGAACCGCCGGTCGACTGCCGCCGACAGCCTGCCCATGTCGAGGAGCATGTAGATCGCCACGACGATGATCAGGACGAGCGAGAAGAGCAGCTCGAAGATCGACAGCGCGGCCCCTTCGAGGAACTCGATCACCCGCGACGTGTACTCCTGTGGGTCGGCCTCGCGCAGGGAATCGACGAAGTCCTGGCCCTGCTCGCGGACCTCGATTCGCTCCAGCCCGTGGTCGTCGAGCCAGCCCTGAAGCCGCTCGACGCCACGCTCTGCGTCGGTCTGGCGGCTCTGTCCGCGCTCGACCGTAAGGTAGTCGTCGATCCGGTCCGCAGCCTCACGAGATTGGTCGACGACCACGACGCCGATGGCGATCATCCCGACGACCAGGACAGCCGCGAAGGCCAGGAAGACGACGGCCACGGAGAAGCCCCTCGGTATCCGCAGCTGCCCGAGCGCCCGCACGAGCGGGTCGAGCAGGAGCGCGATCAGCGCGGCGACGATGAAGAGGAAGACGACGTGAGCGACCGTGCTCGCAAGCGTCCAGAGGAACAGCAGGACGAGTGGCAGCCCGACGAGCTGCATCCAGCGCGGAATCTGGAGCTTGTGAGCCGCCGGCGGCATCGAAGTGATCGTACTGCGCAGGTTGTGACGCTCCGGCCCCCGGCGTGGGACTGGAACTTCTCGGAAGATGGGAACCTCGCGTTGGCCCGTTTCGAGCAGCGGGAGGAATTGGCTTTAGAATCGCCCGTCGCCGTGTCAGCAGTGAAACCGAAGCGCGAGCGCGTTAGTGTCCGCGCGATGCCGTCCCGCAGGGCAGTGGAACAGGCGCGCCGCGCCCGTCGGCGCCGCGCGGCCGGACAGCACCGTGCGCGGCGGATCGCAGCACTCGTCGTCGTCTCGGCGGCAGTCGTCGTGACCCTGCTGCTGTCGGCCTTCGACTGGGGGACGACCGCGGAGCGAGTCTCGACGGCGCCTGCTCCCGCGCAGCGGCTGCTCCCGACCGGACCGCCGCGGCCCCAGGTCGTCGCGGTGCACAACTCGCTCCAGCTGCGCGTGCCGGTGTCCCAGCAGCGCATCACCGCGGTCGGGTACCACGCGGTCGACAACGGGGCGCTGCCGCTCGAGCCCGTCGGCGAGCAGGCCAACAAGGGTCTCTTTGCCCGCCTGGTCCGGCGGCTCGCCGGCGGCGACAGGACGGGCCTCGCCTGGTACCAGCTCGGCGGCGACGGGCCGGCGAACGCCGTCCTCGACGTCGGCGCAGCGCCCGGCACGGACGTCTACGCACCCGCCGACGGCGTCGTGGTCGGGATCAGCGATTACGTGATCAGCGGCAAGCGGCTCGGCTCGAGGGTCGACATCCAGCCGTCGAGCGAGCCGTCGCTCGTCGTCTCCCTGACGCATCTGCGGACCGATCCAACCCTGACCGTCGGAGCCGCGGTCACGGCCTCGAGCTCGAAGCTCGGCACGGTGATGGACTTCTCCCGCATCGAGCGCCAGACCCTCGCCCGGTACACGCAGGACGCGGGGAACCACGTCTCGCTCGAAGTCCACCCGGCCGCGACTCTTAGCGTCCAATAAGGATCCTCTTCGTCGCCGACGTGAACGGCGCGCCCGGCCGGCGGGCCGTCGAGCGGCTGCTGCCGGGGCTCCGCGAGGAGCTCAACGTCGACTTCTGCGTCGTGAACGGCGAGAACGCCGCGGACGGGCTCGGGATCACTCCGCGGCTCGCCGAGGTGATCCTCGCCTCGGGCGCCGACGTCATCACGCTCGGCAACCACACCTTCCGCCGGCCCGAGATCGCCGGCTACTTGGCCGAGTCCGACCGGGTCATCCGTCCCGCGAACCTCTCGAGGCACTCGCCCGGGACGGGCCTCGCATTCGCCGAGAGCCGAGGCGGTCAGACCGTTGCCGTGGTGAACCTGCTCGGCCAGCTCTTCCTGTCGCCGCCGCACGGCCCGTGGGAGATGGTGGACGAGCTCGTGGAGGAAGCGAGGCGCCGGACGCCGGTGATCGTGGTCGACTTCCACGGCGAGGCGACGAGCGAGAAGGTGGCGATGGCCGCCGACCTCGACGGAAAGGTCACCGCAGTGATCGGCACGCACACGCACATCCAGACGAACGACGCGCGGGTGACCGCAGGCGGGACCGCAGCGCTCAGCGATGCCGGGATGACGGGCCCGCACGACTCGGTCATCGGCGTCGTCACGGAGCTGGCGGTCAAGCAGATGCGGACGGGAATGCCCGTGCGCTTCAAGACGGCGCAGGGCGACGTCCGGCTCGAGGGCTGCCTGGTCGAGTGCGGCGACGACGGACGGGCTACGCGCTGCGAGCTCGTGCGCCGGGCGCTCGAAGAGTGAGCACCGCGAGGAGCGCGACGAGCGTCAGATCACGAAGCAGGACGAGCCACGACGCAAGCGAGTCGAACTCGAGCGCCAGCTCCCAGTAGCGGAACGGGAACCAGAGCTGGGTCAGCAACAGCGCGAGGGCGAGCACGCCGCTTGCGGCGAGGCCGCGCCGCCCGCGAACGAGCGGGACAAGCGGGATCAGCCAGATCAGGAACTGCGGCGAGAGCACCTTGCCGAAGGCGATGAACGCGCAGACAACGGCGGCGCAGGCGCGGAGCAGCCGGTCCCGGTCGGCCGGTCCTCGGACGTACCAGGCCCAGACGGCGGCGACGGCCGCGATCTGGAGCAGTGTCGAGACGACGGCGAGCGTGCCCGGCGCGCCACCGTCGAGGTTCTGCGAGCCGTGGCTCGACTCCATCGTCAGGCCGACGCCGAAGAGCTGATGCGCGGCGAGCAGGATCCCCGATCCGAGGCTCTCGATCTGAAGCGGCCGGCCGGCCTGCACCCAGAACGCGTCCCAGACTCCGCCCGGAGACAACACGGCGAAGGGGAGGACGATCGCGGCAATGACTGCGATGAACACGCCGCCGCAGACGAACGCCTCGCGCCGGCCACGCGTCCGCCAGACGTGGGCGAGCAGCAGCGGCGCCAGCAGCGCCGGATAGACCTTCGCGGCGGCGCCGATGCCGAGCACGCCGAGCCCGAACCGAGAACGGCCGGAGAGGAAGAGCGCCAGCGCTCCGACGGTCAGCAGCGCGGGCCAGAGATCGAAGCGGCTGAGCACGACGGAACCGAGCAGCAACGGCGAGGCGGCGACGAAGAGCGGGGCCCACCAAGAGGTCGTCAGGGCGGCGACGAGCAGGACGATTCCCACACCCGACGCTGCCATCAACCCCTCGAACGTCGCGCTGTAGTCCCCGCCCTCGACCGGCAGCCTGAAGACGGGGAGGGCTGCGGGCGGGTACTCGACTGCGAAGTCGCGGTACGGCACCTGCCCGTTCGCCATCGCCTCGCCGTACCGCTCGTAGATCGGCGTGTCCACGATCTGGTCGCGCTCGTAGAAGCCCTCGTGGAGGAGCACCCACGAGACGACGAAGAGCGCGGCGCAGCTAGCCGGCCGGAACCAGCTCGGGAACCGGGCGCTCAGGCTCCACCGCCTCCTCGGGCTCCCGCCGGACGGCCGGCGCGAGCACCGCGAAGGCGACGAACGGGAAGAACCACGGGATGTAGAGGAAGAACCAGTGCGTCAGCACGAGCTCGAACCCGAGCAGCAGCGCACCGGTCAGCGCGGCAAGCTGGAGCGGCGACTTCGTTGCGTGGCCAGAAGGCGACGGCGACCGAGCCGGCGAGCACGAGCCCCATCAGCGGCAGCTGGACGAGGTGGAGGTCCGGAATGCCCTCGGCGTGGTACTGGCCCCAGCCCCAGATCGAGAACGGAGACTCGCGGCCGAGCTGCCAGCCGAACGTCCGGTTCCAGAAGACCCGTGCCGCGTCGATCGGGTTCGGCTCCAGCAGCAGGATCGAGAAGGACGCCAGCGTCGCGGCCGCGAAGCCGGCGACGAAGACCGAGACGGCGCGCGGGCGGCGAAGCCCGTCCGGGTACGTCGCCCAGAGGGGCACGACGAGCAGCGGCGCGAACTTCGTCCATGCAGCGAGCGCGCTGAACGCGCCGCGCGCAAAGCTCGACGACGCGAGCCAGAACCCCCAGACGAGGAAGAGCGCCGGCAGCGCGTCGTTCGTGTTCGAGCTCGACACGTACTGGGTGAAGGGATACGCCGCCCAGGCGAAGGGCAGGACGGCCGCGAGCCGCAGGCCGCCGAACCGCCGACCCACGAGCACGAGCCCGAGCATCACGAGCAGGTCGAGCGCGATCGACGTGAAATGCGCGGCCGGAAGCTCGTCCCACTTCCCACTCCAGCCGAACAAGCCGTAGCCGGGCAGGTACGCGATGTACGAGACCGGGCCGTAGGTGTCGCCGCGCTCGTTGGAAGACTCGCAGCGGCCGTTGGTCTGGATCCGCTCCCGAACCTCGCCTTCCGCGTCCGCCTCGCCGCACCTGCGCAGCTTCCCCTGTGCGGGCATGTGGCCGTAGGGCATCTCTCCGTTCGCGATGCGGTGGGCGCCGATGACGCCCGAGTAGCCGACGTCGATCACGTTCGAGTCCTCGAGATTGAGGCCGATCCGGAAGCCGGCAAGAAAGACGGTGGCGGCGACGAGGATCCAGATGGGCCAAACGACTGTGCCCGTCGATCCGCTTCTGCCCCTGAGTCCGACCCAGGCCATGCGCGCGAGCAGGTAGGCCATCGGTGGGTAGGCGAGCGCCATGCTCGCGAACACGTTTCCGTCGTTGAAAAACCAGAGCGAGACGGAGAACGAGAGCAGGGCGATGAGGTCGAGCGTGCGCAGGCTGAGCGGGCGGCGCCAGTCGACGAGCCCGAGCAGGAAGATCGCGCAGAGGACGAGCCAGACGTCGAGCCGGTTGATCGACTTCCCGCCGAACGCGCCGTCGGAGCCGCGGGCCATCTTCCACGCGACCTGCGGGCCGGTCCACGCCTCGGTCACACGGCCGGAGGAGTCGTTGACCTTGCCGGTCGCGATCTCGCCGGCCTCGTCCCACCAGACGTGCACCGTCCACGAGCCGGTGTCCGAGTCGAAGGTCGCATCCGTGACGCGTCCCTTCACCGGGTAGCGGTCGAGCCAGTCCGCGACCTTCGGGTGGCGGAGGAACGGCGCGGTCGCCTGCGCCTCGGTCAGCCGCGCCCGCTCGGCCGCCGCCGCGCCCGGCGCGACCAGCGCCGCGACGAGGACGGCCGCAACGAGCGTTTTCACTACCTACGCCGGAAGCTCCAGAGCTTGTTGCCGACGAAGTTCAGCGGCGTCACGAGGATGATCGCGATCGCCTGCGCCGGGATCTTGTCCAGTCCGAGCGCGATCAGCGTCTCCAGGATCAGCAGGTTCGCGCCCAGCGCGCAGACGGCCACGATCAGGAACCGGAGGCCCTGGTAGGCGACATGCCCGCGCTGCCCGGCGAACGTCCAGAGCCGGTTCCACGTGTAGTTGTTCGTCACGGCGACGAGGAACGACGCGGTCGCGGCAGGGAGGTGATGCCAGTCGGCCCAGAGCACGAGCGCCGAGAACACGGCCAGGTTGACCACGTAGCCCGTGGCACCGACTGTGCAGAACTTGGCGAGCTGCACCCAGTTGTGCGGGCGCCGCAGCGCCGCGCCCGCGCGGCCGCCGGCAACTGCGAGCGTCGATGAGAACGAACGTGACACGGCCGCGGCGAGAGTAGCTAAGCGGCTGACTCGCGGCCGCGTCGAAGCGGGACGCCGCGCTCGCGGTAGAACTCGAGCTCCTCGGTGTCGAGGAGCGCGAACGGTGAGTCGATTACGACCTCACGACCGGCCGGAGAGGCCGCGGCCATGGGCAGGAAGCGGTGGCGGCCGTCGAGGCAGCGCACCTCGAGCCCCATCGGCTGGCCCTCGGTCGCCTCGAGGATCACGTCGACGACGTGTCCGATCCGGACCCCGTGCAGGGTCACCGGCCGTTGCAGCAGCTCTTCCATCGAGACAGTGGTTCCCGCTTCAGCGCGTCGCGAACCCGCGCTCGTCGCGCGGTTCCGTCCACTCGACCTCGACGTCGTCCACGTGGGCGAGCGACGGGCCGCGGCGGCACCAGTCGAGCATGGAGTCGATTCGGTTGCGGTCCCCCTCGAAGACCGCCTCCACCGTTCCGTCCGGGTTGTTGCGCACCCAGCCGGCCAGGCCGAGCGACCGGGCCCGCTCCCCGGTCTCGGCGCGGAAGAAGACGCCCTGCACCCGTCCGCGGACCACCACCCGGGCTCGGGCGTCGCTCATCCTTCGAACCCTTCCTCGCCCACGAGCGGGACGAAGCGGCACGGAACCGACTTGATGACGGCAGGGCCCTCCGGGCTCCGCACGATCACCTCGAGGCGCTGGCCGTGGCGCTTCCCGACCGGGACTACGAGGCGGCCGCCGACCTTCAGCTGGTCGTACAGCGCGTTCGGGAATCCCGGCGCGGCCGCGGCGACCGCGATCGCGTCGTACGGCGCATGCTCGGGCAGGCCGCGCGAGCCGTCGCCGACGTGGACGTCGACGTTGTCGATGCCGGCCGTCTCGAAGTTCCGCCGGGCCTGCTCCGCCAGCTCGGGGATCCGCTCGATGGAGTGCACCTCGTGCGCAAGTTGCGCGAGGACGGCCGCCTGATAGCCGGACCCGGTGCCGACATCCAGGGCACGCTCGTCGCCGTCGAGCCCGAGCTCCTCGAGGATCCGGGCGACCATGTACGGCTGCGAGATCGTCTGGCCCGAGCCGATCGGGAGCGCGGCGTCGTCGTAGGCGCGTCGGCGCAGGTCGGCGGGGACGAACGCCTCGCGCGGGACTCGCTCCATCGCCTCGAGCACCCGGCGGTCGGCGATGTCGCGGCCGCGCAGCTGCTCGTCCACCATCCGGCGGAGACGGGCCTCAGGCGGCGCGGGCATACAAGGGCGCTGCGATCCCGAAGTGGGCCAGGACGAACGGCGCGACCCCGGCGATCTCCCGCGGCGGAGGCCCGCCGGCGCCGGCGACGAGCATCGGGACGAGCGAGTCACCCTCCAGGAGCGAGCCGTGCGAGCCGCCTCCGGCGTGGTGACGGCCGCCGAGATCGGTGAACTCGACGCCCTCGGCCGCCGAGACGAGGACGTCGCCGGAATTCGGGTTCGCGAGCGCCCGGCGCGCGCGGCCCTGCCAGCCGTCGTCGTCCGCGCCGAGCCGAAGCTCGCCGCCGTCCCTCAGCGCGACTGCCGCGCCGTCCTCGGCGAAGAGCGCGATGTCGACGGCGTCCTCCCGCGCGAGGCGCTCGGCGACCTCGCGCGGCTCGTCCGTGTACACCATCCCCGCCCGGTTCGACGCCGTAACGAGGCCGTGGTCGCCGACCCAGTCCTGGAGGCGTGCGACCCGATCGACCCGCGTCTGTCCGTGGTCCGAGCACACGACGACGGCGTAGCGCTCCAGGAACTCGTCCAGGCCGCCGGCCGCCTCGACGAGGGCGCCGACCGCCTGGTCGCTGCGCCCCAGCGCCACCTCCGCGCCGCCGGGGCCGAGCGCGTGCGAGGCGTAGTCGTAGTCCGGCAGGTAGTAGAAGAGGAAGTCGAAGCCGTCGCGGGTCACGAGCCAGCGGCCGACGGCGGCGGCGTAGGCATCGATCGACCCGCCCGTGCGCGTCCGGATCGCGAGCGGCGCGCCCGTGACGTCCGACTCGAAGAGGCTGAAGTAGAAGAAGCGCCGCGGCCCGTCGACGGGCCGAACGAGCCCGGGCACCGTCGGAATGTGGCGCGTCCGGCCGCGGTAACACGGCGTGTTCACCGCCGCGGCGATCAAACCCGCGTCCTCGAGCGACTCGAACACGGTCGTCGCGTTGCGCGAGAGGTGGTGCGCGTTCATCTCCACGATCGCATCGCGGATCGCCCGCCGCGTCCCGGCCGCCCGCATCGCGCCGAAGGAGGAGCCGTACTCGACCAGGCGTCCCTCTCCGCGGTGGTACCAGACGAGATGCGGAATCTCGTGGACGTCGGGGTGCGCGCCGGTCGCGAGGGTCGCCATGCAGACGGGGGTCAGCGAGGGGAAGGTCGACGCAGCCCGGGTGTAGCTGCCGGCGTCGTGCAGCGCCGCGAGCGTCGGCGCGGTCTGCCGCTCGACGGCCTGCTCGAAGACGTCCGGCGTCAGCCCGTCGATGACGACGAGGATCAGCTTGCGGGACATCAGTCGGCGAGCGTGCGAAGCCCGGCGTAGCGCTCGGGCTGCCGGCGGCGCATCCGGACGGCGAGGAACGGCAGCACCAGGAACTCCAGGTAGCCCACGAGCGGAATGAGCGCGAGCCCGGCAACCACCGCGGCGGCGGCGGCCACGAGCAGCGCGGTTCCGAGGCGGGCGCCGCCGCGCCTGAGCGCGCCGCGCACGATCTCGCCGGCGGAGGCAGCGCCGAAGATCCCGCCGAGCGCGCCGGCGGCAGCGTCGGGCTCGTCGCCGAGCCAGATCCCGAGCGCGAAGCCGACGACGGCGGCGAGCGCGATTGCCGCGAGCAGGCCCGCACGAGTTCCGCCGAGCGGCCCCGCGAGGAGGATCCCGACGCCGAGCCCGAGGCCCAGGAAGACGCCGATCCAGTAGACGTCAGCCATCAGGCTGGCCAGTCTACGCACGGAGGTTTGGACTGCTCGAAAACGGGGGGAAACCTCTAGTGCGGGGCGGCTCCTAGCCGCAGGGAGCCGTTCCGCGCCTCTCTGAACGGGCCAAGCGCGAACCGATTGACGGCGATTGCCGTACCCTCCTTCAACCGACCAAGGAGGGGAGATGAGGAAGGTTGTCATCCTCGTGTTCGTCGCGCTCGGTGTTCTGGGGGTCGGGGCCGTGGCGACGGCGGACGACAATGACGGAAGCAGCCACAACGGCGACCCGTATGAACGGCTACCAGGAGGTGAGCTCGGTTTCGACGACCGGGGTCGGCAGCTTCCACATCAAGTTCAACAGCAACATGACAGCGGACTATGTCCTCAGCTACCGCGATCTGGAGGCCAACGCAAACCAGGCGCACATCCATTTCGGGCAGCGGTCCGTCAACGGGCCGGTCGAGGTGTGGCTCTGTCACGACAACGACCCGACGCCGGGCACACCGACCCCACCGGGGCCGCCCGCGCGGCAGCATCCGGACCTGCCCGTCTGCCCGACTGAGGGGCGGGACGGTCCGCGGAACGATCATCCCGGGCGACATCCAAGGTGATCCTCCGGCGACCGATCGCGGGATCGAAGCCGGCAACTGGGCCGAGTTCAAGGCGGCGGTCAAGGTTGGCCACACGTATGCCAACGTTCACACCACCCGCTTCCCGCCCGGCGAGATCCGCGGTCAGATCAACGACCGGGATCAGAAGGAGTACACGGGCCCGCCACCGTTCGTCGAGCACGACGACGATGACGACGACGACTAGGTAGCTAAGTCGCGGCTGGTGCCTCGAGGCGGCGGAGAACGGCGAGCCCGAACTCCGCCGCCCGGGCGCCGTCGACCACGCGGTGGTCGAACGTCAGCGCCAGGTGGCCGGTCGGCCTGACGACGATCTCCCCATCACGGACGACCGGGCGGTCGGCGATCCGGCCGATGCTGAGGATCGCCACCTCCGGGTGGTTCACGATCGGCGTCTGGAACAGCCCGGCGAGCTTTCCGGCGCTCGTGACGGTGAAGGTGGAGCCGCGGAGCTCCTCGGCCGTGAGCGAGCCGGCGCGGGCGTCGTCGGCCAGCCGCCGCACCTCGGTGTCCAGCTCCTCGACCGACTTGGAGTCCACGCCGCGGACGACTGGCACGACGAGCCCCTGGTCGGTCTGGACGGCGATCCCGAGGTCGTAGCGGTCGAGGTGGACGATCTCGTCGCCCTCGAGCCGCGCGTTCAGCTCCGGGAACTCCTGCAGCGACTCGGCCGTCGCCTTCAGGACGCTCGGGACGAGCAGCTTCAGGTCGAGGGCGCCGAAGTCACACTCCTCGACCCACGTGACGGGCGGCACTTCGCGGTGCGCGCGCGTCATGTGCTCGGCGATCAGCCGGCGAACGCCACGAAGCGGCTCCCGTCGTCCCTCGGAGCCATGGCTCGGAGCCGCCATGCGGCGGATGTCGTCCTCGGTGATCCGTCCGTCGGGGCCAGACCCGTCGACCTCCTCGAGGTCGACGCCCAGCTCCTGAGCCACCTTCCGGACAAGCGGAGTCGCCCGGACCTTCGGCTTGGGGTCAGACCCCATGAGTCGGTCCGACTCAAGCTCCATTCCGGACGTGTCCGACGCGGCCTGCGCCTGCGGGGCCGGCTCGGCTCGCGGCTGCTCCTCGTCGGCGGGCGCGGCGCCGTCCTCTCCGATGACCACGAGGACGGTTCCTACCGGAACGATTTTGCCCTCCTCGACGAGGATGCTCGCGACCTTTCCCGCGGCCGGCGACGGGATCTCGACCGTCGTCTTGTCGGTCTGCACCTCGACGAGCGGGTCGTCCTCGGCGATCTCCTGACCCACCTCTACGAGCCAGCGGGCGATCTCGCCTTCGGTCAGGCCTTCGCCCAGATCGGGGAGCTTGAACTCGTACGCCATGGCCGGCGAAACCTACCCCGGCGGGGCGGACTCCTCCATCTCGACGAACTCGACCGCACCCCACCGGTCGAATTGGCGCGTGTGCCGCCCCGTCTCGCGGAAGCCCGCCCGCTCGTAGACCTTGATCGCCCGGTCGTTAAAGGCCGCCACGTTCAGGATCATCCGTGCAGGCTGGAAGCGCCGCCGGCCGAACTCCAGGCCGGCGCGGAAGAACTCGGGCCCGAAGGCCTGCCCGGTCAACTCCGGCCGCAGGCCGAGGCCGATCTCGAGGGCGTCGCCCTTCTCCTCGAAGTAGTAGAAGCCGACGAGCGTGCCGTCCTCGTCAAGCGCCTCGTAGAAGCGTTCGGGGTTGAGCACCGGTTCAGCGTCGCCGTCGTAGAAGTCGTACGGAGCCTCGTACCGCCAGGCCGCCATGTCGGCGAAGGTCTCCGCCGACGCCGGCCGGATCGTCAGCTTCACGAGCGCGGCGTCCCGATCCACGCGTCCGTGGGCACGATCAGCACGCGCAGCCCGCCCTCAACGCGCCAGAGCGAGACCGCCTGCTCGTCGCCGCGCAGTTCCGGCGCCACCTCGCGCGGGACGTAGCCGACCTGGAGCGTCCGCTCCCCGTTCCAGATTCCGACGGCGTTCGGGTCGTGCTCGTTCTCCGGCTCGGCGACCAGTGCGAGCCGCCTTCCGGGATCGAAGGACGCATCGGGCAGCGCCTCGGCACGGTACGACACGCCCGCCGCAGGCACGACGCGGATCCGAGGATCCTCCCATCGGACAGGTTCGCCGGAAGCCGCGTCCCGAAGGTAGTAGCCGGACGGACCGCGCTCGAGCCAGAGCCGTAGGCGCTCCGTCACACGCGGAACGCGTCGTCCCGGAGGACGGCGTGGACGCCCTGCTCCCCGTTCACGATCTGCGTCACGTGGAGATCGACCCCGACACTCGCGAGGACGCGCGCGTCCGCCCGCTCGAGGCCGAGCTCCCTCCGCATCAGCTTCACCATGCCGTCGACGGCGATCCTCGCCGCCTGGCCGAGGCTCCGATCCATCCCGAACGTCAGCCACGCGCCGCGGATCCGTGCCATCGGCCAGTCGAGCGAGAGCTCCTCGTCGACGTCCAGCGTCAGCCGCGCCTGCGCCGGCGTCTCGATCGCGGTCCCCGACACCTCGCCGTCGCCCTGCGCGGCATGCCCGTCACCGGCGGAGAACAGTGCGCCGTCGACCGGAATGGGGAGGTAGAGCGTCGTCCCGGCGACGAGCTCCTTGCAGTCGAGGTTGCCGCCCCAGCGGCGAGGCGGGATCGTGGAGTGCGCGCCGGGCTCGGGCGGCGGCATCCCCATCACGCCGAGGAACGGCTTCAGGTCGAGCTCGCGGTCGAGCGCTCTCCCGATCCCGGCCCGGAGGTCCCAGTACACGGCATGGTCCTTGTCGCCGTGCGTCACACCCCAGTGCGAGGGCCGCACCTCCTCGATCCGGACGACCAGCGTCTGCCCGGCTCTGGCGCCGCGAACCTCGATCGGTCCGGCCAGCGCGTGGCCGGTGTCGAGCTCCGGGTTGCGCGCCTCGACCCGCTCGTCCTGCTCGACGTCCCAGGCGTGGTTCGGGGTCGAGATCCTGACCGTGTCGCCCGGGTCGATCGACAGCACAGGCTCGAGGTCGCGCGAGAAATGTCCGTGCAGCGCCCACGGCTCGCACGGCAGCTCGTGCAGCGCCATCAGCTCACCCGCTCGGCGAGACCCTCGTAGCGGGTCACGAACCCATCGTCGTCGAACTCGATCTCGGCCACGAAGTCGCCCGAGCTGTAGCGGATCACGCCATCGCGAAGCGGTTCGTAGCGTTGCTCCGAGCGCGACACCTCCAGCGACGGGACGTCCACGAACGTCATGACGAAGTCCGCCGCCTCGTCCAACCCGGCAAGCACCGGCAGCGAGTTGAAGAGCGGCGACGCCGCCAGGTCGAAGAAGTCCGTGTCGTCGAGACCGATGTCGATGCTCGCCCCGCCGACGATCTCTGCGCGCAGCCGCCCGGGTTCGAGCTCGTACCGGAGCTCGTACGCCACGCCGATCTGGGTGCCGGAAGCTCGGAGCCCACCGTCCACCGACTCGGCGTGAGCGATCTCCATGCGCGCCTCGTCGAGCCCGCGCCAGACGAGCGGCCGGTCCACTTAGAACTGGAGCAGCTTGCGAACGGCGTCCACGACCCGCTCGACCGACGGCATGTAGGCGTCCTCGATCTGCCAGTACGGGTACGGCACGTCGTAGCCGGTCACACGGATCACCGGCCCGCGGAGGTCGAGGATCGCCTTCTCCGCCAGGATCGCCGCCAGCTCGGCGCCGAAGCCGGCAGTGCGCGGCGCCTCCTGGACGATCACGACGCGGCCCGTCTTCCCGGCGGACTCGAGCAGCGCGACCTCGTCCAGCGGCTTCAGCGTCCGGAGGTCGAGTACCTCGACGCTCGCCTCACCGGCCAGCGCGTCGGCCGCCTGCTCGCAGAGCGGCACCATCGAGCCGTAGGCGACGAGCGTGACGTCCGTCCCCTCGCGGGCGAGCCGCGCCTCGCCGAGGGGCACCGTGTACTCGCCGTCGGGCACTTCGCCGCGCATCGTCCGGTAGTGGAGCTTGGGCTCGAGGATCACGACCGGGTCGGGCTCGCGGATCGCCGAGGCGAGGAGCCCCTTCGCGTCCGCCGGCGTCGACGGGATCGCGACCTTCACGCCCGGCGTGTGCACGTAGTACGCCTCGGGCGAGTCGTCGTGGAGCTCCGGCGCACGCACGCCGCCGCCGTACGGCATCCGGATCGTGACCGGGAACTCCATCGCGCCGCCCGTGCGCCAGCGATAGCGGCCGACGTGCGTGATCAGCTGGTCGAGGCACGGGTAGCTGAACGCGTCGTACTGCATCTCGCAGACCGGCCGCCAGCCCGCCATGCAGAGGCCCATCGCGGTGCCGAGGATCCCGGCCTCGGCCAGCGGCGTGTCGACGCAGCGGTCGGGGCCGAAGCGGTCGCGCAGTCCTGCGGTCGCCCGGAAGACGCCGCCGGCACGGCCGACGTCCTCGCCCATGACCATGACGTTCTCGTCGCGCCCGAGCTCGACGTGGAAGCAGTCGTTGATCGCCTCGACCAGGAGCTTCTCAGCCACCGCGGATCCTCCTGAGCTCGGCGAGCTCCTCGTCGAACGAGGCCGGCGGATTCGCGAGCGCGTGCTTGAACAGCAGCTCGGGATCCGCCGGCGGCTCTGCCTCGGCGGCCGCAATGCCCTCGCGCATCCGTTCGAGCGCCTCGCCGCGGATCTCCTCCGCCCGTTCATCCGTCAGGACACCGAGCCGCTGCAGGTAGCGCTCGTACCGGCCGACGCACTCGTTCCGCTTCTCCTCCTCGACGCGCTCGAGGTCGATGTAGGCGGCCTGGTCGTCGGCGGTCGCATGCGGCGCCGTCCGGTAGGTGACGGCCTCGATCAGCGTCGGGCCCTCGCCCGCCCGCGCGCGCTCGACCGCTGTCCGCGTGGCCTCGTAGACGGCGAGCACGTCGCCGCCGTCGACCCGCGCGCCCGGCATCCCGTACCCGACGGCCTTGTCGGCCAGCGTCTCAGCAGCCGTCTGCGCCGAGAGCGGCGTCGAGATCGCCCACTGGTTGTTGTTGCAGAACAGGATCGCGGGCGCCTTCATCACGCCGGCGAAGTTCGCCCCTTCGTGGAACGAGCCCTCGGAGGTGGCGCCGTCGCCGAAGTACGCGATCGCGACCGAGCGCTCGCCGCGCAACTTCTTCCCCCACGCGAGGCCCGCCGCGTGCGGCACGTGCGTCGCGATCGGGACGCAGATCGAGGCAACGTTGTAGTCGAGCGGGTTCCACCAGCCGGCCGGGTGGCCGCGCCACCAGGAGAGGACGGTCGAGACCGGCATCCCGCGCAGGAGGCCGATCGCCGACTCGCGGTAACTGGGAAAGATCCAGTCCTCGCGCTCGAGCGCGTAGACCGAGCCGGCCTGCATCGCCTCGTGGTTCCAGAAGATCGCGTACGTCCCGATCCGGCCCTGGCGGTGGTAGACGACCGAGCGCTCGTCGTACGTGCGGAGCGTGACCATCGAACGGTAGAGCTCGATCAGGTCGCTCTCGTCGAGACCCTCGACCTCGCCGTCGGGGATGCCCTCGCCGTCGCCGATGACACGGCGCAGTTCGCGCTCGTCGGGCAAGACTTGCGCCATGGCAGCCGCGAATCTACCCGAGGCGGTCGAACTGGTCGCCGGCGGCACGGCCGTCAGCCTGCTGATCGTCTTCCTCGGCGCCCTGCGAGCGACGCTGCGCCGTGAGGAGGGCGAGGCGGGCGCATTCTCGGCGACCGCCGTGATCGGGGGGTCCGTACTCGGTGCGGCTGCTCTCGTCGCGGTCGCGACCGACGACTCCGACCTTCGGGCGCTGCTCGCCTTCCCGGCTGCGACGACGCTGCTCGCCGCCTCGGCCGGGATCCTCACGACGGGCGCGCTTCCTCGTTTCGTCGGCTACGCGGGGATCGTCGCGGCCGCGTTACAGCTCGCGGCTGCCGTCTCGCCCGAGGTCGCGATCGGCGCGTTCGCGGCGTGGGCCCTCCTCGCGAGCGTCGCGATGCTCAGGCCGCGCGGCGACTGAGCGCAAGCACCGCTGCGGCGAGCGCCACCGCCGCGGCAACGCCGGCCGCCTCCAGTGCGAGGCCGCCGCCGGCGTCGATTCGCGCCACAGACACCAGCACCGCGCCGATCGCGATCGAGCCTGCGACGAGCCCGGAGAGGAGCGCCAGCCGCCGGGCGGCGATTCCCGCGGTCGCCGGCCGGCTCAGCCGTGTCTCCAGCGACCAGTACGAGAGCTCTCCCACCGCAAGGAGTCCGGCCGCGAAGAGCGGTGAGCGCGCAGGGTCGCCGCCGTCGGCGAACGCGGCCGCCGCGGCACCGCCGAGCGCGAGCAGCACCCACGGAACGACGATCGACCGCGCACGCCAGAGGCCGGCCGCCAGCACCGCCGTGGCGCTCGCGGACAGGCCCGCGGCGAGCAGCCGGAGGTCTCCGGCGGCGAGGACGGCGAAGCCGCCGACAGCCGCTGCCAACAGCACGGCGGCAGCGCCCGTGCCTAGCGGCGTGCGAGATGCGCGGCTCGCCTGAATGCTGTCACCTCCCCGATCGCTGCCTGGAGCGCCTCACCCTCGCGCCACTCGACGACCGGCATGCCGAGCGAGTGGAACGCCGTTCGCCGCGCTGCCCGCCTCAGGAGCCAGAGCCGTTCGACCAGCGGATCCGACTCGTCCGCTGTGTGCGGCGCGAACGGCACCGGCGAGATCTCGATCACGGCGATGTCGAAGCCACGACGCCGCAGGTCGGCGAGCGCGGCGAGCGCGCGCTCGTCGAGCAGCGGCGAGATGGCGACGACGAGCGCCTGCGGCGGCAGCGTCCGGCGGGGAACGACGTCGATGTCCTTCCACGCGTAGCTGAGCATGATCTCGGCGTCGAGCAGCGCGTCCACGATCCTGTAGCGCTGGACGATCCCGGTCGCCGGCGTCAGCCAGTTCAGGATCCCGCCGAACATCACGAGCCCGACGCGGTCCCGGTGGGCCAGGTACCGCTCGGCCAGCGTCGCCGCCGCCCTCACCGCCAGGTCGAGCGTGCCCGCGTCCTCGCGCCGCGCCTCGACGAACGTGTCGAGGAAGATGACGACGTCCGTGTTCCGCTCGGGGTGCATGTCGTTGACCCAGAGCTCGCCGGACCGCGCAGTCGCGCGCCAGTTGACTCGACGGAGCCTGTCGCCGTGGACGAACGGGCGGAGGTCGGCGAACTCGATGCCGTCGCCGCGCTCGCGCGCGACCTGGTTCCCGGCCGAGGGCTGCGTCGCGAACGGACGGAGCACGGAACGGAGCCGCTCCGCGGATGGATAGACCTTCAGCGGCCGCCGATCGCCGACGACCTGCTCGTACACGAAGAGGCCGAGCGCGTCGCGGCTCCGGATTGCGGCCTCGCCGAGCGTGTACGCGCCCCAGTGGCCGCACTCGATCTGCCAGGCGAGCTCGACCGTCTGCCCGGCACCGATGCGCACCAGTGCCGGGTTCGCGCCGTCGACGACCCGTGCACCCTCGGGCAGCACGAGCGCCACCTCGGCGTGCGGGATCGCCGCCTCGGCTCGCAGCTCCAGCTCGAGGCCGACCGTCCCGTCCTCGACCGTCCGCTCAGACTCCAACGTCGACCAGGCGCGCAGGGACGGCGGGCGGGCGAGCGGCAGGCCCAGGGCGGGGACGAGGGCAAAGGGCGCCGCGAGCACGGCGAGCTCGGGCCGGCCGAGCGCGACGGCTGCGAGGAGCCCGAAGGCGGCAAGCCCGGCGTACGCCGTCAGCTTCGGCGACGTCGTTCGCGTCACTGCGCTGTTTGAGGAACGTCCTCGGCGGCAGGCGTCGGCACCTGCTCGAGGATGTCCCGCACGACCTGCTCGGCCGGGATCCGCTGCACCCAGAGCTCCGGTCGCAGCGTGAGCCGGTGCGCAAGCGCGGGCACGGCCACGGCCTTGACGTCGTCCGGCGTCACGAAGTCGCGGCCGTCCATCAGCGCGCGACCGCGGGCGAGCTTGAGGATCGCAAGTGTGCCGCGGGGGCTGGCACCGACCTCGATCGCGGCCGCCGTCCGCGTCGCAGCGACGACGTCCACGATGTAGTAGCCGACCGACTCCGCGATGTGCACGCCCTCGAGCGCACCCTGGAGCTCGAGGAGCTCTTCCCGGTTCACGATCGGCCCCAGTACGACCTCGTCCGTCTCGCGCTCGACACGGCGCTCGACGATCTGCCACTCCTCGTCCCGGCCCGGGTAGCCGACGCCGATCCGGAGCAGGAAGCGGTCGAGCTGCGCCTCCGGCAGCGGATAGGTGCCCTCGTACTCGATCGGGTTCTGCGTCGCGAGGACGAGGAAGGGGCGGTCGAGCGGGCGCGTCACGCCCTCGCTCGTCACCTGCCGCTCCTGCATCGCCTCGAGCAGCGCCGCCTGCGTCTTCGGCGGCGCGCGGTTGATCTCGTCGGCGAGGAGGAGGTTCGTGAAGATCGGACCGGGGCGGAACTCGAACTCGGTCGTCCGCTGGTCGAAGATCGACGCGCCGGTCACGTCAGACGGCATGAGGTCGGGCGTGAACTGGATCCGCGCGAACTCCATGCTCGCCACCTGCGCGAAGGAGCGCGCGATCAGCGTCTTCGCGAGGCCCGGGAAGTCCTCGATCAGGACATGACCGTCCGCGAGCAGCCCGAGGAGGACGAGCTCCAGCGCGTCCCGCTTCCCGACCACGGCGCGCTCGACCTCGCCCAGGATCAGGTCGCAGCGCTCGCCGAACTCATCCGTCTGCACTACTCAATCCTCTCAAGGACGCCGACGAGGCGGCCGAGGTCGTCGGTTCGGATCCCGGGTGCGTTCCGGTTCCGCGGAGGCTCGCGATCCGGCCGAAGGAGCTCCCATGCCTCGTCGCCGAGCACGCCCTTCGCCCTCTGCTCGTTCCCGAGCGAGATGCCGCGGCCGGCGAGCCGGTTGTGCGCGATCTCGACGAGCGTCGGGCGGAGTCGGTAGTGGAGGTCGAACGCGGTCTGCATGCCCAGCTGGACCTCGCGCGCGAGCTTGTCCCGCTCCGCGATCCGAACTGACGGCCGGTGCGTCGTCTCGAGCGCGTCGTCGAACTCCGAACGCTCGCCCGGCATCCGTCGCCGGCGGGTCAGCCCGACGAGCCGGATCACGGCGATCCCGCCCAGCGCGAGGACGTAGAAGTCGAGGATCAGGTCACGGCGGTCGGGCGCGACGACGAGTCCGATCACCGCGGCGAGGGTGGCGAGCAGCCCGAAACCGAGGATCGGGAGGAGCTTCCGGCTCATACGACCATCAGAGCGCGCAGCTCGTCGCGCACCGAGCCGACCGCTGCGATCGCGTCCTCTTTCATCCTCGCGTCGATGGAGTGCTCGCTGAACTTCGCGCGCTCGAAGAGCCCGGTGAGGCGCCGGGCGGCCGCGGCGCTGCCCGTCAGCTCGGCGAGCACGCGGCCGAGATACTCGAGCGGCGCCTCCGCCGGCCGCCGCGGGAGCCCGTATGTGCCGAGCGAGCGCTCCATGCGCGCGTAGGCGGCGATCACCGCGCGTCTCGGGTCGCGCTCGCGATGGAGGTCGTCGAGCGTCTCGTCCAGCATCCGTTCGAGCTCCTTGCGTGCCTCCAGCTCGGGCATCGACCGGCCCTTCGGCCGGACCAGCACGGCGGCGAGGATCGAGAACCCGACGAGGGCGGCGACGAAGACCAACCCGACGACGAGCCAGTCGATCGAGGCGGGGTCGATGGTCGGAACACGTGCGGTCGCCTCCGGGCTCGTCGCCGTCTGACCGGTCTCCGCTCGCGTGTCGTCCCCGCTGTCGCCGCCCGGCCGCAGCTTCCGCAGGACTGCGAGGCCGGCGAGGATGAGCGTGAAGAAGACCACCCCGGCGAGCACGTTGCCGTGCCACCGGCGCGGCTTCGGCTCGCCGCCGGTCAGCGTCAGGCCGGTCATCAGGGGTGAGGCGACGAGCAGCGCCGCAACCCAGACGCCTCCGAGCACGAAGAGCAGTGTGGCCAGCGGATCGACGTAGTCACGGCCCGCGCCCCCCGTGGCCGGGCCGCCGGCCGAGGCCGCGAGCGCCACGACCGCGAGCAGGAGCAGCACGGCCAGAACTGCGCCGCCGGCGCGAACCGGGTCGAATCCGGAGTCCCTGGGGGGCGCGGCCACGTCTCTATTTAGACGATCAGCGAAGGATCTTTGCCGCTTTGGGCTCCGACGTGAATTCCGCGCGGTCGACGTCGCCTAGATCCTCGCCGTCCACCTGGAGCGGCAGCGGGCGGTCTGCGCGCAGCTCGATCGCGTCCACGTCGTGAAGGTAGAGGACGCCGCGGGCCGTCCGGCCCGTCAGCGCGGCGGCGACGAGGCGCGGGATCGAGAGCGGGCCGACCGTTCGCGGCGCCACGACGTCCAGTCCGGCATCCCACCTGGCCTTCGGCGTGGGCCGGACGGGCAGGCGTCCGAGATACGTGTACGGGTCGCCGTTCGCGACGAGCGCGAAAGACGCGCGGCCGTGCCCGTCCACCTCGAGCTCGGAGGGAAGCCGCCCGCGCTGCTCCGCCAGTAGCCGCGCGATGGTCGTGAGGAAGACGCGGTCCGGCGGGCGGCGTCCGTAACGCTCGCGCCCGAGGTCGTCCACGCGGCGCACGACCTCGGCCGGGAACCCGAGGGCGGCCGCGAACCCGAAGCGGCGGCCGTTCACGCGTCCAAGCGAGACCTCGGTCGTCCGGCCGGCGCGAATCGCTTCGGCGATCTGTCTCGCAGCGCCCTCCGGATCCGCCGGAAGCCCGAGCGCGCGGGGCAGGACGTTCGAGCCTCCGCCCGGCACGAGACCGATCGGAAGCCCGGGCCGGAGGCCGTTCAGCGCCTCGTTGAAGGCGCCGTCGCCGCCGAACACGACCACCGCTCCCGCGTCCGCATCGCGGACGAGCTCCACCGCATGACCCTGGCGCTCGGTCCGCGCGACCTCGACGTCGGGCCCGAGCGCAGCGGCAACGCTCTCAGCGGCGGGCTCGGTGACGCCGCTCGCTTGCGGATTGACGACGAGGAGGACCCCGGGCACCGCCGCACCATGCCACGCACCCGAGCCGGAAACGAAGGAGGGCCGGCTGAGCCGGCCCTCCTCCTGCCGCTTGGCCCTAGGGCCTAGTCGTCGAAGTCCGAATTGCTTCGGAACACCTGGAACTCGGCGGCCCGAACGAACTTCGTCGCCGCAACCGCGGCGTTCGTACAGTCGGCGTTGTTTGCCGGATCAGCGTCCTGGTCACCCTGGAACGCGGGGCCGCCGGTGCACTGGCTCGTCGTGGCGACGAACCGCACGTGGGTGGCCTTCGTGTCCGGGATGTCGAACTGACGCATGATCAGATGCGGCGAGACGGGCCGCGGCGCGTTCGCCGGGAAGGCGTCCGCCGGGCTCGTGTACCGCTTCGTGTAGCCCGCATCCATGGCGCAGTTCGCGCCCTTGTTCGCATCGCACGTCCAGACCTCGAACTGACGGAGGGCCGTCATCCGGTTCTGGCCGTTCCGCAGCATCGCGCTGACGTTGACGTACTTGACGTTGATCGACTCGGTCCCACCGAGGTCGATCGTGACCTTCAAGCCGTCCACCGAGAGCGGCCCCGTGGTGTTGCCCGGAGCCGTCCACTGCGTGCCCTCGGTCTCGTCGATCAGGCTTGCGACAGTCGTCCCGCCGTCACCGGTCGCTGTCGCGCCCGATGCCGCGGCCGCCCAGTTCTGAGCCATCTCGACCGTGATCGTCTCGTTCTCGCCGCTCCGGAAACGGTCCCGGAAGCGGAACACGCCGTAACCGGGCGCATGAGCGACGAACTCATACTGGCCCGGCGCGAACTTCGCCGTGTCGTCGAGGTTCGAGCCCGGCATTCCGTCGGGAGCGCCGGCCGTCGCCGGATTCGTGTCCGCGATCGGTGAGACCCGGGCCTCGAAGTGCCCGACGTAGATCCGCGCGTTGATCGGATCGCCGTCGAGGTTCTCGGCCTTGAACCGCACCGTCGCCGGGTTCGTGCCTACCGGCTCGAAGCTCGGCGTCGGATCCGTGTCCGACTCGACTCCGGCGGCGTTCGAGAGACCGGAGCTATTCGTGGTCACAGCTGCCACGCCCATACCGCCGCGTGCGTAGCCGAGCCACATCTCCTTCTGGTTGGCGCCGCCGAACCGCGCCAAGTCCGCCGCCAGGGCCGCATCGCGGGCCTGGAGCATCGTGGCGTCCGGGGGCATCATGAGCATCGCGTCGAAGACGAGGGCGATCCAGCGCCGGTTGCCCGGACATGCGTACGCCGGCAGCTCGCCGTTCGCGCACGCGTACTGGAGGTCCTCGTCGTCGTACGGGAAGTCGTCGTCGTACTTGTCGATCAGCAGCTGGCGGACCTGGAAGTTCGTCTTGCTCCAGATCTCACCGTTCGCGTGCACCTGCTGCGACGAGATGTTGATCGGGCCGGTGACGTCGTAGCCCATGTCGCTGAAGTTCAGCGCGTTGGTGACGAGCTGCTTGCTCGGCCTGGGGATGTCGCCGGACGTCGGGAAGTTCATCCCGTAGTTCCGGATCGCCCTCGACTTGTTCCCCGTGTCGTACGTCCCGCTCGCATGCGGGTTCTCGTCGTCGGTCGGGACGAACCCGTTGCCGACCTGGTACTCCATGCCGAACATGTCGCCGTGGGACTCGCCCATCGCGCCGGTGTGGTGGCCGATGCGGTTCGAGCCCTTGCCGATCATGCGGTTCTCGATCATGTGGCCGTACTCATGGCCGATGACGCCCATGTCGTAGTCACCGTCGACGCACGGGGCGTAGAAGCCGACCACGGGCTGCCAGAAGTACATGTTCGTGACCGAGGGCTGCCCGTCAGGGAGCGTGATCATGTTGGCGTTGTCACGCACACCCGGGATCGCGCCGCCGGCCTGCACGTTGCCGATGATCGGGTCGTTCTCCTGCAGCTTCTCGGTCAGGCCGAAGTTGTAGTCCTGGGCGTTCCAGTTCCGTTCGGTGAAGCCCAGGTAGTACGCCCAGTCGTGCATCCGGTTATGGGCGACGAACAGGTTGACCGTCGCCGCCGAGTCGTCCCACGTGGAACCGGGAACCGGCGTCGCGGGACCGTTGCACTGGCGGTTGTTCCAGTCGTTCGTCCAGTCGAACGAGTAGTCGCGTCCCGCGCTCACCGGCGAGTACTGCGGTGCGCTCGGGAAGAACGGATCCGTCCACGACGTCGCCGAGCGGGCGTTGTTGCCCCTCGTCGTCAGCGTGGCGGTGTTGGTCTTGTGGTCGTGATCCCACGGACCGCGTGAGCCCAGCGGGAAGCCGCCCATGATCCGAGTGCAGCCAGGGGCTGCGTACCAGCACCACGTCTCGCGGGTGTCGGTGTCCGGGTGGTTCCACGGATAGGCGTCCAGCGTGGCGAGCGGCGGGTTCGCCGGGAAGACCTTCCACCGCGCGAGGAACGCGGGCGGAGCTGCCGAGGCGTCTCCGATCAGCGTGCCCTCGTACGTGCGGGGGTCTGCCCACGCCGTGCCGGTCGGGCCGGGTGGCCCGTCGTCGAAGTCACAGACCTCGACCCGGTAGTTGCCGGCAGGGACTCCACCGGCCGGTGCGTAACGGAACCGCTCCGGGGTGAGGAACGTGTCGGCGTGAGCGACCCGGACGTTCGCCTCGTTGTAGAGGTCGAGCACCAGGTCGTTCACCGGGTTCGTCGCGTTCGCGAAGCCGTCCAGCGCGCGGTTCCCCGCACCGATGGCGAAGGTGCCGGCGACGCTGCACGCGCCGTCGGTCGCTGCAACCGTGCCGCTGAACGTGAACGACTCGGCCGCCATCAGCTTCGGCGAGCCCGAGTTGAGGTTGTGCACGATGCTCGCCCGGGTCAACGACCGCCCGGTGCGTGCGTCGATGATCAGCTTGTACGCGAACGCGTCGCGTGCCTTGAGGACGATCGCCTCGTAGGCCGGAGCGACGCCGCTGCGTACGGTCGGGAACGCGACCGGCCGCACCTGCTGGAAGTCCTCGAGACCGCCGACGGACAGCATCGTCCAGCCGCGGCTCGTGGTCCTCTTCTTGAGGATGTTCGCGACCGACAGGCGGGTGAGGCCGACGCTGTGCGCCGCCCGGACCCAGGCCTGAGCGCCCGAGAGCTTGATCGTGCCCGCCAGCGCGCGGTCACGCGTCAGCGAGGACGACACGAAGACGACCTTCCAGCCCTTCCTGGCCGTCCCCGTCACGGTGACCGTGACGAGTCCACCCTGGGCAGCGTCCAGGCCTCCGAAGACCTGGCGATAGTTGACCGTCCAGCCGTTGCTTCCGGCAAGCCGGTTCGCTGCCTCGAGCCTGAGCCCCCTGAGGGACGAGATCCCGAAGAGCCTCTTGTGCCTGTTCAGGTACCACCGCGCCGCGTCGGGCGCGGTCTTCCCACGGATCCCGCGGGCGAGGAACTTGCCGTGGCGCGTCAGCGTCGCCGGCGTTCCGAATTGGTTCCAGGTCGCGCGCGCCTTGAGGCGCTTGACGTGCGCTCGCTGGAATGATGTCGGCGCAACTGCCCCGGACCGCGTGTCGAACTCCGAGACGCCATCGGCGTGCTCGTGGATGTTCACGTTCGACAGTGCGGAACCGGGAAGAAGGACGCCCAGCGCAGCTACGAGCGCAGCCCCGCCTAGGAACTTGAGTCGCATCTCCCTCCCCTTCTGGAAACAGCGAAAAGCCCTTCCGCAGCTGGCGGAAGGGGCTTGATATTTTCAGCTCTATCAAGGAAAGTCAACGAAGTTCCTTTCCCCTCCCTAAGGGTCAAGGAGCAGCAGCAAGAGGGCCGGGAGTGCCGGCCCTCTCCGTGGTCCACGAGGTACGAGTCCTGGTTGAGACGTGAAACGGGGCCGGCTCGCGCCGGCCCCGTTTCGTGGTACTGAGCGCCTGTCCGCTCTTCCTAGCGGTCCCTGACGCTCCCATCGTCGCTGAAGGCCTGGAACTCCGCCGCTCGGACGAACGAGCGGGAAGCACCGACAGCCACGTTCGAGTCGCAGTCCGTGTTGTTCGTCGGATCTCCGTCCTGCTCACCCTGGAACGCGGGGCCACCGGTGCACTGGCTCGTCTTGGCGACGAGGCGCAGGTGCGTGGCCGACGTGTTCGGGATGTCGAACTCCCGCAGGATCATGTGCGGTGCTACCGGCCGCGGCGGATCGCCCGGGAAGGCGTCGGCACGGCTGGTGTACACCTTCGTGAAGTTGCTGTCCGACGCGCAGTTCGTCTTGCATGCCCACACCTCGAACTGACGCAGCGCCGTGAAGCGGTTCTGGCTCGAGTTCGCCAGCCCCGGCGTTGCGACGACGCCGCTCCGGAGCATCGAGCTCACCTGGATGTGCCGGATCGTCACGGGCTTCGTGCCTGCGAGGTCGATCGTGGCCTGCTTGCCGTCGACGGACAGGTTGCCGGCGGTGATATTCCCCGCCGCGGTCCAGTTCGTCCGCTCAGTGTCGTCGATGAGCATGTTCAGGACCTGCTGCGGGGTGGTCGGGATGATGCCCGGCTGGCCCGCGATCGGCTGCTGGTCCGGGAACACCACGGCCGCGTCGCCGGAGGCCGTCGCGCCGTTGCTCATGGACGCGTGGTTCTTCGGCATCCGGAACTCGATCGTGTCGTCGTCGCCCTTGCGGAAGGTCTGCTCTCCACGGAGGAAGCCGTAGCCCGGAGCCTGAGCGAGGAGCTCGTAGGTCCCCGGAGCGAACTCCGCAACGTCGTCGAGATTCAGTCCCGTCGTCGCCGGGTTCGTGTCGGCGATCGGCGAGACCCGGGCCTCGTAGTGTCCGACGAAGATCCGAGCGTTCAGGATCGGATCGCCGTCATCGTCCCTGACGCGGAACTTGATCTCCGCGTTGTTGTGCTCGGGTGACTTGAACGACGGCGTCGGGTCGTTGTCGGGCTCGACGTTGGCAGTGTTCGCGAGCGAGCCGTTCGTGCTCGTCGAGCCTTCGCCCATGCCGCCACGCGCGAAGCCGAGCCAGAGCTCTTCCTGGTTCTTACCGCCGAACCGCAGGACGTCGGCCGACAGCATCGCGTCACGCAGCTGGAGCATCGACGCCCCCGGCGGAGCCAGGAGCATCGCGTCGTAGTAGAGCTGGAACCAACGCCGGTTCCCCGGGCAGTTCTGCGGCGGCAGCTCGCCTTCCGCACACGACGCCTGAAGATCGGCATCGTCGACCGGGAAGTCGTCGTCGTACTTGTGTCCCAGCAGGTCCCGGATCCCGAAGTTGATCTTGCTCCAGATCTCGCCGTTCGCATGCACCTGCTGCGACGAGGTCGGAGTCGGGCCGGAGATGTCGTAACCCATGTCGCTGAAGTTCAGCGAGTTGATGAACAGCTGCTTCCCGGTCGCCGGGTCGGCACCGGAGGTCGGGTAGTTCATCCCGTAGTTCCGGATTGCCCGCTGCTTGTTGCCGGTGTCGTAGGTGCCAACCGCATACCGGTTCTCGTCACCGGTCGGGACGAAGCCGTTCTCGTTCTGGTACTCCATCCCGTTCAGGTCGCCGAAGGACTCGCCCATCGCGCCGGCGTGGTGGCCGACCCGGTTCGAGCCCTTGCCGAGCATGCGGTTCTCGATCATGTGGCCGTACTCGTGGCCGATGACGCCCATGTCGTAGTCGCCGTCGACACACGGGGCGTAGAACGAGCCCGCGAACGGCTGCCAGAAGTACATGTTCGTCACCGACGACGCGCCGTCCGGGAGGGTGGCCATGTTCGCGTTGTCACGAACGCCCGGAACCAGGGCGCCGGCCTGCGCGTTGCCGATCACCGGGTCGTTCTCCTGGAACGGCTCCGTCAGACCGAAGTTGTGGTCCTGCGCGTTCCAGTTCTGCTCGGTGAAGCCGAGGTAGTACGCCCAGTCGTGCATCCGGTTGTGGGCAACGAACAGGTTCACCGTCGATGCAGAGTCGTCCCAAGTCGCGCCCGGAGGCCCGTTCGGGGTCGGCTCGCAGTCGTCGTTGTTCCACGAGTTCGTCCATTCATAGACGTAGTCGCGGCCCGGGCTCACCGGCGAGAAGTGCGGCGGGCTCGGAACGTTCGGATGCGTCCAGGACGTCCTCGTCCAGGCGTTGTTGCCCTTGGTGGTGAACGTCGGCACGTTCGTCTTCATGTTGTGATCCCACGGGGATCGCGACGCGAGGTTGCCGACCACCTTGTCGCAGCCGTCGGCCGGCCGCCAGCACCAGGTCTCACGGGTGTCGGTGTCGGGGTGGTTCCACGGATCGGCCGCGAGCGTGTGCAGCGGCGGATTTGCCGGGAACACCTCCCACCGGGCCCAGAAGGGCGGCGGTGCCGCGGTGTCGTCGATGGTCACCGTGCCGCTGTACGTCTGCGGCGCGGTCCACGCCGCCCCGTCTGCGAAGTCGCAGACGCGGACGCGGTAGTCGTCGCCCGGCGGTACTCCGCCCGCCGGCGCGTACCGGAACTGCTCGGGCGTGAAGAGCACGTCCGCGTGGATCAGCAACGTCGTGCCCTTGAATAGCTCCAAGACGATGTCGTTGAGCGCGAAGTCGGCGTTGACGAAGCCGACGAGCGCCCTGACACCGGGGCCGACGGAGAAGTTGGCGTGGTCGACGCAGCCCCCGTCCGTCGCGATCGAGCCGCTGAACGGGATCGTCGTTGACGCCAGCTTCACCTGCGACGTCCTGATCCCGCTTTGCGTCTTGTGCGCGAGGTTGTGAACGAGGTTCTGCCGGCTGAGGAGCGAACCAGTGCGCGCGTCGACGATGACGCGGTACGCGACCGCCGCCTTGGTGTTCAGAACGATCGACTCATACGCGGGCACGACCCCGTTCCGAAGAGTCGGGAACGCGACCTGCTTCACGCGCTGGATGTCGCTCAGCCCGCCCACTGCGAGGTTGATCCAGCCGCGGGCGGTCTTTGCGTCCTGCACGCTCATGAGCGAGTGGCGCGCGCCCGTCCTGGCGGCCGACTTGACCCACGCCTGAGCGGCCGACAGCCTGGCCTGCCCGGTGAGGGCGGTGTCTCGCGTCAGCGCGGACGAGACGTGGCCAATCCTCCAGCCCTTTCTCGCCGTGCCGGTGAGTCCGACCGTCACCGAGCCGCCGTCGGCCGCCTGCAAGCCGTCGAACACCTGATTGAAGGTGACGACCCAGCCGCGGCTGAATGGCAACCTGCCTGCATTGGCCAGCTCGAGCTTGTCGACGCCCTTGAGGCCGAAAAGCGCGCGCTTGTAGTAGAGCCACCTGCGAGCGGCCTGGACGGCCGTCTTGCCGCGGGTTCCCTTGGACAGGAACTTTCCGCGCTTCGAGAGCGAGGCCGGCGTTCCGAACCGGTTCCACGTGACCCTCGCACCAATCCGCTTCGCCGCAGCCTTCTGCGCGCGAGTCGGCGCCAGCTTCCCCGACCTGATGTCGTGGTCGGGCAACGCGTCGTCTTGGTGGTAGACGTTCGCGATGCCGAACGACGAAGCCGGGATAGCGAGGGTCCCTAGGGCGGCCGCCAGCAAGACGGCACGCCTGAGCGTCAATCGCATTCTCTCCCTCCCCTGAGTTTGAAAAGCAGACCTCCGGGCCCGGAGTGCGGGCCGGAGCGAGGGATCTTCAAACCTCCTATAGCGCGATGTCAAGCAAGACCGGCACGCGCGGCTTCGACCGGAGTCGAGTATCCGCGTATCCCGTCCAGCAGCAAAGCGACGAAGCGATCGGCCAACGCGTCGGTGTCGTCTCCGGCGTGGAGCCAGGTGTACGCCCAGTTCGCCGCCGAGAGGACGAGGAGCGCCGCGGCCTGGTCGTCGAGGTCCGTGCGGAGCGCCCCGGCCTCGCGACCTTCGCGGAAGAGCGCCCGGAAGCGCTCCTCGTAGCGACGGCGCTCGGCGAGGAACTCCTCGGCCCGGTCGCCCTCGAGGTAGCGCCACTCCCGCACGAAGACCGTTGCGACGTCGAGCTGCTCGGAGACAACGCGCAGGTGGGCTCGCAGCGCGAGCCTGATCCGCTCGCTCGCCGGCCGGTCTTCCGGGATCGCGTCGAGTGCCTCGTGGAACGCCCGAGAGCCCTCGCTCATCGCCTCGTAGAGGAGATCCTGCTTCGAGTCGATGTGCGCATAGAGCGAGCCCTTCTGGACGCCGAGCGCCTTCGCGAGCTCGCCGATCGACGTGCCGTGATAGCCGCGCTCCGCGAAGAGGCGGGCAGCTTCTCGCGTTACCTCTGAACGCCGAGTGGACACGCTACGATCAGACCCTAACGATCGTTCGTAAGGAGAGCCGATGAACGAGCAGGAATTTCTCGATTACGTCCAGTCCGGCGGCCAGGTCGAGACCGACGACCAGATGCCCGACGAGTACCGGGCCAAGCTGATCAAGTTCATCGAGATGCACGGGAACTCCGAGCTCATGGGCGTGCTGCCCGAGCGGGAGTGGATCCTCCGCGCGCCCACCCTCCAGCGGAAGCTCGCCCTCACCGCGAAGGTGCAGGACGAGGTCGGCCACGCGCAGCTGATCTACCGCGTCGTCGAGGACCTCGGCAAGCCGCGCGAGCAGTGCCTCGCCGACCTGGTCTCCGGCAAGTCGAAGTTCCACAACGTCTTCCACTACCCGACGAAGACCTGGGGCGACGTCGGCGTCATCGCCTGGCTCGTCGACGCCGCCGCGATCATCAGCCAGAAGGCGCTCCTCAAGTGCTCCTACGCGCCGTACGCGCGGATCATGAAGAAGATCTGCTGGGAGGAGTCGTTCCACATCCTCCACGGCCGCGACGTGATCCTCACGATGATGAACGGGACCGACGAGCAGCGGGAGCTCGTGCAGGAGGCGCTCGACCGCTGGTGGGGCCCGCTGATGCAGTTCCACGGGAACCCGATCGCGAAGGAGGACGACCCGATGTTCGTCTGGCGGATCAAGAGCCAGGGCAACGGCGAGGCGCGGCAGCAGTTCCTCGACGGGTACGTCCCGCAGATCTGGGAGCTCGGCCTGACCGTCCCGGATCCGAAGCTCCGCAAAGACGACGACGGCGTCTGGGAGTTCAGCGAGCCCGACTGGGACGAGCTCAAGCACGTCGTCACCGGCCACGGCCCGAAGACGCAGGAGCGGCTGGAGCTGCGCGAGACCACGCGCGCGGAGACGGAGTGGGTTCGCCGCACCGTGCTTGCCGAAGCGGCGTGATCGTCTACGAGGTCTTCCGGCAGGAGCGGAAGGGGCAGGCGTTCGCGCACGCCGGCTCGGTCGCGGCGCCCGACGCGTCCTTCGCCGAGGCCTACGCACGGGAGCAATACGGGCGGCGCGGCGAGTCGGTCGCCCTTTGGGTCGTCCCCCGCGAGTCGGTGATGCAGATCGAGGAGTTCGTCGACGAGCTCCAGCGGAACTACCACCGGGTCGACGGCTACCCGCTGAAGGAGAAGCTGAAGGAGGCACGTGAGCGAGCGGCAACGGCTGCTCCTGCCGATCGCTGACGACGAGCTCGTCCTCGGCTGGCGGAACTCCGAGTGGACGGGGATCGCGCCGTTCCTCGAGGAGGACGTTGCCTTCTCGTCGATCGCGCAGAACGAGATCGGGCACGCGCGGGCCTTGTACGAGCTGGTCGCCGAGGAGGTCGGGGGCACGGCGGACGAGCTCGCCTTCGACCGGTCGCCGGAGGACTACCGGCACTCGCGGCTCGCCGAGGTGCGGCTCGTCCCGGACTGGGCGATGACGGTCGCGCGGCACGTCCTCTACGAGGAGGCCGACGCGAAGCGCATCGAGGAGCTGAAGGCTTCCGGCGACTCCGAGGTGGCCGGGCTCGCGGCGAAGATCGACCGCGAGGAGGCCTACCACCGGATGCACGCGCAGATGTGGGCCGAGCGGCTCGCCGAGGAGCCTCGCTACCTCGAGGCGCTCGAGGAGCTCCGACCGCTGCTCGACGAGCCCGGAACGCCCGAGTTCGGCGAGCTCTGGGAGGAGATGACCGTGGTGCGGCGCTCGGTCGCGGGTGCGACATGGTGACCGAAGCCCAGGTCTGGGACGCGCTCGCCGAGATCCCCGATCCGGAGATTCCCGTCATCTCCCTCGTCGACCTCGGCGTGGTGAGAGACGTGGCCGTCGAGGGCGGCCGGGTGCGGGTGGAGTTCACGCCGACGTTCCTCGGCTGCCCGGCGCTCGAGGTGATGCGCGACCAGATGGCGGCGAAGGTGCGCGAGCTCGGCGGAGAGCCGGAGGTGGCGGTGATCTCGGACGACTCGTGGTCGACCGACCGCATCACGCCCGCGGGGCGCGAGAAGCTGCGTGCGGCAGGTTTCGCACCGCCGGCGCCGCGAGAGCCGGGCGGGCCGCAGCTCGTCCAACTTCAAACAGGCGCGTTCCGCTGCCCGTACTGCGGCTCGACGAATACGCGGCTGGACAATCTCTTCGGCCCGACGCCGTGCCGCTCGCTGCGGTACTGCAACGGCTGCCGGCAGCCCTTCGAGCAATTCAAGACGATCTAGAGCCGTGCCGGAGGACCACTTCGGCGAGCGGGTGGCGGCACGGTACGACGAGGCGTCCCCCGAGATGTTCGACCCCGCGGTCGTCGACCCGGTGGTGGACTTCCTCGCCGAGCTCGCCGGCGACGGAGCTGCGCTCGAGCTCGGAATCGGCACCGGTCGCATCGCGCTCCCGCTCTCCGGTCGCGGTGTCCGCGTCCACGGGATCGATCTCTCGGAGGCGATGGTCGCCCGACTGCGCGCGAAGCCGGGGTCCGACTCGATCGGGATCGCGGTCGGCGACTTCGCCACGACACGGGTCGACGGCACCTTTTCGCTCGCGTACCTCGTCTTCAACACGATCGGGAACCTGACCACGCAGGACGAGCAAGTCGCGTGCTTCGAGAATGTGGCGGCCCACCTCGAGCCCGGCGGGTGCTTCGTGATCGAGGTCGGTGTGCCGTCGCTGCGGCAGTTGCCTCCCGGAGAGACGTTTCGGGTCTTCGACTTCAGCCCGACGCACGTCGGCGTCGACGAGCTCGATCCCGCGACCCAGGGGCTCGTCTCTCATCACTTCTCGCTCGTCGACGGTCAGTGGGAGCTCGGCTCGACCCCGTTCCGCTACGTGTGGCCGGCGGAGCTCGACCTGATGGCCAGAATCGCCGGCATGAGGCTCCGGGAGCGCTGGAGCGGTTGGAATCGCGAGCCGTTCACGAGCGAGAGCACGAAGCACGTTTCCGTGTGGGAGAAGCCCTCCGCCAGCCGACCTAGGTCACGGCTCTACTGTGCGGCGGTGCCCGGAATCCGCACCGCACTCCTCGGCGTCGCGGTCGGCGTCGTGCTCGCGGACTCCTCCGTCGTCACGATCGCCCTGCCGGAGATCCTGGGGCAGTACGACGTGGAGATCGAGACGCTGGCGTGGGCGCTGACGTCGTTCAACCTCGCGCTCGCGCTCTCGGCGCTCCCCGCTGCGTTCGTGGCGCGCCGGCGGCCGGCGCCGGTGTTCGCCGTCGGAGCCGTGATCTTCGCCGCCGCCTCGCTCACGTGCGCGTTCGCGCCGTCGTTCGGCGTGCTCGTCGGCGCGCGCACCGTTCAGGGAGTCGCCGGCGCCGCCGTCGTCTGCGCCGCACTCGGACTGCTGGCCGGGGCGACGGGAGCGGACGCCCCGGCAGCGCGGATCTGGGCGCTGGCGGGAATCCTCGGCGCCGCCTGCGGCCCGGCCGCCGGCGGGATCCTCACGCAGCTGTTCGGGTGGGAGTCGATCTTCGTCGTGCAGGCGCCGCTCATCCTGCTGACGCTTGTTGCGCTCTACGGATTCCGCTTCACGCCCGCGGTCGGGCCGCTCGGTCGGCCGCACGTCGGCGCGAATGCTGCGCTGATGCTCGTCTCCGGCGCGCTGGTCGCAGCGCTCTTCCTGCTCGTGATCCTCCTGATCAACGGCTGGCGGCTCGAGCCGCTTGCCGCCGGCGCCGTCGTGACCGTGATGCCGATCGCGGCGATCCTGGCCGCTCGCTTCGCGGGCGTGATCGGAACGCCCTGGGCGCGCGCGGCGTCCGGCGTGATCCTGATCTCGGGAGGTCTCGCCGCGCTCGGCTGGCTTCCGGAAGCGGGCGCGGCATGGACGGTCCCGCCGCAGCTCGCGATCGGCGCAGGGCTCGGCCTTGCCCTCTCGGCGCTCACCGAGCGGGCACTCGCCGGTCGCTCGTCACAGGCGGTTCACGGCGGCTGGACGCTCGCCGCGCGGCACGCGGGAGTCGTCCTCGGCCTCCTCCTGCTCACCCCGATCTTCGTCGCCGACCTCGAGCGAAACCGCGACGACGCGCTCGCGGCGGGGACCGCGTACGTGCTCGACAGCCGCATCGCGCCCCTCGACAAGATCAGCGTCGCCCGCGAGATCCTCGCCGCCGTGGACGACGCCGAGGCGGAAGCCCGCGTGCCCGACGTCGGCGAGATCGTCGCCGAGCGGGGTGACGGCCCGGCCTACAGCGACCTCGCGGGCTCCCTGCAGGACCAGCTCGACCGAGCCGCGACGAACGCGTTCTCGCGCTCGTTCCTCGCGGCCGCGCTCCTGGGGCTCGCCGCTCTCGTGCCGATCCTCCTCGGCAGGCGGGACGTGAGCGTCTGATGCGAGCGATCGCAGCCGCCGTGGCGGTCAGCGTCGCACTCGTCGCCGCCTACCTGGCGCTGGGAGGTGCGTCGTACGCACCCGCCAAGGCGGCGGACCCGTGCGCCTCGCGCGACTGGCGCGACCCGAGCGGGCTCTCCGAGGTCGCCGAGCAGATCGTCCTGTCGGCGCTCGACGGCGCCGCCTGCGAGCTCGAGGTCCCGAGGGAGGACGTCGTGCTCGCGTTCGAGAGCCGAAGCGAGCTCGAGCGGTTCTCGCGGGAGCACGGAGTCGGGGCCGACGAGCTCGAGCGCCTCGTGCGCTCGGGCGTCCTCCGCGCCGTCGACGACGCCGAGCGGGCCCAGGCGCTCGATCGCGCGATTTGCGGAGGGGCTGCGCAGCGTCGTCCGCAGCATCTCGATCGCGAGGCTCCTCGACCTGCTCCCGGCGCTCGAGAGCATCCTTCAGTGATGACCGACATCTGGGCGGAGTGGATTCGACACCGGCGAACGGGAGGCGATCCCGACTACGAGCGAACGATCCTGGCCCACCTCGCGACCGTGCGAGATCGGGTGCTCGACAACGCGGGGCTCGCTGCCGGCGAGACCCTGCTCGACGTCGGATGCGGCAACGGGCTGGTCGCGTTCGGCGCACTCGAGCGGGGTGCGGACGTCGTGTTCGCCGACGTCTCGCGCGCGCTGCTCGACGACTGCCGGCAGCTCGCCGCCGACGTCGGAATCGCCGATCGGTGTCGCTTCGTCGAGGCTGCCGCGACCGAGCTCGACGAGATCGAGGACGAGTCGGTGGACGTCGTCACCACCCGAAGCGTGCTGATTTACGTCCAAGACAAGGAACGTGCCTTCGCTGAGTTCCATCGAGTGCTGCGGCCCGGCGGTCGAATCTCGCTGTTCGAGCCCATCAACCGGTTCGGGATGGATGAGCGGCGGACGACCTGGGGCTACGACGTCGACGGCGCGCGCGAGCTGATGGAGAAGCTCACGGAGGTCTACGCGCGACGGCAGCCGGCCGACGACCCGATGCTCGACTTCGACGAACGTGACCTCGTCTCGCTCGCGGAGCGCGCAGGGTTCTTCCCGATCCATCTGGAGTACCGCGCGGACATCGAGCCGCCCGAGGCGCGAAACTGGGAGTCGTTCGTGCACAGCTCAGGAAACCCGAAGATCCCGACCCTCGCCGAGGCGATGGACGAGGCGCTGACCGCCGACGAGCGCGACCGGCTCGTGGCGGCGCTTCGCCCGGCCGTGGAGGAAGGCCGCGGCGCGTGGCGCATGGGGCACGCATACCTATGGGCCGTCAAGCAGTAGTCCTTGCCTTGGCCGTCGCGGCGCTCGCCGGCTGTTCGTTCGGCAGCGACGGCGGCGACGCCGAGTTCGTCAAGGAGGCGGACACGATCTGCGCCCAGCATGAGCGCCAGATCTCGCTCATCCCTCCCCCGCAGACGTTCCTGCGCGACTTTGCCGTCTTCATGCAACGCGCGGTTCCGATCGCCCGCGAGCAGAACCAGAAGCTCCGCGCGATCGAGGCGCCGGAGGACGATGCCGCGGACTTCCGGCGGATGCTCGGGCTGATGGACCAGCAGCTCGACCTGTGGGAGCAGGCCGGTCGCCAGGCGTTCGACGGGAACGAGGCGGAGGCGCGGACGACGTTCGGCCAGTCGTCGGCGCCCGGCGAGGAGGCTCAGCGGATCTCCGCCGAGATCGGCTTCTTCTCCTGCGCTCGGCCTGAGGGCTAGCGGCCTTCGAACTTCGG
This sequence comes from uncultured Actinomycetes bacterium, assembly GCA_963782765.1. Classification (GTDB taxonomy): domain Bacteria; phylum Actinomycetota; class Thermoleophilia; order Gaiellales; family Gaiellaceae; genus JACDAN01. The sequence continues at coordinate 77,754 of CAWALC010000001.1, forward strand.
GTCGCGCTTTTCCAGGAAGGCGTCCACGCCTTCACGGAAATCGTCGGTCTTCGTTGCCGCTGACTGGAGCTGCGCCTCCCACTCCAGCTGTTCCTCGAGAGTCGACTCCGCGGCGTGGTCGAACAGGCGCTTCGTCATTCCGATCCCACGCGTCGGCATGGCCGCGAGCTGGGCGGCCAGCTCCGCGGCTCGGGCCGGAAGATCGTCCGCGAGCACGATCTCGGAGACGAGGCCCCAGGAGTGGGCTTCTTCGGCGGACAGCCGGCGGCCGGACGTCATCCACTCGAACGCGCGGGCGGGGCCGAGGAGGCGGGCGACGAAGTAGGTGCCGCCCGAGTCGGGGACGAGGCCGATGTTGATGAACGCCGGGACGAAGGTCGCGACGTCGGCGGCGATTCGGATGTCGCAGGCGCAGGCGAAGGAGAGCCCCGCGCCGGCGGCCGCGCCGTTCACGGCCGCGATCACCGGCTTCTCGAGCGCACGGATCGCGAGCACGTTCGGGTGGTAATTCGCGCGGATGCGGTCGGCGATGTCGCCCGGCGCCTCGCGGAACTCGGTCAGGTCCTGCCCGACGCAGAAGCCTCGGCCGGCGCCGGTGAGGACGACTGCGCGGACCTTTGGATCGCGTGCGTCCTTCAGCGCGGCGCCGAGCGCCTGGTGCATCTCGCGGTTGAACGCGTTGAGGACGTCCGGCCGGTTCAGCGTGATCGTGAGGACGCCGCCCTCTTGCGTTGTCTCGACCTCTGCCATTGGCGCAATCTTGGCGCATCCGCGGCACACATCCGCGCACCGGCCGCCGTTAGCGTTTGCCGTGGGCTCTCTTCCCCGGGTGGGTGGGGTGTCGGACGACCCCGCTCGCCTCGCGCTCGACGCAGCCCCGAGTGCCGGGGGTACCTTGGCCCCGTGGCAGAGCTCAAGCTCGTTCGCGCCGAGCAGCACGACTCCGACCAGCCGGCCGGGCCTACACCGCTGCCGACTGACGACGAGGCGCTGGACGCCTACTCCCGTGTCGTCACGACCGTCGCGGAGCGGCTCGCACCCTCGGTCGCCAACCTCCGCGTCTCGCGACGCGTCCGCGGCGGCCGCCGGCTCGACGGGGCCGGCAGCGCAGTCGTGATCACGCCGGACGGCTTCACGCTCACGTCCGCCCATGTCGTCGAGCGGACCGACGGGACGGGCATCGGCTCGTTCGTGGACGGCCGCGAGCTCTCCTACGAGGTCGTCGGCGCCGACCCGCTCTCCGACCTTGCCGTCCTCCGGCTCGACGGCGACGCCGAGCCCGCCGAGCTGGGCGACGCCGAAGGGCTCCGCGTCGGGCAGCTCGTCGTCGCGATCGGGAACCCCCACGGCTTCGCCGGCTCGGTGACCGCAGGTGTGGTCTCCGCCCTCGGCCGGTCGCTCCCGGTCCGCTCGAGGCGCGCGGCCCGGATCGTCGACAACGTGATCCAGACGGACGCCGCCCTGAACCCCGGCAACTCGGGGGGCGCACTCGTCGACGGCCGCGGCAAGGTCGTCGGGATCAACACCGCCGTCGCCGGAGTGGGGCTCGGCCTCGCCGTGCCGATCAATGCGGCTACCCGCACGATCGTCGGCGTGCTGATGAGCGAGGGGCGCTTTCGGCGTGCCTACCTCGGGATCGCGCTCGGCCCGAGGCCGCTTCCACCGCGGCTCGGCCAGCAGGTCGGGCGTGCCTCGGCCGTCGAGATCGTGGAGACCGTGGAGGGAAGTCCCGCAGCGATCGCCGGGTTGAGACCCGAAGACCTCATCCTGGAGGTCGACGGCTCACCTGTGGAGAGCGTCAACGACCTCCAGCGTCACATGGTCGGCGACGTCATCGGGCAGACCGTCCGGCTCACCGTCCACCGAAACGGACGGACCTTCGACACCGAATTGGTGCCGGTCGAGCTCGAGACCTAACGGGCCTTGAAGTCCGGCGGTCGCTTCTCGCCGAAGGCTGTCAGCCCCTCCTTCGCGTCCTCGGAGGCGAAGGCCAGGTAGAGCAGGCGCCGCTCGTACTCGAGCCCCAGCGACAGCGGCCCCTCGAACGCGCGGTCGACGGCCTCCTTCGCGAGGCGTGTCGCCACCGGCCCTTTCGCGGCGACGTCCCGCGCGAGGCGCTTCGCCTCCTCGAGCCACGCCTCCTTCGCGACGACGCGGGCGACGAGCCCGGCGGCAAGCGCCTCGCGTGCCGAGAGGAACCGGCCGCTGAGGATCACGTCCATCGCCGTCGCCTTGCCGACGGCCCGTGTCAACCGCTGGGTCCCGCCGGCGCCGGGGATGATCCCGAGACCGGTCTCCGGCTGTCCGAACTGCGCGGTCTCCGACGCGACGATCAGGTCACAGGACATCGCGAGCTCACAGCCGCCGCCGAGGCAGAAGCCCGACACGGCCGCGACGAGCGGCGTCCAGAGCTCGCGAATCGCGTCCCAGCGCTCGACCCGACGCTGGTAGTAGAGCTCGATCGCCGACGCTTCGGCAAGCTGGCCGATGTCCGCACCCGCGGCGAACGCGCGCTCGGACCCGCCGAGCACGATGCAGCGCACGTCGTCATCGCGATCCAGCTCTTGGAGCCGCTCGACGAGCTCTTCCATCAGCTCGTCGGAGAGCGCGTTCAGCTGCTTGGGCCGGTTGAGGAGGACGACGGCGACGGCCTCGTCCCGCTCAACCAAGACCAGGGGCTCGCTCACTTCTTCAGGAACTTCTCGATCGCCGCCTTCGGCTCGTCGGTCGCCATCGAGAGCGCGAGCCAGTCGCGGGCGTGGTTGATCGTCTCGTGCCAGGCGAGGTCGCGCCAGAAGTTCATGTGCTGCTTCGCGTACCGCGTGGTCTGCGGGAGCTTGCGCGCAAGGTTCTCGACCACGGCGTCCGTCTTCGCGTCGAGCTCGGCGGCCGGCACGGCCCAGTTGACGAGCCCCCACTCCTCCGCCTGCTTCGCCGGGATCTCCTCGCACATGAAGACGATCTCGCGGGCGCGGCGGTCGCCGACCATGATCGCGAGCCACTGTGTGGCGCCGCCGGCCGGCACGGACCCGTGCTCGGGCCCGACGTGGCGGATGAAGGCGTCGTCGACCATCACCGCGAGGTCGCACGCCATCTGCAGCTCGTTTCCGCCGCCGACCGCGATCCCGTTGATCCGCGCGAGCGTCGGCTTCCCGATCTCACGGAGCCGATCGTGAGCGTCCTTGAACGCGCCGAACCATTTCCAGTACTCGGTCGGCTTGCCGACGTACTCCTCCGCCCAGTTGCGCAGGTCGGCGCCGACGCAGAACGCGCGGCCCTTGCCGGTCAGGACGACGACGCGGATCTCGTCGTCCCAGGAGGCGTCCTCGCACGCGCGCGCGAGCTCGCGCAGCATCTGGAAGTCGAATGCGTTGAGGACGTCCGGCCGGTTGAACGTGATCGTCGCCCGCGGCGGGGCCTTCTCGTAGACGATCTTCTCGAAGCCGAGCTCCTCGGGCGGGAGCGGCGCCGGGTAGGTCGGCTGACTCACTCGACCTCGGCGAAGTGGACGTGGAACCGCCCACCCATCTCCATCGCGTCCTTGCCGGTCGCCATGAACTCGTCCGTGCGCGCCGCCGACTTGAAGGCGTCCGTGTCCGCGAACTCCCACTCCGCGTAGTACGGGAACTTCGGCTCACCCATCGGCGCGCCGAAGACCGCGCCGTGCCTGAACGTCCCGCCCGGAACCTTGCGGCAGAGGTCGGCGTGCTGCTCGTACCGCTCGGGATCGGGCTTCTCCTCGTACAGCATGAACACGCGAACCATGCGGCTCTCTCCTTCCGTCGGCGACGGGCCGGAGCGTATAGCTTCGCCCCGTGTCGAGCGGAACGGCTCTCGCGGTCTCGATCTGCTTCACGGCCGGGATCGCAGGCGGAGTTCAGGCGGCCGTGATGGGGGAGCTCGGCGAGCGCGTCGGGATCGTCCCGGCGGTCGCGTTCTCGGTGCTCGTCTCGTTCGTGTGCGCCGCCGTCGCGCTGCTCGCCTGGGAACGAAGCTTCGCCGGTGTGCGCGCTGCCTCGCACGAGCCGGCGTGGCTCTGGGTCGGCGGCATCGCGAGCATCTACATCGTCCTGGCCGCGACGATCGGGGTGCCGCGGATCGGCGTCGCCGCGACGATCGGGCTCGTCATCGCCGGAAACCTGATCATGGCGGCGCTGATCGACAAGTACGGCTGGCTCGCGCAGGACGCGATCCCGATCGACCGGTGGCGGATTCTCGGACTGCTGCTCCTCGCCGCCGGGGCGGCGCTCACGCTCTCGCGAACCTAGGCGTTCTCGTACTCGTCGTGGCGGCGCCACCACTCGTACGGTGGCGTCTGCGGCCGGCCTTCCGGCGTGTCCTCCCACTCCTCCTGTCGCCCGAGCGGCGTCAGGTCGAGAAAGCTCCAGACGCTGCCGAGCGCCTCGACTCCGCGCGACGTCGTGAAGTAGCTGCGGAAGATCCGCTCGCCGTCCCGGACGAAGACGCTGAGACCGAACGTCTCGCCCTGGTCGGTCGAGACGCCGAAGTCGCGGTTGAAGTCCGAGCCGGCCGAGGAGACCCACGGGATCGTCCAGCCCATCCGCTTCCGGTACGCCTCGATCTGCTCGAGCGGCGCGAGCGACACGAGCCCGAAGGAGGTGTCGCGGGCGTGGAAGTGGGCGAGGTGGCCGACCTGGTCGACGAACATCGAGCAGCCCGGGCAGCCGGCCTCCGGCCAGCCGCCGACACCCGGGGCGTACATGAAGTGGTAGAGGACGAGCTGACTGCGGCCCTCGAACAGGTCGAGCAGGCTCGCCTCTCCCTCGAGTCCCTGGAAGACGTAGTCCTTCTCGATCTCCGTCATCGGCTGCCGCCGGCGCTCGGCGGCCAGGGCGTCGCTGGCCCGCGTCGCCTCTTTCTCCTTGGCCAGGAGCTCTTCGTGCGCCGACTGCCACTCGGCCGGGGACACGACGTCCGAAAGGTTCACGTCCAGAAGCTACAGGCTCGGTTTCGGTCCGGAGCGTGCCCTAACATCCCGCCCTCCGATGGCAGAGGTCTTCTTCGTGCTCGCCGCGTTCGCGCTGCCGATCCTCGCCGGGGCTGCGGCACGCGTGCTCGGTAGACCTTGGTGGTGGGGCGCCGTCGTCGCCGTCGTCGTCATGCTGGTGGCCGCGATCGCCCCGGAGCCGGAGGAGGGCGAATCGCGCCTCGCCGCCGGCGATCTGGTGTTCCTCCTGATCGTCGCTCTGATCGTGGCCGGCCTCGCGTGGCTCGGCGCACGCCTGGCCGGCCGTTTCGTGCGGTCCGCCTAACCGGCGGGACGTCAGAGGCAGATGTCGTCCGGTTTGACCGGGACACGGTTGAGCTCGCGGCCCGTCGCGGCCCGCATCGCGGACATGACGGCGGCTGTCGAGACGACGGTCGGCGGCTCGCCGACGCCCTTCACGCCGTAGGGCGCGTCCGGCTCGGGATCCTCGACGAGCTCGGCCTCGACTGGCGGCATGTCGAGGGTCGTCGGGATCAGGTAGTCGGTGAAGCTCGCGTTCGTGATCAGGCCGTCGCGCGTCTGGATCTCCTCCATCAGCGCCAGGCCGATCCCCTGCGCGGTGCCTCCCTCGATCTGCCCGTAGACCGCCTGCGGGTTCACGGCTCGCCCGACGTCCTGCGCCGTCCCGATCCAGACGACCCGCGTCAGCCCGAGCTCGACGTCCACCTCGACGACGACCCGCATCGCGGCGCACGCAAGCGCCACGTGGGCACGGCCGTCGGTGACCTGGCCGGTCTCGGGCTCGAGGGGAAACGTGCGCGGGTGGCGGTAGATCCGCTCGAGGTCGATCTCCTCGGCGTCGCCGAGCTTCCCGCCGCGCCGCTCGAGCTCGTCGCGAACCGCCCTGCACGCCGCCTGCACGGCGCCCGCCGCCATCCACGTCATCCGTGAGGCCGAGGCCGAGCCGGACGAGCCCACTTCGGCGGTCGTCCCGGGCGCGAGCACGACGTTCTCCAGCTCCAGCTCCGTACGCGCCGTCTGGGCGATCACGTTCGTCACGCCCTGACCGACCTCGGCCGCCGCGCAGTGCACCTCCGCGACCAGCTCGCCCGCCGCATCCGCAAAGACCCGCACGCGCGCCGCCGTGTAGTCGTCGAAGCCCTCGGAGTAGCCGATGTTCTTGAAACCGAGCGCGAACCCGACACCACGCTTCATACCCTCACCCCGCGTCGTGTTCCCGGCCCCGCCGGGAAGCCGGATCGGATCGCGAGGCAACTCCTCCGCCTCCGGAACCGGGATCGCCGCCGCCTTCCGGATGACCTCCGCGACGGGCATCGACCCGGTGATCTTCTGCCCCGTCGCCAGCGCGTCGCCCGGAGCCATCGCATTCCGCAGCCGCAGCTCGACGGGATCCATGTCGAGCGCGGCCGCCAGCTTGTCCATCTGAGCCTCGCCCGCAAAGCAGGTCTGGACGGCGCCGAACCCCCGCATCGCTCCGCACGGCGGGTTGTTCGTGTAGACGCAGGTCGACTCGATCAGCGCGTTCTCGATCGCGTAGGGCCCGACCGCGAAGGACGCGGCGTTCGAGGTCACCGCCGTCGAGCTCGACGCGTACGCGCCGCCGTCCAGCAGGATCCGCATCCGGACGTTGACGAGCTTCCCGTCCCGGTTCGCCCGGTGCTCGGCCCAGATCCGCGCCGGATGCCGGTGCACGTGGCCGAAGAACGACTCCTCGCGCGTGTAGACGATCTTCACGGGCCGGTTCGTGTGCAGCGCGAGCATCGCGCCGTGGATCTGCATCGAGAGGTCCTCGCGGCCGCCGAACGCGCCGCCGACGCCGGCGAGGTGGATCCGCACCTGCTCCTTGGGGAGCCCGAGGCACGGCGCGACCTGGTCGCGGTCGACGTGCAGCCACTGCGTCGCGACGTAGATGTCCACGCCGCCCTCCCCGTCCGGAACGGCCAGGCCCGACTCCGGCCCGAGGAAGGCCTGATCCTGGATCCCGAGCTCGTAGTAGCCCTCGACGGAGACATCGCCCTGCGCGTCGGGATCGCCCCGGGCGATGCGCATGTCGCGGACGACGTTCGGCCGCGGGTCGTCGCGGTAGCCGTGCCCCTCCGTCCACTTCTGCGGATGGATCGCGGGCTGGTCGGCCGCGAGCTCCGGGATCGACCACCAGCTCCAGCGGCTCGTACTCGACCTCGATCGCAGCCGCAGCCCGCCGCGCCTGCTCGGGATGCTCGGCGGCGACGAGCGCGACCGGCTCGCCGAAGTACCGCACCCGGTCGAAGGCGAGCACGGGCTGGTCGGTGAACTCGAGCCCGTAGCGCTTGTCGCCGGGGACGTCCTCGTGCGTCAGGACCGCGTGGACACCCGCCATCCCGACCGCCTTCGAGATGTCGATCGAGACGATGGCGGCATGGGCGTGCGGCGAGCGAACCGTGTGCCCCCAGAGCATCCCGGCGGCGAAGAGGTCGCTCGAGTACGCGAACTCGCCGGTCACCTTCGGGATCCCGTCCACGCGCTTGACCGCCTCGCCGACCCGGCCGAGCTCGAGCTTCCGCGTCGGCGCCGTGCTCATGCGTCCTCCGCCGCGCTCACCCCGGCGCTCTCGGCGTCCAGGTGCTCCTCGGTCCTCGCCACGGCTTCCGCGAAGGGGCTGCGGCACGTGTTACCGGCGCACACGAAGAGGACTTTCATGCGCGGCCCGCTGCCAGCCGGACGGCGTCGAAGATCTTCGCGTAGCCGGTGCAGCGGCACAGGTTGCCGGACAGCGCCTCCCGGATCTCGTCGTCTGTCGGATCCGGCCTGTGGCGGAGGAGGTCGACGGTCGCGACGATCAAGCCGGGCGTGCAGAAGCCGCACTGCACGGCCCCGGTCTCGACGAACGCCTCCTGCACGGCGTGCAGCTCCCCGTTCTGGCCGACGCCCTCGACGGTGACGAGCTCGTGGCCGTCGACCTGCGCGGCGAGGACGAGGCAGGCGCAGACGAGCTTCCCGTCGAGGAGCACGGAGCACGAGCCGCACTCGCCCTGCTCGCAGGCGTTCTTCGAGCCGGGCAGGCCCATCCGCTCGCGGAGCGCGAAGAGCAGGCTCTCGCCGGGCCAGATCTCCGCGTCGTGGCGCTCGCCGTTGACGGTGACCGTGATGTTCATGCGAGCACGCGGTCGAGGGCGCGCGCCGTCAGGACGCGGAGGGCATGGCGACGGTACTCGGCCGTGCCACGGACGTCGTCGATCGGGCTCGCTGCCTCGGCGACGCGGTCCGGGAACGACTCGCGCTCCTCGAGCGACCCGCTCACGAGCCCGGTAACCGGGCCCGCCGAGCCGAACGAGGCTCGGAGCTCCCCGCGCTCGCGATCGGCCGAGAGCGCGAGCGAGCAGACCGCGATCACCATCGCGTTCCGCGGCCCGATCTTCATGAACGTCTGCGCGGCGCCGGACGGCTCGATCCACACAGCCGTGATCAACTCGTCGTCCTCCAGCGCGTTCTGCTTCGGGCCGACGAGGAACTCGCGCACCGGCATACGCCTCGTGCCGCGGACACTCGCCAGCTCGATCTCCGCGTCCTCGATGAGGAGCGGCGGCAGCGCGTCGCCGGCCGGGGACGCCGTCCCGAGGTTCCCGCCGATCGTCCCCCGGTTCCGGATCTGCGGCGACCCGACGGTGCGCGAGGCCTCCGCGAGTGCCGGAAGCTGCTCGGCGAGCGACCCCTCCATCGCCTCGTCGTAGGTCAGGCTCGCGCCGAGCCGCAACGCGCCGTTCTCCCGCGACCAGCCCTTCAGCTCTCCGACCTCGTTCAGGTTCAGCAGCGCCGGCGGGCGGGCGCGGTCGAAGTTCAGCTCGACCATCACGTCGGTCCCGCCCTCGATCGGCACGGCGCCGCGCGTCTCGGACTTGAGCCGCAGCGCCTCCTCCAGCGTGCGAGGAGTCAGCACATCCATCGGGGCAAGGCTAGAGGGTCGGTGCGGAATTGTGCAGGAGTCGGGGGCGCTCCAGACCAAGCCGGGCAGTGCGGGCGGCTGCGGCGCATAGCAGCGCTACGTGTCGCGGGCGCACGCGCTGAACCGGCGCCGTGTCTGGAGCGTCATCCGGCCCGGCAGAATTTCGCATCGGGCCTCTAGTACGTTCTGCCTCCATGCCTGACCTTGCGCGCCGCCTCGCAGTTGCACGCGGAGACGAGCCAGCCGACCTCGTCATCCGGGGCGCCAGGGTGTTCTCGGTCTTCACGCGGGAGTGGCTCGAAGGCGACCTCGCGATCGTGGACGGGTTCGTTGCCGGCCTCGGGGACTACGACGGAACCGAGGTGCTCGAGCTCTCGGGCCGCTACCTCGTCCCCGGCTTCGTCGACGCCCACATGCACCTGGAGTCCTCGAAGCTCCTCGTGGACGAGTTCGCCCGCCTCGTGCTGCCGCTCGGCACGACCGCCGTGGTCGCGGATCCGCACGAGATCGCCAACGTCCTGGGCACGGACGGTGTCCATTGGCTCGCCGACCTGTGCCAGGACCTTCCGCTGGACGTGTTCTTCATGGCCTCGTCCTGCGTGCCGGCGTCGCAATTCGAGTCGCCGCGCCGCCCGCTGCTCCCCGGTGACCTCGAAGGGCTGCTCAACCGCCGCCGTGTGATCGGGCTCGCCGAGATGATGAACTTCCCCGGCGTCGTCTCGGGATCGGAGTCGGAGCTCGCGAAGCTCGCCCTCCCCGGCGCCACACACGTCGACGGCCATGCGCCCTCGGTGCTGGGCAAGGACCTGAACGCCTACGCGGCGGCCGGAATCCGCTCCGACCACGAGATGAGCACGATCGAGGAGGGCCGCGAGCGGCTGCGAGCCGGGATGTGGGTGCTGATCCGCGAGGCCTCGGGTGCCCGCAACCTCCATGCGCTCTTGCCGCTCGTCCACGAGTTCGGCCCCCACCGCCTCGCCTTCTGCACGGACGACCGGGAGCCCGAGCACATCGCCGAGGAGGGCCACGTGAACTCGATGGTGCGCGAGGCCGTCGCCGCGGGCGTGTCGCCAGAGGACGCGCTCGTCATGTCCTCGTTCAACCCGGCCCAGTGGCACGGCCTCCGGGACTTGGGCGCGCTCGCGCCCGGCTACCAGGCCGACGTGCTCGTCCTCCCCGACCTCGAGCGCTTCGTGCCGGAGCTCGTCCTCAAGGCCGGGCGGGCGGTTGCGGAGATCCCGCATCCCGAGGTTCCGGAGTGGGTGCGGCACACCGTGCGTATCCGGCCGCTCTCGACGAACGACTTCGTCGTGTCGTGGGAGGGCGACGGCGGCGCCCGCGTGATCGGGATCGTGCCGGATCAGATCGTCACGGACTCGCTTGTCGACACGCCGCGCGTCGAGGGCGGCAAGGCGCTCTCGGATCCGGGTCGCGATCTGCTGAAGATCGCCGTCGTGGAACGCCACCTGGGGACCGGCCGGGTCGGCCTCGGGTTCGTCAGGGGCTTCGGGCTTCGCTCCGGCGCCCTCGCGTCGACGGTCGCGCACGACGCGCACAACTGCGTCGTCGTCGGGGTGAAAGACGACGACATGCTCCGCGCCGTTCGCCGTCTCTCCGACACGGGCGGCGGCGTCGTCGTGGTGGACTCCGGGATCGTCAAGGCCGAGCTGAAGCTGCCCATTGCCGGGCTGCTCTCGGACGCCTCGCTCGACGAGGTCATCGCCGCCAGCCGAGCGTGCGTGGCTGCCGCCCACTCTCTCGGCTGCGAGCTTCCCTCACCGTTTCAGACCATGGCCTTCCTGGCCCTGTCCGTGATCCCGAGCCTCAAGATCACCGACCGGGGCCTGGTGGACGTCGACCGCTTCGAGCTGGTCCCGCTCCAGGCGTGACCACCCTCCTCCACAACGCCTACGTCGTCGTGATGGACGAGGCGGGAACCGAGCACGAGGACGGCTGGGTGCTGGTGGCTGATGGCTGGATCGGACAGGTCGGTTCGGGTCATCAGCCGGAGGCCGACGAACGCGTGGACCTCGGTGGCGCGCTCGTCACGCCGGGACTCGTCAACACGCACCACCACCTCTACCAGACCCTCACCCGCGCCCAGGCACAGCAGGCCGACCTCTTCACCTGGCTCAAGACGCTCTATCCGATCTGGGCACGGCTCGACGGCGAGGCCGAGTATGCGGCGGCGCGGACGGGCCTCGCCGAGCTGCTGCTCTCGGGCTGCACGACCGCGTTCGACCACCACTACGTCTTCCCGCAGGGCCAGCCCGACGTGATGGACGCACTCCTCCGAGCGGCGGAGGACGTCGGCGCGCACCTCGTGGTCGGGCGCGGTTCCATGGATCTCGGCGAGTCGCAGGGCGGCCTCCCGCCGGACTCGCTCGTCGAGGACCGCGACACGATCCTGTCGGAGACGGAGGCACTGATCGCGCGCGGCGTCGAGGTCGCTGTCTCGCCGTGCTCGCCCTTCTCGGTCACGAAGGAGCTGATGGTCGAGTCGGCGGAGCTGGCGAGGAAGCACAGTGTCCCGCTGCACACGCATCTGGCCGAGACCGTGGAGGAGGAGGCGTACTGCCAGGAGCTGTACGGCTGCACGCCGGTCGAGTACCTCGAGGAAGTCGGTTGGATCGCGGACGACGTCTGGTGCGCGCACTGTGTCCACCTCTCGGACGACGACGTGCGGCTTTTCGGCGAGCGCGGCGTCGGCGTCGCGCACTGCCCGACGTCGAACCTGCGGCTCGGCGCCGGTGTCGCGAAGGTGCGCGAGCTGCTGGACGCCGGTGCGCCGGTCGGGCTGGGCGTCGACGGCTCGGCGTCCAACGAGCGCAGCGACCTCTCGCACGAGGTGAAGCAGGCGCTGCTGGTCGCGCGCGGCCGGCTGGGGCCGCTCGCGATGACGACGCGCGAGGCGCTCGCGCTCGCCACGCGCGGGGGCGCCGCCGTCCTGCGCCGAGGCGATCTCGGCTCGCTGGAGCCCGGCAAGCGGGCGGACATCGCTGTCTGGCGCATCGACGGGCTCGAGCTCGCCGGTGCGGCGGATCCCGTCGCCGGCTGGGTTCTTGCGGCCCCACATCGCGTCGACCGGCTGCTACGTCGGCGGTGAGGAGGTCGTCCGCGACGGGCAACTCGTCAAGGCCGACGAGCACGAGATCGCGCGGGAACACCGCGCCCAGGCGCGAAGATTCCTCCCGTGAGCGTCTCGCTCTCGACCCACGTCCTCGATACGGGCCAGGGGAAGCCGGCGCGCGGCGTGCGCGTGGAGCTCCTCCGCGGCGACGAGACCGTCGGCGCCGGCGAAACGGACGACGACGGGCGGATCCCCGAGCTCGCGGCAGCACTCGACCCGGGCGAGTACCGCCTCGTGTTCCACCCGCCCTCGCCGTTCTTCCGCCGCGTCGAGCTTGCGGTATCGCTGGACGAGGGCCACTACCACGTCCCGCTCCTCGTCTCGCCGTACGGATGCGCGAGCTACCGCGGCAGCTGACGAAAGCCGAGCTCGAGGAGCTCTTCAGCGGCCCCTCGCAGCTCGTCGACCTGCTCGCCGAGATCGACGATCCGCTCGAGCGGGCCGGGGAGGTGGCGCAGTCGATCGACGACCGGGAGAAGGCCGCCGCACTGGCGCAGCACCCCCGAATCGGCGAGCCCTCGCCCGAGCAGCGCGGCGACGACCCGACGATCATCACCGAGCTCGCGTACCTGAACCAGGTCTACGAGGAGAAGTTCGGCTTCCGGTTCGTCGTCTTCGTCGCCGGCCGCTCGCGCGGAGAGCTCCTGCCCGTCCTCCGCGAGCGCCTGGAGCGGACGCGGGAGGAGGAGCTGGAGACCGGAATCGGTGAGCTCGTCGCGATCGCGAAGGATCGATGGCAGCAGCGCTGATCGACTCCTACTGGCAGGACTGGCTCGACCTGCTGATCCGCTGGCTGCACGTCATCGCCGGGATCGTCTGGATCGGAACGTCGTTCTACTTCGTCGCGCTCGACAACCATCTCGGGAGGCCGCGTGAGCAGCGCGACGTAGACGACGGCGTCGGCGGTGAGTCGTGGGAGATCCACGGCGGCGGCTTCTACCGGATCTCCAAGTGGACGGTCGCGCCGCGCGAGCTGCCGGAGCCGCTGCACTGGTTCAAGTGGGAGGCCTACACGACGTGGCTCTCCGGCTTCGCGCTACTCGTCGTCCTCTACTACCTCGACGCGGAGACGTACCTGATCGACCCCTCCGTCCGAGACATCTCCGAGGGCGCGGCGATCACGTTGAGCCTGCTCGGGCTCGGCGTCGCCTGGGTGCTGTACGACGTCGCCTGCCGCGTGATTCGCATCGAGGCGCTGATGGGCGTCTTCATGCTCGCGCTGGTCGTGGCCTCCGCGTACGGCGCCGGCCAGGTCTTCTCGGGACGGGCCGCGTATCTCCAGGTCGGCGCGATGCTCGGGACGATCATGGCGGCGAACGTCCTCTTCAACATCATCCCGGCGCACTGGGAGCTGATCCGCGCGAAGGAGCGAGGCGAGGCGCCGGATCCCGAGCCGGGGCTCGAGGCCAAGCGCCGGTCGGTGCACAACAACTACCTGACGCTGCCGGTCGTGTTCACGATGATCTCGAACCACTTCCCGTTCACGTACGGGCACGACCACGGCTGGCTGGTGCTCGTCGCGCTCGTCGTGATCGGCGCCTGGGTTCGGCATTTCTTCAACCTGAGACATGCCGGGCGCAACGCGTGGTGGATCCCGGTCACGGCGGCGGCGGCCGTCGTCGCGCTCGCAATCGCGATCCGGCCGGACGAGGGGGGCGGCGGTGGCGGGCCGGTTGCGGCGGTAACCGCGGAGGAAGCCCAGGCAATCGTCCAGCAGCGCTGTGTCCCGTGCCACTCGAGCGACCCGACGCAGGAGGGCTTCGCGACCGCGCCCGGCGGCGTGACGTTCGACACGCTCGAGGAGACCGAGTCGCAGGCCGAGGCGATCAAGGCTCAGGCGGTCGACTCCAACGCGATGCCCCTCGGAAACGTCACCGGCATGACGGACGAGGAGCGCGAGCAGCTGGGCGCCTGGATCGACTCGTTGAAGTAGGTTCACGCCGTGCTCGAGATCACGGCCGGCCCGTTCTCGTTCGTCGCCCGCTGGGAGGAGGAGCTGGCGCCGAAGACGGTCGAGGCCTTCCGCGGGATCCTGCCGCTGGAGGACCGGATCATCCACTGCCGCTGGAGCGGCGAGTCGAACTGGATCCCGTGGGGCGACCGCGACCTCGGCATCGGCCCGGAGAACGCGACGTCGTATCCGCATCCGGGCGAGCTCGCGCTGTATCCGGGCGGCGAGAGCGAGACGGAGCTCCTCTTCCCCTATGGCTACTGCCACTTCAAGAGCAAGGCCGGGGAGCTGTGGGCGAACCACTTCGCCACGCTCGTCGAGGGGGAGGAGCACCTGAAGGAGCTCGGCCGGCTCACGCTCTGGGAAGGCGCCCAGGCGATTTCGTTTCGGGAAGCGCCTAACTAGAAGGCCTTGGTGTCTTAGGTTAATAAACTAAGTTTTTTCGCCTCACGCATTAGCTTTTTTTGGTAGTATGGCGTCATGGCAACAATCCAGCAAGACGTCGAAGGCGTCCTCCGCGAGATCCTCCGCATGCGTCGGGTCGAGCAGCAGACAGAACCTGACATCCGTGATGAGATCGCCTCAACCCGAGAGTTCCTAGAAGACTCGATTGGAGCGACAGTTCGACCGGCTGTCGCCGCACGCTTGCTTGGGATTAGCCAACCATCGCTCCATCGATGGCTAAGGAAAGGCGACATCACGACCGTTCTTACGCGCGAAGGCCGTCGCGAGATCCCGCTATCCGAGCTTCTTGGTCTGCTCGAAGACGTGGAGGCGCGGATCAACGACGGCTTCGAACGCCCACTTGGACGGGTTCTTGCCGAGCGCCGCCAGGCGGCAGCAGAGGTCGATGTCGACCAACTGATTCCCCGCTCACGCCGGCGGACGCACCGTGTCGCAGACATGCACGCGCTCGCCTACCACCGACTTATCGCGGAACGACTCGACCCTGCGATCGTGGAGAGAGCGCGGAGGCGACTAGAGCGTTGGGAGGCTCAAGGGCGGATCAACCCACTCTGGGCCGCGAAATGGAGGCGCATTCTTAGCCGGTCGTTGCCGGATATCGCCAAGGCGATCAGTGCCGACACCCCCAATGCGCGTGACCTTCGCCAGACGTCTCCCTTCGCAGGTGTGCTCAACGAGCACGAGCGACGCCAGCTTCACGAAGCGGTTGAGCAACGTTTCGGATGAAGCGCGAAGATTTCGAGCACGTTATCCACGCCAGCGCGGACATCGTCGATGACGAGCTCGTGGTCATTGGTAGCCAGGCCGTGCTCGGTCTCCACCCCAAAGCACCAAACGCCCTCCTGCGATCACTCGAGCTCGATGTGTTTCCGCGCACGAAGACGGAACGGAGCGACCAGATCGACGGCGCTCTGGGTGATGGATCCCCATTTCACGAGACCTATGGTTACTACGCCCAGGGTGTAGGCCCGGAGACCGTTAGGGCGCCCTCGGGCTGGGAGCAGCGCCTGATTCGTGTCGAAGTGCCACCACGCGGGCCCAAGGGTCGCGCAGCGGTCGCATGGTGCATGGAGACACACGACAACGTGCTTGCAAAACTGGCCGCCGGCCGAGCGAAGGATCACTTGTTCGCCCAGACCGCCATCCGTGAGGGCCTAGTGGAGGTCGACGAGCTACGCAGGCGCGCGTCTGTGATGCCGCTGAGCCACCGCCAGGCAACGAAGGAACGGCTCGAGGGCGTTCTCTCGCGGATGAACGATTCCGCCTAGCTGGCGATCCCGTTAAGGCTGGCCGTCAGAACCTCGACCGCCAGCTCGATGTCCTCGTCGCTCGACAGCTCTTGCGGGGAGTGGCTCGCGCCGCCGTTCAGGCTTCGGACGAACAGCATCCCCGCCTCGACGCCCGCTGCTCCGAGTGGGGCTGCATCGTGACCCGCGCCTGACGGCAGCTCCACGACCGGGGCTCCGGCCCGCTCGACCTCCTCGCGCAGTACACCACGTACCTGCTCCGACATCGCCACGGGCGGGATCCGGTAGTGCGCTTCCTGCAGGCCGAGGGCCGCGACCAGCCGGTCGAGCCGCTCCTGGTCGGGCGCCCTTGCGTCCACCGTCAGCTTCACCGACTCGGGGACGACGTTCGCTGCGCCCGGACTCACCTCGAGCTGGCCGACCGTCGCGACCGCGCCCTCGATCTCCCCTGCGCGGTCGCGCACCTCGAGGACGTACTCCGCCGCCGCCGTCAACGCGTCCTGCCGGACGCCCATCGGCGTCGTCCCCGCATGATCCGCGCGGCCCGTGAACTCCCGCGAGCAGCGGACGATCCCGGCGATCGAGGACACCACGCCGAGCGGCGCGCCCGCCTCCGCCAGGACGGGGCCCTGCTCGATGTGGAGCTCCAGGTAGAACCCCGGCAGGGCGGCATTCCGCACTCGCCAGCGGCTTCCGTGGCAGCCGGTCTCCTCGTCGCGGAACACCGCCACGCCCAACGTCCGCTCCGACTGCCCGATCTCCTCGACGGCAGCCAGCCCCGCGATCACGCCGAGCGCGCCGTCGAAGCGCCCGCCCTCCGGCACCGAGTCGAGATGCGAGCCGGTCCAGACCTCCGGCAGCTCCGGCGACCGGCCGCGCAGCCGCCCGACCACGTTGCCCCGCCCGTCCACCTCGACCTCGAGCCCCGCCTCCCCGAACCAGCCGACCGCAAGTGCGCAGGCCTCGTCCTCCGCAGGCGTGCCCCCGACCCGATTCGCGCCGACGCCGTCTCCGATGTGGAAAACGTCGTCCAGCCGCCGTTTTAAAGTCGTACTCACCCTGCGGGAAGGAGGAGCAGCATGAGCGATTTCGCCGCGACGTTCGAGCGCTCGGCATTCGGTCGCCGGTTCCGCTTCCGGGAGAACGGCACGACACCGGGGCGGGACACCGTCGCAGGCATGACGACCTTCATCGTCATGTCCTACATCATCTTCGTGAACCCCGCGATCCTCGGGTTCGCCGGGGTCGAAGGGCTCGAGGGGGCCGGGCTTCCCTTCGACGCGGTCCTCACCTCGACGTGCCTCGTCGCCGGGGTGATGACGATCATCATGGGCCTTTACACGAACATGGCCTACGCGATCGCGCCCGGCCTGGGCCTGAACGCGGTCGTCGCCTTCACGCTCGTCGCGAACGAAGGGCTGAGCTTCCCGGAGGCGATGGGGCTCGTCGTCGTGGAAGGACTCGCGGTCACGATCCTCGTCATCGTCGGCCTGCGCGAAGCGATCATGAACGCGATCCCGCTCGAGCTGAAGAAGGCGATCGCGATCGGGATCGGCCTCTTCATCGCCTTCATCGGCCTGACGAACTCGGGGCTCGTCGTCCGCGGGGCGGCGACGCCGGTCGACCTCGCGAGCTTCACCACCTGGCCGGTGATCATCACGGTCGTCGGGATCGTGATCACGGTCGCGCTGCGGGCGGTCGGCTTTCCCGGGGACCTCTTCGTCGGGATCATCCTGACCACGGCGTTCGCGACGGCCATCAACTACGCGACCGACGTCTACGCAGAGGGCTCCGGGTACGCCCGCTGGCCGGACGACGTCTTCGACGCGCCGAACTTCAGCCTCGTTGGAGAGTTCAGCTTCGACGCGTTCTCGACGCTGCCATTCGTCGCCGCGCTCGCGTTCGCGTTCTCGCTCTTTCTCGCCGACTTCTTCGACACGATGGGGACGCTCGTCGGCGTCGGCCGGCAGGCCGGCTACGTGGACGAGCGCGGCGAGATGACCGAGATCCGCAAGCCGCTGCTCGTCGACTCGGTCGCCGCGGCCGCCGGCGGGGCGGTCTCGGCGTCGTCCGCCACGACCTACATCGAGTCGGCGTCCGGTGTCGGCGTCGGCGGCCGCACGGGCTGGGTGAGCGTCGTCACGGGGTTTCTGTTCTTCCCGTTCATGTTCATCGCGCCGCTGATCGGGATGGTGCCCCCGCAGGCCACGGCCCCCGCGCTCCTGATCGTGGCCTGGCTGATGATCAGCGTGCTCACGGAGGTCGAGGAGGAGGCCGAGGTCGAGGAGCTGCACAGGACCGGCCCCGAGGATGCGACCACCGGCGAGGTGACGTCCACGACCCGGGGGCGCTACATCGCCGGCATCAACTTCCACGACGTCGCGCTCGGGCTCGGCGCCGCGATCACGATCATGTTCATGCCCTTCTCGTTCTCGATCACGGACGGGATCGCGGCCGGCTTCATCGTCTACGTGCTGGCCCGCGCGTTCCAGGGGGCCTGGAACACCGTGCATCCGCTGATGTGGGGTGCCGCGATCGCCTTCGCGATCTACTTCGCAATCCCGATCATGCAGCAGGAGTTCAGCTGGATTTGAGTCCGGCATCCTCCAGGGCGGCTGCTACGAGCGCGTCGTAGCGGCCGTCCTCGAGGTCTCCCAGCGGATCCGGCGTGTACCGGAGCAGGTGGCCGTAGGGCAGCGAGAACGCGGCACGCATCGCGAGCAGCCGGCGCCGCTCGGGCGTGGCCTGGTCACCGAGGACGACCGATGCCTCCTTGAGCTTCCGGATCTGCGCGGTGCGGCCGGGAAGCCACTGCGAAAGGAGGAGGAGCGCCGGGAGCGCGAAGGTCACGAAGCCCAGGATGTTGGCGAGCTGGTGGACGCTTTCCTCGCCTTCCCGGCCGAGCTCGGCGACCTCGCCGCCGGAGCCCTCACCCGCCCCGCGGAGGCCGTCGGCGATGTCGTCGCCGACCACCGGCGTGCCGTCGACGGCGTCGGCGGCCGAGTCGAAGCCGCCCTGGACGGCGCCGCCGGTCGCCTGGACTCCCTCGCCGAGCACGGCGAGCTGGTCGACGGCGTCGTGGACCTTCAGGCCGGCCCAGGCGAAGAGAACGAGCAGGATGATGGACGCGAGGTCGGCGACGAGCGCGCGGTTCCGCGGCCCTGTGAGCTGTGGGTAGAGATGCATCTCCGGCTCATACCCGCTCGCGCAGCCTCCCGAGCATCCACCAGCCGACGAGCGGGCCACCGGCGGCCAGCGCGAAGCCCGTCCGGTACGAGGTCGTGTCGACCAGGACCGCGAAGAGCGCCGGCACGAACACTCCGAGCACGGCGAGGGTCGTCTGCTGGAACCCGATCGCCGCACCGCTTCGGGCGCGGCCGGCCAGCTCGGCCGCCGCGGCGAGGCTGAGCCCGTTCCAGGCCATCGAGATCGCCCCGGCCACGACCGCGACGGCGATGACGAGCGGCAGCGCGCCCTCCGCAACGGCCGCCGTCGCGAGCAGGCCAAAGGCGCTCGCCAGCCCGACCCATCTGAGCGGCCGGAGGCGGCTGCCGAGAACGTCCGAGAGCCGTCCGGCTCCGATCCGGGTCACCACAGCTCCGATCTGGAGCGCGGCCAGCGCGGCCCCGGCCTCCCCGGCCGACAGCCCATGCTCGTCGACGAGGAACAGCACGAGGAACGACATCAACGCCACCTGCGCCGTCAGGTAGAGCCCGCTTCCAGTGCACAGCGTCCAGAGCCGTGAGTCCCTGAGGGTCCACGGGACGGTGTCGCCGACGAGCTCCTCGTCGCGGACCGGCGGCTCCCGAACCACGACCAGAGCCACGAGGGCGGCCGCGAGCGCCAGGGCGGCCAGGAAGAGAAAGGCAGCATCGAGGCCGCCGCTTCGCTCGACGACCGGGAGCGCCAGCGCGCCGATCGCGCCGCCGATCGGAATCGCGGTCTGCCGGACCCCGAGCGCGAGGCCCCGTTCCTCCGGGACGAACCACTGCATGACGGCCCGCCCGCTGGCGGCGTTCACGCTTGCCCCCGCCGCACCGGCGAGGCCCAGGAGCAGGACGAGGAGCCAGAACTCGTCCACCTGCCCGGCGACCGCGACGAGAACGCCGCAGAGCACGAGCCCGGATGCGAGGACGAAGCGCTCGCCGACCCGATCCGCGAGCAGCCCCCACGCGAGCAGCGTGACGATCGGCCCGATCCAGATGCTCGAGAGCGCGATCCCGACCTGGGACAGCGTGAGGCCGAACTCCTCCCGGAGCGCCGGCGCGAGCACCGGGAGCCCGATCAGGACGGCGGAGAAGCCGGCCTGGGCCGCGGTGCCGGCGGCGAGCACCGCCCACCGGTACCTCACGCGTCTAGAGACCGAACGGGTTGAACGGCTTCGGTGAGGTCGAGACGATCACGCTCTTCGTCTCGAGGTAGAGCTCGAGCGTGTCGAGACCGAGCTCCCTGCCGAAGCCGGACTGCTTGTAGCCGCCGAACGGAATCCCGGGGAAGGCCGTGTACGGCATGTTGATCCCGACTGTTCCGGCCTTGATCCGCCGAGCCAGCCGGTGGCCCTTCGCCGGGTCGCCGGTCCAGACGGTCGCCATCAGGCCGTAGCGGGAGTCGTTCGCGATCCGGGCGGCGTCCTTCTCGTCCTCGAACGGGATCACGGTGACGACGGGACCGAAGATCTCCTCCTGCGCGACGGCCATCGCGTTGTCCACCTTCGCGAGCACGGTGGGTGGGTAGAACGCGCCGTTGCCGTCCGCCGGCTCGCCGCCGGTGACGAGCTCCGCGCCTTCCTCGACGCCCTTCTCGACGTAGCCGTGCACCTTCGAGCGGTGCTCCTCGGAGACGAGCGAGCCCATCTGCGTCTCGCCCTCGAGCGGGTCGCCCACCTTCAGCGCCTTCGCTCCCTCGGAGAACCGCTGGACGAACTCGTCGTAGAGCGACTGCTCGACGAGCACGCGTGAGCGCGCCTCGCAGCTCTGCCCAGCGGAGTAGTAGATCGACCAGACCGAGCTCGGGATCGCGTCGTCCAGGTTGGCGTCGGCGAAGACGATGTTCGGGCTCTTGCCGCCGAGCTCGAGCGTCAGGCGCTTGATCGAGTCGGAGCCGAGCCGCATGATCTCCGCGCCCGTCGCGGTCGAGCCGGTGAACGCGATCTTGTCGACGCCGGGGTGCTGGACGAGGTGCGCACCGACCGTTTTTCCCTCGCCGGGGACGACGTTGAGCGCGCCCGGCGGGAAGCCGACTTCCGTCGCCAGCTCGGCCATGCGCAGCGCGGTCAGCGGCGTCTGGGAGTCGGGCTTGAGGACGACCGAGCAGCCCGCCGCCAGCGCCGGCGCGAGCTTCCAGGTCGTCATCATCAGCGGGTAGTTCCAGGGGACGATCTGGCCGGCGACGCCGACCGGCTCCTTCAGCGAGTAGAAGAGGAGCGAGCCGCCGATCGGGTTCGAGCGGCCGGCGATCGAGCCGATCGCGGACGCGTAGAAGCGGAAGTTCTCGACGCCCTGGTGGAGCTCGGCCTTCACGGACGAGATCGCCTTGCCGACGTTCCGCACCTCGAGCTCGGCGAGCTCCTTGCGGTTCGCCTGAATCGCGTCGGCGAGCGCGTGGAGCAGGCGCGAGCGCTCCGTCGGCGGCGTGCGGCCCCAGTCGCCGTCGAGGGCGGCACGGGCCGCGTCCACGGCGCGGTCGACGTCCTCCGTCGAAGCTTTGGCGACCTTGGCGAGCGGCTCGCCGGTCGCCGGCTCCGTCAGCTCCATGACCTCGCCGCCGGCGGGCTCGGTTGCCTCGCCGTTGATGAAGAGCAGGTACTCGCGCTCGGTCACGACCGCCATCGCGGCCGGACGATACCGGGCACAATCCCGCCATGCAGGCCGTCGTCGACACCCTCACCGAGCACGGAGTCGAGTCAGAGACAGTCGAGGGAGACGACTACGTGCTCGTCCACGTCCCGTGCGGCGGGGACGACGAGCGGGATTGCCACGAGCTGATTGTGGACATCGAGTCCTGGCTCGCCGAGAAGGGCCTCCCGTTCGTTGCGCAGGAGGTCGACGGCAGGATCCTGATCAGGCCCCCCGGCGGCTAGCCGAGCAGGTCCGCGGGCGTCAGCTGCTCGGTGAGGAGCCGCCTGAACCGCTCCGGGTCGCCGTTCACCCAGTCGCGGCACAGGTCGTATCCATCCGTGTACGTCGTGATGTACGCCCGCCCGATCGGGTCTGAGACGAAGTCGACCATCTGCTGCGCCCGCTTCTCCGTGGCGAGCGACCAGCGCCGGGCGTACTCCTTCGCTTCCTCGGGTGACACGCCGTCCTCGTGGAGCAGGAGCGCGATGTTGTTCGGCACGCGGTCGAGTGGTTCCCGAGCCCGGTGGATGCCGCTCGCGAGCTCCGCGTCGTAGTCGATTCCCCACTCGCCGAGCACCTCGGCGGTGAACACATGAGGGTCCTCCACCACCGTCTCGATCGCGAGCTCGGCGAGCCCCTCGCCGATCACCGACTGGGGCGTTCCGTACATGATCACGCTCTCTTCGAGGCGGCCCTGGTCCACGTAGAGGACCTGCTCCTTCCACGCGTGCTCTGTGTGATGCCCCGGGTAGAGCTCGTGCGCGGTGAGGTACGCGATGGAGAGCGCGTTCAGCGGTACGTCGGTGTTCACAGCGACCCTGCTCTTCAGGTCGCCCAGGTAGTAGTTGTAGGCCGACCAGTGCTCGCCGGTGACGAGCTCGAGCTCAGTCGACTCGCCGTCGGGGAGCCCGAAGCGCTCGCGGGTCTTCTCCCTCAAGCGGTCGTTGAGCGCCTGGAGGATTGGAAGGATCCGGTCGGCCGGCACCATCAGGCCGTCTCGCCAGCGCTCGTACCGTTCGCCGAGCGTGCCGCCCGGCGGGAGCAGCTCGTCGAGCTCACGGTGCACCTCCTCGAAGCGCTCCTCCGGGATTCGCTGCGGCCGGATCGCGTAGCAGCCCTCGACCTCGTCGGCGTACCCGATCTGCTCGCCGGCCAGCTTGCGGGCGACGATCTCGAGCCCATGGGCCTGCGCCGCGAGGTACGGCCCGTCGGCTTCGTCGGCGATGCTCCGTGCGTCCGCGACGAGCGTGGCCGGGTCGCGGATCGGCTCCCGATCGATGCGCTCGGCGAGCTCCTGCGGGCCGAAGTAGGCGTCCACGAGGCCGTCGTCGTGCCGGCGAAGGCCCAGGCAGAGCTCCAGGTACCGCTCGCCCGTGCTCAACGCTCGAAGAGGGCTGCCTGGCCCTGGCCGACGCCTACGCAAAGGGTCGCCAGGCCGTACCGGCCGCCACGGCGGCGCAGCTCGTGGAGCAGGGTGACGACGAGGCGCGCGCCGCTCATTCCCGAGCGGATGGCCGATCGCGATCGCGCCGCCGTTCACGTTCACCGTCTCCGGGTCGAGGCCGAGCTCGCGGATCACGACCAGGCTCTGCGACGCGAACGCCTCGTTCAGCTCGACGAGGTCGAGGTCGTCGACGCCGATGCCGGCCCGCTCGAGCAGCTTCCGCACGGCCGGGATCGGGCCGATGCCCATCACCCGCGGGTCGACGCCGGCGACCGCGGAGCCGACGAACATGCCGAGCGGCTCGGCGCCGAGCTCGCGCGCCTTCTCCTCGGAGGCGATCACGAGCGCCGCCGCGCCGTCGTTCAGCCCGCTCGAGTTCCCCGCGGTGACCGTGCCGCCCTCGCGGAACGCCGGACGCAACGAGCCGAGCTTCTCCAGGCTCGTGTCCGGCCGGGGATGCTCGTCCCGCTCGACGCCGTTCACTGCGACCAGCTCGTCGGAGAAATCCGCCGCCGCCCAGCGCTGCTGCGAGCGGAGCGCAAACTCGTCCTGCTCCTCCCGCGAGACCTCCCAGCGCTCGGCGACGTTCTCGCCCGTCTCGCCCATCGACTCGAGCGGGAACTTCTCCTCCAGGCGCGGGTTCGGGAAGCGCCAGCCGAGCGTCGTGTCCCAGACGGTCTGGTTCCCCCGCGCGAAGCCTTGCTCCGGCTTCGCCATCACGAGCGGCGCGCGGGTCATCGACTCGACGCCACCAGCCACGAAGAGCTCGCCGTCCCCCGCTGCGACGGCGTGGCAGGCGGAGACGACCGCGGAGAGCCCGGAGGCGCAGAGGCGGTTCAGCGTGACGCCGGCGACGGACTCCGGCAGCCCGGCGAGGAGCGCCGCCATCCGCGCGACGTTGCGGTTGTCCTCCCCGGCCTGGTTCGCGGCGCCGAAGTACACGTCCTCGATGTCGCCCGGCTCGATCCCGGCCCGCTCCACCGCGGAGCCGATCGCCGCCGCCGCGAGATCGTCGGGCCGAACCTCGGCCAGCGCGCCGCCGTAGCGCCCGACCGGAGTGCGGACGGCGGAGAGAACGACAGCACGACTCATGGCGCAAAGAGGCGAGACAGCACTGCGAAGTGACGCTATCTAGAATCGGCCGCGTGGCGCTTCGCGACATCTTCCGCAACTTCTTTGCCCGGTCGCAGGGGGAAGACCGGATCGCGCAGTACGTGATCCGCGAGCACGAGCGCGGCCGCCCGCTCGCCGACATCCTCGACGACCCGTACATCAAGAACCGCACGACGGAGACCGAGCGGCAGCGGCTGCTCGACCGGCCCGAGGTCGTTCGCGCGCTCGGGCACGACGTCGTCGAGCAGGCCAAGACCTAGAGGTCGCGCCCCACTCCTTGCTCGCGCGCCCGCTCGAGGGCGAGGGTGCCGATCGCGATATCCCAGGCCGCCAGGCCGTTCGACTTGAAGAGCACGACGTCCTCCTCCGACTGGCGCCCCTGCACTTCGCCCGCGACGACGTCCTGAAGCTCGTTCACCTCGAGCCAGTCGAGGATGCCCTGCTCGACGGGCTCGATCAGGTCGCCCGACTCGAGCTTCGTCTGCTCGAGCGAGTCGCAGCAGACGAAAGCCGCCCGTTCGAGGACGACGTTGTCGAGCTCCCGCGAGCGGCGGTCGTTCGCACCGATCGCGCAGACGAGCGCGCCCTCGGCGAGCCACTCGCCGCGCAGCACGGGGTCGCGTGAGGTCGTCGCCGTCACGACGATGTCCCGCCCGCCGGCATCGCGATGCGTCTCGCCAGCCTCGGCGCCGACCCGGCCGCAGAACTCCTCGAGACGGTCCTCGGTCCGGCAGTACGCGACCACCTCCTCGATCGTCGGCACCGCCTCGCGGATGCACTGCACCTGGCTCTCGGCCTGCCAGCCGCAGCCGAGGACGCCGAGTGTCCGGGCGCCGTCGCGCGCGAGGTACTTTGCGGCGACGCCGCTCGCAGCGCCCGTGCGCAGCTGGCCGAGCTTGTCCGCCTCGATCACGGCCGACAGCTCTCCCTTCGCCGTGTCGAACAGGCAGACGACGAACGGCGTCCCCTGCGCGACCCAGGCGTAGGACTTCAACCCGGCGATGCCGAGCTCGCGATCGACGGCCGACATGACGGCGAACGCGCCGCCCTCCAGCCGGTGCCGGTGGCGCGGCTGGTTGTCGACCTCACCGGCGGCCATCCGCCGGAAGGAGCCCTCCACAGCCTGGAGCGCGTCGGCGGGCGAGAGCAACTCGCCGACCTCGGCTTCGGTCAGGTAGAGCGGCACAGGGACGAGTCTAGGAGCCCGATTTCTTCGGGATGAAGCTGATCTGGCCGCTGGTCTCCAGGACGGCCCACTCGACGTCCTCGATGTGCGCGATCTGCGCGTTGAGCCTTGCCTGCGCTGCGAGCTCCTCGAGCGTGATGCGGTTGCGGCGCAAGTTCCGGTCGATCGGCTCGCCGTGCTCGACCAGGATCACGGGATCGCCCTCCAGGATCTCACCCAGGCGCCTCGGGAAGCGGAACGCGGCCCAGGAGAAGAGCACTGTCATCGCCGCCATCGTCCCGCCCGCGAGGATCGCGCCCGTGACCGAGAAGTCGTTCTGCGTCACGCCCTGCTGTACCAGGTCGCCGAGCACGATCAGGAGGATGAGGTCGAACGGCTGAAAGGTCGAGAGCTCCCGACGCCCGACCGCCCGCGTGACGAACCACACGAAGACGAAGAGAACGACTGCGCGGAGGACGATGTCCATTAAGGGAAGATCGTGATGCTCCGGTCGATGGTCGCCAGCAGCTCCTCGCCGTCGTACAGCCGGACGTCCTGCGGGCGGTGGCCCACGTTCGTCGGGTTGACCTGAAGGTGGAGGAAGAAGACGTGCTTCTGGCCGGCCGGGATCCGGCCGAGCTCGAACGCGAGCTTGCCGTCGCGGCTCGCCTCGCCGAGCGGCGACGGCTCGACCGTGTTGATCGTGATGCCCTCGACCCAACCGGGATCGAGGACGAGGGTCGCCTGCTCGACCTCGCTCCGAGCTGCGATCGTGAACCGCGCCTCGTAGAACAGCCCGCCGCGCACCCGTTCGGGCGCGTAGACCTCGAGCGTGGCGGCGCCGGCCTCCGCGCTGCTGGTCGCCGGGCGCTGGCCGAAGAGGTTGAAGAGCCCAAGGGCGAGGACGACGACGAGCGCCCCGAGCGCAATCCGTCGAAACATGACGTCGCGCTTCCCTTCCCGGTCGCGGGCCACATCGAGGACGAGCTGATCCGGCACGTCCGCCACGCGTAAGGCTTCGCCCGGCCGGGGCGGGGTCCTGCGCTAGAGCCGTTTGCGAAGGAGGCCGAACATGCCGCGAACGACCTCCCGCTGGATCCGCTTCCCGTGCGCGGAGCCGAGGAAGTCGGTGAGCGGATCTCCGCCCTGCGCCGGCTCGGCCCGGCGGCGAGGCGCAGGCGCCGCCGGCTCGGCCTCGGCCTCCGGCCCGGGTGCCCGCTCCATCCGCGCGGCGAGCAGCTCCCTCGCGCTCTCACGGTCGGTCTTCGTCCCGTACTTGGCGAAGAGCGGCGAGGCCTTCGCGGCGCCCTCCACGTCGTCGGCCGGCTCCATGTGCGCGAGCGGGCCCCGGAGCCTGGCGTGCACGACCGGCGTCGGGATGCCCTTCTCCGAGAGGATCGTGACGACGGCCTCGCCCGTCCCGAGCTGCGTGAGGAGCTCCTCCAGGTCGTAGAACTCCGAGGTCGGGTAGGTGGAGACGCTTGCTTTCAGCGCCTTCGCGTCCTGCGGCGTGAACGCGCGAAGCGCGTGCTGGATCCGGTTGCCGAGCTGCGCCAGTACGTCGGCAGGGATGTCCTTCGGCGTCTGCGTGATGAAGAAGACGCCGACGCCCTTCGAGCGGATGAGCCTGACGGTCTGCACGACCGAGTCGAGAAAGGCGTCCGTCGCGTCGGCGAAGAGCAGGTGCGCCTCGTCGAAGAAGAAGACGAGCTTCGGCTTCGGCACGTCGCCGACCTCGGGCAGCTGCTCGAAGAGCTCGGCGAGCAGCCACATGAGGACGGTCGAGAACAGCCTCGGCTTGTCCTGGACGGCCGGCAGCTCGAGGCACGAGATGATCCCGCGGCCGTCGGGTGCAAGGCGCAGGAGGTCGGCGATGTCGAGCTGAGGCTCGCCGAAGAACTCCGTCCCGCCGCCGTCCTCGAGCTGGACGAGCGACCGGAGCAGGACACCGATCGTGGCCGACGAGACTCCGCCGATCCCCTTGAGCTCGGCCTTGCCCTCGGCCGAGTCGAAGAAGGCGAGCAGCGCCCGCAGGTCCGCGAGGTCGAGGATGGGAAGGCCCTTCTCGTCCGCGTACCGGAAGACGAGGGAGAGGCTCTGCTCCTGCGTCTCGTTGGCCTCGAGGATCTTCGCGAGCAGCAGCGGGCCGAAGTCCGAGACCGTCGCGCGGACGGGCACGCCCGGACCGATCCCACCGAGCGACAGGAACTCGGTCGGGAAGCCCTGCGGCTGCCACTCCTGCCCGAGCTCGGCCGCGCGCTTCTCCGCCGGGCCACCTGCCTCGCCCGGCTGCGAGATCCCGGAGAGGTCGCCCTTCATGTCGGCTGCGACGACGGGGACTCCCGCCGCCGAGAGCTGCTCGGCGAGCAGCTGGAGCGTCCGCGTCTTCCCGGTTCCCGTTGCGCCCGCGATCAGCCCGTGCCGGTTGGAGGTGGCGAGCGGAAGACGGACGGCGGCCTCCTCGACCACCTTGCCCTCGTGGACGCCGCGGCCGAGGTCGAGCCACTCGCCCTCGAAGCCGTAGGCCTCCGCGATCGTCTTCCCGAACTCCGCCATGCGGCGGGGAAGCTACATCGGGTCGCGGCTACACTGGGCGACCGGGCGCCCGTAGCTCAGGGGATAGAGCGCTGCCCTGCGGAGGCAGAGGTCGCACGTTCGAATCGTGCCGGGCGCATCGTGCGACTGTGCCCCGTCCAGTAATGCCGCCGAGCTTCTGGGTCGCGAGCACCAAGCCAGAGGCCGCACTCCGACGAGCCAAGGTCAGAAGACCTTGGTGAGGAGGAGGGTGGGCTCTGGCGCCGCGTGATCGCGGGCCAGAAGCCGGCATGTATTGCTGGATGGGGCACTAGGCGGTCGTCGAGACCCGCGCGAGCACGAGGCGGCGTCGGCGCTTCCGCACGTGCTCGGCGGCGAAGTAGCTCCCGAGCACGAACGCGGCCGCCGCGGCCTGGGCGGTGAAGCCCTCCCACGTCGGGAAGAGGCCGAACCAGAGGCCTGCCCAGTACGGCAGCTGGAGGCCCTCCACCGGCGTCACTGGAACCCAGCCCGCGACCTGGAGCGCCTGCACGGTCGTCCCGACCATCACGACGAGCACCCAGACGATCATCAGGCCCGAGCCGATCAGCATCTTCTTGTGCGGCAGCTTCCGCTGGAGCGCGATCGTCAGCACGCCGACCGCGGCGGTCGCCGCCAGGCCGAGCGCAACGCCTCCCAGCACGGGCAGGATGCCGGCCTCGAGGACGAGCGTCTGTACGAAGAGGACGGTCTCGAAACCCTCGCGATACACGCTGGCGAACCCCAGCGTCACGAGACCGAGGGTCGTCGCCACCCCGCCGACCCCGAGCGCACGCTTCTTCCGGCCGTGCAGGCCCGCGAGGTGCTCCGTCCAGTAGACGCGGTGGTAGAACCAGTTGAGGACGAGTAAGAGCACGCCGATCGCGATCAGCGAGACGACCGCCTCCAGCCGCTCGCCGTAGCGGGCGAACGAGCCGAGGACGGTCTGGACGACCACCCAGGTCAAGCCACTGGCGGCGAGCGCCGCGCCGGCGCCGAGCAACAGCGGCCGTCGTAGGCGCTGCTGGCCGCCCACCATCCCGGCGAGCAGCACCGCCAGGATCAGGACGGCCTCGAGCCCCTCCCGGAAGACGATCACGGCGGTGTTGGTGACTACCGCCCAGTTGGAGCTCGGGCCTGATCCGATCGCCAGCTCGGCATCGGCTAAGGCGTCGTCCAGCGCGCGACGTGTCTCGGCGATCGCGGCCGGATCGGACTTCCGCTTGACGAGCTGCGCGAGCCCGGGATAACCGTCGGTTCCGTACCAGAAGAAGCCCTCGACCCGGACGAAAAGCCCGGACGCGAGCCCGCGGAGCCGCTGTTCCGGTCCGAACTCGAAGACCGCGTACGCCTCGAGCCGGGCCTGCTCGGCCCGCGAGTACTGCCCCGCCCGAACCGCGCCCTCGAGCCGGTCGAGCGTGCCGGAGATGACGTCGAAGTCGGCAGTGCCGCCGGCGTCCTCCCACTCCTTCGGATAGAGGTCGTCGATCAGGCCGAGCGCCTCGTCGGTCGTCGCCTCCACGGTCTCCGGGTCGGCGACCCGCGCGTGCGACGCCGCGCCGGACAGATCCCGGGCCAGGTCCGTGAGCAGCTCTTCCAGCCGGTGGGTTGCCGCTTCGTCGCGCTGGGCGAGCACCGACTCCAGCTCGCCGAACGCCTGTGCCGCGCCGTCCCTGAAGGTCACTGCCTCCTGGATCTCGAAGTCGAGCGTGACCCGGCCGTCGTCGACGCCCCGGCCGTACTCGATCGGCACGAGCGCCAGGAAGCGCTGGAGCTGCCCGGCTCGCCGCATCGTCTCCTCCTCCGAGAGCGGCGCTGCCCTGAACCCGTCGAGCCTGCGCTCGATCTCGGCGAGCGAGCGAGCCACGTGGGCGTCGTTCCCCGTGCGTGCTCCCGCGGTCAGGTGGTCGAAGGCTCCTCGGGTCGCGCGCGCCTCTGAGCGCCCGCGCTGCTGCGCGTGGGCGGCGGCCAGCATCGCGTAGTACCCGCCTGCGCGCGACGCGGCTCCGGCCCGGCCGGCGTCGAATCCACGCGAGCCGGCCTCGGTCACAGCCTCCAGCTCCGCCCGCAAGCGCGACTGGTAGGTGTCGAGCAGGTCGGCACGGGCCGAGGCCAGCGCCACGGCCTTCGTGCTCTTCCGCTCCGCCAGTGCCTGAAGGGCAAGCGTCGCGTCGGCGCCCGGACGGGAGAATCGGGTGGGCGCTCGGAACTCCCGGACGAGCAGCCAGGAGCGCGCCGCATCCAGGTCGCCGCTCCGCACCGCCCCGAGCGCGCGCTTCATGCTCAGCTGCAGAACGCCCGTCCAGGCGCGCGAGCGGGCGATCTCGAACGACGCGAGGTCGCCGCTCCTCGCGGCAGCCGACGCCTGGCTTAGGCCCGCACGCACGGCGGGCAGCTGGGCCAGCGAGGTCGCGCCGGCCCCTCCGACGAGCTGCTCGGCGCCTGCCCGGTCGCCGGAGTACAGAGCGCGCTGGGCCTCCGCGAGCGAAGCCCGCAGGTCCGCCGCGGCGCGCCAAGGAGGCTGAGCGGCAGCGGCCGGCGCCGCGGGGACCAGCGCAAGCACGGCCGCCGCAACGCAGATCAGCCGCCCTCTCACGATCTCCTACTGGGCGATCTCGACGCCGAGCGCCGCCGCGGCCTGCGAGATCTGACCCGCGATCGCCGTCCCGCGGTCCTGTGCTTCGACGCCGAGCGCCTCCGCCTGCTCCGGCTTGAACGTCTCACCGGCCCGCTCGCGCTCGTGCAGGTCGCCGATGAACGCCTCGAGGTCGGCGAGCTCGCGATCGGTCTGCTCGGCCTGGGCCGGGTCGACTGTCGCGACCCTCGGCTTGATCCCGGTGTAGATGACGTCGAGCCCGCTGAGGATGTCGTTGATGTCCGAGAGCCTCGAGACGACGTTGAACGACTCCGAGTCCGACCCCTGGCCCGCCACGAACCGCGACTCCTTCCACTGGCCGAAGTACTCGCTCATCGTCGGCACCATCACGACGAGCGCGGTGAACGCATCGGACTCGGTCGGAGTCCAGGCGCGCGCCTCGCGGTCGAGGTCGGTGGCGTACTTGTCGAATGCCTCCGCCGCCGAGCTGATCAGGCCCGCGTCGGGCAGCACCTCGCCGAACTGCGCGCGCCCGTTGCCGTCGAGATCGACCGGCGTGCTCTGGGGGAGATCGTCCGGGAGGGTTCCCCAGAGCGCCCCCTCGGTGAGGTTGAAGAGGTTGCCCGGCTGCTTCAGCACCTTGCCCTCGGGCAGGGTGAGGTCGAAGGGGACCGCGCTCTCCGGGTCCTCGGCGGCGCTGGAGCCGGCGTCGAGGATGACGTCGAACTCGGCGAGGGACGGCGTCCCGGCGACGACTCCCTCGACGCGTTCGTAGTACGGATTCCCCGCGATCCAACCGCTCTTCAGGCGCTGGACGAGCGGCCGCACCTCGGCTGCGTTGCCGCGCCAGAGCCGCTGGTCGTCGCCGCCGGCCGCGGTCGCAAGCTGCTGGTAGCGGGCCGCGTCGGCCTGAAACTGTCCGGTGAACGCCGTCAGGCGCTCCGTGTGGTCGAGCAGGTACTCCTTGACGCCGTCGAGATCGGCGGAAGCACTCGCAGTCGTCGTTGCAGGCGGCGCGTCGTCGGACGACGCGTTATCGCCTCCTCCGCACCCCGCCAGAGCCGCCGCGGCCACAGCCAGCGCGGCAAGCCGTAGAAACACCATCCTCAAGATCTCCTTCCCTCAGGTTCGTCTTACCGATGAAGTAAGGCGCACCTTACAAGGAGTCTGAGGCCGATCGCTCCAGCAAGCGGACGGGCCGGCCGCCGGCGCTGAGCTGCGCCTCCGGCGCGACATTCGTTCGGACGTAGCCGAGGGCGAGACCGTCCACCGAGCTCGTGATCCTGCCCACGACTCGATCACCGTCGTGGATCTCCGTCTCGGCCTCGAGCCTCCCGTCGGTCTCGAGGACGCGAAGCTCACGGTTGGCCTTGCCGCGGTAGTGCAGCCGCGCGATCGGCTCCTGGCCCGGGTAGCAGCCCTTCTCGGGCGCGAAGCTGACGTGGGTTTCCGTGAGGCCGGCCTCGGCAGGGAGCACGCGGTCGTCGATCTCGCGGCCCCAGCGGGGACGGCGCGCGAGGATCCGCAGGCGCTCGAGGTCCTCCTCCGCGGCGAGCTCGCTCGGCGGGTCGGTGTCGAGCACCTCGACGGCCGGCACGCCGTAGTCGTGGTTCGGAATCCCGTCGCCCTCGCCGAAGACGACCAGGGACGTGTGCTCCTCGGGCTCGATCTCGACCTTGGCCGCGAAACGGGTGCGCAGGAGCGCAGCCTGGAGAACGGGGCCGAGCTCGGGCTCCGTGAGGAGGAGGAAATCGTCGTCGGCGCGGCGCACGACGACGACCGGCGCGACCACGCGGGCCTTCGGCGTCAGCAGGAGCGCCTCGCAGGGCGCCTTCGCGACCTCGTTCGAGAGCATCCGGTCGAGGTAGTCCGCCGCATCCGGTCCTCGAACGGCGACGTAGTCGCGCGGCCTGAGCGCTGCCGTCGGCGTCACGGTCTCCATCAGAACTAGTGTAGGAACCGATGTTCCGCTCGCGCGCGATGCGCAAGGTCGAGGAGGCCGGCTACGACCCCGACCGCCTCCCGCCCGGGCAGTACCTGACCGAGAAGTGGCCCGTCCTGCACGCGGGAACCGTGCCCAACACGGACCTGGCCGCCTGGGACTTCAGAGTCTTCGGCGAGGTCGAGAGCCCACTCACGCTCTCCTGGGACGAGTTCACCGCGCTGCCGACGCGCGAGATCACGACCGACATCCACTGCGTCACCCGATGGAGCCGCTTCGACACGAGCTTCAAGGGCGTCCACTGGAGCGAGCTCGCGAAGATCGTGAAGCCGAGGCCGAGCGCCCGGTACGTCGTCGCGCACGCCGAGCAGGACTTCACCGCCAACGTCCCGCTCGCGGCGCTCGAGGACGACGAGGCGCTGCTGGCCTACGAGGCAGACGGCGAGCCGCTCACACCCGAGCACGGCTGGCCGCTCAGGCTCGTCATCCCCAAGCGCTACTTCTGGAAGAGCGCCAAGTGGCTCCGCGGGATCGAGCTGCTCGACCACGACCAACCGGGCTTCTGGGAGCGACTCGGGTACCACAACGAGGCGGATTACTGGAAAGAGGAGCGCTACGGCTTCTAGAGGTGCGCTTTCCCCTGTTCGGGGGAGTGAGCGGTTCTGCACAAGCGCCGATACGGGGGGCAACCCACCTCCCCCACCCCTCAAGAGGCGACCCTTCTCGGGTCGCTTCAACTGAGAGACTGAGACCGGCTCCCCAGCCGGTCTCTTTCTTTTCTCGTGGAGGTGTTCAGATGAGTGTCCGCCTGCTCCTTCGCCTCGAAGGGCTTGCGATCGGCGTTGGTGGCGTCGTCCTCTACGCCGACGGCGACCACAGCTGGTGGCTTTTCGCAGTGCTGGCGCTCGCGCCCGACCTGGCGTTCGCCGCGTATGCGCTGGGCGCGGCGGTGGGTGCAGCCGCCTACAACCTGCTCCACAACCTCGCCATCCCGATCGCGCTCGGGACCGCGTCCGTTCTCTGGGATTCCGACTGGGGCGTCGCCGTGGCGCTCGTTTGGCTAACGCACATTGGCGTCGACCGCCTGATCGGGTACGGCTTGAAGTACCCGACCGCCTTCAAGGACACGCACCTCCAGCGCGTCTAGCGCGGCCCCGACATGTCCCCTCGGCGGAGTCCTGGTGCCTGGCACCAGACCGTGCAACCGGTCTCTTCTTTTCCAGGTGGACGTGTCCCTGCACCTGACCGGTTCGGGCAAGGCTGGACATGGCCGCACTCCCACGCTCGTTGCTGGCCGGAACGGCCAAGCTGAGCGCGCAACCACGCCGCGGGACAGCTCCCTCGGAGCCATGACGAGTGTCTGACACTCGCCGTGGCTCGACGGCCCTGTCCGAGCCGGCCCCCGATCCGCGGTCAGAAATGACGGAGGCCGGCTTGCGCCGGCCTCCGTGTGAAGCGTTGAGCCCGAGGGCTCGTTACATCATCCCGCCCATGTCGGGCATGCCCGCGCCGACGCCGGCCGGCTGCTTCTCCGGCGGCTCGGCCACGACGGCCTCGGTGGTCAGGATGTTCTTCGCGATCGACGCGGCGTTCTGCAGCGCCGACCGGGTCACCATGGTCGGATCGATGATCCCGGCCTTGACGAGATCTTCGACCTCGCCGGTGTCGACGTTCAGGCCGTGCCCGGCCGCAGCCGACCGGACCTGCGAGACGACGACCGAGCCCTCGAGGCCCGCGTTGGCCGCCAGCTGGCGGATCGGCTCCTCCAGTGCCCGCACGATGATGTTCGCACCGGTGCGGTCGTCGCCCTCGAGCTTTTCGAGGTTGATCGACTCGGCGCCGTTCAGGAGCGCGACGCCGCCGCCCGGGACGATGCCCTCTTCGAGAGCGGCCCGGGTCGCCTGCACGGCGTCCTCGACGCGGTGCTTCTTCTCCTTCATCTCGGTCTCGGTCGCAGCGCCGACCTTGATGACGGCAACGCCGCCGGCCAGCTTTGCGAGTCGCTCCTGGAGCTTCTCGCGGTCGAAGTCCGAGTCGGTGTTCTCGATCTCGGCCTTCAGCTGCTTGATCCGAGCCTTGATGCCGTCGGCGTCACCGGCGCCGTCGATGATCGTGGTCGAGTCCTTGTCGATCACGACACGGCGAGCCTTTCCGAGCTGCGAGATCTTCGTGTTCTCGAGCTTGAGGCCCATCTCCTCGGTGATCACCTCGGCACCCGAGAGGATCGCGATGTCCTCGAGCATCCGCTTGCGGCGGTCGCCGAAGCCCGGCGCCTTGACCGCGACGGCCGTGAACGTGCCGCGCAGCTTGTTGACGACGATCGTGGCGAGCGACTCGCCCTCCACGTCCTCGGCAACGATCAGCAGCGGGCGTCCCGCCTGGATCACCTGCTCGAGCACCGGGAGGAGGTCCTTGACGGCCCCGATCTTCTGGTTCGCAACCAGGATGTACGGGTCGTCGAGCACGGCCTCCATCCGCTCGGGGTCAGTGACCATGTACGGCGAGAGATAGCCCTTGTCGAACTGCATGCCCTCGGTGAACTCGAGCTCGAGGCCGAAGGTCTGACCCTCCTCGACGTTCACGACGCCGTCCTTGCCGACCTTGTCGATCGCCTCGGCGATGACGTCGCCGATCTCCCGCTCGCGCGACGAGATGGAGGCAACCCGGGCGATGTCCTCCTTGCCCGAGATCTCCTTCGACTGCTTCTTGAGGTTCTCGACGACCGACTCGACCGCCGACTCGATGCCGCGCTTGATCCCCATCGGGTTCGCGCCGGCGGCGACGTTCTTCAGGCCCTCGCGGACGATTGCCTGGGCGAGCACCGTGGCCGTGGTCGTCCCGTCGCCGGCGACGTCGTTCGTCGACGTCGCAACCTCGCGGACGAGCTGGGCGCCCTGGTTCTCGAAGACGTCCTCGACCTCGATCTCACGAGCGATCGTGACGCCGTCGTTCGTGATCGTCGGCGCGCCGAACTTCTTGTCCAGGACGACGTAGCGGCCCTTGGGGCCGAGCGTGACCTTGACTGCGTCCGCGAGGATGTTGACGCCGCGCTCGAGCGCGCGACGCGCTTCCTCGTTGAACTTCAGCTCCTTGTGTGCCATTCAGTTCCTCCGTGTGTTCGGTGGGTCAGGCGCTTGCGCCCGCCATCTCCTTCTTCTTGCCGGCGGACTTCTTGCCGCCGCCCGCCACCTTCGCCAGGACGTCCGACTCGCGGAGGATCAGGTACTCGTCGCTCCCGACCTTGATCTCCGTCCCGCCGTACTTCGAGAAGACGATCTCGTCGCCCTCGGCGACTTCCATGCCGACGAACTCTCCGTCTTCGTCGCGCGTGCCCGGGCCCACCGCGAGGACACGGCCGCGCTGCGGCTTCTCCTTCGCGGTGTCGGGCAGCACGATCCCGCTGACCGTCTGCTCCTCCTCGTCGAGGACCTCGACGATGAGACGGTCACCAAGCGGCTGCAAATCCATCAACCGACCTCCTGTTGTCCGAGACTTTGTGACAGCTTCTGGCACTCGTGGGGGGAGAGTGCCGAGGCATTGTAACGGGGGTTCGGTGCCCCGCGCAAGCCTTCCGGGCACCACTTTGTTACAAAGCCTCACTATGGAGCGTGAGTTCTCGGCCGGCGGCGTCCTCGTCCGCCGCTTCCGCGGCAGATGGTTTTTGGCCGCGATCCGGCCCGGCGGCAGGCCCGACGGCATGTGGGCCCTCCCGAAGGGGAACATCGGCCGTGGAGAGGATCCGGAGGCGACCGCCGTGCGGGAGGTCGCGGAGGAGACGGGGGTCGAGGCGGTCTCGACCGGAAAGCTCGGCGACGTCCGCTACGTCTACACGCGCGGCGGCCAGAAGATCTTCAAGGTCGTGAGCTTCTACCTGCTCCGCTACCGCCGCGGCCGCATCGACAACGTCCCGAAGGAGTTCCGTCACGAGGTCGACGCGGCGCGCTGGCTGCCGCTCGAGGAGGCGCCGAAACTGCTCGCCTACAAGAGCGAGCGAGAGATGGCCGAGAAAGCCCTGGCCGCCCTGCAGGAGGAAGCCGTATGATCCTCGCGCTTCAGTGCCGGAGCCGATGTACGCCCTGAACTTCTACTCGCCGATCGTGGCCGACCAGCTGCGCACCCGCCGCAAGACGGCCACCATCCGCCTGGGCGACAAGTCGGCCAAGTACAAGAAGGGGATGATCGTCCGGGTGCTGGCCGGGTCTCGCTACAGCCCGCGAGAGCTGATCTTCGACGCCGTCATCGACAAGGTCGAGGTGAAGACGATCGACGAGCTCTCACCCCGGGAGATCGAGCACGACAACCCGGAGATGCGCCGCCCCGAGGAGATGCAGGAGTTCCTGGGCCAACTGTACAACCGCCAGATCGGCGCGGACGCCACCGTCACGGTGATCCGCTTCAGCGAGATCAAGGCGCGCTAGCGACCAGGCTTCCGGATCGCCGTGCCGAAGAGCTCGCGCGGCCGGACCTCGCCGCCGCACGCCTCGCACTCCACGGTGAACGCCGACGTGAAGCGGGCGTCGCAGGACGGACAGCGCCAGCGCATCTCGCCCTCGCACTGCGGGCAGGCGGCGGGCAGATCGGCCTCCCACTCCTCGAAGTAGCGCTGCGCGAAGCCGCAGCCGAGACAGACGGAGACCCAGTCGCCCAGGGTCTTCCGCCGCTCCTCCTTCAGCCAGTTGCTCGCCTTGCTCATCTGAGCCGACTCTAGCCGGGGGGTTCGATCGTTAGAGTCTCGACGCGATGGCGATCGCCCGGGAAGCCGAGCCCGTCTCCTCCCTGAGCGAGATCCGCGAAGCGGGTCTCGACCGTGAGGATCTCTTCGGGATCTACCGTCACATGCTGCTCACGCGCGGGATCGAAGAGCGTGGGCACATCCTCTACAAACAGGGGAAGATCCCAGGCTCCTTCTACACCGGCCGCGGCAACGAGGCCTCGTCCGTAGGCGTCGCGACCGCGATGGCCGGCGAGGACGTCGGGACGCCGCTGCACCGCGACATGGGCGTCCACGTCACACGCGGTGTCGAGCCGTGGCGGATCTTCGCCCAGTACATGGGCCGCGAGGACGGCCCGACGCGCGGCCGGGACGGCAACGTCCACATGGCCGACTCGCAGCTCGGGCTCCTCGCGATGGTCAGCCACCTCCCGGCGATGCTCCCAGTCGGGGTCGGCTGCGCGCTCGCCTTCCGGATCCGAGAGGAGCGGCGCGTCGCAGTCTCCTGGTTCGGCGAGGGCGCCTCGGCGCGCGGCGACACGCACGAGGGGATGAACATGGCCGGCGTCCGGCGCCTCCCGATCGTGTTCGTCTGCGACAACAACCAGTGGGCCTACTCGACGCCGACGCACCTCGAGTACGCGTGCGAGACGCTCGCCGACCGCGCCGCCGCCTACGGGTTCGACGGCGTCGTGGTTGACGGCACCGACGTGCTCGCCGTCTACCGGGAGGCGAAGCGCGCGATCGAGAAGGCGCGCGAGGGCGGAGGCCCGACGCTGATCGAGTCGATGACCCTCCGGATGGAGGGCCACGCAGTGCACGACGACGCGTTCTACGTCCCGAAGGAGCTCTTCGAGGAGTGGGCCAAGCGCGACCCGATCGAGCGGTTCCGCAGCTGGCTCCGCGAGAACGCCGAGATGACCGACGAGGAGGAGGACGAGGTCGCCGCCGGCGTCAAGCGGACCCTCAACCAGGCAATCGAGCGAGCGGAGACCTCGCCGCTCCCGGATCCCTCAACGGTCACGGACAAGGTGTTCGCGCGGCCGGAAGACCTCGACACGCCCCACCACAAGTAGTGGCAGAACTCACGTATCTGCAGGCGATTTCCGACGGCCTCCGCCAGGAGATGCGGCGCGACAACCGCGTCTTCGTGATCGGCGAGGACGTCGGCGTCTACGGCGGCGCCTTCAAGGTCACGCTCGGCTTCCAGGAGGAGTTCGGGCCGTGGCGCGTGATCGACGCACCGCTCTCCGAGACCGCGATCGTCGGCGGCTGCACGGGCGCCGCGATCATGGGGATGCGTCCGGTCGCGGAGATGCAGTTCGCCGACTTCGTCTCCTGCGCCTGGGACCACCTCGTGACGGTGGCGGCGAAGCAGTTCTACCGGGCGGGAACGCCGGTGCCGATCGTCGTCAGGCTCCCGTCGGGCGGCGGCTTCTCTGGCGGCCCGTTCCACTCACAGAACCCCGAGAGCTCGTTCGCGCACATCGCGGGCCTGAAGGTCGTCTGCCCGGCTACGCCCGAGGACGCCAAGGGCCTGCTGATCAACGCGATCGAGGACCCGAACCCCGTCCTCTACTTCGAGCACAAGCACCTCTACCGCCGGATCAAGGCCGAAGTGCCGGAGGAGCGCTACACGACGCCGTTCGGCAAGGCCCGGGTCCACCGCGAGGGCGACGACCTCACCGTCGTGACCTGGGGCGCCATGGTCTACACGGCCGACGAGGCCGCGAACCAGCTGGACGGCGACGGCGTCTCCGTCGAGATCCTCGACCTACGGACGATCATCCCGTGGGACCGCAAGGCAGTGCTCGACAGCGCCCAGAAGACGTCCAAGGTGCTCGTCCTCCACGAGGACACGCGCACCGGCGGCTTCGGCGGCGAGATCGCCGCCACCATCGCCGAGGAGGCGTTCGAGCACCTCGACGCGCCGATCAAGCGGATCGCCGCACCCGACACGCCCGTCCCGTTCTCGCCGCCGCTGGAGAAGGCGTTCATCCCTCAGGTCGACGACGTGGTCGCAGGACTGCGAGAACTGGCTGAGTACTAGGAGGTCGCGTGGCTACTCCAACCGCCGTCGACGTCGTGATGCCCCAGATGGGCGTGTCCGTCTCCGAGGGAACGATTACGAAGTGGCTCAAGCAGGAAGGCGAGGAGATCCAGGCCGACGAGGCGCTGCTCGAGATCTCCACGGACAAGGTGGACACCGAGGTGCCCAGCCCCGGAACCGGGGTCGTGCAGCAGATCCTCGTGCAGGAAGGCGAGACCGTCGAGGTGGGCACGCGGCTCGCCGTGATCGGTGCGCCCGGCGCAGCTCCGGCTGAGTCCGGCGACGGCGCAGCGCCTGCGGCGCAGGAGGCTCCGCCCGAGCCGGCAACCGCCGAGGCTGCAGCCGAGAGCGAAGCGGCGGCCAGCGCGGAGACCCCCACGCCACAGGAGCCGCAGGCTCCACCCGCCGAGCCGGCCGCTCAGGAGCCCGCCGCGCCCGCACGCACCGAGCCGGCGGCGGAGCCGGTGACAAACGGCGACGGCAAGAGCTTCGTCTCCCCGGTCGTCGCACGGATCGCGTCCGAGCACGGCGTCGACGTCTCGCAGGTCCCGGGCACCGGCCGCGGCGGCAGGGTGACCAAGAAGGACATCCTCGGCTTCGTCGAGTCCGGCGGCCAGGCGGCCCAGCCGGCTGCAGAACCGGCGCCTCAGCCCGAGGCGGCGGCCCCCGCCGAGGCGCCCGCACAGCCGGCACCACCATCGCCGGCGGCTCCCGCACCCGCGCAGCCCGCCCCGCCCGCGCCGGCTCCGGCTCCCGCGCCCGCCGCCGCCGAGCCATCCGCAGAGCTCGACGCCGGCGAGAACGAGGAGCCCATGACCGCGATGCGCAAGGGGATCGCGGAGCACATGCGCCGCTCGCTCGACACCTCGGCGCATGTGACAAGCGCGATCGAGGTCGACATGTCGCGCGTGGTCGAGATCCGCAACAAGCTCAAGCCCGAGTACCAGAAGAGCTACAGCGTCAATCCGACCTACCTGATCTTCGTGGCGCGCGCGGTCACCGAGACGCTGCGCGAGTACCCGTGGATCAACGGCGAGATCCGGGGCGACAAGATCGTCACCCGCAACTACGTGAACATCGGCTTCGCGGTCGAGCTCGCGGACGGGAAGGGCCTGATCGTTCCGGTCGTCAAGCACGCGGAGGGCCTGAACCTCCTCGGCATGGCGCAGGCGGTCACCGACATCGCCGAGCGCGCTCGGAACAAGCAGCTCTCGCCGGACGAGGTCCAGGGCGGGACGTTCACGATCACGAATCCCGGCGGCTACGGAACCTTCCACGGCACACCGGTGATCAGCCAGCCGCAGGCGGCGATCCTCGGCACCTACGCGCTCGTGAAGCGGCCGTGGGTCATCCAGGACGAGCTCGGCCAGGACGTGATCGCGATCCGGCCGATCATGAACCTGACGCTGACGTACGACCACCGCCTCGTCGACGGCGCGCTGGCCGGGCGGTTCCTCCAGTCGCTCCAGCAGAAGCTGGAGAGCTGGGGCGAGTCGGACTACTAGGGCCTTGGCGCAGACCGTCGTCCCGATGGTGGCCTACGAGGACGCGGCAGCCGCGATCGACTGGCTGACCAGCGCGTTCGGCTTCGAGGAGATCGCAGACGAGCGGTACACGGAAGACGGCCGCGTCACCCACGCGGAGCTGCGCGTCGGTGAGGACGCGTCGATCTACGTCGCAAACCCGACTCCCGACTATGTCTCACCGAAGCGCCATCGCGAGGAATGCGAGGCGGCGGCTCGCTGGTCAAGCGTCCCCTGGGTCGTCGACGGCCTGCTCGTCCACGTCGACGATGTGAAATCGCACTTCGCGCGGGCCGAGACGGCCGGGGCTCACATGCTCTCACCGGTCGACGAGGGCCCAGACGGCCTCCGCTATCGCGCCGAGGACCTCGAGGGCCACCGCTGGATGTTCGTCGGCTCGTGAGCTCGATGCATGGCAGCTGCTGGTGCGGCGGCGTCCGCTACGAGGTCAGCGAGCCCTTCATCCGCGTGAGCTTCTGCCACTGCACGTCATGCAAGCGGATCTCAGGAGGCGTCGGGACCGCGAACGGGCGCGCGCAGACCCAGTGGATCACGGTCACCGAGGGCCGCGAGCTGCTGACCACCTACCAGCCGGACGAAGGAAGCGCGAAGACATTCTGCTCCCGGTGCGGGTCGAACCTCTTCGGCGGCGGGTGGCCCGAGTCGGAGGAGTGCAGCGTCCGGATCACGTCGATCGACGAAGGGCTCCAGCAGAAGCCCGAGTCGCACGGCTACGTCCACTCGGTCGCTGACTGGGAGACCCTC
Source organism: uncultured Actinomycetes bacterium (assembly GCA_963782765.1). Lineage (GTDB taxonomy): Bacteria > Actinomycetota > Thermoleophilia > Gaiellales > Gaiellaceae > JACDAN01. The sequence goes on from CAWALC010000001.1 coordinate 119,137, forward strand.
CCCGACGATGGCCTCCCCCGGTATGACTGAGGGACGATGAGGTCGGCCCACGTCCTCAACCTCGGCCAGACGCCGTACCTCGAGGCGTGGGAGCTCCAGCGCTCGCTGGCCGGGGCTGTCGCTGCAGGGTGCGATTCCCGACACGGTCGTCCTGCTCGAGCATCCGCCGGTCGTGACGCTCGGGCGCCGGACCGACGAGGGCGAGCTCCACATTCCGGAGGGCGCCGACGTCGAGATCGTCGAGACCGACCGGGGCGGCAAGTCCACCTACCACGGCCCCGGCCAGCTCGTCTGCTACCCGATCTTCGACCTCACCCGGCACGGGCAGGACGTGAAGCGCTACTGCCGCGACCTCGAGGAGGCGCTGATCCTGACGATCGGCGCGCTCGGTGTGGAGGCGACCCGGATCGAGGGGCTCACCGGGATCTGGCTCGAGCGCCCGCCCCGGAAGATCGCCTCGATTGGCGTTCACATCTCGAAATGGGTGACGACGCACGGGTACGCGCTGAACGTCGACCTCGACCCCACCCCGTTCACGGAGTGGATCACGGCCTGCGGACTCGAGGACACCGCGTTCACGACGATCGCGCGCGAGCTCGGCCGGCCGGTCTCGGTCGATGAGGTGCGCCCGCATGCTGCCCGCGCCCTCGAGGAGGTCTTCGACCTCGAGCTCGAGGAAGTCGCCGACCTAGAGCTCGGGCAGCCAGCCGCCGTAAGACACGCGGCTCGACTTCGGTAGGTCAGCGTAGGCCTCGGAGGGCTTCGTGGTCTCCTCGGCGACCGAAACTCCGTGCTTCGTGGCTTTCTCGGAGGGAATGTAGTGGAGACCTTTCCGCGGTAGGCCGCGCGCGCCGACAGCGAGAACAACCGAAGGGCGGTCGCCGCCACCGACGATCATGTGCGGCGTCCCGGGCGGGCAGTGGAAGAAGTCCCAGGCCTCGAGCTTCCGCTCCTCGTCGTCGACGATCAGGACACAGCTCCCGGCGAGGACCAGGAACCCTTCCTGTCCGTTCTCGCGGTGGTAGTAACCGAGACTCTGGCCGGGCTCGAGCACGCTGATGTTGAGCCCGAGTTGGCGGAACGGGCGCTTGCCCTCGAAGTCGCAATACAGGCCGAAGGGCCCGGAATCGCGCCAGCGAGCCTCACGGGCGTTGACCACGAACCAGCCCTCGACGTCGGCAACGAGGCCGTAACGCGTCTCCCGAAGGGGTGCCTCGGGCACCCGGCCAGCTTAGTCCCGCTCGACGACCGCGACGAGCGCTTCGACGACCGCGGGATCGAACTGCGTGCCGGCGCCCTGGCGCAGCTCGGCGATCGCGTCCTCCCGCACCATCGCCGCGCGGTAGGAACGGTCGCTCGTCATCGCGTTGTACGCGTCGCAGCAGTAGACGACCCGCGCGATCGGCGGGATCTCCTCGCCGGCCAGCCCGTCCGGATACCCGGTGCCGTCGAAGCGCTCGTGGCACGACCGGACGATCCGGCCGATCTGGCCCAGCAAGCCGCCAACGCGGTGGAGAAGCCGCTCGCCCTCGATCGTGTGCTCTCGGATCAGCGCCCACTCGTCGTCGTCCAGCGGGCCCGCCTTGTTGATGATCTCGTTCGGGATCCGCAGCTTGCCCACGTCGTGGAGGAGCGCAACGAACTCCGCATCGCGCCGTGCCTGCTCGTCCATGTCGAGCTCGTCCACGACCGAGAGCGTCAGCGCCACGACGTCGCGGCTGTGCTCCCCGGTGTAGCCGTCGTCGGCCTCCACCACGTCGCCGAGGAGGAAGGCCGTGCCGCGGTACGCGTCGCGCAGCTCGAGCTCGTGGTCGAGCCGCACTCGCCGGTCACGCGCGAAGACCGAGAGCAGGCCGACGAGCGGAAGCACGAGCACGACGCCGTAGGGCGAGTCAGTAGTCGCGAACGCGACCGCCAGCCCGACGGTCGCAAGGCCGCCGTCGATCATGTACACCCACCCCATCGTCCGGAGATGCACCTTGGGCGCCACTCCGAGAGCGAGCCAGTCGAGGAGCGCCACGCTCCCGTAGTCGAGGGCGAACTGCGAGCCGAGCGCCAAAAGATAGAGCGGCCAATCCGAAAGGCTCGGAGCGGGCTCCCCGGCCAGGCCGAGGACGAGCGCAGGCCCCACTACGTGCCAGCAGCTCCCGAGCCTGATGAAGATGCGCTCGAAGCGGAGGGCTCCGCCGGCGTACTCGGTCAGGCTTCCGACCACCACGCCCGACGCAACCGCGAGCGGCACGAGCCCGGTGGGAAGCACGAAGAGCATCGGGATGAGAACGAGCTGCGTCGGGACCGCCGAGCCGGTGCCGATCTCGAAGTCGAGCCGGTAGGCGAGTGCGTACAGGCCGATCAGCAGCAACGTGACGACGACGCCCGGCGCCCTGTCGCTCGGGATCGCGCCGGCCATGAGGACCGCCGTCGCCAGGAAGGCAACGACCGACACGATCAGGGTGCGCCGCTCGCGAATGGCGAGCCGGCTCAGTCTGAGCGCCCGCCGCTCCTCGATCAGGCGCTGGGAGCGTGGGTCGAGGGCTGCTGTCCCTGCCGCGGTGGACATGAGACCGAAATCGGCTCTCGACCGCGGCCTCTTGACTCACCGCGGCGCCAGGATCACTCGGACAAGGGATCGAAAGCGCCGCAAGTCCCTCGAACGGAGCATGCGGACCGCCGAATCCTGCGCAAACCTCTGAGAGATTCATGACGAGGCGTAAGGCGGCAATCCTCTTGGTCACGGCGCTAGCGGCACTCGCCGCACTGGCGGCCACGACCGCACAATCGGCAGAGGGTGGGCTGATCGGCACAGGGGCGGCCTCGGGGTGCGACATGGCGGCGTCGCACCCCTTCGAGGCCTGGGGCGACAACGCGAACTACCTGCTGGTTCCGGGTGGTTCGTTCGAGGCAGGGACTCCTGCGTGGACTCTGAGCCGGGGCGCATACGTCGGCCCCGGCAACGAGCCCTTCAACACCGAGAACGACCGCGGCTTGCGCTCGCTGTACCTGCCTCCGGGCTCCACGGCGACCTCGCCGACGAGCTGCTTCCAGTTCGGCGACTGGCACGCACGCTTCTTCGTCCGTGGTGTCGGGCTCAGGGGCGGCCGGCTCGAGGTCGACGTCGTCGTCAAGAGCCTGCTCGGAGTCCTGTCCGTTCTCGACGGCGGCTCCGTTGCGCCGTCCGGCGAGTGGCAGCCTTCCCCGCGGATCGGGATGCTCCTCTGCAACGTGACGAGCCTGCTCGGCACGAAGGCGGTCTCACTCCGGTTCCGCGCGGTCAACGCCGCTTTCCAGATCGACGACGTCTATCTGGATCCCTTCAAGAAGTGGTAGCGCCCGTACACTGACGGGCGATGCAGCGCTCGCTGCCCGTCGCTGAGCGGCCTCGTCGGCCCCCATGGATGAAGGTTCGCGCCCCGAGCGCGGACTCGCAGTACTTCGACGTCAAGAAGCTGCTGCACGGGGCCAGCCTCGTCACCGTCTGCGAAGAGGCTCGCTGCCCGAACATCTCCGAGTGCTGGGGCCGAGGGACCGCGACGTTCCAGATCCTCGGCGACACCTGCACCCGCGCCTGCCGGTACTGCTACGTCAACTCCGGGAAGCCTGAGCACCCGCCGGACCCGCTGGAGCCGCTCCGGCTCGCGAACGCGGCGGCACAGATGAAGCTCGAGCACGTCGTCGTCACCTCGGTCGACCGCGACGACCTCCCCGACCGTGGCGCCGGCCACTTCGCGGCAACCATCCGGGCGCTGAAGCACAAGCTGCCGAGCGCCGGCGTCGAGGTCCTCACGCCGGACTTCCTCGGGGCCGAGGAGGAAGCGCTGCGCACCGTCCTCGCCGAACGGCCCGAGGTCTTCAACCACAACATCGAGACTGTGCGCCGCCTCCACCGGAGGATGCGCGGCGCCAAGGCTTCCTACGACAAGGCGCTGTGGCTGCTGCGGCGGGCCAAGGAGCTTGCGGACTACAACGTGATGACGAAGTCGGGCATCATCGTGGGGCTCGGCGAGACGAACGACGAGGTGGTCGAGACGATGCGCGACCTCCGGGGAAACGGCGTCGACGTGGTCACGATCGGGCAGTACCTCCAGCCCTCGGACAAGCACGCCAAGATCGACCGCTGGGTTCATCCCGACGAGTTCCGCTGGTTCCGCGAGCAGGGCGAGGCGCTGGGTTTCGGCTCCGTCTTCGCCGGGCCGCTCGTGCGGTCCAGCTACCGGGCCGACGAGCAGCGCCACGCGGCTGTGACCGGACGCGGGGCGGTGGCGTACTAACGACGATGCTCCTGCTCGCGCTCCTCGTGTACCTCGGAGGCATGACGCTCTTCAGCGCGGGCTCTGAGGTCCCCAGCACAGGGACGGGAGACGTCCTCCAAGCGCCGGCCTCGGCGCGCGCCCAGCTCGCGATCAAGCGCGTGCGACCGATCACGATCATCGTCGGGACCGGGTTCAAGAGCGGCGAGGTCGTCCGCCTCACCGGCTCGACCACTCGGCAGGTGCGTGCCTCGGCCCGGGGAGCCTTCACGGTCCGGCTCAGGAACATGGATCCATGCGGCGGCTTCTCCGTCACGGCCATCGGGTCGAAGGGAAGTCGTACGGCGATCCAGTACTCGCAGCTTCACTGCGTCGAGCCGTAACGAGAGAGGCCGCCCGAAGGCGGCCTCTCTGCGTGCTTCCTAGCAGCGACGACTAATCGTCATCGTCGTCGTCATCGTCCTCGTCGTCGTCCCCATCGTCCAGCTCGTCGAGGTCGAGGAGCCAGGCGCTGAGGCCGTGCGAGGCTGCGTACAGCTCCCGCTTCTGCGAGAGGATCGTCAGGCCCGCGACCTCGACGTTCGGCATGCCGCGCGCGGCGAGCCGCCAGGTCGTGGAGCCCGAGGCGAGCCTGAGGACACCGAAGTCGGTGGCCGCGTACAGGTCGCCCGTCCTGTCGTCACGGACGAGGTCCGTGATCGGCAGGTCGGCAAGGTTGTTCGACCGGTTCACCCAGGTCGACGTGCCGCGTGACCGGGTTGAAGGTGACCTCGAACACGTGGCCCGGCGTCGCCGGTGTGTTGACGCTGTAGCCGCTGTACGAGATCCACGCGTGGTTCGGGTTCGCCGGATCGACGTGGATGCTGCTGACGAACCGGTTCGGCGTCGATCGCGAAGTCGTCGTCCGAGCCGTGGTCCACGTGACCGCGCTCGCCGGACTCGGCGCCGACGTTCTTCGTGATGAAGACGCGACCGGTCGTGGTCGCCGCCCAGGCAGTCGACCGAGTCGGTCGGCGACCCGCTCGATCGCAGCGACCGCGCCGCCGGCCCGGTCGCCCCAGGCAGCGTCGGTCAGCCGCACCGGGCCGAGCTCGGCCCAGTCGCCGCACGGACCCGGCGAAGTCGCCGGTCCAGGTCGTTGCAGTGCTGCGTTCGCCTCGGCCATCGTCATCGTCCCGAGACCGTGCGGTCTTCGTCCGGTACGCCGTCCGGCCGGTGCCGGCGAACATCCACTTCGCTCCCTCGGGATCGCTGATCACCGGCGAGTAGAACTGCGTCCCGGCGTGACCGAAGATCGGGTCGGCGATCCAGATCCAGTCGGCGATGTTGCCGTTGTTGAAGTTCACGTCCGGGCGTCACGTCGAAGAAGTTGTGGAACCGGAACTCGGGATTCGCGACGTCGAAGCCGGACTGTCCGCCGTCTCCGATCATCGTGTTCTCCCAGGTGACGCCGGCTGCCCTGCGTCTCCCAGGTGCCGTTGTCCTGCGTGCCGCCCTGGCGGATCCGGTTGTTGTGCGGGCTGATCGACAGGCTCTGGAACTGAAGCGTGTTCAGCCCGTCGTTCAGGCCCTCGAGCTTCTCCGGGATCCGGGACAGCATCTGCTCGCACCGCGCGTTCTGCGCGGGGTTGAGCCCGCGGGCCGCGGGTCGTCGCACCAGGACGAGCGGTTCACGAACGTTCCCGTTCGACCGCATGACGCCACCGTCGTTCGTCTCCACGAACCTGTTCGGGTTGTTCGGGTGGACGGCGATGTCGTGCTGGTCGGGATGGAGCCCGTTCGGGTGGAGCGAGTCCGTCCCGTCGAACGTCATGTCCGTCGAGGTGACGCCTGCGTCCGTCGAGAGGACGACGCCGCGCTTGTTGGCGATGTTCTCCCCGTACGAGTACGAGCCGCCGGCGTACACCATGTCCGGATGGCCCTTCGGCGTGTAGACGAACACGTCGTACCAGCACTGGCCGCTACAGAGGTTGAACGTGCCGAAGCCCGGCAGCGCCGGATCGGGGCTGGTCAGGTCGGTGAAGACCGGCACTCCCGTCGCGACGCTGTCGCTGCGGAAGAGCCTGCGAGTACGGGTTGCCGATGTTGCCCTCGTACACGTACATGCGAGTCGCGCCGCTCGGCAGCTTGGTCACGGAGATCGCCGCACGCGTCTGGATGCACGCCGCGTTCAGCGACGGCTTGATCTGCTCCCAGGTCGCGCCCGCATCGATCGACCGCCAGACGCCGCGTGCGTACGAGGACGCGTAGATGATGTTCGAGTTCGACGGGTCGAGCTCGATGCTCCGCACGCCGCGCGGCGAGCAGATGCCGCCGTTGTTGAACTCGGTCAGGTCACCGGTGCACGAAGCGGTCGACGCGGAGCCGTTGTGGATGAAGCTCCAGCTCTCGCCGCCGTCGGTCGACTTGTAGAGGCCCCACTTGGCGATGCCGGGGACCGGCCGCGTGACGCCCGAGCAGCACACCGACGACATGCCGCGGAGGGCGGTCGTCGAAGCGACGTAGAGCGTCTTCTTGTCGCCCGGCTTGACGATGATCTCGCCGATGCCCTTGCCCTGGAACTCCGTCTTGCCGAGGAGCTTCCAGCTGCGGCCGCCGTTCGTCGACTTGTAGAGGCCGGTGCCCGCGACGCAGCCGCTGCCGCAGATGTTGGCCTCGCCGGTGCCGACGTAGACGGTGTTCCCGCTTTTGTCGTTCGGGTCGATGTGACACGGCGCCGGCCGCGTTGATCCCGAGCGGGCCGCCGAGATACGTCCAGTCGACCTCTCCGCTGCGGAAGACGTTGTTCGTGTGCCAGACGCCGCCACCGGCGGGCGTGATGTACGCCTCACAGCGGCCGCGCGTGCACTTGTCGCTGATCGCGATCGACGGTCGTGCGGCCGCCTGCCACGTACTCGTTCGGCACGTAGAGGAACGAGTTCCGGAACTCCGTGAACGGGTAGAGCGCCCTGCTCGGCCCGATCGTCTCCCAGCGGCCGTCGCCCTCGCCGGCGCGATACGGCTGGCCGGCGGCGTCGGCGAATGCCTCGCGTGCATCGTTCATCTCGGCGACCGAGATCGTCGTGTCCGGATAGGCCCGGTTGAGGAACGCCTGGTCGGCGGCTCCGCCCGGCCCTTCCGCGGACATGCCGCCGTTGCCCGGCATCGCCTGCTTCAGCTTCGCGAGATGCCCCGCAAGCGCGGTCGGCATCTCCTGACCCTCGCCGGCGGGCGCCGCCGGCGTCGCCCCGTTCAGGACGAATGCCGAAACCGCGACGACCATCGCCGAGGCCAGGACGCCGGTCGCGACCGACCAGCGCCTGAGATTCCTTCTTCGCATACTGCCCTCCCCAAATTGCAGTCGCAGGCGTCCGGTGACGCGCTGCTCGCGGGCGAGGCTTCGCTCCAGCCGATGAACGAGCTCGGCGTTGACGCTCCTACCGGACCGTGCGGCCGCGGCGTGAAGCTGCTCCCTGAGATGCACCGGCATCCGGAGCAGAAAGCGATAGACCTCCCCTGCCACTTGAGCGCGGCAACCTTGCCTCATTTACGCCTCGATATCAAGCGAGATCTCACGAATATCAGTGCGAATATCACAATTGCCGGAAAGTGCCTGCCAGGAGGGTCGCCCTGGCATACTCCGGCGCGTGCGACGAGGCTCCCTGCTCCTCGCTGCGGCACTCCTGTCCCTGGCGCTGGTTCCGGCGAGCGCGGCAGTCGATGCAACGGCCGGCGGCAAGGCCAAGCTGCGGCTGCTCGAGTCAACGCCGGTCAAGATCCAGGGAACCGGCTTCGTGGCCAGGGAGCGAGTCACGGTGCGCCTTATCGGCCTCGCCGGCGTCACACGCAAGCGCGTGACTGCCGGCCGGCGAGGCGGCTGGACGCTGACGTTCCCACAACAGTCGCACGACCGCCGGTGTGGCGCGGTCATCGTGAGCGCCGTCGGAAACCGGGGCTCCCGGGCCGGGCTGAAGCTGCCGCCCCGGCTCTGCCCGCCTCCGCCCTAGAAACGGAGAGACCGCCTTTCGGCGGCCTCTCCCGTGCTGCGTTGTTAGGCGAGTGGCCTAGTCGTCGTCGTCATCGTCGTCGCCGCCGCCGCCGTGTCCTCCTCCGAGGATCAAGCGGTAGCCGCCGCGACCGTGGGTGGCCGCGTAGATGACGCGCTTCGAGGTGCCGGGGATGTTCGCCTGGGACAGCTCGTAGATCGCGACCTCAGGCAGGCCGCGGTCTGCGTCGACCCAGTTCGTCCCGCCGGCCGGAAGCCGGAGGACGCCCCAGTCGTACGCTGCGTAGAGATCGCCGGTCGGGGCGTCGAGCTCGACGTCCGTGATCGGCAGGTCGCCCAGGTTCCCGCTCAGGTCGGTCCACGTCGCCGTCCCGCTCACCGGGTTGTACACGGCCTTGAACACATGGCCGGGCTGTCCGGGCGAGTAGGCCTCGTAGCCGGAGAACGAGATGTATGCCGTGTTTCCGGTCGGATCCCTCGGGTCGACCGAGATCCCGCTGGGGAACCGCCTCGGCTGGAGCGGCGTGTCGACGCGGTCGAAATCGACCTCCGCCTGCCGCTGGTTCGTCCCGCCGAAGGCCGGCTCGGTGACGAGCGTGGCCGGGTTGTTGAAGTCGGCGTTCTTCGAGACCCAGATCCGGCCTCGGCGCGTGCCGACCCACATCGTCCCGTTGTTCGTCTTCGCCCGCTCGATCGCCACGACGTAGCTGGCGCCCGAGGCCCCGCCCTTGTCGGTCGGATTGTCGGTACCGAGCGAGAGAGCGGCACCCGGACCGAGCTTGATCCAGTCGCCGCACCCCGAGTTCGGGCCGGTGTTCAGGGCACCGCTCCTCGGTCCGCCGAGGACGTTGCAGTTGTTCTCGAGGAAGTCCTTGTCACCGCCGGCGTTCCGCGTCCTCCACACGCCCTCCGAGCCGGTGAACGCCGTCTTGTTGACGACGGGGTCGGCCGTGAAGGGGATGTAGAAGCCGGAGGCCTCCGGCGAGAACAGGATCGGATCGAAGATCCACGACCACCACTGCGGGTCGTTCCCGCGGAAGTTCACGTCGCCCTGCTGGGCGAAGTACGTGTGGTAGCGGATGTTGCCCTGCTTCGCGTCGATACCGGACTGGCCGCCGTCGCCCGAGACGAAGTTGAGCCAGGTTCCGCTACCGCTGAAGCCGAGCGTCCCGTTGTCCTGGGTTCCGCCGATCGCCTCGCCGAGCGGATTGCTCGGGTTCGGCTGCAGGTCCTGGAACTGGAGCGTCCGCAGGCCCGCGTTCATGTTCACCAGGTCGTCGGGGATGGAGGACAGGAACATCTGGCATTCCGCCAGATCGAGCCCGGAGAGGTTGCGGTCGGGCTCGGAGCAGTCCGACGAATCGTTCACGTACCGGCCACTCGTCCGCATGACCCCGCCGTCGCTCCCGATGAAGAGGATGTTCGGGTTCTTCGGATGGAAGGCCAGGATCTGGACGTCCGGGTGGTTGGCCTCGAACGGATCCTTGGCCTCGCCCGACATGTCCGTGAAGAGCTCGCCCGCGTTCCGGGAGAGCATGATGTTCCGACCGTTCGACTTGTCCGCGCCGGCATAGGGCGGGAGCTCGCCGTACTGCGTCTGCCCGCCGATCATCACCACGTCCGGGTTCTTCGGGGACACCGAGATCGGCATGTCGTACGAGCACTGCTGGGAGCAGATGTCGAACGAGGTGTAGCCCGGGGTTCCGCGGGCCGGGCTCGACAGCATCTGGAAGGTCGGCGTCGCCGCCCGAGCGTCGTCGGAGCGAAGGACGCGCGAGCCGTCGGCGATGGAGCCGCCGGGGCCTCCAACCTCGTTCCGGCCGTCATAGACGTAGAGCCGCGTCTTGCCGTTGCGCGAGCTTCGCCGCGGCGACCTCGTAGCGAATGCCGAGGCCGGTCGGGTCGGGCCCTGCGCCGGTGTAGAGGTTCTGCGGCGCGCCCCCGCCCGTCAGGCGGAAGACGCCGTAGTCGAACATCGTGAAGTAGAGCGTGTTCGCGTCGGCGGGGTCGTACTCGATGTCGGTGACTCCGCCCTTGAAGAAGTCGCTGCCGTTCGGCGAGTTCGGGTTCACCGGATCCTGCGGCAGGTTGAAACGGAGCTGGAAGCTCGCGCCGCCGTCCGTGGACTCGTAGAGCCCGATCGTCGGAGCGCCAGGCGGCGTGAAGCGGCCACCTGAGACGCCCGAGCCCGCGTGGCGGGCGACAGTCGTGCCGATCCAGATGTGCCTGGGGTTCTTCGGGTCGACTGCGATCTCGCCGATGCCGCGGTCCTTCGAGACCGCGTAGCTGCCCGGGACGAGCTTCCAGTGCTCGCCGCGGTCGGTCGACTTGTAGAGACCGAGGCCGGCCTCGCTGTCGCCCGAGCCGCTGGGCTCGCCGGTGCCGACGTAGATCGTCCGGCCGGACTTGTCGGTCGGGTCGATCAGGAGGGCGCCGATCGAGGTCGTGTCGAGACCACGGTCGAGCGGCTTCCAGCGCGGATTGCGGTCGAGTGCGTCGTCGGTGCGCCAGACGCCTCCGCCCGCGGCGCCGACGTAGAGCCGGCAGTCGCGCGAGTCGCACTTGGGATCGGCGACCATCGCCGTCAGGCGGCCCGACCACTGGGTCGGGAGGCCGTTGTTCTGGGTGGCCTCGCGGGCGACGTCGAGCGTGAAGGGCCCGACCTCCTCCCAGCGAGAGCCGCGACGACGTCCGTCGTCGTCGTTGTCGTCGTTGTGGCGGTGCATCGCGGCGAGCGCGCCCTGAAGCTGGGCTGCGGCCACCGTCTTGTGCGGATACGCGAGGTCGGCGTACGCCTGCTGGGCGAAGCCGTTGAGGATCTCGCGAGATGCTTCCCGGCCGGCCTTCTCACGTGCAACCGGCACCGGAATTCCGAAGCTCTCGCGGCCCGAATTCCGGTACGCGAGCGCCTCTTGTGCCAACGATCCGGCCACAGGCCCGGCGGCTGCCGAGCTGCTGTTACCGGCCGGCCCCATCTTCACCGCGGCTGCGAAGGCGGCAGTGATGACCACCAATGCGCAAACGGCAACCAGGGCCAAGGTCTTTTTTCGCATGCTCTCCCCTGTCTTCGGCTTAGGCCGAAAGCGGTGATATCACCGATCTCGCCCCCTCGATAGAGCTTTTTCTATCGAAGCTGGCGGAGTATGACAAGTGTGCGGCTCAGCCGCCGGGTTGGAGCACGCCGTTGACGCGAAGGGGTACAGGCAGGTTGTCGGCGGCCCGGTCGGGTCTTTCGACCCCTGGGGCGAGGGACTACCGATTCGGATCCGTCATCGCCCTGTAGTCCAGGGCCTTGTCGAGGATCTCATCCTCGACGCCGGCCTCGCGCGCAACGTCGCGGAGCGGCCGGCCGCTGGCGGCTGCGGTGTTGACGATCTCCGTCGCCTTGTCGTAGCCGATGTACGGGTTCAGCGCCGTGGCGGCGGACAGGGTGAGCTCGGCGTAGCGCTCGGCGTTCTCACGGTTCGCCTCGATGCCGTCCACGCACTTCTCCGCGAGGAGCCGGGACGCCGCGGCAAGGAGCCGGATCGAGTCGAGGAGGTTCCGGGCGAGCAGCGGGACGAAGACATTCAGCTCCAGGTGGCCCTGCATGCCGCCGACCGTGATCGCGGTGTCGTTGCCGATCACCTGCGCCGAGACCTGAGTCACCACCTCGGGGATGACCGGGTTGACCTTCCCGGGCATGATCGAGCTGCCCTTCTGGAGCTCGGGGAGCATGATCTCGGCGAGACCGGCTCTCGGGCCGGAGCCGAGGAGGCGGAGGTCGTTCGCGATCTTCGTCAGGGAGACGGCGACGGTCTTCAGCGCGCCGGATGCCTCGACGAGCCCGTCGCGCGCCGCCTGCGCCTCGAAGGGGTCGGCGGGCGGGCCGACCGGAAGTCCGGTCTCCTCCGTGAGGAGCCGACGGACTCGCTCGGCGAACTCCGGGTGCGTGTTCAGGCCGGTGCCGACGGCGGTTCCGCCGAGCGGGATCTGGCCGACGCGCTCGAGCGTGTCGCGCACACGGGCTGCACCCTGCCGGACCTGTGCCGCATAGCCCGAGAACTCCTGGCCGAGCGTGACCGGCACGGCATCCATCAGGTGCGTCCGGCCCGACTTGACGACGTCGTCGAACTCCCGGGCCTTGCGCTCAAGCGACTCGCCGAGCCCGTCGAGCGCGGGAAGCAGGTCGTGCGTCAGCTGCTCGAGCGCCGCGAGGTGCACGGCGGACGGAAAGACGTCGTTCGACGACTGGCCCATGTTCACGTCGTCGTTCGCGTGGACGTCCTCGCCGGCGAGCGCCGCCAGCACCTCGTTCGCGTTCATGTTCGAGGAGGTCCCGGAGCCGGTCTGGAAGACGTCGATCGGGAACTGGTCGTCGAGCTCGCCGGAGGCGACGCGCTCGGCTGCCGCGGCGATGCGCTCGGCCTTGTCGGCGTCGAGCAGGCCGAGGTCGGCGTTCACGCGGGCGGCAGCGCCCTTGATCCGCCCGAGCCAGCGCGCCACGGGCGCCGGGATCGGCTCACCAGAGACTGTGAAGTTGGCGATCGCCTTGCGCGTCTCGCCGCCCCAGAGCTCGGTCCGCGTCTCGACGTCGGCCACGACGCCAAGCGTATCGAGCTAGACGACGCGGAGGCTGCGGCGCTCGAGCGGGCGCTCGCGGATCAGCCGGCGGGCGACGTCCGTGAGGTCCTCGGCGCGGGCCCACCCGACGTACCCGCAGCGATGGCACTCGCCGGGATCGAGGTGGACAGCGTCCTCGGCTGTCATGCGCCGGGCGCCGCAAGAAAGACATTCGATACGAACCTTCTTCTCCACCACGTGCGGAATTCGGCCGTGGAGGGGCCGGAGCGCATCACTCGAACGAGGGACGCCGACGAGAAGCGCCCGCGACGCGCTAACCCGGCGTGAGGGAGGCTCAGTCCGTCGAGTACTTCGGCTGGACTTTCTCGCCCCGAATCTGTGCGATCGCGTTGTTCGCGGCGATGGCGGCCTCGCCCATGCCGATCGTGATCAGCGTGATCTTCCCCGGGTAGCCGGCGACGTCGCCGGCCGCGTAGACGCCGGGCATCGACGTCTCGCAGCTCATCGGGTCGATCCTGATCTGGCGCTTGCCCTCGAGGTCGAGCCCCCACTCTGCGATCGAGCCGAGGTGCGAGACGAAGCCGAGAAGCGTGATCAGCGCCTCGCAGTCGTATCGCTCCGCCTCGCCGGTCGCGGTGTTCTCGATCGTGACCGCCTCCATGCTTCCGTCGCCGTGCACGTCGCGAACCTCGTGCGGGGTCAGGATCCTCACGGCGCCCTCTCCCTCGAGCCTGCGCGCCTCGTTCAGCGAGGACTCGAGCGCCCGAAAGCGGTCGCGCCGGTGGACGAGCGTGATCGGGAGATCGGCGGTGTCCTGGAGGCCGAGCGTCCAGTCGAGCGCGGAGTCGCCGCCGCCGACGATCACGCAGCGCTTGCCCGCGAACTGCGCCTTCTCCTTCACGACGTAGTGGAGCCCACGGCCCAGCCAGCCGTCGATGTCCTCGACGCCGAGACGGCGCGGCTCGAAGGCGCCGTGGCCCGCCGTGATGATCATCGACCGCGACAGATACGTGTTGCCCGCGTCCGTCGTCAGCGCGAGCACGTCCTCGCCGTTCTGGCTGATCCGCTCGAGCGTCTTCGCCTCCTCGCCGAGCCTGACGTCGGCGCCGTACTGAAGGCCCTGCTCCGCGCACATGTCGACGAGCTTCTGGCCGAGGATCTTCGGGAAGCCTGCAACGTCGTAGACGTGCTTCTCCGGGTAGGTCGCCGCGACCTGGCCGCCGATCTGCTCCAGCGACTCGACGATGCGCACTGTCCCGTCGCGGTGCCCGACGTAGTACGCCGCCGAGAGCCCAACTGGGCCAGCGCCGAGAATCGTGACGTCGACGACGTCGTCGCTCATGCCGCGCTGAATGGTAAAGGGGCTAGTGCGAGCAGCCGGAGCCGCAGCCGCCGTTCGCGTGCGGGTCGCCGGCCTCGTCCTCGACCTGGAACGAATGCCCGCAGCCGCACCCGGCGGTCGCGTTCGGGTTGTTGATCGCGAACCCGCCCTGGAGGCCGTCGACGAAGTCGATCTCCGTGCCGGTCAGGTACGGGGCGCTGAAGGGATCGACGACGACGCGGACGCCGTGCGCCTCGAGCTCGTGGTCGCCCTCCATCGAGCCGCGGTCGAAGCCGAGCGCGTACTCGAAGCCCGAGCACCCGCCGCCCTGCACCGCGACGCGGAGAACCTCGGCCTCGCCGGCCGGCTCTTCGGCCATCAGATCCTTGACCTTGGCGGCCGCGCGCTCGCTGAGAGAGACGATGGTGAGTGGGCGCTCTGTGATCTCCAAGGCGGGCCAATCGTAGCAGCGGGACCGGGCGCCGCCGTCCCCCGACCGAGGGGCGGGAGCGCAGACTTTGTAACAGCTGATTCACGCTTCGTTGAGCGGTTTCCTGCGCCGATCGTGCAGCCTCGGCGGCTGTAGACTCCGGGCCGGAGTGGGGGCCCCGGCGCCACGCAGCGATGCTCGATAACTGGCTGCCCTTCCTGATCTACGGGTTGCTGGCCTTGGCCATCCCGGCCTCGATGATCGGCATGTCGTTCCTCTTCGCGACCAAGCCGTCACACCGCAACCGGACGCGGACGCTGCCCTTCGAGTCGGGCGTCTCCGCCGGGCCGCCGCGGCTCCAGCGCTTCACGATCAGCTTCTACCTGACGGCGCTGCTCTTCATCGTCTTCGACATCGAGATCGTCTTTCTGTACCCGCTCGCGGTCGTGCTCGAGCCGCTGGGCTGGTTCGCGTTCTGGGAGCTCTCGTTCTTCATCGGGATCCTCGCCCTGGCCTACGTCTACATCTGGCGCAAGGGGGCCCTCGAGTGGCGGTAGAGAAGAAGCGCCTCCGCGACTACAACATCCACTCGGAGCGGGTGCTGATGCGGAACAAGGAGCCCGGAGTCTTCGAGCGCGAGCTCGGCCCCGAGGACCTCCAGGACAAGCTGCTGCTCTCGACCGTCGAGAAGGCCGTCGCCTGGTCGCAGGGCAACTCGATCTGGCCCGCGACCTTCGGGCTCGCCTGCTGCGCGATCGAGATGATGTCGATCGTCTCCTCGCGGTACGACATCGCACGATTCGGCGCCGAGGTCTTCCGATCCTCGCCGCGCCAGGCCGACCTCCTGATCGTCTCCGGCCGGGTCGCCCACAAGATGGCCGGCCCGCTCCGCCAGATCTACGACCAGATGCTGGAGCCCAAGTGGGTGATCGCGATGGGCGCCTGCGCGAGCTCCGGCGGGATGTTCAACAACTACACGGTGCTTCAGGGCGTGGACAAGGTCGTCGCCGTGGACATCCACGTGCCCGGCTGCCCGCCCAGGCCCGAGGCGCTCGTCGAGGGCATCATCAGGCTCCAGGAGAAGATCAAGGCCGGCGTCCCGCCCGCGTACGAGATCCGGGGAGTCGCCGAGTGACGTACGAGGGCGTCCCGGGCCTGGTCGAGACGAGGGAGGAGCGTGGCGAGACCACCCTGGTCGTCGACCCCGCCCGGCTCCGCGAAGCCTGCCTCCACCTCCGCGACAGAGAGGGCTTCAACTTCCTCTCCGACATCACGCCGACCGACTATCTCGGCTGGGGGAAGCGCGGCGTTGCCGGGTACTACGGCACCGAGCAGGGCCGCGACCTGAACATGCCCGCCGGCCTGGGCGTGTCCGTCGCCTCACAGGGGTACGGACGGGTTCCGCGCCCGAAGGCCAAGCGCTTCTCGGTCAACTACCACCTCCTGGCATTGCGAGACGGCGCGCCACGTGTCCGCGTCCAGGTCTGGATCGACGACGGCGAGGCGCTCGAGAGCGTGATCTCGGTCTGGCCGACCGCCGACTGGCACGAACGGGAGGCCTGGGACATGATGGGCATCCGTTTCGAAGGGCACCCGAACCTCGTCCGGATCCTGATGGAGGACGACTGGGAGGGCCACCCGCTGCGGAAGGACTATCCGATCGGCGGCGAGCCCGTCCGCTTCTCCGAGGAGCAGTAAGTGGCGATCGTCGAGCGCCCGCGGATCTACGAGGGCTCGAGGATCCCCTCTCCGATCCCGACCGTCCTCTCGACGCCCGCCGAGCTCGAGGGCAGCGAGGACGTCATGCGCATCAACTTCGGGCCAAACCACCCGTCGATGCACGGCGTCCTGCGCCTGATCATCGACCTCGAGGGCGAGCGCGTCGTCGGCACCTCGGCGGTGATCGGCTACCTCCACACGGGCTTCGAGAAGACGATGGAGCACAAGTCGTGGTGGAAGGCGATCACGTACCCCGAGCGGATCGACTACGTCGGCTTCCAGAACGACGAGCTCGTCTTCGTCCTCGCGATCGAGAAGCTGCTCGACCTCGAGGTCCCGCCCAAGGCGACCTGGATGCGGATGCTGCTGTGCGAGCTCAACCGGATCCACTCGCACCTCGTCTTCCTCGGAACCGGGGCGCTCGAGCTGGGGGCGATCTCGATGTTCTGGTACTGCTTTCGGGAGCGCGACCAGATCCTCGACCTCTTCGAGCTGGTCACCGGGGTCCGCATGCACACCCGGTACTTCCAGACCGGCGGCCTGGCCGAGGACATCCCGTCCGGCTTCTTCGCCGAGGCGCGCAAGTTCTGCGACTGGATGCCGAAGGCGGTCGACGACTACGAGTCGCTGATCGGGCGCAACGAGATCTGGCTCGAGCGGACGCAGGGCGATCGGCCTGCTCTCCGCCGACGACGCGATCGCGCTCGGCCAGTCCGGGCCGGTGCTGCGGGCGTCGGGCGTGGATTGGGATCTGCGCAAGACGCAGCCGTATCTGGCCTACGACGAGGTCGACTTCGACATCCCGGTCCACCCGAACGGCGACGTCTACGACCGCTATCGCGTCCGCATCGACGAGATGCGGGAGTCCGTGCGGATCGTCGAGCAGTGCCTCGACCGGCTGGAGGGGATGCAGGGCGAGCCGTGGATCGCGGACGACAGAAAGGTCGTGCTGCCGCCGCGCGAGGAGCTCCACACGTCGATGGAGTCCCTGATCCACCACTTCAAGATCGTCACCGAGGGGTACCACGTGCCCGAGGGCGAGGTCTATGTCGCCATCGAGTCCCCGCGCGGAGAGAAGGGCTGCTACGTCGTCTCCGACGGCGGGCCCCGGCCGTGGCGCGTGAAGTTCCGGGCACCGTCGTTCGTCGCGCTGGAGGCGACCGCGACCTGCATGCACGAGGCGCTCGTCGCCGACCTGATCGCGATCGTCGGCTCGCTCGACTCCGTGATGGGGGACACGGACCGGTGACGGCCACCGAGTTCCACGATCGCGTGCAGGAGCTCCGGCAGCTCTATCCCGACGACCGCTCGGCGATCATGGGCGCGCTCCATCTCGCGCAGAAGCGGCACGACGGCTGGCTGCCCGTCGAGGCGCTCGAGGAGGTCGCCGACGCGATGGAGCTGACGCCGGCCTCACGTCCAGTCGGTCGCGTCCTTCTACGACATGTACCACCTGGAGCCGGTCGGGCGGCACTCGATCGAGGTCTGCACGAACCTCTCCTGCGCGCTCGTCGGCGCCCAGGCTGTGGTGGACGCGCTCGAGGAGGAGCTCGGCGTCGCGCCGGGGGAGACGACCGAGGACGGCGCGATCAGCTTCCGGCTCGTCGAGTGCGCGGGCGGCTGCGGCTATGCACCGGTCGTGGTGGTCGACCAGCGCTACCGCGAGCCCGTCCGCCCGGACGAGGTTCCCGCGCTGGTGGAGGAGATCCGTGGCCGCTGAGCTGACCATCCTCACCGGAGCCGACGAGCGCGACCTCACGAAGCTCGACGAGTATCGGGCCACCGGCGGTTACGAGCAGCTCGAGAAGGCGCGCGGGATGAAGCCGGAGCAGCTGATCGAGACGATCTCGAACGCGAAGCTCCGCGGCCGCGGCGGCGCAGGCTTCCCGATGGGGCGAAAGATGAGCCTCGTCCCGCCGCCGGACAAGCGCCGGAGCCCGGCGTACGTGGTCGCGAACGCGGACGAGTCCGAGCCGGGCGCCTTCAAGGACCGCGAGATCATGCGGCGGGCGCCGCACCGGTTCATCGAGGGCTGCCTGATCGCGGCGCACGGGATCCAGTCGCAGAGCGTCTTCATCTACATCCGCGGCGAGTACCTGACGGAGTACGAGGTGCTCTCCGGCGCAGTGGAGGAAGCGCGCGCCGCCGGCGTCTTCGGCGACTGTGACGTCGTCGTCCACCGCGGCGCCGGCGCATACATCTGCGGCGAGGAGTCTGCGCTGCTCGACTCGCTCGAGGGCAAGCGCGGCCAGCCGCGGCCACGCCCGCCGTTCCCGCCGGTGACCGGCCTCTACGCCGGCCCGACGCTCGTCAACAACGTCCAGACCATCGCCAGCGTCCCCGCGATCCTGGAGCTCGGCGTCGAGGGCTACTCGCGGCTCGGCGTGGAGGCCGCGCCGGGCACCGTCGTCTACTCGCTCTCCGGCAACGTCAACAAGCCCGGGAACTACGAGCTCCCGCTCGGGACGACGCTGCGCGAGCTGATCTTCGAGCACGGCCACGGCGTCGTCGACGGACGCGGGCTGAAGGCGATCATCCCCGGCGGCTCCTCGGTGCCGGTCTTCACGCCGGACCAGATCGACATCCCGCTCGACTTCGACGCCGTCCAGGCCGCCGGGTCGTTCCTCGGCTCGGCCGCGATCATCGTCGTGGACGACCGCGCCTGCATGGTGCAGCTCGGACTGCGGGCGGAGAAGTTCTACATGCACGAGTCATGCGGCAAGTGCACGCCCTGCCGCGAGGGCACGCGCTGGCTCGTCCAGCTGCTCGAGCGGATCGAAGCCGGCGACGGGACACACGACGACCTCGACCTCCTGCGGGACGTCTGCGACCGGATCCTCGGCAAGTCGCTCTGCGCGCTCGGCGACTTCGCCGTCTACTGCGTCGCGAGCTACGTGGACAAGTTCTACGACGAGTTCACGCGCCACGTCGACGAGGGCGGCTGTCCTTTCGGCGGCGAGTCGTCGCTCGACGGGGTTCGGGCGCCGAGCGACACCCACGTCCACACGCATCTGCCGCTGGTGCCCGCATGAGCTCGGTCGAGCTCGTCACGCTCGTCGTCGACGGGGTCGAGGTGCGGGTGCCGAAGGGGCTCGGCCTGGTCGAGACCGCCGCCGCCGCGGGGATCGAGATCCCGGTCTTCTGCTACGAGCCGCGGATCGGGCCGCCGATCGGCGCCTGCCGCATGTGCCTCGTCGAGGTCGAGGGCCAGGGGAAGCTTCAGGCGGGCTGCACGCTGACCGCGCAGGACGGGATGGTCGTGAAGACCGCGCAGACCTCCGAGAAGGCGGCCGACGGCCAGAACGCGACGCTCGAGTTCATCCTCGTCAACCACCCGCTCGACTGCCCGGTCTGCGACAAGGGCGGCGAGTGCCCGTTGCAGGACCTGACGTTCCGCTACGGCCCCGGCAACACGCGGATGACCTTTCCGAAACGGACGTTCGACAAGCCGATCCCGATCAGCCCGCTGATCGCGCTCGACCGCGAGCGCTGCATCCTCTGCTACCGCTGCACGCGCTTCTCCGGGGAGGTCTCGGAGGACGGCCAGCTGATCGCGCGGAATCGCGGCGCCCAGTCCGTGATCGCGACCTTCGAGGACGAGCCGTACCGCGGCCAGTTCACGGGCAACGTGATCGAGCTCTGTCCCGTCGGCGCGCTCACCTCCACGCCGTACCGGTTCGAGGCGCGGCCATGGGAGATCCAGAACGTCCCGTCCGTGTGCGGCATGTGCCCGGTCGGCTGCAACATCTCGGCGACGACGCGCGAGGGGAAGGTCAAGCGGATCCTCTCCCGCAACCATCCGGAGGTCGACGGCGGCTGGCTCTGCGACAAGGGCCGGTTCGCATACGGCCACTTGCAGGCGCCGGATCGCGTTGTCGACCCGCTGCGCAAGGCCGCGCCCCGGTACGAGGAGCTCTCGTGGGACGACGCGCTGGACGAGGCGGAGGCGTTGATCCGTGGCGCCGAGGACCGGATCGTGACGGTGCTGTCGGGCTCGGAGACGGTCGAGCTCGCCTACGCGCTCGGGAAGCTGCTCCGCCAGGGCGTCGGCGCGCACTCGGCGCTGCTCCCCGAGCCTGTCGGCCACTGGTACGACGCCTACCGGGCGCCGCTCTCGACGATCCGGGACGCCGACCTGGTCGTCGTGCTCGGCGACGAGCCGGTCGCCGAGCGCGCGCCGATCGTCGAGCTCTGGATCAGGGAGGCGCGGCGGAACGGGGCGGAGATCGTGCGGCAGAGCGAGGCGGATTCCGCGCTGGAGGACCGGCTGCGGGGCGCCGCACGGGCCGTGCTCGTCGTGTCGGGCGCAGACGGTGCCGGGCTGGCGGCGGCCGGCGGCCTCGACCGCGAAGGCTGCGCCGCCTTCCCGCTCCCGAGAACCGCGAACGGCCGGGGCGTAGCGGATGCGTGGGCGGCGGCCGCCGACGACGAGCCCGAGAACCCCGAGCCGATCGGCCTCCTGATCGTCTCCGGCGACGAGGCCGCGGCGGACCCGAACGTCAGGGCGATGGCCGAGCAGTCCGAGAAGGTGATCGCGATCGGGATGTTCCGGCGGCTCGTCGCGCCGTGGGCGGATCTCATCCTTCCGGGGACGAGCTACCTGGAGCGGGACGGCACCTACGTCAACCTCGAGGGCCGCCTCCAGCGCATCCGGCGCGCGGCAATCCCGCCGGCACCGGACGAGGTCGCGGTGCTCTCGCGCCTCGCGGAGCGCTTCGGCGTCGAGCTCTCGCCGTACCCGGCGCAGGTCTTCGACGAAGTCTCCGCGATCTGCTTCGGCGGCCTGCCCTACGGCGAGGTCGGCGAGGAGGCTCGGCTGCAAGCGCGTGTCCCGAGGAGCCACGTTCAGGGCCAGTCCCCGGACGTGGCTCCTGGGGAAACAGTGTCAGACACTCGTCGTGTCTCCGAGGGACCTGGCTTGCGGCTCGTGACCTACCGCCCGCTGTTCTCCGGGCCCGCCGTCGAGCGCGTGCCGGAGCTCGAGTTCCAGCGCGCCGCCGCCGAGGTCGAGCTCTCCCGCGAAGACGCCCGCCGGCTGGGGATCGCCAACGGCCAGACCGTGAGCGTCCGCTCCAACGGCACGTCGCTCGAGCTCCGCGCCCGCCTGACCCGCGAGCTCGCGCCGGGCGTTGCCCGCATCCCGGACGAGCACGCAGCCGGCCTCGAAGGACGCGTGGAGATCTCTTGACCGAGCCCTGGTGGATCAGCGCCATCAAGGCGCTCGTGATCATCAACCTGGTCATGGGGGTCTTCGCCTACATGACCTGGGTCGAGCGCAAGGTCATCGGCCGGATGCAGCTCCGCTACGGCCCGAACCGCGCCGGCCCGTTCGGGCTCCTCCAGCCGATCGCCGACCTCGTCAAGCTGATCCGCAAGGAGGCGTTCTACCCGGCAACCGCCGTCGACACCCTCTACATCACGGCGCCGATCATCTCCGCCTTCACCGCGTTGGCCGCGTTCGCGGTGATCCCCTGGGGCGCCGGCTGGGAGGTCGCGGGCTACGACGTCACCGGCCAGATCCTCGACGTGCCGATCGGGCTGATCTTCCTCTTCGCGCTCGGCTCGCTTGGGGTCTACGGGTTCATCATCGGGGGCTGGGCGTCCGATTCGAAGTACTCGCTGCTCGGCTCGATGCGCACCTGCGCGCAGCTCGTCTCGTACGAGGTCTCGCTCGCCCTGTCGGTTCTGGGCGTGATCATCATGGCCGGCTCCTTGTCCCTCGTGGACATCGTCCACGCGCAGGAGAACGACTGGTGGTACGCAGTGCCGCAGTTCGTCGGCCTCCTGACGTTCTTCGTCGCCGGCGTCGCCGAGACGAACCGCGCGCCTTTCGACCTCCCCGAGGCCGAGCAGGAGCTCGTCGCCGGCTACCACACCGAGTACAGCGGCATGCGCTTCGGCCTCTTCCAGATGGCCGAGTACATCAACATGATCGTGCTCTCCGGCCTCTGCGTGACGCTCTTCTTCGGCGGCTGGCTCGGGCCGTGGAACTCGGACGCACTCGGCCCGGTCTGGTTCCTGCTCAAGGTCTTGCTCGTCATCTTCGTCTTCATCTGGCTGCGGACGACGCTGCCGCGGCTCCGGTACGACCAGCTGATGGCGTTCGGCTGGAAGGTGCTGCTCCCGGTCGCGACGATCAACGCGGTCGTGACGGCCGCGCTGGTGGTGGCCCTGTGAGCCCCCAGCCGTTCGACTCGATGAAGGGCTTCGGGGTCACGCTGAAGCACATCTTCAAGAAACCGATCACGCAGCAGTACCCCGAGTACAAGCGGCCCGTCTACCCGCGGTTCCGGGGCCGGCACCGGCTCTGGAAGCACGAGAACGGGCTGGAGAAGTGCGTCGGCTGCTCCTTGTGCGCCGCCGCCTGCCCCGCGGATTGCATCCGCGTCGTGGCCGAGGAGAACACGGCCGGGGACCGCGTGTCCGCCGGCGAGCGCTATGCCCGCATCTACGAGATCAACCTCAGCCGCTGCATCTTCTGCGGCTACTGCGAGCTTGCCTGCCCGTTCGACGCGATCACGCTCGAGGCGGAGTACGAGATCTCCGAGTACTCGCGCGACGACCTGATCTACACGAAGGACATGCTGCTCGCCCCGCCCGTGAAGCGGATGCCCGTCGGCGACCGCGACCTCTACGACATGCCGATCCCCGCCTACAAGGCCCGGTCGTAAGTGGGCGACGCACTCGTCTGGCTGATCTGGTTCGTCGCCGCCGTCGGCTGCCTCGGCTCGGGCGTGGCAGTGATCTCGTTCTCGAACCCGTTCTACTCGGCGATCGCGCTCATCGGGAACCTGGCATCCCTCGCCGTGCTGTACCTGCTCCTCTCGGCCGAGTTCCTCGCGGCCGCGCAGGTGCTCGTCTACGCCGGCGCGGTCATGGTGATGTTCCTCTTCGTGATCGCCTACATCGGGCGCGACGCCGACGCGCCGTTCGCCGGAGGCCCGAGCTGGATGGCGATCGCCGCGGTGGTCGCCGCCGGCGTGATCCTCGTCGACGTCGTCGTCGCGATCGGGCTGAAGGCCGGCGGCCGCCTCTCCGACGAGGCTGAGATCGAGAGCGCCTTCGGCGGGCCCGCCGACATCGGCCAGATCTTCCTCACCGACCATCTGCTCGCCTTCGAGATCACGTCGATCGTGCTGCTCGTCGCGGCCGTCGGCGGCGTGATCCTGGGCAGCGAGGCGCGAAAGAGGGCCGCCGGGTGATGGGGCCGGATGTCAGCTGGTACATCGTCCTCTCGGCGTTCCTCTTCACGATCGGCTCGATGGGCGTGCTGCTCCGGCGCAGCCCGCTGATCGTCCTGCTCTCGCTCGAGATCATGCTCAACTCGGCGAACCTCGCGCTGATCGGGTTCGCCCGGCATCACGGAGAGACGGGCGGGCAGATCTTTGCGCTCGCCGTGATGGCCGTGGCGGCGTCCGAGGTGGTGGTCGGTCTCGGGCTGATCGTCGCCCTGAATCGCAGCAACGTGACCCTCGACGTGGACAAGCTGACGACGCTGCGCGGGTGACGTGATCGACGCCGCCTGGATCTGCCTGCTCTCGCCGCTCGCGGCCGCCGTGCTGATCACGTTGCTCGGGACGCGGATCCCGCGCAAGGCAACCGGCTACCTCGCGACACTCGCCGTCCTCGTCTCGTTCGTCGCCGCACTGACGGCGTTCTCCGGGCTCCTCGGCGACCCGCCGGAGGAGCGCTCGCATACGTCCACGCTCTGGACGTGGCTGACGGCGGGCGACTTCGAGGTGGGCCTCACCATCCTCCTCGACCCGCTCTCGGCGCTGATGATGCTGATCGTCTCCGGCGTCGGCTTCCTGATCGTTGCGTACTCGATCGGGTACATGGACGGCTCCGACGAGGAGCGCCGCTTCTTCGCGTACATGTCGCTCTTCGTCTTCTCGATGCTCCTGCTCGTCCAGGCCGGCGACCTGTTGCTCCTGCTCGCCGGCTGGGGGCTCGTCGGTCTCTGCTCGTACTTCCTGATCGGCTACGACCAGCACCGCCCGGCCGCGATCGCCGCCGCCAAGAAGGCGTTCATCATGAACGCGTTCGGCGACGCGACCATGGCGCTCGCGCTCTTCGTGCTGATCCAGCGCGTCGGCACCCTCGAGTACGGCGCCGTGTTCGAGCGCGTCGGCGGGGCCGGCAGCGACTGGGCGATGACGCTGATCGCGCTCGGGCTGCTCGGCGGCGCGGTCGCGAAGTCGGCGCAGGTGCCGCTCCACACCTGGCTCCCGGATGCGATGGAGGGCCCGACGCCGGTCAGCGCGCTCATCCACGCCGCGACGATGGTCGTGGCCGGGGTGTACATGCTCGTCCGCCTCAACCCGATCTTCGAGGAGGCGGCATCCGTCCAGGACCTCGCCGCGGGGATCGGCGCGGTGACGCTGCTCATGGCCGGCCTGATCGCACTCGTCCAGACCGACATCAAGCGCGTCATCGCCTACTCGACGATGTCGCAGATCGGCTACATGTTCCTCGGCGCCGGGATCACGGCCTACGGCAGCGCGATGTTCCACTTGATGACGCACGCCTTCTTCAAGGCGCTGCTCTTCCTCGCCGCCGGCATCGTCATCCACGCGCTCGTCGCCGAGCAGGACATGCGGCGCATGGGCGGGCTGCGGAAGCGGCTTCCGAAGACCTACGCGGTCACCCTGATCGGCGCGCTGGCGCTGGCGGGGATCCCGCCGCTCTCGGGCTTCTTCTCGAAGGACGCGATCATCGCCGCGGGGCTCGAGGCGGGGCTCTACGGCCAGATTCTGTGGGCGGTCGGCCTGGCCGGCGCATTCCTCACGGCGCTGTACACGTTCCGGATGATCTTCCTCGTCTTCTGGGGCGAGCCCTCGCCGTACGTCCGCGAGCACTTCCACAAGCCGAAGGCGACGGAGCCGAACCTCTGGATGGCATGGACGGTCGGCGTGCTCGCCTTCCTCGCCGTCGTCGGGGGCTGGATCCAGATCGGCGGGCTCTGGCATCCGCTGACGACGTTCCTCGAGCCGGTCGCGGAGCCGCACGTCGAGCCGAGCGGTCTCCAGGATCTCGTCACGAGCCTGCTGGCGGTCGCGCTCGCCGTGGCCGGGATCTACCTCGCCTGGGCGACGTACGCGGCGGGAAAGATCCGCGTGCCCGACTACCCGTCGCTCCAGCGCGTGCTCGAGCGGAAGTTCTACTGGGACGAGGCCTACGACCTGGCCTTCTACCGGCCGGCGGTGTGGATCGCGAACGGGTTCCACCGCTGGGTGGAGCGGCCGCTGATCGCCGGGTCGATCCAGGGGCTCACGTTCGGCGCACGGTTCCTGTCCGGCCGCACGGGTGAGGTGCAGACCGGGCTCACGCGGACCTACGTGTTGGCGCTGGGCGCCGGTGCCGCGGTTCTCGCGCTCGTCTTCCTGGCGGTGCGCGGATGAACGAGTGGCTGACGACGACGCTGATCGCCTTCCCGGTCGCGGCCGCGCTCTTCATCTGGCTGCTCCCGTGGAAAGACCACGTTGCCGGGTCGCTCGCGCTGCTCGCGGCGCTCGTCGAAGTCGGAATCTGGATCAACGCGGTCACGCGGTTCGACTTCGACGGCGGCCTCGAGCTCGAGCAGCGGGAGGAATGGTTCGGCGACCTCGGCGTCTCGTACCACGTCGGGCTGTACGGCTGGTCGCTCTGGCTGGTCGGGATGGCGGTCGTCGTGATGGCGGCTGCAATCGCGTACGCCTACTGGACCGGACGCGAGAAACCGCACGCCTACTTCGGGCTGATGCTGTTCCTGACCGGCGCCATCGTCGGCGTCTTCTCGTCTCAGGACCTCCTCGTCTTCTACGTCTTCTTCGAGGCGATGCTGATCCCGCTCTACGTGCTCGTCGGGGTGTGGGGCGGGCCCGGCCGCCTCGGCGCGACGATCAAGTTCGTCATCTACACGATGGCCGGGTCGCTGCTGATGCTGGCGGCGATCGTCGCCTACGGGCTCGAGCGCGGGTCGTTCGACATCGCCGAGGGCGGAACGAGCGGAAACCACTGGATCTTCCTCGGCTTCGTGATCGCGTTCGCGGTGAAGGCGCCGCTCTTCCCGCTGCACGGCTGGCTGCCGGACGCCTACCGCGAGTCGTCGGCCGAGGTCTCCGCGGTCCTGTCGGGGGTGGTCTCGAAGGCGGCGGGCTTCGGGTTCCTCGCGATCGCCGTTCCGCTGTTCCCCGGGCCGGCGGAGGACCTCCAGCCGCTCGTCCTCGGACTGGCGACCGCGGGCCTGATCTACGGCTCGTACCTCGCCTTCCGGGCACCCGACGTCCGCGGCGTGATCGCCTACTCGAGCCTCGCGCAGATGAGCCTGATCACGATCGGGATCTTCGCGCTCGACGATCTCGGTTCGAGCGGGGCCGTGCTGCACATGGTCAATCACGGGCTCGTCTCGGCCTCGCTCTTCCTGCTCGCCGGGGCCGTGGAACGCAGGACGGCAACGGGTGAGCTCGCCCGGCTCGGCGGCATGGCGCGCGGGCGTCCCGCGCTCGCGACCGTCCTGATGGCGACCGGGATCATCGCGCTCGCGGTTCCAGGGTCGAGCGCGTTCGCGGGTGAGTTCCTGATCCTGGCCGGAATCTTCGACGACGGCTGGGGCTGGGCCGCGGCGGGCGCCTTCGCGATCGTCCTCGCGGCGATGTACATGCTGCGGCTGATCTCGGCAGTCCTCCACCGGGACGTCGGTCCCGCGGTTCCCGAGGAGGCGCTCGACCTCCGCCCGGCCGAGCTCGCGGTGATCGTCCCGCTGGTCGGCTGCCTGCTCGTCCTCTCCGCCTGGCCGGCTGCGATCACGGAGCACCTCTCCTTCTGATGGACACGCCGGTCGTCGACTGGTTCGCGCTCTCGCCCTCGCTGGCGCTGCTCGCCGCGGCCGGACTGGCGCTTCTCGGCGCCGTGCTCGTCCCACGCGGCGCGGTGCGCGTCTTCAGCGCGATCGTCTGCGCGCTGGGCTTCCTGGGCGCAGGCGTCGCGGCCGGGCTCCTCTACTGGAAGAGCCCCGAGGCGACCTACGAGGTGGCCGACGCGATTCGCCGCGACCGGTTCGGCGCGCTCGCGCAGCTGATCGTCGCCGGCGCCGGGTTCCTCGCCGTCGGGATCTCGTACGGGCAGCGGACACGCCGCGAGCACGTCGGCGAGTACTTCGCCCTTCTCGCTGCCTGCGGCGGCGGCATGGTCTTCCTCGTCCAGGCCACCAATCTGATGACGCTGTTCCTGGGCCTCGAGTGGTTCTCGATCTGCCTCTACATCCTCTGCGCGATCGAAATCGACCGGGTGGCGTCGCTGGAGGCCGGGCTGAAGTACCTGATCGTCGGCAGCTTCGGCTCGGCCGTCCTGCTCTTCGGCTCGGCGCTCGTCTACGGTGCGACGGGCGAGCTGGAGTTCGGCGCGATCGCAGCCGCCATCGACGAACAGGGGCTCGTGAACGACGGCCTCGTGCTGGCGGGGCTCGCGATGGTGATCGCGGGGCTCGGCTTCAAGGCGTCCGCGGCGCCGTTCCACATGTGGACGCCGGACGTCTACGAGGGCGCGCCGACGCCGGTGACCGCCTTCATGTCGGCGGCGACGAAGGCGGTTGCGCTCGTCCTCGCGATGCGTCTACTCGTCACGGCGTTTCCGGCCGAGGAAGACCTCTGGACGATCGCCGTCGCCGTGATCGCGTGCGTCTCGCTCGCCTGGGGCAACATCGCCGCCCTCGTCCAGCGGAACCTGAAGCGGATGCTGGCCTACTCGTCGGTCTCGCACGCGGGCTTCATGCTGATCGCGGTCGCCGCGAACAACGAGCTCGGGGGGCGGGCGCTCCTCTACTACCTGATCCCGTACTCGGCCGCATCGCTCGGAGCCTTCGCCGTGATCGCGGCCCGGGAGCGGGAGCTGGGCGAGCAGGTCACGATCGACAACATCGGCGGGATGGGCTGGGAGCGGCCCACGCTGGGCGTCTCGATGTGGGTCTTCATGCTCGCGTTCGCCGGACTGCCGCTGACCGGCGGCTTCGTCGGGAAGTTCTACGTCTTCGCCGCTGCGTACGAGAGCGGCTGGTGGTGGCTCGTCGTCGCAGGGGTGATCGCGACCGCAATCTCGCTCTACTACTACCTCGCGGTCATCCGCGCCATGTTCATGCGGATGCCGGCCGAGCTCCAGCTCGCACCGGTGGGCGGCTCGCCGCCGCGGGAGGCGCTGCTGTCGGCGTCGGTCGTGGCCTGCATGGTCGTGACGGTCGGATCCTTCTTCGCCGTGCAGCCGCTGATCGACGTGGCCGAGAAGGCCGCGTCCCAGCTCCCGTTCTGAGCAAGTAACACTCTGTTACTACCGCCCGGAGGCCGCACGCCGAGCCGCCCCGAGGGCCTAGTAACAGTCTGTTACTAGGTCGTCGTGCGGCGGGGGTCTGTGGACAGCGCCGCGACGCCCTGGATCCCGACCAGCACGAGGGCGGTCATCAGCGCGGCGGTGCCGAGGGTCGGCAGCGCAACCGTCGCGACGACGACGGCGAGCGCGACCGTCCAGAGCGCCGTGCGACCGGGGCTCCCGCCCTCGCCGGCCACGAGGTCGCCATAGGACACCAGCGTCGCGGCGACGATGACCGGGATCGCCGCCAGGAGCAGGTAGAAGGCGAGTGACGGACGACCCGCGACATCCGCGAGCGCAGCGGAGACGATGAGGACGACGGGCCAGAGCTGACGGCTCACGGCTCGCGTTTCGACACCGGAGTATCGTCTCCTCGCACGGTGTTCGTCTGGCCGCTCCTCTTCGCGCTCCCGCTCGGAGGCCTCGCGCTCCTCCTCCTCGCGCCCGACGCGGATGTCGAGTGGGAGCACCATCCGGCTCACTTCTGGCTCGTCCTCTCGATCTCGCTCGTCAGCGTCGCGCTCGGCGCCCTCACGAGCGAGGCCGCGTCGCGCCGTTCCGACGCGCGGCTCTTCCTCGTCTCGATGGCGTTCCTCTCGAGCGCCGGCTTCCTCGGCCTGCACGCGCTCGCGACGCCCGGCGTCCTGCTGGAGGGACGAAACGCGGGGTTCGTGATCGCGACCCCGGTCGGGCTCCTGATCGCCGCCGTGTTCGCCGCCTGGTCGTCGGTCGACCGTCCAGTGGTGAGCAACGTCCGCCTCTTCCGGTGGGGGCTCGTGTCGATTCTGGCGGCCTGGGCGGCTGTCTCCGTCGCCGAGGTCCCGCCACTCGACCGCCAGCTCTCGGAGGACGCGACGGACCGGTGGCTCTTCGGGCTCGCCGTCCCGGCCGTCGTCCTCTACGGGATCGCTGCGTGGCGCTACTGGCACCTTTACCGGCGCCGGCCGTCCCAGGTGCTCGCCGGGGTGACCGCCGCCTGGGTCCTGCTCGGGGAGGCCTCGATCGCGGTCGCCTTCTCCCGCAACTGGCACGCCTCGTGGTGGGAGTGGCACCTCCTGATGGCGGCGGCGTTCGGGATCGTCGCCTACACGGCGCTGCGGGAGCGCCATCGCGGCGAGGCGTTTGCGTCGCTCTACCTGGACGAGACGCTCGGCCGGATCGACAGCCGGTACGCGTCCGCGGTCAAGGCTGCAGCGGCCGAGGGCCTGGACGACGCGCAGCTCCGGCGGCGGTTCGGTCTCGCCGCCGACGAGGCGTCCGTCGTCGCCCGCGCCGGGGAGGAGATCAAGGCCGTCGAGACCAGGCTCACGCCCTACCTCTCCCCGCAGCTCGCGGCCCGGCTTCGCGACGAGCCGGAGGCGGCGGCGCTCGGCGGCGAGGAACGCGAGGTGAGCGTCCTCTTCGCCGACCTTCAGGGGTTCACAGCGTTCTCGGAGGGCCACTCGCCCGCCGAGGTGCTCGCGATGCTGAACGCCTACTGGGCGAAGACGGTGCCGATCGTCCTGGACGAGCACGGCGGGATGATCGAGCGTTTCGCAGGGGACGCGATCATGGTCGTCTTCAATGCTGCCGCAGACCAGCCCGATCACGCGCTGCGAGCTGCCCGCGCCGGCCTCGGCCTCCAGCAGGCCGCCGATCGGGTGACCGGGAGCAACGGCGACTGGCCGCGCTTCCGGGTCGGGATCAACACGGGCCCGGCGATCGTCGGCAACGTCGGAACCGAGGAGCAGCGGAGCTTCACGGCGATCGGCGACACGACGAACCTGGCCGCCCGCCTCCAGACCGCCGCCGACCCCGGGCAGGTCGTCCTCGGCAAAGCGACGTACGAGGCGGTCGGCGCGAGCGTCCAGGCACAGCCGATCGGCGAGCTCGACCTGAAGGGGAAGTCGGCGCCGGTAGCCGCGTACCTCCTGACCGCCCTTCGTTAGATTCCCGCCGATGCCCGACGTCCAACTGACCTGGCTCGGCCACGGCACGTTCCGGTTCGACACGCCGGGCGGGAAGCGCGTCTACCTGGACCCGTTCCTCGACAACCCGAAGTGCCCGGAATCGGAGAAGGAGCCGGAGCGGATCGACATCCTCGCGCTGACCCACGGTCACGACGACCACGTCGGATCGAGCGTCGACCTGATCAATCGGTTCAAGCCGACCGTGGTCGGCATCGTCGAGATCTGAGCTGGCTCCAAGGACAGGGGGCCGAGGTCGGTGAGATCCCCGGAACGAACAAGGGCGGCACCCGCGACGCCGACGGCGTGAAGTTCACGATGACCGACGCCAGGCACTCCAGCGGCGGGCCGAACGGCGAGTATCTGGGCGAGCCGGCCGGCTTCGTCGTGGAGGCCGAGAACGGGACGAAGCTCTACTTCGCCGGCGACACCGCAGTCTTCGGCGACATGCAGCTGATCGGGCGGATGTACGAGCCGGACGTCGCGATCCTCCCGATCGGCGACCACTTCACTATGGGCCCGAAGGAGGCGGCCGCCGCGCTCGAGTTGCTCGGTGTCGAGCGCTGCATCCCCTGCCACTACGGCACCTTCCCGCTCCTGACCGGCACCCCCGAAGAGCTCGCGAAGCTCACGGACGTCGAGCTGCTCGTCATGGAGCCGGGCGAGACGATCACCGTTTGAGAGAGCGCTGGTTCGGGTCGACCGGGCGCCGCGTGCCGCAGATCGCGGTCGAGGGCGAGCTCGATCTCGACGGTGCGCTGGTGCTCGACGCGCTCGACGAGCGGCGATCCGAGAGGCGTTCGACGCCGGCCGCCCGGTCGTGATCCGCGCCGACACCGCCGACGCTGTCCTCGAGGCGCTCCGCCGGCCGGAGGTCTCGTCCGTGGTCGTCCCGTCCGAGCTGGCCGACCTCGACGTGGTCGGGCTGACCTATGGCTAGGCGCGTCGCGACGTACTCGATCGCCGCCTGCGACCTCGAGGGGATGGCCGGTCGCTGGGGAGTGGCGACGCAGTCGAAGTTCCTCGGCGTCGGCTCGGTCGTACCCTGGGCGGAGCCGCACGTCGGTGCCGTGGCGACGCAGGCGTATGCGAATCCGCGCTACGGGCCCGACGGGCTTGCGCTCCTTCGGGAAGGCATGTCCGCCGAGGAGGCGGTCGAGCGGCTGACCTCCGCCGACGAGGGCCGCGATCACCGCCAGCTCGGAATCGTGGACGCGAAAGGCGGTAGCGCGACTTTCACGGGCGGCGAGTGCCTCGACTGGGCCGGCGGACGCACGGGGCCGGGCTACGCGGCGCAGGGAAACATCCTCGTGTCAGGCAAAACCGTCGACGCGATCGCCGAGAGCTTCGAGTCCACGGCCGGCAAGCCGCTCGAGGAACGCCTCATGGACGCGCTCGACGCGGGCCAGGCCGCGGGCGGCGACAGCCGAGGCCAACAATCGGCGGCGCTCCTCGTCGTTGAGAAGGATGGCGGCTACGCCGGCCTCTTCGACGTCGTCTTCGACCTCCGCGTGGACGACCACGAGCGCCCGCTGGAGGAGCTCCGGCGGCTGCACGGGCTCCACGTCGCGCTCTTCGGCCAGACGCCGAAGGACGAGTGGCTTCCGGTCGACGACGGACTCGCCGCCGAGCTGGGCGAGCGCCTGGCGCGGCTGGGGTACGAGGGCGAGCTCTCCGACGCCTTCGTCCGCTGGGCCGGAAGCGAGAACCTCGAGGAGCGCGTCGACGGCGCCGAGTCGATCGACCCGGTCGTCCTCGAGGAGCTGAGGCGCCGCTCGTGAGCGAGAAGTTCCAGGTCACTCGACTCGACGAGATCGAGCCCGGAGCGAGGAGCCGACGGCGCGCGCTGGTTCCGGCTTCGCCGCGACCTCGACGTCGGCGCCTTCGGGGTCAACGCGTACGGCGCGGACGCAGGTCACCGGGTGATCGAGGAGCACGACGAGCTCGGCACGGCGGCCGGCAAGCACGAGGAGCTCTACGTCGTGCTCCGCGGAAGTGCGCGCTTCGAGCTGGCCGGCAAGGAGCAGACGGTTCCGGCGGGCAACGTCGTCTTCATCAGCGACCGGAAGGTGCGTCGAGGCGCGACCGCCGAGGAGGACGGCACCGTCGTCCTCGTCGTCGGCGGCACTCCGGGACAGGCCTACGAGGTCTCGGCTTGGGAGGAGGCCGGCGACGCCTACCCGCTCTGGGAGGACGGCAAGCACGAGGAGGCGAGGGAGATTCTCAGCGCGGTCGCGGAGAAGCACCCCAACGCAGGGATCGTTCTCTACAACCTCGCCTGCGTCGAGGCCATCCTCGGCGAGACGGAGCCGGCGCTCGACCACCTGCGGCGGTCGATCGAGCTGGAGGATCGGTTCGCCGAGCTGGCGAGGACCGACCCCGACTTCGACCCCATGCGAGAGCGGCCCGAGTTCGCCGAGCTGGTGAAGGCATGACCGACGGCTACTCCATCGCAAGCCTCGACGAGCTCGAGATCGCCCAGCTCCCCGGCGCCGCGCGCTGGGCCGGGATCCGCCGCCACTTCGGCATCGAGAGCTTCGGCGTCAACGGCTGGGCGGCCGAGGAGACCGGTGGCGACGTCATCGCCGAGCACGACGAGAGCCAGGGTGGGCACGAGGAGCTCTACGTCGTCCTCTCCGGCAAGGCGACGTTCACGATCGACGGCGAGACGGTGGACGGGTCGCCTGGAACGATCGTCTTCGTTCGCGACCCGACCGCGAAACGGCGCGCGGTCGCCGACGAGCCGGGGACGCGGATCCTCGCCGTCGGCGCCGGGCGTGGCCAGGTGTTCGAGCCCTCGACCTGGGAGCGGTCGGGCCCGGCGTTCCCGTTCTTCGCATCGGGCGAGTACGACCGGGCGGTCGAGGTGTTGGAGGCGGCGCACGCAGAGTTTCCGGACGACCCGGTCGTCCTCTACAACCTCGCCTGCGCGGAGAGCATGAGCGGCCGCAAGACCGAGGCGCTCGACCACCTGCGCCGCTCGGTGGCAGGCGGCGAGCGCTTTCGCGACCTCGCCCGCACGGACACGGATCTCGACCCGATCAGGGGCGAGCCCGGCTTCGCGGAGATCGTCGGCGACTAGCTAGTCGTCGGAGTCGCCGCCGCCCGAGCCGGAGTTGCCTCCGCCGCCCGAGCCGCTCGATCCGCTCGAGCCCGAGTCGCCGCCGCTGCGACCGCGACCCCGACCCCGGCCCCGGCCGCCCTCGTCCTCGTCCGTGGCCGTCGGTGTGGTCGCGCTGCGCGCGGTCGTCGTGCTCGTGGTCGTGGTTCCCCGGCGCTGACGCCGACGGGCAGATGTCGCCGTGCTGGTGCGCTCGGTCGTCGTGGCAGCCGGGGCGAGGTTCTCCCGCGCATCCAGGCTCGCGACCGGGAGCGCGACGGTGTCGCGGGCGATCATGTGCGCAGCGAACCCCAGGCCCGTCGCGAAGACGAGGCCTAACAGCGCAACGACGAGGATCCTCATGGCAACCAGGCTAGACGCGGCCGGGTAAAGCCTCGTCCAAGCTCCTGTTCGGGGTTTGCAAAGAACCAGGAGCGGCGGGGAGCCGAACCTCCGCGCGGGCGCCTCCCTCCGGCCTGTTGGCGATCCGTGCGCTTCCGCCCCATCGCCGCGCCAGGGTCGCCACGATCGCGAGGCCGAGGCCCGTCCCGGGCGCGCCCTGCCCGCTGCTGCCGCGCGCGAACCGCTCGAAGACCTGATCTTCCTCGCCCGGCTTCAGCCCCGGCCCCTCATCCGAGACAGCGACGACGACGTCCGCTCCGTCCCGGGAGCATTCGAGCGTGACTGTTCCGCCGTCCGGCGAGTAGACGAGCGCGTTCTCGACCAGGTTGTCGACGACGATCGCGAGATCCTCGTCCGAGACCGCCGCGAAGCCGCGATCGCGGCAGTCGAGCTCCAGCCGATGGCCGCCCAGCGCCGCACGCTCGTCCCAGCGCTCGCGCGCCCGCTCGAGGGCGTCGGCGACCGCAACGGCCTCGCGGGCCGGCGGCCGGTCCCCCTCCCGGGCGAGCGTCAGCAGCGCGGTCAGCAGGCGCGCGAGTCGCTCGACCTCTCGCTCGGCGGCCTCGAGCTCGGCGGAGAGCTCCGGCCCGGCCTTGAGCGAGGCCGCCTCCAGCCGGAGCCGCAGTCCGGTGAGCGGCGTCCGGAGCTGGTGCGACGCGTTCGCGACGAACTCCCGCTGGGCGACGAGCACCTGCTCCAGCCTCTCGGTCATGTCGTTGAAGGCGTGCGCGACCTCGCGGTTCTCCCGCGAGCCTTCCGGCTCCGCCCGGGCGCCCAGGTCGCCGGCCTCGACCCGCCGCGCCGTCGCCGCGAGACGCTGGAGCGGCCGGGCGAGCGTCCCCGCGAGAAACCATGCAAAGGCGAGGCCGAGCACCAGCGCGATCAGACCGATGCCGATCAGCCCGAGCACGTCCCGCCGTACACGGCGGTCGATGGCGTCGACGCTCTGCGTGACCCGGACCGCGCCGCCGACGTCGCCGCCGACCACGACGGGCACAGCCGTAAAGAGGAGCGACTCGCCGAGCGTGTCGCTGAACCGGCGGCCCTGGGAGACCTCGCCGGCGAGCGCGGCCCGGATCTCGGTGCGGTCGCTGTAGTCGCCCGTCTGCCCGGCCGAGTCGGCAACGACGACCCCCTGGCGGCCGACGACGAGCACACGGCCGCCCGACTCTTCCGCGGCACGCTCTGCGATCCGCTGCAGGTCGCGGTCGTCGCCGCTTCCCAGCTCGGCTGCCGCGCTGGCCGCGACCAGCTGGGCGCCGGCGGCCGCCTCGGCCTTCACCTCCGCGTCGACCCGCCGCGAGACGTTGAGGATGAGCGGCACCTCGAGCGCCACGATCACGAGGATCAAGACGTACGCGAAGGCCGCGAGGAGGCGCGCCCGGAGACTCATACCTCGTCCGCGCCGGCGAAGCGGAACCCGACACCGCGGACGGTGTGGATGTACCGCGGGTCAGCGGAGTCGTCGCCCAGCTTCTTGCGGAGGCCGCTCACGTGGACGTCGAGCGTCTTCGTCGAGCCGAACCAGTTCGTATCCCAGACCTCGTCGATCAGCCGCTCGCGGGTGACGACCGAGCCCGCGTTCTCCATCAGCAGCCGCAGCAGGTCGAACTCCTTCCGGCTGAGCTCGAGCTCGCCACCCTGGAAGGTCGTGGAGCGCCGGTCGGCGTCGAGCCGCACTTCGCCGACCTCGATCGCGCCCTCGGGACGCTGCTCGCCGGCTTCCGCCACCCGGCGGAGCACAGCGCGCACCCGGGCGACGAGCTCGCGAGCGCTGAACGGCTTCACGACGTAGTCGTCGGCGCCGAGCTCGAGCCCGGCGACGCGGTCGGCCTCCTCGCCGCGGGCGGTCAGCATGATGATCGGAACCTTGGACGTGCGGCGAAGCTCGCGCGCGACGTCGAATCCGGACCCGTCCGGAAGCATCACGTCCAGGAGCACGAGGTCGGGCCGGACCTCCGCGGCCGTCGTGAGCGCGGACTCAGCCGTCCCGGCCACGGACGTGTCGAAGCCCTCGCGGGCGAGGGCCTCCGAGAGCGGCGTGGTGATCGATTCCTCGTCCTCGACGAGCAGGATCCGGCGCTTCTTTCCGATCTGCATGGATTTCGTATACCCCAATGTGCCGAGGCGGCCCCGGGGAGAGAGCCAAGGGCCGCCTCGACGTTGGTGGCTGATGGTCAGCGGGCGATGAAGCTGCCCCGCATTCCTTCCTCTGCGTGATCGCTGACCCCGCACCAGAACGAGTAGCGGACGCCCTTCTTGAGCCGGACGGTCAGCGTCGCTGCGCGGCCGGGGATCAACACCCGCGTCTTCCACCGCTTGCCGCCGCCGCGGACCCAGAAGTCGTGCGCGTCGTCGCCGCGGTTGCGGACGACGAACTTCACGACGCCGCCCCTGGGCTTGGCCGCAAGCGAGATCCGTCCGTCGACCTCGTTGACGCGGACGCTTTGCGGTGCGCCGGCCCCGATCGTCGGGATGGCGAGCGCCGCGGTCGCAGCAGCTGCGGCGATGAGGATTCCGATCGTCTTCTTCATCTGGGCGATCTCCTTGTGTCGGTTGCTTGCCTAGTCGTCCGAGTCGTCGGAGCCGCTGCCCGACCCGGAGTTGTCGTGGTCGTCTCCGCCGCGATCGTCGGAGCCGCTGTCGTCGGAGCCGCGATTCGGACCAGAGCGGTCGTCGTCGTGGCTGTCGTCTCCACGTCCCGGCCCGCGATTCGGGCCCGAGCGGTCGTCGCGGTCGTCGTCCCGGCCGGTGGTCGTGACGCCCGGCGCGGCACCGGTGCAGCGCGGATCGTTCGCGTGCTCGGCTTCGTCGCACGGGCCGCTGACGTCCACGCCGGTCGTGGTCGTCTGCGTCGTCCCCGTCTCGACGGTGGTGGTGCCGGCCGTGGTCGTCTCGTTCGTCGTCGTGTCGGCCGTGGTGGTGTCGTTCGTCGTGCCGTTGGTCGTGGTGTCGTTCGTCGTGGTGAAGCCACTGGACGAGTCGTCCGAGATCGCGCCACCCGCGAGCGCACCGCCGGCGGCGAGCAGGACCAGTGCCGCCAGCCCGATGATCAGCTTGTTCATTGCGCCTCCTTTGGACATGGCCACAGGTTCGCGAACGACCTCCCAAGAGCCGGCCAGGCCCGGTCAAGCGGAGCGGAAAGCCTCGGTTAAGCCTTGGTATCGCCCGGGAGCCGGATCCCCGCGGCGCGGGAGCGCAGTTCCGGGACCGGGTCGGCTTCAGGCCGGGCGACGAGCAGGACCGCGCCGTAGCCCTCGCCGGCGAGCGTGTCCACGAGGAGCTGGAGGCCGAGGGCGAGCGCGAAGGCCTTGTGCGCCTGCTCGCCGCCGAAAGGCACGAGCTCGTCCGGAGCCGCGAGGCCGGCGATCACGTCGCCGTAGGTCACGGCTCCCATCGAGACGTCGGCGACGACGGGCTCGCCGTCCGAGCTGGGAATCGCGATCGAGAGCGGGTTCGTGCCTGCGAGCGGCGGCCCCCCGTCGGGGTGACCGAGCCGCGCCGGCGACGTCGCCGTCAGGGCGGCGACAAGGCCGGCATCCGCCAGGCGGCGCGTGTAGTGGCCGAGCATCCCGGTCGGAAAGCAGTGCGAGGCGACGACCACCCGAGCGTGCTCCGGTGGCGAGGCCAACTGGGCGTCGCAGATCGCAGCGAGCGTCAGGTAGCCGACAGCGCCGTTGCCGTCCCAACGCTCGTAGCCCTCGTCCGCGACGAGCCGCACCGGGTCAGCGCCTGGATCGACGTCCTGCGTCGCGAGCCACTCGACCCGGGAGAAGCCGTGCCCCCGCTTTCCGCGCTGCTCCGCGTCGAGGAAGTGCTCGGCGAGAACCGCCGTCCGGCGCTCGTCGAAGCCCAGTGCGCGGAGCCTCGGCTGGAGGTCTTCTGGCCGCATTCCGGCAACTTTACGAATCCCTTACTGCGCCTCGGCGTGAGGACGGAAAGAGTGGGGCATCAACCGGAGGCAAACGAGAGAAACGGGGGAACCTCGCATGCGAAGGATGAGAACCTGGATCGCGGTCGCAATGATCACCGCGCTCGCGACCGCAGGAGTGGCGGTCGCGCACAAGACGCGTGACCGCACCCACACCGACGCGGTGCTCGCGACCTTCACGGTCACGCAGTCGTCCGTGAGGGACAAGACCTGCATGGGCACCGACGGCGAGTACCGGCAGTTCCACGCCAAGTACCGCGGCACGTCGACGGGCGACCCGCGCCTGACCGGCGACCTCGTCATCCGCTCGAAGGGCCTGATCAACCAGACGACGGGAATGGGCTCGTCCCGCGGGACCGTCCACCTGAAGTCGGGCGGGCGGACGACGGCCGTCGCGCGCTACTTCGCGACGAACACCGATCGCGGAGTGCTCCACGGTTACATCGTCGGCCATGTCCGAGACAGGGTCGCCGGCGGCACCGAGGAGCAGGACGGGAGCGGACGCCTCATGGCCAACTTCAAGGGGACGTTCAACGCCAACGGCACCGTTCTGACCGGTCAGCTCGGCGGCACCTCGGCCGATCCGCGCACCCCGGCCGTCATCCAGGCCGGCGGCTGCGGAAGCCACGACAACGACCGCCGCGGCAACGGCCGCAAGAAGAAGGGCTAGCTCGAAGCGCCGACGACGGGGAGGGGCTTGACGATTCCGAGCCCCTCCTCGCGGCGCGTCGCGGCGATCGCCTCGGCGAGCCGCATGATCTCCACGGACGACTCGGCGTCCGGCTCGGCCCAGACGAGCGGCTCTCCGCGGTCGGCGCTCTCACGCAGGCGCGGGTCGAGCGGGATCCTCCCGAGCAGCGGCACGTCCAGTTCCGCGGCGAGCGCCTCGCCGCCGCCTGAGCCGAAGATCTCCTCGCCGCTCCCGACGAGCGACGACATGTTCTCCACCGCGCCGACCAGGCGCATGTTCGTCGTGCGGGCCATCTGCGCCGCGCGCACCGCGACCTGCTGAGCCGCAGGCTGCGGCGTCGTCACGACCACGACCTCGGCCCGCGGCAGCAATTGCCCGAGCGAGATCGAGACGTCGCCGGTCCCGGGAGGCATGTCCACGAGCAGCGTGTCCAGCTCGCCCCAGTGGACGTCCGAGAGGAACTGCTCCAGCGCCCGGTGCAGCATCGGCCCGCGCCACATCACCGGCTCGTTCTCGTCCAGGAAGAAGCCGATCGACATCAGCTTCAGCTCGTCGCGAACCGGCGGAACGATCATCTTGTCCACCACGACCGGACGCTGGTGGACGCCGAGCATGTGCGGGATCGAGTGCCCGTAGACGTCGGCGTCGAGCACCCCGACCCGCTGGCCGAGCAGGTCGAACGCCGCGGCGAGGTTCGCCGTCAGCGTGGACTTGCCGACGCCGCCCTTGCCGCTCGCGACCGCGAGGACGCGAGTCGAGCGGTCGAGCGAGATCCCCTTCGTGCGCTCGTTCACCCCGCCGCGGAGCCGGGTCGTCAGCGCGGTCTTCTCCTCCGGGCTCATGACGTCGAACTCGAGCGAGACCTTCTCGACGCCGGGCAGCGGCGAGAGCTCGCGCTGCACCTGCTCCTCGAAGCTGTGCCGCAGCGGACAGCCGGGCACGGTGAGCGCGATCGTGACGACGAGGTGCGAGCCGCGGACGTCGACGTCGCGCACCATCCCGAGCTCGGTGACGGGTTTCTTCAGCTCGGGGTCGTAGACCTTTCCGAGCGCCTCGGTGATCTGCTCCGGCGTGGGTTGCTGCATCCGCCGTCAACGTAGCACCGGACTTCTGCCTTGGACCTCGTTCCACAGTGGTACTTGGGCCTTGCGGCCGACTAGCGACGCGCTCACATGGTGAGGATGCCCGCGAGGCGGTCGCGCAACTCATCCGTCGGCGCGGCGACTACGAGCGCGCGCGGCGCGAGGTCGAGCGGCCCGGCGTCGAGCGGGCCCGCGTCGGCGTAGCCGATCGAGAGACCGACCTCCCGCACGAGCAGCTGAGCGGCGGCGATGTCCACGGCGCGAGCCTCCCGGAGCGAGCAGACGGCGTCGACCCGGCCTGCGGCGAACTGGCACAGAGAGAGCGCGAGCGAGCCCATGATCCGGTATCGCTGTGCGTAGCCCGCGAGCGCCTCCGCGTGGTCGGCGACGGACGCCGAAAGCGTGCCCTCCATCGCGAGCAGCTCGACGTGCTCCTTCGGGGCGACACCGCCGAGCGGCTCGCCGTCGAGGAACGCGCCGCCGCCACGGGTCGCCGTCCACTCCTCACCGGTGCCGAAGTCGTGGACGTAGCCGAAGACGACGTCGCCGATCCTCTCCCCCTCCGCAACCGCGATCGAGAGGCAGAAGTTCCGCAGCCCGCGCTTGGCGTTCACCGAGCCGTCGATCGGGTCGACCACGACACGCGTCTCGGAGGAGCCGAACACGCGCTCGCCGAGCTCCTCCGAGACGAGCGTGAACTCGTGCCCGTCCCGATGGAGCTCCTCCAGGCGAGCAACGACGGCCCGCTCGGCCGCGTCGTCGATCGCCGTCGTGTCGTCGCCACCCTCGCCGGCGGCGATCACGGGCTCGCGCTCGACGCGAGTCGGGAGCTCGTCCAGTACCCGCGTGACGTCCTGCGCCGCGGCCCGGAAGGCGTCCAGCCAGGGCTTCACTCGAGCGGCAGGAACAGGAGGCCGGAGAGCAGCTTCGGATAGAAGTAGGTCGTCTTCTGCGGCAGCGTCTCGCCTGCCTGCGCGAACCGGAAGACGTCCTCGATCCGCGTCGGTCGGACGATGAACGCGCCCTCCGCCTCGCCTCGATCGACGGCGCCGACCGCTTCGTCGATCGACGGCGTGTAGCGCACGGGGCCAGGCGTGAGCTCTTCGACGAGCTGGACGTCGAGAACGCCCTCGCCGCCCTGGACGAGCGCGCCACCCCCGCCCTTGCGGTAGATGACCGTCGCTGCCCGGTCGTAGGACCGCTGGTTCAGATCCTCGAGCGCTCGGTCGAGATCGGTTGCGACGAGCGACCGCCCGTTCATCTGCTGGGCGATCCGGTGCGTCGCGAAGATCATCAGCCCCGGGTCGTCGGTCGAGACGAGCACGACCAGGATGTCCTCCGCGCCCGACGCGACCGCGGTCTCGTACCGGTGGTGCCCGTCGGCGATCAGGAGCTGCTTGTCGGCGAACGCCTCCGCGATCCCGCCCGGCGGGATCCGCCACAGGCGCGTGCCCTCCGCTTCGAGGTCCGGCTCGCCGGAAGGATGCTCGATAGGGCGGCGCGCCGTCGTAGAGCAGAAAGATCGGCTCGGGATGGGCACCGAGCGCCTCCAGGAGCCGCTTCCGCCCTTCCTTCGGCCCGGCGTGGGTCCGCTCGTGCGGCAGGACGACCCGGTTTTCGTAGGGCTCGACCTTCAGCGCCGCGACGAGCCCGCGACGGGTGCGCTCGACTTCGTCCGGGCCGACGTACCGCTGCTCGAGTGCCCAGTAGGTCGGGTCCTCGTCCTGCACGAGAACACCGTCGGAGAGCCACTCGCGCCACAGCCGCGCTGCGTCGGCCTCGTCGTCCGGCAAGGTCAGGTGGACGACGTTCAGAGGGCTCTGCGCCTGCAGCTCCTCCCGCTGCCGGTCGTCGATCACGTCGTACGGCGGCGCCACGAGCGGCTCGAGCGGACCGGCCACGGACTCGTCGTAGCGCACGGCCCGAATCGGCTTGACCACGGCCATCTCGGCACGGACGTTACATCCTCCGCCGTCCATAGACTCGGGCCGTGAGCACGATCGCGGACCTCGCCGAGAATCGCGTCGTCGAGGGCACGTACGCGGTCGCGAGGAAGGAGCGGCGGCGAACGAAGACGGGCTCCGACTACCTCGCGCTGGAGCTCGTCGACCCGAGCGGGAAGATCGAGGCGCGGGTCTGGAACGACGTCGAGCTGCTCGACTCCCGGTTCGGCGAGGGCGACGCAGTACGAGTTCTCGGACGGGTGGACAAGTTCCGCGATCGGCTCCAGCTGGACGTGCGCTCGCTCGAGCCGGCCGAGGGGCAGGACGCGGCAGAGCTGACGCCGGCGATGCGTCGCGACGCGGACGAGCTGGACGGCTTCCTCGAGTTCCTCGGCGCCGAGATCACGCACGCGGGCCTGAAGACGCTCGTGGGCCGCTTCCTCGCCGACGAGCGGTTCCGCGGGCGGCTGCGCGAGCTTCCGGCCCACCCCGACGTCCACCACGACTACGCCGGCGGGCTCCTCGAGCACACGGTCGCCGTCGCGACCATCTGCCGGGAGACGGCACAGGTGCACCCACGGCTCCGCCACGACCTGCTCGTCGCCGCCGCGATCCTCCATGACGCCGGGCGCACGCTGGAGCTCGGGCGCGGGCCGTCGTTCAGGGCGACCGAGGAAGGACGCCTGCTGGGACACGTCCAGCTCGGGATCCGGCTCATCGAGTCGCAGGCCGGAGGGTTGGAACGCGGTGTGCTGGCCGAGGTCGTCCACGCGGTGGCCGTCCATCACGACGGGCGGGCCGCCCGAACCGCGGAAGCCGCGGTGCTCTACCACGCGAACCAGCTGGACGCCGTCGCGGCGACCAGGCCTGTTCCGGACTAGCCGTGCTGGCAGCTGCCGCCGCGCTCGCGGCGAGCTTCGCCTGGGGTGTGGGCGACTTCCTCGGCGGCCTGAAGAGCCGCACGGTGCCGCTGCTCGTCGTCCTCCTGCTCGCGCAGGTCTCCGGCGTGCTGGCGATCGGTCTCGTCGTCGCCGTCGCCGGAAACCCGCCCCCGGGGCCTTCCGTCCTGTGGGCGCCGCTTGCCGCGCTGTTCGGCACGGTCGGGCTCGCGGCGTTCTTCCGGGGGATGGCCGTCGGGTCGATCAGCGTGGTCGCGCCGATTGCGGCGGTCGGCGCCGTCGTGCCGGTCGTGTTCGGGATCGCGACCGGCGACGATGTCTCGTCCCTTCAGCTCGCGGGATTCGCGCTCGCGCTCGGCGGGGTGGCGCTCGCGTCGTTCGAGCGGCCCGAGAACGGCTCGGTGCAGCTCGCAGCCGGAGTTCCGTGGGCGCTCGCGGCCGTGGTCGGGTTCGGCGGCTACTACGTGCCGATGCACGAGGCGAGCGGCGAGGACTTCCTCTGGGCCGCGTTCACGTTCCGGGCCACCGTCTGTTTCCTCGTGCTCTCGGCCTGGCTCGTGCTCCGCCCGCCGCTCGGCGCGGCGCGGGGAAGCCTCCTGGCGATCGGGCTCATCGGCGTGATGGACACCGCCGGCAACTCGTTCTTCGCGGCCGCCGCGAGCCAGGGAGACGTCAGCGTCGTCTCGGTGCTCGCGACCCTCTATCCGGTGGTCACCGTCGGCCTGGCGGCGGCCGTCCTCTCGGAGCGCGTCGCCGGCCTCCAGCTCGTCGGCGTGGCCGCCGCGCTGGCGGGCGTCGTCCTGATCTCGTCCGGTTAGGGCAGGTCCCGGTGTCGGACACCGAGAACTGTCAAGGGCGAGCTGTGCCGGAAGTGAAACGAGTTTTCCGGCTAGGCCAGGTTCCGCCGGTACAGCAGGAAGCCGAGCGGCAGGAGCGCCGCGAGGAAGACGTACGGCGCGAGCGGGTCGATGTCCGTCTTGACCGTCCGCATCACGGTCTCGCCCTCGCCCACAACGTCCTTGGCCGCCCGGATCGCGCCGCCGAGGTCGTCCTCGTCGAAGCTCTGGCCGCCGGCTGCCTCGGCCAGCTGACGTGCGAAGTCCGCGCTGGCCGGGTCGGCCTCGTACGGCTCCGGCGAGCCTTGCGGCCCGAAGACTTGCTCACCCTCGCGCCAGAAGCG
Organism: uncultured Actinomycetes bacterium; assembly: GCA_963782765.1. Classification (GTDB taxonomy): domain Bacteria; phylum Actinomycetota; class Thermoleophilia; order Gaiellales; family Gaiellaceae; genus JACDAN01. Next base: position 162,915 of record CAWALC010000001.1, read on the forward strand.
GACCACCAGCAGCTGGACGTTCGCCTGCGCGAAGTCGTTGGCGATCGCTTGCGCGTTGAACAACGTGCTCTCCGCGTCGGTGAACACGACCACGAGGCGCCTGTCCGCCCCGCGGAAGAAGTTCCGGGACGCGACCGCCGCAAGCGCGCCGAACCGCGTCGCACGCGCGTCACCGGCCACTGACGACGGAGGCCGGTCGACTCCGAGCGAGAGATCCAGCGTGGAAGCGAACGAGTCGCGGTCGGCCGTCGGAAAGAGCAGCGGCAGGGTGCGGTCCGTGATCGACGCGATGCCCACCGGCACCGTCGCCAGCTCGTCGCGCAGTCGCAGCGCCGCATCGCGCGCGCGCTCGAAACGCGTCGTACCGCCGGGCTCCTCCGACGCGAGCATCGAGCGGGAGGTGTCGATCACGAAGAACGCCTGCGCGTCCGACCGAGCAGCGTGCTGCTGTGTCTCCTGGAGCACGGGCTGGGCGGCGCCGATCCCGACCAGAACGGCGAGCACGACGATTGCGGCGACCGTGTTCCGCTGGGAGTTTCCGGGCGGCGCCAGGCGAAGCACCTCCCGCACGCGTGCGGCCCGCTGCTCGCTGCGCACGAAGGCGACGAGCGGGACGGCGGCGGCGAGCGTGACCAGCCCCGCGAGCGGCGTGAGGAACGAGAAATCCACGGAGGCCTAGTAGCCCTGGCCCCGCCGCGACGGGCCACTGCCCGGGGCGCCGCGGCCCAGACTGTAGGCCGGGATGTTCTCGCGGATCCTGAGTCGCGCCGCGCTCGGGTCCATCAGGCGCAGCAGGTACTCGAGGTTGTACTTCGCCTCCTCGTTCGCCGGGTCGATCCGGACCGCGCGCTCGAAATCTCCCACCACCCGGCGCATCAGCACGGGCCCGTTCACGGGATCCTGGATCGCCTCCTCGAAGGTGAGGACGCCCTGGAGGCTCGCTGCCTTCGAGCGGAGCGGCGCCTCGAGGTCCGACACCTCGGCCGATTGGAGGGTCGCCTGTGCCTCGGCCCGGAACGCCGGCCGGTCGAAGTCGTAGGGGTTCTCTCCCCGCCGGGCGTCCACCGCGAACGCACGCAGCGCGCGCCGGTAGAGGAGGTCGTCCTCGACCCCGAAAGCCCGCATCGAGTACGGGACGCGGGTGTCGATCTTCCAGAGCCGCTCGGCGGCCGGTTGCGCCTTGAACGCGAGATCACCGCCCTCGATTCCTCCCCGGATCGCTGCCGCATCTCGCGCGACGAGCGCGGCAAGCACGGCCAGGACGAGCAGGATCGCGATCGGCAGCCCCTTGCGGACGATCGGCTCGGCACGCTTCACTCGCCTGCCTCCTTCCCTCGCGCCGGGCGCCAGGCGAGGCGACCGCAAAAGTGCTCGTTCGCGGCAAGCAGCATCAGCAGGAGCAGCGCCAGCCCCGCAAGACCTGCGGGAACCCCTGCTCGCTCGGCCCGCCGCTTCTCGTCCGCCAGCCGCGGCGGCGCCATGTCCGCCCGGTCGACGAACGCCTCCTTGCCGACCAGGCGCTCGAAGAAGAAGCGATCCTCGTCAAAGGGCGACATTGCGACGAGGTGCAGCGGAATCCCCTTGCGCTCGTAGGTGATGAGCTCGCGAGTGAGCGCCGGGACGTCGAGCAGCGAGTCGTCGAGGTCGCTGATCAGGAGCGTGCCGCGGTCTTCCTGGTCGTGCCGCTCGAGCATCTCCCGCGCCAGCCGGAGGCCGGTCGAGATGTTCGTCCCGCCCCGGAAGTTCTCCGCCCACGGCGTCTCAGACTTACGCCGGATCTCCTCCGCCTCCGGGCTGTCGAACTCAACTCGCCGCTGCCCCGGTGGACACACCTGCTCGGGGTCCCGCACGTAACAGATGTTCGGGAACGGCGCCAGCGCCCGGAGGAACCCGCGCAGTTCAGGCCCTGCAGTTCCGGGGGGCATCGCCTCGTACGCGACGCTCGAGAACAACACGAGGCCGAAGTCCTGGTTCGTGTCGGCCAGGTACTCGAACGGCTCGGTCAGCCGCCGGCGCGCGCCGCCGATGCTGGCGGACATGTCGAGGACCACGACGCCGCTCCGGCCGCCCCGGGCGATCTCAACGGAGGACGAACCGGGGTCCCGCGAGAGCCAGGCCGCGAAGAGCAGTGTCCCGACCAGGGCGACGCCCAGCACGAGCCGGACGGCCGCGGTGCGCCGCACGGGCTCGGTCAGGTTCCGAACGTCGAAGAGCGGGATCCCCTGGCGCCGCATCAGTGACCGTTCTCCGAGATCACGCGCTCGACCTCGTCGGAGAGCGGGTCGATGCCCGCAGGAACCGGCTGGCCCGCCGACCACGCGAGCCGGCTCGCGTCCTCCGCGAGCTCTGCGTTGCGGGCACGCCGGAGCTCGACGGCCAGCCGTTCGAGCGCACGGCGCTCCTCCTCCGCCGAGCCCGAGGCCGACGACTCGCGCACGAGCGCGAGCGCCTGCTCGAGCGAGGAGCGCTTGTCGACGAACCGCGCTCCGAGCCTCGCTGCGAGCCGGTCGAGCGGCAGCAGCCGAAGGATCAGGATCGCGGCCCCGATCGCGAAGAGGACGGCGAGGACGAGCGCGACGAGCTCGACGGTCCGAGGCGAGACGCGGTAGGTCGCCGACGGGAGGTCGCGAAGGTCTGACCGCAACGCCGCCTGCTCGAGCGCGTTCGGGTCGATTCGCCCGGCGGCCTGGATCGGCACCCACTCGACTGTCGCCGCGTCGGGCGTCGATTCGCCGCGGCGCAGATAGTTGACGGCCACGCCGCCGAGCTCCACACGCCCGGTACCACGCGGGAGACAGCGCGAGACGAGGCAGCCGAGCACGTAGTCGTAGCGGAGCCTCGCCGTCGAGCCGTCCTCGCTCCTCGACACCTCCACGGGACGGAGCTCTCGGTAGGGGTCGAAGTTCGCACCGATCTCGACGCTGTCCGGGTCGACGCGATCGGTGTCGACGATGATCTCGATCCGGGCGCGCACCGCGTCGGCGAACAGGTGCTGCTCGGGCGCGAGAAGCGCGGTGCCGACGATCGGCTCGTCTCCGAGGCCGGGCCCGCCGCCCTTGTCCCATGCATTCCAGGCGAAGAGCCCGACAGCGGCGGCGAGGATCACGGCCAGGACGACGCCGCCGATGAAGAGCCGACGTGCGGTCACCACGAGTCGCGCACCCCTTCCTGCCGCAGCGCAGCCCATTCGAGGAAGCGCGTGTAGATCTCCTCCGGGTCGCTCGACGAGATCAGCACAGGATCGAGCCCGAGGCCCTCGAGATAGCCGAGCGTCTCGGCGAGACGCTCCTCGTTGGCCTCGCGCCGCTCGCGCGCCTCTCGGCGGCTGAGGCGGACGAGCTTCAGCTTGCCGGTCGGCGGATCGACGAGCGGGACGACGACCGAGGCCACGTCGGGAAAGCTCTGCTCCCAGACGGGATCCTGGATCACGACCGGCACGAGCTCCCACGGCAGCTCGACGATCCACGCCCAGGCCGCCTCGCTCGGCGGCGAGAGGAAGTCCGAGAGGACGAAGACGAAGGTGCCGGCCGGCAGCGAACGCCGCATCGGCCCCAGGTGTGCGAACGCCTGCTCCAGCGTGTCCTCCGGCGCGCCGTAGAGCGGGTAGTGCAGATGCGACTCCTTCACCCGCCAGAAGTCGGCCTGGGCGTGCGGCGGCCGCCAGAAGGGGACCTCCACGCTCGAGTCGCCGCTCGCGGCCGAGGCGCTCGCGTAGTCGAGGTAGCCGATCAGCCCGCGCGCCTTCGCGGCGCTGTCGGCGATCAGCATCCCGGCGGCGACCATCGCATCCGGCTTCGAGAGCCAGGGCATGTCGGCGGGGTAGAGGCTCATCGCCGGCCGCCGGTCGGCGACGATCACGACCCGCGGCGCTTCCTCCGCGTGCCGCTCGCGAACCACGAACTCGTCGGTGCCGCGGGCGGAGGAGAGGCGGGCCGACGCAGCCCAGTCGATCGTGTCGACGTCGTCTCCCGGCTGGTAGGGCCGCGAGCTTGCGACGTCGGAGCCCGTTCCGCGCCGCACGCTGGTCACGGCGCCGAACGCGAGGCCGATCAGCCGCCGGCGCGGGACGAGCGGGAAGGTGAGATCAGTCGCCTCGCTCACCGGCGATCGGAAGGACCTCGCCGCTGAGTGCGGCCTCCGGCCGCGGGGCCACCTCGAAGCACTGCTCCACGAACCGCGCGGCTGCCTGCTTCCGGCCGTGCTTTCGGATCTCGACGAGGAAGGTCGGCGTGAAGAGAATCCGGTGGCCGACGACCGGAAGGAAGAGCTCCTCGACGTCCTCGGGGATCACGTAATCGCGTTCGTGCAGGAGCGCCCAGGCGCGCGCCGCCCGTTCGAGCGCGAGGCTCCCGCGGACCGAGGCGCCGATCGCCACCGTGTCGAGCTCACGGGTGGCACGCACGACGTCGATCACCCAGCGCTGGATGAGCTCGTCGACGTAGACCTCCTCGCTCGCATGGTGCAGCTCCTCCACATCGGCAAGCGAGACGACCGGGCCGAGGTCTCCGATCGGGTGCCCGTGGCGCTGATCCCGGACGATCTGCAGCTCCTGCTCCGACTCGGGGTAGCCGAGCGCGGTCTTGAGGAAGAAGCGGTCGAGCTGGGCCTCCGGAAGCGGGAAGGTCCCCTCGAGCTCGATCGGATTCTGCGTCGCGAGGACGAGGAACGGCTGCGGAAGCTCGCGCGTCGTGCCGTCGACGGTGACCTGCGTCTCGGCCATCGCCTCGAGCAGCGACGACTGCGTCTTCGGCATCGCGCGGTTGATCTCGTCGACGAGGACGATGTTGGCGAAGATCGGCCCCGGGCGGAACTCGAAGTCACGCTCGCGCTGGTTGTAGACCGAAAGGCCCGTGACGTCCGTCGGCTGCAGGTCGGGCGTGCACTGGATCCGGGACGGCGTCGCGCCTTCGATGCTCTGCGCGAGCGCCCGCGCGAGGACGGTCTTCGCGGTGCCCGGCACGTCCTCCAACAGGACGTGTCCGCGGCAGGCGAGCGCGGTGAGAACGAGCCTGATCTCCTCCTGCTTGCCCCGGACGACGAGGTCGATGTTCCCGAGCAGCTTGTTCGCGACACCGACCGCGCGCTGGATCCGCTCGCCGTCCCGGCGCCGCTCGGGCTCGAAGCTGCTCATGGACGCCCCAATATAGGTTCAGCGTTCATTGACGTTCCATTAAGCACGGTCGCAGTTGTTAGACGTTGAATCGGATGTTCAGGACGTCGCCGTCCGCGACAACGTACCCCTTTCCCTCGAGGCGTTGCAGCCCTCCCCGCGCCGCCTCCGCGTGGGAGCCCGATTCGACGAGGTCGCGCCATTGGATCACCTCGCACCGGATGAAGCCCCGCGCGATGTCCGTGTGGATGGACTCGGCTGCGTCGAGCGCCGTCTTGCCGTTCCTCAACGTCCATGCTCGAGCCTCGGTGTCGCCGGCCGTGAAGAAGACCACCAGGTCGAGGACGGACACCAGCCGGCGGACGACGTCCTCGAGCGCCGACGAGCCGCCGTTCCGGAACTGCGCCGCCTCCTCGGGAGAGAGGTCGCGGAGCTCGGCCTCGAGCGCGAGGTCGACGCCGTCGGGCCCGTTCACGATCGGGATCAGCGGCTTCGTCGTCAGCGGCTCGAGCGCAGGCGGAAGCTCGCTCGGCCAGTCGCGCAGGGCGCGCTCGTCGTCGATGTGCGCGACGAGGCGCTCGAGCAGCTCGACCTCCGCGCGCAGGCCCGGTGCGCCCGACTTGGCCTCCTTCCGAACACGCTCGAGCCGCCGTTCGACGTGATCCTGGTCGGCGACCAGCAGGTCCAGCTCGAGCGACGGCAGGTCGGCGGCGTCGCGGACGACTGCGAGCAGCGCGTCGGCGCGGCGCACGCCGCCGAGCTGGGCCGACGCCGTGCCCGGCACGTCGATCAGCCGAATCGTGGCCGGCGTCTGCTTCGCGGAGCCGACGACCTCGGCGATCTGCGAGAGCCGCTCGTCCGCGATCGGCGCGATCCCGACATGAGGTGTGCCGTAGCCCTCCGGCCGCACGCCGGTGAGCGCCGTGAACAGCGTCGTCTTGCCGGAGCCCGGAGGGCCGACGATCCCCACGTCCAACGCCATGCGGAGGTTCTAGCGCGTGACGTGCTTCTGCAGCGAGGAGAGCGCGCGATGCTGGAGGGACTTCACAGCGCCCTCGGTCTTCTCGAGGATCGCCGCCGCCTCCCCGTTCGAGAAGCGGAAGACGAACTTGAGCGTCAGCACCTGCCGCTGCTCCGGCGAGAGCCGCGCGATCAGCTCGAGGAGGCCGGCGTCGCCGATGGACGCAAGCGCCTGCTCCTCGGCGGAGTTCTCCTCCGAGCCGGCCGGCTCCGGGATCTCCTCCTCCGGCTGCCACCGCCGCCGGGCGCGGAAGTGATCCATCGCGAGGTTGTGCGCGATCCGGAAGAGCCACGCGGAGAAGGGCACGGACTGCCAGCGGAAGCGCCCGATCGACTCGAGCATCTTCACGAACGTCTGCGTCGTCAGGTCCTCTGCGTCGTGCCGGCTCCCGACGCTCATGTGGAGATAGCTGTAGATCCGGTCGAAGTGGATCAGGTAGAGCTCTTCGAGCGCTGAGCGGTCGCCAAGCTGAGCCCGCTCGACAAGGTCTCGAATCTGACCGTTGTCTTTCGCCGCGCGCCGCCCAGAGTGACCGGTGACGACATGGTCGCCCACCACCGAAAGAGGTGCCCCGCGGAGGTCTCGGTCTAAACGTTTCCGAAGCCGAGCCGGCCCTCGCGCGCGAAGCGCTTGAGGTAGACGACGCGGGCGAGGGGCACCGTGTAGCGGCCGTCCTCTGCATCGAGGACGACGGAGCCGTTGCTCCCACCCTTGAGCGCGGCTTCCAGCTCGTCCGCCGTTTCCGGCGTCACGAGCGCGCTCATGATCTGCGTGCCGTCGAACCCGATCTCGACGCGTACGTGGTCTTCGATGCCAGTGCTCATGGAGTCACCAATTCTGCAAGGACGCCGTGGACGGCGTCGGGATGGACGAATGCGACCTGGAGACCGAAGAGGCCGGAGCGGGGCTCCTCATCGATCAGCTCGGCTCCCCGGCCGGAAAGATGACGAAGCGCGGCGGGCAGATCGTCGACCTCGTAGGCGACGTGGTGCATGCCGGGCCCGCGCTTGGCGAGGAACTTGCCGACAGGCGTCTCCTTGCCGAGGGAGCCCATCAGCTCGACGCGGCTCTCTCCCACGCGCATGGACACGGCCTCGACGCCCTGATCCTCCAGCGTGCCGCGGTGCTCGAGCCGGCCGCCGAACAGGCGCTCATAGGTCCCGACCGCCTCGTCGAGGTCGTCGACGGCGACTCCAAGATGATGAATCCGCAGGGCCTCCACGGCGTCGAGGATAGTCGTCGCGGAGCACGCCCCGGCGTCAGGTCTGCGGGAGCAGGGCCGAGAGGTCCGGCACCCGGCTGTGGGCGCTCCGGAGGGCCGACTCGGAGTTCGTCGTCAGCACGCCGATGACCGTCATCCCGGCCGCGACACCCGCCTCGACCCCTGCCGGTGCATCCTCGAGCACGACGCTGTGCGCCGGATCGACGCCGAGCAGGCACGCGGCCCGGAGGTACCCGGCGGGGTCCGGCTTGCCGTTCTCGACCTCGTCCGCGGTCACGAGGACGTCGGGCACGGGCAGCCCCGCAGCCCGGAGCCGCGACTCGGCGAGCGGCCGCGAGGCGGACGTGACGATCGCGAACCTCCCCGCAGGGACCGACTCCACGAGCTCGCGGGCGCCGGGCAACGCGCGGAGCCCGTCGACCTCGGCGATCTGCTCGCGGTCGATCACGGCCGCCTCGGCCTCCGCATCCAGGTGCGGCGCGACGGCTCGGATCACGTCGATCGTCGGCCGGCCGTGGCTCGCCGCGAGGACAACCTCCGGTTCGAGCCCGTGGCGCTGCGCGAATCGCCTCCACGTCCTCTCGATTGCAGTCCAGGAGTCGACGAGAACGCCGTCCATGTCCGACAGGACGGCCCCGGGCTCGAACAGCAGGCCGCGGAACCCGTGTCGGCGTCGGGGATCGGCGCTCCCGGCGAGGACGGCCAGCGCGAGCGTCGCAACGACGACGATCGCGAGAGCACCGCGAAGGCCGACCGCGTCGGCCGTGACGCCGATCGCCGGCGGGCCGGCCAGGAATCCCATCCACCCGATCGTCGACACCGCCGCAACGCCGGCGGCGGCGGACACACCCGGAGTCGATCCGGCCGCGCGGAAGAGCACGGGGACGACGACGCCGAGACCCGCGCCCATCGCCGCGAACCCGACGAGCGCCGCGGCCGTCGAGCCACTGACGAGCGCCAGGCCGAGTGCGGAGGCCGCCAGCAGCCCGCCGGCCCGGGCGAGCGCCACCGGGCCAAGTCGGCCGTTGAGCCGATCGCCGAAGAGCCGGCTCGAGGCCATGGCGAGCGAGAACACCGTGTAGCCGAGCGCAGCCACCGCAGCGCCGGCGCCGAGCGAATCGGAGAGGTACACGGCGCTCCAGTCGGCGGCGGCTCCCTCGGCCAGAAGCGTGAAGAACGCCGCCGCGCCGAGCACAATGAGCGCCCGCGGAGGGCGCACGAAGATCGGCGTCGGCTCGCGATCGTCGGCGTCCGGCGGGAGGAGGTGGCCGCCCGCAGTGACCGCCGCCAGGCCGATCGCGAGCGCCGTCGTGCCGAAGTGATCCATGGGATCGATGCCGCCGGCGGCTGCGAGCGCGCCGAGCCCGGCGCCGGCAAGGCCGCCGAAGCTGAAGGCGGCGTGGAAGGACGAGAGGATCGATCGCCCGCCGCGGCGCTCGAGGGCGAGCCCCTGCGCATTGGCGGCCACGTTGACGGCGCCGAACCCCGCCCCGAACACGAAGAGTGCCGCGGCCAGTCCGAAGAGCCCTCCCGCAAGCGCGGTGAGGAACAGCGCGACGCCGCCTCCGAGCAGCGCCGTGATCGTGACCGGCCGGCTCCCGATCCGCTCCGACAGCCGCCCGGCCGCCGGCATGGCGAGCAGCGCGCCGAGCGAGGCGGCGAACAACGCAAGCCCGAGCTCTCCGCTCGTGAGCTCGGCCTGGCGCTGGACCGCCGGAATCCTCGCCGCCCAGGAACCGATGAGGAGACCGTCGGCAAAGAAGACGAGCGTGATCGCGACCCGGGTGGAGCGCATCAGGCGAGCACCACCTCGATGCCGCGTTCTCGGTACTCCGCAAGCTTGTCTCCCGGCACCGAGCGCTCGGTCACGAGATGCGTCAGCTCGTCGAGCGGCGCGACGACGTAGGGCCCCGCCGATCCGAGCTTCTCCGCCGAGGACACCGCCACCACCTCCGCGGCGTTCTCGATCATCGCCCGCTTCACGTACGACTCCTCGAGGTCCATCACGGTGATCCCGACGTCGGGATGGAGACTGCAGACGCCGAGAACGAGCACGTCCGCCCGCACCGAGTGCAGCGCTTCCACGGTCGCGGCCCCGACGACCGCCTGCGCGTCCTTGGCCAACGTCCCGCCGAGCATCGTCACCGCCGCCGTCGGATGCTCGGCGAGCGCCACGGCGATCGGAGGGCTGTTGGTGATCACGGTTGCGTCGAGGTCCGGCGGCAGGCGGCGGGCAACCTCGAGCGTGGTCGTCCCGGCGTCGAGGAGGATCACCTGTCCCGGACGGAGGAGGCTGCTCGTGGCATGCGCGATCGCCTCTTTTGCCGCGGGCGCCTGCTCGCGGCGGACGGCGTACGGGCGGGCCCCGACGGCGGCCGGCAGGGCACCTCCGTGGACACGTCGCAGGAGCCCGGCCTCCGCGAGGTCCCGAAGGTCCCGCCGAACCGTGTCGGTGGAAACGGCGAGCTCGGCGCTCAGGTCGGCCGCGACGACCTTGCCGTCACGCTCGAGGCGCCCGAGGATGAGATCGCGTCGCTCTTCGGTGAGCACGCTGCCCATTCAAGCAAAAACGGGCAGAGTCGTGCAGTAGGCCGCAGAAAGCGGCGAGAAGCGCTAGGCCTGCTCGAGCTGCGGCAGGACGCGCACGGTGCCGACCGTGTCGCTGGAGTGCGATTCGGGCCGCACGTCGCTCAGGAGCGTCCCGAGCTCGTCCCGGTTCAGCGTTTCCTTCTCGAGCAGCGCGGTGGCAACGCGGTCGAGGGCCGGCCGGTGCTTCTCGAGCAAGCGGATCGACTCCTCGTAGGCACCATCCGTGAGCCTCCCCTGCTCGCTGTCGCGCAGGCGCTTGGTCTCCTCCGAGAGGGCGTAGTTGTCCGCTCGCATCGTCCGCGAGACGACGCCTTCGGACATGCCGTACTCGAACACCATCGCGCGGGCCAGCGATGTGACCTTCTCGAGGTCGTTGGCGGCGCCGTTCGTGACCCGGCCGAAGACGACTTGCTCCGCGGCGCGGCCGGCGAGCCCGATCGTCATCCAGTCGATGAGCTCCTCGCGCGTGTGCAGGTAGCGGTCCTCGTCGGGGAGGTGGAAGGTGTAGCCGAGCGCGTCGCCGCGCGCGACGATCGTCGCCTTCTGCACGGGATCGCCCATCAGGTAGGCCATGACAGCGTGGCCGCCCTCGTGGTACGCCAGGATGCGACGCTCCTTCTCGGTGACGATGCGGCGCTGCTGGAGGCCGCCGACAACCCGCTCGAGCGCCGCCTCGAAGTTCGCCTGTGAGATGTCGCTGCGGTCGTCGCGGGCAGCGAAGATCGCAGCCTCGTTCGCGACGTTGGCCAGGTCCGCGCCGGTCAGCCCGGCGGTCTGGCGCGCGACGAGTTGGAGGTCGACGTCGCCGGACAGCGGCTTGCCGCGCGTGTGCACGCCGAGGATCTCCTGGCGTCCCGCGAGATCCGGCGACGAGACGAGGATCTGACGATCGAAGCGGCCGGGCCTCAGTAGCGCGGCGTCGAGATCCTGGAGCCGGTTCGAGGCGCCCATGACGATCACCTGACCACCCTCGGTCTCGTTGAAGCCGTCGAGCTCGACGAGGAGCTGGTTCAGCGTCTGATCCTGCTCGCGGTTGAGGCCGCCGCCCATGCGTCTCATCCCGACGGCGTCGAGCTCGTCGATGAAGATGATCGCCGGCGCGTCGTTCCGCGCCTGCTCGAAAAGCTTGCGGATGCGTGCGGCGCCGAGGCCGGCGAACATCTCGACGAACGCCGAAGCGCTCTGCGAGTAGAAGCTCGCGCCGGACTCGTGCGCGACCGCCTTCGCGAGCAGCGTCTTGCCCGTGCCGGGCGGCCCGTAGAGGAGGATGCCCTTCGGGACACGCGCGCCCAGCCGCGAGAAGCGCTTCGGGTGGCGGAGGAAATCGACGACCTCGCGCAGCTCCTTCTTGGCCTCGTCGAGACCGGCGACCTCTTCCCAGGTCACAGAGCCCCGCGATGACGGCTTGACGTGCGTGGTCTTCACCCGGGGCATCAGCGAGAGGCTGCGCCAGAGCAGGTAGATGATCAGCGCGAACATGATGATCGGGAGCCAGACGAAGGCGATGTCCCCGATCGCGCGCAGCAGCTCCCCCACGTCCAACGGCATGGTCCGCCTATCGGCAGCGAGTCCCCTCCTCTGTAGGGCACACTGACCGCGTGGCCGAGCTCGCGGTCCCTCCGCACTTCGACCCGGCTCGCACGGGCGAGGTCTGGCACGTCCCGTACGACGAGCGGGCGCTCGAGGCGCAGGCATGGGCCGAGGAACACCGCCTCCGTCCCGCGCTCGAGGACGCCTTCCGGATCTGCCTCGTGGCAGTCGACCTTCAGAACACGTTCTGCGTCCCGGGCTTCGAGCTCTACGTGCAGGGCGCCGAACGGGACAACGCCCGCCTCTGCGAGTTCCTCTACCGGAACCTCGGGTCGATCACGGCGATCATCCCGACCCTGGACTCGCACCGCGCGACCCAGATCTTCCACCCGGTCTGGCTCCTGGACGGCGACGGGCGGCATCCGGACCCGTACACGCAGATCACGGCCGCCGAGGTCGAGGCGGGCCGGTGGCGGATCAACCCCGCGGCCGTCGAGAGCACCGGCATCGACCCCGACTACGCCCAGGCCCAGCTCCTCGACTACACGCGAAAGCTCGAGGAGAGCGGGAAGTACACGCTGACGATCTGGCCGTACCACGCGATGCTCGGCGGCGTCGGCCACGCGCTCGTCTCGGCCGTTGAGGAGGCGATCTTCTTCCACACGATCGCCCGCTCGAGCCAGCCGGCCTTCCAGGTCAAGGGCGACAACCCGCTGACGGAGCACTACTCGATGTTCGGCCCGGAGATCACGGAGGGGCCCGACGGCACGACGATCGCCGGCAAGAACGACCTGCTGATCGAGAACCTGCACCTCTACGACGCGATCGTCGTGGCCGGGCAGGCAAAGAGCCACTGCGTCGCCTGGACGATCGACGACCTGCTCGACGGCGACGACGAGCGAGTCCCGGCTCTCGCGCCGCGCACGTACCTCCTGGAGGACTGCACCTCCCCGGTCGTCGTCCCCGGCTTCGACTACACGGAGCAGGCGAACGACGCGTTCGAGCGGTTCGCCGCGGCCGGCATGCACGTCGTGCGGTCGACCGAGCCGATCGAGAGCTGGCCGGGGATCCGCGCCCCCGTGCGCTGACGCGCGCGACTAGCGGACGTCGGCGAGGAACGCGAGCGAGCGCTGCTTGACCTGTGCCGCGGCGTCCTCGTCGTAGTCGGGGAGGCTCTCGTCGGTGAAGAGGTGCTTGTCGCCGGGGTACAGGAACAGCTCCGCGCCTTCCACTTCTTCGGCGAGCCGGCGGGCGGCAGGGAGGTCTTCGATCGCCCACTCGTCGTCCTCCATCATGTGGATCTGGAGCGGGACGTCGTCCGGCCAGGGGCTGTCGAACTCTGACGGTGGGAGGGCGGCTGAGAAGAACAGGGCTCCGCCGGCACCCGGCCGCGTCTGGGCCAGCATCTGCGCAGGCATCACGCCGAGCGAGAACCCCGCGTAGACCAGCTCGTCCGGCAGGCCCTCCGCCGCGAGCCGGCCGCGCTCGAGGATCGTGCCGAACCCAACCTGCTTGGCGTAACCGATGCCTTCGTCCAGCTCGGCGAAGGTATTGCCGTCGTAGAGGTCAGGAGCGTGAACCGTGTGTCCCGCGGAGCGGAGCCCGTCGGCGAAGGCGAGGATCCCGGGGGTCAGTCCCTGCGCATGGTGGAAGAGCAGAACCTCGGCCACGGGGTCGCACCCTAGCGGTTCGCGAGCCGTCTACTCGACGAGCTCGAGGCGCGGGTTCGGCCGGTACCACCGACCGACCTTCGAGCTCGGGCGGCCGTCCGTGAGGACGACGTCGGCCGTGAAGTCGTTCTCGCCACGGATCAGCGCCGAGCCGACGCCGTAGGAGTCGACAGGGACGCCTAGCTCCTCGAATTCGCGGATCCGCTCGGCGTTCATCCCGCCGGAGACGACGATCTTGACTCGCTCGAAGCCGTCCCGGTCCAGCGCGTCGCGCACCTTGTGGACGAGCCGGTCGTTGACCCCCCGCGGATCGAAGTCGCCAAGCTCGTGCCAGAGCGCCCTGTCGACGAGCGACCGCGAGGTGTCGAGCCGGACGCCCCAGAGCCGGTCGCCAAGCGCACGGGCCACGTCCAGCGCCGTGCGGACCGAGTCGTTCTCGAAGTCCACGAGCGCGACGATGTTCACCTCGGGATCCATGTGCTCCGCGAACTTCGTCGCCGCGAGCACGGTGTTCCCTCCGTAGGACGAGATCAACGAGTGCGGGACGGTCCCGATCGCGGTTCCGCCCCACCACGACGTGTTCGCGCCGGTCGTCATGCCGATCGGCGCGCCGATCGTGGAGCCGGCGACGTAGGCGGCGTATCCATCGCCGGTCTGCACGCGGTGATGGTCGTACCGGGCCGGCATGAAGATGATCGGCTTGCCGTTCGCCGCCTCGACGACCCGCTTGACGTTCGTCGCGATCATCGTCCGCCGGGCGAGGACACCGAGGTAGACCGTCTCGAGGTGAGCGAACCCCGTGTAGTCGCCTTCAATCGTCATGACGGTCTCCCACGGCGCGATCGGATCGCCCTCGTAGAGCGCGTGGACGGTCAGGCCCACCCAGTCGTCCGAGCACAGCTCGAGGACGGCGATCGCCTCGTCGATTCCGGCGAGGATCGCCTCCCGCTTCTGAAACACCTGCATCACGACCCGCGGGTGCCGGTCGTCCTCGAGCAGCACCTGGCGCGTGCGGTTGAAGTACTCGTCGGTGTAGTAGCCCTCGCGGATCTTCTCGACCGGCAAGTCGAAGATCTGGGGCGGGAGACGTTTTTCTCTAGTCTCGGTCGCCATCGGCTGCCTCCTCGAGTCGCAGGCAGGCGGCGAGGGCGGCCTCCGCGACCTCGAGCTGCTCGGGGGTCGGCTCCGCCGTTGCCAGGCGGTGCTGGAACTCGTGCCCCGGCCGGGCGAGCAGCTTGGAGACCCGCCGCTCGGGGTTCCTCGACATCCAGTTGAAAATCTCGGTCGCGGCGGCGAGCGCGCCCACCGATGCGGCAGCGCGCGCGGTCGGCCGCATGTGCGCGGGCGCCTTCGTCGCGAGGGCGTTCCCGGCCGCCATCGTCACGAGCAGCGGGCCCACCAGATGCGTGCCGCAGCGCTCGTGCTCCTTCGCGCGCGGCTCGTCGTGCTCGTAGCTCCCGATCGAGATGTGCTCGGCGCCGTGGTACGCGGCGAGTGCCGTCCCGCGGAGCGCGATCGCCGCGGGCGCGATCGCCGCGAAGCCGGCGATCAGCTCCTTCGCGGCGGGACCGAGCCGGCCCGACCCGCGAACGACGTGGGTGAAGACCGCGCCGCCGACCATCGCCGCCAGGACGACGGGCCGCTCGAAGGGAAAACGCGCCTCGGGCACTCGCCGGCGCACCTCCGGCAGGAGCGCGAAGATCTCGGCGACCCTGGCGGGGCCGCGCAGGAACGGCTTCCCGACGTTCGCGGCCCGAAACCGCTTGACGTCGGACTCGACGCGAAGCGAGCCGTCCGGCGCCCGAACTGCACAGGCCCACGCGTGCGGCCCGTGAACGAGCACGCCGTTCGAGAGCGCCATGCCGCCGAGCCGGATCTTCTCGCTCACGCGGACGAGGGTAGCGACCCGACCTCTTTCGCCGCATGGCGGAGGAACCGCACGCCGAGCTCGAGGTCCTCGACCTCGATCCGCTCGTCGGCGGAGTGGATCAGCAGCGCCGCGACCTCAGGCTCCATCGTCCGCATCGGGAAAAACCCGTATGACACCGTGCCGAACGCTTCCCGGAGCCAATGACTGTCCGTGAAGCCGGAGAGGAGCAGCGGGACGACCTGAGCACCCGGCTCCAACTCCGAGACGAACCCCTGGATCACGTCCCACAGCGGTGTGCCGATCGGCGAACGAGTCCCGCCGTGGCCCTCGATCCATTCGAAGTCGAACTCGGCGCCCCCGAGGAGCTCGTGAAGCTGCGCCTTCACCTCGGCCTGCGTGCGCTCGGGGAGGATCCGGCAGTCGACCGTGATCTCGCACCGCGCCGGGATCACGTTCCGCTTGCGCGATGCAACGATCTCGGTCGGCGCGACCGTGGTTCCGAGCAGCGGCTCGACGAGGTCCCCAGCGAGCAGGTGCACCTCGCGTGCGGCCTCCACGGCCCGATCCGGGGGCGGAACGCCGCCGGTGACGGCGCGCAGGAACGCCTCCACCTCGGGGCCGAGCTCGGGCGTGTCCTGGAAGCGGCCGAGAAGCTCGATGAGCGGCGCCGCCTTCACGAGCGCGTTGTCCGCGATTCCCGGCCGCGACGCGTGGCCGCTCCGGCCGTGGACCCTGATGCGGAACGGCGAGCTCATCTTCTCCGCGGTCGAGCAGACGTAGAAGACACGGCCGCCGAGGACGAGCCGGTCGCCGGCGCCCTCGTTCACGCAGTACTCCGAGCGAACCACGTCGGGATGCGCCTGACACAGCCACTGGAGCCCGAAGCCGGCACCGACCTCCTCGTCCGCACAGGCGGCGAAGATCAGGTCGCCTCCGGGCTCGAAGCCCTCGCGCGCGAGCGAGGCGATGGCAACGGCGCTCGCGGCGACCTGGCCCTTCATGTCGAGCGCGCCGCGACCCCAGATCTGCCCCTCCCGCAGCTCGCCCGACCACGGGTCGAGCTCCCACTCGGCCGGGTCCGCGAGCACCGTGTCGGTGTGGGACAGGAGCACGAGCCGCGGCCCTTTTCCCTTGCCGGGAATGCGCGCAACGAGGTTCGCCCGCTCGGGAACCTTCGCGAAGAGCTCCGACTCGACGCCGTGGTCGCCGAGGTACTCCCGCAGGAGCTCGGCCGCCCGGGTCTCGTTGCCAGGCGGGTTGACCGTGTCGACCCTGATCAGCTCCTGGAGGAGCTCGGTCGCCTCCTGCCGCAAGGAGAGGGTCGCCACTAGCGGCGCGTGCCCACGGTGAGCAGGTACGTGCGGGAGAAACGGAGGCCGCCGTTCACGCGTGAGCCCTCGTGGAGCTCGACGAAGTTCCGGTGCAGCTCTTCCCGCTTCTCGTCGTCGAGCGACTCGGCAAGCACCTTCGTCGGGCCGTAGTCGCGGCTGAAGAGCTCCCAGACCGCTTCGCCCGACTCCATCTCGAGCGGACTGTCCAGCAACTCGAGCTCGAGCTCGAAATCGTCGCCGAGCAGGCCACGGACGTAGTCCTCTCGGCCCCAGTCGAACTGGTTGCCCACGCCCTGCGGCGGAGCGGGTTGAAACTCGCGCATCACGCCGAAGAGCTGGGCCAGCCCCGATTCCGGCGTCCAGCATGCGAGGGCGACTCGTCCCTCGGGACGCGTGACCCGTGCCAGCTCGCGCGCAACGGCCTCGTGGTCGGGCGCGAACATGACGCCGCAGGTCGACGCAACCCGGTCGAAGCTTGCGTCCTCGAGCTCGAGCGCCTCGACGTCGCCCACGCGGTAGTCGATCTCCAGGCCCCGCTCCTCCGCTCGACTCTTCGCCTGCTCGATCAGTCCCGGCGCCAGGTCGATGCCAACGACCTCCGCGCCGGCCGCGGCTGCAAGCTCCGCGACCGCGCCGGTCCCGGTCGCCAGATCGAGGAAGCGCTGCCCCGCTTCCGGCCGCAGCCGGTCAATCACCTCGGCGTGGATGTCCGTGATCGTCTCCGTGACCCCCTGGTAGGGACCGGCGCTCCACACGGTCGCGTGGCGCTCCTTCAGCTCCTCGAATGGCACTGCCCACCTCCTTCGTCGCTCGACGCACGAGCATACTTTTCTCGCCATGAGCGACCTCTTCTCAGACGCCGCCAAGGAGCGGCTCCCACAGGTGGCCCCCCTGGCGCTCCGGCTCCGGCCACAGCGGCTCGAGGATTTCGTCGGCCAGCAGCAGATCCTCGGCGAGCGCTCCGCGCTGCGGCTCGCGATCGAGCAGGATCGCGTCGGCTCGATGATCCTCTACGGGCCGCCGGGAACCGGCAAGACGACGCTCGCGCGGATCGTCGCGCACCAGACCGGCGCCTCCTTCGTCGAGCTCTCCGCCGTCTCGGCCACGGTCTCGCAGGTGCGCGAGGTGATTGCACAGGCCCGGGAGGAGCTCGGCGCCCAGGGACGCAGGACGATCCTGTTCCTGGACGAGATCCACCGCTTCAACAAGGCGCAACAGGACGCGCTGCTGCCCGCGGTCGAGGAGGGAGTCCTGACGCTGATCGGCGCGACGACCGAGAACCCGTACTTCGAGGTCAACTCGGCGCTGCTCTCCCGCGCCCAGATCTACGAGCTCGGGCCGCTCACCCGGGAGGATCTGGCCGTCGTCGTTCGCCGAGGTGCGGAGGAGCTGCAGGCAGAGGTGCCGCCCGACCTCGTCGAGCTTGTCGCCCTGCGCGCGGGCGGCGACGCCCGCAACGCGCTGAACATCGTGGAGCTCGCCGTCCAGACCGCGCGGGCCGAGGAGGGCAGGCTGACCGAGGAGCACGTCGAGGACGCGGCCCGCAAGCGGCCGCTCGTCTACGACAAGGGCGGAGACGCGCACTACGACTTCGTCTCGGCGTTCATCAAGTCGATGCGCGGCTCCGATCCCGACGCGTCCGTCTACTACCTCGCCGCGATGCTCGAGGGTGGTGAGGACGCGCGGTTCATCGCCCGCCGCATGGTCATCCTCGCCTCCGAGGACATCGGCCTGGCCGACCCGCAGGCGCTCGTCGTCGCCGTCGCCGCCGCGCAGGCGGTCGAGCACGTCGGTCTTCCCGAAGCTCAGCTCAACCTCGCCGAGGCGGCGATCTACCTCGCACTCGCGCCGAAGTCGAACGACGTGATCGTGGCGCTCCGCGACGCGCAGAAGGACGTTCGCGACCACGGTCACCTCCGCCCGCCGGACGCGCTCAGAGACACGCACTACTACGGCGCGAAGAAGCTCGGACGCGGCAAGGGCTACGTCTATCCGCACTCCGACCCACGCGGCTTCGAGGCCGACAACCTGCCCGAGGAGCTGAAGGGCCGGCGCTACTATCGGCCGTCCGAGTCAGGCCAGGAGAAGGAGGACGAAGATGGCGGTTGAGCGCACAGCGAACGTGGAGTGGCAAGGCAGTCTGGCCAGCGGCTCCGGAAAGGTCTCGACCCAGAGCGGCGTCGTGCGGGACGCCACCGTCAAGTGGTCGTCGCGCGCCGAGCAGGCTGACGAGAACACGAGCCCCGAGGAGCTGATCGCGGCTGCTCACGCGACCTGTATCTCGATGGCGCTCTCCGCAGGGCTGGCGAAGGCTGGAAGCCCGCCTCAGCGGCTCGACACGGAAGCCACGGCGACCTTCGAGCAGGTCGGCGAGGGGTTCAAGATGACGACGATGCGAATCACCATCCGCGGCCAGGTCGAGGGGATGGACGAGAGCGCATTCCGTGAGGCAGCCGAGCAGGCGAAGGAGAACTGCCCGGTCTCACAGGCGCTCAAGGGCAACGTCGAGGTCTCGCTCGACGCCTCGCTCGCCTAGTCGGATCCCTTCAGGATCCGGTTCGCCGCGAACTCGCCGAAGTCGCCGCCCATCGACCGGTAAGCGGCGGCGGCGCGCTCGACGTCGTACTCCGTCCGCCTGAACGTGAAGTCACCCGCCCACGTCGCCCACGCGGCGCGGACGTCCCCGTCCAGCGGCATCCCGACGCTTCCCGGGTTGACGAGGTCGGTGCCGTTCGGCCCCGGACGGCGGAACTGCTGGTGGCTGTGGCCGAAGGCGATCGTCCGGTCGCGAACGCCGTCCAGCATGCGCCCCTCGTCGTCCTCCGCGTGCGGCGCGAAGCTCTCGACGTCCGAGATCGGGGAGCCGTGGACGTAGAGGATCCCGTCGAGGTCGGCCTTCTCCGGCAGCCCGTACAGCTCGTCGATCTCCCTCTCGGTGAGGACGCCCTCGAACTCCTTGTAGGCCTCGATGACCTCGGGGATCTCGGGCGGCTCGCGTAGCCAGCGCTCGCCGTTCCCGCGGATCCAGGTGGCGTCCGGGAGCTCGCGGAGCCTCGCGAGCGTCTCGTGCGGCCAGGGGCTCGGGGTGCCGTAGTCGCCGCCGAGCAGGTAGCGATCGCAACCGAGGTCGTCCACCTCGACGAGCACCGCCTCGAGCGCCGGCAGATTGCCGTGGATGTCGTAGAGAACGGCTAACACACCCGCGATTCTCTCCTGGAATGGAGTAGGTTCGGATAGCCGCAATGTTGGAAAGGACGATCTCCGTCGTGCTGGCGGATGACGATGAGGGCTACCTCGAATCGCTCCGCGCGCTCGTCGAGCAGCAGCCGAGCCTGAAGGTCGTCGGCGTCGCGCTCGACGGAATCGAGGCCCTGGAATGCGTGGAGGCGATCGATCCCGACGCGGTGGTGATCGACCTGCACATGCCGAGGCTCAACGGTGTCGCAACCGTCCGCAGGCTTCGCGCCGAGCATCCCAGCCTGTGCCTGATCGCGCTCACCGGCGACGCCGACCCAGCGCTCCATCGGGCGGCGAACGACGCAGGCGCGGACGCCGTCATGCTCAAGGGACAGCTGCTCGAAGGGCTGAGCGAGCGAATCGCGGCGGTCAAACGCGAGCGGGAGGTGGCCCCGGTTCCCTAGCGAGCGGAAGGTGGCGAGGGCCGGAATCGAACCGGCGACACCACGGTTTTCAGCCGTGTGCTCTACCAACTGAGCTACCTCGCCGCAGTCCGGCCAGTCTAGCCGCACAAAAAGAGACGTCCGGGCCGGTGCAACCGCGCCACGAACGTCTCAGTGGGCTGGACGCTACTCCCCTTCGCCGCGCCGGGCAAGGACGGCGTTTCCGCGGCCGGCGGTAATTTCCGCAAAGTCCGTGAACCCGCGCCGCTCCAGCTCGCGGCGCAGGCGGTCAGGTGCGACGTAGATCGGGGTCTCGGGGCCTGCCGAGAACGCGTAGAGGGTCCAGCCGCCGGGCCGCAGGACGCGGGCGGTCTCGTCGGGGAACGGGATCATGTTCGCGTGGGCGACAAGGTCGAACTCGCCTTCGCCGAACGGAAGCGCCGACGCGTCTCCCACGACGAACTCGATGGTCCGGCGCGAGCCGTCGCGCCTCCTCGAGCATCGCCGGAGAGACGTCCAGGCCGACGACGTCGGCGTCCCGAAAGCGCTTCGCGATCTCGAGGGCCCCGGCGCCGGTCCCGGTCCCGACGTCCAACGCCCGTCCGACCGGCCCACCGACTCGGTCCAGCGCCGCCTCGAACGGTGCCAGCGAATCCGGGCCGCGCATCCCTGCCCACACCGGCGCCAGGCGGCTGAACTGCCAGCGGATCAGCGGCCGGAAGATCGGCCAGAGCGCCGGCCACCGGACGACCGCATTCGTCGCAAGGCGCGCGAAGCGCTGCCCGAGAACTACTCCGAGTCGGCCCGTAGCCGGACCTCCGTCCCCGCGTGCACGCCGAACGTCTGGGCGGCGTTGCCGCGGGAGATCGCGAGCGCGATGTTCCGGTACGCGTCCTCGTAGAGGATGATGTCGCCCGGCCGCGCGTCGGCAAACGTCCTGGCGGCCTGCGCGTAGAAGCGGTCGACGGGCAGCTCGACCTCGACCCTCCGGCCCGGCACGATGCCAAGCGGTTCGACGTCGCTCGCCGTCAGGTTCAGCTGGATGTTCCCGAACCGGTCGACGTAGAGGCACCTCGCGCGGATCCGCCGGGTCCCGATCTCGGGGTGCGGGTACTCGTATCGGATCAGCGAGTCCGGCTCGACGGCGCCACCGAGCTCTGCCGGGTCGAGCCCGAGCGCGAGGTGCGCCGCAGCGGGCGAGAAGATGTCTCGGCCGTGGAAGGTCGGTGCGATCGGCTCGAGCGCGTACTCGCGGTTCGTGATCTCGTTCGCCTGTGTGATCCCTCCGACTTTCTCGGCGGCGGGCACGAGCAGTCCGTTGTCCGGCCCCACGAGGAGCCGGCCGTCCTCCGTGCCGACGACGAGCGCGCGGCGCGGCGTCCCGACGTCGGGGTCGACGACCGCGAGGTGCACGCCCACCGGCATGTACGGCAGCGTGCTGGCCAGCACGACGGAGCCCTGGAGGATGCTGGTCGGCTGAATCCCGTGCGTGATGTGGATCACGTCCACGTCCGGCGCGAGCCGCTTGATCACGCCGTGGCACGTTCCGGCGAAATCGTCCTCGACGCCGAAGTCCGACAGGAAGGTGATGACCACGGGCCTGGACGCTAACGCGTCGCCGCCTCGACGGCTGCAAGGAGCCCGTCGGTGTCCGGCGTCGTGGCCTCCTCGAGGACCTCGAGCCCGAGCGATCTCGCGGCCGCGGTGGTCTCGGGCCCGATCGAGACCGCAGGCCCGCGCCCGCCGAGGGAGGCGTATGCCCGGGCCGCCGAGGGGGAGGCCAGGACGACCAGGTCCGCGTCCGGCAGTTCCGGTGCGAGCTCGTGTGTGCGGTAGAGGGGAATGAAGTCGGCGTCCAGCTCCTCGGCGAGCAGGCGGCGCGCAGCGTCGGCACCGGCGAAGAGCACGCGGCCGGCCGGCCGAGGCAGCTCGGCGAGTAGCCCCTCCTGCGTCGAGACGCGCGGCACGAGGTCCGCACCGCCCAGAGCATCCGCCGTGGCTCTCCCGATCGCCGCGAACCGGCCCGGCCGGCCTCGACCCCGGCGCCGGAGCTCCCCTGCACCCGTCGCGCTGGTGACGACCACCCAGTCGTAGCCGTCGAGGTCGATGGGCTCGTCGCCGAGCGGCTCGAGCGCGATGAGCGGCGCGCACTCCGCCTCGTGGCCGGCCGACCGCAACGCGCCGGCGAGGCCTTCGTTCCGGCCCTCGGGGCGAGTCAGCAGGATCCTCACGGTACGAGCGCGAGCAACTCACGGCCCAGGTGGGCCGGGTCGTCGCCGGTGCGGCGCTCGATCCAGCTCCCGTCCTCGGCGGCAACGAGCGCCGTCAGCGTCTCGCCGTCGTGGTACGCCGCCACAGGTGCGAGACAGCCGCCGCCGACGGCAGCCACGCACGCACGCTCGGCCTCGACGCGGCGCCTGGTCTCGGGGTGGTCGGCATGGGCGACCGTGCCGTTCTCGTCCGCGCGCACCTGGAGGGCGAGCGCGCCCTGGCCCGCTTCGGGAAGAAGCTCGTCCGGCTCGAAGCGGCAGCCGATCTCGTCGCCGAGGCCGAGCCGGTCGAGCCCGCAAGCCGCGAGGACGACTGCATCGAGTCCCCGCTCGCCCCGCTTCCGGAGGCGGGTGTCGATGTTCCCCCGCATCGGCTCGATCCGCAGCTCCGGCTCGAGGGCGAGCAGCTGCGCCCGCCTTCGCACCGACGCGGTTCCGACGCGCATGCCCGGTCGGATGGCATCGGCGCCGCAGAGAGCATCCCGGGGATCCTCACGCTCGAGGTACGCGCCGACGGCGAGCCCCTCCGTGTCCGTCGAGGTCATGTCCTTTGCTGAGTGGACGGCGACGTCGATCCGGCCTTCGAGCAGCGCCTCTTCCAGCTCCTTCACGAAGACGCCCCGCGAGCCGATCTCCCCGAACGGCTTCGTCCGGTCGCGGTCGCCTGCGGTCGTCACCGGGACGAGCGCGAACTCCAGGCCCGGTCGGCGCAGCGCGTCGACCGCGAGCTCCGCCTGCGTCAGCGCGAGGCGGCTACCCCTCGAGCCGACCCTGAGGAGCACGGCGCTCGTCCTCCTCCCCGAGCCCGGCCTCTTTCAGCCGCATGATCGGCTGATGGAGGAGCTTGTTGACGATCTGGTTCGTCAGCGACTCGACGGCGTGACGCTCGTGCTCGGAAAGGCCGGCGAGGCGCGGGCCGGCCTTGGCGAGCTCACCGCGGCGAATCCCCTCGGCCCGCTCACGGAGCGACGCGATCGCGGGAACCGAGTCGAGCGAGCCGAGCCATTGCTCGAACCGCTCTCCCTCGCCGACGACGATCTCCTCGGCCTTGATCGCCTCTCCGCGGCGGCCCGTAAGCGTCTCCTCGACGACAGACTGGAGGTCGTCGATGTCGTAAAGGAAGCACCCGTGGAGCTCCTTGATCGCAGGGTCGATGTCGCGCGGCACCGCGAGGTCGACGAGGAGCAGCGGTCGGCCGCGACGGCCAGGTAGCGCGCGCTCGACCTGCTCCCGCGTGAGGATGATGTCCCTAGCCGCTGTCGACGAGACGACGATGTCCGCCGCTTCGAGCTCCGGCTCGACGGCGTCCAGCGGAAGCGCCTCGCCGCCGAAGCGCTCGGCGAGCGACGTTGCCCGGTCGAGCGTCCGGTTCGCGACGAAGGACAGCTCCGCACCGCGGCTGACGAGGTTTCGGGCGGCCAGCTCACCGACTTTGCCGGCGCCGACGACGACGATGCGCCGGCCCGCGAGGTCGCCGAAGACCTGTGCGGCAAGGGCCGCGGCAGCCGACGCCACCGAGGCAGGGCTCTCCCCGATGGCGGTCTCGGTCCGTACGCGCTTGCCGGCGTGCAGCGCCTGCCGGAAGAGCCGGTCGAGGAGCGGGCCCACGGCGCCGCGTTCGTAGGCGGACCGCACCTGTCCCTGGATCTCCCCTTCGCCGGGCACGAGCGAATCCAGCCCGGCGGCCACACGGAACAGGTGCGTCGCTGCCGCCTCCTGCTCGAGCCGGTATAGGTACGGCTCGAGCTCCACGCGGGGAATCCGGCCGAGGTCCGCAAGCGCCGCCGTGGCGCGGTCGCCCGCCGCGTCGGCGTCCGCGGCCGCGAGATAGAGCTCCGTGCGGTTGCAGGTCGAGAGGCACACCGCCTCGCCGCTCTCGCCCAGCCGCCGCGCCAATGCAGCCTCGCCCTCCCCATCGAGGGCCACGCGCTCGCGCACCTCGACGGGCGCGAGCCGATGCGAGGTTCCGACGACGAGGAGCCTCATGCGACGTGGGCGAACAGGAGCCCGAGCTGGAGGACGATGACGGCGCCGACCCCGCCAAGGGCGAGCACGGCGGCGAGCTCGCGGCGGCCGGCGCGCACGCGCAGGTACAGGACCGAAGCTCCCAGCACCCAGAGGACGACGGTGCCCGCAATCAGGACGTCCACACCGCGATCGGGTAGCCGGGCCAGGCCAGGGATGATTCCGGCCGTCAACGCCGCGAGCGACACGCCGACCGTGGTCACCGTGAGCCGGTCCAGCGCGACGAGCGAGGGAACGCGGAGCTTCAGGAGCCCGGCCGGATGGCTCTTCAGCTCTCGCTCCTGCCAGAGCTCGAGTGCCGCCAGCCCGCCGGCGACGGTGAAGCCGGCAAACGACACGAGGATCAGCGCGACGTGGAGGACGAGCACGACGTCGCCCCACGCCGCCCCCTGGGTGTTCTCCGTCCCGCCCGCGGCATACGAGAGCGCCAAAAACGCGGCGGCGAGCGGCATCACGCCGAGCCCGAGCAGCCGGTACCGGGGGCTGCAGCCCCAGATCAGGTACGCGCTGACCACGAGCCACACGAAGAGGTTCAGGGAGCCGGCCCACGTGTTCCAGGGAAAGCCGTCGGCATCGCTCGCCTGGACGACGAGGAGCGCGGTCTGCGCGAGCCAGCCCAGCCGCACGCCCCAGGTCGCGAGGAGGCCGAGCGAGCCTGGACGGCGGGCGTTCCCCGCATAGGCCACGGCCGCCTCGCCGTAGGCGATCAGTGCCGGCCAGACGAGCAGCTCAGCCACCGGGCGTCTCCCGGTCCCGCGCCAGCTCGGCGAGCGCGGTGAGCTCCCGCTCCAGCCGTCCGACCTTGAGCGAGATCAGCACGACGTAGAGCAGCACGGCCCCGAAGACGACCAGGTACGCCGCCCAGAGGTACTTCTCGCCGGTGCTCACGCGAGGAGCTCCCGCAGCGCGCGAAGGCTCGCGTCGGCCCGTTTTCCCGACAGCTCGATCAAATACAACGCGCCGGCCAGAGCCAGCATCGCGGCCAGGCATACGCAGAACGTGAGGAACATCGAGCCCTCCATGTCCGGCCCGTCCCGCTTGAACACCACCGGGTGGATCAGCCCCTCGGCGAGGCGGATCGCCAGGAAGCTAACCGGGATCAACGCGACGCCGAAGAGCGCGTACACGGCGGACGTTCGGGCCCGGCGCGGCCCGGGATCGGTCGAGTAGCGGAGCATGAAGTACGCGGAGTAGAACAGGAACAGGATCAGGAAGAGCGTCAGCTGCTGCTCGCTCCAAACCCACCACTGCCCCCACGAGACCTTCGCCCAGATCGAGCCGGTGACGAGGGTGAGGACGCCGAAGATCACGCCCATGTGCACCGCTGTGTAGCTCTCCAGGTCATGGCGCTCGTCACCTTTCCAGAGCAGGCGCAGCGCCTTCCACGCGGCCCAGAAGAACGCCGCATACGAGGTCAGCGCGACCGGGACGTGGACGTAGAAGATCTTCTGGCTGATCCCCTGGTCGGCATCTTCGGGTGCCCAGAAGATCGCGAGCGAAAGGCCCGCGACCAGGAGAGCCGCCGCTGTCAGCGAGAGGAGGGCGGCGCCGTTATTCCGTAACGACGTACTCAAAGCTTGCCCAGGACAGGATCGCAAAGATCAGGTCGTAGAGAGCGAGGAAGGCCAGGTATCTGCCCGGGTCGTCGTCGACGGTCGCACCGACGCCGCCGACGATGAGCGGGATCGCGACCGGCAGGAAGAGCAGCGGCAGGAGCAGCTCGCGCGCCCGGGCGGCGGCGGCCATGGCCCCGAGCAGCGTGCCGACGGCGGCAATCCCGACGTTTGCGAGAGCGACGCCCGCGACGAGCTCCCAGGTCACGTTCTCGTAGAACAACGCGAACGCCGGCAGCGCGACCGCCTCCGCAAACAGCAGGAAGGCGAGGACGCTGAGCGTCTTCCCGAGCCAGATCGCGCTGCGGTCGCACGGAGCAAGGATCAGCCCGTCGAGCGTGCCCTGCTCCCGCTCCCCTACGAAGGCGCGCACGAGCGCGAGCAGCGCAGTGAACAGGAGCGCGATCCAGAGCATCCCGCTTGCGGCGAGGCGCGAGCTCTCGGCTGGCAGCGCGAAGTGGAAGACGACGAGCGCCGCGACGACGAAGAGGAGCATTGCCGGCACGGTGTCGCGCGTCCTGAGCTCGACGAGGAGATCCTTGCGCGCGAGGGCGACCACGTCTCCGAAGTAACCGGTCATGCGAGCGCCAGGCGCTGCGTCGCGTGCGGGGCAATGCGCTCCGGCTGATGGCTCGCGACGACGAGCGTTCGACCTTCCGAGTCGGCCAGCTCGGCCTGCAGCAGGTCCGCGCCGGCACCGTCGAGCGCGCTGAACGGTTCGTCGAGGAGCAAGAGCTCGGGGTCGTGGAGGAGCGTCCGGCAGAGCGCCAGCCGCTGGAGCATCCCGCGGGAGAACGTCGAAGCCGGCTCGCTTCGCGCATCCCAGAGTCCGAACCGTTCCAGGAGCATGCCGGTCCGCTCGCGGCGCTCGGGCACGCGGTAGAGGCGGCCGAAGAGGTCGAGGTTCTCGAGAGCCGTCAGCTCGCGGTAGAGGATCGGCTCGTGGCCGAGGAAGCCGACGCGACCGCGATCCGTGCGGATCTCGAGCGCGCCCTCCGTGGGAGCAAGCAGCCCCGCAAGCAGTCGGAGCAGCGTGGTCTTCCCGGAGCCGTTCGGCCCGGTGACCAGGAGGAACCCGCCCGGTTCGAGGCCGAAGTCGACCCCGGAGAGGACGCGCCGCTCGCCGAACCGTCGTCCGAGCCCGCTCGCGCTGATCATCCCGCGCCCACCTCGTTGGTCTCGGTACCCAGGAACCCCAACCTCCTCCCCACGGCGATCGTATCCGTGGCCGGCACACCCATGGGTCACGGAACCGTGCCAAGTCTGCGCCGACGAGTCCCCGGTCGGCGACCGGTTCCCAGCCCGCAGCCGTCGAGTCAGGTCTGCCGGTGCCCGCCCTGTTCGCCCGCAAGCAGCCGCACAGCGTGCGGAAGGGCCTCTCGGACGACCGCGAAGCCGTCGCGACAGCCACCCGGGGAGCCGGGAAGGTTCACGACGAGCGCTCCGCCCCGAACGCCCGCGATCCCGCGCGACAACATCCCGTGCGGCGTCCGCGACACTGCGTCCGACCGGATCGCCTCGGACATGCCCGGAATCTGACGCTCGACCACCGACGCAGTCGCCTCGGGGGTCACGTCGCGCGGCGCGACACCCGTTCCACCTGTCGTGAGAACGAGCTCGAACTCGTCGGTGAGCGCCTCGATCGCCTCGGCGATCTCGCTCCGCTCGTCCGGCACGACCCGCCTGGACACCTCGTGCCCCTCCGCCTTGAGGAGCTCCTCCAGCACCGCCCCGCTCTCGTCCGTCCGCTCGCCGCGCGCCACGCCGTCCGAGACCGTCAGCACCGCCGCCCTCAGACCTCCTCCTTCGTCTTCTCCAGCAGACGTACCTCGCGGACGACCATGGAGTCGTCCACCGCCTTGGCCATGTCGTAGATCGTGAGGGCCGCAATGGAGGCTGCGACGAGCGCCTCCATCTCGACGCCCGTCTGGGCCGTCGTCTCGACCGCGGCCGTGACGTCCGTGCCGTTCTCTACGATGGCAACATGGACGTCGATGGCAGTCAGCGGCAAGGGGTGGCAAAGGGGGATCAGCTCGCTCGCCCGCTTCGCAGCCATGATTCCCGCGAGCTTCGCGGTCGTGAGCGCGTCGCCCTTCGGCAGCTCGGCGAGCCGCGCGACGGTCTCAGGCCTCATCTCGACGCGAGCCTGCGCCCTCGCCCGCCGCCGGGAGAGCGGCTTGGCGCCGACATCGACCATCCGGACTCCTCCCGCTTCGTCGATGTGCGAAAGGTCTTTCACGGACGCGCGCGCGCCGGCGCCACGGCGGCGTCGAGATCTGCGAGCTGACCTTCGACCCACTCCGCGAGGTCGTGCTCCCGGATGTGAGCACGGATCGCCCGACATCGCGCAGACCGCTCCTCGGCCGACATCTCGAGCGCCGCATGGATCGCATCCGCCTGCCCTGCGATGTCGAACGGGTTGACCGTGACTGCCCAGTCGCTCAGCTCCTCGTGGGCGCCGGCGTTCTCGGAGAGGATCAGGACGCCGTCTCGCTCGTTCACGAGCGGCGCCTCCTTCGCGACGAGGTTCAGCCCGTCGAAGATCGCGTTCACGAGCAACACGTCGTACTGCTTGTAGGCGGCAACGGAACCGACGAAGTCGTCCGCGATCCGGAGGTCGATCGGCGTCCAACCGTCGCCTTGGAAACGATCGTTGACGACGCGGGCCGTTCGCTGGATCGCGCCGAGGTACTCGGCATACTCGGGAATGTCCTGCCGGCTCGGGTCGAGGAGGGCAAGCATCGCGACCCGGCGGTGGTACTCGGGGTGGTCGGTCAGAAACCGCTCGAACGCCCGGAACCCGCGCACGACGTTCTTGGACGGGTCGGTTCGGTCGACCCGGAGGATCAGCCGCTCGGGTCGCGAGGCAACGAGCTCGTCCTCACGCTCGCGAACCGCGTCACCGGCGGCGAGCTCGTCGAACTCGGCCGGGTCGACGGAGATCGGGCGGCTCGTCGCTCGGATCCGGCGGCCGTCGTACTCGACGGTGCCGTCGACGAAGTTGCCCTCCGCGCCGACGATGTCCATGCACGAGCGCAGGAAGCTCCGCCGCCAGCGATCCGTGTGAAACCCGACGACGTCGTTCGCCAACAGCCCGTCGTGCAGCGCGCGCCTGATTGCCTCCGGAAGCACGCGCCAGTAGTCCGGCTCCGGCCACGGGACGTGCACGAAATGCGAGAGCGCGGCGTCCGGCACCCGTGTCCGCACGAATCGGGGCGCCAGGTACAGGTGGTAGTCGTGGAAGAAGACGGGCGAGCCGGGCTGCTCCTCCAGCTCGGCGACGACTGCCTCCGCGAAACCGGCGTTGACGGCGACGTAGCCCTCCTCCCACGCGTGGTGCAGGCCCCTGTCGACATTCGGCGCAGAGGAGAAGTTCCAGAGGTAGTGCTGGAGAAACCAGAGCGTCGGGTTGGCGACGACGTTGTAGAACCAGTCGTAGGCCGTCGGCTCGTGCGCGACCAGCCTCAGCCGGTACGGCGAGCCGTCGCGGGCCGTCTCGTCGATTGCGGCGCCGCCTGCCTCCTCGGCAACCGCACGGTCCTCGTCCGTCATCGCGCTGGCGATCCAGGTGACGTCGTGCATGGCGACCAGGCTGCGCAACGCGGTCACGAGGCCGCCGCCGCCACGCCTGGCGACACGCTCGCCGGTCGCGTCACGGTCGAAGCCGACGGGGCCGCGGTTCGAGACGACGATCAACTTTCGTCGAGCGCCCATCGCAGGGACCCTACCCGAGGCGTTTTTGGCTACCGCCGAGGCGTCAGACGGCTTCGGCCGAGACGGTGACGAGGTGGGTGTCGCCCGTGTCGTTGCCGTCGAGCCGGTTGAAGAGCGCAAGCCAGTCGCGCAGGAGCCTCGGCGTGAGGAAGTGTTGCCGGACGTACTCCTTGCCCCGAATCCCGCGGCCGCGAGCCTCCTGGGGATCCTCGAGGATCTCGAGGCACGCGGACGCGCACTCCTCGACGGAGTCCACGAGCCAGCCGGTCTCGCCGTCCTGAATCTGGCTCGGAATCCCTCCGACCCGGCCCGCGACCGTCGGCCGGCCCTTCCAGAGCCCCTCGGTCACCGTCAGGCCGAAGCCCTCCCGGATCGACTTCTGCAACACGGCCGCCGAGTACACCTGGAAGGCGTTGACCTCGACGGAGCCGATGTTGTTGAGGTTCGAGAGGATGAAGATGTCGGGATCGCCGGCGGCGTGCTCGACGGTCTGGTTGTAGAAATCCCAGCCCTCGGGGTCGTCGTGCGCCATCGAGCCGACGAGCCCGAGCTGAAGCCCCGGATGCGACTCGCGCACGATCCTGAAGGCGTCGATCACGCCGAGCGGGTCCTTCCACGGATCGAAACGCGAGACCTGGGTCAGCAGCGGTCGCTGCACGTCGATCCCGAACTGGTCGACGATGTAGGCGGCGTCTTCCGCCGACAGCGCGATGTTCTTCGGCGCCAGCGGGTCGATTGCGGGCGGCCAGATGAACGCCTCCGGGAGATCGCCGGACCGCGGCACGTACTGGGGCATGTGGAAGATGGCGGCGTCGTAGCGCGCCATCGACGGGAGCAGCACGCCGAGGACGTCCTCGTTCGGCGTGGACAGGTCGATGTGGCAGCGCCAGATCCAGTGCGCCTCCGAGTCCGCGAAGTGGTCGATCATCGCAACCGGCTGGGGGTCGTGGACGATGACGATGTCGTACTCGGAGTCGTCGAACTCCTCCGCGTTCATCGCGTTGTAGCGCTGGAAGATCTGCTCCTCCTCGTCGGTCAACGCCTGCGGGTTGCCCTGGAGCGCGTTGTGGATCTTCTTCGTGACGTCGAAGAATTCGTCCTGGCCTTTGATGATGCGCCAGTGGGTCTCGAGACCAGCACTGTTCATCAACGGGATCAGCGTGTAGTTGATCTCCGCGACTCCTCCGCCGAACGCCGTCGCCGAGAGGTGGCACACCCGCTTGCCCTCGAGTGGCCCGGCCAGCCGCTGGATCTCCGCCATCAGACCGCGGCCGCCGATGGTCGCGTAGTCCGTGAGCGGTTTCGTTCCGACGTTGACGATCGGGAGCATGTTCAGGCGTCCGGGAGCTGCCGGTGCTGGGGTCTTGCCGGGTGCTGGTCTATGCCTGGATGAACTTTACGAGCCGGAGTCGAGATCCCTTCCCGCCGTCTCGCGGCCCCAGCTCGAGCTCGTCGGCGAGCTCCCGGATGATCGCGATCCCGAGGCCGCCTTCATTGAGCCCTTGTCCGTCGACGCGCACCGGCTCGGGAGCCGCGAACCCCGGCCCGTCGTCGGAGACCTCGACGACAAGCCGGTCGGGATGAAGCTCGTAGACGACCTCCACGGACCCGTCGCGCCCGTCTCCGTAGGCGTGCCGGATCGAGTTCGAGCAGGCCTCGGTCACAGCGAGCTTGAGGTCGCCGAGCGTCTCGTCGGAAAACTCACGCGACTGGGACAACCCGCTGAGAGCCAGCCGCACCAGGGTGATGTACTCGGCCTTGGCCGGGATGGTCAGGCGGATGGTCGGAGCACCGCCGTTGGCCGCAGAGCTTGAGGGGTTCGCCATGAATTCGGAAGGTTCTAGCAGGTTTACCGGAAGGGATTCCGGCCATTTCCACTATTCCAACGTGTGAGCAAACCCAAACATGCGAGAAGGTGTGGCGGAATCCTCCTGCTAATCCTCGACTCGCGGCCGCCTCGGACGCTCGCCGAGACGAACGGGCACCACCATCCGCCGGCCGTCCCGCAGGATCGTGAACCGGACGACCTGGCCGGGCGCGAGACGCTCGCTCACCACGCGCACGAGGTCGTCCGCGCTGCGGACGTCTCGAGCCCCGATCTTGACGACGACGTCACCGCCGAGCCGGACGTCGAACCCGTTGAGTCGCCTCCGCTCGCTTCCGCCGCGAAGACCCGCCTCTTCGCCCGGGCTCTGCGGTACGACCGTGGCGATGACTGCGCCGCGCTCCACCGAATACCCGAAGCGCTTTGCGATCGTCGGCGTCAGGTCCTCGGCGTTGACGCCCACATAGGCGTACGCGACCCGGCCGGTACGGACCAGCTGGCGAAACGAGCGCTTGGCGGCGTTGATCGGGATCGCAAAGCCGACGCCCTCGGACTGCCCCGAATCGCTTCGGATCTGGGCGTTGATCCCGAGGACGCGGCCGCGCGCGTCGAAGAGCGGCCCGCCGGAGTTTCCGTGCGTGATCGGCGCGTCCGTCTGGATGGCGTCGCCGACGTTGTAGCCGGACGTCAGCGAGTTGATCGAGCGCCGCGTCGCGGAAACGACGCCGACCGAGAGTGAGCTCTCGTTGCCAAACGGGCTGCCGAGCGCTGCGACCGGCTCACCGACGACGACACGGGCGGAGTCGCCGAGCGGGACCGGATCGAGCGCGTGCGCGTCCGGATCGACCTTGAGGACGCCGACATCGTCGAAGACGTCCCACCCGATGACCGTTGCCTCGACGCGATCTCCGTCGCGAAAGCCCACGTAGACGCGGTCTGCGGCCTCCGGCTCGCCCGTCTCCTCGGGCCCCGCCGTCGTGACGACGTGCGCGCTCGTGAGGATGTAGCCCTCCTTGGAGATGACGAAGCCCGAGCCCTGCGCGGCATGGTCGGCAGCCGGGCGGTCGTCGAAGTACGCGTAGATCGTGACGACACCGCCGCTGCGGGACTGGTAGATCGTGGCCGGGTCGAACGCGTTGCCGGCCAGCGGCTTGGCAGCGCCGTCCGGGGTCGCAATTTCCCGCTCGACCGGCAACGCAGCGCCCGATCCGGCGACGAAGACCGTCTCGGTCCCGCCGTCCAGCAGGCCAGTCTGGTCTGCCGCGACAACGGAGACGAGCCCGCCTACGGCGGCGGCGACAAGCGCAATGACTGCAAGGGCGGACGGGCGCACCGGGTTCTCACTGTAGCCAGGCTGCTCCGCCTGACCACCCCGTTTCCACGTGAAACGACTAGCCGGCGAACGCGTGCTCGGGCTCTTCCACCACAACCGGGGTCCGCGGCAGTTTCAACGTGAAAACGGTGCGGCCAGGACGGGAGTCGAGCACGATCTCGCCGCCCATCACGCCCGCCAGCTCCCGCGCGATCGCCAGACCGAGCCCGGAGCCGGACGTCACGGCGCCGCCGACCCGGTAGAAGCGCTCGAAGACGTGCTGCTGGTCGTCGGGCGGGATGCCCGGTCCGGTGTCCTCGACGCGGAGCTCCGCGCCGTCGTCGCTGTCGCCAGTCGCGAGCCGGATCTCCGTTCCCGGCGGCGTGTGGAGGATCGCGTTCTCGACGAGGATCCGGCCGATCTGGCGCACGCGCTCCTCGTCCGCGAGCGCAAGGGCACCCGGCTCGCCGTCCGCCTCCAGCCGGTGGTCCCGTCCGCGGCCGACGCCCCCGAACTCCGCTGCGAGGGAAAGCGCGATCTCGCCGAGATCCACGGGCGTCATTTCCACGTGCAAACGGCCCGCATCGAGACGCGACAGGTCCAGGAGGTCGGTCGCGAGCTTGGTCAGGCGCTCGACCTGGAGTCTCATCTCGGCGAGGAACTCGCGCCGTGTCGGCTCGTCCATGTCCTCATCCGTCAGAAGCTCGACGTGGCCGCCGAGCGCGAAGATCGGCGTGCGGAGCTCGTGCGAGGCGTTGGCGATGAACTCGCGTCGCGCGCGTTCCAGCGTCGACAGCTGCTCACGCATGCGGTCGAATGCCCGCGCCAGCTCGCCCAGCTCGTCGGCGCTGGCGTCCTCCACCGGCTCGTCGAAGCGGCCGCCCGCGATCCGGTCCGCGGCGCGCTCGAGGCGATGGATGCGCCGCGCGAAGACACGCGCGAGGAGGAACCCGACGAGAGCGGCCGCAAACAGCGCGATCAAGCCGGCGACGACGAGGCGACGACGCACGAGCGACACGTTCTCCAGGGTTTCGTCGATCGGCGCCGAGACGAGCAGGATGTAGAGCTCGTCGAACGGGACGGCGACCTCGGCGAACTGTGTCCCGCCGCGCTCGACAACACCGGTCTCGGTCTTGCGGTGCTCGGCAGCACGTTGCGCAATCGGATCCTGCTCGGTCTGGCCACTCGGGCGGGAATCGGCAATCGCGCGAAGGAACACCGGATTCTCCTCGCTGAGATAGCTGTAGATCGCCACCCTCGCTCCACGAGTCTGGCTCTCGCCGTCCACGAAGATGCGGAAGAGCGCCGGATCGACACCGTCTCGGAAGTAGTCGGAGACGATCGCGTCCGCGGTTCGCTCGAGCTGCTCGATCCGGCCGTCCACGAGCCCTTCCTTGAGGGTGGGAACCACGGCGATGTAGACAACGGCGAGCGCCCCCGCGACGAGCGCGATCAACGCGAGGCTGAGCTTGAGCCCGACCGTGCGGAGGCGCATCAGGGGTCCCGGAAGCGGTAGCCCGCCCCGCGCACGGTGAGGATGAACTCCGGCTCGCTGGCGTCCTGCTCGAGCTTCTCGCGCAGGTGGCGGACGTGAACGTCGATCGTGCGCGGCTCGCGGTATGCCGAATCGCCCCACAGCGCCTCGAGGAGCTGGCGGCGGCTGAACACCCGGCCCGGATTGGACGCGAGCGTTCGCAGCAGCTCGAACTCGACGTAGGTCAGCTGCACCGCGCCTCCTCGAACCTCGACGGTTCGCCGGGCCGGATCGACGAGCAGGCCCTCCGCCTCGATCACCTCGCCGTCACGCCGGTCCTGCTGCGCGGGGAGCGACGCGCGGCGCAAAAGTGCCCGCACACGACTCCGAAACTCGCGGATCGAGAACGGCTTCGTGATGTAGTCGTCCGCGCCAAGCTCGAGGCCGAGCACCTTGTCGAGCTCGTCGTCGCGGGCGGTGAGCATGATGATCGGGACGGTGCTCTGCGCCCGGAGCCGCTTGCAGACCTCGAGCCCGTCGAGCTTGGGAAGCATCAGGTCGAGGACGACGAGGTCGACCGGCTCGGATGAGAACTTGGCGAGCGCCTCCTCGCCGTCCTTGGCCGCGAGAACGCGGAATCCGTCGCGTTCCAGCGGGTACGAGAGGAGCTTCTGAACGGAGTCCTCGTCGTCTACGAGGAGAATTGTCGAGGAGTCGGGCACGGGCGCATCAACCGCCGGGAGCGCGGGGCCGGGGCCCTCCCTACTATAGCCTCGGCATGCCGCCCTTCCGGCCCCCAACCTCGCGGAGGCGGCCCAGGCACGGCTCCCTCGAGCGGCCCGTCAATGCCCGCGCCTACCGCGGGACTGCGCTGCTGGTCGCCATCCCGCTGCTGATCACGGCGTTCACGATCACGCGTCCTGAGAGCCTGCCTCCGCCGACGTTCCCAGCAGCGTTCGACGAGGTGGGAGCGACACAGTCGGCGCGCGAGCTGGCGACGCAGTTCCCGAACCGGACGCCGGGATCGCCGACCGCGTCGGATGCGGCGGATTGGGTCGAGGAGCGGCTCGCGTCCTTCGGCTTCCGCGTGCAGCGCGACCGCTTTCGGGCGCAGTTGCCCGAGGAGGGGCGGGTCGATCTCGAGAACGTGATCGCGGTCTCGCCGGGCCGCTCACCCGACGTGCTCGTGGTCATGGCACATCGAGACAACCTCGGCGCGACCGGCCAGGGCGCAAACGACAACGCATCGGGCACGGGCGTCCTCCTCGAGCTGGCCCGCGGCTACGGTCTGCGCACCGCGCCGGCGCCCGGACAGGCACGCGCACCGGCCAGCCCGACGCACACGATCGTCCTCGTCTCATCCGACGGCGGGGCGTACGGCGGCCTCGGAGCGGCGCGGTTCCTGGAGACCTCGCCGTACCGGCGACGCGTGGCGGCGGCCGTCAACCTCGTCGCGATCGGGGGAGAAGAGGGCGTTCGCATCGAGATCGCCGCCGATCGTCCCAGGTCGACCGACGCAACACTGGTGGAGACCGCGGCTGCGCGGATCCTCCAGCGGGCCGGAGCGGAGCCGAGGCGCACGAGCGCGGCCGGCCAGCTGATCGACCTCGCCTTCCCGTTCAGCCTCTACGAGCAGGCGCCGCTCATCGGCGCAGGCATTCCGGCGCTCAGCCTCACCACCGCCGGCCCGCGCCCACCCCGACCGGAGACCGACACGCTCGAAGGCCTGAACGACTCGCGCATCGGGCAGGTCGGTCGAGCTGCGGAGGCGCTGCTCGGCTCGCTCGACGAGGGAGTCGCGCTCGCGCGGGACACGTCGACCTACCTCTACCTCGACGCGCGCATCGTCCAGGGATGGGCGGTGAAGCTCGTCCTGATCGTCGCGCTCCTGCCGTTCCTGCTCGCCGCAGTCGACCTCTTCGCCCGCTGCGGACGGCGCCGAATCCCGCTCGCGCCGGCACTCCGGAGCTACAGGACTCGCCTCGCTTTCTGGCTGTGGATCGGTCTCGTGTTCGGCTTCTTCTCGCTCGTAGGCGCCTGGCCGCAGGTCGAGCGTCCACCGCCACCCGGTACGAGCCTTGCGGGCGACTGGCCCACCGTGACCCTCACGGTCTTCGCCGTCTTCGCCTTCGCAAGCTGGCTCGTGAGCCGCGAGCGCCTGCTCCCGCGGCGATCGGTCACGACAGAGGAAGAGCTGGCCGGCCAGACGACCGCGCTGCTCGTCCTCGCCGTCCTGGCACTGCTCACGCTCGCCACGAACGCGTTCGCGCTGATCTTCCTGCTCCCGTCTCTCCACGCCTGGCTCTGGCTGCCCCAGGTTCGTCACAGCGCCGTCTGGCTGCGCGCGGCCGTGCTCGGGACGGGGTTCCTCGGGCCGGCGATCCTGATCGCGTCGTTCGCCTGGCGATTCGAGCTCGGCTTCGACGCGCCGTGGTACGTGCTCGAGCTCGTGGCGATCGGCTACGTGCCGCTTCCGGCAATCGTGATCGCACTCGGCTGGTTCGCAGCCGCCGGGCAGCTCGCCGCCGCGGCGACCGGGCGCTACGCGCCGTACCCGAGCGCCCGCGAGCGCCCGCCGCGCGGGCCGATCCGGCAGCTCGTCGGCCGGCTTCTCGGCCTCGTGCTGGGCCGGCGCCAGACCGAGCTCAAGCGAGCCGTAGGTAGCTGACCGCCGAGCCGGCGGGGAGCTCGTCGGGCCCCGGCGGGATCACGACGAGCGCGTCGGCCCCAGCGGCGCGCGCGATCATGTGCGAGTCCTGCCCGGCCAGGACGTCGAGCTCGACCGCGGAGCCCACGACGGCGGAACGGGCCCGCATCAACTCGGTGCGTGCAGGGTTCCGCCGGACCGCGCGAGCGAGGCGGCCGGGATCGAACCGGGGAAGCGGCTCGCGAACACCCTGGAGCGCGAGCACGGCCGGTCGCACGAAGAGCTCGAAGCCGACGAGGGACGAGACCGGGTTCCCTGGCAGTCCGAAGACGAGCGTCGGGCCCCGGACGCCGAACGACAGAGGCTTTCCGGGCTTCACCGCCACGCCCCAGAACACCTCCTCGACCCCGAGTCCACCACCCACCGAGCGCACCAGGTCGTGCGGCCCGACCGAGACGCCGCCCGAGGTGACGAGCACGTCCGCGCGAAGCCCCGCCTCCAACGCCTCACGGTGAGCGGCCTCGTCGTCCTCGACAGCCTCGAGCAACTCGACCTCCGCGCCTACCGACCGAAGCTGCACCGCCAAGAGGGCGGTGTTCGCCTCGTAAATCTGTCCGGGCTCGAGCTCCTCCCCGGGGCGGCGGAGCTCGGTTCCCGTCGCGAGCACGGCGGCACGCGGGCGCCTGGAGCAGGAGGCCTCGGGGATGCCGGCGGCGGCCAACGCGCCGATCTGCGCCGGGCCAAGAAGCTCGCCGGCCTCCACCACGACGTCGCCCTGACGAAGATCCCCGCCGCGTGGCCGGATGTTCGCGCCTGCCGGCACCGCGTCATGAACCTCGATCGCGTTGCCATGATCGGCAACGGCTTCGAGCTGGATAACGGCGTCGGCGCCCTCGGGGACCGAGCCGCCGGTGGCGATCCCCATCGCCTCGCCGGGCTCGAGCCCTCTTCGGGCCGGCCTGCCCGCGGGAATCCGCTCGCGGACCGGCAGGCGGCCGGGCGTGTCACCTGACCGCAAGGCAAAGCCGTCCATCGCCGAGCTGTGAAACGGCGGAAGGTCCACGCGGGACACCGCCGGGGCCGCGAGCACGCGACCGGCAGCCACGTCCAGGGCGACCGGTTCGGCCTCCAGCGGACGAGCGCGCTCGAGAATGAGGCGCTGCGCCTCCTCCATGGACAAGAGCGCTCCCACCTCACGCATAAGCTACTGGCGTGATCTCGGTCGTCGTCCCCGTCCACGACGAGGATCGAAGCGTCGAGCTCCTCTACGACGAGCTCGCCAGCGCCCTCGACCCCCTCGACCGGCCCTGGGAGGCCGTGTTCGTCGACGACGGCTCGACCGACGGCTCATTTGCCGCGCTCACCCGGCTCCACGACCGGGCGGCGAACGTCAGGGTGGTTCGCCTGCGTCGCAACTTCGGCAAGTCTGCTGCCCTCGCCGCAGGGTTTCGTCATGCCGAGGGCGCCGTCGTCGTCACGATCGACGCCGACCTCCAGGACGACCCCGCCGAGATCCCACGTCTGCTCGCGAAGCTCGACGAGGGCTTCGACCTGGTCTCCGGCTGGAAGACGAACCGTCGCGATCCGTGGTCGCGGCGGCTCGTCTCGAAGATCTTCAACGGCGTGGTCGGCCGCGCCTCGGGCCTGAAGCTCCACGACATGAACTGCGGGCTCAAGGCCTACCGCGCAGAGGTCGTCCGTTCGCTTCGGATCTACGGCGAGCTCCACCGCTTCCTGCCGGTGCTGGCTCACGACCGTGGCTTCCGCGTCGCCGAGCTGCCGGTGAATCACCGGCCGCGGGAACACGGACGGTCTCGCTACGGCGTCGAGCGGTACATGCGCGGCTTCCTGGACTTCCTGACCGTGTCCTTCATGGGGCGGTACCGGCACCGGCCGCTTCACCTCTTCGGCGGGCTCGGACTCGTGTTCTCGGCCGTCGGCAGCGCTGTGCTCGTCTATCTCACGATCCTCAAGCTCACGGGGGCTGCGATCGGCCACCGGCCCTTGCTGACGCTGGGCGTGCTACTCGTCGTCGTCGGCTTCCAGTTCTTCTCGCTCGGGCTGCTCTCCGAGCTGATCACGAGCCACCACGAGGAACGGACCGGGGCGGCCGACGAGCTGCACGTCGACGAGATCCTCGAGCCTGTGCGTCACGAGCCAGTCGCGCGGTAGCACCGCGTGCGTGTCCTCTATTTCGGCACCTACGAGCGCCGCTACCCACGGAACGCACAGGTGATCTCCGCGCTTCGCGGCGCCGGCGTCGAGGTGGTCGAGCGCCACGAGCCTGTCTGGGAGGGACAGGAGGAGAAGTGGTCGCTCGGCCCCGCTGCCGCCGCGCGGCTCCTGCGCGCGGAGCTGCGCCTCTTCGCCCGGCGCGGGCCTGAGGCAGACGTCGTCCTCGTCGGTTACCCCGGACATCTCGACCTGCTCGCTGCGCGCCGGGCAGCGCGTGGGGCGCCGGTCGTCTTCAACCCGCTCGTCTCGCTCACGGACACGCTCGTGGAGGACCGCGGGCGATTTCGGCGTGGCTCGCTTGCCGAGCGAGCTCTTCGCACGATCGACCGGCGAGCACTCCGGAGCGCCGACCTCGTCGTCGCCGACACGGGCCCGCACGCCGACTTCCTTGCCGGCCTGGCCGAACTGCCGCGCGACCGGTTCGAGGTGTGCTTCGTCGGCGCGGAGGAGCGCGTGTTCCAACCGGCGTGGGATCCGGAGCAGCCGTTCACCGCGCTCTTCGTCGGCAAGCTGATCCCGCTGCACGGCCTCGAGACGATCCTCGAGGCGGCGCGGCTCGCGCCCGAGCTACGGCTTCGTGTCGTCGGGAGCGGCCAGCTCGACGCGGTGCTCGCCGAGCGGCCCTCGAACGTCGAGTGGGTGCCGTGGGTCGAGTACGAGCGCCTCGTCGGAGGAGCTTCACCGCGCATCGTGCGCGCTGGGCATCTTCGGCACCTCCGAGAAGGCTCGGCGCGTGATCCCCAACAAAGCCTTCCAGGCGCTCGCGTGCGGCACCCCGCTCGTCACGGCGGACACGCCCGCCGCCCGCGAGCTGCTGGACGACGGCGAGAGCGCACTCCTCGTCCCGCCTGGCGACCCGCAGGCATTGGCAGACGCGTTACGGCGTCTCGCCGCCGATCCCGGCCTTGGCCGGCGCCTCGGCGCGCGCGGCGAGCCCTGTACCGCGAGCGGGCCAGCGAGGAAGTCCTCGGACGGCGCTGGCGCGAGATCCTGGAGCGCGTCGCGTGAACGAGCACGAATGGGGCACAGCGCCGGAGTTCGTGGGACCGAGACACGAGCTGCGGGAGCGCCTGCTGCTCGACCTCTTCCTCTCTGCGTCTCCCGGGAGGGAGGTTCTCGACGCCGGCGCCGGCCAGGGAACCATGTCCACGCGGCTCGAGCGCCTCGGCTACGAGGTCACCAGCGCCGACGCCTCGGAAGCAGCCGTCGGCGTCCTGCGCGATCGGCTCGCGGGGCCGGTCGTGGAGGCAAGCGTGACCGACCTGCCGTTCGAGGACGGGAGCTTCGACGGAGCTGTGCTCGGCGAGGTTCTCGAGCACGTGGAGGACGATCGCGGCGCGCTCGCCGAGGTCGCGCGTGTCCTCCGGCGCGGCGGCGTCCTCGCGGCGTCCGTCCCCGCGAACCCCAGGCTCTACGGCCCGAGCGACGAGTGGGCCGGGCACGTCCGGCGCTACACCCGACCGGCGCTGATCGAGGCCTGCACGAGCGCCGGCCTCACCGTGGACCAGTGCCTCGGCTGGGGCTTCCCGTTCTCGCGCCTCTACCATCGCCACGTCTATGAGCGGTACCTCGACCGGCACGGGCCCGCCCGGCCCGGCGGCCGGCACCGGCCCCTCGTCTCCGCCGTCGGAGCGCTCCTCCAGGTCGACCGGCTCTTCGTCGGCGTCGAGCGCGGCGCGCTGGGCTACCTCCTTCTGGCTACGCGTCGGTAGCCCGAAGGCAGTCCTCTGGGCGGCGATGGCCGTCTACGCGGCGGGCTTCGGCGCGCTCGCGGCGCTCGAGCACCGCGCGTTCGAGACGGGGCGGTTCGATCTCGGCAACATGACTCAGGCCGTCTGGTCGACCGCCGAAGGGCGGCCGCTCGACGTGACCGAGCTGGGCGGCGACCAGATCTCGAGGCTCGGGGCCCACGTCGACCCGCTGCTCGTCCTCTTCACGCCGCTCTGGCTCGTCTGGCCCAGCCCGACCATGCTCCTCGTCGTCCAGGCCGCCGTGATCGCGCTCGGGGCGCTGCCGATCTTCTGGCTCGGCCGGAAGCACCTCGGCTCGGAGTGGGCCGGTGTTCTCTGCGGGCTTGCCTACCTCGTCTACCCGGCGGTTCAGTGGCTCGCCCTGGACGAGTTCCACCCCGTCGCCCTTGCCTGCCCACTGCTCGCGTTCGCCTTCTGGTACCTGGACGAGGATCGCCTGTGGGCATTCGTGCCGTTCGGGCTCCTCGCCGCGCTGACGAAGGAGGAGGTCCCGCTGATCGTCGGCGCGCTCGGCGTCTGGTACGCGATCGCCAGGGGGCGGCGCCTTGCCGGGACGGTTATCGCGGTCGCCGGAGCCGCGACGACCGCACTCTGGCTCGGCGTAGTGATGCCGCACTTCCGCGAAGGAGCCGAGCCGGCGTTCTACGGGCGCTACGACGCCGTGGGCGGGTCACCGGCGGGAATCGTGAGGACTGCCTTCACCGATCCGCTCGCCGTCGCCGAGGCGCTGACGGAGCGAGCGGGATCTGCTCTACCTCGTGGAGCTGGGGTTGCCGCTTGCCGGACTGTTCTTCCTCGCGCCGCTCGCACTGATCGCGGCAGTGCCCGAGCTCCTCGCGAATCTCCTCTCCTCGGTGGGGAACCAGACGTCGATCCGGTTCCACTACACCGCACCGATCACGCCGTTTCTGTTC
The DNA here is from genome assembly GCA_963782765.1 of uncultured Actinomycetes bacterium. Lineage (GTDB taxonomy): Bacteria > Actinomycetota > Thermoleophilia > Gaiellales > Gaiellaceae > JACDAN01. Next base: position 204,658 of record CAWALC010000001.1, read on the forward strand.
GCCGCCGCCATCCTCGGCGCGGCAAGGTTCGAACGACGTCGGGAGGCCGCCGTGGCCATCCTGGCGTTCTCCCTGGTGGCGGGGATCGCGATCGGGCCGTTGCGTGCGGGCGAGCTCGTGCCGGAACGGCGATCGGCGCACGACCAGGTTGCCGAACGCGCCGTCGCTCTCATCCCGCCGGATGCGCCGGTCTCGAGCACGAACGGCCTCGGCGGCCACCTGTCGGAGCGACGCCGAATCCACAGCTTCCCGGTCGTCCGCGACTCCGAGTGGGTCGCCGTCGACCTGAAGCGCGCGTCCTACCTCGACAGGCGGTCGGACCCCTCCACGACCGCGGTGCCGCTCGCGGAGCTGCTTCGCTCCGGCTCGTGGTCGAAGGCCTTCGACGAGGACGGCATCATCGTCCTCAGGAGGACGCCGTAGAGCACGACCAGCAGCAGGTCGCGGAGGACGACGAGCCACACGATCCCCTCCAGCGCGAAGACCTGGAGGTAGTCGAAGAACCAGAGCCGCCCGAGCAAGAGCGCGGCCCCGAGGATTGCGATCGCCACCACGCCGGCCGCACCGCCGACGAGCGGCACGATCGGAACGAGCCAGACCAGGTACTGCGGGGAGACGAAGCGGGCGAAGACGAGGAATCCCGCCAGTGTCGCCGCCGTTGCCAGAGTGAGCCGCTCACCGCTCGAGCGGCCGCGGAGGAAGAGCAGCACGACGGCCACCACGGCGGTCACCTGGACAAGCGAGGTCGCCGCGGCAAGGACGTCGGGCAAGCGCGCCCTCGAGGTCGCGGGTGAGCGCGGCGGTCACGCCCCGTCCGACCTCGGCGTCGTACACACCCAGCCGGTGCGCCGCGAGCAGCACGACGGCGCCGAGGCTCTCGATCTGGAGCCCGCGCCCGGCCTGTGCGCGCACGCTTTCGACGAGCCCGTCCCAGCCGAGAATCGCGAAGGGACCGACCAGCACGAGGACGGTGACGGCGAACGCCGCGAGCGGACGGGCGAGCGGCCGGCCGGAGCGCCAGAGCCACACGGCGAACAGCGGGACGAGCGCCGCCGCGTAGAGCTTGGCCGCGAACGCAACGCCGAGCAGGGCGAGGGCAAGAGAGTCGCGGCGCCAGAGCAACGCGGCCAGTGCGCAGGCGACGAGCAGGGCCGGGAACGCGTCGTAGGTGTTCAGCGAGACAGGCCCGATCACGAGCGGCGACAGCGCGACGGCGAAGACGCCGGCGTAGAGCCGTCGGGCGCTTGCACCGAGCCGCGCCAGGATCAGCCCGACGACGACCAGCGTCGCCAGGCCGACGAGCGCCATGGACACCTTGAACGCGTGGAGGTACCAGCCGTCGGGCAGCAACGCCGGCGGCGTGAAGACGAGAAAGCCGCCCGGCGGGTACTCGACGAAGAAGTCCCGGTAGGGGATGCGCCCGTCCAGCAGCGACTGCGCGTAATCGCCGTAGAGCCCGACGTCGCGGAACCGCCGCTCACGGAACAGCCCGCCGGGCGGGATCGCCGCCGCAATCAGGTAGACCGGCGCGGCGAGCGCGGCCGCCCGCAGTGCCCTGCTCAGCTCGGAGGGCGCTCTAGTTGTCGCCGTCGCGCGGCGTATGCGTCGGAGGGACGGAGACGGCGCCCTCTTCCTCGGGCGGCGGGGGTGGCTCAGCCGGCGGCGGAGGCGGCGGCGGCTCCGGCTCTTCCTCCTCGTCGGGCGGAGGCGCGTAGTAGTAGTCGTCGTCATCGTCGTACGAGTCGTTCGCGTACTGGCCACGCTCGAACGGCAGCCAGGTCGGCTCCGACGACGGCTCCGGGAACTCGGTCTCGGGGGTGTTCCCGATTGCGGAGCGCATGAAGAGGTTCCAGATGATCGTGGGGAAGGTGCCGCCGGCGACCTGGATCCCGTGGACGTTCTCCATCGGCACCTGGCCCTGCGGGTAGCCCATCCAGACAGTCGTGCTCAGGTTCGGCGTGTAGCCGCAGAACCAGGCGTCCGTGTGCTCGTCCGTCGTGCCGGTCTTGCCGGCGGCGGGCCGGCTGAAGAAGACGCCTGCGTTCGTGCCCGTGCCGCTGTCGATGTTGTCCTCGAGGATCTCGGTCACCTCGTCGGCCACCCAGTCGGCCACGACGCGATTCCGCCGCGGCTTGCCCCAGCCCGCGTCCTTGTCCTCGGTTCCGTCGGGGAGGACGACCTTGCGGATCGCCATCGGCTCCGAGTAGATCCCGCCTGCCGCGAGCGTCGCGTACGCCGAGGCCATGTCCAGCGGCGAGATCGCCGCCGAGCCGAGGCCGAGCGACGGGACGTGGACGCCCTCCTTCGTCTTCAGGCTCGAGCGGACACCGAGGCGATGCGCCATCGCCGCGACCTTCTCCGGCCCGAGGTCGAGCGTCAGTTGCGCGAAGACCGTGTTGTCGGAGGAGAGCGTCGCCGTCGAGATCGGGACGGTGCCGAGATAGTCGTGGCTGTAGGTGGAGACCTCCCAGGGCTCACTGAGCGGATCGGGCTGGTAGGTGAACGGGCGGGACGTGTAGGTCGTCGAGTCGGGATCGACGCCCTCGGCGATGGCCGCCGCCAGAACGAACGTCTTGAACGTCGAGCCGGCCTGCCGGCGGCCCTGGGACGCAAGGTTGAACTGGTTCCCACGCTTGCCCGGGGTGACCGCGGTCATCGCGCGGATCGCGCCGTTCGCCGGGTTGATCGAGACGATCGCCGCGGCCGGGTCGTCGCGATACGGCAACGTCCGGAGGATCGCGTTCCGCGCCGCCTGCTGGAAGCGCCGGTCGACGGTCGTGTAGACACGCAATCCGCCCGAGCGGACGGTATTGGCACCGTACTGGGCGATCAGGAGCGGCCGGACGTAGCTGAAGAAGTACGGCTCCCGGATCCTGGTGTAGAGCTTGCCGGGCCGGAGGCGGAGCTCGCGCTCGGAGACAGCCTGCTGGTACTGCCGCTGCGTGATCTTCCGCTGGTCGAGCATGGCCCGGAGCACCTGGTCCCGCCGGGCGAGGGCCGTTCGAGGGTTGTTGAACGGGTCGTACACCGACGGCGCCTGCGTGAGTCCGGCGAGCAGCGCCGCCTCGCCGAGCCCGAGCTTCCAGGCGGGCCGCGAGAAGTACGTCTGCGCCGCGGCATGAACGCCGTACGCCCGGCTCCCGTAGAAGACGGTGTTGAGATAGCTCTCGAGGATCCAGTCCTTCGACTTGCGGCGGTTGAGCCGGACGGCGAGACACGCCTCGATCGCCTTCCGCTCGAAGGTGACCTCGTTGCCGACGTAGAGGTTGCGGACGAGCTGCTGCGTGAGAGTCGAGCCGCCCTCCACGACCCTGCCCGCCCGGATGTCCTTCGAGAGCGCCCGCGCGATGCCCTCGAGATCGATCCCGCTGTGCTCGTAGAACCGCCGATCCTCGATCGCGATCGTCGCAAGCCGCATCCACTTGCTGATCCGGTTCAGCTTCACCGGCTGCCGGTTCTTCTCCGCGGGAATCGAGCCGAGCAGCGAGCCGTCGGCCGCGTAGACGAAGGAGTTCTGGCCGATCTCCACCGGTCGCAGCCGGTCGAGGTCGCAGCGAGGAGCGATCGCCGCGGCGCCCGTGATTCCGGCCGCTCCGATCGCGCCGAGGATCAGCACGAGGGCCGCGACGAGCAGCGCGAGCTTGCGGCGATGCCGGCTCCTCGCCCTGCGGCGCTGGCGTCGGGAGCGACGGCGGTAGGTCGCATCCTCGAAGTCGCGCGGGTTGCGCGACCGGCTTCGGCGGTACGGGCTCACGCGTAGATCCCGGCTTCGAGCAGCCGGGAGTGGGCGCGAAGGCGCAGATCGCTCTCGAGCCGCCGGGCTGCCGACTCGTCGTCCGCCCAGACCCGGAGGGTGACGACGCCGTCGGCGTCGAGGGCGGTGACGAGCACGTCGCTCGGAGTCGTTGCTTCGCGGAGGAGGTCGATCACGGTCCGAAGATCCTTGTCTCGCGGCACGGGGACGGTGATCTCGGCCAGCGTCTCCCGACTCGCGATGGTGGAGTTCTTGATGGTATCGGCAGCCAGGCGCTCGTTCGGGATCACGAGCCGCGTCCGGTCGTCCATCCGAATCCGCGTGTAGACGAGGCCGATCTCCTCGACGATCCCCTCGCCGTCGACCACTGCGATCCGGTCACCCAGCCGGATCGGCTGCGCGAGGCCGATCATCACGCCGGCGACGAAATTCGAGAGCGTTCGCTGGGCGGCGAGCCCGATGACGATCCCCAGGATCGCCGTGGAGGCGAGCAGCCCGCCGGCGACGGCCCGCACCTGCGGAATCAGGAGCAGCGCCGTCAGGACGCCGACGAAGATGATCACGCCCATGATGCTGCGGCGGAGGACCCTGTACCGGGTCACGGCGCCCGGCGCGAGCTCGCGCTTCGCCATCCGCATGTCCACGAGCTTCGCGAGCACGACGGCGCCCAGGATCACGGCGCAGACGACGATCAGACGGTTCCAGTCCACGGGCGCTCCTTCGACGCGCTAGAGCGGTTTCCGGCCCGCGAAGCCGTCTTCCGGTCCGTGCCAGAACGCGATCTCGTCCTCACCGAGGCGCCAGCACAGGAGGATCTCGACTCCCTCGCGCTGGGAAGGGAAGTCCAGGAGCCCTTCGTCGAGATCCTTGACCTGCGCGCCGGCGGACTGGATCCGCTCGATGCAGACGGCCAGCGAGGTCGCTACGTCCTCGAGCTCCCGCTCGACCTCGGCGAAGTCTCCCGGCGTCAGGTCACCCCCGTTCGAGCCGGCCTGCTCCGTCAGCACGCCGCGCTTCCCCTGGGCTTCGAGGAAGCGCCGGCGGTGCTCGACCATCTGCTCCACGACCGGCCGGAGCTCGGCAACCGCACGGTTCGCCTCGTCGAGGGTGAAGTAGCGTGGCGGCATCGGCCGTATTCTCGACGTCTTCCTGTGGAGCCGGGCGGCGATCTGGTCGGCCGTCGTCCTCGCGTACCTGACGTTCGAGCCGAACCGCCACCCTGACGTCACCCGCTGGGACCGGCCCGAGTACACGCGCGACGCCGGCCTGCTGATCGACGTCTGGGCCCGCTGGGACAGCGTCTGGTTCCTTCGGATCGCCGAGGACGGCTACGGAGCAACGGAGGAAGCGGCCGCAGCCTTCTACCCGCTCTATCCGCTGCTCGTCGGCTTGCTCGGACGTGTGCTGTTCGGGCACTACGTCCTGGCCGGGGTGCTGATCTCGCTCGCCGCGTGTCTCGGAGCCTTTGTGCTGCTCGACCGGCTGGCCCGCCCGCGGTTGGGCGACGACGGGGCGCGGCGGGCGGTGCTCTACCTCGCTGTTTTTCCGTTCGCGCTCTTTCTAGGCGCCGTCTACAGCGAGTCGCTGTTCCTCGTGCTGGCGGTTGCGAGCTTCTGGTTCGCCGAGCGCGGGAGCTTCCTCGGGGCCGGCGTCGCCGCGGGGCTCGCCTGGCTGACCCGGCCGCTCGGCATCGCCTTGCTCCCTGCGCTCGTGATCCTGGCCTGGCGAGCGCCGGACAAGCGTGCGGCGCTGCTCCGGCTCGCCGCGGCACCGGCGCTCTTCGCCCTCTATCCGCTCTACCTCTGGTGGAAGCTCGACGATCCCCTCGCATTCCTGCACGCGGAGAGGACGTGGAGCCGGGAGCTCTCGCCGATCGGCCCGCTCGGTGGGCTCTGGGACGGCCTACGCGCGGGCTGGGCGGGCGTGAGGCAGCTCGCATCGGGCTCGGATGCGACCCGCTACTGGAGCGCCGTCCAGGACACGGACCCCGACCGCGTCGCCGCGGTCAACCTCGCCCAGCTGGCGTTCCTGATCCTGTTCGCGGGACTGACGGTGGTTGCCTGGCGCCGCTTCGGCGCGCCGTACGGCCTGTTCGCGGCGCTGAGCCTCGCGATCCCTCTGAGCGTTCCGTCCGAACGCTGGCCGCTGCTCTCGATCCAGCGCTTCGGCCTCGTGGTCTTCCCGCTCTTCATGGCGCTCGCAGTGCTCGGTTCCCGTCCGCGGGTGCACACCGGGGTGGTAGTCGTGAGCGCGGTGTTGCTCGGAGTTGTCTCGGCCCAGTGGGCCCTCTGGCAGTGGGTGGCGTGAGCGAACCGCTGCCCGAACGCCAGGACGAGCAGACGCTCGGCCGAAAGCTCGTCGCCTGGTGGGTGCTCGTCGGCACCCTCATCCTGATCGGCTTTCTCTCCGCCGCCTCCGCCGAGGACGACGCCGATCGATCGAACGCGGTCTACGAGTACCAGTTCGGGATCGGCGGGCTGTTCATCTACGCGCTGCTGATCGGGATCGTGCTCTTCATCGCCCGGGGCCTGGACTGGCGCGAGATATTCGCGTTCAAGCGCCCGACCTCCTGGAAGCGAGCCGGAGGGCTCACGATCGGCCTCCTCGTCGCAGTGTTCATCGTCGGCGCGATCCTCGAGGCGATCTTCCACGCCGGCGAGGAGCAGGGGCTCGACCCGGCAGGCTGGCAGCCCGACCGCGTCGGCGCGCTCATCCTGAGCTTCCTCGCGATCGCCATCGCAGCACCGCTGGCCGAGGAGCTGACGTTCCGCGGTCTCGGCTACTACCTCCTGAGCCAGTTCGGCGCCTGGGCGGCGATCGGGATCACCGGGATCACGTTCGCGCTCGCCCACGGCCTCATCGTCGGGATCCCGGTCTTCTTCGTGATCGGCGCCGGCCTCGCGTACCTGCGCTACCGGACCGACAGCCTGTACCCGCCGATCCTCGTGCACATGGCCTTCAACGGCCTGCAGCTCGTGATCGGCGTCTTGGGCTAGTTCTCTTCTTCGCCGACGGCGAACTGATCGGGCGAGACGTCGTCGAGGAACTTCTTGAACTCGTCGACGATCTCTTCCTCGTTGACGTCCTCGCCCTCGAACTCGATCGCGGACTCCTCGATCACCCGCTCGGCGGCGAAAATCGGGGCGTCGGAGCGAACGGCGATCGCGATCGCATCGGACGGGCGCGAGTCGATCTCGATCTCGGAGCCGTTCTGCTGCACCGTGATGCTCGCGTAGAACGTGTTCTCGCGCAGCTCGGTGACCGTGATGCGGACGACCTCGCAGTCCAGCTGGTCGAGGACGTCGGCGAGCAGGTCGTGAGTCATCGGCCGCGGCGTCGAGGCGCCCTGGAGCTTCATCAGGATCGCGGCGGCTTCGGGGTGGCCGATCCAGATCGGCAGGAACCTGTTCCCGTCGGACGTCTTCAGCAACACGATCGGCTGCTTGCCGACCAGGTCGAAGCTGACGCCGTAGATGACCATCTCGTGCATGAGCGACCCGGTCTGATGTTAGCGCCAGGCTCCTCCGCCAAACCCGAGGGAGGCGTGCGCTACCATCGCCGCGCGCGGGCGATTAGCTCAGTTGGTTAGAGCGCCGCTCTGATAAGGCGGAGGTCCGTGGTTCGAATCCACGATCGCCCATCGCTTTGCGACAGTCTCGCGCTACGGACGCGACCGGGGATGGGGTCTGGGGAACCCGGGAGGTGTCCCCAGCGGGCGGCGGGCTTCAGGTTCAGTGAACGACTGTGGTCGTGCGGAGGTAGTCCGCGACGGCCAGCAGGAATGCGGTGTCGCCGGCGAGCTCTGCCACGGTGCCCTTCGTGTGCTCGTCGAGCTCGTCGTCCCTGGCGAGCTCGGTCAGGAACGGCTCGAGCCGGCCCTCCTGCGAGAGGGCGGCCATGCGCAGGAAGAGCGCGCGGGCGTCCTCGTCCTGCGAGATCGCTTCGAGCCACTCGATGTCGTGCTGCCAGAGTCCGAGCATCAAGGGGACAACGAACGTCCCCGCCCAGCGGTTACGGGCCGGCGCTCTCCAAGACCTCGACAAGCTCCGCGAGCTCGACCTCGTCTGCGAACGCGATCTCCAGCCGCCCGTTGCGAATTCGGACGGAGCGGCCCGTGAGGCGCTCGCCCGCGGCCCTCGCCCGGTCGGCGAGAACGGGATCGACGGGCGTGCGGGCCGCTTTCCGTGGTTTGCGCCTCGCGCCGGCCCAGCGCGCTGCACGCTCGGTCTCGCGCACGGACAGCCCCCGCCGGACGATCTCGCGGGCCAGGCGGCGGCGGTCCTCGTGGTCGGGAACCGCGAGCACGGCCCGGGCATGGCCCTCGCTGAGCTCGCCCCGCTCGAGCATCGCGAGCACGTCCTCGGGTAGGTCGAGCAGGCGCATCCGGTTGGAGACCGAGGGCTTCGACCGGCCGACCTGGTCGGCGATCTCGCCCAGACCGAGCTCGAACTCGTCGACGAGAAGGGCGTAGGCCCGCGCTTCCTCGACCGGGGAGAGCTGCTCACGGGCGACGTTCTCGACAAGACCGAGCAGGAGCGCTTCACGATCACCGCTCTCGCGAACGACCGCGGGGATCGTCTCCAGGCCCGCTTCCCGCGCGGCACGCCAGCGCCGCTCGCCGGCGATCAGCTCGTAGCCGCCCTCACGCCGTGAGCGGACCACGACCGGCTGGACGACACCCTGGGCGCGGATCGAGTCGGCGAGCCCGGCCGTCGTCTCGTGGTCGAACCGCCTTCGCGGCTGGCGCGGGTTCGCGTGGACGAGACCGACCGGAAGGTTGGCGAGCTCGGAGGCAGGCTGGCCGCCGATGAGCACCTCGAGCCCTCGGCCGAGGCCTCTGCGTGCGTTAGGCGCGCTCGACAAGCTCCATCGCCGCCTTCCAGTAGGCATCCGCGCCCGGCGAGGCGCGGTCGTAGGCGATCACAGGGAGGCCGTGGCTGGGCGCCTCGGCGATGCGAACCGACCGCGGAACACGTGTCCTGAAGAGCAATGGCCCGAAGTGCCGCTCCAGCTCCGAGCCGACGTCGGCGGCAAGGTTCGTCCGCCCGTCGACCATCGTCAGGAGCAGGCCGGCGATCGTCAGCTTCGGGTTCAGCCGCGCGCGGACCGCCTCGATCGAGCCGAGGATCTGGGCGACGCCTTCGAGGGCGTAGTACTCGGCCTGGACCGGGACGAGCACCCGATCTGAGGCCGCCAGCGCGTTGACGGTCAGCGCACCGAGTGACGGGGGACAGTCGAGGAAGACGAAGCGATAGCGGTCGGCGACACCCTCGAGAGACTCGGCAAGGAACCGCTCGCCGTTCCCGCGCTGCGCGAGCTCGGCAGCCGCGCCGGCCAGGTCGGGTCGGGCCGGAATCAGCTCGAGATTCGCAAACCTCGTGCTGGACGCGAGGTCGAGCGCCTGGGCACCGTCGAGCAGGTCGTAGCTCGAAGTCCCGTTCGCGCGCTCTCCGAGCCCCGATGTGGCGTTTGCCTGGGGGTCGAGGTCGATGAGCAGCGTGCGCTCGCCGGCCTCGGCGAGACAGGCGGCGAGGTTGACGGCCGTCGTCGTCTTGCCGACGCCGCCCTTCTGGTTCGCGAGCGCGTAGATGGCCATCGAAGGGCCAACGCTACTCAGGCCAACGGACGTTTCCTGGCCATTCCGGGCCTGCGCGGGAAGCCTTCCGGCGTGGTTCTGAGCTTGGGGATGACGACGAGGCCGCCCCGCTCTTCCGGCTCACCACCCCCGACCAGCTCCGCAACCCGCGCGACGGCCTCGAGATCCGCCGACGGCCCAAGCCAGAGCACCGCCGCCCCGCCCGGTCGCACGAGCGGGAGCAGCCACTCGGTCGCGACGGGCGGCGACGCCAAAGCCTTTGCCAGCGCCACGCCGTAGCGATCGGTCTCTTGCTCCTCCGCCCTGCCCCAGATCACCTCGAGGTTCGGGAGCCGCTCGCGCCAACGCTCGAGGAAGTCCGCCTTGCGCCGCTCGGCCTCGACCAGCGTGACCTCGCGGTCGGGCAGGGCGGCTGCCAACGGGATCCCCGGTGCGCCTCCGCCGGAACCCACGTCGGCGATCGGGCCTTCGAGCCCGCGCACGATCTCCACTCCGCGCAAGCTGTCGTCGAGCAGCATCCGCCGAGCCTCGGCGGGGTCCCGGATCGAGGTCAGGCCGGCAGTCTCGACGACCGCACGAAGCCAGTCCTCAAGAACTGGGAAAGACGACGACGAAGCGATTCGGCTCGGTCCCCTCGCTGGTCGTCTCGACGCCGGAGGCGTCCTTGAGCTCGAGGTGGACGATCTTCCGCTCGACCGCCGTCATCGGCTCGAGCTCGACACGGTCGCCGCGGCGGAGCGCGTCGTCGGCCGCCCGTCGCGCCATCGCGCTGAGCGATGCCTCACGCCTGGCGCGATAACCGGCGGCGTCCACGATCGCCGGCGTTCCGGGGATCCGGCGCACCAGGATCGCGTTCACGAGGTACTGCACCGCGTCGATCGTCTGTCCGTGGCGCCCGATCAGCAGCCCGAGGTCGCGTCCGGAGCAGGTCGCCACGACGGCGTCCTCCCGCTCGTGGATATCCACACGGCACTGGACTCCCATCCCCGCCGTGATGTGGGTCACGAGCTCGCGGACGAGAGAGACGAGCTCGGTCTCGTCCGAAGGCGGCTCCTCAGGCGGGAGCCGCAGCGCCGTCCTCCGCAACGGTCGCGACGACCCGCGCCGGCGTGTAGCCCACGCCGAGCAGGCCGCGCTCGCCCTCCGCCACCACCTGGAACTGCACCGCGCCCTTGTCGAGACCGGGGCTCAGCCGCTCGAGCTCGCGAAGCGCCGCCCATTTCGCCTCGCCGACGGTCTCGCCCGTCGCCTCGACGCTGAGCTCCTCGTTCACCTCCTGGCGCCCCTCTTCTTCTTCCGCTTGACCCTGCGCGGCTGGCCCGCCGGCTTCGAAGGCTGGGGCGTATCGCCCGGCTCGGCGGGAGCCGCACCGTCGTCCTGCTCGGCCTTCGGGGGAGTTCGCGACGAGCGCTTCTGCGGCTCGGGCGCCGCCTTCTGGCGCAGACCACGCGTGACCACTCCCTGGCCGACGGTCCAGAGGTTGGTCGTCATCCAGTAGATGAGCAGACCGACGGGGAACACGGTGCCTCCGGGCGGGTCGAGGATGAAGATCGCGAAGATGAACGGCAGGACGAGGAAGATCACCCGCTGGCCCCTTGCTCTGCGTCGGCATGAACCAGGTCGAGGCCACCTGGCTGGCGACGTAGACGGCGAGCAGCACGTAGCCCGACCAGTGCGACGTGATGTTCGCCGTGATGTCGGGAACGAACTGGAGCCAGCCCAGATCGGAGCCGGGATAGTCGGGATAGATCTCGTCGTCGAAGTCGCGCAGCACGAAGTAGAGCGCGAAGAAGATCGGGATCTGCGGGATGATCGGCAGACACGAGGAAGCCGGGTTGATCTGGTGCTCCTTGTAGAACTTCATGAGCTCCTCGTTCTGCTTCCGGCGGTCCGCCTTGTAGCGCTTCTGGATCGCCTTCATCTCCGGCAGGTACTGCTGCATCCGCTGCATCGAGTGGATCTGCTTCACCGTGAGCGGGACGAGGAGGACGCGGACGACGATCGTCAGCGCGACGATCGCCCAGGCCCAGCTGAGCGAGAACGTCGTGTGGAGAGCCTCGAGTGCCCACGTGAGGACGTCCTCGATCGGCGAGAGGATGCTGAGGAGCCCGATCATCGGAACAGCCGCTGGTCTTCGGCCTTGTCCACGCCGCCGTGGCTCCAGGGGTTGCAGCGCAGCAGACGCCAGCCGGCGAGGATCGTCCCGCGCACGAGCCCGTACTGCCGAAGGGCGTCGAGCGCGTACTGCGAGCAGGACGGGTGGTACTTGCACGTCGCCGGAAACAGCGCCCCGAGCGTGTAGCGGTAGGCGTAGACGCCTGCGATCCCGACGTACCTCATGCGCGTGCCTTGCCCAGGACCTCTTCCAGGCGCTCGCGGATCCAGTCCGCCCCGCGACTCTCCTCGGCCTCGCCGAGCGGCGCACGCACGAGCAGGACGTAGTCGGTTCCGGACGGCACGTCGGCGATGAGCTCGCGCCAACCCTCGCGGAGGCGCCGCTTGATCCGATTTCGCGTCACGGCGCTGCCGATCTTCTTCGGGATCGCGATTCCCAGGCGGACGTCGCCGTTCTCGTCGCCCTCTCGGTCGAACCGGTAGAGGACGAGGTAGCGCGTCGAGACCGACCGGCCGTGCCGGTAGACGGTGTCGAAGTCGCGCGAGCGGGAGAGACGGTTGCGGCGTTGCACGGCGGCGGGCTTCGCGGCCGTCAGGCGGAGAGACGCTTCCGGCCGCGCGCGCGCCGGCGCTTGAGAATGGCGCGGCCGGCCTTCGACGACATCCGCTGCCGGAAGCCGTGCCGCCGCTTCCGTCTACGCACGTTGGGCTGATAGGTCCGTTTCACGATTCAGGTGAGGAGAAGATGGGCGCCCGAGAGAGCGCGGCGCCAGTATAGAGAGACAATCTCGTATCAGTTTTTCCACAGCCTGAACGGGCAACACGCCGAGCGGAAACGTCCTGCGAGTCGCACGTTTTCCCCACTGAATACGCTCGAAGTCCCGACGCTTTCCACACCTGTGGAGGGCGCTGGGGATGGAGTAAAAAGACCTGCAAACGGGATGGTTTTTAGCTCTCGCGGGTGCTCGCCGAAGCCTTTGAACCCGCCCCGCGACGCTGCTATGCTCGCCACTTTCCGGCAGCGCGAGGGAGGAACGACCAACTAGCGTGGAGCGCCAGCAGTTGCTCACTGCAGAGGATCTGTGGACCGAGGTTTCGGAGCGCCTGCGGGCAGCCCTCAACGATAAGACCTACCGCACCTGGTTCTCCCAGGCGGAGGGTCTCGACCTCTCGGACGAGTCGTTCGTGCTCGCCGTTCCCAACGACTTCACCCGCGAGTGGATCGAGAGCCATTTCCTGGGGCTGATCGACGCAGCGGTTCGCGACGCGACGGGCCACGAGCGCCGCATCGACCTCTCGGTCCGGCACGTCGAGGGCGAGGTTGAACGCCCCGAGGCGCAGCTCGAGGTCGACGAGCCCCCGCGGATCGAGGGCCTGAACGACAAGTACACCTTCGACTCGTTCGTCATCGGCTCTTCGAATCGCTTCGCCCACGCGGCCGCCCTGGCAGTCGCCGAGGCGCCGGCGCAGGCCTACAACCCGCTGTTCATCTACGGCGGGACGGGGCTGGGGAAGACACACCTCCTCCAGGCGATCGGGCACTACATCGGCGAGCACTCGCGCGACTTCTCGGTCTGCTACGTGACGAGTGAGCGCTTCATGAACGACTTCATCAACTCGCTGCGCGACAAGCGAATCGAGGGCTTCAAGCAGCGCTACCGGACGTTCGGCGTGCTCCTGATCGACGACATCCAGTTCCTCGAGCACAAGGAGCGGATCCAGGAGGAGTTCTTCCACACGTTCAACACGCTCTACGAGGCCGGCAAGCAGATCGTGATCTCGTCAGACCGCCCACCGCGACAGATCGCAACCCTGGAGCAGCGTCTGCGATCACGCTTCGAGTGGGGCCTGATGACGGACATCCAGCCGCCCGACCTCGAGACGCGCATCGCGATCCTCCAGAAGAAGGTGCGCACAGACGGCATCCAGGTCGCGGACCCGCAGTTGCTCACATTCATCGCCGGCCGCGTCTCGACCAACATCCGGGAGCTCGAAGGAGCGCTCACCCGGGTTGTCGCGTTCTCCTCGCTCACCGGGCGTCCGATGACCGTCGACCTGGCGCAGGACGTCCTTCGCGACGTCTTTCCGCAAGGAGAGGCCGCCCAGGTCTCCATCGAGCGGATCCAGGACGAGGTCTCCGAGCGCTTCGGCCTTTCCAAGGAAGAGTTGATCGGGGACCGTCGCTCCCAGAACATCGTCTACCCACGCCAGGTCGCGATGTACCTCTCGCGCGAGCTCACTGACTCGTCGCTCCCGCGCATCGGCAGGCACTTCGGCGGACGCGACCACACGACAGTCATCCATGCAACCTCCAAGATCGCGCGCCTGATTCGCGAGGATCGCTCTGTGTACAACCTGGTGCAAGAGTTGACCGCGCGCGTCAAGCAGGCCGGGTAAAACTGTGGATGGTTTGACACCCTCCTGCGAGCCCTGTTCAAAGCAGCCGTTTGTCCCCCGTCGGCGTCCCCAGCCCAACCCCGCTCACCGACTCGAATCATGCCGTCTTCCCCGGAATCCACACTCCCTATGACTACTACTACCTTTTCTTTCTTAAATGCTTGAAGCAGAGACTGTGGTCACCAGCACCTCGTTGAAGATCTCCGTCCCCCGGGAGGAATTGGCGCGTCAGGTCGGCGTCGTTGCCCGCGCTGCCTCGACGCGGACGACTGTCCAGGTGCTCGCCGGGCTACTGCTGCGCGCCGGCGAGGGCAAGCTGGAGCTCGCCGCGACCGACATGGAGATCTCCCTTCGCTCCTCGCTCGACGCAAACGTCGAGTCGGACGGTGCAGTTGTCGTTCCCAGCAAGCTGCTGGCCGACCTCGTGCGGCTGCTGCCCGGCGACGACGTCTCGATCGAGCATCGCTCCGGGGAAGGCGTCGTCGAGGTCGTAAGTGGCGCGGCGACCTACCGGTTGCACACGTTCAACGCCGAGGACTTCCCCCGGCTGCCGGAAGCGACCTCTGTCGAGCTGATGTCGGTGGATGCGGACGCGGTGTTGGAGACGGCCGGCCGCGTCAGCCGTGCGGCGTCGCGAGACGAGTCGCGTCCTGTCCTGACCGGAATCCTCGTGCGCTTCGAGGGCGAGAAGCTCGTCATGGCGGCCACGGACTCGTATCGCCTCGCCGTCAAGGAGACCTCGATGGGCTCGAGCGGGCCGGAGCTGGACGCGATCGTGCCGGCGCGCGCGCTCGGCGAGTTGGCGAGGATCGCCCAGGGCGGCGGGGGCCTGGAGATCGGCGTGCTCGAGAACCAGGTGATCTTCACGACCGACGGCGTTCTCCTGACGACGCGCCGCATCGAAGGCCAGTTCCCGAACTATCGGCAGTTGCTGCCGGAGACGTTCGAGCATGAGCTGGCACTCCAGCGCGACGAACTGCTCGAGGTCGTTCGGCGCGTGTCGGTGATGGCGCAGCGGAATGCGCCGATCCGCCTGCGCTTTGCCGAGGGCGAGCTGACGGTCTCGGCGCTGACCCAGGACATCGGTGAGGCTCGGGAGACGATGCCGGCGCCGTACGCTGCGGAGCCACTCGAGATCGGCTTCAACCCCGATTTCCTCCGGGACGGAGTCGAGTCGGTCGAGGGCGACGAGGTGCGGCTGAAGTTGATCAGCTCGCTCCGCCCAGCCGTGATCCAGGGCGAGGGCGATGACTTCTCGTACCTGATCATGCCGATCCGCCTCGCCGGTTAGCCCGGGCTGATCGTCGAGACGCTTTCCCTCCGCGACTACCGCTCGTACTCGCGTCTCGAGCTCGGTCTCCAGCGGGGCCTCGTGTTGGCGGTCGGCCCGAACGGCGCGGGCAAGACGAACCTGCTCGAGAGCCTCCACGTTGCGACGCAGGGGTTCTCGCCCCGGACCCGCACCGACGCGCAGCTGATCCGCTTCGGCGCCGGCGGAGCGCGCGTTGCAGTGGCCGGCGACCACGGTGGTTCCCCGATTGAGGTCGAGGTGAGGCTGAGGACCGGTGAGTCGAAGCGGGCGCGGCTCAACGGCGCTGCGCTCAGGGCTGCCGAAGAGCTCCGTACACGGCTTCCGACGCTCGTCTTCACGCCCGACCGGCTGTCGATCGTGAAGGCGGGTCCCGCTGTGCGACGGGCGTACTTCGATCGTGCGCTCGGCCGGCTCTTTCCGAGCAGAGCCTCGGCGCCAACCGACTATGCGGCGGCGCTCGCACAGCGAAACGGCGCGCTTCGACGGGCGGCTGCGGGCTTCACGACGAAGGAGGCGCTCGATCCGTGGACGACCCGTGTCTCGGAGCTGGGCAGGACCCTGGTCGCCGCACGCGTCGAGCTCGTCCGCTTGCTCTCTCCGGTCTTTGCCACGGCGGCCGCTGAGCTCCGGGTCGAGGATGCCGAGCTCCGGTACGAGGGCGAGCCGGTGTCCGCCGAGGAGCTTGACGCACGGCTCGAGCAGGATCTCGCCCGGGGTTTCACCGGCATGGGGCCGCACTTGCACGACGTCGCCGTGGTTGCCGGCGAGCGGGACCTTCGGAGCTTCGGCTCTCAGGGCGAGCAGCGGCTCGCGGTGCTGTCTCTGCTCCTGGCCGAGGCGGACCTGCTCGCCGAGCGCGGGCCTGCGCCACCGCTCCTGCTTCTCGACGACGTTCTGTCGGAGCTCGACCCGGAACGGCGGGCGATCCTCGCGGCTCGAGTCAGGCGGACCGGCGGACAGGCGCTGCTCACGGCGACGTCCGCGGCGGCCCTGCCGGACGTGCCCGACCTGCTCGTCACGGTCACGCCAGGTTCTGCGGTGGCGGCGTGAAGCCGGAGCGGCTCGGTCAGGAGGTGCGGCGCGAGCTCGACAGGTTCGGGCCTGCGGGTGCGATCGCAGACGTCGTCGACGCGTGGCCGGCCGCCGTAGGCGACTCGATCTCGCGCAACGCCTGGCCCGCTCGGATCGCCCGCGACGGGACGCTGCACGTGTCGACGAGCTCTTCGGCGTGGGCCTTCGAGCTGGGGCTCCTGGAGGCGGACCTCCGCGAGCGGCTCTCGGAGCGGCTCGGCAACCGTGCTCCGAAGCAGCTCAGGTTTGCTCCGGGCCGGCTCCCCGAGCCCGCCGGGCCCGACCCCGAGAGCACCGAAAGCCGTGCCCCGAACGTCACCGACCAGCACGTTCAGGCGGGCGAGGAAGTGGCCGCGGCGATCTCCGACGAAAATTTACGCAAACTTGTTGCAAAAGCGGCCGCGGCAAGCCTCGCGAAGCCGCCGGACGACCGCTCTGTCTGATAGACTGCCTTTGGCCCTGAAAGCGGCAATTTGCAGGGCTTTTTCTCATGACTGAAGCAGCTTATACCGCGAAAGACATCACGGTCCTGGAGGGCCTCGAGCCAGTCCGGCTCCGACCCGGGATGTACATCGGGTCGACCGGAGCTAGAGGCCTGCATCACCTGGTTTACGAAGTGGTCGACAACTCGGTGGACGAGGCTCTTGCGGGACGCGCGGACCGCATCGAGGTCACGCTGCATCCCGACAACTCGGTCACGGTCTCCGACAACGGCTCCGGGATCCCGGTTGACGCCATGGCGGACACTGGCCTGCCCGCCGTGACCGTCGTCCTGACAAAGCTTCATGCCGGCGGGAAGTTCGGCGGCGAGGGCTACAAGGTCTCCGGCGGCCTGCACGGCGTCGGCGTCTCGGTCGTGAACGCACTGTCCGAATGGCTCAAGGTCGAGGTGCGCCGCGACGGGAAGGTCTCCCGTCAGGAGTTCGCCCGTGGCGAGCCCACGACCGAGCTGGTCGCCGCCGGCAAGACCGAGAGCAAGAAGGACACCGGGACGACGATCACGTTCCTTCCCGACCTCGAGATCTTCGACGAGGACGAGTTCGAGTGGTCGATGGACACGCTGGTCCAGCGCCTGCGAGAGACGGCGTTCCTCACCCGTGGCCTGCGGATCGTCATCACCGACGAGCGCGAGGGCGAGGTGCGGCACGAGTTCCACTACGAGGGCGGGATCAGGGACTTCGTGGAGTACGTGAACAGCGCCAAGGAGCCGATCCACAAGCGGATCGTCTTCTTCGAGGGCGAGATGGAGAACGGCACCGTTGAGGTGGCGATGCAGTGGAACGGCTCCTACGTGGAGTCGGTCTTCTCCTTCGCGAACAACATCAACACGACCGAGGGCGGTGCCCACCTCTCCGGCTTCAAGGCTGCCCTGACTGGGACGCTCAACAAATACGCGCGCGACAAGGGGCTGCTGAAGGAGAAGGAGGAGAATCTCGAGGGCGAGGACGTCCGTGAGGGGCTCGCCGCCGTCATCTCCGTCAAGCTCCGCGACCCGCAATTCGAGGGGCAGACGAAGACGAAGCTCGGGAACCCCTGGGTGCGAGGGCTCGTCGAGCAGACCGTCAATCAACGGCTTGCAGAGTTCCTCGAGGAGAACCCGACCGACGCCAAGCAGATCGTCACGAAGGCCGTCACCGCGCGGAACGCACGTCAGGCTGCGCGCAAGGCACGGCAGCTGAGCCGGAAGAGCGCGCTCGAGAGCTCCTCGCTGCCGGGACGGCTGGCCGACTGCCAAACGAGTGACCCCGAAGACGCCGAGCTCTTCCTCGTCGAGGGCAATTCTGCCGGCGGCTCCGCCGTCGAGGCCCGCAACCGCGTCAACCAGGCGATCCTCCCGCTGCGCGGCAAGGTCATCAACTCGGAAAAGAACCGGATCAACAAGGTGCTCTCCAACCTGGAGATCCAGTCGATCATCACGGCCATCGGGACGGGGATCGGTGACGAGTTCGACATCGAGAAGCTGCGGTACCACCGCGTGATCGTGATGACGGACGCCGACGTCGACGGCGCGCACATCCGGACACTGATCCTCACCTTCCTGTACCGGCAGATGCCCGAGCTCGTCGAGGGGAACCACGTCTACATCGCGGCGGCGCCTCTCTATCGCGTGAAGATCGGGAACCAGGAGATCTACGTCGAGAAGGAGTCCCAGTTCGAGGACATCCTCGTGCGAGAGCGGGTGAAGGACATGGAGGTCGCCGACCGCGCCGGCACGACGTTCAAGCTCACCGAAACCCGGTACAAGCGATTCACGACCGCTCTGGCCGAGTTCGAGGGCTGGGCCTCGCGGCTCCGCGCGGATTTCGGCGCACCGACGGTGAACTTCCTGATCGAGCATCGCCTGATCGAGGCAGCCGATGCGGGCGCGGACCTCGAGCGGGCGCTGAAGGGGCTCGACACCGACGGCTACGAGCTCGACCTCGTCGAGAAGACGGCCGACATCTTTCGGGTCAAGCTGATCGAGCGCGAGACGAGCGCCGCAAGCCATGTGACCGTCCCGGCCGAGCTGCTCGCCTCACCGCACTACGCGAGCCTCGCCAAGTCCTATGCGCGGCTCGTCGAGCTCGTCGGCCCGCCGCCGTTCCGGATGACGCTCGGTCGCAAGTGGCGCGACGCGGACACCTTCGAAGGCCTTCGCGCGCAGACGCTCGACCTCGCCAAGGACGGCATCGAGATCGGCCGCTTCAAGGGTCTTGGCGAGATGAACGCCGAGGACCTCTGGGGGACGACGATGAACCCGGAGAACCGGATGCTGATCCGCGTCGAGGTCGAGGACGCTGCGGCCGCCGACCTCGCCTTCTCGATGCTGATGGGCGACCAGGTCGAGCCGCGCCGCCTCTTCATCGAGCAGAACGCCAGGGACGTTCGCTTCCTCGATGTCTAGCTTGGAGCCGCTCGGCGCAGGCCGCATCGAGTCCCGCGACCTGGAGCAGGAGCTCCGGTCGAGCTTCCTCGACTACGCGATGAGCGTCATCGTTTCGCGCGCCCTGCCGGACGTGCGGGACGGCCTGAAGCCGGTTCACCGCCGTGTCCTCTACGGGATGCACGAGGCCGGCATGCAGCCGAACCGGCCGTTCAAGAAGTCGGCGCGGATCGTCGGCGACGTCATGGGCTCGTACCACCCTCACGGCGACACGGCGATCTACGACACGCTCGTCCGGCTCGCGCAGCCGTTCTCGATGCGTTACCCGCTCGTGGAGGGGCAGGGCAACTTCGGGAACATCGACGACTATCCCGCGGCAGCGATGCGCTACACCGAGTCGCGGCTCTCCCGCATCGCGACCGAGCTCCTCCGCGACATCGACGCGGACACGGTCGACTTCCAGCCGAACTACGACGAGTCGCGTCGCGAGCCCTCCGTCCTTCCCGCCCGCTTTCCGAACCTGCTCGTCAACGGTTCCGCCGGCATCGCGGTCGGGATGGCGACGAACATCGCGCCGCACAACCTCGGCGAGGTCATCGACGCCGTTGTCGCGCTGATCGACGAGCCCGAGATCGACGTCGAGCGACTGACACGTCACATCAAGGGGCCCGATTTCCCGACCGGCGCGATCATCCTCGGGCGGGAGGGAATCCGCGAGGCGTACCGCTCGGGCCGCGGCCGGATCGTCATGCGCGCGCGGGCCCACATCGAGGAGCTGCGCGGCGGCAAGTCCGCGATCATCGTCACCGAGCTGCCCTACGGCGTGAAGAAGGGCGGCGACGTCGGCGTGATCAAGAAGATCGCCGACCTGGTCAACGACAAGGTCCTGACCGAGATCTCGGACCTCGCCGACCACTCGGACCGCTCGGGGATGCGGATCCAGATCGAGCTCAAGCGGGACGCGATCCCGCAGGTCGCGCTGAACAAGCTCTACAAGCACACGCCTCTCCAGTCGACCTTCGGCTTCAACGCTGTCGCGCTCGTCGACGGCGTCCCGCGAACGCTGTCGCTTCGCGACATGCTCCAGCATTACCTCGACTTCCAGCGCCAGGTCATCACGCGGCGGTCGAAGTTCGAGTTGCGGAAGGCCGAGGCACGTGCGCATGTCCTTCAGGGCTACCTGACCGCGCTGGACAATCTCGACGCCGTCATCGCGCTCATCCGCGGATCGGCGGACCCGGAGGCTGCGCGCGAAGGCCTCCAGCGCGAGTTCGATCTGAGCGAGATCCAGGCGCAGGCGATTCTCGACCTCCGACTCCAGCGCCTCACCGGCCTCGAGCGGAAGCGAATCGAGGAGGAGTTCGCCGACCTCCAGGAGCGGATCGCCGAGTTGCGGGCCATCCTCGGGGACGAGGCTCGCGTGGACGGCCTGATCCGCGAGGAGATCCTGGAGATCAAGTCGATCTACGCGAGGAACGACGACCGGCGCACGGAGATCGTCTCGGCCGAGGGCGAGCTCGAGCTCGAAGACCTGATCGCGGAGGAGGACATGGTCATCGCGATCACCCGCTCGGGCTACATCAAGCGGCTGCCGGTCACGACGTACCGCGAGCAGCGCCGCGGCGGCATCGGCGTCATGGGCATGGATCTGAAGGACGAGGACTACATCGAGCACCTCTTCGTCGCCTCGACGCACGACTACCTGCTGTTCTTCACCTCCGTCGGCAAGGTCTACCGGCTGAAGGTGCACGAGCTGCCGCTCGGCAGCCGCCAGTCGAAGGGCCGGGCGATCCCGAACTTCCTGCCGTACCAGCAGGGCGAGACGACCCGAGCGGTGATCGCGACGCGTGACTTCAGCGAAGCCGAGTACCTCGTCCTCGCCACGAAGAACGGGGTCGTGAAGAAGAGCCGCTTTGTCGACTACAACACGCCCCTGAAGGCCGACGGGATCATCGCAATCAACCTCCGCGACGAGGACGAGCTCGTCGGGGTCGTCCACACCGACGGCGACGACGACATCCTGATGGTCTCCTGCAAGGGCCAGGCGATCCGCTTCCACGAGAAGGAGGCGCGGCCGATGGGCCGGGCAACCGGCGGTGTCCGCGGCATGAACCTGCGCAAGGGCGACGCCGTCATCGAGATCGCCCGGGCCGAGAACGATTCCGACCTGCTGGTTGTGACCGAGAACGGCTACGGCAAGCGGACGCGCGTGGACGAGTACCCGGTGAAAGGACGCGGCGGGCTCGGTGTGAAGACCGTGCAGCTGACGGAGGCGAAGGGCCAGCTCGCCGGCGCGCGCGTGGTGCGCGACGGCTACCAGGTGATGCTGATCTCGACCGGCGGGACGGTGATCAAGATGCCGGTGGAGGACGTCAAGCGCCTGGGCCGCTCGACGCAGGGCGTGATCGTCATGCGGTTGCGGGAGGGAGAGCAGGTCTCCGCGCTGGCACCCGTGGTGGAGTCCGAGGCGCCCGAGGGCGAGGTCTTGCCGGAGGCGGCACCCGACGCTCCACCTGCCCCAGAGCCCGTCGCAGAGTAGATTTCCGCGCTCTGCGCGGCAGTTTGACCCCGGTTTGCGCGGGTTCCCCTAGGCAAGGGCGGATCGGCGCGTTACCCTGCTTCAGGGGTCGCCGTCTGAATCGAACAAGGGTGTCGTATGCCTCCAAGCACACAAGCTGACCTTCTCGAGCCGATCAACCTCGCGGAGCACCTCGGGAAAGTCGAGCTCTACCTCGGGCAGGTCTGCCAGATCGCAGGCATCTCGAAGATGCAGCTCGACTACTGGACGAACAAGGCCCAGATCCCGACGAAAGGCCGCAAGCAGCGGATCTACGACATGGACGCCGTCGAGACCGTGATGCTGATCAAGCAGGCCAAGGACAAGGGTCTCAACCTCGGAGCCGCGATCGAAGCGGCGCGCCGCTTTCGCGAGCGGCAGCACCCCGAGGTTGCTGCGAGCGCGCCTAGCCTCTGAGCCGCTCGGCCGCCCGTTCGGGCGGCACGACGTTCACATAGAGGCCCGCGCCGAGCTCGATTCCGGCCAGCGCCGTCAGCCGCGGGACGAAGTGCACGTGCTTTGGCTCCTTCGCATGGAGCCAGGCGTTCCAGGCGAACGGCCCCTCGAGGTCGCGCAGCCGGCGCACCAGCTCGCGGATCGCGCCGAGGCGGTCCGTCAGGCTGCCGCCTGCGACGAGGCTCTCGTACGGAGCTGCTCCGGCGTGATGGACGACCGCCACGGCCTCGCCGTGCTCGAGCACGCGAAGCTGGTCCCGCCCGAGGAGGTCCGCGAGCCGGTTGCTCTCTTCGCCTGACACGGCCGGCGGTTCCTCCCGCAGCCAGACGAGCTGCGAATGGCTGTGCGGGAGGCTGGCGCCGGCGAGCCTGCCCTCGTTGATCAGGGCGTGGACGTACCCGAAGCCCGCGTCGAGCGCCGCCTCGATCCGGTGCTGCCAGGCTTCGGCGATCAGGGCGATCTGAGCCTCCGGGAGATCGGCGAAGGAGCGGAGGTGCTCCGGCGTGTGGATCACCACCTCCTGGCGCTCGAACGCCGGGTAGAGGTTCGGCACGACTCGGACCTGCCAGGGGTCGCCGATCCGGAGCGTCTCCGGCGGCGTCCGGTCCTCCCGCCCAGCGTCGAACGGGCAGCGATCGAGCTCCTCCGGTGTCGCGTCGGCGGGCGGCGCGAGCCACGCCCCTGGACGATCCCCACGCCCGGCCGCAATCACGACCCGGCGACCCGTCAGCGGGTCATCACGAATGTCGATCAGCTGGGCGGCTTGTTGCGGCCGGCTTCCAGGAACGGTGAGAAGAGCTCGATCGGCAGCGGGAGGATGATCGTCGACGACCGCTCCGAGCTGATCTCGAGCATCGTCTGGAGGAACCGGAGCTGGAGGGACATCGGGTTCTCCGCGAGGACGAGCGCCGCGTTCTTCAGCTGCTCCGACGCCTGGAACTCGCCCTCGGCGGCGATGACCTTGGCGCGCCGCTCGCGCTCGGCCTCGGCCTGCCGCGCCATGGCGCGCTGCATCCCGCCCGGGATCTCGACGTCCTTCACCTCGACGATCGAGACTTTGACGCCCCAGGGTGAGGTCGCCTCGTCGATGATCCGCTGGAGGATCTCGTTGATCTTGTCCCGTTCGGACAGAAGCTCGTCGAGCTGGTGCTGGCCGAGGACGCTGCGCAGCGTCGTCTGCGCGATCTGCGAGGTCGCGACCATGAAGTTCTCGACCTGCACGATCGCCTTCTCGGGGTCGATGATCCGGAAGTAGGCGACGGCGTTCACGCGAACCGGGACGTTGTCCTTCGTGATCACCTCCTGCGGCGGGACATTCAGGGTCACCGTCCGCAGGTCGACGCGAACCATCTTGTCGATGATCGGGATCAGCAGGAAGAGACCCGGGCCCTTCGGGGGCGACTTGAGGCGCCCGAGACGGAAGATCACGCCCCGCTCGTACTCCCGCGCCACCCGGATCGCGGCCGAGAGCAGCAGGATGAGTAGTACGGCGACAACCGCAAGGACGATGAGGGCGGCCACGGCCGAATCCTATGCGGGGGCGACGGTGAGCGTCAGTGCGTCGTCGAGCCCCTCGACGCGCACCTGCCGGCCGGGGCCGATCGCCTCGCCGGCCGTCGTCGCGCGCCAGAGCTCGCCGTGGACGAAAACGAGCCCGACGGGGTCGAGCGTCTGGCGGACGATCCCGACCTGACCGATCAGCTCCTCCTGGCCCGTGACGACCTCGGCGCGCCGCACCTGGACGAGCTTGGCGACGACGAGCCCGACCATCAGCGCCATCACCGCGGCGACACCGAGCGCGACCTGCAGCGACACCTGGTAGCTCTCGCCGGCAGGGTCGAAGAGCATGAGCGAGCCGATCACGAAGGCGACTGCGCCGGCGAGCGCCAGGGCTCCGTGGCTCACGACGAACATCTCGGCAATGAAGAAGCCTGCTGCTAAGAGCAAGAGCAGCACACCGGCCCAGCTGACCGGGAGGACCTGGAGACCGAAAAGGCCGATGATCAGGGAGATCGCCCCGACGGTGCCGGGAAGGATCAAGCCGGGGCTCCAGAGCTCGATTGTGATCCCGAGGACGCCGATCGACATCAGGATCACGATCAGGTTCGGGTCGATGAGCGTGTCGAGGACTTGCTTCCAGAACGACATCTCGACCTCGTCGACCTTGGCGCCGGCGGTCTCGAGCAGGATCATCTTCGGCACGGTCTCCGTGCCGTCGACCTGGTTCAGGAGCGTCGGCAGGTCGGGCGCGATCACGTCGATCACGTTCTGCTCGAGCGCCTCGCGCGCGCTGAGGTTCGCGCCTTGGCGCACCGCCTCATCCACCCACTGGACGTTTCGCCCGTGCTCTCGCGCCAAAGCCCGCAGGGAGGCCGCCGCGTCGTTCACGACCTTGTTGCGGAGATCCTCCTGGATGTCCTCGCCCCCGACGCTGACCGGGGTCGAGGAGCCGATGTTGGTCTGCGGCGCCATGGCCAGCAGGTCGGCCGCCTGGCTGATCCAGACGCCGGCCGAGGCTGCGCGAGCTCCTTCCGGCGAGACGTAGACGATCACCGGCACCTTCGATGCGAGCTCGGCCTCGTAGATGTCCTTCATGGCGCTGGCCAGCCCACCGGGCGTGTCGAGGAGGATCACGACCGCGTTGTAGTTCTCCTCGTTTGCGCGCTCGATCTGGTCGATGACGTAGTCGGCCGTGACCGGATTGACGTCGTTGTCGAACTCGACCGCGAGGACTCGAGGCTGGGAGGGCGCTGCGAAGGCGACCGCAGGAACGAGCATCGCCACCGCCAATGCGGTCAAAACTCCCCGCAGAAAGCGGCTTTTCACGGTGTAAAGATGCTATCAAGAGCCCTTGCCAGCCCCGCACGACACTGCCACCCTGGGGTGGGGTCGTCC
The DNA here is from genome assembly GCA_963782765.1 of uncultured Actinomycetes bacterium. Lineage (GTDB taxonomy): Bacteria > Actinomycetota > Thermoleophilia > Gaiellales > Gaiellaceae > JACDAN01. The sequence continues at coordinate 229,674 of CAWALC010000001.1, forward strand.
ATGAAGATCTTTGCCGCCGCTCTGCTCGCTCTCGCGTTCCCGGCCACGGCCCTGGGTGAAGCGACCATGGTCACACGCGAGCTGCCGGTCGCTGGCGAGCGAACGCTTGCCGCCGCTGCAGCTCCCGGACGGTTCAACCTCGTCGGCCTCCACTGGAAGGGCCCTGGCCGGGTGGAGCTCCGTGTTCGCCGCGCGTTCGGCTGGAGCGCCTGGCAGGAGGTCGAGGCCGAGGGGGAGGAGCTACCGGATCGCGGCACGGACGAGTGGCGTCGGATGCGCGGCTGGCGGCTCGGCGCGCCGCTCTGGACCGGCGAGGCGCGTCGCCTCGAGGTCCGCGTGCGCGGCCGGGTGAGCCGATTGCGTGCGCACGAGGTCTGGAGCCCTGAGGAGCCGATGGGCCGCTCGCTCCAGATGGCCGGCAGCCCGGCGATCATCACCCGCCAGGCGTGGGGTGCCAACGAGCGGATTCGCCGCGACAACCCGGGATTCGCGAAGACGCTCTCGACGGCGATCGTCCACCACACCGCCGGCGCCGAGCCTGCGACGCCCGCTCAGTCCGCGGCCCTGGTGCGCGGGATCTACCTCTACCACGTGCGCGGAAACGGCTGGGACGACGTGGGCTACAACTTCCTCGTCGACCGCTTCGGCCAGGTCTTCGAGGGGCGGTACGGCGGCATCGAGCGCAACGTGATCGGCGCCCACTCGCAGGGGTTCAACACCGGCTCGGTCGGCGTCTCGGTGATCGGGAACTACGAGCGGCGCTCGCCGACCCCGGCAGCTCGGTCGGCGATCGTGCGGCTGCTCTCCTGGCGGATGGACGTGGCGCACATCGACCCGCTGTCGAGCGCGCCGGTCGTCTCTGCCGGCAATCCGAAGTTCCGCAAGGGGTTTCCGCTCTTCCTGCGTGCGATCTCCGGCCACCGGGACACCGGCTTCACGACCTGCCCGGGTCGGCTCCATGGCGACCTTCGCGCGATCGCCTCGGCGGTTGCGGGCCTCGGCCTGCCGAAGCTCTACACGCCGGAGGTCGAGGGCGGCCTGGGCCAGTTCGTCAGCTTCTCCGGGAGGCTCACGACGCCACTTCCCTGGACGGTGACCATCACGGACACGACCGGAAAGCAGGTCGCGCAGGGCTCGGGCTTCGGGACGAACGTGCAGTGGACGTGGGACGCGCGCTTCGCCACGCTTCCCGGTTACCGCTGGCGGATCGGCGCCGGGCCCGCTGTCCGGCCCGCGTCCGGAACGCTCGGCGCCGCCGGCCGCCCGGCGGTCATCGAAGGTGTCGCGGCCGATCCTGCCGGGTTCACGCCGAACGGCGACGGAAAGACCGACACGACGGCAATCTCGTACGAGCTGGCCGGGCCGGCGACGGTTCGGATCGAGCTCCAGACGGAGCAGGGTGGCCCACTCGCCACGCTCCAGAGCGCGTCAAGGGCCGCCGGCCGCCACGTCTTCGCCTGGAACGGCGGGAGGCTATCCGGACGGTCGCTACCGGATCGTGGTCGCGGCGCGGGGCGCGCGGGGCGCAGAGGTGAAGGCGACGACGAACGTCGTCCTGAGCCGGACGCTCTCGGGCTTCGCGATCCTGCCGACGGCCATCTCGCCGAACGGGGACGGCCGCGCCGACTCGCTCACCGCTTCCTTCAGCCTGTCGCTCTCGGCGCTTGCGAATGTCTCGATCCGGCGCGGAACCGCCGGAGTGGTCTCCGTCTTCGACTCGCTCCTGCCGCTAGGGCCTCACACCATCACCTGGCCTGGCGGCGTTCGCGACGGCGTCTACTCGGTCGTGTTGACGGTGACGGACGCCACGGGCCCGGTCAGCCAACTCCTGCCGGTTCGCGTCGACCGCGTGAAGCCGCGGCTGAAGGTCGTCAACAAGCGGCCCCTGCGCATCTCGCTGTCGGAGCCGGCGCGGGTGACCTTTACGGCGGACGGCGTTACGACAACGGTTCTCCGCCGGAAGGCGGGCATTTTCACCGTCGTGCTCGGGCGCCCTTTCGCGCGCCTCGACGCCTTCGCGGAGGACGGGGCCCTCAACGTCGGCCCGCGCATCCGGCTGCGCTAGCCGGCGACCCAGGCGTCGTAGCGGCGCTCGAGCTCGAGCAGGATCGCGGCAAGAAGGCCGGCGCGGTCGACAGGCTCGCCAAGCTCCGCAAGGAGCGACGTGGGTTCGCGGTCGACGCCCGTCGGCAGGTCCGGACCTGCCACGTTGACGTTGATCCCCACGCCCAGCACGACGCGGTCTTCGCGGGCCTCGGCGAGGATCCCGACCAGCTTTCGTCCGCCCACGAGCAGGTCGTTCGGAAGCTTGATCTCCGGCATCAGGCCCGTCGCCTGCCGGATGCCCTCGGCCGCGGCAACGCCGACGACGATCGTCAGGCCGGGAAGGCGCGACGTTGCAACCGTGGGGCGAAGGTTCACCGAAAAGAGGAGGCTCGTGCCCGGCGCGGCGAGCCACGGACGACCGAGCCGTCCGCGTCCCGCGGTCTGCTCGTCGGTCGCCACGACGGCTCCTTCGGGCGCATCGGCCGGCAGCTCGCGCTGCGTCGACTCGCATCGCTCGAGGTAGCGGTACGGATGCCCGAAACGCCCCTGAAGAAGCGGCTCGACGTGCTCCGGGAGCAGGGAATCCCGAGGCTCCCGCGCATCACTAGACTCATCCCGCACGTGTCCGCCCTTTCGAAGGAAGAGATCGAGGCGATCCTGCCTCACCGCGACCCGTTCCTGCTCCTCGACGAGGTCGTCGAGCTGCAGCCGGGCGAGAAGGTGGTCGCGCGGAAGCAGGTCCGCGCGGACGAGTGGTATCTGTCCGGTCACTTTCCCGGCCGCCCGATCATGCCCGGCGTCCTCATCGTCGAGGCGATGGCGCAGGCGGGTGCCGTGGCGGTGCTCTCCGAGGAGGAGAACCGCGGCAAGCTTGCGCTCTTCGCGGGCATCGACGGCGTCCGGTTCAAGCGGGTCGTCGAGCCGGGTGACGAGCTGGAGCTGACCTGCGTGCTCGAGCGCGTCCGCGGCCCGATCGGGCGGGGAAAGGCGACGGCAACCGTGGACGGCGAACTTGCCGCCCGCGGAACGCTCACCTTCGCGGTCGAACAGTGATCGGCCGAACGAACGGCGCACCGGTGTCGATCACCGGTCTCGGCACGTACGCACCGGACCGGGTGCTCACGAACGACGAGCTCGCCGACCTGGTCGACACATCGGACGAGTGGATCACCGAGCGCACCGGTATCAAGGAGCGCCGCATCGCGGCGCCGGAGCAGGCGATGACCGATCTCGCCCTTCCTGCCGCGCGAATGGCTCTGGAGCGCGCGGGCGTGGAGCCGGAGGAGATCGACCTGATCATCGTCGCGACGGTGACGCCGGACATGATGTTCCCGACCACCGGCTCTCTCCTCGGCGATCTCCTGCCGGCGCCGAAGGCTGCGGCGTACGACCTCCTTGCAGGCTGCACGGGATTCGTCTACGCGCTTGCGCAGGCGCACGCGATGGTCTCTGCTGGGCTTGCGAACAAGGCGCTGGTGGTCGGAGGTGACGTGCTCTCGAAGATCCTCGACTGGACCGACCGCTCGACGATCGTCCTCTTCGGCGACGGGGCGGGCGCGGTTGTGCTCGAGCACGTCGAGGAAGGCGGCTTCGTCGGCTTCGAGCTCGGCGCGGACGGCGGCGGCGGCGAGCACCTCTGGCTTCCGGGCAGCGGCTCGCGCACGTTCGAAAACCCGGACAAGCTGGTGAAGATGAACGGCCGCGAGGTTTTCAAGTTCGCGACGCGGGTGATGGTGACGTCGGCGGAAGCGCTGCTCGACGAGGTCGGGAAGACGATCGACGACATCGACGTCTACGTCCCGCACCAGGCGAACACGAGAATCATCGATTATGCAGCGAAGAAACTGGGAATTGCGGAAGATCGCGTGATCGTGAACGTGGACAAGTACGGGAACACGTCCTCCGGGTCGATCCCCCTGGCGCTCGGCGACGCGGAAGCGGACGGCCGGCTTCGGGAAGGCTCCCTCGTTCTCATGACGGGAATGGGCGCGGGCCTGACGTGGGGATCAGCCCTGATGGAGTGGACGGCGAACGGGAGGACGGCATGACAAAGGTTGCGTTTTGTTTCCCCGGCCAAGGGTCGCTGGAGGAAGGGATGGGCCGCGAGATCGCCCTGGCCGTCCCTGAGGCGATGGAGGTCTATCGCCTCGGCAGCGAGGCGTCCGGCCTCGATCTCGAGCGGCTCTGCTTCGAGGCGCCGCTCGACGAGCTCGTCAAGACGGAGGTGCAGCAGCCGGCGCTCGTCGCGACGAGCCTCGCGGTGCTTGCGGCGCTGAGAGCAAGAGGGATTGCCCCCGACTACGTCGTCGGGCACTCGGTGGGCGAGTTCGCTGCGATCGCAGCGGCCAACTCGATCGACACGTCGGAGGCGATCGGGCTCGTGCGCGAGCGGGGCCTCGCGATGGCGGAGGCCGCGCGCGAAAGCGACGGGACGATGGCCGCGATCCTCGGGCTCGACGACGCGGTGGTCGAGGAGCTGTGCGCCGAGATCGAGGGCGTGTGGCCCGCGAACTACAACTGCCCCGGCCAGATCGTCGTGTCCGGCGAGGAGAGTGCGGTCGAGAAGCTGATCCACAAGGCGACGGCGCTCGGCGCCCGCCGCGCCGTGAAGCTGAAGGTCTCCGGCGCGTTCCACAGCCCGCTCGTCGAGAAGGCCGCGGAGATGCTCAAGCCGGCGGTCGAGCGCGTCCGCTTCAGCGATCCGGTGGCGCCGTTCATGTCCACGGTGACCGCGAAGATCGAGCCGGCACAGCGGATGGCCGGGCTGCTCGTCAGCCAGGTGACGGCTCCGGTGAAGTTCACGCAGGCCGCGCAGGGGCTCGTCAAGGAGGGCGTGAAGACCTTCGTCGAGGTGGGGCCGGGAAACGTCCTGTCCGGTTTACTGAAGCGCATCGACAAGACCGTGAAGGCCGTGTCCGTCAACAACGTGGCCGGACTGAAGAAGGTCGAAGAGTCGATTTAAGTGCCCGCGTTCTGCTCGCTCGAAGGCCGCACGGCGCTCGTCACCGGCGGGTCGCGCGGAATCGGCAAGGCGATCGCGGCCGAGTTGGCCGCCGCGGGTGCGACGGTCGTCCTCGGCTACCGCTCCGGCGCTGATGACGCCGAGGGAGTCGCATCCGCGATCGGCGCCAGGGCAGTCCAGGCCGACGTCTCCGAGGCGGACGACGCGAAGCGACTCGTCGAGGAGGCGGGCGACATCGACATCCTCGTGAACAACGCGGGAGTCACGCGCGACGGCCTGCTGGCGCGGATGCCGGACGAGGACTGGCGGGTCGTGCTGGACACGAACCTCGGCGGGACGTTCAACACGTGTCGTGCTGCGGCCCGCGGGATGATGCGGCGCCGGGCGGGCGCGATCGTGAACGTCTCGAGCATCGTCGGCCTCCACGGAAACCCGGGCCAGACGAACTACTCGGCGTCCAAGGCCGGGATCATCGGCTTCACGAAGGCGCTCGCACGCGAGCTCGGGAGCCGCGGGGTGCGGGCGAACGTCGTTGCGCCGGGCTACATCTCGACGCGGCTCACGACCGAGCTGCCCGAAGAGCTGCAGAACGCCATGCTCGCGAACACGCCGCTCGGGCGGTTCGGCGAGCCGGAAGACGTGGCCGGCGCGGTGCGATTCCTCTGCTCCGACGCGGCCTCGTTCGTCACCGGCGAGGTGTTGCTGGTCGACGGTGGGCTGGGGATGTAGATGTCGATGAACGGGCGCAGACGGGTGGTGATCACCGGTATCGGTGCGGTCAGCCCGCTCGGCAACGACGCCGGGACGACGTGGGAGAACCTCGTCGCCGGCAAGTCGGGCGCCGCCGAGATCAAGCAGTTCGACGCGAGCGAGTATCCGGTGCACTTCGCCTGCGAGTTGAAGGACTTCGAGGCCACGGACTTCATCGAGAAGAAGCAGGCGCGGCGCATGGACCGCTTCGCGCAGATGATCGTCGCCGCCGCGATCCAGGCGCGGGACGACTCCGGCATCGACATCGCGGCCGAGGCCGATCGCATCGGTGGCTCGATCGCGACCGGCATCGGCGGGCTGAAGGCGTTCCAGGACTGCTACGACACGCTGCTCGAGCGCGGCCCCGACCGGGTCAACCCGTTCTCGATCCCGCAGATCATCCCGAACATGGGTGCCGGCTGGGTGTCGATGTACCTCGGCACCCGCGGCCCGCTCTCGTCGCAGTGCACGGCCTGTGCGGCGTCGAACATGGCGATCGGCGAGGCGGCGGACGCGATCCGGCTCGGCCGGGCCGACGCGATGCTCGCCGGCGGGACGGAGGCGGGGATCACGCGGGTCGGGATCGCCGGGTTCAGCGCGATGCGCGCGCTCTCGCGGCGCAATGACGCGCCCGAGGAGGCGAGTCGCCCCTTCGACGCGGCCCGCGACGGGTTCGTGATGGGCGAGGCCGCCGGCGTGGTCGTCCTCGAGGAGCTGGAGCACGCGAAGGAGCGCGGAGCGAAGATTTATGCCGAGCTGCTCGGGTACGGGCTCTCGTCGGACGCCAGGCACGTGACCGAGCCGGATCCGACCGGCGACAACCCGGCTCGGGCGATGCGGATGGCGATGGCAGACGCCGGCGTCAATTCCGACGAGATCGACTACATCAACGCCCACGGAACCTCCACGCCGCTGGGTGACGCGAGCGAGACGCGGGTGATCAAGATCGCCCTCGGCGAGGAGAACGCCCGCGAGACCCCGGTCTCGTCCACCAAGGGCGCGACCGGGCATTGCCTCGGTGCCGCAGGCGCAGTGGAGGCGATCTTCACGGTGCTCGCCGTGGAACGGAACACCCTTCCGCCGACGATCAACTACGACGAGCCCGACCCCGAGTGCGACCTGGATTACATCCCGAACGAGGCGCGCGAGGCCGACGTGAAGGTCGCGGTCTCGAACTCGTTCGGCTTCGGCGGCCATAACGCCTGCATCGTGATCCGCGAGTTCTCGGGCTAGTTCCCCCGTCCATTCCGGGCCCGCCTCCTGGCCGCTCGCCGTTTCACTTTCGGCGCTCTTTTCCCTTGACAGAAATTGGTGTCCGACACCGAGGGCCCGCCGCGCGCGGCCGGGCTAGGCTCAAGCCATGGAGCGCTGGGCGACATTCGACTGCTACGGGACGCTGATCGACTGGAACGGCGGGCTTCGCCGAGAGCTCGCGCGGATCTTCGGTGAGGACCGTGCTGACGCCCTGCTGCACCGGTACCACGAGCTCGAGCCGGGGCTCGAGGCCGACGGGCAGCTGTCCTACCGGGAGGTCATGACCCGGGCGCTCGAGCTGCTGGCGGGCGAGGAGGGCGCCGGCCTCGACGAGCCGGCTGCGCTCGCCGACTCACTGCCGTCGTGGGAGCCGTTCCCCGAGGTTCACGCTTCGCTCGACGAGGCTCGTGCTCGTGGTTGGCGCGTGGCGATCCTCTCGAACACCGACCCCGACTTCATCGCCGCGTCGAAGGAGCGGATCGGCGTCCAGTTCGACGAGACCGTCGTTGCCTCGGAGATTGGCTCGTACAAGCCGGCCCACGGCCACTGGGAGGAGTTCTTCCGCCGGACCGACGCCGATCGCGCGGGCTATGTCCATGTCGCCGCCAGCCTCTTCCACGACATCGGCCCGGCGAACGAGCTCGGGATCCCGAGTATCTGGATCAACCGGCTGGACGAACGACCGGGCCCGCAGCCCGACCATGAGCTTCCCGACCTGAACGGGCTCGCCGACGCGCTCGACGAGCTCGTCGCGCCGTGAGCGTCTCGCTGAGAGCGCCGCGGCTGGACGAGGCTGCCGCGATCGCGGACCTCATCAACCGCACGACCGAGGAGCTCGTCGGCGAAAGGGAGGAGACCGAGACGACGGTCCGGCAGTGGCTGACGGCGCCCGAGCTCGACGTCGACAACGACATCCGGCTCGCCGAGCAGGACGGTGAGTTGGTGGGTTACGCGGACGTCGCGCCGCACCCCGAGCCGAACTACTGGGTGGATGTCCGCGTGCCGCCCTCGGTGCCCGATCAAGTGAGGGACGTGCTGATCGGCTGGTCGGAGGAGCGAGCCATCGAGCGAGCCGGCGCCAAGATGCGCGCCTTCACGCTCGACTCCGACGAGCCCGAGATCGCCGCGCTCGAGAGGCACGGGTACACCCTGATCCGGCACTCGTACCGCATGCGGATCGACTTCGAGGAGCCGCCGCCACAGGCAGAGTGGCCGGAGAGCCTTTCCGTCCGGCCGGCGACGGAGGCAGACATCCGAACTGCGTACGACGTCTACTCGGAGACGTTCGCCGACACCTGGGAGTTCGGCAACGACCCCTTCGACGAGTGGTCGCACTGGATGCTCGAGGAAGGCCTCGACCTCTCGCTCTGGTTTGTCGCCGAGGACGGCGGCGAGGTCGCGGCGATCGCGCTCTGCAAGCCGTTCGAGGGCGAGGAGGGCCTCGGCTGGGTCCGAGTGCTCGGCGTCCGCCGGCCGTGGCGCAAGCGGGGTCTCGGCCGAGCTCTCCTTCTCCACCTCTTCGGCGAGTTCCACCGCCGCGGGTTCCACGGGGTCGGTCTCGGGGTGGACGCCGAGAGCCTGACCGGCGCGCATCGGCTCTACGAGAACGCGGGCATGCGCGTCCACCGCCGCTACAACGTCTACGAGAAGGTGCTGTAGGGGGCGTGTCCCGGATGCGCGCCAAGTGCCCCGACTGCCGCGTGTACACGGCCGTCGCGCTCGGGCCGGAGTACGAGTGCCACGCCTGTGGGCGGACGTTCGCCGCCGGCCTCGTCCGGGTTCCGCGTGCCTGGGGACAGGGCGGGGAAGCGATGGCCGAGGCGGCGGCCCTGCCGCTCCCGTACCCCGAGGCGGCCGTGATCGAGGAGGGGTCGCTGGCCGAGCAGAGCCTTGCGGTCGCCCTGGAGCTTCCCGAGCGGCCGCTCGTCCTGGGCGGCTGCTGTTGCTCCCACGTCGGCGCGGTCGAAGCCCTTTCCGCCCGGCACGATCGCATCGCCGTGGTCTGGTTCGACGCCCACGGCGACCTGAACACGGTCGAGAGCTCGCCGTCCGGAAACGAGTGGGGAATGCCGCTCCGCATGCTGCTCGACTCCGGCGCCGTCCAACCCGAGGACGTCGCGCTGGTCGGTGCGCGGAACCTCGACCCACCCGAGGAGGACTTCATCGCGGCGAGCGGTGTGGGCATGGGGCCCGACGCCGTCGCCGTCGCGCTCCACGAAACCGTTGGCGCCTACGTCGCTGTGGACTTCGACGCGTTCGGAGAAGACGAGGTCGCTCCGTTCATGCCGGAGCCGGACGGGCTCACGCTCGGGGAGGCCGAGGAGGTGCTTGCTCTCGTCCGAGGGCGTCAGGATGTGCTCGGCATGGGCCTCTCGGGGCTGCGTCGCGACGAGCGGAACCTCGAGCCGGCACGCCGTCTGGCCGCCGCGCTCGGCTTGTGACGGTGGACTACTAGACTCGGCCCGTGGCCGAGCGGATCGACATCTCGATCGAGCACCGGAACCTCCCGGAGCCGTCCAAGAACGAAAAGCCCCATCCGAACACGTGTCCCGAGTGCGGCTCCCACTACCGGGACGACGAGCTCGCCGCGAACCTCTGGGTCTGCCCGCACTGCAACCACCACTTCCGCGTACGGGCGAAGGACCGCATCGCGCAGCTCGCCGACGAGGGGACCTTCAAGGAGGAGGCCGCGGATCTCCGCTCCGAGGATCCGTTGGAGTTCTTCGACATGCGCCCGTACACCGAGCGGCTGGTCGAGGCCGAGCAGGAGACGGGCCAGGGAGACGCCATGGTCATCGGCTCGGCCGCGATCGAGCGCGTGCGTTGCGAGCTCGCGGTCATGGACTTCGCGTTCATGGGCGGGTCGATGGGCAGCGTCGTCGGGGAGAAGTTCGCGCGGGCCTGCGAGAGCGCAGCCGAGCAGGGAGTTCCGCTCGTGAGTGTCACGTCGTCGGGCGGCGCGCGGATGCAGGAGGGGATCCTGTCGCTCATGCAGCTGCCGAAGACCGTCTGCGCGGTCGAGGACATGAAGGACGCCGGAGGGTCGTTGATCAGCGTTATGGCGCATCCGACGACGGCCGGTGTCCTCGCGAGCTTTGCGTCGCTCGGCGACGTGATCGTCGCGGAGCCGGGCGCGCTCCTCGCCTTCACTGGCCCGCGGGTCGTCCAGCAGACTACGCGCGAGAAGCTTCCCGACGACTTCGGCCTGGCCGAGTCCAACGTCCGTTTCGGCCACCTCGACGCGATCGTCGGCCGGCGCGACCTCCGTCCCTACGTCGGGCGCGTCCTTCGACTCTTCTCGAAGAATGGCGCGTGAGGCCGAGCTGCACCTGCGCGACCGGCTCAGCCGCCTGAAGAGCCTGGGCCTCCTCCGCGGCGCCAGCATCACGGGCGAGCTCTCGCGCCTCCAGCGCCAGCTCGAGAAGACCTCGGAGCCGACCGACGAGGAGATCTGGCAGCACGTCGAGCTCGCGCGCCACCCGGACAGGCCGTACACGCTGGACTACGTCGAGCGGATCTTCGAGGACTTCATCGAGCTGCACGGGGACCGGTCCCGAGCGGAGGACCCGGCGATGATCGCCGGCCTCGGCCGGTTCAACGGGCGGACGGTCGCGCTGCTCGGCCAGCAGTCCGGGCGGGAGACGAAGGAGCGCATCCGCCGGAACTACGGGATGACCTATCCGGAGGGCTACCGGAAGGCGATGAGGACCATGGACCTCGCCGAGCGCCACCGCTTTCCGATCATCTCACTCGTGAACACGCCCGGCGCGTTTCCGGGCGTCGCGGCAGAGCAGCACGGCCAGGGGGGCGCCATCGCCCGGTCTCAGTCCTTGATGAGCCGCTTGACGATCCCGATCGTCGCCTGCGTGATCGGCGAGGGTGGCTCCGGCGGGGCGATCGCGATTGCGCTCGCCGACCGGGTGCTGATGCAGGAGAACGCGATGTACTCGGTGATCTCTCCCGAGGGGTGCGCCGCGATCCTCTGGCGGGACGGCGGCGAGAAGGTGAAGGCCGCCGCGGCCCTGAAGCCCGACGCCGTCCACACGCTCGAGCTCGGCGTCATCGACGCGATCGTGCCCGAGCCGGAAGGCGGCGCCCACACGAACTGGGACGAGGCGGCTCGCCTGCTCGGCGAGGCGCTCCAGAGCTCGCTCGAGGACCTGTCGAGCATCTCCGGCGAGGAGCTGCGCCGCCGGCGGCGCGCTCGCTTCCGCTCGCTCGGCGTCTACGCGTCGTCCACAGCTTCCACAGCGTCCACAGGGTTGTCCACGGAGACTTCGCCCACCCGTAAGTAGGAAACAGCAGGTTTTCGCGGCTCGGTCCTCCGGGTACAAGGAGGGCATGAGAGCGATCTGGAGCGGCGCTATCTCGTTCGGGCTCGTCAGCGTGCCGGTGCGGATGTACTCCGCGACCGAGTCCAAGGAGCTGCGATTCCACTTCCTCGACCGGCGCGACATGAGCCCGGTCGGCTACGAGAAGGTCAGCAAGGAGTCCGGCAAGTCGGTGCCGCCCGACGAGATCGTCCGCGGCTTCGAGATCGAGAAGGGGCAGTACGTGCCGATCGATGACGAGGACCTCGACCGGCTCGACATCGAGTTGACCCACTCGATCGACATCTGCGACTTCGTCGACCTCGACGAGATCGACCCGATCTACTTCCGCAAGGCCTACTACCTGCTCCCGCAGGACGGCGCCGAGAAGCCCTACCGGCTGCTCGTACGCGCGCTCGAGGAGACCGGCAAGGTCGGGATCGCCAAGGTCGTGATCCGGAACAAGCAGCACCTTGCAGCGCTGCGCTCCCACGACGACAGGCTGATCCTCGAGACGATGTACTACGCCGACGAGATCCGGCAGCCCGAGTCCGCGAACGGCAAGTCGAGGCTCCAGAAGGTCGAGGTCGACATGGCGAAGTCGCTCGTCGAGAACCTCAGCGAGCCGTTCAAGCCCGAGAAGTACGACGACACGTACCGGAAGGAGCTGCTCGACCTGATCAAGGCGAAGGCCAAGGGCAAGGAGCTGCCGGAGCCGAAGGACGAGGAGGAAGGCGAGGTCGTCGACCTGATGGCGGCGCTCCGGGAGTCCGTCGAGCGGACGCAGAAGAAGACGAAGAGGAAGGCAAAGAAGGCAAGCTAGGGGCGTGGCGCGCCCTCGCCTGGCCGAGTACGAGAAGAAGCGCGATCGCGCGAAGACGCCCGAGCCGTTCGGCGGCAAGAAGCGCGGGAAGCAGCCGATCTTCGTCGTCCAGCGACACGATGCACGCCGGCTCCACTACGACTTCCGGCTCGAGCGCGACGGGGCGCTCGCGAGCTGGGCGGTGCCGAAGGGGATTCCGCTTGAGCCGGGGCAACGTGCGCTCGCGGTGCACGTCGAGGACCACCCGCTCGAGTACGCGACCTTCGAGGGCGAGATTCCGAAGGGCGAGTACGGCGCCGGCTCGGTCGAGATCTGGGACAACGGCACCTACGAGCTGGTCGAGGAGAAGCGCGACGGCGGGCTCACGGTCCGCCTCCACGGGAAGCGGCTCGACGGAACCTGGACGCTCGTCCCGGCCAAGCTGGACGGCAACCCGAAGAACTGGCTCATCCTCCGCAAGCGCGAGCAGGCCGCCGAGGCTCCGCGCGAGCGGCGCCGCTACAGGCCGATGCTCGCCACGCTCGCGGCCGAGGTCCCGCGCGGCCGCGACTGGCTGCACGAGGTCAAGTGGGACGGCTACCGGGCGATTGCGGACGTCCGCGGCGCGGAGACGATGCTCACGAGCCGCAACGACAACGACCTGACAAAGCGCTTCGAGTCCGTGGCGAAGGAGATCTCGAAGGCGGTCAAGACGCCGGACTGCGTGCTCGACGGCGAGGTGTGCGCCCTCGACGAGCAGGGGCGCGCGACCTTCTCCGCGATGCAGCAGGGCAAGGACGGGACGCGGTACGTCTACGTCGTCTTCGACCTGCTCGAGCTCGACGGGCAGCCGGTCGTCCAGCTGCCGCTGACCGAGCGAAGGGAGCGGTTGAAGGAGCTCCTCGATCGCCGGAACCAGAACGTCCAGTTCTCAGAGTCGTTCGACGACGGCGACGCGCTGTACCGGGCCGCGCAGGATCAGGAGTTCGAGGGGATCATCTCGAAGCGACGGGACTCGCGCTACGAGCCGGGGCGCCGGAACAGGAGCTGGCTGAAGATCAAGACGCACGGCCGGCAGGAGTTCGTGGTCGCCGGGTACACGCGGGGCCAGGGCCGGCGCGAGGGCCGGTTCGGCTCGCTGATCCTCGGCTACTGGAAGGACGGCGAGCTCGTCTATGCGGGCAATGTCGGCACCGGGTTCACCGACGGGGAGATCGATCGGCTGCTCGCGAAGCTCCGGCCGCTCGAACGCAAGGAACCGACGATCGAGCCCGTTCCGAAGATGCCGAAGATCCGAAAGGACGCGATCGTCTGGGTCGAGCCGGAGCTCGTCGCCGAGGTCGAGTTCGCCGAGTGGACGCACGACGGCAGGCTTCGGGCGCCGTCCTACCAGGGACTACGGGAGGACAAGCCCACGACCGACGTGCGGCGGGAGGAGCCGGAGCCGATGGAGACCGAAATCCGCAAGGGCAAGCGCACCCTCAAGCTGTCCAATCCCGACAAGCCCTTCTGGCCGGACGAGGGGATCACGAAGGGTGACCTGCTCTCGTACTACCGCTCGGTCGCCGAGGTGGTCGTTCCACACGTTAAGGACCGGCCGTTCACGATGAAGCGCTATCCCGACGGCGCGTTCGGCAAGTTCTTCTTCCAGAAAGACGCGCCGAAGCACATGCCCGACTGGATCAAGTCGATCGAGATCACGGTCACGACGCGGGACAAGCCGCGCGAGCGTCGGAAGATCAGCGCACCGCTCGTGAACGATGAGCTGGCGCTCCTCTGGATGGTGAACATGGGCTGCATCGACCTGAACACGTGGTATTCGCGGGTCGACAAGCCCTCGCGGCCTGACTTCGTCCTCTTCGACCTCGACCCGTCCGACGACGTGGGGTTCGAGGAGACCGTGCAGGTCGCGCTGCTCGTGAAGCAAGCGCTCGACACGCTCGATCTCGAAAGCGTCGTCAAGACGAGCGGCTCCGATGGGATCCACGTGCTCGTCCCGATCGCGCGGCGGCACACGTACGACCAGACCCGGGAGTTCGCCGAGATCATCGCGTCGGCCCTGGCGCGAACTCACCGCGGGCTCGTCACCACCGAGTGGGTGAGGCGCAAGCGGCGCGGCGTCCTCATCGACTCGAACCAGAACGGTGAGGGGAAGACGATCGCGTCGGTCTACTCGGTGCGCCCCCGGGAAGGGGCGCCGGTCTCGACGCCGCTGCGCTGGGACGAGGTGAACGAGAAGCTCGACCCTGCGAACTTCACGATGGACGTCGTGCGCGAGCGGATCCGGAAGCACGGTGACCTCTTCGAGCCGGTTCTGAACGGCCGGCAGTCGTTGACTGCGGCCCTGAAGTCCGTCCGCGCGAGCCGGGCGGAGTGAGGTTCTAGACCGCGACTGAGGCCGGGGCGCGCTCTTCGGCCAGCAGGCCGATCAGCGTCATCACGCAGCGGCGGTCGAGCTTCGTTCCCGCCTCTGCGCGCAGGATGTCGACCGCGTCCTCGTGCGAGAACGCCTCGCGGTAGACGCGGTTCGAGACGAGAGCGTCGTAGACGTCACAGACCGCGAGGATCCGGGCCTCCAGGGTCATCGCGGGGCCGGAGAGCCCGCGCGGGTAGCCCGATCCGTCGAGCCGCTCGTGATGGTCGAGCACGAGCTTGGCGACCTGCTCCGAGAAGCCGAGGTCGCCGAGCATCCGGTAGCCGATCTCCGGGTGGCGCTTGATCACGGCGAACTCATTTGCGGTCAGCTTGCCGGGCTTCCTCAGGATCGAGTTCGGGACGGAGAGCTTGCCGATGTCGTGCACGAGCCCGCCGGTCGCGAGCTCGCGGAGGCGAAGCGGCGAGAGGCCGACCTCCTCGCCGACCTGCACCGCGCGGAGCGCGACCCGGCGCGAGTGTCCCTCCGTGTACTCGTCCTTCTCCGCCAGGGAGACCATGAGCGAGCGGACGTGCGAGCCGAGGAACGCCTCCTCCGACCGGATGAGCTCCACGGTCGCGAGGTCGCCGGCGAGCGGACGCGACTGTGCGCCGCGCCGAAGATCCAGCGCCACGGGTAGCCCCACCATCACGATTCCGAGGAGCTCGAAGCCGTGGCCGAGCCACCAGCCGAGCTCCATGTAGGTCATGAGCATCGCGGGCGGCAAGGCCGCCGCGAGCCACGCGACCCCGACGACGACGAGCAGATCCGCATGACGGTGCGTCAGCAGGAAGGTGCGGAAGGCGCGGTAGGCGAGCAGGGCGTAGAACGCCAGCCCGACGGTAAGCAGGGCGAGCGCCTCCGGGCTCCGCGGCTCGGGGACGCCCGGCACCAGCGACGGTGCGGAGAACGCCGTAATGCCCATCACGGCGATCAGCGCGAGGAGCGATCCCTGGAGGGCGAGCAGCGAGCGCACGCCGTCAGGCCGGCGGAACCGGGGAATGGCCGAAAGGGCGAGGATCGCGCCGCCGATCGGAAGCGTTGCGCCGCCGGTGAACGAGACGACCCCGTTCTCGCCGACGAGGAAGTAGGGGGTGGCGATGCCGTGGAGCGAAAGCAGGGCCGCCATCACCGAGAAGGCAGTCCCGAGGAGGACGGTTCGACCGTCGCGCCGGCGTGCGCCGATCACCGTCAGCGCCACCGCAGCCGCCGCGGCTGCGAACGCGGTCACGCCGACGCCGTAGAAGTGCACCCCGCCGCCGAAGGCGACCTCGTCGCCTCCGAAGAAGTGCCCGGCAGCCGTGGGGAAGGCTGCGAGCGCACCGCCCACGACCAGGATCGGGGCGAGCTTGTCGCTCGTGCTACGCCGCATTCGCCTCGAATAATCGGAGGGAGGGCGACTTCGGAGCGTCCCCCGAATGGGGGTCGGTGGGCTACCCGGTGAGGAAGAACTTCGTCAGCCGGCCGACCGTGTCGAAGCCGAGCTTCCCGTAGAGCTCCTTGGGCCAATCGTCCCCGTCGGCGACGAGGAAGACGAGGTCGGCGCCCTCCGACCGGGCTTCCTCGGCCGCTCGGAGGACGACGGCGGTCGCGTAGCCGTTGCCCCGGTGCTGCTCCTTCGTGGCCACGTCCTCGACCTGACCGACGCCCTGCGCGACGTAGAGGTCGGCCCAGCTGACGATCTCACCGTCCACGGGAATCCCGAAGAACCGCGTCGTCGCGCGGCGGCCCAGCAGGAGTTTTGCGTCGAGCAGCTGTCTGGCGACCTCCTCGCTCCCCCACGGGTAGCTCGTGATCTCGTGGGTGCGGCCCGGCCGCAGATCCGCCTCGCCGACCTCCTGCACGGCCGAGAGGTCGGGGCTGCGATCCGGCTCGCGTAGCTGCGCCATCCAGATGTGGCGCCGGACGTTCCAGCCGAGCTCCTTGAACTGCGGTTCGAGCCTCTCGCCGAGATCCGAGTCGAAGCACATGACGGCTCGGTGGCGAAGGCCGGCACCGCCGAGGATCCGCTCGGCCTCGTCCGCCAGCTCCTGGGCGCCGGCGCCGAGCGGCAGCTGCTCCACCAGGAGGTAGTTCGAGTCGTGGCGCAGCGGCAGCGACGGTTCGAGGACGCCGACGCCGAACGGAGACTCGACCGTCCGGGAACCGGTCATCTCGATCTCCCGCTCGAAGCGGTGGATGCGATCGAGGACGTCAGCCATCCCCGATCCGGTCCGGATGGCCGAGCGTGCCGAGCTGCGCGATGTCCCGGCGGAAAAAGAGCGCGACGGTCCAGTCGGTCACGACGCGCAGCTTCCGGGAAATGAGCGGCAGCTGATACAGGTGGTACGTCCGCGTGATCCACCAGCCGAGGAAGCCGCGGAAGCGGACACCCATGACGTTCGCGATCCCCTTGTAGCGGCCGAGCGTCGCCACCTCCCCGCGCATCCTGTACCGGTAGGGGCGAATCTCGCCACGGAGGTTCTTCGCCAGGCGCCGGGCCTGCCGCAGGGAGTGCTGGGACGTCGGCGGGTCGAACTGTCCCGGCGTCGCAAGGTTCGGCACTGCAGCGCAGTCGCCTAGCGCCCAGATGCGGCTCATCCCTTCCACACGGAGCGCCGAGTCGACAGGAACGCGGCGTCGCTCTTCGACGGGAAGACCGAACTCGGAGAGCAGCGGGTGCGCGCGGACGCCTGCCGTCCAGACCACGGTGCTCGTGAGGATCTCGTCGCCGTCGGACAGCCGCGCGGCGTGCGGCTGGACCTCTTCGAGTGTCGTCTCGGTGCGGATGTCGACGCCGCGCCGAGCCAGGAGCTGAGCGGCGTAGTCCCCGAGCCGGGTCGGGATCTCGGGGAGGATCTTGGGCGCCGCGTCCACCAGCACCCACTGCTGCGGTGCGTCTCGCAGGTCCGGGTAGTGGCGGAGCGCGTCGCGAACGAGGTCGGAGAGCTCGGCCAGAGCCTCGACGCCCGCGTAGCCCGCACCCACGAAGACGAACGTCAGCTCCCGCCGTCGGTGGGTTGGATTGGGATCCGCGGCGGCGGCCTCGAGGCGGCCCAGCACGTGATTCCTCAGGTGGATCGCGTCGGCGAGGGACTTGAACCCGAGTGCGTGCTCGGCGAGCCCGGGAATCGGCAGCGCCCGGACGATCGCGCCCAGCGCGACCACGAGATTCGAGTACCCAACCCAGAACACGCGCTCGCCGGCCTGCACCCGCACCCGCCGGCGCTCGACATCGTGAGCCTGCGCCTCACCCAGCAGCAGCTCGGCGTGCGGGCACATCAAGCGGAGCGGCACGACGACGTGGCGTGGCTCCAGCGTCCCCGAGGCGGCCTCGGGCAGCATCGGCGTATAGAGCATGTAGTTCTCCCGGCTGACGATCGTTGCGCCGCTCTTGCCGAGGTAGCGCGCGACGTACGACCCGGCGAACCCGCCGCCGAGGATCAGTGTCCCGCCCCGAGCTTCGTGGTCGGCCACGGCGTGGTTCTACACGACCCGGGCGGTTGCGAGGTCCCCGGCGAGCCAGTGGAAGAAGCTCTCGGGACCATCGGTGCGGAACGGGTCGCCGAAGCGGTCGGCCTCCTCGCCGAGGTCGCGATGGACTGCGCGGGCGGCGTCGGCGATCGGCACGCCGTTGTCGAAGCTTCCGAACGCGTAGGGCCGCAGCTGGGCCTCAACCCACCCGGCTGCGAGGACCTCGGCGCCGAACCTTGCGAAGAGCGGCCGGACGGCCGGGACGTCGTCCAGCGAAAGCCGGCTCGAATAGCGGGTCAGCACCTCGGGCCGGTCGGGGTCGTAGCCGCTGAAGTGGAACAGGCGGCAGGTGGCGACGTCGCGTTCCGGCAGGTTCCAGTGCGCCACGTTGACGGTCGGATCGTCGTAGAGGTGCACGTCCTCGAAGTACGACGGCACGAGGTCGAGCCACCGCTGGTCGTAGTGCATCCCCTCGGCGAGGGAATGACGGCACTCGACGGCGAGCTGCCTCTGCCACCACCGGAGAAATGCGCGTCCCGTCTCCGAGTTCGTGACGCCGACGAGCCCGCCGTTGAAGACGCCGGACTGGAGGATGTTCAGCTCCCGTGCCACTCGATCCGCGCCGGTCAGCGGCTCGAGCAGGTGCGGAACAAGGGTGATCGCGTGGCGCTCCGCGGCGGTGAGGAGTGCCGAAAGGTCTCCGAGCGCCGTCATGTCCACGTCGATGTACAGCGCCGCGTCGTAGCCAAGCGCCAGCGCGCGCTCGAGGACGAACGGCTTGATCGCGACCGCCGCCTCGAGCCGGGTGCAGCGAAAGAGGAACCGCTCGAGCTCGGGCAGCGCGAGCTCCTCAAGTGGGACGAGCTCGAACGGCTCGCCGCTCCCATGTAGTCCTCGGTCGCTGAGGCCGAGCAGCACGGGGACGTCCGGATGATGGCGCCGCAGCGACGCGGCCATCACTCTCGCCATCGGAACGTAGTTCCCCGACGCCGCCGTCACGACTGCGAGGCTCATCGCCGACCGCCTACCGGGAGGAACGCGGGATCGACGTCGTGCTCCGAGGCGCCGCTCGCTCGCGTCCAGTCGAGGAATGCGTCGTGGTCGGCTCCGAGCGGATCGGGAAACGCCTCCTGGAGGTCACCGCGGAGCGCGTGGACGGCGGCCCAGAGACGTGTGACTCGGCGCGAGGGGAGCACCGTCTCGTTCAGCCACGCGTAGAAGCTTCCCGCGCCGGTCTCGAACGGGTCTCCGAACCGCTCTGCGGCGTCACCGAGCTCTGCGTAGAGGTCCCGCGCGAGCTCCGGCACCGGCATGCCGTTGGCGAACGAGTCGTACGCGTAAGGCCAGCTCTGCGCCGTCGTCCAGCCCTCTGCCTGTAGGGCGTGCGCATAGTCCGCGAACCAACCCGAGAGGCCGTCGAGATCCGCTGTCGCCAGCCTGCTCGCGTACCGCGTGACCTGCTCCGGCCGGTCGGGGTCGAAACCGCTGAAGCGAAGGAGCTGAGGAGTCACGCCGAGCCGCTCGGGGAGGTTCCAGTGGCCGATGTTGGCGCCGTCGTCACGAAGGATGCACGTGTCTCGAAAGTAGAACGGGACCAGGTCGAGCCAGCGCTGCTCGTAGTGCATTCCCTCGCCCACCGCGTGGCGGCAGCTCGCGAACACCCGGTTCGCCCACCAAGCGAGGAACTGCCGCGTAGTCGCGGTGTCGCGAACGCCGACGAGCCCGCCGTTGAAGGTCCCCGAGAGCAGGATGTTCAGCTCGCGCTCCCGTGCGTCGTCGGTCTCCGGTGGTCCGAGCAGGTGAGGCGTGAGGACGATGCTGTGCGCGCCGAGCGCCTCGAGGACCGACTGCTGGGGCCGCATGACGAGGCTCTCCTGCTTCAGGAAGACGACGGTGCCGTAGCCGCGGTCGAGCACGGCGGAGAGGAAGTACGGCGTCGCCGCGTAGCTCAGCGGCAGTCGACGGTGGAGGAAGCGGAAGCGCGCTCCGTCGGGAATGTCCAGTTCGTCGAGCGTCAGGAGCTCGAAGGGCTCACGCTCTGGCTCGAAGCAGCCCTGGACCTCGTCGGCGAGCAAGACGAGGAACGGATGGCCCGGATGGTGCTCGGCCAGGGACCGTCCGAGGACGCGGGCGTAGGGAAGCTCCCGCTTCGCCACGATCGTTCCGAACGCCGGGAGCACCCGGCAACCGTACTCAGGCGAGCATGGCCCGGCGCTGCTCGAGGAATCGCCGCTCGGCCGAGTTCGTCGCGAGCTCCAGCGCTCGCTCGTACGCCGCGGCCGCCTCCTCACGCCGGTCGAGCCGGCGGAGCAGGTCTGCCCGGGCGGCGTGGAGGAGGTGGTACTCGTTCAGCCCCTCGATCCGGTCGATGAGGTCGAGACCGCGGTCAGCGCCTTCCGCCATCGCGACCGCGACAGCCCGGTTCAGGTCGACGATCGGCGACGGCGAGAGCCGGGCCAGGTGTTCGTAGAGCGCGGCGACCGCCGGCCAGTCGGTCTCGCCCTCCGCGTGCACGGCGGCGACCGCAGCCTGGAGCTGGTACGGGCCGACGCGCCGAAGGCTCGCTGCGCGCTCGAGGACCCGGCGGGCCTCCTCGATCCTGCTCTCGTCCCAGAGCGACCGGTCCTGATCCTCGAGGAGCACGAGGTCGTCGCCTGCGGTTCGCGCCTCCCGGCGTGAATCGTGGAAGAGCATCAGCGCAAGCAGCCCGAGCGCCTCCGACTCGTCGGGCATCAGCACCGCGAGCAGCTTGGCGAGCCGGATCGCCTCGTCGCAGAGCTCCCGCCGGACGAGGTCGTCGCCGGAAGTGGCCTCGTACCCCTCGTTGAAGACCAGGTAGAGCACGGCGAGCACCGACTCGAGCCGGTCGGGGAGCACCTCGTCAGGCGGGACGCGGAACGGGATGCCCGCCTCGCGGATCTTGCGCTTGGCGCGGACGAGCCGCTGGGCCATCGTCGGCTCGGCGGTGAGGAACGCCCTGGCGATCTCCGGGGTTGCGAGGCCGCCGACCTCGCGGAGCGTCAGCGCAACCTGCGCCTCGCGTGCGAGCGCGGGATGGCAGCAGGTGAAGACGAGTGCGAGCCGCTCGTCGGGGATCGTGCTCATGTCCTCCTCGTCGCCGGGAAGCTCCTCGAGCCGTGCGAGGAGCTCGGTCTTGCGTTCGAGCGTCCGCTCGCGGCGGATCCGGTCGATCGCGCGGTTCCGCGCGGTCGTGACGATCCATGCGCCGGGGTTCTGCGGCATGCCGTCCACCGGCCAGCGCTCGAGTGCCGTGGCAAAGGCGTCCTGGACAGCGTCCTCGGCGAGGTCGAAGTCGCCGAGGACGCTGATGAGGATCGAGACCGCACGTCCCCACTCCTCGCGGAAGACGGCCCCGACGTCGTTCAGTCGCGCTCCACGATCGGGCGCACCTCGATCGAGCCGTACTCGGACGCCGGGATCTTCGCGGCGTAGGCGAGTGCGGTGTCGAGATCCGGGAGCTTCGTGTCGAAGAAGCCGCCGATCTGCTCTTTCGTCTCGGCGAACGGGCCGTCGGTGATCAGGACTTCGCCGTCGCGAACGCGCACCGTCTTCGCGGTCCGGATGTCGTCGAGCTCCTTCCCGCTCATCTCCGGGTCCGCCGTCCCGAGCTCCTCGAAGAACGCGTACCACTTCGGCAGCGACTCCTCGCTCCGTTTGGCGGCCTCCTCCTCGGACATCTCGAGCCAGGGCGCCTGGTCGCTGTAGATCAGCATCGCGTAGCGCATCTCAGCTCTCCTCTCGCACGAAGATCGGCCGGACCTCGATCGCGCCGTGCTCGGCGGCCGGAATGTCCGCGGCGAGGCGGCAGGCGGCGTCGATCGAGTCGGCCTCGAGGATGAAGAACCCGCCGAGCGCTTCCTTGACCTCGGCGTACGGGCCGTCCGTGACCATCGAGTCGCCGTTCCGGACCCGGACGGTTGTCGCGGCCGTCGTCTCCTGGAGCTCGGCGCCGCCGACGACCTCCGGCCGCTCCGAAAACTCCATGTAGCGCTGGTACACGGCCTGGCGCTCGTCGTCGCTCAGCTCGCTCCAGCCGTTCTCGCTCGAGTGGATCAAAGCCAGGAACTCCATGCGTCTCCTTTCTCAGGCTGCCCGGAGCCTCGCCAGCATCGTCTCATGGACGAGCAGCAGCTCGGGCCTCCCGAAGGGGTCGTGGTGGCGGAGCTCGTCGGTGATCGCCCGCCTCTTCGCCGTCTCGCGCTCGATCAGGTTCCGCTGAAGGCGCCTCACCGCCTCCTCCTTTCATCGCTTGCACGGGGACGACGAACGGGAGGCGGCTAGATCGACAGCAGCCGCTGAAGAAGTTCGAGCGCACCGGCCTTGTCGAGCGGCTCGTTCAGGTTCCCGCACTTCGGCGACTGGACGCACGAGGGGCAGCCGTGGTCGCAGGGGCAGCCGTCGAGCATCCGCGCGGTGTCCCCGACCCAGCCCTCGAAGACCTCGAAGCCGCGCTCGTTGATCCCGACACCGCCGGCGTGGCCGTCGTAGACGAAGATCGTCGGACGGCCGGTCTGGAAGTGGAGGTTCGTCGAGAGCCCGCCGATGTCCCAGCGGTCGCACATCGCCCAGAGCGGCAGGATCGCGATCATCGCGTGCTCGGCTGCGTGGAGGGAGCCGAGGAGCTTCGGCATGTCGGTGAGTCCTTCGAGCTGCGAGTCGGTCGGCGCGTACCAGATCGCCTCGGTGTCGAACTCCGTCTCGGGGAGGTCGAGTGGCAGGGTCTCGATCGTCTCTCCGTCGCCGATCCGCTTGCGCTGGTAGGCGACGACCTGCTCCGTCACGACCACCCGGCCGAAGGACAGGTCGAGGCCCAGCCGGCGCTCGGTGCGCAGCGGCTCGACGATCGCCGTCATCGTGTCCTTCTTTGCCTGGGTGTACTCGTCGCCCGCGTAGGGCTCGACGAGAGCGGTGCGGTTCTCCAGGTCGAGCTCGGCGACGCGGTACGACTCGCCGAGGTGGAGGTAGACCGCGCCCTGGTGGACGGTCGAGTAGGCGCGCTCCTGCTCGACGAGGCCGAGGAGCGATCCGGTCGAGACGTCGACGACGGTGAAGGAATCCGGTGTGGCCGAGCGGAGGCCGAAGCGGCCGGCGGGGTAGTCGCGACCCGCCCAGACGAAGCCACCGTCCTTGCGGCGGAGGTCCGGGAGCTGCGCGGCGCGCTCGAGGGCTTCGGGGCCGAGGGTCTCGGCGTCCTCGTCGTCGAGCGGCGCCTCGAAGGCTGCGGAGCGGACATGGCCGTCGAGGACGCGGGGATTCGCGTGGTCGAGGATCGCCGCCTCGACGCGCCGCTCGAGCAGCGCCTCCGGGTCGCGCATGAAGAACTGGTCGAGCGCGTCCTCCGTGGCGATCATCGCGGCGAGCCCGTGGCCCCGCCGGCCGGCCCGGCCCCACTGCTGCTTGAGGCTCGCGACCGTCCCGGGGAAGCCCACACAGACGACGGCGTCGAGCAGGCCGACGTCGATCCCAAGCTCGAGCGCGTTCGTCGCGCTCACACCGAGGAGGTCGCCCTCGACGAGCCTCCGCTCGATGTCGCGGCGCTGGGCGGGCGTGTAGCCGGCGCGGTACGGCGAGAGGCGGGTCGCGTCTCCGAGCCTCTGGGCGGTGAAACGGTGGACGAGCTCCGCGGACTTGCGGCTCTTCGCGAAGCACAGCGTCCTCACGCCGCGCTCGACGAGCGATGCCATGAGCCGCGACGCCTCGCCGAGGGCACTCGCGCGGAGCCCGAGCTCCTCGTCCGTGAGCGGAGGGTTCCAGAGGAGGATCGTCCGGTCGGCCTTCGGGGCGCCGTCGTGCTCGATCGTGGTCGCCTCGAGGCCGAGCAGCCGCTGCGCGAGCTCACCCGGGTTCGCGATCGTCGCCGAGGCGAGCAGGAACTGGGGGTCGGCGCCGTAGATCCGCGCCAGTCTGCGGAGCCGGCGCAGGACGTTGCCGACGTGCGAGCCGAACACACCGCGGTAGACGTGCGCCTCGTCCACGACGACGTAGCGAAGGTTGTGGAGGACGTCGCCCCAGCGGTCGTGGTGCGGAAGGACGCCGACGTGGAGCATGTCCGGGTTGGTGAGGATCAGGTTGGACCACTTGCGGATCTGCCAGCGCCGGCTCGACTCCGTGTCGCCGTCGTAGATCGCGGGCTTGATGCTCGGTGGCTTGAGCTCGGTGAGGCTGCGGATCTGGTCCTGCGCGAGCGCCTTCGTCGGGTAGAGGTAGAGCGCGCGGCTCTTCGGCTGGCGCGCGAGGGCGTCGAGGACCGGGAGGTTGAAGGCGAGCGTCTTGCCGGAGGCCGTTCCGGTCGCGACGACGAGGTGCTCGCCGCGCTGCGCCGCGTCCCAGGCGTCGGCCTGGTGGGTGAAGAGCTGCTCGATCCCGCGGGCGGCGAGTGCGTCGGCGACCTTCGGATGGAGGCCCTCGGGAATCGGCGCGAAGCGCGGCGCCCGCGCGGGGTCCTCACCGACGTAGGCGACCTCCTCGCCCTCGAGGAGGTCGGCCCAGGGGACGGCGGCGACGCTCACCGGCGGGCCAGCAAGGCGACGAGGTACGGGTAGTCGTCTTCTCCGTCCTCCTCGAAGTGCTCGACGCGAAGGCCTGCCGAGGTGAATGCGGCGACGAACTCGCCGAGCGGGACGTGCGAGGCGCCGACCCGTGCGCGGAGCCCGTCGGGGTTGAAGACGCCGGGCGCGGCGTCGTCGTAGCGTCGGCCCGGCCGGTAGCCGGGATGGAGCTCCGGCACGCCTCGGCCGAACCTGAACAGCGCGTGGGGCCCGATGAAGCACGGGTGCCCGCCCACGTAGACGAACGGGCTGCCGGGCTTGAGCACCCGCGCAACCTCTCGGACTGCTGCGGCGAAGTCGTCCAGGTCGGTATGCGTCCAGAGCGAGACCGCGGCATCGAAGCTCGCGTCCACGAACGGCAGCGACGAGGCGTCGGCGTGGACGACGTCCAGGCCCCGCTCGCGGGCTCGGCGCAGCATGTCCTCCGAGGCGTCCACGCCGGTGACGTCCCAGCCCTGGTCGCGGAAGGCGACCGTCTGCGCGCCGGTGCCGCAGCCGAGGTCGAGCAACGCTCCGGGCCCGGGGCCGAGCAGGCGAACGGCCGCGGCGCGCCCTGGGTCGTGGATGTCGCCGAGGAACTCCGTGTCGTACCAGTCTGCGATCCCGTCGTATCGAGCCATCGCTCGATGCTAGCCCGGTGCCTGGAACCTCCAGCCCGCGCTCGGTGTAGAGGATCGAATATGTGGATCCGGGCCGGGGTCATCCTCGCTGCACTTGCCGTTGTCGCGGGCGGCTTTGCCGCGACTTCGCAGAGCCCCAGGATCTCGCTGACCTCGCCTCGCTCGGGCCTCACAGCCGGTCGACCGTGGACGGCGGTGGTGCGCGTCCGCGGCGTGCGGCCGGCCCGCGTCGTGCTGACGGCGACGCTTGGACGCCGGCGCGTGGCTTCGTCGGCTCGAAGATGGCGCCGCGACCGGTACCGCGCCCGTCTTGTCTTCCCCGCTCCAGGCCGCTGGCGCCTTGCCGCCCAGGTCGGCCGGGCGCGCGTCTGGCTTGGCACCGTCGCGGTCCGGGCGGCGGTTCGCCCGCCCCTCGTGCTCGTCGCTCCGACCGAGGCGGTCCTCGAGCCGAATGGATCGCTCCTCGTCGCCGAGAGCGGGCAGTCGCGCCTGGCCCGAATCGATCCGACCACGGGCCGTGACACGCTCGTCACGCGGATCGTCCAGCCCTACGGGCTCGTGCTGACGCCGTCGGGTGTCCTCTACTCCACGTCCGAGAGCAGGGTCGTCCGGGTGCAGAGCGGCGGCTCGACGACCACGATCGCCGACGCCGGCGAGGATGTCGGGCCGCTCGCGCTCGACTCGTCGGGAAACCTCTACTTCAGCACCGTCTCGCGAATCTTCCGCATCGAAGGTGGCACGGGTGCGGTGACGCACTATGCGGGCACCGGGATTCGAGGAGGCGGCGGCGATGGCGGGCCGGCGCTCGCGGCGGAGCTGGACGCTCCACACGGCCTTGCTGTCGGGCCCGATGGAGCGCTCTACGTTGCGGACACGGGGAACCACCGCGTCCGTCGCATCGATCCGGCCACTCGCGTGATCACCGTTTTCGCGGCTGCCGTGGGCCCGGCTGGTCTGGCGTTCGGCCCGGGTGCCGTCCTGTACGTCGCCGAGCGGGACGGCCAGCGCGTGTCCCGGATCGCCCCTACCGGGGCGAAGACCGTCGTCGCGGGCACTGGTGTGAGAGGCGGGAGCGGTGACGGCGGTCCCGCGGTCGCGGCTCAGGTCGACGAGCCGTTCGACGTCGTGCCGGCACCCGGCGGCGAGCTGTTCATCGTCGAGAGCGGCGGCGCTGGAGGCATCCGCCATATCGACGCTTCGGGCGTCATTCGAACGATCCGCCGGCGCTAGACTTCCGTCACCGGGGTGCCGCAAGGGCGGCTGAGATCACACCCGTCGAACCTGAACCGGGTCATGCCGGCGGAGGGAGTTCTCTCATAGTTCCTCGAGTACTGACGATTGCGGGGTCGGACTCCGGCGGCGGCGCGGGGATCCAGGCCGACCTCAAGGCCTTCGCGGCTGCCGGCTGCCACGGGATGTCGGCGATCGTCGCGCTGACCGCGCAGAACACGGTGGAGGTGTCGGCGGTGCACGAGGCGCCGCCTGCGTTCGTCCGTGCCGAGCTCGAGGCGATCTTCGACGACATCGGTGTCGATGCGGCGAAGACCGGGATGCTCTTCTCTGCCGAGCTGATCCGGACCGTCGCCGACTCCCTCGCCGACTTCCCCGGCCCACTGGTTGTGGATCCGGTCATGGTCGCAAGCAGCGGCGCGAAGCTCCTCCAGGATGACGCGATCGACGAGCTCGTCGCGAGACTTTTCCCTCTCGCGACAGTCGTGACGCCGAATTGGCACGAAGCACAGGTCCTCGCGAGCCGTGTCCGAGGGACAGTCCCTCGCGAGCCGCGCGCGCTCGCGGAGGCGATCGTCGAGGGAGGAGCACCCGCCGTCGTCGTCACCGGCGGACACGGGCCGGAGCCCGTCGACCACCTCTTCGACGGCGAGCGGCACCTCGAGATCCCGGTCGAGCGGCACGACGTTCCTGCCACGCACGGCGCCGGTTGCACTCATTCCGCCACGCTCGCGGCGCTCCTCGCCCGCGGGCATACCCTCGTGGAGGCGAGCCGCGGCGCGGCCACCGCGGCCGCCTCCTCCGTACGGAACGGCCTGGCCGAGATCGGAGCAGGCGACGGGCCTGTCGACGTCCTGAACGTGAAGGAGCGTGATGGCAGTCTCGCCCGGGGCGACGCTGCGCAAGCTGCGCGCGCGTAGGCCGCTCGTCCACCAGATCACCAACTACGTCGTCATGAACGAGACGGCGAACGCGACCCTCGCGCTCGGAGCGCTGCCGGTCATGGCGCACGCGCCCCAGGAGGTCGAGGTGATGGCGCGCAACGCCGACGCGCTCGTCCTCAACATCGGCACGCTCTCCGAGCATTGGGTCGAGGCGATGCTCCTGGCCGGCAAGGCGGCGAAGGGCCCGATCGTCCTCGATCCTGTCGGCGCGGGAGCGACCCGCTACCGGACCGAGACGGCCAAGCGCCTCCTCGACGAGCTGGACATCACGGTCGTCCGCGGCAACTCCGCCGAGATTGCCACGCTCGCCGGGCGCGAGGCCGAGATCCGCGGCGTCGAGTCGATCAGCGCGGTGGGAACCACCGCCGACGTCGTCCGCGACGCGGCCCGGACTCTCGGGACGATCGTCTCGATGACCGGCCCGACCGACCACGTCTCGGACGGCGAGCGAGTCGTCGCGATCTCGAACGGCCACGAGCTCCTGGCCACGGTCAGCGGCACCGGCTGCATGTCCACGGCGGTCACGGGCTCGTTCCTGGCCGCCAAGCGGAAAGACCCGCTCGAGGCGGCCGCCGAGGCGCTCGTCGCCTTCGGCGTCGCCGGAGAGGACGCTGCGCGCCACGCCCAGGGCCCAGGCACCTTCCACGCAGGTCTCTACGACGCGCTCTACAACCTCGATCCGGACACGCTCGACGACCGTGCGAAGGTGACGGAATGAAGCTTCATGCGATCGTCGACGACCTCGACACCGCCAGAACGGCGTTGGAAGGGGGAGCCTCGGTCCTCCAGCTGAGGCTCAAGGGTGCGACGACGGAGGAGCTGATCGACCGCGGCGCGCCGTTCCGCCTCCTCGCCACCGAGTACGAGGTCACGTTCGTCGTCAACGACGACGTCCAGGCGGCCCTCGCACTGCTCGCCGACGGCGTCCATCTGGGTCGGGACGACGAGGGAAGCGAGCTCGCGGTCGAGGCGGGGATGATGCTCGGGCGCTCGGCCTCATCTCCGGAGGAGGCCCAGGAGGCGGAGCACGCAGGTGCCGGTTACATCGGCGCCGGCCCGGTCTGGGCCTCGCCGAGCAAGCCGGAGGCGGGCTCCCCGATCGGCCTCGACGGGCTCCGGGCGATCAGCGACGCGGTCCGGCTCCCGGTGATCGCGATCGGCGGCATCGACGCGACGAACGTCCGGGAGTGCATCGACGCCGGCGCGTTCGGCGTCGCGGTCATCCGCGCCGCGGCTCAGACCGCGGAGCTCAGTGCGGCTCTCTGATCTCGGCGAGCTCGGCTTCCTCGCGGAGTTGGAGCGCCGCGGCCTCGCCCGGGCGATCGAGCACGACGCCGCGCAGGTGGACGGGCTCGTCGTCACGCAGGACGCGCTCGTCGAGGGCGTCCACTTTCGGCGGGACTGGATCTCCATTCGCGATCTCGGGTTCCGAGCCGCGGCCGTCAACCTCAGCGACCTCGCCGCCTCGGGCGCCGAGCCGTCGGGCTTCGTGGTCTCGCTCGGTGCGCCGCCGGACACGGAGGTCGACGACCTGCTCGAGCTGTACGAGGGGATCGCCGAGACCGGCGTCCCCGTCGTGGGCGGCGACACGACCCGGGCGGACATCCTCGTCCTCTCTGTGACCGCGCTCGGCAGGTCCGAGCGGGTTCCAGGCCGCGCGGGCGCGGAGCCGGGAGACCTCCTGGTCGTGACGGGCCCGCTCGGCGCCGCCGGCGCCGCCTTCCGCGACCAGCGCTATGTCCGGCCGCCGATCCGGCTGGACGAGGGGCGTCGCCTCGCGCAGAGAGCGCACGCAATGCTCGACATCTCGGACGGGATCGCCCGCGACGCCGGCCACATCGCGCGCCGATCGCAGGTCCGCTGCGTGGTCGAGCTCGACCGGATCCCCCTCGCCGAGGGCGCGACGATCGACGACCTTGGCTTCGGAGAAGACTTCGAGCTCCTCGCTGCGGTCCCCGAGCCCGAGTTCCATGTGGTCGGCCGCTGCGAGGAAGGCGAGGGCGTCGAGCTCCTGCGCGAGGGCAAGCCGTACGCACTCGCCGGCTGGGATCACTTCAAAACCGCCTAGCGCCCAAAGGCGTACCGTGCTAACGGTTCCCCGTGGCCCTGTTCCTCCTGCGTCGAGCGGCGTGGATGGTCGTGATGTTCCTCTCCGTCACGGTCGTCACGTTCATCATCTTCTTCGTCATCCCGTCGGAGGACGACCAGGCGAGCCTCGGCCGCGGCGGCGCCGAGGTGGACGTCCGCACCACGGTGCAGATCGACGGACCGATCTACGAGGAGTACTTCGAGTTCCTGCGGAAGATCGTCACCCAGGGCTCGCTGGGCAACTCCTGGGTGCTTCGCGGCCAGGAGGTGAACGAGCTCCTCGTTCGCGCGGCGCCGGTGACGCTCTCCCTGGTGATCGGGGGCGCGCTGCTCTGGATGCTGATCGCGATCCCGACAGGGCTGCTCTCCGCGCTCCACCCGCGCAGCCTCGGGAGCCGACTGACCACCGTCCTGGTCCTGATCGGGATCTCGGCGCATCCGCTCTGGATGGGTCTGATGCTGTCCTACCTCGTCGGCGCGCAGCTGGGGTGGACGCCGACCGGCGGCTACTGCGAGGTCTTCTCCCCGGCGACGAACTGCGGCGGTCCTGCGCAGTGGGCCTACCACCTGATCCTGCCGTGGTTCACGTTCGCGCTCATGTACGCCGCGATCTACACGCGGATGATCCGCGCGAGCACGCTCGAGACGCTCGAACGAGGACTACGTCCGCACCGCGCGCGCGAAGGGGGCACCGGAGTGGACGGTGATCCGGTCGCACGTCCTTCGCAACGCGATGCTGCCCGTTGTGACCATGCTCGGGATGGACATCGCAGTCTCGCTCGGCGCCACGCTCTTCGTGGAGGTTGCGTACGGGTTACCGGGGCTCGGCCGGCTGTTCGCGACGAGCCTCGCGCGCCGTGACTTCCCGGTCCTGATGGGAATCACGATCTACACGACGCTGGTCGTGATCGTCGTGAACTTCCTGATCGACGTCCTCTACGGCGTCATCGACCCGCGGGCCCGTCTCGAACGTCGCTCGGAGGCTGCGCTCACCCAGGAGGAGCGGGCGAAGCCGCTTCCGGACTCGGCGACTCAGCCAGCCACGTAGCCCAGGCTCGCTCGTAGTGCGAGGGCGCTCGGGCGCCGACGACCGCCTCCTGCGCATCGCCGCCGGCGAACAGGATCGCGGTCGGCAAGGCGAGCACCTCGTAGCGGGCGGCGGAGACCGGGTTCTGGTCCACGTTCAGCTTCACGAACAGGACGCGGCCGGCGGCCTGATCCTCGAGCCGCTCCAGCACGGGCTCGAGCGCGAAGCAGGGCCCGCACCAGGGTGCCCAGAAGTCCACGACGACCGGCTGTCCCGCCGCCAGCACGTCCTGCTCGAAGCTCGCGTCTGTTACGTCACGCACGCGGGTGAACCTTAGTCAGTCGCAGCGCTGGGACCTTCCAGATCGCCTCGAGGACGATCGACCGGCTCATCTTCGAGCCCCCGACCTCGCGGTCAGCGAACACGATCGGCACCTCGACCACGCGGAACCCGGCGCGCAGCGCGCGGTAGGTGCCCTCGATCTGGAACGCGTAGCCCTTCGAGTCGATCGCGTCCAGGTCGATCGTCTCCAGGACGGCCCGCCGGTAGACCTTGAAGCCGCCCGTCAGGTCCCGGATCGGCAGGCCGAGCAGGATCTGCGCGTAGAGCGACCCGCCGCGCGAGATCAGCCGCCGCACCAGTCCCCAGTTCCTCGTGCCGCCGCCCGGGACGTACCGGGAGCCGAGCACGACGTCGGCGTCCTGTGCGGCCGCGACGAGCCGCGGGACGTCCGCCGGGTCGTGCGAGAAGTCGCAGTCCATCTCGGCGACGAGCTCGGCACCGAGCTCGAGCGCCCGCCGGAAGCCGTCGAGGTACGCGGGCCCGAGACCTTCCTTGCGCGCCCGGTGTAGCACGTCGACGTGATCGAGCTCGCCTGCGAGCCGGTCGGCGATCTCACCGGTGCCGTCCGGCGAGTTGTCGTCGATGACGAGGATCCGGCCGTCGTCGGGCAGGACCTCGCCGAGCGCCGAGACCATCGCCTCGAGGTTCTCGCGCTCGTTGTAGGTCGGGAGGCAGACCACAAGCACGTCCCTATGATCGTGGCGTGGCGACGACGCTGCCCCGGAACGCGCAGGTGGCCGAGCAGTTCGACCTCCTGGCCGACCTCCTCGAGCTCGACGGCGAGGAGCAGTTCCGGGTGCTGGCCTACCGGCGGGCCGCCGACCTGATTCGAACCGCGGCCGGCCCGATCGCCGAGCAGGCGCTTGCCGGCGAGGCGAAGAACCTCCCGGGCATCGGGAAGACGATCGAGTCGAAGATCGTCCAGATCGTCGAGTCGGGCGAGATCGAGGCCCTGACCAAGCGCAAGCAGCGCGTCCCGGCCGGAGTTGCCGAGTTTCTCCGGCTGCCGGCCCTCGGCCCCAAGACGGCCCGCCGGATCTGGCAGGAGCTCGGGATCACGACGATGGAGGACCTCCGCAAGGCCGCCGAGGCCGAGCAGCTCCGCTCGCTGCCGGGCCTCGGCGCCAAGACCGAGGAGCGGATCCTCCAGGCGCTCCAGGAGACGAAGACGCCGCGGGAGAAGCGGACGCTCCTGGCCAGGGCGCTGCCGGCCGTCCAGGGAGTCGTCGAGGTTCTGCGCGAGCATCCGGCCAGCAACGAGGTCTCCGAGGCGGGCTCGGTTCGCCGCCGCACCGAGACGGTCAAGGACCTCGACATCATCGCCACCGCCTCCGACCCGGCCGCGCTCACCGAGTACTTCACCAAGCTCACGTGGGTCTCGGAGGTCAAGGCGCACGGGAAGACGAAGGCGACGGTCGTCTCGCACGACGGGCTCGTGTTCGACCTGCGTGTCGTCCCGCCCGAGTCGTACGGGAACCTCCTCCAGCACTTCACGGGCTCGAAGCAGCACAACGTCGAGCTTCGCGAAAACGCGGTGAAGCGCGGCCTCTCGGTCTCCGAGTACGGGGTCAAGGACACGGAGAGCGGCGAGGTGCTCACTGCCCGGAGCGAGGAGGAGCTCTACGACCAGCTCGGGTATGCGTGGATCCCGCCGGAGCTCCGCGAGGGCGCCGGTGAGCTTGCGGCCGCCCGAAGCGGCGACCTGCCGAAGCTCGTGGAGCAGGGCGACCTGCGCGGTGACCTGCACATGCACTCGACGTGGTCGAACGACGGCAAGAACACGCTCGAGGAGATGGCCGAGGCGTCACGGGCGCTCGGCTACGACTACGTCGCGATGACGGATCACGCCCATTACCTCCGCGAGGGCCGGCTCGAGGCGCAGTGGAGCGAGATCGCCGAGCTGAACGGCCGGCTTGAGCCGTTCCGCATCCTCCGCGGGATCGAGGTCAGCATCCGCGCCGACGGCTCCCTCGACATGCCGGACGACGTCCTCGCCGAGTGCGACTGGGTCGTCGCGTCGCTCCACTCCGCATTCGACAAGAGCCCAACCGAGCGCCTGACGACCGCGATGGAGAGCCCGCACGTCGACTGCATAGGCCACATGACCGCGCGGAAGCTGAACCGCCGCGACGGCGCCGACATCGCGCTGGACAAGGTCTTTGCGAAAGCGGTCGAGACCGGGACGTTCGTCGAGATCAACTCGCAGCCCGACCGGCTCGACCTTCGGGACACGCACGCGCGGGCAGCGGCGGAGGCCGGCGTCCGGCTCGTGGTGAACACGGACAGCCATGAGTTGGATGCGCTCGCCTACGCCGAGCTCGGGATCGCCCAGGCCCGGCGCGCCTGGCTGACGAAGGACCAGATCGTCAACACGCGCACCTGGAAGCAGATCGAGAAGCTCAAGAAGCGGTGAGGTACCGCGCCGTGATCTTCGATCTCTGGCAGACGCTGGTCCCGTGGCCCGTGGAGGGTGCGAACCGGATGTACGACGGGCTGGCGGCGCACTTCGGCGCGGAGCCGATGCGGTTCCGGCAGCTCTGGCTCCGTGGCCGCCGCGACCGGGAGATCGGCCCGATGGAGCCGCACCTGCAGACGCTCGCCGCGGAGCTCGGCTCCGAGAGCGACATCGCCGCAGCGGTGACCATCAGGCGTGACTGGACGCTCGAGCACCTGATTCCCCGGCCGGACGCGGTGTCCACGGTCGAAGAGCTACGCCGCCGCGGCCATCGGCTCGGGATGATCAGCGCCTGCACGGCGGAAGTGCCGGACGTCTGGGAGCAGACGCCGTTCGGCGGCCTCTTCGACTCGACCGTCTTCTCCTGCTCGGTGGGCGTGAGCAAGCCCGAGCCGAGGATCTACGAGATCGCGTGCGAGGAGCTGGGGGTCAGCGCCGAGGACTGCCTCTTCGTCGGCGACGGCGCGAACGACGAGCTGCCCGGCGCCGAGCGGGCGGGCATGACTGCGCTCCAGCTTCGCGCTCCGGGCGAGCCGCTCACCGAGGACGGCGAGCGCTGGACGGGGCGCTCTGTCGAGCGGCTCTCAGACGTGCTCGAGCTCGCGTGACGGTTCGCGCGGCCGGTCGTCGAAGCTGAAGAGCGACAAGAACTCCTTTGCGGCCTTCGCGTCGCCGGTGATCTTCACCGCACCCTCCGCGACCGCCTCCTCGATGCCCGCCGAGTGCTCGGCGATGCAGAAGAGAGTCGCCGGGTCGGTCTCGATGACGGCGGTGGCGTTCTCGGCCGGCTCCCGGCTCGCAACCGGCACACCGTGGTCGAAGCTGACTGAGACGAGCTCGTCCTCCCCGGCGTGGAGCTCGAAGACGCCCGTCGCCTTCCCCTCCCAGTCCTTGCACGTCGCGCCGACGGCGTTGACCAGCCAGCCCGGGGCGAGCGAGTCGTCCGGTCCCGGAGGGCCGAGCGACCTGGCGCCCCACCGGCCGAGGGCGTACAGGGGCTCACGCAGCTCCTCGCCGTACGGCGTGAGCTCGTAGACGGTCGCCGCTGCCGGCGGCGGCAGCTTCCGCTTCTGGACGACGCCCGCCTCCTCGAGATCCCGGAGCCGCCCGGCGAGGATGTTCGTGCCGATTCCGGGTAGGCCCGCGGTCAGGTCCGTATAGCGCTTGGGGCCGCCGAGGAGCTCGCGCACCACGAGCAGTGCCCACCGCTCGCCCACAAGCCCTAGTGCGTGCGCGACGGGGCAGTACTGCGCATAGCGCTTGGACATGCGGGGAAGTATAGCGCGGTTGCTTGCGTTTGAAAAGCTATGACTTGCAAAATGAAAGTCGATCCTGTAACTTCGCAAGCCTTGACTGTCGATTTTCAAGCAGCTCGTTCGTCTTCCAGGCAAGTGATGGCAACTGAAAGGACTCGGTAATGGTCGAACAGACCCAACGCAAGTGGTGGGCACTTGCCCTGCTCGCCACCGTGCAGTTCATGGTCGTCCTCGACATCGCGATCGTGAATGTGGCACTGCCCTCGATCCAGACCGACCTCGGCTTCTCCCAGGAGAACCTCCAGTGGGTAATCAGCGCCTACGCGCTCTTCTTCGGAGGCTTCCTGCTTCTGGGCGGCCGCGCGGCGGATCTTCTGGGCCGTCGGCGGCTCTTCATCGTCGGCACGATCGTCTTCAGCGCGGCCTCGCTGCTCTCGGGCTTCGCCTGGAGCGAGGAATCGCTGATCATCGCCCGTGCGATCCAGGGCCTCGGTGCGGCGATCATCACCCCCGCGGCGCTCTCGATCCTGATGACGACCTTCTCCGAAGGACGTGAACGGAATGCCGCGCTCGGCGTCTGGGGCGGGGTGGGCGCGTTCGGCGCCGTCGCCGGCGTCCTGCTGGGCGGCATCCTCACGGACGCGCTCAGCTGGGAGTGGATCTTCTACATCAACGTCCCGGTCGGGCTCGCCGCTCTGGCGCTGACGCCGCTGCTGCTCACCGAGAGCCGCGACGCACAGGTCAAGACCTTCGACGCGCTCGGTGCCGTCCTCGTGACGGCCGGACTGGTGACGCTCGTCTTCACGATCACCCAGGCCAACGAGTTCGGCTGGAGCTCGCTGGAGACGATCGGGCTCTTCGCGGCCGCAGGAGCGCTGCTCGCGGCGTTCGTCGGCTGGGAGCTCCGTGCGAAGGAGCCGCTCGTCCCGTTCGGGATCTTCAAGGTGCGAACGCTCACCGCGGCGAACATCGCGGGCCTCATCCTCGGCACCGTGACGTTCTCGATGTTCCTGATGCTGACGCTGTACATGCAGCAGGTGCTCGGGTACTCGCCGATGAAGACCGGCGTCGCGTACCTCGCGGTGGCCGGCACGGCGATCATCTGGTCGGGTGTCGCTGCACAGCTGGTCAACCGCGTGGGCGTGAAGCCGGTGATCGCAGCCGGCATGACGCTGCTCACCGTCGCGCTCCTGTACTTCACGCAGGTCTCGGTCGGCGGGTCGTACGTCGGTGACCTCCTGCCCGGGTTCCTGCTGATCGGCGCCGGGCTGGGCTTCTCGTTCGTGCCGATTTCGATCGCGGCGCTGGCCGGCGTCCGGTCATCCGAGGCGGGTCTCGCGTCCGGGCTCTTCAACACGTCGCAGCAGATCGGCGGCGCGCTGGGGATCGCCGCGCTGTCCGCGATCGCGACCTCGACGACGAGCGATGCGATCTCCTCGGGAACGGCGCCGCCGCAGGCGCTCACCGAGGGCTTCGAGACCGCGTTCATCTGGGGCGCCGCCGTCGCGGCGGCCGGGATCGTCGTCGCCCTCGTGCTCGTGCGGCGGAG
Source organism: uncultured Actinomycetes bacterium (assembly GCA_963782765.1). GTDB lineage: Bacteria > Actinomycetota > Thermoleophilia > Gaiellales > Gaiellaceae > JACDAN01. The sequence continues at coordinate 265,744 of CAWALC010000001.1, forward strand.
CGAGCTCGAGACGCCCGTCGAGGAGACGGAGGAAGCGCCGCAGCCCGTGCTCGAGGCCGCTTAGAGCGTCCTCAGCAGATACAGCAGCTCACCGGGGCCGTCCACGACCAGGTCGGCCTCGGTGAGCAGCCTGGGATTCATCTCCGGTGACCCGACCGCGACCTTGACGGCCACGTCGAGCCCGGCCTCGTCCAGGCCGCGGAAGGCGTCGAGGTCGGTCGTGTCGTCCCCGGCGTAGAGCGCGCGGTCGAGGCCCCGCTCCGCCAGAAGCGCGCGGGCGGCGGTTCCTTTGTCGGCGTCGATCGGCGGCTTGACCTCCACCACCTTCCGGCCTCGCTGCACGGCGAGCCCGAGGGTCTCGGCTGTCTCGGCGATGCGCTCGACTGCCTCGGCCGCCTCGTCGTCTTCCACCTCGCGGTAGTGGAAGGCGGCGGTCACTCCGGCCTTGGTCTCGACCCGCCACGGCCAGTCCGCCGTGTCGATCAGGCGCTCGATTCGGGGCGTGTACTGCTCCACATCAGGATGGCCCTCGAGGCCGTGGACGCCGACGTACTCGATGCCGTCGAGGCCGACCATCCGTCGCGCGTCGGCCGCGGGGCGCCCGCTGACGCAGGCGACGAGCGCGTAGCGGCCGGCGAGGCGCTCAACCTCTCTTCGCGTCTCCTCCGGAACCGCGGCGTCTTCCGGCCGGTCGACGATCGGCGCCAGAGTCCCGTCGATGTCGAGCAAGACGGCCGCCTTCTCGGGCTCGCTCCGGAATCGCACCAGGCGGACGGGGGCGCTCACCGGTGCCCACACTACGGTAGGCCTGTGCGACTGGTCCTGATCGGGCTCGCGGCCGGGTTCTTCAGCGCGCTCTTCGGCGTGGGCGGCGGCCTCGTGATCGTGCCGCTGCTCCTCCTGCTCTGCGCGTGGGAGCCGCGGGCCGCGACCGCCACGTCACTTGCGGCGATCGGCGTCATCGCGCTGGCGGGGACGATCGCCTACGGGGTCCGCGGCGAGGTCGATTTCGGCTACGCGGCGCTCGTCGGCGTGCCCGCCGCCTTCGGGGCCGTCATCGGCACGTCGCTTCAGCAGCGGCTCAAGCAGCGGACGCTCGTGCTCGCCTTCTCGCTCCTGCTCTTCGTCATCGCGATCGCGCTGATCGTCTGATGGAGGTCCTCGCGGCGATCCTGCTCGGGCTGCTCGCAGGCGTGCTCGCCGGGTTCTTCGGCGTCGGTGGCGGCGTCCTCTTCGTCCCGACGCTCGTCCTGGCCTTCGGGCTCGGGCAGCTCGAGGCCGAGGCGACATCGCTTGCGGCGATCCTTCCCACGGTCGTCGCCGGAGCGTGGAGCCAGCACCGCTACGGGAACGTCCGCTGGCGGACCGCCGCGATCCTCGGTGCCGTCGCCGTCGTCGGCGTCGAGCTGGGCGCCCGGGCCGCGATCGCGCTGGACGAGGACCTCCTGCAGCGACTCTTCGCGCTGTTCCTCCTCGTCGTGGCCGCGCAGCTGGCCCTGCGGGCGCTTCGCTCGTAGGATCCCCCTGTGGCGCGGCCGGAAGACCTCTGGATCCCGCTCGTCGACGAGCCGATCGGCAGCATCGTCGCGCGCGTCCAGGAGGAAGACCCGGAGCTCGCCGGCCTCGTGGCCTCGCCGCACCGGCTCCTCGCGTTCAGGACGTTCGCCTACATCCGGGTCGGCATCCTCCTGGGCGAGCTGCTCGTCGAGAGCGACGTCGACCCCTACGACGGCTCCGAGAGCTGGGTCGACCAGCTGCTCGCCGAGCCGGCGCACCGCGACATCGTCGCGCGCGAGGTCAGAGCGGTCGCGGACGAGATCGCCGCCGACCCGTCGTACGCCGAGGAGGATCCGCTGGGCCCGGACGAGGAGGCCCGACGCCGCTTCCGCGAGTTCGCGAAGAAGCGCCTCGACGCCTCGTAGGCCTAGTGCCCCGCGATCAGCGTGATCGCGAAGATCGCCGCGAAGCCGGCCAGCGTCACCGCCACGCGTAGCCGGGACGGATTGTGGCTGTGCGCTTCCGGCAGAAGGTCCGAGGCGCCGATGTAGAGGAAGATGCCGGCGTAGATCGCGAGGAGCTGGCCGAGCGTGTGCTCCGAGACCTCGATCGCCGCCCCGATCGCAGCGCCGAGGAGTGGCGCGACCGCGACGAGCATCAACCAGCGCAGCGCGGTACGGCGGCTACCGCCCTGGCGCAGGATGAAGGTCACGGCGTTGAGCCCGTCGGCGAAGTCGTGGGACATCACCGCGATCAGGACGAGGATTCCGGTCCCGGTGTCCAGGCCGAACGCGAGCCCGATCGCGAGCCCGTCCGTGAACGTGTGGAACGCAAGGGCCGCGGCGCTCATCGCACCGACCCGCGAATGCGCCTGCGTCTCCTCCGGGTCGTCGCGATGGTGGAGCACCAGGTACCGGTGGGCCGCGAAGAAGAGGACGAAGCCGGCGCCGACGAGGGCCATCACGCGGTGCTCGTCGCCGACTGCCTCGAACGCCTCGGGGATCAGGTCGAAGAGCGCGACGGCGACGACGATCCCTCCGGAGAGCGCGATCGCGGTCTGGAGCTCGCGATGGAGGCGCAGGGCGAGCCCGCCGCCGGCGAGCGTGGACACGACCGTCAGCCCGGCCAGGGGGATCGCGATCCAGGACACCGGCCGAGCGTACATGAGAATGAGAACCGGTATCATCTGGCCGATGACGTGGGGGGAGCACGCGAGGGCCGCGTTGCGGGAGGCAGGCATCAGGCCGGGTGCGGCGAGGGCTGCGGTCATCGAGGTGGTCGCCGAGCAGCGATGCTGTCTGCCAGCGACCGAGATCCACGAGGAGGTTCGCCGGCGACGGCCCGGGGTCGGCATCGCGAGCGTGTACCGGGCCCTTCAGACACTCACGGAGCTCGGGCTCGTCCACCGGGTCGACCTCCGCTCGGGCGGCGCCCGCTACGAGCCGGCCGAGCCGAGCGGCGACCACCATCACCACCTCGTCTGCGGCGACTGCGGAAAGGTGGAGGCCTTCAGCGACGACCGGCTCGAGAACGCGATCGACAGCGTGTCGCACGCGGCGGCGTTCCGGATCGACCAGCACGAGGTCGTGCTGCGCGGCCGCTGCGCCGACTGCGGCTGACGTTAAGCGTTCCTCACGAAGAGGCGAACCGCCGCTCGATTGCGAATACTGTTGCGGGGTGGTCCGGCGCGCGACAGTCATCTGCGCGGCCGCTGTGGTTCTCGTGCTCACGGGATCCGGTGGCGTGTCCTCCGCTGTCGGCAGCGGGACCTCCAGCGCGGAGGCGTTCGCGATCCAGGTCTCAGCCCCTGGACTGGGTAGCTCGGTTGGCGGTGCGGTTTCCGCTCCGCCAGACGCGGTGGGCGTCGGCGGGGCCTTCGCGTTTCCGGCGGACGGCACGATCGCCCAGGCCGGATCGATCTCTTCCAGCGTCTCGGCGTCCGGTGCGAACTCCGAAGCCACCGTCTCCGTCTCGGGCCTCTCGCTCTTCGGCGGCGAGGTGACGGTCGGCTCGATCACCGTCAAGGCGAACGCGCGGGCATCGTCGAAGGCCGCCTCGGGTGGCACGGCCGGTTCGTCCGTGTCCGGAATGACCGTCGCCGGCGCTCCGGTCGCCTCGGGCCCGGGCAGCTCGGTTGCTCTCGGGGACTGGGGAACGGCGACGATCCTCCAGCAGTCCTCGTCGCCCTACGGCTCGAGGAAGGCGCGCGGGTTCAACGCGGGCGTGACCGCGTTGCACGTCCACGTGAACGTCGAGCACGCCGGTGTGCCGGCCGGGACGGACATCGTCGTGGGCTACGCCGACGTCGCGGCGGAAGCGCTCGAGCCGCAGCCGGTGGGAGGCACCGGGGACGACACGCGGCGTCCGATCAAGCCGAAGGTCAACAAGGCACCGGCGAAGCCGCGAAAGAGCAGCCGGCCGACGGTTCCGCCGGTGCGGAACGTCCCGACCGACGTGATCCCGCGCCTGACGGCGAGCGGCTACGTCTTCCCGGTGTACGGCCAGGCGTCGTTTACGAACTCGTTCAACGCGCCACGCGCGACGACCGGCTGGCACCACGGAGAGGACATCTTCGCGCCGCTCGGCGCTCCGGTTCTCGCGGTCGCCAACGGCATCGTCTACTCGGTGGGCTGGAACAAGGTCGGCGGTCTACGCTTCTGGCTCCAGGACACGGCCGGCAACGAGTTCTACTACGCGCACCTCTCGGCGTTCTCACCGCTCGCGATCAACGGCGCGCAGGTGCGGGCGGGCGACGTGATCGGCTTCGTGGGGAACACGGGCGACGCCGAACACACGCCATACCATCTCCACTTCGAGATCCACCCCGTCTCCCTGCTCTACAAGGGCTACGACGGAAGTGCGGTCCCGCCCTACCCCTACCTGACGGCGTGGAAGCGGCTCACCGATCTGCCGTTCGCGGCCGTGTCCGGCTGGACGTCGCCGCTCTCCGACTCGAGCCGTGCGCCGAAGCCCGGCGCGATCCTGCTCCAGTCCCGCGACATCTCGACCGCGAGCGGCCTCGAGCCCGGATCGCTCAGGCGGGCGATGCGGGCAGAAGGCGAGTCCGGCGCGGACGGCGCGCTGGCGGGAGCCGTCCCGCGCGGACGGGACACGCTGCGCGCCCTGGCGCGGCAGCTCAGCGGTCCGTAAACCCGACTAGGCGGCTTTGTTGTTGCCGCCGGAGGAGCCGGACGGGCCCTCCTCGCCGCCGAGCAGCTTGTCCGAGATCCACTGGCGCGTCGCCGGGCCCGTGACCGGGTTGAAGAGGATTCCCAGCGTGATGCCGGCCAGAAGCAGCGTTGCGTTCCTCGAGCTGTGCTCCTTCTTCCCCTGCACGCGGTTTGCGGCCTTACGCAGATCGTCGATCGCGCTCTTGAGGCTGTCCTGGATCTCCGAGTCGGTGGCGACTCTGGCGGCGACCGCCGTGGTCGAACGCCCGCCGAGGAGCTCGTCGTAGATGTCGCGCGCGGTTGCGATCGCGTGCTTGACGTTCTCACGAACCTCCTCGTCCTGCAGCGCCCGGGTGACGTAGGGCTTCATGTCGGAAACTCGATCTCTTGCCTTGGCCATTGCGGCGGCCGTCCTTTCGTTTCGCTTTTGGAGCCAGGTACCCCGGCCGTGGGCGGCTAAAACTCCGCCGGTAGCGCGGCTTTTCGCTCCGGCGATCCTACTCCGCTGGGCCTCCGGGCCGGCGTCGCGCCGTCCAGAGCCGCCTCGAGAACCTCGTCGACGTGCTCGGCGAGGACGAACTCGAGGCCCTTGCGCGTCTCCGCCGGGAGATCGTCGAGATCCGGTTCGTTCTCGCTCGGGAGGACGACCGTGTTCACGCCCGCGCGCTGCGCCGCGAGCACCTTCTCGCGCACGCCTCCGATCGGGAGGACCTGCCCGGTCAGCGTGACCTCGCCCGTCATCGCGACGTCGTCGGAGACCGGGCGACCCGTCACGAGCGAGACGATCGCCGTCACCATCGTGACGCCCGCCGAAGGTCCGTCCTTCGGGACTGCGCCGGCCGGCACGTGGACGTGGATGTCGTGCTCACCGAACCACTCGGGGTCGATGCCCACCCGGTCCGCGTGGGAGCGGACCCACGAGAGGGCGGCCTCGGCGGACTCCTGCATGACCTCGCCCAGCTGGCCCGTGACCTTCAGCCGCCCCTTGCCGGGGTACGCGGTCGCCTCGATGAAGAGGACGTCGCCGCCGACCGCCGTGACGGCGAGGCCGGTGGCGACGCCGGGATCCTCCGTCCGCTTTCGCACCTCGCCGGAGAACCGACGCGGGCCGAGCCACGAGCGCGTCCGGCGCTCGTCGATGCGGGTCGACCCCTTCGCCTTCCCCTCGGCGACGCGCCGCGCGGCCTTCCGGCAGAGAGCCGCGATCTGCCGCTCGAGGTTCCGGACACCCGCCTCGCGCGTGTACTCGCGGATCACGGTGCGAAGCGCGCCCTCCGTGAACGTCGCGCGATCGGCCCCGAGGCCGTGCGCCTCGAGCTGCTTCGGGACCAGGTACTTCTTCGCGATCCCGAGCTTCTCGTCCTCGGTGTAGCCCGAGAGGTGGATGACGTCCATCCGGTCGAGGAGCGGCGGCGGAATCGTCTCGATCTGGTTCGCGGTGCAGATGAAGAGCACCTTGGAGAGGTCGAAGGGGAGATCGAGGTAGTGGTCCCGGAAGCTCTGGTGCTGCTCGGGGTCGAGGACTTCGAGCATCGCGCTCGCGGGGTCGCCGCGGAAGTCCGAGCCCATCTTGTCGATCTCGTCGATCAGGAAGACGGGGTTACGGGACTCGGCGTCGCGGAGCGCGCGGATGATCGTGCCCGGCATGGCGCCGATGTACGTGCGGCGGTGGCCGCGGATCTCCGACTCGTCGCGGACGCCGCCGACCGAGATCCGCGTGAACTTGCGCTCGAGCGCGCGGGCGATGGACTGGCCCAGAGAGGTCTTCCCGACCCCGGGCGGGCCGACGAAGCAGAGGATCGAGCCCGAGACGTCGCCGCGCAGCTTCGCGACGGCGAGGTACTCGATGATCCGGTCCTTCACCTTCTCCAGGTCGAAGTGGTCCTCGTCGAGCACCTCCCGCGCGTGCGGGAGATCGAGGTTGTCCTCCGTCGTCTGGGCCCAGGGCAGCGAGAGGATCCAGTCGATGTAGGTGCGGATGACGCCGTACTCAGCCGCGGCCGCAGGGAGGCGCTCGAGCCTGGCGAGCTCGCGGTCGACGGCCTTGCGCGTGTCCTCGGGCAGGTCAGCCGACTCGATGCGCTCGCGCAGCTCGCGGATCTCTGCCTGCTCGGGGTCGCCCTCGCCGAGCTCCTCCTGGATCGCCTTCATCTGCTGGCGGAGGAAGAACTCGCGCTGGCCCTTCTCCATCTCCGACTGGACCTGCGACTGGATCTTCGTGCCGAGCTCGAACACCTCGAGCTCGCGGTTCAGGATCCGTGAGAGCTCGCGCAGCCGCGTCTCGACGTCCGCCTGCTCGAGGAGCTGTTGCTTCTCCTCGGTCTTCAGGCGCAGCGTGGAGGCGACGAGGTAGGAGAGCGCGCTCGGGTCGTCAACGTTGGCGGCTGCGAGCTCGAGCTCGGCCGGCAGGTAGGGGACGAGGGCGACGATGCGCCCGTAGAGCATCTGGACGTTTCGCGTCAGCGCCTCGAGCTCGGGCGTCTCCTCGGCGACGTCGGGCATCGGCTCGAACTCTCCGACGAGGTACGGGTCGTCCTGCACCCGGCCCTCGAGCCGGATGCGCTCGACGCCCTGGACGAGGATTCGCAGCGTCCCGTCCGGAACCTTGATCAGCTTGTGGACGATCGCCGCGGTGCCGACGCCGTAGAGATCGTCCCAGCCGGGCTGCTCGACGTCCTCGGTCTTCACGGTCACCAGAGCGAGCATCCGGTCGCCGGCGACGACGTCGTCGATCAGCTTGATCGAGCGCTCCTGGCCGATGGCGAGCGGCGTGGCCGAGTCCGGGAAGACAACCGTCTCCTTCAGCGGCAGGACGGGCAGCGCCGGCGGCAGCTCGAGGTCGCTCGGCGCGGCCACCTCGGCCGTCTCGAAGTCGATCTCGGTCACACGTCCCTCCTGACCTGGATCGGGACGGGCCGTACCCGGGCTTCGCGCTTCGCGATCGGGATCACGATCTGCAGCAGGCCCTTCTCGTACGTCGCCTCCGCCTGGGACGCGTCGGCGTCCGGGGGGAGCTGGACGACCCGCTGGAACGCGCCGTACTCGATCTCCATCTGCTGGTACGTGCCGCCGCCGCAGTCGGCGCGGCCCCGTTCGCCGGAGATGACGAGCGCGCCCTCGGCGGTCGACACGCTGACCTGCTCGGGGTCGACGCCGGCGAGGTCGACGATCACGGTGAAGGCCGGCGGATCCTCGGTGAGAACGCAGTCCAGCTGCGGCCGGAAGCCCCGGCGCAGCCCGCCGAGCCGCGAGACCTGCCACAGGTCTGCGAACAGCTCGTCGATCTCCTCCCTCAGGTCTCGCTTACGCGGCATCTTCAGCGCTCATCGTAGCCTTGACAGTGCCTCCGATCTTTCCTAACTTAGCGACCACTAGCTTAGTGACCACTAACGTCCTGGGGAGAAGGGGGACGCGCTGATGGAGCAGTTCGCGCGCACGATGATTCGGTTTCGCTGGTTCGTCCTCGCGGCCTGGCTGGTCGTCGTCGTCGCCTCGGGGATGGCGTCTGCCGGCCTGAACGACCTGCTCACGAACCGCTTCGTCCTCCCCGGCTCGGAGAGCGAGAAGGCGGGCGAGATCCTCAAGGAGAGCTTCGGCCAGCAGCCTGAGGGCTCGTTCTCGGTCGTCGTCGAGGGCAAGCCCGGCTCCGCATCGTCGCTCGTCGAGCCGACGCGCGCAGCCGCCACCCGCGCTGCCGCCGCGCTCGAGACCGGCAAGGTCGAGGACGTCCGGCCGGTCGCCGGCGACGTCGTCACCGCCCGGATCGTCTCCCAGCTCCAGCCCGCGGACGCAAAGGGCTACACGGAGGCGATGCGGGAGGCCGCGGGCGACATCCCGGGCGCGACGCTCTACGTGACCGGCCAGTCGGCGATCGAGAGCGACCTCGAGCCGGTGCAGAACCGGGACCTGCTGGTCGGCGAGGTGCTCATCGCGATCCCGATCGCGCTCGTGATCCTCGTCTTCGTCTTCGGGACGCTCTCGTTCCTGCTCCCGTTCATGCTCGCCGTCGTCGCGATCCCGACGACGCTCGCCTTCGTCTGGATCTTCGCGAACTTCATGACGCTCTCGACCTACCTGACCAACATGGTCACCCTGATCGGGCTCGGGATCGCCGTCGACTACTCGCTCCTGATGGTGCACAGGTACCGCGAGGAGCGGCGGGCCGGGCGGGCGAAGGAGGACGCAGTCGCCGTGACGATGTCGACGGCGGGCCGCGCGGTGGTCTTCAGCGGCACGGCGGTCGCGATCGGGCTGGCGCTGATGCTGTTCATGCCGCTGCCGTTCATGCGCGGCTTCGGTCTCGCGGGTCTGCTGATCCCGCTCGTCTCCGTGGCGGCCGCGATCACGCTCTTGCCGGTGCTCATGTACTGGCTCGAGGACCGCTTCGACCGCGTGCGCCTGATCCCGAAGCGCGTGATCGAGCGGCGCGAGGACGCCGAGGGGAACTTCTGGGCGCGGCTGGCCGACCGGATCATGAAACGCCCGGTTCTCTTCGCCTCGACCACGACGGCGGCACTGCTCCTGCTCGCCGCGCCGCTGCTGACGCTCGAGCTCGGTCCCGGCTCGAACGAGGGCATCCCGCAGGATCTCGAGGCCGTCCAGGGCCTGAACGTCCTGACGGCGGCGCTTGGCGAGGGCGCGCTCGCTCCGACGGACATCGTGATCGACACGGGTCGGGCCGGCGGGGCGACGGACGGCGAGGTGCGCGGCGGCGTCGAGCGGCTCGCAAGCCTCCTGCGCGGCGACTCCGAGGTTGCCGACGTGATCGCGGCCGGCCCGCAGACCGTGGACGAGACCGGTCGCTACCTGCACGTCCAGGCGATCGGGAAGCACGAGTACGGGCTGCCCGAGTCGCAGGAGTTCGTCGAGCGGCTGCGCGACGTGATCGTTCCGGCCGCGGCCTTCCCCGCCGAGACCGAAGTCCTTGCGGGCGGCGGGCCGGCATTCGGCGTCGACTTCCTCGACATCACCTACGGCGCGTTTCCGTGGCTCGTGCTGGCCGTGCTGCTGCTGACCTACGTGCTGCTCGTGCGCGCCTTCCGCTCGTTGCTGCTGCCGCTGAAGGCGATCGTCCTGAACCTGCTCTCGATCGCGGCCGCGTACGGGATCCTCGTCCTGGCCTTCAAGCTGGGCGCGGGCGAGCCGTTCGGACTGACCCAGTTCGATCAGATCGAGGGCTGGATCCCGGTCTTCCTCTTCGCGATGCTCTTCGGTCTCTCGATGGACTACGAGGTGTTCCTGGTCTCGCGGATGCGCGAGGAGTGGGATGCGACGAAGGACAACGAGGCGGCCGTGCGCCAGGGGCTGGCGAAGACCGGCCGGCTCGTGACCGCTGCCGGCCTGATCATGGTGGCCGCGTTCATGGGGTTTGTCGCCGGCTCGATCGTCGGGCTCCAGCAGTTCGGGCTCGGCCTGGCGGCGGCAATCCTGATCGACGTCACGATCATTCGAGCCCTACTCGTGCCGAGCGCGATGAAGATCTTCGGACGCTGGAACTGGTGGTTGCCTGACGGCGTGGCGAAGGTCTTCCGCGTGAAGCCGTCGCCGCTCGAGCAGACGCCGGCACCGGCGCTGCGTCCGGCCGGCAAGTAAGGGACTAGCGGAAGAGCGCGATCACGATCAGGCCGACCGCGATCGCGATCGGGATCCACGCGAGGCGCAGGACCCTGTACGCGCGCTCCTCGCCTGGCCCCGGCCCTGTGTCAGGCGTGTACGGGTCGAGCGGCGGGGCGGGCTCGACGGGGAACTCGTCCTCGCCCTCCAAGACGGGAATCGGCTCCTCCGCGTCGACGATGTGCTCGTGCTCCTTGTCGCTCACGCTCGGAGCCTAACCCTTAGCATCGGCGACCGATGAAGGGCGTCATCCTCGCCGGCGGCAGCGGAACGCGCCTCCACCCGCTCACGCGGATCACGAACAAGCACCTGCTGCCGATCTACGACCGGCCGATGGTCACCTACGCGATCGAGGCGCTCGTCTCGGCGGAGGTGCGCGAGCTGATGGTCGTGACCGGCGGGACACATGCCGGCGAGTTCCTGCGGCTGCTCGGCAACGGCCACGAGTGGGGGATCGACCGGCTCTCGTATGCGTACCAGGAGCGGGCCGGCGGGATCGCGGAGGCGCTGGGGCTCGCGGAGCGGTTCGCGGGCGGAGACCCGATCGTCGTCATGCTCGCCGACAACGTGATGGAGCGGTCGATCAAGCACGCGGTCGACAACTTCATGGCCCAGGGCGCCGGCGCACGGATCCTGCTCGCGCGCGAGGACGACCCCGAGCATCTGCGCCACCTCGGCGTCCCGGAGCTGGAAGGAGAGCGGGTGGTGCGGATCCACGAGAAGCCGGAGGAACCCCCGAGCTCGTTCGCGGTCACCGGCATCTACTTCTACGAGGCGGCGGTCTTCGAGGTCATCCCCGAGCTCGAGCCGTCGGGACGCGGTGAGCTCGAGATCACCGACGTGAACAACTGGTTCATCGACCGCGGGACGATGGAGTACGACGTGCTCGAAGGGTTCTGGGGCGACGCCGGCGAGTCGATCGACGCGTACTACGCCGTCAACGACTTCGTCCGCTCGAACGGCGCCAACAAGCCGTGATCCTGATCACCGGCGCGGGCGGGCAGCTCGGCGCCGCGCTGGCGGAGGCCTTTCCGGAGGCACGGGCGGTGGCCCGCTCGGAGTGGGACGTGGCCGAGCCGTACCCGTTCGAGGAGCGGCCGGAGCTGGTGTTGCACGCGGCCGCGTGGACGATGGTGGACGACGCCGAGTCCGACCCGGAGGGCGCGCGGCGCGTCAACGTCGAGGGGACACGGAACGTGGTGGGGCTGGGTGCCCCCGTCGTCTACTTCTCGAGTGACTACGTCTTCGACGGGGAGAAGGCCGAGCCGTACGTCGAGAGCGACCCGCCGAACCCGCTCGGCGTGTACGCGCGGACGAAGCTCGAGGGCGAGCGGGAGATCGGCGACGGCTGGATCGTGCGCTCGTCGTGGCTCTTCGGCCCGACGGGACACAACTTCGTCCGGACGATGCTGCGGCTCGGAGCGGAGCGCGACGAGGTGTCGGTCGTCGACGACCAGCGCGGCTCTCCGACCTACGTGGGTCACCTCGCGGAGGCCACGCACGGGGTGCTGGAGCGGCCGCACGGCGTCTACCACGTCGCTGCGGACGGCGATTGCACGTGGGCCGACTTCGCGGAGGCGATCTTCGAGGAGGCGGGCCTGGACTGCCGCGTGAACCGGATCACGGCGGCGGAGTACGGCCTGCCGGCGCGCCGCCCCTCCTACTCGGTGCTGGGGAGCGAGAAGGGCGTGCCGCAGCTACCGCACTGGCGCGAGGGCCTTCGCGCCTGTCTCGCCCGGCTAGCGCCTTAGCGCCAAGCCGTTTCTTCGACCGGCGCGCGGTCGCGGAGCGGCTCCCACCAGTCGCGCTTGGCCGCGTACCACTCGACCGTCTCGCGGAGGCCGTCCTCCCAGCCGATCTCCGGCTCCCAGCCGAGCTCCCGGCGGAGCTTCGACGAGTCGAGGAGGTAGCGGCGGTCGTGGCCCGGGCGGTCCGGGACGATCGTCTTCAGCGACTCGGGCTTGCCGGTGTGTTTCAGCACGAGGTCGGCGATCTCCTCGATCGAGGCCTCGATCCCGGACCCGACGTTGTAGGTCTCCCCGACCTTGTCCGAGGCCAGGACGAGCTCGATCGCGCGGCAGTGGTCGTGCACGTGGAGCCACTCTCGTTTGTTCTGCGTGGACGCGTACATCGGCAGGGGCTTGTCGTCGAGCGCGTTGGTGACGAAGAGCGGGATCACCTTCTCCGGAAACTGGAACGGCCCGTAGTTGTTCGAGCAGTTCGTGATCGAGATCGGGAGGCCGTAGGTTTCGTGGTACGCGCGCACCGCGTGGTCGGCGCCCGCCTTGGAGGCGTTGTACGGCGTGCGCGGCTCGTACGGCGAGTCCTCGGTGAAGACTTCGTCGGTATCGAGCGCGAGGTCGCCGTAGACCTCGCAAGTCGAGACGTGGTGGAAACGATTCACCGTCCCCGCCTGACGTGCGGCGTCGAGCAGTGTCTGCGTCCCGATCACGTTGGTGCGGAAGAAGCGGCCGGGGTCCACGACGGCGAGGCTGTTGTGCGACTCGGCGGCGAAGTTGACGACCACCTCGGCGCCGTGATCCTCGAAGAGCTGGCGCCCGAGGTCGGCATCGGCGATGTCGCCCTCGACGAACGTGATCCGGTCCTCCACGTCCTCGAGGTTCGCGCGATTGCCCGCGTAGGTGAGGAGGTCGAGCGCGATCACCTCGTCCTCTGGATGCCGGTCGAGCCAGTAGTGGACGAAGTTCGAGCCGATGAAGCCGGCAGCGCCGGTCACGAGGATCCGCATGGCCCGAAGCTTAGGCGGTCGCGGACCAGGGACAACTGACCGATTGGGTCGTCCGAGGCGGACAGCCTCCACCGGCTCGCCGCTCAGCCAGGATGGCGCCCCCGCCCGCTCCATCAAGGCCCCGTGGACGAACCGTCACGCTCTCGTCACGAACTCCGTGGCCGAAGCGGACACGCCCGAGGGACAGTCCCTCGCTATGTGCAGCGGGCGCGCGCCTCGCGGATCTCCCGCCGGCTGCCCTGGATCTCCTCGGAGCGGTCGAGGTACGGAAGCGCCTCGTCGCAGCGATCCTGCTCGACGAGTGCCCGGCCGAGGTTGTAGTTCGCGTAGGCCTCGTATAGCTCGCCGGACCCCTCCAGCTTGGCGAGCGCCTGGCGGGAGACCGCCTCCGCCTCGGCCCAGCGGCCCTGTCCCAGGAGCGCCGTCGCCTGGTCGGTCAGCTCCTCGCCGCTCGCGTCGGACGGGGCGGTGGTTGCCGTGGTCGCCTGCGTCGTGGTGGCCTCGGCGGTCGTCGCCGGCGACGTCGTGACCGTCTCGCGAACGGTCGTCGGCTGGCCCTCCGTCGTCGTGACCATGGTCTCGACGATCGTGCGGGTCTGCGGCTCCTCGTCCCCGCCGAGGATTCCCGCAGCGCCCAGGCCGGCGCCGAGGGCGAGGAGCCCGAGGACCGCCGCCGCCACCCACACCCACGGAGGTGGCCGGGACGCGGCCGGCGGGCCGGCCACGTACCGCTCCTCCTCGACGGCCGCAAGCGCCCTCGTCGTGCCGGCCGCGTGCGAAAGCGCCTCCCGCAGCGCGGCGACGAAGTCGGCCGAGCTCTCGAACCGCTCGTCGGGATCCTTTGCGAGCGCGCGGCGCAGCACTGGGTCGAGCTCGGGAGGGACGTCGCCGTGCTGGCTGGGGTACGGGATCGGCGCATGGACGTGCGCCGCCGCCTCCGCCGTCGCCGAGTCGGACGCGAACGGCCGCTTTCCCGTCAGGAGCTCGTACGCCACGACGCCGAGCGCGTACCGGTCGCTGGCCGGCGTGGCCCGCTCTCCCTTCGCCTGCTCGGGTGAGAGATAGCCGGCTGTGCCGAGCACCGTGCCGGTCATCGTCATCGAGTCGAGCCCGACGGCGCTCGCGACGCCGAAGTCGGCGACGGACACCTCGCTTCGGGTGTTCAGGAGCAGGTTTCCCGGCTTGACGTCGCGGTGGACGACGCCGGCAGCGTGCGCCGCGTCGAGCGCGCGCGCCGCCTGATCGAGCCAGCGGAGAACGTCGGCCGGATCCTGCGCGCCACCGGCCTTCAACTGATCGTCGAGCGTGCCGCCCTCGAGAAGCTCCATGACGATGTACGGATGGCCGTCGGACTCGCCGACGTCGAAGATCGTGACGGTGTTTGGCGAGCCCGAGAGCCGGGCGGCGGCGAGAGCCTCACGCTTGAAGCGCTCCCGCACGGATTCGTCGTCGGCGTACCGGTCGGCGAGCACCTTGACCGCGACGGTGCGCCCGAGCTCCGTGTCCGTCGCGCGGTAGACGTCGCCCATGCCGCCGCGCGCAAGGTGCTGCGGATCCCGGTACCGCGGGGGAAGGATCGATTCGGTCACGGCGAGGTGGTTTCCGCAGGAACCGAGCCAGAAACGCGACTGTTAGGAATCGGTACGAGGAGCGGTCGCCGGCGGAAGGATGCGCTAGCCTCAGACAGATTCCTGCGGAATCTCGGGTCACCTACATGCACATGTCTCGCGGCCTCGCCCTGACAGCCGTCGTTCTCGGTGCGCTCCTCGCGACAGGCCTCGGCGCGGCCGGAAGCACGCGTGGCGTGCAGGCAGAAGCGGCCGTGCAGCCCGGCGCGCCGGTCTTCCTGATCAGCGGTCGCGGGTGGGGCCACGGCGTCGGGATGAGCCAGTGGGGCGCGAACGGCTTCGCACGGAGGGGACATGACTACCGCCGCATCCTCGCTCATTACTACCGCGGGACGACGATCGGCAAGGCGCCTCTCGCCAAGGTGCGGGTCCTGCTCGCCGGCAGCAAGCCGACACTGACGATCTCCTCCGAGGCGCCGTACCGCGTGCGCGACGCGTCCGGCCGCACCAGGACGGTCGTCGGGAAGCAGGTCGTCGGCCCGGGCCTGAAGGTGAAGGTCAAGGGCGTGAAGAAGCGGGCCGCGCTGACGGCGCCGCTCATGTTCCTGCCCGGCGACGAGCCGCTCCACCTCGGCCGCCGCTATCGCGGGACGATCCAGGTCGACAAAGTCGGGCAGCGCCTGCGGGCGATCAACGTGGTCGGGCTCGAGCAGTACCTCTACGGCGTCGTCCCGGCGGAGGTGCCGGACGACTGGGCGCCGGAGGTCTTGAAGGCCCAGGCCGTTGCCGCGCGCTCGTATGCGCTGGCGACGCGGAAGACGAGCGGCGCGTTCGACCTCTTCCCCGATGTCCGCAGCCAGGTCTATCGCGGCGTGGACGAGGAGGAGGACTCGACGAACGCCGCCGTCGACGAGACCGCCGGCGAGGTGCTCATGCACGGGACGCGACTCGTCACCGCCTACTTCCACTCGACGTCGGGCGGCCGCACCGCGTCCGTCGAGGACGTCTGGGTCGGGTCGAGGCGCACGCCGTACCTCACCGGTGTCGACGATCCTTACGACTCGATCTCACCGCACCACACCTGGGGACCCGTGGTCATTCCGGCCGCTCGTCTGCAGCGTCTGCTCAAAGCGCCCGGCCGCCTCTTGGACGTACGGACGACGACGAACGCGTCCGCCCGCGCGGACAGCGTCGTCGGGGTCGGGACGGGCGGCGAGGGTTCCGCGAAGGCCGGCGACTTCCGACGCGAGCTCGGCCTGCGCTCGACCTGGTTCCGTGTCGGGGTGCTCGCGCTTCCGCAGCCTGCGAAGCCCCATGTCTTCGGCGGCACCACCCGTCTCACAGGGACGGGACGGGGAGTGGTGGGCTTCCGGCTGGAGCATCTCGGGCCTGAGGGTTGGCGCTCGGTGGCGACGCCGAAGCCCGCAGGCGACGGTACTTTTTCGGTCGCCGTGCGACCGACGGCGACCGCGCAGTATCGACTGAGCCTCGGCGCGGCCCGAACGGGCGCGATCCGGCTCGGCGTGGCGCCGCAGATCCGCCTCAACCCGGTCACCGACGCCCTCGAGCTTCGTGGCACGGTGCGGCCGGGCATCGTCGGCGCCGCCGTCGAGATCCAGCGGCAAAGCGGCAGCGCCTGGGGAACCGTGGGCCGGACGACGGTCGCAGAGGGAGGCACCTTCAGCGCCGCGATCAACGTCCCGCCCGGGCGGTACCGCGCCCGCATTGCGCGGCCCGGCCGCGGACTCGTCGCCGGAACGAGCCCGACGCTGGTGGTGAACGGATGAGAGGCGTGCTCGCCGTGGCCGCGCTCGCGCTCGCCCTGCCGGGAGCCGCTGACGCCGCGCGATTTGCCGTCGGGATCGCGCCAGGTGCGGACCGGGCAGAGCTGGTCGAGGCGCTGGAGGCCAGAACCGGCGGGGCGGTCGAGCCGCTCGCTCCGTTCGCCGTTGTCCTCCAGGCCCGCGAGGCGCGCGGTGTCGCGGATCTGCCGGGCGTCGCCTACGTCGAGCGGCTCGGCTCACGCGGGCGCCGCATGGCGTTCAGCCCGACTGACCCGATGGCCACTCGCCAGTGGCATCTCGGAGCCGTACAGGCGTTCGATGCCTGGCCGCAGCGTCCGGTGTTCAGCATCCCGGGCCTGCGGGTCGCCGTGATCGACTCGGGCATCGACGCTGACCACCCGGAGTTCGCCGGCCGCATCTCCGCCGCTCGGAGCTTCGTGGGTGGATCGCCACGTGTCGACCAGCACGGTCACGGGACGTTCGTCGCCGGGCTGATCGCCGCGTCGCTCAACAACGGCGAGGGGATCGCGGGCATGGCGTTCCCCGCGCAGCTGCTGGTCGCCAAGGTCGTCCGGCGAGACGGAGTCGTTCCGCTGGAGGCGGAGGCACGGGCGATTCGCTGGGCGGCCGACCGTGGCGCGAAGGTGATCAACCTCAGCCTCGGCGGGATCAGAGATCCGCTCGACCCGACCCGAGACAGCTTCTCGCCACTCGAGGCCAGCGCCGTCGAATACGCCGTCCGGAAGGGGGTCATCGTCGTGGCGGCCGTGGGCAACGGCGACCACGCGCCCGAGCAGCCCTGGCGGTACGCCAGCTATCCGGCGGCTCTGCCACACGTCCTCGGTGTAAGCGCGGTCGCTCGTGATGGATCGGTGCCCGCGTTCTCCAACCGCGACCCGGTCTTCAACGACATCGCAGCGCCTGGCGACGAGCTCTTCTCGACCATGTCCCGCCGGGTGACGGCCCAACGGCCGACGTGCGAGCCGCAGGGGTACTCGGACTGCGGCCCCCAGGAGTACCGACGGCCGCAGGGGACGTCGTTTGCGGCGGCGATCGCATCGGCCGGCGCACTGCTCGTTCGGGCGGCGTGGCCGGCGCTTCAATCGCAGCAGATCGTGGGCCTGATCGAGCGGAGCGCCACGGACTGGACTACCGCGACCGGCTGCCGGCGCTGCGCCGAGGGCCGCGATCCGGTGACGGGCTGGGGTCGGCTGAACATCGCCGCCGCCGTCAACTGGCCCGGCAGGCTGCCGATCCGCGATCGTTCAGAGCCCAATGACGACGCCGGGAGCCGGTCGTTCCGCATCCGCCGGAACCCCATCGGCCTCCGAGGAGCATCGCTCGACTACTGGAACGACCAGAACGACGTCTACTCGGTTCGGCTCCGCCGTGGAGGACGGTTGGCGGTCACGCTGCTCGGAAAGGCAGGGGCGAACATCGACCTGTTCGTCTGGAGACCGGGAACGCGTCAGGTGACGCGGCGGACTTCGAGCATGGTCGCGAGCTCGACCAGGCCGGCCAGCGCGCTTGACTTCGTCCGGCATCGCGCGGCGCGGGCGGGGATCTACTACATCCAGGTCAGCATGACCGAGCCCGGCTCGGGCCCGTACGTGCTCCGCGTCGTCCGCCGCTAGGCGTCCAGCAACTCCTCGTCGGGCACTTCGCGGATCTGGCGCGCCGGGTTCCCGACGACGACCGCCCGCGGGGGCACATCCTTCGTGACGACGGCGCCGGCGCCGACGAACGCCTCCTCCCCGACCTCGATCCCCGGCAGGAGCACCGCCGCCCCGCCGACGCGCGCGCCACGCCGGATCGTCGGGCCCTGGCGGAGCTCGTGCCGCTTCTCCGTCCGCCCCATGAAGTTGTCGTTCGTGGTCACGACGCAGGGAGCGATGAAGACGTCTTCCTCGAGCGTCGAGTAGGCGGTCACGTACGCGTCGGCCTGGATCTTCGTCCGTGCGCCGATGGTTGTGTCGTTCTCGACCAGCGACCCGCGGCCGACCACGACGTCGTCGCCGAGCTCGCAGCGCTCGCGCACGCAGCTCTGGTCGCCGATGATCGACCGCGCGCCGACCCGCGTCCCCGCGAAGACCACCGCGCCGGTGGAGACGATCGTCCCCTCGCCGAGCTCTAGTGGCGGCAGCTCCTCGCGCTTCGCCGTCGAGCGCGGGGACAGCGCCGGCTGCTTTCCGAGGACGACGTTGTCGCCGATCTGGCAGCCGTCCCCGATCACCGTGCCGGGGTAGATGACTGTGTGCTGCCCGACTGTGTAGTTCAGGCCGGCGCCCGTTCGAGACTGTGCTGGAGCTGTTCGAGCACCCGGACGACGACTGCGCCCTCCCGAGCGGCGACCCTCGAGTCGCCGTCGCCCGCGACGAGCGAGAGGAAGTGGCGGCACTCGAGGCGCAGCGGCTCGTCGTTCGGGATCTTCGGGATGTAGATGTCGCCGGTGCGCGTGCGCCACTCGCCGTAGCTCTCCGCCCGCTGCTCGGTGCCCTTGTCGTAGACCGTGATCTTGCGCTCGAGATCCATGTCGTCGAAGACCGCCATCTTGTTGCGGCCGACGACGGTCATCTCCCGTTTCTTGTGCGGATCGAGCCAGGACAGATGCATGTGCGCGACGACGCCCGAGGGGAAGCGGAGGTAGCAGAAGACGATGTCCTCGACGCCCTCGTGGTGGTACGACTCGCCTCGCGCCCAGACCTCGGACGGCTCCTCGCCGATCAGGTGGAGGATGACGGAGAGGTCGTGGACGCCGAGCGACCAGAGCGCGTTCTCGTCCTTGCGGATCTGACCGAGGTTCTGCCGGTTTCCATAGAGGTAGAGCACGTCGCCGAGCTCCCCGTCCTCGATCAGCTCCTTGAGCTTGGCGACCGCCGGGTGGTAGAGCAGCAGATGGCCGGGAAGGAGGACGAGGTCGCGCTCCTCGGCGAGCGAGACGAGCTCGTCGGCCTCCGAGGCCGAGAGCGCGGGGGGCTTCTCGACGAAGACGTGCTTGCCGGCCTCGAGCGCGCGGCGTGCGAGCTCGTAGTGAGTCGTCACCGGTGTGGCCACGACGACGGCCTGGAGCGAGTCGTCCTCGAGGAGATCGTCGAACCGGCTCGTCGTGCGTGCGCCCGGATAGCGAGCGCCGAACTGATCGAGGAGGTCGGACGAGAGGTCGCAGAGCCAGGTCAGCTCGGCGAGGTCGTCGAAGTTCCGGGCGAGGTTCGGGCCCCAGTAGCCGAGGCCGGCGAGGCCGACCCGCATTAGAGCTTCCAGACCTTCTCGCTCGTCTTGCCCGCGGAGCCCGTGGCGTTGCGGAGGTCGACCACGACATGCGAGCGGTCGACGACGTCCTGGTAGTCGATCCCGGAATGCGCGGTCACGATGACGACGCAGTCGTGGTCTGCGGGCTCGAGCGGCATCGAGCTGAGACCGGCCTCGGGGAGCTCGGCGACATGGGGGTCGTGGTACGAGACCTCGGCGCCGGCGCTGCGCAGCAGCTCGATCAGCTTGATCGCGGGCGACTCGCGGGTGTCGCCGATGTCCGACTTGTAGGCGACGCCGAGCACGAGCACCTTTGCCCCGCTCAGCGATCGCTGGCGCCCGTGGTTGAGCGCCTGCGACACGAGCGACCGGCAGTAGTACGGCATGTTCTCGTTCACCTTCCCGGCAAGCTCGATGAACTCCGTCGAGAAGTCGTACTCGCGCGCCTTCCACGTCAGGTAGAAGGGGTCGATCGGGATGCAGTGGCCGCCGAGGCCGGGCCCGGGCTGGAAGCTCATGAAGCCGAACGGCTTCGTGGCCGCGGCGTCGATGACCTCCCAGACGTCGATCTCCATCCGCTCGCAGAGCTGCGCCAGTTCGTTCACGAGCGCGATGTTGACGGAGCGGTAGATGTTCTCCAGGAGCTTCGTCAGCTCGGCCGCCTCCGGAGTCGAGACGCGGTGGACGGTGTCGACGGCGCCCTCGTACAGCTGGGCGGCGCGCTCGGTGCACTCCGGCGTGATCCCGCCGACGACCTTCGGGACGTTCTTCGTCGTCCACTTGCCGTTGCCGGGGTCGACCCGCTCGGGCGAGAACGCGAGGTGGAAGTCGCGGCCGGCCTTGAGGCCGGTGCTCTCCAGGATCGGCTGGATCACGTCGCGGGTCGTCCGCGGGTAGGTCGTGGACTCGAGCACGACCAGGTGCCCGTTCCGGAGGCGGACGCTGATCTGCTCCGCTGCGCCGATCACGATCGAGAGGTCGGGCTCTCGCTGCTTGGAGAGGGGCGTCGGCAGGGCGATGAGGATCGCGTCCGCGCGCCGGACCTCGTTGTAGTCCGTCGTGGCCCGGACCTGGCCGCTCTGGACGAGGGGCGCGAGCTCCTCGGACGCGACGTCGATGATGTGGCTCTCGCCGCGGTTGATGCCGTCTACGACTTCGGGCGAGACGTCGATCAGCAGGACCGAGCGGCCGGCCATGGCAAGGGTGTGCGCGAGGGGAACGCCGACGTACCCGGCGCCGACGACCGCGGCATCCCAGGTCTTGGCGTCCTGGGTCTGCTGCGCGTGGGGCTCTGTTCTCTCTTCAAGCATGCGTCACAGGCTAATCAGTACGTCTGCGATTCGGTCAGCAGCGTGGCCGTCGCCGTACAACTCTGGCCGGTTGGGGGGCATCTGGGCATTCGCCGCGGCCTGCGCAATCGCATCGGGATCGTCGTCAACCAGCACGTTCGCGCCCAACTCGACGGTGTCCTTCCACTCGGTCGAGGGCCGCAGGGTCACACAGGGAACCCCGTACCAGTAGGCCTCCTTCTGGAGCCCGCCCGAATCCGTGAGGATCACCGTGGCCTGCGAGGCCAGCGCCGCGAAGTCCATGTACCCCAGTGGATCCACCAGCGCGACATTCGTTGCAAGTAACAGTCTGTTACTAGCCACCGTCTGGCGGGTGCGTGGGTGGGCCGGGAAGATGACCCGCTGGTCGATTCGGGACAGGCCTTCCAGGATCCGCGCGAGGCGCTCCGGCCGGACGTTGGCCTCGCGATGCACCGTCGCGACCGCGTAGCCGCCGGGCTCGACATCGAGCTTCCGCAGGATCCGGGATCGCTCGCGGGCCAGCGGCGCAAGACGCATGTTCGCGTCGGCCATGACGTCTCCGACCACGTCGATCCTGCCCGACACCCCCTCCCCTTCGAGCACGTCCTTCGAGCGCTCGTCCGGGGTGAGGAGGAGTGACGAGATGCGGTCGACTTCGATCCGGTTGTGCTCCTCGGGCATCGTGAGGTCGCCGCTCCTGAGCCCCGCCTCGACGTGCGCGACCGGAATCTCACCCGCCGCCCTCGCACCGGCCAGCGTCGAGTTCGTGTCGCCGTAGACAAGCACCCAGTCCGGCTGCTCGGCGCCCACGGCCTCCGCGATCGCCGGTGTCAGTCGGTCGACTTCGGCTGTGTGCAGGTCGAGCGAGTACGCAGGCGCCGGCAGCTCGAGCTCCTCGAAGAAGACCGCGGAGAGCTCGCGGTCGTAGTGCTGGCCCGTGTGGACGACGACCTCGTCGATCCCGCGCGCGCGTAGCGCAACGGACAGCGGCCCGGACTTGATGAACTGCGGCCGGTTCCCGACGACGGACAGGACCTTCACGGCCGCGAAGCCTAGGACTCAGTCGGCAGTCGCGAACCAGGTCTTCGCCGTCGGCTCCGCGTCGAAGAAGTCGGTCAGCAGCCGGGACACCTTGCGGACGCCGCTCGGCGACGGGTGCATCCCGTCCTCGAGGACGTCGTCGCACTCCCAGGTCAGGCCGTCGCGCCGCCCGGACAATCCATCAGTCCACAGGTAGGGGCCCCACCCGACCCAGACCCGGCGGCCGAGGCGTCCCTGGATCCCGTCCTGGACGAGCCACTTCGCCGCGAAGCCCGTCTCGTAGGCGAACGGCTCCGGGCTCAGGTGTGTGACCGCGTAGCCGCCGTAGGTCCGGCTCGAGACATAGATGAGCCTCAGGTTTGGAAAGCGGTTCGACAGGAGCCGCACGATCGTGCGGAGATGTGTCTGGAGCGTTCTCGCGTCCTGCGGAAACGGCCGGTCCTCGCCGGCAATGGCCTGCTTCAGCCAGACGACCTGCACCTGGCCGCGGTTCAGGCGCGCGCGCCGGACTCGAGCGTCGAGGTCCCTCCAGTACCGGGCTTGCGGCTTGGAGATCCGAGTCGCGTCCCAGCCGCCGCCGGGGCCTTCGACGAAGGTCAGGCTCGTGCTCGTCGACGGATCTTGGACTGCGGCCTTTGCGAACGCCGAGAACTCGGTCATCGCGTTCGACATCCCGACCCCGACGACGCCGATCCGGCCCCGGATCGGACGCACCCTTCGAGCCGCGTCGAGCCCCCGCCGCAGATGGGCCCGCGGCGGCTTGTTCGCTGCCGCCGGGTACAGGCCGCCGAGGTGCCCCCGGTAACGAGACCGGTTCATGTCCGTGAGCGGCCGGAGGCCGGTCTGGCGCACGGAGCAATCCGCGCCAGTGCGCGCCTCGCCGGCCGGCGAGTACGCAGCGGCCGGGACCAGGGCGAAAACGATGAGTGGCGCGAGGCGCAGAGTCTTCACGCCCTCAGGGTAAGCCGCCCCTGTTAGCCGGAAGTAAGTGGAGAGGTGGGCCGTGAAGGATTCGAACCTTCGACCTTGGGATTAAGAGTCCCCTGCTCTACCAACTGAGCTAACGGCCCGTCGGCAGGCGAGTATAGCCACCGCATTTAGGCTCTCCTGAACCGCGAAGAGAGGAGAGCCATGGCTTTCGAACTGCCCCCGCTGCCGTACGACTACGCCGCGCTCGAGCCGCACATCGACGAGCAGACGATGCGGCTCCACCACGACAAGCACCACCAGGCCTACGTCGACAACGCGAACAAGGCGCTGGCCGGAACCGAGTGGGAGAACAACTCGGTCGAGTCGGTGCTCGCATCCCTCGACGCTCTGCCCGACGACATCCGCGGCGCGGTCCGCAACAACGCCGGTGGGCATGCGAACCACACGCTCTTCTGGGAGCTCATGAGCCCCGACGGCGGCGGGGAGCCGGAGGGCGACCTCAAGGCCGCGATCGACGACACGTTCGGCTCCGTAGACGAGCTGAAGGCGCTCGTGAACGACGGCGGAGTCAAGCGCTTCGGCAGCGGCTGGACCTGGCTCGTCCACGACGGCACCGGCCTCTCCCTGTACTCGACGGCCAACCAGGACAGCCCGCTGATGGAGAGCCACGAGCCGCTCCTCGGCATCGACGTCTGGGAGCACGCCTACTACCTCAACTACCAGAACAGGCGTCCGGAATACCTGGAAACTTGGTGGAACGTCGTACACTGGGACGCTGTGGCACGACGATTCGAACAGGCGGTAGGGCGCCCGGGTTAAGGACCGCCCTTTCCCGGCCGATAGAGGCACAGACCCCTCTTTCGAGGGAGGTACATGTGGATGAAGAGAACTGCGGCCGCAACACTTTTCGCATTGCTGCTGCTCGCGCCGGGCGCGTGGGCGGCCGGTGATCCCGAGGTCGCCGCCCTCCAGGTGGGGCTACGGCAGCGAGGGTTCTATGCCGGAACGGTGGACGGCGTGCTCGGCCCGGACACCGTCTCGGCCGTGCGCCGGCTCCAGCGCCGTGCGCGCCTGACCGTCGACGGCCTCCCCGGCCCGCGAACGAAGAAGGCTCTGGGCCGGTTCGGCAGGAGGCCGCCGCTCGGCGGGCGCATGCTGGCGTCGGGCGCGCGGGGCTGGGATGTCGCAGCGCTGCAGTTCGCCATGGCCTCGCACGGCTTCCCGTCCGGGAACATCGACGGGCATTTCGGCGCCGCCACCGACCGCGCGCTGCGGAAGTTCCAGCGCCGGGCCGGCCTGCACGCCGACGGCGTCGCCGGGGCAGCGGTCGTCGCAGCGCTCCGAGCCGCGCTGCCGACCTGTCCGATCTCGCTCACGTCTCCGGTGGCCAGCGCCTACAGCGACGTCTTCGGTCCGCGCGGCAACCGCTTTCACACGGGCCTCGACTATCCCGGCAGGACCGGGACGCCCGTCGTCGCCGCTGCCTCCGGGCGTGTCACGTTCGCCGGCTTCAGCGTCGGCGGCTGGGGAAACCTCGTCACGGTCGCGCACGGCGGCGGCACGCGGACCGTGTACGCGCACCTCTCACGAGTGGGTGTTCGCGTCGGCCAGTTCGTCCAGCCCGGCCAGCGGATCGGGCGGATCGGGTCGAGCGGCAACTCGACGGGGCCGCACCTGCACTTCGAAGTCCGGGTGCGCGGCGCCGCGGTCGACCCGTTGACCGGGCTCTAGAGCTTCGAGCTCAGGCCGCGAACTCGCGCGGCAGCTCGAAGTGGAAGCAGGCGCCTGACGGCTCCACGGGCTCGTAGCGAAGGTCGCCGCCGAGAGCGTTCGCGAACGACTTCGCGATCGCGAGCCCGAGACCCGCGCCCTGCCGCTGCGACGTCGACCCGTCCGCCTGTGAGAAACGCTCGAACAGCAGCGGGACGAACTCGTCCGGCACGCCTGGGCCGTGGTCCTGGACGATCACGTCCATGACCTCGTTCCAGCGAGTCCGTACCTCGATCGGCGGCTCGCCGTAGCGAAGCGCGTTGGTCAGGAGGTTCCCGATCACACGCTCGAATGCGTGCGCGTCGGTGACGACCTCGAGAGCCGGTTCCACACCCACCTCGACCTCGTCGATCCGGTCCGGTGCGATGCGGGTCAACAGCTCGTCGATCCGCTCGCGTGGGTGGAATCGCTCCGGGCTGAGTGCGATCGCCTGCGTGTCGAGCCGCGTGAGATCGAGCAGCTGATCCGTCAGCTCTGCGAGCTGGGAGCTCTGCTCGTACAGCGTCTTGCGCAGGTCGGCGAGCTGCTCGTCGGCGAGCTCGTGACCGCGGAGGTACAGCGTCGAGGCGATTCCGTGGACGACGGCGATCGGCGTCCGCAGCTCGTGCGACGCAAGCGACACGAACTGCGTCTTGAGCTCGTCGAGCTTCTCCAGCTCTTCGAGCTTCGACTCGAGCTCCTCGATCCTGTTGTCGGTCTTCACGGTGGATGAAGGCAGGCGCGGACGGACTTGCCGCCCGCGCTGCCGTTCTCCCTCAGGCGGGGGGTGGCCCCTCTTCGACGTAGGTCGAGCGCCGACGGCCAGACACGCCGCCCCAGCTGGACCAGAACATCATCGAGAGGATCAGTCCCGCCGCGCCGACGACCATCAGGATGACGCCGATGGCATCCTCGCTGATGCCTGCGATGTCGCTCTGCAGACCCCACACGAGAATCGCCCCGACGGCGATCAGCAACAGGCTTACTCCGAGTCCCATTCAGTGCCTCCTTGGTTGGTTGCGACGGGCCTGTGCCCCCCGCAACTAACCCGGGTGTACCCGCTCCGGCTTCGCCACTAACTCGGTAGGCTCGCGGGCGGTGCGCGCCGGGTCCCTGATCAAGGTTCTCCTGGTCTCCCTCGTACTCGCGGCGATCGCGACGGCCGTCGCGATCTTCGTTCCGTGGCTCCCCGATCAGTCGTCGAAAGAGGCGGAGCGGATCGACTTCGTCTTCTGGTTCGTGACTGCGATCTGCATCGCGATCTTCGCCGTCGTCGCAGGGATCAGCGTCTACTCGCTGGTCAAGTTCCGCGCCCGTCCGGACGACGACTCGGACGGCCCGCCGATCCACGGCCACACCGGGATCGAGATTGCCTGGACCGCGATTCCGCTCGTCCTCGTGGTCGCGATGATCGCCGTCAGCTCGGTGGCGCTCGCACAGAACGACCGGGTGCCCGACGACGCGCTACGGGTCGAGGTCTGGGGCCAGCAGTTCGCCTGGACGTTCCTCTACCCCGAGGATGGCGCGGAGGCCGGGGAGGACAAGATGGCGTGCGTCCAGCGCGACGCGGGGATCATCGAGGAAGGCTGCAAGCTGTCGCCGAACCTCCGGCTCCCGGTGAACCGCCCGACGCGCCTCTACCTCTCGGCGCGGGACGTGATCCACTCGTTCTGGGTGCCGGAGTTCCGCCAGAAGCAGGATGCGGTGCCGGGGATCACGACCGAGATCACGGTCACGCCGACCGAGACCGGGAGCTATCGCCTGATCTGCACAGAGCTCTGCGGGCTCGGCCATGCGCTGATGCGTACCCGCGCGATCGTCACTTCCGCAGCCGACTTTGAACGCTGGCTAAGGTCGCGCACGACTCCAGGTGGCATGAGTTGACGACCATCCACGACCACACCGAAGAGCACGAGGCGCACGCGGCGCCCCGTCCGCCTCGGACCGGCTTCCGGCGGCTGATGGCGCCGGGCTGGATTCGCGCAGCGTGGATGACGGCGCTCTTCGCCGGGCTCGGCTTCGGGCTCGTCGTCGGAATCCGGGCGCTCGCCGGCTGGGAGCCGCTCCTCGAGTGGGAGCCGATCATCACGGTCGCGTTCCTGACCGCGGCCCCGATCGGGTTCCTCTCGGGCCTCGGCGCCTTCGACTACTGGCTCCGCTGGGCCTTCGGATTCCCGACCCAGCCCGAGGACCACTCGGGCCACGGCGCCAAGCGCTGGACCGACTACTTCCGCATCAACACCGACCACAAGGTGATCGGCATCCAGTACGTCGTCACGACGGTCTTCTTCTTCCTGGCCGGCGGGATGATGGCGATGCTCGTCCGCGCCGAGCTCGCGCGGCCGGAGGCGGACTTCGTCGACCCGCAGACCTACAACGAGCTCTTCACGGCGCACGCCGCGCTGATGATCTTCCTCTTCGTGATCCCGGCGTTCGCCGGGCTTGCGAACTACGTCCTCCCGATCATGATCGGCGCGCCCGACATGGCGTTCCCGCGCCTGAACGCCCTGTCGTACTGGCTGCTCCCGATCGCCGGGATCATGATGCTCTCGAGCTTCTTCTTCCCCGGATTCGGCGCGGGCTGGACGAACTACGCGCCGCTCTCGGTCGAGCAGCCGTTCGGGAACATCTTCTTCACGATGGCCGTCCAGTGGGCCGGCGCCTCGTCGATCGCGACGGCGCTGAACTTCCTGGTCACGATCATCACCATGCGTGCGCCGGGGATGACCTTCTGGCGCATGCCGCTGCTCGTCTGGGCGAACTTCACGACGTCACTGCTCGTCGTCATCGCGACGCCCTTCATCGCCGGCTCGCAGTTCTTCGTCACCTTCGACAAGCTGATGCACACGCACTACTTCGACACCGAAGGCGGCGGGTACGCGCTGGGGTACCAGCACATCTTCTGGTTCTACTCCCACCCGGCGGTCTACATCATGATCCTGCCCGGCTTCGGGATCGTCTCCGAGGTGATCTCGTCGATGTCGCGGAAGCCGATCTTCGGCTATCGCCTGATGGCGCTCTCGCTCGTCGCCATCCTCATCCTCGGCTTCTCCGTGTGGGCGCACCACATGTTCGTCGCCGGGATGGCGCCGTGGCTGCGCATCCCGATGATGATCACGACGCTGCTGATCGCCGTGCCGACCGGGATCAAGGTCTTCTCCTGGCTCGCGACGACCTGGGAGGGGAAGATCAACTTCTCGACGCCGATGTTATGGGCGCTCGGGTTCGTCTCGATGTTCGTGATCGGCGGCCTGTCCGGGATCTACCTCGGCGCGGTGCCGATCGACATCCACGCCTCGGACACGTACTACGTCGTCGCGCACATCCACTACGTGCTCTTAGGTGGCTCACTGTTCACGATCTTCGCGGGCTTCTACTACTGGTTCCCGAAGATGACCGGGCGGATGTACAACGAGAAGCTCGGGAAGATCCACTTCTGGGGCACATTCCTCGGCGTGAATGCGACGTTCTTCCCGATGCACATCATCGGCATCCAGGGCCAGCCGCGGCGCGTCTACACCTACGAGGACCGGTTCAGCGAGTGGAACCTCTTCATCTCGATCTCGTCGTTCGCGCTTGGCGCCTCGTTCCTCATCTTCGTCTACAACATGACCGTGAGCTGGGCCCGTGGCGCGCCCGCTCCGTCGAACCCCTGGCGCGCGATGACGCTCGAGTGGCAGGTCTCCTCGCCGCCGCCGACCTTCAACTTCGACGAGATCCCGCAGGTGGTCGGGAACCCCTACGAGTACGGCGTGCCGGGCGCGAAGCACGCGATCCTCGCAGGCGACCGGGAGGGCGCGACCGAGGAGGTTCGGCGTTGAGGCATCTCCTGGTCGTCGCGAACGAGACGGTCACGGGAGGCGGGCTGATCGACGCCGTCAAGCGGAAGGCCTCCGAGCAGGACGTCGAGCTCGTCACCGTCCTCGCGCCGGTGTCGACCCCGGCGACGGGGTACGTGGTCTACGAGGACACGCGGCGCGCCGCGGCCGGCAGGCGCCTCGACCGGACTCTCGCGCAGCTGCGCGAGGCCGGCATACCGGCGCACGGGCTCGTGCTCGAGACGGACCCCGAGTCGGCGGTCAAGGACGCGTTCGGGATGCTGGATCCGGCCCCGACCGACGTGATCGTCTCGACGCATCCGCTCGAGAAGTCGGGCTGGCTGCGCAAGAACGTCGTCGACCGGATCAAGAAGGCGGCCGGCGACGTTCCCGTCGAGCACGTCGTCGTCGAGCAGGCCGAGGAGGAGGGGACACGCAACGTGCTCGTCGTCGCCAACGAGACGGTCGTCGGCAAGCCGCTGATCGACAGGATCCGCGAGCGGGCCGAGCGAGGCCGGGCGAGCTTCCTGATCATCTCGCCGCAGAGCGACCCGAGCCGCGGGGCCCATCCGGAGGCCGAGCGGCGGCTGCGGCGAGCGCTCTCCGAGCTGCGCGGCGCGGGCATCGACGCCCACGGCCAGATCGCGCACCCGGATCCCTACACCGCGGCGATGCAGGCGATCGAGGACGAGCGCGTGGACGAGGTCATCGTCTCGACCTTCGAGCCCTCGCGGTCGCCGTGGATGCGGCGCAACCTCGTCCAGCGGCTACACGAGAACGCCAAGGTTCCGGTCGAGCACGTCGTCATCTCCCCCGAGGAAGTCGGCGCCGAGCCGCCGGTGGTGAGCGCCGAGTGAGCGCGCACGCCGAGGCCGCGCACCACGCCGCACACCCGCCGGAGGCGCACCGGAGCTCCCGCGTCGATGCGCCGACGCTCGGGATGCTCCTCTTCATCGCCTCGGAGATCATGCTCTTCGGGTCGTTCTTCACGGCCTACTTCTTCATCCGCGTCAATGGGAACGCCGAGTGGCCGCTGGAGCCCTTCCACCTCCCGGTCTTCGTGGCCGGAGTGAACACGGCGATCCTGGTCACCTCGAGCTTCACGATCCACTGGGCGCTCCAGTCGATCAAGCGCGGGAATCGCGCCGGCCTCCAGG
Organism: uncultured Actinomycetes bacterium; assembly: GCA_963782765.1. GTDB lineage: Bacteria > Actinomycetota > Thermoleophilia > Gaiellales > Gaiellaceae > JACDAN01. The sequence goes on from CAWALC010000001.1 coordinate 295,379, forward strand.
CCGGGCTGGTTCTGACCCTCGCACTCGGCGGCACCTTCCTCGTCACGCAGATGCTGGAGTACGCGCGCGTCGGCTTCTCGCCGGCCGACGGAGCGTTCGGGACGATCTTCTACGGGCTGACCGGGCTCCACGGCGCGCACGTTTTCGTCGGGCTGACGCTGCTCACGTTCGCCACCATCAGGTCGTTCCGCGGGCACTTCACCGAATCGCATCACCACGGCGTCGAGATCCCGGGGATCTATTGGCACTTCGTGGACGTAATGTGGATCGTGGTGTACGCGACGATCTACCTGCTCTAGGCGTATGAGAAATCCGTTCAGGAACGAGGCCGATGCATTTCGTCTTGTCCTGCTTGCAGTCGGCTACTTCGCGCTGATCGTCGTCGCGGCCGCGATCAACACGTGGCTCGGGGTCGCCGTCTTCGTCCTGTTGACGCTGATCGCGATTGCCGCCGTCGCCCGAGCCCGCCGGGAGCCCCCGCGCCAGGCCGTTATCCGACCGAGCGCACCCGGCGAGCGCCGCATCCTCGTGATCGCAAACGAGACGGTCGGCGGCACCCCGCTTCGGGACGTGATCCATCGCCGCGCCGAGGGTGTCGAGGAGCTCGTCCGCGTCGTCTGCCCGGCGCTGATGTCGCCGGTTCGCTACTTCGCGTCGGACGAGGACGGCCCGAGGGCGGCTGCCCAGCTGCGGCTCGAGCGGAGCCTCGACCGGCTCCGCGAGCTGGGCGTCACCGCGGAGGGCGAGGTCGGCGACGCCGATCCGCTCCAGGCGATCGAGGACGGCTTACGCACCTTCGGCGCGGACGAGGTGATCATCTCGACGCATCCCGAAGGCCGGTCTCAATGGCTGGAGCGCGGTGTGGTGCGAGCGGCGCGCGAGCGCTTCGACGTCCCGATCACGCACGTGGTCGTCGATCTCGAGGCCGAAGCCAAGACCGCAGCCGAAGAAGCGTCCGCCTAGCCGCCGCTGACGTACCGCGCGAGCGCCCGGATCTGCTCGTCCTCGAGCTGGTCGCCGAAGGCAGGCATGCCGCCGCCGCCGTTCGTGATCTGCCGGACGGCGTCCTCGAAGCTGGTCTGCGTCTCGTCCAGGTTCGGCCCGACGGTGCCCGAGGTCCCTGCCTTCTCGAGCACGTGGCAGGAGCCGCAGTTGCTCGTGAAGAGCGATTCAGGATCGTCGCCGCCGCCGCCCGGGCCGCCGCCGATCGACGCGTCGGGATTCCCGGCGACGAGGGAGACGTACAGCGCGACCGCGTCGGCGTCGGCGTCGTCCAGGAGATCTTCCGGCATCGGGGGCACCGGGTAGTCGATCTGGTGGCGGACGGTCTCACGGATCGCGCTCTCGTCGAAGCCCTCCATCCGCGAGGCGGCGAACGCGTCGTCGAGGTTGGGCCCGCTCGACGGGTTCTGCACGGGATTCGAGCCCTGCGACCCCGCCTCCCTCAGCGTGTGGCAGCCGCCGCACGTCTGCTGGAAGAGCTCCTTGCCGCGAGCCGGGTCGGCGGTCTCCTCGACGAGGCCGTCCGTGCCGCAGCCGGCGACCGCAAGCGCGGCAAGAGCGAGAAGAGCGGCGCCGACCGCCCGCAACTCAGGCGGAAGGCTGGGTCGCGGACCCGATGCCGGCGACCGCTTCGTCCCGGCTTCCATAGATCGTGAAGACCCGGTCGAGGCCGGTGATCTCGAAGATCTTCGTGATGTTGCGGTCGCTCGAGACCAGCGAGAGCTGCCCGTCGTTCGTCCTGAGCCGCTTGACTCCGCCGACCAGGACTCCGAGCGTGGTCGAGTCGATGAAGGTCGTGTTCGAGAAGTCGACGACGACCTCCTTGGCACCCTGGTTGATGACTTCGAGGAGCTGCTGCTTGAACTCCGGCGCCGTGTAGAGGTCGACCTCGCCGGTCAGCGAGATGACGTAGGACGAATCGCCCAGCTGCTCGGTGTTGATGTCGAAGTTCACGCGCCTCCCTCGGGTCGAAAGACGCCGAGAGTCTAGTGGGTCGCGACGCTACTGGCCTGCAGGTGGGGTCGGCGTGTTCGCGGCCTTCTTGAGGGCCGGAAGCTGAGCCTTCACCGCGGGCGCGCTCGCCGAATCGGGCGCGACCTCGAGGTAGCGCTCGTACGCAGTGACCGCGGACTTCAGCTCGCCCGCGGACTGCGCGGCCTGGCCGAGCTGGAGAAAGATCAGCGGCTCTTCGGCCTCCAGCTCGTCCGGCGTGACCGCGACGAGCTTGTTGAAGACACGGGTGGCGTCCTTGTAGGACTGCTGGGAGCCGAGGAAGGCGTTGTTCAGCTGCTGGTTGAACTTCTGGGACTCGAGCGCCGTGATCTGCGGGTTGGCGAAGGCCTGGCCGAACTGGCTCGAGGTCCCCGGGGCCAGCACGTCGCCGCCGGTCAGCTCGGTGAGCTGGGCGCGGGCAACCGCTCCCTGCTCCTCGTAGACACGGGCCTGAGCCATGTGCAGGGCGCCGAGCTGACGCAACGCTTCCCGGTCGGTGGGCCGCATCTGGACGTAGCGTTCGAGCGGCTGAATCGCTTCCTGGTTCCGGTTCTCGCGCTGGAGCGCGGAGGACAGGTCGCGATAGCCCTGCGGGTTGTTCGGCTCCTCCTTGATCTTGTCGTTCGACTCGCCGACGCTCGGCCCGGCGTCCGACGTCTGGGAGAGACCCTGGAGGACGTCCCCGAGGCCGGTTCCGGGGATCGACCCGCCGACGTTGAAGATCACGTAGCCGAGCCCGAAGATGACAGCGAGGAACACGAACATCCACTTCGCCTGCCGCCGCAGGCGGGGGAAGAACATCGTGTCCTCGTAGGTTGCGACGGGTGCGCGCGCGGGCGTGTTCGGCCGAGGATTCGGCCGGCGCTCTCGCTGCTGCCTGTTGCGCCGCTGGGCTGAACGTGCCATGCAGGCCGTAGGGTAGCGACCGCCGGGTCGGGGTCAGTCGGTGGCTAGGCGGGCGTCCGCCGCCTGCCAGCGCTTCTCCAGGATCACCGACAGCCAGATCGAGAGCTCGAAGAGCGCGAACAGCGGCAGCACCTCCAGCGCAAGCGAGATCGGGTCCACGGTCGGCAGCAGGATCGCCGCGCCGAGCAGGGAGACATACCCGATGCGCCGGTTCGCCCGCAACTGGGCCGACGTCAGGACGCCGAGCCGCACGAGCCCGAGCACGAAGATCGGCAGCTGGAAGACGAGGCCGGTCGCGAAGATCATCAGCGCGACGAACGAGAGAAAGTAGCTCGCCCGGATCTGGATGTCGTAGAGGTTCTCGTCGTAGCTCGTGAGGAAATCCAAGGCCCGCGGGAGGATCACGAAGTACGCGAACGCCATCCCGCCCGCGAAGAGCACGGTGGCGAGGGCGACGAAGCGCGCGACGACTCGCTGGTTCCGTTCCTGCACGGCCGGCGCGAAGAAGCTCCACGCCTGCCAGACGAGCACCGGGAAGGCCAGGGCGAGCGTGGCGTAGAAGCTGACCTTCAGCCCGGTCGTGAACGGCTCGGCGACGCCGAGGGTCACGAGCCGGCGGTCCTCAGGGAGCAGCTCCAGCAGCAGCTCGATCAGGTCCTCGTGGAAGTAGAACGCGACCGGGAAGGCGACGACGAGGGTCAGCACGCAGACGATCAGCCGGCTGCGCAGCTCCTCGAGATGCTCGACGAGGGTCGCCTCCTCGCCGTACGAGAGGCGGCGCGGGAGACGTCTCATCGGAAGCTAGTGAACGGTGTCGCGCTCGCGCGGCGGTGCGGGCTCGGCGACGCGCTCTTCGTCCTCGGGCGCTTCGGGCAGCCGCGGCGGGCGCTCGTCGTCCCTTCCGGTCACCGCGTTCTTGAACTCGCGCATGCCGTGGCCGACCGACCGTCCGATCTCGGGAACGCGCTTGGCGCCGAAGAGGAGGAGGACGACGACGAGGAAGATGATGATCTCGGGAAGCCCGATGCCGAAGGGCATAAACGCAGCGTAGCAGCGGTTTCGGAGCCCTCCCGGGGCGGAACCCCACTGGTACCATGAGGCCTTGGAGGCGGGCGTTTGCCCGCCACTTGTCTGAAAGGGAGCGATTTGGCGCTACTGGAACTGAAGGACCTGCACGTCGCGCTCGAGGACGGCACGGAGATCGTCAAGGGCGTTGACCTCGAGGTCGACACCGACCAGATCCACGCGATCATGGGCCCCAATGGCTCCGGGAAGTCGACCCTCGCCTATGCGCTGATGGGCCACCCGGCCTACGTGATCAGCGAGGGACAGATCTTCTTCGATGGCGAGGACGTCACGGAGCTGGAGGCCGACAAGCGCGCGCAGAAGGGTCTTTTCCTCGCGTTCCAGTACCCGCACGCCGTTCCTGGCGTCACTGTCACGAGCTTCATGCGCTCCGCGATCAACGCGGTCCGCAAGGCGCGGAAGGGTGAGGACGACCCGGTGCCGATCCCCGAGTTCCGCAAGGAGATGCTGGCGGCAATGGAGCGGCTGAGCATCCCCCGCGAGCTCGCCCAGCGCTATCTCAACGACGGCTTCTCGGGCGGCGAGAAGAAGCGGGTCGAGATCCTCCAGATGGCGATGCTGAAGCCGCGGATCGCCGTGCTCGACGAGACCGACTCCGGGCTCGACATCGACGCGCTGCGCATTGTCGCCGGCGGCGTCCGCGAGCTCGTCGGCCCGGAGACGGGCGCGCTCGTGATCACGCACTACCAGCGGATCCTCAACTACATCGAGCCCGACTTCGTCCACGTGTTCGTCGACGGGAAGATCGTCGCCGAGGGCGGGCCGGAGCTGGCGCATACACTGGAGGCAGAAGGGTACGAGGCATTCATGCCCGAGAAGGTGGAGAGCTGATGGCGGTAACCGAGAGCGAGACCCAGGTCGTCGCCGAGATCGGCAGCGACTACAAGTACGGTTTCAGCGATCCCGAGGACTACTTCTTCAAGTCCGGCCGGGGACTCTCCCGCGAGCTCGTGGCGGCGATCTCCGAGCACAAGAACGAGCCACAGTGGATGCGGGACTACCGGCTCAAGTCGCTCGAGTACTTCCTGGCGCGCCCGCTCCCGGATTGGGGCGGCGACGTCTCCGGGATCGACTTCGACAACATCTTCTATTACATCCGGCCGACCGAGAAGCAGGCCAAGTCCTGGGAGGACCTCCCGCCGGACATCAAGAACACCTGGGACCGGCTCGGGATCCCCGAGGCCGAGCGGAAGTTTCTCGCCGGCGTCGGCGCCCAGTACGAGAGCGAGGTCGTCTACCACAAGCTCAAGGAGGACCTCGAGAAGCAGGGTGTCCTGTTCCTCGACATGGACTCCGGCCTCCGGGACCACGAGGACCTCGTCAAGCAGTACTTCGGGACGATCATCCCCGCGAACGACAACAAGTTCGCGGCGCTGAACTCGGCCGTCTGGTCGGGCGGCTCCTTCATCTACGTCCCGCCCGGTGTCTCGATCGAGATGCCGCTCCAGGCCTACTTCCGGATCAACGCGGAGAACATGGGCCAGTTCGAGCGCACGCTGATCATCGTCGACGAGGGCGCGTTCGTGCACTACGTCGAGGGCTGCACGGCGCCGATCTACTCGAGCGACTCGCTGCACTCGGCGGTCGTCGAGATCATCGTCAAGCCGGGAGGGCGCTGCCGGTACACGACGATCCAGAACTGGTCGACGAACGTCTACAACCTCGTCACCAAGCGGGCGGTCGCCTACGAGAACGCCACGATGGAATGGGTGGACGGGAACCTCGGCTCGAAGCTGACGATGAAGTACCCGGCGATCTGGCTGATGGGCGAAGGCGCCCACGGCGAGGTGCTCTCGATCGCGTTCGGCGGAGCCGGCCAGCACCAGGACGCAGGAGGCAAGGCCGTCCACGTCGCACCGAACACGACCTCCGTCATCACCTCCAAGTCGGTCTCGAAGAACGGCGGGCGAGCCGGCTACCGCGGGCTGCTCGAGGTGGCCAAGGGCGCACACGGCTCGAAGTCGAAGGTCGTCTGCGATGCGCTGATCCTCGATGAGGACTCGCGCTCGGACACCTATCCGTACATGAAGATCGACGAGGACAACGTCGACATCGGCCACGAGGCGACGGTCTCGAAGATCGGCGAGGAGCAGCTCTTCTACCTGATGTCGCGCGGGCTCTCCGAGGCGGAGGCGTCCGCGATGATCGTCTCCGGCTTCGTCGAGCCGATCACGAAGGAGCTCCCGCTCGAGTATGCGGTCGAGCTGAACCGCCTCATCCAGCTCCAGATGGAAGGGTCGGTTGGCTGATCTCGGCGTCGAGCGCGCCGACTTCATCTCCGTGCCCGTCCAGGACCTGAGCCGGGCCGTGGACTTCTACGGAAAGACCCTCGGGTTGCCCCAGAACCCGAACACCGGCCCGCGGTGGGTCGAGTTCGAGCTCGGCAACGTCTCGCTGGCACTCGTCTCGCCCGAGGTGATGGGCGCGGAGTTCCAGGCTCGGGGCCACCAGATGCCCATCGCGTTTCGCGTCTCCGACGTGGACGAAGCGAGACAGAAGCTCGAGGCGGAGGGCGTCGAGTTCCCGGACGGGACGATCGACTCGGGCGTCTGCCACCTCGCGACGTTCTCCGACCCGGACGGCAACACGCTCCAGCTGCACCGTCGGTACGCACCGTTTGCCGACGGCTCCACTCCGTGATGCAGGTCGAGCAGGTCGACTTCGTGTCGGTCCCGACGCGGGACAGCGCGCGGGCCGTGGCCTGGTACAGAGACGTGCTCGGGCTCCCGGTGTCCGAGTACACGGATGCGGAGATCGAGACGCCGAATGTGACGCTCTCGTTCTGGAATCCCGAGGAGCAGGGTGAGACGTTCGTCCCGAACGAAAACGGGATCGCCCTGCGGGTCGCCGATGTCGAAGGCGCCGTCGAGGAAGTGCGTGGTCGGGGCGCCGAGGTGATGGGCATCCAGGACTCGGGCGTCTGCCACATGGGCTTCGTCAAGGATCCCGACGGAAACGTCCTGATCCTCCATCGGAGGTACAAGCCTCGTGGATAGGGCAGCCGCCGCCTCCCGCTACGCCGAGCTGCCGATGCCGTCGACGACGGACGAGCACTGGCGCTTCACCGACCTCAAGGAATTCGACCCGGAGTCCTTCGTCTCGAACGGCCAGGTCCCGGTGCCAGGCACCGAGGCAGGTCTGCCGAAGACGATGCTGGACGTGGACACGGCCGGCATGGCCGTGGTTCGTGAGGGCGGGATCTCGATCGTCCGCTCGCCCGATCCGCGCGTCACGTTCGAGCCGTTCACCGACCACGACCGGCTCGGCGAGCTCGTCGGGACGGACGAGAAGTTCGCCGCGCACAACGCCGCCGTCTGGGAGCACGGGCTGCTTGTCGTGGTGCCGAAAGGGCGTCGAGCTCGAGCAGCCGCTCGTCATCCGGATCGTCAACTCGAACGAAGGCGGGGCACTCTTCTTCCGGCTGCTCGTGATCGCGGAGCCGGAGAGCCGCTTCTCGCTGATCGAGGACTCCGCGTCGGCTTCGCCCGAGCTCGAGGGCTACACGAACTCGGTCACCGAGATCTTCGTCGAGCAGGCGGCGAAGCTCGAGTACGTCTCGATCCAGAACCTCTCGCAGAGCACCTGGCACTTCGCCTCGCACCACGCCCGGGTCGAGCGGGACGCCGAGCTGGACTGGGTGGCCGGAGGCTTCGGCTCGCGGAGCGGCAAGGTCTGGATCCAGAACGACCTGACCGGTCCGGGCGCGACCTCGCGCGTCACCGGCGCCTACTTCGCCGACGGCGAGCAGCACCTCGACTACGACACCTACCAGCTCCACGCGGCGCCGAACACCACGTCCGACTTCGCGTTCAAGGGCGCGCTCCGCGACAAGGCGACGGCGGTCTGGCGCGGGATGATCCGCGTCGAGAAGGACGCCCAGCGGACGAACGCGTACCAGGAGAACCGGAACCTGATGCTGTCGCCGACGGCGCACGCGGTGCCGATCCCCGGTCTCGAGATCCTTGCCAACGACGTTCGCTGCACGCACGGCGCGACCGTCGGCCAGGTCGACCGCGACCAGCTCTTCTACCTGATGGCCCGCGGCCTCTCGCGCGGCGAGGCCGAGCGGTTGATCGTCCGGGGCTTCTTCACCGACGTGCTCGACCGCGTCGAGCTCGAGCCGGTGCGCGAAGCGCTCGGCGAGGCGCTCGAAGCGCGCATCCCGCAGGCGTAGTTAAGCCGGCCGTAATGGTCGTCGGCCTACCCTGAGCTCGTGATCCTGCTCGGGATCGCGTTCCTCGCCGGCCTGATCACGGCCATCTCGCCGTGCGTCCTGCCCGTGCTCCCGATCCTGCTCGGCGGCGGCGCGTCGGGCCGCCGGCCGTTCGGGATCATCCTCGGGCTCGTCGGGAGCTTCAGCGTCTTCACGGTCGTCGGCTCGGCGCTGCTCGACAGCCTCGGCCTGCCGCAGGACACGCTTCGGAACCTCGCGATCGTGCTGCTCTTTTTGCTCGCGGCGACCCTGCTCTTCCCGGCGGTGGCGCGGCTGGCGGAACGCCCGCTGCTGCGCCTCACGCGAAGTCGGCCTCGTACCGAGAGCAGCGGAATCGTGCTCGGCGCGAGCCTGGGCCTCGTCTTCGTCCCCTGCGCCGGGCCGGTGCTCGCCGCGGTCACCGCGCTTTCGGCAACCGGCGGCGGCGGGCTCGAGACGTTCTTCGTCGCGGTCGCCTACGCAAGCGGGGCGGCGGTCCCGATGCTCGCGATCGCGGTGGGAAGCAAGCGCCTGACGGAGGGCGTCGGGTTCCTCCGCCGGCATGCCGAGACGACCCGCCGCGCCGCGGGTGCTCTCATCGGCATCTCGGCGATCGCGATCGCGCTCGGAGTCGACCAGGAGTTCACGACGGCCGTGCCCGGCTACACGGAGGCGCTCCAGGAGAAGGTGGAGCAGAACTCCACGGCGCAGCGCGAGCTCGCCCGAATGCGGCGCACCGGCGACCAGCCCGCACTCGCCGCAACCGGGACGGGGCCGGTGGCGCCCGAGCTTGGGGGAATCGTGGGCTGGATCAACAGCGATCCGGTCTCGGTCCGGCAACTCCGCGGCCGGGTCGTCCTGGTCGACTTCTGGACGTACTCCTGCGTCAACTGCCTACGGACACTTCCCCACCTCAAGGACTGGGACAGCAAGTACCGCGACGACGGGCTGACGATCGTGGGAGTGCACTCGCCCGAGTTCGCCTTCGAGCGCGAGGCCGACAACGTGCGCGGCGCCGTCCGCAAGCTCGGGATCCGCTACCCGGTCGCGCTCGACAACGACTTCGTCACCTGGACGAACTATGCGAACCAGTACTGGCCGGCGAAGTACCTGATCGACCGCACGGGCCGCGTCCGCTACTACCACTTCGGCGAGGGCGAGTACGAGGAGACCGAGCGGCAGATCCGCCGCTATCTCGGGCCGGGCGCCGGCGGGGAGATCTCGGAGGTGGCCGACCGGACGCCGAGCGGCCCGCTCACGCCCGAGTCGTACCTGGGCTTCGAGCGCCTTGCCCGCTTCGTCGGCATCCGAGTCGTCGCCAATCGGGAGGCTTCGTATCGCTTCCCACGCTTCCTCGGGCCGGGCCAGATGGCGTACGCGGGCCGGCTCGTCGTGGAACCGGAGCGGATCGTGGCCGGCCAGGGGGCTCGGCTGCGGATCCAGTTCACCGCCCGCGAGGTGAACCTCGTCCTGGGCGGGACCGGGAGGCTGGAGGTCTTCCTCGACGGCCGCCGTCAGCCCACGATCGCGATCGGCGGCGAGCCGCGCCTGTACAGGCTGCTCGAGCTGCCGGAGCTCCGCGAGGGTTTGCTCGAGCTGCGCTTCACGCCGAGGCTATCCGCCTACGCGTTCACGTTCGGCTAGCCGGCCTGGAAAGCGTCCGCGCCGGGACTCAGAATGGGACGGAGTGCGCCCGGCCGCCATCGCAACGCTGATCGCCCTGCTTGCGGTCGGCTTCGTCTCGAGCTCTGCGGCGACGCCCGCCGCCCTGCCTCGCTCGACGGCCGACCGGCCGGACGACCGGCCAGGCGCCCAGATCCACGTCCTCTACGTGCTGCCGAGCGACGGCGCCGACGACGCGCTCGACACGAACGGGACGATCGCGGCGTCCGTCCAGAACTTCCAGAACTGGCTCAAGGGCCAGACGGGCGGGCATGGGATGCGCCTGGACATCGCCGGCGGCGAGCTGGACGTGAGCTTTGTCCGGCTGACCGAGTCGGACGCGCAGCTCGCCGGTCGGGGACTCTTCATGCGGGATGCGATCGAGTCGGGCACACGGGCCGCGGGCTTCAACGATCCCGACAAGATCTATGCGGCGTACTACGGCGGCTCGAACACGGCGGCCTGCGGCGGTGGCGCGTGGCCTCCGGCGCTCCCGGGAAACCTCGCGGCCCTCTACGTGAAGGCGACCTACGGCGCCGGCTGGCCCTGTTACAACCCGGCGCTCTCACTCAACGGCCTCCAGCTGATGGACCTGGCGATGCTCCACGAGACGCTGCACACGCTCGGGTTCGTCGCGACGTGCGCGCCGCACCACACGCGCTCAGGCCATGTCTCCGACAGCCCTACCGACCTCATGTACGCGGGCGACCAGCCGTGGACGCCTCAGGTGCTCGACGTCGGCCGCGACGACTACTTCGGCGCGAATCGCCCGGGTTGCCTCGACTTGACGCAGAGTGAGCACTACGAGGGCGGGCCTGCGCCGACTCTTCCGCCGTCGATCGTCAAGCGGCGGCTCACGGTTTCCGTTCGCGGGCGCGGCAAGGTGACGAGCTCGCCCCGGGGGATCGCCTGCCCTGAGCGCTGCCGCGCCACCTATTCGGACGAGGCGCGCGTCCGGCTCCGGCCGAAGGCTCGGAGGGGCGCGCGGTTCAAGCGCTGGTCGGGCGCCTGCCGCGGCACCCGCGGCTGTGTCGTGCGGATGAACCGCGCCCGTTTCGTTCGCGCAACGTTCGTTCGGCGACGCTAGGCGTTCGCGCCGCGCAGGCAGTCCACGTAGTACTGGCCCGACAAGAACCGCCGGCAGTCCGCGCGCTTCGCGTCCACGGAGCTGTGCTTGACGGCCACGATCGAGCCGATCCCGTACGCGCAGTAGGAGCGGTGCGCCGGCTTCGCGAGCTCGCAGAGCCGAGCGGCGCCGACGTCGGACGGGTCGGTGTTGAGGATGTCCCGTACCGCGCCGAAGATGCACTCCTCCTCGCCGCTGCCGGCGTTCGCACAGAGCTCCCGGGCCTTGGCGGGGTCCTGGCGTGAGTTCCCCGACGCGTCGCGTCCGTACGACTGGAAGCACAGCTCGACGAAGCCCTCCTCGCTGCGCCGGCACCAGTCGGCCGTCTTCTTCCAGTCCCAGCCGACGCGCGGGAGGATTTGTGAGGTGACGAGCAGGTAGCAGTAGGTCTTGTCCGACCTGGACACGATCCCGCATGGATAGAGCAGGTTGTCCTTCTTCAGCCACGGCGAGGTGATGCCGTAGGACGACTGCTGGTTCTCCATGAAGACTCCGCCGCTGCACGAGACGCGGTCGAAGTCGGTGACGAGACGGTGGCAGAGCCGCAGCGCGCCGGGGAGGTCGTACAGCGTGTAGAGCATCAGCCCATGGCCGAGCCCGTGCACGCACTGGTAGTAGACGAATGAGCTGGAGGTGCTCTTCGTCTGGTCGCAGACCGTGCGCGCGACACCGGCGACCTCGGCCTTCGGGACATCCGCGAGCTTCCATTCGAGCAGGCCGTGGTAGTAGCCGGACGCGCAGATCCCGTTCCCCTCGGCGAGCGCCTTGCCGACGTCGCCGTCGTGGTGCTGGAGCGAGGCGGCGCCGATCGTGTGCGCGATCCGGTGACAGTCCGCTTCGACGGCGTCCTCTCCGAGCTTCTCCTGGAACAGCGCGAGCGCGGGCTTCGGCCCTTCGCGGTAGGCGACGTTGCCGAATGCCTGCCGGCGGCAGTCTGCGTCGAGACATCCTTCGAGCCGCTGCGTGTTCGCCTTGAACGGCTTGATCTTCGACACCGCCGCCGCCGCCCGGCCCGCCTCCCCGCCGGACACGAACGTCGCGACGTCGCGGATCTCCTGCTCGCTGAGGTCGCCCTCGAAGGACGGCATCCCGCCGCCTCCGCTCTTCACCTTGGCGACCACCTCGTCGAAGGACGGGCTGGCGTCATCGAGGTTCGGGCCGACGGAGCCGTTCGACCCGGCGGCGTCGAGGGTGTGGCAGCTGCCGCAGTCGGCGTCGGCGAAGACCTTCGCGCCCGGGTCGCTCGACTCGGAGCCCGAATCGTCGCCGCCGCCGCAGCCGGTGAGGAGCCCGATGCATGCGAGAGCGGTCAGGGTTGCGAGCCTGGCGCCCATAGCCCAAGAGTAGTGGGGATACCCTGACGGACTCGATGGCCGGATGCTGTTCACGCCAGGGTTACGACAGTTTCTTCACAGAGAGGATGGCGCGCCGTGACGCCAAGACGTACCGGCGGCGCGGGCTCGACGACAATGCCCGCCGAATCGTCGGCTTTGCCGCGCGGAAGGGCGTGGACGGCGCGACAGTTCTCGACGTCGGTGGCGGGAACGGCGTGCTCGGACTTGAGCTCCTGAAGGCCGGTGCAGCGAGCGCGATCACCGTCGAGCTCTCGTCGTCCTACGACGAGACCGCCGGGGAGCTGGCCCGCGAGGCTGGGGTCGAGGATCGCGTCGAGCGCCGGGTCGTCGACTTTGCGGACGCGGCCGAGGAGCTCCCGGAAGCCGACGTGGTCGTCATGCACCGGGTCGTCTGCTGCTACCCCGACGGCGAGGCGCTCGTTGCCGCCGCCGCCGGTCGCGCACGACGCCTCCTCGCCTTCAGCTTCCCGCGTCGCGCGTGGTGGACGCGGCTCGGCGCAACCGGAGTCAACGCGTATCTCGCCGCGCGTCGCATGGAGTACCGGTCCTTCATCCACCGGCCCGAGCGGCTCATCTCGGCCGCGGAACGCCAGGGCGTGCGCACTGCCTGGACGAACGAAGCCGAGCTCTGGCGCATCGCCGGTTTCCAGCGCCCGGCCTGAGCCTCCACCCCCGGGGATACCATGGGCTGCATGGCCGTCGAAGCACCCGCCCAGCTGGATGCGCAGAAGCTGCGCGCCGACTTTCCGATCCTCCAGCAGGAGATCAACGGCAAGCCGCTCGCCTACCTCGACTCGGCGGTGACCGCGCAGAAGCCGCGGCAGGTGCTCGACGCGATGACGCAGTTCTACGAGACGTCGTACGGGAACGTCCATCGCGGCGTCTACGCACTCGCCGAGCGGGCGACGGAGGCGTTCGAGGGCGCGCGCGACCGGATCGCGAAGTTCGTGAACGCACCGTCGTCCCGCGAGCTGATCTTCACGCGCAACGCAACCGAGAGCCTCAACCTCGTCGCCTATGCGTACGGGCTCGCGAGGCTCGGGCCGGGCGACGTCGTCGTCGTCACCGAGCTGGAGCACCACTCGAACTTCGTCCCCTGGCAGTACGTGGCCAAGCGGACCGGCGCCTCTTTCCGGATGGTGCGGCTGACCGACAGTGGCGAGCTCGACCTGGATGGGCTCGACGAGCTGGCCAGCGAGGGCGAGCTCAAGGTCGTCGCCGCCAACCTGGTCTCCAACGCGCTCGGGACCGTCAACCCGGTCGAGAAGCTGACGGCGTGGGCACGCGAGCACGGCGCCATCACGGTGGTCGACGCTGCGCAGGCGGCGCCGCACCGCCCGATCGACGTCCAGGCGCTCGGCTGTGACTTCCTCGCCTTCTCCGCGCACAAGCTCTGCGGGCCGAGCGGCGTCGGCGCCCTCTGGGGCCGCCGTGAGCTGCTCGAGTCGATGGAGCCGTTCAACCTCGGCGGCCACATGATCCGCAAGGTCCAGTTCGAGGAGACGACGTGGGGCGACCTCCCGCACAAGTTCGAAGCCGGAACGGCGCCGATCGCGGAGGCCGTCGGCTTCGGCGCTGCGGTCGACTACCTGAACGGCGTCGGGCTCGACGCGATCGAGCAGCACGAGCACGATCTCCTCGCCCACGCGCTCGAGCGGCTCGGCGACGTTCCTGGAATCCAGCTCTACGGCCCGGCGCCCGAGAAGCGCGCTGGAATCGTCTCCTTCAACATGGAGGGCATCCACCCGCACGACGTCGCGCAGGTGCTGGACTGGGAGGGCGTCGCGATCCGCGCCGGCCATCACTGCTGCCAGCCGCTGATGGCGCGCCTGGGCGTGTCGGCGACGAATCGCGCGAGCTTCTACCTCTACACCGTCGAGGAGGACGTCGAGCGGCTCCACGATGGGCTCCTCCGCGCCCGAAAGGTGTTCGGCTAGCCTCCTTTTCGATGGAAGACCTGTACAGAGAGGTCATCCTCGACCACTACAAGAACCCCCGCGGACACGGGGTGATCGAGGATGCCGACGCGCAGGCCGAAGGCCTGAACCCGCTGTGCGGCGACGAGGTCGCGATCTACGTCGCGTTCGGCGAAGACGGGGAGACGATCGACGAGGTCAAGTTCTCCGGCCGCGGCTGTGCGATCAGCCAGGCGGCGACCTCGATGCTGATGGAGATGGTCGAGGGACGGACGGCGACCGAGATCGGGGAGCTCTCCAAGGACGAGCTGCTCGAGGAGATCGGGATCCCGCTGACGCCGATCCGGCTCAAGTGTGCGCTGCTCGGGCTCGGCGTCCTGAAGGTCGCGTTGCACCGGTCGAAGGGCACGCCGCTGCCGGCCGAGTGGTCCGGCCTGGACGACCAGTTCAGCGTCAACTAGGTGGCGCTCGTCACCGTCGCGCCGCTGGAGGAGTTCCCGCCCGGCAGCGTCAAGATCGTCCACGTGGGACAGGTCGCGGTCGGCGTCTACAACCTCGACGGGAAGCTCTGTGCGATCGAGGACCGTTGCTCCCACGACGACGGGCCGCTCGCCGAGGGCGAGCACGACCCCGAGCGCGGCGTCGTGATCTGCCCTCGCCACGGCTCCGAGTTCGACATCTGCTCGGGGCGCCCGCTCTCCCTGCCGGCCTATGCGCCGGTCGAGACCTTCCCGGTGGTCGTCGAGGACGGCGTCGTGAAGGTCGACGTGACCTGAAACTGTCCCGCCGGGCCGTGTCCTGGTGCCTGGCACCAGGGCGTGGCCCTCACCGACAGTCTGCGCGCCATTGCTCCTCGCTGGACCGGCTCGCCAGGCTGTGTCCCGGTGCCAGGCACCAAGCCGTGTCTCCAAGGGACGGTCGGGCTTAGGGTAGGGCCGTGCTGGACGACCGAGTTCGCGCCGTGTTGAAGCGGCTCGAGGCCGAAGACGCCGCGGAGCGGGAGCAGGGCGTCTCGCGAGAGCTTCGCTCGCGCCAGGTGGCACGGACGACGGGGCAGTTCCTCTTCGACCTGGTGGCGCCGCAGACCGACTGCGAGGTGCTCGAGATCGGAGGATCGCGTGGCTACTCCACGGTCTGGCTCGCCGCCGGCCTGCGCTACTTCGGCGGTCGCGTCCTCTCGCTCGAGGCCGACCCCGTGAAGTGCGAGGCGTGGCGAGCGAACATCGCCGAGGCGGGGCTCGAGGAGACCGCCGAGCTGATCGAGGGCGACGCCTTCGAGACGCTCGCCGCCATCGACGACGTGTTCGACATCGTCTTCATCGACGCCGAGAAGGACGACTACGAGCGGCTCTTCGAGCTCGCCCGGCCCAGAGTCGAGCCGGCCGCGCTCTTCGTCGCCGACAACGTCCTCTCCCACGAGGAGACGCTCGGCGCGTACTCGCGCGCCCGCCAGGCCGACCCCACGCTCGAGTCCGTCACCGTGCCGCTCGATCGTGGGCTCGAGCTCAGCGTCGTGCTCCGGCAGCCCGACCCTCCCCTGACGGGGGGCTGACCGACCTCCTCCCTCTCCGCTACATTTCGACTACCGCGGAAAGGAGGTGGTCCGGTAGTGAAATCTTCAAGTACGGGCAGTGGAGGTACCAGCGGGTAGGGGCGTGTCCCTGAGACCTGTAGGGAACCGCCTAGCCAGCGTGGGGGACGTCGCGCAACGCGCCACCGGCAATCGAGCCGAGTAGGTAAGCGCCTCTACCAAATCCACCGCTGGTGTTGGAACGGGGCCGCTGGAAACAGCGGCCCCTTCTTTTTGGACAAGCCATGGCAGTCGTGATCGCAAATCAGCTCCGGAAGGAGTTCGCGGGAGACCCGCTCTTCGACGGCGTCTCGTTCAAGGTCGAGCGCCGCGACCGGCTCTCGCTCGCCGGCCCGAACGGCGCGGGCAAGACGACGCTGCTCCGGATGCTGGCCCGGGAGCTACCGGTGGAGGGCGGCCAGCTCGTGTTCTCCAAAGGAGCCCGCGTCGCGCTGCACGACCAGCGCCCGCCGCTCGACCGCGGCCTCACGCTGCGCGAGTACGTCCTCTCCGGGGCCGCCGACCTGATCGCGCTGGAGGAAGAGCTGCGCTCGCTGGAACAGGCCATGGCCTCGGGCGACCACGACCAGGCGACGCTCGCCCGCTACTCCGACGCGCAAGCGCGGCTCGAGCACGCCGGCGGCTACGCGTGGCGCGACCGTGCTGCCGGCGTCATCCGTGGGCTCGGCTTCGCCGACGCCGACCTCGACCGCCCCTTGGAGACGTTCTCAGGCGGCGAGCTGACGCGTGCCTCGCTCGCTCGCGCGCTTGCCGGCGACCCCGATCTGCTGCTCTTGGACGAGCCGACGAATCACCTGGACGTCGAGAGCATCGAGTGGCTCGAGCGCGAGCTCCAGTCCCTGGATGCCGCTGTGATCCTCGTGGCGCACGACCGCTGGTTCCTCGAGGCGGTGACGAACGGCGTGCTCGAGCTCTCGGGCGGCCGCTCGCTCTACTTCAAGGGGCCGTGGCACCAGTGGCGCCGTGAGAAGGTTGCCCGCGCCCTGCATGCCCAAAAGGCGCTCGACCGGCTGGACGAGGACATCGCGCGGCTCGAGCGCTTCGTGGAGCGCTTTCGGTACAAGAAGAACAAGGCGAAGCAGGCTCAGGCCAAGCTGACGCACATCGGCCGGCTGGAAGAGGAGCGAGGCGGCCAGGCGGAGACGCTCGACCGGCTTTCGACGAAGAAGCGGTCGATGGGCTTCGACTTCCTGAAACCGGCGCGGAGCGGCCGGACGGTTGCCGAAGCTTCGGGTTTGGGCGTCAAGGCGGGCGACAAGGAGCTCCTCGACAGCGTCAACTTCGCGCTCGAGCGCGCCGAGCACGTAGCGCTCGTCGGCCCCAACGGATCGGGAAAGACGACGCTGCTCGAGACGATGCTCGGCCGCCGCGACAGCGCCCGCGGCACGGTGCGGCTCGGCCACAGCGTCGAGGCCGCGTACTTCTCCCAGCAGGAACTGGAGCTCGACGAGCGAGGGACCGTGCTCGACTGTGTGCAGGGCTCGACCGGTCTCCCGCGCCAGTCCGCGCAGAACCTACTCGGCCGGTTCCTCTTCTCCGGCTGGGACGAGCAGTCGAAGCCGGTGACCGTCCTCTCGGGCGGCGAGCGCCGGCGGCTGGCGCTCGCAATCGTCGTCGCCTCGGGGGCGAACTTCCTCGTCCTCGACGAGCCGACGAACCACCTCGACCTCGAGAGCCGCGAGGCGCTGGAGGCCGCGCTCGAGGCCTTTCCCGGAACCCTCCTGCTCGTCTCGCACGACCGTGCACTGCTCGACGCGGTCGCTCACCGCACGCTGGCGATCGAGAACCGCGACCTTCGTTCCTACGAGGGAGGCTGGGCCGAGCTGATCCGCCGTCGCGAGGAGGTCGCGAAGGCCGCCGAGGCGCCCCCGCCGAAAGTCACCAAGAAGCCCAAGCCGGCTCACGCCAAGCCGATCGGGCCGACGGCTCTCCAGGTGGTGGAGGCTGACATCGAGCGCCAGGAGGAGCGCGTCGCCGAGCTCGAGCGCGAGCTGGCCGACGACTGGGGCAACACGGACCTCCTGCGGAAGCACCGCGCAGCGCGCGACGAGCTCCATGCGCTGCTCGCCCGCTGGGAGCAGCTCTTCGAGTCCTCAGGCGTCTAGAAGCGGCCCGACCATCGCGCTTGCGCGTCACGGTTCCGGCGCAACTACGTGCCGCTTCCGTTCTCGGGTCTGACCCCAGCCGGCGCGGCGGGTAGCTTGCCTGGTGGCGGGACGCGCTGGGGTCTGACCCCAAGCGAAGTGCCGGGGCCTAGCTGGTGCCCAGAGTGGCGATGAGGGCCTCGGCCACGACCCGTAAGGGCTTGCCCGACAGCTGGCTGGCCTTCCGAAGCCGCTTGAACGCGTCCTCCTCGGAAAGACCCTCGTGCGCCATCAGCAGTCCCTTCGCCCGCTCGATCGCCTTGCGTGCCGCGAGCGCCTCCGCGAGGGAGTCGGCCTCCTCGCGCAGCGACGTGAGCTCCTCGTGGCGGGCCCTCGCCGTCGCGATCGCGGGCAGGAGGTCGGCTTCGCGGAACGGCTTGACCAGGTAGCCGAACACGCCGGCCTCGACGGCCCGCGACACGAGCTCGTCCTGGCCGTACGCGGTCAGCATCACGATCGGGATGGGTCGCTCCTCGAGAATCGTCCGGGCCGCCTCGATTCCGTCCAGCCGTGGCATCTTCACGTCCAGGATTGCGAGATCCGGCTCGTGCTCGCGGGCGAGCTCCACGGCCTCCTGCCCGTCCCGCGCCTCGGCGCAGACCTCGTGGCCCGACTCCTCCAGCAAGTTGCGGAGGTCGAGCCGGATGATCGTCTCGTCCTCGGCGACCAGGATCCTCATGCGGGGAAGACGACCTCCGCCCTCATGCCGCCGTCCGAGCTCAGGTCGAGGGTGCCACGGAGCTCGTCCCGCACGAGCGCCTGCACGATGGACAGGCCTGTACCGGACGGCTCGTCGACGATTCCCGCCCCGTCGTCGGCGATTGCGAGCACGACGTTGCCGTTTCGCCGGCCGAGCTCCACACGCACCGAGTCGCCGCCGTGCTCGAGCGCGTTCTGGAGCAGTTCGCTGAAGACGAGCGCGAGCGCCGTCGCCTGGTCGCCGGCGAGCGACACCGGCTCGAGGGCGGTCTCGACGCGCTTGCCCGACCCGAGCCCTTGGACGAGCATCGCGCGCAGCCTGTCGAGCAGCTGGTCGAGGTCGACGTCGTCGTGGCGGCTCTCGGTCAGCACCTCGTGGACGGCCGCGATCGCGAGGATCCGGTTCGCCGAGTCGTCGAGCGCCTTGCGCGGGTCGATCTGCTCTCCCGAGCGGGCCTGGAGCCGCAGCAGCGACGCGACGG
Organism: uncultured Actinomycetes bacterium; assembly: GCA_963782765.1. Lineage (GTDB taxonomy): Bacteria > Actinomycetota > Thermoleophilia > Gaiellales > Gaiellaceae > JACDAN01. Next base: position 314,533 of record CAWALC010000001.1, read on the forward strand.
TCTGGAGGTTGTTCTTGACCCGGTGGTGGATCTCCTGGGCGAGGACGCCGCGCATCACGGCCCGCCCGTGCTCGAGCGCGACCGCGGCATGGTTCGCGATCGACGAGAGCAGCGCTCGTTCCTGGTCGGTGAACGCCGTGTCGCGGTCGCAGACGAGCTCGCCGATCTGTCGGCCCTTCCAGCGGAGCGGGATTCTGATCGCGTGCTCTGCGGCCCGGCCCTCGGGCCAGGCGATGTTCCCGTCCTCGAGGACGAGCGCGGCGCCGGTCGCGCCGACCGCGTCCACCGTCGTCTGCACGATCGCCTCGAGCGACTCTTCGAGGTAGAGGGACTCGGAGACCGCCTCGGAGATCCGCGCCAGCGCCTCGAGCTCGCCGACTCGCAGCTGCGCCTCGCTGTAGAGCTTCGCGTGCTCGATCGTCTGCGCGACCTGGGCGGCGATCGCCAGCAGGAGCTCGATCTCGTCGTCCGTGAACTCGCGTGGCTCGACCGTGCGGACGTTGAGCGCGCCGGCGAGCTTCTCGCGCGCCAGGATCGGCACGGCGAGGATCGACTCGTACTGGTCCTCGGGGAGGTTGGGGAACCGCTTGAACCGCGGGTCGAGGTGCGCCTGCGCCGGGATCGCGATCGGCTCTCGCTCGGCCGCCGCCGTGCCCGTAATCCCCTCGCCGGGCCGCATGCGCGGCCGGCGAGTCATCGCCTCGACGGACGTGCCCTGTGTCGCCCGCAGAACGAGCTCGTCGCCCGCCTCGTCGTAGAGGTAAACGAAGCACGCCTCGGCGTCGAGCGCCTCGGCGACCTTGCGGGCCACGAGCGAGAGCACCTCCTCGAGGTCGAGCGTCGAGTTGACGGCCGCGATCGTCTCGGTCAGCAGCCGGACGTGCCGTCCGGGCGCATCCATCCTCACCGGAACCTACCGCCTCGGTCGCTAACAAAGTCCTTACGCACCCCAACCCAAATCGCTGACACTCGGGGCGTAGGTTTCAGGCCGTGAGCGAGGCGCTGCCCGTCCTCCCCGACCTCCGCCAGACGATCGGCTACCTGGTCGCGGACGCGAGGGGCAGGATCGTCGGCCGCGTCGAGTGCGCCATGTACGGCACCGCCCGCGACATTCCCGACGCGCTCTCCGTCCGCTCCGGCTTCCTTGCTCGACGCCGGCGCCTCGTCCCGGCCGCGACGATCGAGGAGATCGACCGCTCCAGCGGCGTCGTCGGCCTGAAGGTCGAGCGCGAGTCGATTCGCGCGTTTCTGTAGAAACGCTCGTTTCTCTAGAAACGCAGGAAGAAAACCAGCACAATGGCTAAGTGTCCTACCCCGCCTGCGGCGGGTGGGACGAACTGACGGCCGACTGCGAGCTGCGTTTGCAGCTCGCGGTCGTTGTGGCCTCAAAGCACAGGGAGATAGCGCTCAAGCTCCCACGACGTGAGCTGTACGCGGTACTCGTCCCACTCCTTCCGCTTGAGCTCGATGTAGCGGTCGAAGATGTGCCGTCCCAGCGCCTGCTTCGCCAGCTCCGAGTGTGAGAGCTCGTCGATCGCCTCGCCGAGTGTCTCCGGCAGGGCGACGATCCCGCGCTCCTCGCGCTGCTCGGGCGTCAGGTGGTAGAGGTTCGTCTCCATCGGCTCGGGCAGCTCGTAGCCGCGCTCGATCCCCTCGAGGCCGGCGTGCAGGAGCGCCGCGAACGTGAGGTACGGGTTGCAGGCGGGGTCCGGGCAGCGGATCTCCGCGCGCGTCGCCTCCTCCGAGCCCGGCTTGTAGAGCGGGATGCGGATCAGCGCCGAGCGGTTCCGCTGCGACCAGGCGACGTAGACGGGCGCCTCGTAGCCCGGCACGAGCCGCTTGTACGAGTTGACCCACTGCGCGAACACGCCGGAGATCTCGCGCGCGTGCCGGAGCTGCCCCGCGATGAAGGCCTTGGCCGTGTCGGACAGGTGCCACTTGTCGTCCTCGTCGAAGAACGCGTTGCGGCCGTCGGTGAAGAGCGACATGTGCGTGTGCATGCCGGAGCCGTTCTCGCCGAAGATCGGCTTCGGCATGAAGGTCGCGTGGAAGCCGGCCTTCTTGGCGATCTCCTTGACGATCAGCCGGTAGGTCATCGTGTGGTCGGCCATCTCGAGCGCCGGCGCGAAGCGCATGTCGATCTCGTGCTGGGAGGGCCCGACCTCGTGGTGGACGTACTCGATCGGGATCCCCATCGACTCGAGGGCGCGGACCGTCTCCTGCCGGAGCTCGCTCGCGGCGTCCATGGTCGTCATCGCGAAGTAGCCGCCCTCGTCGAGCGTCTCAGTGCCCTTCGAATCCTTGAAGAGGAAGTACTCGAGCTCCGGACCGACGTTGAAGGTGTCGAAACCCATGCCCTTCATGCGCTCGAGCGCTCGGCGGAGGACGTAGCGCGGGTCGCCCTCGTAAGGCTCGCCGTCCGGCGTCACGACATCGCAGATCATCCGGGCGACGCGAGTCTCGCCCTCGCGCCAGGGCATCAGCTGGAAGGTGCGCGGGTCGGGGATCGCGACCATGTCGGACTCCTCGATCGCGTTGAAGCCGGTGATCGACGAGCCGTCGAAGCCCATCCCGTCGTCGAGCGCGTCCTCCATCTCCGCCGGAGTGACCGCGAAGCTCTTCAGGTGTCCCTCGAGATCGGTGAACCAGAGCAGGAGAAACTCCACGCCCTCGTCCTTGATCCGCTTCAGGACCTCCTTGCGGTCCTCGGTGCTCGACGTCGCTCTGGGCTTGCTCTCGACCTGCGCCATTTCTCCTCCTTGAATGCGAAAAGCCCCGGGCAAACCGCCCGAGGCTCCATTGCCTCCGTGCCCGCAGGAGCCTACTGACCGGGGCGGGCACCCGCAAGTGCGCGATCGGGATCCTCGGCCGGCGCGATCGCTGTCTCGGTGGGCTCGCTGAGAATCACGCGGCTGGTGTGGCCCGGGGTCTCCGTGTCGCGCATCCCCGGCAGGAAGTAGAAGAGCGCGGTCAGCGCGCTGGCGGCGATGCCGGAGATCAGGAGCACGGGCTTCACTCCGAGCCAGCCGGCAAGCGGGCCGGTGACGGCGAACGAGAGCGGAGCGAGGCCGAGCGACAGCAGCCAGTCCACGCTCTTCACGCGGCCGAGGAGCTCCGCAGGGACGACGCGCTGCATCAGCGTCACCCACACGATGAGCCCGGCTGCCCAGCAGCCCTCTCCCGCGAACGAGATCGCCATCGCGTGCCACGGAACACCGGCGAATGCGTAGGCCGCGATCTGCAGGCAGGCGACCATCCACAGCGCGTACATGAACGTGATGTGACGGCGCGGCAGCCCGATCTGGCCGACCGCGACCGAGACGAGGATCGCGCCCAGCCCGCCGGCTGCGAACACCAGGCCGAGGTCGCCCGCGTCGCCGCCAAGCTCGTTCCGCACGAGGAACGGGAGCAGCACCGTGAAGGGGCCGTAGACGAGGAAGATCGCAGCCAGCGCCCAGCCGAGCGTTCCCCAGAGCCAGACCTTCTGCCGGACGTACCGGAGCCCTTCCGCGATGTCCCGGCGTACCGAGGTGGCACCCTCCGAGATCTTGGCCGCCGGCCGCGGGTGGAGCAAGAGGAGGGTGACGATCGCAAACCCGAAGGTCGCGGCGTCGACGAGGAAGGCCGTGCCCGCCCCGAGGGAGTGCACGACGAAGCCTCCGAGCGCCGGCCCGACGAACGCGAACGCCGCCTGGCGGACGAACTGCGAGAGCGAGTTCGCCTGGACGAGCAGGTGCCTCGGGACGAGGTCGGGGATGATCGCGCCGGCCGCCGGCCCCTGAAACGCCTGGCCGGCACCGAAGAACGCGGAGAGGACGAAGATGTGCCACAACTCCACGGCCTCGGTGATGGCGAGGGCTCCGAGAACCGCCACTGCGACACCGCGGAGCGCGCTGGAGAAGATCAGCACCTTGCGGCGCTCGAACCGGTCCGCGACGACGCCGCCGACCAGCACGAACGCGACGATCGGGATCGTTTCCGCGACGCCCACGACCGCGAGAGCCGTCGGCGAGTTCCAGAGGTCGAACACCTGCCAGGCGATCGCGACGAGGAAGAACCCGTCGCCGATCAGCGACACGGTCCAGCCGAGCCAGAAGACGGCGAAGTCGCGCTCGCGAAGCGGCCGGAGAATCTGGATCCGGTTCAGGCAGGGGCCTCGGCTTCTTCGAGCTCCGGCTCCTTGCCGCCGTGGCGGAGCGCGCGGACGAAGAGCGGGATCGCCGGTGCGAGTAGGAGACCGGTCGCCACGAGCGCGGCACGCAGCGAGGCGAACGTACCGATGACGCCGATCGCCGGTCCTCCTGCGACCTCGCCGATCGCATCGGACTGGCTGGCGATCGAGTTGACGGTCGCGCGGACGCTCGAGTCTTCGACGTTCTTGTTCAGCCAGGTGACGTAGAGCGGATCCTTGAGCCGGCGGACGAGCCGAGCGACGAGGTACGCGATCGCGGCGACGACGAAGCTCGTTGCAAGACCGAAGATCACGACCGAGATCGAGAGGACCACGGTCAGGAAGAGCAGCGAGCGGGCCAGCTTCGAGTTGTCGGCGTACTCGAAGCGCGGGACGAGGAAGGAGCTGATCACGATCCCGGCGACGAGACCGACGATGTTGAAGACCCCGAACCAGACGACGGGGTCGAGCCCCCAGAGCTCCGGCAGGCCGACCTGGAGGAGCTGCGCCTCCCAGAGCCGGTCGAGGCCCTCGGACGCGGCGCCCGCGAAGAACGTGATCGCGACGATGAGGAGCAGGATGTTGTGCCCGCGGACGAGCCGGCCGCCCGTGACTGCGGTCGTCCGCATGGCCCGGAGACGGCGAGCTCCGCTCCTCGACCGGGCGGCGGCGGAACCCGTGCTCGGGCATGAGGAAGATGCAGGCGATCCCGGTCGCCACCGAGACGAGCCCGCCGAAGACGATCCCCGCACCGAGGTCCCACGTCGCGATCGCAACGCCGCCCGCCGAGCCGACGATCGCGCCCAGGTACGAGAACTGGTTGCCGCGCAGGAAGACCCGGCCGATCCCGTCCACGCCGTGCTCGTCCGTGATCCATGCCTCCCAGGCACCGCTCATGAAGGTGCCGCCGATCCCGCGCAGGATCACGGCGAGCACGATCACCCAGTAGACGGCGACGAGGCCGAAGATGACCATTGCCAGCCCAGCCAGGATCATTCCGACGATGATCGAGAGGCGCCGGCTGTAAGTGTCCGCGACCACGCCGGTCGGCACCTCGAAGAGGAAGATCGCGATCTCGCTGATCGTCCCGAGCAGGACGAGCTGGAGCGGGTTCACTCCGACGTCCTGGACAAGGTAGACCGCCCAGACCGTGAACGCCGCCTGGGCTCCGAGTGTGTCGAAGAACTCCATTCCGTAGAAGACACGCGTGGCGTCGGGGCGTCTCACATCGGCTTCCTCGCCAGCAGCCAGAGGAAGGCCACCTCGCCTTCGGGCTCGGGCTCGCGCATGAAGACCAGTTCGTCGAGAACGAGCTCGAAGCCGGCTTCGCGGACGAGCAGCCGGTTCGTGTCGGCGTCGAACGCGGAGAAGAACATGTCTACTCCGAGCCACTCGTACGTTCGGTCGGGGCCGCCGACATGACCGAGCGACGCGAGCAACAGGCCTCCGGGCTTCAGCCAGCCCGCGATGGCCGCAAAGAGCGCTCGGTGCTCCTCCCGCGGCACGTGCACGATGGAGTAGAGCGCGGTGACCGCGTCGAAGCTGTCGGGCTCGAAATCAAGTGCGCTGAGGTCGGCGTGGAGAAGCTTCGCGGCGGGCAGGTTCACGCGGGCGAGACGGAGCTGCTCCTCGGAGATGTCGACGGCGACGATCGCGAACCTCGGCGCGAGGTGGGCGGTCTTTGCTCCATTCCCGCAGCCCAGGTCGAGCACGCGCGCTCCGTCCGGCAGGCGAGCCGCGAGCTCGTCGAGGAAGCGCTGCCAGGGATCGCCCTCGATCCGCTCGCTCCACTCGCCGAACTGCGGGCCGAGCCTGTCGTAGGCGGCCTGGACGATCCGGCTGCGCGCGTCCGCGATCACAGGCTCCGCCAGACGTTGATCACGGCGGGGCGCGGCCGGTAGCCGAGCTTGAGGTTCACCGCCTGCATGGCGGAGTTGCCGTCCTGCGTCCAGGTCGAGAGCTCGCGGTAGCCGTTCCGCGCCGCCCAGTGGACGAGCGCCTGCTTCAGCGCGGTGGCGATTCCTCGGCCGCGGTGGGAGCGGAGAACGGCAGTCAGGCCGTGCTCGGCGACACCCTCGAGCATCGGGAGGAGCGCCGCAGCGGCCACGACCCGTCCCCCTTCGAGAGCGAGGTACGTGACCGGGCCGGAGACTTCCTCCTCGAGCCACACGTCGTAGCTCGAGGCCTGAAGCGGCGGGGAGACCGGCATGTCCGGGAAGCACTCGACCCACACCTGATACGCCTCCTCCATCCGGCTGTCGTCCAGCACCACGAGCTCGATGCCGGGTGGCGGCGTGGGGGCCGGTTCGTCAGGGCCGATCTCGCGCGTCAGCTCGACCTGCCGGCCGTAGTCCTCGAAGCCGCGCTTCTTCACCCACGCGACCGAGTCCGGATCGTCCTCGGAGACCATGCTCGAGATGCGCGACGGGCCGAGGCCGGCGGCGTGCTCCGCGAGCCGCTCGAGAAGAGCGGAGCCGATCCCCCGCCGACGGTGCTCCGGCAGGACGCGAACGACGACCGCCGTCCGCTCGGGAGACTGGGAGGGTCCGCAGAACCCGAGCCCGACCGGCTTTCGACCGGTCTCGGCAAGCAGGTAGAGGCGCTGCGGCTCGCGCTCGATGCGTCGTCGGATGACCTCGAGCGGAGCGGACGGCTCGCGCGGCGTGATCGCGTTCCAGAGCTCGATCCAGGCCTCGAGGTCTACGTCGCTCTCGATCCGGCGGATCATCCCGACCGCTTCAGCTTCCCGTGCCGCTTCGCATACTGCTCGCCCCGGCGGAAGACCAGCAGCCCGAGCGGGATCGAGACGATGCCGATCAGCACGAGCGGCCAGAGCTCGTCCCCCATCGAGCTCAGTCCGTCACCGTCGAGGATCGCGTCGCGCAGGCCGTCGAGCGCGTAGGTCGCCGGCGAGAAGACCGAGAGCACCTGCATCCACTCGGGGAGCACCTCGACGTCGTAGTAGACGCCCGAGATCACGAGCAGGATCCCCTGCGCCATGAAGCCCAGCTGCGTGCCCTTCTCCGGCGAGATCAGCGGCAGGACGGCCGTCATCATCCCGATCCCGATAAACGAGAACGAGGCGACGAGCAGGACGACGATGGCGGCGAGGAAGTCCGCCTGGCTCAGGTCGAGGTCGAAGAAGAGCGCGACGACGCCGAAGAGCAGGATCGCCCGGAGGATGCCGTAGACGATCGCGAACAGCCCCATCCCGAACAGGTGGACGGGCCGCGAGAGCGGCGCCATGAACGTGTACTCGATCGTGCCCTCCCAGCGCTCCCAGGCGACGGTCTCCGTGAGGATCTCGAAGATCACGCCGAGGTAGGCCCACACGACGGCGCCGACGAGCAGCGTCGTCGTCGTCCTCTGGACGTCGATGTCGCCGCCGGCCGCCTCGACGCCCTCGGCGATGAAGACGATCGTCAGGGTGTTCGCGATCGTCCAGACGAAGAACGCGATGTCCCACCAGATGTACCGGCGGACGAGGTAGACGTTCCGCTCGAAGACGCCGGCGAGCCCGATCAGCTCGTGTCTGAGGACTGCTGCTGCGCCGGGCATCAGTCTTCGTCCTCCGGCGGCTCGTCCTCGAACTCCTTGCCGGTTGCGGCGAAGAACGCCTCCTCGAGCGTCTCGGCGCCGTACTTGCGCTTGAGCTCGTCGGCCGGCGCGAGCTCGATCAGGCGACCGCGGTCGAGGATGCCGACCCGCTCCGCCAGCTGCTCGGCTTCGACGAGGTCGTGCGTGCAGAGCAGCACGGTGGCGTCGTGCGTCTCGCGGATCTCCCGGATGAACGTCTGCACCTCGACCTTCGAGCGCGGGTCGAGCCCGGTCGTCGGCTCGTCGAGCAGCAGGAGGATCGGTGAGGTCAGCAGAGCCCGGGCAAGGGCGACCTTCTGCTGCATCCCGCGGGACATGTCCTCCAGGGGCTCGCCGATGCGGTCGCGCGGGAAGCCGACGCGCCCGAGGATCTCGGGGATCTGCTTCCGCGTCGAGCGGGGCGCCATCCCGTAGAACCGGGCCGCATAGCTCAAGTTCTCGGCAGCTGACATCTTCTTGAAGAACGAGGCCTCGACGGACACGCGGTTGATCAGGCGCCGGACCGCGCGGGTCTCCGTGAAGGCGTCGTGGCCGAAGATCCGGGCCGAGCCGCCGTCGTGGAGGAGCAGGGTCGAGAGGAGCCGGATCAGCGTCGACTTCCCCGAGCCGTTCTGGCCCAGGATCGCCACCGTCTCGCCGCGCGCGACCTCGAAGGACACGCCGTCCAGCGCCGCGACGCGCTTCCTGCGGCGGCGCAGGCCGTGCCGGCCGTCGTTGCGGAAGAACTCCTTGCGGAGGTCGTCCACGACGATGGCGGGCATCCCATTCGTCTTGTTCGCTGCGGTCATGCGATGTCTCCTACGTGCGTCGAAAGATGGGTGAGGACAGGCTTCAGCAGGCCCGTGAGGAGGCCCGCGAACCCGTGGAAGTGCTCAGCCCAGGCGAGACATCAGCGCAGCCACCTTAGCGAGCGGCCTGCGGCGAGGTCAAGGCATCGGCCTCGGATGTCTCCGGTTGCGCGTCCCGGCGGCGCAGGTTGCGAACGCTGGGGATCGCGAGGATCCCGAGGCTCGAGACGATCGTCCAGACAGCTGCGCCGTACAGCACGTCGGCCGCGCCAAACTGATCCGCGAGCGGCCCGACGAGGACATATCCAAGCGGCAGGAAGAGCGCCGAGCCGCCCCAGTCGTACGAGCTCACGCGGGACAGCGCGTGCTGGGGGACGTGCTGCTGCAGCGCCGTGAACCAGATGGTGGCGGCGAAGGTGATCGCGGCCGAGGCGACCAGGGCGAACGCGGAGATCACCCGAACGGGCGCAGCGACCGCATAGGCGCTCAGCACGGGGACCCAGATCAGCAGCGAGAGGAAGGCTGCGACGAGTTGGCGGTCTGGCTGGAACTTGATGGCGGCGAGGCTTCCGATCACCGAGCCGATGCCGGCGAACACGGTGATCGTCGCGAAGGCGGATGCACCGCCCAACTCCTCCTCGGCGATCAGCGGCCCGAGCACGAAGAACGGCGCGAGGGCGGCGGCCTGGAAGAGCGCGAAGTGGCAGACGCAGACCCAGACCCAGGTCCTGCGCGTGAACTCGCTCCAGCCCTCTCGGAGATCGATGAGGAAGGCCTGCTTCGCCGGCTTGGTGAACGCGAGGCGCATCCGGAGCAGAAACACGGCGCTGACGCCGAACGTCGCCGCATCCACGGCGACCGCCCACCCTGGGCTCGAGAGCGCGATGACGACCCCGGCGGCCGCCGGCCCCGCGATGGTCGTCGCGTTCCGGGAGAGCGACATCAGGCCGTTCGCCTGCTGAAGCCGCGAGGGACGCACCGTCTGCGGGACGAGACCTTGCGAGGCGGGGCCGAAGAACGCCTCAGCCGCGCCGTAGACCCCGGCGAGCACCACGAGGTGCCAGATCTCGGCGCGGCCGGTCAGCAGCAGGAGTGCCATCGCGGCCATGGCCAGGCCGCGTCCGATGTCCGACCCGAGCATGACGCGCTGCCGCGGCAGCCGATCGGCCCAGACGCCGGCGACGAGGAAGAGCGAGATGCTGGCGACCGCCCGGGCGGCGAGCACATACGCGAGTGCGGTCGCTGATTTCTCGATCGCGAGAACCGCGAACGCCAGGCCGATCACTCCGAACCGGTCGCCAAAGTCGGAGACGACCCGGCTCAGCCAGAGGAGCCGGAACTCGCGCTCCTCAAGCGGGCCCAGTCGTCCACGCAGGCTCACCGCCCGACCCTAGCGCTATGGGTCGGCGATCAGACTAGGAGGTCTCGGAAGACTCGGCCGCCTTGCGGTCCTCGGCGGTGCGCTCCGCCTTCCGCCGCGCCTCGTAGCGTTCGACCCATCTCCGAAAGATCTCGTCGCTGCGCTCGAAGTGCTCGCGGTGCCGCTCGAAGAACTCGCGACTACTCCTCCGCTTCTTCCTCATCTTCTCCCAGCTGTTCTAGCAGTTCGATCAGCACCATCTTGATGTCCCAGATGCCGCGGATGAGCGCGTCGACGTCTTCTCGCTCCCACACCGCCGCGACCGTTTGAAGTCTGCGTTTGGTCCATTGCTCTCGCCAGACGCCGTTCCGGCCCTGGCCGATCGGCGGGTTGCGCGCCGTCCGCCCGGTGGCCTACTCTCCGACTAGGCGCGCGCCGCCGAAGGTGCGCGTCGAGGCAATGGAGCCTCAGGACTCTCAGGAGCCCTGGGGCTTTTTCGCGTTCAAGGAGGGAAGACGTGAGCGAGATCGAGACGAGGCACTACCTGGCGAACGGGCAGAAGACGACGCCCGCGGCCAAGGAGGCGATCGCCTGGGCCGGCCAGACGCAGGCCCAGATGGTCGATTTGAAGTTCTGCGACCTGCTCGGGACCTGGCAGCACATGACCCTGCCGATCTCGGCCTTCGACGAGTCCTCGTTCGACGACGGGCTCGGGTTCGACGGCTCCTCGATCCGCGGCTGGCAGGGGATCTCCGAGTCGGACATGCTGCTGATGCCGGACGCCGCGAGCGCGATCCTCGATCCGTTCACGGAGGCGCCCACGCTCTCGATCCTGTGCGAGATCGCCGACCCGGTAACGCGCCAGCCGTACGGGCGCGACCCGCGCGGCGTCGCCCGGCGGGCCGAGGCGTACCTCGAGTCGAGCGGCATTGCCGACACCGCGTACTTCGGGCCCGAGTGCGAGTTCTTCATCCTCGACGAGGTCTCGTACGACCTCGGCCCGAACCACTCGCACTACGCGGTCGACTCGGCCGAGGGCCACTGGAACTCGGGCAAGCCCGGGCTCGGCTACACCGTCCGCGAGAAGGAGGGCTACTTTCCGCCCGCGCCTCACGACACGCTGCACGACCTCCGCACGCGGATGGTGCTGACGCTCGAGCGGCTGGGCATCCCGTGCGAGTTCCACCACCACGAGGTCGCGTCGGGCGGCCAGTGCGAGATCGACCTGAAGTACGGGCCGCTGACGCGCATGGCCGACCAGGTCATGACCTACAAGTACGTGGTCAAGAACGTCGCCCGCGCGGCGGGCAAGACGGTGACCTTCATGCCGAAGCCGCTCTTCGGTGACAACGGCTCGGGCATGCACTCCCACCAGTCGCTCTGGAAGGGCGGCGAGACGCTGATGGCGGACGCCGACGGCTACGCCGGCCTGTCGGCGACGGCCCGCTCTTACATCGGCGGGCTCCTCGCGCACGCCCCGGCCCTGCTCGCCTTCTGCGCGCCGACGACGAACTCGTATCGCCGGCTGGTGCCGGGCTACGAGGCCCCCGTGAACCTCGTCTACTCGCAGCGGAACCGCTCGGCCTGCATCCGGATCCCGATGTACTCCGAGGCGCCGAAGGCGAAGCGGATCGAGTTCCGGTGCCCGGACGCGGCGGCGAACCCGTACCTCGCCTTCGCGGCCATGCTGATGGCCGGCATCGACGGGATCGAGCGCGGCCTCGACCCCGGTGCCCCGGCCGACTACGACCTGTTCGAGGAGACTCACGAAGAGGTGCCGCAGGTGCCGTCGTCGCTCGGCGAGGCGCTCGACGCCCTCGAGGCGGATCACGAGTTCCTCACGAAGGGCGGCGTCTTCAGCGAGGAGCTGGTCCGCACCTGGATCGACTACAAGCGCGAGAACGAGGTCGACGTCGTCCGGCTCCGCCCGCACCCGGCCGAGTTCAGCCTCTACTTCGACTGCTAGTTGCCGTCGTTTGCGGTCAAGCGGCTCGACGAGATCCCCGGGGTGCCCGATTCGGACCCCGGGGATCCGGACTGGAAGCCGCTCCGCCACCACTTCGGCCTCGAGGCGTTCGGCGCGAACGCGTTCCTTCAGGCCGAGGCCGGCGGCAGGCTGATCGACGACCACCTCGAGACAGACACTCGGCACCAGGAGCTCTACGTCGTGCTGGCGGGGCGGGCGGAGTTCACCGTCGACGGCGAGCCGTTCGACTGCCCGGCGGGAACCTGCGTGGCAGTCCTCGATCCCGAGGTGAGGCGAAGCGCAATCACCGTCGATCCTGGGACTTCGGTGCTCGTGATCGGCGGGACCCCGGGTCAGCCCTACGAGATCTCGATGTGGGACACGAAATGGACGAGCGGATTGGAGCCGGCATGATCAAAGTCGAGGCAGTCGTCATCCGTGAGCGCGTCGAGACCGTGATCGACGCGGTCGAGGAGCAGACCGGGCACGTCGGAGTCACCGTGGTCGAGGCGATCGGCCACGGACGCCAGCGCGGGATCACGCACGAGTACCGCGGCCGCACGTTCGAGTCGCGGTTCCTGCCCAAGGCCGTCCTGACCTTCGTCGTCGCCGAGGAGATCGCCCACGGCGTGGTCGCGGCGGTCGCCGATGCCGCGCGGAGCGGCAACGAGTCGGGCGACGGGATCGTGTGGACGACGCCGGTCGGCAACGTCACTCACAACCGAACCGGAATGAGGCTGGAGGAGGTGGAGCGCGTATGACGACCGAGGAACTGGTCATCGCCGCGAGCACGGTCTGGGTCGTCCTCGCCGCAGTTCTGGTCATGTTCATGCAGGCCGGCTTCGCGTTCCTCGAGGCGGGCCTGACGCGGATGAAGAACGCCGGGCACATCGCCGCCAAGAACGTGCTCGTGCTCGGGATCGCGTCGCTCGTCTACTACGTCGTCGGCTTCGGGATCGCGTTCGGCGACGGCGGGAACGGGCTCGTCGGCGGCTCCGGATTCGCGCCCTCGTCGGAGGAGCTGCTTGCAATTGGCGCCGAGCCGTTCGCGTGGTTCGGCTCGGTCCCTGCCGGCGCCGCGTACTTCTTCCAGGTCGTCTTCGCCGCGGTCTCGCTCGCCATCGTCTGGGGCGCAATGGCGGAACGGACAAGGCTGTGGGTCTACTTCGCGTTCGGCGTCGTCTTCACGCTCGTCTACTCGGTCGTCTCGCACTGGATCTGGCACCCGGACGGCTGGCTCTTCGCGATGGGGATGCAGGACTTCGCCGGCTCGACGGTCGTCCACTACCAGGGCGCGCTCGCCGCGCTGGCCGGGGCGCTGCTGCTGGGGCCGCGGATCGGCAAGTTCGACGCCGACGGGAGGCCGAACGCGATCCCCGGCCACAACATGGCGTTCGTCACGCTCGGCGTCTTGATCCTCTGGTTCGGCTGGTTCGGGTTCAACCCGGGCTCGACGCTCGGCGTCGTCACCGGCGAGCGGATCGGCTACTTCGCCTACGTCGCGCTGACGACGAACGTCGCGGCCGCAGCCGGCGCGATCGGCGCGGTCACCGCCGCCTGGATCGTGCTGCGGAAGCCCGACCTCTCGATGATGCTCAACGGCGTGATCGCTGCGCTCGTCGCGGTGACTGCGGCCGCGGGTTTCGTCGCGCCGTGGGCGGCGATCGTGATCGGCCTCGTCGCGGGCGTGATCGCCGTGCTGGGCGTCCTGCTCGTCGAGCGGATCCGGATCGACGACCCGATCGGCGCCGTCGCCGTCCACGGGATGGCGGGCGTGTGGGGGACGCTCGCGACCGGGATCTTCGCGGTGCCGGCGCTGGCGGAGAACCTTGCGACGGGCACGGGCGGGCTCGTGTACACGGGGAGCTTCGACCAGCTCGGGACGCAGGCCCTCGGGCTGCTCGCCGTCGGCCTGTTCACGTTCAGCGCGTCGTTCGGGTCGCTCTGGGCGATGAAGGCGCTGTGGGGGATCAGGGTCGAGCCCGAGGTCGAGACGGCCGGACTGGACGTGTCCGAGCACGGCATGTGGGGCTATCCCGAGTTCTACATCCCGGTCCCGGGCGGGTACGGAACCGAGGCGCATTCGCATCTGATCGGCCGTCGTCCCGCACCTGAGCCGAGTCCGCTGCCGATCGTCGAGACCGAAGCAGCGGCTTGATCAGGCGCTGTTCCGGTAGTGGAGTTGAACCACGCCGTTGCCGAAGCGTCGTTCGCCGAGGAGCTCGAGGTCTAGGCGGACCTTGCGGGGGAGGGCCTGCTTCCCGCCTCCGACCACGACCGGCGCGACGAAGAAGTGGTACTCGTCGACCAGGCCTGCCTTGATCGCGTGGGAAGCGAGCTCGGGGCCGCCCACGCTCATGTCGCGCGCCGCTTCGGCTTTCATCTGACCGACCGCTTCGACGTCGAAGTCAGGCTCGATCCGCGTTCTGGCGCTCGACACCGTCGCCAGGGTCCTCGAGTAGACGATCTTGTCGGCTGCCTGCCAGATCTCCGCGTAGTCCTTGATGAACGGCGGCTGGTCGGGCAGCGTGTGTGCGGTCTCCCAGTAGGCCATGACCTCGTACATCCGGCGGCCGTAGAGGTAGGTGCCGATCGGCCGCTCGAGCTCGTTGACGAAGCGGTGCACCTCCTCGTCCGGCGCGGCCCACTCGAAGTTGCCGCTCTCGTCCGCCACATAGCCGTCAAGCGACGTGAGGGCCGAGTAGATCAGCCTGGCCATCGGCCCGAGGCGGCTTAGCTTCCCGGAAGCCAGCCGTCGCGATAGCGCGAGGGCTCGGACTCCGGGAACGTCTGCTCGTCGCTCGCGCCGTAGCGGCCCGCGACCTCGTTCGTCGTGTACTCGCCGTAGGGCCCGAATGCCTGGTTCTCGCGCGAGCTCATCGCCAGGACCACGCAGGGACCGTCTCCGGCTCCGACGATCACGTGCTCGGTCTTGGGGGGACAGTGGGCGAAGTCCCACTGGCGAAGCGATCGTTCCTGGCCCTCGACGATCAGCAGGGCCTCGCCGGAGAGGACGAGAAAGGCCTCGGTCTCCGTCTCCCAGTGGTACGTCGAGTTGGGCTCGCCCGGCTCGAGCACTGCCAGTTGGACCCCGAGCATCGGGAAGAGCGTGTCGGCCTCCCATTCCGTCTTGCCGGTAAGCGACACGCTCTGTCGCCCCGGCCGGTGGTTCCACCGCAGGTCGCGGGCGTTCACGACGAACCAGCCGGCGCTCGCCGGCCAGAGCCCGGTGTCGGTCTCCTCGAGCTTCGCCTCGGGAATCACGACTCGATGATAGAGAGCGGCTCAGCCTCTCCCCATGGTGGAACCGTGTGAGGGAACAGAAAGGAGAGGCGTGTCACCGATCACGATGACCGAGATCGCCACGTATGAGGCGAACGTAGTTTCACGGACCGAGCCCAATCAGCTTGCGGCCACGGTCTGGCTGTACGAGGCAGACCGCAGCCTGATTGCGTTCCTAAGGTTCTATCGCGCCGGGATCGCCATGGCCGCGAACGAGTACCGGCAGGACTTGAACGCCGCCCTTGTCAGCTACCGCCTCGACGCCCTGCCACCGATCGTCGACGTCCTTCGCAACGAGAAGCCGGTGTACTTCACCTGGTTCGACTACTCGGCCGGAGTACCGGGCCGTATGTTCGGCGTCGTCGGAACCTCGTCGTCCGAACCGGTGGGCGAGCAGGAGTAGCCGGGTCGCTACTCGATCGCGAAGGTGACCGTCACCGTTGCTTGGATCTCCTGCGTTCCTTTCTCGATCGGAGGTGACGACGCGGCATCCGCGGCCCGGGCCAGGAGCTCCGGCCCTCCCATCGAGGGCGTCTCGCTGATAGCGGTCACCGTGCCGAGGTCGACGCCGGCGGCGTCCGCCAGGGTCTCAGCCCGCTTGCGTGCGCTCGCGACCGCGTCCTCCAGCGCCTTGGCCTCGAGCCCCTCGCGGTTCGAGCGTGTCAGCGACGGTCCGTAGACGTTGTTCGCTCCGGCCTTGGCGGCGGCATCCAGCACGGCTCCCGCTCGGTCGAGGTCGCGGATCAGGACGGAGACTGTGTTGCTGGCCACGAAGTCGTCCGACCGCCCCGTCTCGTCGTAGTCCGACCCGACGCTGACGTCCTGCGTCTGGATGTCGCGCTCGGCGACACCGGCCGCCTTCAGCGCTGCGATCAGCTCCCGCATGCGCCCCGCGTTGGCCGCGAGTGCTGCCCGAGCCGTGCCTCCCTCTGTCGTGATCCCGAGCGAGAACTCGGCCTCGTCGGGCACGGTATTGACCCGTCCCACTCCCGTGACGGTGATCCCTTCGCGTGCGTCTTCGCTCGCGCTCTCGGCGGCCTCCGGACGGCCGACTCCCGAGAACGCCGCGATCGCGAGCACGACGAGGGCTGCGATGACGATTCTCAATGTCTTCATGCACTGAATACGCCGCCGCGCGCCCGCCCGTCACAATCGCCGCGTGCGCTACCAGTTCGTCGACTGCCGTTTCGAGCTGGGCTCGCCCGGTCGAGGCCGGGAGCTCTACCTCGCGGGGCACATCCCAGGCGCGTCGTTCCTCGACGTGGACGAGGACCTCTCGGACCTGTCCGTCGAGGGTCAGGGCCGGCATCCGCTGCCGTCGGCGCGGCGCTTCGCCGAGGCTGCGAGCCGAGCGGGAATCGAGCAGGGCGTCTACGTCGTCGCCTACGGGAGCATGGGCGGCGCCGAGCGGCTCTGGTGGCTCCTTCGGCACTTCGGCCACGACGAGTGCGGCGTCCTGGCCGGCGGCATCGAGGGGTGGCTCGGAGCGCTCCGGGCGGGCGAGGAGGAGATCGAGCCGGGCACGTTCGCGCCGGCCGAGCGGAGCGGCGACACGGTCGACGGGCCGGAGCTCGCCTCGCGCTTGGACGACTTCGTCCTCGTCGACGCGCGCATCGCCTCCCGTTGGCGCGGTGAAGAGAATCCGATCGACAAGGTGCCCGGCCGGATCCCCGGCGCCCTCAACGCACCGTGGAACGAGCCGCTGCGCGAGCTCCCCGACGGCCAGCTGGTCGCCTACTGCGGCTCGGGCGTCACCGCGTCGGTCGTCGTCCACCGCCTCTGGCTCGCCGGGCGCGAGGCGTTGCTCTACCCGGGCTCGTGGAGCCAGTGGGAGACGCTCGACCTCCCGGTCGAGCGGGACTAGGCGGCCGTTGCTTCGCCCAGATCGGGTAAGTAGGGGCGCCAGCCGGCCGGGATCCTCGGCGTCGCGAGCCGGATGTACAGCACCGGCTGCGGGATCCGCGGCTTCGTTCGGAGCACCATCTCGATCTCGTGCAGGAGCCGGTTGCCCTTCTTCAGGTTGCAGGGCGCACACGACGTGACCACGTTCTCCCAGACGGAATCGCCCCCTCGGCTCCGCGGGACGATGTGGTCGAGCGTCAGCCTGCCGGTGGACGTCCCGCAGTAGCCGCAGCGCCAGCCGTCCCGCGCGAACAGGGCCCGCCGGGAGATCTTCCGCTGGACGGTGCGCGGCACCGAGACGTAGGTCACGAGCCGGATCACGTGCGGCCACTGGTACGTGTCGGTCGCGGAGCGGAGCGGCTGCTCGAGCGCCTCGACGACCTCGGCCTTGCCCTTGAAGACGAGCACATGCGCACGCCGAACCGACGTCACGTTCAACGCCTCGTAGCTCGCATTCAGCACCAGCACCTGCTTCATAACCGTCCTCAAACGATAGCCATGTCACTCTAGGATCTGCGCCGGAATGGACGTCTCCTCTTCGACGGCGGCCTGGATCGCCATCGCCTCCTGTGCCGTTGCCGGGATCGCGCTCCTCGTCGTCCTCTGGCTCTTCACACGCCTCCGCCGGATACGCGAGGCGCAGATGACGCTGCTCGGCGGCGGCAAGGCCGACCTCGTCGACTTCGCCGTCTCGCTCCAGGCCCGGATCGACGACCTGCACCGCGCCGTGGACGAGGTCGCCGGCGGCCTGGCCCGCGTCGACCGTCGGGTGGACGGCGCCGTCACGAACACGTCGGTGATCCGCTACGACGCCTACGAAGGCGCCGGCGGCCACCAGTCCGCGTCGCTCGCCTTTCTGGACGCGGCCCGTTCCGGGGTCGTCGTCAGCGCGATCCAGGGCCGCGACTACGCCCGGATCTACGTGAAGGAGCTCGACCACGGCAAGGCCCCTGTGGCCCTGTCCCCGGAAGAGCAGGAAGCCGTCGAGCGGGCGATGGCCCGCTGACGCTAGGCGGTTCGCCGCCGGCGAGGCGCCCCGCCGCGCCACAGCCGCGCCAGCAGGTACGTCGGCAGGAGCCAGACGAGGAGGAAGCCGACAAGCAGAGCGGCCGAGGCGCCCTGGACGACCAGGGTCACCGCAAGAGCGATCACCAGCGTCAGGCTGAACAGCACGTAGAGGCCGGTGAAGAGCACGACCGCCGCGCCGTGCGCAGCGGCCCGAAGCGCCGATCGACCGCCGGCCAGGAGCTCACGGACGTCCGGAAGCGTGGGCAGGTCCCAGAGAGCGGTTCGAAGCTCGGCGCGGGAGCCGGCCGCCAACGCCCGGCCGATGCGGTCCGAGAGCTCCTCCAGCGTCAGGCGACCGTCCACGTAGTGCTTTCGCAACGTTGCGACAGCACGGTCACGCTCCGGATCGCCGACGCGCATGAAGCCATCGTAGCTCCGTGCCGTAGCCCTCTTTCGAGACCTGATCCTTCGACCGAGTCAGCTACCCGCCCGGGTAACTGAAAATCACGGGGTACTCAGCCGAGTTGTTGTCGGCGTTCTGCTCGCTGGGCACCGGCTTGACGCTGACCTGAAGCGTCGTCCGCTGGACGAACGGCACCGGGCCGACGTTTCTGAACCTGACCGTCGTCTCCTCGCCCGGCTCGGTGAGATCCACGCGTTGCGTCCGGGTGAGCGGCTCGGTCTCCTTCTGGATCGTGAGCTCGACCTCGACGCCGGTCTCGGTCGAGTCGCCGGAGTTCTCGAAGACGACCTCGAACGAGAGGTCGGTGGTGGCGATGACCTTGTTCAGCGCGTTCGGGTTCAGCCGTGCTCCGCCGACGACGGTCACGGAGACCAGGTTGTGGCCGTGCGTGCCGGGCCGGGCCGCCGTCCCGCCGGTGGCCGTCTGGCCACGGACTCGCTGCCAGATGTTGGTCAGCGCCCGCGCCGTGCCGAGATCCGGGTTCGCGACGAAGTTGGAGTCCGGGACGTTGATCCCGCGGAGGTCCTGACGGCGCAGCTCGGCCGTTGCCGGCGCGGAGAAGAGGTCGTCCCAGACGACGTCGCTCGTGGTCAGCCGCCGGTACTGGGCGCCGTTCAGCTCTCCCACCCGGGTCGCGTTGCCCGTGCGGGTGCCGAATGCGTCCGCCAGGCCGCGGAGACCGCTGACCCGGAACTGAAGCGAGTCGATGAGATGCACGTGCTGGGCGCGCAGCGGGCCGGGCGGGTCGAGGCCCTCGGCGGTCGCCACGAGCTGCTCGTGCTGCTGCGCGTAGCCGTCCAGGGTCCGGACGAGGGCGGCCTGCCGCACCTCGGGACGCGTCAGCGTCGTCGCGAGCTGCGAGCCGATCCGCTCCGAGCGGTCGCCCACCTCCTGAACGTCCTGCATGTAGCCCTGGTACCGGTCCCGTTTCGCCTCGCCCCGGCAGCTCGAAACCCAGAACACGAGCAGGACGATGACCAGGATGGCGAAGCTGATCAGCCCCACGAGCCGCAGGAGCGGAGTCAGGCCCGACGGCGGGCCCTGCGGACGACGGGGACCACGGGTTCGACGAGGCGGACGTTCGGTCCGGACGGCCTCCCGCGTCGCCGGCTCCTCGAAGAAGTCGAACTCGATCTCTGTGTCGCGCTCGGTCATGGCGCTCGGGCCGGAGTTCCGGCTCGTTCACCTTAACGACTGCACCGGCGGCCAAAGGACTTCAAGCAGCAGTCGCAAACCCCAATCGAACATGGCCACAGCGGTCGCGTCCTTCCCTGCCAGTGAACTCGTCCTGGGCCGGTATCGGCCCCTCCGCCCGCTCGGGAGCGGCGGATCCGGCTCCGTCTGGGTCGCCCGCGACGAGCGGAACGGCCTCGACGTCGCGCTGAAGATCGTCCCGCGCGAGGGGAAGGCGCACACCCGAGCCGAGCGGGAGGCCTCCGCGGCGGCGCGGCTGCGGCATTCGCGCTGCCTGCGTGCCTACGCGTTCGCCGGCGACCAGCAGAACGTCTACATCGCGTACGAGTACGTCCCCGGAAGAACACTGCGCGACCGGCTCCGGGCGGGCGAGCTGAACGACGCCGCTGTGCTCGAGGTCGCCGCGCAGATCCTCGAGGGGCTCGCGCACGCACACCGTCACGGGATCGTGCACCGCGACGTGAAGCCGACGAACGTCCTGGTCGCTGATACGACCGAGATCTCGGTGAAGCTCCTCGACTTCGGCCTGGCCCAGTTCGCGGAGGCGGAGACGCTCACCGCGGCAGGCGACGTGCCGGGGACGCTCGCCTACATCTCGCCCGAGCGGCTGGCCGGCGAGGAGGCGTCGTTCGGCGCCGACGTGTGGGCCGTGGGCGTCGTCCTGTGGGAGGCGCTCGCCGGCTACCACCCCTTCTGGGCGTCCTCGCCGATCGAGACCGCGCGCCGGATCGAGGCCGGGCCGCCGCCGCTCGAGTCCGTGCGGCCCGACCTGCCCCGGCATCTCACCGAGGCGGTGGCGCGCGCCACCGCCGTGGATCCCTCGCGCCGTCCGACAGCCGTACAGCTCTCGGACCGACTGCGGACGGCCCTCCAGACGCGGGACCGGAGGCGGAGCCCCGTCGCGCGTGGAGTTCCGTCGCCGCCCCTCCGCCGCGTCCTGGCCGGAACCGCCGCCGCCGTGTTCGTCGGCTGGTCGGCCGCGACGCTGCCGTTCTATCCCGCAGGCTGGAGCTGGGGGCTCGCCGCGCTTGCGGGTGTCCTCGCCGCGCTGAAGCCCCGGCTCGGGCTGGCGGCAGCGCTCGGCCTCGCCGTCCTGCCGCTGGGCAACGTCTCTCTCGGGCTCGCGGTGGTCTATGCCGTACTCGCGACGGCGTGGCTGGCAGCCACGTGGAACCGGAGCGACGAGGGCCTCTACCCGCTGGCAGGAGCCGTGCTCGCGCCGATCGGCCTCGTGATCCTGCTGCCGGCGGCGCTTCTGCCGATTCCACGCGCCTTGTGGCGCGCCGTGTTCGGCGCCGCCGGCGTCTTCCTGGCAGCGATCGCCGCCGGCGTCAGCGGCGCGACCCTTCCCCTCAGCAGCCGTGAGCCGGCTCCGCTCGGCTTGCAAGGAAGCGAGGCCACGGCCGCCGTCGCCGGGGGGCTCGTCGACTCACTGACCGCAAGGCCGGAGGTGCTGCTCGGAGCCGCCGCCGTCGCCATGCTCTCGGCATTGCTCCCGCCGGCCGCGCAGCGCGGAATCTGGCCTGTCGCCGGGCTCGGCGCCGTCGCGACCGCAGTCCTGCTCCTCCCGGTGGAAGCCGTGAACGCAGTCCACGTGGTCGCCGGAATCTGGCTTTGCTGCGTCGGTGTCTCGGTCAGAGCCGAGGTGCTCCGCCGCTAAACTCGACCCCCGCCCGGAAGGGGTCGGCACATGGTGCTCAGGACGATCGAGCAAAAGATCGAGTCGCTCTTCGAAGGCGCGTTCGGGCGCGCCTTCCGTCGCAACGTGCAACCGGTCGAGCTGGCGCGGAAGCTGGCGAAGGAGATGGACGACTACAGGATGGTCTCCGTCTCGCAGATCTACGCTCCGAACGAGTACGTCGTGTACCTCTCGCCCAAGGATCGCGACCAGTTCGAGAGCTACGAGCCGGCGCTCGTCAAGGAGCTCGAGGAGTACCTGGCGGAGCACGGCCGGCGCGAGGGCTACCAGCTGCTGTCGAGCCCGCAGGTCTCCTTCCGGACCGACGAGGATCTCGAGGTCGGCCTCTTCGGCATCTCGAACCGGATGATCCAGCGCGAGCTCCCCGAGGAGCCGGCCGAGCCCGAGGTCGAGCCCGGCGCCACGCGCATCTACCGGGCCGCCGCCCCGTCCGAGACGGAGGCCGTCTCCGTCGAGGAGCTCGGCATGGAGCCCGAGCAGGAGCCGGCAACGGTCACGGTCGACGGCTCGCAGCACAGGCTCGAGAAGCCGATCATGGTCATCGGCCGGTCGAAGGACAGCGACATCCGCGTCTCCGACCCGAACATCTCGCGGAGGCATGCCGAGATTCGCAAGGAGGGCACCACCTTCTGGATCGTCGACCTCGACTCCACGAACGGCGTCGCGGTCAATGGCCGCGCGCTGAAACGGGCGAAGCTCGACGACGAGGACCGGATCACCCTCGGCTCGAGCGAGCTCGTCTTCAGGCGCCCCAAATGATCGCCGCCATCGAGGTCGAAGCCGTTCTCCTCGGGCTGAAGGTCGGCTTCCTCGTCCTGCTGTACCTCTTCATCTGGCGGATCGTCCGGACCGTGGCGCGCGATGTCCGTCTCCCGCAGGAAAGCTTCGTGCTCGCGCCGCAGCAGGCCGCGGCGGCCGGGCTCGGGCCACGCGCCCGGACCGGCAGCCTCGTCGTCCTCGCCAGCCCCGCGCTGAAGGTCGACAGCGAGCGGACCCTGGACTCTTCGCCCGTCACGCTCGGGCGCTCGTCCGACAACGACATCGAGCTCGGCGACGACGAGTTCGCGTCGTCGCACCATGCCCGCGTGGAGCCGCGACGCGACGGCGTCTGGGTCCAGGACGTCGGTTCGACGAACGGAACCTTCGTGAACGGGATGAAGCTCGACCGGCCCAGGAAGCTCGTCGCGGGCGACGTGATCCGCGTGGGAGAGACCGACCTGAGGTTCGAAGCGTGAACATCGGGGTCGCCACGCACACGGGGCGCAAGCGGCGCCACAACGAGGACTCCTACGTCGTGGAGCCGCCGATGTTCGCGGTCGCCGACGGGATGGGCGGTGCGAAGGCCGGTGAGGTCGCATCCGGGCTCGCCGCCGAAGCGCTGAAGGAGACGGGCACCGACGGCATGGGCGGCGAGCAGCGCGTGACGCAGCTCATCCAGGAGGCGAACCGGCGGGTCTTCCGGCGGGCGAACGAGGATCGCGAGGCGTCGGGGATGGGGACGACGATGACGGTCGCGCTCGTCGAGGACGGCCGCGTCGTGTTCGGCCATGTCGGGGACTCGCGGGCCTATCTGATCCGCGAGGGCTCGATCGAGCAGCTGACCGACGACCATTCGCTCGTCGCCGAGCTGGTGCGAAGCGGGCGGCTCACGCCGGAGGAGGCCGAGGCGCATCCGCAGCGCTCCGTGATCACGCGCGCGGTGGGCACCGAGCCGGACGTCGACGTCGACACGTTCACGGTCGAGCCCGAGGAAGGCGACCTCTTCCTGATCTGCTCGGACGGCCTGACGGACATGGTCGACGACGCCACGATCATCGACGCGATCGAGCGCAACCGCGAAGACCTCGACGAGGCGGCGAAAGCCCTGGTCGGCGCGGCCAACCGCGTGGGCGGGGAGGACAACATCACCGTCCTCCTGGTCGAGTTCGGCGAGGACGCCCAGGAGACCGCCGACACCGCCCGCGCCGACGCGGTCGAGGTCGACGAGGACACGCTGTCCGGCCTCGAGGCGGTGCCCGCGGTCGACACCGCCGTCGTCCCGCCGGAGGAGGCAGGGGAGCTCGCCGCCGCCGAGCCGCCCAAGCGCCGCGGCCGCGCGCTGCCGATCGTCTCGGCGCTGGCCCTGCTGCTGATAGCGGCCGCGGCGGTGCTCTGGCTGCTGGAGAACGCATGAGCGCCCGTACGCGCGAGCTCTTCTCGCTGATCCTCGTCGGGATTCTCGTCGGGACGGCCTTCGCGAGCGTCTACATCGCGCGACAGGAGGTCGTCAGCACGGAGTCGCTCTCCTACGCGTTCTTCTTCCTCGGCCTCTACGTCGCGGCCCACGTCATCACCCGGATCACGGTGCCGCACGCCGACCCGTACCTCCTGCCGATGGCCGGCCTGCTGACCGGGATCGGCCTGACGGAGATCTACCGGCTCGACGAGGACGAGGCGTTCAGGCAGGGCCTCTGGATCGTGATCGGCCTCGTCGCCTTCGCCGGGACGCTGCTCGCGCTGCGCCGCGACTACCGGCGGCTCGAGAGCTACAAGTACCTCTTCGGCCTCGGGGCGCTCGTGCTCCTGGCGCTGCCCGCCATGCCCTTCGTCGGCAGGACGGTGAACGGCGCCCGGCTCTGGGTCGAGCTCGGGCCGATGCGGTTCCAGCCGGGCGAGTTCGCGAAGATCTGCCTGATCGTCTTCCTCGCCGGCTACCTGCGCGAGAAGCGGGAGGTGCTGGCGCAGGCGCGGCTCAAGGACCTCGGCCCCCTGCTCTTCATCTGGGGCGGCGCGATGGCGGTGCTCGTCCTCACGAACGACCTCGGCGGCGGGCTCCTCTACTTCGGGATCTTCCTGGCGATGCTCTACGTCGCCACCGCGCAGGTCTGGTTCGTGGCGGCCGGGGCGGCGATGTTCGTCGGCGGCGCCGCGCTCGTCTACACCCAGGTCGGGCGGGTCGCCGAGCGGGTGCGCATGTGGCTGGACCCGTGGAGCGACGCCGACGGCGGCGGCTACCAGACGATCCAGTCGATCTACGCGATCGCGAACGGCCACTTCGGCGGGACCGGGTTCGGTCAAGGGACGTTCACGGACGCCGACGGCAACCAGCTGATCCCGTACGTCAGCACCGACTTCATCTACTCGGCGCTCGCGCAGGAGCTCGGTCTGATCGGGATCTCGGCGTTCCTGCTCGTCTACATGCTCTTCGCTGCGCGCGGGTTCCGGATCGCGATGCTCGCCCAGGACGGCTTCTCGAAGCTGCTCGCCGTCGGGCTCACGTTCTGCTTCACGCTCCAGACGTTCATCATCGTCGGCGGGATCGTCCGGATCATCCCGCTGACCGGGATCACGCTGCCCTTCGTCAGCTACGGCGGATCGAGCATCGTCGCCAACTTCGTCCTGCTCGCCGGGCTGCTGCTCGTCTCGAACCGTGCGAACCAGCGGATGGGCTCGACGTGAACCAGCAGATCTCACGCCTCGCCGTCGCCGGGCTCGTGCTCGTGACCTCGCTGATCGTCGGCACCACCTACTGGCAGGCCTGGGCTGCGCCGAGCCTCGCCGAGCGTCAGGACAACGCGATCAAGGTCGTTGCGCAGTTCACGATCAAGCGTGGGCTGATCTACGCCGGCGACGGGGTGACGAGGCTGGCGGTGAATCGCCGGAGGCGCGTCTCGGGCCAGACCTTCTACCTGCGCCGCTACCCGAAGGGTGAGCTGACCGCGCACGCGGTCGGCTACTCGACCCGCTCGAGGTCGCGGACCGGGCTCGAGCGGTCGCGCAACGACTTCCTGACTGGCGCGAACCGGAACCTGAGCACCGTCCTCGACACGACCCTGGACGAGTTGCGCGGCAAGACGATCACGGGCAACGACATCATCACGACGATCCGGTGGCGCGCTCAGGAGGTTGCGCTGCGCGCCCTCGATGGCCAGTGCGGCGCTGCGGTCGCGCTCGAGCCGTCGACCGGCAAGGTGCTCGTCCTCGCCTCGAGCCCGACATTCGACCCCAATCTCGTGGAGCGGAACTTCGCGGCGGTGCAGCGCGGCCGCGGCGCGTGTCCGATCGCGCCGCTGCTGAACCGCGGCACCTCGGGGCTCTTCATCCCCGGCTCGACGTTCAAGGTCGTCACCGCAGCGGCCGCCCTCGACTCCGGCCGCTACTCGACTGAGTCGTCCTTCGTCGATCCCGGCTACTGCATCGAGTACGGCCAGCGGGTCAACAACTACGACACGTCCAGCCCGTTCGGCCGTGTGAGCTTCTCGCAGGCGCTCGTGAACTCGATCAACTCGTCGTTCTGCGAGATGGGCAAGGAGATGGGGCCCGAGCTGATCCTCGACTACGCGCGGCGCTTCGGCTTCTACGAGGACCCGCCGGTCGACCTGCCCGCTGATGAGCGGGCGCCGAGCGGCCTGTACCAGGGCGCCAGGCTCGTCCCCGAGTCGGAGGAGGGGCGCGCCGACCCGGGCCGCCTCGCGTTCGGCCAGGAGCGGATGCTCGTGACGCCGATGCAGATGGCCATGGTCGCGGCGACGGTGGCGAACGGCGGGGTCGTGATGGAGCCGTACCTGACCGACCGGGTGCGCGCGCCGGACGGCTCGATCGTCCAGCGCATGAAGCCGGACGAGCTGAGACGCGCGATCAAGGAGCAGACGGCCCGAGACCTGACCTCGATGATGGAAGGCGTGGTCTCCGGCGGGACGGGCACGGCGGCGCAGATTCCGGGCGTGCGCGTCGCGGGCAAGACCGGGACCGCCGAGACGGGACGCGCCGGCCGGAACATCGCCGGGTTCATCGCGTTCGCTCCGGCCGACCGCCCGAGGGTTGCTGTCGCCGTCTATCTCCAGAACCAGAGCGGGACAGGCGGCAGCGTCGCCGCCCCGGTCGCGAAGCAGATCATGCAGGCGCTCCTACAAGCTCCGTCGAACTCAGGGAATTAGCCGAATGGCCGTTTCCGACACCCTGATCAACACGCTCTTCGACGGGCGCTACCGCATCCTCCGGCGGCTCGGCTCGGGCGGAATGGCCAACGTCTACCTCGCCGAGGACGAGGAGCTCGGCCGCAACGTCGCGATCAAGATCCTCAACGACCGCCACGCCAGCGACGAGTCGTTCATCGAGCGCTTCCGCCGGGAGGCCAAGAACGCTGCCGGGCTGTCCCATCCGAACATCGTCTCGATCTACGACCGCGGTGAGGCCGAGGGCACCTACTACATCGCGATGGAGTACCTGGAGGGCCGGAGCCTCAAGGACCGGATCGTGGTCGACGGGGCGCTGCCCGTCCCCGCCGCGATCGACGCGACGCGCCAGATCCTCCGGGCGCTCGGGTTCGCGCACCGGGGCGGGGTCGTCCATCGCGACATCAAGCCGCACAACGTCCTGCTCGCATCCGACGGCTCCGAGCGGCGCTACAAGGTGACGGACTTCGGGATCTCGCGCACCTCGGCGAGCCAGATGACGGAGGCCGGCTCGATCGTCGGCACCGCGCAGTACCTCTCTCCCGAGCAGGCGCGCGGCGGAGCGGTCGACCAGCGCTCGGACATCTACTCGGTCGGGATCGTGCTCTACGAACTGCTGACCGGGAAGCTGCCGTTCACGGGGGAGACGCCGCTCGAGATCGCGATGAAGCACCTCTCGGAGATCCCGAAGCCGCCCTCGGCGATCCGGCCGGAGGTCTCGTCCGACCTCGACATGGTCGTTCTGCGTGCGCTCGCCAAGGATCCCGCGGATCGGTTCGAGAGCGCCGAGGAGATGGACCGGGAGCTGGCCCGGGTCGCGTCCGGTTCCGCCGTGACCGCGGAGACGGCCGATGCGGCCACGGCCGTCCTGGCCGGGGCAGGGCTCGTGGACTCGGCGCCGACGATGGTCTCTCGCCGGCCGGTCGTCGCGCCGCAGCCGACCCGGTATCGCGAGCAGGAGTACTACGACTACCAGCCGCCGCGCCGGCAGCGGAAGTTCTGGCCGTGGCTGCTCACCGGGCTCCTGCTCGTCGGGGCGCTCGTCGCGGGCTTCTACGTCTGGCAGCAGATCCAGGACGAGATCAACGAGACGAAGCCGGTCGCCGTGCCGTTCGTCGAGGGCGTGCGCGCCCCGGTCGCGCGGCGGCGGATCCAGGACGCCGGGCTGCGCGCAGTCCCGCGGCAGGAGTCGAGCGACAGCGTGCCAACCGGGATCGTGATCCGACAGGAGCCCGATGCCGGCGAGCGGATCCAGCGCGGGAACGCGGTTCGCTACTTCGTCTCGACCGGCAGGCCGAGGGTGCAGGTGCCGGAGGTGGTGGGCGCCCGCGAGTCGGATGCGGTAGCGACCTTACGCGCGGCCGGCCTGGTCCCGAGGGTGGTGGACATCTTCTCCACCGAGCCAGAAGGCACCGTGATCGCGCAGGATCCGAAGGGCGGGACGAGCATCGTCGAGGGCAGCGACGTGCGGCTCAACGTCTCGAAGGGGCCGCAGCAGACCGGTCTCCCGAACGTGATCGGACGGTCGTTCGACGACGCGGCGGCGGCGCTCCGCGAAGCCGGCTTCACGCCGGTGCGGCGCGACGTCGAAGCCTCGGAGCCCGAGGGCACCGTCATCGGGATGAGCCCCGGTGCCGGCTCGCTCGCACCGCCCGGGACCCGGGTGACGCTCAACGTCTCCTCCGGTACCTCGACGACGGCGGTGCCGGACGTGGTCGGCGAGGAGGAGGCGAGTGCGCGGGCGACGCTTCAGAACGAGGGCTGGCGGGTGCTGATCCGCGACACGCCGACGACGAACCAAGACGAGGACGGCCTCGTCGTGACGCAGACGCCGGCTCCGGGCGAGCAGGCCGAGCCCGGCGCGCAGGTGATCATCTACATCGGACGGTTCCAGGAGATCGAGCCCCCGCCTCCGCCCGATGAGCCTCCGCCTCCGCCCGAGGTACCCACTCCATGAGTAAGCGCCTTCGGGTCGCAGTCATCGCCGGCGGACGTTCGAGCGAGCACGAGATCTCGGTCGAGTCGGCCCGATCCGTGATCGGTGGGCTCGACCCGGACCGGTACGACGTCAAGGAGATCCAGATCCACCGCGACGGGCGTTGGGAGCTCGGGCCGGGAGACGCGCGCGAGCTGGGCCGGCCGGTGGCGGAGACGCTGCCGGTTCCGACGGGGTCGCCGCCGGAGGTGCTCGGGCAGGTCGACGTCGTCCTGCCGATCCTCCACGGCCCGTTCGGCGAGGACGGCACCGTTCAGGGGCTGCTGGAGCTCGCGGGCGTGCCGTACGTGGGTGCGGGTGTGACGGCGTCGGCGCTGTGCATGGACAAGGATCTCTTCAAGGCCGTCTGCCGCGACAAGGGGATCCCGGTCACGCGGTCGGTGACGGTGCGGAACGGCCATCGGCCGGAGAATCCCTTCGGCTACCCGGTCTTCGTCAAGCCGGCGCGGCTGGGATCGTCGGTCGGGATCAGCAAGGTCGGCGGAGGAGGACGAGCTGCAGGAGCGCCGTCGATCTCGCGCGGCGCCACGACGAGAAGGTGCTGATCGAGGAGTTCGTGCCCGGCGTCGAGGTCGAGGTGGGCGTCCTGGGCAACAGGGAGCCGATCGCGTCGCTGCCGGGCGAGATCGTGGCCCACGGCTTCTCCGGCGTCGACTGGTACGACTACTCGGCGAAGTACGACCAGGGCGGGATGGACCTCATCGTCCCGCCGCGGATCCCCGAGGACAAGGCCGAGCGCGTGCAGCAGCTCGCCGTCGAGGCGTTCGTCGCCACCGACTGCGAGGGGATGGCGCGGGCCGACTGCTTCGTGCGGGACGACGGCGAGGTGCTCGTCAACGAGCTCAACACGATCCCGGGCTTCACGGCGACGAGCGTCTACGCGAAGCTCTTCGAGAAGTCGGGGATCCCGTACCCCGAGCTCCTCGACCGGCTGGTCGAGCTCGCGCTCGAGCGCCACGAGCGGCGCGGCAAGCTCGAGTTCTAGAACTCAGGCGCGTGAGCGCCGGATGAGTGGCGCGTGAGCACGGCGCTCCACAGTCGGCGGCGTGAACCGCTCCGTCCCTCTCGCCGCTCTCGCAACCGTGGCAATCGCACTGCCGCTCGGCGCCTCCGCCTCCACGACCGCGGCCAGGGAGCACCGCCAAGCGGTTGATCACCCGACCCTCCACGTCGTTCCGTTCAGCACGCGGCTCTCTCGCCGGGCGACCTCCCAGCTCGAGCTGTTCGTCCCGTGGGGCGCGGGTGAGATGGCCCGTGTGGTCGTCTTCGTTCCTGCGGGCTATCGGGTCGATCTGACGAGCCCGCCGGGAGCCCAGGTCGGCCTGGTGGTCGCCTGGATGGAGATCGGCGGCTACATCGGCAAGGTCATCGCGGACGCGCCCGCGGCGCACGTGACGAACTCGTGTGCGCCAGGTCTCCACGAGGCGATCTGGCTCATGGAGCTCAACGTGCAGTCTCAGAAGCACCGCGTGCCGATGTTCCTGGACCGGACCGTGGGTGCCGAGGTCCGGCTCGGTGGCTACAAGCTTCAGGCCTGCCTTCCTCCTTCGCTCGAGCTCGGCATGCGAATCTCGATGCTCGAGCTCGACTTGGACAAGCTGACGAACCCGTCGGTTGCCGGGGGCTACACGTGGCGCGCCTTCGTCACCCCTTACGGCGAGGGCGTTCCGGACGTGAGCCGGACGTTCGAGCTCAGATCGACCGTGCCGCTTCCCATGACCCTCACGCTCGGTGGGCGCTACGACCGGCCCCGCAGGCGCGCAGTCCTGACGGGCCGGTTCGTCTCACCCGGGTTCGACGTCTCCGGCATGCCCGTCGAGCTCAACGTCAAGCAGGGGCGGTACTACGAGCCCCTCACGTGGGCCAGGACACGTGCCGACGGCCGCTACACGTTCCGGCGGAAGATTCGCGCCAGGACGACGTTCGCGGCAGTGACGCGCGCGACTGCCGAGTGCGAGGGGAGCTCCGTCGCTCCGGCCGGGTGTCTCAGCGAGACGTTCGCGTCGGTGTCGAGCCGCGACGTGACGGTCGCACCCAGGCGACGCTGACTAGCGCGCCGTGACTTCGTTCACGTGTTTGGAACCGGAGTCGAGCTCGGTGATCCAAACGAGGAAGTAGCGCGCGTCGGCGTCGCGGAGGTTGAAGCGGACGCGACGATCGATCTCGCGTGAGCTCGACACCGGGTCGAACGGCCCCTGCGGGCTGTCCCCGGCGCGGATCTCGAGCGTGTAGCCCGGCGTGTCGGTCGTGACGGTCATCGTGCGCGGACGGACGGTTTCGCCGGCATCGACCACGAGCCCGACGCCCGGCTTGCCCAGGCCGGCCCGGTAGCTCTCTGTCGTCCAGAACGTCGAGAGGTCACCGTCGGTGGCGAGCCCGGCCTCGTCGTCGTGCTCGGCGTCGTCGCCATCGGGATCGTAAGCCGAGATCCCCGTCAGGCCGATCGAACGTGGTGGCGCCGCCTGCGGATCGTCGTCGCCGTCCCGTAGCGCCAGGGCGCCAAGCGCCGCCAGTCCCGCGACAGCGAGGACGGCCAGCACGGCCGCGACCGGCCAGAGAACCCCGAGTCGCCGCTTCCGCCGCCGGGGCTGCCGCGCCGCCCGCTTCGGAGCCACGGGCCGCCGCGAGATCATCGTCGCCTGCTCGGCGCTCGGATCGAGCTCGTCGAGGCAGGCCTCGAGCTCGTCGACGAGCTCATCCATCGAAGAGAAGCGCTCGTCCGGCGACTTCGCCATCGCGCGCTCCACTGCCAGCGCCACCCGAGGTGGAAGCTCGGGCCGCCTTTCGAGCACGCTCGGCGTCGGCTCGTTCACGTGCTTCAGCGCGACGGTGACGAACGTCTCGCCCTCGTACGGCACTCCGCCGACCAGCAGCTCGTAGAGCACGACCCCCAGGGAGTAGACGTCCGTCTGGGCGTCGACCTGCTGGCCGCGGGCCTGCTCGGGTGCGATGTACTCGCTCGTCCCGAGGACTGTCCCGGTGATCGTCACTCCCTGGACGTCGACCGAGCGCGCAATCCCGAAGTCGGTCATCTTCGCCTGCCCGTCCGCGTTCAACAGGACGTTCTGCGGCTTCACGTCCCGATGGATCAGCCCTCGCCCGTGCGCGAACGACAGCGCGCGGGCCATCTGCAGGCCCAGGACGAGCGCGTCGCTCACCGGCATCGGCCCGGTCCGCTCGAGGAGCTGCTTCAGGTTCTCGCCCTCGACGTACTCGAAGACGATGAACTGCCGCCCCTCGTCCTCGCCGCGGTCGATGACCGTGACGATGTTCGGGTGGCTCAGCTGCGCGACCGACCGGGCCTCGCGCCGAAACCGCTCGACGTACTCCTCGTCTTCCGTGAAATGGGGGTGGAGGACCTTGACCGCGATCTGCCGGTCGAGCAGGCGATCGTGCGCCTTGTAGACGCTCGACATGCCGCCCTTGCCGATCAGTTCGAGCAGCTCGTAGCGGCCGGCGATGACCTCCCCTTGCATGGGAAGGAGGTTACTCGCGGACTAAACCGGGTCTGCGGTTCGGGTCGCCACAGCGGGCTCCCCGGGCGGTGTGCCGCGAATACCGAGCCAGCGCATGTCGCGATGGGCAATGTAGGCCGCGTAGACGAGGACGATCAGCGCGAAGAGACCGTGCAGGCCGTGCACCCAGCCGCTGGCCCGATCCTCGTCGGGCGGCGAGAGGAAGATCTGGATCGTGCCGAAGAGGAGCAGGCCGAAGTTGACGGCGATCCAGCCCCACATGCGCCAGAACGCGACAAGGGCGGAGAGGAAGACGATCAGCTCGGCGCCGTGGACGATGAAGCCGCCCACGAAGCCGTGCGCGTCCAGTGCATCCTCGCCCGCGCCCGTGAAGTACGCGGTAATGAGGTAGGCCTGGAGGAACACCCCGATCACGACGACGACGGCGAACACGAGGTTCACCCAGGTGGCCGCACGATTCCTCACGCGGCGAAGACCTTAACTCAGCCGGCAGACAGCGTCGTCTCGAGCGACTGCTCCCACACGCCGAGCGCCTCCTCGAGCTCGGCGTCGGAGAGAGTCAAAGGCGCGAGCACCCGGATGCAGTTCGAGTAGATGCCGGACTTGAGGAGCAGCAGGCCGTTGCGGGCGGCCTCCTCCACGACCGCCGTGGCCGTGTCCGCGTCGGGCTCCTTCGTCCCCGGGTCGCGCACGAGCTCGATCGCGAGCATCGCGCCGAGGCCTCGGACGTCGCCGATCTGCGGGAACCGCCCCTGCCAGCTCTCCATCCGAGCGCGCATCGTGTCGCCGAGGGCCGTCGCGCGGGCGCAGAGCTCCTCCTCGGCGATTACGTCGAGGACAGCGTGCGCGGCCGCCTGCGCGACCGGGTTCCCAACGTAGGTGCCGCCGATCGCCGAGTCGCCCGGTGCGTCCATGATCTGTGCCTTGCCGATCACGCCGGAGAGCGGCATCCCCATCGCGATGGATTTGGCGATCGTGATCAGGTCGGGCTCGATGCCGTAGTGCTCGATCGCGAAGAGCTTCCCGGTGCGGCCGAATCCGGTCTGCACCTCGTCCACGACCATGACGATCCCGTGCTCGTCGCAGATCCGGCGGACGCCCTGCATGTACTCACGGGGCGCGACGACGAAGCCGCCCTCGCCCTGCACGGGCTCGATCACGATCGCCGCGACCGACTCGGCTGCGACCTGCGTGACCAGCGCGCGCTCCAGTGCCTCGAGCGCGGTCTGCCAGTCGGGCCCGCGGTAGTCGTTCGGGAAGGGCAGGCGGTAGACCTCGGGCGCGAAGGGCCCCAGCCCCGCCTTGTACGGGTGGGTCTTCGAGGTCAGCGAGAGGCTGAGCAGCGTGCGGCCGTGGAAGCCGCCCTCGAAGGCGATGACCGCCGGCCGGCCGGTGAAGGAGCGCGCGAACTTGATCGCGTTCTCGACCGCCTCGGTGCCGGCGTTGAAGAACGCCGCCTTCGCGTTCGAGATCGGCGCCAGCTCGCAGAGGCGCTCCGCGAGCCGGACGTACGTCTCGTACGGGACGATCGTGAAATCCGTGTGGCTGAACCGCTCGAGCTGCTCCTGCGCGGCCTCGACGACTCGGGGATGCGAGTGGCCGACGTTCAGGCAGCCGACGCCGCCCGTGAAGTCGATGAAGGTGTTGCCGTCGACGTCGGTGAGCGTGGCGCCCCGGCCGCGCTCGATCACGACCGGGATGTAGATGGAGAGCGGGTCGGCGACCACGCGCTCCTTGCGGTCGAGGATCTCGCGGGAGCGGGGGCCGGGGATGTCCGTGCGCAGCTCGATTGTCCTGGTCGTCGCCATTGGCGCGACGATAGCGGAGCGATCGGCCGCTGTGCATAGTGAATAATCCGTATTCATGAGCGGGCCGGACGGGACCCTTCGTCGGGTCGATCTCGACTCCGATCCGGCTGGTCAGTTCCGCCGCTGGTACGCGGAGGCGGAGGCCGCCGTCGACATGCCCGAGGCTGTCGCGCTCGCCACCGCCGACGGCGAGGGGCTGCCGTCGGTCCGGATGGTTCTGGCGAAGGGCCTCGACGACCACGGCTTCAAGTTCCACACGGGTCACGGCAGCCGCAAGGCGCGCGAGCTCGCCGCCACCGGCCGCGGCGCACTTCTCTTCTACTGGGCGCCGCTCGGCCGCCAGGTGCGGGTCGAGGGCCCGGTCGAGCGTGTGCCGGACGAGGAGTCCGAGCGGTATTTCCGCACCAGGCCGCGCGACGGCCAGATCGCCGCCTGGGCGTCGTCCCAGAGCGAGGTCATCGGCTCGCGCGACGAGCTCGACGGGCGGGTGCGCGACTACGAGCGCGAGTTCGAGGGCAAGGACGTCCCGTTGCCGCCGCACTGGGGCGGCTACCGCCTCCAGCCCGAGACCTGGGAATTCTGGCAGCACCGCGACAGCCGCCTTCACGATCGCTTCCGGTACTCCCGCCAAGATGGTGGGGGATGGACGATCGACCGCTTAGCCCCGTAACCCCGATCCTCGCGCACCTCGACCTCGACGCCTTCTTCGCGGCGGTCGAGGAGCTGGAGAGCCCGGAGCTGCGCCGGAAGCCGCTCGTCGTCGGCGGCGACCCGCGCGGCCGCGGCGTCGTGGCGACGGCGAACTACGTCGCCCGGCAGTTCGGCATCCACTCGGCGATGAGCTGCGCCGAGGCGCTCCGTCGCTGCCCGAACGCCGTCTTCGTCCGGCCGCGGCACCGAACGTACTCGGACTACTCCAAGGAGGTCTGGAGCGCCGTTCGGCAGGTGGTGCCCACGGTCGAGCGGACCGGTCTCGACGAGGGGTACCTCGACGTCGGCGAGGTGGCCCGCGACTTCAACGAAGCCCGCGCCGTCGCCGAGGCTGTGCAGACGGCGGTGCGCGGTGCCACGAGCCTCACCTGCTCCCTGGGGATCGCGACGAGCAAGGTGGTCGCCAAGATCGCGAGCGACTACCGGAAGCCGGGCGGCCTGGTCGTCGTCCTCTCCGGCCGGGAGGCGGAGTTCCTTGCCCCGTTCGAGATCCGCCGGCTGCCGGGCGTGGGGCCCCGGTCGGAAACCCGCCTCCGTGCTGCGGGAATCGAGACGATCGGCGCGCTCGCCGCTCTCACCGACGAGCGCCTGAAGCAGCTCCTGCCCGGCAAGGTTGGGGCCTTCTTGCGCGACCGGGCCCGGGGGATCGACCCGCGCGGGCTGGAAACGCAGACGCAGCGGGTCTCGATCAGCACCGAGGAGACCTTCGAGCGGGACATCGCCGACGTGGAGCAGCTCCGGGGCGAGCTCCGCCGGATGGCCGCCTCGCTCGCCGAGCACCTCAAGGGCAAGGGCGAGACGGCGCGCACCGTCACGACGAAAGTGCGCTATCCGGACTTCTCGATCCGGAGCCGCTCGACCAGCCTCGCCGTGGGCACCGACGACGCCGAGCGCGTCGCCGAGCTCGCCTGTGCGTTGCTCGACCGAGCGCTCGCCGACAGGCCCGGGGCGCTGCGGCTGGTCGGCGTCGGGCTCTCAGGCCTCGAGCCGCATCAGCAGCTGACCCTCGTCTAGTAGGTTCCGGCCGATGTCAGCCGAGCCCACCACCCAGCCCGCGGCTGCCGCCGGAGCCGTCCGTCTCGGCGAGTTGAGCGTCAACCGGATGGGCTTCGGCGCGATGCGTCTGACCGGCAGCGGCGTATGGGGGAATCCGGCGGACCGCGAAGGGGCGAAGGGCGTCCTGCGCCGCGCGGTCGAGCTCGGAGTGACGCTGATCGACACGGCGGCCTCGTACGGCCCCGAGGTCAACGAGGAGCTGATCGCCGAGACCCTGCATCCGTATCCGGAGGGCCTCGCCGTCGCCACGAAGGGCGGGCTGATGCGGCCGGGCCCGGGTGAGTGGGAGCGGGACGGTCGGCCCGAGACCCTGCGGGACTCTCTCGAGGGAAGCCTCCGCCGCCTGCGGCTGGAGCGCATCGACCTCTACCAGCTCCATGCCGTCGACCCCAAGGTTCCGATCGAGGACTCGGTCGGCGCGCTGGCCGACCTCCAGCGGCAGGGCAAGATCCGCTACGTCGGGCTGTCGAACGTCGACGCCCGGCAGCTGGCCACTGCGCGCCAGATCGTGCCGATCGTTTCGGTGCAGAACCGCTACAGCCTCGCCGACCGCCATTCCGAAGGCGTGCTGGACGCCTGCGAACGGGAGGGGCTCGCTTTCCTCCCGTGGTTCCCGCTCGCGCTCGGCCGCCTGGCGACGGCGACGGGCCATCTTGCCGAGGTCGCCCGCAACCACGGCGCCACACCGGCGCAGGTTGCGCTCGCCTGGCTGCTCCGCCGCTCGCCGGTGATGGCTCCGATTCCAGGCACGTCGACCGTGGAGCACCTGGAGGAGAACGTGGCCGCGGCCGAGCTGGAGCTCACAGGCGACGAGTTCGCCGGCCTCAGCCGGACCGCCGAGTCCGCCCTCTGATGGTCCTCTCCGACCGCACGATCCGCCGGCTGCTCGACGAGGGTCGCATCGAGATCGACCCCTACGACGCCTCGCTTCTCCAGCCGTCCAGCGTGGACGTCCGCGTCGACCGGTTCTTCCGCGTTTTCCACAACGCGCGCTACCCGTACATCGACGTCAAGGAGCCGCAGGAGGAGCTCACCGAGCTCGTCGAGATCGACGAGGAGCGGCCGTTCATCCTCCACCCGGGCGAGTTCGTGCTCGCCTCGACGCTGGAGCGGATCCGGCTGCCCGACGACCTCGTGGCGCGGTTGGAAGGGAAGAGCTCGCTGGGTCGCCTCGGCCTGCTGATCCACTCGACCGCAGGGTTCATCGACCCGGGCTGGGACGGCCACGTGACGCTGGAGCTCTCCAACGTCGCCAACCTCCCCATCACGATCTACCACGCGATGAAGATCGGCCAGCTCTCGTTCGTCCAGTTGACCGAGCCGGCCGAGTCGCCGTACGGCTCCGGCGGGCTGGGCTCGAAGTACCAGGGCCAGCAGGGGCCCACACCCGAGCCGGTACTACGAGAACTTCCGCGAGCGCGTCCGATGAAAGTCCTCGTCACCGGCGCGACGGGGTTCGTCGGCCCGGCGGTCGCGAACGCGATCGTCGACGCGGGCCACGAGGTGCGGGTGCTGGAGCGCAAGCCGGGCTCCTGGCGCGAGGCGGGGATCCGGTGCCAGGAGGCGGTTCAGGGAGACATGGCCGACCCGGAAAGCCTGCGCCGCGCCGCCGAGGACCAAGAGGTCGTCGTCCACCTCGTCGCGATCCGGCAGGGCAAGCCGGAGCAGTTCCAGTGGATCATGGTCGAGGGCACGAAGAGCCTCCTCGCCGCCGCCAGGGACGCCGGGGTGAAGCGATTCGTCCTGATGAGCGCGCTCGGGACGAGCGAGGAGACCAAGGATCTCGTCCCCTACTACGGCGCGAAGTGGCAGCAGGAGCTGGACGTGAAGGCGTCCGGTCTCGAGCACGTCATCTTCCGCCCGAGCTTCATCTTCGGAAGCGACGGCGGCATCCTCCCGACCTTCGCGAAGCTCGCGAAGCTGGCGCCGGTGACCGGGATCGTCGGGAGTGGCAAGCAGCGGATCCAGCCGATCTGGATCGACGACGTGGGCGCGTACTTCGCAGCCTCGGTCGAGAAGGCCGAAGCGGCGGGGCAGACGTTCGAGCTCGGCGGCCCGGACACGGTCGACTGGGACGAGCTCTGGTCGCGGCTGCGGGCGACGCTCGGGATCCGGCGGCGCCCGACCATGCACCTGCCGACCGGGCTGATGAAGATCCCGGCCACGCTCACCGAGCGGCTGCCCGGGAACATCCCTCTCACCCGCGACCTGCTCACGATGCTCGAGGCGGGTGACAACGTCGCCTCGAACGACCTCGCGGTCCGCACGTTCGGTCTCCCGCTCGTCCCGCTGGACGAGCAGTTGCGCCGCGCCGTCGCTTGATCGCGGCCGAGCGGGCGGTCGCGGCGCCGCCCGAGCGCGTGTTCGAGTTCCTGGCAGATCTCCGGAACCACTGGCGGCTGGAGCCACGCTTCCTGGAGGTGGGCGAGCTCGGCGAGGACGGCGGGACGATCCGGTTGAAGGGCCCGCTGGGGCTCTCGCGCACCGTCCAGACCCGTGTCCTCGAGACCGAGCGGCCGGTGCGCGTCGCCGGGCGTGCGGATCTTCGCGGAGGCACGGTTGGGCTTGTCGCGTGGGACATCCGGCCGTCCGGGGCCGGTTCGACCGTTCGCCTGTCGGCGGAGATACCCGAGGCGTCGGCATTCGACCGGATCTTCCTCGCGCTCGGCGGGCGGGCCTGGTTCCGGGGGCTCTTCCGGCGGGCGCTCGAGAATCTCGACGAGTTGCTGTGAACAAGCGGCGCTTCGCGACTGCGCTCTCGCGCTACGTCGTCAACCCGGTCGTCAAGCTCGCGGTGCGCCTACGGCTGGTGCGCGGCTGGGCGATCCTCGAGACCCGCGGGCGGAAGACCGGCCTGCCGCGGCAGAACCCGGTCGGGAACGGGCTCGCCGGCGACACGTTCTGGATCGTCGCGGAGCATGGCGCGAAAGCGGGCTACGTCCGGAACATCGCGGCCGACCCACGGGTACGCGTCTTCGTCCGGGGGCGCTGGCGGACCGGGAAGGCCCAGGCGCTGCCCGACGACGACCCGCGCGAGCGCCAGCGCTCGCTCCCTGCCCTCAACGCTCGCGTCGTCCGGCTGATGGGGACCGACCTGATGACCGTGCGGATCGACCTCGATCCGGAGGAGTGATCAGGCGGGCGTTCGTGCCCTGACGAGGGCGCGGGCTGCGGCGGCGATCGCGTCGGCATCGATCCCGGCTGCGGCCAGCAGCTCGGCCGGCTTGCCGGAGTGCGGCAGCTCGCGCACGGCGAGGATCTGGACGGGCGGCCGGTCGTCGGCGTCGGCGAGCGCCGCCAGCACGGCTTCCCCGAGCCCGCCCTCGGCCCAGTGGTCCTCGGCGGTCACGATCGGTGTCCGGATCCCGCGGATCGTCTCGGCGTCGATCGGCTTGACCGAATAGAGGTCGATGACCCTGGCTGCGATGTCCTCGTCGGCCAGGCGATCCGCTGCCGCCAGCGCCTCGTGGAGCGTGATCCCGGCCGCGACGATCGTGACGTCGTCGTCGTCCGTCGAGCGCACGGTCTTGGAGCCGCCGACCGGGAACTCCTCGCCCGCGTCATAGATCACCGGCGTGTCGGCGCGGGTCGTGCGGAGGAACGAGATCCCGTCGAGGTCGGCCATGGCCTGGACGAGCTTGGCCGTCTGGTTCCCGTCCGAGGGGTAGAGGACCGTCGAGCCGTTGATCGCGCGGAACTCGGCGAGATCCTCGAGCGCCATCTGGGAGGGCCCGTCCTCGCCGATCGAGACCCCGGCGTGCGATCCGCAGAGCCTCAGGTTCGCCCGGCTGATCGCCGCCATGCGGACGAAGTCGTACGCGCGGCTCCAGAACGCCGCGAACGTCGAGGCGAAGGGCTTCCATCCGAGCACCTGGATCCCGACGGCCGCGGCGGCCATCTGCTGTTCGGCGATGTACATCTCGATGTACCGGTCGGGGTGCGCCTCGGCGAAGATCTCCGCGTAGGTCGAGTTCGAGACTTCGCCGTCGAGCGCAACGACCAGCGGGTCGGAGCCGCCGAGCGCCGCGAGCGCCTCGCCGTACGCCTTGCGCGTGGCCACCTTCGTGCCGACCTCGTAGGTCGGCCACTCCGGCGTGCCCGGCGCGTCGAAGCGGTGGCGCTCCGCCGGCTCCGGCTTCGGGACGTCCACGGTGATGCTCCGGATGCCGCCGAGCTCCTCGATCGCCTCCTCGGCGACCGCCTTCCCGTGCCAGCCGCCCTGATCCTCGACCTTCGAGTACCCCTTGCCCTTCAGCGTCTTGGCGACGATCGCGGTCGGCTTCCCGCTCGTCGACTCGGCCTCGCGGTAGGCAGCGTCGATCTGCTCGACGTCGTGGCCGTCGACCTCGATTGCGTGCCAGCCGAACGCGCGCAGGCGGTCGGAGTACGAGGAGAGATCCCAGCCGTGCATGGTCTCGCCGCGCTGGCCCAGGCGGTTCACGTCGACGATCGCCGTCAGGTTGTCGAGCTCGTAGAACGCGGCGTGCTCGGCGGCCTCCCACATCGAGCCCTCGGCCATCTCGCTGTCGCCGCAGATCACCCAGACCCGGAACGGCAGCCGGTCGAGCCGCTTGCCGGCGAGCGCCATCCCGACTCCGATCGGCAGCCCCTGTCCCAGCGAGCCGGTTGCGACGTCGACCCAGGGAAGCGAGGGCGTGGGGTGTCCCTCGAGGCGGCTCCCGAACTGCCGGTAGGTGCCGAACTCGTCCTCCGAGAGGGCGCCGGCAGCGCGGAACAGGCCGTAGACGAGCGGCGAGGCGTGACCCTTGGAGAAGACGAGCCGGTCGTTCGCCGGGCTCTTCGGCTCGTCGAAGTCGTACCGGAAGTGGCTTGCGAGGAGCACGGCGGCCAGGTCCGCGGCGGACATGGACGACGTCGGGTGCCCGGAGCCCGCCTTGGCGCTCGCCCGCACCGCGTCCACGCGTAGCTGCTGTCCGAGCTCCCGCCAGAGTTCCGTGTTGCTCATGGGTGAGTAACGTAGACGAGTCATGCGTGTTGCGGTGGCCTTCGACCACAGGGGCGTCAAGCTGCGCGAGCGCGTCCTCGAGGAGCTGACGGCGCTCGGACACGAGCTCGTCGATCTCGGGACGGACGCGGCCGAGCCGGCCGTGGACTACCCGGACAAGGCCCGCGAGATAGGCGAGGCGATCCGCTCCGGGGATGCGGAGCGCGGCGTGCTCGTCTGCGGCTCGGGCGTCGGCGCCTCGATCGCGGCCTGCAAGCTGCCGGGGATCCGCGCCGCGATCTGCCACGACACGTATTCCGCCCACCAGGGAGTCGAGCACGACGACATGAACGTCCTCTGCATCGGCTCCGGGGTCATCGGGGCCGACACGGCCGGCGAGCTCGTCCGCACCTTCCTGGCTGCGGAGTTCGACGGCGGTGAGCGGTACCGCAGGAGGCTTGAGAAGATCGAAGCGATGGAAAGAGAGGCTGCGAATGCCTGAGTCAAGACTGCACAGGCTGAGCGCGCTCGGCCAGAGCGTCTGGATCGACTCGCTGTCGCGCGAGTGGCTCCGGACGGGCGAGCTCGCCAGGATGATGGACGAGGACGCCGTCGTCGGCGTTACGTCCAATCCGACCATCTTCCAGAAGGCCATGTCCGAGGGGGAGTGGTACGACGACCAGCTCCGAGAGGTGCTCGCCGAGGAGGACGACCCGAAGGAGATCTTCCTGCGGCTCGCGTTCGACGACATCCGCGAGGCGTGCGACCTCATGAGCACGGTGTGGGACCGAACCGAGGGGCAGGACGGCTACGTCTCGCTCGAGGTCGAGCCGGCGCTTGCCCACGACACCAAGGCGACTGTCGAGCAGGCTCAGCGCTTCCACGACGCGATCGACCGGCCCAACCTCTACGTCAAGATTCCGGCGACCGCCGCCGGCGTCCCCGCGATCGAGGAGATGATCGCCCGGGGCAAGCGGATCAACGTGACACTGATCTTCGGCCTGGACCGCTACGCCGAGGTTGCGGAGGCGTACATCCGCGGGCTCGAGCGGCTGGTCGAGGACGGCGGCGACCCCAAGCAGGTCACCTCCGTCGCGAGCTTCTTCGTCTCCCGTGTCGACACCGAGGCGGACAAGCGACTCGAGGGGCACGACGAGCTCAAGGGCCGGCTGGCGATCGCGAACGCGAAGCTCGCGTACCAGCGCTACAAGGAGATCTTCTCCGGGCCGCGCTGGGAGGCGCTGGCTGCGAAGGGTGCCTCGACCCAGCGCTGCCTCTGGGCGTCGACGTCGACGAAGAACCCCGAGTACCGCGACGTGATGTACGTCGAAGAGCTGATCGGCCCGGAGACGGTGAACACGATGCCGAAGGAGACGATCGAGGCGTTCCAGGATCACGGAGAGGTTCGGCCGACGCTCGAGGAGGGCCTGGACGAGGCTCGCAGGCTCTTCGAGGAGCTGGCCGCGGCCGGCGTCGACTACGACGACGTCACACGGGTCCTCGAGGAGGAGGGCGTGCAGAAGTTCGCCGACTCGTTCGACGAGCTCCTCGAGGGTGTCGCCGCCAAGCGGGCGCAGCTCGTAGCCGCTTGAGCACGCTCGCTCCGGCCGAGCTCGTCGAGCGGATCTGGGAGCGGGATCCGTCGGTCTGGACCGGCGGCGACGAGGCGCAGTGGCTCGGCTGGCTCGACGAGCCGGCGCGGATGCGCGAGCGGGCGCACGAGCTGCTGGAGTACGCGGCCCGGCTCGAGGGCGAGGTCGACGACGTCGTCCTGATGGGGATGGGCGGCTCGAGCCTGGCGCCCGAGGTGATGCGCCGGTTCTTCGGCGCCGAGCGCTTCCACGTCCTCGACACGACGCACCCGACCGCGATTCGGCGGCTCGAGGAGCGGCTGGACGTCGACGGCACGCTCTTCGTCGCTGCGTCGAAGTCGGGCACGACGCTCGAGACTCGCTCGCACGCCGACTACTTCCGCAAGCGAGGCGGGCGCTTTGCAGTCATCACCGATCCGGGCTCGCCGCTGGCCGAGCTCTCGGAGGACGTCTTCTACGGCGAGCCCACGATCGGCGGCCGCTACTCGGCGCTGTCCCTCTTCGGGCTCCTGCCGGCGGCGCTGATGGGTGTCGACGTCGTCAGGCTGCTCGACCGGGCGGACGAGATGCGTGAGGCCTGCCGGCTCTCGGAGGGGAACCCGGGGTTGGAGCTCGGGCTCTGGCTCGCCGAGCAGGAGTACCTCCAGGTCGACGCCGACTTCGGTCTCTGGGTGGAGCAGCTGGTCGCCGAGTCCACCGGCAAGGAGGGGAAGGGGATCGTCCCGGTCCGTGAGGGCGGCGCCGAGCCGGAGATCAGGCTTTCCGACCCGTACGAGCTCGGACAGGAGTTCTTCCGCTGGGAGTTCGCCGTTGCTGTCGCCGGCTCGATCCTCGGCATCAACCCGTTCGACCAGCCGGACGTCCAGGCGGCCAAGGACAAGACCCAGGCTGTCCTTTCGGGCCAACGGGGAGTGTCAGACACTCGTCATGTCTCCGAAGGACAGGTCGACGAGTTGCTCACCGAGGCGGGGCCGGGGCGCTACGTGGCGATACAGGCGTTCATCGACCCCGATCGCGAGGGCGAGCTCGAGCCACTCGTCCGGCAGGCGCGCGAGACCGGCGCGGCGGTCTCGGTCGGGCTCGGGCCGCGCTACCTCCACTCGACGGGACAGCTCCACAAGGGCGGGCCGGACACCGGCCTCTTCGTCCAGGTCGTGGACGACCTCGGCGAGGAGCTGCCGATCCCGGGCCAGAAGTTCGGCTTCCGCGCGCTGATCCAGGCGCAGGCCGACGGCGACCTCCAGGCGCTCGAGGAGCGGGGACGCCGGGTCGTGAGGGTCCAGCTGTGAAGCTCGGGATGGTCGGCCTCGGCCGGATGGGCGGCAACATGACCATCCGGCTCCGAGAGCACGGCCACGAGATCGCCACCTTCGCCCACCACGGCGAGCGGACGGCGACCTCGCTCGAGGAGCTCGTCTCCCAGCTGGAGGCGCCGCGAGTCGTCTGGCTGATGGTTCCGGCAGGGGCGCCGACGGAGGAGTCCGTCCAGGAGCTGCTCGGTCTGCTCGAACCGGGCGACGTCATCATCGACGGCGGCAACTCGAACTTCCGCGAGTCGCAGCGGCGGGCGTCACAGGCAGCGGAGCGGCAGCTTCGGTTCCTCGACGTCGGCGTCTCGGGTGGGATCTGGGGCCGGACCGAGGGATACGCGCTCATGGCGGGCGGCGACAGCGAGGCAGTGGAGCTGGTCCGGCCGGCGTTCGAGGCGCTGGCGCCCGAGGGCGGCTACGCCCACGTCGGTCCGTCCGGCGCCGGGCACTTCGTGAAGATGGTCCACAACGGGATCGAGTACGGGCTGATGCAGGCCTACGCCGAGGGCTTCGACCTCATGCAGGCGTCCGAGTTCGACCTCGACCTCGCGGAGATCGCGGAGCTGTGGCGCCACGGTTCCGTGGTCCGCAGTTGGCTCCTCGACCTGCTCACCCGCGCGCTCGAGCAGGACCCCGGCCTCGAGAGCATCCGGCCGTACGTCGAGGACTCTGGCGAGGGCCGCTGGACGGTCGAGGAGGCGATCGCGACGGCGGTCCCGCTCCACGTCATCACTGCGGCGCTCTATGCGCGCTTCGCGTCCCGCCAAGACGAGTCGTTCGCAGCCAAGGTCAACGCGGCACTCAGGGAGCAGTTCGGTGGCCACGCGGTCAAGCGCGACTGAGCTCCACGAGAACCCGCTGCTCGAGGGGCTCGAGGTGCGGCGGCGGCCGGAGCCGTGCGTCCTCACCATCTTCGGCGCCTCGGGCGACCTGACTCGCCGGAAGATCTTCCCGGCGCTCTACGCGCTCGCCTTCAGGGATCTGCTTCCAGAGCAGTTCGCCGTCGTCGGCGTCGCGCGCACGGCAATGGTCGACGGGGAGTTCGTCGCCGCGATGGAGGAGGCGGTGCGCGAGTTCGGGCGGGACGAGTTCCGACAGGACGTTTGGGACCGGCTTGCGGCGAATACGCGATACGTCTCGATCGACTTCGCCGACGAGGCGAGCCAGGACCAGGTTGTCAGGACGCTCCTCGAGCTCGACGAGGACGTCGGCAGCCGCGGGAACCGGGTCTTCTACTTCGCGGTTCCGCCCGATGCGATGCCGAGGCTCGTGGAG
This sequence comes from uncultured Actinomycetes bacterium, assembly GCA_963782765.1. GTDB lineage: Bacteria > Actinomycetota > Thermoleophilia > Gaiellales > Gaiellaceae > JACDAN01. Next base: position 359,066 of record CAWALC010000001.1, read on the forward strand.
GCGCTCGGGAAGCGCCGCACCCGCGCCGGCTGGAAACGCTTGATCGTCGAGAAGCCGTTCGGCCACGACCTCGTCTCGGCCAGAAAGCTCAACGAGCTCCTCGCCGGCTATTTCACCGAGGACGAGGTCTTCCGGATCGACCACTACCTCGGCAAGGACACCGTCCAGAACCTCCTCGCGCTGCGATTCGCGAACGGGATCTTCGAGCCCGTCTGGAACCGGCAGTTCATCGACCACGTCCAGATCACGGTCGCCGAGTCGATCGGCATCGGGAGCCGTGCGGCGTTCTACGAGCAGGCGGGCGCGATCCGTGACGTCTTTCAGAACCATCTCCTCCAGCTCGTCGCCCTCACCGGCATGGAGCCGCCGATCGACTTCACCGCCGAGGCCGTGCGCAACGAGAAGCTGAAGGTGCTGAAGGCGCTGGCGACACCGGCGCCGAACGAGTTCGTGCGTGGCCAGTACGGACAGGGCTTCATCGAGGGCCGGCCGGTGCCGGGCTACCGCGAGGAGCCTGGGGTCAGCCCCGCGTCGGAGACCGAGACCTTCGTCGCAGCGAGGCTCGAGATCGAGAACTGGCGCTGGGCGGACACGCCGTTCTTCGTCCGCACCGGCAAGCGGCTCCCCCGGCGCGAGACGACGATCGCCGTGCAATTCAAGCGCGTTCCCCATCCGCTCTTCGAGGACGCGAGCGAGCTGCGGCCGAACGTCCTGATCATCCACATCCAGCCGAACGAGGGCGTCTCGCTCGCGATCGGCGCGAAGGTTCCCGGCGAGGGGATGCGGGTGCGCACCGTCCACATGGACTTCCTCTACGGCGGGGCGTTTCGCACGGGGCTTCCCGAGGCCTACGAGCGGCTGATCCTCGACGCGATGCTCGGTGACGCGACGCTCTTCACGCGGGCCGACGAGATCGAGGAGCAGTGGGCGCTCGTCGACGCGATCGTCGCGGCCTGGCGGCGGGACAAGCCGGCTTTCCCGAACTACCCCGCCGGAACCTGGGGCCCGCAGGCGGCGCAGGAGCTGGTCGGGTGGCACCGGTAGCCCACGTCGAAGAGTGGATCGACGAGTGCGCCACGATCGCGGAGATCGAGGCTGCCCTCGTCGACCTGAGGTACCGGCACTCGCACGGCGGCGAGCCGGACCTGCGGACGAGCGTGCTGACCCATCTCGCCTGGGTGCCGTCCGAGTGGCAGGAGGCCGCGGCCGAGACGCTCGCCGGGCTGGGCGAGCGCCACCCGTCGCGGACACTCCTCCTCTTTCCGCAGGTCCGGCGACGAGGATCTGCTCGCTGCCCGCGTGAGCCTCGAGTGCTACGAGCTACCGGGGATCGAGCGCCATCTCTGCAGCGAGGTCGTCGAGCTGCGGCTTGGCGCCGCGAGAGCCCAGGCGCCGGCGAGCATCGCCGTGCCGCTGCTCCTGCCCGACCTGCCGGTCTTCCTCCGCTGGCGCGGCCGACCCGACTTCGGCTCGCCCGTGTTCGGGCAGCTCGTGGACGTCGTCGACCGTCTCGTCGTGGACTCGGCCGAGTGGCCGGATGTCCCTGCCGCCTACGTGGAGCTCGCGGCGTTGTTCGACCGCGTTGCGACCTCGGACATCGCCTGGCGCCGTACGCTTCCCTGGCGCCGCGCCCTCGCCCAAGCCTGGCCCGAGCTTCCCGACCGGCTCACGGGGCCGCCGGCCGAGACGGCCCTCGTCGCCGGCTGGCTCGAGGACAGGGCGGGCCTCGAGGTCGAGCTCGAGCGTGCGGATGCGCTTCCTGTCGGTGGCAGCCGACCGCCGAGCGACCTCCTCTCCGACGAGCTCGACGTCTTCGTCCGCGACCGGGTCTACGAGGCGGCGGTCAAGAAGCTCGCGGGTCGTCCCTGATCGCGATCCCGGCCGGCCCGCCGGGCAGCTTCTCGACCACCAGGTAGTCGTCGTACTGCTCCAGGACCCGCTCGAACTCCAGCTCCTCGTGGCCCGGGACGATGAAGAACCACTTCGCATCGGAGCGGATCCGCTCGTACTCGCCGAGCGGGAGCTGGATCCGGTCGGTGCAGGACGCGTCGCCGCACTCGCAGACGAACTCGGCGACCTCGGTGACGAGGCTGAAGCCCTCGCCGAGCTCGCGCAGCCGCTCGTTGACCTCGCGAAACACGACCTCGTTCTGGCCGATGCGCTTCCCTCGTTCCTGCACGCTTCGATTATGCGCCGAGGCGTGCGACTCTGTGTACGTGGGTCGGAGCCGTAGGCTCGGGAGCGAGCTCGACGAGACCGTCCTCGAGCGGACGTCTGCGCTCGAGGAACAGTGGGCGCTGCTCCGGGCGGTCGTGGAGAACATCCCGGCCGGCCTGGTCGTCACGAACCAAGACGGAATCCCCCACATGGCGAACACGGAGGCGGTGCGAATTCTCGGCGCTGACGCGATCGACGCGTCGATCTTCTCGAACTGGCGAGAGATCGAGGTGTACCGGCTCGACGGTTCCCGCGTCGAGCTCGAGGACTGGCCGATCTCGCGCACGCTCGCGAGCGGCGCCGTCGTGACCGCCGAACGGTACGAGGTCGTGCTCGAGGGGCGACGGCCGATTCTCGAGATCAGCACGGCCCCGGTCGTCTCGGTGTCCGGCGAGCGCACCGGGGCGGTGGCCGTCTTCCGCGACGTCACCGTCCGCGAGCGGGCCGAGCGTGCAGAGCGCGACTTCGTGACCAACGCGGCGCATGAGCTCCAGAGCCCGCTGGCCGCGATCGTGAGCGCGATCGAGGTCCTGCAGCGAGGTGCGAAGGACGGCCCGGAGCGCGATGTCTTCCTGGGCCACATCGAACGGGAGTCCGACCGGCTGGCGCGTCTCGTCCGTGCACTGCTCGTCCTCGCCCGCACCCAGACCGGCGTGGAAGCGCCGAGGGACGAGCTGGTCGCTCTGTGCCCGCTTCTCGAGGAGCTCGGCGCCGCGCTGCGGGTGCCTTCGGGCGTGGAGCTGAAGGTTGACTGCCCGAGAGACCTGGCGGTGGTCACGAACCGCGAGCTCTTGGAACAGGCCGTCGTCAACCTCGCGGAAAACGCCGCCAAGCACACAGGCACCGGCCGGATCGTTCTGAGCGGGGCAGAGGGGGGCGGAGGTGCCGTCGTGATCGTAGTTTCCGACACGGGGCCGGGCATCGCCGCCGCCGAGCGATCGCGGGTCTTCGGCCGCTTCTACCGCGCTGACGCCGACCAGACGGCAGGCTTCGGCCTCGGCCTGGCGATCGTCCACGCCGTGGCGGATGCGCTCGACGGTGAGCTCGAGCTCGACTCGCAGGTCGGGACGGGCACGACGATTCGCCTTCGGCTCCCCAACGCGGCTGCGATGGTGTCCACATGAGCCGTGTCCTCGTGATCGACGACGAGGCGGCGATCCGCGACGCGGTCGAGTACGCGCTCCGCAGCGAGGGCTTCCAGGTGGAAGGCGCCGGCGACGGGGAGGCCGGCCTCGAGGCGGCCCAGTCCGGCAGCTACGACGTCGTCATCCTGGATCTGATGCTTCCGAAGATGTCCGGCACCGAGGTCTGCCGGCGGCTGCGGCGCGAGAGCGCGGTTCCGATCATCATGCTGACCGCGAAGGGGGCGGAGCTCGACCGCGTCCTGGGCCTGGAGATCGGCGCGGACGACTACGTGACCAAGCCGTTCTCGATGGCGGAGCTGATCGGGCGGATCCGGGCGATCCTCCGGCGGCGTCAGCTCGATCGTTCGGGCGCGACGGGCGTCATCCGGGTCGGCGACCTCGAGCTCGACCCCATCAGGCACGACATCCGGATCCAGGGGCAGCAGCGGCGGCTGACGCCGTCGGAGTTCAAGCTCCTGCTCCTGCTCGCACAGGATCCGGAGCGGGTCTTCAGCCGGCGCGAGATCATGCAGCATCTCTGGGACTCCACGTACGTCGGCGACCAGCGCGCGTGCGACATCCACGTCTCCAATCTCCGACAGAAGATCGAGGAGGATCCTGGCAATCCGCAGCGCGTGGTGACCGTGCGCGGAGTCGGCTACAAGCTCTCCGCGGTCGACGCCGGTTTGTGAGCGAATCCATAGCCGCTGGTCACTGAACGCTCAGCCGGCCGCGGCTACCGTGCGCCGCGTGGAGCTGGACTTCGAGCTGAACACGGCGGGCGTCGGGAACGACGGCTTCGTCGTCTCGGTCCGGGGCGAGGCGGACATGCACACGGCGCCGGAGCTCGAGCAGGAGCTTCTCGAGGTTCTGGAGCTCGGAGGCAGCTCGGTGGTGGTCGATCTCGCCGAGGTCGGGTTCGTCGACTCGACCGTGCTGGGCCTCCTGCTCCGCTATCAGCCTCGCTTCCGGACACGCGGGGGCGATCTCGTGCTCGTCTCGGACGATCGCCGCATACTGCGCACGCTCGAGATCACCGGCCTCGACCGGATCTTTCACATCGAGCACCGGCTCGGCGAGGCGATCTCGGGCCTTCAAGCCGCCTAGACCGTCGTGACAAGGAAGCGCGTACGCGCGCCAGCGAGGGGGGCGAGGGACCCGTCCCTCTCGCGATTTCTGGCCGCTTAGCGGCCGACGACGCGGAAGCGGGGGCCGGCGACGCGGAGCCGAACCGGCTTCGACCACGTCATCTCGGGCTTCTTCGGAAGCGACGGGTTGCAGACCGCGGACGCGGTAGTACCAGACGCCGCGCTTGACCGGCAGGATGGTCGCGGTGGCCGGGGTGATCGATCAGCCGACGGTCTGCCACGGGTTCGCGCTCGCGCTCCACTGGATCTCGTACTCGTGCGCGTTCCGGACCGGCTCCCAGGCGACGATCGGCGTGCCGTAGAACGGCTGTCGCGCTCGTGACGCGGAGAGCAGGCGGCCGTTCGGCGAGAGACCGGAGATGTACGGCGCCTTGTCGCCGAGCTTCGGTGCGTTCGACCGCTTGCCGAAGCGGACCGCGCCCGACGAGCGGCAGGCGTCCTCGCCGACTTCGATCTCCCGGTACTCGAGCTTCTCGGGCTCCTCGCGGGTCGGCATCGCCGCGACCGGGATGACTGCCAGTAGTAGCCGGCCCCCGGCCACGCCGTGTCCCAGAGGTCGATCTTCAGGACCGCGGCCTGGTCGGGGCCGGCCACGCCGCCCGCCTCATCCGCCGAGACGAACGACTGTCTCGTTCGGGGTCAGGACGGGTGCGCCGGCGCCGTACTTCGGCCAGTCGTTTGCCGCCAGGACAACTCGTCCGGAGCGTTCCGGGCAGCTCGATCGCCGCACCGACGCGCGGCGCCCAGGCCGGGCTGCCGACGACGCTGCTCGAGTAGACGCGGTTCACGCAGTCGACGTCCGTGAAGACGGCGACGCGGAAGAGGTCATAGGGAGTTCCAGCCGAGTGTCGCCGTTCCAGATGAAGGCGGGGGTGAGCTCGTGGGCGGTCGAACTGGCGCCGAGGCCAGGCGTGACGACCGAGCCGGACACGGTTCCGAGGCTAGGAGCACGCCGGGCAGCGCGGGCGGGTTGAAGTTGACGAAGACGTCGCTCCAGGGTCCATAGCTGACGGCCGGGAAGCCCGTTCGCGGATCTCGCCGTAGAGGCGCCGGACGGCGCGGACGCGCCAGTCGACGCTGCCCATCACGGCGTCGACGGTGGAAGGTGTAGGGCTCGCGCTGTCGGCGACGTTCGTGGTCGTCTTGAATGTCGCGCTCCTGCGTCTCGGCGCCGAGCCAGACCTCGTACATAGTCGCGCCCTCGATCGGCGTCCAGCGGATCAGGCCCGGGTACTCGGGCTCGTCCGGACGGGCTTCGGCTCGGCCAACGCATGTTGAAGCCGTACGGTCGGCTCCAGCGGCCCGAGCGGCCGCGCGAGTCGATGCCGCGGACGCGGGCGTAGAGCGAGTACGGGTTGCCTGTGATCCAGGGCAGCGAGACCGGGACGGACGTCGCCGGGGTCTTGCGCTCGAGCTCGACCAGATGCACGGCACCGTCGTCGCCGACCTCGCTCGTCGAGAGCTCGAACTCGTAGCTCTTGGCGCCGGCGACCGGCCGCCAGGCGAACGCCGGCGTCCGGGGGAAGGTGTGCTTGTAGAGGCTCGGCGTTCTCGTCGGCGCGCAGGACGAAGCCGCGCAGCTGCTTCGGCGCCGGGAGGAGCTTGCTCTTGGCCGCGTTCGCGGGGCTCGCGAAGGCGAGCAGGGCAAACGAGCAGACGAAAGCAAGGCGAACCGCAGGCATGGCCAAGAGGGTTGTCGGCAGTGTTCGGTCGTCAGGCAGTCCCTCGAACGAGGGATGCCTCGAGCGCCTCGCCACGGCGAGGACGAGGGCGTCTGTTCCGGGGCGGCCGACGAGCTGGACGGAGGCGGGGAGGCCGTCCTCCGCGGGCCCGGCCGGAAGGGCGAGGGCCGGCCAGCCGAGCGCGTTGAAGGGCAGGGTGAAGCGGATCAGCTCCTCGCGGATCTCGAGCTCGTCGCCGGGAAGCGGCGGCGCGACGAACGGGAGGGTGGGGACGAGGAGGAGGTCGTAGCCGTCCAGCGCGGCCAGGGCTCGGTCGGCGTAGTCGGCCCGCGCGCGGCGGCTGTTCTCGATCTCCGCGTCGGCGAGGGCCAGGCAGCGCTCGATCTTCGTGCGGACGTTTTCGCCGTAGCTCTCGGCGCTCTCGGCGAACAGGTCGCGGTGGACGTCGGCGACTTCCGCCATGAACGCGGGGCCGAGGCCGGTCGGGAGCGGGAAGTCGACCGGTCTCGCGTCGAGAAGCGCGGCGGCGGCCCGGACTCGGTCGGCGACCAGCGGTCGGCAGTGCTCGGCCCAGGCGACACCGACTATCGCGTCTGCCTTCTCTCCGGGGGCGAACTCCGGCGCGAGGGCCTCGAGCATCCGAACGCAATCTCCGACCGTTCGGGCCATCGGCCCTGCGTGGTCGAAGGTCGGTGCGAGCGGGAAGCAGCCGTCGAGCGGGACGAGCCCGTAGGTCGGCTTGAAGCCGACGATTCCGCAGCAGGCGGCGGGGATTCGGATCGAGCCGCCGGAATCGCTGCCGAGCGCGGCTTCGGCGAGCCCGGCTGCGAGCGCCGCTGCCGAGCCGCCGCTCGACCCGCCGGCGATCCGGCCTTGCGCGATCGGGTTCGGAACCGTCCCGAAGTGCGGGTTCTGCGAGGTGACGCCGTAGGCGAACTCGTGCAGGTTCGTCTTGCCGACATTCGCGTAGCCGACCCGCTCGAGCCGGACCACGGCCTCGGCGCTCCGGTCGGGGACATGGTCGGCGAAGAGGATCGACCCGTAGGTCGTCGTCAGCCCGGCGGTGTCGAAGAGATCCTTGACGGCGAGCCGAGGCCCGTCGCCAGAAGGGATCTCGTCAGGCCTGGCGAGGAAAATCCCGTCCACGGAAGGCCGCTGGTGTCGGACCCCGAGAACTGTCAAGCCCGCTCTGTGTCAAGAGTGAGCCAAGTTGTTCGTCCCTGGATTCGGGTCTGGAGCCGCTAGGCCAGGGCCAGATAGACGAAGGCGACCGCCCAGGTGCCCGCGAAGAGCAGTGCGAAGAGGCCGAAGAGGGCCCAGCCGAGCGCCGTGTTCTTCCGCGCAAGGGCGCTGTGCGGATCCTCCGGCTCGACCGGATCGACGGGCTCCGGCACCGCCTGGGCGGGCGGCGGCTCCTCGACGGGCTCGGTCACAGCACCACCATCGGGTCGATCGCCATGGCCACGAAGAGCAGGGCTAGATACGCCAGTGAGTAGTGGAAGAGGCGCCCCGCCTGTGCCGGCGCGGTCACCTGCCGCAAGCGCAGGGCGAGCCGGATGAACTGGGCCCCGAGCACCACCGCGGCCACCAGGTAGAGCCAGCCGAAGGTTCCGGTCAGGAACGGGACGAGCGTCAGCCCGACGAGCAACACCGTGTAGAGCAGCACCTGGCGCGCGGTCTCGCGGTCGCCGCGCACGACGGGGAGCATCGGAATCTTCGCCGCCTCGTAGTCACGCTTGATCAGCAGCGCGAGCGCCCAGAAGTGCGGCGGCGTCCAGAAGAACACGATCAGGAACAGGAAGAGCGCCGGCAGCGCCAGGTTGCCCGTCGCTGCCGCATAGCCGACCAGCGGCGGGACGGCCCCGGCCGCCCCGCCGATCACGATGTTCTGCGGCGTCGAGCGCTTCAGCCACCGCGTGTACACCAGGACGTAGAAGAGGTTCCCGACCAGCGCGAGACACGCCGTCAGCACGTTCACCGTCGACCCCAGGAGCACGAACGAGAGTGCCGAGAGCGCCAGCCCGAACTCGAGTGCGAGCTCCGGGCTCACGCGGCCGTCGGCCACCGGCCGCGAGCTCGTCCGCTTCATCGAGCGGTCGATGTCCCGGTCGAGCACGTGGTTCAGCGCGCTTGCGCCGCCGCACGCCAGCGCAAGACCGACCAGCATCGCCGCGAAGAGACTTGGATCCGGGAACCCCTGCGCACCGACGAACATCCCGGCCGCGCCGGTCAGGAGCAGAAGGGACATGATCCGCGGCTTCGTGAGCGCCACGTAGTCGCGCCATGCAACCGCGCCAGGCCGTGCGCCGCGATAGAGCAGTGCGGTCGCCACCACAGTCGCCGCCGCCGCCAGAGCGGCCAGCGCGACATGCAGCGCGGGCCACCACCAGCTCGCCACGGCCGCCAGGAAGAGAAGCAGCGCGGCGAGGGCCGGGCCGAACACCCGCCGGTGGGCGAACCACGAGCCGAGCACCATCGCCACGAGCAAGGGCAGCGCTACCAGGACGAGGGCCCGGTGTGCGATGCCGAGCCCGCCGCTCGCCACGACGGACGCGACCGCCGCGGTCGCCCCGAGCCCGCACAGCCGAAGCCAGGGCCCCGCCCTCAACGCCGCTCTCCGATCCGGCGGCGCAGGTCGCGCAGGGGCCGCGCGCTCGTCACGTAGGGAACCTTGTCGAAGTTGTGCGGCGGCGGCGGCGAGGTCGTGTACCACTCGAGCGTGTCCGCCAGCCAGGGGTCGTTCGGCGCCCGCGGCTCGCGCCCCTTGCGCGACCAGAAGACGTTGAACACGAAGATCAGGATCCCGAGCCCCATGATGTACGACCCCATTGTCGAGACAAGGTTGTACTCCGCCAGGAGATCGGTGTCACGGTAGTTGTAGACGCGCCTCGGCATCCCGAGCATCCCCATCATGTGCTGCGGGAAGAACGTCAGGTTGAAGCCGATGAAGACGAGCCAGAAGTGCCACTTGCCGAGCTTCTCGTTCAGCATCCGGCCGAACATCTTCGGCCACCAGTAGTAGAGCGCCGCGAACACGCCGAACATCGACCCGCCGAAGAGCACGTAGTGGAGGTGGGCGACGACGAAGTACGAGTCGTGCACCTGCCAGTCGAACGGGAAGACGGCGACGTAGATGCCCGACAGCCCTCCGATCGTGAAGACGGCGACGAACCCGAGGGCCCACAGCATCGCCGTGTCGAAGATCAGGTTCCCGCGCCAGGTCGTCGCGATCCAGTTGAAGATCTTCACCCCGGTCGGCACGGCGATCGTCAGCGACGCGATCATGAACCAGACCTGGAGCCCGATCGGCAGCCCCACCGTGAACATGTGGTGGCCCCAGACGAGCAGCGAGTAGAAGCCGATCGCCACCGTCGAGAACGCGATCGCCTTGTAGCCGAAGATCGGCTTGCGCGCGAACACCGGGATCACCTCGGAGACGATCCCCATCGCGGGCAGGATCATGATGTAGACCTCGGGGTGGCCGAAGAACCAGAAGACGTGCTGGTAGAGCACGGCGTCGCCGCCCGAGTCGGGCGTGAAGAAGTTCGTCAGGTCGGCTCGGTCGAGCAGCAACATCGTCAGGCCCGCCGAGAGCGCAGGCAACGCGACGATCAGCAACGCCGCGTAGATCTCCATCGCCCAGACGAACAGCGGCAGGCGCATCCAGCTCATCCCCGCCGTCCGCATGTTGTGGATCGTCGCGACGAAGTTGATCGCACCGGCCAGCGAGGAGAGCGTGAGGATGTGCAACCCCACGATCCAGAGGTCCTGGCCATTGCCCGCGACCTCGGCCGAGAACGGCGGGTAGCCCGTCCAGCCGGATCGCGCCGCCCCTTCGGCGGCGAAGAAGCTCCCGAGCAGGACGATTCCGCCGAACAGGAAGAGCCAGTAGGAGAGCGCGTTCAGGCGCGGGAACGCCATGTCGGCGGCGCCGATCATCAGCGGGATGAGGTAGTTCCCGAAGCCGGCGAAGATCGGGACGACGACGAGGAAGATCATCGTCGTGCCGTGCATCGTGAAGAGCTGGTTGTACTCGTCCCGCACGACGAAATCCATGTCCGGCGTCGCGAGCTGCGTCCGGATCAGCAGCGCCATCACGCCGCCGGCCAGGAAGAACACGAGACTGGTCGCGATGTAGAGGATCCCGATGCGCTTGTGGTCGACTGTCGCGACCCAGCTGGCGAACCGACCGTACTTCCACGGAACCGGGTAGGTGGGAGTCTCGGCGCGAGTGGCCACTAGCGCTCGCCCTCCACGCCCTCGAACCGCTCCTGCAGGTAGTCGGTCAGCGCCTTCATGTGGGCGTCGTCCCACTCCTCGCCGACCGACGGCATCCTCCCGCGCCCGTTGCGAACGACCTCGGCGACCGTCTCGGGGTCGGCAACGCTCGCTTCCGTGAAGGCGGGCCCGATCAGCCCCTCACCCTCCGGACCGTGGCACTTCGAGCAGGCGCCGACGAAGGTCTGCTCGCCCAGATCGGAGGTGCCGGCCTCCTGAGCCTGCGCCTGCTCGTCGAGCCACGCGTCGAACTCCGCAGCCGGCTTCACCTCGACCTCGGCCAGCATCGCCGCATGCTGGATCCCGCAGAACTCGGCGCACTGGCCCTCGAAGATCCCCGCCTCTTCGGCCTGGAACGCCGTCTCGGTCGTCCGGCCTGGGATGGCGTCGAACTTGCCGCCGATCGCGGGCACCCAGTAGCTGTGGTTGACGTCGCTCTCGGGCGCCGTGATCTCGAGCACGACGAGCCGGTCCTGCGGCGCGACGAGCCGGTCGATCGCGATCACACCGTTCGGATAGCGGTACTGCCAGTAGAACTGCCTGCCTTCGACGCGGATCCGCAGGTCGCTCGCTCGCGCCTCGTCCTCGAGCGTGATCCCCGGGAGCTTGTAGAAGGTGAACGCGACGACGAAGAGGAGGATCACGACCGGCACGAGCGTCCACGCGATCTCAAGCCTGGTCGAGCCGTGGATCTGCGGTCCTTCGACGGTGCGATCGCGGCCCCGGCTCCGGTAGCGGAAGACGAAGATCGCCAGCGGCACGGCAACGGCCAGCAGCACGAGGGCGGCCCAGAAGGAGACGAACCAGTAGAGGTCGTTGACTCGGTCGGCGTTCGGCGACTCCGCCTCGACGGGGGTCAGGCCGGTAGCGGCGAACAGGGCGTCAGCGACCACGGGCTGCGCCATTCTATGGGCGTGCCCGAAAACGAAGCCACATCGAGCGGCATGTCTCAAGCGCCGTCACGGGTCGAGTTGCCGGACGATGTCTCGGAGGAGTTCGAGGTGTTCGTCAACGGTGTCCAGCAGGTGGCCGGGAAGGACTACCGCGTGCAGGGCAGGACGCTTGTCTTCAACCGATCGCTTGCCCAGGAGGGGCGTCTGGGCGCCCTGCGCTGGACGAGCATGTTCTTCGGCGTCGCCGGCACCTACCGGAAGCACGAGACCGTCGACGTCGTCTACGAGCGGGACGGCCGGCGCGTCGTCGCGACGGGGCTGCGGCCGGAAGAGACCAAGTAACAGAGTGTTACTAGGGTCTCGAGGCCGCTCGCCGAGCCGCCTCCGAGCCCTTGTAACAGAGTGTTACTTGGAAGAGAGCGCCAGGACTTCGTTGGCGCCGCTCACCGTCAGCCCGGGCTGCGGGCCGCCCGCGAGCGCGTACGCCCGGCCGCGCCAGCCGACCAGGCCGAGGCCGTGGCGCGACGTCCGCATGCTCGGCAGCTGCGTCCAGCGCCGAGTGCGCGGCGAGTAGGCGTACACGGTTCGGATCGTTCCTCCCGGCTCCTCGCCGCCCACGGAGAGCAGTCGTCCCGCAACCGCCGCGGCGGCCGTGCCGCCGCGCTTCCCCGGAACCCGCGGGATCGCCCGCCAGCGACCGCTGCGCGGGTCGAACGCCTCGACGACGTCGAGGTTCGAGTCGAGCCCGCCCGTCCGTCCCGCGACGGCGTAGACGAGGCCGCCGAGCGCCGCCGCGCCGAGGTGCTCGCGAGGCCTCGGCCCGCGGATCGTCGTCCAGCGCGCCGTCTCGAAGTCGAAGGCAAAGGCGTTCCGCGCCAGCCGGCCCGGCGCCTCGACCCCACCGACGACGTAGAGCTTCCCGCCGACGATGGCTGCGCCTCCCGCCGCGCGCGGCGCGGGCATCGAGGGCAGCGGAGTCCAGTGGCCGTGATGGAACGCGAATGCCGTGTTGCGCGCCACGGATCCGGGCCCGTACCCGCCGACCACGTACAGACGGCCGGCGACGCCCGCCGCCATTGCGTGGTCCACGGTCACCGGAAGGTCCGGCAGCCGGCGCCACCGGTTTTGCGCGGGGGAGTAGGCGTCGGCCCGCCCGGAGTTCGCGCCGCTGCGCACGAAGCCGCCGACGACGGCGATCTCCTTGCCGAGCGGCGCCGCCACGATCTCCGTGCGGGGAAGCGGAACAGGTCGTGCGGGCCGCCAAGCCGGCTGTGCCGCAGACCCCACACCCCCCGCGACCAAAACGGTGGCGACTGCGGCGATCTTCACCAGCCTCACGGCCCGCACTGTAGTTGGAGCCGCACCCCCAACCACCGACCGGGCCGGGTCGTCCGGGCCGCGGGCGCCACGCCGCACCTGGCGTCCCGGACCCGGACGACCAATCCCGGTCAAATAGGTGGATGCCGCGGTCGCGACGACCTTGCGGTCTTGTGACAACTTTGTGACGACGCCCGAAAGCGGGCGTGTCACCCGCTTCCTAGCGCGCTTCGACGCCGTCGAGCAGCGACCAGTTCCCGATGAGGGCGCGCTCGGCCGCGTCGACGATGCGGTCCGCGTCCTCGGGGCGCGCGTGGCGCTCGAGGAGCTCCCGGGACTCCGCCGCGTGCTCGTGGTCGCGCTCGGCGTGGAGCGTGAAGTAGGACGTCGCCTGGCTCTTCGCCTCGAAGCCGTAGTGCGCCACCAGGCCGTCGAGCTTCGTGCGCGAGACGTCCGGCTGGCCGGCCTCGATCGCGTAGAGGATGCCCAGCGCCTCGAGCGGATCGGCGGCCGAGGTCCAGGCCGTCACGCACTTCGAGGTGCCCTCGAGCCGGGCGGGGCCGGGCTCAGCGTCTACGGCTGCGGCAAAGTCGTCCCAGAGGTCGACGTGCGCGCGCTCCTCGCCAGCGTGCTCGGTGCCCGCGAGCGGCGTCGCCTGGTCGGAGGCGTCGGCGAGCGCGACCACGGCGTGGCGGTACTCGCCCGCGTACGCGGTCAGCTCGTCGCGCGAGAGCTCGCCGCACTCCCAGCGCCGGTAGAAGGGATGCTCGAGGACGTTCCACCGCCGCCGGGCGGCATCGAGGCGTTCGATCAGCTGCATGACGATCCTTCCGTCGAGGGGTACCTCGATGCTAACGCGCCGCGGCGTCAGCGGCTCGCCGGGAGGCGGTCGAGTGCGCGCTCGGCCTCCTCCGTCCAGCGAAGCAGCGCCTCGGCGTAGAGGAGTCCCCACCGGCGGGTGATCGCCTCGAACGGCGAGCCGCCCGCGCCGGAGGCATCGAGCTCCTCGAGCTCCGAACGGAGACGCTCGGCCTGCTCGCGCCTCTCGCCCACCTGGCGGAGCAGCGCATCCTGGCTCGCTTCCTCGCCGAAGTAGAGCTTGAGCAGGATCAGGTTCCGGCCGTGCCCGGCGTCGAGCGGTGCCTCATCGATCCATTCGCGAAGCGCATCGCGACCCGAGTCTGTGAGCTCGTAGATCGTCTTGTCCGGCCGGGCGCTCTGCACGACCTTCTGCTGGGTCGCGTGGCCCGACTCGACAAGCCGGGGCAAGGTCGCGTAGATCTGCGTCTTCGCCGGCGCCCAGAAGTAGCCGACGCTGCGCTCGACGTCCTTCCTGAGGTCGTAGCCGGACATCGGGCCCTTGCGGAGCAGCCCCAGGAGCGCCGCCTCGGTCGTCGTCAACATCAGCGCAATGCTGCCGCGAGAACCGGATCGCGCCCGGCGAAGAAGTCCGCGGCCGGAGTCGAGACCGAGACGTTCGGCACCGTCGTGACCCGCGTGTCGGTCTCCTCGCCGACGAACTCGACCGCCGTGGACGCGACGAGCTCGAGCGACGGCAGCTCGATCGGCGCCGAGTCGCCCCACTGGCTCGGCGCGCCTCCGGTCGGCTCGCCAAAGATGCGCGCGCGGGTGCGGCGATCGACGTCGGCGGCGAAGTTGCCGGCGGCGGAGAACGTTCGTCGCCCGATCAGCAGACGCAGCTTGCCGGGGCGGTTGATGCGTGGGTGCCGGAGCGCCGAGATCAGCCCCCAGTACGTGGTGTTGTTCCCGCCGCCGTTCAGGCGGATGTCGACCACGATCCGCCGAACGCGCCGGTTCCGCGACATGCGGATCAGCTTCCGTGGGACGAGGCCGGGATCCGTCGTCGCGTTGTAGGCGACATAGAGCGCCCGACCCCGGTCGATCTTCGTCAGTCCGTACTGGACGTTCCGCTGGCGCAGGTAGAGGGGCTGGGGGCCGGGCCGCGTCGTCGCCTCCCACCACCCGCCGAACAGGCCGACGTGCTCCTGCACCGAGATCGGCTCGAATGTGACGCCGCGGCGGCCGCCGCCGGCGAGCTCGAGCGTGAAGGTCGGCCCGATCCCCAGTCCGCTCAGCACCTCCGCGCAGACGACGAAGCTCGGAATCCGGTCGAGGACGGTCCAGTCGTTGTCGCGCGTGATCAGCGGGCGTACGCGAGCCTCGACCTCGTCGGCCGGGACACCGCCAACAGCCGCCACGCGGGCGCCGACGAGCGCTCGGTCCTGGGCCTGCGCCACGAAGAGGCCTTCGGGGAACCGGTAGAGGCGGAGCGGGTAGGCCGTGAGCCGCTGGCCCGGGATCGGGCTCAGGGGATGGATGCCGCTGTGTCCATCTCGCTCGCCGAGCATGGCGAGCAGCCGCATGACGCCGACGATCTGCTGCTCGCGGGTCAGCGCCGGAGCTCGGCTCGCGAGGTCGTCGGCGGCCCGGTGGAAGTCCTCGCGCGAGACCGCGTGGTAGGGGTTGGGGTGGCGCTGCTCCAGCTCGACGACGAGGTTCCTGATCTCCGACGAAGCATCTGCGGACGCACCGGAGGCGCCAGGCGCGAGGACGGCCAGGGCGGCGATGATCGCTGAGATAGTCCGGAGTGACATAGTCCCTACCGGACTATAACGATCAGACGGCCGGGAAGTTAGGCGCTCACTCCCACGTGCCGATCGGGCCGGCCTCGAGGTAGGCGGAGCCCTCGGCTTCCTCGTTGGACCGGCCGTCGTCGGAGGTTTCGCGCAGCTGACGACCTTGCGAGTCTCCCTCGGCTCCGTCGCCGCGCTCGCGTTCGTCCTGATGCTCCTGTTCACGGTCGTCCGGTTTCCGGCTCGCGAGCGAGGGTAGGGACGACGCATGGCCGGCAAGCGCGTCCTCGTGGTCACAACAGTCCTCGCGGACGAGTCGAGCCTCCGCGAGGCGATCGCGGAAGCCGACGAGATCCGCGTCGTCGCACCGGCGGCCGACGTCTCGTTCCTCCAGTGGCTGACCAACGACGAGGACGACGCGCGGCGCGAGGCGGACGAGGCCGCCGAGCGCGTGGCGTCCGCCGCCGGAGACGACACCAGGGTCGAGATCGACCGCACGAGCGAGAGCACCGACGCGGCGCAGGCGATCCGCGACGCGCTGCGCGATTTCGAGGCCGACGAGATCGTGGTCGTGACCAGGCCGGGCGACGATTCCACCTGGCTCGAGGACGAGACCGTCCGCGCCGCGCTCGACGCCCACGGCATTCCCGTCCGCCACCGGGAGCTCAGCCCGACCGGATAGGTTTCCCCCGTGCGGAAGGTGGCGATCCTGCTCGTCCTCGGTGCAGGTCTCCTGCTCGCGGCGGGCTGCGGCGGAGACGACGACGAGAACGGCGATGCAGGTGGAGGCGGCGGGACGACGACCGCGTCAGCCTCGTGCGACAAGGAATCGCTCGAGCTCGTCAACGCGGGCCAGCTGACGATCGGCACCGACAACCCGGCCTTCCCACCGTGGTTCGAGGGCACGGAGGAGTTCGACCCGTGGGATCCGACGACGGAGCCCACGAAGAAGGGCTACGAGCAGGAGACCGCCTACGCGATCGCCAGGGAGCTCGGGTTCACCGACGCCGAGGTGAAGTGGACGGTCGTCCCGTTCAACCAGTCCTTCCGTCCCGG
The DNA here is from genome assembly GCA_963782765.1 of uncultured Actinomycetes bacterium. GTDB lineage: Bacteria > Actinomycetota > Thermoleophilia > Gaiellales > Gaiellaceae > JACDAN01. The sequence continues at coordinate 375,375 of CAWALC010000001.1, forward strand.
CCCGAAGTCCTTCGACTTCGACATCAACCAGATCTCGTTCAAGCCCGAGCGCGCCGAGGCGGTCGACTTCAGCGATTCGTACTACGACGTGGAGCAGGCGATTGTCACCACCGAGGGGAGCAAGATCGACGGCGTGACGACGATCGCCGACCTGAAGGACGCGAAGCTGGGCGCGCAGATCGGCACGACGAGCCTCGAGGCGATCAACGACACGATCCAGCCGAGCAGCGAGCCGTCCGTCTACGACACGAACAACGACGCGATCTCCGCGATCAAGGCGAAGCAGGTCGACGGGATCGTCGTGGACTTCCCGACCGCGCTCTTCATGGCGGCCGTCCAGGTCGACCAGGGCAAGGTCGCGGGCCGCCTGCCTGCGCCGGAGGACGGCGAGTACTTCGGCGTCGTGCTCGCGAAGGACAGTGCGCTGACGGAGTGCGTCAACCAGGCGATCCAGGCGATCAAGGACGACGGGACGCTCGACGAGCTCGAGCAGAAGTGGCTCGCCGGCAGCGCGCCGGTCCTCGAGTAGCGGGCACAGGCTCCCGGGGCTCCCGCATCCTGGGCGGCGGCGGGGCCGGCCGCAGCACGCTGATCGCGGTCGTCAGCACGCTTGCGTTCTTCGGGCTCATCGTCCTGCTCGTCACGAGCGCTCCGGGCTGGCCCGCGGTCCGCGAGCAGTTCTTCGACTGGGAGATCTTCAAGGAGTCGCTGCGCGACATCGCTCCGAAGCTCCTCGTCAACATCCGGATCTTCCTGATCGCCGAGGTCTTCATCCTCGTCTTCGGCCTCGCGATCGCGATCCTCCGGAGCCTCCCGGGGCCGGTGTTCTTCCCCGTCCGGCTGCTTGCGATCGTCTACACGGACTTCTTCCGCGGCGTCCCGACCATCCTCGTCATCTACCTCTTCGGATTCGGCGTTCCCGCGCTCGCGATCTCGGGCGTGCCGCGCTCGGAGTTCGTCTGGGGGATCGTCGCGCTCGTCCTGGTCTACTCGGCCTACGTGTCCGAGGTGTACCGGGCCGGAATCGAGTCGGTGAATCCGAGCCAGGAGGCGGCGGCCCGCTCGCTCGGCCTCTCGAAGACCAAGGCGATGCGGTTCGTCGTCCTCCCGCAGGCGGTGCGGCGCGTCGTCCCGCCACTCTTGAACGACTTCATCGGCCTCCAGAAGGACACGGCGCTCGTGGCGCTGATCGGGCCGGTCGAGGCGTTCCGGCAGTCGCAGATCGAGGTGGCCGGGAACTTCGACTACACGCCATATTTCGCCACCGCGCTGCTCTTCGTCGCGCTGACGATCCCGATGGCGCGCTTCACGGACTGGCTCGTGGCCCGGGAGCGGAGGAAGCGGCGATGAGCGCGGTCGAGCTCCACGGGGTGCGCAAGTCCTTCGGCGAGGAGGAGGTGCTCCACGGGATCGACCTCGAGGTCGAGGAGCATCAGGTCGTCTGCCTGATCGGCGCCTCCGGCTCGGGGAAGTCGACGCTCCTTCGCTGCGTGAACCTCCTGGAGCCGATCGACGACGGGTGGATCGTCGTCGGCGGGGAGGAGGTGACGGCGCCCGGCGTCGACGCCGACCGCGTGCGTCGCGGGATCGGGATCGTCTTCCAGGCCTACAACCTGTTCCCGCACATGACGGTCCTGCGGAACGTGACGCTGGCGCCGCGCGAGGTCCTCGGCAAGTCGAAGGCTGAGGCTGAGCTCGAGGCGATGGAGCTGCTCGGCCGGTTCGGGCTCGCCGAGCGGGCCGGCGACTATCCGGACCGGCTGTCGGGCGGTCAGCAGCAGCGCGTCGCGATCGTCCGCGCGCTGGCGATGCGGCCCAAGCTGATGCTGCTGGACGAGGTGACGAGCGCGCTCGACCCCGAGCTCGTCGGCGAGGTGCTGAACGTGATTCGCGAGCTCGCGGCCGGGGGGATGACGATGCTGATCGCCACGCACGAGATGGGGTTCGCCCGCGAGATCGCGAACCGCGTCTGTTTCTCGACGGTGGCGTGATCCTCGAACAGGGCCCGCCGGAGCAGATCTTCTCGGCGCCGCAAGAGCCGAGAACCCGGCAGTTCCTCCAGCGGATCGTCGAAGCCGGCCGCCTGTAGCCCTCCTGCGACTACCTTGAGGACGATGCGGGACCTGATCGCCAAGATCGCCGCTCGACGCCGTCTCGTCGTCGTCCTGCAGGTCGTCTTCGTCGCCGCGCTGCTCGGCTTTCTGGCCTGGGCCGTGGGGGACACGTGGAGTGACGCGCTGCCGCGGCTTCGGGACGCCGATCCCGTCGACCTCACGATCGCCTGCGTCGTGCTCGCCGCCTACTACCTCATGTTCGTGCTGGGGTGGCAGTGGATCCTCCGCGCGCTCGGAATCCACACGTCCTACGGCGTCGCGCTGCAGTCGGAGATGGCGTCGATGCTCGCGAAGTACATCCCGGGCGGGATCTGGACGCCGGCCGCCCGCGTCCTCTGGCTGCGAAAGGCCGGAGGAATCGACAAGACGTCGGTGGTCGTCGCCTCGATCCTGCTCGAGGCCGGTCTCTCCGCCGTGGCCGGGGTGCTCGTGCTCGTGTGCGCGCTGCCGTTCGTCTCGGGCTGGGACGCGCCGATCTGGCCGGTGGTCGTCTTCGGCATCGGGATCGCAGGCCTACTGCACCCGCGCGTCTTTCGAACGGTGGCGGGGGTGCTCTTCCGGCCCTTCGGCGCCGGCGCGCCGCCGACCTTGCCCTGGCGGACGATGCTCGGGCTGCTCGTCTTCTACTCGGCGAGCTGGGTGGTCGGCGGGGTCGCCGTGCTGTTCCTGATCCGGTCGGTCGGCGGGGACGCCGGGCTGGACGCCGCGCCCTATCTCGGCGGCACGGCTGCGGTCGGAGCGATCGTGGCCGTGCTCTCGGTGCTCGCCCCGTCGGGTCTCGGCGTGCGCGAGGCCTCGATGTACGGCCTGATGCTCGCAGTCGCCTCGTCGCCGGTCGCGCTCGGCGCGACCGTGCTGAACCGGCTCGCCATCACCCTCGTGGAGGCCGTGTTGCTCGGCGTCGGCTACCTCGTCTGGAGGAGCGGACGGGACCGTGCGGTCGAGGACGCGACGGCGGCGCGAAACGCCTGAAGCACCCCGCGGAAAGGCATTCTCATTGCGTTCTCACGATGTCCTTATCGGCTTCCGCGAGCATGAACGCGCAGCAACCGGCTGCGGGCCGCACGCGGCCGGTTGCGTCATTCGGGCCGCGGGTTTTGTTGCTCACCCGCGGCCCGAGCTCCCTCCCTAACCCGCCGAGGCCAGGTCGGGTGGGTGGGGCCAGGCCGATCCGGGGTGCGTGTTCGCGAGGTCCACGTCCCGGTGAACGCACGCGAGCCGTAGGAGGCTCAGCGACCGGCACGTGAGGAGCAGTCGCAGGTCGAGCTGAGTGCCGCTCGCCAGGTACCCGTCCAGGAATGCGTGCTGCATCGTGTCGAGGTTGCGGCCGTAGCGGCGCGCGAGGTGATCCAGGTGCGCGCAGAGGTTGCCGACGTCGAGCTCCGGCGGGCCGATCGCCGCGTCGTCGAGGTCGATCAGGCCCACGGCGTCGTCGAGCAGGATCTGCTCCTCGTACAGGTCGCGATGGACGACGGTCGACGCCGGCCACTCCTCGTCGTCCTCGACTGCCTTGACCGCGAATGCGACTGCGCCGGCGATCGGCTCGGGGGCATGGGCCGACTCCCGCCGCAGGATCTCCAGCTCGCGCCCCAGCGAGTGACGGGCGAGCGTTTCCGGCGCACTGTCCTGCCAGTACGAGTGCCAGGATCCGAGCACCGCGCCGGCGCGACGGCACGCGTCCTCGTCGCCGGCCAGGACCGCTGCCCGCAGCGGCTTGCCCGGGATCTCAGAGAGGACGAGCGTGTCGTCGGTCTGGGCCCAGACGCTGGGGAGGAGCGGCTCGAACGGGCCCTCGGCAAGCGAGGAGATGCGTCTGGCGATCGTCCCTGCGAGGTCGGACTCGTAGTGCTTCACGATTGCCGTTCGCCGCGACCCGTGGGCCCGGTACGTCGTGTGTCCGCTGGTCCCCTGCTTGAGCAGCTGGAGCCGGACCGGCGCACCGACGACCTGCTCGAGTTGAGCGATCACGTCTCACCGCCGGTCGGCGAATCTGCGCGCAGGTCGCCCATCGAACCGCATTGAACGCCCGGAGCGTGAACCCGCGGTGAGACGAAGATGAGAGACCCCTTACCGTCAGCAACCGCTCAGGCAGCGCTCGGCTCCTGGTGCTCGAGCCGGTAGCCCATCCCTCGCACGCTCGCGATCACGCCCTTTCCGAGCTTCCTCCTGAGATAGCCGACGTACACGTCGACGATGTTCGAGCCCGGGTCGAAGTCGTACCCCCAGACCTGGCTCAGAAGCTGCTCGCGGCTCAGCACCTGCCCCGGATGGCGGAAGAAGACCTCGGCGAGGGCGAACTCCCGCGCGCTGAGGTCGACGGTGCGGTCGGCGACGACCGCGCGGCGCATGCGCAGGTCTAGCGCCGCATCGCCGGCGCGCAACACCGTCGGCTCGGCAGTCTGCTCGACGCGGAGCCGTACGCGAACACGGGCGAGCAGCTCTTCGAACCGGAAGGGCTTCGTGATGTAGTCGTCGGCGCCTCCCTCCAAGCCGACCACCCTGTCGGCGACGGTGTCCCGCGCGGTCAGGATGATCACCGGCAGGGCCACACCCTCTTTCCGAAGGTCGCGGAGCACCTCGAGGCCGTCTCGATCGGGAAGGCCGAGGTCGAGGATCAGCAGGTCGAAGTTGGACGTGCGTGCGAGCGCGAGGGCGCCGACGGCGTCGGCGGTCACCCGCGTCGAGAAGCCGTTGGCGCGCAGCCCCTTCTCGAGGAAGGAGGCGATGCGGGCCTCGTCCTCGACGATCAGGATCCTGCTCATCGCACCTGTGCCCCCGGCTCGGACGGCGGATCGGTCGCGACCACGACGGTGAAGGTTGCGCCCGCGCCGGGCCGGCTCTCGAGCTCGACCCGGCCGCCGTGCGCCTCCGCGATCGCCTGGACGATGGCGAGGCCCAGGCCCGCGCCTTCCCAGCGTTGCGTGCCGGAGCCGCGCTGGAACCGCTCGAAGATCGCATGCTGTTCCTCGAGTGGGATTCCCGGTCCCTGATCCCGGACCCAAAAGCGCGCTTCGCCGTTCCTGATGCTCGATCCGAGCACGATCGCCTCACCGGTCGTGCTGTAACGGGCGGCGTTGTCGGCGAGCTGCATGACGGCCTGGGTCAGCCGGTGCCGGTCGGCGATTATTACGCCGCGCGCGCGTTGCTCGAGCACCCAATGCCGAGGCGCGAGCGCTTTCGCCTTCGCATGGAGCTCGTCCGTGAGGATGCCCGCGTCCACGGGCCGGAGCTCGAGGAAGTCCGACCGCTCGTGCCTGGCGAGGAGGAGCACGTCGCCGACGATGCGCGTCATCCGGTCGACCTCGTCCACCGCGAGCGCGATCGTCTCGCGGCGCTCCTCCGGATCGTCGCCGAGCAGCTCGAGGTGACCTCGCACGATCGTCAGCGGCGTCTTGAGCTCGTGGCCTGCGTCGTCGAGGAAGCGCCGTTGGGAATCGAAGGCTCGTTCGAGCCGTTCGAGCATCCGGTTGAAGGTTGCGGCGAGCTGGGCGACCTCGTCTCGACCGCGTTCCGGGATTCGTGCGCTCAGGTCGGTCTCGGAGATCGAGCGCGCCGTCGTCGTGAGCTCCGTCACAGGCTTGCTGATCCGGTCGGCGAGCCGCCAGGCGAGGATCGAGCCGAGCAGCAGGACCGCAAGCCCGAACGCCGCGGCCGCCTGGACGGCATCGTTGACCTCGCCCTTCTCGCGGTCGCGGAAGATCGCCGCGACGAAGACGCCGCGCGAGTCCTCCCGTCCCGAGAGCGGAATGGCCAGGTACTCGACGCGGCCTGCGGGCGTGTCGACCCGGCCGCGGTCGGAGTTGCTCGTCAGGCCGGCCCAGCGGGCGACGAGGGCGGGATCCTTGTCGAGGCGGTAGGGCACGACCTGGCGGCTGCGCTGGTACGGCACCCCGTTGGCGAAGGTGATGAGCGCCTCGTTCTCCGAGGGGACGTTTCGCTGGAGGTACAGCGTGAAGATCCGTTTGATGTTCGACTCGACCAGCGGCTCTCCCGATGCGGGGTCATTGGTCCCGAGCAGCGCTCGAAGCTCAGCGACTTCCTGATTGAGGTCCTCACCGATCCGCTGGTCGAGCCGAATGAGCAGCGCCTCGTAGACGACGAAGACGGATGCGCCCATCGAGAGTGCGAAGACGCCGATGAACCACGCGGCGATTCGCGTGCGGAGGCTGCTCGGGAGCAGGCGAGGAAGGCCGCCCCTCCAGCGGAGAAGCGGCGACCACGCGATCGGCCTCGCAGCCTCGTCGCGAAGCTTCTCAGTCGTCTCCGTCGTCTCCGCCCCCGGCGTCGTCGCCTCCGTCTCCCCCGCCGCCGCCGTCGTCATCGTCGCCCTCGCCACCGTCGTCCTCGTCGTCGTCGGGCGGCTCGGAGCCTGCCGGTGCGGGCGCCGGGATGGGAACCGGCGCGGCGCCTGTCGGGCGTTGGCGCGGCTGCGCGGTGACGCGGTCGTCCGCGTCCGCTCGTGGCGGTGGAGCGGCGGGTGGGGCCGCGGGCTGCGTGGCGGGCTGCGCGGCGGCACGCGGCGCGCTCGAGGAGCGGGTCGCTTTCGCCGGCGTTCGGGCCTTCCGCCGTTTTGTGCGCGCAGCTTGTCGCGGGCGAGCTTTGGGCGCAGTCTTCGGCTTCTCCACCACCGGTTCGGCCTCGGGCGCGAGCTCGATCCGCGGGACTTCCGTGCTGGTCGGATCGCCGGAGAGGTAGCTGCCGGCGACTGCGAGCGGGGCGAAGACGAGGACGGCGAGAATCGCGTACTTCACCGCCGCAAGTGTGGCCATTGACCGCGAGAAAACGATAAACGAAAGATGAGAGATTTCTCATTTTTCGAATGTGAGCCTTGAAGCAAAGTCGCCAGAGGCTCACACTGCGTGCGGGAGGGCCAAATGCGGTCAATCGACGCCCTCATTGGGCAACACGTGTCACCTCGGCTACGCAGACGCCATCTTGGTTCTCGCGCGCGCGCGCGCGCGCGAGAACCTCATACGTCGGGTCCTGCCTGGGAGGCGCGAGCGTGACCACCGCGGACTCGAGCAACGTCCACCCGCTTCCCGGCGCTCCTCCGCCCGAGACGGAGCTGCCACCGCGCGTCCCTCGGTCGGCGCGTGAGCCTGAGCCGGAGAGGGAGACTGGGCGCCGCAGAGACCAGAAGTGGATCGGCGTCGCGCGCAGTGCCCGAACCAGGATCCTCGCCTCCTATGTGATCCTGCTGGCCGCCACGTCGATCCTGTCGACGCTGGCGATTCGCCAGATCCTCCTCATCCGGCTCGACGACCGCATCCAGGATTCCGGCCAGCAGGAGGTCGCCGAGCTCGAGCGGCTCCTCTTCGTCGGCCGCGATCCCCTGACCAGCCAGCCGTTCGCCCATCCTCGCCGGTTGTTTCAGGTCTACCTCGAGCGGAACGTGCCGAGCAGCGAGGAGGCGCTGTTCACGTTCGTGAACGGCCGCTTCCACCGGCAGCTCCTGGAGCGCTTCCCGCTCGTCAGGCTTCCCGCCGAGACGCTGGCCGACTGGGCGGCGCTCTCGAGCAACCTGCCCGGAAGGGGGGAGCGCGTGACGGGCACGTTCAGCACCGAGCTCGGAAAGGCGCACTACCGGGTTCGTAGGGTCGAGCTCAGTGGGCACACGGGCGCGTTCGTCGTGGCGACGCTTCCGGCGAAGGAGCTGGACGAGATCAGGGACCTCCAGACGTACGGCGTCGGCGTGACGCTCATCGTCCTGCTGCTCGCCTCGGCGGCCGCGTGGCTGATCGCCGGCCGTGCTCTCGCGCCGGTACGGGAGTTGACCATGACGGCACGGTCGATCTCCCAGTCCGACCTGACCCGCCGGATCGGCGTGTACGGCGCCGGCGACGCCGCCGAGATGGCACGAAGCTTCAACGCGATGCTCGACCGGCTCGAACGTGTCTTCCGAGGACAGCGCGAGTTCGTCCAGGACGCGAGCCACGAGCTGCGCGACCCGTTGACGATCGTGCGCGGCCACCTCGAGCTGATGGGCGACGATCCCGTCGAGCGGCGTCAGACGGTCACGCTCGTCATCGACGAGCTCGACCGGATGAGCCGGATGGTCGACGACCTCCAGCTCCTCGCCGAGGCGGAGCAGCCGGACTTCGTCCAGCGCGAGCCGCTCGACCTCGCGCTGATCGCACACGAGCTCGTGGCAAAGGCGAGCGCGCTGGCACCCCGGAGCTGGATTCTCGACCACGCGGCCGGCGGCACGGTCCTCGCCGATCGTCACCGCCTGACGGAGGCCGTGATGAACCTCGCGCACAACGCCGTCCAGCACACCAGCGCCGACGACACGATCGCCATCGGCACCGCCCTCACCCACGACGAGGCGCTGATCTGGGTCCGCGACACGGGCACCGGCGTCCCCCTCTCCGAGCAGGAGCGGATCTTCGATCGCTTCACGCGTGGGCGGGAGGCCAGCCGGCGCTACCGAGGAGGCGGCCTCGGGCTTGCGAACGTGAAGGCGATCGCCGAGGCCCACGACGGGCGGGTCGAGCTCGAGAGCCGACTCAACGAGGGCTCGACGTTCACGATCATCATCCCCCGCTACCCCGTGGAGCAGGGACCCGAATGACGCGCATCCTGATTGCCGAGGACGACCCGCTGATCGGGTCCTTCCTCGAGAAGGGTTTTCGGGCGAACGGATTCACGACATTTCTCACCGGGGACGGCGAGCAGGCTCAGGCGCTCGGCTTGAGCGACGAGTTCGATCTTCTCCTGCTCGACATGGGCCTCAACAGCCGCGACGGATTTCATGTTCTCCAAGAGCTTCGGTCTCGCGGAAAGACGCTGCCAATTCTCGTCCTGACAGGGCGCCGAGAACGGGACGTTGTCATGTGCCTCGAAGGCGGCGCCGACGACTACATGACGAAGCCCTTTCACTTCGACGAGTTACTCGCGAGAGTAAAGACTCGCTTGCGGGTTACGGGAACTCAAGAGGCCGATGTGCTCAGCGCCGGAGAGATTCGACTCGATTTACGCACGAGGCGGGCGACTGTCGGTGATAACACCGTCGACTTGACGGCGAGGGAATTCGCCTTGCTCGAAACATTGATCAGACATGCAGACAACGTCTTGAGCCGAGAGCAATTGCTGTCCCATGTGTGGGGATACTCGTTCGACCCCACGACGAACCTCGTGAACGTGTACGTGAACTCGCTGCGGAAGAAGCTCGGCCCGAACGTGATCGAGACGGTCCGCGGCGTCGGCTACCGGCTACCCGGCTAGTAGACCTCTCCCACTCGCACGTCGCCTCGGCCCTGCTACGCCGGCGGACCGAAGTCTTCTGCGCCGCTCCCCCGGCATCGGGCTCGCCGCCCGGGGAGAGCCGGGCTCTGTAGATAAACGTAGATAAACGAACTCTCACCGTGCTTTGACGGAACCCTGATTCGCCGCTTCCACACTGGCGCGGGGAGTTTGGGTTGCTAACTAAGCGGCATTCGACGTCTTGCAGGGCTCTTGAGGCCGGGGCTGACGCGCCCGGCCGAACGCCTATCAGGGTCCTCCCCCTACCCGGCGGCGAGGACGCGAGCACGTGTACTCGCCGCCGGCGGACCCTCCTCGCCGGCGGCGCAGCCTTTGCGCTCTACGCCTTCCTCCTGCTGAACTCCGAGGCCGCGATCGCGGCCTCGCTGCTTGGGGCGACCATGGTCGTCTTCCTGACTCTGCGCGCTCGGGACATCGCCTTCGTCCCGGCAGTGAGCCGGCCGAGCACTCTCCCTCATCGCGCGCGCCGCGTCCTGCTTCGGCTCGCGATCGCAACGATTGCCGTGGGCATTGCGGCGGTCGCGATCTCGGCGAATGCGCAGGCGGCCGTTCCGGTGACGTACACGGTCACCAGCACTGCCGACCAAGCCGACATCAATCCCGGCGACGGCACCTGCAGCACCGGCGCGTTCTCCGGAAACACGTGCACGCTCCGCGCCGCGATCCTCGAAGCGAACGCGCACCCCGGGGCCGACACGATCCTGTTCGGTCTTCCGGGCGTGTTCGCACTCGGGATCCCCGTGACCAACGACGACACGCCCGCCAGCGGCGACTTCGACCTCATGGATCCGGTCACGATCCGCGGCAACGCTGTCGCCGGCACGATCATCGACGGCGGCACGCCGCCCGAGAACAACGCCGACGCGGTCGGAATGGATCGGCTCTTCGAGATCCACCCGCAGGCGCGCAACGTCACCTTCGAAGACCTCACACTCCGCGAGGGTTCCGTCGACGGCGACGGTGCCGCGATCCAGAACTGGTCGTCCGGTGTCATCACTCTGAACAGGGTCCAGGTGCTGAGGAATCAGCCGGGCGGAGCGGGCGCGGTCAACAACGCCGACCCGTTCGACTACGACTGGCTCCCGATGGATCCGATTCCGATGCCGCCGCCGGGGCGCATCGAGATCATCGACTCGCTCTTCAAGAACAACAGCTCGGGCGCCGGCGGCTCCGCGATCAACAATCAATCGGGCGGCTACATCTCGATCTTCAACTCGGACATCGTCGACAACCCGGGCCCGATGATCCAGGATCCCCTCGACCCCGAGGAGATGATCCCGGCGCCGGGCGTCCTGCCGCCGGACTCGACCCCGATCGCCAACGAGGGCCACTTCGACGGCATCGGCACGATCTGGATCGGCAACTCGAGGTTGCGCGACAACTTCTCCGAGCACGACGGCGGCGCGGTCGCGAACCTCGGCGACGGCAACCTGATCATCGAGAACTCGCTGCTCGCCGACAACGCCACCGACGCGAGCGGCGGTGCCGTCTACTCCAACGGCGGCAAGCTGACGATCAAGAACAGCATCGTCTCCGGCAACACAGCCCACGACGGCGGCGGGATCTACAGCGTCGGCTCGGCCACCTCGATCGGCCTGCGCCCGAAGATCGCCATCACCGACACCGAGATCCTGAACAACCACTCGCTCGCGGGCGGCGGCGGCATGTCGAGCGACGGCGAGGGTCACCTCACGCTCACCGACAACCTCTTCAAGGGCAACAAGGCGGGCGACGACGGCGGCGGCCTCAACAACGGCGGCCGCGCCAGCATGATTGTCACGCGCGTCGACTTCATCGAGAACGAGTCGAACAACGAGGGCGGCGGCGCGTGGACGGGGAGCGAGCGGCTCGTCACGATCCAGGACTCCGATTTCTTGCGGAACAAGGGCGGCACTCCGGAGCCGCCCGAGCCGGGCGAGCCCGCCGAGCCGATCGACCCGAGCGACCCGAACATCAACACCGCGGGCGGCGGCGGCCTCTACACCGAGAACGGCCCGGTCACGGTCACGCGCTCGGAGTTCGCGCACAACGACGCCTCCGAGGAAGGCGGCGGCATCAGCATCGACAGCTTCGGCGAGGTCAAGATCAGCGACAGCGTCATCCGCAACAACAGGGCCGGCGCGGACGGCGGCGGCGTCGAGAACAGCGGCTTCCGCGTCACCTTCGAGCGGCTTCACGTTCACGACAACTACGCGGTCCTCGACGGCGGCGGCATCTACAACTCCTCGAGCAACCCCTTCTTCGTCCTCAACAGCACCGTCGAGCGAAACAGCGCGGTGGACGGCGGCGGCCTCGCGAACGCGCCGGACAACGACCTCATCATCCGCCGGTCACTCTTCCTCCGCAACGTCGCGCGCCACCCGCCCATCAGCGAGGACGGCGACATCGAGGAAGGCGGCCACGGCGGCGGCATCTTCAGCCTCGCCGACGGGGATGCCTTGATCGAGAACACCACCATCACCGGCAACGTGGCGGCGACCGGGGGCGGTGGCCTCTTCCACGACGCCGACGGCGAGCTGAAGCTCATCAACCTGACCATCTGGCGCAACTCGGCTCCGCGCGGCGGCGGCATCGGCGTCGCGGAGTCCGACTTTGTGCCGCCACTGCCGCCGCTGCCGAATACCGCCGTCATCGTTCGGAACTCGATCGTCGGCGGCAGCGTCCAAGGCGGCAGCTGCGACTGGCTCGTCACGTCCGAGGGCGGCAACATGGACACCGGCGGGAAGCAGTACCCCGGGGACGCGGCCACCGGCGAGGCGCTCCTGCCCGCGGACACGAAGTGCTTCATGTCGATCGCCGGCAACAGCGACATCGGCGCGACGGCGATGCGCGACCGCTTCAGCCCGAAGTTCACCGTGGACGCAATCGCGGACAACGGCGGCGATGTGATGACGCACCGCCTCAACTACGGCAGCCTCGCGATCGACGCCGCAGTCACGCCGTGCCCCGACACCGACGCCCGCGGAATCCCGCGCCCGCAGAACGGGCGCTGCGACATGGGTGCCTTCGAGTTCGTCGGCGATCCGCCGCCGCCCGACGACGTCGCTCCCGAGACCGAGTTCGTCTCCGGTCCGACCCAGAACACGTGGGAGACGGTCCAGTGGCGGTTCACGGGTAGCGACAACAACACCGCGCAGGAGGACCTCAACTACGAGTGCCGGCTCTACCCGATCGAGCTCGTCGAGGAGCCCGAGATCATCCCGCCCTGGGAGCCGCAGCCGCCGGAGCTCCAGTGGGTCGGCTGCAACAGCCCGTGGGAGTCGGAGCTCGTCGGCGAGGAAGGGATGATGCGCTTCGAGGTCCGGGCCGTCGACCGGAACGACAACGTCGACAAGTCGCCCGCGTTCAGGGACATCCTCCCTGCCGAGGAGCCGCCGAACACGATCATCCTCGAGAAGCCGCCGCTCACCACGAACAGCCGCTCCGCGACCTTCACCTTCACGGCAGAAGACCCGGTCACGCCGCCGATGTTCATGGAGTACGAGTGTCGTCTCGACACGAAGGACCCGGACATGTGGCTCGAGTGCTTCAACCCGGCGATCTTCAGCAACCTGGCGAGCGGCCAGCACACGATCGAGGTTCGGGCGACCGGCGGCGGCTCCGAGCTCGTCGATCCGACGCCGGCCCGCTACAGCTGGACCGTCGCTCAGGGCGACAACTGCGACACCGCCAACGTCACGCTCACGGCGTCCGCCGACGGCTGGGTCAACGAGGTCGTGCCGTGGGAGAACTACCTCTTCTACACCGAGCTGAGCGTCGCCACCGGCGCGACCGGCGATCCCGACGCCGTCCCGCCGGTGCCGGTCGTCGGTGAGAACGCCCGCTCCCTCTTCCGCTTCGCCCTACCGACGGACGCCGCGCACTGCCACCTCGAGTCCGCGACGCTGCGCCTCTTCAACGACGGCCCCGAGGGATCGGACGAGGGTCGGCAGATCCTCGCCACCCCCGTCGCCGGCCCCTGGAAGGAGAGCACGCTCACCTGGATGAACCAGCCGGGGACGTGGGTCAACGTGCCGGGCACGACCAGCGACGACCCGGTCGGCTCGGTGCCGCCGCAGGCGGAGGGCTACATGGAGTGGGACGTCCGCGGCCACGTCCAGAAGATGCTCGCCGACGGAGTCAGCTACGGCTGGCAGATCCGGGACTCCCACGAGAGCGATCTCGAGAACGAAGCCGAGCAGAGCTTCGTCAGCCGCGAGACCTTCCAGGACCCGCCGCCCGAGCCGGGGACGCTGCCCGAGCTCGTTCTCCGCTATGCGGACGACGACCCGACTGCGCCGCCTCCGCCGGCTGAGCCGAGCGGCGCGCCGGTCGAAGGCCACTGCGGGATGGTCGTGATGCAGAGCATCGTGCTCGCGGACGACGTGACGGGCTGTCTCGGCGAGGCCATCGTCATCGGCGCGCCGAACATCGTGCTCGACCTCGGCGGCCACACCGTCGAGAGCGACGTCCTGTTCGTCTCCGGCCAGGAAGACGCCCTGATCGCCGGCATCCGCAACAGCGGGAAGTCGAACGTCGTCATCCGCAACGGCACCGTCAAGAACTTCGGCTACGGCGTCATGCTGACCGGCGGCACGACGTTCAACGTCGTCCACGACCTGCGACTCGACGGCCACATGCTCGCCGGCATCGAGCTGAACGACGCCGACGACGGCCGCAACGGCAACACGATCCGCGACAACTACTTCACGAACAACGGCGAGTCGGCGCTGTCGCTGATCAACGGCACCGAGGGAACCCTCGTCAAGGACAACTATTTCGTCAGCAACGGCGGCGTCGGCTTCCAGCTGATCGAGGCCGACCGCAACCGCTTCGAGGGCAACGAGATGCTCGGCGTCTCCTTCAACCCCAACATCGACAGCGACGCCGGCGCGAACCTCGAGTTCTCGACCGAGAACGAGTTCGTCGACAACACGTTCACCGACTTCGGCGACGCCGGCCTCGTCATCACGGCGAGCTCGCACCGCAACCTCGTCGAGGGCAACACGATGGTGCGGAACGGCGACGCGGGCGTGTACATCCAGGACTCCGCCGGAACGCGGGTGATCGACAACCTCGCGCACGGCAGCTCCGACGGCGGCGTCGTGATCAACCACGGCAACAACACGACCGTCATCGGCAACGACGTGCGCTACAACCCGAACGGCGTCGACGCAGGTGAGTCGAACAACCTCCTCGTCGAGAACAACAACGCCTCCAACACGCTGCAGACCGGCTTCGAGCTCGGCAACGGCGCGAACATGGTCGTTCGCAACAACGTGGCGAACCTGACCGGCGGGGCCGGCATCTCGATCGAGAGCGGGATCTTCGACACGAACGGCCTGCCGGTCGGCGGCGCCCTGATCGAGGGCAACACGGCGAACGAGAACGCCGAGAACGGCATCGCGGTCGCCGACGGCGGTCACAAGGTCAAGAACAACAACGCCCACAACAACGCCGGCTTCGGCATCGAGATCGGCGAGAACCCCGAGCTGCCCGGCGATCCGTTCACCGGAACGAACATCGACGGTCCGCCGGCGGGCACGAACAGGGCCAGCGGAAACGGCGAGCCCGAGCAGTGCAGCGGCCTCGTCTGCATTACGACCGGCAGCCTGCCTCTGACGCCGGAGGACATCGTGGCGCCCGACACGCAGATCCTCACCGGCCCGCCGCAGCCCGTGACCGGCCAGACGTCGGCGACGTTCACGTTCACCGGCACCGACAACCGGACGGCGCCGACCGCGCTGAGCTTCGAGTGCCGGCTCGACGCGCCGCCGGATCCGCCGATCCCGCCCGATCCCGATCCCGAGCCGCCGCATCCGAACGAGCCGCCCGACGTCGACACGCCCGACTTCGGCATCTGGGTCGAGTGCTCGACGCCGTTCCACATCCCGATGCTCGAGCAGGGCCCGCACCACCTCGAGGTGCGCGCGATCGACACCGCCGACAACATCGACATGTCGTACGCCCGGTACGAGTGGGAGATCGACATCACCATCCCGGACGAGCTCGAGGGCGAGGATGCGCTTCCGCCCAACACGTTCATCGCGGCCGGCCCGATGGGCAACATCGACAGCACCGAGGCGACGTTCCGCTTCACCGGCAGCGACAACCTGATTCCGGGGCCGAACCTCAGGTTCGAGTGCCGGCTCGACGGTCAGCCCGTCGGCGCCTTCGGGGCCTGCACGACGCCGAAGGCGTACTCCGGCCTCTCGCCGGGCCCGCACACGTTCGAGGTCGCCGCGATCGACTTGAAGGGCAACGTCGACCCGACGCCGGCCGTGCGCACGTGGACGATCAACCCGCCGCAGGCCGACGTGCTTCCTCCGAACACGACGATCGATTCCCACCCGGATCCGACGACGGTGCTCACCACCGCGACCTTCGCGTTCTCGAGCGAGGACCCGGCCGCGATCTTCGAGTGCAAGCTCGACGCCCCGGCCACCTATAACCACTGGGAGCCGTGCTCGTCGCCCGAGGAGTACAGCGGCCTTCCGATCGGCATCCGCAGGTTCGAGGTCCGGGCGCGCGACCTCAGCGGGAACGTCGACGAGACGCCGGCCTTCTACGAGTGGAACGTCGGCTCGGCGCCGGTGCCCGGCTTCATCTTCTGCGGCCAGGTGATCACGACGAGCATCAAGGTCCGCAACGACCTCGCGGATTGTCTGTGGGACGGCCTCGTCGTCGGCGCCCCGAACATCACGATCGACCTCGACGGCCACACGATCGACGGAAAGGGTGTCGCCGCCGGCATCCGCAACGACGGCTACGACAACGTCACGATCAAGAACGGCAAGGTCCTCGAGTTCGACTGGGGCGTCATGCTGAACCCCGGGACCGAGAAGAACATCGTCGAGCACCTCGAGATCCAGCAGAGCCAGGAGGCGGCCATCGGGCTCGGCCACGTGCCGCACCCGAGGGACATGCTCCAGCCGCTGCCGCCGCCGCCACCGTCGTCGTTCGACTCGAAGGTCATCGGCAACATCCTCCGCTTCAACACGATCGTCGCGAACGACATCGGCATCTGGGCCGCGTACAAGACGAAGGAGACGCTGGTCCTCAACAACGAGATCAACGTCAACCCCGCCGAGGGCGTCATGCTCGAGCGGTCGCACTCGAACAGGATCGAGGGCAACACCATCTTCGGCTCGAGCGGGTCGGCCGTCCTGATGGAGGGCGCGAACAACAACGTAGTCGTCTCGAACGACCTGTCCGAGAACCACCACGGCGTGCTGATCGACATCACGCGCACCGGCACGGTCGGCGAGCCGTCGAGCAACAACCGCGTCGAGAAGAACACGGTCAACGAGCCTGCCGGCCCGGCGTTCGAGATCATCGAGTCCGACGGGAACCAGCTGCTCGACAACGACGCCCACTTCGGCAGCGCCGAGGGCATCTCGCTCTACCGGGCGGACGACAACGTCCTGCTCGGCAACGACGTCAGCGGCAACAAGGGCGGCATCGACCTGGTCACCTCGAGCGGCAACCGGCTCGAGGCCAACGACGCCAGCGACTCCGGCAGCACCGGCATCTCGGTCGCGTCGCTGTCGCTCAGCAACGTGCTCCTGAAGAACGAGTCCTCGCACAACGACGGCGACGGCATCTACATCGGCGACGAGACGACGGGTGGCTCGGGGTCGTGGATCGAGGGCAACACGGTCAACAACAACAAGGGCTATGGCCTCTACGTCTCCAAGGTCAGCCACGTGATCAAGGCGAACCTCGCCAACGACAACGGCGGCTGGGGCATCTGGGCGAGCGACGGCTCGAACGGCCGCCACAACACCGACGGCGGCGGCAACAAGGGGCAGGGCAACCTCGGCCCGCTCGATCCGATCACCCTCAAGCCGAAGCAGTGCTTCACGATCGTCTGCACCGGCGTGGATGTGCCGAGCAGCGACATCATCGCGCCGGGCACGAACCTGCTGGAGACGCCGGCGGCCGCGAGCTCGACGGTCGTCCAGCGCTTCCGCTTCGACGGCAGCGACAACGCGAGCCCGACCGTCACGTTCCAGTGCAGGGTCCCCTCCGATCCTCAGCTGCAGGCGTGGGGGCCGTGCACGTCCCCGGCGGCCTACCCGCTGCCGGTCGGCCAGCACGCGTTCGAGGTGCGGGCCGTGGACGTGGCCGGCAACGTCGATCTGAGCCCGGAGACGTACGAGTGGTGGGTCAATCCGCCCGAGGCCGCGCCGGCGGACGTGAAGATCACGTCGGCACCGGACGCGACGACGGTGCGGACGGACGCGATCTTCGAGTTCACCGCGGCCGCGGAGGGCGCGTCGTTCGAGTGCAAGCTCGACACCGCCGCCTTCGTGCCCTGCGCCTCACCGAAGGAATACCCCGTCCTGAGCCTCGGCACGCACACGTTCACGGTGCGCGCGAGCAGCGGCAATGTGACGGCGACCCACGTCTGGCGCGTGCGGCCGGCTCCGGTCGCCCGCGAGGTCGTGTGCGGCGAGGTGCTGCTCGAGAGCGTCAAGGTGATGAACGACCTGCTCGAGTGCCCGGACAACGCCCTCGTCATCGGCACCGGCAGCATCACGCTCGACCTGAACGGTCACACGATCGACGGTGTCGGCCTCGGCGGCGGCATCACCAACATGGGCTTCGACAACGTCACGATCATGAACGGCACGGTCCACGAGTTCGACTACGGCGTCATGCTCAATCCGGGCTCGGGGTCGAACATCGTGCGCGACCTGCGGCTCGAGCTGAACCAGGAGGGCGGTATCGGTCTCGCCGACGCCGATCAGAACGGCAACGGCAACATCATCGAGCGGAACACGATGGCCTCGAACGGCTACGGCATCGCCGTCTACAGCGGCACGAGGAACGCGATCGTCCGCAACAACGAATTCGCCCTGAGCTCTCGGGACGGCATCTACCTCGAGCACTCGACCGCTGCGCTGATCGAGCACAACGAGATCGTCACCTCCGGCGGTAACGCCATCGCCTCGATCGGCGGCTCCGACCACCGCATCGTGAACAACACGATGACCGAGAACCACGGCGGCGGCGTCACGATCGGCGAAGAGCTCCTGCCGACGAACCGGGTCCACATCGAGGACAACACGATCGAGGAGGGCGCCGGCGGCGTTCTGATCGTCGAGTCTTCCAGCGTCGCCGTGATCCACAACAGGATCCGGGACGTCCTCGCTGCCGGCGTCTCGATGGAGCTGGCACACGACAACCTCGTCAAGGCCAATGACCTCCGCGGCGCCAAGAGCGGCGTCGAGCTCGGCGAGTCGTACCAGAACCGGATCGAGGGCAACAACGCCAGCGGCACGCTCGGCTCGGGCATCGAGATCGGCGAGCTGTCGTTCCGGAACGACGTCATCGACAACCTCGCCCACGAGAACGGCGGCGAGGGCATCGAGATCGCCGACTCAGCGCCGGTCGGCCAGGGCAACTACCTCGAAGGGAACAACGCCGACGCCAACGGCGGCAACGGCATCTCGCTCGAGGGCGCCGGCCACACCCTCATGAAGAACAGCGCCCGCGTGAACGGCGGCTGGGGCATCTACGCCGCCATCGGCGCGGACGATCGCGGCGGCAACTTCGCCGCCGGCAACGCCGAGTTCGAGCAGTGCTACAGGGTCACCTGCGCGACCGGGCCCATTCCGGGCGAGCCGGAGACCTGGATCGTCGACTCCCCGGCGAAGGTCAGCAACAGCCGAAACGCCAGCTTCACCTACATGGGCAGTGACGACACGACGCCGATCTACGAGCTCGTGTTCGAGTGCCGCATCGACAGCAACGACCCGAACGCTTGGGAGGACTGCGAGTACCCGGCGGAGATCCTCAACCTCTCGCCCGGCGTCCACACCTTCGAGGTGCGCGCGATCGACCTGAACGGAGCCGGGCTGGCGGACTCGACCCCCGCGAAGTACATGTGGGAGTACGACCCGCTTGCCGCCGGAGACCCGCCCGAGGCGATCATCGACCTCAAGCCGGCGGCCGAGACGTGGCTCACGGACGCGATCTTCACGTTCCACTCCAACGAGCCCGACGTCACCTTCGAGTGCAAGGTCGACTTCTGGCCGTACGAGCCCTGCGGGTTCGAGGCTGCGCAGCACATGAACCGCGGCGGCTTCGAGTGGGGCCTCTCCGAGGAGGAGGTCGGGCCGCACACGTTCTCGGTGCGCGCGATCGACTTCGAGGGCAACGTCGGCGCGCCTGCGACCTACACCTGGACGCTGCTCGGCGTGCATACGATCTTCCTGCCGGGGCCGCACCCCGAGTCGACGGGCTACACGCCGCCCGAGACGCCGCTCGACCCGGCCACCGGCAGCGAGACGCTGTTCACGACGGCGATCATCGACTTCGAGGCGAACGTCGCCGACGCGACCTACCTCTGCTCGCTCGACCTCGATCCGTTCCTGCCGTGCACACCGCCCGTCACGTACGAGAACCTGCTTCCGGGCGACCACATGCTCCGCGTGATCGCGACGGACGCGAACGGCGTCGAGCAGGTCGAGGCGTCCGAGTACGAGTGGGAGATCGTCGACGCGCAGGACATCACGCCGCCGGTGACGACGATCGAGCGCGCGCCGGCCCCGGGGTCCAGCTCGACCCTCTTCGAGTTCACCGGCACCGACGACTTCACGCCGCCGGGGCTGCTCAGGTTCGAGTGCCGCATCGACAGCACCAACCCGCTCGACTGGGAGGAGTGCACGAGCCCGTTCAACCTGCTCGACCTCTACACCTACCAGGATCCGCAGATGGCTCCCGGCCAGCACAGGTTCGAGGTGCGGGCGATCGACATGGCCGAGGCCATCTTCGAGAACCCGGGCGCGCCGAACCCGAACTTCGAGGGGAACGTCGGCGAGCCGGCCGTCCACACCTGGACGATGACCGCGGACACGACGCCGCCCGTCGTCGGGGTCACGCACCAGCCGCCTGCCACGATCGGCCCCGAGAACCCGCCCGATCCTGAGATCCCGGTCATCCCGGAGCCCGAGTTCGAGGTCCTGGACGTGGCCTTCAACGCCACCGACAACGCGACGCCGCAACTCGAGATCACATTCGAGTGCCAGCTCGACTTCGAGCCGTGGACAGCGTGCGAGTCGCCCGAGTCCATGGAGGGCCTCGAAGTCGGCCCGCACACGTTCCGCATCCGGGCGATCGACCTCGCGCTCAACGTCGGGGCGCCCAAGGAAGTCAACTTCACGGTCGTCCCGCCGCCGGTGACGACGCTCACGTCGAAGCCCCCGCTCTTCAGCAACTCCGAGCAGGCGGTCTTCACGTTCGAGGTCGATCAGCCGGGCTCGACGTTCGAGTGCTCGTACAACGACGCCGAGTGGGCACCGTGCGTCTCGCCGGCCGTGTTCTTCACGGTCGAGGACGGCACGCATTCGTTCCAGGTTCGCGCCACGAACCCCGAGCACGTGATCGAGGACCCGCCGGTCCTGTACGAGTGGGAAGTCGAGCTCGGGCCTGACGTGACGCCGCCGAACACGCGGATCCTGACGGGCCCGCCCGAGGTCACGCAGGAGCGGATCGCGGAGTTCACGTTCGAGGGCACCGACAACCGCCCGGGCGACCTGACGTTCCAGTGTGCGCTGAACGGCGCGCAGTGGTCGCCTTGCGACGCCGGCGGCATCGAGTTCGTCGACCTCGCGCGCCGGGTGCACCGCCTGGAGGTCCGCGCTCGCGACGCCTGGGGCAACTGGGATCCGACGCCGGACGTCTGGGTCTGGAACGTCAAGGCGCCGCCGGTCACGACGATCATCTCCGGCCCGGCTCCTGACGAGGTCACCGAGAGCACGAGCGCGACATTCACGTTCGCGTCGAGCACGCCCGACTCGACCTACTGGTGCTGGCTCGACGGCACGCTCGACACCGACTGCGGCGTGCCCAAGCCGGGCGCCGAGAACGTGTTCACGAAGAGCTACACCGGCCTCGCCCGCGGCGCGCACGAGTTCGCGGTGCTCGCGCAGGATCCGGACGGGATCTGGGAGCTCCAGTGGGCCGAGTACGAGTGGGAGATCGGCTTCGTCAACCCGCCGATCACGATGATCCAGTCCGGCCCGCCGGTCTCGAGCGAGGAGCAGACCGCCACGTTCGAGTTCGCGCTGACCGCTCCCGACCCCGAGGCCTTCTTCATGTGCTCGTTCAACGGCGCCGACCCGGCACGGTGCACCTCGCCGTACGTCATCGACGGCCTCGCTCCGGGCGAGCACGTGTTCGAGGTCTACGCCACACACCCGACGTTCCCCGACATCGAGGGCGAGCCCGTGGAACCGTTCTACGAGCCGATCGTCGTGACCTACGAGTGGACCGTCGTCGACACGACCCCGCCGGACACGGCGATCACGTACAAGCCGCGCGCGACGACCGGTAGCCCGAACGCGTACTTCGGCGTCGTCTCGAACGAAGGCACCGCCAGGATCGAGTGCTCGCTCGACTTCGAAGGCTTCGGCAACTGCGACGAGGGTGCGGTCTTCGAGGACCTGCTGCCCGGTGAGCACGTCCTGCACGCGCGGGCCGTCGACCTGGCCGAGAACGTCGACCCGACGCCCGACGAGTTCCGCTGGACGATCGTCCGTGGCCCGGCGAACACGCCGGTCGGAAACAACGTCGAGCTCTCGCTGCCGATCTCAGGCGGCGCCGGCGACGCGAAGCTCTCGTTCCACGAGGTCAGCATGGCCGGTGCAACCGGGCTCGACGAGCTCGACGGCGGCCCGCCGATCAATCTGCCCGGCTACGGCGGCGCGCGCTTCTTCGACCTGTACACGAGCGCGGAGATCGGCGAGCCCGTCAGCCTCTGCGTGCCGTACAACGTGGCCGACTACACCGAGGGGCCCGCCCGCCTCCTCGCCTACGACGGCAGCGAGTGGGAGGACATCACGCTGCGGAACGACTTCCTCCAGGGCAAGGTCTGCGCCGAGCCCGAGGACTTCGGCCTCATGGCGCTCGCGCACGGCTCCGAGGTGGCGCCGCTCGCGACGATCTTCGACGGCCCGGACCTCCTCTCCGACGTCGGCACCGCGACGTTCACCTTCGCCTCGGACATCCCCGGCGCGATGATGCAGTGCTCGCTCGACGGCCTGCCGTTCACGCTGTGCACGTCGCCCATGCGGTTCACGCACCTCGAGACCGGCCAGCACAAGTTCGAGGTCCAGGCGTTCAGCCCGATCGGCGGCTTCACGCAGATGCTGCCCACGCTCTACGAGTGGGAAGTCGCGCTGGGGATCGACACGACGCCGCCCGACACGCAGATCCTCAAGGGCCCGCCGAACGTCTCGGCGAGCGAGACCGTGCTCCTCGAGTTCACCGGCGTAGACGACCAGACGATCGACCTCGAGCTCGAGTACGAGTGCCTGCTCGACGGCGTCCTCCTCGGCGACTGCGACTCGATCCCGTCCGCGCCGGGCGTGCCGGGCGTTCCGTACGAGCTCGAGCTCGAAGAGGGCGCGTACGGCCGGCACACGGTGCAGGTACGGGCGATCGACGAGATGGGCAACGTCGACCCGACGCCGGCGACGCGCACGTGGACCTACGTCGACATCAACTCGCCCGACACGTCCATCGAGCTCGGCCCGGAAGAGGAGACCGAGGGGACGATCGCCATGTTCGAGTTCCTCGGCGAGGACTTCCACGGCAACGCCCTGTTCGACTTCGAGTGCTCGCTCGACGGCGAAGACTTCAAGCCGTGCGCCACTCCGTATCTGGTCGAAGGGCTCACGATCGGCCCGCACGTCTTCCAGGTGCGCTCGGTGAGCCCGTCCGGCGTCGTCGACTCGACACCGGAGTGGTACGAGTGGCTGATCATCCCGCCGCTCGACACGGACCCGCCGGACACGTTCTTCTTCGAGCCGCCGACGGTCTCCGGGCCAGAGGTGATGTTCGGCATCCAGAGCGACGAGATGCTCGTCGAGGAGTTCGAGTGCTCGCTCGACGGTGCCCAGTTCGAGAGCTGCGAGTCGCTGGTCGAGATCACCGACCTGACCTCGGGTACGCACACGCTCGAGGCGCGCGCCATCGACTACTACATGAACGTCGACCCGTCGCCGGCAGTCCACACCTGGACCGCGTTCGGCGAGCCCGACACGTTCATCACCTCCGGCCCGCCCGAGATCAGCGGGAGCAGGAGCGCGACGTTCACGTTCGAGTCCGACCAGGCGGACGTGACCTTCATCTGCTCGTTCAACGGCTCGCTGCCCGCCCCGTGCACCTCGCCGTACGTCGCCGGGCCGCTGTCGAACGACAACGCGTACTCCTTCGAGGTCTATGCGTCGAGCAACCGGTTCCGCTACCTCGACAACACGACCGTGATCGATCAGGACCCCGCCGAGTGGGAGTTCGAGGTCTTCGACCTCGAGCCGCCGACGACGACGATCGTGTCGGCTGTCTACCTCGGTCCCACCGACCTGCTCGAGCCCGAGACGTGGCGGTTCGAGGTCGCCGGTACCGACAACGGCACCGTCTACTTCGAGCTCGAGTTCGAGTGCTCGCTCGACGGCGGCCCGTGGGAGAGCTGCGACACGCCGTTCCACTACATCCCGATCGAGGAGCTGGCCGGCGGCGAGCACCTGCTGCAGGTCCGCGCCGTGGACGAGTTCGACAACGTCGACCCGTCGCCGGCCGAGTGGCGGTTCACGACCGAGGCCGGGCCTGAGACGGAGATCCTCACCGGCCCGGAGCCCGAGACCGGCAACACGACATCGACGTTCACCTTCGCGGCCGACCCGGCCAGCGGCGCGACGTTCGAGTGCTCCCTCGACCTCGCCGACTTCGTGGCCTGCCCGAGCCCGTACACGATCACGGTGCCGCTCGGCGAGCACCAGCTCGAGGTACGCGCCAAGGGCCCGATGGGAGCCGTCGATCTCGAGCCGGCGGTCTACGAGTGGCTGGTCGGCGACGTCACGCCGCCGCAGATCACGATCCATACCGGTCCCGCCCCGGCCACGAACGACACGAGCGCGACCTTCACGTTCACCGTCGACGATCCCGATGCGCACGCGCTCTGCTCGCTCGACGGCGGCCTGCCGACCTTCTGCACCTCGCCGGTGACGTTCACCGAGGCCCAGCTGGCGCTCGGGAGCGGCACGGCGGGCGGCGCGCACACGCTCGAGATCACGGCCGACAAGCTGCACCTGCTCGCCGAGCCGGTGCCGGCGACCTGGGAGTGGACGATCGACGACATCGGCGCTCCGAACACGTCCTTCGCGCTGAAGCCGCCGGCGGAGCAGAACGTCGACCTGCCCGCAGTCTTCATCTTCGCCAGCAACGAGCCGGGCGTCAGCTTCGAGTGCGCCATCGATCCGGGGCCGCTGCCGCCGGTGTGGAACGAGTGCGCCACAGCGCCGGACAACAGGTACGAGGACAATTTCGTGGCCGGCCAGCACACGCTGCTCGTCCGCGCGGTCGACGAGGCCGGGAACTTCGACGCGGATCCGGCGAGCTACACGTGGAACGTGCTCGGGCCGGCGCGGACGACGATCACGGCCAACGTCCCGGCGAACACGAACGGCACAACGACCACGACGAGCACGAGCGCGACGTTCACCTGGTCGTCCGACCAGAGCGGCGTCTCGTACATGTGCTCGCTCGACGGCGTCGGCGACCCGGCGACGGGCGAGGCGTGGGCGCCGTGCACTTCGCCGCACACGGTCACGCACGTGACGCTCGGCGACCACACCTTCGAGGTGCAGTCGACGAGCAAGTTCCTGCACCTCGAGGAGCCGCCGGCCGCGTACGAGTGGACGGTCGCGCTGCCCGAGGGCGTGAACGAGCCCGAGACGACGATCATCACGGCTCCGGCCGACCCGAGCTCGTCGACCACCGCGCGCTTCACGTTCTTCTCCGCGCACGGAACGGCGACGTTCCAGTGCTCGCTCGACCTGGCGCCGGCCACGCTGTGCTCGTCGCCGATGACGTACACCAACCTCACGCCGGGCGAGCACACGTTCCAGGTCGCGGCCGTGCTGCCGATCGGCATCCCGGACCAGTCGCCGGCGCTGCACGAGTGGACGGTCGACGTCCCGCCGGACACGCGGATC
This sequence comes from uncultured Actinomycetes bacterium, assembly GCA_963782765.1. Lineage (GTDB taxonomy): Bacteria > Actinomycetota > Thermoleophilia > Gaiellales > Gaiellaceae > JACDAN01. The sequence goes on from CAWALC010000001.1 coordinate 400,735, forward strand.
GACTCCAGCCCGCCGACGCGTACCACGAACCCGATCGCCTTCTTCACCTTCTCCGGAAACGAGCCAAACCTCGACTTCGAGTGCTCGCTCGACGGCGCAGCATTCTCCGGCTGCGGCGAGTTCACCGAGTTCACCGACCTGCTGCCGGGTATCCACGAGTTGCGTGTGCGCGCGGTCGACGGCGTGGGCAACGTCGACCCGACGCCGGCCTCCTTCGTCTGGCGCGTCGGGCCTCCGGTCGACACCGCGGTGCTGTCCGGTCCGGCCGAGGTCAGTGCCGAATCGTCGGCGACCATCGTCCTGACCTCAAACCTCCCCGCCGGGGAAGTGACGTACGAGTGCGCGCTGGACGAGGCGGCGGACGCCGGCTTCTTCCTGCCGTGTACGAACCCGGTGATCCTGACCGACCTCGCGGCCGGCGAGCACGAGTTCCTCGCCCGCGCCGTGGACGGTGCCGGCAACGTCGACCTGACCCCGGCCGAGTGGAGCTGGGAGGTCGGAGCGCTTCCTGAGCCCGTGCTGATCACGGCCGGCCCGGACCTGACCACCAGCGACCGCTCCGCCCGCTTTGAGTTCGTCGCTGAAGGCACGGTTCCGAACGGCCTGTACGAGTGCTCCCTCGACGGCAGCGAGTTCTCGCCGTGCCTCTCGCCGAAGGCGTACAACGGCCTGCCGCTCGGCCCGCACGAGTTCCAGGTGCGCGTGTTCCAGGGCGAGGAGGCCGTGATCGACTCGCCGGTCGCGACGTATGAGTGGAGCGTCGTCTCGTCCGTCGGCCTGAACACGAACATCACGTACGGCCCGCCGCCGGTCACCGGCGGAATCGACCCGGAGGCCGGCGGAGACGCCACGGTCGCGTTCGCCTTCGTCTCCAACGAGAACCTCGCGACGTTCGAGTGCGCGATCGACGGCGAGGCGTTCAGCGAGTGCGAGTCCCCGTCGCAGTACTCCGGCCTTGCGCTCGGCCCGCACATCTTCCGCGTGCGCTCCGTCCTCATCGACCCGAACGACCTCGTGGTCAACGTCGACCCGACGCCGGCGGCGTGGTACTTCACCATCGTCGAGGCGCCCGAGACGTTCATCGACATCGGCCCCGAGGCCGAGGTGAATGGCAAGAGCGCGAACTTCGTCTTCTCCTCGAACGTCAACGGCGCGACGTTCCAGTGCGCGCTCGACCTCGGCCAGTTCCTACCGTGTCCGAGCTCGCACACGCTGACCAACCTGACCGACGGCGAGCACATGCTCGAGGTCCGCGCCGTGACTCCGTTCGGCGTCATCGACATGACGCCCGAGGAGTGGTCGTGGACGGTCGACGCCAACCTGCCCGAGACGACGATCCTGTCCGGGCCGGCCGCGTCCACGACGAGCACGACGGCCGCCTTCCGGTTCGCCTCGTCCGAGCCGGCCGAGTACGAGTGCTCGCTCGACTTCGGCGTCTTCGAAGGCTGCGAGGAAGGTCCCGAGGTGCCCGGCCAGCCGATCATCAACCACCTCGCCGTCGAGCTCACCCTCGGCCAGCACACGCTGCGCGTCCGCGCGGTCGACGAGAGCGGCTTCTTCGACCCGACGCCCGCGAGCTACACGTGGACGATCCTGCCGGCGCCCGACACGTTCATCACGGCCGGGCCCGCTGACAACACCACCGCGACGAGCGCGTCGATCAGCTTCATCTCCGACACCGCGAATTCGACGTTCCAGTGCGCGCTCGACGGCGCCGAGTTCGCGCCGTGCGCCTCGCCGGCGCAGTACTCCGGCCTGGCCGTCGGCTTCCACCGGCTTGCCGTTCGCGCGATCAACCCGGCCGGCCACGTCGACCTCGGCCCGGCCCTCCACGGCTGGAACATCCAGGCGCCGGCGGAGACCGAGCTGCCCGACACCGAGCTCACCATGACGCCCGCCAACCCGACTTCGAGCACGATCGCGACGTTCCGCTTCGTTGCCAGCGAGCTCGGCACCACCTTCAAGTGCTCGCTCGACGGCGCGCCGTTCACCCAGTGCATGACGCGGGTCACGTACAGCGGCCTCTTGGTCGGCTCCCACACCTTCCGTGTGCTGGCCACGGACGCCGCCGGCAACGTGGAGGCCGAGCCCGCGTCCTACACGTGGTCGATCACCGACGCCGGGGACACCGTGCCGCCGGAGACTGTCATCGAGACCGCGCCGCTCGCCGTCAGCGCCAGCACCAGCTCCACGTTCACGTTCTCGGCGACCGAGAGCCCCGCGACGTTCCAGTGCTCGATCGACCTGAAGGCGTTTACGGCCTGCACCTCGCCGAAGTCGTACAACGGCCTCGGCGGCGGCGACCACTTCTTCTACGTCCGCGCCACCGACCAGAACGGCAACGTCGATCCGTCGCCGGCCGTCTACGAGTGGACTGTCGAGGACGTCACCCCGCCGACCACCAGCATCGAGAGCGGCCCGGCCGACCCGAGCTTCACGGGCACCGCGCGGTTCGAGGTGACCGGCACCGACAACACGCTGGTGCTCGAGGGCGAGGTCCAGCGGCTCGAGTTCGAGTGCCGCCTCGACAGCTCGAGCGAGGGCGCCTGGAGCGAGTGCGGCGACCCGGTCCAGTACGCGAACCTGGGCGCCGGCCGGCACACGTTCGAGGTCCGCGCGGTGGACGGGTCCGGCAACGTCGACCCGAGCCCGGCCGCCTGGATTTGGAACGTCGTCGACACGACGCCGCCGCAGACGACGATCGACGCGGGGCCGCCGGCCTCGACCCAGTCGACCAGCGCAAGCTTCGCGTTCTCGTCCAGCGAGCTCGGCTCGACGTACGAGTGCTCGCTCGACGGCTCCGCGTTCGCGTCGTGCACCTCGCCGCAGAACTACGGCGGTCTCGCGGTCGGCAGCCACACGTTCCAGGTCCGCGCGACCGACGGGGAAGGCAACCAGGACGGCACAGCGGCCAGCTACAGCTGGACGATCGTGGCGCCGCCGGACACGACCGCGCCGGTCACGGCGATCGACGGCGGGCCGAACCCGCTGACGGCGAGCACGAGCGCCACGATCACGTTCTCCTCGAACGAGGCCGGCTCGACCTTCCAGTGCTCGCTCGACGGCGCGTCATTCAGCGCGTGCACGTCGCCGCTCCAGCTCACGAACCTGGCTGTCGGCGTGCACCAGCTGCGCGTCATCGCCCGCGACGCGGCCGGCAACGTCGATCTGACGCCTGCGGTCTACAACTGGCGCGTGACGCCTGCGCCGGAGTCGTCGCTGCTCACGTTCCCGGCGGAGGAGACGGAGAGCACGTCGGCGACGTTCACCTTCCAGGCGAACCAGCTCGGCGCGACGTTCGAGTGCTCGCTCGACAGCGAGCTCGCCTGGGAGACCTGCTCCTCCGGGAAGACGTACACCGGCCTCGCGCTGGGCGAGCACTCGTTCTTCGTCCGCGCGATCGGCGCCGAGGGCAACGTCGAGGCGACGCCGACCGAGTACAGCTGGACGATCGGTGTCCTGACGGCGCCGGTCACGACGCTCGACGCGAAGCCGCTCCTCTTCACGCAGGATCGGACGCCGAGCTTCGCGTTCTCGTCGGTGACGCCCGGCGTGACCTTCCAGTGTTCGATCGACGGCTCGCCGTTCACCGTCTGCACGTCGCCGAAGGAGTACACGGAGCAGCAGCTGTTCGACGCCAACGGTCCGGCCACCGGCCAGATCGCGGGCCAGCACTCGTTCGCGGTGCAGGCGGTCGTGCATCACCTGCTCGCCGAGCCGATCGCCGTCGAGTGGGAGTGGACGATCGAGGACTTCGACGCGCCCACCACGACCATCGTCTCCCAGCCGGCCGCCGAGGTGGCGCCCGAGACCCTGTCCACGTTCGTCTTCGGGAGCAACGAGCTCGACGCGAGCTACGAGTGCTCGATCGACCCGATCGGCGCGCCCGAGTTCAGCTCGTGCGCCGACGCGACGCCGAACAACTTCCTCGAGCTCGACCTCGCGCCCGGCCTGCACACGATCCACGTGCGTGCCATCGACCCGAGCCTGAATGTCGACGCGACGCCCGAGAGCTACACCTGGCGGGTGATCGGGCCACCGATCACGACGATCACGGCCGGCCCGGCCGACCTCTCGGTCACCGAGGCAACGACGGCGACGTTCGAGTTCTCCGTCGACCAGACCGGCGTGACGTTCGAGTGCTGGCTCGACGGTGAGCCGGTCGTGCCCTGCGCGTCGCCGATGAACCTCACCGAGGCGCAGCTGACCGGTACCGATCTGAACCCGTTCAGCGTGCACACCTTCGCCGTCCAGGCCTCGAAGACGTACGTGCTGCCCGGAGAGCCCGAGCCGCTCGTGCTGGTCGGAGAGTCTGCGATCCGCACGTGGGAGATCGTCGACCGCACCGATCCGGAGACGAGCATCGACTCCGGCCCCTCCGGCACGACGACGAACAACGACGTCGTGATCACCTTCTCCTCGAACGAGCTCGAGGTCACGTTCGAGTGCTCGCTCAACGGCGTGCCGTTCGAGGGCTGCAGCTCGCCGCTCGAGCTGCCGGACAGCGCCATCGGCGACTACACGCTCCAGGTGCGCGCGATCGACGGCTCCGGCAACGTGGACGAGACCCCGGCCGGCCGCTCGTGGAGCGTCGCGGCGCCGCCGCAGGCGAACACCGCCGTCGGCACCAACGTCGTCGTCCAGCTCTCGGTTCCGGTCGTCGCGACGGTGACCTTCGCCGAGGTCAGCGAGGCGGGCTACACGTCGGCGGAGACGCGCCTCACGGCACCGCCGCTGCCCGCCGGCTACCTGACCGACGGCGCGGTCTACTACGACGTCAACACCACCGCCGAGTACTCGGCGCCGGTGACCGTGTGCCTGCCGTTCCCGGCGAGCGCCTACGACCTGCCGGCGCGCCTGCTCCACCACAACGGCACCGAGTGGGTCGATATCTCGCTGACCGCTGACGAGACCGCCGGCACGATCTGCGGCGACGCCGAGAGCCTCTCGCCGTTCGCGATCGCCGCCGGCGACGCGACCGTGGCTCCCGACACGACGATCCCGATCAAGCCCGACGCGGTCACGCCCGAGCCGGTCGCCACCTTCGGCTTCGCGTCGAACGATCCTGCGGCGAGCTTCGAGTGCCTCATCGACCTCAACCTGCCCGAGGTGCCCGAGTGGGGCTCGTGCGACCCGCCGTTCGACATCAACGGCCTGCCGCCCGGCAACTACGAGCTCAAGGTGCGCGCCGTCAACGCGCTGGGCAACGTCGACGCGACGCCGGCCGTCCACGCGTGGACTGTCGTCCCGCCCGATACGGACATCCTGACCGGCCCGCCCGCCTCGACCACGCACCTGGACACGGAGTTCACGTTCTCGTCCAACGACCCGCTGGCCGAGTTCGAGTGCTCGCTCGACAACGCTCCGTTCAGCTCGTGCTCGACCCCGCACCAGGTCAACGGACTGCTCGCCGGCAACCACGAGCTGCGCGTCCGTGCGATCAACTCGGTCGGCACGTTCGACACGAGCCCGGCGAGCCGCTCGTGGACGATCCGGCCGCTGCCCGACACGGCGATCATCAACCGACCTGCCGACCCGACCGAAAGCAGCACCGCGACCTTCACGTTCGTCTCCAACATCGAGGGAGCCACCTTCGAGTGCGCTCTCGACGAGGCCGCCGACCAAGGTGTGTTCACGCCGTGCGCGTCGGGGGTCACGTACACCGGCCTCCTCTTCGGCGAGCACGCGTTCGCCGTGCGGGCCGTGGACGCTGACGGCAACGTCGACGCGATCCCGGCCGAGTGGGAGTGGACCGTGGGCGGCGTCGCGCCGCCGGTGCAGATCACCTCCGGCCCCGACGTCACGACGGCCAGCACGACGGCGCAGTTCGTCTTCGCGGCGAACGGCAGCAACCTCCGCTACGAGTGCTCCCTCGACGGCGCCGAGTTCTCGCTCTGCGTCTCCCCGAAGGTCTACAACGGCTTGCCGCTCGGGCCGCACGACTTCGCGGTGCGCGTCTACGTCGACGAGGAGTCCGGCGCTGAAGAGGCCGAGCCCACGACCTGGGAGTGGACGGTCGTCGACAACGTGCCGCCCGAGACGTCGATCGTGTTCGGTCCGCCCCGGCTCAGCTCCGAGGTCGATCCGGAGTCCGGCGAGTCCATCGCGACCTTCGCCTTCGAGAGCGACGACCCGCAGGCGACGTTCCAGTGCGCGCTCGACGGAGCGGTGGCGTTCACGAACTGCCCGAGTGACGGAGTCATCTCCGGCCTCGCCGAAGGCCCGCACATCCTCCGCGTCCGCGCGGTTGACATCGGCCTGCTTCCCGATGCCTCGCCGGCCGAGTGGCACTGGACGTACGTGCGTGACACGACCCCGCCGGTGACGACGATCACGAACCTGAGCGTGATCCCGGTCGAAGGCGTCTTCGAGGTCATCGCCAGCTTCACCGCCAACGAGCCGATCTACCAGTTCCAGTGCCAGCTCGACTCCCAGCCGTTCGAGCAGTGCGACTCGCCAATGGAGTACAGCGACCTGAACCCGGGCGCGCACGTGTTCCGCGTCCGCGCGATCGACCTCGCCCGGAACGTGGAGCACCCGCCTGTGAGCCACAGCTTCCAGGTCGGCACCGACACGGTCGCGCCCGAGACGACGATCGTGAGCGGCCCGTCCGCGAACACGATCGACGACTGGGCGACCTTCGAGCTCTCGGCCGACGAGGAGGTCATCTACTACGAGTGCGCGATCGAGTTCGAGACCAACGGCGAGCCCATCTGGGAGGAGTGCTTCAACCCGGCCCAGTACGTCGAGCTCGAGCCCGGCGACTACAGGTTCCTGGTCCGCGCGGTCGACCTGGCGCTGAACGTGGACCCGACGCCGGCCGAGTGGCTGTGGACGTACGAGCCGCCGACGCCCGCGCCCGAGACCACGATCCACACGGCGCCGACGAACCCGTCGACGAACATCAACCCGATCTTCCAGTTCTCGGCCGCCGGCCCCGTCGAGGAGTACGAGTGCGCGCTCGACGCCGAGCCGTTCGAGAGCTGCGAGTCGCCGTACCTGATCGAGCAGATCGAGCCCGGCGTGCACGTCTTCCAGGTCCGCGCGATCGACATCTTCGGCAACGTCGAGCCCGAGCCCGCTCGCCACGAGTGGCGCGTGATCGCACCCCCGCTCGAGCCGACGATCACGGTGACGCCGCCCGACCCGAGCCCGGGCCCCGAGCACACGTTCGAGTTCTCCTCGATGGAGCCGAACGCGACCTTCGAGTGCCGGATCATCCCGAACCCGTTCCACAACAACCTCTTCGAGCCGTGCTCGACGCCGCACAGCTACACGAACCTGCCCGACGGCGACTACCTGTTCCAGGTCCGCGCGGTCAACGAGTTCGGTATCCCCGGTGAGCTCCCCGCCGAGTGGGACTTCACGGTCGCACTCGCTCCCGAGACCGCGATCCACCACGGGCCCAGCAGCCCGACGGCGCGCACGACGGCGTCCTTCGCGTTCAACTCCAACGAGCCCGGCTCGGTCTTCATCTGCTACCTCGACGGCGTCGAGCTCGGCGAGTGCCTGTCGCCGGCGATGTTCCCCGACATCGAGCTCGGCTTCCCGTCGATCGGCCTCGGCACGCACACGTTCGAGGTCGCCGCGGAAGACCTCGACGGCAACGTCGACCTGACGCCCGCGAGCTGGACGTGGACCGTGGTCGCGGGCACCGCGCCCGACACGGTGATCACCGGCACGCCCGACGACCCGACGATGGACACGAGCGCCAGCTTCGGCTTCTTCTCCACCGAGGAGAACTCGACCTTCCTCTGCTCGCTCGACGGCGGCACGCCGGAGGCCTGCACCTCGCCGGCGCAGTACATCGGCCTGGCGATCGGCGTCCACGAGTTCTCGGTCGTGGCCGTCGACGAGGAGGGCACGGCCGACCCGACGCCGGCGACCTTCCAGTGGACGATCGGCCCGCCCGACACGACGGCGCCGGTGACGACCCTCGTGCACACGCCGCCCGCGGCGACTCAGAGCACGAGCGCCAACTTCACGTTCACCTCCGAGGACGGCGCGACCTTCGAGTGCGCGCTCGACGGCGGCCCGTACGTCCAGTGCACCTCGCCGTACGGCTACATCGGCCTCACGGAGGGCTCGCACACGTTCTCGATCCGCGCGACCGACGCCTCGGGCAACACGGAGGATCCGGCGGTCGTCCACACGTGGACGGTCGACCGCGAGCCGCCGGAGACGTCGCTCGGCGCAGCGCCGGCCGCGTTGACGAACAGCGGCAGCGCACGGTTCGAGTTCTCGTCCGAGGCGGGCGCGACCTTCCAGTGCTCGATCGACGCCGGCGTGCTCCAGCCGTGCGAGTCGCCCAAGGACCTGCACGGCCTGCTCGACGGCCCGCACACCTTCGTGGTGCGCGCGGTCGACGCCGCCGGCAACGCTGACACGAGCCCGGTAAGCCACGCGTGGACGATCGAGCGCGTGACGCCGGAGACGACCATCACCTCCGGGCCGGCCTCGGCGATCCGCTCGACGATCGCGTCGTTCGAGTTCACGTCGGAGCCCGGCGTCGAGTACGAGTGCAAGCTCGACGACGCCGCGTACGCGGAGTGCTCGTCGCCTGCCTCGTACACCGGCCTCGCCGCCGGCAGCCACACGTTCTCGGTCCGCTCGATCGACGCGGCCGGCAACGTCGACCCGTCGCCTGCGACGAGCTCGTGGACGATCGACCTCGCGCCGGTCGCCAGCATCGACGACCCGCGGCCGGCCAACCCGAGCAACAGCACGTCGGCGAGCCTGTTCTTCTCGTCCAACGAGGCCGGCATCAGCTACGAGTGCTCGCTCGACGGATCCGGCTACAGCTCCTGCAGCTCGCCCGCCGTGTACAGCAACCTCGAGGCGGGGACGACGCATGAGTTCCGCGTCCGCGGCGTGGACGGCCTCGGCGCCGGTGAGCCTGCCGTCTACACCTGGGCGATCGACCCGGCGCCCGAGACGACTATCGACCTCGTCGAGCCGGCGATGCAGGGCACGCCGCCCGAGCACCTGACCGAGAGCACGAGCGTGACGTTCGCCTTCTCGGCGACCCCGTCCGGTGGCACGTTCGAGTGCGTGCTCGACGAGCTCGCGCCGGCGCCGTGCGCTTCGTCGGTGACGTACAGCGACCTGCTGCCCGGCCCGCACGACTTCGAGGTCACGGCGATCGGCTCCGGAGGCACTCGCGACCAGTCCCCGGCGACGTTCTCCTGGGAGATCGGCGACCTGACGCCGCCGGTCCTGAACATCACGAGCGGCCCGACCGCGGTCTCGGGCGGCGAGACGGAGGCCACGGGGGCGACGTTCACCTTCACGGTCGACGAGGCGGATCCGACGGACATGGTGCTCCTCTGCTCGATCGACGGCTCCGTGCCTGCGTCGTGCACCTCGCCGAAGACGTACACCGAGGCCGAGATCCGCGCCGCCAACGACGGTGTGCTGGCCGGCGAGCACACGTTCGAGGTCACGGCGGAGAAGCCGAACCTCCTCGAGGAAGTCGTGCCGGCGACCTGGGATTGGACGATCGTCGACCTGACCCCGCCCGCGGCACCGACGATCGTCGGACCGACGGCCCCGGTCCCGTTCGACCTGCCCTCGACGTTCCTCCTCTCCAGCAACGAGCCGGACGCAACGTTCGAGTGCAGCGTCGACGGAGCGGCCTTCGAGGCGTGCGCCACGCCGCCCGAGAACACGGCTGAGATCACGGGCCTCGAAGGCGGCGAGCACACGCTGGTCGCCCGCGCGGTCGACTCGAGCCTCAACATCGGCCCCGAGTCCGCGACCTACACATGGACGGTCGTAGGCCTGCCGACGACGACGATCACGGCGAACGTGCCCGCCGCGCCGGACACGACCACGAGCACGAGCGCGACCTTCACGCTCTCCGTGGCATCGGTGCATGCCCCCGTCACGTTCTCCTGCTTCCTCGACGGAATCGTCGTGCCCGACTGTGTCTCGCCGCGCACGCTCACCGGCCTGGCCGAGGGCGAGCACGTGCTCGAGGTCACGGCGACCAACGCCTACGGCTTCGAGGAGGCGACGCCCGCGACCTACACGTGGACGATCGCGATCCCGCCGGTCGCGACGATCGAGTCGGGCCCGCCCGCGACGACGCTCCAGACCACGGCGAGCATCGTCTTCAGCGGCACCGACAACACCACGTCGGCCGAGAGCCTCACGTTCGAGTGCTCGACCAACGGGACGGATTGGGCCGCCTGCACGTCGCCGTACGAGCTCACCGGCCTGGCGCCGGGCGACTACACCGCCTACGTCAGGGCGATCGACGAGTTCGGCAACGTCAGCGCGCCGGACAGCTACAGCTGGACGGTCGAGGCGCCGCCGCCGCCGAACACGGGTACGGGCGCCAACGTCTCGGTCGAGCTGGAGCTGCCCACGGGCCAGAGCGCCACGGTGACGTACGCCAGCGTCACGACAGCGGGCAACACGACCGCCGACGTCGTGCCCGGCGGCCCGCCGCTGCCCGTCGGCTACCTCGCCGTAGGCGCCTCGTACTACGACATCGACACGACGGCCGCGTACACCGCGCCAATCACTGTCTGCCTGAGCTACGTGCCGGGGTCGCTGGCCGAGCCGGCCCGCCTCCTGCACTGGGATGCGGACACGAGCACGTGGGTCGACATCACGACTTCGGCCGATCCGGTCGCCGGCCTGGTCTGCGGCGAGACCGACAGCCTGTCGCCGTTCGCCATCGCCACCGGCACGACGCTCGTGGTCCCGGAGACGACGATCGTGTCCGGCCCGTCCGCCACCACAGCGAGCTCGACCGCGACCTTCTTCTTCACCACCGGCGAGCCGAACGACCCGACCGCGACGTACGAGTGCTCGCTCGACGGAGGCCTCACGTGGAGCGGCTGCGAGTCACCGCACGTGATCGAGGGCCTCGTGCCCGGCAACTACCAGCTCCAGGTGTTCGCCACGAGCACCTCGGGCAACGTCGACACCACGCCCGCGAGCCATAGCTGGACGGTCGTCGAGCCCGAGACGACGATCGTCTCCGGCCCGGCCGCGTCCACACGTAGCACGGTTGCCGAGTTCCGCTTCTCGTCCACCGACTCCGAGGCGACGTTCGAGTGCTCACTTGACGGCGGGACGTGGGGCTCCTGCGAGTCGAACTACCTGATCGAGGGCCTGACTCTTGGCGCGCACGAGCTGCTCGTCCGCGCCCGCAGCGACGCCGGCACGCTCGACTCGACCCCGGCCGAGCACGACTGGACGGTCGTCGCGCCCAACACCACGATTACCGCCTGGCCGGCGGAGCCGACGTGGTCGCTCGAAGGCACCTTCGAGTTCTCGAGCGACGAGCAGACGGCGACCTTCGAGTGCTCGCTCGACGGCGAGCTCTACGAGAGCTGCGTCTCGCCGTACTCGGTCACCGTAGCCCTGCCCGGCACGTACACGCTCTCCGTCCGCGCGGTCAACATCGAGGGCGGCGCCGACTCGACCCCGGCCACGCGCCAGTGGACGGTCTCGGCCTACCCGGACACGATCCTCGAGACGACGCCGCCGAACCCGTCCGAGGACTCCACGGCGAGCTTCGAGTTCTCGTCCGACCAGGAAGGCGTCACGTTCGAGTGCGCGCTCGACGAGGCAGTCGACGACCAGGTTTGGGTGCCGTGCACGTCGCCGAAGGAGTACACCGGCCTGATCTACGGCGAGCACGCCTTCGCCGTCCGCGCGATCGACGCACTCGGCCACGCCGATCCGGAGCCGGCCGAGTACGAGTGGGACGTCGCCATCGCCGCGCCGACCGTCGAGATCGAGTCCGGGCCCGCCGCGAGGACGGACAGCACGAGCGCGACGTTCGAGTTCTCCGCGGACGCCATGAACCCGTCGTACGAGTGCTCGCTCGACGCCGGTGAGTGGACGCCGTGCACGTCGCCGAAGACGTACAACGGCCTGCCGATGGCGCCGCACACCTTCGAGGTGCGCGTGCTCGTGCCCGAGGAGCAGGAGGAGGCGCCGATCACGCTCTACTCGTGGACGATCACCGAGCTCGATCCGCCCGAGACGACCATCCTCTCCGGGCCCAACCCGGCCGTCCCGAGCATCAGCACGACGGCGACGTTCGCGATCCAGAGCGACGAGACCGTCTCGACCTTCGAGTGCTCACTCGACAACGCCGGCTTCGCGCCTTGCCCGGATCCGGTCGTTTACGCCGGCCTCGCCGACGGCCCGCACACCTTCGAGGCGCGCGCGACCGACGCGGCCGGCAACGTGGACCTGACCCCGGCGACCTGGACGTGGACGGTCGCAGCCGACCGGACGGCGCCCACCACGACGCTCCTCGATCGCCCGGATGCCGAGACGACGCTGGTCGACGCAGGCTTCACCTTCGTCTCGAACGAGTCCGGCTCGACCTTCGAGTGCGCGCTCGACGGCGCTTCGCTCGCGTCGTGCGAGTCCCCGGTGACCTACACCGACCTGGCGCTCGGCGAGCACACCTTCCGCGTCCGCGCCACCGACGTGCACGGGAACGTCGAGACGCTCCAGAGCTACACGTGGAACGTCATCCTCGACACGGTGCCGCCCGAGACCACGCTCCAGGGACGGCCGGCCGCAACGACCTTCGACACGACCGCGACGTTCAGCTTCGTGGCGAGCGAGCTCGACGCGACGTTCGAGTGCTCGCTCGACAGTGAGCCGTTCGCCGAGTGCGATTCGCCGATGGAGTACTCGGACCTCGCGGTTGGCCCACACACGTTCCAGGTGCGCGCGGTCGACCTCCTCGGCAACGCGGATCAGTCGCCCGAAAGCTACGCCTGGACGGTCGAGGCCATTCTCGACACCGAGGCGCCCGACACGAGGATCCTCACGCACCCGGCCGATCCGAGCCCGAGCCCGGTCGCGAACTTCACCTTCGCCTCCGAGGCCGGCGCGACGTTCGAGTGCTCGCTCGACGGAGAGCCGTTCGCCGAGTGCGACTCGCCGGCTGAGTACGAGGTGGAGCCCGGCGACCACACGTTCGATGTGCGCGCGACCGACCTCGCGTTCAACACCGACCTGACGCCGGCCCGCTACGAGTGGACCGTCCTGGCGCCGCCCGAGACGACGCTCGTCGCCTTCCCGGCCGATCCGAGCAACTCCACGTCGGCGACATTCGAGTTCGGCTCCGATCAGACCGACGTCGAGTTCTTCTGCGACCTCGACGGTCTCGGCGAGTCGCTCTGTCCGAACCCGAAGACGTACAGCGGCCTCGAGGACGGCGAGCACACCCTCACCGTCACGGCGAAGCTCAAGACCTATGGTCTCGCGGACGAGACGCCGGTCGAGTACACGTGGACCGTGGCAGTGCCGCCCGAGACGACGATCCTCGAGAAGCCGGCGAGCTCGACGACGGCGAAGAGCGCGACGTTCACGTTCAACGCGAACGAGGTCGACTCGGCGTTCGAGTGCTCACTCGACGGAGCGGCGCTCGCCGACTGCGAGTCGCCCGTGACGTACACGGCGCTCGCCGAGGGAACTCACACCTTCAAGGTGCGGGCCATCGACGGGGCCGGCAACGTCGACCCGACCGAGGCGTCCTACAGCTGGACGATCACCGACGGCACGCCGCCGGAGACGACCATCACCGAGAAGCCGTCCAATCCGAGCACGCTCTCCTCGGCCACGCTCGCCTTCAGCGGCACCGACAACCTCGCCGGCGCCCTCCGGTACGAGTGCCGCTTCGACGGCGACGCTGAGTTCGCGGCCTGCACCAGCCCGAAGACGTATTCCGGCCTGGCTCAGGGCGCTCCGTACTCGTTCGAGGTCCGCGCGGTCGACCAGGCAGGGAACGCCGACCCGACGCCCGCCATCTGGGACTGGAGCGTCGTGGCGCCGGACTGCACCTCCGTGGAGACGGTGGGCGCGAACGCGGACGCCTGGATCGAGTCGAAGAGCCCGGCGAACAACTTCGGCTCCGACTCCGTGCTGAAGGTGATGTCGAAGTCCGGCGAGAACACCCGCGCGCTCGTCCGCTTCCCGGCGCCGACCGTGCCGTCCGGCTGCGTCCTCCAGTCCGCCACGCTGCGGCTGTACGCGGGCGGACACGCGGCCGGCCGGACGATCCAGGCGCTGCCGCTGGCCGCGAACTGGACGGAGGGCGCCGTGAACTGGAGCAACCAGCCCGCGACGACCGGCACGGCGGCCACGACCGACTCCGGCCAGGGCCACCGCTCGTGGGACGTGACAGCGCAGGTCAACGCGATGGGGAGCAACAACAACGGCTTCCTCATCCGCGACGCGGTCGAGAACAACGGCGGTTCCGAGCAGCAGTTCCACAGCAGGGAGAAGTCGGACAACCAGCCGCAGATGGTCTATCGGTTCGCCACGGGTGCCGGCTCGGCCGTGAGCTGCGGTGCGCAGCAGACCGTCGGCGCCGACTCCGACGCCTGGATCGACCAGGCCGCCCCGGCCACCAACAAGGGCGGCGACGCGACCATCAAGGTCATCTCCAAGGGCCCGGCGAACAACGCCCGCAGTCTCGTGCGCTTCAACCTCCCGGCGCTGCCGGCGGGCTGCGCGGTCGAGGCGGCGACGATGCGCCTGCACCTGAACTCGCTGATCACCGACCGCGCTCTCGAGGTGCGGCGCGTCGCAGGCAGCTGGAGCGAGGGCGGCGTGACCTGGGACAACCAGCCGACGACCGCCGGTGACCCGGTGACGACGATGTCCGGCCTCGGCGCGGGCGCCACGGCCGGCTGGCGCGAGTGGAACGTCTCCGCTCAGGTTCTCGAGATGTACACGAGCCAGAACAACGGCTTCCAGATCAAGGACGCCGGTGACAACAATGGCGGCTCGGAGCAGCAGCTTGCCAGCCGCGAGGCTCCCATGAACCGGCCGGAGCTCGTGATCCGCTTCGCCGCGCCGGATACCAGGCCGCCGGCGACGGCCATCGACAGCGGCCCGACCGGAACGGTGACCGGCACGACGGCGACGTTCGCGTTCTCCTCCAACGAGGCGGCTGCGACCTTCGAGTGCTCGCTCGACGACGCAGCATTCAGCGCCTGCGCCTCGCCGAAGACGTACTCGAGCCTGAGCGTCGGCAACCACACGCTGAAGGTCCGGGCGAAGGACGCGGCCGGCAACCTCGACGCCTCGCCGGCGATCCGCTCGTGGACTGCCGAGCTGGCCCCAGACATCGCACCGCCGGACACGGGGATCACAGGCAAGCCGTCGGACCCGAGCCCGACGCACTCACCGACCTTCGCGTTCACGGGCACAGACGACTCGACGCCGGCATCCCAGCTCCGGTACGAATGCAAGCTCGACGCAGGCACGTTCGCTCCGTGCACGAGCCCGAGGCCCTACACCGGCCTCGCGCACGGCTCGCACACCTTCCAGGTGCGCGCGATCGACTTCGCCGGCAAGGAGGATCCGAGCCCGGCGACGTACACCTGGTTCCTCGACCTCGACGCGCCGGAGACGACGATCAACGGCCCGTCCGGGACGACGACGAGCACCACCGAGACGATCACGTTCGCCTCGGACGAGCCGGGCTCGACGTTCGAGTGCTCGCTCGACCTTGCCCCGTACGCGGCGTGCACATCGCCGAAGCAGCTGACCGGGCTCACCGCAGGCCAGCACACGTTCCGCGTCCGTGCGATCGACGGGGCGGGCAATCCCGACCCGGTGGCGGCACAGGCCGTCTGGACGGCGAACGTCTCGAGCTGCACCCCTGGGTCCATCACGGCCACCTCGGTCGCGGACAGCTGGGTGCTGCAGAGCGACGCGGCGAAGAACAACGGCGGGGACTCGGTCCTGAAGCTCGATTCGAAGTCGGGCGGCAACGCGAGGTCGCTGGTCCGCTTCAACCTCCCGGCGCTCCCGGCGGGCTGCAGTGTCGTCACCGCGAAGCTCCGCCTGTACGCCTCGTCGTACAAGGACGGGCGCACGCTCCAGGCCATCCGACTGGCAGCCACCTGGACGGAGAGCGCCGTGACCTGGGGTAACCAGCCCGCCACCTCCGGCACGGCCGCGACGACGACGTCGGGCTTCGGCTACCGCGAGTGGACGGTCTCGAGCCAGGTTGTGGGGATGTACGCGCCGGGCGCGAACCACGGCTTCCTGATCCGCGATGCGAGCGAGAACGGCGGCGGCTTCGACCAGGCCTTCCACAGCCGCGAGAAGCTCACGGACAACCCGCCGCAGCTGGTCGTCACGTACGGCTGACGAGGGCAGCGAGTTTCAGGCTCAGAAACCTCCTGAGCCCCGCCGACAGCTCATAAAGAAAGGCTCACGTTCGACTTACCGTGGCTTTGCCGTCGCCGCGAATACTTTCAGCAAGTGGTGGTGAAGAGCGTGCGGCATATCGTCATCCTTTGCATGGCAGCGACCGCCCTTCTCGGGGCGATCGGCTGCGGCGGGTCCGACGGCGTGCCCGGGGACGCCGTCGCCGTCGTGGGCGGCGAGACCATCTCGAAGGAGGAGCTCAACCGGCTGCTCGCGCAGGCGAAGGCGAACGCCAAGGAGGGCGGGCGCCCGTTCCCGAAGGAGGGAACACCCCAGTACCGGCAGTTCCGCGATCAGCTCATCAAGCACCTCGTCAGCCGCGCGCAGCTGGTCGCGGCAGCCGAGGATCGGGAGATCGAGATTTCGGACGAGGAGCTCGAGCAGAGACGCAAGCTGTTGGTGGAGGGGTACTACGGGGGAAGCGAGAAGCGCTATCGCGAGAGCCTCGCGAAACAGGGCATCAGTGAGGAGCAGGCGCGCGCCGACCTCGAACGTTCCCTGATCCAGCAGGAGCTGTTCAAGGACGTCGGCAACGACGTCAAGGTGACGGATGCCGAGGTGCGGAAGTACTACGACAAGAACAAGCGGCGCTATGCGACGCCGGCCAGGCGCGAGATTCGCCAGATCCTCGTGGAGAGCGATCAGCGAGGGCTCGCCCAGACGCTGGCCAACCAGCTGCGGTCGGGCGCGAACTTCGCGCAGCTTGCCCGTCGGTATTCGCGGGATCCACGGGCCACGACCTCCGGGGGTCGGCTCGAAATCGCGAAGGGCGACGCGGACACCGCGTTGGAAGGCGTCGTCTTCTCGGTTCCGAGAGGCAGGATCGCCGGGCCGGTCCGGACGAGATTCGGCTGGCACGTCATCGAAGCGCTTGCGCCGGTACAGCGCGGGAAGACGTTTGCCTACGCCGTCGTCAAGGAGCAGATCCGCCAAGAGCTGCTGCAGAAGAAGAAGAGCGATGCGGCCTCGAGCTACCTCGTCCAGATCGCCCGCAAGGAGAAACCCGAGTACCAGTCGGGCTACGCGCCGAACGCGTAGTGCCCCGTCCAGTCAAGCCTCCGCCACATTCGCTTCGTCGCGAGACCTTGACCGCTGACGAAACTCTCATCTTCCTTTGATCGCCCTCTTATGGAACGACGCCAAGATCGCGCCCAGGACGGTCGGCTCGACTCGTCACCGAGCTGGCTCGGGAGACACCTCCCAGTTCAATGCGCCGGTGGGCCGCCATCGGCGCATTGCATTTCTCGAGGGGTTCGTTCAGCTCGCTCGGACGAGCTCTTCCTCGACCTGACGGTATGCCTGCGATTCGGGCGGAAGCTTGTCCAGCGCTTCGTGGAGGAGGGTGGAGGCCTCTTCGTCGTGCCCCTGCCGGCGGTGGACGAGTCCGAGGTTGGCGATGACGCGCGCCTCGTACTCATCGTCGCCGAGGTCGCGGAGGAGCTCCCGCGCTTCCTCGAGATGCTGGACGGCCTCGTCCTCGGCGCCGCCGTGCGCGAGCGCGAGGCCGAGGTTGTTGAGCGTCATCGCCTCGGCGTGCGGGTCTTCCCCCAGGTTGCGCACGATCGCGAGCGCGGCGAGGTGCTGCTCGGCGGCCTGTTCCGGCTCACCGTCGCGCCGGAGCTGCGCGCCCAGCGCGTTGAGCTGCTGCGCCCGCTCCCCCGGGTCGATCGAGTGGAGCCGCAGGAGCCGCAGCCGGTACATCGCCTTGACGTAGCCCTGAAACGCACGGGTCGCGAGGTCTTCGGTCCTGCGAGGCGTGGCCGCGGCCGTGGTTTTCGCGCGTGCTCCTGTCGTCCTCGCGCGTGCCCTGAGCTCCCGGGCGTGCTCGCGAACGCGTGTCTGCGGAACGCTTGGCCTCGGGGCTCGTTCCCGCGCAGACTGGAGAGTGGACGTCGTCCTGTTCGCGGCGGTGCGCACGCCCTCCCGAAGCTCGGGCCGGCGCAGCTGCCGGAGCCCGATCACGGCAAGGCTCACCACGAGCATCAGCGCCGAAGCGGCGAACACGACGACGACGAGCCCGAGCGAAGTCAGCAGGCCGCCGAGGAGCAGCCACATCCCGGCGAGCGCAAGCAGGCGCCGAGAGCGTTTCCGATCTTCCGTCACCGCAGAGCTCGCCTGGGCATGCGATCCTCCTCCGGAGCTGCTGCCTTTCGCCGCGACCGCGGATCTTCCTCTGCTCCCCCCGGAGCGACGGCGGCGGCGGGGAGCCTAACGGGTCTCGTCGGTGGAGCGCCCCGCACGTCTCCGTGTGGAGAAATCGTCACGCATCTGACACCGATCCCCCCTTGACACGAACTGGTGTCTGACACCAGCGGGAGCTGTGGAAGTCCCAAAAGTCGCCGCATGCAGGTACCCTGTGACGCAGGGACGGCATCCGGCCGAGCCCGTGAGGTGAGCTTCTCGTTTCTTCTTCGGCGGTTTCGAGGCAGGCGAATCTCGAACCGAACTGAAGGAGAACCACATGTCAAAGGAATCTTTCGCGGGCCTCGGCGTGGCCGAACCGATCGCCGCTGCACTCGCGCGGCGCTCGATTCACACGCCGTTCTCGATCCAGTCACTCGTCATCCCGGACGCCCTGGCGGGGAACGACGTTCTCGCCAAGTCGCCGACGGGCTCGGGCAAGACCATCGCGTTCGCGGCGCCGATCGTCCAGCGTCTCGACGCCGGTGAGGCGCGCCCCTCGGCACTCATCCTCGTCCCCACCAGGGAGCTCGCGACGCAGGTCGCCGAAGAGTTCGAGGACATCGGACGAACGAGGGGCCTGCGCGTCACGGCCGTGTACGGCGGCACCTCGGTGTCCGCGCAGGGGAGGGCCGCGAAGAGCGCCCACATCCTCGTCGCGACGCCGGGCCGGCTCCAGGATCTCGCGAACCGAGGACTGGTCAAGCTCGACAGCATCCGGATCCTCGTCCTCGACGAGGCGGACCGGATGCTGGACATGGGCTTCCAGCCCCAGGTGGACGCAATCGTCCGCCGGCTCCCCCGCAAGCGCCAGACGATGTTCTTCTCGGCGACGCTCGACGGTGAGGTCGCGGAGCTCGCGCGCGCCTACACGCACAACCCGAGCCGCGTCGACGGCCAGCTCCCGGGCGCGCTCGAGCGGGGAGAGACCGATCACCGATTCGTCGGGGTGACCGCCGACAGCAAGGTGGAGACCCTGGTGGAGATCCTTGGCCACGACGAGGGCCTCACGCTCGTCTTCGTACGGACGAAGCGTGGCGCCGACCGGCTGGTGCAACGGCTGCGGCGGCACGGAGTCAAGGCGGCCGCGATGCACGGCGACATGGGCCAGGGTGCCCGGGAGCGCGCGCTCGCACAGTTCGAGGCGGGCAAGGTCAAGACCCTCGTCGCGACCGACGTTGCGGCGCGGGGCCTCGACCTCGACAACATCTCACACGTGATCAACTTCGATCCACCGGCCGACAACACCGGATACACCCATCGGGTCGGGCGCACCGCCCGCGCCGGACGAGACGGCACCGGCATCACACTCGTCCTGCCCGAGCAGCAGGCTGAGGTCAGCCATGTCGCGCGGAGCGTCGGCGAGCACGAACAGTTCGAGCAGCAGGGCATGCGGGTCGCGCCGAAGCGGCTCGTCTACTCGGGCCGCGGGCGTCGCTCCAAGTGGGGCCCGCCGCGCCAGCGCCGCAAGATCTAGCGCTCTAGGCGGAGAGAATCACGGCGACGGCCGCGTACTGGCACGCGGCCGCCGCGATCACGAGCGCGTGAAAGAGCTCGTGGTAGCCGAACACCGCGGGGATCGGGTCGGGCCGACCTCTGGCGTACACGATCGCCCCACCGGTGTAGAGCAGGCCCCCGACCGCGAGTAGGAGAACACCGGCCGGGCCGGTGTGATCCCAGAGCTGCGGCAGCGCGACGATCCCGATCCACCCGAGCGCGATCGCGATCGCGGCCGCCAGCCATTTCGGCGCGTCCACCCACGCCACCTTCAGGAGGATCGCCGCGAGCGCGCCGCCCCAGACGACGGGAAGGACCGTCCAGCGCCAGGCGCCCGAGAGCACGAGCAGCCCGAACGGCGTGTAGGTGCCGGCGATCAGGAGGTAGATCGCGGCGTGGTCGAGGCGCCGCATCCAACGCCTCGGGCCGGGCCGCCACGTGATCCGGTGGTAGAGGGCGCTGACGCCGAACATCGTGGCGAGAGCCCCTGCGAAGACAGCGGCCGAGACCTGCTCGCTCGCTCCCGACGCCCCGATCACAAGTGCAGCGCCGAAGACGAGGGACACAAAGAAGGCGTACTGGTGGAGGACGCCTCGAAGGCTCGGCCGTAATGCATCCATGCCAACGAGGATAGACGCGGTCGCTACGAGGATGTACCCGGCAGGTGTGGAACGCGCCGGGCCGCCGCGGCGGTTGCCTCGGCGGCCCGGAGAACCTGTGCGATCAGCCAGATCAGCAGGAGCGCGACGATCACGCCTGTCCAGAACAACCGGCGCTTGAGGCGACGTCGCCTCACGCCGTGAGAGCCTCGCTCTCAGCAGGCGCCGACGAGTAGGTCGGCTTGTACCCGAGCAGACGGCCGAGCGGCGCGGCGGATGCCAGGCCGATCCGCTGCACCCAGGCCGGCGGGAACGGCAGCTGCACCGTGTCGAACGTGTCTCGGGCGATCACGGCGAGCCGGAGCGGGTTCGGCATCCCCTTCTTGTTGGTCTTGCCGTCGGCGGCGAGCGAGAACATCGTCTCGATCAGCTGCTCGAACTTGAGTGCCGGCCGAACCTCGCAGACGAAGTGCGCCTCCTCGTCGCCGGCGTTCCAGAACTGGTGCTTCGTGCCGGCCGGAACGAGAATCCGGTCGCCGGGCCCCGCCGGCAGCTCCTCACCTTCGAGCTTGAGCGTGAGCGAGCCCTTGAGCACCTCGAAGCGCTCGTCCTGGGAGGGATGCACGTGCGCCGCCGCAACGGCCCCGTTCGGCTTCACGAAGCACTCGATCACGACGCTCTCGCCGTTCGTCTCCGCGGACGTCTTGCGGAAGACGATGCGCTCGCCGGTGACCGGGTTCTCGATCGAATCTCCTGCGCGAATCATGTTGAGCTCCCTTCGTTCGATTTGACGCTTCGAACGATCGGGCACTGCGCTTACGGCCCGCTTACGGCAGGCTTAAGACGGTGACCTCTGCGGATAGGGGGAGACTTGAGTTTCGGCTGCTAGGCCCGCTGGAGGTCGAGAGCGGCGGCGCCCTCCTGCCCGTGGGTGGGCCGCGCCAGCGCTCACTCCTGGCCTTTCTGCTCCTGCACGCGAACGCGGTCGTCAGGCGCGACACGCTGATCGACGCGCTCTGGGGCGAGGACCCGCCGGCCCGCGTTCAGAACGCCCTCCAGGTCGCGATCCATGCCCTGCGGAAGCTGCTCGGGCCGGACCGCATCGAGACCGTCGGAGGCGGGTACAGGTTGCGAGTCGAGTCCGGAGAGCTCGACCTCGCCCGCTTCCTCGAGCACCAAGAGGAGGTTCCGGCCGCGGCGCTCGAGCTCTGGCGCGGACCCGCCCTCGTGGGAGTCGACGCGCCGTTTGCCTCCGCCGAGGCGGCTCGGCTCGACGACCTTCGGCTCGCCACCGTCGAGCGCCGCATCGATGCCGAGCTCGACGAGGGTGCGCACGACGTTGTCCTTCCCGAGCTGGGGCGCCTGATCGCGGAGCACCCGTATCGCGAGCGGCTCCGCGCCCAGCTCATGCTCGCGCTCTACCGCGGCGGCCGCCAGGTAGAGGCGCTGGATGCGTATCGCGAGGCGCGCCGCACGCTTGGCGAGGACCTGGGCGTCGAACCGGGTCCGGAGCTCCGGCGGCTGGAAGGGGCGATCCTGCGCCAGGATCCCGAACTGGCGCCGCAGCGGCGTGTTCGGGCGGTGAAGGGCAACCTTCCGGCGCCGCTGACGGCGCTGGTCGGCCGCGAGCTCGAGCTGGCCGCGGTGACCGGGCTGCTCCGCCGCCCCGACGTCCGCCTCGTCACCCTCACCGGTCCGGGGGGAACCGGTAAGACACGGCTCGCGCTCGAGGCCGCCTGGGAGCTCGGGAGAGCGCTGCCCGACGGGAGCTACTTCGTCGACCTGAGCCCGCTGGACAATCCCGAAGACGTCGCGCCGGCCATCGCTCACGTTTTGCCTCTCGGCGAGGGCCGCGGAACGACCCTGGACAGTGTCAAAGAGGCTCTGCGAGAGCGGACGACCCTGCTGTTACTCGACAACTTCGAGCGCGTGGACGAGGCGGCGCCGGTCGTGAGCGAGCTGCTCGCCGCGGCGCCAGGACTACGCGTGTTGGTCACGAGCCGGTCGGTCCTCCGGCTGTCCGGCGAGCACGAGTACCGCGTGCCGCCGCTCCGGCTGCCGACCGGGGAGGACGCCCGCCGTCTTGACGCGCTCGCCCAGAACGAGGCCGTCGCGCTCTTCGTGGCGCGCGCGGAGGCGATGCGCCACGGCTTTCGCCTCGAGGCGGACAACGCGGGGGCCGTCGCCGAGATCTGCGTCGCCGTCGACGGCCTTCCGCTCGCTCTCGAGCTCGCCGCGGCACGCGTTCGCCAGCTCGCGCCCGCAGAGCTCGCCGAACGACTGGGAGAGCGGCTCGCCGTCCTCACGGAAGGCCCGCGGGACCGGCCGACACGCCACCAGACGCTGCGCGCGACGATCGAGTGGAGCCACGACCTGCTCGACGACGAGGAGCGCAGGCTCTTCGCGGCGCTCGCGGTCTTCGCCGGCGGCTGCACGCCCGACGACGCCGAGGCGGTTTGCGGGGCGTCGGCGGACGAGGTGGAACGGCTGGTCGACCGAAGCCTGCTCCAGCGCGACGAGAGCCGTTACTCGATGCTCGAGACGATCCGGGAGTACGCGGTGGAGCGATTCGAGGCGGAAGAGGGCGCCGAGGAGTTGCGGCGCCGCCATGCGGCTCGGTTTGCGGCACTTGCGGAGGACGCCTCGGCTGCGCTGTGGGAATCGGTGCAGGGCCCAAACCGCGCCGCCTGGCTCGACCGGCTCGAGGCCGAATACGCGAATCTGCGGGCGGCGCTCGCCTGGGCGGACCGGACTGGACCCCGAGCTGGCCTTGCGGATCGCCGTGGGTTTGCTCGAGTTCTGGCTCAGTCGCTGCCACTTCGAGGAAGGGCTCGCATTGCTCGAACGCTCCCTCGCGAGCTCTCCAGGCGCCGAGAGCTCGCTCCGCGCGCAAGCGCTCCACTCTGCCGCCTTCCTCGCGCTCGGCTGTGGCGACGCGGAGCGGTGCGCAGCGGTCGGAGAGGAGAGCCTCGCGCTCTACCGGAGCCTCGGCGACCGCGAGGGCATCGGTCGGACCGTCCACCTGCTCGGCCAGGCCGCGGTCGCGCTCGGCCAGCGCGATCGCGCGCTCGCATATGCGGACGAATCGCTGAGGCTGGCGCGGGAGCTCGGGCACGTCCGCGGATTGATCGTCTCGTTGCGCGAGCTGGGCGCCCTGACCGCCGAGGGCGGTGACCTCCGCCGGGCGAACGAGCTGCTCGACGAGTCGGAGGGCCTCGCCCGCGAGCACGGAGACGACTCGGCGCTCGCAGCGATCCTCCTCGACCGGAGCAGGCTGGCACTCGCGGCTCGAGACACTGAGTCGGCGGCGAGTCTGGCCACGGAGGCCGTCGAGCTGTACCGCAGGTACGGCACGACAGGGGGAGTCGCGGAGGGGGTTCACGTACTCGCGCTTGCCGCTGAGGCCGACGGAGAACCTGACCGAGCAGCGCGGCTCCTCGGTGCCGCCGAGGCGCTGCGCGATGCGGCCGGAACACCGCTTGCGGCCGCCAATTCCGGCGGCCTCGAGGACGCGGTCCGGCGGGCGAGCGCGGTGCTCGGGGATGCTGCGTTCGCGGCCGCACACGCCGAAGGTCGCGCGCTGTCGGTGGATGAAGCGGTGGCGCTGGCAGTCGCCGACGAGCCGACATCAGCTACGGCCTAGATGCCCCCGGCAAGAATCGAACTTGCGCACGCGGTTTAGGAAACCGCGGCTCCTCGTCCGCTAGGTCGTCCACGGCCCGCTTCGGACGAGGGGTTCGCGCTCGTCAGCGTCGCTGGCTGGCTTGCCTAGCAGGGTACGGAGTCTCGCCGCCGCAACGACCGGATCGACGAGGGCGGGATCGAATAGATCGGTGCAATCCTCGTCGTCCCCTCGTTCGCTCGTTCGCTATGAGGCTGGCTTGGGGCTACGTCCCCCGAGTACGACGAGCGCGAGGAGGATGAAGCCGATGCCGCTCAGGAGGAGGGCGACTCCGACGACGATGCCGAACACCGCGATCTGCTCCGCCATATAGGAGACATTGAGCGCCGTCGCGAGCGCGGTCTCGGTTACCCATGTGTTGCGTGCGGCGTTGGCGATGGGCTTGCCACTCTCGTCCTTAGCGGCCGCGGCCTCGTCGCTCGTGCCCTTGGGGTCGCTTGGGTTCGCCGCGGCGACGAATCGGCCCATTTGCGCGTAGGTTGCCCCGCCCGACGACTCGAGGGCGTGGATGCGCATGTATTGCGCGAAGCAGCGGGCGTCGGATCCGGTCTTGATCTCCTTCTCAGCCACGTCGCACGACGGAATGTCGACGTTTGTGAGGTCGGCCTCTCGCACCGCCCTCTCGATCTCCGCCGGCTTCATGTCCGGCGATCCAACGATGAACTCGCGCGTCAGCTCCTCGCCGACCGTGTTATGCGCATTGATGCTCAGGACGAGCGCGCCGATGCCGAAGGCGACGATGAGAAGGCCGGCGGCGATTCCACCGATCTCGAGGATCCTGCGAACGCTCATGCTGGTTACCTCCTGCCGTGGGTTCCTGCCAACCCGATGGCGGAAGGCTAACGTGGTTGCGGGATCAGCTCTGGGTCGTCCCCTTGTCGGGCTGCCAGAAGAACGCCTCGTGCGCGAGCTGTGGGCTGCCGTCGAGGAGCGCGCCCCACGCGCTGAACGCTGCCGACCGGACGGGATCGTCCACGAGTTCCCGGATCTGCGATTCGACCGAAGGGCCCTCGAACACGAAGACCGCGGCCGTGGAGGAGAGAAAGACGCTGTGCCGCTCGAAGCCGCTTTCCTCGAGCTCATACGGAGCGCCCTCACGCAGGATGTTGGCGGCGGCCTCCTGGGACCCGGACTTGAGCGGAGCGATGATCGCAATCCTCGGCATGGTTGCTCCCCATCTCGAATCGTGGACTGACTCTGCCAATGCGATAGATCGTGACGCTGCGTCGGTCTTCTATGGGCGGAGAGCGACTCTAGGGGAAACCGCGCCCGAGCAGCCGCCCAAGCATCCCAGAGAGATCGCAGTGCGGCCCAAAACCGGCTCGAGCTCGTGCAGATGCCCCGGCGGAAAGCTCGCTCGCGAGAGCGAGCCGCCCAAAGATCGTTAACGCGCACGTCGGCGGTTGAGGAAACAGACCAAATGGGCGCACGTGGCCTGAAACCCGCATGGTTCCATGCCCCCGGCAAGAATCGAACTTGCGCACGCGGTTTAGGAAACCACTGCTCTATCCACTGAGCTACGGGGGCGCGCGGCAAGCGTAGCGTCGCTCGTTCGGGCGGGTCAGCGCCTTTAGGCAGCAGGTGCTCTGTCCGATATCAGAGCGATGAGCGGCATGCAGGTGCGGCACTCGCGTCGCTGGGCGGCGCACCCTTGGCGTGCGCGCGGTCTGCGCGTGCTCGTGTACGCCCTGCCGATCGCCGGCTCGCTCGCCGTTGTACACCTCGCGACCTCGATCACCGGCGTCCCGACGTCCTCGCTCACCGTCTTCCTCCTGTGGTGGTTCGCGATCAGCCTCCTCGCCACCGGGGTCGTCTCGGTCGTCTACGCCGTTTCCCGCCGGCTTCTGCCGCTCGGAGCGCTGCTGGAGCTGTCGCTGGTCTTCCCGGACGAGGCTCCGTCCCGTTTCCAGCTTGCGATGCGATCCGGCACCGTCGAAAGCCTCGAGGATCGGCTCGAGCTCATGCGAGAGGCGGGCGAGGCGCTCAGCGCGCAGGACGCCGCGGAGATCCTGCTCCAGCTCGTCGGTCTGCTCGACGCGCACGACAAGATCACGTCGGGCCACGCGGAGCGCGTCCGCGCCTACTCCTACAGCCTCGGCAAGCAGCTCAGCCTGGCGGAGGACGATCTCGACCGGCTCAACTGGGCCGCGCTCCTGCACGACATCGGGAAGCTCGAGGTCAGCACGGAGATCCTGAACAAGGACGGCAAGCCGACCGACGAGGAATGGGAGCAGCTCCGCAACCATCCGATCTACGGCGAGACCCTCGTCGAGTCGCTCCGTGACTGGCTCGGAGAGTGGGCCGAGGCGGTCGGCTATCACCACGAGCGCTGGGACGGCAAGGGCTACCCGCGGGGCATCGAAGGCGATCGGATTCCCCTCGCCGGGCGCATCGTCGCAATCGCCGACGTCTTCGACGTGATCACCTCGGCGCGCTCGTACAAAGAGCCCGCCACCGCGACGGAGGCCCGCGAAGAGCTCACGCGCTGTGCCGGGACGCAGTTCGATCCGCGCCTTGTGCGTGCCTTCGTGAACATCTCCCTCGGCCGGATGCGGCTTGTGATGGGCCCGCTCTCCTGGCTCTCGCACGCGCCCCTCCTGGCCCGGCTACCGATCACCCCCTCCGTCGGCGCGGCGTTCGGTGCGGTTGCGACGCTCGCGACTGCGACCACGACGGGGATGCTCCCGGCCTCGGACACCGCCCGCGTGGCCGCGCAACGCGTTGCGGCGCCGGCGATCTCGCAGCCTGCCGTGCTGCCGACGTCCAAGCGTCGGGCGGCATCCGGTCCGCGTGTCGCCGCGGGTCCGCGCGCTGTGAGCCCGATCGAGAGCGCGGCGCCGGCAGAGCCGGCCGAGCCGACCACGGCGGATCCGGCCCTTCCTCCCCTCGAGCTGCCGCCGATCGCACCGTCGCCGGCAACGGAAACGGCGGCACCGGAACCGGCGGCGCCGGAGCCGGTCTCGCCGCCCCCTTCCACGAGCCCGCCGCCACCCCCGGTCTCACCGCCGCCGCCACCACCTCCGCCGCCGCCGCCCGCAAGTCCGCCACCACCGGCACAACCGCCGCCGCCTCCACCTCCACCTCCACCTCCACCTCCGGCGATCAACCAGGCGCCGAGCTTCTCCGCCGGCGCGAGTCAGACAGTGCTCGAGGACGGCGGCGCCGAGTCCGTCGGTGCGTGGGCGACGGCCATCTCGCCTGGACCGGCGAGCGAGTCGTCGCAGACAGTCACGTTCACCACGTCCGCCGACAACACAGGCCTGTTCGCGGTCCAGCCGAGCGTGGCTCCCGACGGGAAGCTCACCTACACGCTGGCGGCCGACGCCAACGGCGTCGCAACGGTCACCGTGACCGCCCATGACGACGGGGGAGCCGCAAACGGCGGCACCGATACGAGCCCCCCGAGCACGCTCACCATCACCGTTGACCCGGTCGACGACGCCCCGAGCTTCACCGCCGGGCCGGACCAGACCGCTCTCGAAGACGTCGGCGCTCAGTCGATCAGCGGCTGGGCCACGGGGGTCTCGCCCGGACCGGCCAACGAATCGACGCAGACAGTCACGTTCAGCGCCTCCGCCGACAACGTCGGCCTGTTCGCGGCCCAGCCGACCGTGGCTCCCAGCGGGAAGCTCACCTACACCCCGGCGACCAATGCCAACGGTGTCGCCACCGTCACCGTCACGGCCCACGACGACGGAGGAACGGCCAACGGCGGCATCGACACCAGTCCGCCGCGTACCTTCACGGTCACCATCGGGCCGGTCAACGACGCGC
Organism: uncultured Actinomycetes bacterium; assembly: GCA_963782765.1. Taxonomy (GTDB): domain Bacteria; phylum Actinomycetota; class Thermoleophilia; order Gaiellales; family Gaiellaceae; genus JACDAN01. The sequence goes on from CAWALC010000001.1 coordinate 428,674, forward strand.
CGAGCTTCTCGGCCGGATCGGACCAAACGGTGGTCTCGCTGCTCGGAGCGCAGACGGTCGCAGGCTGGGCGACAGGGATCTCGCCCGGGCCGGGGGACGAGTCTTCGCAGGCCGTCTCGTTCATCGTCACAAACGACAGCCCAGGCCTCTTCGCGGCACAGCCCGTCGTGGCGCCCAACGGGACGTTGACCTTCACGCCCACGCTGCTCGCCATCGGAAGCGCAACGGTGACGGTCCGCGCCGCGGACGACGGCGGCACCGCCGACGGCGGGAACGACACGAGCCCGCCGCAGACCTTCACGATCGCGATCATCTAGCGCGCCGGCTGCTCCTACGAGGCGCGCGGCAAGGGTAGGTTCGGCGTGTGGGTGTGGAGGTCAGCGGCCTGGGACTCGGGCTCGCAGCGCTCGGACGTCCGGGGTACATCAACCTAGGCCACGGCCGGGATCTCGGCGGCGAGACCGACAAAGCGGTGATGGAGCGGCGGGCGCACGACGTGCTCGACGCCGCCTACGCTGGGGGTATCCGCTACCTCGACGCGGCGCGCTCTTACGGGCTGGCCGAGAGCTTTCTCGCTTCGTGGCTCGTACGGCGCGACATCGAGCCGGGTCAGGTGACCGTCGGCTCCAAGTGGGGCTACACCTACACCGCCGACTGGCGGATCGAAGCCGAGAGCCACGAGGTGAAGGATCTCTCGGCCGGGACGCTCCGCCGGCAGCTCGCCGAGAGCCGCGCGACGCTCGGAATGCACCTCGGGCTCTACCAGATCCACTCCGCGACCCTCGAGAGTGGCGTGCTGGAGGATCGAGCCGTACTCGATGAGCTCGCACGGATTCGGGACGAAGGCATCGGCGTCGGCCTCACCGTCACGGGCCCGCGGCAGCGGGAGACGATCGAGCAAGCGGTCGCCACCGGTGCCTTCGATGCCGTGCAGGCGACCTGGAACCTCCTCGAGCGCTCAGCCGAGGCCGCCCTCGAGGCGGCGCACGACGCCGGACTCACCGTGATCGTCAAGGAGGCACTGGCCAACGGGCGCCTGACGAGCCGCGGCGAGACCGATCCTCTCCTGGAGGCGGCCCACGAGCGCGGCGTCGAGCCGGACGCGCTGGCGCTGGCCGCGGCGCTCGCGCAGCCCTGGACCGACGTCGTCCTCAGCGGGGCCGCGACGGTCGAGCAGCTCGAAAGCAACCTGGGGGCGCGGACGATCCGGTACGACGGAGAGCTGGCTCGAACGCTTGCCCCGCTCGCCGAGGAACCGGAGACCTACTGGGCCACCCGAGCCGGGCTCGCCTGGAACTGAGTCCCACGACGCGCTTGACAGAGACCACTGCGATCTAGTTGAATTGCGGAACGGTGTTCGGCATTGTCGAATATCAACCGAGCCTGACGTACGCGGAGCCGCAAGCTCCGTAAGTCAAAGGAGCCGCGGCTCGCGCCTCCTCCGGCCCGAACCGCGCAGAAGGAGGGTTCTGGAATGGAGGAGCACTCAGTCGTCCAGCGAGCAGCCGCCGAGGTCATCGGCACCGCGCTGCTCGTCTTCGTCGGAGCCGGCTCCGTGCCGGCCATCCTGTTGCTCGAGCAGGGCTCCGAGGCGCCGTTCTCCGGCGCGAGCCTTGGCTTCATCGCCGTGGCCTTCGGCCTGATCGTGACCGCGATGGTCTACGCGATCGGGAAGGTCTCGGGCTGTCACATCAACCCGGCCGTCACGTTCGCGCTCGCCGCCACGAAGCGCTTCCCGTGGCGGGAAGTACCGACCTACTGGGCCAGTCAGGTCGCCGGCGGGATCCTCGGCGCCTTGGCTATCTGGTTGAGCTTCGGCGACCGGGCGCTCGATCTCGGAGCCGGCTTCGGGGTCGTCGACTTCAACGGCGCCGTCACGAGCTGGGGCTCCGCGATGTTCATCGAGGCCCTCGGCACCGGGATCCTGCTGTTCACGATTCTGGGGATCGTCGACACGCGGTCGCCCGAAGGCTGGGCCGGGCTCGTCATCGGCCTCGTCGTGATCGCGATCATCATCACGGTCGGACCGGTGACGAACGCGTCGATCAACCCCGCCCGCGCGCTCGGTCCGCTGCTCGTCTCCGACCTCAACGGGTCGTTCCACAACTGGACCGAGCAGCTCTTCGCCTACATCCCCGCCAACCTCATCGGAGCCGCCGCTGCAGCGTTCGCCTATGACGCGATCGCCACCCCGCGGCGGGTCGCACGGCCGATCAAGGAAGCCGTGACCGAGCCCGATCGCGCCGACGCATACGAGCCGGCGCCCACGCCGTAGGAGGCCTCAGTGACCGTTACCGCCAGCACGCAGATCGTCAAGAAGTTCCTCAACAACCCCGACGACATCGTCAAGGAGTCACTGGCCGGGCTCGGAGCTGCCCACCCCGACCTCGTCCGCGTCGACCTCGAGAACCAGGTCGTCGTCCGCAGGGAGGCCCCGAAGCAGGGCAAGGTCGCCATCGTTTCCGGCGGCGGCTCGGGCCACGAGCCGATGCACGGCGGCTTCGTCGGTTTCGGCATGCTCGACGCCGCCTGCCCTGGCGCGGTCTTCACCTCGCCGGTGCCCGATCAGATGCTCGCCGCGACCAAGGCGGTCGACGGCGGCGCCGGTGTCGTCCACCTCGTCAAGAACTACACAGGGGACGTCATGAACTTCAAGCTCGCGGCCGAGGAGGCCCAGGACGAGGGCATCGAGGTCGAGTCCGTCCTCACGAACGACGACGTGGCCGTCGAGGACTCCCTCTACACGGCCGGCCGGCGTGGTACCGGCGCCACCGTCCTCGCAGAGAAGATCGCCGGCGCGAAGGCCGAGGCCGGCGGGTCGCTGGCCGACGTCGCCGGGATCGCCCGGAAGGTCAACGAACAGGCGCGCAGCTTCGGCGTCGCGTTGACCTCGTGCGCTACTCCCGCGGCGGGCACGCCCACCTTCGACATCGGCCCGGACGAAATGGAGTTCGGTGTCGGAATCCACGGCGAGCCCGGGCGGCGGCGCGAGAAGATGCGCTCTGCGTCCGAGATCGTCGAGGAGATGGCCGAGGCGATTCTGGGCGACCTGGACCCCGCATCGGGATCCGAAGTGCTCGCGTTCGTCAACGGTCTCGGCGGGACGCCCGCGATCGAGCTCTACGTCATCTACAACGAGCTCGCGAAGCAACTCGACCAGCGCGGGCTCACCGCAACTCGGAGCCTCGTCGGCGACTACATCACGAGCCTCGAGATGGCCGGGGTCTCGATCACGATCCTGACCCTCGACGACGAGCTGAAGGCGCTCTGGGACGCTCCGGTCCACACGCCGGCGCTACGCTGGGGGACGTGAGCCGGTCGTGCTCGGCAACGGACGGACGAGCGTGAACGCGGACACGATTCGCCGCTGGCTCACGTCGGCCGCCGGCGCCGTGCACGATCAACGCGACTACCTCACGCAGCTCGACGCCGCAATCGGCGACGCCGACCACGGGACGAACATGGACCGCGGGTTCACGGCTGTCGTCGAGAAGCTCGGCGACCTCGACAGCGTCCCACCGGGGAAGGTCCTGACGACCGCGGGATCGACGCTGGTCTCCACCGTCGGCGGCGCGAGCGGCCCGCTCTGGGGCATGGCACTCAGGCGGGCCGGTCGCGCCCTCGGCGACTCGGAAGAGTTCGACGGGCCGCAGTTCGCCGCCGCACTCGAGGCGGCACTCGGCGGCGTCGTGGAGCTCGGCGCTGCGGAGGAGGGGGACAAGACGATGGTGGATGCGCTGGCGCCGGCCGTGCGCGTCCTCAAGGAGCGGCTCGAGACGGGAGCCGACTTCGAGGAGGCGGTGGCGGCGGCCCGCCAGGCCGCCGAGGAAGGCATGCGTGCCACCGTCCCGCTTCGCGCGCAGAAAGGGCGAGCGTCCTATCTGGGCGAGCGGAGCATCGGTCACCAGGATCCCGGCGCCACGTCGACGGTGCTCATCCTCGCGGCGCTCGAAGAGTCGCTCGCGGAGCAGTGAGCGGCACCGTCCTTCGCGGCCTCGCTGCGGCCGGCGGGGTCGCGGTGGGCCGTGCGCTCGTCCTGCGCGAGCCGGTGCCCGAGCCGAACGGCGACGGTGGGCCGGCCGCGCAGGAAGCCGCGCTCGCCGCGCTCGCCCGCGTCGCCGCCGAGCTGGGCCGGACGGCGGATCGCCTCCGCGCGGAAGGAAGGGTCGAGGAGGCCGAGATCTTCGACGCGAACCAGCTGATGGCCGAGGATCCCACGCTCGCCGCCGAGATCAGTTCACTCGCCGCCGACCGACCGGCCGGTGCGGCGATCCTCGCGGCCACCGAGCGCCACGCCGCCGCCCTCGCCGCCCTCCCAGACACGCTCCTCGCGGGTCGGTCAGCCGACGTCCGTCGACTGGGGCGCCGCGCAGCGAGCCTGGCCTCGGGAGCCCGGTCTCCCGACGCTCCGCTCGGGCCGGCGATCCTGGTCGCTCGCGAGCTCGGCCCGGCCGATGTCGTGGATCTCGACCTCGCGGCGGGAACGATCCGCGGGGTTGCGCTCGCCGAGGGCGCTGCGACCTCACACGCCGCGATCATGGCCAGAGCGCTGGGGCTGCCCATGGCGATCGCGCTGGGGGACGAGTTGCTGACGACGAGGGACGGCGAAGAGATCGTCCTCGACGGCGACGCCGGCATGGTCGTCCTTCGGCCGGGCCGCGCCGCACGTGAGCGCGCCGCCGCGGCGAGCGCTCGCCGCGCGCGGGAGAAGACGGAGCTCGTGACGCAGCGCTCGCTGGCGCCGGTCACCCGGGACGGCCGCTGGGTGCGGCTGCTCTGCAACGCCAGCACGGCTGCCGAGGCGGCTGCGGGCACCGAAGGCGGTGCCGAGGGGATCGGGCTCCTCCGCACGGAGCTCGCGTTCCTGGAGGCGGGCCGCTGGCCGAGCGAGGCCGAGCACGCGGCGATGCTCGCGCCGGTGCTTGCGAAGGCGCCCGCCGGCATGATCACGATCAGGACGCTCGACTTCGGCGAGGACAAGACGCCCCCGTTCCTCGCCGGGCGCGCCGACCGCGGGCTGGCGTTGATGCTCGAGTCGCCGGGCGCGCTGGAGGCGCAGCTCAGCGGGATTCTCCGCGTGAGCGGCGACCGGCCGGTCCGGATCATGCTGCCGCTCGTCGCGGACGCGGAGCAGCTGCGACGGGTCAGGGCGCTGCTCCACGGGCTGACAAGGACCGGGGACGCTCCGGCCCTCGGCGCGATGATCGAGACCCCCGAGGCGGTCGCACGTGCAACCGAGATCGCAGCCGAGTCCGACTTCCTCTCGATCGGGACGAATGATCTCGTCCAGTACACGCTCGGTCTGGACCGCACACGGCCGCTCGCAACCGCCGAGGGTGCTGCCGACCCGGCGGTGCTGGGAGGCATCGCTGCGACGGTCGAGGCCGGCCACGCCGCCGGGCGGGTCGTCGAGGTCTGCGGCGAAGCGGCCGGAGAGCCCACGCTCGTCGCGCTCCTGGTCGGTCTCGGCGTCGACGAGCTCAGCGTCTCGCCCGCGCGGCTCGACGTCGTTCGCTCCGCGATCCGGGGGCTCTCGGCGGAGTCCGCCGCCGACGTCGCCCGGAGGGCGCTCGCGGCCGGATCCGCAGGCGCCGCCCTCGAGCTGGCCCGGGGACTACTCCTCGAGCCTGCCGACGAGGTCGACCAGGCCGGCCACGGCCTCGGTGGCGTCGTCGCCTGAGCCCTCGAGCGCCAAGTCGGTTCCGCCCGTGGCGCCGAGGGCGAGCACCTCGAGGATGCTCTTCGCGTTCGCGCTCTTCCCGTTCGCGGACACCGTCAGGTGCGATGTGAAGCGCGCCGCCTCGCGGACGAAGAGGCCCGCGGGTCTCGCGTGGAGCGCGACGTCGTCAGGCAGCGAGACGCTTGCAGCCGCCACGGTCTCAGAGCTTGGGGGCACTTCGCGCTTCCTCGGCTGCCAGCGCGACCTGCTCGGCTGCTGCGCCGGTCGAGGCGGTAACCCCGGCCGCGACCGCGCCCTCGACGAGCGGCGCGTCCGCGAGCAGCAGACGCGCCCGCTCGGCCGGCGAGAGCTCCTCGAGCGCGGCACGCACGGCGAGAATCGAGCTGCCGAGATCCATCAGGACGACCGAGCCGCCGCCCTTGGCGGCCTCGCGCAGAGCCTCGAAGACCCGCGCGCCGTCGGTGCCGAGCGAGCCGTCGGGGCCGCCTCCGACGGGGTCGATCCTGACCTCGGGGCCGGCCACCTGGCCAACCAGTTCGGCGACACCGTCCGCAATCGACGCACTGTGCGAGACGAGGACGAGGCTTACGGAGCCGTTGCCCTGGACGTCCGCCGTCATGGCGCTATTCTACATTGTCGAACACGGTTCGACAATAAGGAGCGAGCATAGACCGTGATCCAGTCAGTCGATCGCGCCGTTCGCATTCTGAAGGCCCTGTCGGCGGGGCCTGGCAGGCTCGGCGTCAGCGAGCTCTCGAGCCGCGTCGGCCTCGCGAAGGGAACGGTGCACGGGCTCTTGCGCACACTGCAGGCGCACGGCCTCGTCGAGCAGCACGCCGACACCGACAAGTATCAGCTCGGCCCTGAGCTTCTCCAGCTCTCCAACCGCTACCTCGATCTCAGCGACCTCCGGTCACGCTCGCTTGCGTGGTCGGAGCTGCTCGCCGTCCGGTCGAACGAGGCTGTGCGGGTCGGTGCGCTCCACGGCGAGGGCGTGCTCATCGTCCATCACGTCTTCCGGCCGGACTCGAGCCTGCAGATCCTCGAGGTCGGCGAGGTGCTGCCACTCCATGCGACGGCGCTCGGCAAGGCGGTGCTCGCCTACCTTCCGGACGAGGTTCGCGCCGACCTGGTGGGTGATGAGCTGCGAAAGCTGACAGGCAATACGCTCGCGACGCCGACCGCGCTCAAGCGTGAGCTCACCACGGTGCGGACTCGCGGCTACGCGCTGGAACGCGGAGAGGCGGTGATCGGCGAAGCCGGCGTTGCGGCGCCGATCTTCGACCGCGAGGCGTCTCCCATCGGCGCCGTGGGGATCGCCGGCCCGGAAGACCGTGTGCTGACGCAGGACCGTGAAGCGGCGGCCGCACCCGCGGTCCTGGAAGCCGCTCGGGGGATCTCGCGCGATCTCGGCGCGCCGCGCTGGCCCGGGTCAGGCCTGTAGACCGCTTAGTACGCTCCGGCTTCGTGGACGCCGACGCTGTCGAGATCCGGGTTCTCGGGTGCCTGATCGAGAAGCAGCGGACGACGCCCGACGCCTACCCGCTCTCGCTGAACGCGCTCAGGGCTGCGTGCAACCAGACGACGAACCGCGACCCGGTCGTCGACTACGACGAGGCGACGATTCGGGCTGCTCTCCACCAGCTCAGCCAGCGCGGGTGGGTGCGGCTCGCGAGCGGCCAGGGGAGCCGTGCAGTGAAGTACCGGCACCTGTTCGACGACGCGCTCGATCTCGGCGACGACGAGATGGCGCTCCTCGGCGTGCTCATGCTCCGCGGCCCCCAGACACCCGGCGAGCTGAAGGGACGAACCGAGCGGCTGCACGCGTTCGCGTCGATTCCCGAGGTGCACGAGACACTGGACGGCCTGATCGAGCGCGAGCTCGTCGCGCGGCTACCCCGCCGCCCCGGACAGAAGGAAGAGCGGTATCAGCAGCTCTTGAGCGACGCGGGCGCGGAAGAGTCGCCGCAACCGCCGGTCGCAGCCGGCGACGACGTCGAAGCCCGCCTCAGCCGGCTCGAGGACGAGGTCGACTCCCTGCGGAGAGCGCTCGAGTCGCTCGGCGCCGAAACCGAGCCTTCTTAGCCGTCATTTAGCTTCCCGCGGCACACTTGTGGCGTGAAAGTCCTGGTCGTCGACGACGAACGCGCGGTTCGCGACTCACTCCGGCGGGCCCTCGAGCTGGAGGGCTACGACGTGGAGCTCGCAGTCGACGGCGCCGACGCGCTCCACCGGCTCGAGGCGAACGGCCAGCCCGACGCGGTGATCCTCGACGTCCTGATGCCAGGCGTCGACGGGCTGGAGGTGTGCCGCCGCATCCGCGGAAAGGGGAACGGCGTGCCCGTGCTGATGCTGACCGCCCGCACCGAGGTGGAGAGCCGCGTCGCAGGCCTCGACGCTGGTGCGGACGACTACCTCCCGAAGCCGTTCGCGCTCGAGGAGCTGCTCGCGCGGCTCAGGGCGCTCCTGCGACGGGTCACGCCGGGGGCCGAGGAGATCCTGCGCTTCGCCGACCTGGAGCTCGATCCCAACACGCGCGAGGTCCGGCGCGGCGGCGGGGCGATCGAGCTCACGCGGACCGAGTTCAACCTGCTGGAGCTCTTCCTGCGCAACCCCCGCCAGGTGCTGACGCGCTCCGTGATCTTCGAGCGCGTGTGGGGCTACGACTTCGGCTTCGCGTCGAACTCGCTCGACGTCTACATCGGCTACCTGCGGCGCAAGACCGAGCTGGACGGCCGGCCACGCCTGATCCAGACGGTGCGCGGCGTCGGGTACGCGCTGCGCGAGCCGTGAGCTTTCGCACGCGCCTCGCCCTCGCCGCGGCCGCCGCGGTCGCGCTGGCGGTGGTGCTGGCATCGGTGATCATCTTCGTCGTCGTTCGGAGCGAGCTTCGCGCCGAGGTGGACACCGCCCTTCGCGACCGGGCCGAAGAAATCTCGCGGCTTCCGCCGGACATGGTCGGTCGCGCGCTGCTAGGACGGGGCCCGGGGTTCGGCGGCGCCGAGGGCTACGGGCAAGTCGTGGAGCCCGACGGGGGGACCATCCGCCCCCGCGGCGCCGACGTCCCGCTTCCGGTCAGCGATCACGTCATCGACGTGGCCCGCGGCGAGAAGGATGCGTTCCTCACCGACGCCCGAGTCGAGGACACCCACCTCCGCATCGTCACGTTCCAGTACCCGCCGTACGCGATCCAGGTCGCCCGGGACCTGACGGAGATCGACAACACGCTCGACCGGCTCCGCACCTATCTGATCCTGATCGCGCTGGCCGGGATCGGCCTGGCCGGCGGCCTCGGGCTCGTCGTCTCGCAGGCGGCGCTTGCGCCCGTGCGCCGGCTCACCGAGGCGGCGGAGAACGTCACCCAGACCGGGGATCTGTCCGAGCGGATCGAGGTCGACGGGGATGACGAGCTGAGCCGCCTCGCTTCCCGGTTCAACACGATGCTCGCCGCCCTCGAGGCCTCGTCGCGCGCCCAGCGCCAGCTCGTCGCTGACGCGTCGCACGAGCTTCGCACCCCGCTCACGAGCCTGCGGACGAACATCGAAGTCCTCGCGGGCAGGCGACGCCTGCCGGCCGCCGAGCGCGAGCCGCTGCTGCGGGACGTCGTCGAGCAGCTCGACGAGATGACGACGCTGATCGCCGAGCTGATGGATCTCGCCCACGGGGACCGAGGGCCGAGCGAGGCAAAGGACGTCCGGCTCGACGTCCTCACGGCGGACGCCGTGGAACGCACCCGCCGCAACCGGCCCGGCGTCGAGTTCAAGACCGATCTCCAGGAGTCGCTTGTCCACGGCGTGCCCGCAAACCTCGAGCGGGCGATCGGGAACCTCCTGGACAACGCGGCCAAGTGGAGCCCACCCGGCGGCGAGGTGGAGATCGCCGTGAGGGACGGCGAGGTGACCGTGCGGGACCACGGCCCGGGCATCGACGACGCCGACCGGCCGTACGTCTTCGACCGGTTCTACCGCTCCACGACGGCGCGCGGAACACCCGGGTCCGGCCTCGGGCTCGCGATCGTCCGCCAGGTCGCCGAGGCGCACGGCGGCACTGTGACGGCCGAACGACCGGAAGGCGGCGGAACGCTGATGCGCTTCCGGCTGAACGGCCGGCCGAATTCTTAGGAGACGTTCAGGCCACTCTTAGGGACGGCTGGTTCGATGGGCTCCATGACACGCATCCAGAAAATCGCAGTCGGAGGGGTGGTCGTGCTCGCCGTCTCCGGCGCCGGAGCCGCCGTTGCGGCGACGAAGCTGCGGTCGCCGGAGCAGGAGAGCCGCGCGGTGCTCAACGACGTCGCCGGCCAGCTCGGAGTCACGCCCGAGCGCCTGTCGAACGCGTTCAAGACCGCCATGAAGAACCGGATCGACCAGGCGGTCAAGGACGGACGCCTGACGCAGGCCGAGGCAACGCGGATGAAGGCCGCGATCGACCGGCAGTCCGTGCCCATGCTCGGGCCCGGCTTCCGCCATGGCGGCGGTATGCATCGGGGCCATCGCGGCCTCGAGGCTGCCGCGAAGTACCTCGGGATGACCGAGGCCGCGCTTCGCACGCAGCTCGAGAACGGCAAGACGCTGGCGCAAGTCGCCAGGGACCGCAGCAAGTCCGTCGACGGACTGGTCACCGCGCTCGTGGCCGAGAAGAAGGCGCGGATCGAGCAGGAGGTCAAGGACGGGCAGCTGACGCGGGCTCAGGCCGACCAGCTCCTCGCACGCATGAAGGAGCACGTGACGGCCATGGTCAACGGCCAGGTCCGGCCGCGACACGAGCATCGCTTCGGCCCACGCGGACCCCGCGGTCCTCCGGGCTCCGGCTCCACCTCTTCGTTCTAGCGACGGAACCGTGCGCACCGCCCCGGTGTAGGAGGGGCGGTGCGTCGGTCCATCGCGCTCGTCGTCCTCGCCCTGCTCGGCGTGCCCGCCGGAGCCTCCGCGGCCACGGTCGGCGAGCAGCGCGTCCTGATGATGTTGACGACGTGGGGGCCGGAGCCCTACACGCCGGCCACGATTCGCGCCGAGCTCGACGAGGCGGCCGCGTTCATGCGCAGCGTCTCCTTCGGGAAGACCTGGATCGCCGGCGAGGTCACACCCTGGCTCCACGCGCTCGCCTCGAGGCCCGGCTGCGACACCGCCGCCATCGCGGCCGCTGCCCAGTCGGCGGCGCAGGCGGCCGGCTACGACCTCTCCCGCTACACGACTCTCGGGATCGCGTTGCCGCGGCTCGACGCCTGCTCCTGGCGCGGCGCCTACTTCCCGCCCGGCATCTGGCTGAACGGCCGGAACGACCGGCAGGTGATCGTCCACGAGCTCGGCCACACGTACGGCGTCTCCGAGGAGGGCTCCGCGTGGGTCTGCGACCCGGGCTGTCACGCGCAGCCGTATACGAACCCGTTCAGCGTCATGGGGCACGGCTGGAGTGACTTCGGCGCGTGGGAGAAGCACACGTTCGGCTGGCTCGACCGGATCGCGGAGCCGGCGCCGCGCGTCTCCCTCGGCGCGATCGACCGGCCGAGCGCGAGCGCTCAGGCGCTGCGGGTGCTTGCCGCCGGTGACGAGTACTGGTTCGAGTACCGGCCGCCGGCGCCGGTCTGGGGGTACGACGCCGACGACGCCGCACCGGGCGTGGCGGTTCACGCCGGCTCGAACGGCCTCGGCGAGCCGAGCCGGTACCCGGGGCGGAACTTCCTGCTCTACGACCCGGTCGGCCGCGGACGTCCGTCGGTGCAGTCCGGTGAGACGTTCTCCGTGCGCGGCGCATTCGCGGTTCGCGTCGAGTCGGCGGGCGCGGAGTCCGCCGAGCTCTCCTTCCGCTGGACGGACCGGACGCGTCCAGCGCGGCCGCGGATCCTCTCGGCCCGGATTCGGCGCGGACGCCTGTTCGTCCGCTGGCGGCGGGGCCTGGAGCGGGGGAGCGGACTGGCCGCACACGAGGTCTTCGTCGACGGCAGGCGGGCCGGCCGGGTTCCAACCGTCCGAACGGTCGCGAACCTCGCGATCGCCACGGAGGACACCCTCGCTGTCCGGGTCGGACGGGGGCGCCATCGGCTTCGTGTTGTCGGGATCGACCGGGCCGGCAACCGCAGCCGCCCGGCAAGCGGTCTCGTCCGTCCGTAACCCGTTCCAGGGATGCCGGAAAGTCGTTCGCGTACCGACGTGAACCGCGAATGCGCCGCGCCGCCCGCGTCATTCGGCTGGTCTCCATCCTCGCGCTCGCAGCCGCCGGGCTGCTGCCTGCCGGCGCCGGCGCGGGAGCCGAGCAGGGCTCGGCAGCGCGGGTCGTGCTCGTCTCGCCGTCGAACGGCGCGCTGATCCAGCGCAGTCACGTGACGTTCGTCTGGCGCGTCGAGTGGCCCCGGCCGCTTGCCTCCGGAGCCGTGCAGGTCATCCACCGCTACGCGTCCGACCGGGCGATGACACGCCAGGTCTCCACGGCGACTCGAACCTGCCCGACCACCGACGTGAACTGCTGGACGAGCCACCGTCCGAACGAGACCTTCTACGGCCGCTATTACTGGCAGGTCAGCCTCGCCGGAGCCGTCCAGGCGACGAGCGCCACCCACCTGCTCAGCGTGACCGGGCCGCGGGACGAGATCGACCGTACCCGGCCAACGGTTCGCGCCCTCGGCGGCACGGCGAGTCGCGGAAGGCGTGCGCTCTTCTCCGCCAGGGTCAACGACAACTCGGGCGAGGCGCGCCTGGACGCACAGCTGACGCACCGTGGCGTCCCCGTCGTCGAGGGGAAGGCCGACTTCAGGCGCGTCACCTGGGCGGAGCGCCGCGGGATGCGCAGCACCCGGCCGCTGTCGAGGCGGCTGACTCCCGGCGTGTACCGGCTGTGCGTCACCGCGTGGGACAGGGCGGGCAACCGCGGCCAGAGTTGCGCGCGGTACCGCGTCCGCTGACCCGGCCGGCAATTTAGGTTGTCGCCGTGCGGATCCACGGCGAGCGGCGCTTCGACGCGCCGCCTGGTGCGGTCTACCGGGCGCTGACGGATCCGGACGAGATGGCGGCTGCGTTCTCTGCGATCGAGCGGATCGATGCGGAGGAAGGCGAGTGGACGGTGATCGCCCGGGCGCCGTTTCCCGGCGCCTTCCGGCTGCGCTTCTCCGTCCGTCTGGAGGATCTGCGCAACTCCGAGCACGCCCGTCTCATGGCGTGGGGCAAGAGCCTCGGCGGCCGCATCTCCGTGGACAGCTCGTTCGATCTCGAGCCGGACGGGGACGGCACGGTGATGCGCTGGCGGGCGGAGGTTGACGCCGCCGGGATCTTCAGCGGTCTCGGAAGCCAGACGCTCGGCCCGGTGGCGACGCAGCAGGCCGAGCGGGCGCTCGCACGGCTCGACAAGGGGTTGAGGACTACAGCTAGCTGACGTGCCGCTCGGCGATGCAGGCCTCGGCCCACTGCTCGGCGGCGACGACCATTCGGACGCTGAGCTCCTGAAGGGCGTCGCGGTCCTCGGGCAGCGACTCGGTGTCGACCTCGATCCGAACCTGGTGGATGGAGGCCTCCGACCTGTCGTCGATCTCGTGCCGTTCCTCGGCGACGATCGAGACCGCTCCGACCTGCTCGAGCAGCGTCGAGGCGAGGTCGTCGATCTCGGCCGGCGTCGCCTCTCGCCCCGCGAACATGCCGAAGTTGACCCGAACCTCGAGAGCGGGCGGCTCGTGCTCGTGCACGGCGAACGCAAGTGTGGGATTGGCAGCCATCGACCTTTTGTTACCCGCAAGTCGTAAGTGCCTAACGCTCCCGCGGCTCCCACCGGAATCTCCGCACGGCGACGATCGTCCCGGCCAGGCCCCAGGCGGCCACAACCGCAACAGCCGTCGGGTTCTCCCAGATCGAATCGTCGAAGACCATGACCTCCCGCACGAGGTCGATGAAGTGCACGAGCGGCAGGACCGCGGCGACGGCCTGGAGCACGGGCGGAAAGGTGTCCGATCCGAAGAACGAGCCGGAGATGAAGGTCACAGGGAGGTAGATCGCGTTCACCACCGCCGACGAGCCCTCGGCGCTTCGGATCACCGTCGTGAGCGCGACGCCAAGGGCCGCGAAGGTCGCCGCGCCCAGCGCGAGGACGAGGGCGAGCGAGAGCACGTCGCCCTGAGTCACCGTGTCGAATGCGGCACGCGCAAGGCCGACGAGCGCCACGGCCTCGAGGAAGAACACGAACGTGATCGAGCCGAGCACGGCCGCGATGTACGTCCACGCCGGCAGCGGTGTTGCTCGGATGCGCTTGAGCAAGCCGGCCTCGCGCCGGAGCACGAGCAGGAGCGCGAGCCCGGCGAAGCTCGTCGCCGCCGCCCCGTAGCCGATCATTCCGGCGAGCAGGTAGAGATAGCCGTTCTCGCCGTCGATTTCCTCGTCTCCATACGCCGAGCCGAGGATCAGGAAGAAGACGATCGGCAGGAGGAAGGTGAAGAACGCGAGCTCGCGGCTTCGCCAGAAGAGCTTCTGCTCGGCGCGGAACTGGTGCAGGAGGAGGTTCACTCCGGCTCCTCCGCTGTGAGGGAGAGGTAGACGTCTTCCAGCGTCGGCCGGTGCACCTCGAGCGCGTCGAGCCGGATCCCGTCGCGCAGCGCCCGCTCGGTCAGCTCGTGGAGGACGCGGACAGGATCCTCGGTCTCGATCGCGACCGCCTCGCCGTCGAGGCGGTAGCTGATCCGGCTCGCCGGTGCAGCGGCGGTGAGCTCGGCCGGCGTCCCGGCCGCGACGATCTCGCCTCGCCGGAGGACCGCGACGCGGTCGGCGAGCCGCTGCGCCTCCTCGATGTAGTGCGTCGTGAGCAGGATCGTCTTGCCGAGCGAGCGGAGTGACCTGATCGTCTCCCAGGCCGCGCGCCGCGCTCCAGGGTCGAACCCGGTGGTCGGCTCGTCGAGGAACAGCAGCTCGGGATCGCCGACGAGGGCGATCCCGAGGTCGAGTCGCCGCTTCTGGCCGCCCGAGAGCGTCCGGAACCTCGCGCCGGCCTTGTGCTCGAGGCCGACGAGGCTCAGCACCTCGCGCGGCGGCCGCGGATCCGCGTAGTAGCCCGCGAAGAGCTCGAGGTGCTCGAGGGCGGTCAGGTTGGGGAAGAGCTCGCCCGACTGGGGGACGACGCCGATCCGCCGGCGCCAGTCCGCGCCGGCGCGCCGCGGATCTTCGCCCAGGACGCGCACGTCGCCGCCGTCAGGCCGCCGGTAGCCCTCGAGGATCTCCACCGTCGTCGTCTTGCCGGCGCCGTTCGGGCCCAACAGCCCGAAGACTTCGCCCGACCCGATCGTGAAGCTGATCCCGCGTACGGCCTCGACCCCGTCGTAGGACTTCCTCAGCTCGCGGACTTCGATGGCATGCATCTATCTGGCAGAGACGTTACTATGTATCGGGAAGATATGTCAAGCCTCACGCCCACCGCCCGCGTCATCCTCGGAATGCTCGCGCTCGGAGCGCGAACCGGCTACGACATCAAGCGTGCGATCGATCTTTCCACGCGGTTCTTCTGGGGTGCGAGCTACGGCCAGATCTACCCGGAGCTCCACCGCCTCGAGGAACGCGGGCTCGTGGAGGCGACCGACGACCCGAAAGGCGGACGACGCCGGACTCTGTACTCCCTCACCCAGGCGGGCGAGGCGGCGCTCCGCGAGTGGCTGCGAGACGACGGCTCCTTCCTGTTCGAGATCCGCGACGAGGGAACACTCAAGCTCTTCTTCGGCGATCTCCTCGAGAAGGAGGACGTCGTCGCCAACCTGCGTGCGAAGCAGGCGTGGTGCGACCTGTCGCTCGGGATGTTCCGCGAGCTCGAGCCGCAGGCAAGGACGGGGTTCATCGAGGACGACCAGCTGTACCCGTACGTCAGCCTCCTCTACGGGATCGACCTGCTCGAGTGGATGCGGGGCTGGTGCGAGCGGACGGCGGCGAAGATCGAGTCCGGCGAGCTTCCGCCGCCTGCTGCGCCGGCGTGAACGCCGCGAGGCTCGCCACGGTGATTCGCCGCACCGCACCGCGTCGTTCCTCCGTGACGTAGACCGTGCCGACCGCGCCCACCGCGACCGAGCTGGGCCGTGGGGAGTCGGCGATCCTCGTCACCACGCCGGCCGGCGTGATGCGCAGGATCCGGCTGTTCCCGCACTCGGTCGAGTAGATGTTCCCGTCCGGGCCCAGCGCGACGTCGTTCGGCTGGTTGATGCCGTCGGCGAGCGTGGTGATCGCGCCACCGGGGAGATCCGCTGCACGCGATTGTTGAACGTGTCCGCGACATACACGGTGCCGTCGGGCGCGACGGCCAGCCCGTGCGGCCGGTTGAAGCCCGCGTACGTCGTGACCGCTCCCGTCGCTGCGTCGCGGCGCTTCACGCCACCGAGCAGCTCGGAGACGTAGAGGTTCCCCGCGGAGTCGTACGCGAGCGCCGTCGGCTGCTGGAACTCGGCGACGGTGCTGATCCTGCCGGCCTGGTCGACGTGGCGGATCCAGCGCTCCCCGTGGACGATCCCGAAGCCGCCCCGAGGATCGACCGCGATCTCGACCGGGAAGCCGATCGCTGCCCGGACGGCGGGGCCGCCGTCACCCGAGTACCCCGGCCGGCCGTTGCCGGCGACGAGGGTCAGGCGCGAGTCGTCGAGACGGAAGACGCGGTCCGAGAAGTCCGAGACCAGTAGCGATCCGCTCGGCTCGACGACGACGTCCATCGCATTCGTGAGTCGGAGCGGAGCCTGCCGGACGAGCACGGTGCCGAACCGCTGCCTGCCGGCCCAGAGCGCCCAGCGGCCCGGCTGCCTGAAGATCGAGCGGAGCTGGTAGCGGCCGGGGCGGAGCCGTCGCACCGTGACCGCCTGAGCTCGGCGACCGAGGCGCGCGGTCACGACCGGCCGGCGGGAGGCCGCAACGACGCCGATCCACCGGGCGCCGGTCTCGACCGGGCGATTCGTCACCAGTCGAGGCTTGGCGACAGGACGCACCCGCGACCACCCCGGAGAGCACGGCCGCGCAGGCACAGCTCAACGCGACCGCGCTCGTCAGGAGCCTCATATCGGTTCCTACACCGACGGAGCCGAAAGGGGTTCCTGCGAGACTCGATGCGTGAACGCGTTCCGCTACGTCGTCTGCGACGTCTTCACCGACAAGCCTCTCGAAGGCAACCAGCTCGCCGTCTTCACCGACGCGCGCGCGATCCCCGAGGAGCTGCTCCAGCCGCTCGCGCGCGAGATGAACTTCTCCGAGACGGTGTTCGTGCTCCCTCCGGAGCAGGGCGGGCACGCGCGGATTCGGATCTTCACGCCGGCGACTCGAGCTGCGCTTCGCCGGCCACCCGACGCTCGGCTCGGCGTTCGTGCTCGCCGCGCCGCTCCAGCTCGTCGAGATCCGGCTGGAGACGCAGGCCGGGGTCATTCACCGTGCGGCTCGAGCGGGAGGGGGCGCGGATCAGCTTCGGATGGATGGAGCAGCTCGTCCCGACGTCGAGCCGATCGCCGACGAAGCCGCGTTGCTCGCCGCCCTGCGCGTCGAGCGCTCCGAGCTCCCGATCGAGGTCTACGACAACGGGATGAGCTTCGCGTATGTCACGCTCGGATCCGAGGACGAGGTCGCGCGCGTGAAGCCGGACTTCGCAACGCTGGCCGACCTCGCTCGGCCCGGTGGGCGTCAGCACCTTCGCCGGCTCGGCCACGAACTGGAAGACACGGATGTTCGCGCCGGCAGGCGGCGTTCCCGAGGATCCGGCGACCGGCTCGGCGGCTGGGCCGCTCGCGGTCCACCTCGCGCGCCACGGGCGCATCGCGTTCGGCGACGAGATCGAGATCTCGCAGGGAGCGGAGATCGGCCGTCCGTCCACGCTCTTCGCGCGCGTCGAGGGCTCGGCGGAGCAGGTCGAGAACGTCGAGGTCGGCGGCTCCGCCGTGACGGTGGCCAGGGGCGAATTCCGGCTCCCGTAAAACGTCTGTAAACCCGCGGCCCGCGGGGCTTGCGCTCGTGCGGATCGTCGTTAGGTTGCGCGGTGATGTTCAAGCTCTTCCGCGCATTCGCCATGCAGCACTCGGGTGTGGACTGTCGCCGCTGCGGCGGCTCGGTCCATCGGCGCGACTGCCTCGGCCTCGCCGAGTCGGTCTGCCGCGCTTGTCGCTAGCGCTCTAGCTCGACCGAGCGGATCTCCCACGGACGGAGATCGAGCTCGGCCTCTCCGAATCTCCCACTGACCGGCTCCGGGATGCTCGCATGCGACACGCGCTTCCAGCCGCCGGCCGCGGAGCCGCAGGGAGGACAGCACGACGCCTTCGCCGCGCAGCTCGGGGCCAGACCCCTGGGTCGGACCATCGAGGGCGGCGCCCGGTGCCACCAGAAATGGATGCAGATATCGCTCGAGCTGGGCGAGCACGCCGGCTTGGTGCCAGACCCCGTCGTGCGGGTAGAGGGCGAAGCCGATGCTCCACGGGCCGCGGCATCTGCGCCGCCGGGATCTCGATCTCCGGGCCGGCGGGGCTCTCCCGGTAGGCATGCGCGCTGCGGCTGATCAGGCCCGTCGAGCGGAGGATCGTCAGGGCCAGCTCGCGGCCGCCGAGCACACTCGTACTCCATCGGGTGCTCGAACAGTGCCGCCATGCCGCCGGCGTCGACGAAGCCGTACGCGGGAAACGTCGGCAGCGCGACTTCTCCGAATCCCTCCTCGGCCTCGAGTGCCCGCTCGACGACGGCGAACTGACCCTCCGCGGCGGAGAACCGAGCCTCCCGCGGGAGCGGCACGTGAAACCGAAGGCGATGATCGGAGAGCGGGTTCTCCAAGGAGATGCGCACACGGCAGAACGGCTCGCCGGCCCGTAGCTCGACCGTCGTCTCGACGTCCACGGGCACCTGCGCCGGCGACCAGCGGTACGACCGGACGATGCTCAGCGCTCCGCGCACCGGGCCCTTCGGCGACAACGGACACACGAACCTCGTCGGGGTCCTCGACGAGGTGGTCTTCCGCGGGCGGCGCGTAGTTGTAACTGTCGCCTTCGTCGCCCCCGTCGACGAGACGGCCGACACCCTCGACGCCGCCGAGCGAGAGGGTCCCGTCGGCGGCGACGGCGACCGAGAGCAGCCCGTTCTCGAGGCTGTCGGCGCTCACCTGCACGGGTTCCTCCACGGAGCCGGTGCCCTCGACGGGCTGGAGCGCGGTCCAGCCGAGCGGGGGAGCCGGCACCCTGGCGACGACGGTGGAGCGACGACGGGCGACGATCCGGACCTCCCACTCGCCGTCCTCGCCGCTCGTCGCCACCTCGAGCTCGTTCTTCAGCTCGTCGAGGTCGAGCCACATCGGGTCGTCCTCCTCGTCGACCTCGAACGTGACCGTCCGGTCCTCGATGGTCATCCGGTTCAGCCGCCGTCCGAAGAGCTCGCGACCGTGGAGCCGCCGGCGGAGCCATTCGGAGACGCCCGAGCTCGGCACGCGCTCCTCGTAGAGCAGGGGCTCGTTGCGGGTGATCCGCTGCGCCGCGATGCGTGTTCCGTCCGGAAGCTCGAGCGCAATGTCCTTCCAGCGGGCGGGGACGGCGAGAATGAGCTCGACGTTGTCCCAGCGGGCTGTCGGCGAGGGGTTGAAGGCGACGACCGATCCCATCGGAGCCTGGGTGGCGGCTTCGCGCGCGGCGTCCTCGGCGAGGCCCATGGCGATCTGCTCGGCCTCGTAGCAGCGGACGAGCACCTGCGCGGAGACCTCGTCCACGGAGCAGCCGCAGATGGAGTCGTGCGCCGAGTTCTCGATCAGCCGCCGCCAGGCGAGGTCGAGCAGACGCTCCGGCCAGGCGGTTCCGTACAGCGCCTGAAACGGCTCGCCGTACCGCGCGAGCGCGCGCTCCGCCCGCGCCATCGCCGCCTTGAGGTCGAGGCGGGCCGAAAGCGTCCCCATGAGCATGTTCGCCCTGGCGCTCGAGCGCAGCTCTCCGCGCCAGCGCCGGCCGTTCGGGCGTCCGTCCACGGTCGCGAGGTAGTCCGGGAGCGTCGAGACCTGCGCTGCGGCGCCACTCTCTTCCAACAGGTCGGTGAGCTGAGGCAGCGGCTCCATGTGATCCGTGCCGAGCATGGCCAGGATCGGCCCGTCTCCGAAGAACTCGCGGTGCGACTCCCGGACTGCCTCGAGTCCTCGGCCGAGCTGCCCGGGGACGTCGAGGAGATAGGCGCCGTTGCCGTAGCCGTACGGGAGGTACTCGGCGCGGACGGAGGAGCCGTCCGGCGATTCCCACTCGAACGAGTGCGAGTCGATCGCGCCCGGCACGCCGCGCCAGACGACGGCCGTGTCGATGCCGGCCTGCCGCAGGATCTGCGGCATCTGCGCGACATGGCCGAACATGTCGGGCAGGTAGCCGACCGGCATCGCGCCGCCGAACTCGGCCGCACGGCGCTGCCCGTGCTCGAGGTTGCGCGCGATCGTCTCGCCCGAGACGAGAAACTCGTCCATGAGCACCTGCCAGGGCCCGATCGCGAGCCGCCCCTTCTCGACGAGCCGCCGGACCCGCTCCCCCGCCTCGGGCCGGACCTCGAGATAGTCGTCGAGAGTCGCGAGCTGTCCGTCGAGCGTGAAGCGGTAGCGCTCGTCCGCCTCCATCAAGTCCAGCAGCCCGTCCACGAGCCGGACCAGCTTCAGGCGGAACCGCTGGAACGGGAGGTACCACTCCCGGTCCCAGTGGGTGTGCGGGACGAGATGAACGGGGGCGGCTATTTGACCGAGCCGGCGAGAAGGCCTTGCACGAAGTACCGCTGCAGCGCGAAGAAGACGATCAGCGGGACGATCATCAGCAGGAACGCGCCGGCGCTGAGCAGGTGCCACTCGCCGCCGTAGGTCGACTGCATCTGGTTGATGCGGACCGTCATCGGGAGCAGCTCGCCGTTCTGGATGAAGATGAACGCCATCAGGAGGTCGTTCCAGACCCAGAGGAACTGGAAGATCCCGAACGCCGCGAGTGCCGGCACCGAGAGCGGGATGACGACCTTGAGGAAGATCCGCAGGTTCGAGGCGCCGTCGACCCTGGCCGCCTCGATCAGGTCGCGTGGCAGGGTGATGAAGAAGTTCCGCAACAGGAAGATCCCCAGTGGGAGGCCGAACGCCGTGTGGGCGAGCCAGATCCCGCCGAAGCCGTTGGCGATGCCCAGATCCCGGAACAGCGTCAGCAGCGGCACGAGCGCCATCTGCACCGGAACGATCATCAGCGCGACGACGACCAGGAAGATCGTGTCGCGGAAGGGGAAGGAGATCCACGAGAAGCCGTAGGCGGCGAGCGCCGCGACCGCGAGCGGCAGCAGCGTCGCCGGGATCGTGATGATCAGGCTGTTGATGAAGGCCGAGTCCATGTTGGCCCGGTTCAGGACCTCGCTGTAGTTCTCGAGCGTGAAGTCGAGCTCGGTCACGGAGCTCCACCAGCTGGAGGCCTGGATGTCACCGCGCGGACGGAACGACGTCACGGCGAGGCCCACGGTCGGCACGAGCCAGATCAGCGCGATCACGATCAGGCCGACGTGCACCGGCGTTCGCGTGATGAACCCGACGATCCGCTCGCTGGGCGTCGCCCGCGGCCGGGCGACCGTGACGTCGGCGGCAGCCACCTACCCGGTCACCCGCTCGCTGCGGAACCGTCGGATGTTGAACGCCATGATCGGGATGATCAGGAGCAGCATCACGACCGCGATCGCGGCCGAGTAGCCGCCCTCGCCGTTGCCGAACTCGTCGACCATCGTGACCGCGATCACCTCGCTGGCCCCGCCGGGCCCACCTCCGGTCATGACGTAGATGAGGTCGAAGACCTTGATCACGTTGACCAGGAGCCACACCGTCACCACCGCGATCGGCAGCGAGAGGAGGGGCAGCTGGATGCGCCGGAAGATGTCCCACTCGTTGGCGCCGTCCGTCCGCGCTGCCTCGATGACCTCCTCGTTGATCCCCTTCAGCGCCGCCGACAGCACGACCATCGCGAAGCCGGTCGAAGCCCAGACGTAGGCGAAGATGAGTGCATAGTTGACGGTGTCGGCGCGGCCGTACCAGGCGATCGGGTCGGCGCCGAAGGCTCCGATGAAGGCATTGAGCGAGCCGAGGCCCGGATCGGGCTCGTAGACGAACTTCCAGATGATCGCCACCGCGGTCGCCGCGATCGCCATCGGCACGAAGACGATCGCCTTCATGAGCGACTCGTACCGGACCCGGGCCGCCAGCACTGCGATCAGCAGCCCGAGCAGGAGCGAGAGCGAGGTGTAGAGGATCATCCACTTGACGTTGTTGGCGAGCGCGCCGCTCGGCGGGAACTCCTCGAGGTTGAGGAAGCTCTTGTCCTTCGTGAACAGCCGCGTGTAGTTGTCGAAGCCGATCCAGCGGGTGACCTCGAGCCGGGAGTTGAGGTTGGCGAAGCTGTAGATGCTCGTCCTGATCATCGGGTAGACGATCAGAGCGGCGAGCAGCACCACGGCCGGGGCGATGAAGAGGAGCGCCTGGACGCCCTGGCGCTTGAAGACGGAAGGCAGCCGCCGTCCCCGGGGTCTTCCGACTGGTCCGGGGACGGCGGTGCTGCTCATGCTCGGTTAGCGGGCTGCGAAGGCGCTCTCCGCCTCCGCCTGGTAGTCGTCGAGGAGTGAGTCCATGTTCCTCGGGGTCTTGATGATGTTCTGGAGCAGCGTCCCGAAGTCCTGACCGAGGGTTCCCGGCAGGAGATCGGAGCCGTCGAAGAGGAACGACTCGGCGGTCTTCAGCTGTTCGGCCTCCTTCGCGACGAGGTCGTTCGGGTACGCGTCTTCCGCGACGCCCTCGTTCGGCGAGGCGATCGCGCCGGTCGAGACCCAGATCCTGCCCGCCTCGGGCGTGGCGAGGAACTCGATCAGCTTCTTGTTGTCTTCGTTGTTCACGAACGCGGAGGCAACGTCGCCGCCGCCGACGAGCGGGCTGCCGTGCTCCTCGCTGATCGTCGGCCACGGGAAGAAGTCGATGTCCTCGCCCACCTTGAGGTCGGGGTTGACGTCGCCGAGCGCAATCCCGCCGACGAAGCCACCCTCCATGTACATCTCGGCGACCGGGTTCTTGCTGAACACGCGCCCGATGCCGTCGACGAACGTGATGCCGAGCGCGGTGTCGATTCCGCCGGCGACGTACTTGTCGTTGACGATCTTCACCATCTCGGTGAGCGCGTCCTTGACCGTCTGGTCGTTGAACGGCAGGTCGCCGTTGAACAGCTTCGTGTAGTTGTCGTTCCCGGCCTGGCGGGCGTAGATGTTCTCGAACCAGTCGGTGAGGGTCCACGAGTTGTCGCGGCCCTGCGCGCCGACCGCCCACGGCGTCTTGCCCTTGCTGTCGTACTGCTGCGTGATGTCGAGCAGTGCGTCCCAGGTGGTCGGGATCTCGAAGCCCTCCTCCTGGAAGGACGCCGGCTTGTACCAGATGACGCTCTTCGAGTTCGCCTTCGCGACGACGCCGTAGAGCTCGTCGTCCACCGTGGCGAGGGTCGTCCAGGTGTCGCTGTAGTTCTCGTTGATCGTGTCCGGGTCGAGGC
Source organism: uncultured Actinomycetes bacterium (assembly GCA_963782765.1). Taxonomy (GTDB): domain Bacteria; phylum Actinomycetota; class Thermoleophilia; order Gaiellales; family Gaiellaceae; genus JACDAN01. The sequence continues at coordinate 451,821 of CAWALC010000001.1, forward strand.
CCATGTCCTCGAGCGGGATCAGCGAGTCGTCACGCGCGAGCTCGGCGACCACGCCGGGCCGCGGGATGATCGCGACGTCCGGCGGATTTCCGGCCGCGAGCCGCGTCCGGATCACCGGGAGGAAGTCGCGAGCCGACTCGTACTTGGTCTCGATCCCCGTGTCCTGCGTGAACTGGTCGAGAACCTTCTGGAACGCCTCCTGCTCGGATCCGCCCCAGAGCGAGAAGACGGTGATCGATCCGTCCCCCTCCTCGGTCCCGCCGCCGTCGTCCCCGCCGCAGGCGCCCAGTGCAAGCGCCATTGCTGCGAGCACCGCCGCAGGAATGAACCACCGTCTCTTCATTCGTGAGCTCCTTTCGTCCTGTTGCTGTCGTCGTAGATGGCCAGTCCAGTGTCCGGATCGAAGAAGTGCAGCGCCCGGGTGTCGACCGCGACCTCGGCATCTTGCCCCTCCTTCACCTGCGAGTCGGCGCCGAACCGGCCCACGACGACCGCGCGGTGCTTGTCGCCGCCCTGGAGGTCCTCTGCCGTCGTGCCCGCGTCCTCGGCGAGCTCCTGCACCTCCTCGGTCATCGCCGGGGGCACGTCGACGGCGAAGTGCACCATCAGCTCGGAGCCGAGCGCTTCGCGAAGCTCGACGTGGCCGGTCAGGCGTCGGTCCGGCGGGTTGTCGTGCGCGATGGCCGCATCCTCGAGGTGCTCGGGCCGGATCCCGACGACGACGGGCTTCCCCTCGAAGTTGCGGAGCGCAGGTCGGGCGGCGAGGTTCTCGTCGTCGAGGCGAAGCCGGGCATCACCGAGTGCCGCGACGAGCCCGCCGTTCTCCCGCTCGAGCCGCCCCTCGACGAGGTTCATCGCCGGCGAGCCGATGAAGCCGCCGACGAACAGGTTGAGGGGCCGGTCGTAGAGCTCCTGCGGCGGGGCGACCTGCTGGAGCTCGCCCTTCCGCATGACCGCGACCCGGTCGCCCATCGTCATCGCCTCGACCTGGTCGTGCGTCACGTAGATCGTGGTCACGCCGATCTCGCGCTGGAGCTTCGAGATCTCGGCGCGCATCTGGACGCGGAGCTTGGCGTCGAGGTTGGAGAGCGGCTCGTCCATCAGGAACGCGGCCGGCTGGCGGACGATCGCGCGCCCCATCGCCACGCGCTGGCGCTGCCCGCCGGAGAGCGCTCGCGGCTTGCGGTCGAGGAGCGCCTCGAGGTCGAGGATCCGCGCCGCTTCCTTCACGCGCTTGTCGATCTCCTGCTTCTTCTCCTTCCGGAGGCGAAGGCTGAAGGCGATGTTGTCGTAGACGCTGAGGTGCGGGTAGAGGGCGTAGCTCTGGAACACCATCGCGATGTCCCGGTCGCGTGGCGCCATCTCGTTCACGACGCGGTCGCCGATCCGGATCTCGCCCTCGGAGATCTCCTCGAGGCCGGCGACCATGCGGAGCGCGGTCGTCTTTCCGCAGCCCGAGGGACCGACGAGGACCATGAACTCGCCGTCCTGCGCATCGAGGGTGAGGTCGGAGACCGCCCGCGTCCCGTCCGGGAAGATCTTCGCTACGTCGGAGAAAGTGACCTCGGCCAATGTGTCCTTCGCCCGATCCTTACCACTTGGAAACAGGTTGGGGCAACCTCGAACCGAGGGAGCTGAGGCCCAGAGCGAGCACGAAGGAGGCCGCGAAGCTCGGAAGCGACGCGCCGATGCCGAGGTTCGGCTGGCCGGTCTCCTCGACGACGTCCACCCACCACGAGGGGCCGAGCGGCGGCTCGTGCAGCCAGTGGTACAGCGCAAAGCCGACGATCCAGGCCAGGAGGAGCTCGGGCCGCCAGGCCGGCGCGCCGAAGATCTGGGAGCGCGTGTAGCGGGCTCCCGAGCGCAGCCAGTCCGCGAGCAGGACTCCGAAGAGCGGCACGAAGCACGAGCCGAGCAGGAGCAGGAAGGACTCGTAGTTCCGGAGCTCGACGAGCAGCGCGCCGAACGTCGCAAGTGTTGCCACACCGACGACGAGGACCCGCTGCTCGATCTGCGAGAGCACGTTCTGGAGCGACACCGCGGCCGAGTACACGTTGGCGAACGCCTCGTCGGTCTCGTCCAGCGTGACTGCGAGCAGCGCGAGCGCGGCGGCGAGGCCGGCTGCCGCGACCGCCGGCGGGATCTCCACCGGGTCGCTGATCCCGCGGGAGAGGACGATGAAGACGCCGAGCGCGAGCATCCAGGTCCCGCCCAGGAAGTACCCGCCGCCCGCTCCCCAGAACGCCGAGCGACGGTCGCGCGAGAAGCGCGTGTAGTCCGAGACGAGCGGCACCCACGAGACGGTGATCGCGATCACGAGGTCGACGCCGAGCCAGAACGACGAGCCGCCCTCGGCCGGGGCGTTCCAGAGAGCGCTCAGGTCCGCTTCGGACAGCGCCCACCAGCTCAGGTAGGCGAGCGACGCGATCACGATCCAGACCCCGAACCGGCGCAGGATCCGGCGGACGAACCCGACCGGCCCGAGCAGCGCGAAGCCCGCCGCGAGCGCGCCGAAGAAGATCGTCCACGCGGCCTCGGCCCGAACCCCGAAGAGCTCGTCGGAGAGCGCGCCTGCGGCGGCGGCGATGATGATCAGCTCGAAGGTGGCCCAGCCGAGGCACTGGAGCGCGTTCAGCGCAGTGGGGACGTAGGAGCCGCGGCGGCCGAGCGGGGCGCGGAGGAGGACCATGGACGGGACGCGGGCGTCCGCCCCGATCAGCCCGGCCGCGCCGACCATCGCGTTCCCGATCAGGCCGCCGACGAGGATCGCCAGCAGCGCGTCGCGGAGCGTGAGCGCGGGGACGAGGAGCGCGCCGATGACGAGGACGAGCAGCGAGACGCCGAGGTTTCCCCAGAGCGCCAGCTGGTCGACCAGCCCGAGCGTGCGAAGGCGCTCCGGGACCGGGTCTATGCCCCACGCGGGTGTCTCGTTGTGCAACGTCCTCCCTTCGCCGGCATTACCCGGATCAGGTTCGCGGGTCTGATCTCAGCCCCGACAGTCGGCGGAGCACCCCGGTCGAGCCACTTTACCGGGCCTGCTGCGCAGGCCCGGCGAGCTTAGACGAGGCTTCCGGCGTCCAGCGCGACCGTCCGGTCGGCGAGCGCACGTGCGTCCGCGCGGTCATGCGTGACCAGGAGGGTCGGCAGGCGAATCTCGGCGAGCAGCTGCGCGAGCTCGGTCCGGACCCGGCCTCTCGTGTCCGAGTCCAGCGCGGCGAGTGGTTCGTCGAGCAGGAGCACGCGTGGGTCGCGCGCCAATGCCCGAGCCAATGCGACGCGCTGGCGCTCGCCTCCCGAGAGCTTCTGCGGCCTGGCGTCCGCCAGCTCGGCGATTCCGAAGGACTCGAGGAGACCGGCGACGCCGTTCCTCCCGCCGTAGCCGATGTTCTCCTCGACGGTCATGTGCGGGAAGAGCGCGTAGTCCTGGAAGACGAGACCGACCGAGCGCTGCTCGGGCGGAAGGTTGACCCGGCCGTCGTACCAGGTCTGTGCGCCCAGCCGGATGACTCCCTCGGACGGACGAACGAGCCCCGCGATCGCCCGAAGCAGTGTTGTCTTCCCGGATCCGGACGGCCCGACGACGGCCACGGTCTCGCGCTCGATCTCGAGCGCTACCCGGAGGTCGAACGAGCGGAGGGGAACGGCGATGTCGAGGGTGAGCGATTCCATGCGAGCAGAAGTCGGATCGTGGCCAGCACGGCGAGGCTGGCGACGACGAGGAGAGCGCCGATCGAGAGTGCGACGTCGAAGTCGCGGTCGAACTCGGCGTAGACGGCGAGTGGGAGCGTCCGCGTCTCCCCGGAGAAGCTGCCGGCGAACATGATGGTGGCGCCGAACTCGCCCAGGCCGCGGGCCCAGGCGAGCGAGGATGCGGCGCCGAGCCCGCCGGCGGCCAGCGGCAGCGCGACGCGCCCGAACGTCCGTCCGGGACCGGCACCCAGAGTGCGGGACGCGTCGAGCAGGTGGGGATCCACCGCGCTGAACGCGGCGACCCCCCAGCGCAGGTAGAAGGGGCTGGAGACGAAGACGACGGCCAGCACGACCGCCAGCTGCGTGAACGGAATGCTGAGCCCGAGCGCGTCGAGCTCGTCGCCGAGCAGCCCGCGGCGTCCGAATGCGGCGAGAAGCGCGAGCCCAGCGACGGCCGGCGGAAGGACAAGCGGAAGCTCGAGCGCGGTGAGGACGGCGGCGCGTCCGCGGAAACTCCGGGTTGCAAGCAGGTAGGCGGCGGGCGTGCCGACGACGAGGACGATCGCGTGCGCGATGAGCGTCGTCTTCAAGCTCACGAGGAGCGCCTCGCGGACGGCCGGATCGCCGAGTTGCGCGACGAGCGTCCCTGGCGGTATGCGGAGGAAGAGCGCAACGAGGGGAAGGGTCAGGAACGCTACGGCGAGGCCCGCGGCGACCGCGCAGAGAATCTCGAACGGACGCCTCACGGCGCGCCGAATCCGGCGCGCTCCAGCGCGCGCCGGCCATCGGCACCGACGACGCGCTCGATGAACGCCTCGGCCTCGGCGGCCTGGTCTGAGCCCCTCACCACGGCGATCGGGTAGCGGATCTCCGTTCGACCCCGGGCGGGCAGCTCGATCGCGAGCACGTCGTCGGCAGCCGCCCGAGCGTCGGTTGCGTACACGAAGCCCGCGTCGGCCTCGCCCAGCCCGACCTTGCCGACGACGCCCTTGACGTTCTCCTCCTCGCTGACCACCGCGTCGAGGATCGCGGTCAGACCGAGCCGCGCAAGGACGTCACGGGTGTAGTCGCCGACAGGCACGCCCTCCGCTCCGACGACGAGCTTCGGGTCCCGCGAGAGCAGGTCCTCGACCCGGGTGATCTGCTTCGGGTTCGACCGTGGGACGACGAGGACGAGCGTGTTCGTCGCGAAGTCCCGCGGTTCCTCGACCAGCCGTTCCTCATGCAACTCCTGCGGATACCTCGGGCTCGCGGCGGCGTAGACATCGGCCTCCCCGCCCTCGCGGATCTGGGTGGCGAGCTCGTCGGAGCCGGCGAAGTTGTAGCGCGCGTCCGGTTCGAGCTCCTGGAAGACCTCCGTGAGGGACGACGCCGCGTACACAGTCAGCGGCTCGTCGTCGTCACCGCCGCCACAACCGGCGAGTAGGACGAGGAAGAGGAGCGCCGCGGCACGCCTCACCTCTCGACCATCACGGATGTCGCCTTGACGAGCGCGGTAGCCGAGACGCCCGGGCTGAGCTTCAGTTGCTCGGCCGCTTCGCGCGTGATCACGGCGACGACGCGGAAAGGCCCAGCTTCGATCTCGACTTGCGCGAGCAGGCCCTCGACCTTCACGTTGCGAACCACGCCGGCGAAGCGGTTCCGCGCCGAGAGGGCGCTATGGGCTTGCGCGGGTCTCAGCCGCTCCACCTCCGCGGCCGGGACGACCCGCCGGTTCGCGTCGTCGCGTCTCGTCTTGATCCGGCCTTGTCGATCCCAGCGGCGCAAGGTGTCGATCGAGACTCCGAGGACGCGCGCCGCCTCGCCGACGGTGTATTGCCTAGGCATCGCCTAGGCGAGCCTACAGCTTCGGCGCGAGTTCCTCCGACCAGAAGCGCAGGAAGCCTTCCTGGTCGCGGCCGATGTCGTGCCGGTACCTGTGCCCGCCTCGCCGGCCGGCGAGAGCCGCTCGCCGGGGGCGCTTGGGGTCAGACCCCATGAGTCGCCCCGACTCAACGGCGGTTCAAGACATGTCCATCTCGATCCCGTCCCGAACGAACTGTCGAAGCCGCCGCCGCGCCGCACTTGCGATCGACGCGAAGTCGCCGAGCGCCGCCTGAACGTCGAGAAACGCCGGCGCCTCCCAGCGGCCGAGCAGCGCTCCGAGGCTGCTCCACGCCCAGTCCTCAGGATCACGAACGAGCCCGGCGCGGACGGGGTTGAGCGCGATGTAGCGATAGACCTCGAGGAGATGGCTGTCGGACTCGATCAGGATCGACTTATAGCGGCCTTCGAACAAGTGGCCGCGCTGCTCCCGGCTCCAGTTGACCCATTGTCCGAAGCGCCCGTTGACGTACTGCATGCCTGCGGCGATGTCCGGCTCAGGTGTCAGGACGAGCGCGTGGTAGTGGGTCGAGAGGACGCAGTACGAGCGGCACGACCAGCCGTGGCGCTCCACGCCGACGCCGAGCACGTCGAGAAACTGCTGGCGCTCGGGGTCGCTCTCGAAGGCGGTGCGGCCGAGATTTCCGCGGGTCGTGACGTGGTAGAGGCCGCCGGCGATCTGGAGACGTAGCGGACGGGGCATGCGTCGACGGTACGTCCGAGCTCGGCGCGCCGACGCTGGTTGGTGCAAAGTCCTTGCGAAGTCGCGTGGGGTCAGACCCAAAGCGGCCCGGCGGGCGCTTTCGGCTCTGCGGGCTGCCTCGGAGCCGCACGGTGGGGTGCTTGGGGTCAGACCCCAGCCGGAGCAGCGCTAGAGCCCGGGCCTAGAAGGCCGAGTCCCGCACTCCGGCCGCGATCAAACCCAGGACGACGGCGGCCGTGACCAGCCGGTAGACGACGAACGGCGCGTAGGTGTGCCGTCGGACGAAGCCGAGCAGGAAGACGATCGCGAGCAGCCCGCTGGCGGCGGCGGCCAGCATCCCGACGAGAAAGGGGCCCTGCCAGCCCGCCGGCAGATCGCCGAGCAGCACGTCGGTGACCCCCTTCCAGACGACGGCACCGAGCGTCGTCGGCACGAGCAGCAGGAACGAGAGGCGCGCGGCGGCGTCGCGGTCGAGCCCCAGGAACCGCGCGGCAGAGATCGTGATCCCCGAGCGCGAGACCCCCGGCGCCAGCGCGAGGCTCTGGGCGATCCCGATCGCGAGGCCCTCCTTGACGCTGACGGTGTCGATCCCGCGCCGCGCGGGGCGGCGGTCGGCAACGAGCAGCACGAGGGCGAAGACGGCGAGCAGGATCGCGATCTGCCACGGCTCCCCGAGTCGGTCGACGATGAAGTTCTCGCCGAGGGCGCCCAGAACGGCAGCCGGAATCGTCGCGACCACCACGACCCAGGCGAGGCGTTCGTCGCCTGCCGACACCGCAAAGGCGCGCACCGAGCGAAACCAGGCGCCGACGAGCCGGACGATGTCGTGCCAGAAGTACCCGGCGACGGCGACCAGCGTCCCGAGGTGCAGGGCGACGTCAAATGTCTGGTTGAACTCGTCGTTCTCCTGGAGCACCTGCCAGTCCGCCAGCCAGGGGACGAGGATCAGGTGGCCCGACGAGCTGATCGGCAGAAGCTCGGTCGCGCCCTGCACGAGGCCCAGCACCAGCGCCTGCCAGTTCGTGAGCCCGCCGGCTTCCTCGCCGGCGCCGAGGATCGCGAGGAGGAGCGCGAGCGCGAACGCCGCACCGGCCAGGCCGTAGATGCCGACACGGCTCCGCACGAACGGACCTCTACCATGCGCGCGTGAGCACCGAGCGCGCAGAAGCTCTTCATCCGCTCCACGGGCTCGAGCGCAGCGACAACGAGGAGGACGAGCTCCAGTCGTTCATCCGGGCCAACGCCTCCGAGTTCGTCGCCAGGCAGAAAGGGACGCGCAGCGGCGCCGATCCCGAGGATCTCCACAAGTTCAGGGTCGCGACGCGCCGGATCCGCTCGCTGCTCCGGTCCACGCGAGGACAGCTGGACGATCGCGGCGAGGGCGAGCGCCTGCGGGCCGAGCTCAAGTGGCTCGCCTCGGCGCTCGGCGAGGTCCGCGATCGCGACGTCCTGATCGAGTATCTCGTCGGGGAGCTCGACTCGCTCGACGGCGCTCCACTCGGCGCGCTCCTCGAGCTCGTCGACGAAGAGCGAGACCAGGCCCGCCGCGAGCTCGTCGTCGCACTCGACTCGGCCCGGTTCGCGGAGCTGCGCGCCTCGCTCGCGCACCCACCGGGACTCCGAGAAGGAGAGACACTTCGCAAGGCGGCCAGAGGCGAGTTCAAGCGCCTTGCCAAGACCGTGGAGGCGCTACCCGAGGATCCCGCCGACGAGGAGCTCCACGAGGCGCGCATCCGGGTCAAGCGCGCCCGGTATGCCGCCGAGGCGGCCGGCCTCGGCGGCTCGTTCGTCAAGAGGGCGAAGGAGCTCCAGGAGGCGCTCGGCGAGCACCAGGATGCCGTTGTCGCCGAGACGAGCGTGCGCGAGCTGTTGGCCCGCGTGCGTGGGACGGGTCGAACGGCCTTTGCAGCCGGGCGTCTCGTCGAGCGGCAGCGGGCCCGGAGGGAAAACGCGCGACGCGCCTGGCCGCCCGCCTGGAAGCGCCTCCGGAAGGCCGGAGACAAAGCCTTCTCGTGAGCGACCCCATCCGCGCCGCGGGCGGCCTCGTCCGTCGCCGTGGCGAGGTGCTGCTCGTCCACCGCCCGAAGTACGGCGACTGGACGTTTCCGAAGGGCAAGGCGAAGCGCGGTGAGAGCGACGAGGACTGTGCGCTCCGCGAGGTCGAGGAGGAGACCGGCCTGCGCTGCCGTCTCGGCCGCGAGCTGGCGTCGACCCGCTACCGGGCGCTTGCCGGCCCGAAGGTCGTCCGCTACTGGGAGATGGCGCCGCTCGGCGGCGACTTCAGGCCTACGCGGGAGATCGACGAAGTGCGCTGGCTCCCACCTGCCCGCGCCGGCTCGCTCCTGAGCTACGGGCGCGACCTCGAGGTGCTCGAGTCGCTGGGACCGCCGCCGCTCCTCCTCGTGCGCCACGCGTCGGCAGGCGACCGCGACGCGTGGGACGGCGATGACGCCGAGCGCCCCCTCGACGCCTCGGGTCGTCGCCAGGCCGAGGAGCTCGTCCGGACGCTCGAGCCGTACGCGGTGGCGCGCGTCCTTTCGAGCCCGTTCGTGCGCTGCGTCCAGACCGTGAACCCGCTGGCGGTGGCCCGCGGGCTGGAGGTGGAGACGACCGACGTCCTGGCGGACGGCTCGGGGCCCGAAGGTGTCCGCAGGCTCCTCGAGGAGCTGGCCGGCTCACCCCTCGTGCTGTGCGGGCACGCCGGGGAGATCGAGGCGCTCTTCGGCAGGACGAAGAAAGGTGCGACGCGCGTGCTCGACGCGGAGCTGCGCTCCGTGGATCTGCTGTCGGCCTAGGCGGCTGCTTCGGCGCGGGAGAGCAAGGTGAGGATCGCCCCCTCGCGCACGCCCTCGCGCGCGACCTTCAGCGGAACGCCGAAACGCTTCTGCGCCTCCGCCAGGATCAGCGTGCCGGCGGCGAGCGTCCGTGCGCGCGCCGGCCGGAGCCCGTGCTCCTCGGCGATGGCCGCCGACGGCTTCGAGACGACGAGCTCGAGGCACCGCTGGAGCTCCTTCTCGCCCAGCTTCCTCCCGGCGAGCCGACGGAGTGTTCTGGCGCTTCCTCCGGTGGCGAGGACGGTCCGGACGAGCGGCGGCGTGACGGCGGCGAACGCCTCCTCGACCTCTGCGCGCGCCGCATCGAGCTCGAAGGGCTGCGGTGGGTCGGAGTTGAGGCAGCGCGCGGTCAGTCGGAGCGACCCGAGGTCGAGCGGCCGCATCCAGGCGGGGCCGTCGAGCGTGCCGGCCAGGAGCTGCGTCGACCCGCCGCCGACGTCGCAGACGGCGACGCTCTTCGGAGGCGGCGTCAGGGAGCCGACCGCGCCCGCATAGGCGAGGCTGCCCTCCTCCTCCGCCGACAGGATCCGGACCGGGGCGCCGGCTCCCTGCGACAGCGCGTCGACGAGTGCGTCCGCGTTTGCGCTCTGGCGGCCGGGAGCCGTGACGACCACCTCGATACGGCCGGCGCCGTGCTCCCGGGCGAGGTCGGCGTAGTGCGCGGCGAACATCCGAGCCTCGGCGAGCTTCGAGGCCGAGATCCAGCCGTCACGCTCGATGTCGGTCGCCAGGCCGAGGTGCTCCCCCTCGGCGCAGATGGTCTTCAGGCCTCGGCCACCCTGGGCCGCAACCAGCAGCCGGACCGTATTCGAGCCCACGTCAAGGACCGCTGCTCGCATGCGGCCCCATTGTGAAAGTCGGTTCGGAGGTCAACGCCCGCGCCGGGTCGTCGCCCGCCGCTGCCTGGCTCGGGCGCTCCGCATCAGGGAGTCGTGCGTGGTGCGAGGACGCTCGTTCTTCTCGGGCTGGACGCGCTCCCAGCTTCCGTCCGGCCCCAGCTCCCACGCCTGGGCGTTGTCGGCCAGCAGCGCGTCGAAGCTGGCGGCGATTCGCTGCTGCGCGCGGCCGTCGCTCACCGGCGCGAGCACCTCGACGCGATGGTCGAGGTTGCGCGGCATCAGGTCGGGGCTGCCGAGCAGGAACGTCGTTTGCTTCCCGGCGTCGAAGATGAAGAAGCGGCTGTGCTCGAGGAACCGGCCGAGGACGCTGCGTACCCGGATCGTGTCGCTCAGGCCCGGGACGCCGGCGCGGAGCGCGCAGACGTTGCGGACGACAAGGTCGACCTCCGCGCCGGCCTGCGAGGCGTCGTAGAGCTCCTCGATGATCGCGTCGTCGGTGAGCGCGTTGACCTTGATGCGGATCCGGCCCTTCTTGCCGGCCGCAGCGGCTTCGGAGACCGCCCGGATCTCGTCGATCAGCCGCGAGCGGAGTGTCCACGGCGCGACGAGGAGCTTGCGGAACCGCTGTGGCCGGCCGAATCCGGTCAGGTAGTTGAAGAGGTCGGCGACGTCGGCGGCGATGTCCGAGTCCGCCGTGAACAGCCCGAAGTCCTCGTAGCTGCGGGCGTTCATCGCGTGGTAGTTCCCCGTGCCCACGTGTGCGTAGCGGCGAAGGACGTCCCCCTCGCGCCGGACGACGAGCGTCGCCTTGGCGTGGATCTTCAGGTGCGGGAACCCGTAGACCACGTGGACGCCCGACCGCTCGAGGGCCCGCGACCACTCGATGTTGCGGTGCTCGTCGAACCGGGCTTTCAGCTCGACGAGGCAGACGCTCTGCTTTCCGTCCTCGGCCGCCTCGATCAGTGCAGGCACGAGCGGCGTCTCGTCGCTCGTGCGATAGACGGTCGTCTTCAGCCCGGCGACGTGGGAGTCCGCGGCCGCGCCGCGCACGAAGGCCTCGAAGCTCGTCGTGAACGACTCGTACGGGTGGTGGACCAGGATGTCGCTGCGCTTGATCTCCTCGAAGAAGTCGGCCGGCTCGTCGATCTCGGCGACGCGCGCCTGGGTGACCGGCACCCACGGCTCGTCCTTCAGGTCGGGCCGGTCGAGCTTGGCGAGCTCCATGACGTCAGCGAGGTCGAGCAGGCCCGAGACCGGGACGAGCTGCTCCACGTCGGCGCCGAGGCCGGAGAGCAGCCGGGCGCGCATCGCCTCCGACATCGACTCCGACACCTCTACCCGCACTGCGTCGCCGAACCGTCTCCGCAGGAGCTGGAGCTCGACGGCCTCGAGGAGGTCGTCGGCTTCGTCGGAGACCGCGAAGTCCGCGTCACGCGTCACGCGGAAGGCCGCGCACTCGACGATCTCCATCTTCGGGAAGAGCGAGCCCAGGAAGTGCGAGATGACGTGCTCGAGCGGAAGGAAGACGTTGCGGCCGACGGAAAGGAAGCGCGGGAGCAGCTCGGGGACTTTCACGCGTGCGAACCGTTCCTCGCCGGAGTCCGGGTCGCGCACGAACACGCCGAGACTGAGCGACAGGCCCGAGATGTACGGGAACGGCTGGCCGGGGCCGACGGCAAGCGGAGTCAGCACCGGGAAGACGGCGCGCTCGAACCGGTCGGCGAGCCGGGCGACCTCCTTCTCCCGCAGATCCTCGACCCGCCCGACGGCGATGCCCGCGTCGGCCAGGCCCGGCCTCAGCTCACGGCGCCAGAGCTTCGACTGGCGCATCGTCAGCTCGGCGACCTTCTTCCGGATCTCGACCAGGGCCTCCTGGGGAGTCCGCCCGTCGACCGAGCGCACGCTCAACCCCGCCGCGAGCTGTCCCATCAGACCCGCGACACGCACCATGAAGAACTCGTCGAGGTTCGACGAGAAGATCGAGCAGAACTTCACGCGTTCGAGCAGGGGGACGCCGGCGTCCTCCGCGAGCTCGAGGACGCGGGCGTTGAAGTCGAGCCACGAGAGCTCTCGGTTGAGCAGCCGCTCGCCGTGCTTCGTCGCAGTCTCCGCCGCTCGCACTACTTCAGCTGCGGCTCGAGCTTGTAGCCGACGCCGTAGCGGGTGTGGACGAACGCGTGGCGCGAGGCACGTGCGTCGATCTTCTCGCGAAGCTTCCGAATGAAGACGTCGACCGTCCGGTCTCGTCTCGTGAGCCGGCGGCCCCAGATCTCCTGGAGCAGCTCGTCGCGCGTGACCACTCGAGGGCTTTGCTGTGCGAGGGCGTAGAGGAGGCGGAACTCCGTCGGAGTGAGGCCTGCGCTGCGGCCGTCGAGGTAGGCCTGGACGCTCACGGGGTCGATCCGCAGCTCCTCGACCTGGATCGGCTGGCCTCGCTCGGTGGGCTGTGCCCGGACGCCCCTGCGGGCGGCGGCGGAGACGCGGGCGACCAATTCCCGCATCGAGAACGGCTTGACGAGGTAGTCGTCGGCGCCCAGCTCGAGGGTGTGCACGCGGTCGTCCTCGCTTCCGCGTGCGCTCACGACGACGATCGGCGTGCCGATCCCGGCCGCGCGGGCCGACTCGATCAGCTTCCAGCCATCGAGCGCAGGCAGCATCAGGTCGACGACGCAGACGTCCGGTTGCTCGTACCTGAGCCTCGCGAGGCCGGCGACCCCGTTGGAGACCCAGCTCGGGTCCCAGCCCGCCTCGGTGAGATGGCTCGCCATCCCCTTGGCGATGACGTCGTCGTCCTCGACGATCAGAACTTTCGCCATGAGTCGATGGTGAACGCGCGTACACAGGGGCGGGGTGCCAGCATGGTGAAGCAGCGGTAACGAACTGGTAACCAGCCGCGGCGGTTATGCAGCGATGCGGCGCCTCGGCTCGTCGCGCAGGTGCCACGGCACGACGTAGGCGGTCCGCTCCGATTGCAGGTACTCGACGACCGCCTCTTCCGTCTTGGCGCAGGGAAGCAGCGTCTTCCAGGTCTCGAGGTGCTCGAGCCGGTGGAAGTCGCCGGTCGCGACGGCCGGCAGGCCGAACTCGGCGATCCAGCCGAAGGTCTGCTGGCGGTTGATGAGCTCCCAGCGATCCACGAGGCCTGCGACTCGGTCGCGATTCCGCCAGAACCAGCGCGTGGTGCGCGAGAGGTTCGGGTCGGCTTCGCGTCCGTGAGGGTGGGCCGCGACGACCGCTGCGCCTCGGGCGCGTGCCTCGAGGAGCGCGTTCTCGAACCCGCCGTCGAGGGAGATCCAGGACCGGACGCCGAGCGCCAGGGCGTGGCCGGCACCGTCGGCGTCGCCGTCGTGGAACGTGAGCTCGAGGCCGGGCACGAGCAGCAGGTCGTACTGCTCTCGCGCCCGCCTCGTCTCGCGGTCGATCGCAGCCAGGTATCGGGCGTACGAGGTCTCCGTGAGGTAGGGAGCGCCGGTCGGGAGGACGTGGTCGGTGACGCAGAGGACGTCGAAGCCGTGGAACCCGTAGAGGTCGACGAGCTCGGTCAGTGTGAGCGTGCCGTCGCTCCACGTCGTGTGCGCGTGGAGCTCACAGAGAAGCGGTTTCCTGTCCATGCACCCAGCGTGGCTGCACGCGGGAGAGACTGGGGAGAAAAGCGGTGAACGAGCAGGGAAAAAGCGGAGAACATCTGTGGCCCCGGACCGCCGGGGCCACAGATGTTCGGCGCGAGGGACGCGCCCGGCGGCGACTTCGGCGCGGGGCGCTTCGTCAGTCTCGACCTCCGGGAGCTGCTGTGGGCGTCGGCCTGGTGAACGCGGCGTATCGATCAGGCTAGGCGACGGCGGCGACCGGGTCGGGCAGGAGCGCGTCGAGCGTCCGGCGGAACACGTCGGCGCCGTGGAGCGAGTACGCCTCGTTGAACTCGACGGCGCCGTTGATCTCGATCACGACGAACCCACCGTCGCCGGCAGGCAGCAGGTCGACGCCGACGAGGTCGCCCTCCACGGCGGCGGCGGCGCGGATCGCCAGCTCGCACAGCTCGGGCTCGGGCTCGACCGGCTCGCGGACGGCGCCGAGCGCGACGTTCGTCCTCCACTCGCCGGGAGCCGCGACGCGCCGGATCGCTCCGACGACGCATCCGCCGGCGACGACGAGACGAACGTCGTGGCCCTGCGGCGGGACGAGCTCCTGGACGAGAGCGCCGTGGCTCGCGAACCAGGGGCGGTCGGCGATTGCGACCAGGTGACGCCGGAGCGCGCCGGCGTCCTCGCAGAGGACGACGTCCTGTCCCCAGCTTCCGAACCGCGGCTTGACGACGACGGGTGCGTCGATGGGGACACCGTCGGAAGGCGCGGTCACGTGGGCGGTGCGCGGGTGAGGGACGCCTGCCGCGCCCAGCGCACGGCTCGTCGCGAGCTTGTCGTGCGCGGCCACGAGCGCCCGTGGCCTGTTCAGGACGCGGACGCCGGCACCCTCGAGCCGCGCGAGCTCCCAGAGGCCGGACTCGATCCCGTCCAGCTGCTCGGCGACGTCGAGACGACCGATCGCGACGTCTCCCTCGCCGAGGGTGCGCCCTGCGATGGTTGGGTGGAGCACCCGCAGGCCGGGGCGTGCGCGCATGAGCGCGACGTTTGTCTTCGTCGTGGTGTGGGCGACGATCGCGACCTGCATTTCCTGGAATTGTTCCTGCGAGCAGGCGCCTCCTGCAAACCGATCTCCACCTCTTCTCCAGTCGGCCTCATTTTGGACACCGGAGTAGCCTCTTCGGAATGCTGTTTCGGCCGGAGGCGTTCGAGCCGCTGACGCAGGAGCCGTGGGACGAGGAGCGGGCCCGGCGCGGAGTTCGCGCGATCGTCGCCGATGCCGGGGGGCGGTTCGACCAGGTGTCTCTATGGCCGGCGGAGGAGTGGGACGCGTGGGGCTCGCCGACGCCGCTCACCGGGATCTACGTCGGCGCGGCAGGGGTCGCCTGGGCGCTCGACGCGCTCCGTCGCCGCGGGCACGCCGACGTCGGAATCGACCTCGCAGCTGCCGCGCAGCGGGCCCTCGAGCGCGTGCGTGAAGCGCCGGAGCTTTCGGAGGCGGAGGATTTCGAGCTCCCGCTCGCATCCGGCGCCGCGCTCTTCAGCGGCGAGACGGGTGTCCTGGTCGTGGCCCGGCGGGTCGACGGCGGCGCGTCGCTCGACGCGCAGCTGGAGGAACGGATCCTCGAGAGCCGCGGGAGCGACGCCAACGAGGTGATGTGGGGCGCGGCGGGCGGGCTCCTCGCGGCACGGGCGCTGCTCGACTGGACGGGAGACGAGCGCTGGGCCGACATCTGGAGGACCACGGCCGACGCCGTGTGGGAGGCGCGCGAGCGACGACGGCCTGTGGACGCAGCGGCTGTTCGGGAAGACGAGCCGCAGCCTCGGTCCCGCGCACGGCCTCGTCGGAATCGTTCGCGCCCTGCTCGGCGGCGGCGATCTGCTCGCGCCCGACCGGCGCGGGCAGCTCCTCACCGATACCGTCGCCGCGCTCGAGCGCAACGCCTTCCACGAGGACGAGTTCGTGAACTGGCCGCCCGGCGACGGCGGCCCGCTCGAAGGAGGCGACGGGGACCCGCGCCTTCAGTGGTGCCACGGCGCGCCGGGCATCGTGACCTCGACGGCGGACTTCCTCCCGGAGGAGCTGTTGGTCGCCGGCGCGGAGCTCACGTGGCACGCCGGGCCGCACGGGCCGAAGAAAGGCCCGTCGATCTGCCACGGAACTGCCGGCAACGGCTACGCGTTCCTGAAGGTTTTCGAGCGGACCGGCGACGAGGAATGGCTCGCGCGGGCGCGCCGGTTCGCCGTGCACGCGCTCGGCCAGGTCGAGCGCAGGGGAACCGGCCACCATTCGCTGTTCACCGGCGACCTCGGGGTCGCGCTCTACGCCGCCGACTGCCTGGACGGCACGACGCGGTATCCCGTGATGGAGACCTGGGACTAAAGTCCGGGGAGGAGTGCGGAGATCCGCCGCCGGATCTCGTCCCGGATCGCACGTACCTCGTCCGGCGAGCGGCCGGCCGGATCGTCGAGCTCCCAGTCGACGTAGCGCTTGCCGGGAATGACGGGGCAGGCGTCGCCGCAGCCCATGGTCACCACGAGGTCGGCCCACTCCACGTCGGCCCGGTCGAGCCTGTGCGGCACGCGGCCGTCGAGGTCGACGCCGAGCTCGCGCATCGCGTCGACGACCTCCGGGTGGACGCGCTCGGCCGGTTCGCTCCCGGCAGACCGTGACTCGTGGCGCCCGCCGGCCGCCTGGGCGAACAGCGCCTCCGCCATCTGCGACCGGCCGGCGTTCTGGACGCAGACGAAGAGGACTTTCACTTGGGCTGCGGCTCGAGCTTGTAGCCGACGCCGTAGCGGGTCTGGATGAACGTGTGGTCGCGGGCCTTCCGGTCGACCTTCTCCCGCAGCTTGCGGACGAAGACGTCGACGGTTCGGTCGCGGTGCGTCTCCCGCCGGCCCCAGATCCGCTGGAGCAGCTCGTCTCGCGTCACGACGCGCCCGGACTCCAGCGCCAGCGCGTAGAGGAGCCTGAACTCCGTCGGCGTGAGACCAGCGCTCTCACCGTGGACGAAGGCCTGCACCTCGGCGGGGTCGATTCGCAGCTCCTCGAGCTCGATCGCCTCGCCGCGCTGCTCCTGCTCGGCCCTCGTCCCGCGGCGCGCGTTGGCCTTCACGCGCGCGACGAGCTCCTTCATGGAGAAGGGCTTGACGAGGTAGTCGTCAGCGCCGATCTCGAGCGCGTGCACCCGGTCGTGCTCGGTGCCGCGCGCGGAGACGACCACGATCGGCGTCCCGATCCCCTCGCTGCGGGCGTTCTCGATCAGCTTCCAGCCGTCGGTCCCGGGGAGCATCAGGTCGACGACGCAGACGTCCGGCCGCTCGAACCGGAGGCGCGCGAGCCCGGCGGTGCCGTTCTCGACGCGGATCGGGTCGAATCCGGCCGCGGTGAGATGGTGCGCCATGCCGTCGGCGATGACGGCGTCGTCTTCGACGATTAGGACCTTCGCCATACTCGTGACCGGTGAGGTGGCCCTTCGCGAAAGCCCGCGAAGACCGCGGCGAGGATACCCACGAGCTCCGGCTCCGCGCCGAGCGCGCCCGTGCACTGGTGGAGGAGAGCCGGGAGATGCTCCTCGTCCTCGATGCCGAGAACCGCGTCCTGGCGGCGAGCCGCGCCGCGCGGCAGGGCCTCGACGGGATCGAGGCCGGACGGCCGGTGCCGGACGAGCTGCTCGGCGGCGAGGGGCGCCACGAGCCCGTCCGGGTTCCGTACGAGGTGGAGGGCCGGAGCGAGGCGCTCCTCTACCTGAGCCCGCCCGGCGAGCTCGCTGCCTACGAGGAGCTTCGGGCCGGCTTCACGGCGGCCGTCTCGCACGAGCTCAGGACGCCGCTTGCGCGCCTCCTCGCCCTGCTGGAGACGGCGTCGCTTCCCGGACAGGACATGGCGGCGCTCGTCGAGCAGTCGCGGGCCGAGGTCGAGCACATCCGCGAGCTCATCGACGACATCCTGTTCCTGAGCGAGCTGGAGACCGGCCGCGCGGTCGTGGCGCTCGGCTCGACCCGGGCGCTCCCGGTCGTCGAGGAAGTGCTGGTTCGAGTGCGGGAGCCCGCGGACCGGGCCGGCGTCGCGCTCCGCGCCCAGGGCGACCCGGAGGCGGAGCTGCCGCTTCGGCCTCGCATGCTCCGGGTCGTCGTCGAGAACCTCGCCCAGAACTCGATCCGCTACGCGGGACCGGCAAGCACGCTCACGGTCAGCGTCGCCTCGGGCGAGCTGAAGGTCGCGGACGACGGCGCAGGCGTGTCCGAGGAGGACCTGCCCCGCCTCTTCGAGCGGTTCTACCGGGCGGACCGTGTGCGTGGCTCGCGGGGAACCGGGCTCGGCCTCGCGGTGGTGAAGCACATCGTCGCCGCCGCAGGGGGCACGGTGGACGCGGAGGGCGCGCCGGGCCACGGCCTGACCATTACGTGCACGTTCCCGCTCCGCTAGGGCTGTTCACCACTTCGATACCAGACGGTCACCACATGCCGACCGGGCCGCCTTCGAGAATCCCGGCGGTGCGCGCACTCGCGATCGCCTGTCTCCTCCTGCTCGCCCTCGCGCTTGCCGGCTGCGGGCGCGAGCGCCCGTCCGACGAGCCGCTCGCAGGAGACACCACAGCGGAAGGCGACGATCCGCTCGGCGCCTTCGAGGAGGAATCCCTCGGCGGCAGGCTCTCCGCCGACGGCTCGAGCACCGTCGCACCGCTCATGAGCCTCGCAGCCGAGCGGTTCCGCAAGGCCGAGCCCGGCGTGAAGGTCACGGTCGGCACGTCAGGGACCGGCGGCGGCTTCGAGCGCTTCTGCCGCGGCGAGACCGACATCTCGAATGCCTCGCGGCCGATCAAGGAGGAAGAGGAGGCGCTCTGCGCCGAGGAAGGAGTCGCGCACTTCCCGATCCAGGTCGCGAACGACGGGATCTCGATCGTCGTGAACAACGAGAACACCTGGGCGACCTGCCTCACCGTCGACCAGCTGAAGAAGATCTGGGAGCCGGGCTCGAAGGTGGACAACTGGCGCGACATCGACCCGAAGTTCCCGGACGTCGAGTTCGAGCTCTTCGGCGCCGGCACGGACTCGGGAACCTTCGACTACTTCACCGAGGCGATCGTCGGCGAGGAGGGGGCGAGCCGCAGCGACTACACGCCGAGCGAGGACGACAACGTCACGGTCCGCGGCGTCTCCGGCGTGAAGGGCGCGCTCGGCTACTTCGGCCTGTCCTACTACACGGAGAACCGTGAGCGCCTGAAGGCGGTCGAAGTCGACGGCGGCGACGGCTGCGTCGGGCCGAGCGTCGAGACCGTTCAGGACGGCACCTACAAGCCCCTGTCGCGGCCTCTGTTCAGCTATGTGAACGAGGACGCGATCGCCGAGAAGGCCGCACTCGAGCCGTTCCTGGGCTTCCTGCTCGACAACGAGGTGAAGATCGCGCGGGGCGCCAAGTTCGTCCCGATGACGACGCAGCAGATCGACGAGGCGAGGACTGCGCTGGAGAGCGGCGGCGTCGGGGTCGAGGACTGAGGCCCGTTTACCAGATCGCCACCACACGGCTACTTCCCGGGAACCCATGCACGGACCTGCCGGCTGTTCAATCGCTTGCGACCAGGCAGGACTCTGAAAGGGGACTTCAGCATGAGAATTCGTAGGCTCCTGCTCGTCGGTGGTGCAACTGCGGCTGTCGCATTCGCGTCGGTCGCGGCAGCCGTCGCCGGCGTGCAAGCCATCCGGGGAACCGTCCAGGCGGACGGCTCCAGCACGGTCGCGCCGTTCGCGCAGGCCGCTGCCGAATCGTACGAGCGCAAGTACTCGGGCGCCCGCGTCGTGGTCGGAGTGTCCGGCACGGGCGGTGGCTTCGAGCGTTTCTGCAAGAACGAGACCGATCTGGCCAACGCCTCGCGGCCGATCCGGCTGTCCGAGGCGGCCAGGTGTCACGACGCCGGGATCGGCTACATCCAGTTCCTCGTGGCCAACGATGGCATCTCGCTCGTCGTCAACCGTTCGAACACGTGGGCGAACTGCCTCACAACCGCGGAGCTGAAGAGGATCTGGGACCGGGGCTCCAACGTGAGCAACTGGAGCCAGGTTCGGCAGGGATTCCCGAACGTGCCTCTGAGGCTGTTCGGCCCGGGCACGGACTCGGGCACCTTCGAGTTCTTCACCGAGAAGATCAACGGCCGCGCCCGACAGAGCCGGTCGGACTACTCGGCCTCCGAGGACGACAACGTGCTCGTGCGCGGCGTCTCGGGCGAGCGCGGCGCGCTCGGGTACTTCGGGCTCTCCTACTACATCGAGAACAAGAGCCGCCTGAAGGTTCTCCAGGTGAACAGCGGCAACGGCTGCGTCACTCCGAGCGTCGCGAGCGTCCAGAACCGCTCGTACAAGCCGCTCTCCCGCGGGCTCTTCGTCTACTCGAAGAAGAAGGCCTTCAAGCGTGACGTCGTCGCCGGGTTCATCCGGCACATGATCGTCAACGAGAAGGCGATCTCGCGCACTGCGAAGATCGTCCCGCTGACCAAGCCGCAGCTCCGCAAGGCGCAGCGGCAGTACAACACCGCGATCAAGAACCGCAAGAACTACTAGGAGGGGACGCAGGGCCGGAGTGGCGACACGCGCTGCAGCACAACAGCCACTCCGGCTCCGCGCCACTCGCAGGCGCTGGGGCGAGGACGTCGTCAAGGTCCTCCTCGCCCTCTGCGCATTCGTGTCCGTCGCTACGACGGTCGGCATCGTCGTCGCGCTCTTCCTGCCGGCGATCGAGTTCTTCCGCGAGATCTCGATCGTCGACTTCCTGACGGGGACGGACTGGGCGCCGCTCTTCGAGCCGCCGGCGTTCGGCGTCCTCCCGCTGATCGCGGGCACGCTGATCGTCACGGGGTGCGCGGCCCTCGTCTGCATTCCGTTCGGCCTCGGGTCTGCGATCTACCTCAGCGAGTACGCGCGGCCGCGGACGCGGAGATACCTCAAGCCGATCCTCGAGGTTCTGGCGGGCATCCCGACCGTGGTCTACGGCTACTTCGCGCTGACGTTCGTGACCCCGCTCCTCCAGGACATCGGACTGGGGGTGGGAGTGTTCAGCGCACTCAGCGCCGGCCTGGTGATGGGGGTCATGCTTCTGCCGACGGTCGCCTCCGTTTCGGAGGACTCGATGTCCGCGGTTCCGCGGGACCTGCGCGACGGCGCCTATGCCCTCGGCTCCACGAGGCTCCACGTGTCGACGCGGATCGTCGTGCCTGCGGCGATTTCCGGAATCATCGCGTCCTTCGTCCTCGCGATTTCGCAGGGCCGTCGGCGAGACGATGATCGTGCTGATCGCCGCCGGCGGACAGCCGACCTGGACGTGGAACCCACTCGACGCGGTGCAGACGATGACCGCGTTCATCGCCGCTACGGGCCAGGGCGACGTCCCAACCGGGTCGATCGAGTACAAGACCATCTTCGCGGTCGGGGCAGCGCTCTTCGTCATGACGTTCGTGATGAACCTGTTCGCGATCCGGCTCGTTCGGCGCTTCCGTGAGGTGTACGAGTGAGCGCCGCCGCCGGAAGCATCCGCCGGGGCACTCCGCGCGGCCTGTGGACCGGCCGCATCTTCCTCGGGTTCCTGCTCGCCTCGCTGCTCCTCGGCTTCCTCACGCTCGGGGCTCTGCTCGCACAGGTCTTCCTCGAGGGCTACAAGTGGGTCGACGCCGTCCTCTTCTTCGAGCCGCCTTCGGCCGATCCGCTGATTGCGGGCGCGAGGCCCGCGATCCTGGCCACGATCTTTCTCGGCCTGCTGGTCCTCCTCTTCTCGGTCCCGCTGGGCGTCGGGACGGCGATCTACCTGGAGGAGTACGCGGACCGGGACCGCTGGTACAACCGCATGCTCGAGGTCAACATCCAGAACCTCGCCGCGGTGCCGTCGATCGTCTACGGGATTCTCGGGCTCGCCTTCCTCGTGCGCGGCATCGGGCTCGGACGAGTCCTCCTCGCCGGCGCGATGATCCTGACGCTGCTCGTGCTGCCGACGGTGATCATCGCCGCGCGCGAGGCGATCCGGGCCGTGCCGGACTCGATCCGCCAGGGCGCGTACGCCCTCGGTTCGACGAAGTGGCAGGTCGTCTGGCGGCAGGTGCTTCCGGCATCGATTCCAGGAATCGCGACGGGCTCGATTCTCGCCCTCTCCCGCGCCCTCGGCGAGACCGCGCCGCTGCTGCTCGTGGGAGCGCTGACCTATGTCTCGTTCAACCCGACGCTGTTCGGCGACTTCACGGCCCTCCCCGTCCAGATCTACCAGTGGATCGCGCGGCCCCAGGAGGAGTTCCGGACGCTGGCCGCAGCGGGAATCATCGTCCTCCTCGCGATCCTCCTGACCCTGAACGCATTCGCGATCTGGCTCCGAAACAAGTACGAGACGAAGGTGGTGAGCCACGTGTCCGTCAAAATGGCCGACGTGACCGTCAACCTCGCCGAGCAGGTTCGCGAGCTCCCGCCGATGGAGTCACGCGAGGTCGTCTTCGACGTCGAGAACCTGGGCGTCGCGTACGCGGGGAACAAGGCGCTCCAGGAGGTCTCGCTCGAGGTCTACAAGAACTTCGTGACGGCGTTCATCGGCCCGTCGGGCTGCGGCAAGAGCACGTTCATCCGCTGCTTCAACCGCATGAACGACCTGATCCCGACCGCGAAGGTCGAAGGCGAGATCCTCTACCACGGCGAGGATCTCTACGGGCCCCAGGTCGACCCGGTCGAGGTCCGGAAGCGGATCGGCATGGTCTTCCAGAAGCCGAACCCGTTCCCGAAGTCGATCTACGACAACGTCGCGTTCGGCCCGCGCGTGCTCGGCATGGACGACGACCTCGACGACCGCGTCGAGAAGGCGCTCCACCAGGCCGCTCTCTGGGACGAGGTCAAGGACCGGCTCAAGGCCGGGGCGCTCAGCCTGTCCGGCGGCCAGCAGCAGCGGCTCTGCATCGCGCGCTGCCTGGCGGTCGAGCCCGAGGTGATCCTGATGGACGAGCCGGCGTCGGCGCTCGACCCGATCGCGACGACGCGCATCGAGGACCTGATGCACGAGCTGAAGAAGCAGTACACGATCGTCGTCGTCACCCACAACATGCAGCAGGCGGCGCGCGTGGCGGACATGACCGCGTTCTTCAGCGTCACGCGCGGCGACGAGGGCCAGCGCACGGGCATCCTCGTCGAGTACGACGCAACCTCGAAGATCTTCACGCAGCCCTCCGACAAGCGCACGGAGGACTACGTGACCGGTCGGTTTGGCTAGGAAATCCACATGAGCGAGCCCATGGGCGCTGACTATGGTGGCGGAATGCGTATGTCCTTCCAGGAAGAGCTCGACCGCCTGGAAGCCAACCTCCAGGAGGAGAGCGAGCTCGTCCTCAGGTCGCTCCGCGGCGCCCTGAACGCCCTCGAGCAGCAGGACGCGGAGCTCGCAGAAGAAGTGATCGCGTTCGACGACGAGGTGGACGCGCGCTACCTCGAGATCAGCCAGGGAATCGAGCAGCTGCTCGCACGGCAGACACCTGTGGCCGTCGACCTCCGACTCGTGCTCGCCGTCCTGCACATCAACCTGGGTCTCGAGCGCATGGCCGACCTCTGCGTGACGATCGCGAAGCTGACGAAGCTCACGGCCGAGCTGCGCCCGGACGCGGAGCTCGTCGAGGCCTTCGAAGAGATGGGCGCCAGGGCCGAGGAGATGACGCGCGTCGCGATGCGATCGTTCGCGGAGCGCGACCAGGTCGGCGCCGAGAGCCTCGTCGAGCTCGACGAGTTGATCGACCGCGCCAACCGCCGGGTCGTCAAGCACGTGCTCGAGCTGGGGACGGATCCGTCGCTCCAGGAGTGGGGCCTGCGGATGATCATCGTCTCCCGCTGCCTCGAGCGGATCGGCGACCACGCTGTCGACATCGGCGAGCAGACGGCGTACCTCGTCACCGGCGAGTTCCGCGAGTTCACCGACGCCTCGCATCCCGAGGGCGTCTCCGAGCTCGGCGAGTAGCTATCTAGCGACGCCTGCCGCGGCTGACGCGGACGTTGACGCGCGTCCCGCGCGGCAGCCGGGCGCCTGGGCGGCGGCTCTGCGCGATGATCTTGCCCTTCCGGACTCGGCGTGAGTAGGCGCGGGTCACGCGGCCGAGCGCGCAGCGCCGCGCGGAGAGCAGCCTCCGCGCCTGCCGGACCGTCTTCGCCTTCACGTTCGGGACGACGCATCGCGCCTGAGCCGGAGGACGTGCCGGTGGTGGAGGTGGCGGCACGGCCCACGGCGGCGTCCCGTCGGTCGTCGCGTTCCAGCTCACTTGCCCGATCGAGCAGCCCTGCGAGGAGTAGGTGAACGACCCGGTTGCCCCCTGGTTGCTAGGGAACGAGCCGCTGAGGCCGCCCCCGCCGAACGAGCGGTTGCTGATCGACGCGGGGTTCGTGAACCGCAGGTGAATCCAGCTGAAGCCGCACGCCGGCGTCCCGGCCACGTCGCTGATCTGGAACGCGACGATCCCCGTCCAGCCGGGCGTCACCGCGAGGCATACGGCACCGCCGCCCGAGTGCGAGCCGCGGTACGTGCCTCCGATCGGCACGTCCGTCGGCGGGCAGGCGGGCGGGGTCGGGGGCGGCGGTGGAGGTGGAGGTGGAGGTGGAGGTGGAGGTGGAGGTGGAGGTGGAGGTGGTGGAGGTGGAGGTGGAGGCGGCGTAGCCGAGATCCAACGACCCGCCAGGTCCGTCTCGAAGTCCTCGGCCAGCTCGACCGCCTGCTGCGCGGGCCAGGTGCTGAGAACTCCGACGCCGGGCGCCGCCAGGTGGACCTCCTGGTCTCCGTAGTTGGAGAAGCCCGCTCGCTGATCCGTCTGGTCGGTCGCCGCGACGCAGACGACGTTCGGTGCAGAGGTCGGCGGCTCGTGCAGCTCGCAGGGGTAGGCGTCGTCAACGTCGAGGTCGAGGGCGTCGTTCCCCGCGGCGAAGACGAACAGGACGTTCTGGCAGGGCGCCGAGACGACTGCGCTCGCGATGGTCAAATCCAGGAACTCGGAGCCGAAGCTGCCGTTCACGATCCGCGCGCCGTTCGCGCACGCGTACACGATCGAGTCGACGATCGCAGCCGTGCTCAGCGAGCTCCCGGGGCCGCCGGCCCGCAGGGCCATAATCGAGACGTCCCAGTTGATGCCGGTGACGCCCAGGCTGTTGTTGCCCTGCGCGCCGATCGTTCCGGCCACGTGGGTACCGTGGCCGTTCAGGTCGAGCGGCGTGTTGTCGTCGTCCCAGAAGTCCCAGCCGTTCGTGTCGTCGACGAACCCGTTGCCGTCCTCGTCGCCGCCTCCCGGCGGATCGTTGTTCACCCACACGTTCGGGCTGACGTCCTGGTTGTCGTACGCGACGCCGCTGTCGATGACGGCGACGATCACGTTGCCCGAACCGGTCGTGGAGCCCCACGCCGCCGGTGCATCGATGTCGGCGTCACTTCCCTGGTTTAGCCCCCACAGCTCGCCGTACCGGGTGTCGTTCGGCGTCGTGCCGGCGGCCTCGCAGTTGGCCGGCGCCGGGTCGAGCGCCTTGCAGGCATTGAGCCGGCCGGACGTGATCGTCGACGTCGAGAGCTGCGGCAGGACGTCCACTCCGGTCGTGAGGCGGGTCTTCAGGTCCGCGGCGGTGCGCCCGGGATTCTGGGCGAGGAGGAGCCCTGCGACGCCTGCGACGTGCGGCGTCGCCATCGACGTACCGTCGATCGCCTTGTAGTCCTGGCCGCCGGCCCGCCGACACTGGAAGACGATGTCGTCGATGTGCGCCCCATCGTCCTGAATGATCTCGTCGCTCTCGAGCCGGAACCGGAAACGGACGCCGGACTGCCCGTCGTGGCCCGACAGGTCGGTGGCGAAGTCGAAGAACTGTCCTCCCGTCGATCCGGTCCAGGCCTCGACCTCTGTCCAGTTGACGCCGTCCGGCGAGGTCTCGAGCAAGAGGTAATCGAAGCCGAACTCGGTCTCGAGCCGGAGCCAGTACTCGACGTCACAACCCTCCTGGCCCGCGAAGCTGAGTGGAAGGACACGGGTCAGGGTGCTGTTGTCGAAGTTCGGATACAGCCCGCCCGGCGAGTCGGTGACGCTCCAGGTGCCAGTGTGCTTCTGCTCGGTGGTGCGCTCCCACGAGAGGTCGTGGAGGCGGTTCGGCTCGGCGTAGTCGACCTCGGGATGCCGGTCGAGCGCCGCTGCGGCCGCCGGAGCCGAACGGCCCGCGGGGAGGCGCAGCAGGAACGTGTCCGGGAGCAGCAGCCTCTTCTTCACCGAGGCGCCCTCGGCGCGCACGACGGCGAGTCGCGTGGCCGGCTCTACGCCGCGCTTGAAGCGAACGATCATCTCCCCCGGCACGAACCCGCGTTGCGCGTCGGAGGACTGCTGGAGTCGCGAGGGCGCCGAGGTGACGAGCGGCCCGGGCTGCGAGGAGGCGGCGGCAGCGAGGAGGAGGAGCATCGCGACCCCCCCGAGGGCCGCGGCGGTCGGACGCATATGACAAGAGTTACATGGCGGCGCTCGGATTACTAGTCCAGAATGGCCAGGTGTCACCGGCCTGAAGAACCCGGCTCGCCACCGATCGTGGAGCCGCCTTCGCGGGCCGACGGCGATCCTGCGCGGCCCCTGCGCGGCCCTACATCACGGTGACCTCGGGCGGCAGCCGCTTCCGCTCTGAGCTGAAGCCTCGACAGGCGGAAGGTTCTCCATCGAAGTCGTCGAAGGCCGACTCGGCCGCGCACCGTCCGGCTCCCTCTCGCGCGGAACGACCTAAAGAGCGCTTAACAGAGGAACAAGGACCCGTTAACCGGGCTGAACCATGGTGAACGAAGAGCCAGGTACTAATTCGACGTGCTGAGACCTCCCCGCGTTCTCTCTAGCGCGGCCCCGCTCCTCATCGCGGCAGTGGTGGGGGGCGGGGTGGCGCTCGCGGGTGCCGAGCTCACCGGCATGCTCGACGACACCGAGACCGTCCAGGTCCCTGTCGCCGGGCCCGAGTTCGTGGCCCCGGCGGACTTCGCGCAGGGCCGGCGGCTGTCGGTCAACGAGATCTACCGCCGCAGCGCGCCCGGTGTCGTCCAGATCACGACGACGAGCACGGTCGACGTCGAGCCCGACCCGTTCCTGAACCCGTTCGGGTTCCCCGAGGAGCAGAGGCAGCAGGCGCTGGGCTCCGGCTTCGTGATCGACACGGCCGGGCGGATCGTCACCAATTTCCACGTCGTCGACGGCGCCGAGCGGATCGAGGTGAGCTTCTCCAACCGGGACAGCGTCCGCGCGCGCGTGATCGGCACCGATCCGTCGACCGATCTCGCCGTCCTCAAGGTGAACGTCGACGCCCGGGCTCTCCGGCCTCTGGAGCTCGGGAACTCGGACCGGATCCGCGTGGGTGACTCAGTGGTCGCGATCGGGAACCCGCTCGGGCTGGAACGCAGCGTGACCGCCGGGATCGTCAGCGCGCTCCACCGCCCGCTGACGGCGCCGAACGAGTTCACGATCGACGACGTGATCCAGACGGACGCATCCATCAACAGCGGCAACTCGGGCGGCCCGCTGCTCGCCGCCAACGGCTCCGTGATCGGCGTCAACACCGCAATCGCGACCGGAAACAGCGGCGAGCGCGGGAACATCGGGATCGGGTTCGCGGTGCCGATGAACACCGTCCGCAACGTGGTGTCGCAGCTGATCGAGAAGGGTCGCGTCGAGCATCCGTTCATCGGCGTGGGCGCGCAGGAGGTCGACCAGGAGATCGCCGAACTCTTCAACCTCCCGGCCGAGCGCGGGCTGCTCGTCGTGCGCGTCTACGAGGACAGCGGTGCGGCCGGTGCGGACATGCAGGCCGGGACGCGTGAGGTCGTGATCGACGGGCAGAGCTACCTGCTCGGCGGCGACTTCATCGTCGAGATCGACGGCAAGCCGGTGTCGGAGGCGCAGGACCTCCGGCGGGCGATCATGGGGAAGAAGGTCGGCGACGAGATCACGGTCGAGGCATACCGCGGCGACGACAGGCGCAGCTTCAAAGTGAAGCTGGGCCGCCAGCCGGCTACCTCGCAGGACTAGGTCGACGTTGACCGGCCGTTCTGGCCGGAGACGCTACTCAGCGCGGCAGGTCATCCGAGTGACGTCAGGCGAGAGCACGCTGGCCTGGGCCAGTGTTCAGGAATGTCCCCTGAGCGTCGACGCTTGACCGCGGCTACGGAGCCGGCGACACGCTGAACTGCACCGTGTGCCCGTGCGGGGCAAACACGTTGTCTCCGTCGCCGAGGATGCCGGTGACGATCTCGAAGAGGAGCGTCTCATCCCTGTTCTCAGTTACCCGACGCTGCCTGACGTATGTCGCGATCTCGGCAAAACTGCCCACGAGCGCGAAGACCGCCGCGCGGATCTCCCCGACCCGCCACGCCTGCCCCGTCCAGGAGAGACGGACATCGAACGATCCGTCAGCAGACAACCGCGCGTCCTCGACCTCAAGCAGCAGCGTCCGGCATGCCCGCTCGATGTGAGGAAGGAGATGAACTCCGGGTTCTTCGGCCACCCAACTCGGGCTCCGCATCGCGTCGACCAACTGGAAGACGCCGGCCACAAACCCGGTCGCATCAGCGACGCCTTCGCCGCGCTCGTCCCCATCCCAACGCAGGCCGACCATTCGGAGAATGATCGCAGAGCCCGACGCTCGCCTGGGCCAGTGTTCACGGATGACGCCTGATCGCGTGTCGGTCGTCAGCCGATTTGCTCGGCCAGCCCGATGAGAATGCCCTCGGGGCCTCGGACGTAGCAGAGCCGATACACGTCTTCGTACTGAACCACTTCGTCGACGAGCTGCGCGCCG
Organism: uncultured Actinomycetes bacterium; assembly: GCA_963782765.1. Lineage (GTDB taxonomy): Bacteria > Actinomycetota > Thermoleophilia > Gaiellales > Gaiellaceae > JACDAN01. The sequence continues at coordinate 480,127 of CAWALC010000001.1, forward strand.
TGTCTGCGGAGCCGGGCGAGCGTATCGTCGAGGTCGTCCACGGCGAACATGACACGTAGGTAGCCCAGAGCGTTCACCGGGGCGTTCCGGTGATCGGCGACCACAGGCGGCGCGAGAAATCGCGAGAGTTCGATCCGGCCGTGGCCGTCCGGCGTACGCATCATGGCGATCTCGACGCGCTGGTCGCGCAGCCCAGTGACGCGCCCTGACCAGTCTCCTTCGATCATGGCTCGCCCTTCGAGTTCGAGACCCAGCTCGGCGAAAAAAGAGATAGCGGCATCGAGCGATTCCACCACGATGCCGACGTTGTCCATCCGTTGAAGCGCCACGCGGCCATTCTTGCGGTTCGCAAAGATCACCAGTGTCCGCGAGGCGCGCGGGATCAGGTGCCCGTACCTCTGGTTGCGCCAGTGTGCGGGAATGTCCCCTGGCGCTGTCGTGACGGGCCAGGCTGAGCGCTTACCGACGGGCCACGAAGACGTACTCACGGCTGTCGTCGTCGAGCGGTTCCCCGGCGAATCCGCCATAGAGAGCTTCAAGGCGCAGGCCCGCGACGTCGAGGAGCCCCAGCCATTCGTTCTTGGTTGCCCACCAGAGCGAACCGGTTCCACCATCGTCCAAGGTGATGTCGACTCGGTTATCGCTCACGCTGTAATGGTCGGTGTGCGGCAGCGGGACGCCGTCGTGCGCGTCGGCATGCTGGCCGTCCATGGCGGATGCGACGTGATGGTCGAAGGCGAACGCGTTCCAGGCGAAGCGGCCGTTAGACCGAAGTGATGCCGCGACCCGCTCGAAGCAGCGGCGACGATCGGCCCACGTGGGCAGATGCAGCAGAGACCGCCCAGGGCAGTAGATCAAGGCCGCCGGTTCCTCGATTTCAAGCTCCCGTATGTCTCCTTCACGCAGGTCGAGCTCGACTCCCTCCTCAACTGCGCGCACTCGAGCCTGCGCGAGCATCGCCGGCGAAGAGTCAATTCCTATTACACGTCTGCCCGTTGCCTGCGCAATCGGGATCGCAACGCGCCCGGTGCCAACTGCAAGCTCGACCAATGGCCCGTCAGCATCACGGGCAAGCCCGGCGTAGAACGGGACGTCCGCAGCGACGCTAGTGGACGACCAGTCCCCGTATCGGTCCGCCAAGGCTTCGTACCAGCTCGACATGGCAACACCAATCTACGCCGAAACGAGGCGGCGTTCGGCTGCCCCAGCGTTCAGGAATGTTCCCCGAAGATCGCGCCCTAAGATGAAGGGCGTGTCGCCGCCCGTGACGCTTCCCCTCATAGACCACTTGGCCCTGCGAGTACGTGACGTGAGACGCAGCCGCACCTTCTACGAGCAGGCCCTCGAGCCGTTCGGAGTGAAGGTAGTGGAGAGCTCGCAGGGGCCTGGGTTCGCCATCGAGGGCGGTGGAGATTTCTGGATCGGGGAAGGGGAACCCCCGGCCGCTCCCGTTCATGTGGCCTTCGCCGCAGCCGACCGAGCTACCGTTGACAAGTTCCACCGCGCCGCTGTCGAAGCCGGCGGCCGCGACAACGGCGCGCCGGGTCTTCGCCCGCATTACCACGCCGGGTATTACGCAGCGTTCGTCATTGACCCGGACGGGAACAACGTCGAAGCGGTCTTCCACGGGGACGACCGCTAGCTGCCAGCCGCGTGACGCTCGCTTGGGCGAGTGTGTTCTGGCCGATGAGTTCCACGCTACTTGGGCCTTACGGGCCCAAAAAACGCGAGCCTGGTTAGGTCGATCGCCGACGTCGAACCGATGTCACCCGACCAGGCTCAGCTCGCCGAGGGTCGAGACCTACGCGCTCAGCGAAGAGCCTCCTCGAACCGCGGGTCGTCGCGTACGGCGGCGAAGTCGTCGTCTCTGCGCGCGTCCTCGCGGAACCGCGGAAGCAGCTCGACGGACCGTCGGAGGTGGGCGAACGTGTCGTCGCCGGTGTCGCCCGCGAGCGTTGCGAAGCACGCGTAGTTGTAATGCAAGCCGGCGTGGTCCGGCATGCGCTCGAGGGCGCTGCGGACCGCTTCGAGCGCGTCGGCGTAGCGCTGTTCGCCGTAGGCCTCCATGGACTCGCTGTGGAACGGCCACGCCTCACCCCAGTCGATCCCCTGGTACGCCTCGCCGGGTGTGCCGCCGACGGCGAGAACGGTTCCGTCCCCGGTCGCCTTCCGCCGCGACTCCGGCCCGACGTACACGAGTGTTCCTGGCGCCGCGTCGACCGCCTCGCCGTCGACCTCGAAGGTCGCCTTCCCGTCGAGCACGATGTACAGCTCTTCCTGGCCCGACCCGGCCTCGTCGTGCTCGTTGATCAGCGTGCCGTCCTCGGCGGGCGTGTAGGCGTTGATTCCGAATGCGTGGATCCCGAGGTGCTCGCGCACCGGAATATCTCTGCCGCGCCGCTCGATGTCGTCGAGGTGCGCGACCTGCCACGTCGGGCTGTCGTTCATCCGTGATCACCTCCGAGTAGCGCGGGTCGTCGGGAATCGTCGATCGTAACCGCCGCCAACCGGCTCGCCGGCCGCGGCTCACTCATGCAGCCGAACAACAAGCAGCATTTCCGCCGGCAGGCCCGACGAGCGATGTCAGGCGAGAGCACGCTGGCCCATCCCACGACGCCAGGGCTTGTCATCTCAGGTGTCGACCGCCCACCAAGGCTCGGCTAGAGGCTTGATGCGAAACTCGGTGCCGGCCGCCAGCTCTCAGTGACGAACCAGATCTGGGGCTCGCCCTGGACGCCTGCACGCTGCATGACGTTCCGGAGAGCGTCCGACGAGACGAAAGCTCTGGCCACTTCGGCAGTCTCGAAGTCGTGCCATACGGTGACGTCGTTCGGGTCGTCGACTAACTGAAACGCGGCGGCGCCCATGACACCCATGGCGCTGCGCTCCCCATAGAACTGGTCGTACACCTTCCTCCACGTCTCGTAATCGGCGACGTTGATGCGCACAAACAAGCGAACCATCACAGCCTCCCGTTCGGGTTAGCAGCGAGCGTACGGCACGTCGAGCCGAACTGTCACATCAGAGCTTGAACACAACCCCACCTGTCCCAGCAAGGCTGCGATCGATTCGCCTTCGTTGAGCGCAAACCCGGCGATGTAGACCAGTCCGACGACATTCGGCGCATCCTCACCGAGCGCCATGACGATCTGACCCCCGTACGAATGCCCCACGACGACACTCGGCCCGTCCTGGCGGCGGGCACCCGCCGGCGAAAAGCCTTCCGCCGCCTCTCGCGGATGGTCTTGATCAGGGCGTAGAGCCGGGCACGAACTCGCGAACCTCCTGCGCACAACGGCAGGCGACGGCGATCCTGCCAGCCCACTCCAGCGCCTCCTCGCGTGAGGGAACGTCGACAACCGAGAATCCGCCGATGTACGCCTTGCGCTCAGGGTATGGGCCGTCGGTGACCGTCCCGTCGGTGGCCACCACGCTCACCTCTTCGTGGGAATGCAACCCGCCGCCGAACACCCAAACGCCGGCGTCCTTTGCCTCTTGCACCACCGCGTGCGCTGCCTCGGCCACGTCGGGGAGATCCTCCTCGGGAAACGTCATTGCGCCGTCATCGAACGAGATCAGATACCGCGTCATCTCACGACTCCTTTCTCGGCGGCCTGCTCCGGCCGCATCTCACCCTGCTGCGGACACACGCGCAATGGAGACCGACAAACCACCGAGAACTCATCGGTCCGGCCAGATCCAGCCTCACTTCTTCGGGCGTCATCGCGGCACACTGGCGCAAGCGACCTCCTAGGAGGGATCGGCGAAATCGCTCGGGTCCTGCGGAAGCAGCGAATAGACGACAGCATCGGCGCGGGTGCCGTCCCTGCGACCGTTGTAGGCGCGGAGAACGCCCTCCCGCACAAAGCCTGCCCTCTCTGCAACGCGCCGAGACGCGACGTTCTCTGGGTCCGAATGAAGCTGCAGGCGACCAAGTCGCATCTCTGGCAGCGCCCATGACGCCATGAGCCGGACGGCCCGCGTGGCGCGCCCCTTTCCTCGGCCGGCTTCCAGAAGCCAATAGCCGACTGAACCGCGACCGTCGTCGTCTCGTTCGATGAAGACTTGGCCCAGGCATGTATCGGGCAGAGTCGCGTCGCAGATGGCGAACGAAGCTCCTGTTCCCTCTGCCCACGCGTCACGCTTCGCCTCCAGGTAGTCACCAGGACTGCGCGTGTGCAGGTCAAACCATTTCCGAATTTCGGCGTCACTCGCGGCTCGCTCGATTGCGGGTAGATCGCGCTCGTCCAAAGGACGGAGGGTGATGCCGCCGTCCGAAAGCGGCGGATCAGGCGGTACGAGACTCACGTCGTCGAAACGCTACAGAGCGGTGTTTACGCAGCGACGGGCAGGCCGCGAGCGCGACTGACAGCCTGCGCGAATCGCGCGAGCATGATCCTAGGGCCGCGCTCTCTGGCGTCATCCCGAACGCTGGCCCAGGTGAGCCAGTCACATCGGGCGCGTGGGTACGTACTCCCGCGCTCGAGCGGGTGTTCCACTCGCGGCGTCGGCCGCCCGCCCTTTTAGCCGCCCCAGTCGCCCCGGTCGCCGCCCGAGCGACTCTCGACGTCCCGGCGGTGGTCCTCAGCTTCCCTCGTGGCCCGGGACGCGCTTGACCCGGATCCAGAGCGGTTGACCCAGTCAAGGAACCGGGCGATCTGCCGGTGCAAGGCCCGAAACATCTAGCGTTGAGGTTAGTGCGCTGGATTGAAGTCGCCAAGCTCATCTAGGCGCTTCGCTGATCAGGAGACATTTCCGAACGCTGGCCCAGACGAGATTTTCTGGCAGTGGGTCAGTTTGACGTGGTGCCGCGGGCGACTTTGTCAACCCCGTAGACCCGGGGACCACGCGGCTTCTAGGTAACGAATGCCGTCCCGAGCCCTCCCGCACGGCCGTCAACGCTAGTCCGATTCGCCTGCTTCCGGGCTGGGTTTGAACAGCCTCCAGTGCCCTTCGGAGACGACTTCGATGGTGCCCTCGACCACTCGTATGGCGGTCTGATCGTCTATCGCATACGCAGGCACTGGTATCCCGGCGGCCCATCTTTCTATGTTGGCCAGGGAAGTGTCCGGCATATCCTCGCGCTCTAGGTGCGGAAACAACGAGAAATCAACCAGTCCCAGCGCTCTATCGCTGCCCGTGAGCGGATCACTCTCGTCGTAGGTCTTTCCTCCGAAGTCGGGAGTCGCGACCATGGCCCCGCCGCTCGTGCCGACGTAGACCGTCTCGCGCCGCAGCGACGGCAAGAGGTCGGCCAGTCCGGACTGCCGCATCCAGTAGCACAGATACAAGGGACTGCCGCCCCAAACCAGCAGAGCGTCAGTCTCCTGGACCGCAGGGATCCAGTGCTCTTCTTTGATGCTGGGCAGCGCGGTGAGCTCCAGCACTCCTAACGACTTCCAACCCAGTTCGCACATGGGGCCGGGTGCTGATCCACTGATGAACCGGTAGACGTGTGAAGGTCCGCCGGGGAAGGGCTGCACCCCGGTGGGAATGCAGAGGGCGTTGGACTCGGCGATCGGTTTACCCAGGAGGTCGACCAGCGCCTTGTCGATGCTCGTGTTGGTGATGCCAGCGGAAGTGAGAAGAAATTTCATAGGTGCTCCTTCGCTCGCGGTGTAGGCGTGGTGCGTCCCTCAGAAGGACTCAGCAGAGGCGCACAAATCATCGTTCGCCGCAGCCGTCGGGGAGTTCCCGAACACTGGCGCAGGCGACTCTTTGGAACCGCCTAGGCAACGACATCCTTAGGATCGCCCCAGATGAACGTCTCGCTGAGACCGCTCGAGGACCGGGATCTCGACACGATCTATCAGCAAGTGACGGATCCGGAGTCGGTCCGAATGGCAGCCTTCACAGCCGAGGATCAGACCGATCGCCGCGCGTTTCTCAACCGGATGTCGCGCCTGCGGGCCGACACAAGCGTCTTGCACCGAGTCATCGACGTCGACGGAGCAATCGCTGGAACGATCGGGTCGTTCCGAATCGACAATCAGCGTGAGGTGACCTACTGGGTAGACCGAACGCAATGGGGGAATGTGGGCTGCCTGACACGCACGGGCCGTCGGTGAGGTTCGTCGGCGGCCGACGAGAGATCAACGAAGGAGGAAACGTGGTCACTGAAGCACGCCTTGAACGTCTCGTGTCCGGCCTGGCACCAGTCACTCCCGGATGGTTCGTCGTCAACACGGCTGACGCCGCGTGGTGCAACAACGAATCGTATGGCGGCGTCTGCATCTTCGAGTCCGACGAGTTCGTGCTCCAGGGTCGGCCCGATCTAACAGCGTACGAGAAGCCGGACGCCGGGTTCACGATCCGCGTCGTGCCGCCGGGGAAACCAGCGACCTCTACCATGCCGAGTCGGTCCAAGAGGACTTCCTCGTCTTGATGGGCGAGTGCGTGCTCGTCATCGAAGACCAGGAACGGCACCTGCGGGCATGGGACTTCGTGCATTTGCCCGCCGATGACCGCGCACACGTTCGTCGCCAAGGAAACAGGGCCATGCGTGATCATCGCCACGGGAAACCGGCGCGACGATCTTGAGAGCGTGTCGTCTGTGCCAGGTTTCAGGAATCTCACATGAAGACACGCGGTCAGCCCGTTCAGGGTCTGTGGGATGTGAACACACCGCCTCTGCATCTCAACGCCGCCGACCTCGCGCCCTCGCAGCCGGGGCGGGAAGTTCGCAACGAGTGCTAGCCAAGGGCTTGCTCCGCCGCCGCCTTCACTCCCTCGCCCCAGGTGGGGAACGCATGGTGCATCTGCGCCAGGTCGTCGACAGTTGCGCCTATCTTCAGGGCCAGGGTGAGCCCCTGAACGACGTCGCTCGCGTTCCGGCCGACGACATGAAGGCCCAGCACGCGACGGGACTTCCGATCCCAGACGAGCTTGTAGAGCCCGTGCTTCGTGTTCGTGTACGACGCGCGCTGGACGTACTTGATCTCGTGGATCGCGGTCTCGACGTCGATCCCGTCGTCTCGCGCCTGCTGCTCGGTGACGCCGACGGCGCCGAGCTCGGGGTCCGTGAAAATCGCCGTCGGGAGCCAGTCGTAGTCCGCCTTCGCGCCGTTCGAGCCGAACATGTCGTCCACGGCGATTCGCGCCTCGTACTGCGCGACCGGCGTGAACTGGTACGCGGACGTCACGTCGCCGGCGGCCCAGACGCCGTCGACCGAGGTGCGGAGCCGCTCGTCCACGACGATGCCGCCGCGCCCGTGCTCGATTCCGGCCCGGTCGAGCGCCAGCTCCTCGGTGTTCGGCGCGCGCCCGGACGCCAGCAGGATCTGCTCGACCTGGAGCTCGTCGCCGCCCACGGTTGCGACGATCGCGCCGCCCTCGCGCCGGACGCGCTCGACAGTCGTCCCCACCCGGATATCGATGCCCTCGGCCTCGAGCGCGGCGGTCAACTCCTCGGTCGCGTCCGCGTCGGACCTCGGCGAGATCCGGTCGGCGCTCTGGACGATCGTCACCTTCGAGCCGAACCGCGAGAAGATCTGCGCGAGCTCGAGCCCGACGGGCCCGCCGCCGACGACGAGCATCGACTCCGGCAGCTCGGTGAGCTCCAGCGCGGAGACGTGGTCGAGCCAGCCCGTCTCGTCCAGGCCCTCGATCGGCGGCACCGCGGTGCGCGAGCCCGTCGCGACCAGGACGCGGTCGGCCGACAGTCGCGAGCCGTTCACCTGGATCGTCTGCGGGTCGACGAACGCGCCCGTGCCGTCGTAGGTGGCATGGCCGGCGCCGTGCAGCCGCTCCATCCAGGTCTCGCCGGAGACGATCAGCGAGTCCTTCCGCGCCTTCACCTTCGCGAGGTTGACCCGCGCCGGGCCGACCTCGATGCCAAGCTCATCGGCAAGCGCCTCGATGTCGTGGGCGAGCTCGGCGGCGACGAGGTACGCCTTCGTCGGCTTGCAGGCGACGTTCGGGCAGCTGCCGCCCCAGCGCGTGTTCTCGATCAGCGCCACACGGGCGCCGTGCTCCTTCGCCGCCCTGTTGGCGCCGTCCCGGGCTCCCGACCCCGAGCCGAGGACGATCAGGTCGAACTGCTCGCTCATTGCATCCCTCCGCGGTAGGTTCGGTGCGTGGACATCCTCGCGTTCCTCGGGATCTCGGCGCTCGTGATCGTCACTCCCGGACAGGACACGGCACTCGCGATCCGCAACTCGCTGCTCGGCGGGCGGCGCGGCGGAGTCTTCACGGCGCTCGGCGTCTCGACCGGACAGGCGGTCTGGGCGCTCGCGACCAGCATGGGGCTCGCGGCCCTGATCGTCGCCTTCGAGCCGGCATTCGTCGCCCTGAAGCTGGCCGGCGCCGCCTTCCTCGTCTACCTCGGCGTGCATGCGCTGCTCGCCGCGATCCGCGGGACGCACGTCGACCGCCGAGAAGGCGGCGGGCCGCTGACGTCCGGGATCGCGTTTCGCCAGGGCCTCCTCAGCAACCTCGGGAACCCGAAGATGGCGGTCTTCTTCACGAGCCTCCTACCGCAGTTCGGCGCCGAGTCGTTCGGCGGCCTGCTGGCGCTCGGGCTCGTGTTCTGCACGATGACCTTCGTGTGGCTCAGCGGCTACGCGTTCGCGGTCGCCCGGGTCGGCGACGTCCTCCGGCGGCCGGCGGTGCGGCGGGTCTTCGACGCGGTGCTCGGCGCCGTCCTCGTCGCGCTCGGGATCCGGCTCGCGACCGAGCGGCGCTAGTCCTTGGCGATCGAGCAACGCTTCGGCGAGAGCACGCCGCTCTCGATCGGCGTCGAGGAGGAGGTGATGCTCCTCGACCGCGAGTCGTTCGCCCCGGTCGGTGCGATCCGGGAGCTGCTGGAGGAGACGCACGGGCTCGACCTGCCGGGCACGCTGAAGACGGAGCTCCACGCCTCAGTCGTCGAGCTCAACACCGAGGTCTGCGCGTCCGTGGACGAGGCGGTCGCGGCGATCGGCGTTCTGCGCGCCCGAACCTCGGAGGGGCTCGAGGGCCTTGGTCTCGTGATGGCCGCGGCCGCCTCGCACCCGTTTGCCGAGCCCGAGGAGCTTCCGATCACGGACGAGAAGCGCTACGAGGAGATGGTCGGCTACGCCGGAGTGACGGCGCGGCGGCAGGGTGTCAACGGGCTCCACGTCCACCTCGGCATGCCGAGCGCCGACGAGTGCATGAGCGCGCTCGAGACGCTGCTGCCCTGGATGCCGTTCGTCCTCGCCGCGTCGGCGAACTCGCCGTTCATGTCCGGTCGGGCGACAGGCCTCGCCTCGAACCGTGCGGAGATCCTGGCGCAGCTGCCGCGGAGCGGCGCGCCGCCGGTGTTCGAGAGCTACGCCGACTGGGAGCGCTGGATCGAGGGGCTCGTCGCCACCGGGCTGATGAAGGAGTACACGCAGGTCTGGTGGGACCTCAGGCCGCATCCGAAGTTCGGCACGCTCGAGATCCGCATGCCCGACCAGCCGACGGGTCTCGACCGGACTGCCGGCTTCGTCGCGCTCCTGCGGGATCTCTGCGCGTGGGCGCTGGAGCATCCAGCCGCGGAGCCAGCGGACCGCGGGATCTACCAGCAGAACCGCTGGGCGGCGGCGCGGTACGGGCCGGACGCCGAATTGATCCACGACGGGCGGCTCGTCCGGGTGCGCGAGCTGTACGAGGAGCTTCCGGTCGAGACCTCGCTCGACCCGGCGCTCTCCGAGGGCGCGCTCCAGCTCGAGCAGGGAGATGCCGGCGCGGCCTGCGCCGATATCGTGCGCCGCACATGGCCGTCGTGAAGGAGACGATCGAGGTCAGCGGCATCCGCTGCGAGCGGTGCGTGAACCGCCTGGCGGCCGCGCTTCGCGGCCACGAGGGCCTCGAGTTCGCGACCGCCAACCTGATGGGTCAGGTCATGCTCGAGTGGGACGACGAGCGGACGAGCCGCGACGCCATCGTCGACGCCATGGCCGGCGCCGGCTTCAAGCAGCAGCCCGCCATCTGACCTCGAGCGGGCGTGGCCCCCACGGCCAGGGGATGACTTGTTACGCCCTTGGCACCGTTTTCGCTTGACAGCCCGCGGGGTCCGACACCGGGCGGCCTAGCGGCGGTCTTCGGGAACGTCCGTGAGGCGGTCGCCGAGGAGCGCCGGCGACTCGTCCGGCATCGCGTCGTCCGCCGTGCCCTCGCGGACCTGGGCCCGTTCCTCGGTCGCAGTTTCGCCGCCCGCGACCTCCGAGGTCTCACCGAGCCCGTAGTGGCGCGCGATCGTGTCACGGTCGAGGCCGTCGTCCACCTTCGGGGACTCGCCGATGAGCTCGCCCGAGAGCGTCGTCCGGACTTCCTTGGCGTCCTCGTCGACGTCCACGGACGACTTCGGGACCGCGTAACGGTGCTTGCGAAGTGACCCGTGCTCGACGATGACGAAGTCGTCCTGCTCGTCGACGACGGTGCCCCAGCGCTTGTCGTCGACCGCGGTGATGAGGTCATATCCATTCATGGACCAGGGTCTACCCGGAATAGCGGACCCCGAATCTCCGTTCTCCTAGCTGGGAAACACGGCTGCTACGGTCGAGTCGATGAGCGACGCCTCGGAGAGCTCGGCCCGGCAACTCGCAACGGACGCGCGAGATCGCGTGCGTTTCGAAGAGGAGGCACTGGACCTGTCCGATCAGGTGTACGGCGTTGCGCGGAGGCTCGTGGGCTCCCGCGAGGAAGCGGAGGACCTCGTCCAGGAGACGTACGCCCGCGCGTTCCGCAGCTGGCGGTCGTTCCAGCCTGGCACGAACCTGCGGGCCTGGCTCTTCCGGATCCTCACGAACCTGAACATCGACCGCGGGCGGAAGGTGCAGCGGACGCCCGATCTCCAGCCGCTCGAGGAGAGCGACTACTTCCTCTACAACAAGCTCGAGGAGTCGGGTGCCGACGGGACGCCCGACCAGAGGCGTGTCGTCGAGCGCCTGTCGCAGAATGACGCCGTGACCGCGCTGGCGGATCTCCCGCATGACTTCCGGGACGTCGTGCTGCTCGTGGATCTCGCCGACTTCACCTACAGCGACGCCGCGCAGATCCTGGACATCCCGATCGGCACCGTCATGTCGCGTCTCCATCGGGGGCGGCGGATGCTGAAGGGCGCGCTGGCGACGTCGGCCGCGGACGAGTCGTGATGTCCGGCTTTGCGTTCGATCCGTGCGACAAGTGCGAGCAGATGATGCAGCCGTACCTCGACCGCGTGCTGACCGATGTCGAGATTCGCGAGGCTGAAGTGCACCTGGACGGCTGTGAGTACTGCCGGAAGCGCTACCGGTTCGAAGTCGAGTTCCGGACCTTCGTCCGGCAGGCGGTGGCCGAGCCGATGTCGCCGGAGCTCAAAGAGAAGCTCCGGTCGCTCCGCACTCCGCTCTAGCTCAGGGCCCGAGGCGGGCCCACGATCACGACCAGCCGGCGCGGGTTCTTTCCCGCGGGTAGCGGTCGAGCCGTGACGTCGAGCTGGGCGGCGAGCCGGCGTCCGATGTCCTCTCCGCCGGGCGGGAAGTAGACCGACGTCTCCGGGTAGTCGAACCGGCCCGCGCGGCTCACGCGCTTGATCTGGTACGCGAGGGAGCCGACGCGGTCGGCGACCCGGCGGGTGTAGGTGATGTCGCCGCCGCCGTTGAGGACGTCGACGGAGATCCGCCAGGGCGGGGGGAGACCGGCTGCGGTCGCGGAGCTCGGCGCGGCGTCGTCTCCCAGCCGGGGCGGGACGACGACGGCCAGTGCGATGGCGAGCGCCGTCGCGGCAATTCCGGCGGCGACGGCAAGTCTGCCGCGCGGGTTGCTCGTCGCGGGGCCGACAGGAAGGCCGGCCAGACGGCGTGCCTCACGGCGGTCGATGCCGAGCGAGGTCGTGTACAGGAGCAGCGCGACGGTCGCGCGCTCGCTTGAGCGGAAGCGGTAGAGCCGCCCTTCCTCGAGCCACTCGACCTCGTCCGGCGTCAGGCCGGCTCGGCGCGCGGCCTCTTCAGGAGTGAGCTGGCGCTGGAGCCGCGCACGTGCGAGCGCGGAAGGCTCCTCGCGGGCGACCGTCAACACGGCTTCCATGAACGCATTCATTCTGCTGACTCTTCTCTCAACCTGCCGGGAATCTCATCGGCAATATCGACGTCTCCTGGAGACCCCAGGTCGTCGCAGGGGACGAGCACAGGGTCGAACGCGCGTGCTCCTTCGTCCGGGATCCGGCCCCAGACCTTCCGGCCGAGCACGACGGGGTGGCCGCGGTCGCCGCCGTAGGACGCGGCGACGATGTCCCCGGCGCCTTCCCGCCAGGCCTCGACGACGCGGTCGACGGCGGCGGGCGAGAGGTCGGGCCCGTCCGCGAGGACGACCACGGCGGCCTCGACGTCGTCGGGCAGCGCGGCAAGGCCATAGCGCAGCGAGGCGCCGGGCCCGAGCGCCCAGTCCGGACAGTGGACGACTCGCGCGTCGGTCTCGAGCGGAGTGGGCGCCGGTAACGACGAGGACGTCGTCGACGGAGCTCTGACGAACGCGGCGAAGCACCTCGGGCAGGAGCAGCGCTTGCTTGGGCGCCACCGAATCGCGACGCCGGCGCCGGCGGCCAGCACGACTGCGGCGTCATCTCACGATTGTCCCGCCGGGCCGCGTCTCGGTGTCGGACACCCAAATGTGTCAAGGGCGAGAATGCGCCAAGAGTGTAAAAGCAAGACGTCCGGCCACGCTCGGCCGGGACGACGACGCCCGGTCAGCCGCCGGAAACGGAGGTGCTCTCGATCACGATCCGCTCGGTGGGCGCCTCGGTCTGCGGATTCCCGAGCTTGCCGATCTTCTCGACGACGTCGAGGCCCTCGACGACCTTGCCGACGACCGCGTAGTCGGGCGGCAGCTGCGCATTGTCGGCGGTCACGATGAAGAACTGGCTCCCCCCGGTGCCCGGCTGCTCGAACGTCGACTTCGCCATCGCGACGACGCCCTTCGTGTACGCCGTGTCGGGCTTGGGCGCATCGATCGTCGTGTACCCCGAGCCGCCGTTGCCCGTGGCGGTCGGGTCGCCGCCCTGGATGATGAAGCCGGGCACGATCCGGTGGAACCGCGTGTCGTCGAAGAACCCGTCGCTGGCCAGGTCGACCATGGAGTCGCCGTTGCAGGGCGCGCTGACCGGATCGACCTCGATCGTGAAGTCCCCGTGCGACGTTACGAACTCGATCCGCGGCTTCGAGTCGGGATCGAGCGGCTCGAGCTCCGGGGCGTTTGCCGGATCCTGGATTTCGACCTCGCAGGATTCGACGACCGGGCCCGGGCCGGAGTCGTCCCCACCGCAGCCTGCGGCGAGCAGTGCCACGAGCACCAGGACGGCCCACCTCACGCCGCGACCTCGTCGAGCGCGCGCCGGACGAGCGCGCGGGCGATCTCGACCTTGTAGGCGTTCTGCGGAAGCGGCGTCGCCGTGTCGAGCGCGGCCTCGCCGTCGAGGAGCCACGGGATCGGCGCCATGCCGGAGAGCGCGATGCGCGTCCCGCCGGAGGAGCGCGCAGTGGCGACACCGACGAGCGCGAACGAGAACAGGCGCCGATCCATCGCCTTGAGGTAGGTGCTCGCCTCCGGCGCCGGCACGTCCAGCTCGAGGATCAGCTCGCCCGGTTCGAGTGTCGTCATCTCGCGGTCGTCATCCGTCGGAAGGCGGTAGAGGTCCGCGAGCGGCAGCTCGCGTCGGTCTGTTCGCAGCGTAGCGTCAAGGGCGAGCAGAGCGGCGGCGGGATCCGACGGGTGGGCCGACGCGCACGGCTCGTTCTCGAAGACCGCATGCTCGCGATGGAGACCGTCGCGGGCGAAGCAGCGGTCGCCTCCGTGGAGCCAGCACGGGTACTTCAGCCGCCAGTACCAGCAGCGCGTCGCCTGGAGGAGGTTGCCGCCGATCGTGCCCATGGCGCGGAGCTGCGGGGAGGCTGCGAGCCGGCAGGCCTCGCGAAGCGCATGAGGAACCCCCCGGTCGACCTCGAGCTCGCCGAGCGTCGTCCCGGCGCCGATCCGGGTGCCGTCGATCCCCTTCGGGACGACGGTGCGGACGTCGACGAGGGTCGTGGCATCGACGATGCGATCGCGAAGGAGCGGCACGAGCTCGGTGCCACCTGCGATCGGCGCCGAGCCGGAACCATTCTCGAGTACGGCCCGGGCCTCCTCGAGCGAGTCAGGCCGCTGAAGCTCCAACCTGCTCCCGCCGGCGTGCCTCGCGCAGCGCCCGCAACATCTCCTCGCGGCTGATCGGCAGTGAGCGGATATCCGCGCCCGTCGCGTCGCGGATCGCGTTCGCGATGGCGGCTGCGGTCGGGATGATCGGCGGCTCGCCGAGGCCCTTGGCCCCGAGATTGGTGAGATGCGCGTCGGGCTCGTCCACGAGATCGGTCACGATCTCTGGGACGTCAGCGATCGTCGGAAGCTTGTAGGCATCGAGCGTCTGGGTCAGGATCGTCCCCGTTCTCGGGTCGAGCAGCCGCTCCTCGGAGAGCGTGTGCCCGAGCCCCTGGATGACCCCGCCCTCGACCTGGCTGGACGCGCCGAGCGGGTTGATGACGCGGCCGACGTCGTGGATCGCGGCGATCTTGTCGACGCGGACCTCGCCGGTCTCGATGTCGACGGCGACCTCGGCAACCTGCACGCCGAACGTCAGCACCCGCATGCCGGTCGGGTTCGGGCCGCGTGAGCCCTTGCCGAGGATCTGCCCCGACTCGAGCAGGCCGGTGACCTCCTCGAGCGGCCACGACTCGTCGTCGGTGGAGACGATCCGGCCGTCCTTCAGCGACAGCGAGCTCTCCTCGCGGTCGTAGCGCTGCGCCGCGATCTCGAGGATCTGGCGGGCGGCGTCGGCGGCGGCTGACCGGACGGCGGGCCCCATCGACGGGATCGTCGAGGAGCCTGCTGAGATCGTGGCGTACGGGCCTCGCGCGGTGTCTCCGAGCGAGACCTCCACGCGGTCGATCGACAGCCCGAGCTCCTCCGCGGCGATCTGCGCCATCGCGGTCGAGCTGCCGGTGCCGATGTCCTGCATCGCGGTAACGACGGCGACCCTTGCGTCTGCGCCGACCCGGACCCAGGCGTACGACGGCGGGCCGCCGCCCCCGTACCAGACCTGGCTCGCGAGGCCGACGCCGCGCTTCCAGGTGCCGTCCGAGCTCGCGCGCACTTCCTCGCGCCGGGCCCAGTGCGGCTCCGCCCGCCGGTAGCACTCGAGGAGCTGCTTCGACGAGAAGGGCCGTTCGTCCATGGCATCCTGGTCGGTGTAGTTGCGGCGGCGTAGCTCGAGCGGATCGAGATCGAGCTTCGCGGCCAGCTCGTCCATCAGGCACTCGAGGCCGAAGGTGCCCTCGACGAAGCCCGGCGCGCGAAACGCCTTCATCGGCGGCGTGTTGAGCTTGGCCGCGTACTCGACCGTGCTGACGTTCTCGCAGCTGTAGAGCATCCGCATCGGCCCGCCCGTCGAGGCGAGCCAGCCGCCGAACCCGTTCGAGTTCACGAACTCGCCGTCGAGGGCGGTCAGCGTGCCGTCGGAACGGGCGCCGACGCGAAGTCGCTGGATCGTCGCGTTGCGGTTTCCGGCGTCGAGATTCTCCTCCCGCCGGGTCAGCATGCACTTGACCGGCCGGCCCGTCTTCCGCGCCAGCTCGGCCGCCACGTAGGTGTGCGCGTCGGGGCCGTTCTTCGACCCGAACCCGCCGCCCATGAACTCGCACACGACCCGCACGTTGTCGGGCGGGAGCCCGAAGTGCTCTGCCACGTCCTCCCTGACACCCCAGACGAACTGCGTCGAGATGTAGACAGTGAGGTGGTCGTCGCCCTCCCACTCGCAGACCGCCTGGTGGGTCTCCATCGAGTTGTGCACGACCGTCTGGGTGCGGAACTCTGCCTCGACGACGACGTCCGCCTCGGCGAGGCCGCGCTCGAGGTCTCCACGCTCGTAGCGGCTCGGCTCGTCGACGAGCTCGTTGCGGCGGACCGCTTCGTCCGGATCGAGGAGCGGCTCGAGCTGCTCCCACTCGACCTCGAGGAGTCCCAGTGCGGCGCGGGCCTGCGCGTACGTGTCGGCCGCGACGGCCGCAACCGGCGCGCCCTGGTAGGCCGGCTCGTCCGTCAGCGGGTCGGTGTCAGGGCCAATCACCGCCCGGACGCCGGGCGCTCGCTCGGCCATCCGCGTGTCGATCTCACGCACGCGGCCCTTGGCGAACGGGCTCCGGAGCACGGCTGCGTGCAGCATCCCGGGCAGCTGGATGTCGGCCGTGTATCGCGCCTCGCCGCGGGCTCGCTGGAGCCCGTCCCGGCGCGGCGCCGGCCGGCCGACCGTGTCGAGCGGGCCTGCGGGCCACTGCTCGAGCGCGTCCTCGTCGACGACGACCCACTGCTCGGTGTAGCGGCCTTCGACCTCCTTCTCGGTCTTGATCAGCCTTGCCACGACGCAATTGCCTCCTCGATCTTGGGATAGGTGCCGCAGCGGCAAAGGTTTCCGGCCATCGCGTGCCGGACCTCGTCCGTCGTCGGCGAGGGGTTGGCGGCGACGAGCGCCGTCGCCGAGACGATCTGACCGGGAGTGCAGAAGCCGCACTGGAGCGCGTCTGCGCGGACGAACGCGTCCACCATCGGATGGTCGCGGAGCCCCTCGATCGTCGTCACCTCACCGTCGACCCTGTGGGCGAGTGTGATGCAGGAGAGGACGGGGACGCCGTCGACCTGAACGGTGCAGGCGCCGCAGTGGCCCTCGTTGCAGGCGATCTTGGTGCCGGTCATGCCGACGTCCTCGCGCAGCCACTGCGCGAGCGAGCGGCCGATCGGCGCATCGAGCTCGTACGACCCGCCGTTCACGCGGAGCTCAGGCACCCGGCGTCACCGCGATGATGTCCGCGAGGTGGACGAGCGCGAAGACGGAACGGCTCGTCGCCACCCGCTCGCCCTCCTCGTCGATCTCCGGCAGGGCCCGCCACAGCTCCTGGGCCGCCGTGAGCAGCTCCTTGATCCGGTCGAGCTCCTCCGGGTAGCCGTTGCGCTCGTGGCACGCGTTCAGCGCGAGCCCGAGCACGCCGATCGTGTCGGCCTGGCGCGTCCAGAGAAGCGGCGTCGCCATCGAGAGGTACTGGTGGACCCGCGCGAGCGCCATCGACTGCCTGAACTCGTCCCGCCCCAGCGGCTTCGACGGCTCCAGCGGCTCCTCGCCGTTCGCGATCCGGTTCGCGTTGCCGGCAAGCATCTCGCGAAGCTGGGCCTCGTCGAGACCGGCCGTGATCGCGGTGCGCAGAGCGATCGTGAGCGACTGCGGCTGGCGTCCGTACGGGTAGTCCGAGGCGTAGAGGATCTGCTCCGGCGGGACCTGGTGGAAGAAGTCCAACAGGTCGACCGGGCTCCACACGGACGTGTCGAAGAAGACACCCTTCCGCCCGGCGAAGTGGCCGGCCAGGGCGGCCATGTCCGCAATTCCAGCGTGGGCGATGATCAGCTGCGCAGCGGGATAGGTGTCGACGAGCCGGTGGAGATGATCCGCGATCGGCGGCAGCCCGCGGCCGCCGTGGATCAGGATCGGAACGCGCCGCTCGGCGGCCAGCTCGAAGACCGGCGCGAGGCGCTCGTCGTTCAGCGTGAAGCGCTGCGCCCGCGGATGGAGCTTGATTCCGCGGGCCCCGTTCTCGAGACAGCGGTTTGCCTCGTCGATCGGCCCCTCGGCCGTCAGGTCGAGCCGGACGAACGGGACCAGCCGGCCGTTCGAGCGCTCGGCGTCCCGCAAGGTGCGGTCGTTGGGCGCGCGGAACGCCGGCTCGCGGTCGGGCTCGTCCATGCAGAACATGAACGCGCGCGAGATGCCGTAGGCGTCCATGATCCGCTCGAGCTCCTCGTACTGGCCGCTGAAGCCGTCGATGTCGTGGCCGAGGTGGAGGTGGGCGTCGAAGATCTCGGCGCCCTCGGGCAGCAGCCGTCGCAACTCCCCGTCGTAGCTGGAGATCAGCGCCTGGGCGCGCGAGAGGGCCGCTTCCACGAACGCTCAGTCTATTCAGACGCCGATATAGGATCCGCGCATGGCTGACGTGATGATCTACTCAGACAACTTGCACGGGCCCGAGCTCCGCCACGAGGTTCCCGTGCCCGCCCCCGACCCGTTCCTCTACGTCGAGAAGAACGGCACGAAGCACGTTGTGATCACCTCCTTCGAGGTCGATCGCATGAAGGAGGTCGGGCTGGAGGCGCACCCGCTCGAGGAATTCGGGTGGGACGAGCTCGTGGGCAAGGGCCCGCGCGAGGAACAGCACCTCAAGCTGATCGTGCAGGCGGTCGAGGGGCTCGACGTCAAGGACGCGATCGTCCCGCACACGTTCCCGACCGAGCTCGCCGACGCCCTGCGGGCCAAGGGTGTCCAGATCACGCCCGACCGCGCGTTCTTCAACAAGCGCCGCCGGGCAAAGAACGAGACCGAGATCGCCGGGATCCGCAAGGCCCAGCGAGGCACCGAGGCCGCCATGGATGCCGCGCGCGACCTGTTCCGCCGCGCGGAGCCGTCGAACGGCGAGCTGACGGTCGACGGGGAGACGCTGACCTGCGAGCTGGTCAAGGCGCGCATCACGGACGTCTTCAACCAGCACGGCCTCGTCGCCGACGAGATGATCGTCGCCCACGGCCCGCAGACCGCAGTCGGACACGACTTCGGCTCCGGCCCGATCGCGGCCAACGAGCCGATCGTGCTCGATCTCTTCCCTCGGGATCGCGAGTCCGGCTGCTACGCCGACATGACCCGCACCTTCTGCATCGGCGAGCCGCCCGAGGAGCTCGTCGAGTACCAGCGGCTCGTCAAGGCGGCGCTCGACCGGTCGCTCGAGGACGTCAAGCCGGGTGCTGCCGGCCGCGCGGTCTTCGAGCGGGTCTGCGACGTCTTCCACGAGGCCGGCTACCCGACGCAGCTCTCGAAGCAGGACGGCGAGGTGCTCGACCGCGGCTTCTACCACGGGCTCGGCCACGGCGTCGGGCTCGAGGTGCACGAGGCGCCGTGGCTCTCGCGCGACCCGGGCGAGCTCGAGGTCGGCGACGTGGTCACCCTCGAGCCGGGGCTCTACAAGCCCGGGTTCGGCGGCTGCCGCCTCGAGGACCTCGTGCTGGTCACGGAAGACGGGAACGAGAACCTCACGCAGTACCCGTACGATCTGACGCCGTAATGGCCACCGAGCAGACGGGCTCGATCGAGACGATGCTTCTCGAGGAGCGGCGGTACCCGCCGGACCTCGAGTTCGCGGCGCAGGCGAACGCCCAGGAAGAGCTCTACGAGCTGGACTTCGAGGAGCTCTGGGCGCGCGAGTCGCAGCGCATCACGTGGTTCGAGCCGTGGACGACGCTGCTCGAGTGGGAGCCGCCGTACGCGAAGTGGTACCTCGGCGGGAAGCTGAACGTCTGCTTCAACTGCGTCGACCGCCACGTCGAGGCGGGCCGTGGCGGGAAGGTCGCCTACCACTGGGAGGGCGAGCCCGACGGCGATCGGCGCGACCTCACCTATGCCGACCTTCAGGCCGAGATCGTCCGCTTCGCGAACGCGCTCAAGGAGCTCGGCGTCCGCAAGGGGACGAAGGTCGCGATCTACATGGGGATGGTCCCCGAGCTCGCGATCGCCATGCTCGCCTGCACCAGGCTCGGCGCCCCGCACACCGTCGTCTTCGGAGGGTTCTCGGCGGACTCGCTCTCCGACCGGATCAACGACATGGGGTGCACCGTTTTGGTCACGCAAGACGAGGCCTGGCGTCGCGGCTCGAAGGTGCCGTTGAAGCAGATCGCCGACGAGGCGATGGGCAATGCGCCGGGGATCGAGACCTGCGTCGTCCTGCGCCGCACCGAGGGCGAGGTCTCGATGGAGCGCGGCCGCGACCTCTTCTGGAACGAGGTCGTCGAGGGGAAGGCCGACGACCCGGAGTCATGTCCCTGCGAGCCGATGGACTCCGAGGACCTGCTGTTTCTGATGTACACGTCCGGCACGACGGCGAAGCCGAAGGGGATCGCGCACACGACGGGCGGCTACCTGGTCGGCACGGCGACGACCCACCACTACATCTTCGACCTGAAGCGCGACGACGACGTGTACTGGTGCGCGGCCGACATCGGGTGGATCACCGGCCACAGCTACATCGTCTACGGGCCGCTGGCGAACGGCGCGACCTCTGTCATCTACGAGGGCACGCCGGACTTCCCGGACAAAGATCGCTGGTGGGACATCGCCGAGCGCTTCGGGGTCACCATTCTCTACACAGCTCCCACCGCGATCCGGGCACACATGAAGTGGGGCCCGGAACACGCAGGGAAGCACGACCTCTCCTCGCTACGGCTGCTCGGGTCGGTCGGCGAGCCGATCAACCCCGAGGCCTGGATGTGGTACCGCGAGCACGTCGGCGGCGGGAAGACGCCGGTCGTCGACACCTGGTGGCAGACCGAGACCGGGATGATCCTGATCACGCCGCTGCCGGGGCTCACGACGACGAAGCCGGGCTCGGCGACGAAGCCGTTCCCGGGCGTCGACGCGGCGGTGTTCGACGAGGAGGGCCGGGAGGTCGGGCCGGGCGGAGGCGGCTATCTCGTCCTTCGGAAGCCCTGGCCGGCGATGCTGCGCGGGATCTACGGCGACGAAGAGCGCTACGTCGAGACGTACTGGTCGAAGTACCCCGGCGTGTACTTCGCGGGCGACGGAGCTCGGATCGACGAGGACGGCGACTTCTGGCTCCTCGGCCGCGTGGACGACGTCATGAACGTCTCCGGGCACCGGATCTCGACGATCGAGGTCGAGAGCGCCCTCGTCGACCACCCGTCGGTCGCGGAGGCCGCAGTCTGCGGGCGGATGGACTCGCAGACCGGCCAGGCGATCGTCGCGTTCGTCACGCTGAAGGGCGGCGAGGAGGGCTCGGAGGAGCGACTGGCCGAGCTCCGGAACCATGTCGGCGCCAAGATCGGCCCGATCGCCAAGCCGGCGAACATCGTCTTCACGCCGGAGCTTCCGAAGACACGCAGCGGGAAGATCATGCGGCGGCTCCTGCGGGACGTCGCGGAGAACCGGCCGCTGGGCGACACGACGACATTGGCGGATCCGACCGTGGTCGAGGAGATCCGCGAGCGCGGCACGACCGAGGGAAGGGAGGAGTAGGTGAGCGGCTACACGCACATGAGCGTCCTCGACGTGGAGGATGCGGCCGAGAAGTTCGGCATGACGGACACCCACGAGTCGCGGTTCGGTGCCGGCGCCTTCGAGACCGAGCAGACGGGCTTCAGCCTCCACCGGTTCAAGCCAGGGAAGCGGCAGCCGTTCGGGCACCGGCACGACGCCGCGGAGGAGATCTACTTCGTCGTCTCCGGCTCGGGCCGGGTCAAGCTGGACGACGACATCCTCGAGCTGCGGACGTGCGAGGCGCTGCGGGTCGCGCCGGGCGTCATGCGCCAGTTCGAGGCGGGCGACGAGGGGCTGGAGATCCTTGCCTTCGGCCAGCGGCATGCGGAGGACCGGGGCGAGGTCGTCCAGGGCTGGTGGAGCTAGACCACCGACAGCTCGGCGTCGATCTCTACAACGACGTCTGGCGACTGCTCGAGAAAGAGCGGACGCCTGAGGATGATCTCGAGCTCCTTCACCAGGCGCACGCCTCTGCGTACCACTGGCTGAAGGCGCCCGAGTGCGAGCCGAAGAACCGGGCTCGAAGCGAGTGGCTCTGCTCGCGTGTCTACTCGGTGCTGGGACGACCCGAGCCGGCGCTCCACCACGCGCAGCGCTGCCTCGCGATCGTCGAGGCGAGCCCCGAGAACATGGAGGAGTTCGATCTCCCGTTCGCCTACGAAGCGCTGGCCCGCGCGAACGCCGTCGCCGGAAACTCGGACGACGTCAAGCGCTTCGAGCAGGAGGCACGCGAGGCCGCCGAGGGGATCACCGACGCCGAAGACAAGGACATGATCCTCACCGACCTCGCGACGGTCTGACCAGGCCGACGCCGGGCCGATCTGACCCGCGCCTGCTACCGTGAGTCCAAGATCAGAGCGAGTTCGGTTTGCGTTTCGGCGCCTTCCTCACCCGTTCGTGAACGGTGAAGGAGGTGTTTTTTTATGGCAAACGGAACCGTCAAGTGGTTCAACGACAGCAAGGGCTACGGCTTCATCACTCCCGATGAAGGCGCGAAGGACCTGTTCGTGCATCACAGCAGCATCGCCGGTGAGGGCTTCAAGTCGCTCCCGGAGGGCGCACGAGTCTCGTACGAGCAGCGCGAGGGCTCGAAGGGGCCCGAGGCGACCGACGTCACCCAGGTCGCGTAGTTCGCGAGCCGGCCGCGGCACTGCGCCGCGGCCGGTTTCTTCTAGGGAAAGAGGGCTATGAACGAGAACGGCGACAGGATCGAGTTGGAGCGCGAGGTCATCCTGCGCTCCACCGGGCGCGGCACCATGCTGTGGTTCAACGAAGCGAAGGACCTAGGCGCGCTGCGGACCGACGACGGCATTCGGATCGAGGTGCCGGGTGAAGCGTTTTCGGCCGGCGAGAAGCCGCGCGGCCGCTGCGCGGGAATGGAGATCAAGTTCCACGTGCAGACGAACCGAATCAGCGGGATTGCCTTCGTGCCGGTCGTGGCGCCGCGGCGAGCACGAGTCCGCCGCCGCGGCTAGACGACAACGGCCGCGGAACTTCGTCCTCAGCCCGCCAGGATCTTCTCGAAGCGCTCCGCGTCGTCGAACGGCCCGATCAGCGCCAGCTTGAGCCCGTTCCGGCCGATCACGTCCTGCGCGACCCGCTGGACGTCCTCGACCGTGACCGCGTCGATCCCCGCCAGCACGTCCTCCGGCTCCTCGACCTCGCCCTCGAGCACCTCGCGCCGCAGCCCGAACATGATCATCCCGTGCGGGCTCTCCGTCGTGAGGACGAACCGCCCCTTGGCCACGTTCTTCGACTTCTCGAGCTCCTCGGCGGGCACCGGCTCGGCGGCGATCTTCTTCAGCTCGCGGGCGATGGTCTCGATCGCCTCGTCGATCCGCTTGATGTCCACGCCGGCCTGCGAGTAGAGCGTCCCGGTGTCGGTATACGAGTGGTTCGTCGCGAACACGTAGTAGGCGAGTCCGCGCCGCTCCCGCACCTCGGTGAAGAGCCGAGAAGACATTCCCGTCCCGAGCACGGTCCCGAGTAGCTGCAGCGCGTACCTGTCCGGATGGGACAACGGATAGCTCGGCACGCCCATCGCGATGTGCGCCTGATCCGACTCCTTCGAGTGGATCCGGACGCTCGGCCCGGCGCCGTTCGAGCCGGGAAGCGGGTCCGCTCCGCCAGGGTCGGCCGCCTCGACCTCGCCCAGCATCTCTTCGACGTCCTGCCGGATGCCTTCGTCGAAGTTCCCGGCGAACCCGACGACCATCTTCGGCCCCGTGTACCAGCGGTCGACGTACTCGAGAAAGGTCTCCCGCGTTGCGGCCCGCACCGTCTCCTTGCGGCCGATGATGTCCCAGCCGAGCGGCGTATCGCCGTAGAGGAGCTGGTGGTAGACGCCGCCGATGTAGTCCCGCGGCGTGTCGAAGTACATGTTCATCTCCTCGACGATCACGCCCTTCTCGCGCTCGATCTCCTCCGGGTCGAACTTCGAATGCCGGAGCATGTCGACGAGGACGTCGAACGCCCGGCCCCGGTGCTCGGCGGCGCACTTGACGTAGTACCCCGTGTACTCCTTGCCGGTGAAGGCGTTGAACTCGGCGCCGATCCCGTCGAGCTCGTTGCCGATGATCTGCGCGGTCGGCCGGTTCTCCGTGCCCTTGAAGAACATGTGCTCGGCGAAGTGCGCGATCCCGCTCGTCTCGGGCGTCTCGTAGCGCGAGCCGGCGGCGAGCATGATGAAGCAGGCGACCGACTGCACCTGAGGCATCGGCGCCGACAGGAGCCGCAGTCCGTTCGGCAGCACCTCTCGCTGGAACACGGCCATCAGACGGCCACCTCCTCGGTCAACCAGCTGCGCCACTCCGCCGGGATCTCCACACTCGCTCCTCTCTCGTAGTCGTAGCCGACGAGCACGCTCTTGCCCTCCGCCGCCACGCGGCCGTGGGCGCGCACCTCGTACTCCAGCTCGAAGCTCTTGGTTCCCACCCGCGAGGTCCGCACGCCGACCTCGACGTCCTCGCCGAAGGCGATCGGCGACCGGAAATCGGTCTCCACGCGAGCGAGGATCAGGCTCTGCTGCGGGTTGTCGCCCGCGCCGAGCGAGGACAGGAACGCGATGCGGGCGGACTCCATGTAGGTCAGGAAGACCGCGTTGTTCACGTGTCCCATCCCGTCGAGGTCCCGGAAGCGCACGGTGTCGCGGTACACGAACGGGAAGCCGTCCACCGGCGGCATGGTATAGACGCCTCGATGCTGGGAGAGAACACCAGAGCGGCCATCTGGGCGCAGCCGGAATGGCTTCGAAAGGTGCCGACCGACAGGCGGCTGCCGGACGGGAAGGTCCTCTTCACGGGCTGCGGAACCTCGTTCCACGCCGCCCAGACCGGGGGCGACGCAGCGCAGGCGCTCGACCTCGTGGTCGCGGTCTGAGCGGGACGCCGACGTGCTCGTGGCGATCAGCCACGAAGGGAACGACGAAGCTGACGCTCGAGGCCGTGCAGGCGTGGGAGGGCGAGAAATGGGTCATCACCGGCGCGCCCGCAGAGCCCGATCGCGGCCGAGTGCGACCAGGTCGTCGTGGCGGCCCCGGAGATCGAGCAGAGCTGGTGTCACACGGCCAGCTACACGTCGGCGGTCGCGGCGATCGCCTCGCTGCGCGGACAGGACATCTCGGAGCTGCCCGCCGCCGTTGAGGAGGAGCTCGAGCGGCCGGCGCTGGCGACCGACCACGAGCGGTTCCTCGTCGCGGGCGCAGGCTCGGCCTGGCCGACGGCGCAGGAGGCAACGCTGAAGCTCCGCGAGGGCGCGTTCGTCGCCGCGGAGGCCCACCACACGGAGCAGCTCCTGCACGGACATCTCGCGGGCGTGGACGAGACGGTGCGCTGCTTCGTGCTCGAGGGAGAGGGCCGGGCCGCCGAGCGGGCGCGAGACGCGCTCGCCGCCCTGCGCGAGCTCGGCTGCGACGTGGAGTTCGTCCCGACGCGGCACCCGGTCGTGGACATCGTCCGCTTCCAGCTCCTGACGCTCGCGCTGGCCGAGAAGCGCGGCGTCAACCCGGATCGGATCCGCACGGACGATCCACGCTGGAAGCGGGCCCGCGCCGCCTACGACTGACGGGAGAGCGAGGCCGCTCGCCCTCCCGCCGGCTGCGCTACCGCATTCCCCTAGTCGTCGTCGTCGCCCGCCGTCGTCGTCGTCATCGTCGTTGTCGTCGGGCCGAGCCAGGTCGACTCCGTGCGGCCGCCCCGGATAGTCGAGCGTTCGCACGATCCGGTTTCCGTCCCGGTGGTCGATGACCGCAACCCCAGGACCCGTTCCGCCCTCGAACGCCGCGAACGTGTAGCGCCCGTTTCGTGACGTCCACTGATGCCCGGCGAGGGTGGTGGCCTCGAGCGGCGAGCCGAGCCGAACGAACTCGTGCTCGAACGTCCGCGTGTCGATCGACCACGGCCTGGGCGGGCATCGTCCGAAGCGTGATGGTCAGGAGCCTGTCGCCGGCTGCAAGGCGGAGCGTGTCGGGAAGACCGAGCGTGAGCACGTCGGTGCACGCGTCGTGGGCTCGTAGGTCGAGCACGCAGACCCGGTTCGCCGTTCTCCGCGTCACATATGCGGTCTTGCCGTTCCGCGTCACGGCGAGCTCGTGCGCGCCCGGAACCGTCAGCCGCCAGAGGATGCCGCCTGTCCTTGGATCGAGCGCGACGATCTCGTTCGACGCGTCGCTCGCGACGTAGAGGATCCGCCCGTTCGGCGAGAACACGCCGGCGTGCGCCCGGCCGCTGGTTGCGGCCGGGTTCGTGTCCCACGTACCGAGCAGCTCGTCGGTACGCGTGTTCACGACCGCGACCTGGTCCGTCCCGTACAGCCCGAACGCGACGAGGTCGCCTCGACGGGTTGTGTGCACGTGATGAGGCCGCGAGAGCGCCGCCATTGCGATCCGCTTGGTGACGACGCCCGTCTGGGGATCGACGATCGCGATCGCCGGCGGGCTCCCGAACTCCTCGGCCACGTAGAGCTTGCCCCTGGCGTACGCGAGATCCCCGGGCTGCGAACCGGGGGCCATCGGGATCGTGCTCACGACGGCGCCCGTCCTCGCATCGAAACCCTGAATCGTGTGGACGCCGCGGTTCGCGACCCAGATCGTCCCGTCCACGTTCGAGAGCCGATCTCGCCTCCCGTCGTCGGCGAACGATGCGGTGGCGGCGGTCGCGAGGATCCCGACGAACGCGACGAGGAATGCCGTGAGAGCGCGACTGTGGCTGCACATAGCCGTACCTCCTGCGGTAGCACCCCGCGGCGACCTGTGCCAAACCCTGCCGCCGTCGGGCTCAACCGGAAACTACGTCGGGTGCGAGCGTCAACTCAAATACATCTTTCCTGTGTCTTGCATAACCTGAGGTGATGCAGGTCGAGGCGAAGCTGCGCGCCTTCGCGGCCATCGCCCGCCGCGGTTCCATCTCGGGCGCAGCGCAGGAGCTCTACATCAGCCAGCCCGCCGTCTCGAAGCACCTCGCGTCCCTGGAAGCCGACGTCGGCAGGTCTCTCGTCGTCCGTGGCCGCGCGGGCGCCACGCTGACGCCGGCCGGCGACGTGCTCGCCGACTACGTCCTCCGGGCGGAGGCGCTCCTTGCGAACGCCGAGCGAGCGCTCGCCGCCGGCGCCGACTCCGAGACCGGCACGCTCTCGATTGCGGCCTCGGGAATTCCGGGCACGTACGTGCTTCCGGAGCTCCTGGCGCAGTTCCGAGAGCGGTATCCGATGGTGGAGATTGCACCGGAGGTCACGACATCTGCCGGCGCACTCGAGCTCGTGCGGGCGCACCGGGTCGAGCTCGCGGTCGTGGGAGGTCTTGTCGTTCCCCCGGAGCTCGAGAGCGAGCCGCTCCTCGACGACGAGGTGGTCCTCATCGGACCGCCTTCCCTCGGGGGCAGACGCCTTCGACGCCGGGACCTGGCCGGTCTCACCTGGCTTTCGCGGGAGGAGGGCTCGGCGACCCGCGCGGCGGTAGAGACAACCCGATGGGAGCTCGGTCTCCAGTCGGTGCCGACTCTCGAGCTCCAGTCCTGGGAGGCAGTCAAGCTGGCGGTCGGCAAGGGCGCCGGGGTTGCGGCGATCAGCCGGCTCGCGCTCGAGGTCGAGCTGGAGAGCGGCAGGCTCGTCGTCCTCGACGTCCCCCGCTGGCGATTGACTCGCACGATCTCCGTCATCCGCCCGCGAGGGGTGCCGTTGACTCCGCCGGCCGAGCGGTTCCTCGAGCAGCTGCGGGAGGCGTTCACCTCGCCGCAGGCTCCCTAGAACCCGCCGCCGTCGCCTCCGCCGCCGAAGTCCCCGCCGCCGCCCCAGTCGCCGCCGCCGCCGAAATCTCCGCCGCCGCCGAAGTCGCCTCCGCCGAGATCGCCGAACCCGCCGGCCTCGGCGTCCGGCGCGAAGGCAGAGCCCAAGAAGAACGCGCCCGTGGCGAGACCGAAGAACCCGAGCGCCCAGGGTTGGTAGTAGGCGGGTGCGTCCCAGAGCGGCCGTCGCTGTCCGTTCACTGTGACCTGCCTGGCGTCCGGCTCCTCGCCGGCCTTCACCCGTTGAGCGTCTGCCTCGCAGGCCGGCACCGTCATCGTCACGCCGTTCGGGGACATCCAGGACACGTCCTCGACCGACGTGCCGTGCCGCGGGTCGAAGAAGCACGGAGGCCGCCGCTCGGGCGGAGGGTTGCCCGCGAGGTGCGCCTTCGCCGTTTCCATCTCGTACCTCGCTTCTGCGAGCGCAGCGGTGACGCGCGAGATGTCCTCGGGAGAGCGAGCCCGGTCGAACGAGTCGTCGGCCCGCTGGTACGCCTCCATCGCGCGCAGGTAGGCGGCCTTGGCCTCCGGGCTGGCCTCGACCTCCTCGTCCAGGCCGACGACGTCGTCGGCGAGCGCGACGAGATCCTCCCGGGCGAGCGTCTTGACCTCGGCCAGCTCCCGGTTGCGCCGGCGCCTGCGCCGGAAGGTGCGGAACCCGAAGAAGGCGGCGATTGCGGCGCCGACGACCAGGAGCCAGGACGGGAACCCGCCGCCGTCCTCGTTCCCGGTCGACTCGGCCGATCCCGACCGGACGTCGCCGACGCGGCTGACGAAGTCCGTGAGGACTGCGGCGACGCCGTCCTGCTCGTTGGCCCGGAAGGCTGCCGTAGCGAGCCCGGGCGCCTGATTTCGCCCGAGGTCGTTGCTGACCGCCCGGAACTGGTTGCCGACGACGACGGCGTACACGCCCTGCTCGCCGACGCGCTCTCCGAGCTGCAGCGCGACGTCCGTGCTCGAGCCGCCCGCCTCGGTGCGAGCGGATGCCGGCAAGACAGCGATGAAGAGCGGAGCCGCCCCGCTGGACTCGATCTCGCCGCGCAGGTCGTCCGCCTCGGCCCCGGTCAGCGCGTCGGTTCCCGGGTGGACGTAGACCGGGTCGGACGCGAGTGCCTCTGCGGCCTGGTCGACGACGCCCGACTGCCCCGCCGCCGGCGCGGCAAGCACGAGCGCCGCAAGGACGATGAGGAGCGACCTCATCCGCGCCAGGCCTCCAGGAGCTCACGTTCGCGCTCGGGCTTCATCCCCGCCTCCTCGGTCGTCTCCGCCTCGTCCAGTGTGCCGCGGATCGTGTCCTCGAGCGGACGGTGCGACAGCCCCGCCGCCTCGGCGCGAGAGACGTCGGCCTGGTTCATCCCGACCCACTCGGGGTCCGCGAGCCACATCGGCAGCTCCATCCACTCGCCGACCTCGTGCTGCGAGAGGAACTCGTCCGGGATCCAGACCGGGGTCGCGTCCGAGCCGGTCACCGAGCGCGCGGAGTCGATCAGCTCCCGCCACGGGACGCCCGAACGGGTCGCGTTGAACGCGCCTCCCTCGTCGCGCTCGAGCAGCTCGACCATCCAGCGGCCGAGGTCGCGGACGTCCACGAACTGCACGGTGCGCTCGGGCGGCGCCGGCACGACCATCTCCCCGCCGCGCGCGGCGCGGTGGGGCCAATACGTGAACCGGCCGGTCGGGTCGTGCGGCCCGACGATCAGTCCGGGGCGGACGATCGTCGCCCGGTCTCCGAAGACCTCCCACACGGCGTCCTCGGCCAGCGCCTTCAGCGGCCCGTAGTTCTCGTACTCGGGAAGCATCTCGTCCGCAGGCATGTCACCACCGAGCTCGCCGCGCGCCGAGTCTTCGTTCGGTCCGTCGCTCATGTCCGCGTAGACCGAGACGCTCGAGACGAACAGGTAGCGCCCGACCGACTCCTTCAGCGCCTCGGCCGAGCGCCGCACCACATCGGGGAAGTAGCCGGACGGATCGACGACCGCATCCCATCCACCGCCCGCGAGCGGCGTCAGGTCCTCGGTCCGGTCGCCGCGGATCCTCTTCACCTCGGGGAAGAGCTCCGGGTTCGTCTCGCCGCGGTTGAAGAGCGTGACCTCGTGGCCCCGCTCGAGCGCGGCCTCGACGGTCGCCCGGCCAAGGAACTTCGTCCCGCCGAGAACGAGGATCTTCACCGTCTGGTGAGTCCCCGTAAGGATTCTTTGAAAACGGTTACGCGAGGCATGGTGCCGTCGATAGCTTGCCTGTGCGACACATGTTCGGGCCACTCGTCATCGTTCTCCTCTTCGCGGCCGCCTGGCTGCTCGCGCGCTGCGCGGCGTTCGTCGCGCTCAAGGTGCTGGTCTGGAACGACCGGCGCTCGGCCGAGCACGACCTCACGAAGGCCGGAAAGATGGCCCGTCTCAAGCGGCGCGAGACGCAGGTCTCGATCATCCGCGCCGCCATCACCTACCTCGGGTTCGGAACGGCGGCCGTGCTCTCGATCGGTCAGCTGATCGGCGGCGTCGATCGCCTGACGGCAATCGCTGGTGCGTCCTTCGTCCTGATCCTGGTCGGCTTCGCGCTGCAGCGAGTCCTGATGGACATCATCGCCGGCCTCGCGATGTTCATCGAGCGCTGGTACTCGGTCGGCGACACGATCCACATCCCGATGCACGACCTCCAGGGAATCGTCGAGGACGTGTCGCTGCGACACACCAGGCTGCGGACGCTCGACGGCGAGGTGATCCACATCCACAACTCGCAGATTCCCTCGGTGCGCGTGCTGCCCAGCGGCTCGAAGGAGCTGATGCTCGAAGTCTTCGTCACCGACCGCGAAGCGGGCGTCGAGATGCTCGACTCGGTCGCGTCGATCCTTCCCGAGGGCCCGACAACGTTCGTTCGGCGGCCGCGGATCGACCGCGTGGACGAGCTGTCGGAGACGCTGTTCCGGATCTCCTCCCGCGCATCGGTCGCGCCGGGCCGCGAGTGGCTGGTGGACGGCTTCTTCGCCGACCTCCTTCGCGAGCGGGCCGAGCCTGGCCTGATCGCGCACGGGCCGGTGACGCTGGCGGTGGACGAGTCGGCGGCCCGGAGCTACGCGCGCGCCAGCGCGGCCACGCGGCGCGGCGGCGAGCTCTGGCCCGGGCTCAGACGAGCTTCCTGAGCTCTTCCAGGAGCCGGTCGACCTCGCCGGCCGTGTTGTAGTGGACGATCCCGACGCGCACGGCGCCGTCGTCCAGACCGAGCCGCCTCATCACCTCGAGCGCGTAGTAGTTCCCGTCCCAGACGAAGATGCCGCGCTCGCCGAGGTGGGCTGCGACCTGCGTCGGTGACCGGCCCTCGATCGTGAGAGCGAAGGTCGGTACGCGACCCTCCATCGTCGGCGGCCCGTGGAGCGTCACGCCTCCCGGGAGCCCTATGAGGAAGCGCTCGCCGAGCTCGCGCTCGTGCGCCGCGATCGCGTCCAGCCCGATCGACTCGACGTACTCGACCGCGGCCACGAAGCCGGCGAGCAGCTCGTGCTGCGCCGTCCCGGTCTCGTAGCCGGGCGCCGGACGCACCTTGTACGGCCGCCAGCGGTCGAGTAGCTCCCGGCGGGCGAACGCGAGCCCGAGGTGCGGCCCGTAGAACTTGTACGGCGAGCAGAGGAGGACGTCCGCCCCGATCCCGGCCACGTCGATCGGCCCGTGCGGCGCGTAGTGGACGGCGTCGACCCAGGCGAGCGCGCCGGCCTCGTGTGCGAGCTCGCAGATCCGTCCGGCGTTCACGAGGGTGCCGAGCGCGTTCGATGCCCACGGAAAGGCGACGACGCGTGTCCGCTCGGAGAGCTGCTCTTCGATGTCCGACAGGTCGTAGTCCGCGAACCGCACGACGAGCCCGAGGTCGTGCGCGAGCTCCAGCCATGGCGCGACGTTGGCGTCGTGGTCGAGCCGGGTCGTGACGATCTCGTCGCCCTCGCGGAGCTCGCGCCCGACGGTTCGCGTGAGCATGAAGTTGAGGTTCGTCATGCTCGGCCCGAAGATCGCCTCGCCCGCCGAGCAGCCGAGGAAGCGGCCGGCAGTCTCGTGCGCCGCCTCGACGAGCTCGCCCGTGCGACGGCTGGTCTCGAATTGGCCGCCGACGTTGGCGTTCGACTCGCGGAGGTATCCGGCGATCGCGTCGATCACCTCGTCGGGCACCTGCGTCCCGGCCGGGCCGTCGAAGAACGCGTAGGGCCGCTGCAGCGCGGAGAACCGCGCGCGGACCGCCTCGACGTCGAGCGCTACGCGCACGCCCTCAGCGCCTGGTCGTAGAACGCGAGGTACTCGTCCACGTGCTCGCGCCAGTACGCGGTCGAGTGCTCGCCGGGCGGAGTCTTCGCCGGCGCGTCGACGAGCGCGCCGAGCCGGACGGTGTTGGTCCGAAACGAGTCCTCGGCGCCCACGTCGAGCCAGACCCGAGCCCCGCGGAAGACTTTCGGGTTCGACTGCGCGGCCTCGAGCACGTCGTGGCGCTCGAAGTCCTCGGCATCGTCGAAAGCCCCCTCGGGCGTCTGACCGCCTCCCTCCCAGAGCGCCGGCGAGTGAGCGCCGACGCCGCAGAAGCGGCGCTGACGTCCCAGGTCGAGGGCACCGAATCCGCCCATCGAGAAGCCTCCGATCGCCTCCTTTCTCGGGTCGGTGCCCAGGCGATCCCGCGCCGCGGGAATCGCCTCCTCGAGGATGTGAGTGCCCCAGTCGAAGTCGTCGCGGTCGTGGTAATAGCTGTGATCCCCGCCGTCGACCAGCAGGACAGCCGGCGCGTTCGCGCCCATCGCGTCGAGCGAGTCGACGAGCTCGGGCCAAAGGAGCTCGCGCGGCGAGCCGCCGCGCTCGTGGAGGAGGACGAGGAGAGGCGCGCCGTCGCGCTCCGCCGGGACGACGCGGTGTCGCCGCTCCCCCAGCACGAGCGGTTCGCCGATTGCCGACGTGTCCTCACCACCGCGGTACCAGGAGAACGCGATTGCACCGACGGCGACGAGGATCCCCGTCAGGAGGATCCACTTCACAGGTCGCGGCCGTTGACGCGCCAGCTGTACTTCGGCGCCGGGTCCAGCGAGGCGCCGATGAAGCAGCCCCACTCGGCGCTCTCGAGCAGGCTGCGCAGCTCGTCCTCGGCGAGCTCGCCCGTGAGCTGGACGTCGAGCTTGCACTCGATGGTGACGAACCCGTAGCGCTCCTGGTCTTCGAGCCGGGTCACGGTCCCGGACGCGTAGGCCGACGCGGTGACCTCGACGTCCTTCTGCCGGGCGAAGTGCTCGAGGCTCGAGACCGAGCACCGGGCGAGCGCCGTCAGGAGCAGATGCTCGGCGCCGACGTCCCCCTCGACCGTGACCGGATTGCCGTCGGCGGACAGGCCTCCGCCCTCGTCGAGCGAGATCCAGTAGTCGAAGTGCTTCGCGCGGAGTGCCACCGTCCGGTGGGCAATTTACGGTCAGATCGTGCGGTTGCGCGCATTGAACGAAGCCGAGTGCTACGCCCGGTGCTACGGGGTCCACGAGGAAGCGGTGCAGTTGATCGAGCTGGCGCCGCGCCGGTCGCGCTATGAAACGACCCTCAGTGGCGAAGACATCCGACGCCTCTTCGAAGTCCGGCTCGACGCCCGCGAGCCAGAGTTCGAGCTCGAAGCGGCGTAGCGCGGTCCCCGATGTCCTTGCGCCCGGCCTGCGCGTGGTCTTCTGCGGGATCAACCCGGGCCGCTGGTCTGACGCTGCCGGCGCGCACTTCGCGAACCCGCGGAACGACTTCTGGCGGCTGCTCCACGACGGGGGTTTCACGCCGCGCCTGTACGCGCCGGAGGAGCAGCACGAGCTGCCGGCGCTCGGCCTCGGGCTGACGAACGCGGCGTACCGCACGACGCCCGGCTCGGGCGACCTCCGGCGGGCCGACTTCGAGGGCTCGGCGGAGCGGCTGGAGCGGATGGCCCGCGACCTTGGGCCGGCGTGGCTCGCGTTCGTCGGCAAGGAGGGCTACCGCGGCGCCTTCAACGAGCGGCCGGAGCTCGGTGTTCAAGAACGGCGGCTTGGCGACACGCGGCTCTTCGTCCTGCCTTCGACGTCTCCGGCCAACGCCGCCGTCCCGTACGAGGAGCGGCTGCGCTGGTTCGAAGAGCTGGCCGGCCGAGCGTCTAGCGGTTCTTGATCGCGCGGCGGATCGAGCGGGCGACGTACCACGCGGACTTGATGAAGAACAGCGCGCCGATGATCGCGCGGACCTGATTCCCCGTCAGCGGGGTCCGCTTGCTGACCGGCTTCTCGACCTTCTGGGCGAAGCGCTCGCGCCAGCCTATGAGCGGCGCTTGGAGTGTCTGTGTCTTGTTCATGACCCGGTTCCTACCCGCGCCAGCGGTTCGTAATCGGCGTGCGGCGGTCGCGGCCGAACGCCTTCGGACGGAGCTTCACCCCCGGCGGGGCCTGTCGGCGCTTGTATTCGGCCCGGTCGATCAGCGCGATCGCGCGGTCGACCACGTCCTGGTCGAACCCGTCCGTGGTCAGCTCCTCGTGTGAGCGGTCCTCCTCGACGTAGGCCTCGAGCACCTTGTCGAGCGCCGGGTACGGCGGGAGCGAGTCCTCGTCCTTCTGGTCGGCGCGGAGCTCGGCGCTCGGCGCGCGGTCAATCGTCGTCTCGGGGATCAGTTCGCGGCCGACGCGCTCGTTGAGGTGCCGGGCGAGCCGGAACACATCTGTCTTGAACACGTCCTTGAGCAGCGCGAACCCGCCGGCCATGTCGCCGTAGAGCGTGGCGTACCCGACCGAGAGCTCCGACTTGTTCCCCGTCGCGACGACGAGCCAGCCGAACTTGTTCGAGAGCGCCATAAGCAGCGTCCCGCGGATGCGCGCCTGGAGGTTCTCCTCGGTGATGTCGGCCTCCTGTCCCTCGAACACCTTCGACAGCGCGCCCTCGTAGCCGTCGAAGATCGAGTCGATCGGAAGCTCGAGGAAGTCCGTGCCGAGGTTCTTCGCCAGGAGCTCGGCATCTCGCCTGGTGTCGTCGGAGGAGTAGCGGGACGGCATCGAGACGCAGTGGACGCGCTCCGGGCCGAGCGCTTCGACGGCGAGGGCGGCGGTCAATGCCGAGTCGATCCCGCCCGAGACGCCGAGGACGATGTCGCCGAAGCCGTTCTTGTCCACGTAGTCCGAGAGCCCCAGCTCGAGCGCGCGCCTCATCTGCTCGAGCTCGTCGAGCGGCTCCGCAACGTACGGCTTCACGGGGCCCTGCTGATCGCGCGGCTCGCCGAGGTCGATCACCGGCGGGTCGGGGATCTCGCGCTCGCTTGCCAGCGCACGGCGCCGCGCATCGACGAGCCGGCGCGCGATCGCGGTCGAGACGTCGATGTCGACGACGAGCAGGGCTTCCTCGAAGGACGGTGCGCGGGCGACGACCTCGCCCTCCTCGTCGATGACGACGCTGTGGCCGTCGAAGATCAGCTCGTCCTGGCCGCCGACCGCGTTGACGAGCGCGACCCAGCAGGCGTTGTCCCGCGCGCGCGTGATCAGCATCTCCTCGCGCTCGAGCCCCTTGCCGACGTGAAACGGCGATGCGGAGATGTTGGCGATCACGTGGGCGCCGGCGAGCGCGAGGTCGGTTGCCGGCGGGCCGGGCTGCCAGATGTCCTCGCAGACGGTCGGGCCGACGAGTGCTTCGCCGACGCGGAGCAGGAACATCTCCCGGCCCGGCTGGAAGTAGCGCACCTCGTCGAAGACGCCGTAGTTCGGCAGGAAACGCTTGGGGTACACGGCCTTGATCTCGCCGCCCGCGCAGATCGCGCAGCCGTTCGAGAGGTCGCGGTCGAGCCACGGAACCCCGACGAGCGCGGCGATGTCGGTCGTCTCGGCGGCGACCTGCTCGGCGGCGCGCCGTGCCTCGCGGAGGAAGCCGGGACGGAAGAGAAGATCCTCGGGCGGATAGCCGGTGATCGCGAGCTCGGGGAACAGAACGAGGTCGGCGCCCGCGTTCTTCGCCTCGCGGAGGCGGCCCACGATCCGCGCGACGTTGCCGTCGAGGTCGCCGACGACAGTGTTGATCTGGGCGAGTGCGAGCCTCATAGTTTTCGCCTCACAGTCGAAAACATAGTCTACGGGTCGTGGAGCTCGTCATCGACCGGCATTTTCGCGGCCCCACGGAATCCGCGAACGGCGGGTACACCTGCGGCGTCCTCGCGTCGCTCTTCCACGGCCCCGTCGAGGTCACGCTCAGGCTTCCGCCTCCGCTGGAGCGGCCGCTCGAGTTGGACCTGGACGACGGCCGCAAGCACGTCGAGCTCCGCGACGGCGACGCGCTCGTGGCCGAGGCGTCGCAGGCGCACGTCGAGGTCGAGCTCCCCGATCCGATCGCGTTCGCCGACGCGTCGGCGGCCGCGCTCCCGGAGGGCGACAAGGAGAGCGCCTTCCCCCAGTGCTTCGTGTGCGGCTGGGCGCGCGACGACGGGCTCGGGATCTACGCCGGGCCGGTCGAGGGGCACGAGGCCGTCGCAGCGACGTGGACGCCGCGCCCCGACCATGTCGCCCCGGAGTTCGTCTGGGCCGCGCTCGACTGTCCCGGCGCGTACGCCGTCCACGGCGGCGAGCGGGGGATGCCGGTGCTCGGCCGGCTGGCGGCGAAGGTCGAGCACCTGCCGCACGCGGGAGAGCAGTGCGTGGTGATGGCGTGGCCGCTCGGAGACGAGGGGCGGAAGCTCTTCGCCGGCACGGCGCTCTTCGGCGAGGACGGCCGAGTGCTCGGCTCGGCGCGCGCGACGTGGATCGTACCGCGGGAATGACCGAACGTAATGCTGACTGATTAGTCAATCGGCCATTCACTTCGGAGTTACGCGAGTCAACGGTAAATCCGGAGCAAATCGAGAAAAAATCCGCACAGTGCGTTCTTTCGCATTCGCGCCGCGTAACCGCTGATTCTCGCGTGCCGTTTCGGCGTGGACAGATGTCCACGCTCGAAAGGGAGAGACAATGAAGAGGTGGATCATTGCCGGCGCTCTGCTGGCATTACTCATTCCGTCGGTCGCACTTGCGTGGGGAACGT
This sequence comes from uncultured Actinomycetes bacterium, assembly GCA_963782765.1. Classification (GTDB taxonomy): domain Bacteria; phylum Actinomycetota; class Thermoleophilia; order Gaiellales; family Gaiellaceae; genus JACDAN01. The sequence goes on from CAWALC010000001.1 coordinate 516,507, forward strand.
CGTTCTTCCAGGTCAAGCCGCGCGAGTTCGACCCGGGGAAGACGTACCTCGTCCAGGCCGAATGGCTGAGCGGGATCGGCTGCCCCACGAATGCACGGACGTACGACGGCGTCGGCTTCGGCACCTACACGGATCCGGCCTGCCCGGCCGGCGATCCTCGCGATCGCAAGAACGAGGGACTGATCTTGGCGAAGACAGGCCCCACGACCAACTTCGCGTCCGCGGTGGCTGACATCAAGGGCGTCGAAGGCAAGGTTCTCACCGAGCTCGGCTGGGACATCCGCAAGCCGGGCACCGATACGCCTCTGGGGCCACGAGGCTCTCACTGCGGAGGCGGCGCGCCGCGCTGGAACGTCGCGACGCAGGACGGCGGGTTCTACTTCATCGCCTGCAATTCGCCGACGCCGGTCTTCACCGTCACCGCCGGCGGTTATCAGCGGCATCGCTGGAACGCGACGAACGTTCCGGTCGGTCCGTTCGGCAAGAAGATCGAGTCGCTCCAGATCGTGTTCGACGAGGGCTACGACACCGGTCCTGACAACTTCGGGATGGCGGTCCTCGACAACATCGACGTCAACGGCGTCCTCGTCGGCTTGGGCCCAAACGACGGCGACGACGACGAAGACGACGAGCACGAGGACGACGGCGACGGGCCGCGGCCTTGTGACGACTGCGACGACGACGACGACGATTAGACCGCTCGAACTGTGTGGGGCCGGCGATCGCCGGCCCCCACAGCTAGCGCTGGAGCCGGATCGCGTTCAGATCGTTCTCCGCGATTTCGTCCGCGCGGCGGATCAGGTCCTCGATGTCGTCGTGCTCGGCGTGGATGTACCGGCCGGTCAGTGCGTCCGCCCGGCCCGAGGCGAGCACGCGCACGAGGCGAGGCGCCAGCTCAGGCGGCGTCCAGGGCGCGTCCTCTCCGAACGACTCGGTCATGTCGGTCTTCACGAGCCCGGGGCTGATGGTGAACACGGAGATCCCGTGCGGCTCGAGCTGGAGGGCCAGGCCCTCCGCCGCCCGGTAGAGCGCAGCCTTGCTGCCGCCGTAGGCGGTCGTGCGCTGACCAGGGAGGTAGCCGGAGCCGCTCCCGGTGTTGACGATCCGGCCGCGGCCGCGCTCGATCATCCCCGGGACGACCGCGCGCCAGCACAGGAACGCGCCGAGGACGTTGATCTCGAAGACACGCCACCACTCGTCGGGGTCGGCCTTCCACGCCTCGTCGCCCCAATGCGCGATCCCGGCGTTCGCCACGAGCAGGTCGACAGGGCCCAGCTCGCGCTCGACCTCGCCGACCATGCGCTCGACGTCCTCTCGACTGGAGACATCCGCGACGACGCCGACCCCTCCGATCTCCCCGGCGACCTCCTCGACCTGCTCCGGAGTCCGGGCGGAGACTGCGACCTTCATCCCCGCGTCGGCCAACTCGCGCGCGATTCCCGCGCCGATCCCGCGCCCGCCGCCGGTGACGAGCCCGACCTGTCCGTCCACCCGATCCGCCATCCGAGAGCAGTCTTCCACGCGGCGTTAGGGTCCGGGCGTGACCCTCGCCGAGCTCGCCGTCACCGTCGGGATGCTCGGCGTGCTGGGACTGGTCGCGAGTCGCTTCGGGCTCTCGGCGATCCCCGCCTATCTGCTCGCGGGCTTGCTCCTAGGGCCGAACGAGCCCAAGGTCGTGACGCTGATCAGCCCGTCCGAGGTGACGGACTTCGTCGCGGAGATCGGGATCATCTTCCTGCTCTTCTTCCTCGGCCTCGAGTTCACCCTGACGCGTCTGTCGAGGAGTCGGCGTCACGTGGTCTTCGGCGGTCTCTTCGACCTCGTTGCCAACGCCGGACTGGGGTTGCTCATCGGCATCGCGGCGTTCGGCGTCAGCTTCGCGGCGCTGATCCTCGCGGCGGCGATCTACGTCTCGTCGAGCGCGATCGCCGTCAAGGGGCTCATCGACTTCAGGCGTCTCGCAGACGACGAGACGGACCTGGTTCTGGCCATCCTGATCGCCGAGGACATCGCGATCGCGCTCGTGCTCGGCTTCGCCGCGGGAGGCGGCGGTGAGGCCGGCGCCACGCTCGCGATCGTCGCGAAAGCGCTCGGCTTCATCACGATCTCGCTCGCGCTCTCGAAATGGCTCTCGGGACCGATCGACCGGATTCTGGACTGGCTGCCGCGCGAGTTCTTCCTGCTGGCGGTGTTCGGCTTCCTGATCGGGATGGCGGCGGTCGCCGACGCGCTCGGCCTCTCCGAGGCGATTGGCGCCCTCATGGCCGGCGTCGTCCTGTCCGAGACCTCGATGCGCGAGGAGATCGAGGAGCGCTTCTTCAGCTTCCGAGACATCTTCGCCGCGCTTTTCTTCTTCGTGTTCGGCCTCTCGATCGACATCTCGGCGCTCGGCGACGTCGGGTGGCTGCTTGCGCTCGCCGTGCCGGCGGCGGTGATCGGCAAGATCGCGACGGGCCACGTCGCCGGCAGGCTCGGAGGCTTCTCGGCGCGCCAGAGCTTCAACGCCGGCGTGGCGCTGATCGCCCACGGCGAGTTCACGATCATCCTCGCGCAGGTCGCCTCTGCAAATGACGAGCTGCTGGCCGACCAGCAGGCGACCCTGATCGCGTTCGCCGGGCTCTACGTCCTGATTACGGCGACCATCGGCGTCGTGCTGATGAAGGAGTCAAAGGTCCTGGGCCGCCGTCTGTTCCGTGTCCCTACACTGGCCGAAGGAGGCTGACGCGTTGCCCACTCAACTCGAGGAGACCCGCCTTCCCGGGATCGGGACGAAGTTCACGATCCGGACCGGAGAGGGCAGCCGTCTCACCGTGATCCTCCACAACGACGGGAAGCGGGAGCTCTACTACTTCCGGCGCGGCGACGACGAGCCGCGGTCGGTGATCACGCTCGACGACGACGAGGCGCGGCAGCTCGGCGCCGTCCTCGGCGGCGCCTACGAGCGACCGAAGATCGTGGAGGAGCTCGAGATGGCTCTCGGCGAGCTGCTGATCGAGTGGACCCCGGTGCCCGACTCGAGCCCGTGGATTGACAAGAGCCTCGCCGAGGCCGGGTTCCGCGCGAACCTGGGGATCACGGTGATCGCGATCCTCCGCGAGCCGGAGCCGGTCACGGGCGCCCTGCCCGACGACGTGATCCAGCAGGGCGACACCCTGGTCACGGTCGGGAAGGCCGGCTCGTACCCCGCCTTCCAGCGCGTGCTCGCCGAGGGCTAGACCGCCCGCCCGATCTCGTCCAGCGCCTCGGGATTCTCGAGCGAGGACAGGTCGCCGGGGTCGGCGCCCAGCGCCTTCGCCCGCACTGCACGGCGCATGATCTTTGCGCTGCGCGTCTTCGGCAGCGCGCTCACGAACACGACGCGGTCGGGCCGGAACGCCTTGCCCAGATCGCGGGCGACGAGCTCCGACACTTCGTGCGCAAGCGCGTCGCCGCCGTCGGCTCCCGGCGCCGCGATGCAGAAGATCCATGCCACTTCGCCTTTGACCTCGTGCGGGATGCCAACCGCCGCCGCCTCCAACACGGACGGGTGCTCGACCGCCGCCGACTCCAGCTCCGCCGGGCCGACGCGCTTCCCCGCGATGTTGAGCGTGTCGTCGGACCGGCCGTGCAGGAACCAGAAGCCGTCCTCGTCCACCGACGCCCAGTCGCCGTGCGTCCAGACGCCCGGAAACCGGCTCCAGTAGGTATCGATGTAGCGCTCGGGGTCCCGCCAGAACCCGCGCGTCATCCCCGGGAAGGGCTTGCGGCAGACGAGCTCGCCGACCTCGCCGCGCCCGACCAGTGAGCGGCCCTCCGCGTCGACGACGTCCATCGCCATCCCGAGCGCCGGCCCACCGAGCGAGCAGGCCTTGATCGGGATCGCCGGTGTCGGTGAGAGGAAGCAGGCGCCGACTTCGGTGCCCCCGGAGCAGTTGATGATCGGCACCCGCCGATCGCCGACCTCCTCGAAGAGCCACCGGTACGGCTCCGGGTTCCAGGGCTCGCCGGTCGTCACGATCGTGCGGAGTGACGAGACGTCGGCCTCCGGGTCGCCGTGCGGGATCAGCGCCCGGACCAGCGTCGGGGAGATGCCGAGGATCGAGACGCGCTCCTGCTCGATCAGCCGCCACACGCGGTCGGGAGGCCAGTCCGGCGCGCCCTCCGCGAAGACGAGCGTCGAGCCCATCGCCTGCCCGCCCACGACCGTCCACGGGCCCATGATCCAGCCCATGTCCGTGGCGAAGTGGATCACGTCGTCCGGCCCGGCGTCGGCCTGGTAGCAGACCTCGCGCGCGATCGAGACCAGGAAGCCGCCTTGGACGTGGACGACGCCCTTCGGCTTGCCGGTCGTCCCGGACGTGTAGGTGAGGAGATACGGCGTCTCGGACGGGAGCTCGGCTGCGGGAAGCTCGCCGGGCAGGTCGGCGACGAGCTCGTCCCACGGCGCGAGGACGACGTGGTCGACCGAGGGCGACTCGGCGCGGGCCTCCTCGAGGATCGCCAACATCGGCACCTCGCGTCCGCGCCGTGAGGACACGCGCGTCGTGATCGCGACCTTGGCCTCGGAGGCCTGGAGCCGCTGCGCCACGGCCGGCGCAGCGAAGCCGGAGAAGATCGGCACCTGGATCGCGCCGATGTGCGCGCAGGCGTGCGAGGCGATTGCGACTTCCTGCGACATCGGGAGGAAGATCGCAACCCGGTCGCTCTCCTCGACGCCGAGCCGGACGAGCGCCTCTGCCAGCCGCGTGACCTGGTCGGACATGGCCGCCCAGGTCAGCTCTCGCCGCTCGCCGTCCTCGCCGAGCGAGACCGCGGCAATCGCCTCCGGCCGCCGGAGCGCCCAGCGGTGGACGCAGTTCCACGCGATGTTCACCTCCCCGCCGACGAACCAGGTCGCCCACTCCGGTCCGCGGGAGAGATCCGAGACCCGGTCCCACGGCGTCGAGAACTCGAGGCCCATGTCCTCGACCGCGGCGGCCCAGAACCAGTCTGGATCCTCCTGTGAGCGGCGGACGAGCTCCCAGTAGTCGTCGATCCCGTGCCGGCGCATGAGCCGGACGACGTTGGCCCGCTCGAGCACCTCCTCGGTCGGCCGCCAGACGACCTCGGTCACCGCTTGCCCTCGACGTGGAAGTCCGGCAGCCATTCGAGCCAGCTCGGCAGGTACCAGTTCCAATCCCCGAGCAGCTTCATCGCGGCCGGCAGCAGCACGGAGCGGATGATCGTCGCGTCGATCAACAGCGCGACCGCCACACCGAAGCCCATCTGCTGGAACATCACGAGGTCACCGACGGCGAACCCGCCGAAGACGGCGATGATGATCAGCGCCGCGCCGGTGATGAGCCGCGCCGTCGAGCCGATCCCATGGACGACGGCGGCGTCGTTGTCTCCCGTCTGTAGGTATCGCTCGCGGATCCGGCTGAGCAGGAAGACGTGGTAGTCCATCGAGAGCCCGAACAGGACGGCGAACAGGAACAGCGGCACCCACGCCTCGATGAAGTCGACCTGCTGGAACCCGAAGAGGTCGTTGCCGATCCCCTTCTGGAAGACCAGGATCAGGACGCCGTAGGCGGCACCGACGGACAGCAGGTTCAGGACGATCGCCTTGCCCGCGACCACGATCGACCGGAACGCCACGGTCAGGAGGATGAACGAGAGGGTGAGGACGACCGCCAGCAGGATCGGCAGCCAGCGATCGGTCAGCGCGTAGTAGTCGATGCTCTCCGCCGTCTCGCCGGTCACGAGCACGCGCGCGCCGGGGATCTCCTCCTCGCGCAGCGCCCGCACGGTGTCCAGCGCCTGCTGGTCGCGGCTGTCGCCGGCGGGTAGGGCCTCGATCACCGCCAGCCGGCTCTCGGGATAGAAGTCGGTCTCGACCTGGCGCAGCGCGCGGTTGACGCGCATCTCCTCTGCGAGGCGCTCGACTGCCGGACCTGGTTGCCGGGGCCGTGACGTCGCCGTCGACGACGACCTCGACGTTGTCGGTCGTCCCGATGCCGAGCTCCTCTTCGAGCGCGGTGAATCCCTGCTTGGACGCAAACCGGTCAGGCAGCGTGCGGATCCCCGCTTCGCCGGTCGTGTAGCTGAGGACGGGAATCGAGAGGGCGATGAGGAACGCGGCGCTGAGCGCGAGACTCAGAACCGGCCGCCGCATGACCGCCCTGACCACGCCGCCCCAGAAGCGACTCTCGGCGCCCGTCCCCTGCTCGGCACCTCGGCCGATGATCGGAATCCTCAGTGCGTTGATCCGGTCGCCGAGCAGGCTCAGCACCGCGGGGAGCAGCGTCAGCGCTGCGGCGACCGAGGTGATGCCCACCAGGATCGCGCCGGCGGCCAGGCTCCGGAAGATCGTGCTCGGGATGAGCAGCAGGCCGAGCATCGCGATCACGAAGGCGAAGCCGCTGAAGAGCACGGCGCGGCTCGCCGTCGCGCCGGTCGCGGCAATCGCGTCGAGCTTCTCGCGTCCGCCCGAACGCTCCTCCCGGAAGCGCGACACGACGAACAGGGCGTAGTCGATCCCGAGCGCGAGCCCCATGCCCGTGAGCATGTTGATCGTGAAGACCGAGAGCTCGAACACGGTGCCGATCAGCGCCACCAGCCCCAGCGCCGTGAGGATCGCGACGATCGCGAGGGCAAGTGGGACGAGCCCGGCGACGACTGCGCCGAAGACGAGCAGGAGGACGATGAGCGCGACTGGCAGCCCGAACTGAAGCTCGCCCTTCTGCAGGTCCTCCTCCGAGAGCGCCAGGAAGTCCCGCTCGACCGACCACTCGCCGGTCAGGAAGTAGTCGAAGGTCGTGTCCTCGTGCTGCTCGAGGAGCTCCTGCACGTTCTCCGCCGCACTCTCGTCTTCGAGCCCGACCTCGAAGACCTGCGCCTCCTCGGTACGCGCGACGGGCTCCGGGTTGACATAGACGACGCCGTCCGTCGCCTCGAGGGCCTGGCGGAGAGGCACCGCCCTGACGCCGAAGCCCGGGCTGTCCGCCGGGACCCCGTTCGAGCGGATGAGGACGACGTCGGTGGTGAAGGTCGGGTCCGGCGGCAACCGTTCGGCCATCACATCCTCGGCCCGAACGGACTCCGGATTGTTGAGCTGCTCTGCTTCGCCGGACAGGGCATCGCCGAGAAAAAGGACGACGAGGACGAGTGAGACGACGACCGCAGCGATCCACGCTCCGATCGTCAGTCCCGGGTGCCGTGCTGCGGCGGTGGCGAGGCGCTCGGTCATTGACTCCGTAACTTAGTGGCCGCTAACATAGCTTTTCCGATCATGGCACTGCATCTCCTGTCCGAGGAAGCACGCAAGTGGTGGACGCTCGCCGCTGTCGCCTTCGGGCTGTTCATGATCATGCTGGACAACACGATCGTGAACGTCGCCCTGCCGTCGATGGCGCAGGACCTCGGCGTCGGGCTCTCGGAGCTCGAGTGGATCGTCACCGGGTACGCACTGACCTTCGCCTCGCTGATGCTCACCGGCGGCAAGCTCGCCGACCTGCTCGGGCGCCGGCTGATCTTCGTGGTCGGGCTCGTCATCTTCACCGGCGCGTCGCTCGCCTGTGGCCTCGCGGAGAGCGGCGAGTTCCTGATCGGCGCGCGGATCGTGCAGGGCGCCGGCGCAGCGCTGATGAACCCGGCCACGCTGTCGATCATCGCGGCGACCTTCCCGCCCCGCCAGCGCGGGATGGCGATCGGGATCTGGGCCGGCGTCTCCGCTCTCGCGCTCGCAATCGGCCCGCTGGTCGGAGGCGTGCTGACCGACCATCTCGACTGGAGCTGGATCTTCTTCGTCAATGTCCCGGTCGGAATCGTGGCCATCGCGGCCAGCTTCGTCCTCATCCCGGAGTCGAAGGACGAATCGGCCGAGCAGCGGCTCGACCTGCCGGGGCTCCTGACCTCCGGGATCGGCCTGTTCGCCCTCACCTACGGCCTGATCGAGGCGAACACGTACGGATGGACGTCCGGCCGGATCGTCGGCGCCTTCGTCGTCGCCGTCGTGATGCTCGTCGCTTTCGTGCTCCTCGAGACGCATCAGCGGCTGCCGATGCTCGACCTCTCGCTCTTCCGCAACCGCACCTTCGCCGGCGCCAATCTCGCCGTTCTCCTCGTCGCACTCGCGATGTTCGGTGTTTTCTTCTTCGTCTCGCTCTACATGCAGGGAATCCTCGGCTACTCCGCGGTCAAGACCGGAGCCGCGTTCCTGCCGATGACCGTCCTGATCATCCTGATCGCGCCGATCGCAGGCAAGACGTCGGATCGGGTCGGCTCCCGCTCGCTGATGACGGTGGGGATGATCCTCGTCTCGGCTCAGCTCCTCTACTTCTCGCGCCTCGACGAGAACGCTGCCTACCTCGACCTCCTCCCGGCGTTCGTCGCCGGCGGGATGGGGATTGCGCTCGTGATGACGCCGAGCGCCGCGGCAGCGGTGCGCGCGCTTCCCGTCGACAAGTCCGGGGTCGGCTCGGCCGTCCTGAACGCATTTCGCCAGGTCGGTGGCTCGATGGGAATCGCCCTGATGGGCGCGATCATGGCCCAGCACGTCGGGGGCTTGAAGGGCCAGGAGGTCTTCCGCGACCCGGAGCGCTTCGTCGACGGCTTCTCGACCGCGTTGCTGGTTGCGGCGCTGATCGCGCTCGCCGGCGCCGTCGTCTCGTTCGTGCTGGTCAGGCCGCACGAGCTCGACGAGCCCGAACGGCACCCCGAGCCCGTCCCCGAGGTCGGATGAGTGCCACCAAGCCCCGGCTGACCGCCGAGGAGCGGCGCGCCGCCGTCCTCGAGTGCGCCTGCGGGATCTTCGCGAAGGGCAGCTACCGCGGCACGACCACGGCTGAGATCGCCCGGCGCGCAGGGGTCACCGAGCCGATTCTCTACCGCCACTTCCAGTCCAAGCGCGACCTCTACCTGGCGTGCTTGGAGTCGGCCTGGGAGGAGACGAAGCTGATGTGGGAGCGCGCTGTCGCCGCCGAGCCGGATCCGGCTTTGTGGATGACGGCGATGGGCCAGGCGTACCTGAAGGCCGCGAAGGAGCGGCACGCTCTGGTTGCCAACCTCTGGGTGCAGGCCCTGACGGAGGCGAGCGACGATGCCGAGATCCGAAAGTACCTCAAGGTCCACATGCGCCAGGTGCAGGAGTTCGTGGTCGCCGTCATCGAGCGCTCGCAGACGGCAGGCGGAATCCCGAAGGACCGCGACCCCGAGGCCGAGGCGTGGATCTTCATCTCGCTCGGCCTGCTCGCGACGGTCAGCAAGCGTCTGGGCGGAATGCTGGACGACGACTTCCCACGAATCAGCACCTCGCGCCGCCGCTGGATCACCGGCCGCGACTAGCGGCGCGTCTGGCGTGAGAGCACGAGCCGCCGCCGGGAGCGCGCTCTTTCTCCTGTTGGCGCCGGGCGTCGTCGCCGGCCTGATCCCCTGGTGGATCACCGGCTGGGAGGTCGCCGAGCCGTTCGAACACTGGGCGCCGCTCCGTGTCGTCGGCGCCCTCTTCCTGGCCGGAGGAATCGGCGTGCTGCTCCACGCATTCGCCCGCTTCGTCATCGAGGGGCTCGGCACACCGGCTCCGGTCGCCCCGACCGAACGTCTCGTCGTGGGCGGCCTCTACCGCTACGTACGCAACCCCATGTACCTCGCGGTCCTGGCGGCCATCGTCGGCCAAGCACTCCTTCTCGGCCGGCTCGAACTCCTCGGCTACGCAGCCTTAGTCGCGGCGGCCTTCGCAGCCTTCGTCCACTGGTACGAGGAACCGACCCTCAGACGTCAGTTCGGCAAGGAGTACGACGCCTATCGAGAAGCGGTGCCCGCCTGGCTCCCGCGTCGCCCGCTCGTTGACGCCCTGAGTCGGGAGAAACGGTCACGCTCTTGACGCATTTCGGGGTTGACAGCTCGCAGGGTCCGACACCAAACGTGTGGCCAAGGTCTCACGACTTCGAGCCAGATGGCACGCGCACCGGGCCAGAAAAAGATGAACCCCCGGGCTGCGGCCCCCGGGGGTTCGTATCTCTAGCGGCGAGCCCACCTCTTAGGCGACTGCCCGGAGGCCTTGACTCTGCGGCCCAGCCAACTCCTCCGAAACCACGTCGCCATATCTGGCGCGCCTCCCGAACACCTTGGCCTTTTGTGTGGCCCCGCTGCTCGGTGGACTGACTATACGGGCGGTTCCCGGCCTAGTCAAGTACCTCAGTCAAGTGATTTTGCGATAGGCTCAGTTGACCCGTTTTCCCCCATAGCCATGACCCTTTCGGGGGATCGAATAAGCCGTGGAGATGCCGTAATGTCAAGTAGTCGCACCAAAGCCGCCCAGGAGTTGACCTCGAAGTGAACCGCGCGATCCAGAGCAAGCCGCAGCGTCTCGGCCGCCTCCCCAACGGAGGACTTGGCGAGCGCCTGCGCACGCTCCGGGTCAATGCCGGCCTCACCCAGACGGACCTCGCCGGCGACCGCTTCTCCAAGGAGTACGTCTCCCAGATCGAGCGCGGGAAGACCCGCCCGACCCAGGAGACGATCGAGTGGCTCGCCGAGCGGCTGAGCGTCGATTCCGGCTTCCTCGCCAGCGGCGTCGCCGCCGACGAGCGCGGCCGGCTCGAGGCGTCCCTCGCGAGGGCCGAGGCACTCAGCGAGAACCATGAGTACGCGGAGGCGCTCGAGGAGTTCACGCGCGTCTCGCCGACGATCGCGGGCATCGCAGCGCTCGAGCTCGAGGTTCGCTCGCTCTCGGGTGAGGCCTGGGTGCGGATGCGCCTGGGTCAGGTCAAGGATGCGGTCCAGCTTCTCACCCGCGCACGAGCGATGGCCGAGGACACGATGTTCTCGGACGTCGACCGGGCGGAGATCCTGTACCGGCTCGGCGCATGCCGTGTGGAGCTCGCAAGCATCCAGACGGCGATCGCCCTCTTCAACGAGGCACTGGCGCTCGCCGAGAACTCCGGGCTTCCCTGCGACCGGCTCCGCGCGGAGATCTTCGGTGCACGCTCACGGTGCTACCGGCGCCAGCGGGACTACGAAGCCGCCCGCGAGGATCTCGAGCGGGCGCTCGAGCTCGCCGAGGCGCTCGACGATCCCCGCTCGGTCGCGCGCGTGTACTTCCATGCGTCGCTCGTTGCCGAGCGCCAGGGCCAGTGGGTCCTTGCGCGGCGATACGCCGAGCAGGCGAAGGCGCAGTTCGAAGAGATCGCGGATCGCAACGCGGTCGGCAAGCTGCTGAACAACCTCGGCGGGCTGAGCTTCCTGCTCGGTAAGCCCGACGAGGCAGTCGAGCAGCTCAAGGAGTCGTTCCGCGTCCTGCTCGAGTACGGCACCGAGAAGGACGCCGCCTCGGCAGTCTCCTCGCTCGCGCAGGTCAGCCTGCGGACCGGCCAGATCGAGCCGGCGGAAGAGCAGGCACGCCAGGCGCTGAAGCTCCTCGGCGATCGAGCCGACGCAGTCGACGAGATCGGCAACGCGCAGCTCGTCCTCGGGCGCTCGCTCATGGAGCAGGGCCGCCTCGACGAGGCGGCGCAGGCCTACGACGAGGCCGAGCGCAGCTTCGACCAGCTTTCCTCAGTAAGTCATCGTGCGGCCGCGTGGATCGCCAAGGGCGACCTTGCGGCGCGGCGCGGTCAGGACCAGGTGGCCGCGCAGCTCTACAGGCGCGCTGCAGAAGCGCTCCAGGACTTCAGGTTCTAACGGAAGGAGGTGATTGCTCTGAAGCATCGGGTCAAGATCTCTGTCCTCGTCGCCCTGACGACCCTCGCCGCCGTCAGCGGTGGAGGCTTCATCGACAACTGGTTCGTAGGTTGGTAAGCCGTCGACTTCAGCTGCCATCGCTGTGGCAGTCCGAGGGTGGCGTCGCCCGTCAGGGGTTCGATTCACGGGTGGTCGCCTAGCACCACATCAGACGCGCGAACGAGGAAACCGGATTCCGAGGGGGGAGCCCGGCGACTTCGCGGTCGGCGCTGCGCGCCGGCCGCTGGACGTTGGACCGGCGCGTGATTCGCCGGAGCGCCGATGCGGAAGAATCCCGGCGTGGGGGTGCGGGGCGATCGGCTCAAGAGGGCGCTTCATGTGGGCCGTGTCGCCCGGCGCACCCGCCTGCTCAGAGTGCTGCGCGAGGTCGGCGTTGCCGGCGAGCGGCCCGCGACCCCTGAGGCCGCTCGCGAGTTTCGGCTGGCGCTCGAGGAGCTCGGTACGACGTACGTGAAGCTTGGCCAGCTGCTCTCGTCCCGGCCGGACCTGCTGCCGGACGTCTACATCGAGGAGCTCACGCGACTGGTGGACGAGGTGCCGCCGGTGCCGTTTGCCGAGCTCGAGCCGGTGATCCGGCGATCGATCGGGGAAAGCGCGTTCGCGCGGATCGACGAGACGCCGCTGGCCGCCGCCTCGATCGCTCAGATCCACCGGGCGCTGATGGCCGACGGGCGGGAGGTGGTCGTGAAGGTTCGCCGCCCCGGCGTCGAGGAGCAGGCGGCCGTCGATCTCGACCTGCTCCGATCCACGGCGGACTTCCTCGAGCGGCGGTCGGGAAGGGCTCAGATCCTTCAGCTCTCGGCGCTCGCCGAGGAAGTCGACGTCCATCTCCGGGCTGAGCTCGACTTCACCGAGGAGGCCAACAACACGGAGCTGGTCGGGGGCTTCCTCGACGGCCACCCCGACTTGCTCGTCCCGAAGGTCGTCCACCCGTACGTGACCGAGGAGGTGCTCGTCCTCGAGCACATCGAGGGTCGGCGGGTCGCCGACGACCACGGCCTCGACGACGAGCGGGCGGCGCATCTCGCCCGGGAGTTCTTCCGCGCTTACGTGCGTCAGGTCGCCGCCGAAGGCGTCTACCATGCCGATCCGCACCGGGGAAACGTCCTGCTGACGCCCGACGGCCGACTGGCGCTGCTCGACTTCGGGCTCCTCGGCCGGCTGGACGACGACACCCGCACGACCATCGCGCAGCTCCTCCTCGCGATCGCGCAGAACCGGGGCGACGACGTGGCCGCGCTGATCGTGAGCCTCTCCCACACGACGCTCGAGTCCGACGAACCTGCCTTCGTCGCCGAGCTCCGCCGCAAGCTGCCGCGATACCACTGGCGGCCGCTGTCGGGGATCCGCGCCGGAGAGGCCCTCGCCGATCTCCAGCGGATGTCCGTCAAGCATGCGATCCGGCTCCCGACCAGCTTCGCGCTCGTGGGCAAGACGCTGGCGCAGGCGGACTCGATTGCGAGAACGCTCGACCCGACGATGGACCCGATCGAGCTGCTGCGCGCGGACGCGCTGGAGCTCATGCTGAGCGAGGGGGAGAAGCGGCTCGCGCCGACCGAGTTCGCGAGCTACGCCTTCACGCAGCTCGCGCCGCTCGCCCGGCTGCCGCGCCGCATCGGGCAGGTCGCGGACCGGCTCGAGGAGGGGACGCTCCGCATAGGCATCACGCCGGCCAACCTCGAGGAGCTCGAGGGCGTGATGCGCTCGGCCGCCAACCGGATCGGCGCCGCGATCATCGTCGCCGGCCTGCTCCTAGCCTCGGCGTGGATGGCCCGCGTGAACGAAGCGCTCTCGGTCGTCGGCTTCGTGGTCGCCTCGGCCCTCGGCCTCTACATGCTCTGGAAGATTCTGCGCACTCCCGGATCCTTGTAGGAGAGGGGACTTGGTCGTCGAAGTGCGGCTCGACAACTAGCTCCTCCTCTCCCCTGAGATGCGACGGCGGCCTTCTGGCCGCCGTCGTCTTTCGCGAACGGGGGCGGGTGCGTGGAATAGCGGGTTTCGGTCTTGCGTTTGACGCCTACAAGCACCCCGGGCAGCATTCAGCCCTCACGGAGCCAACCCACTGGAGACCAGTCACGTCAAGCTGACCGATCTCGCCTCGTGCGGCGGCTGCGCGGCGAAGTACTCGGCTGCCCGGCTCGAGGAGCTGCTCCGTGGATTCGTCCCGGTGGATTCGGACGATCTGCTGGTCGGGCTCGCGCCGGCCGACGACGCCGCGGTCTACCGGCTCGACGACGAGCGGGCGATCATCTTCACGCTCGACTTCTTCCCGCCGGTCGTCGACGACCCGGCCGACTACGGCGCGATCGCGGCGACGAACGCACTCAACGACGTCTTCGCGATGGGCGGCACCCCGCTCCTCGCGCTTTCGATCGCAGCCTTCCCCGAGTCGCTGCCGACCGACGTGCTCGCGGCCATCTTCTCCGCGGCCGACGAGCAGGTGCGCGCTGCGGGGGCACTGCTGGCCGGGGGGCACACGATCCGCGACGAGGAGCCGAAGTACGGGCTGGCCGTGGTCGGAACCGTGCGACCGGACGGGATCTGGCCGAAGAGCGGCGCGCGGCCCGGCGACTCGATCTTCGTGACGAAGCCGCTCGGCACCGGGCTGATCATGACCGGGTTCAAGCAGGGCACCGCCGGCACGCAGCCACTCGAGCGCGCGGTCCGGTGGATGCGGACGCTCAACATGGACGCGGCCTCCGTGCTCCGTCCGATCCAGCCCAACGCAGTGACCGACGTCACCGGCTTCGGGCTCTTCGGGCACACGCACGAGGTCGCCGAGCGCAGCGGGGTCCGGATTTGCCTCGAGTCGGAACGGTTCCCGGCGATCGACGGGGCGCTCGACCTGGCACGGAAGGGAGTTCGCACGAGCGGAGACCCGCGCAACCGGGAGTTCGCGGGGCCGCATATCGAGCTGAACGGCGCTCCTGAGACGCTGGTCGTGCTCGGCTTCGACCCGCAGACCGCGGGCGGGCTGCTCGTGTCGGTGCCCTCGGAGCAGGGACCGGTGCTCGAGGCCGAGTTCCAGGCGAAGAAGCTGTTCCTCCGGCGCGTCGGCCGGGTCGAGGAGGGCGCCGGGGTCGTCGTGGAATGACCCGCGGCATGATCCACGGGCGGTTCCAGCCGTTTCATCTGGGCCATACGGAGTACCTGCGAGGTGCCTCCGAGCGGTCCGAAGAGGTCTTCGTCGGGATCACGAACCCCGATCCGGCGCGGATCCGGCCCGAGGAGAGCGATCCGCTCCGCCACCTGCCCGAGTCGAACCCCTGGAGCTACGCCGAGCGCCTGCTGATGGTCAAGGCGGCCGCGGGCGACCTCGGACTCGATCTGGCGCGGCTGCACGTGATCCCGTTCCCGGTCAACGAGCCGGAGCTCTGGCCGGCGTACGTCCCCGAGGGCGTAACGCAGTACATCCGGCTCTTCTCGGACTGGGGCGGCACGAAGCTCGAGCGGATGCGCGAGGCCGGCTTCGAGGTCGTCGTGCTGGACGACGGCGCCGAGAAGGAGATCTCGGGCGCCGACGTGCGTGAGGCGCTGAGGTCGGACGGTGACTGGGCGTCGCTCGTCCCGCCCGGGGTGGCGCGGGTCATCCGCTCGCTCGATCGCGTCCCGGTCTAGCCTCCGGCGATGCATCCGATCGTCGTCGTCCTGCTGGACGGGCTGGGAGACCGCGCGCACGAGAGCCTCGGCGGGCGCACAGCCAACGAGGCGGCCGCGACGCCGAACCTGGATGCGCTCGCCTCGCGCGGCTCGACAGGAGTCCTCTACGCCGTCGGGCCGGGTCGAGCCCCGTCGAGCGAGGTCGCGCACTGGTCGATGCTGGGTTACCGGCCCGACGAGTTCCCGGGTCGGGCCGTGCTCGAGGCGCTCGGCGCGGGGCAGGAGATCGAGGCGTCGGACGTCTTCGTTTTCGCGGCGCTGCGCCCGGCGGACAAGCGCGAGGGCGAACTCTGGCTGACCGGCCGGCCGCGGCGCGGCGAGGACGACGAGGAGGCTCGCTCGCTCCTGGAGCGCTGCGACGGCATCGAGGTGGACGGTCTCCGCTTCACGCTCTCCGATCTGGGGCGAGGCGAGGCGATCCTGCGCGTGTCCGGCGGGGCGGACGACCGCGTGACGGACTCGGATGCGTTCTTTCGCGACCGCTATCCCGTTCTTCGTCCGCAGCCTGTCGCGCCGGAAGCGGAGCGGACGGCCGCCGCCGCCGACGCGTGGACGCGCGAAGTCCTCGGCCGGCTCGAGGGTGAGCGGTTCAACGTGATCACGCTGAAGTGGTGGGGCCGGCCGCGCGGGGCGCCGACGTTTGCCGAGCGGCACGGCGTTTCCGGCACGTTCATCGCCGCCTCGCGGTTCATGCACGGCCTCGCGCGGGCTGTCGGGCTCGAGCCGCTGGAGGCGCCGGAGACCGAGGACCCGACCGCGGATCTCGCGCGGCGACTCGAGCTCATCGGCGAGCGGCTCGACGCCGGTGACACGTTCGTCTTCTCCCACCAGAAGGCGACCGACGAGGCCGGGCACACGAAGGATCCCGCGATCAAGCAAGGGACGATCGAGGCGCTCGACGCGGCGCTCGGAGATCTCCCCACCGACCGAGCCGTCGTCTGCGTCACCGGCGACCACGCCACGCCGGCCTATCCGGACGTGATCCACTCGGGCGATCCCTGTCCCACTGGTCGTGGCAGGCCCGGGTGTCCGAGCCGACGCGGTCAACTCTTTCGGCGAGCTGCCGTGTGCGGCAGGCATCCTCGGCCAGCTCCGAGGCCCCGACCTGATGCCGGTCCTGCTGAACGCCGCCGATCGACCGCTTTTCCTGGGCTCCCGGCCGACGCCGTACTCCGGCGCAGACGGTTACCCGGCAATCCTGGAGCCGCTCCGCCCGTGAGAGCCGTCGAGGGCCGCATCCCGTTCCGCGGGTACGAGACGTGGTATCGCGACGTCGGCCCCGAGGGTGGGATCCCACTCCTGTGCCTGCACGGCGGACCGGGCTCCACGCACCACTACTTCAAGCCGCTGGAAGACCTGGCGAAGGACGGTCGCCGCGTCGTGGTCTACGACCAGCTCGGCTGCGGCAGCTCCGATCGGCCCGACGACCCCGATCTCTGGACGGTCGAGCTGTTCGTGGACGAGGTGCGGACGATTCGGGAGGCGCTCGGCCTCGATGGGATCCACCTGCTCGGCACCTCGTGGGGCTCGATGCTCGCGATCGAGTACGTGCTCACGCAGCCGGCGGGCCTGGTCAGCCTGACGCTGAACTCGCCGCCCACCTCGGCGGAGACGTGGATGGCGGAAGCAGCCCGTCTCCGCGACGAGCTTCCCGACCACCACCGCCGCGCGATCGAGGAGCACGAGGCGGCCGGCACGCTCGACCACCCGGACTACAAGGCGGCCGAGGACGAGTTCTGGCGCCGTCACGTCCTGCTGCTCGACCCGCCGCCGGAGTTCGTCGAACGCGGCAAGGCCGAGAAGGGCACGCCGGTCTATCGCGCGCTCTGGGGCAAGAGCGAGTGGAACGCGGACGGCAGGCTCCACGACTGGGACGTCCGCGACCGGCTCGACGAGATCCGCGTGCCGACGCTCGTCACCTCCGGCCGATACGACGAGTGCACCCCGGAGCTGGCCGAGGCCGCGCAGCGAGGGATCCCCGGTGCCAAGCGGGTCCTGTTCGAGGAGAGCTCGCACATGGCGTTCGTCGAGGAACCGGATCGGTTCCGCACGATCCTGTCCGACTTCCTGCGCCGCGCGGAGTCGAGTTGACGCCCAGGCGGGTCCGGTGGCTGGCGGCCGCCACCGTGCTCACGCTCTACGTCATCGTCATCACCGGCTCACTCGTCCGCCTCACAGGATCGGGTCTCGGCTGCGAGGCCTGGCCCGGCTGCGAGGAAGGCGCGTTCTTCCCCGAGGACGACGCGCATGCCTTCATCGAGTTCGGGAACCGCGTCTTCGGGATCTTCCCGATCACGCTGTCGATCGTGACCGCCTGGGCGGCGCGGCTCCTGCCCCGCTGGACGTTCTGGACCGCGGTCGGAGTCGCCGTGTTGACGGTCGCCGAGGCGCCGCTCGGGCTCGCGACGATCCGGTACGACCTGCCGCCCGAAATGGTGATGGTGCACTTCCTCGTCGCCCTCCTCGCGCTTGCCGGCGCACTGGTCGTGCTCGTCGAGGCGATCCGCGTCGAGCGCGGCGCCGCCTCGCTCGAGTTTCCGCGTGAGCTGCGGATCGGAGCCGTCGTCCTCGCCGCCGCCTGCCTGGCACTTGTCGTCACCGGGACGCTGGTCACGAGCGCAGGGCCGCACTCGGGCGATCCCGACGTGATCCACCGCCTCTGGAACCTCCCGGACGCGCTGTACGTCCACGTGCGAATCACGGCGATCTTCGGCTGCGTCTTCCTCTTCGTTCTCGGCTACATCGTGGCGCGCCGCGCGCTCGCTCCTCGCCTCTTCCGGTTCTCGCTTCTGCTCCTCGCAGTGCTGCTCGCTCAGATGGCGATCGGCGAGCTCCAGTGGCGCCTGGAGCTCCCCTGGGGGATCGTCGCCGTGCACGTCGCGCTCGCAGCCGCCGTCTGGGCGCTGACCGTCGTGCTCGCCGCGCTGCTCTGGCAGCCGCCACGTTGGCTGGAACCGCGGCGGGGGTAAGGTGGACCGATGGCTGACGGGCTACGAATCTCGGACAAACCGGACCTCGACCGGCCGATCCTGATCGCCGCATTTCGCGGCTGGAACGACGGCGGGCAGGGCGCGTCGCTCGCCGCCGGCTTCCTCGCGAAACTGTGGGACGCGGAGCAAATCGCAGACGTCGACCCGGAGGAGTTCTTCGACTTCCAGGCGACGAGGCCGCACGTCAAGCTCGTCGACGGGCTGACCCGTCAGATCGACTGGCCCGAGACCGTCTTCTACCGGGCCCGCGTCGACGGGCTCGACCGCGATGTCGTCCTGCTCCTGGGCATCGAGCCGAACCTTCGCTGGCGCGCATTTACCGAGATGGTCACCGGCTTCGCAGAGGAGCTCGGCGTCGAGCTCGTGGTCACACTGGGGTCTTTACTGGCCGACATCCCACACACCCGTCCGAGCCCGGTCACGGGGAGCGCGAGCGACGAGGAGCTGGTCGAGCGGCTCGGCCTGCAGGCTTCGCGCTACGAGGGCCCGACCGGGATCGTCGGCATCCTCCACGACGCGTGCAAGCAGCGCGACCTGCCGTCGGCGAGCCTGTGGGCCGCGGTACCGCACTACGTCTCGCTGACGCCGAGCCCGCGCGCGGCGCTTGCGCTCTGCGAGCGCCTCGGCGACATCCTCGGGGTCGAGATCGAGGTGGAGGAGCTGCGCGAGGCTTCCGAGGGCTATGCCGAGCAGGTGACGCGGGCGGTCGCCGCCGACTCGGACACGCAGGCCTACGTCGAGGACCTCGAGCGGCGGGCGGACGAGTTCGACGAGGAGGACATCCCGTCGGGTGAGGCACTGGCCGCCGAGCTCACGCGGTTCCTCCGCGAACGGGATCGCAAGAACGGCGAGCCCGACGCGGCCACCGAGCAGTAAGACCTAGGAGGCTTCGGCGGCGGGCGCCGGCTCGTCGGCCGGCTTCTCGGGCTGGCCGCCGTTCTGGTTCTGCGCCTGCTGCTGCTGCGCCTTCTGGCCCTTCTTCTTGCGGCGCCTGCGTCGGCGCGAGCGGCCCTGGAGCTTGGGCTGCGGGAGGTTCTCGGCGAGTGCGGCCGCGACTTCCTCGACCGTGCCGAGGCTCTCGCGCGCGGTTTCGATCAGCCTGGTAGCGCGCGGCGTGTAGCCCTCGGCCGAGGCCAGCAGTGCCACGCCGACCTCCGGAGGCAGGTCCCGAGCGGTGTTCACCAGCTTCGCGGCGTTCTCCTCGTGCCTGTGCCCGCGCGAGTTCGCCAGCGCGCCCAGGAGCCGCTTCGCCTCGGGGTACTCGGCGCTTGCGCGGCGATCCTGGATCTTCCGCGTCGCGCGGGCGAGCTTCCACGTCCAGCGCCAGAGGATCTGCTCCGGCGCGTCGGCCTTCCCGTCCGCGAGCCCCCGGAGCAGGATCCGGACGCCCTGCGCGCGGTCCTTCTCCCACGTCGGCGCCTGCGTCACGAGCGTGACGAGGTCGTCGAAGCTCGCGCGGTCGACGCCCATCGAGACCCGGTCGGCGAGCGCCGTCATCCGGAGGCGCCGGTTCGGGTTCTCGGCCGCGCAGGTGAAGAGGAACTGCTCGAGGCAGCCGCGGCTCGCATGGCCGTCGGTGAGCTTCTTTACGAAGTCGACGCGCTCCTCGAACCGCACCTGGCGGCCCGCGATCTGCGCCCAGAAGCGCTGCTCGTCCTCGTCCAGGTAGCGCGGATCCACCCGCTGCCACTCTCGCCCGATCACGCCGAGGCGGCGCTTGACGTCCGGCGTCACCGGGACGAGCCACGGTGCCGGCGAAAGCTTGCGGCGGGCTCGGCGCTGCGGTCGCCTTCGAGGAGCCGGCGTGACCCGTGCACCCTCGCGGTAGAAGTCGGCGTCGAGCAGGCTGTGGAGCGAGACGACGCGCTCGTTGTGCGTCGCGCCCTTCGGCGTGAAGTCGACGACGACTCCGGCCTCCTTCCGAGGGTGCATCCGCATGATCCGGCCGATGCGCTGCTGGTAGACGCGGCGGCTCGCCGTCGGAGCGAGGTGCATGCAGACCGTCGCGCGTGGCGAGTTCCAGCCCTCGGCGAGCAGCATCGCGTTGATGAGGATGTCGATCTCGCCGCGCTCGTAGGCGGCGAGGATCTCGGCGAGCTTGACCGGGGGCGTGCGGCCGCTGACCGCCTCCGCCTTCAGCCCTGCGGCGCGGAACTCCCGCGCGAGGTTGTAAGCGTGGTCGACACCGGCGGCGTAGACGATGCCCGGCGTCGAGTCGAAACGGTCGCGGTAGAGGCTCGCGGCCGCCTGGTTCAGAGCCTGGTGGTCGAGGACCTCGGCCAGTGCGCGCTCCTCGAAGTCGCCGCCGACGATCGGCACCGAGTTGATGGCCGCCGCGGGAGGGACGCGGAGACAGCGGAGCGGCGCGATCAGGCCGCGACGCGCGGCGTCCTGCAGCGGCAAGTCGTCGACGGAGGCGGGGAAGACGTCCGAGACCTGCTTGGCGATCAGCTGCTCGGTCGCCGTCATCCCGATGTAGACCGGCTCCGTGTAGCTGCGGATCGCGGCGCTCGTCTTCTCGCCAAGCGCGGTGTGCGCCTCGTCGCAGATCACCAGCTGGTACGCGCTCTTCTCCAGGTCGTTCACATGTCGCGCGAACCAGGCGTAGGTCTGCACCGTGATCAGGTCGGGCGTGGGCGACTTCTTCCCCTTGTCCACCGCCGGCTTGAGCCGGTCGCCGTAGCCCTCCGCAGTGAGCTCGCGGTTGAACTGGGAGACGAGCAGGCGGCGGTGGGTGAGGATCAGGACGCCTTCGGTGCGCGCCGCCTCGACGAATCCGGCGGCCGCAATCGTTTTCCCGGAGGCCGTCGGGTGGCGGAAGCGGTACCGCCGCTCCGCGCCGGGGTCCTCATCCGGTCCCGGCGGAAGCTCGAGCTCGCCGTCGACCTCGAACTCGTCTTCCTCGTCCTCGAGCTCGTCGAGCTCCTCGAGCTTGGCGTGGCCGTTGCCGTTCGGATCCGCCGCTTTCTGGTTCGCGGCGATCAGCTCGGTGAGCATTCCCGCGAGCGCGTCGATCTGGTGACGGCGGAGCTCGGTGCCGGACTTCAGCCGTGGCGGGCGCTCGCTCAGCACCCGCTCGAGGCCGAGCATCAGCGCGTAGCGGATCTTCCAGTCCGGAGACGGGGTGTCGACTCCGGCGTCCATCTCCGCCAGGGCGTCGTCGAGCGCACGTCGTCGGGCCGTGCCGACGGCGAGGACGGTCTCGGGCTCCTCGTCGGCGTGCAGGAACGGCTCACCCGCCCAGCCCTCGGCTCGGCGCGCGTCCTCGACGAGGGCGTGCGTCGCCTCGTTCGAAATAGTGGGTTGCTCGACGGCCTCTTGCACCAATGCGCGGCTCTGTCGTGCCGCAAAGACCTCCAAGGAAATTGCGCTTCGCCAGTCCCCGTGCGATGCGCTGGTCGGAGTGTAGCGGAGTTCGGGGCGAGCTACCGCGCTCGGCAGCTCAGGCTGGAGCCGGTGCGCGCAGGAGCCCGACGTGATCCAGATACCTCGAGATGCCGCCGAGGAAGAACGGCCAGCCGGCCCCGAGGAGCAGCGCGGTGTCGATGTCCTCGACGCTCGCCACGACGCCCTCGTCGAGCATGTGCTGGATCTCGTCTGCGATCGCCTCCAGTGCCGCCTGCTGGATCTCCTCCACACTTCGCCGGTTCTCGCCCTGGATCGCGATCTCGTCCTTTCCGTCGGCGTAGTTCGCGAGCGTCTGGGACAGCGGGAACCGGTCCGGGTAGGCCGCGTTGAGTGTCTGCAGGACGTGATTCGCGACGCGCGGGCCGACCATCTGGAGGAGGACGGACGGCGCCATCGGCATCCCGAGCCGTAGGATCGCCTCGTCGGTCTCCTCGACCGAGTTGCCCTGCTCGAGTGCCTCCAGCAGCACGGTCGTCATCCGGATCAGGATCCGGTTGACGACGAAGGCTGGTGCGTCCTTCACGAGCACCGGGCGCTTCCTCAGCGCCTTCGCGGTCTCCCATGCGGTTGCGAGCGACGTGTCGTCCGTCTCGGGCGTGCGGATGATCTCCACGAGCGGGAGGACGGCGACGGGGTTGAAGAAGTGGAGGCCGACCACCCGCTCGGGGTGTTCGAGGTGCGTCGCCATCTCGGCCACCGAGAGCGAGGACGTGTTCGTGGCGAGGATCGTCTCAGGCGAGACCACCGCTTCCAGCTCGCCGAAGACCTCCTGCTTCACCGACATCTCCTCGAAGACCGCCTCGAGCACGAGGTCGCAATCGGCGAAGTGGTCGTAGGTCGTCCCGCCCTCGACGAGCGAGCCGAGGAACCGGGCCTTGCCCTCGTCGTAGCGGCCTTTTTGGACCTGGGTCTCGAGCTCGGAGTGGATCGATGCGACCGCGCGGTCGACGATCTCCTGGTCGAGGTCGCGAATGGCGATCGGGACTTCGAGCCGACGGAGGAACAGCGTGGCGAGCTGGCTCGCCATCAGCCCGGCGCCGACGATGCCCACCTTGCGGATCGGCCGCGCCTCGACGTCCGGCTTGCCGACGTCCTTCTTCGCGCGGCGCTCGACGAGGTCGAACGAGTAGAGCGAGGACTGGGCCTGGCGGCCGGGCAGGAGCTCCGCGATTGCGTCCTCCTCGGCCGCGTAGCCCTCCTCGAGGCTCCATCCGGCCGCGCCCTCGATCAGGTCGATTGCGACGTACGGAGCCGGCGTCGCGCCGTGGAGCGAGTCGTCCAGCTGGCGCCTGGCCTTCGCGAACAGGTCTCCGTCGGCCGCGTCTTCGTGCCTGGCACCGGGACGCGTGTCGTCGAGCGAGGAATCGGACGAATGATCACCAGTTTGGGGCGCTGCGTCGTCCACTCCGGCCGTGTCCTCGTGCCTGGCACCAAGACGGTCGTCGAGCAGGTAGGCGATCGAGTCGTCCAGGAACTCGGCCGGCTCGAGGACGGCGTCGGCGAGCCCCAGGTCGCGCGCCTCAGCCGCGCCCAGCATCCGGTTTTGGCGTAGGGGATTCGCGACGATGAAGCGAAGAGCGGCGTCCACTCCGGCGATCCTCGGAACCAGCTGAGTCCCGCCCCAGGCCGGGAACAGTCCGAGGAAGACCTCCGGGCAGGCGAAATGCCGCACCGAGCTTGCGATCGTGCGGTAGTCGCAGTGAAGCGCGATCTCGACGCCGCCTCCCAGGCAGGCGCCGTTGATCGCCGCCAGCGTCGGAAACGGCAGCGCCCGGATGCGGCCGAACAGCTCGTGACCCGCGCGGCTCCCCTCGCGCGCCTCCTCGGCCGTGACGCCCTTGAACCGATCGATGTCCGCGCCGGCGCAGAAGACGAACGGCTTTCCGGTCAACACCATCCCCGCCCAGTCGCCGCCCTCCAGCTCCTCGAGCCCCGCCGCGAGCGACTCGAACGCTTCAGGCCCGAACACGTTCGGCTTCTGCCAGTCCTCGCCGTTGTCGATCGTGAGCAGTGCGACCGGCCCCGCCTCCGTCTCGACCCGTGCGAGCTTGAACTCGGTCGGCGCGCTCAGAGCTCGCTCCATGATGTGGCTCGTCGCCAGGGTGCGATGGGTGGATGCCAGGCCCGGACGCAGGCCGCGTTCATATCCAGCGATATGGGCGCGGCTGAGGACGACGCCTGGCGCCGCCCAGCGTGGCCTGGCGGCTCAGCCCTCATCGTGGAGTGAGCTCTCAAACGCGTTCCCAGAGCAGTGCGGCGCCCATCCCCATCCCGACGCAGAGCGCCGTCAGCCCGTACTGCACGTCCGGCCGTTCCTTCAGCCCGTACGCCAGCTGCGCCATGAGCCGGACGCCGGTCGCCGCGAGTGGGTGACCGCAGGCGATCGCGCCGCCGTAGGGATTCAGGCGCGGGTCGTCGGGCGCCACGCCCATCCCGTCGCACCAGCTCAGGACCTGCACGGCGAACGGCTCGTTGAGCTCGAAGAGCCCGACGTCGTCGATCGAGAGGCCCGCCTGCGCCAGCACCCGCTCTGTCGCCGGGATCGGGCCGATTCCCATCAGCTCCGGCTCGACGCCGGCGAACGCGAAGCCGACGAGCCGCATCCGCGCCTCGAGGCCCAGCTCGGCCGCCGCCTCCTCCGAGGCCAGCAGCGCCGCCGTCGCGCCGTCCGTCAGGCCGGCCGAGTTCCCCGCGGTCACCCGGCCCCCGACGCGGAACGGCGTCGGCAGCTCGGCCAGGCCCTCAAGGGACGTGTCCGGCCGCAGGAACTGATCCCGATCGGCCATCGTCCAGCCGTCGTCCGTGAACACGGACATCGGGACGACGGTCTCGCGCATGATCCCGTTCGACCAGGCGGCCGTAGCCCGCTTCTGCGACTCGACGGCGAACCGATCCGCACCGTCCTTCGTCAGCTGAGGGAAGCGGTCGTGGAGATTCTCCGCCGTCGCGCCCATCGTCACCGCCGAGTCGTCGACGAGCCGCTCGGCGACGAAGCGCGGGTTGAAGTCGACCTCGGCGCCCATCGGATGGTGGCCCATGTGCTCGACGCCGCCGGCGACCACGACGTCCGCCGCGCCCATCGCGATCTCGCCGGCGCCGGAGGTCACTGCCGTCAGCGCGCCCGCGCACATGCGGTCGAGCGCGAAGCCCGGAACCGTCTGCGGGATCCCGGCCAGCAGCGCCACGTCCCGGCCCATCGTCAGTCCCTGGTCGCCGACCTGCGCCGTCGCCGCGAAGATGACGTCACCGATCCGCTCGGGCGGCAGCGACGGATTCCGCCGCAGCAGCTCGCGGACGACCTTCACGGCCATGTCGTCCGCACGCGTCTTCCAGAAGAACCCCTTCGGGCCCGCGCGGCCGAACGCGGTCCGCAGACCGTCCACGTAGACCACCTCGCGTAGCTCGCGCGCCACGGGGTGACAATAGCCCGGTGGGAGAGCCCTGGAGCGCGCACCTCGAGCGGCAGGAGCGGCGATATCGCGACGGCGAGCAGCGCCTCCCCGACGATCCGGACGAGCGCCAGCGCCAGCTCACGCGGATGGGAAACGCGGCAGGCGGCGCCGGGCTCTCGCTGCTGATGGCCGGCCGGCAAGAGGAGGCCGCCGCGTGGTTCGACCTCGCGGCGCTCCGCTACCGCGAGAGCTACGAGCTCGCGCCGCCTGGAAGCTGGGGGAGGCCGATCGGCACGATCAAGTCGCGGATCCTCGCCGGAGATTGGCCCGGCGCCGAGGCCGAGGCCCAGTGGGCGCTCGACGAGGGCGCCGCCGAGGCGGAATCTCCGATCGGCCGCTACGCCGGCGCGCTGGCGCTCCTCACCCTCGGGCGCGACAAGGACGCCCGTCCTGTCGCAGACTCGCTCAGGAACCGCGACGACTTCCCGCATGAAGTCGCCGACGCGCTCGCCACGCTCGCAGCCGAGGACGTCCTCGGCTACACGTACGCGGTCGAGAGCGTCTTGAAGTCGTTCGAGGAGCGGGACGAGTACCTCGAAGACATGCCAGTCGCCGACACGGTGATCGTGCTCCAGTGCGCTGGCGCGCCACCGGGAGATGGCGGCCGACCTCACCTCAGAGCTCTTGCCGTAGCGCCTAGTCGTGCGGGTGCATGATCGCCGTGATCACGAGCTGGTCGGCGCTCTCGTCCTCGACCTCCTCGAAGCGGGGCACGAGCTCGGAAAGCACCTCGAGCGCCTTCTCGTCGTCGACGCGAACAGTCACGCGAACGAAGCGGAACCGTCCCTCGGCGGCATGCTCGGTCTGCGCCTTCTGAAGGTCGTCCATGACAGCCGTGTGCAGGTTGGACGCTCCCGCCGACACGAGCTCCGGCGCCACCTTCAACGTTCTCGCCGCTGCCCGATAGGGCTTCTCCCGCCCCTTGTCGCTCGGCACCTGCCGGATCAGCTCGGCGCGGAGCAGCATTCGCACGTGGAAGTGGAGATGGCCAGGATCGACGCCGAGCCGCTGCGCCAGCTCCCGGTTCGAGAGCGCCTCGTCCGTTTCCCCGAGTGCCTCGAGCACGCGCAGCCTCAGCGGATGCCCGAGGGCCTTGAGCTGGTCTGGGCGATGGATCGTCAGCACTTCGGGCATCGTTTCGGTTTCGGGAGTCGCCATACGCGATCCCTATATATACGACTTCACCACTTGTTGTCTAGTTAGGCAGACGAGCCGCGGCGGCGCGATCGAGCAGTGCGATCGTGGTTCCGGACGCCGATCTGACCAGGCCGGCAGGGGTTGCCGGGTCGGGTGGCGCGGCGAATGAGCGCGCCGCAGCCTCCGCCTTTTCCCCTCCCACGACCAGGAAGACCACGGTCGGGGAGGCGTTCAGCTGGGGGATCGTGGCGGTCACGCGGTCGACATCGGCCCGCGGCACGGCGACCGCCCTCCGCCCGAGCTCGTCCAGCGCGGGATCGTTCGGGAACAGCGATGCCGTATGCCCGTCCGGCCCGATCCCGAGCAGCGCGAGGTCGAACACCACGCCCCGGAGCTCCAGCTCGTAGGCGTCCGCCGCCTCTTCCGGAGAGAGCTCGCCGCGCACGCGGTGCTCGATCGAGGGCTTGCGGTCGAGGCGGTCGAGGAGGCTCTCGCGGACGAGCCGGTAGTTCGACCGTTCGTCGTCCGGCGGCACGCAGCGCTCGTCCGCCCACCAGACCTCGACGCGGCTCCAGTCGGGCGCGAGCCTGGCGGCGGCCTCGTACGCGGGCCGCGGCGTCGAACCGCCCGAGAGCGCGATGTGCCCGCCGAGTCGTGCCTGCGCCGCGAGCAGCTCGGCCGCCTCGCGCGCGGCCTCGGCCGCGCTCGCCGCGACACGCAGCTCGATATCCAACTACTCCTCGCCGGCCGCGAGCTCCCGGCCGCGCTCCATCGCCGCCTGGATCGCGTTCAGGAACGCCGCGCGCACGCCCGCCTGCTCGAGCTCGCGGATGGCGCGGATCGTGGTCCCGCCCGGCGAGGTGACCATCTCTCGCAGCTCGACGGGGTGCATCTTCTCGTCGCGGAGGAGCTTGGCCGTCCCGAACATCGTCTGGACGACCAGCTCGGTCGTGTCCTCCCGCGACAGCCCGAGCAGGATCCCCGCCTCGATCATCGACTCCGCGAGCAGTGCGAAGTAGGCGGGGCCGGAGCCCGAGACCGCGGTCACCGCGTCCATGTACCGCTCCGGCACGCGCACGACTCGGCCGACGTGGAGCAGGACGTCCTCGGCGAGCGCCAGATGCTCGTCGTCCGCATGCGCGCCGGCGCACAAGCCGGCCACGCCCTCGTGCACGGTGGCCGGCGTGTTCGGCATCGCCCGCAGCACCGGAACTCCCGGCGCGACCCGCTCCTCGATCGCCGAGGTCGGAACTGCGGCGGCGATCGACAGGACGGTCTGGTCAGGCGAGAGGATCCCGCCGATCTCCCCGAGCAACGGCTCGAAGTCCTGCGGCTTGACGGCAATCACGATGATCCCTGCGCCCGCGACGGCCTCGGTGTTCGAGGTCGTGACCCGGATCCCGTGCCGCTCCGCGAGCTCCTTCGCGCGCTCTTCCCGGCGCACGGTGGCGACGATCTCGTCCGGCCTGCGCCAGTCGGTGCTGAGCAACCCCGAGAGGAGCGCCTCGCCGATCTTCCCGGCGCCGAGGATCGCGATGCGCCGGGGGTCGGCCATGAGAGCCAGTCTACGAGGCCAGCTGCTGGACGACAGCGGCCATCTGGGACAGGCGCTCGAGATCCAATGCGCCGTCGTCGCCCACCGCCGTCGCCTCGAGCGTGAGGCTGCCCGTATAGCCGCGCTCCGCGAGCCCGTTCAGGAAGCTCTGGAGGTCGAGGGTCCCCTCGCCCGGGAGCAGGTATCGCCGCAGGCCGCCGCGGCGGAGCCGGCCGTCGAAGTCCTTGACGTGGACGTGGTGGACTGCGCCGTCGGCCCACAGCCAGTCGGCGGTGATGCTCTCCTCGAGCTGGCCGTGGAAACCCAGGAACTCCGTGTCGAGCGTGACCTTGCACCGCGAATCGCGCTCGAGGGCGAGCTGGACGTTCGCGAGCGGCGTTCCGTCCTCTCCGGGAATCGTCTCCACCGCGAGCGCGAGCCCGTACGCGGACGCCGTGTCGAGGCACATCGGCAGGCGTTCGAGGTTGCGCTCGATCTGCCGGTCGCCCGTGGGTCGTTCCCAGAGGTGGAGCACGAGTGTCTTTGCGCCGAGCGCCGTGGCGGCCCGGCAGTTGACTTCCAGCCGCTCGAGCGCCTCGTCCCCTTCCTCGGAGCTCTCGCTTCCGAGCCCGGAGCCGATCAGCTTCTCCGCATGCACGACGGGGAAGGACAGGCCGGACTCCCGGAGGTCCGAGATCACCTCGTCGAAATTGCCGTACCAGGCCGAGTAGACCCCGAGCTCGAAGCCCGGCACGCCCAGGCCGGGCCCGTGGCGGACGATCTCGCCGTGGTCGGTCTGAACCGGGTCGCGCGTCATCGCGCCCGTGGAGAGCAGGACGGCGCGGCTCACGCGGCGGCGGGCATCCCGCGCTCGGAGCGCACGGGAAGGAGGCCTCGGCCGAAGCCGGCCAGGAGGTACGCGCTCGCGAGCCCTTGCCACTCGCCGTACGGCGCGAGGAGCTCCGCGGTGTCGGGCGGCTCGGCGGGCCGGCCGAGAAGAGCGGTGCAGAGCTTGATCAACCCGAGGTCGCCGACCAGGCCGAGCTCGTAGCTCCCGAGCCCCTCGAGCCCGATGACCCCCGACGACCACGGCCCGAGCCCGCGTTCTCGCTCGAGCCGCTGCGCGACCTTTCGCGGGGGCAGCCCGCGGAGCCGTTCGAGCTCGACGGTTCGGCTCAGACGAACGATCGTCGAGGCTTTCCGGGCCGTGAGCCCGAACCGCTGGAGCTCCACCGGCGCGCGGCTCGCGAAGCACTCCGGTGTCGGCGGGACGCAGAGGACGCCGTCTGTCTCGCATGCCCAGCGGATCAGCCGCCGCTCGATCTTCCTCGCCTCGGAGGACGTGATCAGCTGCCCGCAGACCGCGCGCACGAGGGCCTGTGTCACCGATCCGACCCGGATCGGCCGCTTCCCGGGGAGCGCCTTCACCGTCCGGCCGAGCATCGGGTCGTCGGCGAACCGGGCGAGGAACTCCGAGTGGTCGGCCTCGAGCGGCAGCATGCCCAGCAGCTGCTCGAGCGCCTCCTCGGAGTGCGAGCGCAGCTCGATCCGCCCGTCCGCCGTCTGCCACGCGCAGGCTCGTGAGAGCCCGTCCTCGACCGCGAAGAGGCCGACGAGCACGCGTCCATCGAACCGCCGGGTGGCGTCGCTCGCCCAGACCGCGGAGTCGCGCAGGGAGAAGGGACCGCGGGGGCGGAGGGTCGCCTCGACCACGCCGCAACCCTACGGGCACGAGCGGTCGGTTCGGGAACTTCGGCTTCTAGAGTCTCGGGATGGCGAGTCCGCACCTCGATGGCTGGTCCTCCACCCGGCGGATCACGGCTGAGGGCGCAGTCGAGTCGGAGCAGCGCATGACTCTCGAGCGCCCCGTCGTCGAGCGCTCGACGGACGGTGCGCGGCGGCTCGCCACGCGCTACTGGGCCGAGCTCACGGAGTTCGGGCGCGGCCTGCTCTCGGTGCGGGAGCACGACGGCGGCGTGGACGTCAGGGTGCTGCGCCGCGGCCCCGTTGTCCTCGCGCTGGGCCCGGTCGAGACGGAGGTCTCGTCGACCCTCACCGCCGCCGCGCATCCCATCCTGCGCGGCCTGCTCGTCCGGAGGCGCGGCGGGCAAATCTCCTTCGAGCAGGTGGAGGGAGATCCCGTGCTGCTCCGCTCGCGGATCAGCGGCTTCCATCCGCGGCGCGGCCCCTTCTATGCGCTCGTGCAGTGGAATCTGCACCTTGCGGTCAGCCGCCGCTACTTCCGGAGCCTCACCGGAGGCCAGGCGTGAAGGCCGTCGTCTTCGGCGCGACCGGGGTCGTCGGCCGGGCGCTGCTTCCCGTCCTCGCGGCCGAGCACGAAGTCGTCGCGGTCTCGCGCCGAGAGCGGCCGCCGGAGCACGGCGTTACCTGGGCGGTCGCCGACGTTCTGGACGGGCCATCCGTCGGCCGGGCGCTGGAGGGGGCCGAGGTTGCGTACTACCTCGTCCACTCGCTCGGGACCCAGGACTTCGAGGAGCGCGACCTCCGCGCGGCGACGACGTTCGCGCAGGAGGCCGAAGCCGCCGGCGTGAAACAGCTGGTCTACCTCGGCGGGCTCGGTGAGGAGGGCGACGAGCTCTCCCCGCATCTCCGCAGCCGTGTCGAGACGGGCCGCGCGCTCTCCTCGAGCGCCGTCCCGTTGACGATGTTGCGGGCGGCCGTCGTGATCGGAAGGGGCAGCGCTGCCTTCGAGACCGTGATCGCGCTCGTCGACCGGCTTCCGGTGATGATCGCGCCCCGCTGGGTCTCCACGCCCACGCAGCCCGTAGCGATCGATGACGCCGTCCGCTACCTCGCCGGCGTTGCGGGCCGGGAGGAGGCGCTCGGCGAGACGTACGACGTCGGCGGGCCGGAGGTCATGACCTACCGCGAGATGATCGAGCGGATCGCCCACCTGCGCGGCAAGCGACGGCTGATCGTCGAGGTGCCCGTCCTCACACCGTTTCTCTCGTCGCTTTGGCTGCACCTCGTCACGCCGGTGGGTGCGTCGGTCGCTCGTCCGCTCGTGGAGGGGCTCCGCAACCCGACGGTCGCGCAAGACGAGCGCATCCGCGAGCTCGTGCCGATCCGGCTGACGCCCTTCGACGAGGCGGCGGGCGACGCGCTACGCGAGCAGTAGGCGATTTCCCGACGGGTCCCGGATCACAGGCCCTTCGGGCGTTTCCTCGAGCTGCTGACCGGTCTCGGCGACCCTGCGGACGGCCTCGTCCTGGCTCTCCCCGTCCGGCAGGACGATCGTCGCTCGGCGAAGAGACGCAGAGCCCTCGGGGGGTGGGGATGCGCCCGCGCTCGCCCACGTGTTGGCGCCGACGTGGTGGTGGTAGCCGCCCGCGGCGAGGAACGTCGCCTGCGAGCCGTAGCTCGCCGTCTCCTCGAAGCCCAGGACGTCCCGGTAGAAGCGCACGGTCTCCGGGATGTCTGCGACCTGGAGGTGGACATGGCCCATGACGGTTCCGGGCGCCAGTCCGTCGAACGCCTCGTGCTCGGGGTCGTCTAGCTCGCCGAGCAGGTTTTCGAGATCGAGTGGCTCGGTCGTCATCCGCCCGACCTGTCCCTCCCAGAGCTCGCGAGGACGGTCGGCGTAGATCTCGATCCCGTGCCCGTCGGGGTCGCGCAGGTACAGCGCCTCGCTGACGAAGTGGTCGGAGACGCCGGTCATCGGCACCTGTTCCCGCACGGAATGGGCGAGCCATGCGGCGAGGTCGCGCCGCTCCGGGACGAGCAGCGCGAAGTGGAAGAGGCCCGTGTTACGCGGTGCCGGCTGGGCGCCCGGCACTTCGTGGAGCACCAGCAGCTCCGAGTCCCCGCCGAGCGAGGCACGACCGTCGTCCTGCGCTCGCACCGCGAGCCCGATCGCCTTGCGGTAGTAGTCGAGCGAGCGTCCGAGGTCGGAGACCGTCAGCTCGACGGGCCCCATCCTGGTCTCGGCCGGCAGCAGCGCCACCGGCTGAGACTAGCCCTCCTCGAAACCCGAGAGAACCTTTCGGAGCAGCTTGTTCAGCTGCGCCAGTTCGCGCTCGTCGAGCGCAGCGGCGAGCTTCGCCTCCTTCGTCGCCTGGGCGCTGAGCGAATCGGCCCAGAGCTTGTGACCCTTGTCGGTCAGCTCGACGTGGAGGGCGCGGCGATCGTCCAGATCGGGAAGTCGCTTGACGAGCCCTGCCTTTTCGAGCCGGTCGAGCCGATTCGTCATCGCCCCGCTCGAAAGGCCGTCACGCTTGGCCAGCTTGCCGGGCGAGCTCCGGTGTGGCGGGTCCACCATCGCCAGCTGCCGCAGGATGCCCCACTCGCCGTGGCTGAGCCCGTGCTCGGCCAGCGTCTCTTCCATCTGTCGGTGGATGAGCTTCTCGATCCACTGGATCCGCTGGACTGCTCCCTCGATATCCAGGTCGATCGGCGGAAGCTTCGACGCCCAGGTTTCGAGCATCTGATCGACGCGATCAGTCGGGGCTGCTGTCTTCGCCATGTGCAGATTCTGTTCCAAATCTCTCTTGACGTCAAACTACCTCTTGGCGTACACTCTCCAGGTCAAGTAGTTCGATGTCGAGAATATCGACAAGAAGGGAGACCGCGATGCAGCCAATGGACGCACAGACCAGGTCGTTGCTCGTGGACGAGCACGTGGCGCAGCTCGCGCGGTCCCGGAAGGGAGCACGTGTATGGCCACGGCTACTGCGAAGTCGTACGACGTCGTCTCGCTCGAGGACATCGAGCCGGGCCCCGAGCACGACGGCCGGATCCCTCTCAACATCCGCCGCCACTTCGACATCCGCGGATTCGGCGTGCGCGCCAGCCGGTCAGTGGGTGACGGGCACGTAGTCGGCGAGCACGACGAGCTGGGCATCGGCTCGAGCGGCCAGGAAGAGCTCTACATCGTCCTGTCGGGAAAGGCCACCTTCAACGTCGACGGTGAGCCCATCTACGCGACCGCCGGAACCATGGTCTTCGTCCGCGACCCCGCGGCGAAGCGGAGCGCCGTCGCCAAGGAGGAGGGCACGACGATCCTCGCGATCGGCGGGACGCCGGGCAAGGCCTACGAGCTGTCGGTCGGCGAGGCGATGAACGACATGTGGGACCCGTACCGGGCGGAGGACTTCGAGGGCGCCCTCAACGCGCTCCAGCCCGTGCTCGAGGAGAGGCCGGAGGCGCTCGTCCTCTTCAACGTCGCCTGCATGGAGGCGCGGCTCGGCCGCACCGACGACGCGATCTCGCACCTGCAGCAGGCCGTCGAGGACGACGCCCGGATCAAGGAGAACATCCGCAGCGACGAAGATCTCGACTCGATCCGCGAAGACTCTCGCTTCGCATCCCTGGCGGCCTAGCCATGGCCACGACCACCGACAAGGGCTACAGCGTCGTCGCACTCGACGACATGGAGGCGGCACCGCCGTTCACTCCGGGCGGGCGCGACGAGGGCCGGGAGCGGCTCGACGTTCGCAACGCGCTCGGGATCACGGCGTTCGGGATCAACGCGGTCCGCATCCCGGGAGCCGGCAACCTCGTTCGCGAGCACACGGAGACGGGCTTCGGCTCCTCGGAGCAGGAGGAGCTCTACGTCGTCCTCGGCGGCTCGGCGACCTTCACGCTCGACGGCGAGGAGGTCGAGACGCCTGCGGGATCGCTCGTCTACGTCCGCCCCGAGGTGAAGCGGAGCGCGGTCGCGGCAGACGAAGGGACGACGCTGCTGATGGTGGGCGGGACGCCGGGCAAGGCGTACGAACCGGCCCCACCCGAGGCGGCGGAGGCGTTCGCCGCTTACAACGCGGGCGACTACGAGAAGGCGGTCGAGAGACAGCTCATAGTCGTCGAGAAGCGTCCGGGAGACGCGGTCGCGCTCTTCAACGCCGCGTGCTTCGAGGCCCGGGCCGGCAAGACCGACGACGCAATCGCGCACCTCGGGCAGGCGGTCGAGGCCGGCGAGGGCGTCAAAGACCTCATCCGGACGGACGAGGACCTGGACTCCATCCGCGAAGACCCGCGCTTCGACGTGCTGACGAAGTAGCGGGACGGCATCGGGCGCCTCCCTCCGCGGAGGCGCCTCGTGCTGCCAGCAGCGAGACGCTGCTATACCTCGTAGGGCCGCAAATGGCCAAGCCCGTCGAACAGCTCGACCGCGTCGTCATCCGCTTCGCAGGCGACTCCGGCGACGGTATGCAGCTGACCGGCGCCCGCTTCACGAGCGAGACGGCGGTGCTCGGCAACGACCTCTCCACGCTGCCGGACTTCCCGGCCGAGATCCGCGCTCCGGCGGGCTCGCTGCCCGGCGTCTCCGGGTTCCAGATCCACTTCTCCGACCACGACATCCTCACGCCGGGCGACGAGCCGAACGTCCTCGTCGCGATGAATCCCGCGGCGCTGCGGACGAACATCCGCGACCTTCCCAAGGGCGGCACGCTGATCGTCAACCGCGACTCCTTCACCGACCGGAACCTCGAGAAGGCCGGCTACTCGGCGAACCCGCTCGACGACGGGACGCTGGGCGACTACCACGTCCACGAGGTGCGGCTCACCTCGCTGACGCTCGAGGCGCTGAAGGACGTCAAGGTGACGAAGCGCGAGGCGGAGCGCTCGAAGAACATGTTCGCGCTCGGGTTGATGTCCTGGCTCTACCACCGGCCGAAGAGCGGGACGCTCGACTTCATTGCCAAGAAGTTCAAGGCCAAGCCGGAGATCGCCGAGGCGAACACAAAGGCGTTCAAGGCCGGCTGGGCCTACGGCGAGACGAGCGAAGACTTCCGTGTCACCTACGAGGTCGCGCCCGCAGACCTCCCGCCCGGCACCTACCGGAACATCCGTGGAAACCAGGCGCTGTCGCTCGGCCTGATCGCGGCGTCGGTGAAGAGCGGCCTCCCGCTCTTCCTCGGCGCCTACCCGATCACGCCGGCGTCGGAGATCCTCGAGGACCTCTCGCGCCGCAAGGACTTCGGCGTCCGGACCTTCCAGGCGGAGGACGAGATCTCCGCCGTCGGCGCCGCGCTCGGCGCGAGCTTCGGCGGTGCACTCGGCGTCTGCACGTCGAGCGGCCCCGGCGTCGTCCTGAAGATGGAGACGATCGGGCTGGCCGTCACGCTCGAGCTGCCGCTCGTGATCATCGACGTCCAGCGCGCCGGCCCGTCCACCGGGATGCCCACGAAGCCCGAACAGGCCGACCTCCTGCTTGCGATGTGGGGCCGGAACGCCGAGTCGCCGGTGCCGGTGATCGCCGCCTCGACGCCGGGCGGCTGCTTCGACGCCGCAATCGAGGCGGCGCGGCTCGCGCTCAAGTACCGGACGCCCGTCTTCCTCCTCTCGGACGCATACCTCGCGAACGGCTCGGAGCCGTGGCTGATCCCGGACCTCGAGAGCTACCCGGAGATCCCAGTGGACTTCGCCGACGCGCCCGAACCACGAGGGCGACTTCCTCCCGTACCTCCGCGACGCCGAGACGCTGGCCCGGCCGTGGGCAATTCCCGGCACTCCAGGCCTCGAGCACCGGATCGGCGGGCTCGAGAAGGCGGATGCGACGGGCAACGTCTCGTACGACCCGGACAACCACGACCACATGGTTCGGATCCGGGCGCGCAAGGTCGCCGGGATCGCGGCGGACATCCCCGAGCTGGCCGTGGACGAGGAGGGCGGCGAGGAGCTGCTCGTCCTCAGCTGGGGCGGGACGTACGGGCCGGTCGCCGCCGGTGTGCGCCGGGTGCGTGGGAACGGCGGCAAGGTCGCGCACGCGCACCTGAGCTATCTGAACCCGTTCCCCCGCAATACCGGCGAGGTGCTGGGCAGATACGACAAGATCCTGGTTCCGGAAATGAACCTGGGGCAGCTCCTCAAGCTGGTGCGGGCCGAGTTCCTCGTCGACGCGGTTGGGTACAACCGGGTGCGTGGTCTTCCGTTCCGGTCCTCGGAGCTGGCCGAAGCCATGGAGGGAATGCTGTGAGACTGCGACTCGTACTGGGATTGATGCTTGTTGGCCTGGCCTCGGCCTGCGGTGGCGGCGGCGACGACGGCGGTAGCGGAGGCGGCGGCGGCGAGGGGAGCGACACGGTGAAGGTGACGCTCGAGGAGCAGAATGGCTCCGGCAAGTCGGGCACGGCAGAGATGTTCCCCGGCGCGGCGTCGACGGACGTGACGATCGAGATCGTTGGCGAATCCGATCTCGACCCGATCTACGTTCGCAGCGGTACGTGCGACTCGCCGGGCGCCGAGATCGTCCACGACATCGGCTTCACGGCGGCAAACCTCGGGCAAGGCCAGATCTTCGAGTCGATCGACAACGTGGCGACGGGCGAGTTCATCCTCACCGTCGAGGACGACAAGACGATGGAGCCGATCATGTGCGGGGTGATTCCGGCCCAGTGAGCGAGTCGAACGGCGGAAGAGATGCACCGCTCGTCCAGCTGACGGCGAAGGACTTCAAGTCCGACCAGGAGGTTCGCTGGTGCCCGGGCTGCGGCGACTACGCGATCCTCGCCGCGATGCAGCAGTTCATGCCCGAGCTCGGGGTCCCGCGCGAGCGGATCGTCTTCGTGTCCGGGATCGGCTGCGCCGCGCGGTTCCCGTACTACATGCAGACGTACGGGATGCACTCGATCCACGGGCGGGCGCCGGCGATCGCGACGGGGCTGTCGTCGTCGCGGCCGGACTTGTCCGTTTGGGTCGTCACCGGTGACGGCGATGCGCTGTCGATCGGCGGGAACCACCTGATCCACGCGCTGCGGCGGAACGTCAACCTCAAGATTCTGCTCTTCAACAACCAGATCTACGGGCTGACGAAGGGGCAGTACTCGCCGACATCGCCGCTTGGGACGCACAACAAGACGACGCCCTTCGGGTCGCTGGACTACCCGTTCAACCCTGTGTCTTTGGCGTTGGGCGCCGAGGCGACCTTCGTGGCGCGCTCGGTCGACACGGACAAGGCGCACCTGACGGGAGTGCTGCGGAGGGCGGCCGAGCACAAGGGCTCGGTCTTCGTCGAGATCTACCAGAACTGCAACGTCTACAACGACGGCGCGTTCGACGCGGTGCGGGACGACAAGTCCAACCGGATCCTGCTGGAGCACGACCAACCGATCCGCTTCGGCGGCGAGGGAGAGACGCTCGAGCGGGGAGTGGTGTCGAAGCCGGGCGGCGGAGCGGAGATCGTGGACGTCGAGTCCGTCGGCGAGGATGCGCTGCTCCGGCACGACGAGTCCGCGGAGGATCCATCGCTCGCGTTCGCCCTGTCGCGCCTGGCGCACACGCCGGTGGGCCCGACCCCGATCGGCATCTTTCGAGCAGTAGACCGGCCGGTCTACGACGAAATGATGGCGGAGCAGATCGAGGTCACGAAGCGAGAGCTGGGCGAGGGCGACTTGACGAAGCTCCTCCACACCGGCGACACCTGGACGATTTAGTCGCAGAGGCGCGCCGAAGCCCGCCGGGGTCTCGGCGGGCTTCGGCTTGCTGAGCGTTCGACCTACTAGGAGATGAAGCCGGCGACGCGGCTGATGGCGCCCTCGATGTTGCCCGAGAGCAGCGTCAGCGCTCCGAACACGGCGATCGTGATTACGGCCAAAACGACGCCGTACTCGGCCATGGTCTGGCCGTCTTCGCGCTTCTTCAGCGCGACGAGCTGGTGGTAACGCTTCGACACTTCGCTCACCTCCTTTCGTCGCTGAGCAGTGCTGGGTCGGCGCTGTCCAGCGGCGAGGAAGTTGCTCGGTTTCGAGGGGGCGATCGGCTTGCTCACGCCTGGAACCTCCGTGAACGTCTACCTCGGCGTGGCCGCGTCGCCTTGATTTGAACTTACGCCCCGAAAATCGGACGAATCCGGGGCCCCGCGCATCCCTCGCGCAAGGGAACCGGCCCTAAACTCGCCCAAATGGAGGTAGACGAGTGGTTGGAGCGCTCCCGCAGGGCGTGGGAGACGCCGACTCGGCTCTTAGGGCTTGATCCGCCAGACGTCGTTACCGCCGAAGTTCGCGACCCAGACCTCGCTCGGATGGTCGGGGACGACGAACGGCCCGGCTCCGGCCCGCACCCGCTCGAGCACGCGGTTCCGGCGGATGTCGATCTTCGCGATCGTGTTGCTGCGCTGGTTCGGGATCCACAGGTAGCCGCCGACCACGCCGCCGTCCACGGGCTGCCTCCCGACCTGCTTGATGAGCGCGACCCGGCGGTTCTTCCGCTCGTCGATTTTCGCGACCGAGCGGTCGAGCCCGTTCGACGCCCACACGAAGTAGCCGCGCGAGGCGAGCCACGCGGGCGACGCCCCGCCGGTCTTGACGCGTCGCACGACGCGGTTCGTGCGGGGGTTGATTCGGACGATCGTCGTGCCGGATGCGTCTCCGACCCAGAGGGCCGACGTCGTCGCCGCCAGGCCGGCCGGCGCGCCGATGATCCGGATGCGCCTGACGACACGATTCGTGGCGGGATCGATCCGATGGATGGTGCCGTCGCCGTAGTTCGTCACCCAGACTGCACCGAAGGCGTAGAGCACATCGTACGGCCCGACCCCGACAGGGATGGTCGCGGTCACAGCGCTCGTGGCGGGGTCAATCCGCTGCACCGTGTTGCCGGTGTTCGTCATCACCCAGATCGCACCGGCGCCGGGCGAGATGCCGCACGGCCCGCCGTCCGTCCTGATGCGGTTCGTGACCTGGTTGGTCGCCATGTCGACGCGCACGACCTCGTTGGAGGAGAAGACCGAGACCCAGGCGGCACCGCCCTCGAAGGTGAGCGC
The DNA here is from genome assembly GCA_963782765.1 of uncultured Actinomycetes bacterium. Taxonomy (GTDB): domain Bacteria; phylum Actinomycetota; class Thermoleophilia; order Gaiellales; family Gaiellaceae; genus JACDAN01. Next base: position 555,111 of record CAWALC010000001.1, read on the forward strand.
GCACGCACCGCGCGCGCCCACGTCGATCTTCGCCACGACCACCGCGCCGGTCGTTGCGGCCTGGGCGCACGCGATGAAGAACGCGGAGAAGATGATCGCGACGGCCGTCCTGAGCATGCCGGGAAGATACTCCGGCGTCGGAGGAAAAGCTACGGTGCCGGAGTTTTCTTCTCGTTAAGGTCGGCGAGCTCGGCGCGGAGCGCGTCTTCGAGCGCCTGGAGGCCGCGACGGATGTCGTCGACAGGCATCTCCAGCCGTTCGTGCACGTTCGTGAGCAGCTCGACGAAGCGCGGCTGGGCGGTCCGAAAGTCCTTCCAGCCTGAGTCCGTGAGCCGGAAGAGCGCCGACCGTCCGTCGAGGGGGTTCTTGATCCGCTCCGCGTGACCCCGCTCGACCAGGCGGTTGAGTCGATCCGACACCGTCGTCAGCGGCATGCCCATCCGCTGTGCGAGGGAGGTCGGGCTCGGCTCGCCGCCGACGGCGAGGAGCGTGTAGAGGAGGAAGTCGTCGCCGGCGTCGGAGCCCTGCATGTACTCGAGCAAGAGCGTGCGTGCGACCGTTCCCGTCGTCGCCAGGTCGAGAAGCACGGTTCCGAAGCGAAGCTCCGTCACCGGCTCAATAAACCACGAAGCCCGCCTTGCGGGCGGGCTTCGATCGTGGAGAGAGGGATGGAGAGAGGAGCTTTATTCCCCGTCGTCGGGGTGCGAGGTAGTGACGGTCTTGACGATCTCGCAGTTGACATGGACGTCGGACTCCCTGGAGTTGAGCCAGACGACGTCCTTGTCGCCTTCGCCGCAGTCGATGCGATCGACCATGCGGTCGCGGGCGAGTGCGTGCATCCGGTCGTTGCCGGCGCCACCGTTCTCGACGTCTGCGCCACGGCCGACCCAGATGCGGTCGTCACCGTTGTCGCCGTTCACGACGTCGTTGCCCCAGCGGCCGCGGAGGACGTCGTTGCCCTCGCCGCCGTTGAGCGTGTCGGTGCCGACACCGCCGCGCATGCGGTCGTTTCCACCCTCACCGTTGAGGGTGTCGTTCCCGCGCTGGCCGAACACGAGGTCGTTCCCTTCGCCGGCGTTGACGGTGTCGTCTCCGCCGCGGGCGTGGATCCTGTCGTTCCCCACGGTGCCGGTCAGCGTCTCACTGTTGTGCGTGCCCTTGATGACGACGACGCGGTGGGCGACGGCGGCGCTCACGATCGCGAGCGCCAGAAGCGCGGCGAGCGAGAGAACCCCGAGTCGAATCTTCTTGGTCACTGCTGAGTACCTCCTTGGCGACGTTGAGCGGATCTTTCCCAGCCGCCGTGATGGAGCCGTGGTGCTTCTGAAAGGATTTCGCGCCGAGTTGTTATGCCTGTGTAAGGACCGCGCGGTGGTGCCGCCCGAAGACCTCGCGTAGCGCCGCCAGCGTCATGACGAGACCGGTGACGCCGGCCACGAAGAAGGCGAGCTGCGTCCCGCCGACCTCAGAGAGCCAGCCGCTGAGCAGGCCGCCGAGCGGGGCGAGGCCGGCAAAGGCGAACAGGTAGAGGCTCAACACCCGGCCGCGCAGGTGATCCGGCGCGCTCAGCTGGAGCAGCGACTGGCTGTTCGCGGTCCACAGCGTGAAGCAGACGCCGACGACGAAGAGCAGGACGGCGCAGGCCGCGACGGTGTCCAGCGGCGCGAGCGCGAGGAGCGCGAGGCTGAAGCCGCCGACTCCCGCGATCAGCGCCTTCCAGCTGGCCCGGCCGAGAGCCGCGGAGAGCAGCGCGCCGGTGAAGGCGCCGCCGCCGAAGCACGCTGAGAGAAGACCGAAGGTCCGCGGGCCGGCGTCGAGCGTCTCCGAGGTCAGCACCGGGACGAGCACGTGGAAGTTGAAACCGACGGTGCTCACGACCATCGTCATCGCCAGCACCAGCCTGACCTGCGGCGAATGCCGAGCGTAGGAGAGGCCCTCACGCACGCTTTGCAGCACGGTCGGATGCTTCACGGGCCGATCGAGCTTCACCAGCTCGCTCGCCCGCATGAACCAGAGGCTCGTCAGGACTGCGAGGAAGCTCAGCGCGTTGATCGCGAAGCAGACGCCGACGCCGAACGCGGCGACGAGCACGCCGGCGAACGCAGGGCCGATCACGCGTGAGCCGTTGAAGAGGCTCGCGTTGAGCGCGATCGCGTTCGGCAGCTCCTGGCGGCCGACCATCTGGAACGTGAGCGCGTGTCGGCCCGGCGCGTCGAAGACGAGCGCGGTGCCGGCGGCGGCGGCGAGCGCGTACGCGAGCCAGACGATCTCGGCGCCGGAGAACGCGAGAACGGTGAGTGCGACCGCGACCGCCATCGACGCGGTCTGGGTGACCATGACCAGGCGCCGGTTGTCGAATCGGTCGGCGACGACGCCGGAGATCAGCCCGAAGACGGTGAACGGTGCGAACCGGCAGAACGCCAGGAACCCCACGGCGACCGGCGAGTGCGTGAGCTCGATCACGTACCAGGCGAGCGCGATGTTCTGCATCCAGGTGCCGACGAGTGACACGACCTGGCCCGTGAAGAACAGCCGGTAGTTCCGGTGCTTGCGCAGGCTCGCGAAGGTGCGGCGGAAGGCGACGGTCATTCGTCCTCCAGGAGCGCCAGGAGCGGCTCGATGGCCGCGTCGAGGGCTTCGAGCTCGGCCGGGTCGAGCGTCTTCAGTCGTGCGGCGAGCCAGGCCGTGCGCCTGGACTTCACCGAGCGCAGCACGCGCTCGCCCTCGTCGGTCACAGACAGGGTCTGCCGGCGTCCGTCCAGCTCGTGCCGCGCCCGGCGGACGAGACCGGCGCCCTCGAGACGCGCGACGTGCTTCGACATCGCCGCCGCGGAGATCCGCTCGCGCACCGCGAGCTCGTTGACGCCGATGCCGCGGTTGCGGTGGATCTGGATCAGCAGCGTGACCTGCCCGCCGGTGACGCCGAAGGCATGGCTCTCGCGCCGGAGCTCGCGCGCGAGCTTCAGCAGCGCCGGCCGGAGGCGGTTCGCGACGTCGGTGTGGGTTTGCGTGGAAGCCAAGTCGTTAACCAGGCTAACAACCCTTGGCCGGTTTCCGCCTGGTGCTCCCGGGTACGCTTCGGCTGCCATGCCGCGAGATGTCCGTGAGGAACTGGCGGAAAACGTCAGGGAGCTGGCGCAGCGCCTGCGAAGGACGGCCGCGCACGAGGCGCGGTTCGACTGGGTCGCGGAGCAGCTCGGCCTGAACCGCCCCGAGCCCGCGAGGTCGCTGGACGAGCTCCAGGCCGAGCTCGACTCGCTCGTCGGTCTCGAGACCGTCAAAGAGCAGGTGCGCGCGCTCGTCGCCTTCCTCCAGGTGCAGGCGCGACGGCAGGAGCACGACCTCCCCGAGGTGGCGACGAGCCAGCACCTCGTCTTCTACGGGAATCCCGGCACCGGCAAGACGACGGTCTCGCGGCTACTCGCGCAGATGTATCGAGCCATGGGCCTACTTCGCCGCGGGCACCTGGTCGAAGTCGACCGCACCGGGCTCGTCGGCCAGTACGTCGGCACCACCGCGCTCAAGACCGAGCGGGTGATCCGGCGGGCGCTCGACGGCGTCCTCTTCATCGACGAGGCCTACGCGCTCGCACCAGAGGCGGCGTACCACGACTTCGGGCCCGAGGCGGTCGAGACGCTCCTCAAGCGGATGGAGGACTACCGGCACCGCCTGATCGTCATCGTCGCCGGCTACCCGCGGCCGATGGGCCGGTTCCTCGACTCGAACCCCGGTCTCCGGTCGCGGTTCTCCCGGGAGATCTCGTTCCCGGACTACTCGACGAACGAGTTGCTCGCGATCACGCAGAAGTTCGCCGGCGACTACGCATACGAGCTGACCGAGGGCGCCGAGCAGGCGCTGCGCTCGGTGTTCGACTCGGCCGTGCGCGGCGAGGGCTTCGGTAATGCGCGCTACGCACGGACGATCTTCGAGCAGGCGCTGAACGCCCAGGCGCTGCGGCTTGCCGGCCTGTCGGGACGGCGGCTGGAGGAGCTCGGCCCGGAGGAGCTCACGACGCTGACGGACGACGACGTCGTCTCGGCGGCGACCGCCCTCGGCGAGGGCATCGAGCTGCCCACCGAGCGCGCGCGCTGGTTCCGGCGGCGCGCGTCTTAGTACGGGCGGGGGATCAAGAGCGCGACGTTCCGATCGGCGGGCGTGCCGCGCCGGTCCGGGCGGCCGTTCTCGCCGTTCTCGGCCTGCGGCTCGTTGAAGGAAAGCTCGCGGGCGATCGACACCAGGCGCCCGAGCCCTTTGCCGGGTCGTGGCGGGCCGGTGTGGTCGATAGCCGTGGCGTAGATCGCCAGCGCGCCGCTCGTCTCTGCCAGCTCGATCACACGCGACTGCTGTGGCCACTCGAGGTGCGAGGCGGTGACGATCTCCCAGAAGGTGCCGTGCGGCTCGATCCGGTTCTGATGCTCGTGGCCGGCGACGTAGGCGATCACTCCGCGGTGGCTGCGGAAGAGCGCCTCGACGTCCGAGCCCGAGGCGGACGCCTGGAGCGGGTGAGCTCATCGTCCGCAGCGAGTGGTGGCCGAAGACGAGGATCAGCTCCCGCCGCGCCTCCGCTGCCGCGAGCTCCGCGTCCAGCCAGCGGAACTGCGTCTCGTCGATGTTCCCGGAGCTCGAGTTGTCCGCGACGGTGTCGACTGTGACGAAGCGCACGCCGGGGGCCGGGCTGAAGGAGTAGTACGCTTGGCGCTCGCGAGGTTCGCCTGCGAGAAGCCGTGGCCGCGCGGCCGGCCGCGGGTGCGGAAGTGCTCCTGCATCCAGGCCGTCTTGCGCAGGAAACGGCGCGCCGGGTCGCTCGGCACCGTCTTCCAGAGTCCCCGATGCTCGCGCGGGACGCCCCAGGTGTCGAGGAAGTCGCCGAAGGTGATGCGGATGATCTCCGCCCGCTCCTCCGGAGTCACGCCGCCCTCGCGGAGCGGCTGGATCTGCGCCAGCGCCTCGCGGGAGTAGCGCGTCACCTTGCGGCAGCCGACGACGACCTGGTCGAAGAGCTCGTTCTGCGCGAAGTTGCCCTGGACGAGGCCGTCGTGGTTTCCGAAGACCGAGTACCACGGGAGCCCGAGCCCGATCGGGCGGAACGGCCGGTTCATCTGCTCGAAGAGGCCGCGGTAGTCGCGCGAGGCGACCGAGCGGCCGGTGGCGCGGCGGTTCGCGGCCGTGCGAGGGCGAGTAGCCCGGCCCGTCGCCTCTCCCGTTGGGCTCGTAGAAGCGCCTGCCGCCGCGCATCCCCGCGTAGAGCGGCGGCTTGCGGAGGCCGCAGGTGCCCGGCCGTCCGGAGTTGGGGTTCACGACGCGGCCGCCGTCCATCACATCGATGAACCAGCGCGTCTCGTTGTACTGCGCGTTGTCGACGTTGTCCCCGCCTGTCATGACCAGGCGAATCGGCGCACCGGTCGCCGGCCCTCGCCGGAGCCGGCGGACGGCGCGGACTTCGGCGTCGAGCACCTGCGGCGTCAGTCCTTCCTGCGGACGGTACGACGAGCTGAACGGGTCGCCGCCGAGGAAGTCGACGAGCTCCACGCGGCCGGGCGACTCCTCGTCCACGAGCTGCGCGTCGGCGAGGTGGGCGAAGGCGATGAGGGGGCGGGTAGTCCGGCCGCCGCCGAAGGCCAGGTCCGTTCGGATGACGCGGGGGTCGGGGAGGCCGTACTCGAGCCGGTTGTCGCCGTTGCGGTCGACGATCGTCCCTCGAGCGGGTGGGCGCTGCGCAACGGCCCCGCCTGTCAGGGCAGTGAGCAGTAGGGCTGCGATCGCCGCCGAGAGGATCCTCACTCGGCAATCATCTCTGGCTCGGGCAGCTCCTTGGCGGACGGCCGTGTTGCGGCGGGTAGCAGGAGTACCGCCGAAAGCAGCCCGAGCAGCCCGCAGAAGAGCCAGAACGCGTCGCCGTTCCACGCGAAGAACGCGGCGCCAAGGCCCGGGCCGAGCATGAACGCGAGGCCCCACGTCAGTCCCCAGGCGCCCTGGTACCGGCCGCGCAGATGCACGGGGGCGATGTCCGCAACGTACGTGGCCGCGACGGGCGCGTAGACGATTTCGCCGATCGTCCAGATCAGGACCGTGAAGGCGAGCGCGGCCAGGGACTCGGCCCAGGCGTTCAGCGCGAAGCCGAGGCCGACGAGGATCGAGCCGACGGCCAGGGTCGGGATCGCCGGGAAGCGCTGCGTGATCGACGTGAACGGCAGCTCCAGGAAGACGATCGCGAGCCCGTTCAGCGAGATCAGCAGACCGTAGTCCGCGTTGGACAGGCCGCTCTCAGTCACGTGGAGCGGGAAGGTCGCGTTCGACTGGAAGTAGACGAAGGCACCGAGGAGCGACGAGACGAGGAAGAAGAGGAAGGCCCGGTCGCGCGCGATCGTCCTCACGGCCTCGCCGCGCCGCTCGTCTCCACGGCCGGTGCGCACTCCCTCCGGCAGCGCGGCGAGCGCGATCACGCCGAACACGATCGACGTCAGCGCGTCGCCGACGAACAGGTAGGTGAACGAGCGGTCGGCGAGCAGGCCGGCGGTGGCGGGGCCGGCCGCGAACCCGAGGTTGATCGCGAGCCGGTTGAGCGCGAAGGCGGGCAGGCGCTGTCCGGCAGGGACGAGGTCGGCAAGGAGCGCAGCCGACGCGGGCCGGTACATCTCGCCCGTCAGCCCGGCCAGGACCGTGAGCGCCCCGATCACGACGATCTCGTCGGCCTGCGAGAGGGCGAGCAGCGTCGCGGCCGAGCTGAACATCGAGATCGCGATCGCGTTCTTGCGTCCGAGCCGGTCGGCGACCAGGCCGCCGACCGCCGCCGCCATCACGTTCCCGGCGCCGTACAGGCTGACGACGAACCCGGCTTCCGCGATCGAGTAGCCCTTCTCGCGCAGGTAGAGGACGAGGAAGACGGCGACGAAGCTGCCGAAGCGGTTGACGAACGAGCCGGCGCAGAGGATCCAGACGGGGCCCGGGAGCGAGCGGATCCCCGCACGCAGCGTCCTCCGCTCCACGACCATAGGCGCTAATGAATCATCTGCGCATCGTCTCGCCGAGCGACCGGACCGGCGAGGTGCTCGAGGTGCTGACACGGAGCCCGGCCGTCCTGAACCTCGTGCACCTGCCGGGCGCGGCGAAGAAACCACCGGGCGACGTGATCCTCTGCGACGTCGTCCGCGAGGACACGAGCATCGTGCTCGCCGAACTGCAGCGCCTCGGAGTCGATCGAGAAGGATCGATCGCGCTCGAGGAGATCGACCTGGAGCTCGCCGTCTCGGCCCGAGAGGCGGAAGCGGTCGCACGTGGGGCGCCGGCCGACGCCGTGGTGTGGGAACAGGTGGAGCAGCGCACGTCCGAGAGCGCCGAGCTCTCGGAGAGCTTTCTCGTCTTCATGGTCGTCGCCACCCTGATCGCGGCGATCGGGATCCTCACCGACTCGCAGGTGCTGATCATCGGGGCGATGGTCGTCGGACCGGAGTTCGGACCGCTCGCCGGGTTCTGCGTCGCTGTCGTCCAGCGTCGGCTCCGGCTGGCTCGACGCTCACTCATGGCGCTCGCCGTCGGCTTCCCCGTGGCGATCGCCGCGACGGCGCTGATGACCTGGCTGCTGCGCGAGGCCGGTCCCGCGCCGGAGTCGGTCGAGGCGACGAGCCGGCCGGCGACCTACTTCATCTCGGATCCGAACACGTTCTCCGTGCTCGTCGCGATCCTCGCAGGCGTCGCCGGGATGCTCTCGCTGACGACCGCCAAGTCCAGCGCGCTCGTCGGCGTCCTGATCTCGGTAACGACGATTCCGGCGGCGGCGAACGTGGGCGTCGCGACCGCGTATGCGGACTGGGCGGAGTTCCGCGGAGCCCTCGCGCAGCTCGCGATCAACCTCGTCGCGATCATCGCGGCCGGGATCGGAACGCTGCTGCTGCAACGCGCGGGATTCGCGCTACGCGTTAGACGGCAGCCTCCGCGGGGGTAAAGGGTCCCGCATGGCTCGTTGGTCCCCATGGCGTCGCCGCCGCGCGACCGAGTACCGAGAGGAGCGCGTCGCCGCTCCGCCACCTCAGCCGAGGCCCTTCTGGCCGTGGCTCCTGCTGCTGCTCCTGCTCGTGCTCGGCGCGCTGGGTGCGTCGTACTATTTCGCGAACCGCGGCGAGACCGTGGACGCGGAGGAGGTGCCCAACGTCGACGGAGTCCGTCAGGCCGAGGCCGAGCAACGGCTCCGCAGCCGTGGGTTCGACGTCGAGGTCAAGCGCGTGGTCGGGCAGCGACCCGGGACGGTGGTGGATCAGCGTCCGGAGCCGGGAACCCTGTACGGCGAGGGCGGCATCGTGGTCCTCGCGGTCGCGCGCGACCCACTGCGGACGGAGATTCCCGACGTCACTGGCCTGACGACCCAGCGCGCGCTCACCCGCCTGCGCGCCGCCGAGCTGCGCCCGCGGGCGCAGGCCGTGCAGTCGCGGGAGCCGAAGGGAACCGTTCTTCGGCAGCTGCCTCCGCCGGGAACCGAGGTTCCGACCGGATCCCCGGCGATCGTCGTCGTCTCCAGCGGGCCGGATCTCGGAACGGTCCCCGATGTCGTGGGCAGGAACCTCGGCCAGGCGACGTCACAGGTCTCGCAGGCCGGCTTCCGCGTGCGGGTCGTCCGGGTCGCGAGCACGGACGAAGAAGGCACGGTCGTGGCGCAGAACCCTGTCGGCCAGGCGCGTGTGAACCGCGGCACCGTCGTCCGGCTGAACGTGTCGCGCGGGCCGGCCGGCGGCACGACGACGGTGACGACGAGCGACTCCGAGGCCACGGTGCCGGACACCGTCGGCCAGGACGAGGCGACGGCGCAGGCGACGCTCGAGGGTGCCGGGTTCGTCGTGCGCGTCGTCGATCAGCCGACGACGAGCGCAGAGCAGGACGGGATCGTCGTCCGCCAGGCGCCGGCCGGCGGCGGCACCGCGCGTGACGGCTCCACTGTCACGATCTTCGTCGGCAGACTGTCGTAGGTGCGCATCGTGATCCTGGTCGCGGCGCTCGTCGTGGCGCTGGCAGTCGTGCTCGGGCTCGTCCTCACGCGCGAAGACGACGAGGCGTCTTTCCGCGGAAGCGTGCCGCCGGAAGGACTGATGCTGCCGCCGGCCGTCGCCGATTCGCCGGGTATTGCCGGGAAGACGCTGGCAGTGACGTTCCTCGACACCCAGTGCACCGAGGCCTGCCCGATCGCGGCCACGCAGGTCGCCGAGGCGATGCGGCTTCTCGGCGAGGATCGAGGCCGCGTCCTCGCCCTCGCGTACAGCGTCGACCCGCTGAACGACACGCCGGCGAGCATCCGCTCCTTCCTGGCGAAGAACCGCGCGACGGGGGAGATCCGGTACGTGGACGGATCGGTCGCCGAGCTGCAGCCGATCTGGAAGGAGTTCAAGATCCTGGCGTCACACGGAACCGGCAACAGCAACATGCACTCGGCGCCGGTCCGGGTCTACGACGCGGAGGGCCGGTGGCGCTCGACGCTCCATCCCGGCGTCGATTTGACGGCCGCGAACCTCGCGCACGACCTCAAGTCGGCTCTCGGAGAAACGTAAGGGCCGCACAGAGGCGGCCCCCACGTTGGACGCGTGTCAGGGAGAAGGCTCGAAAGCCTGATGAATCCGTAGGAGACCCCTCCTCGGAACGATGCGTCCCACTCGGCCTACCCGGCCGGCCGAGCCCGAAACCTCAATCAGATTTTTTCGGATGTGACGCAGTGCTGAGGGCGTCGAGGCCCTCCGCGAACGTGGCTGTCGCGGCCTCGTCCACGGGAACCGCGTCCCCGTTGCGGCGCGAGAGGAGGCTCTGGCCCAGCCGCGCGAGCGCCTGCTCCCGCTCCGCGAGGTCGGCCGCATGGCGCTCGAGGCGCTCGCCGGTCGCCGTCTGGCGCGCCTCGTCCTTGCGGATCCGCTTCTCGCGGGCGGCGAGATCCTCGATTTTCGCCGTGAGCTCGGCATCGCGCGACGACACGAGCTCTTCCCGCTCGCCGACCGAGCGCTCGAGCTCGGCGGCGCGCTCCTCCCGTCCGGTCAGGCCTTGCTCGCGCGTGGCGAGCTCGCTCTCGCGCTGCTCGAGCTCGGCCCGAAGCCTCGTCGCCTCCTCGTTGTGGCGCCCCGACTCGCCGTCGCGCGCGTCCAGGTCCATCTCGCGCGCCAGCAGTGCCTCGGAGCGGCGGTCGAGCTCCGCGGCCTTCGCCTCCAACTCGGCTGCCCGCCGCTCGAGCTCGGTCTCGCGACGGCCAAGACGCTTCTCGCCCCGGTCGAGCTCGGTCTCCTTGCGCTTCTGCCGCCCCTTCAGCAGGTCGGTCTCGGAGACCTTGGCGCGCAGGGCGGAGATCCGGTGCTGCCGCTCGCGCCTCGCCTCCAGCTTCCGGGCGATCCGGTGCATCCGCTGCTCGAGGCGTTTCTCGCGGTCGGCGAGCTTCTGTTCGCGCTCTGCGAGACGCGCGGCGGCCTGGGCGAGCTCGCGTTTGGCGCGCGTCAGATCCTCGAGCGCAGCCGCCCGGTCCCGCTGCCGCTCTTCGATCGTTTGCCGGTCGAGCATCGTTCCGTTTCTGGGTCGGGAAGGCAACGTAGCACCGGTCGTTAGAACGTAGGGATGCGCCTTCGCGTCTGGATCGCGCTGGGAACGATCTACGTCGTCTGGGGATCGACGTTCCTGGCCATCGCCGTCGTCGTGCGGGACCTGCCGCCGTTCCTCTCCATGGCGCTGCGCCACCTCGTCGCCGGCGCGCTGCTCTTCGGGTGGGTGATGGTCCGGCGCAGGGAGCGCGAGGCGCTCGGATGGAGGCAGTGGCGGGCGGCGTTCGTCTTCGGCGGCGCGCTCTTCCTCGTCGGCCATGGCGGCCTCGCCTGGGCGCAGCAGGACGTGCCGTCCGGGATCGCCGCCCTCCTCGTCGGCACGATTCCGCTCTGGTTCGCGATCCTGGCTCGCATCTTCATGGGCGAGCGGCTCGGCGGCCGCGCCTTCGCCGGCCTGATCCTCGGCTTTGCGGGGCTCGCGCTGCTCGTCGATCCATCGGGCGAGGAGGGCGCCAAGCCGATCGGTGCGCTCGTAATCGTCCTCGGCGCCCTCGGCTGGTCGGCGGGCTCAATCTACTCACAGCGCTCGGCGCTCCCGAAGGACACCTTGCTCGGGGCAGCGATGGGGATGCTCGCCGGCGGCGTGTTGCTCTCGGTCTTCAGCGCCGGGCGGGGGGAGTGGAACGACGCGACGTTCACGACGGACGCGCTGCTCGCGACCGCCTACATGGTCGTGGTCGGTTCCCTGATCGGGTTCAGTGCCTACGTCTGGCTGCTGAAGACCGTGCCTGCCTCGACGGTCTCGACCTACGCGTACGTGAACCCGGTGATCGCCGTCCTGCTCGGCTGGGCGTTCAACGACGAGGTGATCACGGGCCGAACGCTGGTAGCGGGCGCCGCGATCGTCGTCGGCGTCGCGCTCATGGTCAGCCGGAGCACGGAGAAGGAACCGGCTCCTGATCCGGAGCCCAAGGCCGAGCCGGGATTAAGCTCGGCGCGTGGCTGAAGTCCAGGACGTCCTCGCGCGCCTCTCCCTCTTCGCCGACGTGCCGCCCGCGCAGCTCGAGGCGATCGCCCACCGATTCGACGAGGAGGTCTTTCCCGAGGGCGAGCGCGTCCTCCGGAAGGACCTCAAGGGTTCGGGCCTGTTCGTAATCCTCGACGGCGAGGCGGTGGTGCGGATCGGCGACGAGGAGGTGACGCGCTTCGGGCCCGGCGACTTCTTCGGCGAGGTCTCGCTGCTGACGAGCGAGCCACCGAACGCGGACGTCGTCGCGCTGACGCTGCTCCGTTGCCTCGTGATTCCGGGGCCCGACTTCGAGCCGTTCCTCCTCGGGCAGCCCCGCGTGCTGTTCCGGATGCTCCAGGCCGAGGCACGCCGGCTCCGGAACACCACCGAGTGGAAGAGCGGGTCCTGAGTCCGTTTCCGCCCGGCGACTACGACGTCGTCGTCGTCGGCACCGGGCCGGCCGGCCTCCAGACGAGCTACTCGCTCTCCCGTGCCGGGGTCGGGAGCCACGCGCTGCTCTCGGCCGACGACGCGCCCGGCGGGATGTTCCGCAGGTTTCCGATCTTCGAGCGCCTGATCAGCTGGACGAAGCCGGATGCCCCGTGCGAGCGGCACTCGCGCGACTACGAGCGCTACGACAACAACAGCCTGATCGCGGAGGAGCCTGAGGCGCGCGGGCTGGTCGCGGGCTTCATGGACCGCAGCTTCGACGTGCCCGCCCGCGGCGAGATGGAAGCGGGGCTCGCGGACTTCGCCGAGCGCGCGGGGATCCGGGCGCGATACGGGTGCCGGTGGACCGGGACGAGGCGAGAGGAGTCAGGGCTCGTGCTCGAGACGACGGACGGCGAGTACCGCTGTCGCATCGTCGTCTTCGCGATCGGGATGACCGAGCCCTGGACGCCGCCGCTCAACGGCGCCGAGCATGCGACCCACTACGTCGACACGGGCTCCGCCGAGTCGTACCGCGACAAGCGCGTCGTGATCGTCGGGAAGCGCAACTCGGGCTTCGAGCTCGCGTCGGGGCTACTTCCGTGGGCCAGCGAGCTGACGCTCGTCTCTCCGCGCGCGGTCGACATCTCGGTGCTCGCGCAGTCACCGCTGCGCGCCCGGTACCTCCAGCCTTACGAGGAGTACGTGCGCGGAAGCGCCGGCACGTACGTCCTCGACGGATCGATCGTCGGCATCGAGCGCGGCGCCGACGGGTTCCGGGTCACGGCGGATGCCACCACCTGGGACGGGCGCCTCGCGTTCGCGGGCGACGAGGTGATCCTGGCCACGGGGTTCAGGGCGCCGCTCGGCGATCTCCGCGAGCTCGGCGTCGTCACGGTCATGAACGACCGCGCCCCGGCCCTCACGCGGTTCTGGGAGAGCGTCTCGGTGCCGGGAATCTTCTTCGCCGGGAACATCACCATCGCGTCGCGTGGGCTTGCGAAGGACGGCGTCGCTGCCAACTCGAGCTCGGTGAACGGCTTCCGCTACAACGCGCGCGTCCTCGCCCGGCACATCGGCGAGCGGCTCGGGATCGAGCAGCCGCGGCCGCCGCTTGGGGCGGACGAGGTTGTTTCGTTCCTCCTGGACGAGCTGGCGCGTGCCCCCGAGCTCTGGATCCAGAAGGGCTATCTCGCGCGCGTCGTGTCGTTCGCCGGCGAGGGGATCAGCGACGAAGGAATCCTGCCGCTCGAGCACTTCGTGGACGGAGGCGGCGGCCCGGATGCAGCCGCAGTCGCGGTCGAGATGAGCGCGAACGGCACGATCTACCCAGCGGTGTACGTGCGCCGGGGCGGCGAGCTCGAGGAGCACGGGCTCGACCCGCACCCCGTGCGCGCCTTCGACGGCGACCCGTACCGGCGGGACGTCGAGCGACTCCTGCGCCCGCTGCTCAACCGCTAGTAACAGAGTGTTACTAACCCCCGAACGCCCGGAGCCAAGCGCCCTCGGGAGGCTAGTAACACAGTGTTACTTGGACGGCCTAGCTCTTCCTGCGCGTTTGCTGTCTTTGAAGTCGGGGTAACAACGCGGACGAACGCTGACTCGGGGTCGCCTAGGAGGTAGATGCAATGAAGCGGTTGTTACCGCTCGTGGCTGCGTTCGTCCTCGCCGCCGTGTTCTCTGCGCCGGCTCTGGCGGCGCGTCACATCGTGGTGCTCGACGAGGGCGCCAACCCCGACGCCGTCGCGGCGTACCACGAAGGATTTGCCGGCGTCTCGGTCGTGCACCGATATCGCCACGCGTTGAACGGGTACGCCGCCGAGATCTCGCCGGCTGCGTTGGGCGCGATTCGCGCCGACAGCCGGGTGAACTTCGTCTCGGCCGACCGCGCCATGCACGCGACGGCGCAGTCGTTGCCGACCGGGATCAACCGCATCGACGGAGAGCTTTCGAGCACGGCCTCGGGCAACGGCTCCGGCTCGGTGAACGTCAACGTCGCGGTCATCGACACCGGGATCGACCCGAGCCATCCGGACCTGAACGTCGTCGGAGGCAAGGACTGCGCCCCGGGGCTCGGCTTCACCGACCTGAACGGCCACGGCTCCCACGTCGCCGGCACGATCGCCGCGCGTGACAACGGGATCGGCGTCGTCGGCGTCGCGCCGGGCGCGAACCTCTACGCGGTCAAGGTGCTGACGGACGCAGGCGCCGGGCTCACGACCGACATCATCTGCGGGATCGACTGGGTCACCTCGACCCGGACCGACCTGAACCCTTCCAACGACATCGCCGTCGCGAACATGAGCCTTGGCGGAGGAGGGACGGACGACAACAACTGCGGAAACTCGAACAACGACGCGTACCACAAGGCCATCTGCAGCTCGGTGAACGCGGGAGTCACACACGTAGTCGCTGCTGGGAATGACGGGGTCGACTTCCGCTCGACGGCACCGGCCACCTACGGCGAGGTGCTGACGGTGACGTCGATCGCCGACTTCAACGGCCAGCCGGGCGGCGGCGCCGCATCCACCTGCCGCTCGGACGTGGACGACACGGAGTCGAACTTCAGCAACTTCGCCGTCCTCGCCGCCGACCAGAGCCACACGATCGCGGCTCCGGGCACCTGCATCGACTCGACCTCGATGCTGGGCGGCTACGCCACCCTCTCGGGGACGAGCATGGCGTCGCCGCATGTCGCCGGCGTCGCCGCGCTCTGCATCGCCACGGGCGCCTGCACGGGAACTCCGGCGCAGATCACGTCGAAGCTCCGCGCCGACGCGCAGAGCTACACGGCCGCCAACCCGGGCTACGGCTTCACGAGCCCGAGCGGCCGCTTCTACGGCTCGCTGACTCGCGCGTCGTACTGATCGTCTCTCCAGGGGCCCCGCCTCGGCGGGGCCCCGACGTTCAGTCCTCGCCGCGCACGGGCTCGCCGGCCCGGATCGTGTCGAGGTAGGCGAGGACGTCCTCGAGCTCTTGGCCCTCGACGAGGTTCGGCGGCATGCCGCCGCCGCCGGTCTCGATCTGTGCCCTCGCGTCCTCGATCGAGACAGGGTTGCCGGCCAGGTCGGGCCCGAGGGAAGCGTTCCGGCCGGCATCGCCGTGACAGGCGGCGCAGTTCTCGGCGAAGAGCGCCTCGCCACGGCTCACCGGATCCGTCCCGGCCGCGGCGGCCGGCTCCTCGCCACGCGCTGGGTGCTCCTGGGCGATTCCGAACGCGAGGCCGGAGACGCCGGCGAGCAGCAGCGCGGGGATCACCACGAGACGCAGCGTCCGGCGCGACATGCCTCCGATCGTAATAGGGTCGTCCCGCGATGGCGGCGAGTGTCGAGTCGACTTACACGGACCTCGTCACGGCGGTCTTCTCGACGCCGATTGCGTTCAAGGCGTGGTTCGCCACCGCGGCGGCAGTACTCGCCGTCCTCCAGGTGCTTACCGGCGCCCGCATCTTCGGGAAGCTGGAGCGGTTCGTCCGCATCCCTCCGCCGCGGGTGAACTCGATCCACCGCTGGTCGGGGCGCTTAGCAGTGCTCGCCACGCTGCCCGTCGCCTTCCACTGCATCTTCATCCTCGGCTTCCAGACGACGGACACCCGCGTCTTCGCCCACTCGCTGCTCGGATCGTTCGTCTACGGAGCCCTCGCGGTGAAGCTCTGGTACGTCCACGACCGCGACCACCCGCGCTGGCTCGTCCCGCTCGCCGGCGGCACGCTGTTCACGATCCTCATCGCGCTCTGGAGCACCTCGAGCCTCTGGTACTTCACAGAGGTCGAGTTCGGGTTCTAGAGCGGTTCCGCCAGATAGCGCTGTCGTGCTCGCCCTGATCCTGGGCGCGACGACGCTGCGCCGCCGCACCGCCTAGTCGTCGTCGTCCTCGCAGTCGTCGCCTCCGTCGTCATCGTCGTCGTCCTCGCAACTGCCCGGCGCCTGGTCGGAGGTGAACGTCTCCAGGAAGTTGAAGCCGTTGAATCCCGGAACGTCACGGATTTGCGTGTCGCCGAAGCTGACGAAGCTGGTGCCGCTGTCGGTGCCGGTCCCGGACGGCGTCGTAATCGTGGCCGTGTAGCCGACAGTGCCCTCGAAGCGCAGCGAGTCGTCCTCTTCGAACGCGGCTTCGCCGCACAGGCCGAGCGAGCTCTCCTCGAAGCCCTCGAGCGACTTCGTGCCCTCGACGGTGCCTTCGGGTGAGTCGATTGTGAAGCTTGCCTCGAGGGATGTGGCTGCCAGTGGGTTCCCCGGAACCCCGAACGGGCCGAGGACGATGGTGCCGGTCTCGGTGAACGTGCCGGGGTACGGGCCGAGTGCGGTCCCTGTCACGGTGAACGTGAACATCGACGTGCCAAGCGGATTGCACGTTCCCGTGACCGTGGACGTGCCGGGCTCGCCGGTCTCCGAGGCGAGGAGTGTCTCCCCGGTCAAGGGTGCGACGGCGCCTCCGTCGTCGTCTCCATCGGCATAGGCGACCGGTGCCGCGATTGCGAAGAGCGCCGCGACGAGCGCGACCCGTATCCAGCGGCTGGACATTGCGCCTCCCAGGACGTGAACGTTTGTCAGGAGGGCATTACCCCCCAGAGGCGCGCGTTCAAACGCGACCGCAGCGCCGGGCCGGCGGCGCGCCGCCGCTGATCGTCGTC
Organism: uncultured Actinomycetes bacterium; assembly: GCA_963782765.1. GTDB lineage: Bacteria > Actinomycetota > Thermoleophilia > Gaiellales > Gaiellaceae > JACDAN01. Next base: position 571,681 of record CAWALC010000001.1, read on the forward strand.
GGCTAGCGGCCGACCGCTCGGCGGTAGCGCCACACCGACAGCACGCTGAAGACCCCGATGATCACGAACGACCAGGCCACCGCGAGCCAGATGTCGTTGCCCGCCGGGGTCCCGACGAAGAGGGCGCGGGCGGCGTCCACCATGGTCGTGAACGGGTTGTGCTCGGCGATCGGCTGCAGCCAGTCCGGCATGGTGTCCACGGGCACGAACGCGGACGAGATGAACGTGAGCGGGAACAGGATGGTGAAGCCGTACGCGTTCGAGGCCTCCGGCGAGGACGACGAGAGCCCGATGAAGGCGAACACCCACGAGAACGCGTACCCGATCAGCAGCAGGAGCGCCATGCCGGCCACGATCTCCGGGAAGCTCGTCGCGAAGCGGAAGCCGACGATGATCCCGACCGCGAACATGATCACGAGCTGGATCACGTTCGTCCCCACGTCGGCGAGGATCCGTCCGGCGATCACTGCCGGCCCCCACATCGGCAGCGAACGGAAGCGGTCGATCAGGCCCTTCTTGAGATCCTCGGAGAGCCCGAGTGCGGTCACGAAGCCGCCGAAGACCATCGACTGGACGATGATCCCCGGGATCAAGAAGTCGACGTAGTCGAGGTCGCCGGTGTCGATCGCGCCGCCGAAGACGTACACGAACAACAGCACGAACATGATCGGCTGGACCGTGAAGCCGACCAGGAGGTCTGGCTGGCGCGGGATCCGCTTCAGGCTCCGCTTCGCCAGGACGAGCGTGTCGCCGACCGCGTACTGGACGACGGTCATCGCCGCTCCACCACCTCGACCTCCTCTTCCTGCTCGGCCGCGTGCCCGGTGAGCCGCAGGAACACGTCGTCGAGCGTCGGTCGCCGCAGCGCGATGTCGTCGATCGCGATCCCGGCTTCGTCGAGGCGGCGCACGGCGTCCGCGATCGCTCCGCTTCGATTGCTGAGCGGGACGCTCACGAGGCCGTCCTCCGCCGACGGTCGCTCGCTGGCGATCGAGGCGAGCACCGGGATCGCCTCTTCGCCGCGCCTGCCGTCACAGAGATGGACTTCGAGGCGATCGCCGCCGACCTGTGCCTTGAGCTCGTCGGGCGTCCCCTCGGCGATGACCAGGCCGCGGTCGATGACGGCCATGCGGTCGGCGAGCCGGTCGGCCTCGTCGAGGTACTGGGTGGTGAGGAGCACGGTCGTTCCACCCGCGACGAGCGCCTCCATCGCGTCCCAGAGCCCGATCCTGCTGCGGATGTCGAGCCCGGTCGTGGGCTCGTCGAGGAAGAGCACGGGCGGGCGGGCCACCAGCGCGGCGGCCAGGTCGAGTCGGCGGCGCATCCCTCCCGAGTAGGTGCGGACGAGCCGGCCGCCGGCCTCGACCAGGTCGAAATCCGCCAGCAGCTCGTTCGCCCGGTCGCGGGCGACGCGGCGGCCGAGGTGGTAGAGGCGGCCGACCATCTCGAGGTTCTCGAAGCCGGTCAAGTTCTCGTCGACAGCGGCGTACTGGCCGGCGAGCCCGATGTGCTCGCGGACCTTCGGCGCCTCGCGGACGACGTCGAACCCTGCGACGCGAGCGGTTCCCTCGTCCGCGTCGAGCAGCGTGGTGAGGATACGGACCGCGGTTGTCTTGCCGGCGCCGTTGGGCCCGAGCAGCCCGAAGACGCTGCCCGCCTCGACGCGGAGGTCGATTCCACGCAGTGCTTCGACCTTGCCGTAGCTCTTGCGAAGGGCGTTTGTCTCGACGGCGTGCACGGCCTCCAAACTACCCACCGCGTGCGAGCCGAAGAATCGCCTCCGCATGTGGGCCCGCCTCCCGCAGTCCCAGCTCGCCTGGCGCGAGCTCGACGACGAAGGCGCGGGAGGCCGGCAGGGCGCGGTGCTGCCATTCGGTCGCCGCACCCGGCGGCCGCCGCAGCCGAGCGAAGCGCATTCCCGCGAGCCGGGCATATCGCCTGGCGATCGGCACGCTCGGGCCCCACGCGCGCACCAGTCCCTGCGGCTGGTGGAACCAGATCGTCACGTCCGGCCGGAGCCGGCGGATGAGCTGCATCGCGAGGCGGGTCTCCACCTCCGAGGCGGGCGCCTGGCCGGCGGTCGGGATGCGCCGCCAGGTTCCGGGGAAGTTGCGGTTGAGGTCGACGCCCCGAGCGTTCCCGCGCCGCTTTGCCGCGTGGCCGTCCGGGTTCAGGTCCTGGATGACCGTGATCGACCCGCGCCTCGGCGGCCGAGCGTGCAGCAGGCGCGTCGCCACGACGCTGCCCGCGCACTCGTTTCCATGGATGCAGCCGACGACGAGAGTCCGCGGCCGGCCCGAGCCGAGCGTGAAGGCGCGGATCGGCTGTCCTCCGGTGCTAAGGCCGACCGGCGCGGACGAGACGCCGTCGCCGGGCAGGCGCACGTGCAGATGGTTGTCGTGGTGGGCCGGGAGGACCTCGACGACGGCAGGAGGTCCGCGCAGGCCGGTGTTTGGCCCGACGAAGACCTTTGCCGCCCCCGCCGCGACGAAGCGGTCGACGAGGTCCTGTGCAAGCGGCCGATCGATCTGGCGCGGAACGCGAGGCGGACGCTCGCGCCGGTCGCGCCGTGGGTAGTACACGTCGACGTCGAGCCCGTTCTGGTGGGACGCGTGGCCAAGCCCGCCGTAGCGAGCGCCGAAGTCTCCGCCTCGCGGCCGCGAGAGGTCGCCGACGCCGACCCGCGCAGCACCTGGGTGGGCCGCCGCGTACTCGGCCAGAACGCGCAGCGTCGTCCGGATGAGACGCGTGTTTCCGTACCGCCGCCAGCCGCGGCTCGGCGACCGGCGCCGCACTGAGTCCCACGTGAAGTGGTGCTCGCTCTCGGCCGCGAGCTGGACGCCGCCCGCGAGCGATCCCGCCCACGGGAGTCCGAGCGAGCGCGACCTCGGCTCGGCGGCCGCACCGCCGCCCGCCAGAACGAGCGCGAGCGCGAGGCATCCGGCGATCCGGCCGAACGGCATGCATGTGGACTATCAGATCGTCGTAGGATCCCCCGGTGAGCTTCGACGACTGGATGCTCGCGCTCCACGTCCTGAGTGCGTTCTCGTACGTCGCCGGCGTGGTGCTCTTCTGGGCACTCATCGTCTCCGTCCGGCGGACTGACACGCCCGAGGGGACCCTCCGGCTCGGGCCGTTCGCGCGGGTGGGCAACGCCCTGATCGGGATCGGGGCCGGAGGCACGATCATCCTCGGCATTTGGCTCGCGTTCTCGGTTGGTGACTACGACATCTGGGATCCCTGGATCGTCGCCGCGCTCGTCCTGTGGTTCGTCGCTGCCGGGATCGGCCAGCGCACGGGCAAGGCGTACCTCGCGGGGGTCAAGAAGGCGCAGGAGCTGAGCGCGTCCGGCCAGACGGGGCCGAACGGCGAGCTGCTGGCGCTCAACAGGACATCCCAGGGCCTCGTGACCCAGTTCATCGCGAGCCTTGTGCTCCTCGCGATCCTCGTCGTCATGATCTGGAAGCCGGGGGCATGAGCGCGCTCTTTGCCGCCGTCCGGGCGGACGAGCAGAACCTGCCGCTCTTCGTCCACGTCCTGGGCGCGACGATTCTCGTCGGCGGGCTCGTCAGCGCCTCGGCGATCCTGGTGCTTGCGAAGGGCGACGCCCGCTCGCTCCGGCTCGGCTATTGGACGCTGCTCGCCGTATCGCTGCCCGGCTGGATCGTCATGCGGGTCGGCGCCCAGTGGATCTACTCCGAGCAGGGCTGGGACGACCTCCCCGACGACGTCGAGGAGCCGGCCTGGCTCGGGATCGGCTGGCTCACCGCGGAGCTCGGCGGCCTCATCCTGCTCGTGTCCCTCATTGTCGGCGGGATCGGCGTTCGCCGGCTGCGCGCGGAGAAGGGCTCGGCCCTGCTCCGGGCAACGATGATCCTCTCGCTCGTCCTGCTCGCCGCCTACGTCATCGCCGCGTGGGCCATGTCGGGCAAACCCAACTAGTTACAGACGACCGGCTGGTCGTAGTACCGCCGCACGCTCGACCCGATGCGGTCGACGTCGGTTCCGTAGACGTGGATCGAGATCGCCGTCTCGTCGCCGACGTTCCGGACGCGATGGATGTCCCCCGGCGGCGCGAAGCCGCTCACCGAGCCGGTCTTGTTCGTGGCCGACCCGGCCTCGACGAGCACCCCGGCCTCCTCGTCGAGCATGAACAGCTCCTCGTGCTCCACGCCCTGCACGACGGTGAAGACGCACCACGTCACGTGGTCGTGGATCGGCGTCTCCTGCCCGGGGCGCCACACGAGGGCGACGATCGAGAACGATCCGTCCGGTTCGGCGTGGAGGAGGTGACTGCGGTACGTGTCCGGGTCGCCGCTCCGCAGCTCGGGAGCGACCACACGCGGCGAGGGACGGCAGCGCTCGAGCTCCCGAGCGACGAGACGGGCGGTTTCCTGCCAGTCCGCATGCCTGTCGACGACCGAGCGAATCGCACCGACAAGATCGTCGAGCTCGGAGGCGGCGGGCGCCGCGAGTGCGGCCGAGTGACCGCCCACTAGTCCGACTCCAGGACGGGGGATCCTTCCACCCGCTCCTCGGCCTCGGCCCCCGGGACACCGGCGCGGAGGAACGCTCCGCCGATGACGGCCGCCGCGAGCGCGAAGAGGGCGCCGACGAGGAACGCAGCGTGATAGCCGCCGGTGAGCGCCTCGAGGGGACCGTCGCCTGCCGCGGCGAGCGTCTCGGTCCGGGATGCGGCCAGGCTGGCCAGGACGGCGAGGCCGAGCGCCCCGCCCATCATGAACGCCGTGTTGACGACGCCCGACGCGAGCCCCGCGTCGCTCGGCTCGACGTCGCTCATCGCAGCCAGGAGCACCGGGTTGAACGCCATACCGGCGCCGAGCCCGAGCAGGATCATGGGCGGGAGGACGTCGACGACGAAGTTCCCATCCACGGGCGCGCGGGCGAACAGCAGCAACCCGAGCGAGGCGAGCCCGAGGCCCACGGCCAGCGGCGGCCTGATCCCGAAGCGCATCACGAGCTTCGCCGAGAGCCCCAACGAGAGGAACCCCATGATCAGGTTCCCCGGCAGGAATGCCAGTCCGACCTCGAGCGGGCTGTAGCCGAGCACCAGCTGGAGGTAGAGCGCGGAGAGGAAGAACCACGCGAACATCGCCGCCGCCCAGAGGATGCCGACCACGTTCGAGATCGCGAGGTTGCGCAGGCGGAAGAGGCCGAGCGGCACGAGCGGCGCGGCCACGCGGGCCTCGATCGCGAGGAAGACGCCCAGGAGCACGGCTGCGGCGGCGAGCACGCCGAGCGTCCGGGCCGACGTCCACCCCTGCTCGTTGCCGTTCACAATCGCGTAGACGGCGAGCATCAGCGACGCTGTCACGGTCACCGCGCCGGCGACGTCCAGCCGCCCGCTCGGTGCGCTCGCCGCGCACCGCCGGGATCAGCACGAGCGTGAGCGCGAAGACGGCGATCCCGATCGGAAGGTTGACGAGGAAGATCCAGTGCCAGTCGAGGACGTCGGTGAGGATCCCGCCGAGAAGCACGCCGATGCTGCCGCCGCCCGCGGCGACGAAGCCGAAGACTCCCATTGCCTTGGCGCGCTCGGTCGGCTCCGTGAAGAGCATCACGATCAGCGACAGGGCGACGGCCGAGACCACCGCGCCGCCGAGGCCTTGCACGGCGCGGGCGACGACGAGCGTCTCCTGCGAGGTCGCGAGACCGCAGGCGAGCGAGGCGACGGTGAAGAGCGAGATCCCGATCAGGAACATCCGCTGGTGACCGAAGATGTCGCCGAGCCTGCCGCCGAGCAGGAGGAAGCCGCCGAAGGTCAGGAGGTAGGCGTTCACGACCCATGCCAGCGAGGTCTCGGAGAAGCCGAGGTCCTCGCGAATCGACGGCAGCGCGACGCCGACGATCGTCACGTCGAGGACGATCATCAGGTCGCCCAGGCACAGCACGACCAGTGCGAGCCAGCGGTTGCGTCCTTCGATGCTCATCTGTCTATGAGACCGGCGGGGCGCGGAAAACTCATCGCTCGAGCTCCTTGCCCAGCGCATCGAGGAGGGACCCGGTGCCGCTCTCGCGCTGCGACGGGTCGTCGAGCCCGTCCAGGAACGCGCCCTGCTCGGTGAAGACCAGCTTCGTGCCCTCGCCTTCGGGCTTGAGCTCGACGGTCGCGAGCGAGACCGAGATCCGGTCGTCGCCCATGTGCATGTCGTACGCGTAGACGATCCGCTCGTCCGGGACGATGTCCTGGTAGCGGCCCTCGAAGGTGAAAACGGTGCCATCCATCGTTCCGGTGCTGACCTCGCGGCCGCCGACGCGGAAGTCGAGCTCGTGGTCCCAGTCGGAGCCGCCGAACCAGCGCGTCTTGGCTGCCGGGTCGGCCCAGGCCGCGAAGACGCGCGCCGGCGGGACGGCGTAGCTCCGCTCGACGGCGAAGGTCGCGTGTGTGACGGATCTCTCGCTCATGACGTCCTCCCTTGTTGAACGGTCTGCTGCTCGAGGTAGTCCCCGAGCCGGTCGAGTCGCTGCTCCCAGTCGGCGCGGCGCGCGGCGATCCACTGCTCCGCCGTGCTCAGCGCCGCCGGCTCGATGTGGCACGTGCGCACCCGGCCGACCTTCTCCGTGCGGACGAGGCCGCTCGACTCGAGCACGCCGAGGTGCTGGAGCACGGCCGGCAGCGAGATCGAGAGCGGCCTTGCGAGCTCGGTGACCGAAGCGGCGCCGCGGCTCAGTCGTTCCACGATCGACCGCCGGGTCGGGTCGGCCAGCGCATGGAAGACCGGGTCGGCCGCCAGGGATTGGTTAAGCATCGGCTTAAGTGTTAGCAGATCGCGAGATGGCCACGAGCTGGGCGGCCTCGGCGCCGTCGTTGTGGATCCGGCGCAGAGGCAGCCCGGCCAGCCAGAACACCTCGCCGCTCGCAAGGCGGTGACGCCGGCCGTCGTGCCACTCGAGCTCGATCTCGCCTCGCGCGATCAGGACGAGGGCGTCCTGCCATTCGGCGTCGTGGTAGATCCGGTCGCCGCCGGGCTCGACCGTGACCGCCCGGCACTCGAACCCGGGCGGGACGTTCATCAGAGCGTCGGCGGAAGCCCGAGCGCCGCGACGAGCGTCTCGTCGAGGGTGAACGCCATGATCTCTGCCACGATCCCGTCCTCGATCCGGAGGACGTCGAGCGCAAGCGGGGTGTACTCGGTGTCGCCCGCGCGCTTGACGTAGCAGGCGACCGCGGGCTGTTGGTTCGTGCTCGTCGCGACACAGCGGAGCCGGCCCCACGCATCGTCACCCCAGCCTCCCTCGACCCACGCCTCGACGATCTCCCAGTTCCCGACCCACCACTTCGGATCCGGCGGCATCGCGCAGAAGGCGTCCTCGCGGAGCAGCTGCGCCATCGTCTCCGCGTCGCCGTCCTCGGTCGCCTCGATGTAGCGCTCCAGCAGCCGGCGTTCCTCCTCGCTCGGCTCCGAGCTTGCCGTCCAGTCGATGCGCCGAGAGGGAAGGTGGCGCTTGAGGGTCGCCCGGGCCCGCTGGAGTGCGCTGTTCACGGCCGCAACGCTCGTGTCGAGCAGCGCCGCGCACTCCGCGGCGGACCAGCCGAGCACGTCCTTCGAGATCAGCACGGCGCGCTGCTTCGGCGGCAGGAGCTGAATCGTCGCGATGAAGGCGAGCTCGATCGTCTCCTTCGCGACGACCTCTGCCTCCGGCTCCTCGTCGCTCGGTGCGGCGCCCTCGAGCAGCCGGTCGGGGTAGGGCTGAAGCCACGGAACCTCTCCGAGTGGCCGCCCGCCGGCGGGCGGAGCGACCCGCGGCCGGCGCGCGAGCGCGTCGAGGCAGGCGTTCGTGGCGATGCCGTACAGCCACGCGCGGAACGACGAGTCGCCGCGGAAGGACCTCCGCTTCCGCCAGGCGCGGAGGAAGGTCTCCTGCACGAGATCCTCGGCGTCCTCGAGCGAGCCGAGCATCCGGTAGCAGTGCACCTGGAGCTCGCGGCGGTAGCGCTCCACGAGCTCGGAGAACGCCGCCTCGTCGCCGGCCCGTGCGGCCGTGAGGACTCCTGCTTCTGCCACGCCTTGGCTCATCATCGAGTATGACGGGAGGTCGGCGGAAAACTCATCGGCCCGCCGGAATCGACCCGTGGGAGGCATCGTTCCAGATCGAGATGAGCTGATGGCCTCAGATCCGCCGATCAAGCTGTTCGCGAGCCAGGAGACGTGGGCGCGCTGGCTGGACCGAAACCACGGGAACGAGGAGGGCGTCTGGCTCAAGTTCGCCAAGAAGGCGTCGGGAAAGCGGACGGTGACCTACCCGGAGGCGCTCGATGTCGCGCTCTGCTACGGCTGGATCGACGGCCAGACCAGGAGGTGGGACGACGACTACCACCTTCAGAAGTTCACTCCCAGGCGTGCGCGGAGCAAGTGGTCGAAGATCAACCGCGACAAGGTCGGCGCGCTCATCGAGCAGGGTCGGATGCAGCCCGCCGGCCTCGCGGAGATCGAGCGGGCGAAGGCGGACGGCCGCTGGGACGCCGCCTACGACAGTCCAAGCACGATCGAGGTCCCTCCCGACCTGAAGCGGGCGCTGGCCGAGAGCCCGCCTGCGAAGGCGCTCTTCGCGGAGCTCGACAGCCGGAACCGGTACGCCATCCTCTACCGGATCCACGACGCGAAGCGGCCTGAGACTCGCGCCCGCCGAATCGAGACGTACGTCGGGATGCTGGCCAGGGGCGAGACGCCGTACCCGCTACCGGCTAGTCGCCGAACTCGAAGCGGAAAGCGCGCGGGCCCTTGACGCAGCGCCACTGACCGCCGAGCGGGCCGCCGGACACACGCCCGCAGCTGAACCCGCCGGGAGTCCGGAACCGGCGGTGGATGTTCCCGCGGTAGCGGCGCATCTCGCGCACAGCGGCGCGGCAGGTCATGTTGCGGGCCGACGAGACCTTCGAGTTCGGGTAGCGGATGAAGTGATTGCAGTCGCGCACGGCGTCGGACCGGGCGGAGGCGCCTCCGGCGAGCGTGAGCGCCAGCAGCGCGGCGAGGATCAGACGGCCGGTCATCCGCAGTGACGATAGCTCGGCAGCCCGACGACGAATTGGCATGCTGATGCGATGCCGCCGGACCTCGCAATCAGCATCCGCGGCGCCGTCAAGCGCTACGGGCAGATCACCGCCGTCAACGGTCTCGACCTGGATGTCCCGATGGGAACCTGCGTCGGGCTGCTCGGCCCGAACGGCGCCGGGAAGTCCACGACCATGCGGCTGCTCACCGCCCAGTCGATCGCCGACGAGGGCGAGATCGAGGTGCTCGGGTTCAAGCTCCCCGGCGAGTCGAAGCAAGCGCGCGCGCAGCTGGGCGTGACGCCGCAGCTGGACAACCTGGACACGACACTGACGGTCGAGCAGAACCTGCTCGTCTTCTCGCACCTGTACCGGATCCCGCGCTGCGACCGGAAGGAGGCGATCGAGCGCGCCCTCACGATGGCGAAGCTGGTCGAACGGCGCGGCGAGCGCGTCGACAAGCTCTCGGGCGGCATGCGCCGCCGGCTGCTGATCGCGCGGTCGCTCATCCACCGGCCGCGGCTCATTCTCCTCGACGAGCCGACGGTCGGGCTCGACCCGCAGGTTCGCCAGGAGCTGTGGGCGCTGATCGACGCGCTCCGCTCCGAGGGCACGACGATCCTGATGTCGACGCACTACATCGAGGAGGCCCAGCGCCTGGCCGACACCGTGATGATCATGTCTCACGGCAGCGCCGTCGCCGCCGGAGCCCCGTCCGAGCTCGTTCGAGAGCACGCCGGACGCGACGTGCTCGAGGTCTACGGGCCGCCGGCGCGACTCGCGGAGGTCGAGGCAGAGGCCGAGTCCGCCGGGTTGAGGACGCGCCGCACCGGCACCAGTGTCTCGATCCTCGACGTGGACGGCTTCCGGGGCTTCGACGGCGTGCGGCGGGCGGCGAATCTCGAGGACGTGTTCGTACTGCTCACCGGCGAGGAGATCGCCTAGTGGCCGCCGCAGCCAAAGCTCCGCGGATCGGCCGCCTCGAGCGCACGGCGCTCACGGGTGTCCTCGTCCGCGAGGTCGTGAACTACTCGTCCTACTGGAAGTCGAGCACCTTCTCGTCCACGGTCGAGCCGACGATCTACCTGCTGGCGTTCGGCTTCGGGTTCGGCTCCCTCGTCAGCACCATCGGCGGGGTCGACTACGTCGACTTCGTCGGCACCGGGACGGTCGCGACGGCAGTGCTCTTCTCGAGCGCGTTCCCCGGGATGTTCGGGACGTTCGTCAAGTACCAGTTCCAGCGCACGTACGACGCGATCCTCGCCGCACCGGTCGACACGGAGGAGCTCGTCAGCGCCGAGGCGATCTGGATCGCGACGAGAGCCGGCGTCTACGGATGCGTCCCGATGATCGTCGCGATGTTCTTCGGCCTCGAACCGGCGTGGGGAATGCTCGCGGTGCCGTTCATCGGCTGGATCGCCGGCTTCGGCTGGGCCAACTTCGGGATTTCGGTCGCCGGCTTCTCGAAGTCGTTCGAGAACTTCAACTACGTGGTGAGCGCGGTGCTGACGCCGCTCTTCCTGCTTGCGGGCTCGTTCTTCCCGCTCGACGAGTTCCCGGAGTGGGCACAGGTGCTGGCACAGCTGAATCCGCTGCACCATCTCGTCGTGCTCATCCGCAACGCCGTGATCTACGGGTGGGACGGGTGGACGGATGTCGCCCGGCTCGGCGCGCTGATCGGCTTCGGCATCCTCATGTGGCGCGTCGCGATCATCGGGATGACGCGCAAGCTGGTGGATTAGCGACCAGGGCCGAGAGCCGGCGATGCGGGAAGCGGTAGCGGCCGAAGCCACCCGCCCTGCGCCGAATCCGCCAGTAGTAGACCGACCCGACCATCGGCATCAGGATCGCCTGCGCGAGTGCGTACGGCGGGTAGACCAGCATCCGCCACGATCGCACCTGCCAGTTCGCGATCAGCGTGATCACCGCGTACACCGCGAAGAGCCAGGCGAGCGCTCGGAACAGGGCGAACGGATGCAAGTGCCCGATGATCGAGCTCCACTTGAAGTAGAGACCGACCCAGACGAGGCCGACGTAGTACAGGCTCCAGATCGGAAAATGGAGAACATTGCGGTCGATGTTGACGATCGAATGCCGGAAGTTCCCGACCCACCAGAGGCGGCGCTGCCGGAAAAGGCTGCGCCAGGTTTCCGGTGCGTTCGTCTCGACGCGCAGCTCGAGGTGGCGAATTCGCATCTTGAACGCGTGTGCGATGCGACCCGTCTCCATGTCCTCGCCGGGAGGCCACATCGAGTGGGTCGCGAGGATCGTGCGCAGAGCCGACGTTCTCGCCGCATAGCAGGCGCCGCTCGTGAGCCACGGGCGGAAATGCCGCGCGAGCATCGCCATCCGGTACTCCAGCGCCTGGAATCTCTGCGCCTCGGTGCGCGGGGCCGCGACGGACACCTTCGTCGAGCAGAGGTCGGCTCCATCGTGCTCCATCGCGGCGATGAATCGTTCGACGCCGTCGAGCGGACGCGTGTCCCCGTCCATCCGCATCACATATGCCGTCGTGACCTGCGGAAGCGCGTCCGCGATCAGCTTCGGCGCGCACGGCCGCTCGATCCTCGCGCGATGGACGCGCCAACCCTCACGCTCGAGGACGTCGGCGAAGACGCGCATGATCAGGCGCGAGACGTCCACGGAGACGAGCACGTTCGCCTGATAGCGCCGGATCGCGTCGCGATCGTCGAAGTAGCTCGGATGGCCGTAGAGCGGGACGATGATCGTGAAATCCATGCTGCGGTGGACGCTCGGCGGCAGGATCCGTCCGCGCCACCAGGCGAGCAGGTTCTGGAAGTCGAAGAGGAGCAAGCCGACTGCGGCGGCAACCGCAGCCGTGTGCCAGGTCACGGAAGCCGGTTCGCGGGCCGGGTGCGGAGGATGATTCGGCGGCACCTCTCGCCGACGACCGCCAAGTTCCTCGCTCGCTGCGTGTCGGGGATCGACTCGCCCCGGACGCAGCGGAGGCGGTCGATCTCTATCCTGGCCGACTTGCGCTCGCCGAGCCCTCCGCCGGCCAGGATCAGCGTGATGATCGTCGCGACGATCGGAACGCGCGCTCCGACACTCACGGAGGAGCTCTCCAGTTCCAATTACCCGGGAAATCCGCAGCGCTCCGCAGCATGCGAAAGACGACACTGAACTGCGTTCATCAATTCGCGATCAGTTCGGCATGAGAAGTCGCTTATCGTGAGAGGTTCTTTACCGATCTCCAATCGAGAACTGAACCGCGCACTCCTGGAGCGGCAGCACCTGCTCCGCCGCTCAGATCTGCCGGTAGCGGACATGGTCGAGCACCTCGTCGGGCTTCAGGCGCAGGAGATCATGCCGCCCTACTTCGGCCTCTGGTCCCGGCTCGAGCGCTTCGACCCGAACGAGCTCGGGCGGTTGCTCGAAGAGCGCAAGGTCGTCCGGCTCTGGCTGATGCGGGGGACGATTCACCTCGTCAGCGTCCGGGATGCGCTCGCGTTCGAGCCGCTGACGCAGGTCGTGGCGGAACGGCAGCACCGGGGCGGTCATTTCGGGCGCCGGATGGGCGGCGCCGATCTCGAGGAGCTCGTCAGGGTCGGGCGCGAGCTCCTCGCCGAGGAGCCGCTGGGCGCGAGGGAGCTGGGCCGGCGGCTCGTCGCGCGGGGGATCGGCGAGGACGCCGAGGCGATGGGCAACGCCGCGCGTGCATACCTGCCGCTCGTTCAGGTCACGCCGCGCGGCGTCTGGGGCAAGACCGGACAGGCAAAGCTTGCGACGATCGAGTCCTGGACCGGGCGCGAGCTCGAGCCGGAGCCGTCGCTCGACGACTTCGTGCTGCGTTACCTCCGCGCCTTCGGCCCGGCGTCGGTGGCCGACATCCAGAACTGGTCCGGCCTGACGCGGCTCAAGGAGGTGGTCGAGCGCCTACGCGATCGCCTGGTCGTCTTCCGGAACGAAAGCGGCAAGGAGCTCTTCGACCTGCCCGACGCCCCGCGCCCAGACCCGGACGTCCCGGCCCCGGTGCGGCTCCTGGGCGAGTACGACAACATTCTCCTCGGCCACGCCGACCGGACGCGGATCATCCCGGCCGACTTTCCGTGGCCCGCGATGCTCGCCCCAGGCCGCTTTGTGAGCAGCCTGCTGGTCGACGGAATGCTCCGTGCGACCTGGTGGCTCGAGCGCGAGGGCAAGGCGGCCGCGATCCTGGGGATCAGGCCCTTCGGACGCCTCACCAAGCAGGAGCGCGAGGAGGTCGCCGCCGAAGCGCAGCGGATTGTCGACTTCGCCGCGGGCGGCGCGAAGACGCGGGACGTGCGCTTCGAGGCCCCGGTCTAGCTGACTCCTGCTCCGACGCGCTGGTCGACGAGGACGGCGTACCGGTCGACGCCCGCACGGCGGCCCGAGAATTGCTGCATCAGGTCGCCCAGGGCGTGCGGCATCTCCTCGTCGAAGACCCGCTCGGCCGCGAGCGCGTTCTCCTCGGTGTCGAACAGGCTGATCGAAAGCGACTTCCCGGAGTTGCGGTCGGCGAGCTCCATGTGACCCTGGATGCCCGTCAGGCCGCGGATCATCGGCTCGACGATCTCCATCGCCTGCCCCATGAGCTTCTCGTCGGCGGCGGGATCCGTGCTCTCGAACGTGGCGACTCGAGCGAACATCGTTCCTCCTTCGGTCGGGCTTTCCATAGGCCGTCTAGCCTTTCGAACGGCGAGCGGGGGAGGGGAAGACCGCGATCGGCGCCCCGACGTCTTCCGGCTCTTGGACCTGGGGCTCGAGTGCGCGGATCAGCCACAGCGAGATGGCGATCCCGGCCGCGACCACGAGGAGCAGGCAGGCGACCAGGATGAAGATCCATCCGGAGGAGGCGAGCGAGTTTCGCCGCGACTCGATCGCCCTGGCTCCCACGTCCTGGGCCTCGGCCAGCAACGTCTCGTAGTCCTTCCTCAGTGCCCGGCCGCGGCCAAGGGCCGCCTTCGTCGCGCCCTGACGGTCGCCGGATTGGTAGAGCTTCAACTGGCGTTGGAGCGCCCAGATCCAGCGCTCGAAGCCGGCGTGCGCATCGGTGGCGGCGGCGCGCTGGGCGTCGTCCTTGGCGGTGATCGTGGCCTCGGAGAACGCCGTGCGTGCGCTGAGGAGTCGCTGGTCGATCTCCTCGAGGAACTCCGGGTCCCCGCTGATGAGGAATCCGCGTTCGTCGTTCGCGATCCCCTTCGCGTTCAGCGCGGCCGTGGAGATCGCGACGGTGAAGGGAACGTTGTGGTCCTGGAGCTCGGCCTGATCCCGGCTGAGGCTGACGATGGAGGCCGCGGCGCCGGCGACGGCGGCGACGAGGAGCAGGAGCACGAGCCCGCCACCGGCCAGAACCAGGAAATCGGGCCCCTTTCTCTTGGCGGACGGGCCGCTTGCGAACGCCACTCTCAGCTAACGGTACTCCTGAGATTGCGGACTTACAACGGCGTACGCTTGTGCGGTGGACCGGAGGCGCCCCAAGCACCTGGTTCTCATCCTGGCGCGCGAGTTCGCGTCCAACCTCGCGACCGCGACGCTGATCGTGAACGACGAGGGGAAGCTCGTCTTCTTCAACGACGCGGCGGAGGCGCTCTTCGGCCGCCCCTTCGCCGGTGTCGGCGAGGTGCCGATCGACGAGTTCACAGCCGGCTTCAGGCCTCGGACGCGGGACTCGGAGCCGCTGCCGCCCGAGCGGAGGCCGGCCCGGATCGCCCTCGACGAGCGCCGCGCGGTCCACGAGCGGTTCATGATCACGAGCGCCGACGGAATCGATCGAGAGATCTCGGTCACCGGTTTCCCGCTCTTCGCGCACACGGACGAGTTCGTCGGCGTGATGACGATTTTCTGGCGTGAGTAGCGTGGAGGCCGTATGCGCCTGAAGATCTGGGGCTGTCGCGGTTCGATGGCGACGCCGGGCCCGACCACGGTGGTTTGCGGCGGCAACACGTCGTGCGTCGAGGTCTCGCTCGACGACGGCACGGTGCTCGTGCTCGACGCCGGCACCGGGATCCGAGACCTCGGCGAGCATCTGGCCGAGCGGGGCACTCGCCGCATCCACCTCTTGCTGACCCACCTGCACCTTGATCACGTCGAGGGGCTGCGCTTCTTCGCGCCGCTCTTCGACGCGAAGGTGGCGGTCGACGTCTGGGGGCCGCCGTCAACGGTGCTGAGCCTCGAGGAGTCGATCGCACGGACGTTCTCGCCGCCGCTCTTCCCGATCGATCTCGGCGATGTGCCTGCTCTGGTGGCCTTCCACGACGCTCCCCGCCAGCCCTGGAAGGTCGAGAGCGCGACCGTCACGGCGGCGCTCGTCGTCCATCCCGGCCCGACCGTGGGCTACCGGATCGAGGCAGACGGATCGAGCATCGCCTACCTCCCTGACCACGAGCCCGCGCTGACGGGGATCGAGGAACGCTCGTCCGACTGGATCTCCGGCGCGGCGATCGCCGAGGGCGTCGACGTGCTCCTCCACGACGCGCAGTACTTCGAGGACGAATACGCAAAGCGGATCGGCTGGGGCCACTCGAGCGTGTCGGATGCCGTCGCGTATGGCGAGGCACTCGGGGCGCGCCGCATCGTCCTCTTCCACCACGAGCCGCACCATTCCGACGAGGTGCTCTCCGGGCTCGAGCACCACGCTCGGGAGCTCGCGGGCCGCGAGGACGGACAGCTGACCCTGGCCCGCGAGGGCATGGTCGTCGAGCTGCGCTAGGTGACGAGGCGGCGGGCGCCGACGAGGCGGCTGCCGTAGTGCGACCGGCCGAGCGGGACGATCTCGACCGTCCTGCCGGACTGCGGCGCGTGCACCATCCGGCCGCGCCCGATGTACAGGCCGACATGGCCGAGGCCCGAGAAGAAGAGCACGTCGCCGGCCTTCAGCCTCGACCGCGCGACGTTCCTTCCGAGCCCGTAGAGGGCGTACGAGCTGTGCGGCACCGCGATTCCCAGTCGGCCGTAGGCCCAGTAGACGAGACCGGAGCAGTCGAAGCCGCCAGAGGGAGACGAGCCGCCCCAGCGGTACGGCACGCCCACGGCGCGGAGCGCGACCTTGGCGGCGCGCTGGCCCACCGTCGGCTTCGGCTTCGGGGGCTCGCGCTTCGGGGGCCCGTCGAGCCTCGCCGAGGCTGACGGAGCCACGCACGCGAAGACGATCGCGGCAAGAGCGAACGCAAGCAGACGGCTGCGGAAACGGGGCGGCATGGAGGAGAGAGGAACGTCGGGCTGCGCGAGAAGATGCGCGAGTGCGCGGCCCTGGCCTGTTCGTCAGCGCCGCATGGTACTCACACGAACGGCTGTGTCCACTCCCCCGAAAGGGGGAGGCTGCTCGGGCCTACGGAATGCCGAGATGCTGCAGGAGGCGCTGACGAAGGTGACAATGAGGAGTCGAATCTTCACCGTTGTGCAGCGGGCCCCACACGCTCACCCACGCTCGCATCAACTGCGCGTCGACATCGCGATAGGTTCCTGGTGTGCCGATCAACGCGGCCTTCCACGGCGCAAACGGCACCATCATTGTGCGGGGCGAAGGCCCAGAGGAATACCCGTGGCTAGTCACTTGGCTGCCAGATTCGCAGTCCGATCCGGCTTTTCCAGGCTTCACGCTTAGTTCGACGCACGATGAAGTACCGCGCGGCCCGACTATCGAGGACGTGGTTGATTGGGCGGAACAGCAGCCCTGGGCGAATAGAGGGGCGATCCCGGAAGCCGCGCAGGATCTCGAAGTACCCGCCGATGAATGGGCCGAGCTGCAGACGATGGCATTTGAGCACCACGTCCGGTTGTTTGGGCTTCACGACGAACCTAACGGAGCTACTCGTGGGGGCTGTACTCGGACGATGGTGTTCTTCTTCAGTCTGGCATTGCTGACACCTGGGACGACGCACGGCTGGCGATGATCGAGAACCTGCACCCACCTAGCGGAGAGCAGTAGCCGCGGCCTGGCTTCCGGAGGGATTTCGGCATCCCGAGCGCGTCGAGCTGCCGCCGGGGCACCACCTGCGCCCGATCCGCGAGTCCGACGTGGACATCGACTACCCGGCGGTGATGGGCTCGCGCGAGAGGCTCTGGGCCAAGTACGGCGGCGCCTGGGGCTGGCCGCCGCCGGACATGTCCTACGAAGCCGACAGGGAGGACCTCGCGCGCCACGAGCGGGAGATCGCAGCGCACGAGACCTTCAACTACGCGGTGCTGGACGAGCCGGAGACCGAGCTGCTCGGCTGTGTCTACATCGACCCGCCCGACGACGGGTCGCCGCCCGGCACTGACGCGGTCGTCTCGTGGTGGGTGGTCGACGACGCCGTCGGGACCGACCTCGAGCGCTCGCTCGACGAGCTCGTCCCGCGCTGGCTCGCCGAGACCTGGCGCTTCCGGTCAGTCCACTATTCGCCTTAAGTCGGTCGGGCCGCTTCCGCCGGGACCGCGACCGGTGCCTCGCCGTCGTGCGGCGGCTCGATCGTGATGTTCGGGAGCAGCCGGTCGAGCCAGCCGGGGATGTACCACGCCTTTTCGCCCAGCATTGTCAGGAATGCGGGGACGAGCGTCATCTTCACGAGCAGCGCGTCCACCAAGATCGCCACGGCGAGCAGGAGCCCGAACTCCTTCGAGATCCGGTCGGACGTGAGAATGAAGGCTGCGAAGACGGTGCCCATGATCAGTGCGGCGGCGACGATGACTCGACCGATCGCGGCGACCCCGTGCTCGACGGCCTCTCGTGTCTTCAGTCCGTGGACGTGCTCCTCGCGGATGCGGCTCATCAGGAAGACCATGTAGTCCATCGAGAGCCCGAAGAGGATCGCGAACGCGATCGGCGGCACGAAGGTCTCGATCGGGCCGGTGCGGTCGAGCCCGGTCAGCCCCATCCCGTAGCCCTCCTGGATGACGAGGGTGAGCACGCCGAACCCGACGAACGCGGAGAGGATCGTCGTGAACGCGGCGAGCAGCGAGATGACGATCGAGCGGAACGCCATCGCGAGCACGATGAACGTGACGCCGATGATGTAGAGGAGGAACAACGGCAGCCGCTCCATGATCCGGTCGGCGATGTCAATGAACGCCGCGTTCAAGCCGGACACGTAGACGATCGCGTCGCCACCTTCCGTCGCGGCGGGCGCGACGTCGCTTCTCAACGTGTCGACGAGCTGCTCCGTCTTCTCGTCCTGAGGTGCCGAGTCGGGGGTGACGAACACGAGCGCGACGGTCTCGGCGTCGTTGAGCTGCGGCTCGCCTGCGGACGCGACTCCGTCGAGATCGCGCACGGCCTCGTAGACCCGCTGCGGGGCCTCGGCGTCGCCGTTCACGTCCACGACGATCGGGATCGGGCCGTTGAAGCCGGCCCCGAAGCCCTCGGCCAGCAGGTCGTACGCCCGGCGGGCCGTCTGCTCCGTCGGCTGCGTCCCCTGGTCCGAGGCGCCCAGGCGAACGAGCGCCGAGGTGCCCGCCAGGCCGAGCAGCACGAGCAGCATGACCACGAACACCGCTCGGGCATGAGCCGTCACGAACCGTCCCCAGCGGGCGATCAGCGTCTTCTCCCGCGCCGCCTCGGAGTCGTCGATCGGGCGGAGGAACGGGACCTTGAGACGGTCGACCTTGTGGCCGAGCTTCGCCAGCACCGCGATGAGCAGCGAGTTCGCGATCAGCACCGTGGTCAGGACGCCGAGCGCGGAGCCTATGCCGAGCTTGGTCACGAAGTCGAGGCCGAAGAACGCCAGGCCCGTGACCGAGATCGCGACGGTCAGCCCGGCGAAGAGGACGGCTCGCCCTGCGGACGCCCCGGCTTCGGCGGCGGCATCCCGCGGTGACAGCCCTTCGTGCAGGTACTGCCGGAAGCGGGTGACGATGAACAGCGAGTAGTCGATTCCGACGCCGAGGCCGATCATCGAGACGAGCAAGGGCGTGATCGTGTTGATGTCGGTGAGGCCGGCCAGGACGAACAGGAGGAGGAACGCGGACATGACGGCGACGATCGCGAGCGCCAGCGGGATCGCCGTCGCCACGAGTGTCCGGAAGACGACGAGCAGCACGATGAGCGCCGCCAGCAGGCCGAGCAGCTCCTGGGTTCCTTGCTCGATCGGCGGGAACTCCGCGTCGCCATTGAACTCGACGGTCACGCCGGCCGGTTCGACCTCCTCGCGGACCGCATCCTGGACGGCGACGACCTCTTCGCGATCCTCTTCGTAGATCACCCGGTCGAACTGGGCTTCGGCATAGGCGATGCGGCCGTCGTCGGAGAAGGTGTCGTCGCTGAACGGATCTCCCACGCTTTCGATGCCCGCCTGGCCCTCAGGATCCTTTCCGGTTGGCTTGAACTCGTCGGTCTTGAGCTTCGCGATCGCGGCCTCGACTGCAGCCTCGCGCTCCGCGGTGTCGAGCCGTTCGCCTGCCGGTGCTGCGAACACGACGTTCAACACGCCGCCTTGCTCCTCGGCGAACTCGGACTCGATCAGGTCGGTTGCCTTCTGGGTATCGGAGCCCGGGATTTCGAACTCGTCCTTCAGGCTGCCGCCGGCAACGGTCACGAGCACGATCAGCCCGGCGAGGATTCCCAGCCAGGCGAAGATCACCTTCCAGGGATTCGAGGCGCAAGCGCGCATCCACCGTGCGAGACCTCCGCTCGAGAGCCGCTCGTGGGCCAGGCGTCGTTCGGCCATGGGTGGTCCAACGTCGGTCCCCGGGCGGGGATTCCCCTCGCTGCTGCCGCGCTCGTGCTCGCTCATGCGTCCGCTCCTCTCCGTCTCTCTCCGGGGGGTTTCTATCTAAGACAGGAGATGACCGCAGAAATCATCGCCAGACGTTCACATTTGGTGCAGTCATCCGACTGAAGCGGGACCGCGGGGCGAGGCGTAGCGTCGGGCGGGATGGACGGGCTTCGCATCACCCACATCGGAGGACCGACGACGCTGATCGAGATCGGCGGCTGGAGGTTGCTCACCGATCCGACCTTCGACCCCCCGGGCCGGAAGTACTCGTTCGGCTGGGGCTCCGGATCGCGCAAGCTGACCGGCCCTGCGGTCGCCGTTTCAGACCTCGGGCCGATCGACGCCGTGCTGCTCACGCACGATCACCACGGAGACAATCTCGACGATGCCGGTCGAGCGCTCCTCCCGTCGGCGGCGGCGATCATCACGACCGTCTCCGGCGCGAGCCGGCTCGGCCTGAGCGCCCGCGGCCTCGAGCCCTGGACGGCGACGACACTCGAGGCGCCTGGCCGCCCGCAGATCGAGATCACCGCCACACCCTGCCGTCACGGTCCTCCGTTGAGCATGCCCATCGCGGGTGACGTGGTCGGCTTCGCGCTGCGCTGGGAGGGGCAGGAGCACGGCGTCCTCTGGATCTCGGGCGACACGGTGCTCTACGACGGCGTGCGCCGTGTGGCTGACCGCCTCGAGGTCGACACCGCCCTGCTCCATCTGGGGGCGGTGCGGTTCCCGGTGACCGGGCCCGTGCGCTACACGCTGACCGGCGAGGAGGCGGTCGAGCTCTGCCGCCTGATCCGCCCCCGCATCACGATCCCGGTGCACTACGAAGGCTGGAAGCACTTCAGCCAGGGCCGGCAGGCGGTCGAGCGGGCGTTCGCGAGCGCGCCGGAGTACGTCCGGCGCTCGATCCGCTGGCTGCCCATCGGCGAGCCCGTCGAGATCGTCTCCTAGCGCAAGTCGGATCATCCGATCAGGGTGGTGTACGAGCCGCATCTGACGGCCATCGTCTTCCGGTGTCGTCTCCACCGCCCTCGGAGCCTTCGGGGGCCGAGTACGGGCAGGCGTCCCCGTTCCGGCCGGCTACACAGGAGCCGCTGCTCACTCGGACGATCCCTGTCGCCGGAGACTTGCCGCAGTACCGCGTTCCCAGTGCGCGCCGGGACCTCCTCGCGGGAGTGACGGTGGCGGCGTTGGCCGTGCCCTCGGCGATGGCCTACGCCGAGGTCGCGGGCATGTCGCCCGTCATCGGCCTCTATGCGCTACTGCTTCCGACCGTCGCATACGTGCTGCTCGGCTCCTCGCGCCAGCTCATCGTCGGCCCCGAAGGCTCGATCTCGACGCTCGTCGCCGCGGCCGTACTGCCGCTCGCCGTAGTGGGCAGCGCCGGCGCGGCCGAGCTCGGGGCGATGCTCGCGCTTCTCGTCGCCATCTGCTTCGCAGCCGCCTGGGCGCTTCGGCTCGGCTGGATCGCGGACTACTTCTCGCTCCCGGTGCTGATCGGCTACATCCACGGCGTCGCCGTGATCCTCGTCATCGGCCAGCTCCCGAAGCTCCTCGGCCTGTCGATCGACGCCCGCTCGCCGCTGCCGCAGCTCTGGGAGATCGTGCGCGAGCTGGGCAGCGTCAGCGGCGCGACGCTCGTCGTGGGCGCTGTGGCTCTCGCGTTCCTGTTCTCGCTGCGCTTCGTGATGCCGAAGCTGCCGGCGGCGCTGCTCGTCGTCGTGACAGCGATCGGGCTTTCGTGGGCGCTCGACCTTCAGTCGCACGGCGTCGCCGTGGTCGGCGCGATTCCCGCCGGGCTCCCGAGCTTCGACGTGCCGAGCCCCGCCTGGCAGGACATCTTCAAGCTCGTGCCGGCGGCGGTCGGCATCTTCTTCGTCTCCTTCGCCGACGAGATCCTGACTGCGCGCTCGTTCGCCGGGAAGCACGGCCAGCACGTCCGGGCTTCGCAGGAGCTGCTCGCGATGGGGGCCGCCAATGCCGCGGCCGGCTTCACTCAGAGCTTTTCGATCGGCGCCAGCGGCTCGCGTACCGCGGTCAACGACAACATGGGAGCGCGCAGCCAGATCGCAGGGCTCGTCGCAGGCGGCGCCGTCGTCCTGATCCTGCTCTTCCTCACCGAGCCGGTGCAGTACCTGCCGAAGGCCGTGCTCGGTGCGGTGATCGTCTTCGCTGCGATCGGGCTCGTCGACCGCCGAGCCTGGCGTGCGCTCGGGAGGGTCGATCCTGTCGAGGTCGCGATCGCCGCGGTGACCACCGGCTGCGTCGTGGTCTTCGGCGTGCTGGAAGCGCTCGGCGTCGCCGTCGGCCTCTCGGTGATCGACACCGTGCGGCGGAGCGCCCGGCCCCACGACGCGGTGCTCGGCTGGGTCGAGCGACTCGGGCGCTACGCGGACGTCTCGCTCCACCCCTCCGCGCGGGTGACGCCCGGCGTGGTCGTCTACCGCCTCGACGACCGGCTCTTCTTCGCGAACGCTCGCTACTTCAAGGGGCGGGTCCACGAGGCGATCCGGGCCGCGCCGACACGGACGTCCTGGCTCGTGCTCGACGCAGAGGCGATCACGCACGTCGACTCGACGGGCCTCGACGCGCTCGAGGAGCTGACCGAGAACCTCCGCCGTGATGGGATCACCCTCGTCCTGGCGCGCCTGCGAACACGAATGGAGGAGCAGTTCGAGGGCTCCGGCCTGACGACGACGATCGGCCGCGAGAACTTCTACCCATCGGTCCGCGCGGCCGTGGACGCATACCTCGGCGGTCGAGGCCGGCCGCTGGACACCGGACGGGGCGCCGCTCGCGAGTAGGCTGCTTCGCGAGGAGCGAGTGACCCGCTGATCGATCACCTCGGCATCAACGTCTCGGATTACGACCGCAGCCGCGAGTTCTACAGCCGCGCACTTGCACCCCTCGGGCTCTCGCTGCTGATGGAGCCCATGCCGCGGATCGGCGGGTTCGGCGCCGAAGGGAAGCCCTGGTTCTGGATTACCGACCAGCGCGAGCCGGCGACCGAGAATGTCCACGTTTCCTTCGCGGCGGCCGATCGGGCGACCGTCGATGCGTTCCACGCCGCCGCCCTCGAGGCGGGTGGGACCGACAACGGCGCACCCGGCGTGCGCGAGCTCTACCACCCGACGTACTACGGCGCCTACGTACTGGATCCCGACGGCAACAACGTCGAGGCGGTCTGCCACCGGCCTGAGTGACGCACGCGCTCGTTGTCGGCGGCAGCGGCATGCTCGCGGGGCTCTGCGTCACGCTTGCGGCCGGCGGTCGTCAGGTCACGGTCGTCGGGCGTGACCGCGGGAAGCTCGACCGCGTCGCGGGCCGCGATCCCCGGATTCACGCGCTGAGCGTCGACTACGAGGACGTGCCTGCATTCGCAGCCGCGCTCGCGGAGGTGGCCGCCGAACGCGGCCCGGTGATGCTCGCCGTCTGCTGGATCCGCTCGTGGGCGCCGGAGTCGCTGCTCGCGGCCGCCGACTCGGTCGCCCCGAGCGGGCGGCTGTTCCACGTGCTCGGGAGCCAGCGGAGCGATGCCTCCGACTCGGTGATCGCAGAACTGCAGAGCCGGGAGGAGCTCCACTACCGGCAGGTTCAGCTCGGAGGAATCGACGACGGCGGCGGCCGGCGGTGGCTCACCAACGAGGAGATCGCCGGCGGGGTTGCGGCGGCCGTGGCAGCCGACCAGAAGTCGTTTCTCGTCGGCACGCATCTGAGCTAAGGCCGCTCAGCGTTCAGGTTCCGCGACCGCGGCACCGGGCGCAGGTTCCATCGACCCTGCGGCTTGCGACTCCGACTCCGATCCCGCCCGCAGGTTCCGCATGAACACCGCGGTGAAGACCGCAGCAGCTGCGGCGACGACGGCGCTCGCGAGAGCCGCTACCTGAAGCCCGAGTACGAACGCCTCCGAGGCGGCGTCGAGCACCTGAGTGGCGAGGGGCTCGGCGAGGTCATCCGCCGCCGCGACGGCGCCGCCGATCGAATCGCGCGCGGCCTCGGCCTCCTCGGCCGGGACGCCTGCGGGGATCGCGTCGTCGATCTGCGCGCGATAGACGGCGATGCCGAGGGTCCCGAGGATCGCGATGCTGAGCGCTCCTCCGAGCTCGGCGCCTGTCTCCGAGATTCCCGAGGCGGCTCCGGCCTTCTCCGGCGGAGCTGAGCCGAGGATCAGGTCGTTCGTCAGCGTGAACAGCGGCGCCAGACCCAGGGAGTAGATGACCGACGCAACCACGAGCACGGGCAACCCCTCGTCCGCCTCGACCTGCGTGAGCACGAGGAAGCCGACGGCGCCCATCGCCAGGCCGCCGGCCATCACCGTCGCCGGACGGACGCGGCGCACGATCACCGGGGCGAGCATGGAACCGACGACGAACGCGCCGAAGGAGGGGAGCGTCCAGAGGCCTGCGACGAGCGGGCTCAGCCCGAGGACGAGCTGGAGGTACTGGAAGATGAAGAAGAACGTCCCGAACAGGACGAGGATGCCGAGCGTGTAGACCGCGAGCGACGCGCTGAAGCCTGGCGCACGGAAGAGCCGCAGGTCGATCAGCGGGTCGGCCAGCCTCCGCTGGCGGTGCACGAACGCGAGCCCGACGGCCAGCCCCGCCAGGATCGAGGCGACCGGAAGCCATTCGAGCCCGTCCTGCGCCAGCTGCTTGAGGCCGTAGATCACCGCGAGCACGGCAACGAGCGACAGCGCCGCGCTCACCAGGTCCAGCCGGCCGGCGTCGGGATCGCGGAACTCCGGCAGCACCACCGGCCCGAGTACCAGCAGCAGCGCCATCACCGGCACTGCCAGCAGGAAGACCGAGCCCCACCAGAAGAACTCCAGCAGCACCCCTCCGAGGATCGGCCCGAGCGCGCCGCCGAGCGAGTAAGCGGTGATCCACATCCCGATCGCGAACGTGCGCTGCTTGGAGTCGTGGAACATGTTGCGGATCAGGGACAGGGTCGAGGGCGCCACGGTCGCGCCGGCGATCCCGAGGAGCGCGCGGGCCGCGATCAGCATCTCGGCGCTCGTCGAGAACGCGGCAACGAGCGACGCCAAGGCGAACGCCGCGGCGCCGATCAGGAGCAGCCGGCGGCGGCCGATCCGGTCACCGAGCGTTCCCATCGTGATCAGCAGGCCGGCGACCATGAACCCGTAGATGTCCGCGATCCACAGCAGCTGGGCGCTGGTCGGCTCGAGGTCCGCGCTCAGCTGCGGCAGGGCCAGGTGCAGGACGGTCAGGTCCATCGAATAGACGACGCAGGCGAGCAGCAAGACCGCGAGCCCGATCCACTCGCGGCGGCCGGCGATGGGAGGCTCCTGCATATGGGTGAGACGGTCAGCAGGCGCGGAACTCATCGGCGGCGTTGACCTGCTTTCGGGAACGGATCTATCGTCGAGAGCGAGATTGAGGAGGGACGTATGGCCCGAACGGCGCGTTCATCCTGCGGCTTCAGCGCTCTTCTGATTGCGGCGATCCTGGTCGGCGCGGTCGCGGACAGCGCTCGCGCGACCTTTCCCGGGCGGGTCGGTCCGATCGTCTTCGCCAGCGGGCCGGCCGGCAGCGCCGACCTGTTCGTCCTCGACCCGGCGACGGGAGCCACGAGCCAGATCACGAGCTCGCCCACGGCTGACGACGCCGAGCCGGCGTGGTCGCCGGACCTCGGTGACGGCTCGATCGTCTTCCAGAGCAGGCGCGACGGGAACACCGACATCTACTTGGTGGGAGCCACCGGCGGCGGCGAGCAAAGGCTCACGACGGGACCCGCCGACGACTCACAGCCGGCGTGGTCACCGGACGTCGGTGGTCGCCGAATCGTCTTCGTCACGAATCGCGACGGCAATTCTGAGCTGTACGCGATGAGCGACTTCGGCGGCGACCTCCTCAGGCTGACGAACGACCCGGGCGCTGACGTGGACCCGGCGTGGTCGCCCGACGGCAGCCAGATCGTCTTTGCGAGCAATCGCAGCGGCTCCTTCGACCTCTATGCAATGAACGCCGACGGGACGAATGTCCGCCGGCTGACGAGCACGGGCCAGGACGACCGGCATCCGAACTGGTTCCCGAACGGTTCACTGATCGTGTTCGACCGGAGCTCCGCGGGAGGCCCGGCGAACATTGCGTTCATCCGGCCGGACGGATCGGGATTCGGACGCCTGACCCTGAGCCCGGCAGACGACCGCGAGCCCGTCTGGTCGCCGGACGGCCGGCGGATCGCGTTCTCGAGCGACCGCGGAGGCGCGCTCGAGCTCTACGTGATGGAGGCGACCGGAGCCGCCCAGAGGCCGCTCACGACGGGAAGGGCGCCGGCCGCGGGTGCGGACTGGCAGCGGCGTGTGCCCCTCGACGTCGAGTTCGTCCTGCCGGTCCTCGCGCCCGGCACGGGAGGCCGCGTCTGCACACAGGCCGGCACCGAGCGGCGGGACACGCTGACCGGCGGGCCGCAGGCGGACGTGCTCTGCGGCCTCGGCGGCGTCGACCGGATCAGCGGCGCGGCCGGAAACGACGTGATCATCGGAGGCCCGGGGCGGGACCGGTTGCTCGGAGGCGCGGGGGCCGATGTGGTTTATGCCCGAGACGGCGCCCGCGACGTGGTCGAAGGCGGGCGCGGGCGCGACTCGGCCCGCGTCGACCGGAAGCGGGACAAGGTCAAGGGCGTCGAACGACGGTTCTGATGGCACGGAAGCGTCGAGAGCAGTCGAGGCAGAAACGCCGGGCACCCCAAGCTTCCACGCCGAGCGTGGAGGAGGCCGGCGGCGGCAACGGAGGCAGCAGCCCAGGATTCCTCACCATCGTGAGGGAGTCGCCCAAGCTCGCCATCTCGCTGGGCGCGATCGTCGGCCTGATCGCGGGCGTCCTCGGGCTGGTCGCCTGGTTCTTTCCCGACGCGAAGCCGAAGCCTCGTGCCCCGACCGACGCGAAGCTCGAAGTCCTCGACTTCCAGAAGCACGTCACGCTCCAGCGGTACCTGCGGATGATCAGGAAGGACGCCGGCAACTACACCCCCGCGCAACTCAAGCGAGACGGCGTGGTCGCCACGGTGAAGGCGGTCAATGTCTCCGGCGTCAAGCGTGCCGATCTCTTCTGGACGATCCGCGACAGCGCGAGCGGCAGCGACCTCGCCGACGGCCACTACGTCCACCAGCTCGCCGGGCGCTTCAAGATCGCGACGACCGGTGACAGCGGCGGCCGTCCGTTCTGGGCGCCGGCGCCCCCGCAGCCGGGCAGCTACTTCGTCCACTACCAGCTCGAGGCGCCCAACGGGTCGATCCTCAACTCGACCCGGACCGGCGCGTTCGTCGTCGGCTGATGCCTGTTCGACTCCGCTAGGGGAACCGCGCGAGGTTCGGGTTGACGTCGAGAGGGCCGCCGTCGCGGCACTCCGGCGGCACGCGGTACTCGAGACTCGTTCCGGCACGAAGCGCGTTCTCGACCAGCTGCTGGCGCATCATCCGCCGCGCCCTGCTCGGCGACAGGCCCAGCCGCTCTCCCAGCTCGACGCCGCTCTGCAGCGCGTAGCACTCGGTCGCCCCTTCGTCGGACACACCGCGGAGGTGCCAGGCCTCGTGGGCGAGCACCGCGATGGCGCGGCCGGTCTGGCTCGAGCGCACCTCGTCCCTGAAGGCGAGCCGGTACAGGTCCAGGCAGCGCTCGGGCGTCAGGTACGCGAGGTTGCCGCCCACGACTGCGACGCCGTCCGCGTGCTGGACGGCTCCGACGTAATCGCCGGACTCGTCGCACCGGATCGTCACCGGCTTGCCCGCCACGCGTGAAGCCTCCTGGGAGAAACGTTCGGCCGCCTCGGCGCGGGTGCTTGCGTCGAGCCCGTTCCAGCCGGTGCGGCTCTCGACGAACCAGAAGACCAGCGCGAGCGCAGCGATCAGGCCGAGGCCGGCGGCGAAGCGGCGAAGGGGCAGCCGCATTCGCTCGGGCTCAGGGTCCGCCACGAGGGCCGGCTCCGGTACCTCCTCCTCGGGCAGCTCGCGAGCGTCGTCGAGCAGCTCCTGCAGCTCTTCGTCGGTCTCGCCCGAATAGGGAATCCACAGCTCCTCGATCCTGGTCGCGGACGAGCAGCAGCTCGTCGGCGTTCTCGTCGTAGCCGTACAGCTCGCGGTCGCTCGTCTGAGGGCCCCGGTCCGGGCGCCGCGCCGGAGGCGGGCGGAGAGCGCCGACGAAGAAGTGCACCTCGAGCCCGAGCGCGATCAGGAACGGAAGCCAGATCGGGACCGCCGACCGGAGCTCGTACGGCCCGAAGAGCCAGGCGAGCACGAAGACGACCAGCCCGATTCGCAGCAGCGTGGGAGGGCTCGGCAGCCGGTCGGCCAGATTCCACACGCCTCGACGGTAGCGCCGGGCTGATCCGCTAGGCGTTCGGCTCGAAGAGCCCCGTCTGGTAGGCCAGCACGACGGCCTGGACGCGGTCGCGGAGGTCGAGCTTCTGGAGGATGTGGGTGACGTGCGTCTTGACCGTGGCCTCGCTGATCGAGAGCTCCTGCGCGATCTCCGGGTTGGAGAGGCCGCCCGCGATTAGTCGGAAGACTTCCTGTTCACGCGCGGTCAGCTCGTCGAACTCCTGGGAGGCGTGGGGCGGGATCACCTTCTCCGACGGCGGCGTAGCTGGTCACTCGATCGCCGGCCGGGCCACGGCCGGCGGCTCGCGGCCGGCGAGCAGCCAGCCGGCCGCGGCGGCGGCCAGGGGCACGCAGAAGACCGCCAGCGAGAGGTACAGGATCGGCACGTTGCTCAGATGCCCGAGGTCGTCGTAATACATCGCCGCGAGGAGGATGTAGGCGCCGGCGACGCCGAGGAGCGCGCCGAGGAAGGCGAGTGCACCGGCGGTGGCGGCCGTCAGCGTGCGACGGATTCCGGCCGTGGCTCCGGTCGCGGTCAGGGTGCGCAGGTCGCCCGCCGCCTCGCTGCGGATCAGTCCCACGGTCATCGCAAGAATTGCGAGCGCAAGCAGTGCGCCCGCGGCGATCGCGATGGTCATTAGGCTCGCCTGGGAGCGGGCTTCTCGCCGGACTTCGATCGTCAGACCGGAGCTCGCGGCGAGCTCGCGGGTGTCCGCGATCTGGTCGCCCGTCAAGGGCCGATTCGACTCCAGGAGCCAGCCGGCCGGGATCTGCGCCCAGCCGCGACGACGAAGACCGTCGAGGGTGATGAACGTCGGCGGCTTGTCGGTTATGTCCCCAGCTGAGCCGAAAAGCTGCTGGCCGGCGTCGATCCTCTGGACGTTCGTAACCGCGAAGTCCTTCCGACTCTTCCCACTCGTCTCGTCCAGGATGACGAGCTTGTCCGTCGGAACCGTGCGATCGGCGAGGAACTCGGTGCGCGGAGCGACCGTCTCGGGATCGATTCCGAGGTGCCTGAGCACGGCGGGCGTGGCGACAAAAAGCTGTGATTCGATCGTGTGCCCCCGCCCGTCGACTGTCTTCGTGAGGAAGACGGGAAAACGCACTCGGGTGCCTTCGATGACTTGAGCGCGGGTGCCGGGCTGCAAGACGTTGTGAAGTGCGAGTACGCCTGCGCCGTCGAGTTGCGCGGCGAGCTGCCGGACGCGAGCGGCGAGGTCGCCGACCTCAGCCGACGACAGGATCGGGCTGAGCTCCGGAGCCTCGCTTGGGCCCAGGTAGAAGCGGATCTGTCGGTCCGACAGGTTTGGCGGCCCAGCCGCCGACTTGGCCTCCTCGGCCGAGGCGGTGATGACGATCGCCGCGGCGATCCCGAGCGCGAGGGTGATGGCGGCAAGCGCCGCCCCGGAACGGGCCTGATAGCGGGCCAGGTCTCGCAGCGCAAGTCGAGGCGCGATCGACGCTCGGCCGGCGATGCCGGAGAAGACGCGAATCGCCAGTGGGCCCAGGAGCAGGGTGCCGAGGATCGTCGCCAGGATCCCGGCGACGATGAGCAGCGGGATGTCTCGGTTCGACAGCGCGAGGCTGCCGATGCCGGCTGCGATCAGCGCTGCGGCGGCGATGGCCGAATGGCGTGCGGGCCTCGGCTTGGGCGGTCGTCCCGAGAGCGCGAGCATGATGGGGAGCCGGGCGGCAGCTCGCCCCGGCCACCAGGCGGCGGCGGTTGCTGCGACAACTGCAAGGAGCACAGCCGCCACGAGCAGACCCCACGGAAGGCTGAGTCGGTCGATGCGATGGTCGATCGCGGACTCGAGCGTCGGGGCGAACATGAGCCACAGGGCGAGGCCCGCGATCGTCCCGAGTAGTGCCGCGATCGCGCCGACCACGACGCCGTTGGCGAGCAGCACGAGGCGGAGATGCTTCTGCGTGGCGCCGACGGCAGCGAGCATGCCGAGCTGCCGGAGCCGACGCTGAGCGACGACTGCGAAGCCTGCGGCAGCTACCAGCGAGGCCAGGAGAAGCAGGACGGTGGCCACGGAGAACATCGCCAGCGTGTTCACCCACGCCGGCGTGTCGTTCCCCCGATTCATCATCGACACCGCGGCCGATTGGTCGCCCACGGATTCGAAGAAGGAGCCGATCGACTCGTCGTCGCCGTCGACGAGAACGGTGACGTGGTCCGGCGCTCTCATGGACGAGGGGGAGACGAGTGCGAACTCGTCGCTCAGCTTGCGCGGGTTCTCGACGATGCCGACGACTGTCCGACGAAGCCCGTCCAGCGCCATGGTCGACCCAATCTCCAGCCGCAGGAGATCCGCCACCCCGTCGGTTACGGCGGCCTCGCGTGGGCCCGTCGGATAGGCGCCGTCGGCCAACGCGAGCAGCTCGCCGCCGTAGGCGCCGTCCGGGTTCTGTGCCCGGAAGTCGATCGGCTCGGCGTTGCCGGGGACTGCGACCGAGCGGTGGCCGATGGCGTCCGTCGTCCCGAACCGCTCCTCTGCAGCGGCGAGCGCCGCCTGCAGTTTTTTCGGATCCGCGCCGTCGAGCTCGAGCACGAAATTGGCCGAGCCGAAGTCGGCGTCCGCCGGGGTCGTGTTGTACGCGATCGTGATGCTGCCGATCGCGGCTGCAACCGCAACGGTGAGAAGACCGATCACCAGGAGTTGCTGCCGCCACTCGCGGCGGAACATGCGCCAGGCCCAGCGGATGATCGCGCGGCGCGCGGCCACGCCGCGCTTCGCCGGCCCGCGCAGCGCTGAGCGGTGAGCGAGCGTCGTCATCGCCGTTCACCTGCCGCGAGGAGCGACTCCGGGCCGGGCGGCGCCACCGTCTGGTCGACGACGTGACCGTCGCGCAGGAAGACAACGCGGTCGGCCCAGGACGCCAGTTGCGCCTCGTGGGTCACAACGACACCCGCGACGCCGCGCTGCGTGGCGGCCCGCAGCAGGCGCATGACCGCCTCGCCGTTCACGGAGTCGAGCGCGCCGGTCGGCTCGTCGGCGAGCAGCAACCCGCGCTCGCCAACGATCCCTCGGGCGATGGCAACCCGCTGTCGCTCGCCGCCCGAGAGCTCGTCGGGGTAGCGATCCGCACGCTCTGCGACATTGAGCTCTTCGAGAGCCTCGACGCCGGTCGCGCGTGCCGCTTTCGCTCGGACGCCGTCGAGCTCAAGGGGGAGCGCGACGTTCTCGACTGCCGTCAGCCCTGGAAGCAGGTTGAAGTCCTGGAAGACATAGCCGATTGACCGACGGCGCATCTGCGCACGATCGGAACGCGAAACGTTGGCGAGGTCGACCCCGTCAACGAGGACCTGGCCGCTGGTCGCCTCCTCGAGGCTTCCGGCGATCGTCAGGAGCGTGCTCTTGCCCGAGCCGCTCGGGCCCATGATCGCCACCAGCTCGCCGCGCTCGACGGAGAGGTCGACCTCATGGAGCGCGCGCACCTCGTTCGGCCCGGAGCCGTAGATCTTCGATACCTGGCGCAGTTCGAGTGCGCTTGTCATTGCGAAACCTCCATCGGGTGGGTCGGTTCGAGAGGGCTGTCGGCCACTGCGGCCGGCGCCGGAACAGGCCGCTGCTTCAGTCGCACGTCGGCGGCATCGAGCCAGCGGACGATCGCCTCCAGCCGGAACAGCTCGGCGTCGACGACGAGCGCCAGCGCCATGTCGTCCTCGCCGGCCGCAGCCTTGACCTGGGTGTAGCGCTGCATGACCTCGATCACGTGCCGGCGGTGCACCTGCAGGATGTCGTGGACGTCAGTCCCGGGAACCTGCAGGGCGACCAGCACCTTGATCACGAGCTCGTCGCGCGGCGGCGGCTCGAGCTCGGGCGGGGTGCGAAGCCAGTCGGCCAGCGCACGGTCGCCGGCGGCCGTGATCCTGTACCGCTTCCGCGATCGCTCGCCTTCCCCGTCGTCGGTCTCGACGAGCCCGTCCCGTTCGAGGCGCTGGAGGGTCGTGTAGACCTGCCCGACGTTGAGCGGCCACACCTCGCCCGTCCGGGACTCGAACTCGTTCTGGAGTCGCAGGCCGTACTTGGGCCCTTCACTAAGCAAGGCGAGAAGCGCGTGGGGGACGCTCATATACTGGGTATGTATACCTAGTATATAGCGCTAAAGCAAGTAGTGAGCCCGCGGCGGTGCGTTGCTCGGGAGCGCGGAGCCTTTATGCCGGCACTTCGTCTTCGCGCTTCGCGGTGAGCTGGGGCTTCTCCCCGGCGGTTTCGGTGACGCGGAGCACGACGTTGCCCGTCTTCTGTCCGCTCTCGACGTAGCGGTTCGCCTCGACGACCTCGTCGAGCGCGTAGCGCCGGTCGATCACCGGTCGGTACTTGCCCGTCTCGACGAGCTCCTTGACGAGGAGCAGATCCTCCTTGCGATACCTGCCGAGGCCGAGCGTCGCACGCTTGCTCCCGACGAAGCGTGTGACGAGACCGAGGAGCGGGACGTGGTACATGAACCCGAGGTCCATCGAGATGTAGATCCCGCCGGGCTTCAGCGAGCGCCTGCAGCGGCGGAACGAGTGCTTGCCGACCGCGTCGAAGATCACGTCGTACGTCGTGCCGTTCTTCGTGAAGTCCTCGCGAAGGCGATCGAGGACGTCGCGCGCGCCGAGCGACCGCACGAGCTCGACGTCCCTCGTGTCGCACACCCCCGTTGACCTCGGCCTCGAAGTGGTGCGCGAGCAGCTGGACCGCGGCAGTTCCGACGGAGCCGGCGGCGCCATAGACGAGGACGCTCTTTCCCTGCAGCGGATACGCCGGCCGCAGGCAGGTCAGCGCGAGCAGCGAGCCGTCCGGGACGGCCGCCGCCTCCTCATAGCTCAACCCTGGCGGTTTCTGTGCGATCGGGCCGCTCTCAGGCACGGCCACGTACTCCGCGTTCGCACCGCCCTTGATGCCGAACACGTCGTCGCCGACACGGAATTCGGTCACGGCCGCTCCGACTTCTTCGACGCGGCCCGCGAACTCCGAGCCGCACGTCGGCCGCCTCGGGCGGCGAAGCCCGGTGAAGACACGGACGAACCGGTACTCGAGGTGGCGCACGCCCATGACGTCGCCACGCGTGATTGTCGTCGCCTGAACCCTGACGAGCACCTCGTCCTCCCTCGGCACGGGTCGCTCGACCTCGGCGACGCGCAGCACCTCCTCAGGAGGTCCATACCGATCCTGGACGACTGCTCTCATGGCTTCCTCTCTTGGGTGCGTTGGAGCGGGGTGCCGTGCTTCCAAGCCCGCCCGGCCCGGTAGAGCTCTGCAGGCCTTCCGCCGCCCGGCCCAGGTCGGGCGGTGCGGCCGGTAGGGATCACCCAACCGTCCTGGCCCACGAGGCTGCGGCGGAAGTTCGCGGCGTCGAGCTGCACGCCCCAAATCGCCTCGTAGACCGCTCGGAGCTCAGCCATCGTGAAGGTCGTGCCGACGAACGCCGTCGCGATGCCGGAGAGCTCGAGCTCGACCCGGACGCGGTCGACCGCGTCGCGGACGATTCGCAGGTGGTCGAACGCGAGCTCGATCCGCTCCTCGAGGACGTCCGAGACGGGAACGAGCGCGGCGTGCGCTGCGTCGGTGCCGGCGACGATCGCTCCAACGTCGCGAAGGACGGCGAGGTAGCCGACGGTGACGACGTTCATGCGCGGATCGCGTCCGGGATCGCCGTAGGCGCCGAACTGCGTCAGCAGGCTCGCGACGTCGACGCCGGTCTCCTCGGAGAGCTCGCGTCTCGCCGCCTCGTTCAGCGTCTCTTCAGGACGCTTGAACCCGCCCGGAATCGCCCACTCGCCCTTGAACGGCTCCTCACCCCGCCGAACGAGAAGAACGTGGAGCATGCCCTCGGCCATGGTCATGATGACGACGTCCACCGTGACGGCGAAGGGCGGGAACTTGCTCGCGTCGTACTCAAGGGGGACGTTCGCGTCCCGCGTTCTTGTCGCCATGACTCTTACCTTTGCACGCGGTTTTGGTCGTGTCAACCAAAACATCCATCACGGCTCGAGACGGCGCCCGCCGATGTCGTCGGAGGACGCACGGCCCACGGCGTAAGCGTGTGCGCCAAGTTCGTCATCATGAATCGCGCATGAACAAGGCGCGCATCTTCCTCGGCTCGTCGGGCGAGCAGGCCAAGCTCCTCCAGGCGATCACGCGCGGGCTCGAGGACCTCGTCGACGTCGAGCCCTGGACCACCACGTTCAACCCGGGGCGGTCCACCCTCGACCGGCTCGTCGAGCTCTCCCAGGAAGTCGATTTCGCCGCGTTCGTGTTCGCCCAGGACGACTGGACCACGACGGATGCGTCCCAGACCGGCCAGGCGTCGCCGCGCGACAACGTGGTGTTCGAGGCCGGGCTGTTCGGCGGCGCGCTCGGCATCCGGCGCACGTTCATCCTCCACGCGCACGGTTCGAAGCTGCCGAGCGACCTGCTCGGACTGACCTCCGTCCGCTACGACCCGGCCGCCGGCCCCGCGGAGGTTCACGCGATCAACGAGAAGCTCCGCAAGGCGATCGAGACCGAGGGTCGCCGCGGCCTGGTCGAGGGGCTCTGGTGGCAGCTCTCGCTCACGGCGCGGAGCGAGTTTGAGCCGTCTGCGGTGAGCCTCCTGCGCATTTCGCGGGATCGCGACGGTGGCCTGAACGTGAACGGCCGGGCCTGGCAGGAGGACGGCACTTTATCGGCCCGCTACTGGAGCGAGGCGGCGAAGGAGCGCAAGGATCCGCCCGGCATCTTCTACTTCGCGAAGATCGAGCGCCCTCTCCACCCGAACGCCCCGCAGTACGAAGGCACCGGCGAGATCACGCTCGAGACGGCCGACCGCGCCACCGGGTACTGGACGACGCGGTCAGATCGCGATCCTGGGCTGAATGCGCGAACCTCCGGCGTTTACCTTCGAGCCGACCCCTCAGACCTCCAGGTGCTGGAGGGCGGGAGCGAGGAGGAGCGGGCCCAGCTCATCGCGCAGCGCCTCCAGGAGTGGAAGGCGGCCGCGAACGCATTCTGAGCACCGACGCTGTCCGGGCGACGCTACCTGCGCTCTCCCTCTGAGGGCTCAGAGAGCGCGACCACGAGCTCACCGGTCTTCTTCTCGTTCTCGCTGAGGGCGATGTCGGCCTGGGCAACGATGCCGACGAGCCTGCCGTCCTCGACAACGGGTAGCCGCCGAACTTGGTGGTGGGCCATGAGTTGGAGCGCTTCTTCGAGGTCTTTGTCGGGCTCAACAGTGATGAGGTCCCGAGAGTAGACGTCCCCGACCGACGTCATCTTCGGGTCTGCGGCCTCGGCGACCACTCTCGTCGTGATGTCTCGGTCGGTGATCATCCCGACAAGCTTCTCGTCGTCGGTTATCGGGAGCGAGCCGATGTGCTGCTCTCGCATCAGTCGCGCGGCCTCGACCACCGACGCCGATGCGCCGATCGAGCGGGGATCCTCGGTCATCGCGTCGCGAACGCTCTTCGCCATCGTGCCTCCTCTCCGCTTCAATGCGATCTTAGCCCTGTTGCTCTCAGACGTGTGAGAGGAGGAGGGCGCCGGTGCTCGGGCGAGATCGCTGCTGCCGGCCGCAGGCGCCACGTGGATGAGCTCGTCGTCGGTTCGTTAGGGTCGGAAGACCCTCCACTGCGACCGAGAGGAGTTCGGCATGGCATCCATTTCGGAGCGGGAAAGCAGGGAGATCGAGGCAGCAAACGCCTCCGGCACCACTCCCGTCGTGTTCATCCACGGCCTCTGGCTGCTGCCGGGCAGCTGGGCCAACTGGGCGGACTTCTTCAAGCAGGCCGGTTACGCGCCGCTGACGCCGGACTGGCCGGACGATCCGGACACGGTTGAAGAGGCGCGGGCGAACCCGGACGTCCTGGCCAGGAAGACGCTGAAGCAGGTTGCCGACCACACGGCCGACGTGATCGGAAAGCTCGAGAAGAAGCCCGTCGTGATGGGGCACTCGACCGGTGGATTGGTCGCTGAGATGCTCGCCGGCCGTGGTCTCTCCGCGGCCACGGTTGCCATCGACCCGGGCGTGTTTCGCGGCGTCTTGCCGTTGCCCATCTCCACGCTCAAGGTCGCTGGGCCCTTCCTGTTGAACCCCCGGTATCGAGGCCGCGCCATCACGCTCACTTTCGACCAGTTCAAGTACGGCTGGACGAACGCCCTCGATGAGGACGAGGCGAAGCGCCTTTACGACACCTACCACGTGGCCGGGTCGGGGATCGCCCTGGCCCAGATGGCCAACGCCAACCTCAACCCCCGGACCGAGTCGAAGGTCGACACGAAGAACCCCGATCGGGGTCCGCTGCTGATCCTCGACGGGGAGAAGGACCACACGGTTCCCTGGGCGATCGCCAACGCCGCCTACAAGCGGCAGAAGCGCAACCCGAGCGTCACCGAGATCAAGAAGATGCCCAACCGCGGCCACTCGCTGACCATCGACCACGGCTGGCAGGAGGTCGCGCAGACCGCGCTCGACTTCGTCAAGCGGTTCGTCCCGGCCAAGCCGAGCTAAGCGAAGTTCCTGCGACCGCTCTCGCGAGGCGGTCCGAAGCACGTGGTTAGCGCGTCGGCGAGCCTCAGCGACGCGGGGCTTGCCGCAAGCCACTGTGCTCTTGGTTCCTGCTAGCTGCAATGCGCCGGCTCGAGATGCCTGCGACGCTGGGTGGGTGCTCGTCCGCTGCTTGATCGTCGACGACAATCGACGCTTCCTGCGAGCGGCTCGAACACTCCTCGAGCGAGAAGGACTGACTATTGCGGGCGTCGCGACGACGAGTGCGGACGCGCTGCGACAAGCCGCGACGCTTCGGCCGGATGTCGTGCTCGTCGATGTCGTGCTCGGCGACGAGAGTGGCTTCGAGCTCGCGCGGCGCCTCGTCGCCGATCACGCCCACAGGGCGGTGATCCTGATCTCCACTCGTTCCGAGGCCGACTTCGCTGACACGATCGGGCTGAGCCCGGCGGCTGGCTTTCTCGCGAAGTCGGAGCTGTCGGCGGACGCGATCCGCGGTCTTCTCGACGGGAGCTAACGCGCGTCGAGGTAGGTGACCACGGCGAGCACGCGGCGGTGATCGTCCTCTGTCTCCGGCAGGCGCAGCTTCATGAGGATGCTGTGCACGTGCTTCTCGACGGTCCCTTCAGTCACCCAGAGCTGGCGTGCGATTCCGGCGTTTGAGCGGCCTTCGGCCATGAGCGCGAGCACCTCGCGTTCGCGTGGGGAGAGGTGCTCGAGCGGGTCGTTGACGCGCCGGGCGGCGACGAGTTCCTGGACGAGCGCGGGGTCGACGACCGATGCGCCTTTGACGATCCTTTCGAGCGTTGCGAGAAAGTCGTCCACGTCCGTCACGCGGCTCTTCAGGAGGTAGCCGATGCGCTCCCCGCTGCCAACGAGGTCCATTGCGTGCTCTACCTCGACGTGTGCGGAGAGAACGAGGATCGCCGTCGCCGGGACTTCCTCGCGAATCACCCGCGCCGCCTCGAGCCCTTCCGTTGTGTGGTTCGGCGGCATCCGGATGTCGACGATCACGAGCTCGGGTCGGTGCTCGCGGACGAGCTCGATCAGCTCGGAGGCGTCTCCGCACTGGCCCACGACCTGGAAGCCGGAACGCTCGAGCAGGCTCGTCAGACCCTCGCGGAGGAGGACGTCGTCGTCGGCCACGATCACGCGCATCGCGCGAGCGGTCATTGGAGCGATTATGGGTTACCGTGACCCGATGGGCACGTCGCCGAGTCGGGCCGGCGCGCCTCGACGCTCGATCAGGTCATGGCGCATCCGCACGTGAGGGATCGCGTCGAGCCCGCGCGGCTCGCCGAGGAGCAGGCGGCGCTACGCCGAGTAGCGACGCTGGTCGCACGGGGCGCCTCGCCCGCCGAGGTGTTCGAGGCGGTGGCTGCCGAGGTGGCGACGTTACTGGCGTCGGACTTCTCGCTGGTCGGCCGCTACGAGGCTGATGCGACGCTGACCCACGTCGCATCGCATCCTCTCGAGCTCCTGTCTCGACTCGGCCCGCGGACGGTCCTCGATGGCGATGACCTCGCCTCGCTCGTGCAGCGCAGCGGCCAGCCGACCCGCATCGACTACGAGGACGCTCCGGGTCCAGTCGCGGCGCTCGCCCGCGAGCTCGGTGTGCGGTGCGCCGTCGGAGCGCCGATCCTGGTCGATGACCGGACGTGGGGAGTGATGGCCGCCGGGTGGGCCGTGCCCGGAAAAGCCACCTCCGAAGCAGCGGAGCGTAGCGCGGAGTTCACCGAGCTCGTCGCCACCGCGCTCGCCAACACGGAGAGCCGAAACGAGATCACGCGTCTCGCAGAGGAGCATGCAGCATTGCGTCGGGTTGCGACGCTGGTGGCGCGAGGCGCGCCCCCCGCCGAGCTGTTCGAGGCGGTGATCTGTGAAATTGGTCAGCAGTTTTCCGGAGCGAATGCCGCAGCCCTCAGCCGCTACGAGACGGACGACGCGCTGACGCTGATCGGCAAGTGGAGCAGGACCGGCGGGTACGTCCCCGTCGGGGAGCGTTACCCTCTCGAGCGCGGCACGGTCGGCAGTCTCATTGCGAAAACCAGCCGGCCCGGGCGGGTCGATGTGGACGCGGAGGCCTTCCATTCGCTCCCGGCCGTCATCCGCGACCTCGGTTGGGTCTCGGTGGTTGGCGCGCCGATCCTCGTCGAGGGTCGGCTCTGGGGTTTGGTGGGCATCTCCTCGACCACCGAGCAGTCGTTGCCTCCCGACACGGAGGAACGGCTCACGGAGTTCACCGAGCTGGTCGCCACGGCGATCGCGAACGCCGAGAGCCGGGCCGAGCTGACAGCCTCCCGCGCGCGGATCGTCGCTACCGCGGACGCGACGCGGCGGCGCATCGAGCGTGATCTGCACGACGGCTCCCAACAGCAACTCGTCTCGCTCGCGCTCGAGCTGCGCGCCGCGCAAGCAACGCTGCCGAACGAGCTCGCCGACCAGCGCGCGGAGCTGTCGCGCGTCGTCGAGGGGCTGACGGCGGTGCTCGACGAGCTGCGCGAGATCTCGAGCGGAATCCACCCGGCGATCCTGTCCGAGGGCGGGCTCGGGCCGGCGCTGAAGACGCTCGCGCGCCGCTCGCGGATCCCAGTGGCGCTCGATGTCCGCGTCCAAGGTCGGCTGCCGGAGAGCGTCGAGGTGGCTGCGTACTACGTCGTCGCGGAGATGCTCACGAACGCGACGAAGCACGCGCACGCGTCGACCGTCCACGTGGACGTGGCGGAAACTGACGGCGTCCTGCATGTCTCGGTCCGCGACGACGGCGTCGGCGGCGCTGATCCGGCGCGCGGCTCGGGGCTCGTCGGGCTGCGTGACCGCGTCGAGGCTCTGAGCGGGACGGTCGCGGTCGACAGCCCGCAGGGCGAAGGCACCGCGATCGAGGTCGCGCTTCCACTTGACTGAGTGAGGCTCACGCGACCGGCCGGCTCTTCCGGCTAGCCCGAATCGAGGACTGCGGCTAGCGCCGATGACATCGCGTCGCGGCGGAGCGACGCTAACGCCTGGCAGTCCTCAAAGAAAGGAGATCTTCATGAGCAGGTCAGATACTGCCACTGTCGTCCTCGTCCACGGCGGTTTCGTCGACGGCTCGGGCTGGCAGGGCGTCTACGACCACCTGAAGAAGGACGGCTACAACGTCGCTGTCGTCCAGAATCCGACGGTCTCACACGCCGACGACGTTGCCGTGACCAAGCGTGTGATCGACGCGCAGAGCGAACCGGTCATCCTCGTCGGCCACTCCTACGGCGGGGCAGTGATCACCGAGGCGGGAAACCATCCCAAGGTGGCGTCGCTCGTCTACATCGCAGGCTTCGTGCCGGACAAGGGCGAGTCCGTGAACACCCTCATCGGGGGCTTCCCGACCGATGGCCCGCAGCCGCCGATTCTGCCGCCCCAGGACGGGTTTCTGCTCCTCGACCGGGAGAAGTTCCACGCCTCATTCGCGGGCGACCTGAGCGCCGAACAGGCCGCGTTCATGGCCGACTCGCAAGTCCCGTGGGGCGTCGATGCCCTGGGCGGCACGATCAGCGAAGCTGCGTGGCAGAGCAAGCCAAGCTGGTACCTCGTCACGACCGAAGACCGGATGATCCCGCCACCGGCCCAGCGCGAGATGTCAGCGCGGGCTGGTTCGACCGTGATCGAGGTCGCGGGCAGCCATGCGATCTACGTCTCCCAGCCTGGAGCCGTGGCCGAGCTCATCGAGACGGCGGTCACCGCGACGACTCCGGCCCTCAG
The DNA here is from genome assembly GCA_963782765.1 of uncultured Actinomycetes bacterium. Classification (GTDB taxonomy): domain Bacteria; phylum Actinomycetota; class Thermoleophilia; order Gaiellales; family Gaiellaceae; genus JACDAN01. The sequence goes on from CAWALC010000001.1 coordinate 611,921, forward strand.
CAGCGCCTAGCAGTCGAGCTGAAGGACGGATGATCCGGCGGCTCGTGCCCCGCACCAAGGACGCGGAGCGCGAGCCGCTGCGCATCAGAGGCGCGTCGATCTGTGCTGGTGCAGCCGAGACCGAACAAGGCGAATAGCAGAGGAAACGAGAGAACGGGAGCGACGGGACTCGAACCCGCGACCTCCGGCGTGACAGGCCGGCGTTCTAACCAACTGAACTACGCCCCCAGGTGGACTGCAGTGTAGCGCTGCTAAATGGCCGTCAGGCCCAGCTGGCGGAGCAGCGTGACACCGTCCGAGTAGACGTCCTTGCGCGCCACGAGGCCGTCGGCGATCGGGATCACGTCCATCCCGCGGTACTCGACGCTCTTGCCGGTCGGCTCGACCTCCATCCCTGCGCGGTTCATCTTGCCGAGGTGCGTCCCGCGCGCGGTCCACTCCTGGACCACGAGGTCGTCGCGGATGTACCTGCGCCGGGTCTCGAACTCGAGGTCGGGGAAGACCGTGAAGATCCCGCGAATAGCCTTGCCGATCGCCTCGCGGCCGACGTTGACGTCGCCGGTGGTGTGGTTCTCGAACACGGAGTCCGTCGTGTGCATGTCGACGATCGCGTCGACATCGTGTGCGTTCCAGGCCGCGTTGTAGCGGTCGATGAGCTCCTCGAGAGCGGTCCCGTCCATGAGGCTGGCTAGCGTACCCCGCGAGTGACTCGCCTCGACTGGATCATCCTCTTGGTCGTCGCAGGCACGGCACTCCTCGGCCTGTGGCAGGGATTGACGCTCAGCGTCCTGTCCGCGGCGGGCGTCGTCGTCGGGGCGCTCGCCGGTGCGAGGCTGGCTCCGCACCTGCTGTCGGAAGGCTCGGAATCGCCGTACACACCGCTCGTCGCGCTGATCGGGGCCGCAGTCGGGGCGATCGTGATGGAGGTGATCGCCTCGTCGGTCGGGATCACGATCAAGCAGCGGCTCCGGGCGAGCCCGCTGCGGCTCGTGGACGCAGTCGGCGGCCTCGCGTTCGGGATCGTGATCGGCTTTGCCGTCATCTGGATCCTCGCCGCAGTGGCGCTGCAGCTTCCGGGGCAGCTCGAGCTGCGGCGGGACGTGCAGCGCTCGGTGGTCGTGCAGGAGCTCAACGAGCTGCTTCCGCCGCGCGACGTGCTGAACGCTTTGGCGCGAGTGGATCCGTTCCCGTCGATCACCGGGCCGCTGCCGGCAGTCGACCCACCGGACCGGCAGATCGCCCGCGATCCGGAGGTCAGGACGGCACTGTCGAGCGTCGTCCGCATGCTGGGAACGGCGTGTGGGCTCGGGATCTCCGGCTCCGGCTGGGTCGCCGCCCCGAACCTCGTCGTGACCAACGCGCACGTGATCGCCGGGCAGACGGACACGACTGCGGACGGCAGGGCGGCGGTCGCCGTCGCCTTCGATCCGAGGAACGACTTCGCGATCCTGCGGGTCAACGGCCTGAACCGGCAGCCGCTCCGACTGTCCGAGGCATCGCAAGGGACACCGGTCGCGATCGCCGGCTACCCGGAGAACGGGCCGCTCACGGCCACACCGGGCCGTGTTGGAGGAACGGCGACCGTCCTCAGCGAGGACGCGTACGGCCGCGGCCCTGTGACGCGGCGGATCACGAGCTTCCGCGGCCGGGTCCGGCGAGGAAACTCCGGCGGGCCGCTGCTGGACGCCGCAGGCCGCGTCGTCGGCACCGTGTTCGCGTCGCGGACCGGCAGCGCCGCCGGCTACGCCGTTCCGACCGAAATCGTCGGCGAAGCGCTCGCCCGAGCGCGCGGCCCGGTCTCGACCGGCCCCTGCGCCGACTAGGCCGCGTCGGCCAAGAGCTCGAGGATCCCGAGCGGCCGCCGGAAGGGCGCGACGAGGTAGACGCCGTCCGCGCGGCTCCGTGACGCCTCGACCAGCTCGCGCGCGAGCTCCATCCCGACCTTGGGCCCGTCGGGGCCGGCGTTGCGCAGCGCCTCCTGCACCCGATCCGGGACGACGATCCCCGGCACCTCGTTGTGCAGCCGAAGGGCCAGCGGGTGGCTCCACACCGGGAAGACACCGACCAGGACCGGAATCGGCGAGGGCCCGCCGAAGCGCTCGAAGAACTGGTCGAGCAACTCGAGGTCGAAGATGATCTGCGTCATCGCGAAGTCCGCGCCCGCGTCGAGCTTGCGGCGGTAGCGCTCGACCTCCACGTCGAGGTCGTCGGCGGTCGGGTTGAGCGCGACGCCCGTGAAGAACGAGGTTGCGGCGTCGATCGCGCGGCCGTTGTAGTCCTCGCCCCGGTTCAGGTGCGAGATCAGCTGCGTGAGCCCGATGGCGTCCACCTCGTAGACGCCGCTCGACCCCGGGTAGTCACCGACCTCGGGCGGGTCGCCCGTAACGGCGAGGATGTTCCGGATCCCCTCCGCGTGGGCGCCGAGCAGCTGCGACTCGAGCCCGAGGACGGTCGCGTCGCGGGTCGTCAGGTGCGGGATCGTCTCGAGGGCGGTCGAGCGCTCGATCGCCGTCGAAAGCATCAGGGCGCTCATCCCGGCCCGAGCCGTGGCGTTGTCGTTGATGTCCACGAACGACGCGCCGCCGTTCTCGAGCGCCGCCGCGATCTCCAGCATTCCGCGGTGGTTGCCGCCGAGCGGCGGGTCGAGCTGCACCGAGGTGACCCACTGGCCCTCGCGGAACATGCGCGCAAGCCGGGTGTCCTCAGCCTGCTCGACGACCGAGAGCGTCACCTCGCGCTCCTGGATCACGAGCGGGGAAGAGGCGGCACGCTGCTCCTTCACGGCGGCCGCGATCGCACCGATCTCGGTCGGGGTCGTGCCGCAGCAGCCGCCGATGATCTTGGCGCCGAGATCGCGCGCGTGCGCGGCGAAATCGGCGAAGTAGGCCGGCGTCGCGTGCGGGAAGACGACGCGGCTCCCGGCCAGGCTCGCCAGGCCCATGTTGGGCATGGCCGCCAGAGCGCGCGTCCCGTCGGCGTCGTGCATCTCGTTCAGCGCCGTCAGCGCCGCGTGGACTCCGGCCCCGTGGTTGGCACCGACGGCGGCGAGGTCGGCGTCCGCCAGCGCCTCGACCGCCTTCCGCGCGGTGACGCCGCCGAGCGTCTCGCCCTGCTCGTCGAAGGTCAGCATCGCCACGATCGGCAGGGACGAGATGCTGCGCACGGCGGCCAGCGCAGCCAGGAGCTCCTCGAGCTCGAAGAACGTCTCGACGAGGAACAGGTCGACGCCGCGGGCCTGGAGCGCGTTCGCCTGCTCCGCGAAGATCTCGTGCCGTTCGTCCTGCGTGAGGCCGCCGTGGTCGCCCAGCGGGCCGATCGAGCCGCCGATGTAGACGTCGCGGCCGGAGATCTCCCGCGCCTCGCGCGCGAGCTTCGCGCCGGCGCTGTTGATCCGCTCCACCTCGTCCTCGAGCCGGTGCGCGGCCAGCTTCCGCCGGTTGGCGCCGAAGGTGTTCGTCTCGATCAGGTCCGCGCCGGCGTTGATGAAGCTGACGTGAAGCGAGACGACCGTCTCCGGTGAGGCCAGGTTGGCCTCCTCGGGGAACCTCAGTCGCGGGACCGCGCCGGAGATCAGCGTGCCCATCCCGCCGTCCGCGACGACAATAGGCCCGTTTTGCAGGCGTTTTTGGAACGGCGTCGCCATCGATTCCACTCTACGCCGATCCGGCTCGGTCGGTCATCCCGGGGGGAAGTTAGTGAAGCGCCGTAGTCAACCGCCAAAGGGTGATGGATCAACCGACCCCTCCGGCCCGAAAGTGGGCTTGTAACCGACGAGGGCCCGATGCGGCGGGGCCTAAGTCGGACAAAGACCGAGAGGGCCCGATGCGGCGGGGCCCATCGGGACGAGTGGGGCCCGTTGCGGCGGGGCCAGCTCGTGACTCATAGCGGCTCTCTACTCGAGAGAATCAGGCGGGGCCGGGCGGCGGCCCCGCCTGACTATTCGGAGCCCCTCGCGGGGCTCCTCGCTTTGCGGCGAAGCGTTTAGGAATCGCGCCTTCGGGCCGATAACGGCCTAGAGCTCTCCGCGGGGGACTAACGGCAATTAGCACTCTGCGGCGAGTCGCTGCGGCGCGCCCCCGGGCGCGCCGTCTTTTTGTCACCTAGTGGATGGTCCGCCCCTCCATGCCGCCCGCGACGACGACGATCTGCCCCGTGACGTGGCCAGACAGCGCGTCCGAGCTGAGGACGACGACCTGGCGGGCGACGTCCTCCGGCGTCCCGATCTTGCGGAGCGCCATCGTCCGCGTCACGCGGTCGATCACCTCAGGGTCGTCGACCTCCGGGCGGGCCATCGGCGTCTTCGTCCAGCCCGGGCAGACGCAATTGACCCGACCGGCGGGCGCGATCCGCACGATCTCGTTCTTCAGGCTCGACAGGAGCCCGTAGGAGACCGCCGACTTCGCCGCCGCGTAGTCGGCATGCCCCGCCTCGCCGAAGATCCCGGCGGTGGAGCCGACGAGGACCAGGCTCCCGCGGCCGGTCCGCTCGACCGAGCGCAGGAAACCGCGCGCCGTGAGGAAGGTCGCGGTCAGGTTCTGGCGCAGCGTCTGGTCCCAGCGCTCGACCGGCAGCGTCCAGACCGGCGCGTCCTCCGACGGCCAGACTCCGGCGACCGCAGCGCACACGTCGAGCTCGCCGGCCTCCTCGAACAGCCGCTCGGCGTCGTCCTCGCGGGTCAGGTCCGCCTGGACGAGCCGGACGTCCCCCAGCGCCTCGGCCCGGTCGCGGCCCAGGTGGTAGTGCGCGACCACCTCGGCGCCCTCTGCGAGGAAGGCGGCGACGCATGCGGAGCCGATCCCTCCCGAAGCGCCCGTGACCAGGACGCGCTTCCCCCGCAAGCCGGTTTCCACAAGCGTGAAACTACCGCCATGCGCGTTCACATCATCAGCGACATGGAGGGGGTCGCCGGGATCGTCCGTCCCGAGCAGACCCTCGGCGGCCACGACATGTACGACGAGGGCCGCAAGCTCTACACGGAGGAGATCAACGCCGCCGTCCGCGGAGCCAAGGCGGCGGGCGCCAAGGAGATCGTCGTCATGGACCACCACGGGGCCGGTCAGGCCTGGAGCTTCAACTCGCTGCTCCACGACAAGCTCGACCCCGCGTGCGAGTACGTCGTCCAGTCGAGCTGGACGCAGTACACGGAGTTCCTCGAAGAAGGCTGTGACGCGTGCCTCCTCGTCGGAATGCACGCGATGGCCGGGACGCCGGACGGTGTCATGAACCACACGGTGTCGGGTCGCGAGTGGCACAACCTCCGCTTCAACGGCGTGCTCGTAGGCGAGTCGGCCATCAATGCGGCGATGTGCGGGAACTGGGCCTGCCCCGTGCTGCTCGTCACCGGCGACGAGGCCGCCTGCCGCGAGGCCAAGGCGCTGCTGGGCGACGGCCTGACCACGGTCGCTGTGAAGAAAGGGATCGGCTCACGCGCGGCGAGAAACCTCGCACCGCAGCTTGCCCGCGAGGTGATCGAGGAAGGCGCGCGGAACTCGCTGAAGGATTTGAGCGCCGTGCAGCCGTATGACCCGGGCCGCCCGGCCGAGATCGAGGTCGAATTCGTCGGCACGGGGGAGATCGACAAGTACCGCGGGCGCGCGGGCGTCGAGGTGACGGGTTCCCGCTCGATCGTCGTGCGCGCCGACGACTGGTGGACGGCGTGGCGGGACCTCTTCCTGGAGCCGTCCCTGCCCTGATCGTAAGCTGTGCCGATGGATACGGTTCAGGCGATGAGCTTGCGCGTGGAGCTGACCGACGCTCAGCTGGTCGCACGGTGCCGAACCGGCGACCACGACGCCTGGCGCGAGCTGGTCGACCGCTTCTCACGCTACGTCTACGCCATCGCCGTCCAGGGCTTCAAGCTGCCCGAGCACGACGCGGAAGACGTCTTCCAGGAGGTCTTCACCCGTGCGTACGAGCATCTGCACAAGCTCCGCGACGACGAGGCGATCCGCCCCTGGCTCGCGCAGCTCACGCGGCGGCTCTGCATCGACCGGCTGCGCGCCGGGTCGACCGAGCAGCTCGACGACGACGTCGAGATCGCCGGCGCGGACGACACGATCGCCCGGCTGGACGAGTCGCTGGCCGTCCATGAGGCGCTCGCGACGCTCCCGGACAACTGCCAGGAGATCCTCGACCGTTTCTTCGCCAGGGACGAGAGCTACCACACGATCGGCGATGCGCTCGACATCCCGTCCGGCACGATTGCGAGCCGGATTTCCCGCTGCCTGACCAAACTCCGCGTCGAGATGGAGGGAAGAAACCTCGGCGCTCCAGCGTCCTGAGCTTTGGTGACGACTATGCCCAGGTACGACGAAGAAAAGCTTGGTGAGATCTTGAGCGCACTCCCGCCCGCCCCGGAGAGCTGGGTCAAGGCTGCGCACGAGATTCCGCTCGCCCAGCGGAAGCTCGAGGAGATCGTCGAGCGTGCGGATGCCGACGACGACTACCGACGTCGCGTCATCGAGGACCCCGAGGCCGCACTGGAAGAGGCCGACGTGGTCGCGCACTCCGAGACGATCGAGATCCTGCGCCGCCGACTCGACAAGTAGCGCAGAATCGCGCCCGTGGAAACGGGCGACCTTCTCGATCTCTCCCTGCGTGAGTTCCTCGAGGCCGTGGCCTCGGAGGACCCGACCCCCGGTGGCGGCACGGCCGCCGCGCTGGCCGTGGCGATCTCCGCCGGGCTGACGGCGATGGTCGCCCGTGCTTCCGGCGACTGGCCGGAGGCCGGCTCGGCCGTCGCTCAGGCGGAGCGCATCCGCAAGCGGATCTCACCGCTCGCGCAACGGGACGCCGAGGCGTACGAGGAGGCGCTCGTGTCGATGACGCTGCCCGAGCGCGTGGAGCCCGTCGTCCGCGACATGGCGGTCGGCGCTGCACTGTGGCGCGCAGCCGAGGTTCCGATGGAGATCGCGGAGGCGGGAGCCGACGCCGCGTGCCTGGCGGCGATCGTCGCCGACCGCGGAATCGCTGCTCGCCGCGCCGACGCCGTCGCCGCTGCGCTGCTGGCGGAGGCGGCCACCTGGGCCGCCGCCGGTCTCATCAAGGTGAATCTCACGGTCACCGAGGACGACGCGCGGACCGATCACGCTCGACGGCTGGCCGAGAACGCCTCCGGCGCGGCTCGGCAGGCCGTCCGCTTGCTGGGCGCGGCGTAACATCGAACCGTGGCCGACCCGGCACCAGAGCGCCCGCTCCCGGCATGGAGCCTCCCTGCAGGCACCGCGGAATCCCTCGCACTGCCCACCGAGTGGCCGGGCCGCGTCACGCGCGAGTGGGCCTGGGGCGGCTCGACCGGCAAGGGCGTGCGCGTCTGCATCCTCGACAGCGGGATCGAGGCCGACCACCCGGACGTCGGCGAGCTCGCGGGCGCCGTCGCAGTCGAGGTGGGGGAGGGCGACGAGATCTCGGTCGTCGAGGACGTCGAGGGCGACCTCTGCGGGCACGGAACTGCGTGCGCCGGAATCGTCCGCTCGATCGCGCCCGACTGCGAGCTGTACAGCGTCAGGGTTCTCGGAGCCGGGTTCACTGGGAGCGGCACCGCCCTCCTCGGCGGGCTTCGCTGGGCCGTCGACGAGGGCTTCGACGTGATCAACATGAGCCTCTCGACGACGAAGAGCCAGTTCGCGGGCCTGCTCCACGAGGTCGCCGACCGCGCGTACTTCCGCAGGACGGTGCTCGTGGCCTCGGCGCACAACATGCCGGTCGAGAGCTACCCCTGGCGCTTCTCGTCCGTGATCTCGGTGGGCAGCCACGAGGAGACGGGCGCCGAGACCTTCTATTACAACCCCAGCCCGCCCGTCGAGTTCTTCGCCCGCGGCGTCGACGTGGAGGTCGCCTGGCTCGGCAAGGCCCGTGCCCGCTCGACCGGGAACAGCTTCGCGACGCCCCACATGAGCGGGATCTGCGCCCTGATCCTGGGCAAGCACCCGGAGCTGACGCCGTTCCAGCTCAAAAGCGCGCTCTACCTGACTGCGAGCAATGTGGAGGATCGCGATGACTGAGGACGGGCTTCGCGCCGCCGTCGCCGCGGGGGTGCTCGCCTCGGAGGAGTCGCATCGCGCGCTCCTCCAGGCGACGGTCGAGGTGGCGCGCGGGATCTTCTACGCCAAGGCTTCGTCCGTCCTTCTCTACGACGAGCGGACGGACGAGCTCGTCTTCGAGGCGGTTGCCGGCGAAGGGTCCGACTCGCTGATCGGCGACCGCCTGCCGTCCAGCACCGGCATCGGCGGCTGGGTGCTCGTGACGCGCCAGCCGATCGTCCTCGACGACGTCTCGCAGGATCCGCGCTTCGCCGAGGAGGCCGCCAAGAGGACGGGGTACGTGCCGAAGGGACTGATGTGCGTGCCGCTCATCCACCAGGAGGAGCCGCTCGGTGTCCTCTACGTCCTCGACCGGCCCCAGCAGACGCGGTTCTCGCTCGAGGAGATGGAGCTGCTGGGCCTCTTCGGGAACCAGGCTGCGATCGCACTCGACCTGCTGCGGAAGGCACGTCGCGCGAAGGCGGTGCTCGAGGACGCCGACAGCGACTCCGCGCTCCTCGCGCGGGTCGCGGAGAACCTGGAGGCGCTCGAGGGCCAGCGGCGCGCCGCCGGCGTCGAGCTGCTCCGGTCGCTGGAACGTCTCTTTAAAGACTGAAGCCGGGGCTGGCCCCGGCCTCAGCAACGCGGAAAAGAAAGCGCGGTCTACGGATCCATCCGCTCGGCGTTGTCCATCCGCTCAGCGTTGTCCATCCGCTCAGCGTTGTCCATCCGCTCGGCGTCGTCCATCCGATGCGCCTCGACGGCGTCGGCGTCCTCGTCCGCCCGCTCGACGCGCTCAACCCGATCATCCGACATTCCCTGGTCTCCTTTCGTGGTCGGCCGCTGTCGACCCACTAGACGGCGGTCTGCTCCCGAATCTTCCATCTTCGAGCCGAAAAGAACAATGGGGTGTGGGATGCTCCGTCCCGTGAGCGCGCTGCGGAGACGTCTCGGGGACTCTGCGCGCTCCTTCGGCCGGGTCTTCGCAAACCCGAACATCCGGAGGATCGAAGGTGCCTGGGCGGCGTCGATCATCGCCCACTGGGCGTACGGCATCGCGCTCGCGGTCTACGCGTACCGCGACGGCGGCGCGGCTGCCGTTGGGCTGGTCGGGCTCGTTCGGTTCCTGCCGTCCGCGGTCGCCTCGCCGTTCGCCTCGGTCCTCGGGGATCGCTATCGCCGCGAGCGGGTCATCGTCGTTGCCGAGCTCGTGCGCGCCGTGCTGCTGGCCGCCACGACCGCGGTCGTCGTGATGGACGGGTCGCCGGTCGTCGTCTACCTGCTCGCCGGATTGGTCTCGATTGCGTACTCCGCGGTTCGGCCGGCGCAGGCGGCACTGCTCCCGTCGATCGCCAGGACCCCTCAGGAGCTGACCGCCGCCAACGTCACCTCGAGCACGATCGAGAGCCTCGGGATCTTCGGCGGCCCGGCGATCGGCGGCGTCCTGTTGGCCGCGACCAGCGAGTCGGTGGTCTTCGGCGCGGCCGGCGCGGCCTTCCTGCTCTCCGCTCTGCTGGTCAGTCGCGTCCGGGTCGAGACGCAACCCGAGCCCCGCGATCGCCGCGAGGATGTGTGGCACGAGTTCACCGCCGGCTTCGTCACGCTCTTCCGCGAGCCGGGTCTCCGCATCCTGGTGTTCCTCCTCGCCTCCCAGACGCTCGTGGCCGGAGCGCTGAACGTCCTGATCGTCGTCTGCGCGCTCCAGCTGCTCGACCTGGGGGAAGAGGGCGTCGGGTTCCTCAACTCGGCAGTCGGGATCGGAGGACTGATCGGCGCCCTTGTGGCGGCCCTGCTGATCGGGCGGCGCCTGTCGTCGAACTTCCTGATCGGCATCCTCCTCTGGGGCATTCCGATTGCGCTGATCGGCGTCTTTCCCGACCCGCTCACGGCCCTGTTGCTCCTGGCAGTCGTCGGGCTGGGGAACACGCTCGTCGACGTGTCGGCGTTCACGCTCCTCCAGCGGGCCGTCCCGGACGACGTGCTGGCCCGCGCCTTCGGTGCCGTCCAGGGGCTCTGGGTCGCGACGATCGGGATCGGCTCGATCATTGCGCCGCTCCTCATCGCGGCCGTGGACATCCGCGGCGCGCTGATGATCACCGGCGCGCTGCTGCCGGTTCTCGCGACGCTCCTCCGCGGGCGGCTCGCGCAGCTCGACGAGGGTCCCGTTCCGGAGCGGGAGCTCGAGCTGCTGCGCGGCATCGAGCTGTTCGCGCCGCTTCCCCAGCCGACGCAGGAAAGCCTCGCGCAGGTGCTGAGCCCGGTTCGGCTGGCCTCCGCCGAGGAGCTCTTCAGGCAGGGCGACGTCGGCGACCGCTTCTACATCGTCGCCGACGGCGACGTGGAGATCGTCATCGACGGGCAGGTGGTGCGCGAGACCGGTCCGGGCGGCTACTTCGGTGAGATCGCGCTCTTGCGAGACGTTCCTCGCACGGCCACGGCTCGGGCGAAGGGGGATGTCGAGCTGCTTGCGCTCGACCGCGACGACTTCATCGCGGCGGTGACGGGACACGCCGCGAGCGCCGACGTCGCGGACTCGGTGATCGCGACCCGGCTCGGGTCACTCCGTCCCGGAATGGCCTCCGTCTAGAGGTCTTTGACGACGGCGATCCGGCTGATCGTGGGCCGGTAGCCGAGGTGGTCGTTGAGCGCCAGCATGTCGGCGTTCGTCGTGTCGTTCGACGTCGAGATCGTTCGCACGCCGGCCTCGGCGGCCCAGGCGATCGTCGCCTCCTTCGCAAGCCGCGCGAGCCCGCGCCGGCGGAACGCGGGAGCCGTGCCGGTCATGTCGTTGTGTGCGCGCCCGCCGTCGCGATCGCTGATCAGCCACGAGAACGACGCCGGGCGGTCACTGACGAGGACCACCGCGCTGAGGTCGGGGTCGAGCTCCGGGTTGCCGAGCGTTTCCCGCTTCCAGTCGTCGAACTCCATCGTGTGGACGTGGTCGTCGGGCATGTCCCGCTCGGCCGCGTCGTAGAGCTCGAAGAGGTCGCGTTCGCGGTCGAGCACCTCGGCGAGGCGGGCCATCTCTACGCCGTCGGGCGGGGTCGGCGGCGCCGAGCCTGGATCCACGGTCAACGCCCAGTACTGCTCGAGCCGCGTCTCCCGGTAGCCCCGGCGCTTCGCGAACGACCGCCCGTCTTCGTCGTCCTCGCGGACGGTGGATCCGAGCTGGCGCGCATCGCGGGAGAGAACGTGGCCCTCGGCGAGCTCGTACAGCGACCTTGCGAGCCCTTGGCGTCTGTTCGCGGGCAGGACGCCGACCCACAGGCCGGCGATTCCCGGTTCTTCGAGCGCCCACCGGAATCGTCCGTTGGCAAACGCGACCAGCTCGCCTGCCTCCTCGGCGACCCACGCCTGCATCGCAGCGCGCTCAGGCTGTTCCTCGATCCAGTGGGCGAGCCCGAGCGGAGTGATGACCTCCTCCGACCAGAGCTCGCGGAAGAGCGGCATGAGCGCCTCGGCATCGTCGTGCCGGTAGGGCCGGATCTCAGCCAAGGCCCTTGGCGCGCAGCTCCTCGCGGGCCTTCTCGGTCTTCTCGAGCCCGTCGAGGCCCATGCCGCGGAGGATCTCCGGCGCCTTCGTGAACTGGACGTCCTCGTACGCGACGACCTCGACGTTGTTGCCCCATGGGTCGCGGATCCGATTTCCGCTGACGGCGGCGCCGGCCTCGCGAGCGGCCTGCAGCGCCTGCTCCTTGTCGTCGACGACAAGGCCGAAGTGGCGGTGGTCGTCGGGTGCCTGTCGCCGGCCCTCGGCGAGCGCGAGGAACTGGTCGCCGATGTCGACGAACGCCATCCGACCGGCCCGACCGCGGAGCGAGAGCTCGAAGATGCGGCCGTAGAAGTCGAGCGCCTCCTCGAGATTCCCGACCTCGAGCGCGACGTGGTTGATTCCGACAGGCTTCGCTTTCATGATCGTCTCGCTCCACCTTGCCACGGGTGCCGTGGGCGGCGCGCTCGTCCGCTCGCCGTGGGCGGCCGCCGCCGTCGGGCCGCTCTTGCACTTCCTCGGCGATCGAGTCCCGCACGAGGACATCGACTCCATGGGCTTCGAGCTGCGCTGCGGCGTCTTCGGCTCCTTGGCGCTCGCCGTCGTGCGAGGGCCGCTCGATGCCGCCACCGTTGGGGCTGTCACCGCGATCGCGCCCGACCTCGAGCATGTGATCCGGCTTCCGCGCCCGGGCGGCCGGAAGCTCTTCCCGAGCCACCGGATAGCCGGGTGGCACCGGCCGGGCGGCCTGACCGCGGAGGCGCAGCTCCTGATCGCGGGCGCACTGCTCGGGGCCGTCCTGGCCGCCGGGTTCAGGCGTTATGCCGGCGACTGAAAGCAGGGCTGGTAGCCGTCCGGATCGCGCAGCCAGAGCTGGCGCATGCCCTAGTGAGCGGTCTCCGGCTCCTCTACATCGAGCCCCTCCTGGATCAGCGCGGCCAGCGTCCCGACGTAGAGCGTCAGTGGCCTCTCCGTTCTGGATGATGGGCCGGGCAGGGATCGAACCTGCGACCTTGGGATTAAAAGTCCCCTGCTCTACCAACTGAGCTACCGGCCCTAGGGCTATTGAAGCGGTCCAGGTAGAACCCGACCATGCTCGACGCGCAGGTGCTGGCGTTCTGCGGGGTGGCCCTCGTACTCGCGATGACGCCCGGGCCCGACATGGCTCTCATCCTGCGGAACACGCTGCGTGGCGGCAGGTCGGCGGGCATGCGGACGGTCGCGGGAACCTCGGTCGGGCTCGTCGGTTGGGGGATCGCGACGGCGCTCGGCGTGGCCGCAGTGCTCGCCGCGTCGGCGACCGTCTTCACGATCCTGAAGATCGCCGGCGGCGTCTACCTGGTCTACCTCGGCATCCAGACCCTGCGCTCGCTGCGCCGCGGCGTCGATCCGCAGCACCAATTGCAGCAGCGTCGGGGCTCGCCCTTCCGCCAGGGCCTGCTGACCAACCTGCTGAACCCGAAGCTCGCGGTCGTCTTCACGACCCTGCTGCCGCAGTTCATCTCGGAGAACGATCCGTACGTCGCCAAGGCGGCGCTGCTGGCCGTTCTCTTCGCGCTCATCGGAATCGCCTGGCTGACCCTCTACGTGAGCGTCGTGCACATCGTGGCGAGGAGCCGGCGGTTCCGCACCACGGTGGAGGCGGTCAGTGGCGCTGTACTCGTCGCGCTCGGCCTCCGCCTCGTCGTCGCGCGGTAGGAGCTGGCGCAGGCGCTAGGCAAACCGATCACGCGTCGTCCTGCGTATGGACGGGCACCGTCGTCAAGGGAGGAGTGAATGCCTGGCAAGTCAGCGATCGCACTCGTACTCATCGGTCTGGCCCTTGTCGTCGGCCTTGCCGCCTGCGGCAGCGACGACGACGACTCTTCAGCCGGCGAGGGAACGACGACGCAGGTCACAGAGCCCACCACGACCGAGGGGACGACGACCGACGGCACGACGACCGGGGACGACGACGGTTCGGCGCAGGGCGAGCTCGAGGGCGAGACCGGCCCCGGGTTCGAGATCAAGGTCCGGGAGGACGGCGAGGACGTCGAGAGCGTCTCCGCCGGAACGTACACACTGAGCGTCGAGGACCAGTCGCAGATGCACAACTTCCGCCTGATCGGCCCGGGCGTGAACGAGGAAGTGACAGACGTCCCGTTCGTGGGTGAGAAGTCCGTCACCGTGACGCTTCAGCCAGGCACATACACGTTTCAGTGCGACCCGCATGCCGCGCAGGGCATGAAGGGCACCTTCACCGTCACCTGAGCTACAGAATCCGCGCCCCGAGCGCGCTCGCCGCGAGCTCCACTGCCAGCTTGGCCGTCGCGTTCTCGTGGTCGAGGATCGGGTTGACCTCGACGAGCTCGAGTGAGGTGACAAGCCCGCTCTCGGCCACGAGCTCCATCGCCAGGTGGGCCTCTCGGTAGGAGAACCCGCCGGTCACCGGCGACCCGACGCCCGGTGCGACGACGGGATCGACGAGGTCGAGGTCCACGGAGACGTGGACGAACCGTGCGCCCGAGACGCGCTCGAGGGCCTCCTTCAGAATCGGCTCCACGCCGCGCCGGTCGATGTCGGAGATCGTGTAGACGGCGACGCCGGACTCCTGGAGCGCCTTGCGCTCACCCGGATCGATGCTCCGCGCGCCGATCAGGGCGACCCGCTCGGGGTCGAGTGCCGGCAGCGGCCAGCTGTTGCTCTCGAAGCCGACTCCCGCGAGTCCCAGCGCCGCCGCGAGTGGCATGCCGTGCACGGCTCCACTCGGCGTGGTCTCGGGCGTGTTGAAGTCTGAGTGCGCGTCGAACCAGAGGACTCCACCGGGGCCGTGGACGGACGCCAGCCCGCCGATCGTCCCGATCGCGACGGAGTGGTCGCCGCCCAGCACGAGCGGCACGAGCCCGCTCTCAGCGGCAGACCGGACCTGCTCGGCGATCCGCTCGCAGGTCTCGCGGATCTCGGTGAGGAAGCGAGCCTTCTCGTCCCCGGGATCCATCGTCTCGCGCACGCGGGTGTAGACGTTGCCCCGGTCCTCCGACGCGATCCCGAGCTCGACGAGCCGCTCGCCCAGCCCGGCGTACCGAATCGCCGACGGGCCCATGTCCACGCCGCGCCGGCCTGCACCGAGGTCGAGCTCGGCCCCGATGATCGCGACGCGCTTGGTCTCCGGCACCGGGCTATCCTGCCGGAAGGTTCACCGCCCCCATCGACTAGCGGTCCAGGTCACAGCCCTTTCAAGGCTGTAGCGCGGGTTCGAATCCCGCTGGGGGCACTCCGACTGACCAGACGTTGATGCGTCCGCTCCCACCACTCGCGCAGTCCGTGCGAGTCCTCCGAAGTGCCTCCATCCGCTTACGCCTGTCGGACTCGGTAACGGCAGTTGATCCCGCGGTCGTCGGGGCAGCTGATGCGGACCGTCCAGCTCAGCGGGCCGGTGTCGCGGCCGTAGGTGCCGAGGGCGCAGAGTGCGCGTCCGGTTGACAGCTTTGCGCACCCGATGCTCGTGACGGTCAGGCGAAGCGGCTGCATCCCGCCCGGCGGATTGAGCATCACGCGCTGGAAGTGTCCCGCGGCGGCCTTCTCGAACGCGGCGCGGTTGGAGAACTTGGTCGGCGAGCCTGCCTCGGCGTTGACCACGGTGAAGGTCGAGGCTGCGACGATCGCGAGGGCGAAAATGAGCGTGATGCCGATGGCGCGGTTGAGGGTCATGCGTCCTTTCGATTGGCGTTAATGGCGGCGAATCCGTCCCAGCGAGGAGTCGGAGCAGCCTCAGTCGCCAGCGTGGCTGGGTCTAGGGCGCGCTCGGCGGCCGCGGTCTGAGCGACCTTGAAAGGGGCGCTCCGCCCTATCGTTGTCTGACTACCTGGAGAATCCGCACGTGTGTGACACCTGCGGCAGCGGCGATCTGACGCAGGCTCGCGCCCTGGGCATGAGCATCGCGGATCGCCGCACGCCAGGCAGCATTGGCTTCGGAGCGACGAGCCGTGGCTCGTCGCACTTTGGTCAGGGGATCAGCCAAGGTCGGCGTGCGCCTAGGCGAGGATCTGCAGTCGGATTCGTCCAGACCCGCTGAGTGACGCGGTGACCTCGCAATCACCTGCGAACGGGAGTGGGATGCGGTAGAGCGTGCCTGAGCGCATGGCCCTGTAGCTCTTGGACTTCGAGCCGATCGAGAACCCTCGTGAACAGGCCACGACGGCGTGCCCGGACAGCTTCCGGCCGTACCCGCGAATGTAGAGCACTTTCGCCTTCTTCTTGCTCCCGCTGGCCGCGGTCACGGCGAAATCGCCCGATGAGGAGCCCTTGCCGATTACGCGCAAAGTCGAAGCTTCGGCGTCAGCGGCCGAGGCGAACGCCAGCCCGGCGAAGGCGAGGACGGCAAGAGTGACGAGTGCGAACGTTTTCTTCATGCTTGTTGTGTCTCTCTCTCGTGTCGGTAGTGGTGTCTTACGGTGGTAAGTATCATCACCACCCGTAAAGAATGAGGGGTAAGTTAAGTAAACAGTCCGTAAGAATCGGCATCCGATGTACCGTTCGAGCGCGAGTCAGGCGGCCATCAGCATCCGCAACCACGCTCACCGGCCGATAGTCGGCCCACTCGCGTCGCTACCGCTGCGACGATGCCGAGGAGGAGCAGGAAGCCAAAGGAGGTCTCGAACGGACGTACACTCGGCTGATCTCAATGCTCCGCAAGTGGCTCAGCAAGCTGCTCGGACGTTCGTCCGACGGGAATGCCGAAGATGCTCACGCTGAGGCAGCGATCGAACGGCAAAGGCTCGACAGGGCAGGCAGTCGCGTGATGGGCGTCGGCGGCGACTACGGAAGCACGATGCCCGAGGCGCAGACTCCCGAAGACCGCCGACAGTACGACTAAGGCTGCGCCCGCGTGGGTGAGGTGACGATGTTCGAGTCCGAGGACGAGATCCGTGAGCTGCAAGGGTTGATCGACCGGACGTTCGAGCACGCGAATCCGCATCTTGCGGGGATCGTGAAACCCGAACGCCGCCTCAATGCCCGGCAGGTCGTCCGCTACCTGCAGGGAACGAAGCACGTGGCCTTCGGGACGGTGAACGAGCGCGGGGAGCCTCGTGTCGCGCCGCTCGACGGCGTCTTCATTCGAGGCCGATTCACCGTTTCGACCGGCGGTCGAGCGGCGCGTCTACGGCACCTGCGCGCCAATCCGGCGTGCAGCGCCGCTCACATGGACGGCGACACGGTCGGCATCGTCGTTCACGGACGCGCGACGATCATCGGTCAGGACGACGAGGGCGTCGAGGAGCTCGAGCCGGTTTGGCGCGAGATCTACGGCTCGAGCCCGTTCGAGTGGGGCGAGGGCGTCGTCTTCATGCGCATCGAGCCGACCTCGATGTGGGCCTACGCCTTCCACCCCGAGAACTTTCCGGAGTAGGTCAGTTCCCCCAGAACGGGCGCACCTCGATCGTGCCCATCTCGGCGATCGGGTGTGCCGCGGCGATCTGGACGGCCTCCTCCAGGCTGCCGCAGTCGATGATGTCGAACCCGCCGACGACCTCCTTGGTCTCGGCGAACGGGCCGTCCGTGACCATCGTCTTCCCGTCGCGGACGCGGACCGAGCGGGCCCGGCGCGGCGGAGCCACCTGGTCGCCGGTGACCCAGATGCCACGCGCCTGGAGGTCGTCCAGCCACGGGAAGCTCTCCTTCTCCTCGGTGTCGGACGGGTCCGGCTCGGACTGGGCATCCATCTTCTCGGCGTCCCAGCAGACAAGCAGCAGGAATCTCATCTCGCTCCTCTCGTCGGTCGGTTTGCCCAGGTACGACGAACGTGCCGGAGCGGGATCGACATCGAGATAGAGGTCAGCCGCGCTTGCGGTACGCGCGCCACATGTTCGTGACGAAGTCGTCCCAGGCCTCGCGCTGCGGGAAGCCGCGGTAGTCCTTCCCGATCTGGGACCTGATCGCCGCCCGGTGGCCGGAGTCGTCCTCGGTCATCCAACGGTCGGCGTACTCGAAGAACGGAGCGTAGTTCCACGCCTTCCGCACGGCAGGGACGAGCCGGGCGGCGAGCGCCTCGCCGATCCAGGCGCTCGACGTGCAGCAGCGGCGATAGTCCTCGCCGAGCGTGTCGGGCCAGCTGCGCGGCTGGAGATGCTCGTATGGGCCGTACCTGCCGTCGCCGCTCCGTCCGTAGTGGCCGGCATAGAGCGCCTTCGCGCCCGTCCAGCCGTTGCCTCGCATCGTCTGCATGTCCTCGCCGAACCTGCCGCCGACTCGCTGCATCGCGCGGTTGCCCAGCATGACGCCGGCGAAAACGATCGGGAACTTGCGCCCGGACCCGTGCCCTCCGTGCGCCGACCAGCCGGGATGGCCCCGCCGCTTGAGCCCGTGGAGGTCGATCCCGTACTGCGTCAGGTACACGAGCAGCGCCTCCTTCTGGCGGGGCGTGTAGTTCAGCGTGAGGAGGAGGCCCGCCATCCCGACGGCGCGGGCGATCTCGCGCGAGTAGTCGGGCATGTACTCGACGGGCGAGTCGAAGTTGAACATGAGGTTGTCCACCCAGGGACGTCGGAAGTGCTGCTCGTACTCGGCGAGTGACGGCGTCTCGCCGACGCGACGCAGCCGAGGCAGCAGGTGCCGCTTCAGGTTCCGCGATAGGAAGATCGGGCCGCGGCCGGCATAGGACGGGCGGAAGGCATCCGCGGGCAACGGCCTGCGAACGCTGGTGAGGATCGAGATCGTCCGCACCGGGCTGTCGGCCGAGCTGTCGAAGAGCCACCGCCTCGTGGACCCGACGCGGTCGACGCTGATCGACGAGACGAGCGAGTCACCGGGTGCCAGGCCCACAGGGAGCCGCACGCTCAGGCCCGACTCGTACCGGTTCGCCTCCGTGCGACTGTCGAACCCACTCTCGTCGTCCTCTGCGGGCACGTTCGTGACCGAGCCGTTCCGGCCGTTCGCCGGCGCCGGGCTGATGCCGGTCACCGTGACCGGGCCTACGACGTACGGGTCGCCGGTGACGAACCTTCCGACCTGCGTCGGGCGGGCGAACGTCCAGGTGATCCCGTCCTTGGAGACGCTCGTCCTGCGCGGGAGCTGCCGCGGGGCACTCGGCGGCCGCTTCTTCGTGTAGATCGGAACCGCGGCGGGCGCGGCGGCAGTCCGGCTCGAGGGTTCGGCAACCGCCGCCGGGCCGGAGCCGGAGAGGAGAAGCAAAGGGAGGACTGCGAGGGCGACTCGCACCGGCGGGGAGAGTAGCGACGCCGGCGGGCGACTACGCTTCCGATAGGGCGGTTAGCTCAGTTGGGAGAGCGCCTGGTTTACACCCAGGAGGTCGCTGGTTCGAGCCCGGCACCGCCCATCTCGACCTGGCCCGCTCTGAGCGATCCACATGAATGCCTACGCATAGACCGGCGCCTGGTCGACGTAGATCCGGTAGTCCTCAATCAGCTCACCGCCGCGTCGCCAGACGGCGACGGCTGGAAGCGTGACCTTACGATCGTCCTTCCGCGTGTACGTGGCCTCGAGTTGAATGATCGTCGTGTTGTCGACATCCCATTGGTCGACGATCTGATGGCTGATTCCATTGATCGTCGTGAAGAAGCCAGCGATCGCCTCTTCGATCGCGCCCCGGCCAACGACCTCGTCGGCATTGCCGAAGCGAAGCAGACAATCCTCGGCCAGATGCGAGGCGAACGCCTTCGCGTCCATGCGATCGACGTCCGCAAAGACCTCGGTGGTCATGCTCATCGTCTCCTCCTTGTCGCACGCGATCATGTCATTGACGGCGGGCGCACCGCGAGCGGTTCACTCGCAGGCTTTCGGGATACCTCCTGAGTGGTGGCGCAACGGACTCCCGGCCGGCTCGAGACCTTTCAGAGCTACAACGACTCCTACCGAGGGTGGCCCGTGCTGCCGCTGAACCGGCAGCATCCGATCCGGGGGTCGTTCCTGGATCCGCGACCCGACCGCCGCCGCGGTGCGATCTACCACGAGGGCGTCGACGTCGCCGTGCGCGACGACCGGCCCGAGCGCGGGGCGCCGCCCGGCCGCACACACCGCGTGTACGCGATCGAGGGCGGCCGCGTCCACGAAGCCACACCGCGAGGTGTCCGCGGGTTCGCGCGCATCGGCCACTTCGGCTACGGCCACATCGACGCCGCTGTCGAGCGCGGCGAGATCGTGCGGGCCGGACAGGTGGTCGGCTGGACGTGCTACGGCGGCTGGCACGTGCACCTGAGCGAGTTCGTCTTCACCGCGGACGGACGGCGCCTGATCGTCAACCCGCTTCGGCGCGGCGGGAAGATCCACCCGTACGTCGACCGTGTGAAGCCGGTCGTGCACGACATCCGCTTCTACTCGCCCGCGACGCCGCGCTGGGGGCGACGGCCGGCGAACGTCGCGAAGCTGCCGCAGGCGGGCCGACGGCTGAACCGCGGCCGCCTCTCCGGCCGCGTCGACATCCGCGTGCGGGCGAGCGATCCCCAGTCCTTCATCGGCTGGTTCAAGCAGATCCCGCACCTCGCCGCGCCGCACCATCCGTTTCGGATCGCGGTCACGATCGTGCAGATCGCGACCCGCCGGGTCGTCCATCGCCGCGACGTCTTCTGGTCGGAGCAGATGCTCGAGATGCCCGCCGGCCAGCACTTCGCGCCCGGAACGGAGCAGAACCTGCCCGCGAACGGCTGCATGCTCTTCCACAGGACGGTTGCCTGCGACGGCACCTACTGGTTCAGGCTGTTCCCGCGCCCGTACTGGGACACCACGAAGCTCGCGAATGGGCGCTACTTCATGCGCGTCCGCGTCTGGGACACCGCCCGCAACATGACGAAGGCCGACCGCATCCTCACGATCCGGAACTGACCGCCGTGGCCGTCAAGCGCCTGACGATCCGCTACCGCGCCCACAACCGGCGCGCTCGCCCGGCCGTCGTCGTCGTTCCCGACCGCTACGGCCCCGGCCGGCCGACGCCGCCGCTCCCGCTCGTGATCTCGCCGCACGGACGCAACGTGCGGGCTGCCACCAACGCCAGCAAGTGGCGCGAGCTTCCGGGCCAGGGCGGCTTCGCGGTCATCTGCCCCGGCGGGATGGGACGGCGGCTGCCGCTCCACTCGTGGGGGTGGCAGGGACAGATCGCGGACCTCGCGCGCATGCCGGAGATCATCCGCGCAACGCTGCCGTGGCTACGCATCGACCGCCAGCGGATCTACGCGGTCGGCGGCAGCATGGGGGGCCACGAGACGCTGCTGCTCATCGGCCAGTACCCCGACCTGCTGGCCGGCGCCGTCGCGTTCGACTCGGTCACGAACTTCTACCTCCGCTACCACCAGTTCGCCCGGAGCCCACGCGGCCGCAGCGCGCAGGCGTTCGCCCGGCTCGAGGTCGGTGGCACACCGCGCACGAACCCGCGCGGCTATGTGCTCCGCAGCCCGACGCACTGGCTTCCGGCGATCGCCCGCTCGGGTGTCCCGCTGCAACTCTGGTGGAGCGAGACGGACAAGATCGTCATCGAACAGGCCCTTCAGTCCGGAGCCTTCTACCGGGAGCTGCGCAAGCGGAAGCCGCGGGCGCGCGTCGAGGCCGTCACCGGCGAGTGGAGCCACTCGTTCGAGACCTACGAGCGGCTCCAGCTTCCACGCGCGGTGCGCTGGCTCGGCCTCGTTCGCTGAACGCTGCCCGGCACCGCCCATCCTGAGAAGGACGGTGCCGGGCAACGGTTTCGGCTACGGGTTGACCGAGAACGTCTGCGACGTGGTCACGACGTTTCCGTGGCCGTCGTCGACGCGCAACCGGGCCGTCTTCGTTCCCGCGCTCTGGTAGGCGTAGGACGTCGTCGAGCCCGTCCGCTCGTAGACGCCGTCACCGCCGGGGGCGATGTCCCAGGTGTACGTCAGGGCATCCCCGTCCGGGTCGGTCGAGCACGAGGCGTCGAACGTGATTGCCTGGCCGGCGCGGCTCGGATTCGGCGTCCGCGTGAAGCACGCGGTCGGGGCGGCGTTGGTCGGAGGCGGAGGCGGCGGGGGCTCCGCTGCACTCCGGACCGTGACGACGGTCTGGCCCTGAGTGTGCGTTCCGTCCGCCTTCGGCCCGCCGTTGTTCAGGTGCAGGCCGCCGCCGGTGTTGCCCTCGTAGAGCAGCTGGCTGGCGGTCGAGGAGGCGACGTACGTCTCCTGGCAGTCGAACCGGTTGTTCCGCATGATCGCGTTCGAGTAGCGGAAGCCGTGGTTGGAGAACTTGACCGCGTTCGACACGGCCTGCTCGGCGCAGGAGAACCGGTTGCCCTCGATCAGGATGTTCGAGAAGTCCACGGCCTGGCTCGCGGAGATGAAGATGTGGAACACCGAGCAGTTGTGGAAGTGCGTGTTGCGGATCACTGCATCGGTCCCGCCGTAGAACGCGAGGCACTCCATGTGCTGCGTCCCGCGCCTGTGGTCGTGGATGTAGGCGCCGTCGATCAGGGGGCGCTTGGGCATGCACGAGAAGTTCGTGGCGGAACAGGTCCGCTCGCTGAACTTCGACACCTTGTCGAGCGTCGGTCCGTAGTCGCCGCCGATCAGGGAGACGTCGTCGGCCGCGATCCAGAAGTGGCCGGCGTCCACGTCTCTGAGGGTGAGGTGACGACTCCCGCGCGCGGCGGCAACCCCGCACTGTCGGTCCGCGCCGTAGTAGCTCGTTTCGACGCCGGTCACGGTGATGTAGCTCCCGCCGACCGAGAGACAGTTCTCCGATGCTCCGGCGTTTCCGACGACGACCCGGTCGGTGGCCTGGAAGGTGACGCCGGGCGAGGCCTTGTTGCACGAGATGGATTGCGAGGGGTGGTTTCCGGCAGCGACCGGGATCACGTCACCCGGTGCGGCTGCCTCGCAGGCTGCGTCCCAGGACTGTCCCGGCTGAACCGCCGGACGGGTCACGGCCTGGGTGCCTGTGGAGAGAAGCAGGAATGCCGCAGCAAGAATGAGAGGTAATGCCTTCTTCATAGGCTCCTTCGGTTCGAGGGGCAGAAGCCTCTCGCGGTACCCGCCGAAACTGCCCCCAAAAACCTCGCTGCGGCGATCCTGTCCGCAAACTGCGGGAAGATCGTGTCACGAGGCCCGCATCCCTCGAATGTGGGGTGCAGCGCTCATCCGTGGACGCCGAAGACTGCGTCAGCCCCGGTGGATTGGCCGCAGATCCATCCGGGGCGAACCTTTTTCTGAAGTTGTTCCTAGGCCGTGGAGAGCTCGCTGAAGTCGAGCGCGACCTCGCAGCGGTCGACCGCCTGGATCTCCCCGCCGTGCGGGCCGACGGCCTGCGACCGGAGCCGGCTCGCCTGCACCTCGCTGGACTCGAGCGAGGCCCGGTTCTCCCAGAAGGTCACCGACAGCGCCGTGCCGTTGTCGCGGTCGACGAGCAGGTAGCCGCCGGAGTTGCCCTGGATTCCCCGCAGCTGCTCGACGGCCTCTCTGAACCCCGCGACGGCATCGTCGAAGGACTCCTCGGGGATCTTGTAGCGGGCGACACGCGCGAACATCTCTGGACCCTCCTCGCAGCCGACGGCGTTGGTACGGGGGATCGTGTCAAATCCGTAAGCTGCCCGCCCGTGGGGGCGCTCGACGGCAAGAGGGCGATCGTGACCGGCGCGTCCAGCGGGATCGGGGCGGCGACCGCCGGTGCCCTCGCCCGCGAGGGGGCCCAGGTGGCCGTGGGCGCCCGGCGGCTCGACCGCCTGGCCGACCTCGGCGAGGGCTTCGTCGCCCTCGAGCTGGACGTGACCGACCCGGACAGCAGCGCGAGCTTCGTCACGAGCGCGATCCACCGGCTTGGGAGCCTCGACATCCTCGTCAACAACGCAGGGCTCGCGCTCGGGCGCGATCTCTTCGACGACAGCAGGGAGGAGGACGAGGAGGTGCTCATCGAGACCAACGTCCACGGGCTCGTGCGGATGACACGGCTGTGCCTGCCGCACCTCGCCGACGGCGGCCACATCGTCAACGTCGGCTCGATCGCAGGGCGCCAGGCGTACGAGAAGGCCGCGCTCTACGTGACGACGAAGTTCGCGGTGCGTGGCTTCACCTACGCCTTGCGCGAGGACCTCCTCGGCCGGCCGATCCGCATCACGCTCGTCGATCCCGGCCTCGTGGAGACCGGCTTCTCGCTCGTCCGCTACCGCGGCGACGCAGAGAGCGCCGCCCAGGTCTACGCTGATGTCGAGCCGCTGACGCCCGACGACATCGCCGAGTGCGTCGCCTTCGCGGTCACCCGGCCCGAGCACGTCAACGTGGACGAGTTGGTCGTCAAGGCGCGGGCCCAGAGCTCGCCTTCGAGGATCCTGCGCGACTCGTAGCCGATGGCGATCACGATCCTCGAAGGCTCGACGTTCTGCATCTGCGACGACATCGGCGACGTCGGCGCCTGGTCGACCAGCGGCCTCTTCGCAGAGGACACCCGCTTCCTCTCCTGCCTGAAGCTGACGATCGACGGCAAGCGCCCGCTGCTCCTGACCTCGGCCAAGGTGGACTACTTCTCCGCCGCGTTCTACCTCCGCAACCCGCGCACGGAGGATCTCGACGCGGACGAGGTCTCGATCATCCGCGAACGTTTCATCGGCGAGGCGATGCAGGACCGGATCGTCGTCCAGAACCAGGGGATGCGGCCTGTCTCGCTGGAGCTCGGGATCGAGGTGGCCAGCGACTTCGCGGACATCTTCGCCGTGAAGGACTACGACTTCGCGCTCGGCGACCCGCAGCACGCCGAGCCGTTGCCGCCGATCGTCCAGTGCGTCTACGACGAGCCGAACAACCAGTTCGTGCTCGCGGACGAGACGGGCGTGCCGGCGCAGACCCAGGTGATTCTGTCCCGGCAGGGCGAGGTCGACGGCTGCCGCGTCGCGTACCGCCTGGAGCTCGAGCCGCGCGAGCGCTGGGACCTGCGGCTCGACATCGTCCCGCTGCTGGACAACCCGCAGGTCCTCCCCCGCCTGGCCGAGCGGCGGTTCGGCGACGAGCTGGCGCGGGTCCGGGAGTCTCTCGCGGCCTGGCAGCTGCGCGTGCCGCAGCTGCGCGCGACCTGGGACGACCTCGCGCACTCGTTCGGCCGCTCCGTGTCCGACCTGGCGTCCCTCCGGATGCACGGCCGCGAGGACGGCGTCGGCAAGCTGCCCGCGGCCGGCATGCCGTGGTTCATGACCGTCTTCGGCCGGGACACGATCATCACGTGCCTCCAGACGCTGCTCTTCGGGCCGGAGCTGGCGGTCACCGCGCTCGAGGTGCTCGGCGATCTCCAGGCGACGACGGACGACCCGGTGCGCGACGCCGAGCCGGGAAAGATCGTGCATGAGCTCCGGCGCGGAAAGGCGGCGCGCACCTGGCACGGCACCTACTACGGCACCGTCGACGCCACGCCGCTCTACCTCGTTCTCCTCTCGGAGGTGTGGCGGTGGACGGACGACGCGACGCTCGTCGAGAGACTCAAGGAGCCGGCGCTGAGGGCGCTCGAGTGGATCGACAAGCGCGGCGACCTCGACGGCGACGGCTTTGTCGAGTACCTGAAGCGCAGCCGACGCGGGCTCGACAACCAGTCGTGGAAGGACTCGCACGACTCCCAGCGGTTCGCCGACGGACGGGTGGCGGAGCCGCCGATTGCCCCCTGCGAGGTCCAGGGCTACGTCTACGACGCGAAGATTCGGACCGCCGAGCTCGCGCGTGAGGTCTGGCGCGACCGGGAGCTGGCCGAGCGGCTCGAGCGGGAGGCTGCCGAGCTCTACGACCGCTTCAACGAGGCGTACTGGACCGAGGAGCGCGGCGGGTACTACGTGCTCGCGTTGGACGGGGAGAAGAACCAGGTCGACTCGCTCTGCTCGAACGTCGGGCATCTCCTGTGGAGCGGGATCGTCCCGCAGGAGCGAGTGGACGCCGTCGTCGACCTGATGATGGGCGACGCGCTCTGGTCGGGCTGGGGGATCCGCACCATGTCCACGCTCGACCGCGCCTACAACCCGCTCGCGTACCACAACGGCACCGTCTGGCCCCACGACAATTCCCTCTGCGCATGGGGGCTGGCTCGGTACGGCCGCTGGCCCGAGGCGCACCGGATCGTCCGCCAGATGCTGACCGCCGCACGTCACTTCGACTACCAGCTCCCGGAGGTCTTCGCGGGCCTGCCGCGGACGGAGACGCGCTTCCCGATCGCCTACCCGACGGCGGCACGGCCGCAGGCCTGGGCGGCCGGAACGCCGGTGCTCCTCCTCCAGCTCCTGCTCGGCCTCAGCCCGGATCGCAGGCAGAACACGCTCGAGACCGTGGCGCCGCCGGAGCTGCCCGCATGGGCGGGTTCCCTCAGACTGTCCAGCGTGAGAGCATTCGACCGGCTGTGGGAAGCTCGGCTGGAGGAGGGACAGGCGACGGTGCAACCGGCATGAACGACGAGCAGCTCCGGGTCGCGATCGTCAGCCCGCCGTGGTTCCCGGTGCCACCGAGCGGCTACGGCGGTATCGAGTGGGTGGTCGCGCTGCTCGCCGACGGACTCGCGAAGGCCGGCCACGACGTGACGCTTTTCGCGTCCGGCGACTCGCGCACGAACGCGAAGCTGTCGTACGTCTTCGAGACGGCGCCGAGCGAGTGGATCGGCCGGTCGCACTTCGAGCTGCTCCACACGCTGCCCTGCTACACGAACGCCGACGAGTTCGACGTCATCAGCGAGCACACGGGAATGTTCGGAATCGTCATGTCGGGCCTCGTCGAGACGCCCGTTGTCCACACGGTGCACGGCCCGCTGACCGGCGAGCCGGGCGCCATGTACGAGGCGCTACACGGGCTGGTTCCGAACCTTCACCTGATCTCGATCTCCCTCAACCAGCGCCGGCCGAAGCCCGACCTCCCGTGGCTCGCGAACTGTCCGAACGCGCTCGACTTCTCGGTCTACCCCTGCAAGCCGCACCCAGGCGACTACCTGCTCTTCCTCGGACGCATGAGCGCCGACAAGGGCTGCCACCGCGCGATCGCCGTGGCGATGGAGCTGGAGCTGCCGCTCAAGATCGCGGGGAAGAAGCAGGAGCCGAAGGAGGAGCGCTACTTCGCCGAGTTCGTCGAGCCGCACCTCGGCATCCACGGCATGGAGTACCTCGGAGAGGTCTCGCACGGGACGAAGGTCGAGTTGCTCCAGGACGCCCGGGCGACGCTCTTCCCGATCGACTGGGAGGAGCCGTTCGGCCTGGTCATGATCGAGTCGATGGCGTGCGGGACTCCGGTGATCGCGACCAGGCGTGGGGCGGTGCCGGAGGTGATCGAGCACGGCCGGTCGGGGATCATCGTGGACAACTACCGCGAGATGCCCGCGGCGCTCGAGGAGGCCGACGCGCTCGATCCGCTCGAGTGCCGTCGGTACGCCGAGGAGCGGTTCTCGCCGGAGCGGATGGTCGACGACTACGTGCAGGCCTACCGCGAGGCGATCGTCGGCTCGCCGGTCCCGGCACCGGTGTCCCAGTAGCGGCGTAGGCCGGCGTACGACTGCCAGAGCGGCATCGCCCGCTCGTAGGCGCCCGGGTCGCGGCTCTCGGCCGCGCGTTCATCCTCGCGGCGGTGGAGCCACTCGTCCTCGGGGAGGTCGTCGGCCGCCCACTCCCGGAGGCGGCGGCGAAGCTGGTCGAGGTGCGGGGCGGGGTCGTCCACGACGCCGAAGTGGATCAGCGCGAGCCGCGCCGGCTCCCGCCGCTCGATCTCGTCGATCGTACGGAGCCAGGTTTCGAGCTCGAAGTCGGGCGGCGGCGTCGGCGGGGAGACGTACTCGTCAGGTTGGATGCGCACGCCCGCCGCGTCCCCGGCGTAGAGCGTTCCATCCGGCGCGAGGTAGCAGGCGTGGTGGCTCGCGTGGCCCGGCGTCGGGAACGCCTCGAGCCCCAGGAGCTTGTGTTCCAAGATACGCACTTGCTCCTCCGGCACGGGTGCGACCTCTCCCCAGAGCTCGTCGAACGCCTCGCCGTAGAGACGCCGGGCGCTGCGCTCGAGCCGTGAGGGATCGACGAGGTGGGCCGAGCCGATCTCGGAGACGTGGACCTGGAGGCTCGGGTTCCGGCGGGCCAGGATCCCTGCCGCCCCGGCGTGGTCAAGGTGGATGTGGGTCAGAAGGAGCTGGCGGATGTCCGAAAGGGCCACACCGAAGCGGCCGAGTCCTTCCTCGAGGCTTGCAACACAAACCGAGGGGCCGCAGTCGTTGAGCGCCAAGCCGTCCGAGGTCTCGAGGAGGTAGCAGCCGATCACGCGCTCGGCGCCCTGGTGATGGAGGTCGATCGGGCCCACTCGGGCCGATCCTAAGCGCCCGCGTTTGACGTCCTGAAGAGTGGAAAGGCCAAAGACGACCCCCCAACCAGGAGGTGCGTTGGATGGCAACCATGCCCATCTGGACTTTCAGAGGAGTCGACCCGGGAATCGATCTCACGGGGTACGAGGTCGAGGCACGGGACGGCTCGATCGGATTGGTCGAGCACGCGACGAGGGAGGCCGGGCAGAGCTACCTCGTCGTCGTCGCGGGCCCGAGGGCCGGCGGTGGACGCGTCCTGCTTCCCGCGGGAATCGTCGAGAGAGTCGACAGAGGCGAGAAGACGGTGTTCGTCAGCCGGTCCCGGCACGAGATCAGGAACGCGCCGGAGTACGGCGAGCCCGGGGCGACCGACGTCTACCGGCAGCAGGTCGGCTCCTACTACCACGGCCTCGGTGATGCCGCACCTGCGAGTCGGCCGGCGCCGCGCCGGACGACCAGCGGCCGGAGGCTGACCCAGTCGACTCGCCGGAGAACGCCGAGGCAGTCGGGATCGTCGGGCAGCGGTACTCGCGCTCGAAGCCGGTCGGGGTCTCGAAGCCGCCCGAATGACGGGCCGACGAGGGACGAGCTCTACGAGCAGGCCAAGCGCCTCGGGATCGACGGCCGCTCGAAGATGAACAAGGCGCAGCTCTCGCGTGCAGTCGGGCGGAAGCGCGGCTCGGCGCAGAGCGGGAAGACGACGTCAACGCCGCGTCGCCGGAGCTCGACCAACGCACGGCGGAAGGCGAACCCCGTCGAGGTGCAGCGGTTCCTCGACGGCGTCTCCTACCCGACGCGCAAGGGCGATCTGCTCCGCGAGGCCGAGCGGAAAGGCGCGAGCGGAAAGGTCCGCTCGACGTTGGATCGGCTTCCCGACAAGCGTTTCAAGGATCCCACCGAGGTCAGCGAGGCAGTCGGCAAGCTCCGTCGCTAGCTGGAGCCAGGACGGGGGCGTGGACTCCTACGCCCCCGTCTCGACTGCGGGGGGTCAGGCGGCTGCGGGGCGTGCGCGGCGCCTGACGATCAAGGCGGTTGCGCACACCAGCGCGAACGCGAAGACGAGCAGGCTGACGGTCGTGGCAGGGAAGGACGTCCGGTCGGACGAGCTCGCGGCCGCGGTTGCCGGGAGACCCGCGGCGACAAGCGTCTCCTTCAGGTCCGGACCTGCCTGGAACCAGCCACCTCGGGTCTGCATGTCGAAGATCGGCTGGCCGGGCGCCATGTAGGTCACCGGTCCGGTGCTCGCGTACGGATAGACGTCCTGGCGGATCGTGACCGTCCTGTTCATGTCCGTCGGCACGGTGTAGGTCACCGTGTACTTCGGTCCGAGGTCGCCCTTCGGCCGACTGGCGAGCATCGGATTCGGCTCCTGCTCGAAGGCGGCAGCGAACCAGCCTGACTGCTGGGTGAGGTCGCCGAGCGGGCCGCTTCCCTCGTCGCCGGAGAAGGTGATGCCCCCGCCGCCGCCGCCAGGGCCTTCCATCGTCGCCGCGCTCGGGCCTTTCCCGAGGGCGAGCGAAGGCATGGCCAGCGCGGTCAGTGCGAGCAGCAAGATCAGACGTTTCATCGCGGACTCCTTTCTGGGTCGCCGTCTCTACACCGGCGGGGCCGGGTACGTTCCGGCGATGACCCGCGAGTTCGACCACGGCGACGAGCCGAGAGCTGAGGAGATCGCGCTGCACCAGCGGTTCCTCACGCTCCGGAACCAGATGGAGGCGGCCCAGTCGGAAGCGAACGACGCCGAGGTGCGACGGTTGCGTCCCCTGCTCGAGCGGGCGCGCAAGCGCTGGATCAAGGCGAATGTTCGCGTGAGCCGCGACGGCTAGGCGCCGGCGGCGGCGGGCGAGCGCACGAGCGCCTGCTCGAGATCCCCGATCAAGTCCGTCACCGACTCGATTCCCACCGACAGCCGGATCAGGTTCTTCGGCGTCGCGAACGGCGCGTCCGCGGTCGAGGCGTGCGTCATTCGAGCCGGGTGCTCGATCAGGCTCTCGACGCCGCCGAGGCTCTCGGCGAGCAGGAAGATCTTCGTCCGGGCCACGAGGTCGACGGCCTCCTCCTCGGACTCGACGAGGAACGAGACCATCCCGCCGAACTCGTCCATCTGGCGCGCGGCGATCTCGTGCCCGGGATGGCCGGGGAGACCCGGGTAGAGCACGGACTCGACGGCATCGTGCGACGCCAGGTACTCCGCGACGCGCCGCCCGTTCTCGGAGTGCTTCTGCATCCGGATCGCGAGGGTCTTGATTCCGCGGAGGACGAGCCAGCAGTCCATCGGGCCCGGGACGGCACCGAGCGACTTCTGGAGGAAGTAGAGCCGCTCCGCGACCGTCGGGTCGTTGGTCGCCACGAACCCGCCGACCAGGTCGGAGTGGCCGCCGAGGTACTTCGTCAGCGAGTGGACGACGACGTCGGCGCCGAGGTCGAGCGGGCGCTGGAGGTACGGCGTCGCGAAGGTGTTGTCGACGACGACCATCGCGCCGACCTCGTGCGCGGCCTTCGTTGCGGCGGCGATGTCGACGATGTTCAGGAGCGGGTTCGTGGGCGTCTCGAGCCAGACGATCCGCGTCTTCTCGTCGATGTGGTCGGCGAGCGACGAGTTGATCGTGTCCACGTCCAGGAACTCGAACGAGTAGCCCTTCGGCTCGTAGATCTGCGTGAACATCCGGTACACGCCCCCGTAGACGTCGTTGACGCAGACGACCTTCTCGCTCGGGTGGACGAGGTGCATGAGCGTCGTCGTCGCTCCGATGCCCGAGCTGAACGCGGCGCCGTACTCGGCGTTCTCCAGCGAGGCGAGGCAGGTCTGGAGCGCCGTCCGTGTCGGGTTCGAGACCCGGGCGTAGTCGTAGCCCTTGTTCACGCCGACCGCCTCCTGGACGTAGGTCGACGTCTGGTAGATCGGGACGGTGACCGAGCCCGTCGCCGGGTCCGGTTCCTGGCCCTCGTGGATCGCTCTGGTCTCGAAGTCCACTACGTGCTGATGCTAGCCGCGCCCACGAAGGCTGCAAGGGAGCGGAGCGGCTTGTCGAGCGGGATCTCCTTCTTGCCCGGCTCCCACCAGAC
This sequence comes from uncultured Actinomycetes bacterium, assembly GCA_963782765.1. Taxonomy (GTDB): domain Bacteria; phylum Actinomycetota; class Thermoleophilia; order Gaiellales; family Gaiellaceae; genus JACDAN01. The sequence goes on from CAWALC010000001.1 coordinate 642,725, forward strand.
ACCGTTCACCCGCAGGACGCCGGTCTTGCGGTCGAAGACCGGCTCGATGCGCCCGACGAGGTCGTCGCCGTGCAGGATCGGCAGGACGTAGTAGCCGTACTCCCGCTTCGCCTTCGGCACGTACATCTCCAGGCGGTAGCGGAAGTCCCACAGCGCCTCGGCGCGATCACGGTCGTGGACGAGACGGTCGAAGGGCGAGAGGAACGTGACGCGTTTCCCGACCGGCCGCGCGTCGGCCTCGGGGTGGGCGAGCCAGCGCCCCTTGTCGAGCTTCACGCCAAGTGAGCGGAAGCGTTTCTCGGCGACGGCGCGCTTCGCCCGGGCCGCGGGAACCGTCTTGGTTTTCGGATACCAGCGGCCGGCGAGGTCCCACAGCCGCTGGTTCCCGCGCCGGCCGGCGACGGCGATCCGGCCCCGGAGGTGCAGAAGCTCCAGCATCCACGTGAGCTGGGCTCGGGTGCCCCACCAGACGGTGCGCTCGCTCGCTCGGGTGTCGGCGTGCTCGAGCTCACGTGAGAGCAGCGGGCCGCGGCGCTCGAGCTCGCGCAGCACGTATCTCCTGAGGCTCGACTGCTCCTTCAGGAACTGCATCGCCCAGCGCTCACGCTTGTAGTGGCCCCAGCGCTCGCGCATCCGCGCCTGGATGAGCGGGAGGTCCTCGATCGGCCAGATGAACGCATCCCACTCGAACAGCTTCCGCGCGTTCCAGAGCAGGCGGTCGAGCTCCCCGCGGTCGAACCGGCCGAGCCGGCTCCAGAGGACGAGCTGCTGCGGCGTTGCGACTGTCGAGATCGGGTCCAGCTGGAGGAACCCGAGCCGCCGGACCGTGTCGAGCACGCCGTCGCGGAGCCGTCCAGGAGTTGCGCGCGAACCGCGATGCGACGCGCGTCCTCCCGCGTGACCTCGACCCCGACCACGACTACGTCTTGATGCTTTCGGCGCCGACGAAGGCCGCAAGCGAGCGGAGCGGCTTGTCGAGCGGGACTTCCTTCTGGCCCGGCTCCCACCAGACGTTGTTCACGGTCGAGCACGCCGGTCTTCCGGTCGAATACGGGGTCGATGCGGCCCACGAGGTCGTCGCCGTGGAGGATCGGAAGGACGAAGTAGCCGTACTGCCGCTTCGCCTTCGGAACGTAGATCTCGAGCCGGACGAAGAAATCCCAGAGCGCCAGCGTCCGCTCCCGATTTCGAATCAGCGGATCGAACGGGGAGAGGAACGTCGTATACGCCCGGCGGCGCGGCGGCGTGAGCGAATCCGCGTGTGCGAAGCGCTTTCCCTTGACCCCTTCGACGCTGACGGGCACGAGCAGCCCGTCCTCGACGAGCGAGTCGATCGCCTCTTTCGCCGACCAAGGGCCGCCGGGGAAGAACTCGCGCTTGAGCTCGACTTCCGTCGCGACGCCGAGGGTGCGCGCCGAGCGCTCCACGACCCGGCGCTCGGCCTCCTCGACCGAGATCCGGCTGTTCTCCGCGGGCAGCCAGCGGTCCGCGACGTCCCACAGGCGCTGCTGGCCCGACCGCCCGGCGACGACGACCTTCCCCTTCGCGTGAATGATCTCCAGCAGCCTCGAGACGTTGCGCTCGTTCGTCCAGCCGGTCGAGACCCAGCCTCGGTCGGCCTTGAACTTCAGGTCGCGCGAGGGCATCGGGCCGTGTCGCCGGAGCTGCGCCATCACGCTCCGATGGAGGCTGGCGTTGTCCCGCAGCCACTTGTGGACGATCTCCGACCAGTTGTAGGCGTTGGGGTACCGGCGCATCGACACCTCGTGGACCGGGAAGTCCTCGATCGGGACGATGGCGGCGGAGTACTCGAAGAGCTCGCGCGTCTCCCAGCGCAGGCGCTCCAGGTCCGCCTCGTCGTACTTTCCGAGCCGGCTCCAGAGGACGAGCAGGTGGTTTCGCGCGATCGAGTTCGTCGGGTCGAGCTGCAAATAGCCCACGTGCTTGACGACGTCGAGGATCGTCGTGCCCTTCGGCGCCGGGAGCAGCTGCCCGGCGACGGCGAGCCGGCGCGCCTGTGGGATGGTGAGGGTGATGGAGCTCAAGGAGTTCGTACTCTCCCAACTCCCGCCCCCGGCCGGTCGAGTCCTCGAAGTCGGCTGTGGCGAGGGTGGGCTGGCACTCGGGCTGGCCGCTGCCGGCTACGAGGTCGTGGCGATCGACCCCGAGGCGCCGGAGGGGAAGATCTTCCGGCGCACCACGCTCGAGGCGTTCGACGACTCCGGGCCGTTCGACGCGGTCGTCGCCAGCCTGTCACTGCACCACGTCCACGACCTCGGTGCCGGGCTCGACAAGCTCGTCCGGCTGCTGCGTGGCCCGCTGATCCTCAACGAGTTTGCGTGGGACCGGCGGGACCCGATGACGCCGGAGTGGGAACAGGAGCACCGCGGCCTGCACGGCTACGGCGCAATGAGGGCGGAGCTCGACACGCGCTTCGAAGAGCGGTTCTTCGAGTGGCGGCCGTATCCGGTGGAGGGCGAGGACGTCCCCGGGCTCGGATTCCGGTACGTCGGCCTACCGGTTGTGCGCTAGGTACTCGAGCAGGTCCGTTCGGGTGAGGACGCCGACCGGGCGTCCCTGCTGTGCGACGACGACGGCGTTCGTGCGGCCGGTGAGCGTGGAGAAGACCTCGTCGAGCGGCTCGCCGGCGTCGATCGCGGCGAGCGGAGGCTGCATCGCGGCGACGACGTCCTCGTGGAGCGCGTCGGGGTTCTTGAAGACGCGGTCGAGGAGGTCGCGATCCTGAAGCGACCCGATCACGTCCGCGAGCGACTCCACCTCGCCGTCGCGGATCACCGGCAGCTGCGAGATCGAGTAGCGCTGCATCAGGTCGATCGCGGCGCCGACCTTCTGGTTCGCGGCGATCGTGACCAGATCGGGGATGTCCGGCTCCTCGGTCTGCTTCGAGCGGAGCACCTGCTCGACCGTCGCCGGCGTACGGCGCTCGAGGAAGCCGTGGTCGAGCATCCAGTTGTCGTCGTAGAACTTCGAGAGGTAGTTCCGGCCGCTGTCGGGGATCATCGTGAGGATCTTCGCCTCGGGCCCGAAACGCTCGGCGATCTCGAGCATCGCCCAGACCGAGGTGCCGCCCGACCCGCCGGCGAGCAACCCCTCCTCGCGCGCCAGCCGCCTGGCGACGATGAACGAATCCCGGTCGGACACCCGGATCCACTCGTCGACGACGTCCTTCGCCATCGTCCGCGGCCAGGTGTCCTTCCCGATCCCCTCGACGAGGTACGGGTGGATGTCGGTCTCCTCGAGCGCGGTGTAGACGGAGCCCTCGGGGTCGGCGCCGACGATCAGGATGTCGGGGTTCCGCTCCTTCAGGTACCGGCCGGCGCCCGAGATCGTCCCACCGGTTCCGACCGAGACGACGAACGCGTCGATCTCGCCGCCGGTCTGCTCCCAGATCTCGGGCCCGGTCACCTCGTAGTGGGCGTCCGGATTGGCCATGTTCGAGTACTGGTCGGGCTTGAAGGCGCCGGGGATCTCCTCGGCGAGCCGGTCGGAGACCGAGTAGTAGCTCTCGGGCGAGTCGGCATCGACGGCGGTGGGGCAGATCACGACCTCGGCGCCGTAGGCCCGGAGGAGGGCGATCTTCTCCTGGCTCATCTTGTCGGGCATCACGAAGATGCAGCGGTAGCCCTTGATCGCGGCCGCGATGGCCAGGCCGACGCCCGTGTTGCCCGAGGTAGGTTCGACGATCGTCCCGCCCGGCTTCAGCTTCCCGTCCCGCTCGGCGGCCTCGATCAGCGGCAGGCCGATCCGGTCCTTCACGGAGCCGCCGGGGTTCAGGTACTCCAGCTTGGCGAGCAGCTCGGGCCCGCCGGGCGGCGCGAGCTTCTGGAGCCGCACGATCGGCGTTCTGCCGACGAGCTCGAGCGCGGTGGGGAACTCCCTGGACATCGGGCGAAGCTTAGGGAACTAGGAGCGCCATCCCGTAGCTCGTTCGGGGTCAGACCCGATCGCGAGTCGCACGCCGCTTCGCTTTCCAAGCGGGCGAGGGCGTGCCGCATTTGTAGCGCAAGCGTCACGCAACTCAGCACGGGGTCTGACCCCAAGCGGCTGGGGGTGGCCTCAGTGCCGGAAGTGGCGGCGGCCCGTGAAGACCATGGCGCCGTCGGCCGCTTCGACGGCGGCGACGACTTCCTCGTCCCGCTTGGCGCCGCCTGGCTGGATGATCGCCTTCACGCCCGCTTCGAGCGCCAGTTGTGCCCCGTCTGCGAAGGGGATGAACGCATCCGACGCCAGCACTGCGCCCGTCAGATCGTGGCCGTGCTCCCGCGACTTCTCGACCGCGATCCGCACCGAGTCCACGCGGCTCGTCTGTCCGCCGCCGATCCCGAGGGTCTGGAGGTCCTTCGCGAGCACGATCGCGTTCGACGACACGTGCTTCGCGACGCGCCAGGCGAACAGGAGGTCGCCCCAGACCGCCTCGCTCGCTTCGCCGCAGACGAGCTCCATGCCGCTGCGGTCGTCGACCTCGCGGTCGCCGTCCTGGACGAGCAGCCCGCCGATCACCCGCTTGTAGTCGCGCTCGCCGAGGTCGCCACGCCGTCGCTCGCGGTCGCGGAGGATGCGGATCGCCGGCTTCGCGCGCAACGTCTCCAGCGCGCCGTCCTCGTACTCGGGCGCGATCACGAGCTCGACGAAACGCTCGGCGAGTTCGCCCGCCAGCTCGGCGGTCACCGGCCGGTTGAGGGCGAGCACCATCCCGTAGGCGGACATCGGATCTGCGGCGTGCGCTCGGCGAAAGGCGTCCTCGATCGAGCGCGAGACGGCGACCCCGGCCGGGTTCGCGTGCTTGACCACCACCGCGGCCGGCAGCTGGAACTCGCCGAGCAGCCGCCGCGCCGCGGAGAGGTCGTTGAGGTTGTTGAACGAGAGCTGCTTGCCGTGCAGCTGGTCGACCCGGGAAAGCAGGTGCCGCCGCGCCCCCTCCTCCACGTAGTAGGCAGCGCGCTGGTGCGGGTTCTCCCCGTACGAGAGATCGGCGGCCTTGGCGAAGCTCGGGATGAACCGGTCGGGAAACGCCTCGCGCCCCATGAACCAGCTCGCGATCGCCGTCTCGTACGCCGCGGTCACCGCGAACGCCTCCGAGGCCAGGCGGCGCCGCGTGTCCGCCGAGAGCCGGCCGGTGGTCCGCAGCTCCTCGATGATCTCGGGGTAGCGCTTCGGGGAGCAGACCGGCGCGACGTGGGCGAAGTTCTTCGCGGCCGCGCGCAGCATCGACGGCCCGCCGATGTCGATCATCTCCACCGCGTCCGTCTCGGTGACGCCGTGGCGCGACGCGATCTGCGTGAAGGGATAGAAGCCGACGCAGACGAGGTCGAAGGGCTCGATCCCGTGCTCGTCGAGCGCCGCCAGGTCGTCCGGGTGGTCGCGCCGCGCGAGGATCGCGGCATGGATTCTCGGGTGGAGTGTCTTCACGCGGCCGCCGAGCATCTCCGGGATCTCCGTCAGTTCCTCCACGGGCGTCGCGTGGATCCCGCTCTCGGCGAGATGCTCGGCGGTGCCGCCGCTTGCGACCAGGTCGACGCCGAGGTCGTCGAGACCCCGCGCGAACTCGACCAGCCCGGACTTGTCCCAGGCGGACAGGAGGGCGCGTCGGATCACTCGATCAGGCCGCGGACGGTTTCGGGCAGCAGCCGGTGCTCGACCGCCTGGACGCGGGCGCGCAGCGTCTCGACCGTGTCGTCGTCGCGCACCGGCACCGGCTCGGCGACGATCACCGCGCCCGTGTCGACGCCCTCGTCGACGTAGTGGACGGTCGCCGCGGTCTGGCGGACGCCCGCGGCGAGCACGTCCTCGATCGGGTGCGCGCCGGGGAAGTCCGGGAAGCGGCGCCGAGTGCGTGTTCACGATCCGGCCGGCGAAGCGGTCGATGAACGGCTTGCGGAGGAGGTGCATGTAGCCGGCGCACACGACGAGCGTCACGCCCTGTTCCTCGAGCCAGCGGCCCATCGCGTCGTCCCGCTCCTCGCGATTCTCGTACCCGTCGAGATCGAACACCTTTGCGGGGATCCCGGCCGCTCGAGCCCGCTCCAGTGCTCGCGCGCCGGGCTTGTTGCATGCAACACAAGCGACGGGGAGGCCGCGCGTCGAGCAGTGCCTGGAGGTTGCTGCCCTCGCCGGAGACCAGGACGCCGATCACGCCGCGACGATCCGCCCGATCACGCGACCGTCCGCCGGCTCCGGCACGACTGCGCAGTAGCCGATCCCGAGGTTGAAGACGCGCCGCAGCTCGTCCTCCTCGACGTGCCGCGCGAGCCAGTGGAAGACGGGCTGGCGCTCCCAGCTCTCCCAGTCGATCTCCGCGCGGAGCCCGTCGGGCACGACGCGCGCCAGGTTGCCCTCGATCCCGCCGCCGGTGACGTGCGCGAGGCCCCGGACGCCTTCGAGCGCGCGAACGTCGTCGAGGTAGAGCCGGGTCGGCGCGAGCAGGTCGTCGCCGGCGTAGTCCTCCTCCTCGAGCACACGCCGGACGAGCGTGAAGCCGTTCGCATGGACTCCGGCGGAGGGGAAGCCGACGACCATGTCGCCCTCACGGATCGCCGAGCCGTCGACGAGGCGTTCCCGCTCGACGATGCCGACACAGGTCCCCGGCGAAGTCGAGCTCTGAATCTCGGTAGATCCCGGGCAGCTCCGCCGTCTCGCCGCCGAGCAGCGCGACGCCGGCGGCCCGGCAGACCTCGGCGGCGCCCTCGACCAGCTCGGCGACCTCGTCCAGCTCGATCCGGTTCGCGGCGACGTAGTCGAGGAGGAAGAGCGGGTCGGCGCCGGTCGTCAGGACGTCGTTGATGCAGTGGGCCGCGAGGTCGGCGCCGCACGCGCGGAGCGCGCCGCGTTCGCGCGCCAGGATCAGCTTCGTCCCGACGCCGTCGGTCGAGGCCGCGAGCAGCCGCCGGTCGTCGAGCGGGAAGAGCCCGGCGAACGCGCCGAAGCCGGCGGCCCCGGTGGACTCGACGGCCGCGCGAAGGCGCTCGACGACCGAATCGGCTGTCGCGAGGGACACTCCGGCGGCCGCGTACGTCCGTTCCTCCACCTGTGGGCGAGTCTAATAGGGAGCAATGACGGCCCTCACCGCACTCCTTCCGCTCGCGGTTGTCGCGGTCATGTACTGGCGGCGGGCGCGGACGCTCTCCGCCCGCGGCGCGCCGATCGCCGGATGGCGGCAGGCCAGCTTCGCGCTGGGGATCACGCTCGCTGCGACCGCACAACTGCTGCCGCTCGAGGACGAGCTCTTCTTCGTCCACATGCTCCAGCACGTCCTGCTCGGAGACCTCGCGGCGCTCGCGTTCGTGCTGGGACTCACCGGGCCGCTGCTCCGCCCGATCCTCGCCGTGCCCTGGCTTGCGCCGCTCCGCCACCTCGCGCACCCGCTCGTCGCCCTGCCGCTCTGGGCGGTCAGCCTCTACGTCTGGCACCTGCCGCCGCTGTACGAGGCCGCGGTCGAGCACAGCGCCGTCCACGCGCTCGAGCACCTGTCCTTCTTCACGACCGGCGTGCTGATGTGGGCCGCCGTCGTCGAGGTGCTGCCCGGGCCGGAGTGGTTCGGCACGGGCTGGAAGTTCGGCTACGTCGCCGTCGTCCGGCTGCTCGAGACGGCACTCGGCAACGTCTTCATCTGGTCGGGCGACGTGATCTACGACGTGTACGACCACGGAGAGGAGCACTTCGGGATCGGTGGGATCCAGGATCAGGGCCTCGCCGGCACGATCATGATGGTCGAGGGCTCCGTCGTGACGATCGGCGCCCTCGCGTGGCTCTTCCTCAAGCTGGCGCAGGAGGGGGAGCTGCGGCAGCGGCTGCTGGAGGAGGGGCTCGACCCGCGCGCGGTGAGGCGGGCCGTACGGTACGGGCGCGGGGAGGAGCTGGAATCCGCCCGCTGAACATGCCCGGACAACGCCGCGAAAGGAGCACCTATGTCCACGCCAGACCAGCCGACGCAGCAGCACGCGCCGCCACCGCCTCGCTCGCAGGGGATGACGATCGACGTGGCGCGGCTACCGATCCCGGGAAACGCCGAGTTCGCGCTCTACCTCGTCGCGCTGATCGTCGCCTGGATCGTGACCTGGTTGACCGACAGCCTGACTGCGAACGCGTGGTTCCAGTTCTTCCTCTTCACGACGATCGCGTACATCCTCTCGCGCGGGATCGCCAAGGCGAGCCGCGTGCTCGAGCAGTAGCTAGACGGACGCCGGTTCGAAACGGAGCTTCGCGAGTGTCCGGCCCGTGGGAACGCGGGTCGGATACTTGCGCGTGAAGCAGGCGCGGCAGAACTCGTTGTCCGGCCGGCGCGTCGCCGCCTGGACGCCGTCGAGCGAGAGGTGGGCGAGCGAGGTCGCCCCGATCTCCTCGCGGGTCTCCTCGATCGTCCGGCCGGACGCGACGAGCTGGTCGTCGTCGCCGAAGTCGATCCCGTAGAAGCAGGGCGAGACGATCGGCGGCGACGAGACCCGGACGTGCACCTCGGTCGCGCCGCCCTCGAACAGCATGGTGACAAGCTGTCGCATCGTCGTCCCACGGACGATGGAGTCGTCGACGACGACGACGCGCTTGCCGGACACCTCGTCCAGCGGGTTGAACTTCAGCTTGATCCCCTGCTCGCGCAGCCCCTGATCCGGCTGGATGAACGTGCGGCCCACGTAGCGGTTCTTGATCAGGCCCTCGTTGAACGGGATGCCGGAGGCGCGAGCGAAGCCGATCGCAGCCGGCGTGCCGGAGTCGGGCACCGGCATGACCATGTCCGCCTCTGCAGGGGCTTCCGCGGCGAGCCGCTCGCCCATCCGGACGCGGGCCTTGTGGACCTCGACGCCCTCGAGCTTGGAGTCCGGCCGCGCGAGGTAGATGAACTCGAACAGGCAGAGGCTCTGGGACGGGTGGGCCACCTGCTCCGTCCGGACCTCCTCGTCGATGACCACCAGCTCGCCGGGGCTGAGCTCTCGAACCGGCTCGGCGCCGACGAGGTCGAGTGCGCAGCTCTCGGACGCCAGCACCCAGTCGTCGCCGAGGCTCCCGACGACGAGCGGCCGGAATCCGTACGGGTCCCTGAAGCCGACGAGCTTCCCCTCTGTGAGCGCAACGACCGTCGTCGCCCCGTCGACGCGCTCGAGCGTGTGCGCGATCGCCTCGGCGAGCGGGGCGGGGTCGTTTCCGATCAGCGCCGCGATCACCTCGGAGTCGGAGCTCGAGCCGAGCCGCACGCCTTCCGCCTCGAGCTCCTCGCGGAGCTCCTCCGCGTTCGTCAGGTTCCCGTTGTGGCCGAGCGCGACGGTCCGGGCGCGGCCGTGGTGGACGAGCGGCTGCGCGTTCGCCCAGCGCGTCGAGCCGGTGGTCGAGTAGCGCGTGTGGCCGATCGCGAGCTGGCCGTCGAGGCCGTGAAGCGTCTGCTCCGAGAAGACCTGCGGGACGAGCCCCATGTCGCGGACGACAGTCAGGCGGCCCTGATCGGAGACGGCGATCCCCGCCGACTCCTGGCCGCGGTGCTGGAGCGCGAAGAGCCCGAAGTAGGACACGCGCGCGACGTCGCGCTCGGGAGCCCGGATTCCGAAGAGCCCGCACATCTAGATCCGGCCGACCTCCTCGGCGAAGTCGGGCACGTGGTCGCCGGCGAGGACGAACCGCACCGTGTTCGGGTCGGCGATGTCCAGATCGGCCTCGACACCCGACCACTCGGCCATCTCCCGAACGGTCACCTCGAGCCCGCCGTCGGAGACGTCGTGAACCAGCGAAAGCCCTGCAACCGCGCGCCAGACGAGCCCGATCAGGTCGGCCTCCTGCCCCAGGTCGAGCTCTCCAAGTAACAGAGTGTTACTTGCTCCCCGAACCACAGCGACTCTGTCCCCTCGGCGCCAGCCGCCCGGGACTCGGCGGACGTCCGGAACAAGGCCGACGCAGCCGACGACCGGCGTCGGCGGGATCGAGCGCCCGTCCGTGTCGTTGTAGAGCGACACGTTGCCACTGACCACGGGGATGCCGAGTGCCTCCGCGGCTTGCGCGATGCCCTCGATTGCCTGCTCGAGCTCCCAACCGATCTCGGGCTTCTCGGGGTTCCCGAAGTTCAGGCAGTCCGTCAGGCCGATCGGCTCGCCGCCGACGCAGGCGACGTTGCGCGCCGCGTCGAGCACGGCCAGCGCGCCCGCGCGGAAGGGATCCCGCTCACCGACCGGCGGCCCGTCCAGCGAGACCGCGAGCCCGCGGTTCCCGTCCAGGCGCAGCACTGCGGCGTCCAAGCCCGGCCGGCGCACGGTTCGCGAGCCGACAAGCTGGTCGTAGCGCGCGTAGATCCACCGCCGGCTCGTCAGGTTCGACTCGGCGACAGAAGCCGGCGGCGTCTCCTTCGGACGGGTGTCGACCGCGTAACGCGGGCACTCGTCTGTCAGCAGCGCTGCGGGGATCTCCCCGACGACCTCGCCGCCATGGAACGCGCGCAGCTCGCCGGTGTCGGTGACCTCGCCGATCACCGCGTGCGCCAGCTCCCAGCGCCGGCACACGCTGAGGACGTCCTCGAGTCGCTCCGGCCGGACAACGGCGACCATCCGTTCCTGGCTCTCGGAGACCATGATCTCCCAGGCCTCCATCTCGTCCTCGCGGAGCGGAACCCGGTCGAGGTCGACGTCGACACCGGCGCCGTCGCGCGCCATCTCGGCCAGGGACGACGCGAGCCCGGCCGCTCCGCAGTCCTGGAGAGACTCCACCAGCCCGCGCTCGACGAGCTCGAGGCTGGACTCGATCAGCTTCTTGCCGGTGAACGGGTCGCCGATCTGAACCGTGGGCCGCTTGTCTGGATCGTCCTCGCCGAGCTCGGCGCTCGCGAGGACGCTGGCGCCGCCGATCCCGTCCCGGCCGGTCGTGGCGCCGTAGAGGACGAGCAGCCCGCCGGTCAGCGTCGCCTTGGCGCGGGTCAGCCGTTCGACCGGGAGCAGCCCGACGCACATCGCGTTGACCAGGCAATTCCCGGCGTACGCCTCGTCGAAGACGGCCTCGCCGCCGACCGTCGGGACCCCGACGCAGTTCCCGTAGTGGCCGATGCCCTCGACCGCGCGCTCGAACATCCAGCCGGGCTCGCCGAACCGGAGCCCGTCCAGCAGCGCGACCGGCCGCGCGCCCATGGCGATCACGTCGCGGAGGATCCCGCCGACCCCGGTCGCGGCGCCCTGGAACGGCTCGACCGCGGACGGGTGATTGTGGCTCTCGACCTTGAACGCCACCGCCAGCCCGTCGCCGAGGTCGAGCACGCCGGCGTTCTCCCCGGGCCCCTGGAGCACCCGCTCGCCGGCCGACGGCAGCCGCTTCAGGAGCAGCGCCGAGTGCTTGTAGCCGCAGTGCTCCGACCAGAGCAGCGAGAACACCGCGAGCTCGAAATCGTTCGGGTCACGCTCCAGCAGTTCGCGGATCTGCTCGAACTCGCCGTCCGTGAGCCCGAGTGCGCGGTGGAGAGGCTGATCGGCGACCCGCGTCAGGGAGTTGAGTCTAGTCCCCTGCGCGGACATCTTGTGGGCCGCCCGCAGACGGCCCGCAAGGTGACCTAGAGCTTCTTTCCGGCGTCCTTCAGCTTCTTGCCGCCGGCCTTGACGTTGCCCTTGACCCGCTCTCGGCGACCCGAAGCGGCGAGCTTCTCGTTGCCGACTGCCTCGCCGGTCTTCTGCTTGACGGTGCCGGTGACTCGGTCGGTCTTGTCGCTCATGACGACCCCCATTTCGTGTGCGTTTCCACCCTTCCGGTACCCGATTGAGGCCGCGTTACACACGGGCGTGAGTGGGTACGTCAAAGGCCTACGAGAAGGAGGAGTGATTCGATGACCGACACAGCTGTCGAGAATGTGGAGGAAGCGGCCGAAGACGTTGGTGGCGGCGAGAACGGGAACGGCAGCCTGGCCAAGAAGCTGCTGATCCCGGCAGCCGCCGGGGTCGGAACGCTGGCGGCGACGATGGCCGCGAGGAAGGCACCGGACCTGTTCCGCGAACGCATCATGCCCAAGCTCGAGCAGAAGGGGGCCGACGAAGCGACGAAGGTCGGTCAGAAGGCCGCGGGGAATCTCGAGGGTCAGGGCGGCATGCTCGGAGCAGTCGCCGGCAAGGCAAAAGAGAAGCTGGCCGGTGCAGGTGGGCGCGAGAAGACCAGGCGTCTCCCGATTCAGCGTTGGACCGACGTCGCCGTGCCCGTGCAGGACGCATACGAGAAGTGGATGGAGTTCGACGAGTACCCGAAGTTCATGCACCGCGTGCTCAGCGTCGAGAAAAAGGACGACAAGCACGTGTCGTGGGAGGAGAAGATCTGGTTCAGCAAGCGTCAGTGGGAAGGCGAGATCACCGACCGCCGCAAGAACGACAGGGTCGCGTGGAAGACGACGAAAGGCACCTCCCATTCCGGCATCGTCAGCTTCCACAAGCTCGACACGAACCTGACCCGCGTCATCGTGACGATGGACTTCCGTCCGAGCGGGATGATCGAGAAGATGGCCTCGGGGATGCGGTTCGTGAAGCGAGCCGTGGAAGCCGATCTCGCGCGCTTCAAGGCCTACTGCGAGCTGGGCGACGCGAAAGGCCTCGACTACGTCCAGCAGGGTAAGGACGAGGGCTCCGATGGCGACGACGAGAAGCAGTCGCGCTCGAACGGAAACGGCGACAAAGCACGTGCCGAGGGCTCAGCCTCCGAGGGGAACAGCTCGGACTCCGAAGAGCTCGAGCAGTCGCGGAAGGAACGCGCATCGCGGAGAGAAGAGCGCCGGTCCTGAATCCCGGCACAAGGCGGTAAGAAGAAGAGCGCCGGGCTAGGCCCGGCGCTCTTTGCGTCCGCGTCCTATTCGGACTGGCCTGACTTCGAGCGCGCCTGCTCGAAGTCAGTGATGAACCGCGGCACGATCGTCTCGACGACGAAGTCTGGGCCGTTGCGACCGACCCAGTCGCCCGCGGCTCCAGCCGCTTCCTCGGCGAACGGCAGCAGCGAGTGCCTCGCCGCCGACCAGCCGGATGAGGCCATCGCCGCAATCGTCGACTCGTCGCCGCCGCCGGATTTCCCGGACTCGGACTTCTGCCCGCTCTCAGCCCGCTGATCCCGCGCTGAGAACGCCTTCTTCGCCGCAAGTGCAGCCGCTCCGGTCGCCGCGGCGATCGCCGCCGCCTGCATGACCCTCTGGCCGCCGTTCGAGCCGTTGCCGCCGTTCGACTGTTCGGCCTCGGCCTGATCTGTCGTCTCGGTCTGCTCAGCCAACGATCTCAGCTCCTCGATCCGGCCTTCGCCTGCTGGCGCGAGCCGCTCGAAGTTCCCTGCTTCGCGCCCTGAAGGCGCTCGGTCAGCGTCTCGTTGATGCTGCTGAACGTCTCCGCCAGGCCGTCGGCCTGCTCGCTGAGCTGGTCGGTGATCGACATGAGCTTGCTGAAGTCCACCTCACCATTCCCGAGCTCGGAGTTGAGCTGCCCGACCAGGTCTTCGAGACCCTGGGTCAGCTGCTGAACGTCTTTGAGTGAAGCCATTGAGACCCTCCTTTGGATACGGGTGCCTGCGTGCTACCCGTGTCCGGCTGAGGGAAACCTCAGAGCAGGTCGCCGAGCGGGCCAAGGTTGAGATTCAGATCTCGGTCCTCGAGGCCGAACTCGCGCTTCAGCTCCTCCATCCGCTGCTCGAGCTTCATGAAGGTCTCTCCGAGCCGCTCGATCTGCTCGTCCGTGAGCGTGCCCTGCTCCATCCGGCGCAGCGCCTGCCGCTCCATCAGCTGTCGGAGGAGCTCGACCAGGGTGAGAACGAGCTGGGCCAGCCCCTGCTCGACGCGCTCCGGATCCGCGTTGACGCGCTTCGGGAACGCCGTGCCCAGCCGGTCGAGCTCGGTCGCGAGCTGGTCGATGTCGCCGGCGGCGTGAAGGATCTTCTCGTGCTCTCGGCTCACGACGAGCCGCCCTCTGCGGTGGCGAAGCTGTACGGCGGCCACGGCCCGGTGCAGACGATGCCGAGCTCCGGGTGCGTCGCCTGCAGGCTCTTCACGAGGTCGCGGAACTCTGCGACGCCGCCTGCGGGCACCAGGTAGGCGGCGCTGAGGAGGAGCCTCTCTGTCGCGCCCACCGTTCGGGTCGCCTCTCGCGCCAGCGCCGCGAGCGGCGCGTGCAGCTCGTCCGCGAGTCGCTCTGTCTCCCGGCGCTGATCGAGGCGCGCGCCCATGTACGCGGCGCCCGACGAAGCCTCCGCTCGCTCGGCTGCGGGTGCGATCGCTCTCACGCCGAGCTCCACACAGCCGCGCACGCGCTCGAGCGCCCTCAGAAGCTCCGGCGCCCGTTCCGCGACTGCGGCGCGAAGCGCGCCGGGGTCGGTGTGTACGCCACCGAAGCGCGCGGGGAGCACCGCCTCGTTCGCGGACGCGAGCGCCTCGACGACTCGTGCGTGCGCGACGATCGCTTCCTCGGACGCCCTAGGCGCGGCCGAGTCGTGCCTGCTGACGACGGCCGCGAGCCCACCGGCCGCCTGCGTCTCGAGGGTGGCAGAGTCGATGCCCGGAACGTCGGGCAGGGAGGCCGGGACTTCGACGAACGCGTACACGTGCAGCACTTACCGCGCGCTGGACTCGAGCTCTTCGAGCGTCCCGACCGACGCGAGCAGGACCCTCAGCCCGACATACACGAGGTCGACGTCCGCCACCGACAGCGTGACGTCGCCGCTGAGGACGACGCCCTTGTTCAGGACGCGGTCGACGAGCTCCAGCAGGGTGACGTCCTGTCGCGCCGCCGCCGACAGCTCGCTCATGCGGAGTCCTCGACGAAGTTGTACGGCGGCCAGGGCCCGGTCAGCTCGTAGACGACGCCCCTCGGTCCGAGCTCTGCCTCCAGCGCCTCGAGCGCCGCGCGGAACTCGCCCTCCCGGTCGGCCGCGACGAGGTACGCGCCGTTCAGGAACATCTCGTGATCGCTTCCCGAGACCTCGCGGGGCTGGAGCGGGTTCGCGCGGGCTCCGTCGGCGACGGCGGCGAGCCGCGCGTGGCTCTCGTCGGCCAAGCGGGACTTCAGTGCCTCGCGCTCCTCTGCGAGTCGCCGGGCTCGCTGCTTCTCCTCCAGGTACCGGCGCCCGGCAGACGACTCGTCCTCAGCTGCGCTCGCCGTGTCGGCTGGGGTCTCCGAGAGGAATCCCTTGATGCCGAGCTCGACCCGGTCCCGAACACGGTCCAGCGCCTCGGTCAGCCGCTCATGGGCGCTCAGCATCTCCCGTACGTGCTCCTCACCCCGGTAGATCGTGCCAAACCGGAACGGGACGACCGGACTTGCGCCAAGTGCCGTGTCGAGGACAGCCTCGTGGGCGCGGACGCGTTGCTCGAGCCACGCCGAGTCGCGGAGGTTGTCCACGATCGGTTCCTCTCCGAACTCGGAGAGCGGCACTTCGCTCACAATCGCCGTCAGCCGCCCGGCGTCGACCAGCGCCACCGAGCCGCCGCCGACGCCCTCGAGGCCGTCGAAGACAGCCTCGCGCGCTTCTCCCGAGGGCACGACGCCGTAGACATACCACCCTCTGCCGGTGGCGGCCCGGCCCGCCGGCCCGCCGGCCGTGGTCACGACTTCCTCTCGGTCTCCCCGCGATCGCCGTCGGAAAGCCCCGCCTTCTGCTCGAGCGCCTCGAGCCGGCCCTCGAGCGAGTCCTTGTTTCCGCGGCCGAGGAACGGGTCGCCCTCCCACCAGTCGATGCCCATCTCGCGAGCCTTGTCGGCCGAGGCGACGAGCAGCCGCAGCTTGATGGTCAGCAGCTCGATGTCGAGCAGGTTGATCTGGATGTCGCCGGCGATCACGATCCCCTTGTCGAGGACGCGCTCGAGCACGTCCGCGAGCTGGGCCGGCTCGCGTCCTCCGTACGCGGTCGGCAGGCCCGATCCGCTGCGGACAGGTGAGCTCATCGGCCCTCCTCGATCTGCGAGCGGCGGTAACGCCGCACCTCGGACATGCTGACGAGGTTGCGGTCGTCGTCGAACACGACCTCGTAGGAAGAGAGCACGTCGGTCGTCTCCGGCACTCGCCGAACCTCGAGCACCTCGAGCATCACCGTCCAGCGGCCGTTCGAGTGAGCGAAGCCTGAGACTCGCTCCGGCTCCATGCCGAGCAGCTCCTCCAGCTTCCGCCTCGCCTCCTCGACGACTTCGGTGATCTCGTCGCTCGAGGCTCCCTGCGGCGTGGAGGCCGACTCCTCGTCGGCGTCGTCTCCGCTTTCTGGCTCGTCCTGGGCGCGCTCCGGCTCGTCGAGTCGCCTCCGGCTCCTCTTCTGCAGCCCGGGGATTCTCCGTCTCGGTCTCTTCGGGCTCCGGTTCAGGCTCGGCCGGCGGCGGCTCCGCCTCGCTCTCCTGTGCCCGCTGCTCGTCCGCTCCGTCGTTGCGTCGGTCGGACAGCGCCTTCGCGGCGCCGGCGAGCCCTGCCGCCACTGCGCCCGCGGCCGCCGTCATCGCGGCGTGCTTCAGGGCACTGCTGGTCACGCTCTCGCCCTCGTCGGCGCCCGCCGCCTCGTCAAGCTCCTCGAACGGCTCGGCCGCGAGCGACCGCCGCTGGTCGCGGGCGTCGCTCCGCTGCCGGCGCTTCTCGCTACTCGCGCTCTTCGCCATACCACTCTGCTTCTTGCCCAGTCAGTCGCCGAAGTAACGCATCCTCGAGGTCGGCCAGCTCGTCGTCGTCGAGCTCGCCGCGCTCGTGGGCCCGCTCCGCCGCGATGAGCTGCTGCTCGATCGCGGACGGATCGTTCATTTGGCGCTCAGCTTCCTCGAGCAGCTGCTCGGCAATCCACATCGTTCCCCTCACCGGCGCGAGCGGAAGCGTCAGAAGTCCTGTCAGGAGCCCGATCGCTCAGCCCTCCCGGCCCAGAGAGACGAACGCGGTGGGCGGGAGGGGGCCGACCGCCTCGTAGCGGATCACCGGGGCATCCTCTTTCGCGAGCGCCTCGAGCTCAGCGTCGAAGCGGTTGAGCTGCTTGCGCTCGACGAGGAAAGACGCCTTCATCACCCGCAGGGCCGAGGCTTCGTCCTCGTCGCCCACGATCTCGGTGGCCAGCGGTGCGAGCCGGGCGTAGATCCGCTGGGCGTCGTTCCCGCGCCGGGCGGAGACCCCTTCTGTGATCAGCTCACCAAGCCTGATGTTCTCGTAGTACGCCGCGTCGCCGAGCGCCTTCGCGCGCTCACGCAAGCGCGCTACCCGAGCGTCCGATGCCACGACCTCGCGCAGCACCTCCGGCTCGTCGTACTCGGCCTTGACGTTCATCTGAGCTCGGCCCGCGAGCCTCTTCAGAAGCGCGTTCAGCTCGTCTCGCCGCGCTTCCAGGAGGTGCCGCCGGACGTCCTCCTCGGACGGGAGCACCGTTCCGAAGCGGCACGGCAGCACAGTCGTCTGGTCGAACAGCTGCTCGAGCGCATGCAGGTGGGCGTCCAGGTCGCGCCGGCGAACGCGAAGGCGCTCCCCCGGAACGCTGCTCACGACCGCCGACAGCCCGTTGCACTCGACCATCCGGGTGGCCGCGTTCGCCACGCCGTCGCCGGGCAGGGTGATCGGCGGCCTCGTCGAGACAACGCCGTAGACGTAGATCGGTCTGTCCCCGGGCATGTGCCGGCCGCCGGGCTAGCGGGACTTCTCCTTCTCCTTGTCCTTGTCGTCCGACGTGAACGCCTGCTTGGCGCCCTCGATCATGCCCTTGCTCTTCTTGCTGCCGTTGCCGCCGTCGCGGAGCTCGTTGATCCCCGCCGCCTCGGTCTGGCTCAGGTCGAGCCGGTTGACGGCCTCCGCGAAGCGGAGGTAGGTGTCGACGCTCGCGATCACGATCCGGGCGTCGATCGTCAGCACCTCGATCCCGATCACCGAGACGCGCACATAGGCGTCGATGACCAAGCCCTTGTCCAGGATCACGTCCAGCACGTCCGCCAAGCCCCGATGGGCTCGGCGCGCGCTGGAGGTAGTTGCTCGCTGTTCCTTGTGTTGCGATCGCCATCTCCTCAGCCCCTTGATCTTCGTCGTCGCTGGTTTCGCCGCTCCTGTCGTGCTTGCCGTCGCGCCTCGAACTCCGACAGGTCCTCGTCGGTGGGAACGGCCGAGTCGAACTCGTTTTCGGCGGCAGGCTCCTTGCCGAGGACCTCGTCGAGCTTGCCTTTCAAGTCGCTCGTGAGCTCGCCCATAACGCCGCCGGGCGTCTCCGGGATCGGAAGGTTCGACACGGTCTCGCGGAGCTTCGGAGCCGCCTCCCGAAGCCGGTCCTTCTTCGAGAGCAGGAAGCCCAGCAAGGTCCCGACGGCGCTGATCGCCATCGGAATGAGCAACTTGCGAGCGATTCCGCCGGCGCGCCCTTCCGACTCAGGTGTGTCTGCCATCTGTCCCTCTCTTGCCTCTTGTGTCTCCGGCTTTCGCCCGGTCTCTCCCCATTTGGCCCGACCTCAAACGCGCGCGGGAACGGGTTTTTGTGGGCGACGTTTTCCGCCGGACGAAGTTGGGCAAGCGGACGGCTAGACCGCACCTGACAGGAGGTTTCAATGAGCGAGCAGGAACAGGATCAGCAGCAGAGCGACGAAGAGCAGCAGTCGGAGGAAACCGAAGACGAGCAGCAGGACACGGGTCAGCCGTCGGTACTAGGAACCGCTGCCAAGGCAGCCGCTGCGGGCGCAGCCGCGGGTGCCGCAGTAGGGGCCGCGGGCGGCGCCGCCAAGGAGATGCTCGGCTCGAGCAGCGGCGAGGAGAACGAGCAGCAGCAAGACGATGCGGCGGACGCGTCCTCCAATGACGCGTCGGACGAGGACAACTGACGGAGATCGGAGGGAAAGCAGATGGATCCGGAACAAGACGCATCAGAGGGCATGTCGACAACGAAGAAGGTCGTCGCCGGCGTCGCAGCCGGTGTCGCAGTGCCGGCCGCAGTCGGCGTCGCGAAGAAGTTGATCGGGAACGGCTCGGACGAGGAGAACGGCGAGCAGGGCCAAGCTGACCAGCAGGAAGGCCGGCAGGCCGGCAAGAGCCCCCAGAGCGGGGGAAGCAGCGCCAAGTCGTCGTCTTCGCGCTCGAGCTCGCGTTCGCGAACCAGATCGAGCTCCGGCTCGAGCAAGTCGGGCTCGACCAGGTCGCGCTCACGCTCGAGCGCTTCGAAGTCCGGCTCGAGCTCGCGATCGAGATCCGGCTCGGGCTCGGGCTCGAGCTCCCGCTCGAGCTCCGGCTCCAGCGGATCGGGCCGCCAGCGGACGAAGGAGCAGCTCTACGCAACCGCCAAGCGGCTGAAGATCGACGGCCGGTCGACGATGACGAAGGCGCAGCTCGAGCGGGCCGTGGCGCGGGCGCGGTCGTAGAGAAGGACGATGGCGATCGCAACCCAAGGAACGGCGAGCAATTACCTCCAGCGCGCGCCGAGCCCATCGGGGCTTGGCGGACGTGCTGGACGTGATCCTGGACAAGGGCCTGGTCATCGACGCCTATGTGCGCGTCTCGGTGATCGGGATCGAGGTGCTGACGATCGACGCCCGGATCGTGATCGCGAGCGTCGACACCTACCTCCGCTTCGCGGAAGCCGTCAACCGACTCGACCTGACAGAGACGGAGGTCGCCGGTCTCCCCGAGCTGCAGGAAGCAGGCGCCGAGAAGATGACCGAGGGAGCGATCGAGGGCGTCGAGGAAGGCGTCGAGCCGGACTCGCCCGCCGTTCGAAAGGCGCTGAAGGGCGTTGCCGCGGGCGCGGCGGCCGCGGGCGTGGCCGCGGCGACGAAGGTGGCGGTCGACCGGGTCCGCGACCGCGATCAGGGCTCCGACGAAGACGGCGACGCGGAAAGCTAGAAGGCGCCGGCGGCCGGAAGGCTGTCGGCGCCTCCCTCGTTAGGTTTCAGTAGTGAGGCGCGGTTACGTCCCCCTGCTGCTGGTCCTTGCCCTGATCTGGGGCTCGTCGTTCATGTTCATCGAGATCGCGATCGACGACCTCTCGCCGGCGGCGACCATGACCGGGCGGCTGCTCTTCGCGTCGGCGGCGCTCGGGTCCGTGCTCGTAGCGCGCCGCGGTTTCGGCCAGGCGGTTCGCTGCGTCCGCGACTTCGGCTGGGCCGGCGTCGTGCTCGGCGTGATCAGCACCGCGTTGCCCTTCTGGCTGATCGCCTGGGGCCAGACTCGGATCGACTCCGGCATTGCCGCGATCGGGAACGCCTCGATGCCGATCTTCGTTGCACTGCTCGCGATGAGGTTCGCCCGGCACGAGCGCGTGACCGGCTTGCGGGCGTTCGGCCTCGTGCTCGGGATCCTCGGCGTGGGCGTGCTGGTCGGGGTCGATCCCGCGGGCGGCTGGGCCGGCGCTATCGGGACCCTTGCCGTGATCCTCGCGTCGATCTCGTACGCAGCCGGCTCGCTCTACAGCCAGAAGAAGCTCGGCGACTCGTCGGGGCTGCTCGTCTCGACCGCGTCGGTGCTCTGGGGAACCCTGGCGATCCTGCCCGTTCGGGATCGCGCAGGGGCCGGGCGGGATCCCGAGTTGGGAGGCGATCGTCTCGGTTGCGGTGCTGGGCCTGCTCGGGACGGCGCTCGGGCTGATGATGTACCTGCGGCTGCTCGAGGATCACGGTTCGTCGCGGGCGAGCCTGGTCGTCTACCTCTTGCCGGTCGTCGCGCTCTTCTACGGCGCCGTCTTCCTCGACGAGCCCCTGCGGGTCACCGCGCTCGCGGGCCTGGCGTTGATCCTCGCCGGAGTGGCGCTCGGTTCCGGGCTCGTCCGGCCGCTCCGCCGCCAGCAGCCGGTTCCCGCGCCGACTCCTTGATCGTCGAGGGCGACGGCCTGCGCCTGCGACGGGCGACCGAGTCCGATGTGGACTTCGTCGTCGGGCTCCTGAACGAGGAGGACACCGCGCCGTTCCTCGCCGCCTCGCGCTCGCGAGACAGGGCCGGCGTCCTGGAGGACGTGAAGGCGTCGACTGAGGAGCCGGACGACCACGGCCTCTTCGTCATCGAGGTCCCCGACGGCGACGGCTGGGCGAGCGCCGGGATGATGGAGTTCTCGCTCGCCAACCGCCGGAGCAGAATCGCGCGCCTGAGCGGTCTCGCGATCCACCCGGACTTCCGTGGCCGCCGGCTCTCGGACGACGCGGCCCGCCTCTTCCAGCGGCACCTGATCTTCGACCTCGGCTTCCACCGGCTCGAGCTCGAGTGCTACGGCTTCAACGAGCGCGCGATCAGCCACGCCGAGCGCGCGGGCTTCGTCCACGAAGGCGTGAAGCGCAAGGCGTACCACCGTCATGGCGAATGGGTGGACGGCGTCCTCTTCGGCCTCGTCCGGGAGGACCTCGAGGCCTGAGCCTAGGCTCTCGGCAATGACGCGGCGGCTCCTCGCTCCTCTCGCGGTCGCCGCACGGCGGATCGCTGCCAGGCCCGCCTCTGTCCTCCTCACGGGCTTCGGCATCGCCCTCGCCGCGGCCGCACTGACCGCGCTTCTCGTCGCCCAGGTCGTCGTCGAGGACCGTGCTGTCTCCGACTCGATCGCCCGTCTTCCTGCTGACGAGCGCATGCTCAGCGTGAGCTGGGTCGGGATCGGCACGACCGGGTGGACGCGACTCGATCGCGAAGCGCAGGACGGGCTTAGGGCCCTGGACGTCGGGGAGCCACTGCGTGCGGTCGGGTTCCGGTCGACCCGGTTCGGGACGGACATCGTTCGGCTCGCGGCCGTGGACGACCCGACCGGGCTGCTCGAGCTGCGCTCCGGGCGCCTGCCCGCGCCATGCGGTGGAGGGAGCTGTGAGCTGGTCGCGCTCGACGCGGACGGGAGCCCATCGCCGCGCCGGGGCTGACCGTGACCGGCTCGGTGACGGCGGCGGCCGGGGCGCCGCTCGCTGCCCTCGTCGGCTCGACCACCAGCGCAGAACGCGTCTTTGTCGGCGTCGGCGTCGAGGAGCTGGCGAGACGACCGGAGGTGAACGGGCTCTTCCGCACGCTCACCTGGCTGGTACCGCTGAACGTCGACGCGGTCGATTCTCCCAAGGCGGCCGAGCTCCCGACGCGCATCGCGGAGCTGGACACTCGACTGCGACAGGTGGATCCGGCATTCGCCGTTCGTGCGCCTCTCCACGAGCTCGAGGCGGCGCGGGACCGGGCGACGAACGCCAGCCGACGCCAGCTCCTCGTCGGCGGTCAGTGCGTCGTCCTCTTCCTCGCCTTCGCCGTGCTCGCGGCGTCCAGGATCCGCCGAAATGCCGGAGAGACGCGGTTCAGGCTCCGGCGGCTCCGCGCGCTCCGGTGGCAGATCGCGCTCGAGACGGCCGGGTATGCGGTACTGGTCGCCCTGCCCGCCGTGCTGGTCGGGTGCGCTGCGGGACTGCTCACGGGTGCGGTTGTCGCCGACGCGGCCGGCCGGCCCGCCGGCGACGCTCTCGGGCGTGCACTGACGTCCACCGGGTCGGGCTGGGCGCTGGCGCTGCTGGCACTCGGAGCAGTCGTCGTCCTGATCGCAACGACGCGAGCCGGGACACTCGAGATCCGAGGCCGCGGGATCACTCCCGTCGACGTTGCGGCCGTGGCCGTCCTGGCCGCGATCGTCGCCGCGTTCCTCTTCGGCGAGACCGACGCGGAGTCGCTGGCTCGGGAGGGTGAGATCGGTACGTCGCTCCTGCTCCTGCCGGTGCTCGTCGCGCTCGCCGGTGCGCTCCTGGCCGCCCGCGCCTTTCCTGCGGTCCTGAGACTTGCCGAGCGACCCGCGGCGGCGGCGGGCGTGTCTCTCCGCCTGGCGCTCCTGTCCCTCGTCCGCAACCCCGGCGTTGCCGCCGTGGCGGTCGCGTGCCTGACGGTCACGGTCGGGATGGCGGTCTTCGCGCTGACCTACCGAGCCACGCTCGCGGGGAACCAGCGCGATGCCGCGGCCCATGCCGCTCCGCTCGACTACGTCGTCCGGCGCGACGCGACGCGCGGCCGGTTCGCCGGGCCGACGGCCGAACTCGCCCCGATCTACGGACCGCGGGCGCTGGGCGTCATCCGCCGGGACGGCGAGGCGCCGACCCTCAACCGATCGGCCGAGCTGACCGTGCTCGGGCTTCCGCCGAAGGCGTTCGAACGGATGCGCTGGCGCGGGGACTACGCCTCCCGTCCCCTCGAGGAGCTCGGCGAGTCGGTCGCGTATCGGGGCGAGGGCCTGCGCGGCGTTCCCTTGCCGGTCGAGGGTCGGGAGCTCCTCTTCCCCAGGACGCTTCGCGGCGATCCGATCCGCATCTCGGCTCAGGTTCGCCGGCCGGACGGCGGCTTCTCGGTGCTCGACCTCACCGACGAGGGCGACGCCGTGAGGGCGCCGATCCCGCTCGGGGCTCGCGGTGGGACGCTCGTCGGCTTGACGCTCGCGTTCCCTCCCATCGCGGAGTTCACTGCAGCTCACCGGGCGACGGGGAGCCGGGCTGCACCGGACGTCTTCCTCCGTGGACTGCTGACGCTCGGACAGCCGCGCGTTCGCACACGGGGCGGCCCGCGCCAGCTCGCCGTGGACTACAGCGACTGGGTCTCGTCGGAGGGCGCCGGCACCGGTGGATCTCGGGCGCGGGCGCGCATCCGCTACTTCCTGACCCAGGAGCGCACCTTCCGCATCCGGCCGCGGCAGCCGACCGACGACGAGCCGATTCCGGTGGTCGCCTCGGAGTCGCTCGTCGCCTCGGCCGGGTCGGCCCGCGTGCTCCCGGTTCGGATCGGCCGCGCGCCGGTCGACGTCCGCATCGTCGGGACCGCCCGCCGCTTCCCGACGCTCTCGGGCGATTTCATCGTTGCCGACCGCGAAGCGCTCGCCACGGCGGCCAACGCCGCAGTGCCCGGAACGGCGGTCGCGGACGAGGCATGGCTTTCGGCCGCGCCGGGTGCGGAGGCGCCGTTCCCGGTTCGGGTGACCTCGCGCGAGGGGCTGGAGCGGAGCCTGCGCGCCGACCCGGTCTCGCGGGCCGCCTCGATCGCTCTCCTCGCAGCGGCGCTCGTCGCCGGTCTCCTCGTCCTGGCCGGGCTCGTGCTCGCCCTGGCCGTCGATGCACGGGACGACGCAGCCGACCTCTTCGACCTCGAGAGTCTCGGCTTCGACCCCGCCCGGCTCGCGCGCCACCTCTGGCTTCGATCGGCGGTCATCCTCGGCGCGGGCCTGATCGGCGGGCTGGTGACCGGGGCGCTCGCCTCGCTGCTGGTCACCGATCTGGTCGCGGTGACCGCGAACGCGACTCCGGCGGAGCCGCCGCTCGTTCCGGTCCTCCCCTGGGGCCTGCTCACAGTCGGGCTGATCGCTTTCGGCGCTCTCGCCCTCGGGATGGTGGCGCTGCTCGCCAGGCGGCCGTTCCGCGGCGCCGCTCCCGCGAGGCCGGAGGCCGCATGACGCTCGCTGTCGAGGCCAGGGATCTCTTCCGGGTCTACGCGACCCGCGAGGGAAGCGCCGCTGCGCTGCAGGGCCTGTCGCTCGAGATCGCCGAGGGCGAGATCGTGGTCGTGTTCGGCCCGAGCGGCTCGGGGAAGACGACACTGCTTCGGATCGTCGCGGCGCTCGATGCGCCTTCCGCGGGGCTCGTGCGCGTCCACGGCATCGATCTTCGGCGACTGCGTGGCCACGGCCGAGACCGCTTCCGCGCCGGTGCGATCGGCTACGTCGACCAGCACTACTCGCGCCTCCTGGCTCCCGAGCTCACGGCGCGGCAGATCGTCGAGCTGCCACTCTCGCTGCGGGGCGATGCGCCGGCCGCCCGCCGGGCCCGCGCAGAGGAGCTGCTGGAACGCGTCGGCCTCACCGATCGCGCCGACTCGCATCCAGCGGAGCTCTCGGGCGGCGAGCAGCAGCGTCTCGCAGTCTGCGCTGCGCTCGTCCACCGTCCCAAGCTCCTGCTGGCCGACGAGCCGACAGGCGAGCTCGATGCGGCGACGGCGCAGGGCGTCTACACCCTCGTCCGCGATCTCGCGCGCGAGCACGGCGCGACGGCGCTGATCGTCAGCCACGACATCGGCTCGGCTGCCATCGCCGACCGGATCGTCCAGGTCCGCGACGGCCGCGTCAGCGCCGAGGGAGCTCCAGGCGAGGAGGCGCTGGTCGTCGCCTCGACTGGCTGGGTCCGGATCCCCGAGGAGCTGCTCGCGCGCTCGGGGATCGGATCACGAGCGCGGCCCGGGGTCGCCGGCTCGTCGATCTCGTTGTCACCGGCCGAAGCCTCGCGACGAGCTCCCGTCGAGGCTCCGCCGCCGCGAGAGCGGTCGAGGCGGCGCGCGTCGGGGCCTGCGGCCGAGCTTCGAGGCGTGAGCCGGCGCTTCCCCACAGGGGCGGCGGTCCAGGGGTTGAGCGCAGCCGTCCAGGCGGGCCGCCTGACCGCGATCACCGGCCCGTCGGGGTCGGGCAAGACGACGGTCCTCCACTTGCTCGCCGGGCTCGACCTCCCGACCGACGGCGAGGTGGTCGTGCTCGGTCATCGCGTCTCGGAACTGAGCCGCTCGGAAAGGGCGGCGCTTCGCCGAAGCGAGGTCGCCGTGATCGCCCAGGACGCGCCGCTCGTCCCGTTCCTCAGCGCGCGGGAGAACGTCGAGCTCGGCCTGGAGCTCCGCGCGTGCGAACGGCGCCGCGCTCGAGTCGCTCGCCTCGGTCGGCCTCGGCGAGCTCGCCGAGCAGCGGGTCGACCGGCTCTCGATGGGGGAGCGGCAGCGCGTCGCCATCGCGCGCGCTCTTGCTGCGAAGCCCGCCCTCCTGCTCGCGGACGAGCCGAGCGCCCGCCTGGACGAGGCCAATGCCGTCGCGATCGGCGAGCTGTTCGCCCGCATCGTCGACGAGTCCGAGACGACGGTCGTCTTCAGCACCCACGACCCCGTCCTGCTCGAGGTCGCCGACGAGGTGATCGCGCTCTAGAGGGAGAGGGCCGGCGGTTGCCGGCCCTCTCTCTTCGGCTGGGCCCGAAGGCCTAGTCGTCGATGTCCGAGTGCATCCGGAACACCTGGAACTCGGCCGCCCGGGCGAAGTTCGGATCGGACGAGGCCGGCGTGGCCGTGTCGCAATCCGTCGCTGCGGTCGGATCCGAGTCCTGCTCACCCTGGTACGAGGGCGCGCCCGTGCACTGCGTCGAGCTGACGACGAAGCGGACGTGCGTTGCCTTGGTGTCCGGGATGTTGAACTGACGCAGGAGCAGGTGCGGCGAGACGGGCCGCGGCGAGGTGCCTGGGAAGGCATCCGCGGGGCTCGTGTACCGCTTGCCGTACCCCGCGTCGGTGGCGCAGTTCGCGCCCCTGTTCGCGTCGCACGTCCAGACCTCGAACGACCGCAGCGCCGAGAAGCGGTTGAGGCCGTTCGTCAGCATGGCGCTGACCTGGACGTACTTGACGTTGATCGACTCGGTCCCGCCGAGGTCGATCGTGACCTTCTTGCCGGCGACGACGATCTGACCGCCGACCCGGTCGCCCGGGGTCGTCCAGATCGTCCGCTCGGTGTCGTCGATCAGGTTCGGCAGCGTCGCGCCGCCGTCGCCGGTCGCAGTGGCGCCCGACGCCGAGGAGGCCCAGTTCTGAGCCATCTCGATCCTGATCGTCTCGTTCTCGCCCGACCGGAACCGGTCGTCGAACCGAACCAGGCCGTACCCGTTGGCCTGCACGGAGAACTCGTACTGGCCGGGTGCGAACTTCGCGGTGTCGTCGAGGTTGATCACGGTCGCCGGGGACCCAGCGGCCGGGGTGGCCGGATTGGTGTCCGCAATCGGCGAGACGCGTGCCTCGTGATGTCCGACGAAGATCCGGGCGTTCGTGATCGCGTCACCGTCGAGGTTCTTGACGATGAACTTGACGGTCGCCGGCTTCGTCCCGACCGGCTCGAAGTCCGGCACCGGGTCGGTGTCCGACTCGTTGAGCGAGTTGTTCGAGCTCGTGGCGCCGACGCCCATGCCGCCCCGTGCGAACCCGAGCCACAGCTCGTCCTGGTTCGCGCCGCCGAAGCGTGCGAGGTCGGCCGCGAGCATCATGTTGCGCTCCTCGAGCATCGACGGGCCGATCGGCGCCAGCAGCATCGCGTCGAACACGAGCTGGATCCAGCGCCGGTTGCCCGGACAGCGGTGAGCCGGCATGAAGCCCTCGGCGCATTCCGCCTGGAGCTCCTCGTCGTCCACCGGGTAGTCGTCGTCGTACTTGTCGATCAGCAGCTGGCGGATCCCGAAGTTCGTCTTGCTCCAGATCTCGCCGTTCGCGTGCACCTGCTGGCTCGACGTCAGCGTCGGGCCGGTCACGTCGAAGCCCATGTCGCTGAAGTTCAGCGTGTTGATCATGAGCTGCTTGCTCGGCTCCGGGATTCCGCCCGAGGTCGGGAAGTTCATGCCGTAGTTGCGGATTGCCCGCTGCTTGTTGCCCGTGTCGTACGCGCCGCTCGAGTACGGGTTCTCGCCGCTTGCGCCGGCGAAGCCGTTCCCGAACAGGTACTCCATGCCGAACATGTCGCCGTGGGACTCGCCCATGGCGCCCGCGTGGTGGCCGGCGCGGAGGTTGCCCTTGCCGATCATGCGGTTCTCGATCATGTGGCCGTACTCGTGGCCGATGACGCCCATGTCGTAGTCACCGTCGACGCAGGGCGGGTAGTAGGTCGCACCCTGCGGCTGCCAGAAGTACATGTTCGTCACCGACGAGATCCCGTCGGGCAGCGTGAACATGTTCGCGTTGTTCCGTCCGCCGACGTTGGCGCCGGACTGGACGTTGCCGATCAGCGGGTCGTTCTCCTGACGCCGCTCGGTCAGGCCGAAGTTGTAGTCCTGGGCGTTCCAGTTCCGCTCGGTGAACCCGAGGTGGTAGGCCCAGTCGTGCATCCGGTTGTGGGCGACGAACAGGTTCACCGTCGACGCGTCGTGATCCCAGGTCGTGGGACCGGGGTCGGGGTTGCAGTCGCGGTTCGCCCAGTCGTTCGACCACGTGTAGCTGTAGTCGCGTCCCGCGCTCACCGGCGAGTACTGCGGCGCGCTCGGGAAGTTGGCGTCGAAGTACGACGTCGCAGACCTCGCGTTGTTCCCGCGGGTCGTCAGCGTCGGCGAGTTCGTCTTGTGGTCGTGGTCCCAGGCGCCGCGCGAGGCCAGAGCGCCTCCCGCGAGCCGGTCACAACCGGGAGCCATGACCCAGCACCAGGTCTGCCGCGTGTCGGTGCTCGGGAGGTTCCACGGATCCATGTCGAGCGTGTACAGCGGCGGCAGGTTCCGGAACGCCTTCCACCGCGCCAGGAATGCCGGCGGCGCGGGTGACGCGTCGCCGATCAGGGTGCCCTGGTACGTGCGAGGAGCGACCCAGACCGTGTTCTGGGCGTCGTCGAAGTCGCAGACCTGGACGCTGTAGTTGCCCGGCGGGACTCCGCCGGCGGGCTCGTAGCGGAACCGCTCCGGCGTCAGGAACGTGTCGGCGTGCGTGCCCGGCACGATCACCCCGTTGAACATGAGGTCCATCGCGACGTCGTTCACCGCATTGTCGGCGTTGACGAAGCCGTCGAGCGCCCTGTTCCCCGGGCCGATCGCGAACGGCCCGTTGATGTTGCAAGCGCCGTCCGTTGCTGCGATCTCACCGCTGAAGGGGTACGACTCGGCGGCGGCGAGCTTCAGGTTCGACGAGCCGTTCAGGTTGTGGACGATGCTGCTGCGCGCAAGGATCCGCCCGGTGCGTGCGTCGACGTACGAGCGCACCCCGAGGTCTTCCTTGAGGTTCATCACGGTCGTCTCGTACGCAGGCAGGACGCCGCTACTGACGGTCGGGAAGGCGACGAGCTTCGCGAGCTGCGTGCCCGGGAGCCCGGCGACGCGGAACTGCGTGTAGCCGCGGACGCTCTTGCGGGACAGGATGTTCGCGACCGAGCGGGTCACACCGGCCCGCTTCGCGGCGGTCGCCCAGGCGGCGGCGGCCGAGAGCCTCGCGGTGCCGGCGAGTGCGCGGTCCCGAGTGAGGTTGGAGGCAACCGAGATGATCTTCCAGCCTCGAGCCCGGCTCCCGACGACGCCGACCGTGACCGTGCCGCTCTCGCTCGCCTTCAGGCCGTCGAAGACCTGTCTGTACGTGACGGCCCAGCCCTTGCTCTCTCCGAGCCGGTTCGCGCTCACGAACGCCAGGGCGTCGAGCGAACGGAGGCCGAAGAGCGCCTTGTGGCGGTTCAGGTACCAGCCGGCAGCGTCCGCCGGCGTCTTGCCGCGAACGCCGCGGGCCAGGAACTTGCCGTGACGCACGAGCGTCGACGGGGTCCCGAACCGGCTCCAGGTCGCGCTCGCCCTCAGCCGTGTCACGTGCCGGCGCTGGGCCTTCGTCGGCGCCACCGTCCCGACGCGGCTGTCGAACTCCTGGACGTCGCTGTGCGCGTGGTCCAGGTTCACGTTCGACAATGCCGAGCCGGGGAGCAGCACGCCGACGGCGGCCATCAGCATGGCCACGCCAACGAATTTGAATCGCATGTCTCTCCCCTCTGGAAGGCAGGAACAGGTTCCTCTGGCGATAGAGGAAGCTTGATCTTTTAATCTCTATAGTGGAAAGTCAAGTTGTTCCTTCTCCCTCCCCAAGGGTCATAGGAGCAGCGACGGCGAGGGCCGGCCTGCGGTCGGCTCTCCCGTCGGTTTTCCCCTCGAGCGTTTGTCTCCGCCGCCTTTCGGGGAAGGTCCCGGACATGAGGCTCGCCGTCGTGGGCTTCCTCTGCGCGCTGATCGCGCTTCCTCTCGCCGCGCAGGCGGCAGAGCCTCCAACGCGCTGGGCAGTGACGTTGAGCGGGCGGGTCGTCGAGGAGTACTCGTACGGGCACACGTGGCGGGAGCCTGAGTGCACCCTGCGTCGGTCCGGCACCACCACTCGGGGATGGCAGGTGACCAGCACGCGGCCCACGGTCGTCACCGTCCGCCGCTGGAGCTCGCGGGCGCGCTATCGGCCGGCGCGGCTCTTCCCGGTACGGGTGACGACGTCGGCCGGCAAGGGATCGTGGATGGAGATGCGACAGTGCCTCGGCGAGGACGTCCAGACCGGCTCGGGCAGCTGCAAGGCGACGACGAAGCGAGGAAGCGTCCGGCCCGCGTTTGCGTGGGGCGGCGCCAACCGGATCGCCTTCCGCCGGCGCCCCGCGGCCACGCCGCTTCGCCTGTGCGGCTTCGACTGGACGGTGGCCTCCAAGGATTCGTGGCTGAACATCGCGCCCGGTCGGGTTGACGAGGAGGTCCTGCTTGCCGGAAGCCGCCGTCGCGTGGTCGCTCGAGCAGACGTCTCGCGGGTGACGATGCTCCCGTTCAACGCGCCGCCGGGCTCCACGCAGCAAGACCTTCGCGTGATCTGGACGCTCCAGTTTCGCCGCCTTCCGTAGAGTCATCGCTGTGGAGCTGATCCACACGTGCTACCGCGTCACCGACCCGGAGCGGTCGATTGCTTTCTACGAGGCGCTCGGCCTCGAGAAGCGCCGGGAGCTTCCGATCCGCGAGGAAGCGATCAACTACTTCCTGGGCGTGCCGGGCAAGGAGGTTCCCGAGCTGGAGCTGACCCACAACTTCGGCGTCGACTCGTACGAGCTCGGCACCGGCTACGGCCATGTCGCCCTGACGGTCGACGATCTCGACTCGACGCTCGAGAAGCTGGCCGAGCAGGGCATCGAGCCCGAGCGGCCGCCGTACCAGGTGCGCGAGGGCGGCTCCCGGATCTGCTTCGTGCGCGACCCCGATCAGTACCGCGTCGAGCTGATCGAGCGCAGCTGAGCGCTCGGCACTGAGCCCATCGTGGTGACCTAGCCAGAGGGCTAGGCAGATCCTGTTCTTACGGCCGTCGAGAGGCCCCGGCCACGGTTCTAGCGTGGATTTTGCCCGGCGGGGAGCAGACGGGCCCTGCCCGGGTCGAAGCGATCGCCGAGCATGTCTCAGACCCATCACAACCCAGCTGTTGTCAGCGGTCTCGGGCCGAGGGGCCCAGATGGGGGCACGCGCTTTCGATGAGACGCGGAGCCGACGCCGCCCCGTCGCGCCCGCGCTCTGTGGGATTGGCGACGCTTGTCCTCGCGGGCCTTTGCATGCTCGGGTTCGCGACCTCGGGAGCGCTGGCCGGCCAGGCTTCGCCTCTCCAGAGTCCCACCGCGCCGACGACGGGTGCCACGACTCTCGCGCAGCAACAGCCGCCGCCGCCTCCGCCCGATCCTGATCCGCAGCCGGCGCCCAAGCCGGACCCCAAGCCGGCTCGCCCGAAGCAGCGCGCCCGTCCGATGCCGCCGCCGCCGCCACCACCACCACCGGTCGAGCGTGCCGCGCGACGCCCGATCACAACGACGGTGCAACCGCCTGCCGCGCCTCGCACGCCTCCGCCGCAGCCCGCGAAGGCCGTCGCTGCGAAGCAGTCCGCGCCGGCGGCGGCGCGGCCGCGCAAGCGACCGCTCGGTTCGGCCCGACGGATTCGACGAGACGAGCCGCCGGTTCGGCGACGGACGCGTGCAAGGCCCAAGCGGAGCACACCCGTCGAGAT
Organism: uncultured Actinomycetes bacterium; assembly: GCA_963782765.1. Lineage (GTDB taxonomy): Bacteria > Actinomycetota > Thermoleophilia > Gaiellales > Gaiellaceae > JACDAN01. Next base: position 674,089 of record CAWALC010000001.1, read on the forward strand.
CGCGCCGCAGACGCTCGAGCTGGACACCGCGCCCGCGTCCTTCTTCGCGCCTGTTGAGACGGCTCCCTCGATCGGGGTCGCCGCGATCCTGCCGCTGCTCGGTCTCGGAGTCTTTCTGCTTCTCGGAGCTTCGGTCGCCTCGACTCGCCGCATGCCGTGGCCCGTGGTCGCGGAGCCGTTGTACGCCCACCGCCGCCACATCGCAACCGCCGGGTGCGGCGCGATCGCGCTCGCACTTCTCTGGCTGAACGCCGCCGTCCTGCTCTAGGGAGGATTCATGTTCGACCGCCGCCGCCTGTTGCCCGCCGCCGCCGCGTTGGCGTTCCTGCTCGTGGCGTCCGGCGCCTCAGCCGACCCGGTCAACACGTTCACGGGCGTCGTCGCTCCGGCGAACGTCAATCCGGCGACCTCCGCGTCCTACACGGTCGCACTGACCAGCGACCCGGCGTCGCCCGAGGCGGCTGACCGAGCGAAAATCGGTATCCCGCCGGGGTTCGTCGTCGATGGTCCGAGTCTGCAAGCGACCGCGAGTGCCGCAGGTGTCTGCCAGGCCTCGACGTGGGTCGCAGACGGCGAGCTCATCGCCGACGCGAAGATCAATCTCAAGCGGCCCGGGATCAGCGCCGACGACGAGCTCTGTCCCGGCGCGACGCTGACGGTCGTCTTCACGGCCACGTCGGCGAGCGCGGAGGGATTGGGCGTGTGGGCGAGCGAGGTCCTTCGCGCGGCCGTCCCCTTCGCTTTCGCCGGCTCTCAGCCGACGGTGCAGGTCGACGGCACGGCACCGGCGGTCTCGATCACGTCGGCCCCGGCAACACTGAGCAATCAGGGCTCGGCGAGCTTCGACTTCTCCGCCGACGCGCCGGCCCCGTTCGAGTGCAAGCTGGACGAAGGGGCCTTCGCGCCCTGCACTTCCCCGAAGAGCTACGGCGGGCTCACGGACGGCTCGCACACGTTCGTCGTCAAGGCGACGGACGCGGCCGGCAACGCCGGCCAGTCGAGTCACACCTGGACGATCGACACCGCGGCTCCGATCGTGACGATCACGGACCAGCCGCTGAACCTGAGCAACGACAGCTCCCCGACTTTCGAGTTCACGACCAACGAGACCGCGAACGCCGAGTGCAGCCTCGACGGCGCGGGTTTCGCAGCGTGCAGCTCCCCGAAGGCCTACGCGGGGCTCGCAGACGGGCCGCACACCTTCGCCGTCCGCGCGACGGACGCCGCCGGCAACACCGGAGCCGCAGACACCTACGCGTGGACGAGTGATCTGACGCCCCCGACGACGACGATCACGGCCAAGCCGGCCAGCCCGATCAGCGACAGCTCGCCGAGCTTCACCTTCGCGGCCGGCGAGGCCGCGCAGTTCCAGTGCAGGCTCGACGCCGCCGCCTTCGCCCTCTGCAGCTCGCCAAAGAGCTATGCGAGCCTGGGTGACGGCAGCCACACCTTCGACGTCAGGGCGACCGATGCCGCCGGCAACACGGGCCCGGACGCGAGCCACGTCTGGACGATCGACACGATCGCACCGGCCGTGACGATCACCGGCGCACCGAGCAGCCCGACGAACAGCAACTCCCCGAGCTTCGCGTTCGCGGCGGACGGGCCCGCGACGTTCCGCTGCAAGCTCAACGCGGGCGCGTTCGCGACCTGCAGCTCGCCCAAGGCCTACGCCGGCCTTCCCGACGGCCAGCACTCGTTCGAGGTGGAAGCGACGGATGCGGCCGGGAACACCAGCACGGCCGCCGTCCATGCCTGGACGGTCGACACTGACCCACCTGCCGCCGCGATCACGGAAAAGCCCGCTGCCTCGAGCAGCGACCCGTCGCCGAGCTTCTCCTTCAACGCCGACGAGGGCGGGAGCTCCTTCCAGTGCAAGCTCGACACGGAGGCCTTTTTCCCGTGTGCGTCGCCGAAGGCCCTCTCCGGCCTAAGCGACGGCTCACACACCTTCTCCGTCAGCGCGGCCGACACCGCGGGCAACATCGGTCCGGCCGCCACGTACACGTGGGTCGTCGACACCGGTGCCCCGGTTGCGACGATCACGACCAAGCCGAGCAACCCGAGCAACGTGAGCGGCCCCGCTCTGGCTTTCTCGGCCGGCGAGACGGCGACCTTCCAGTGCAAGCTCGACGGCGCTGGGTTCGGGGCCTGCAGCTCGCCCACGAGCTACGGCGGGCTCGCGGACGGCTCCCACACGTTCGTCGTCAAGGCGACCGACGCTGCCGGGAACACGGGAGCGGAGGTGAGCTACACCTGGACGATCGACACGGTCGCACCGACGGCAGCAATCTCGGCGCAGCCCGTCGATCCGAGCAATAACGCCGCGCCGAGCTTCCAGTTCGGCGCCGACGAGGCCGGCGCGACCTTCGCGTGCAAGCTCGACGGCGGCGCATTCGGTGCGTGCTCCTCGCCGAAGGCCTATGCGGCGCTCACGGATGCCACGCACACCTTCCGGGTCAAGGCCACCGACGCCGCCGGCAATACGGGCGCAGAGGCGGTCTACCCGTGGAGGATCGATACCGTCGCGCCGATCGCGACGATCGGCCAGAAGCCGCCCCTGCTCGCAAACACCAAGCTCGCGACCTTCTCCTTCTCGGCGAACGAGGCGGCGACACTCCTGTGCAAGCTCGACGGCGCCGCCTTCGCCTCCTGCACCTCCCCACAGCTCTATCCCGGCCTCGCCGAGGGCTCGCACACCTTCGTCGTCAAGGCAACGGACACCGCGGGCAATGCGGGAGCGGAGACCCCGTACACATGGACTGTGGACACGGTCGCGCCGACGGTCTCGATCGCGGGACAAGCCAGCCGATCCGAGCAAGACGAGCTTCCCGAACTTCACCTTCGCTGCAAGCGAGGGCGGAACGACGTTCCAGTGCCGCCTTGACGGCGCCGCGTTCGCTGCCTGCACCTCGCCGAAGGGCTACTCGAACCTCGCTGAGGTCACGCACACGTTCGTCGTCAAGGCAACGGACGCAGCCGGGAACACCGGTCCCGGAGACGACACACGAGTGGACGATCGACACGACCCAGCCGACGGCCTCGATCACGTCCGGCCCGACGAACCCGAGCAACGAGAAGTCGCCGACGTTCGTGTTCGCCTCGGACGAGAACGGGACCTTCAGCTGCAAGCTCGATGCCGGGTCGTTCGCGCCGTGCACGTCACCGAAGAACTACGGCGTGAACCTCGCCGACGGCCCGCATACGTTCGTCGTCCGGCCGACCGACCTGGCCGGAAATGTCGGGGCGTCCGTCAGCCTCGGCTGGACGATCGACACGACGGCGCCGATCGCCTCCGTGACCCTGCGGCCGGCCAACTTCACCAACGACAGCTCTCCGACCTTCGGGTTCGCGTCCGTCGACGCGACGAGCTTCCACTGCAGCCTCGACGGCGCGGCGTTCGCACTGTGCACCTCGCCGAAGAGCTACCCGAGCCTCCCCGACGGGGAGCACAGCTTCGCTGTCAAGGCGACCGACTCCCTCGGCAACACGGGGCTCGCGACCGTCGTCGAGTGGACGATCGACACCGTCCCTCCCACGGCGACGATCACGCAGAAGCCGGCGAGCCCGAGCAACAACGCCGATCCGACGTTCCGCTTCACGTCGAGCGAGAACGGCAGCACATTCGCGTGCCGTCTCGAGGAGGGCGGCTTCGCGCCGTGTGATTCGCCCAAGAGCTACGCCGGCCTCGTCGACGGCGGGCACAAGTTCACGGTCCGGTCGACGGATGCGGCCGGAAACACCAGCCCGGAAGTGGTGTACCTCTGGACTGTCGACACGGTCGCGCCGGCGACGGCGATCGACCTGAAGCCGAGCGCCCAGAGCAAGGTCTCGTCGCCGACCTTCGCGTTCTCCGCCGAGCCGGGAAGCACCTTCGCCTGCAGGCTCGACACGGGTGGCTTCGAGGCCTGCACGTCGCCGAGGTCGTACTCGAACCTCGCGGACGGCGCCCATACGTTCGCCGTCAAGGCGACCGACGGCGCGGGCAACACCGGCGTCGAGGCTAGCTTCACGTGGACGATCGACACGGTGGCTCCGACGGCGGCGATCGGCAGCAAGCCGGTGAGCCCGACCAACGACACGACGCCGACGTTCACCTTCTCGAGCGAGCCAGGGGCGTCGTTCATCTGCACGCTCGACGGAGCCGCGGCCGCCTGCAGCTCGCCGAGGGGCTATCCGCCGCTCGCCGACGGCTCGCACGCGTTTGCCGTCAAGGCGACCGATGCAGCCGGCAACACTGGTACGGACGTCACCTACACGTGGACGATCGACACGCAGGCTCCGGCCGTGCAGATCACGGGCAAGCCGACAGATCCGAGCAACGTGAAATCGCCGACGCTGACATTCGGCGCCGTGGAGCCGGCGACGTTCGTCTGCAAGCTCGACGACGCCTCGTTCGCCGCCTGCTTGTCGCCGAGGAACTACACGAATCTCCCGGACGGCGTCCGCACGTTCAGCGTCAGGCCCACCGACAGCGCGGGCAACACCGGCGCGGTCGTGACCTACGCGTGGACGATCGACACGGTCGCGCCGTCCGTCGACATCACCGGCAAGCCGAACGCCTTCAGCAACGTCAAGTCTCCCAGCTTCCTGTTCGGCGCGGGGGAGGCCGGGGCGACGTACCAGTGCCGGCTCGACACCGCCGCCTTCACCGGTTGCAGCTCCCCGCAGGGCTATGCCAACCTCCCCGACGGCGCCCATACCTTCCGCGTCAAGGCGACCGACACCGCGGGGAACACGGGCGCCGAGACGACCCATCAGTGGACGGTCGACACCGTCATTCCGGTCGCCACGATCACCGCGAAGCCGAGCAATCCGAGCAAGAGCCAGTCGCCGAGCTTCAGCTTTACCTCGACCGAGCAGGGGTCGTTTGAGTGCCGGCTCGACGCGGAGCCGTTCGTCGCCTGCGCCTCGCCCAAGGTGTACGCGGGCGTGTCCGACGGACCGCACACGTTCGTGGTCAAGGCGATCGACCGCGCGGGCAACCCAAGCGTCGAGATCAGCTACGCCTGGTTGCTCGACGCAACCGCCCCGACGGCGCAGATCGACGTCAAGCCGGCGAGCCCGAGCAACGCCGCCGCGCCGGTGTTCCACTTCTCCGCCGACCAGCCGTCGACGTTCGAGTGCAAGCTCGATGCCGAGCCCGCCTTCGCGTCATGCGTGTCCCCGAAGACCTATGCCGGGCTCGCGGACGGCCCGCACACGTTCGTGGTCCGGGCGATCGACACCGCCGGGAACACGGGCATCCCGAAGAACCACTCGTGGACGATCGACACGGTCGCGCCGGTGGCGGCCATCGCCGACGGGCCGGGCTCCCCGAGCAGCAACCGCTCGCCAAGCTTCAGCTTCACAGCGGCGGACTCGAACGGCTATCTCTGCAAGCTGGACGGCGGCGCCTTCGCGCCGTGCACCTCGCCGCTCGGCTATGCCGACCTGCCGGACGGAAACCACGTCTTCGCGGTTAAGGCGACCGACGCCGCAGGGAACATCGGCCCCGACGCGACCCATGTCTGGACGATCAAGACGGTCGCGGCCGGGGCAGCCGTCACCTCGGCGCCTCCGGGGCTTGTCAACAGCAGCGCTGCGACCTTCACCTTTGCGGCCGGCGAGCCGTCGTCGTTCGACTGCCAGATGGACGACCGCAGCTTCGCGCCGTGCAGCTCGCCTGCGACCTACTACGGGCTCGGGGACGGACCGCACACGTTCAGGGTCCGGCCGACGGACGCCCTCGGCAATCTCGGCGCCCAGGCCGGGTACTCCTGGACGATCGACACGAGCGCGCCCGAGACCAGAGTCACGTCCGCGCCCAAGTCGGCGACACCGGCGACCGCTGCGAGGTTCCGGTTCGCAGCGAGCGAGAGTGGGACGTTCGAGTGCAGGCTCGACGGGGCGCCGTTCGCGCTCTGCGTCTCCCCGAAGAGCTACTCGGGCCTGCGCAGGGCGACCCACCGATTCGAGGTGCGGGCGATCGACGGCGCGGGCAACGCCGATGGAACGCCGTCACTGCATGGCTGGACGATCGGCGCGGCAGTTGTCCGGAGCGTGTCGGCGCTGAGCTCGCCGGCCGCCGGAGCACGGGTCACCCGGCCGCCGCTGCTGCGTTGGCGGCGCGTTGCGCGCGCGCGGTACTACAACGTCCAGGTTTACCGAGGCCGCCGCAAGGTCCTCACCGCGTGGCCAACCCGCACGCGTCACCAGCTCACGGCCCGTTGGCGCTACCTCGGACGGACCCAGAGCCTTGTTACCGGCAGCTACCGCTGGTACGTCTGGCCCGGGTTCGGAGCTCCTTCGGCGCGTCGGTACGGACAGCTGCTCGGTCAGAGCACGTTCGTCGTCGCCCGTCGCTCAGGACGCTGAGCTACCGTCGATCTGTCCGTGCCGCCGACCGAGTCCTCCGGCTCGACCCTCTACGGGCCGCAGCAGAGCCGCTTCGCGCGCTTCCTCGAGTGGCGCGAGCAGCGGCGGCCCGACGCCGGCCAGCGCGAGCTTCGCCGCACGCTTCTCTCCGGTCTCAGTGGACGCGTCCTCGAAGTCGGCTCGGGCGACGGCCGGTCGTTCGAGCACTACCCGCCCGAGGTCACGAGCCTGCTCGCCGTCGAGCCGGACCCGACGGCGAGGGAGTCCTCCGCGGAGCGGGCGCGGGGCGCGGTGGTTCCGATCGAGATCGTCGACGGCGTGGCGGAGCAGCTGCCCGCAGAGGACGGATCCTTCGACGCCGTCGTCGTGATGGGCGTGCTCTGCAGCGTGCGCGATCCGGCCGTCGTCCTCGGGGAGGCTCGGCGCGTCCTCCGGGAAGGCGGCGAGCTCCGCTTCTGGGAGCACGTCCGCTCGAGGCATGTCCTCTTTCGCGTGCTCCAGCGCGGACTCGACCGGCTCTTCTGGACGCGCGCGCTCGGCGGGTGCGAGACGACGCGGGATACCGAGTCAGCGATCCGGGCAGCCGGGTTCCGGATCGAGCGGCTCGAGCGAGGCTTCCACTCGTCGTCGCTCCTGACGATCACGACGGCGCCGTACATCCACGGCGTCGCGCGGCGCTAGTGCGCTTCGGCTGCGTCCGCCTCGGCCTTCGTCCGGTGGACGGTGCCGTGCGGATGCTCGGGCGGCGCGTAGGTCGTCAGCAGGCGTAGCGGCTCACTGCCCCGGTTCACAAAGTTGTGCAGTGTGCCCGCCGGGACGAACACGTAGTCGCCCGCGCGGACCGCGCTCGACTCGCCCTCCAGGATCGCCTCACCTTCCCCCTCGACGAAGAAGAGGATCTGGTCGCCCTCGTGCGTCTCCTCGCCGATCTCCTCGCCCGGCACGAGCGTCATCACGACGAGCTGGGCATGCTCGCCGGTCTCGAGCACCTGGCGGAAGTTCTCGTTCGCCCGGGCAAGCGCCTCGTAGTTCCCCTGGCCCACGCGGGAAGCTTAGGCAACCTCCGCGCGTTTGCCCGGATATGCCCGAGAGCCCCGTCCGCGAGCTCCGCGTCGCCGTCACGGTCGAGGACTACGCGGAGGCGCTGCGCTTCTACCGGGACGTCCTCGGACTCCCCGTCACCTACGAGTGGGAGGAGGAGACCGGGAGCGGCGCCATCCTCGACGCCGGCCGCGCGACGCTCGAACTGCTCTCCGTCGACCAGACGGGCCTCGTCGACGAGGTCGAGGTCGGGCGGCGTGGCGTGTCCGGGCCCGTGCGGCTCGCGCTCGAGGTCGAGGACTCGGCCGAGACTGCCGCGCGCCTGGCAGCCGCAGGGGCCGAGCAGCTCGCGGATCCGGTCGAGACGCCGTGGCGCCATCGCAACGTCCGGCTCCGCGCACCGGACGGGATGCAGCTGACGCTCTTCACCGTCCTGGACGAGTAGGCAAGCTTCGCCCGTGGACGTCTCGACGCTCGCTCTCTTCTGCGTGGCCGCGCTCGCGCTGGCGGTCGTGCCGGGCCCGGCCGTGCTCTACATCGTCGCGCAGAGCGTGGATCAGGGACGCTTCGCAGGCATCGTCTCCGCGCTGGGGATCGGCGTCGGCGGCCTCGTCCACGTGCTCGCGGCCACGATCGGGCTCTCGTCGCTCCTCGCCTCGTCGGCGACCGCCTTCACGATCGTGAAGTACGCGGGCGCCGCCTACCTCGTGTTCCTGGGCATCCGGCGGATGCTGACCCGCGAGCCGCTCGAGAACGACATCATCAGAGTCCCGCGATCCAGGCGGCGGCTGTTCACGGACGGCGTGGTCGTCAATGTCCTGAACCCGAAGACGGCGCTGTTCTTCATCGCGTTCCTCCCGCAGTTCGTCGACCCGGACGCGGGCGCCGCGACGCTGCAGATCTTCGCGCTCGGGCTGGTCTTCGTCGTGATCGCGCTCTCGTCGGACACCCTCTGGGCGCTCGCTGCCGGCACGGCCGGCGCGTGGCTCCGCCGCAGCCGCTGGTACCTCGGCGTGAAGCGCTGGGTGACCGGCATCGTCTTCGTCGGTCTCGGGCTCTCGTCCACCCGGACGACCTGACGTCAGCGCCAGCTGACGGGGATCACTTCGACGGGCTGTTCGAAGCCCTTCAGCGTCGTCGACCGGGGCTCGGAGAGGCGGAAGCCCGCACCGGCCTCGTCGAGCGTGTCGCGGCTGACGAGGATCTCGCCCGCGCCGGCCTCGGCGCCGATTCGCGCAGCGAGGTGAACCGCCTCGCCACCGTACCCGTTCGAGCCGTCGGCCTCCTCGAACGCTGCGCCCGTATGCGCACCGATCCGCACGTCGGGGGCGAAGATCTCACCGTCGAGCGCGCGCTGGATCGCGATCGCCGCCTCGACCGCCGCCCGCGAGCTGGCGAAGACGGCGAAGAACCCGTCCCCGGTCTGCTGGACGACCTCGCCGCCGCTCTCGACGATCTGCTCGCTCAGCAGCTCGTTGTGGCGGGCGAGCAGTTTCCTCCACTTCTCGTTCCCGAGCGTCTCGAGGAGTCTCGTCGACCCCACGATGTCGGTGAAGAAGAACGTGCGCCTCGTCTGCTCGCGGCCGAGCAGCTCCTTCACGCGATCAGCGTCGTGCCGGGCGCCGATCCGCTCGAAGCTGGCGAGCGCCGCTTCGAGCTCCGCCGTGGCGCCGTGCTCGTCGCCCTGACGGCGGAACGCGAGGGCAAGCAGCGTCCGAGCCTGTGCCGTCTCGTACGGGGCGCCGACCTCCTTCCATCCGTCACGCGCCTGCCGGAGACGGCGGGCTGCTGTCTCGGCGTCGCCCTCGGCTAGCTGGATCCGCCCGGCCGCGAGGTGGACGGTCGCGTCGAAGGCCGGCGTGCGCCGGTCGCCGACCTTGTAGGAGTCGATGAGGCCCTCGAGCTCGCCAGCTGCCGCACGGGCGGTCTTCACGTCCCCGGCTTCGAGGGCAATCTCGACCTGTGCCGGCAAGCGGCGGAGCCGCCCGAGCGGGTCTTCGATCTCCTCCAGCGTCCGTGTCATCGCGGCGACGGCCGCGCCGGTCTTGCGCTCGGCGAGCCGGAGGAGGGCAAGCCCGGGCTGGGGGTCGCTTCCGAGCTCGTTCGCCTTGCCGTAAGCCTCCTCGGCGGCCGCGAACTCCCCGCGACGACGACGGATCTCACCGAGCTCGTAGTACCCGGCGGCGGTGATGAACCGCTCGAAGTCGTAGAGCTCGTCGCACGCGGCCATCGCAACCCGTTCCGCGCCTTCCAGGTCTCCGCGGAGGCGCATGATCTCGGCGCGGTGAATGCGGCACGCGCCTGGGAAGCCGGTGACGTCAAGGCGGTCGCACCAGCGGTTGGCAACCTCGGTCCACTCTGCCGCGCGCCGGAAGTCGCCGAGGTCGTGGCAGGAGCTGATCATCATGCAGTAGACGAGCGTCGACGAGTACGGCTCCAGCTCGCCGCTCACAGCGGCGGCGGTCGCCTCGTCGAGCAGCTTCATCCCTCGGTCGATCTCGCCGCCCTTCACGAGTGCACGTCCCTTGCCCATGAGCGCCAGCATCTGGGTGTCGCGGTCGCCGAAGCGCCGGCCGAGCTCGAATGCCAGCTCGAAATCCGCGATTGCGCCCGGAAGGTCTCCCTCCGCGAACATCGCGTCGACCGCTCGTGTGAGCGCGAGCCGTCCGTACTCGGCGGACTCCGGCTCGTCCTCGAGTACGCGCTGAGCGTTCGCGAACCATCCGTGAGAGACGGAGAATGCGCCACGCCCGGACTCGTCCCACGAGAGCATCAGGGCGATTCGTGCCGCGGCCAGCTTCTCCCCGCTCGAGGCGTAGGCGGCGTAGGCGCGCTCGCGGAGGTTGATCGCCTCGACGACCTTGCCGGACCACCAGGCCGCCTCGCCGAAACGCTCGAGGTCTTCGGCGCCCAGCTGGCCCGGATCGGCGTTCGCGAACTCCTCGTACGCCGTCCGCCAGGCCTGGCGCGCGGCAGCCTCGCGTGCGGCAGTGAGTGGATCGACGGTCTGCGACATTGCCTCCATTGTCACATCAGCGGCCAGCCTTGCGAATACGCTGAGGCACGTGGGCATCCTCGTCGTCGACGGCCACGCGGACGACAGGCTGCCCGCGGTCCGCCAGCTCTTCGAGGAGTACGCCGCCTCACTCGGCGTCGACCTTTCCTTCCAGGACTTCGACAGCGAGCTGGCGGAGCTGCCCGGCGACTACGCGCCGCCTGCGGGCCGGCTGCTCCTCGCGCTGGAGGGAGACGACGGCGGCGCGTCGGGCGCTGAGGGGCGTCGCGGTGCGCCCCTACGAGCCGGGCGTCTGCGAGATGAAGCGGCTCTACGTCAGGCCCGCGTTCCAGGGCTCGGGCCTGGGGAGACGCCTCGCCGAGGCGATCGTCGAGGCCGGACGGGAGGCCGGCTACGAGCGCATGCGCCTCGACACCCTCCCGACAATGGAAGCCGCGCGCAGCCTCTACCGGTCGCTCGGCTTCGAGGAGATCGAGGCGTACCGCCCCAACCCCGTCCACGGGACGACCTACTTCGAGCTACGCCTTCGCTAGGGCTTTCCCGCCGCGCTCGAGCTCGGCCCACGCCTCCGTGAGCACCTCGCCGAGGACGGACGCGATCCTGTCGAACTCCTCCTGCCCGGCCACGAGCGGCGGCGACAGCTGGATCACGGGGTCACCGCGGTCGTCCGCCCGGCAGATCAGGCCGGCCTCGAAGAGCCGCTTGGAGAGGAAGCCGCGCAGGAGCCACTCCGACTCCTCGTCGCTGAAGGACTCCCGCGTCTCCTTGTCCTTCACGAGCTCGAGCGCATAGAAGAACCCGGTTCCGCGCAGGTCGCCGGCGATCGGAAGCTCCAGCAGCTGCGCCAGGGTGTCGCGGCACCGATCCTCGTTCTCCTTCACGTGCTCGACGATCCGCTCCCGCTTCATGATCTCGATGTTCTTCAGCGCGATCGCGCACATCACGGGATGGCCGCCGAAGGTGATCCCGTGCGTGTACATCGACGAGCCCTCGAGGAACGGCTCCATCACGCGGTCGGTCGCGACGACACCGCCGATTGCGGCGTACGCGGAGGAGAGGCCCTTCGCCATCGTGAGGAGGTCGGGTCGGATGTCGTAGCGCTCGGAGCCGAACCAGTGGCCGAGCCGGCCGAAACCGGTGATCACCTCGTCGGCGCAGAGGAGGATGTCGTACCGGTCGCAGATCTCCCGGACACCGCGCCAGTAGCCCGCCGGTGGGGTGAAGGCGCCGCCGGCGTTCTGCACCGGCTCCATGATCACCATCGCGACCGTCTCCGGCCCGAGCGTGCCGATCGTGTGCTCGAGCTCCTCGAGCAGGATCGCCGTGAACTGCTCCTCGGTCTCCTCCTTGGGCCGGTGGTAGCGGTTCGTGTTCCGGACGTGGGCGACGTCGGGGACGAGCGGCTCGAACGGCGCCCGGAGGGCCGGGATCCCGTTGATCGAGAGCGCGCCCATCGTCGTGCCGTGGTAGGCGACGTTGCGGGCGATCACCTTCCAGCGCCGCTTCGGCTCGTTGCGCGCGGCGTAGTGCTGGCGCGCGAGTTTCCACGCGGACTCGACCGCCTCCGAGCCGCCGGAGCAGAAGAAGACGCGGTTCAGGTCGCCCGGCGCGAGCCCGGCCACGGTCGCCGCCAGCTCGATCGCCCGGGGATGCGCATACGACCAGTTGGTGTAGAAGGGCAGCTCCTTCATCTGGTCGTGCGCCGCTTGCCCGATCTCGTCGCCGTACGAGTAGCCGATGTTGACGGCGAAGAGGCCGGCCAGCGCGTCGAGGTAGCGCTTCCCCTTCGAGTCCTCCAGGTAGCAGCCCTCGCCGCGGACGATGATCGGGATCTCGTCCTGCATGTACCCGCCCATGCGCGTGAAGTGGAGCCAGAGGTGATCGCGGGCTTGCTGCTGGAGGTCCGGGGTGGTCATGCAGCTCCTTTCGCTTGTCGGCCGCGCCGCGTCTGGTAGAGGACGTTCGCTGCCATCGCCGCAAGGGCCACGACGAAGATCGCCGAGGCCACCACGTTCACCTGCGGGGGCACCGCGACCCTGGCTGCGCCCCAGACGAAGAGCGGGAACGTCGTCTCCGAGCCGGCGTTGAAGTACGTGATCACGAAGTCGTCAATCGAGATCGCGAAGCACAGGAGGGCCGCGCTCAGGATCGCCGGGGCGATCAGCGGCAGCGTGATCTTCCGGAAGGTCGTCCACTCGTTGGCGCCGAGGTCCATCGCCGCCTCCTCGAGATGCCGGTCGAAGCCGACGAGGCGCGCCTTCACGGTCACGACGACGTAGCTGATCGTGAACATCACGTGAGCGATGAAGATCGTCGTGAAGCCGGTCGCGAACCGCATCTGGAGGAAGAGCGTCAGGAGCGAGGCGCCGAGCACGATCTCGGGCGTGGCCATCGGGAGGAAGACGAGCAGGTTCGTAGGCCCCCGGCCACTGAACCGGTGCCGGACGAGCGCGAGCGCGATCGACGTGCCGAGCACCGTCGCCACGACCGTCGTGATCAACGCGATCTGGAGGGAGAGCATGACCGCATCCCGGATCCCGGGCACCGCGTCCCAGTTCACCCAGTTGTCGAAGGTGAAGCTCTCCCACGTGTAGTTGAACTGCGTGGCGGGGTCGTTGAAGGAGAAGACGATCACGACCGCGATCGGCAGCATCAGGTAGGTGAGCGCCAGCAGCGAGTAGACGGTGAGCGTGTGTCGGCGGACGAAGGCCCACGCGCGCGAGGCCGCGCTCGGCCTCGTCCGGATCGGAACCGTCTCGGCTGCGGTGGTCATCCCGTCAGCTTCTCCGTCCCGACCATCCGGGCGTAGACGAGGAGCGCGACCATGATCAGCGCCATCAGCACGAACGAGAGCGCCGCCGCGGCCGGGTAGTCGATCAGCTCGAGGAACTTCGACTGGATCACGTTGCCGACCATGTACTGGTTCGGCGTCCCGAGCAGCTGGGCGTTGATGAAGTCACCGGCCGCGGGGATGAATGTCAGGAGCGTCCCCGCCACGATGCCCGGCGCCGAGAGCGGCAGCGTCACGCGCATGAACGCCTTCGTCGGGCTCGCGTAGAGGTCCTTCGCCGCTTCCAGCAGTCGGGGGTCGATCGCCTCGAGCGAGACGTACAGCGGCAGCGCCATGAAGGGCAGGAAGTTGTAGGTGATCCCGGCGACGACCGCCAGCGTGGTCGCGAGCAGGCGCCCGTCGGCCGAGAGCAGGTGGATGTCCCGAAGGAAGCCGACGATCGGGCCCTGGTCGGCGAGGATGTTCTGCCAGGCGAGCGTGCGGATCAGGTACGTGACGAAGAAGGGCGCGACGATGAAGAGCAGCAGGAAGTTCTTCCAGCGCCCGCCGTAGAACGCGATCCAGTAGACGAGCGGGTAGCTGATCAGCAGCGCCAGCACGGTTGCGATCCCCGAGTAGAGGAAGGAGCGGACGAGCTGCTCGCGGTAGTCGGAGATCGCGTCCACGTAGTTCGAGAACGCCCAGTCGAACGTGTAGCCCTGCTCGAAGGTGCCCGACTGGAGCGACTGGTAGCCCAGGAAGCCCAGCGGGACGAGGAAGAACACCGCCAGCCAGGCGAGCCCCGGCGCAAGCAGCAGCGCCGGGGCGAGCCAACGGTGGCGGTGGATCAGGTACACGCTGGGCTCAAGCGCCGAGCAGCTGCTGCCACTGCTCGATGTAGGTCTGGTTGTTCAAGGCCGCCGAGTCGAACTGGACGACGTTGGACAGGATCTCGTCGTCGGGGAAGATCAGCGGGTTCGAGGCGGACTCGGGGTCGAGCTTCACCGCCTCTTCCTTGACACCCTTGACCGGCGAGATGTATCCGTTGCCGACCGAGATCATCGCCGCGATCTTCGGGTCGAGGACGAAGTTCATGTACTCGGACGCCGTCGGCACGCTGCCCTCGAGCGGGATGAACATGTTGTCCGTCCAGATGTCGCTCCCCTGCTCGGGCAGGTTCCAGCGGAGGTCCTTGTTCGCGGCCAGGCCCGTGGCCACATCGCCCGACCAGGACAGCGCGGCGGCGATGTTGCCCCTCTCCAGGTCGGCCACGTAGTCGTTGCCCGTGAAGCGGCGGATCTGACCCGCGTCGACCGCCTTCTGGATCCGGTCGTACGCCTTCTTCCAGCTGTCGTCGGTGACCTTGCTCGGGTCGTCGCCGTTCTCGAGCATGATCGGGCTCATCGTGTCGGCGACCTCGGTGAGCAGGGTCACCTTGCCCTTCAGCTTCGTGTCCTCGAGCAGCTGTTGCATCGTCGTGACGACCTCGCCGCCGCTCGCTTTCATGTTGGTCGCGATCCCGGTGATCCCCGACACCCACGGGATGCTGTAGCTGCGGTCCGGGTCGAACGGCGGGCTCTGCTGCGCCTCGATCAGGTTGGTGATGTTCGGGATGCGGCTCTTGTCCAGCTCCTCGACCCACTCCTTGCTGACGAGCAGTGCCGGGAAGCGCGAGTTGTCGGTCATGACGATGATGTCGCGGTCGATCCCGCGCCCCTGCGAGAGCGGCCCCTGGATCTTCCCGAAGTACGTCGCGTTGTCGTTGACGTCCTCGACGTACTCGACCTTGACGCCGGTCTGGGCGGTGAACTGCTCGAGTGACGGGATCTTCTTCGTCTTCGGGTCGCGGTCGATGTAGAGCTGCCAGTTCGAGAAGCGCAGGGTGCCGGCGAGCTCGGCCGCGCCTGTCGTCGTGCCGGCCGCCTCTTCGTCATCGCCGCCGCAGGCGGCCAGGAGGCCCGGGATGGAGAGTGCGGCTCCGCCGAGCGCGGCGCGGCGGAGCAGCTCGAGACGGGTCAGGTCGGTCATGCGGGTTCTTCCTCCTCTGTGAGCTCGACGACGAACGTGGATTCCGGGGCGAAGGCGACGTGGACGGGAGTCCCGGGCTCGACGCTGCGGATGCCCGGCTCGGTGTTCTGGACGTAGACGGCGAGAAGCCCGTCGGGGGTCTCGACGACGTACTGGGTGGCGACGCCGACGTAGGAGAGCTCCTTGACGGTGCCGGAGAGGCGGTTGGCGCCGTCCTCGCCGAGGCGGAGCTTCTCCGGCCGGACCCCGGCGGCGACGGCCGCACCGCGCTGCGGGAGCTCGTCTGCGACCCGGACGAGGGCGCCGCTGCGGAGTCGGATCGTGTCCCGGTCCTCCACGGTGCCGCGCAGGAGGTTCGAGGCGCCGAGGAAGCGCGCGACGAAGCTCGTGCGTGGGCGCTCGTAGAGCTCGTCGGGACGCCCGAGCTGCTCGATCCGGCCGCGGTTCATCACGGCGATGACGTCCGCCATCGTCATCGCCTCCTCCTGGTCGTGCGTGACGTGGATGAACGTGATCCCCATGTCGTGCTGGATGCGCTTGAGCTCGAGCTGCATCTGCTTGCGCAGCTTGAGGTCGAGCGCGCCGAGCGGTTCGTCGAGGAGCAGGACTTGTGGGTTGTTGACGAGCGCCCGAGCCAGGGCGACCCGCTGCTGCTGGCCACCGGAGAGCTGCCGCGGCTTCCGCTGCTCCGTCCCGGGGAGGTCGACCAGCCCGAGGATCTCCCGGACGCGCCCTGCGACCTGGTTCCGGGCGACATTCCGACGGCGAAGCCCGAAGGCGACGTTCTCAAAGATCGTCAGGTGCGGAAAGAGCGCGTAGCTCTGGAAGACGGTGTTCACGTCCCGCTTGTATGGCGGAAGACCGGTCACGGGCCGGTCGCCGAGGTAGATGACGCCCTCGTCCGGCTCCTCGAAGCCGCCGATCATGCGCAGCGTCGTCGTCTTCCCGCAGCCGGACGGCCCGAGGAGGGCGAAGAAGGAGCCGCGCGGGATCTCGACCGTCAGCCCGTCCACGGCCGCGACATCGTCGAACCGCTTCGTGACGCGGTCGAGGCGCACGTCGGCGACGGCCGTTTTCGTGTCCGCAGTGGCCGTCGTCACATCAGGCGCCCTTTGCCTGCGAGGAGCCGCCGCCGTAGGGATACCACCAGTCCTTCGGCGCGAGCGAGGTCTCGAGATGGACGTGCTTGGTCTCCTGGAAGGCCTCGAGCCCTTCCTGGCCGAGCTCCCGTCCGAGGCCGGACTGTTTCATCCCGCCGAACGGGCCTGCGTCGTTGTCGGTCAGCGGGTCGTTGAACCAGACCGTGCCGGCCTTCAGCTCGCGCATGCAGCGGAGGATCGTGTCGAGATCCTTGGTGTAGACGTTGGCGCCGAGCCCGAAGCGGGTGGAGTTCGCGAGCTCGATCGCCTCGTCGAGGCTCTTGACCGGGACGAGCGGCGCGACCGGCCCGAAGGTCTCCTCGCGGAGGAGGTCGGTCTCAGCCGGAGCGCCGGTGACGACTGTCGGTGCGTAGAAGTAGCCGGTGCCGTTGCCGCCGTTCGATCCTCCGGTGACGACCTCGGCGCCTACTGCAACCGCCGCATCCACCTGGGCAGCGACCTTGTCCCGCTGACGCCCGGAGACGAGCGGTCCGATGTCGGTCTCGGGGTCGAGCGGGTCGCCGACGACAAGCGAGCTCGTGTAGTCGACGAACGACTGGAGGTAGTCGTCGTAGACCGGCTCGAGGACGTAGAAGCGCTCGGCCGACGTGCAAACCTGGCCGGCGTTCAGGAACGCGGCCCAGGCGCCGCCCTTGGCGGCGACCTCGATGGCGGGCGCCACGTCGGGGCAGACGATGAACGGATCCTTGCCGCCGAGCTCGAGGTTGATCCGGGCCACCCGGTCGGCGCAGATATGGGCGATCTTCTTGCCCGTCTCGACCGAGCCGGTGAACGCGACGCAGTCCACGCGTTCGTCCGAGACGATCGCCTCACCGACCTCCCCGGCGCCCGCGAGGATGTTGACGACGCCCGGCGGGAGGTGCTCGAAGCATCCCGCGAGAGCGAGAGTCGAGAGGGGCGTCAGCTCCGACGGCTTGGCGACCACCGTGTTCCCGGCGGCGAGGGCCGGCGCGAGCTTCCAGGACAGGAGCAGCAGCGGGTAGTTCCAGGGCACGATGCAGCCCGACGACGCCCATCGGCTCCTTGAGGACGAGCGAGAGCTGCGTCGACTCGATCGCGGGGATCACTCGGCCGGCGAAGTTGCGGCCGAGCTCGGCGTAGTAGTCGAACGCCGCGGCGGTCCAGCCGACCTCGTCGGAGTTCTCGATCCGCGGCTTGCCGCCCTCCTGCGTCAGCAGCTCGGCGAGCTCGTCCGTCCGGGTGCGCATCCGGGCCGCGATCTCGTGGAGAGCCTCGCACCGTTCGATCGCCGGGGTCGCCGCCCATCCACGAGCGGCCTCCCGCGCGGCAGCGATCGCGGCGTCGATCTGCTCGGACGACGGCAGGCCGACCGAAGCCAGCTCCGACTCCGTGAAGGGGTTCTCGACCGAAAGCACGCCGCCGTCGCCGGGAACCTGCTCACCCGCAATGAGCAGCCTCGTCTCCATCACCCGAGCCTGGCCATACGAGAGGTGCCGTCCTGGACGCGGGCGCCCCAGTCGTAGATCTGCTTCCAGAGCTCCAGGTAGAGGAAGCTCTCGGTGGAGACGACGCTCTCGATCGCGCGGATGCGGTTCGTCAGGTCGAGGAGCTGCCGGCGGTCCGCGCAGACGAGCTCGACCAGGATGTCGAACTGCCCCGCCGTGATGACGACGTAGTCGGCCTCGTGCCAGGTCGCGATCTCGTTGGCCACGGGCTCCGGCGGTCCGTTCGTTCGGATTCCGACCATGGCCTGAGCCTCGAAGCCGAGGCCCAGCGGGTTCGTGATTCCGGTGACCTGGAGGATGTTGTCGTCGCACAGCCGCGTATAGCGGGCCCGGATCGTCGCCTCGGAGACGCCAACTCGTGTGGCGATGCGCCGGAACGGCTCCCGGCCGTTCTTCTGGAGCGCCTCGATGATGCTCTGGTCGACGGCGTCGAGGCTCCGGGGAAGGCTGACCGCACCCCGTGGCTCAGGAAGGTCCGAGCTGCGCAATGCGAGGTGTTCCTACCACTCTTCGTCGCGCCGGGTCAACCCGGAACGGTCGGAGGCGCGGATTACGAGGTCAGTCCAGCTTGACCATCACGTGCTTGACCTGGGTGTAGTCCTCGAGCGAGTACGCCGAGAGATCCTTACCGTAGCCCGACTGCTTGAAGCCGCCGTGCGGCATCTCCGACACCAGCGGGATGTGGTCGTTGATCCAGACCGTCCCGAACTCGAGCTTCCGGGCGGCGTTCATGGCCCGGCCGACGTCGCGCGTGAAGACCGACGCGGCGAGCCCGTACGGCACGTCGTTCGCCCATGCGAGAGCCTGGTCGTCGTCGTCGAAGCGCTGGACGGTCACGACGGGGCCGAAGACCTCGCGCTGGACGATCTCGTCCGTCTGGCCGACTCCGGCGATGACGGTCGGGTTGACGAAAAACCCGCGGTCGCCGTTCGTCCCTCCGCCGGTGAGCACCTGTGCCCCCGAGGCTCGGTCGAGGAAGCCGAGGATCCGGTCCTGCTGGGCCTTCGAGATCACGGGGCCCATCTCGATTTCCTCGCCGTCGGCCGGGTCTCCGACGTTCATCGACTCGACGGCCGGCACGAGCTCCTCGAGCAGCTTGTCGTAGATCTTCGGCCCGGCGACCACACGGGACGCCGCGGTGCAGTCCTGCCCGGAGTTCCAGTAGCCGGCGACCTTGATCGCCTCGGCCACCTGGGCCGGATCGGCATCGTCGAAGACGACGACGGGCGCCTTGCCGCCGAGCTCGAGGTGCACGCGCTTCAGCGTCTCGGCCGCGGCCTTCGCGACCTCTTTCCCTGTTGCGACGTCGCCGGTCAGCGAGACCATGCGGACGTCCGGGTGGCGGACGATGCCGGCACCGACCGGCTCGCCGTCGCCCGTGATCACGTTGAGGACGCCGGCCGGGATCACGTCGGCCGCGAGCTCGGCGAAGCGCAGGGTCGATAGCGGCGTCTGCTCCGACGGCTTGAGGATCGAGACGTTGCCGGCGGCGAGCGCGGGAGCGAACTTCCAGACCGCCATCATCAGCGGGTAGTTCCAGGGGGCGACCTGGCCGACGATCCCGATCGGCTCGCGGCGGATCATCGACGTGTAGCCCTGCATGTACTCGCCGGCGGAGCGGCCCTCGAGGAGCCTCGCGGCGCCGGCGAAGAACCGGAGGTTGTCGGCGCAGACCGGCATCTCGTCACGCGCGGCGCCGATCGGCTTGCCGACGTTCCGGGACTCGATCTCCGCCAGCTCATCGGTGTGCTCGTCGATCAGGTCGGCGAGCTTGAGCAGGAGCTCGGCGCGCTCGGCGGGGGTCACACCGCGCCACTCGGCCCATGCCTTCTTCGCGGCCTCCACGGCGCGGTCGACGTCCGCCTCGGTGCCCTCCGGCACCTCGGCGATCGTCTCGCCGGTCGCCGGGTTGATGATCTCCTCCGTGCCGCCGTCGGAGGCGTCTACCCACTCGCCGCCGACCAGGTTCTTGTGCTTCTGGACGCTCACGCTCATCGACGAAACCTCCTGGATTCGGAGAGAACGTATCTCACTGCCGGGCACCGGCGGCTACTCCAGCGGTGCCTCCGACGCCGGTCGGCTCGCGGGTCAGGCGCTGGGCCAGCCAGACCGGGATCACCGAGAGCACGATCACGGCGAGGGCGACCACGTTGATGATCGGGAGCTGTTCCGGCCGCGCCAGATTCGTGAAGATCCAGATCGGCAGCGTCTGCTCGGCGCCGGACGTGAACGTCGTCACGATCACCTCGTCGAAGGACAGGGCGAATGCGAGCAGCCCGCCCGCGAGCAGCGCGGTCCGCAGCTGCGGGAAGGTCACGTACCGGAAGGTCTGCCAAGCGTCGGCGCCCAGGTCGGACGACGCCTCCTCCAGGTTCGGCGAGGCTGCGGCGAAGCCGCGCGATCACGTTGTTGTAGACGACGACGATGCAGAAGGTCGCGTGGCCGATCACGATCGTCAGCAGCCCGAAGTCGATCCCGAAGCGGACGTAGGAGGCGTTCAGCGCCATCCCGGTCACGATCCCCGGCAGGGCGATCGGGAGGATGACGAGGAACGAGATCGCCTCGCGCCCGAAGAACCGGTGACGGGCGACGGCGAGCGACGCCAGCGTCCCGAGCACGAGCGCGATCGTCGTCGCGATCAACCCGCATTTCACCGAGAGCCAGAGCGCGTCGCGGACGTCCTCGTCCCGCCACGCCTCACCGAACCACGCCGTCGTGTAACTGGAGATCGGCCAGCCCTGCGTGATGTTCTCGTTGAACGCGTAGAGGCCGATGACGAAGAGCGGGAGGTAGATGAAGGCGAGCGTCGCCGCCGTCGCCAGTCGCAGGAGGACGCCGCCGACCGTCACAGGTTCTCGAACGCGCCCGCACGCTTCGCGAGCGTGAGATAGATGACCATGATCACGACGGGAACCGTCGCGAACGCGGCGGCAAAGGGCAGGTTGTTCGCGACGCCGACGTTCGTGTAGACGACGTTCCCGATGAAGTTCGTGTTTCCGACCACCTGCGGCGTGATGTAGTCGCCGAGGGTCAGCGAGAACGTGAAGATCGACCCGGCGACGATCGCCGGGAAGGCGAGCGGGAAGACGACTCGGCGGAAGGTCCCGAGGCCCCGAGAGCCCAGGTCCGACGAAGCCTCGAGCAAGGAGTTCGGGATCCGCTCGAGCCCGGCGTAGATCGGCAGGATCATGAACGGGAGCCAGAGGTAGGTGAAGACGAGCCAGGTGCCGGTGGTCGTGTAGCCCGGCCCGCTGAGGCCGAACGGCTCGAGCGCCCAGTTCAGCGGGCCCTCGCCGGCGAGGATGATCCGCCACGCGTAGACCTTCACGAGGTAGCTCGCCCAGAGCGGCGTGAGGATCGGCGACGACCAGGATCGCCTTCGTCCGCGGAGACGCGATGCGCGCCATGTAGAAGGCGATCGGGAGCGCAAGTAGCGCGTCGGTCACGGTCACCGCGGCTGCGAGCCCGACCGTCCGGAGCGTGATCCGCCGGTAGACGTCCTGCTCGAAGAGGGTCCGGAAATTGTCGAGCGTGAACTCGCGGACGATGTCGCCCGTGAACGGGTCGACGCTCCAGACCGCGGTGAGGAAGAGCACCGCCAGCGAGCCCAGGTAGGCGATCCCGAGCCACGCGAGCGGCGAGGCAAGCAGGGCGCCCAGGCGGGCACGCGGATGGTGGAAGAAGAAGCTCGAGAGGCGCCTCCCCGGGCCTTCCGGGGGAGGCGCCTCTCCGTACGGAACCGACGTCAAGCGGCTGCTAGCCCTTGATCTCGGTCCAGGCCGCGGTCCATTCGGCGTAGTCCTTGCAGACCTCGCCTCGGTCGTCGCCGCAGTCCTTCACCGGCGTCTTCCAGTACGCGACCTTCGAGAAGTAGTCCTCGTCCTGCGCGTGGAAGATCTCGCAGTGCTGCTTGTTCGTGGTCAGGTTGCAGGCCTCGGCGTTGACCGGGGCCTCCCCGAAGTACTCCGTCGCTTTCGCGTTCGCCTCCGGCGAGATGATGTAGTTCATCCAGAGGTACATGCAGTTCGGGTTCTTGGCCTGGGAGGAGATCATCCAGGTGTCCGACCATCCGGTCGAGCCCTCCTCCGGGAGGATCGCCTTGACCGGGACCGGGTCCTTGGCGCCGGTCAGCTGATTTGCCTGGTACTGCCACGTCGTCCCGACCACGGTGTCCTTGTTCGTGAAC
Source organism: uncultured Actinomycetes bacterium (assembly GCA_963782765.1). Taxonomy (GTDB): domain Bacteria; phylum Actinomycetota; class Thermoleophilia; order Gaiellales; family Gaiellaceae; genus JACDAN01. The sequence continues at coordinate 696,113 of CAWALC010000001.1, forward strand.
GACTGGATCTCCTTCGCGGCGTCGCTCCAGTACTCGCCGATGTTCGCTTTCTGCTGCTTCAGCAGGTCGACGGCTGCCTGGAACTGCGTGTCGTCGAGGGCGTACGGATCCTCGATGCCGAGGTCCGGCTGCGTGGCCTTCAGGTACAGCGCCGCGTCCGCGATGTAGATCGGGCTGTCGTACGCCGTGATCTTCCCCTTGTAGGGCGAGTTCTCGTCCCAGACGACGCTCCAGCTGGTCGGCTCGGGCTTGACGACGTCCGTCCGGAACATCAGCAGGTTCGCGCCGCGGCCGTGCGGGACGCCGTACGGGACGTCGTCCACCGTGTTGTGCGGCTGGTTCTTCAGGCCCTCGAAGACCGCGTCGTAGTTCTCGATCAGCTCGAGGTTCACCGGTGCGACGTCGCCGCCGGCGATCAGGCGGAGCGTCGCGTCGCCCGACGCAGACACGCCGTCGTAGTTCCCGGTCTTCATCAGCGTGACCATCTCGTCCGAGGTCGCGCCGACCTTCGAGTTGACCTTGCAGCCCGTCTCCGTCTCGAACGGGGTGACCCAGTCCTTCTCGACGTAGCCGGCCCAGTTGATCAGGTTCACCTGACCCTCGGGCTCGCCGATCGTCGTGAGCATCCCTTCGGTCGCCTCCGCCGTCGTGGTGGTGCCACTCGCCTCGTCGTCGTCCGAGCCGCAGCTCGTCGCGGCGAGTAGTGCGACGCAGCAGTAGACCGCGAGCCCGACCCAGCGGGCCTTCCTCCATCGTGCCTTGGTCATTCGTCCTCCGTCTCTCCCCCCATGGAGATCTCGTAGGTGTGTTCGGGACGCCACTCGAGGCGTACCGGGCGACCACGTGCCTCGACGACGTCCGCCGAGGTGGTTTCGAGGTTCTGGCGGATCACGGACAGTGCTCCGCCTCGCTCGAGGTCGACGATGTAGCGGGTGACCATGCCGACGTAGACGACCTCGCGGATGCGTCCCTCCTCCACGACCGACCCGGGCGCGGGCTGGTCGCCGTCGGCGAGGAGGCGGATCTTCTCGGGCCGCACGGTGAAGCGGCGGCCGTCACGCTCGAGCACGTTGGACACGCCGACGAAGCCAGCGACGAACTCGCTCGTCGGGCGCTCGTAGACGTCCGCCGGCGTCCCGACCTGCTCGATTCGCCCGTCGCGGAAGACCGCGATTCGGTCGCTCATCGTGAGCGCCTCCTCCTGGTCGTGCGTCACGTAGACGAACGTGATCCCGACCTCGTCCTTGATCCGCATCAGCTCGAGCTGCATCTCCTGGCGCAGCTTGAGGTCGAGGGCGCCGAGCGGCTCGTCGAGGAGCAGGACGCGCGGCCGGTTGACGATCGCGCGGGCGAGCGCGACACGCTGGCGCTGGCCGCCCGAGAGCTGCCCGGGCCGCCGTGGGCCGAGGCCGGCGAGCCGCACCATCTCGAGCGCCTCACCCGAGCGCGTGCGTCGCTCTTCGCGCTTGACCCCCCGCACACGCAGGCCGTAGCCGACGTTCTCCTCCACCGTCATGTGCGGGAAGAGCGCGTAGTCCTGGAACACCGTGTTGACGTTCCGCGCATACGGCGGCCGCCTCGTGACGTCGGTGCCGCCGAGGAGGACCCGGCCCGAGTCCGGCTGCTCGAAGCCGGCGATGAGCCGGAGCGTCGTCGTCTTGCCCGAGCCGCTGGGGCCGAGGAAGGTGAAGAACTCGCCTGCCGGGATCGCGAGATCGACGCCGTCGACCGCGACCACGTCGCCGTACGAGCGGTACAGCGCGATCGCCTCGACGTCGAAGGCCTTCGGTGCGTCCGTGCCGACGGTCTCAGGCCGCGGCTGCGCTTGCGTCGACAAGCGACTCCTCCAGGAGCTCGAGGCCGCGGGTGAGGTCCGCGTCCGAGATGACGAGCGGGACGAGGATGCGGATCACGTTGCCGTAGAGCCCGCACGAGAGCAGGATCAGGCCCTTCTCCCGCGCCGCAGTGGTGACCGCCCTGGCGAGGTCCGGCGTCGGCTCGGCGAGCTCGAAGGCGAGCATGGGCCCGAGGCCGCGCACCTCGCCGACGGACGCGTTGCCCGCCGCCAGCCGGTCGAGGCTGCTGCGGATGCGCTCGCCGAGCTCGCGTGCTCGTTCCAGGAACTCGGGCCGGCGCACGTCCTCGAGCACGGCGACCGCCCCGGCGCACGCGAGCGGGTTGCCGCCGAAGGTTCCGCCGAGACCGCCCGGCTCGACGGCGTCGACGATCTCCGCCGTGCCGGTGACGGCGGCGAGCGGGAGGCCGCCGCCGAGCGACTTGCCCGAGACGAGGAGGTCGGGCTCGACCCCGTACTGCTCGATCGCCCACACCGTTCCGGTCCGGCCGACGCCGCTTTGCACCTCGTCCGCGACGAAGAGGATCCCATGGCGGCCGAGCAACTCCTGGAGCTGCTGCGGGAAGTCCGGCGGCATCGGGATGAACCCACCCTCGCCCTGCACCGGCTCGAGCACGGCGCAGGCGATCGTCTTTGGGTCGACCTCGGCCTTGAAGAGATGCTCGACGGCGGCAAGCGAGTCGTCCGAGGTCACGCCGCGAAACGGGTACGGCGCGGGCGCGCGGTAGACCTCCGGTGCGAAGGGCCCGAAGCCCTGCTTGTACTGCACCTTGCTGGTCATCGTCATCGTCAGCAGCGTCCGTCCGTGGAACGCGCCGCCGAAGACGAGGACCGCGGGCCGGCCGGTCGCCGCTCGTGCGATCTTCACGGCGTTCTCGACCGCCTCGGCGCCACTGTTCAGCAGGATGCTTCGCTGTTCGGCGCCTGCGCTCGGCGACAGCTCGGCGAGCAGGCGGCAGACCTCGACGTAGGGTTCGTACATCCCGACCATGAAGCACTGGTGCAGATAGCGGTCGAGCTGCTCGCGGATCGCCTCAACGGCAGCGGGGAGCCCGTGGCCGGTGTTCTGGCAGCCGAGCCCGCCGGCGAAATCGATGTAGCTGCGGCCCTCTGCGTCCTCGATCCGCGCGCCCTCCGCCCGGGCGACGACAAGCGGAGGAGTGGCGATCCCGCGCGCCACGTACCGTTCGCGCGCCGCGATCACCGCCTCGGACGACCCCGTCCGCTCACGGATCGACATGCGCGGAGAGCCTAATGAAAACGCCGCGAACCTTCTCTTACCTGTGATCGCCGTCGTCGGAGCGTCCGGGACGATCGGGCGCCGCGTCGCCGGCTTCCTGGAGGAGTGGGGCGCGCCGTTCGTGCGGCGGGACGCACGGCTGGCGGGCGACGAGGCGCTCGACGCATCCGATCCGGCGTCGGTCGCGCGCGGCCTCGACGGCTGCTCGGTGGTGGTCAACTGCGCGGACTACCGCCTGAACCTTCCCGTGATGCACGGTGCACTGTCGGGCGGCGTCCACTACGTCGACCTCGGCGGCCTCTACCACGTGACGTCCGAGCAGCTCGCGCTCGACGGTGAGTTCCGGTCGGCGGGACTCGGGGCGCTGTTGGGGATGGGCTCCGCGCCGGGGAAGACGAACCTGCTGACGGCGGCGGGTATTCGACGGCTCGCGGAGGAGCCGCGGTCGCTGGAGATCTGGGCGGCAGCGCGGGATCCGGCGGCGGCCGAGCACCCGTTTCCGGCGCCGTATTCGGTGCGGACGCTGCTCGACGAGCTGCACCTGCGGCCCGTCGTGGTCGAGGACGGGGAGGTGCGGGAGGTGGAGCCGCTCTCCGGCGAGGCGGAGCGCGAGTTGCCGGCGCCGGTCGGGCGCGCGAAGGGGATCTACACGCTCCACTCCGAGCTCCGCACGCTGCCCGGCGCATTGCCGTCGCTCGAGGCGGCGTCCTTCCGGCTCTGCCTGGCGCCGGGGCTGCTCGAGAAGCTGCTTGCGCTGGAGGAGGGCGAGGAGCCGCAGCCGTACGAGCAGTCCGAGGAGGCCGTCGCGGTCCACCTCGTCGAGGTGCGCGGTGACACGAGGCGCGTCGTGGGGTGGACGCTGACCCGCGGAGGCTCTGCCCGCTCGACCTCGGAGCCGGCGGCGCGCGCGGCCGTCGAGCTCGCCGAGGGTCGGCTGCGGTTCTCCGGTGTGCGGCCGCCGGAGGAGGCGGTGCCCGACCCGGACGGCTTCCTGGCACTCCTCGACACCGAGGTCTACTGGGAGGTCGCGTAGGCGATCCAGCGGCGGGCGCAGTCGTCGTTGTCGCCCTCGTCCCGGATCGTCCAGGTGAGGTCGCGCCGACCCGCCGGCCGAATCGGTGAGCGGGTCGAGCGTGGCCGCGAGCCGCGCCGGGACGCGTGACGACGACGTCGTCCTTGAGGGTCGCGCGGACGAGCGCTTCCGAGATGTGCGGCGTGGCTCCCGTCCGGTGTCGGGCTCGCGATCGCGTCCGTGTCGCGCCGGTCCGCGATCGGCTCGAGCTCCTCGTCAGGGTCGTAGACGCGAAGGTCGACGCGACAGTCCGTCTCGCGCTCGAAGCGGGGCAGCGTCGGCGTCGGAGACGATCCCGACCGGCGCGAGGAGCCGAACCTCGCGCTGGTCGTCGCCGCCGCAGCCGGTCAGAACGGTGACAAGAGCCGCGCGAGGAGGGCTCGGGCAGACATACTCGGCATTGTGTCCACCTTCGAGCGAGTCGCCGACCTGCCGTTCTCGTCGAGAGCCACCGGCTCGAGCAGCTGGAGCAGGCCGTCTCGAGCGAGTTCGTCCGGACGACGACGCAGGTGCATCTCGAGGGTCGCGGGGAGGAGGGCATCGGAGAGGACGTCACCTACGACGGCACGGCCCACGACGCTCTGGCGGCTGCGCCTGAGCTCCCGATCTCGCCGGCGACTGGACGATCCGGTCGTTCTCGGAGCATCTCGACGGGCTCGACCTGTGGCCCGAGCCGCCGGGGATGGCGGCGTTCCGCGAGTACCGCCGCTGGGCATTCGAGAGCGCAGCACTGGATCTGGCACTGCGTCAGGCGGGGCAGTCGCTCGCCGAGGCGCTCGACCGGCCGTCGCAGCCGGTTCGGTTCGTCGTCTCGCTGCGGCTCGGGGAGCCGTCGTCGTCTGCGCCGATTTACGAGCTGCTGGCCGGCTATCCCGATATGCGGTTCAAGCTCGATCCGGTGCCCGACTGGTCTTCGGAGCTCGTCGGCGAGCTCTCGGACCTCGGCCGGGTGGACGTCGTCGACCTGAAGGGGCAGTACTCCGGAACGGTGGTTGACAACCCGCCGGACGCGGAGCTCTACCGCAGGGTCGCCGAGGGCTTTCCCGGCGCATGGATCGAAGACCCGGCGTTGACCGAGGAGACGGACGCCGTCCTCGAGCCGCACCGCGACCGGATCACCTGGGACGCGCCGATTCACTCGGTGGCCGACATCGAGGGGCTGCCGTTCCCGCCGAAGACGATCAACGTCAAGCCGTCGCGGTTTGGCTCCATCGAGCGGCTCTTCGCGACCTACGACTACTGCGCCGCAAACGGGATCGAGATGTACGGCGGCGGGCAGTTCGAGCTTGGCGTGGGACGCGGGCACATCCAGTACCTCGCGTCGCTGTTCCATGCGGGCTCGTCGAACGACGTCGCGCCCGGCGGCTTCAACCTGACGCCGGTCGCATCCGGGCTCGAGCCAAGCCCGCTCGACCCGCGGACTGATCGGGTCGGGTTTCGCCGGCTCGCCTGACACCGGCGCACTTTCGTCACAGACCCGTCACCCACGCGCGCGGATTTCCGGGCTAGCGTCGGCGCATGACCAAGATCACGACCGCATGGGGAACCGCCAAGCTGCTCGAGGAGGTCACGCTGCCTCAGCGGGCCGGCCAGAAGCGCTTCGCCTCCGTCGTGCAGCTCCTCGAGGACGACAAGGGCAACTGGCTCGTGCGCTTTGCGTACACGACCGACGGCACTGCCCGGCGCGGGCCGGTGACGCTCCGTGGTGCCGACCTCGAGCGACTCCGCGACCGGCTCGACGACCACCCTTCGCTCGCGGCCGCCCTCGGGTTCGTGGGGAAGTGAGGGTGCCTAGACGCTGAGGCTGACGACAGATCGATCTCGTGCGGCCGCGATCACGCCGCCGAGGATGAGCGCACCGTCGGTGGAGCCGAGCAGGGAATCGACCGCATGCTCGGGATGCGGCATCAGGCCCATGACGTTCCGCTCCGCGTTCACGATGCCGGCGACGTCGGCAACCGAGCCGTTCGGGTTGTCCTCGTAACGGAGGACGATCTGCCCGTTCGCCTCGAGCTCGGCGAGGAGCTCGTCGTCCGCGAACCAGCAGCCCTCCCCGTGCTTGATCGGGATCGTGAGGGTCTGCCCGGGCTCGCAGAGGGACGTGAACGGCGTGTCGGTGCGTTCGATCCGGAGATCGACATCGCGACAGACAAATGAGAGCGACGCGTTCGGCCGGAGCGCGCCAGGGAGGAGGCCTGCCTCGCAGAGGATCTGGAAGCCGTTGCAGATCCCGAGCACCGGGCCGCCGTCCGCGGCGAACTCGCAGACCGCTCGCATTGCGGGCGCGAACCGGGCGATGGCGCCGCAGCGGAGGTAGTCCCCGTACGAGAAGCCGCCGGGGAGGACGACCCCTGCGACGTCCGGGAGCCGCTCGTCCGCATGCCACACCGGGACCGCGTCCGCGCCAAGCGACTCGAGTGCCCGCAGCGCGTCACGGTCGTCATTCGAGCCGGGGAAGGCGACGACGCCGATCCGTGGCCGCGCCTCGGTCACTGAGCGCCCTCGAGCTCGATCTCGTAGCTCTCGATCAGCGTGTTGGCGAGGAGCTGCTCGCACATCCGCTCGACCTCGGCTCGGGCCGTGTCCGGGTCGGCCGACTCGACCTCGAGATCGACGACGCGACCGACGCGGGCGTCGCCGACCGGAAACCCGAGTTGGCGGAGCGAGCTCTCGACCGCCTGGCCCTGCGGGTCGAGGATGCCGGGCTTCGGCCGGACGAGAACCGTGGCCCTCACCGGAGCACCGACTCGGGGTCGTCGAGATACCGGTCGAACGGGAGCTCCGTCAGGCGCTCGAACGCCTCGACGTACCGTGCGCGCGTCCCGGAGACCACGTCTTCGGGAAGCTCGGGCCCGGGGTCGGTCTTGTCCCAACCCACGGTCTCGCAGTAGTCGCGCGCGAACTGCTTGTCGTACGACGGCTGGCCGCGGCCCGGCTCGTAGCCGTCCGCAGGCCAGAAGCGCGACGAGTCGGGCGTGAGCGCCTCGTCGCCGAGGCACAAAGCGCCGTCCGCGTCGATCCCGAACTCGAACTTCGTGTCAGCGATCAGGATCCCGCGCGCCGCCGCCCAGTCCGCCGCGAACTCGTAGAGCGCGAGCGAGACCTCCTCGACTTGCCCGGCGAGCTCCTCGCCGACCAGCTCGCTTGCCTGCGCCCGCGTGATGTTCTCGTCGTGGCCCGTCTGGGCCTTCGTCGACGGCGTGAAGAGCGGCTCCGGAAGTCGCTCGGACTCCTGTAGGCCCGCGGGCAGCTCGTGGCCGCAAACCTCGCCGCTCGCGACGTAGTCCTTCCAGCCGGATCCGGTGAGGTACCCGCGTACGACGCACTCCACCGGAAGCATCTCGAGCCGCCGGCACTCGGTCGACCGGCCGTCGGGGCGAAGGGCGAGCATGTGGTTGCCGACGATCTCCCGAGTCCGCGCGAACCAAAACGCGGAGAGGCCCGTGAGGACACGTCCCTTGTCCGGGATCTCGGTGGGCAGCACGACGTCGAAGGTCGAGATCCGGTCGCTTGCAACGAGCAGCAGCCGGTCGTCGTCGAGGGCGTACAGCTCTCGGACCTTGCCGCTGGCGAGATGGGTGGCAGTCTCAGGCATGAACGGGCTCCTCCTTTCGGGTCAGGGCGGACAGGCGGTCGAAGACGACGTCCACGTGACGCGTGTACGCCTCGAGGTCGAAGACGGCGTCAAGCGCCGCGGGGTCGAGCTGAATCGCCGAGTCCGAGCGAACAAGGGTGGGGAAGTCCTGCTCCTCCTCCCAGGCGCGCATGGCGTTCCGCTGGACGAGCTCGTAGGCCTGCGAGCGCTCGAGACCGCTCTCGACGAGCGCCAGGAGCAGCCGCTGGCTGAAGAAGAGCCCGTGGCTCGCGTCCAGATTCCGCCGCATGCGCTCCGGCCGAACGACGAGGCCCTCGACGAGCCACGCGAACCGGTCGAGCATGTAGTCGAGCGCCAGAAACGCATCGGGCACGACGACCCGCTCGGCCGACGAGTGCGAGATGTCCCGCTCGTGCCAGAGCGCCACGTTCTCCAGCCCGACGAGAGCCGCGCCGCGCACGACGCGCGCGAGCCCGCAGATCCGCTCGGCGACGATCGGGTTCCGCTTGTGCGGCATCGCCGAGGAGCCCTTCTGCCCTCGGCCGAACGGCTCCTCGACCTCGCGAACCTCGGTCCGCGCGAGATGTCGGATCTCGAGCGCGAACTTCTCGAGCGATGCAGCGGTCACGGCCAGCGCGCCAAGGAGCTCGGCATGACGGTCCCGCTGGAGGATTTGCGTCGAGGAAGGCGCCGGCTCGAGCCCGAGCCGCTCGCAGGCCAGCCGTTCCACCTCGGGGTCGATCGCAGCGTACGTCCCGACTGCGCCCGACAGCTTGCCGACCCGCAGCCCCTCGAGGCCGCGCTCGATCCGTGAGCGATCGCGGTCGAGCTCGAACGCCCAGCCCGCGAGCTTGAGCCCGAACGTCGTCGGCTCGGCGTGGACTCCGTGCGTGCGCCCCATCATCAGCGTGCCGCGGTGGCGCTCGGCTTGCTCGACCACGGCTGTCAGCGCGCGGTCGAGCCCCTCGAGGAGCAATGCCCCCGCCTCTCGAATCTGCAACGACAGGGCGGTGTCGAGGACGTCCGAGGAGGTCAGCCCGTAGTGGAACCAGCGCCCGACGGGCCCCAGCGGCTCTGCGACCGCATCCACGAACGCAGCGACGTCATGCTGCGTGCGCTCCTCGATCTCGGCCACGCGCTCGGGCGTCGGCGCCTCCGCCCGCTCGCGGATCTCACTCGCGGCCTCCTTGGGCACAGACCCGAGCGAGGCCCAGCCGTCGAGCGCCGCCAGCTCGACCTCGAGCCAGCGGGCGAGCTTGCTCTCGTCCGACCAGACACGAGCCATGGCCGGGCGCGAGTACCGGGCGATCACCGATCCGACTCTACACAGCCGTCAGGCCGACACCCTCGCCCTTTTCAGACCTCGGAAGGCGGCAGCCCGCCGCCCTGCGCGAGGATCCGCGCGGCGAGGATCGCGGCGTTTCGCGCGCCGTCGATGGAGACGCATGCGACCGGAACGCCGGGCGGCATCTGGACGATCGAGAGCAACGCGTCCATTCCGTCGCCGACGCTCTTGCTCGACCTGAACGGCACGCCGATCACCGGCAACTCGGAGTACGACGCGACCACGCCAGGGAGCGCCGCCGCCATGCCGGCACCGGCGATGATCACCCGGACTCCGCGCAGGGCTGCGGTCGAGGAGTACTCGGCGACCGAGCGAGGATCCCGGTGCGCGGAGAGGACGTGAAACTCATGGGTGATCCCGCGGTCGTCGAGCTCCTGGATCGCCGGCTCCATGCGCTCACGGTCAGACTCGGACCCCACGAGGATCCCGACGAGCGGGCCGCGCTCGGCGAACTCGACCAGCTCGAGGAACGGCTCTGTCTGCGTCTCAGGTCGCAACGTCTGCAGTCTTCCCGGCGATGTCACGACGGTACTGCATGCCGTCGAAGGAGATAGAGGCGCACGCCGCGTATGCCGTCTCGCGGGCAGCATCCAGCGTCGGGCCAAGCCCCGTCACGTTCAGCACGCGCCCGCCGTTCGTCACCAGCCGACCGCCGTGCACCGCGGTTCCCGCGTGGAAGACGAGCGCGGAGGCCGCGGCGTCGTCGACGCCTGTGATCGGCGTGCCCGAGTCGCCGCGCTCCGGATAGTCGCGCGACGCGAGCACGACGGTGACCGCAGCCTCGTCGCTCGTGTCGATCTCGGCCCGCCGTTCCAGGTCGCCGCCGGCAGTCGACGCGAGGGCCTCGAGCAGGTCACCGTCGATGCGGGGCAGGATCGCCTGCGTTTCCGGGTCGCCGAACCGGCAGTTGAACTCGAGCACCTTCGGCCCGGCCTCGGTCAGCATCAGCCCGGCGTAGAGGAGACCCACGAAGGGCCGGCCGCGCGACGCGAGCTCGGCGAGCACCGGCCTGTGCACGGTGTCGAGCAGCCCTTCGACGTCCGCCGCCGACAACTCGGCGACGGGCGAGAAGGCGCCCATCCCGCCCGTGTTCGGGCCGGCATCGCCGTCGCGGATCCGCTTGTAGTCGCGGGCTGGAGCAAGTGCAACCGCGTTACTCCCGTCGGCCAGGGCGAAGAGGGACACCTCGTTGCCCTCCAGCAGCTCCTCGATCACGAGTGGCTGGCCCAGCCGGCCGACCGCGCGAAGCGCGTCGTCCAGCGACGGCTGGTCCGGGCAGACGAAGACGCCCTTGCCCGCGGAGAGGCCGTCGACCTTCACCACGCAGGGCGGGCGGGCGACCGCGAGCGTCTCGGCGGTCGGAACCCCTGCCGTGCGCATCACGTCCTTCGCGAAGGTCTTCGAGCCCTCGATCTGGGCCGCCGCCCGGCCCGGTCCGAAGACCCGGACGCCGGCGTGGCGCAGCTCGTCGGCCACGCCGGACACGAGCGGAACCTCGGGGCCGACCACGACGAGATCGGCGTCGAGCGCGCGGGCGAGGTCGAGCAGGCCCTCGCCGTCCTCGGCGCGCACCGGGTGGCACTCGCCGAGGCTCGAGATGCCGGGATTCCCCGGCGCAGCGTGCAGCTCGTCGAGGAGAGGGCTTTGCCGCAGCTTCCACGCAAGCGCGTGCTCGCGGCCGCCGGAGCCGATCAGGAGCACCCTCACGTGCGCGCGAGTCTATTCCGGTCGTCGGAGGTTTCAAAGAGCGCGAACCCGGCGACACAGCGCTCGTGGTCGAACCTGGGCTCGATCGGCACGACTGGGAGAGCGAGTGGCAGCAGCTCGAGCCGCTCGTGCGCGACTCTCCGGCCGAGGCACTGCCGGAGCTCCACGACCTGATCGTGCGGATGCTCCAGGAGCGCGGGATGCTCGACGAAGACCTCGTCGCGACCGAGGGATCCGACCCCGAGCTGCTCGCCGAGTACGTCGCCGGCAAGGACGTCGTCGACCGGCTCGAGCGGGACGAGACCGTCGATCCGGGCGACATCGCCTCGGTCGTCGGCGGCTACCGCTCGCTGTACGAGTTCCTGACGACCGAGCGCTCGGCGCCCTAGGGGCGGGCGATCGCCTCGAGCCCGCGCTGCGTGAGCACGTGCTCGCGCGCGGCGCCCGTGCCGACGAGCGAGACCTCGACGCCGACCTCGCGCTCGACGAACGCAACGTACTCCCGAGCTGCCTCCGGCAGCCGCGCCACGTCGTCCATTCCGTCCAGCGGCTCGTTCCAGCCGGGCAGCACCTCGTACACGGGCTCAGCATGGTGGAAGTCGCTCTGGTGGGCCGGAAACTCCTCGGTCTCCGTCCCGTCGCGGAGCCGGTAGCGGACGCAGACGGGCAGCTCCGCGAACGACGAGAGGACGTCGAGCTTCGTCAGCGCCAGTGAGGTGAAGCCGTTCAGCCGCGCCGCGTAGCGGAGCCCGACGAGGTCGAGCCACCCGCACCGCCGCTCCCGCCCGGTGACCGTGCCGTACTCGCCCCCCAGCTCGCGCACCCGCTCCTGATCCTCGCCGGCGATCTCGGTCGGAAACGGCCCTTCGCCGACACGCGTCAGGTACGCCTTCGCCACGCCGAGCACGGCGTCGATGCGGTTCGGCCCGATCCCGATGCCGGTGGCCGCGGCGCCGGCGACGGGATTCGACGAGGTCACGAACGGATACGTGCCGTGGTCGAGGTCGAGCAGCGTCCCCTGCGCGCCCTCGAAGAGCACGAAGCGGCCGTCGCGCAGCGCGCGGTCGACCAGAAGAGACGTGTCCGCGATATACGGCCGCAGACGCTGCGCGTAGCTCTCGTACCGAGACGAGACATCCTCGAGGTCGACCGGCTCGGCCCCGTAGACCTGCTCGAGCCAGTGGTTCTTCTCCGCGAGCGCGACCTCGATCTTCTGGCGCAGGATCTTCGGGTCGAGGAGGTCCTGCACACGGATCCCGAGCCGAGCGGCCTTGTCCCCGTACGCCGGCCCGATTCCGCGCCGCGTCGTCCCGATCTGGAGCTTTCCCAGCCGCCGCTCACTGGCCCGGTCGAGCGCGACGTGCCACGGCATGATCAGCTGCGCGTTGCCCGAGAGGTGCACCTGCTCGGTCGAGAGCCCGCGCGCCTCGAGGTCGTCCAGCTCCTCGATGAAGACGGCCGGATCGACCACGCAGCCGGAGCCGAGCACGCACTCCTTCCCCCAGAGGATCCCCGAGGGCATGTGCCTGAACTTGTACGTCTGCCCGTCGGCCACGATCGTGTGCCCGGCGTTCGGCCCACCCTGGTAACGGCAGACGACGTCCGAGTGCTGCGCCAGCAGGTCGACGATCTTGCCCTTGCCCTCGTCCCCCCACTGCGCGCCGACGATGACGGTCGCTGGCACGGAGTTGAGTCTGCCCTAACCGGCGGCGGTTATCCGGCGGCGAGGTCGGCGAACTTGGCGTACCGGCTCAGGAACGCGACCTTCTCCGTCCCGGTCGGCCCGTTCCGGTGCTTCGCCAGATGGATCTCGGCGATCCCCTGCTGGTCGGTCTCGTCGTTGTAGTACTCGTCGCGGTAGATGAAGAACACGAGGTCGGCGTCCTGCTCGATCGACCCCGACTCGCGCAGGTCGGACAGGATCGGCCGCTTGTCGTGGCGCTGCTCGACCGCCCGCGACAGCTGCGACAAGGCCAGCACGGGGACGTCCAGGTCGCGCGCCAGCACCTTCAGGTTCCGGGAGATCTGCGACACCTCCTGGACGCGGTTCTCGACGCTCGCGCCCGACGTCATCAGCTGGATGTAGTCGACGACGATCAGCCCGAGGTTCGGCTCCTTCGACTTGAGCCGTCGCGCCTTCGACCGGATCTCCATCATCGTGATCGAGCCCGTGTCGTCGACGTAGATCGGCGCCTTCGCGAGCTTGTCGCAGGCCGCGGTCAGGCGGGGCCAGTCGTCGGCGGCGAGCTTGCCGTTCCGCAGACGCTGCGACTCGACCTTCGCCTCGCTGCACATCAGGCGCTGCGTGACCTCCGACTTCGACATCTCGAGCGTGAAGAGCGCGACCGGGACGTTGCGCCGGACGGCGATGTTCGCCGCCGTGCAGAGCGCGAGGCCCGACTTCCCCATGCTCGGGCGTGCCGCCATGATGATCAGGTTCCCCGGCTGGAACCCCGACGTCAGCCGGTCGATGTCCCGGAAGCCCGACGGGACGCCCGTGATCTCCTCGCCGGCCTCGTAGAGCGCCGTGATCCGCTCGAAGCTCTCCTTCAGAAGCCCCTCGATGTGCGCGAACTCGCCAGTGACCCGGCTCTGGGAGAGCTCGAAGATCACCTGCTCGGCCTTGTCGACGAGATCCTGCGCGTCGCCCGGCCGCTCCCAGCCGAGCCGAGCGATCTCCTGCCCGGAGCGGATCAGGCCGCGCAGCGTCGCCATCTCGCGGACGATCCGCGCGTAGTGCGCGGCGTTCGCCGTGGCCGGGACGAGCGCGGCGAGCTCGTGGATCCGGACGCGACCGCCCGCGTCCTCGAGCTCGCCGCGTTCCTCCAGCGCGTCGACGAGCGTGATCGCGTCGACGGGCTCGCCCTTCGCGTACAGGGCGAGCGACGCGCGGTACACCTTCGCGTGGCTCTCGCGGTAGAAGTCACCCGCGTCGACGATCTCGCTGACGGCCCCGATCGCCCCGGGGGAGAGCATCATCGCGCCGAGGACGGACTCCTCGGCGTCGAGATTCTGGGGTGGGACCGGGGCCGTCTGCGACGGCTGGGCGACCTGGGCGACCACGCCTCGATTAGACCCGTTGCCGCGGGGTTTGCTCAAGTCCGTTGTCCCCTACTACTAGGTGAAAAGCGGCCGATATGCAGGGTAAAGAACACATGTTCCCACGTATTGTCCACGGCGGGACGGACGTTGTCCCCACCTGGGCGCCCAGGCAGCCGACTGAACTTCCCGCTGCCAGCGGCTTTTTCGTGCGTCAATCCCCAGGCTCTGGAAAAGCCTGTGGACGAGTCGTGACGGATTCGTTACCGGTCGGGCTCGGAGTCCGCGGCGACCGGCTCGGCCTCGGGCGCCTCTTCCGGCGCCTCATCGGTCTCGGGCTCGCTCTGACTCTGACTCTGCGTCGTCTGTGGGCGACTCGGTCTCGCCCTCGGCCTCGATTGCGCCCTCGGCCTCGGCCGCCTCCGGGCTCGGCGGCCTCGGCGGCCTCCACGATCTCGATCGCCTCGGCCTCGGCGGTCGCCTGCGCCTCCGCGGCTGCGGCAGCCTCGGCGGCTGCTGCGGCCTCCTCGGCCTCCGCCGCGGCCTGCAGCTCGTCCATTTGGGCGAGGTCGCCGCCCTCGGGCACGACCTCGAGCCGTACGGGAGCCGAGACGTCGGTGAAGACCTCGACCGGAACCTCGTAGCGGCCGACGCGCTTGACGGGGTCGCCGAGCTCGATCTTCCGCCTGTCGACGCGGATCTTGTGGTCGGCCCAGAGCCGGTCGGCGACGTCTGTCGCCGTCACCGACCCGAAGAGCGACCCGGTCGGGCCGGCCTTCACGTCGAACCGGATGGTCGCCTGCTCCAGGCGCGTCGCGATCTCGCGGGCCTCGTCGTGCGTCCGCGCCTCCTGGCGGGCCCGCACCTCGTCTCGGCGCCGCAGCTCCTCCAGCCGCCCCGGCGAGGCTGCCTCGGCAAGCTTCCTGGGGAGAAGGTAGTTCCGCGCGTATCCGCGAGCGACGTCGACGACCTCGCCGCGCAGGCCGACCTTGTCCACGTCTTTCAGGAGGATGACCTGCATCGCTACGTGGTGGCGTACGGCAGGAGCGCCATCTCACGCGCGCGCTTCACGGCCACCGCGACCTGGCGCTGGTGGCGCCGGCAGGTGCCGGTGATGCGGCGCGAGCGGATCTTCCCCTTCTCGGAGACGTGCCTCCGGAGGATGTTCGTGTTCTTGTAGTCGACCTCTTCGACCTTGTCGCGGCAGAACTGGCACGACCGGCGCTTGATCGGCCCGGTCGGTGGCCCGCGTCTGGAACCGCGCTGCTCTCGTCTGGCTTTCGGCACGCAGGTGCTCCTAGAAGGGGATGTCGTCGTCGGCGCCGGACGTGCCGACGTCGGCACTGCCGCTCTCGGCCACCCCGGCGGGCACGAACTCGCGCTGGCCGCCCTCGCCGTCGCCGCGGCTGTCGAGGAACTGCACCGTATTTGCGACAACTTCGACCTTGGAGCGCTTCGAGCCGTCCTGCGCCTCCCACGACGACCAGTCGAGGCGGCCGTCGATGCCGACCCGCCGGCCCTTCGAAAGGTGCTGCGAGAGCATCTCGGCCTGGTTTCCGAAGACCTTGATGTCGAAGAAGTTCGGCTTGTCCGTCCAGTTGTCGGCGTCGTCCTTCTGCCGCCCGTTGACTGCCAGACCCATCTGCAGCACCGGGGTTCCCGACGGAAGATGTCGGAGCTCGGGGTCGCGGGTGAGGCGCCCGACGAGCGTTACACGATTGATGTCGCCTGCCATCTCTACTCCTCCTCTTGAACGACGATTTCGGCCTCGGCCCCATCCTGCCGCGCCGGGGCGGACGCCGCCACCGTCTCGCGGGGACGTCGCTCGGATCGCCGCACGGCCAGATGGCGCATGACCCCGTCGGTGATCTTGAGGATTCGGGAGACCTCCTCGAGCGTCTCGGTCCCGGCCGTGAACGTCAGCAGGTGGTAGGTGCCGTCGGTCTTGTGGTCGATCTCGTAGGCGAGCTTGCGGCGTCCCCAGACGTCGTGTGCGTCGACGCTGCCGCCGCTCCGCTCCACGAGCTCGCGCATGCGCTGGACGATCTCGGACTGGCGCTCCTCGGGGAGCTCCGGATCGAGCATCAGCATGATTTCGTAAGGCGTCACGGGCCCGATTTCTCCTTCCCTCGGTCTTAGGCGGCCTTGCCGTGTCGTGGACGCTTCGGGCGGCGTCCGGCGGGCAAGGCAGGAAGCGGGCGGCAGTGTAGCATCGCCGCAATGAACCGCCGGCTCGCGTTCCTGACCGGGGGAGTGGCGCTCGGCGTTGCGGCGGTGTGGCGTGCGGTCCGGAGGAAACCGGCCGCCGTCGTGGAGTCGGATCCGCGCGCGGACGAGCTCCGCGCCCGTCTGGACGAGTCCCGGCCGGTCGTGGACGACCGTGAGGAGTTCGAGGGCGCCGAGACGACCGTGGACGCCGTCGAGGCAGTGCCGGAGCCCGAGGAGCGGCGCCGCGCCGTGCACGACGAGGGCCGCGCGGCGGTCGACCGGATGCGCGGAGCGCGCGAAGACTGAGCTCAGCGGTGGCCGCCGGCGGTCAGGTCCCTGGGGCCCGCCGGGCGCGGAGGATCTGGAGAACGCGGTTCCGCCCGGCCTGGCGCGAAGCCCGCCTGCCCGTGCTGGCCGGCCTGGCCGTGGCTGCGTGGGTTCTCGGCTACTGGGGATTCACCGAGCTCGACGACGATCACGCCCCGGCGTATCGCGCGTTCCAGCTGTTCGCGCTCGACGCGGGCGACGTCGAGGAGGCCGCGCCTCCGCAGTTGGAGATCGCTCGGCTGCTCGCTCCTTTCGTCGCCCTCTTCGCCGCGATCGGCGCGCTGTTCACCGTCTTCGCCGAGCAGCTCCAGTTCTTGCGCGTGCGCCTCCTGACGAGGCAGCACACCGTGATCGCCGGCCTGGGCTCGAAGGGGTCGAAGCTTGCGTTCGCACTCCACGAGGCGGGCTCGAGGCTGGTCGTCATCGAGCTCGACCGGACGAACGGATTCATCGCCGGCTGCCGCGAGCGCGGCATTCCGGTCCTGGTCGGCGACGCCGCCGACCAGGACATCCTCAGAAAGGCCCGGACCGGACGCGCCCGGTACGCGGTCGTGCTCTGCGGCGACGACGGCACCAACCTGGACGTGCTCGCCGCGCTGAGCGTGCCGAACGTCTTCGTCCACCTCGACAGCCTCGACCTTCGGCGAACCCTCGCGGCCGAGGCGCTGGGCGCTCCGCGGACGCGGATTCACCTTGAGCTCTTCAACATCTACGAGATCGCTGCCGGCGAGCTCCTGGAGCGGTTTCCCACCGGTCCGAGCATGCTGGTCGTCGGCGGCTCCGGGCTGGGCGAGAGCCTGATCCTCCGCGCGGCGAACACCTGGCACGCGTCCGAGCCCCGTCCCCCCGAGCGGCTGCGCGTGACCGTGCTCGCCGACGACGCTCCCACCGAGCTGGAGCGGCTGCTGGAGCGGTTTCCCGAGCTCGGGAAGGTCTGCTCGTTCCACCCGGTCCGCGGCGACCCCTGCACGTCGGGCCTCGACCTCGGGGCCGACCGCTTCACCGGCGTGTACGTGTCGGTCGAGGATCAGTCGGGCGGGCTCGAGGCTGCCTTGGCGCTGAACGATCGAGCGGAGGTCAGGGGATCGCCGGTCGTCCTCGTGATCGAGTCGGAGGATGCCGGGAGCGCGACGCTGCTCCGCGACCGGCTCGGCCCGCCGCCGGATCTCCACACGTTCGGGATCCTCGACCAGGCGCTGACTCCCGACCTGTTGCTGCGCGGAACGAACGAGCTGCTCGCGATGGCGCGCCACGACGACTACGTCAGGGACGAGCTCGCGAAGGGAGCGACCGCGGCGGAAAGCCCCGCGCTCGTTCCCTGGACCGAGCTCCCAGGCAACTACAAGCGGGCGAACCGCCACTTCGCCGCCGACATCGGGCGAAAGCTGTCGGCTGTCGGCTGCGCGCTCCGGCCGGCGCCGCTCGCCGCCGTGCGCGGCGACCACGTCGTCCTCACGGAAGCAGAGGTGGAGAAGCTGGGCCGGATGGAGCATGACCGCTGGAGCGAGGAGCGAAAGCGCGCCGGCTGGCGGCCGACCGACGGCCCGCGCGACGACGAGCGGAAGCTCCATCCGCTGATCGACAAGCCGTGGGAGGAGCTCAGCGCCGAGGACCGGGCCAAGGACAGCGAGCCGATGCGCGACCTCCCGCGCTCGCTCGCGCGCGCCGGGTTCGAGGTCTTCAGGCTCTAGGAGTTTCGGCTTGCGAGGGCGAGCGGGAAGGCGATCGCGAGGATCCAGGGCGACCAAAAAGGTCGCCCGTCGCGGCGCAAGAGCTTGACGTAGACGAGGCGCAGGAGCAGGGCCACGCCCAGGCCGACCGCAAGGTTGCCGAAGAACGCGCCGCCGGTGCCGTACTCAGCCTCGTCCTCGTCCGTCGGGATGCAGGCGAGCAGGAGGCAGAACGCGCCCAGGACATATCCCCAGATCTGCCAGCGCCGCCGCCTCCGGCGTTGCTCATCCGAGGCGTCCGGCGGCAGCGGACGGAGCCAGCCCGCCGGTCCGTCGCCGCCCGCGGGGGTCGGGGCCGCTTCCTGGGTTGCTGCTCGATCGGCCTGGCCGGTCGGCCTGCCGTCGCCCGAATCGGTGACGTCGACGCCGGTGATCTCGCCTCGGATTCGCTCCAGCGCTCGGACGAGCTTCCGCATGTCGTCGCGCCAGTCGTCGTCGTCGATGCGGATCGACTGGTAGTCGGCGAGCCCGGCGATCTCCTCGGGGAGTTCGTCGCGGCCCGGCATCGGCGCACCGTGCAGCTGAATCGGGATGATTCGCACCCCGGCCCTCAGAGCATTCGCGATCTCGAACCGAAGGACGTCGTTGGGATCGTCCAGTCTGCGGCTGCCCTGCTCGTCGGCTGCGCTCAGCCAGTGGACGCCGATCACCGGCAGCAGGACGTTGCACTCGTGGATCGTCTTCTCGATCGCTTGCCTCCAAGGAACTCCCGGCGGGATCGCGTCGATGTCCAGGAAGACGTTCTCGCGCCCGAAGTGCTCCGCCAGGCTCTCGCGCAGGCGGCCGGCCCCTCCCGGCGTGTCCTGGCGGCGGTAACTGATGACGATCCGGATCGGCGTCGACCCTCCTGGCTGCGGGGTACTACTCAATGGGCCCGAGATCGCCTTGGTCGAATGCAGTCCAGAGGCTGGCGCCCTTACCGAGCGTCCACGAACGCACGCCGACGGAGACCCGCCGGTCGGTCCAGATCAGCTCTGGCCCGCCGAGGTCACCGCAGTAGACGCGTCCGGTGTTGCTCCCCGCGTCGTCTCGTTCGTACGAGCCGTCGAAGGCGTCGGGGCCGCAGTTGCCGGCTGTCCAGGAACTCCTTGGTGTTGTTGAACCAGGAGCTGAGAGCCTGGGTGCTCGAAAAGAGCTTGTAGTCCGCGTGGATGTCGTTGAGGGTGCACGAAACGTCGGCATCGGCGCTCGCCTCGACCTCTTCGTTCCGTGTGCAGCTCTCACGGATGCTCGCCGGCACGTGAGTCAGGAGCAGTGACTCGGACGAGGTCGGGAACGGGTCGCCGCTCGGCTCGGACGTCCCGCCGCCGCCGCTGCCGCCGTCATCATCGGACGCGTTCGAGATGATCAGCGCCCCGAGCGCGACGATGATCGGGAGGACGCAGATTGCAGCGATCACCGCTCGGCGCGAAGTGATGAGCCTCTTGAGTGCCCGGTCGGCCGTCGGCACTGGAGCCGCCGGCGGCGTCGGCTCCGCCGCGACGTCGGACCGCGGCGCCCCGACCCCCGGGCTTTGCTGCCGTTGTTCTTTCTCGGCGCGATCACGAGCCTTCGCCTCGTCCGCCTGCCGCGTCTCTTCCTCGGCGTGGCTGCGCGCCTCCTCCTCGGCTTTGCGGCGTTCCTCCTCGGCGGCGCGCGCGGCATTCTGCTCCGTGCGTAGTCGTTCCTCCGCCTCGGCGCGCTCTCGCTGCTGCTGCTGCTCGGTGCGCGCCTCGTCCGTCTTGTCCCGCTGGATCGTCTCTAGCGCACGGACGAGCTTTTGGATGTCGTAGGGCCAGTCGTCGTCGTCAATCCGGATCGACTGACGGCGGGTGATCGCTGCGAGGCTCTCCGGGAGGTCGTCCGCCGACGGCATGGTCGCCCCGTGGAGCTGCACCGGGATGATCCGGAGCCCGGCCTTCAACGCCGATTCGATCTCGAACCTCAGGACGTCGTTCGGGTCGTCGAGCCGGCGCCGCCCACGCTCGTCTTTTGCGTCCAGCCAGTGCAGGCCGATGAGCGGCAGCAGCACGTCGGCTCCCGAGACCGTCTTGTCGATCGCCTCCACCCAGTCGACACCGGGCGGGATCGTGTCGATGTCGAGGAACACGTTCTCGCGGCCGAAATGGGTGGCCAGGCTCTCGCGTAGGCGGCCAGCGCCTCCCGGGGTGTCCTGGCGGCGGTAGCTGATGACGATCCGGATGTTCCCCTGGTCGTCGGCCAACTGGAGGCTCCTTGCTGTCCAGTGTCCCTCGTTCAGAACCTGGAGGCAAGGAGGCGATTACAGAAAGCGCTGCACGCCCGTGGCGAGGCCGCGCGCGACGCGCCACTGGTAGGCGCTCGAGCGGAGCAGCCGGCCCTCGGTCGGGTTGGTCATGAACCCGGTCTCCACGAGCACGACGGGCACGTCGGCCCAGTTGAAGCCCGTCAGGTCGGAGCGCTCCACGAGCCCGAGGTCGCGCGCGCCCGTCGCGCCGACGAGCGAGCGCTGGATCGCCCGTGCCGCTCTCCGGCTACGCCCGTAGACGTCGTCCGTCCAGCCGGCGCGCCGAGCGGGGAAGAGCGTCGAGGCGCCTCGCCGCGAAGCGTCGGTCGAGCCGTCGGCGTGGATCCGGAGCATCAGAGCGGCGCCCCGCCGGTTGCAGAACCGGGCCCGCTCGACGTTGCCGCCGCGGAACGTCGAGCCCGTCCGTGTCATCGCGACGCGGTACCCGCGTCGTGCGAGCAGCGTCCTCGTCCGCTTGGCGATCGCCAGCACGGCCTCGGTCTCACCGCGGGCGCCGCCGCCATCCTTGATCTTCGTGATCGCCGAGCCTGGACCGATCGGCTCGCGCTGCCGGCCGATCGCGGGCGGTGTCCCGTGGCCAGGATCCAGGCAGATCAGCGCGGCAGTCGCAGCAAGGGCTTCGGCGAACATACGCGAATCCTAGGAAGCTTCCAGCTACGCTCAGGCCAAATCTGTGCAATCCCGCACTGCCAAGACGATCCTCATCTGTGAGGACGACGACAATCTGCGGCAGCTCATCCGGGTCGTGATCGGCTCTGGCTATCGCATCGTGGAGGCAGGCGACGGCGACGAAGCCCTTGCACTCGCGAGCGAGCACCGGCCCGACTTGATCGTCCTCGACCTGATGATGCCGCGAATGAGCGGCCTCGACGTCCTCCAGAGCCTGCGCAGCGACGTCAGTGTGGACGGGACGCACATCGTCGTGATGAGCGCATGGCCGGATTCGCAGGACGCCGCGCTGGAGGCGGGCGCCGACAAGTTCCTCCAGAAGCCGTTCGAGCCGGACGATCTGACCGCGATCGTGGAGTCGCTGCTGGGCGGTTCGGACGAATGAAGTCGGCGTCGCTGTCGGCTCGAATCATCGCGGCGAGCATCGTCCTCGCCGTGCTCGTCGCGGGAGTGTTCGCGGTGCTCATCCACGCCGTCACGACACTCGACGAGGCGAGGGAGCGCGAGGCGCACTCCAAGGACGTCAGGGCGGGGACCGTGGTGGTCGAGAAGCTCGTCGTCGATCTGGAGACCGGACTTCGCGGGGTGGTGCTCAGCCGCAATACCCAGTTCCTCCAGCCGTTCGACCGAGCTCGCGCGGTGCTTCCGCGCAGACTGGACGAGCTCGAGCGGCTCGTCGCCGAGGATCCGCAGCAACGCCGCCGGGTGGCCGGGTTGCGCCAGGCGATCGACCGCTACATCAGTGACTGGGCGCTGCGGCTCGTCGATATTGCTCGCACCAATCCGGCAGCCGTCAGGTCGGCGGTGGCGACCGAGGAGGGAAAGCAGTACACCGACGGGATCCGCTCCCGCTTCGACGCCCTGCTCGCGACGGAGGATGGCCGGGCGAGAGCGAGCGCCGAGTCGGCGGAGGAGCAGTCGACGCGCGCGATCGTCCTCGGCGTGGCCGGGCTCCTCGCGTGTGCGCTCCTGATCGTCCTCTTCGGGCTCTACCTCGCGCGCTCGACGGCGCATCCGGTGCGTGCAGCCGCCAGGGCCGCGACCCGCCTCGCAGAAGGCGATCTCTCGGTTCGACTCTCAGAAAGCGGTCCCGGCGAGGTCGGCGAGCTCACCGCGGCGTTCAACCACATGGCGGAGGAGCTCGAGCGTCAGCAGCGCGAACTACAGAGTCAGAACGAGAAGCTGCGCGAAAGCGAGCGCCGCAAGTCGGAGCTGGTGCGCATCGTCTCGCACGAGCTCCGCACCCCGCTTGCGAGCATCCTCGGCTTCACGTCGGTGCTGCTCAACCGCGAGGCGGCGCCGGGGGAGCAACGTCGCTATCTCGAGATCATCGACCGGGAGGGACGCCGGCTCTCGGATCTGCTCAACGACTTCCTCGACGCCGAACGGCTCGACGAGGGCCACCTCATCGTCGAGCACGAGCTCCTCGACGTCTCGCGGGTCGTGGCCGATCAGGTTCGCCTGTTCGAGGGGCAGAGCGAGAAGCACAAGCTCGACATGGTCCTTCCCGACACGCCTCTGACCGTGCGGGGTGATCCGCACCGGCTCGCCCAGGTCGTCGGCAATCTGCTGTCCAACGCGATCAAGTACTCGCCCGAGGGCGGCACGGTGCACGTCCTTGCCGAGCAGGAGAACGGGGTGGTTCGCGTGAGCGTCCGCGACGAAGGTCTGGGGATTCCGGATGAGCAGCAGGAGGGGATCTTCGTGAAGTTCTTCCGCGGTGATGCGCCCGCGAGCGGGATCCCGGGCAGCGGTCTCGGGCTGACGATCGCGCGATCCGTCGTCGAGGCCCACGGCGGCCGGATGAGCTTCGAGAGTGGGCGGGGAGAGGGTTCGGTTTTCTGGCTGGAACTTCCAACTGCGGCAGCGGGATGACGGCGCTGCCTGGCGAAAGGAGTGGGGGGATGCGTCGTTTCGTGTACATGGTGGTGCTGGCGGGGGTCCTCGCCGTGCCCGGCTTCTTCTACGCGTGGAACGGGAGCGCGTGGAGCTCGGGCGCGGTGACGGGGCCGGCGACGGTTCGGATCACGAGCCGCGAGATCAGCCGGGTTCGGGTCGATGTCGGGAGTCCCGGTCGAGGAGCCGGTGACACCGAGATCGTCCGGCAGAACCTGTTCAACAGGCGGATCAGGTCGAAGCCGATCGGTTATTCGGAGTTCGTCTGCACGCTGACGACGGCGACGACGCGTGCGTGCACGGTCACGATCTTCCTGCCGAAGGGCCGGTTCGATCGCGGGCGGGTCGATTCAGTACCAGGATCTCTACGAGCTCGCCGTGCTCGGCGGCACCCGGCTCTACGACAACGCTCGGGGGACGCTGACGGTGATCCGGACGACGCGAAAGCCGCGCCGCCACATCCTCGTCTTCCGACTGACCGGGTAAGGCCGTCGGCTCACGGAGCGGCGCAGGAGTCGAACCTACCGAGCCGTGGGCTGCACGACCGCACCGGTTTTGAAGACCGGCTGGGCCACCGGGCCCATGCCGCTCCCTGAGCACGATCCTAGCCTCCGTAGAATCGCGGCCCACGGATGCACGGGGTCATCTTCACGAGCCTGCGCGACTACTTGACGTCGGAGCACGGGGCCGAGCTCGCGCAGGCGGTTCTCGACCGTCAGCCGATCTTCGTCCTCAGCGAGTCGTACGACGATGCGCTGCTGACCGAGCTCGTTTCCAGGGCCGCCGCCGCCGCAGGTCGCGACGTGGACGACGTCGTCCACGACTTCGGCATCTTCACCGCGAGGACGACGTTCACGCGCATGTACCCGGCGTTCTTCGAGATCGCGCCTTCCGCCCGCGAGTTCCTTCTCACGGTGGAGACCAGGATCCACGAGCTCGTCCGAGCCACCATCCCGAATGCCGCGCCGCCGCAGGTGCGCGTCGAAGAGCACGGGCCCGACGGCGTGGGGATCACCTACACGTCACCGCGCCGCCTGTGCGTCCTGCTCCGCGGTCTCGTGCAGGGCACCGCCGGCCATTACGGCCAGTCGGCCGCAATCGTGGAGACCACGTGCATGCTCCGCGGCGATCCGCGCTGCACGTTCGACGTCACGCTTTCGGTCGCGCCGCCCGCCTGAGCACCCGGGAGTCTCCCGCCCGCCGGGTCACGCCGTCGACGTCGAGCCGCTCGAGGAGGAGCTGCGCCGGCCGGCGCGAGATGCCCAGCAGGTCTCGGAACCGCGCCAGCTCGATCGAGCCCGCTCGGTTGCACTCGGCGACCGCGGCCTCGCGTGCCTGCGCGTAGCCCGCCGGGGACACGGCATGAGCGTCCGCGAGCCGAACCAGCCGCCCGCGCGCCTCCAGGAAGCGAGCGAGCTCGGGCTCGTCCACTCGCAGGCCAGCCGGGCCGGCGGCGTCGAGCGCTGCCTCGATCCGAGCCGCGTCGGCCGCGCGGTCCCCGAGATCGCCCGCGCCGGCGCCCGGGAGGTAGACACGACCGTCGCGTGCGTCTAGCTCGAGGAGCCCGACGATCGCGGCTGCCCACGACTTGCCGGGAAACAGCTCGGCGAGAGACACGCCCGGGTCGAGCGGAGCGACCGCAGCCTGCTCGGTCAGGCGCTGCTCCACCGCTGTCCGCTGCGCGTCGAGCCATTCGGGCCGGTAATAGAAGTTGTCCGTCTGCGCGAGGCCGGCGAGCCCCGACTCGAGCTCGGCGGCCGTGAGGAGCCCTCGCGCCCGCAGAGCGTCCGACGTCGTCGGCTCGCGCACGAGATGTCTCACGATTGCGTTCGCATCACCTCCGTCGAAGAGCGCCAGACGCTCCGGGTCGAGTCCACGAGGCGGAGCCGGGTCGAGGACGCGCCGCCGCCGATCGTCGTTCGCGTCCGAAGGACGATCCGGTCGCCGCGCGCCGCGACCACGGCCTCGCTCAGCCGCAACTGACCGTAGTTGCCGTCGCGGACAATCCTGGCGGGAATCGCAGCTGTTCCGACGTGGACGGTCGAAGTCGGTGCAATGTCGTCACCGTCTAGGCGCACATCGAGCCGGAAGCTGACCGGAAAGGCGCCCGGTTCGACGAGCGCCTGGCCACGCCGAACCGCGCTCCGCGCAACCCCTGCCAGCCCGACCGCGACCCGCTGCCCGGCCTCGGCGCGCTCCACGCGCTCGTCGTGAACCTCGACCGAGCGCACCCGCCCCGCCAACCCCGCCGGCTCGACGCGCAACTCGTCCCCGACGCCGATCGAGCCGGACCAGAGCGTCCCGGTGACAACGGTCCCCACGCCCGCCAGCGAGAAGACCCGGTCGATCCAGAGCCGCGTCGGCAGATCGCGAGCGACCTGCCGAGCACCGCCGGCCGCCCGAGCCAGCGCCGCCCGAAGCTCCTCGAGCCCCACGCCGGTCTTGGCGCTCACGCGAACGACCTCGACCCCACGCACCAGCTCCCGCGCCGCCGCCACGGACGCCTCCACGCGGGCCCCCTCCACCGCATCCACCTTCGTCACCGCGACCACGCCCGCCTCGACCCCGAGCAACCGCAGGATCTCGACGTGCTCGCGCGTCTGCTCGCGAACGCCTTCACCCGCATCGACCACGAGCAGGAAGAGCGAGATGCCCGTCGCGCCGGCAACCATGTTCCGGACGAAGCGCTCGTGGCCCGGGACGTCCACGAGCGACAGCCGCAACCCGCCGCCGAGATCCAGCGGCGCGTACCCGAGATCGATCGAGATCCCCCGGCGCCGCTCTTCCGGGAGCCGGTCGGTGTCCTTGCCCGTCAGCGCCCGGACAAGCCACGTCTTGCCGTGGTCGACGTGCCCGGCTGTCCCTACCGTGAGCGGCAAGCGAGCACCGCTCGAGCTGCCTGGTCGACCTCGTCCTCCGACAGCGTGCGGCAGTCCAACAGCAACACACCGTCCCGCACGACCCCGACCACCGCCGGGGAGCCGGCCCGGAGCAACCCAGCCAGCTCCTCCTCCACGGCGCACGCGAAGCTCCCGAGCTCCGCCAGGGGAAGCGCGCCGCCGCCGACCCGCGCAACCGTCGCCTCGACCCGCCCATCAACGAGAGACGCCAACCGCTCCGCCCGCGCCCGAACCGCAGCCGCCGGCTCGACCAGCATCCGCAGCACCGGGATCTCGCGCAGCGCGCGCCCCGGCTCCAGGTAGAGACCCAACGTCCCCTCCAAAGCAGCCAGCGTCAGCTTGTCCGCGCGCAGCGCCCGCTGGAGCGGATGCCGACGCAGCCGCTCGACGAGCTCCGCCCGGCCGACGACCACACCCGCCTGCGGCCCGCCGAGCAGCTTGTCGCCGGAGAAGCACACGAGGTCCGCACCGGCCGACACGCTCTCCCGCACCGAAGGCTCGTCCGAAACCTCCGCCATGACGCCGGACCCGGCGTCCTCCACGACCGGAAGCCCGTGGCGCCGTCCGACCCCCACGACCTCCCCCAGCCGCGGCCGCTCGGCGAACCCCACCACGCGGAAGTTCGACTGGTGCACGCGCAGCAGCAGCGCCGTCTCGGGCCCGATCGCCCGCTCGTAGTCGGCGGCGCGGGTCCGGTTCGTCGTCCCGACCTCGACGAGCCGCGCCCCCGACCGCGCCAAAACCTCCGGGATCCGGAACCCGTCGCCGATCTCGATCAGCTCGCCCCGCGACACGACGACCTCGCGCCCCTCCGCCAGCGCCGCCAGCGCCAACAGGACCGCCGCGGCGTTGTTGTTCACGACCAATGCGGCCTCGGCGCCGGTCAGCCGCCGCAACAGCCCCGCGACATGATCCTGCCGCGACCCACGGCCACCGACCGACAGGTCGTACTCGAGGTTCGAGTACCCGCGCCCGACCTCTCGGACGCGCTCCAGCGCGGCGTCCGCCAGCGGCGCCCGCCCCAGATTCGTGTGCACCAACACCCCGGTCGCGTTCAGAACCCGCCGAAGCGCCGGAGCCCGAGCCGAGCCGACCGCACCGCGCACCCGTGCGACCAGGTCGCCGGGCTCGAACCCCGCGCGGATCTCCTCGCGAGCCTCGTCGAGCACCCGGCGGGCGGCGTCCACCGCCAGCGGATCGTCCACTGAGCGCGCCAGCTCGTCCACGGACGGCAGGTCGCGCAGCCGCATCGGCCTACTGGGCGTCCGCTTTGCGGGGCGCCACGGGCGGTTCCGACACGCTCCGCTCCTCGTAGCACTCGACGACGAGCTTCACGGCCGCCGCGGGATCGTCGGTCTCGAACAGGAGCTCCTCGTCCACGGCCGAGATGAGCCCCTCGGGGAGGAGCCGCTCGTTGATCCACTCCACGAGCCCGCTCCAGTGCTCCTGGCCGAACAGCACGACCGGGAAGTTGAAGACCTTGCCGGTCTGGATGAGGGTCAGCGCCTCGAACATCTCGTCCAACGTTCCGAAGCCGCCCGGCATCATCACGAACCCCTCGGCCGCCTTCACGAGCATCGTCTTCCGCGCGTAGAAGTGCTTGAACGTCAGGTCGATGTCCAGGTACGGGTTCGACGACTGCTCGTGCGGCAGCTCGATCCCGAAGCCGACCGACAGGCCGCCCGCCTCCTGCGCGCCGCGGTTCGCCGCCTCCATCACGCCGGGCCCGCCGCCGGTCACGACCGCGAAGCCGGACTCGGCGAAGAGGCGACCGATCCGGCGAGCCGTCTCGTACACCTCGCTGTCGGGCCGCACCCGCGCAGACCCGAAGATCGAGACCCCCGGCCGGTCGATGCTGTCCACCGCCTCGAAGCCGGTGCGGAACTCCTCCGCGATCGCGAAGACGTTGCGCGGGAGGTTGCCGTCGTGCGCCTCGAAGATCCGCCTGTCTTCCACGGCGTCCTAGAAGTCGCGCTCGACGAAGCTCGCGTCCATGCCCAGAACGAGCAGTGCTGCCAGGGCGAAGTAGCCGACGGTCGCGGCGGTCCGCTGCCAGCGGGTGACCTCGTAGTAGGCGCGCGATTCCGGCTGACCGCGCTCCTGCCACCGGCGGTAGAGCTCGAACCCGACGATGATGACGATCAGGATCAGCAGCGGGTTCGGGGCGAGGAACAGCAGCGCGACGAGCCCGAGGAAGCCGAGCACCCAGATACCCGGGTGGATCGCCGCGGCGATCCGGCCGCCGTCGAGCGGCACGACCGGGATCAGATTGAAGAGGTTCACGAGGAATCCGGTGAATGCGAGGGCCAGCAGGAACTCGGAGTTCTGCTGCTCACCGACCAGCCAGACCACGGCGCAGCCGAGGCTGCCGACGACCGGCCCGGCGAAGGCGACGAGCGCCTCACGCCACGCGTTCAGCGGGTTCTCCTTCAGCAGGATCGCGGCGCCCAGGAACGGGATGAACATCGGCGCGCTGACGTTCAGTCCCTGACGTCGCGCCTCCAGGTAGTGGCCGAGCTCGTGGACGAACAGCAGCAGGACGAAGCCGACGGCGAACTTCCAGCCCCAGAACAGCGCGTACGCGCCGACCGAGACGAGCATCGACGCCGACGTCGTGAAGATCTTGAGCTTGAAGATCGCGACGAAGATGAACTTCGCCTTCCAGACAAGCAGAGCCAGCGCGATGAACGGCGTCGCGAGCTTGCGGAGGATGCGGAAACGAGGCTCGTGCCTGACCGGGCCGGTGTCGTAAGGCTCGTAGGGCCGGAGCTCCGCCTCCTGTTCGGGCGTGAGCTGACTCACGGTCTCATGGTAGCCGCGGCCCTCCGTGTCGAGCCTGCTCCAAAAGCGTGAAAGAACCGTGCCATACCCTCGATTTCGCGTGGTTCCGCGAGTAGACCGGTCGCATTCACGGTCTACGAGCGAGGAGGCAGGAATGGGACGCCGGTTGGTCGCCGCGATGGTGGTCGCAGCCGCAGGGCTCACGACGCTTGCCGCCGGTCTGGGCACGGCGGCGAGCTCCGGCCCGGAGGCAAAACCGAAGAAACCGAAGCCGAAGGTGATCCGAGGGCCGCGCGGACTGCGCGGGCCGCGTGGGTTCGCCGGGCCTCCGGGCCTGTCGGGGCCACAGGGGCCGCCCGGCCCGGTCGGACCTGCCGGAGCGCAAGGTGCGGCCGGCCCGCCCGGGCCCGCCGGTTCTCCCGGCGCGCCCGGCCCCTCGGCGATCCGGATCGGCTTCGACGTGCCGGCCGGAACCGCGGAGACTGAGGTCGTCAGCGCCGGCGGCCTCGTCCTCAAGGGCGCCTGCAGCGCCGGCGGCGACCTCTCGCTCGAGGCGAGCTCGACCGCGAACAACGCGAGGGCGCGGGCGATGGTCGTCGCCAACGCGACGCCGTCGGACTCCGTCGCCTACGACGAGGACGACGACCTCGACACGATCGACGGCTTCGACTTCGTCGGCGCGGCCGACGACGACGCGATCGCGACGCTCGTCTACCGCTCGGCCGCGGGCGGAGTCGTGACCGCGAACCTCATGCTGGAGCAGTACTCGGTCGGCGGTGCCGCACGCTGCCTGGTCGCAGGTTCGGTGGTGACGGCCGCTGTGTAATCACATCATCATGAGGAGTTATCATGAGGGCATGGTGCGCACACAGATCCAGCTCACCGCCGAGCAAGCCGAAGGCCTGCGCCGCGTCGCGTCGAGCAGGGGCATCTCGATGGCAGCCTTGATTCGAGAGAGCGTCGACCGCACCCTCGAGCAGGACGAGCGCTCCCAGCTTTGGGAGCGGGCGATGTCTGTCGTCGGGAAGTACACGGACCCCGATCCCGGGGCGAATGTCGCCGAGGACCACGATCGCTACCTGGACGAGGCGTACCACCACTGGCGACGCTCGTAGATACCTCAGCGCTCTACGCGCTCCTCTCCATTCGCGATCCCGACCACGAGGCCGCGAGTCGAACGCTCAGTGGGCTCATCGAGCAAACCGACCTACTGACGCACAACTACGTCGTCGTCGAAGCCACGGCACTCGTGCAAAGGAGGCTCGGAAAGGACGCGGTCAGGGATCTGCACGAACGGCTGCTGCCGCCTCTCTCGACGATCTGGATCGACGAGCCGACCCATCGCGCAGCGGTTTCGGCTCTCCTCACGGCCGGGAGGTGGACGTTCGTCGACCTCGTCAGCTTCGAGCTGATGCGCAGGCGCCGGATCGATCGCGCGTTCGCGTTCGATCGCGACTTCGCCGGCCAGGGTTTCGCGACGGTTCCCTAGGGGAGCTCGATGCGCCGGCCGTCGGCCTCCACCTCCGGCGCCGAGAAGATGCAGTCGACGTGGATCGCGGCATCGTTGTCGCCGCCGTACGCGCCGGTGTTCTTGCCGATCGCGACGTGCGCGGTGTTCGCGGCCTTCTCGTCCAGCATCACGTGGCCGCGCGGCTTCACGGCGGGGTTGAGGCCGATCCCGAGCTCGGCGATCACGTCCGCGCCCTCGCCGGCGTCCGACACCAGCTCGCGGAGCATCTGGGCCGCCTTGCCGCCGGAGATCTCGACGACCCGCCCGGCCTCGAAGCGAAGCGTGACGGGCTCGTCGACCAGGCCCTCGACCGTGTACGGGACGGTGAGGTCGGCGACGAGCACGCCGTCGGCGCCGTGCCGGAGCGGCGCGACGAAGATCTCGCCGCCGGGGTAGTTCGCGAACCCGGCGTCCTCCAGGCCGAGCGCGTCGGTGATCCAGCTGCGCCCTTCGATGTCCAGCGTCAGATCGGTTCCGGCGCGCCCGCGAATCCGGATCCGCTTCGACCCTTCGAGCTCGGCCAGCAACCGACGGGCCGGCTCCTCGAGGTCTGCGGCCGGCTCCGAGAGCTCGCCCTCGAGGAGCTCGGGCGTGACGAAGCCCATGTAGATCTCGCGCCCGCCGTGGCGGAGCAGCGTCTCGCCGACGGCGAACCTGGCGGGGCCTCGGCCGGATGCGGCGCCTCCGAGAGGAAGAACGCAAGCGTCGCGCGCTCGGCCGCGTCGAGGATCGCCTGCGGCGCGCGCTTCATCGGGCGATCGCCGGCCCAGAGCTCGAACGTCGGCCGCCCGCCCGCCTCCTTGACGGCGGTCGCGAGCTGGGAGCCCTGCTCGACGAGCGGCTCGTCGACGAAGACGAGCACCTCCTCGCCTGACCGCAGCCGGGCGGCCTCGATCAGGTTCCGGCACCAGCCGGGCATCTCGTACTCGCGTTCTGCTCGCACGGGCGCATCCTGCCGAATGAGGACCCGTCGACCGCCGGAATAGGCCGTCCGGCCCATGACAGACGGAAGAAACCATCTCAGATTCCGTCCTGGGGTTGGAGGTAGCTCTAACAAGTGAGGGAGGGAGATCTCTTGAAGCGGTTGCTACACGTCTCGTGCGCGTAGTCGCCGGCGATGATCGTCGCGATGCTCGCGCTCTTCGTCGCACTCGGTGGAGTGTCGACCGCAGCACGATCTCGGCGCTCACCGGAAGCGCTCAGAGTCAGGAATCCGCGAACCGGCTCGACGTGAGGAAAGGTCGCGAGGCCCACGCTGGCAGGCGCGGTCCGCGCGGCCTTCGCGGCCTACGTGGTCTCACCGGAGCGACTGGAGCGACTGGGGCAACGGGCGCGACCGGGCGCCGGCGCAACCGGCGCCAAGGGCGACAAGGGCGACATCGGTCCGAGCAACGCCTTGGCCAGTGACTATGGGGCCTACCAGGACCTCGCCGCTCTCCCGGCTGAGACCACCATGCGGACTGTCACGCCTCGGTGCCGGTTCATACTGGATTCACGCAAAGGCGTTCATCGACCAGCGATTCGGCGTGGGACGCTCAACGCCCGATGCTTCTTGAACCTTCCCGCCGGCGCGACGGGAGTGGATGACGGGCTCTTCATTCCCGTTGCCGCTGGGAGCCGCGCTGTCCTCGTAATCGACGGTGCAGCGACACTCCCCGCTACAGGCAACGTCACCCTGACGTGCAACAAGGGGGCGGCCGCCGAAGACGGTTCAGCGGGCGGTCGGATCTCTGTTATCAAGGTCGGATCGCTCACAGTCGGCACAGCGATTGTCTGCGACGTCCGCTTCTGCGGCGACTGGTCAGTAGCGAAACTGGGGTCAGGTCTTGCGTCGTGGACGGCGCAAGACCTGACCCGCTTCTCACGACGCGAGGATGTCTGCTCACGGTGTCAGACACCGCGAACTGTCAAGGGCGATCTGTGCCAGAAGCGTGACGAATTCGACGGCGCATCGACCGAGAGCATCCGCGCGCGCCTGACGCTCGCCCGGTAAGCCGTCTCTGAGCCGGAAGAAACGTCCTCGGCTTCCCGTCTAGGAACGAATGGCGTTCCAGGGCCGTCCAAGGGCTTCCACACCACACGGCGGGCACAAACCGCCCTGCCGACCGACGGTTCCGATGTGTCGATCGCCTCACTCGACCTGCTTCCGGCAGGCGCGTACATCCTCACCGGCCATACGACGACGGTGAACTTCGGCAGCGGCGGCTACGTCCGCTGCGGATTCAAGGGTCTCGCCTCGATGTTCGCGGGGCCTGACCCCCTCCGCTCATACACGGGCTGCGCGCAGACGTCGTTACGGTTCTCGTGTGACCGAACGCACCTCCTGGCCCGCTCTGCCGGGTGCCGAGCTCGTCGAGAGGGGCGTCCGCGATCTCGAGCGCGGGGTCGAGTCTGCGGAGGCACTCCTGGTCTCGATCGGTG
Source organism: uncultured Actinomycetes bacterium (assembly GCA_963782765.1). GTDB lineage: Bacteria > Actinomycetota > Thermoleophilia > Gaiellales > Gaiellaceae > JACDAN01. The sequence continues at coordinate 728,674 of CAWALC010000001.1, forward strand.
CGCCGCGTTTGCGCACGCTGGGCGTGGCCATAGCCGAGCCGCTTCCAGGGGCTGAGCATCGCCTCTTTCTGCTCCTTCAGCAGAAGCACGGTGACGGAGCCCACTCGCGCTACAACGCCCTCGTCCGAAGACTCGTGAGCTTCGAGCGGGCAGCCGCCCGCTTGTCGCATGCGTGAGGCTGCCGACGCCGAGCGGATCCGAGGCTTCATGGCGGCGCTCGGTGCGGCGGCGTCCGCAGAAGGAACCTGCTACCTGGTCGGCGGCGGGACCGCGGTGCTCTTGGGCTGGCGCGAGACGACCATTGACGTCGACATCGAGCTCGACCCAGAGCAAGACGAGCTCCTCCGAGCCCTGCCCGCGATCAAGGACGAGCTTCAGATCAACGTCGAGCTCGCATCGCCGCGCCAGTTCATCCCGCTTCCTTCAGGGTGGGAGGAACGAAGCCCGTCAGCAGGCCGCGAAGGTCGACTGACCTTCAAGCATTTCGACCTCGTCTCTCAGGCGCTCGCCAAGATCGAACGTGGTCATGCGCAGGATCTCGGTGACGCGCGGCAGATGATCGACCGCCGCCTCGTCGAGGGCGGACAGCTCCGGGCCGCGTTCGACGAGATCGAGCCGCAGCTCTACCGGTTTCCGGCGATCGATCCGGCGGACTTCCGGCAGCGCGTCGAGGACTTCCTCGGCTAGCTCGCGAGCCGCGGCCGATCCATTTTCTCGCGGGACTGGTCAAGTGGGCTTCCCGACGCTACGGTGTGGACTGGGGCGCGGAACGTCGCCTTGACGGGATTCGAGGGGACGAACGCGCACCAGCCTTTCGACGACCGCCCTGAGTGCCGCACGTATGGCCTGTCGGATCGTCGAAAGGGTTGCTTTGCGCACAGTTCCGTCTGCAGTGACTGGATTCGGCCTGGCGATTCTCGCCGGCCTCGTGCTGGTCGCCGGCGCGCCAGGCGCCGTCAAGGTTGCTTCGGGCGGCGGTCACAGCTGTTCGATCAAGATCGACCAGACGATCGTGTGCTGGGGCTCGAACAGTCACGGTCAGGCGACGCCACCCGCCGGAGCCTTCACCGCCATCAGCGCAGGCACGCTCCATACGTGCGCGATCAGAGAGGGCGGCACCCTGGCCTGCTGGGGCAAGAACGACGACGGCGAGTCGACGCCGCCCGCCGGGACCTTCACCTCGGTGAGCGCCGGCGGCGATCACAGCTGCGGAGTCAAGTCCGACCAAACGTTGTCCTGCTGGGGCCGGAACACGCAGTTCCCGCCGCACAACGTCGCGCCGGCCGGAACCTTCACCGCCGTCGACGCCGGTAACACCGCAGGGACGACTTGGAGCTGCGCACGCGCGACGGCCGGCACGATCATCTGCTGGGGCTACAACGCGTTCGGCCGAGGCAACTACCCCCCGGGAAGCTTTGCCGCAGTCGGCGCGGGAGGGACCCACGGCTGTGCGCTCACGCCCGCCGCCTCCATCACATGCTGGGGCGGGCAGAGCTCGAACGGCGCCCCGATGCCCACGCCGCCCGCTGGGATCTTCGGCGAGCTGAGCGTCGGCTACGACCACACCTGCGCGATCCGGAATGACCAGACCCTGGCGTGCCTCGGGGCGGTCAACACCGACGGCCGCGCGACGCCCCCGGCCGGCACGTTCGGCGCATTGAGCGTCGGGGACGCTCACGGATGCGCGGTGAGGACGAACGGCGCCGTCGCGTGCTGGGGCTCGAACGCCCAGGGCCAGGTGCATCCGGTTCCCGCCGTCCTGACCCAGGCCGTCGGCCAGGTGTCCGGCGGGCTCGACTTCGCGGCCCAGGCGGAGGGCACGGTCAGCGCCCCTCAGGAAGTGACGGTGACCAACGCCGGCTCGGCTGATCTCCAGATCGCCGGCCAGAGCTTCCGCGGCGCCGCCGAGAAGGATTTCTTCGTCGGTGCGTCGACGTGCCTCGAACCGGTTCCGGGCGGAGGGACGTGCACGCTCTGGGTTCGATTCTCGCCGCAGGGCGAGAAAGACCGAGAACGCGAGGCCGCGTTGATCCTGGACACCAATGCGGCCCCGGCTCAGTACGAGGTGCGGCTGCTGGGAATTGCAACCGGATTGCCGCAAGGGCCGCCCGGTGCGCAAGGCCCGGCGGGGCCTGCCGGCCCTGCGGGCGAACAAGGGCCCGCCGGCCCTACCGGACCTCAGGGGACGCCAGGCGCGACCGGAGCGCAGGGCCCGGCCCGGCCCAGCGGGCCCGATCGGGGCACAAGGCCCGGCGGGGACTACCGGCTCTGAGGGCGCGCAAGGCCCGTCCGGACCTCAGGGGCTGGCAGGCGCGCCGGGAGCGCAGGGCCCGCCCGGCCCAGCAGGCCCGGTCGGGGGACAAGGCCCTGCGGGACCTGCCGGCCCTGCGGGCGCACAAGGTCCCGCAGGCCCTCGGGGCGCGCCCGGCAGGGACGGAAAGGTCACCTGCACGGTCAAGGCCTCACGCGGCAAGCCGAAGGTCACGTGCGTCGTCACCTTCCGACGCTCGAACCAGGTGATGCGGTTCGAGGCGCCGTTGCCGCGCTAGCTGCCGCGGCCGATCCATTCCTCGCCGCCCTCGTAGAGCTCCTTCTTCCAAAGCGGGACACGACCCTTGAGCTCGTCGATGATCTCCCGGCACGCCGTCAGGGCGGGATGCCGGTGCGCAGCCGAGACGGCGATGGCGACCGAGACCTCGCCGACCTCGCACCGGCCCGTGCGGTGGGCGATCGCGACCGCACAGAGGTCGTGGCGCTCCTTCGCGGCCTCGGCGATCTCGGCCATGACCTTCTCGGCCATGCCGGCGTAGGCCTCGTACTCGAGCGCGATCACCTGCCGGCCGCGTGACTGCCGGCGCACGGTCCCCTGGAAGGTCGCGATCGCGCCGGCGCGCTCGTCCTCGACCTCCGCGACCACGGTCGCGAGATCGAGCGGCCCGTCGACGAGCCGGAACGCGCCGCCGGAGACGGGCGGGATGATCGCTACCTCGTCGCCCTCCGAGAGCTCGGTCGAACGGTCGGCGTACTCCTGGTTCACGGCATACAGAAGGCCGGCGGGTTCCTCGCCCAGCCCGAGCTGGGGCCAGACCTCCGCGACCGAGGCCGCCTCGAGCGCGCGCTCGCCCCAGCCGGCTCGCTCACGGAGCCCGGCGAAGAGCTTGACGGTAACATGCACTGAACTAAACTTAGTCTAGTCCGAAATGGTCATGGTCAATACCCACGAGGCGAAAACCAACCTGTCACGACTGCTGGCCCGCGTTGCGGCCGGTGAAGAGATCGTGATCGGGAATGCCGGGAGGCCGGTGGCGAAGCTCGTTCCGTATAGCGAGGAGACCAAGAAGCGCCGCACGCCCGGCGCATGGAAGGGAAAGATCCGGCTCGCGCCGGACTGGGACTCCGACGAGACGAATGAGGAGATCGCGCGCGACTTCTACGGCGACGACGACGAGTGAGGCTCCTGCTCGACTCCCACGTCCTGATCTGGTGGCTCGACGAGTCGCCCAGCCTGTCCTCGGACGCGTACGAGGCGATCGCAGAACCCGAGAATGTCGTCGCGGTTAGCGCGGTGACGGTCTGGGAACTCGAGATCAAGCGGGCCACGGGCAAGCTCGAGGCGCCCGCGCAACTCATCGATCGTGTTGAGGCAGAAGCGTTCACGCAGCTGGGCATCAGCCTCGAGCATGGCGCTGCCGCCGGCAAGCTGCCGCTTCATCACCGAGATCCTTTCGATCGCATGCTGATCGCGCAGGCGCAGCTAGAAGGTCTCACCATCGTGACTCGCGACCGTCGTTTCGAGCCCTACGCGGTCGCCACCATGCCCGCCTAGCCGTACACGCGCACGACGGAGCCGTAGCCCCAACGCTCGCGGAGGCCGTTCGCGAGCCAGAGCGGAATCCTCACGCAGCCGTGGCTCGCCGGCCACGCCGGCACCGACGGATAGCCGTGGATCGCGAAGCCGCGCAGGAAGTACATCGGGTGGTACAGCACCCAGTCCCAGCCGAAGACCTCGCGGTAGACACGCCAGGTGCCGACCGGCGTGTTGCCCGTCGCGCCGGTGGAGACGTGGATCACGCGCTCGACCTGTCCGTTCCGCACCTCGTAGAGCGTCTGGCGGGACTTGCTGACCTCGAGATAGTCGCCGCGCGGGACCCGCGGGCCGGGGACGTGAGGCGCCGGCCAGGGCTCGCCAGAAGCGGCGGTCGACGCGGCCCGTCCGCGGCAGCCCGTGCACCTTCTGGAAAGCCATGACCGCCTCGAAGGTTCCGTACCCGTAGCCGGAGTCGACCGAGGGCAGGGCGTAGCCGAGCTCCGCCAGCCGGCGCTTCAGCGCGAGGACTCCCGGGCCGTGCGAGCCGATCCGGAGGCTCGGACGATGGATGCGCAACGCGAAACGGCGGATCGATCTGCACGTAGCCGGGAGCCGGGCGCACCGAGACCCGAACCGCGTGCCGACCGGCACGGAGCACCCTGAGCCGGGCGCGAAACCTGCCGGCCGAGCCGACACGAAGCCTCCGCGTCCGTCCTTGCACGCGGAGCAGGACCGACCCCGCGCGAGCGGGCAGCACTCGCCCGGTCAGGATCGAGCCGGCGAGCCGCGCGCGCAGCCGCGGCCGGACGCGGGTCGCGACCTCGCCCGACTGCCCGCCGACGGTCCTCGCCTGGAAGACGCCGGGCTTGCGTCCTCGTCGCTCGAAGGCGAAGCCGCCGTCGGTGCCGGCCGTCGTCTGCGCGATCACGGTCCAGCCGCTCGGCAGCCGCTGGACGAGGAACACGTCCGAGAGCGGGACCGTCGCGCCCGAAAACCGTACGAACCCGTCGTACGCGACGACCGAGGGCTGCGCAGAGAGCGTCACGCCCTCGGCTCCCCAGGCGGGAGCCGCGAGGGCCAAAGCCGTCAGGGCTGCGAGCGGGACGACGCGCCGCATAGAGGCTCATTGTGCGGTCGGACGTACGATTCCTCCATGGCAACCGCCGAAGAAGGGCGCGAGACCGACTCCGGGATCGAGATCAAGCCGGTCTACACCGAGGACGACGTCGAGGGTCTCGAGCTCGAGCTCCCCGGCGAGCACCCGTTCACGCGCGGGCCGTACAAGGACATGTACCGCGGCCGGCCGTGGACGATCCGGCAGTACGCCGGGTTCGCCTCCGCCGAGGAGACGAACGAGCGGTTCCGCTACCTACTCGACCGCGGACAGACCGGCCTCTCGGTCGCCTTCGACCTCCCGACGCAGCTCGGGTACGACTCCGACGACACACGCGCGCAGGGCGAGGTGGGGCGGACCGGCGTCGCGATCGACTCGATCGCCGACATGGAGCTCCTGTTCGACGGCATCCCGCTGAACGAGGTCTCGACCTCGATGACGATCAATGCTCCCGCGGCGTTGCTGCTCCTGCTCTACGAGCTCGTCGCGGAGGAGCAGGGCGTTGCGGGCGACGCGCTCCGCGGAACCGTCCAGAACGACGTCCTCAAGGAGTACTGCGCGCGCGGGAACTACATCTACCCGCCGCGGCCGACCATGCGAATCACGACGGATCTGTTCGCCTACTGCGCGGAGCGGTTGCCGAACTTCAACACGATCTCGATCTCCGGGTACCACATCCGGGAGGCCGGCTCGACGGCGGTGCAGGAGCTCGCGTTCACGCTCGCGAACGGCATCGCCTACGCGCAGGCCGCGGTGGGCGCGGGGCTCTCGCCGGACGAGTTCGGCGAGCGGCTCTCGTTCTTCTTCAACGCGCACAACCACTTCTTCCAGGAGATCGCGAAGTTCCGCGCAGCCCGACGGCTGTGGGCACGGATCATGAAGGAGCGCTTCGGCGCGACGAACCCGAAGGCAATGGCGTTGCGGTTCCACGCGCAGACCGGAGGCTCGACGCTGACGGCTCAGCAGCCGGAGAACAACATCGTCCGTGTGGCGGTGCAGGCGCTGTCCGCGGTCGCCGGCGGCGCGCAGTCGATCCACACGAACGGGTTCGACGAGGCGCTTGCCCTGCCGACGGAACGATCGGCCAAGATCGCGCTCCGGAGCCAGCAGATCCTCGCCCACGAGGCCGGCGGCACCGACACCGCGGACCCGTTCGGTGGCTCGTACTTCATCGAGGCGCTGACGACCGAGCTCGAGGAGGCCGCGTGGGAGCTGATCGAGCGGGTCGACGAGATCGGCGGCGCGGTGGCGGCGATCGAGCAGGGCTTCGTCCAGCGGGAGATCGAAGACGCGGCGTTCCGCTACCAGCGCGAAGTCGAGGGGGGCGAGCGCGTGATCGTCGGGGTCAACCGGTACCAGGAGCACGAGCAGGAGCCGATCGAGCTCCACCGGCTCGACCCCGAGGCGGAGCAGCGGCAGCTCGAGCGCACGGCCCGCGTGCGGGCCGAGCGCGACGGCGAGGCGGCCGGGCGCGCGCTGGAGGAGGTCCGGCGCGTCGCGCGGACGGACGAGAACCTGCTGGTGCCGATGCGCGAGGCGCTGCGGCTCCGGTGCACGGTGGGCGAGATCTGCGAGGTCCTGCGCGAGGAGTACGGGACCTACGACGCCCAGCGCACGTAAGCCGGCGGCTTCGGATCGCGGGCGCGCACCGTCTCCGGCGGACGTGTCTTGGTGCCTGGCACCAGGGCCTGCTCGAAGCGGCCGGGGTTCCGCCGCCATACGCTTCCGCCGAGATGCGGATCCTGCTCGTCTCGCAGATGTACCCGGGGCCCGGCGACCCCGACCTCGGCGTGTTCGTCCGGGGGCTGGAGGAGGAGCTCGGCCGGCGGGGACACGAGATCGAGCGCGCCGTGCTCGACAGCCGCGCCGGCGGCAAGGCGCGCTACCTGCGCCTCGGCCGTGACGCGCTGAGCGCCGCGCGCAGCTTCCGCCCCGACGTCGTCTACGCCCACTTCCTCGTCCCGACCGGGCTGCTGGCCGCGCTTGCGTCCCGCGCGCCGCTCGTCGTGACCGCGCATGGACGGGACGTCCGGAACATCGGAGCCTTCCCCGGGATCCGGGCGGCGACCCGGTACGTCGTCCGGCGTTCGGCAGCGGTCGTGGCGGTCTCCGGCTACCTCCGTCACGAGCTCGAGACGAAGGTGCCCGAGGCTCGGGGGAAGGTCGAGGTCGTGAACTGTGGCGTCGACCTGGAGCGGTTCCGCGTCGACGAACCGCCCGAAGGCCCGACCGCCTACCTGTGCGTCGGGTCGCTGATCGAGCGGAAGAACGTCGTGCGGCTCGCGGAGGCCTTCGATCGGGTCGGCTCCGGCACGCTGACGTTCGTCGGGGACGGGCCGCTGCGCGGCGCGATCGAGGGCCGGCCCGGCGTGACCGTGGCCGGGCGAGTGCCCCACGACGAGATTCCGGACCGGGTCGCGCGCGCACACGTCGTCTGCCAGCCGAGCCTGCTCGAGCCGTTCGGCCTGGCCGTTCTCGAGGGCATGGCGGCCGGCCGTTCGGTCGTGGCGACCAGGGTCGGCGCCCCGCCGGAGTTCGTCCCTGCGACCGCCGGCGCGCTCGTGGACCCGACCGACGTGGAGGACATCGCTCGCGGGATGCGAGCCGCCGCCGCTCTCCCTCGTCCGAACGCAGCCGCGAGGGCGGCCGCCGAGGAGCACGACCTCAGGCGGCAGGCGGATCGTGTCGAGGAGATTCTCCGGCGAGCCGCTGAAGGTCGTCCAGGCGGCGCTCGACGAGCGGCCTGACCGTCTCTTCAAGCCCTGCTTCGCGAGCGAGCTCGAGCGCCTGCTCGTAGCTCCCGCGCACCTTCTCGGACGCGACCCCCTGCTTCAGCCGGTTGTCGCCGGTGACGAGAAGCTTCTGGATTTGCTCACGAACGTCCTCAGACGTCACAATCGGTCCCCTAACATGCCAAAATCGTACTGTTTCTAATGGAAGCTGCCGCAACCCTGCCGAGCGAGATCGGCGTCCTCGTCGCAGACGACGAGCCGCTGTTCGTCGAGATGATCCAGGCGATGCTGTCCGCCGAGGACGGGATCGAAGTGATCGCGACCGCACCGAACGGACGCGCGGCCGTCCATCTGGCCACCGACCTCGATCCGGACGTGATCCTGATGGACGTGAGCATGCCGATCATGGACGGGATCGACGCCACGGCGCGGATCCGCGAGCGCGACCCCCACGCGTGCGTCCTCATCCTGACCGGCGGGACGACGCCCGGCGACGTCGACCGCGCGCGAAAGGCGGGCGCCGCCGCATACATCACGAAGGACCGGATCTCGACCGATCTGATCGAGGAGATCCGCAGCCTGGGATCGAAGTAACCGCTGGTATCCTCGTCCGCCGTGCTGCTCTTTCAGTTCACGCAGGCCGGGCTGGTCTTCTTCCACTTCATCGTCTCGATCGCGCTGATCATCCTCGTGCTGCTCCACTCGGGGCGCGAGGCGGGCATGGGCGGGATGGGCTTCGTGCCCACGTCGCAGGGCGGCACGCACATCGTGGAGCGGAACCTGACCCGGGTCACGATCGTCGTCGCCTTCGTCTTCGGGCTGAACACGATCCTGCTCTTCCGCATCCTCGATTAGCACCGCGCCGCGGCTACACTGACCGCGCGCGCTGGTGGCGGAATTGGTAGACGCGCAAGGTTGAGGGCCTTGTGGGCTTTGCGGCCCGTGGAGGTTCAAGTCCTCTCCAGCGCATGAGGGCCCCGGAAGGGGCCTTTCGCATTTCTTGACGCCGTCCGTCGGCCCCGCTACCGTGATCGAACACATGTTCGCGAGAGGAGGCATCCAGTGACCGAGCGGCAGCGCGCGATCCTCGAGTACCTGCACGAGTACCTCGACGAGCACGGCTACCCGCCCACCGTCCGAGAGATCGGCGAGGCCGTCGGCCTCCGGTCGCCCTCGACCGTCCACGCTCACCTGGCGCAGCTCGAGCGGGCCGGGGTGCTGAAGCGCGACCCGACCAAGCCTCGGGCAATCGAGCTCGCCGACCGGCGCAGGTCCGGGCAACCGGCGGAGAGCGAGATGCGGCGTCTCCCGCTGGTCGGCCAGATCGCCGCCGGCGGCCCGCTGCTCGCCGAGCAGAACGTCGAAGAGGAGATCGGCGTGCCGGAGCCGCTCGCCGACGGGGCGGATTTCCTCCTCCGGATCAAGGGCGACTCGATGGTGAACGCCGGGATCCTCGACGGAGACACCGTCGTCGTCCAACGGCGTCAGGACGCGCGCAACGGCGAGATCGTGGTCGCGCTCGCCGGCGACGACGAGACCGCCGACGAAGCGACCGTCAAGCGGTTCTTCCGGGAGGACGGACGGATCCGGTTGCAGCCCGAGAACGACGACCTCGAGCCGATCTACGCCCGGCACGTCGAGATTCTGGGCAAGGTCGTGGGGGTCTTCCGCCGGCTGTGACCGCTGTGGTCGCCCCGCTCAACCGGACGCTCGACCAGGAGCTCGTTGCGCTCATGCGCGGCATCAGCCTCGAGTGCCCCGCCTGCGGGGAGTTCGTGCTCCGCTCGGGGTCGGCAGTGTGCTGCCCCGAGTGCGGCTTCCGGCTCCGGGACGAGAACGCCGCAAAACCCGGGCTACAATTGGACGTGCAGGCCGGGTGACCGCGGGCCGGCCTCGAGCCGGTCCGAGGAAAGTCCGGACACCGTAGGGCAGGACGCTGGGGAAATCCCAGACGGCGAAAGCCGATGGAAAGTGGCACAGAAAGGAAACCGCCAGGAGCGAAAGACTCTCCGGAGACGCTCAGGGTAAGGGTGAAAAGGTGGGGTAAGAGCCCACCAGCATCGCGGTGACGCGGTGGCTTGCCAAACCCCGTCCGGTGCAAGGCGAAGCAGGCTCCGCTGACGCTGCCCGCCAAGGAGCCGGGTGCGCCGCTCGAGCCGTCGGGAGACCGCCGGCCTAGAGAGATGGTCATCCAAGACAGAATCCGGCTTACAGGCCTGCTACGGAGAGAGCCCCGCAAGGGGCTCTCTCCATTTCTGTAGCCTCGCTCGTCCGAATGACGGCCCTCCTGTTCTACGGCGACACCGAGCGGTCGCCCGCCATGCGCCATGAGCTCCCGGTGCCGATCGGAGATCCGTTCCTGCTCGGGATCGTCGACGGGCGGCTGCACGTCATGGCCAGCAGCCTCGAACGGACACGGATCGAAGCTGCCGCGCCCGACGCGGTTCTCCACGACTACGAGGATCTCGGCTTTCGCGAGCTCCTCGAGTCCGGCAAGAGCACGCACGAGCTCCAGCTGGAGCTGGCGTCGCGCGCAGCTGCGGCGATGGGGATGCGCGAGGCGACGGTCGACCCCGAGATGCCCGTGGCCGTAGCCGACCGGCTGCGAGCCGACGGCCTCCTCCTCCAGCCGGACCAAGACTCGATCGCGGCAAGGCGCCGAGTGAAGTCGGCGTCGGAGCTGTCCGGCATTCGGCGAGCGCAAGCCGCTGCCGAGGCCGGGATGAGCGCCGCCGCGGAGCTGCTTCGGCGGGCAGTGGCCGACGACGGCCGGCTCACGGTCGACGGCGAGGTGCTGTCGGCCGAGTCCGTTCGGGCCACGGTCCGCGAGACCTGCCAGGCGCGAGGCGCGCCGGCGCCCCCGGACATCATCGTCTCCTCTCCCTGGAGTGGGTACGGTCACGATCCGGGCTCCGGTCCGCTGCCGGCCGACCTCCCGATCGTGATCGATCTCTGGCCGCGCGATGAGGCGTCGGCGTGCTGTGCAGACATGACCAGGACGTTCGTCGTCGGCGAGACCAGCGAGCAGGTGCGCGCGATGGAGGCCCTCGTGCTCGAGGGGATCGAGCGCGCACGGGAGGCGGTGGCGCCGGGAATCACCGGACGCGAGCTGCACGACCTCGTTTGCGACGTGTTCGAGCCGGCCGGGTACCGCACGCAGAGGACCGGCCCCGGGGAGGACCCGAACGAGGGCTTTCAGTTCTCGCTCGGCCACGGCGTCGGCCTTGCCGTGCACGAGCCGCCGGGCCTCGGCCGGACGGGCCACGACGCCCTCGTTGCCGGCGACGTGATCGCGCTCGAGCCGGGGCTCTGGGTGCGCGACATCGGCGAGGTCCGGTTCGAGGATCTCCTGCTCGTGACCGAGGACGGAAGCGAGACCCTCACGCAGTACCCGTACGCGCTCGATCCCTAGACAAGGCGGCTCACGAGAGTCTCATCCGGCCGCTCTACGGTCGCCTCATGCGTACTCACCTGCTGGTCGCCGTCTCGGTCGCGCTCCTCCTCTCGGGGTGCGCGAAGGACGAGAAGAGCGAGGGGTCAGCAGCCGCTTCTGCTCCCTATGAGCTCCCGCAGGCCGGAGAGCCGTTCGAGCTCGACCCTGCCGACTTCGTCCGGACGATCGACAACCCGTACTGGCCGATGAACCCTGGGAACCGATGGGTCTACCGGGAGACCGACTCGGAAGGCACCGAGCAGCGAATCGTCGTCACGGTCACCAACCGCACGAGGACGATCCAGGGGATCGAGGCAACCGTCGTCCACGACCGGGTGACGGAGGACGGCGTGATCGTCGAGGACACCGACGACTGGTACGCGCAGGACAAGTGGGGCGCCGTCTGGTACCTCGGCGAGGACACGACCGAGTACGAGAACGGCAAGCCCGCGAATAAGCACGGCTCGTGGGAGCACGGGGTCGACGGCGCGCAGGCGGGCCTCATCATCCCGCCGAGCCCCGAGGTCGGGATGACGTACCGGCAGGAGCACTACGAGGGCGAGGCCGAGGATCGCGGCCGGATCCTGAGCCTCGACGAGCGGATCGAGGTGCCGGTCGGCTCCTACGAGGACGTGTTGATGACCAGGGACTGGACGCCGCTCGAGCCGGACGTCCTCGAGCACAAGTTCTACGCGGAGGGCGTCGGGCCGATCCTCGCGCTCGGGCTCTCGGGCGGCGTCGGCCGGGAAGAGCTGATCCGCTTCAGCCGCGGTTGAAGTGCATGCGGACGAGCGCGCCCGTCGGCGTCGTCCGGATCTCGACCACGTCCGCGAGCCGTCGCGCGATCGTCAGGCCGCGCCCGCCCGGTGCGAGCGGCCCCGCGATTGCGTAGCCGGCGAACGGATCCTCGATCCCGTGGCCGGTGTCGTCGATGTCGCAGACGAACGATCCGTTCGAAATCCAGGTTCGCACCCGAGCGACGTCGGCCGCATGCCGGAAGACGTTTGCGGCGACCTCGCCCGCAGCCAGCTCGGCGTCGTCGAGCCGCTCGCCCGCGAGCCCGGCGGCGCGGGCCTCGGTGCTGACGAACCGACGGACTGCACCGGCGTTGCCGAAGTAGCGCTCGTTCGCATCGTCGGGTGCGCGCGGAAGCGGGACGTCGTCGATCCGTCTCGCGAACGTCGAGGGCTCGAGATAGTCGGCGCACTCCGCCCTGCTCGAGCCGTAGCCGACGAAGGGATGCGTGAGGCAGGCGTCCTCGACGATGTCCGTCGCGAGTCGGCTCCGGTCGTACGGGCAGACGAGCCAGACGGGGTGCTCCGCCAGCGCGACGTTGAGGAAGGACTCGTATCGCTTCCACTCCGCGACGCCCGGGCCGCCGTCCCGCGGCCAGCACGGCTCACCGAGGAGCCGGATCCGGGTCGAGCCGCGGCCCACGTGCTCGTCGATGTACTCGAGGAAGATCCCGAGCCGCTCGACCGTGCGATGCGCCTCGGACTCCTCGGCCCAGTCGACCGCCTTGGCCGCCCGCCGTCCGAGCCGGTCGCGGAGGAGCTCGGCGTTGGCGTGCGTCGGCGCCGCCAGAATCGGCTCGCCGCGCTCGATTCCCGCCTCCAGGAAGGGCAGCGTGCCCGCCAGGAACTCCTCTTCCGACGCATAGACGAACGCGTCGTGAGTCAGCCCGGGAGCCTCGACGGTCACCACGGAAGCCGATGGTAGCCCAGCGCTGAACGACCTACCGGGCCGGGATCGAGAGCCAGACGTCTGCCCTGTCGTCCGCGGCCTGCGCCGAGCCTCCATGCGCTTCGGCGATCGCCGCGGCCAGGGCGAGCCCGAGGCCAGCGCCGCCACCCGTCCGCGCAGCATCGGCGCGGCTGAAGCGCTCGAACGCGTGAGGCAGGAACTCCGGCGGCAGGCCGGGGCCCTCGTCGCGGACGTGCAGGTCGACGCGGCCGTCGCGCTCGACCGCGTCGAGCCGGATCGAGCCGGCACCGTGGCGAAGCGCGTTGTCCACGAGGTTGCCGAGCGCCTGCTCGAGACGGAGCCGGTCGGCGTCCAGGACGTTCGCATCTCCTCTCTCCGCCTCGATCGGACGCCCCGCCGCCTCGGCGCGCGACCGGAACGCCTCGCGAACCGCGCCGAGGAGCTCGCCGACGTGCACCGGCTCGCGGCGCAGCGGCAGGCGTCCGTCGTCCGCTTGCGCGAGCACGAGGAGATCCTCCGCGAGGCGGACGAGCCGCTCCGTCTCGTCCGTGTGGCCGAGCGGATCGCGTCCTCCAGCTCCGGAGCGGTGCGAGGCGTTCGCAGGGCAAGCTCGAGCTCGGCCTGGAGGAGCGCCAGCGGCGTCCGGAGCTCGTGGCTCGCGTCGGCCACGAAGTTCCGCTCTCGCTCGATCGCCCGCTCGAGCCGCTCCAGCATCTCGTTCAGCGTGGCCGCGAGACGCGAGATCTCGTCCCGCGCGCGTCCCTCGGGAAGCCGGCGTCCCGGCTCGGCGCCGGAGATCGCAGCGGCCTCGGAACGCATCGACTCCACCGGGCGAAGCGCGGCGCCGGCGAGCCAGTACCCGAGGAACGAGGTCAGCAGCAGCGCGATCGGCGCCACGACGAGCAGCTGCGCCAGCAGCTCGGAGAGCGCCTCGTCGCGGTCCTCGAGCGACGCGCCGACTAGCACGGTTCGCCTGCCGAGATCTGTCTCGACGGTCGTGCCTCTCGTCCGCATGCCGCCCTCGATGCGGTCGCGCGGCACTGCTGAGCTCCTTCCAGCGACGATCGTCGTGAACCCCTCCTCGTCGGCACGACGTCCGGTCTCGCCGGTTCGTGCGAGGGCCACCGCGTCGGCAAGGCGCGCGTCGAGCGCCTCCTCGATCCCCTCGTCCAGCGAGGACTCGAGCCGGAAGTACACGAACGCGCCCGTCGCCGCCAGGACGACGGCCATCGCGACGGCAAACGCAAGCGTCAGCCGAGCCCGAATCGGGAGCCGGCTCATCCGTCCCGCAGCCGGTAGCCCGCGCCGCGCACCGTCTCGATCGACTTCCGCCCGAAGGGACGATCGACCTTCTCGCGCAGGTAGCGGACGTAGACGTCGACGACGTTCGACCGGTTCTCGTAGCCGTAGTCCCAGCAGTGCTCGAGCAGGTACAGCCGGGAGAGGACGTGACCCGGCCGCCGCATGAAGGCCTCGAGCATGCGGAACTCCTTCGTCGAGAGCTGGAGCTCAGTTGCGCCGCGCCAGGCCTGCTGCGTGGCCGGGTCGAGGCGCAGGTCGCCGACCTCCAGCACGGTCGGACGCTCGATCGCCGGGCGGCGCGCGAGCGCCCGGAGCCGCGCCAGCAGCTCGGCGAACGAGAACGGCTTCGTCAGGTAGTCGTCGGCACCGGCGTCGAGACCGGCCACGCGGTCGTCCACCGAATCGCGCGCCGTGAGCATCAGCACGGGCGACCACATGCCGGCCTTGCGAAGCTCGCGGCAGACGTCGAAGCCGTTGCGGCCGGGGAGGAGGACGTCGAGGACGATCGCGTCGTACTCGGTCGCCTGCGCCATCCAGAGCGCGTCGTCTCCTGTCGCGGCGACGTCGGCGCTGTAGCCCTCCTCGGAGAGGCCGCGGCGGATCAGCCCGGCCATCTTGGGCTCGTCCTCCACGACCAGCACCCGCATACGGCCAATCGTGACACCGGAGAAGATGAGAGCCGGATGAGAGGCGGCTCTCATCGCCGTTTCACGTCGGCTCGGTACCTTCGACGTCTATGAACAGGAACAGGACATTGCTCGCGATCGGAGCCGCGGTCGTGGCCGTGGGGGTCGGTGGAGGTGCCTACGCCTATGCCGGCGGCGGCGACGACGGTGAGGGGAATGCGACCGGGCCGGGCGCCGACCGTGCCCGCCAGGCCGCGCTCGCCCACGTCGGCGGAGGAACCGCCAACGAGGTGGAGAGCGGAGACGAAGAAGGGGCCTGGGAGGTCGAAGTGACGAAGTCGAACGGCGAGACCGTCGACGTCCACCTCGACACGAGCTACAGGGTCCTCTCCGTCGACGGCGACAGCGAGAACGAGAGCGGCGACACCGACTAGGCCGCCGCAGGACGACCTCGACCGCCGTGCCTCGGCCCGGCGACGAGATGAATCCGAATGCTCCGCCGATCGAGGCGGCGCGGGTCCTCATGTTCTTGAGCCCCTGGCCCGCGCCGTCCTCGGCCGGCTGGAAGCCCGTGCCGTCGTCGCGGATCCGCACCAGCCGCTTCGTCCCGTCACGGCCGATCCAGACCTCCGCCTGCGCGGCCCCCGCGTGCTTGCGGACGTTGGCGAGCCCCTCCTGGACGATGCGGAACACCTCGATCTGCTCGTCCGGCGCCAGGACGACGCCGGGATCGAACTCGAGCTCGACGTCCAGCTCGCCGTCCGCCGTCAGCACGTCGAGATAGCGCCGAAGCGCGGCGTCGAAGGGCGCATTTCCGCTCGCCGAGGACAGCGCGAGGATCGCGAACCGCGCCTCCTGCTGCGCGAGCACGGCCGCGGACTTGAGCCTGCCCAGGGTTCCCTCGGGCGCCGAGCCGCGCTCGAGCATGGCCGCGTGGGTCGAGATCGTGAAGAGGTACTGGGCGAGCCCGTCGTGGATCTCGCGCGCGACCCGCGCGCGCTCCTCCGCGACGGCGCGGCCGAACTCGGCGAAGCGGATCGCCCGCCAGACGCCGGCCAGCAGCAGCCCGTAGGACAGGAGCCGCAGGAAGTCCCCCTGCGAGACGACGGCACCGGTCACGAGCGGCGTGAAGATGTAGTGGAGGTCGGCGGAGAGCATCAGGGTCGCCGCGAGGGCGAGCCAGCGGTCGAGATCCTCGCCCTGGCGGCGGTAGCGGAGCCCGAAGCCGCAGACGGCGACCAGGCTGAGGAAGCCTTGGAGCGCGAGGGCGACGATCATCAGCGCGGGGAGATCCGCGCCCGCCTCGAGGCTTGGGAGTGCGTCGCCGAGGCTCCGAGCGAGGAGCCAGGTCCCGCCGAGCGCGATCCCGACGACGGCCAGTCCCAGACGGAGCGCCCAGCGGCCGTCCACCACCCGGCCGCGAGCAAACGACGCGGCAGCGATCAGCGCGAGGGCGAGGATCCGGCCTGCGACGCCCGCCCAGGCCTCCGGCGTCTGGACCGGGTCGCCGCCGAGCACCGGACACACGGCGAAGAAGAGCGTCGCAGCCGCGGCAGTGGCGAAGCCGGCACAGAGCAGGAGATCCAGCCGGCGTCCCTCGACCGAGAACCGGATCCCGGCGAGGACGGCGACGATGGTGGCGGCGAGGACGATCCCCGTGTCGAGCGCAAGGCGGAGGTTCGGCAGCTCGTAGCTCGTGCGGAGATCCGGGTACGCGAGGAACAGCCCGAGGGCAGCACCGAGCAGGCCGACGAGCAGGAGCTCGCCGACGAGCCAGGCCTGGTAGGCATCGCGATCGTCGCGCCGCATTTCCCTCTTGTCGGCAGGCGTGCCCCTGCCGATAAGGGGCGGGATGGAGCCGCGCATGCTGATCGTGGACGACCACCCGCTGACCCGTGACGGTCTCGCGGCCCTGCTCGCGGGTCACGGCTTCGACATCGTCGGCGAGGCGTCCGGCGGGCACGAGGCGATCGAGCGGGCACGGGAGCTCCAGCCCGATGTCGTCCTGCTCGACCTCTCGATGCCGGATCTCGACGGCCTCAGCGCGCTTCCGCTGCTGCGGACTGCTGCGCCGGAGTGCGAGGTCGTCGTCCTGACGGCGTCGGGCGACGAGGCCAATCTGCTGGCGGCGATCCGCGGCGGCGCGGCCGGCTACCTGCTGAAGACCGAGCCCCCCGAGCGGCTCGTCGACTTTCTCCATGGAGCGGCCCGCGGCGAGGCGGCGCTGTCCGGCGCGGTCGCGCGGCGGCTGCTCGACCAGGTCCGGAACGGCGGGCCGACCGACGCGGGCGTCCCCGACTCCGTCGCGCAGCGGCTGAGCGCGCGCGAGCTGGAGGTGCTCCTTCTGCTGGACGAGCATCTCGGCACCGACCAGATCGCCAAGCGCCTCTTCATCTCCGAGCACACCGTCCGCTCGCACGTCAAGAGCCTCCTGCGGAAGCTGCAGGTCTCGTCGCGGCGCGAGGCGCTCGAACTGCTCGCCTCGGCTCGCTCGCAGGCGGCGTAGTCACCCAAGTTGGGTGAGTGAGGATCGCCCGCCGCGGGCGACGACGCGACGCTGCTCCGTGCGGATACTGAGACCAGTCCTCTCGTGAGATCGCGGTGAGGGCGGTGGCTCTTCCTCCTCTGAATCGCACCAACGGCCGGCGCAAGTCGGCCGTTTCCGTTCAGGCTCCGAATCCGTCGAGTGCGGCCTGAACGAGCCCGGGCAGGGTGGCGACGTTGTATCCACCCTCGAGCACGGCCGCGGTTCTCGGCGCGAACCCGGCCGAGCGGCTTGCCAGCTCGCGGAATCCGGCCTCGGTGACGAGCATCTGCGCGATCGGATCCTCCTCGTGCGCGTCGAAGCCCGCCGAGACCAGGACGAGGTCGGGCTCGAAGGCCCGCACCGCCGGCTCGACCCGCTCGTCCCAGGCCCGGAGATAGTCCTCGTCCGTGGAGCCGGCCGGCAGCGGCACGTTCACGAGCGTCTCGCCCTGCTCTTCCGGCCCGCCCGTGCCGGGATAGAACGGCCACTGGTGCATGGAGACGAACAGCACCGTCGGGTCCGCCCGGAAGATGTCCTCGGTGCCGTTTCCGTGGTGGACGTCCCAGTCGAGGATCGCGACCCTGCCGACACCAAGCTCGGCCTGGGCGTATCGGGCCGCGACGGCGACGTTGTCGAAGAAGCAGAAGCCCATCGCCCGCGCCTGCGTCGCGTGGTGGCCGGGCGGCCGGACGAGCGCGAACCCGTTACCTCGGACGGCCTCGATCGCGACCCCCGCGGCCAGCAACGCCGCCTCGTAGGTCGTCTCCGAGGCGACCGTGTCCGGGTCGACCATCGTCGGGCGGTCGATTCCGCGGACGAGGTCGAGCAGGTCGTGTGTGTGGCAGCGGAGGATGTCCTCGTCCGACGCCGGCGCCGCCTCGCGGAAGTCGAAGCGCTCCTGGAGAGCACGAAGCCGCCCCTGCTGCTCGGGGTGGTCACCCGTCGGGTGGAGCCGTGCCAGGTCCGGGTGGCTCAGGAGCTCCACGGGATCTCCACGACGTCGGGAAGCTCGAGGCTTCGCCAGAGCTCGTACGGGTCGCGGCCGGTTCTCGCGGCTGCGTAGAGGCTGAGCACCGTCCCGTGCGTGACGACCACGGCCGGCTCCGGCACGCCGTCGACCGCCGACTCGAATCTCGCGAGCGCCGCAGAGGCGCTCTCCTCGCCGAAGACGACCTCATGCGGCCGCGCGAAGAGCTCCCTGATCCCGCGGTCGAGCTTCTCCGATGCCAGCCAGCCGACGGTGCGCCGCGCCGTCTCGCGCAGCCCGTGGGAAAGCTGCACCTCGAGCCCGAGCACCGGCGCCACGAGCTCCGCGGTCTCGCGCGCCTTCGGCTCGGTGCTCGCAAGCAATGCGCGCGGCCGGTACCCGGCCAGCTCGCTCTGCCAGCGGCCCGCAGCGCCGTCGTCCCTCTTCGCTCAGCCGCCATTCCTCGGACGGCACGGACGGATCGATCTCCGGCGCGCTATGCCGAACGAGCAGCAATGCGCCCGGCGAGGTTGCCCAGGCCCCACGAGTCGAGGAGGGAGGACGCCTCCGCCCACGTAGGGGACTGATCTCTCAGGGGAGGGAGGGGAGCGGAGGCGTCGAGTGTGGCAATTCGTCTGTAGAGCTCCAACTCCTCCCGCAGGTTGGGGAAGCGCCCGGCCTCGAAGGCGCCGTCGAGCGAGCCGTACTGGTTGAGGATCGAGGCGGCGGTCTTCGGCCCGACACCGGGGGCGCCGGGGATCTTGTCGGACGGGTCGCCGCGCAGCGCGATGAAGTCCGGGACCTGTGCGGGCTCGACGCCGTAGCGCTCGCGAACCTCCTTCGGCCCGATCCGCGCGAGCTCGGAGACGCCGCGCACCGGCGTGACGATCGTCGTCCGGTCGCTCGCGAGCTGGAAGGAGTCGCGGTCCGAGGTCACGACCACCGCGGTGCCGCCGCGCTTTTCCTCGGCACGCACGGCGGCGCCGAGGAAGTCGTCCGCCTCGTACCCGTCGCCCTTCGCGGCCGCGAAGCCGAACGCGCGAACCAGCTCGGGCAGCATGTCGAGCTGGTCGAGCAGGCTCGGGTCGAACACCCGGCCCGCCTGGTAGCCGGCAAGGGCCTCGTGCCTGTACGTCGGAACCGTCAGCGTGTCCCACCCGACGAGGACGGCGCGCGGCTCCTCCGACTCCCAGAGCCGAACGAGCATGTTCGTGAACCCGACGACCGCGTTGTGCTTGATCGACTTGGGAAGGCCGTGGTAGGCGCGGTGTGCCAGCGAGTCCCCGTCGACGACGAGCAGCGGTCGCTTCACAGCGTCTTTTCGAGCTCGTAGATCGCCTCCATGAGGCGCTCGGTGGCGACCTTCGAGCTGCGGCGGATGTCGTCGCTGTCGAGATCGGAAAGATCGATCGGCGGGCCGTACGCGACACGAAGCGGCCCGAGCTTCAGCAGGCTCTCCGTCCCGCCGATCGCAGCAGGCACGAGCGGAACGCCCGCAAGCAACGCGACACGCGCAGCCCCGGAGCGCGGGCGCGCGACGCGACTCTTGACGCCCTTGTTGCGCCGCGTTCCCTCCGGGAAGATCGCCACGACCTCACCTGCCTTGGCGAGCTCGATGGCCTTTCGAATCGCTTCCTCATCGCCCATCCCCCGCCGAACGGGGAAAGCGCCCGCCGCCTTGAGGACCGGTTTGAACGGGAACCTGTACATCTCGGACTTGGCCATGAACCGAAGCTGGCGCTCCGGCCAGAGTGGCAGCCCCAGCGGCCAGGGGTCGATGTTGGAGTGGTGATTCGCGGAGAGGACGTAGCCCCCGTTGCGTGGAAGGTGCTCCTCACCCTTGCTCCGAAAGCGGAACAGACGACGTATCGGCCCGTCCGAAACGGCCCCGATGAAGTGGTACATGCGCGAGTTCACGGCGGCGCAGTATCTCTCCCCCGGACCTGGCGTGGTTGACACCCTTCGCTACGGTGTCCCGCGATGAAGACCCTGGTCATCGCGGAAAAGCCCTCCGTTGCGCGCGACATCGTCGGTGCGCTGCCCGGCTCTTTCGACGAGCACAAGAACTTCTACGAGTCCGACGACTACGTGATCACGTTCGCCGTCGGGCACCTCCTCGAGCTCTCGGATCCCGAGGACTACGACCCTGCCTGGAAGTCCTGGAAGCTGGACAACCTCCCGATCATCCCGGGGGAGTTCAAGGTGCGGCCGCGCGACAAGAAGTCGGCCACCCAGCTGAACCTGATCCACAAGCTCCTGAAGCGCAAGGACGTCGACCGCGTCGTCAACGCCTGCGACGCCGGGCGCGAGGGCGAGCTGATCTTCACGCACATCTACGAGACCTCAGGCGTCGAAACGCCGGTCGACCGGCTTTGGATCAACTCGATGACGAAGGCGGCGATTCGCGAGGGCTTCGAGAAGCTGCGGCCCTCCGACCAGCTCGAGCCGCTCCGTGACGCGGCGCGCTCCCGCTCCGAGGCGGACTGGCTCGTCGGCATGAACGCGACCCGCGCGGCCACGACGCGCCGCGGCTGGGGCGCGGGAGTCGTCTCCCTTGGCCGCGTTCAGACCCCGACGCTCGCGATGATGGTCAAGCGCGAGCGTCAGATCCAGGCGTTCACGCCGGAGCCGTACTGGCTCGTCCACGCGACGTTCGACCCGCGCTACAACGGCCTCTGGTTCGAGGACGACGAGACGCGCCTGAAGGACGGCAAGCGCGCCGACGAGATCGTCGAGAAGGTCACGGGCAAGGCCGGACGCGTGGAGTCGGTCGAGCGCAAGGAGCACTCCGAGCGTGCGCCGCTCCTCTACGACCTGACCGCCCTCCAGCGGGACGCGAACGGCCGCTTCGGCTTCTCCGCCCGCCGGACGCTGAGCGCCGCGCAGTCGCTCTACGACGGCAAGAAGGCGATCACATACCCGCGGACGAACTCGCGCTGGCTCTCCGGCGACCTCGTCCCGCAGCTGAAGCCGACGGCCGAGACGCTGGTACCGATCCCGGACTACGCGAAGGGCGCGCAGTTCGTGCTCGGCCTCGACCAGCTCCCGCTCGCCCGAGTCGTCAACGACGCCAAGGTCGACGACCACCACGCGATCATCCCGACGGACATCGCCCACGACGTCTCGGGGTTTACACCGGACGAGCGCCGGATCTTCGACCTCGTCGCGCGCCGCTTTCTCTCCGTCTTCCACCCGCCTGCCCGGTATGCGCGCACGACCATCGTCACGGAGGTCGAGGACGAGCGCTTCCGCACCCGCGGCAAGGTCACGCTCGAGGCCGGCTGGCGCGGCGTCTACGGCGTCGAGGCCGCCGATCCGACGAAGCAGGACGAAGACGCGGAGGGCGAGGGAGAGCTGCCGGCGCTCCAGCAGGGCCAGGAGGTCAAGTGCGCCCAGGCAGAGGCCGAGGCGAAGGAGACGAAGCCGCCGCCGCGCTACACCGAGGCGACCCTCCTCTCCAGCATGGAGACCGCGGGCAAGCTCGTCGACGACGAGGAGCTGCGCGAGGCGATGAAGGAGCGCGGGCTCGGCACGCCGGCGACGCGCGCCGAGATCATCGAGACCCTCATCCGCCGCGAGTACATCGAGCGCGCCGGCAAGGACCTCCAGCCGACCCCGAAGGGCATGAGCGTCGTCACGATGCTCGAGGAACACCCGATCACCTCGGCCGAGCTGACGGGCGACTGGGAGAAGCAACTCTCGGACATCGAGCACGGCAACGGCGACCGCTCGGCCTTCATGGACGGAATCGCCGGCTTCGCGAAGACGACCGTCGAGCAGATCGCGAGCCTCCCGGACGACAAGATCAGGGTCGAGCGCGTCGAGCTCGGGCTCTGCCCCAAGTGCGGCGCCGAGACCGGCGAGATCCTCAAGGAGAACTCACGCGCCTACGGCTGCACGAGCTGGAAGAGCCGTGAGGAGCCCGGTTGCGGCTTCGTGATCTGGAAGCGCGTCGCGGGCCGGACTCTCACGCCCGAGATCGCGCGCCAGCTGCTCGCGGACGGCAAGACGACCGAGGTGCTGTCCGGGTTCCGCTCCCGCGCGGGGAAGCCCTTCCGTGCCAGGCTCCTGCTGAAGGAGGACGGGAAGGTCGAGTTCGAGTTCCCGGTCAGCAAGCGGCGCCAGCAGGAGCAGGACGCCGAAGAGGGCAAGGAGCAGCGGGAAGAACAGCCGGCCGCGGCCGAGTGAAAATTCGGTTAAAAGACCGCAACAAACCTTTTCAGAAGCGCCTCGTCTCCCTAGGGTAGAAGCCGTCTTACGCGCAGGTTCGAGCGAACCGAAGCGCGCGCTCGTCCGGAATACGAGGAGAAGAGGTCACGTTTCCCTGAACGAGGGCCGAGAACCGGCCCCGTAGCCCTGGAAAAACGAGGAAATCCGCCATACAGTCAGAAGGTTTGAGGTCCGACCGGCCTCTTAGAGTAAGCAGGTTGCCGCGACAGTCGAAAGGACACAGAGAGCCGCTTTGACACAGCATCAGCTTCAGGAACTCTTGGAAAGCGAGCAGGCTCGCCCGTTCATCGAGCAGGGCGAGGAGCGCGGCCACATCGAGCCCGTCGAGCTCGAGGCGTTCGCCGTCGAGCACGATCTCGGCGAGGAGGATGTGGAGGCGCTGACGCGCGAGCTCGAGGCGATCGGTCTCGAGATTCGCGAGGCAGCCGCCGAGGAGGCCGCCCAGGCCAAGGTGCCGCAGAAGCCGAAGCAGCCCGATCCCGACGCGGTCGTCGGGTCGGCCGACAGCCTTCAGCTCTTCCTGGCAGACGTCGGCCGCCACAAGCTGCTGACGGCGGCGGAGGAGATCGCGCTCGCCAAGCGCATCGAGCGCGGCGACCTGATCGCGAAGCGTCACATGATCGAGTCAAACCTGCGCTTGGTCGTCTCGATCGCGAAGGGCTATAGGGGCCTGGGTGTCCCGTTCCTGGACCTCATCCAGGAGGGAACGCTGGGCCTCAACCGTGCCGTCGAGAAGTTCGACTGGCGGCGCGGGTTCAAGTTCTCCACCTACGCGACCTGGTGGATCCGCCAGTCGGTGCAGCGCGCCGTGGCGAACCACGCGCGGACGATCCGCGTGCCGGTCCACGTCGTCGAGCGGCAGCAGAAGCTGTCGCGGGCGGCTCGCCGGCTCGAGGTCGAGCTGGGCCGCGAGGCGACGAAGGAGGAGCTCGCCGAGGCGACCGGGCTGCCGATGCAGCACGTCGACGAGGCGCTCGGAGCCGCCCACGCGTCGGTCTCGCTGAACCAGACGGTCGGCGCGGACGACGAGGGCGAGCTCGGCGACCTCTTCGCCGACCGCGAAGCCGCGGATCCGTTCGACGAGGCCGAGGAGTCGCTGCGCAAGCAGGGCGTCCGGCGCGCGCTCGATGCGCTGCCGGAGCGCGAGCGGCGGATCCTCGAGCTCCGCTTCGGATTCGAGGGCGAGCCGTGGACGCTCGAGGCGATCGGCCACGAGCTCGACCTGACGCGCGAGCGCGTGCGTCAACTCGAGGCGCAGGCGCTGGCCCGGCTGGCCGCGCTCCGCGACCTCGCCGCGGTCTCCGCGAACTAATCAGGCGAACGGAGGTCGGCCGACGGGCCGGCCTCCGACCGCCAGGTCCGAACCAGCCGTGTCAGCGGCCGGTGGAGAAATTGGCACACATCCGGCACAGATCGCCCTTGACACGCCGCGGTGTCTGACACCGGGAACCGCGGCCATGCCCGAGACGGCCGTGTCCGAAAGCTAGGAGCTCGCGGGGCTCTCGAGATCCAGAGCCGCCGCGCCTTCTTCACGGCCGGCAGCCCACTCTTCCTCGACCTTCTCCTTGCCGAGAGCCTCCTCGAGGTTCGGCAAGAGATCCCCGTCGAGCTCGAGCGCGCGCTGCGAAAGCTCGGCGTCGCCCTCGACGAGCATCGTCTGGGCGGCACCGCGCAGTCGGGCGGCGACCTCGGCCTCGCCGCCGTCTAGCTCGACTGCGGCAAGTGCCTGCAAGGTCTCGGCCGCGAGCCTCGCGGCTTTCGGATCCTCGGGAACTGCCATCACGTGACCTTCACGTCGAAGCCGACCAGGACGAGCGGCCAGAGCGCGACCGCGAGGATCGCAGAGATCAGCGGCTTGGTCCGGTCGACGTTGTCGAAGTAGTTCTCGGCGTACGCGACGACGACGCCGATCACGACATAAAGCACGAAGATGAACGGAATGCGGCGCATCCCTCCTCATTCCTCGACTTAACGCCAACCAAACGGCCCGCCTGGCGTCGGTTCCTATACTTGCCGCGAAATCGGCACGGAGCGAGAGACAGGAGGCTGAGAGTGGGTCGGGTGTCCAAGAGGATTTTGCTGCTGCTTGCGACGGCGTTGCTGGTCGTCGGGGCGGCGGGCTGCGGCGGCGATGACGACGAAGAGGGCGGCGCGGAAGGGGCGACGGGCGGGACGCTCGTCTTCTCCGGAGCGGCCGACCCCGTCCTGATCGACGGAGCGCTCGTCTCGGACGGCGAGTCGATCCGGGTGATCACGCAGATCTTCGAGACGTTGATCAACCTCAAGCCGGGGACGACGGAGCTCGCGCCTGGCCTGGCGACGGAGTGGGAGGTCAGCGAGGACGCGCTGACGTACACCTTCGCTCTCCGTGAGGGCGTCAAGTTCCACGACGGTACGGACTTCAACGCCGAGGCGGTCTGCTTCAACTTCGACCGTTGGTACAACTTCAAGGGCCCGGCCCAGAGCCCGAGCGCGAGCTACTACTACAGCGCGTTCTTCGGCGGGTTCGCGAACAACGAGAGCGAGGATCTCTCCGATCCGCTCTACAAGAGCTGCGAGGCGCGCAATCCGACCACCGCGGTGATCACGCTCACCCGGCCGTCGGCCTCACTCCTCGGCGCACTCGTCCAGCAGGCGTTCTCGATCGCGAGCCCGAAGGCGCTGGAGGAGTTCAACGCAGACGCCGGCACGCTCGACGAGGAGACCGGGTTCAGGCCGACCGGCACCTTCGGCACCGAGCATCCGATCGGCACCGGCCCGTTCGAGTTCGTCTCCTGGACTCGTGAGGACCGCATCGTCCTCAAGCGGTACGAGGACTACTGGGGCGAGAAGGCAAAGCTCGACGAGCTGATCATCCGGCCGATCGCCGACAACGCGGCGCGGCTGCAGGCGCTCCAGAACGACGAGATCCAGGGCTACGACCTCGTCGAGCCGCAGGACATCCCGACGATCGAGGGTGACGAGAACCTGAAGATCCTCGACCGGCCGGCGTTCAACGTCGCCTACGTCGGGATCAACCAGGCGAAGCCGCCGATGAACAACCTGAAGGTCCGGCAGGCCATCGCCCACGGGCTCGACCGGCAGGCGGTCGTGGACAACTTCTACGGCGGCCGCGGCGTCGTGGCGGAACAGATGATGCCTCCGGAGGTCGAGGGCTACGCCGACACGGTCACCGAGTACCCGTACGATCCGGAGCGGGCGAAGCAGCTCCTGCAGGAGGCGGGGGTCCAGCAGCCGCTCGAGATCGAGTTCTGGTACCCGAGCGACGTCTCACGGCCGTACATGCCGAACCCGAAGAACAACTTCGAGGCGATGGCGGCCAGCCTGAACAAGTCCGGCTTCAGGGTCGTCCCCAAGACGGCTCCGTGGGATCCGGACTACCTCGGCCGAGTCGACGAGGGCAACGCCGGCGACCTGCACCTGATTGGGTGGACCGGTGACTTCGCCGACGCGGACAACTTCATCGGGACGTTCTTCCAGGACTTCAACCCGCAGTTCGGCTTCCGCGATGCCGAGCTGTTCAAGATGCTCGACGATGCCGAGATCGAGGCCGACCGCCAGACGCGGATCGACATGTACAAGCAGGCGAACGAGCACATCATGGAAACGCTGCCTGCGATCCCGTACGCGCACACGAAGCCCGCACTGGCCTTCCGGCAGGACATCGAAGGCTT
This sequence comes from uncultured Actinomycetes bacterium, assembly GCA_963782765.1. Taxonomy (GTDB): domain Bacteria; phylum Actinomycetota; class Thermoleophilia; order Gaiellales; family Gaiellaceae; genus JACDAN01. Next base: position 754,791 of record CAWALC010000001.1, read on the forward strand.
CGTGCCGAGCCCGACGACGAACGAGCTCTTCAACACCGTCTCGATCGGCGGGGGGAGCGAGTAACGAGAAGCACCTAGCAGACAGCCGGCGGGGGAACTGAAGCGTGGCCCGCTTCGTCGTCCGCCGGCTGATCCTGCTCGTCCCGATCCTCCTCGGGCTCTCGATCCTGGTCTTCCTGTGGATCAGGGCCCTCCCGGCCGGGCCGGCCGAGTCGCTCCTCGGTGAGCGGGCAACACCCGAGACGATCGCGCAGATCGAGGAGCAGTACGGCCTCGACGAGCCGATTCACATCCAGTACTGGGAATACCTGAAGACGGTCGCGACCGGCGACCTCGGGACGACGATCAGGTCCCGGCGGCCGGTGACCTCCGAGCTCCGCGAGCGCTTCCCGGCCACGATCGAGCTCACCATCGCGGCTCTGCTCTTCGCGGTCACCTTCGGCATCCCGCTCGGGTTCGTCGCCGCCAAGCGCTACGGCACCTGGGTCGACCACTCGAGCCTGGTCTTATCCCTGCTCGGGATCTCGATCCCGGTCTTCTTCCTCGCGATCCTGCTGAAGTACGTCTTCGCCGTCGAGCTCGGATGGTTACCAACCGTCGGACGGATCGACGTCCTGATCGACATCGAGCATCCGACAGGCTTCTACACGACTCGATGCCCTGATCGCCGGCGATCTTGTGGCGTTCTGGGACGTCATCAAACACCTGATCCTCCCGGCGATCGCGCTTGGCTCGATCCCGCTCGCGATCATCGCGCGGATCACCCGGGCTGCGGTGCTCGACGTTCAGAACGAGGACTACGTCCGGACCGCGCGCGCAAAGGGACTGTCGCCTCGTGTCGTCGACACCCGGCACATCTTCCGGAACGCGATGCTCCCGATCATGACGATCATCGGGCTCCAGGCGGGGCTCCTGCTCTCCGGCGCCGTGCTGACCGAGACCGTCTTCGCCTTCCCGGGCATGGGCAGCTGGCTCGTCGAGGCGATCAGACAGCGTGATTACCCGGTCCTGCAGGGCGGGATCCTCTTCGTCTCGCTCGTCTTCGTGCTCGTGAACCTGGCGGTGGACGTCTCGTACGCCTTGATCAACCCGAGGATCCGCGTCTCGTGAGCGTCGCTGAAGCCGAAGCACGAGGGCTTGAGCTCGAGGCGCCGAGCGGCCTCTGGAACGAGGCGTGGCGCCGGCTCCGGCACAACCCCGGCGCGATCATCGGCTTCGTGATCGTCGGGGTCTTCCTCTTCGTGGCCATCTTCGCGCCCTTGGTGGCGCCGGAGGATCCACAGGTCGGCGACCTGAATCGCCTCGGCGGAGTCTGCTGCCCCGGGCCGTCGGCCGAGCACCTGTTCGGGCTCGACCAGCAGGGTCGCGACGTGTTCTCGCGCGTCGTCTACGGCGCGCGCTACTCGCTGCTGATCGGGCTCATCGCCACGGCCGTCGGCCTTAGTTTCGGCGCCTTCTTCGGCGCCCTGGCCGGCTACTTCGGCGGCTGGGTCGACTCGGTGATCATGCGCGGCGCCGACATCATGCTCTCGATCCCGGGCCTGCTCCTCGCAATCGGGCTGGTCGCGATCCTCGGGCAGGGGCTCTGGCAGATCATGGTTGCCGTCGGGGTGACGCAGATCCCCATCTTCGCCCGGCTCCTTCGCGGCTCCATCCTGGCGGCGCGCGAAGCCGACTATGTGCTCGCCGCGCGCTCGGTCGGCGTGAAGGGACGGGCGATCCTCTCGGCGCACATCCTCCCGAACGCGATGTCGCCCGTGATCGTCCAGGGCACTCTGGCCCTGGCGACCGCGATCATCGACGTGGCCGGCCTCGGCTTCCTGGGCCTCGGCCCGCAGGATCCGTCCACGCCGGAGTGGGGGACGATGCTGACCGACACGACGCGCTACCTGCAGTCCGCGCCGCACCTCGCGCTCATCCCGGGTCTCGCGATCGTGATCTCGGTGCTCGGCTTCAACCTGATCGGCGACGGGCTTCGCGAGGCCCTCGACCCAAGGTTCCGGGGGCGCGCGTGAACGAGCCGCTGCTCTCGGTGGAGGACCTCGAGGTCCGCTTCTGGACCTCGCGCGGGATCATCCACGCCGTCAACGGCGTCTCGTTCGACATCGCGCCGGGCGAGACGCTCGGGATCGTCGGCGAGTCCGGCTGCGGGAAGAGCGTGACCTCGCTCGCGATTCTCGGGATCCTCCCGCGCGCCGGCCGCGTCACCGCCGGCGCCGTGCGCTACCAGGGCCGCGACCTCGTCGGCCTCTCGGACGACGAGCTGCGGACGATCCGCGGCAAGGAGATCGCGATGATCTTCCAGGACCCGATGACGAGCCTGAACCCGGTGCTCACCATCGGCCGGCAGCTCCGCGAGTCGCTCGAGACGCACTTCGACATGGACAAGGCCGAGGCCGAGCGCCGGTCCGGCGAGCTGCTCGACCGGGTCGGGATCCCGAGCGCGAAGATGCGGCTGAAGGACTACCCGCACCAGTTCTCGGGCGGGATGCGTCAGCGGGCGATGATCGCGATGGCGCTCGCCTGCGAGCCGAAGGTGCTGATCGCCGACGAGCCGACGACCGCGCTCGACGTCACCATCCAGGCCCAGATCCTCGGCCTGCTCCGCGAGCTGGTCGCCGAGCGCGACACCGCCCTGATCCTGATCACGCACGACCTCGGCGTCGTCGCCGGGCATGTGCGAGCGCGTGAACGTGATGTACGCCGGGATGTTCATCGAGACCGGCTCGGCGCGGCAGGTGTTCGCCAAGCCGCGACACCCGTACACGCTCGGGCTGCTGCAGAGCGTCCCTCGGCTGGACGCGGCGCGGAAGACGGCGCTTCAGCCGATCGAAGGCGCACCGCGCGACATGCTCTACCCGCCGAACGCCTGCCCCTTTGCGCCGCGCTGCCGCTACGAGGTCGAGCAGTCGCGCCAGGAGGTCCCGCCGCTCGAGCAGGTCGAGCCGGGCCACAAGGTCGCCTGCTTCAACCCGGTGCCCGAAGAGGAGTGGCAGCAGACGCGCCAGGCGCTGGTCGCGCGATGAGCCAGAACGGCTCGCTCGTCTCGCTCGACGACCTGAAGGTCTGGTTCCCGATCAAGAGCGGCGTCTTCCTCGACCGCCACGTCGGCGACATCAAGGCCGTCGACGGCGTCTCGCTCGACATCCAGCGGGGCGAGACGCTCGGTCTCGTCGGCGAGTCCGGCTGCGGCAAGTCCACGGTCGGCCGCGCGATCATCCGGCTCTACGAGCCGACGGACGGCCGGATCATCTTCGACGGTCAGGACATCACCAGCCTGGGCGAGTCCGAGCTGCGGCCGCTGAGGCGGCGGATGCAGATGGTCTTCCAGGATCCGTACGCCTCCCTGAACCCGCGCCACTCGGTCGGGCGGATGATCAGCGAGCCGATGCGCGTGCACGGGCTGGGCGGCCGGCGCGGGTCGGCGAGGAGGGTGCGCGAGCTGCTCGAGACCGTCGGGCTTCCCGGGGACGCCGCCAGCCGCTATCCGCACGAGTTCTCCGGCGGGCAGCGCCAGCGGATCGGTGTGGCCCGCGCACTCGCCGTCAACCCGGACTTCATCGTCGCCGACGAGCCGGTCTCGGCGCTCGACGTCTCGATCCAGGCGCAGATCATCAACCTGCTCGAGAACCTCCAACGCGAGTTCGGGCTCACGTACCTCTTCATCGCCCACGACCTCGCCGTGGTGCGGCACCTCTCCGACCGGATCGCGGTCATGTACCTCGGCACGATCGTCGAGATCTCGCCGGCGGAGGAGCTCTACGACAACCCGCTCCACCCGTACACGATCTCGCTGCTCTCGGCCGTGCCGATCCCGGATCCGGAGGTGGAGTCGCAGCGCGAGGCGATCCTGCTCCCGGGCGACCTGCCGAGCCCGGCGAACCCGCCGGCCGCCTGCCGGTTCCACACGCGCTGCCCGTACATCCAGCCGACGCGCTGCACCGAGGATGTGCCGCCGCTGCGCAAGCTCTCGGACGGCCACCTCGTCGCCTGCCACTGGGCGGAGGACATCAAGGCCGGCCGCATCCAGCCGCAGGAGCGCGAGGCGACCGTCGTCGAGCAGCTGCCGGCGCCGGTCGAGGCGCCGCCGGTGGTCTAGTTTTTCAGCAGGACATCAATACAGCGCGGTGTGAGCATGGAGCTGAGCAGGATTACGACAGGCGGTCAGATCTCGCTACCGGCGAGCGTCCGCAGTCGATGGGGAACAAGGTTTGTCGCCGTCGAGGATCTGGGTGATCGAGTAATCGTTCGCCCGCTGCCCGACGAACCGATCGCCGCGGCGCGAGGCGACGCCACTCTGCTCGCTCGCTTCGTCAGACAGCGAGAGAGGACGAAGCGGCCGCCGAACGCCGGCGTTGACCTGACGCGTAAACCTCGGCGCCAAGCGTTGCGTCGCCGAGCGTTCGCGATGGGCTTGGGCGCGTCACAGTCCGGGGCAGTTGGGCTCGCGGCTCGGCCCATACTGAAACCGAGTGAAGAAGAAGTGCCGGAAGAAGGCGTACCGGACGCGGGAAGAGGCCAGGGCGGCGATTGCCGCGATGGTCGCTAAGTACGGCGGCGTCGTCTACAAGAAGGCGTACCGGTGCGGAAAGTGCCACGCGTGGCACATCACGAGCAAGCCTCCCGGTCGAGGGCGGCGGATCAAGCGCTAGCCGCGCGCAGCATGGTTTTGCAGCGGCAGCTGCGGAACTTTCGGCCAGCTTAGGGCAGGCCGTCGGCCCATCCCTCGAAAGGGTCAGTTCAGGTTTTTCCACAACGCGCCGATACGTGGGTCGTGGACGCTGCTGAGCGCAAAGAGATCCTCAGTCGGTACATGGACCATTCGCGGCGCTTCGAGGCCGTCGCCCAGCGGCGGACGACGAGCGGTGCCGGTGAGGTCATCCCGTTCACGGCTCCCCTCAAGGAGCTCGAGCAGCAGCCGACCGCCCGAGAGATCGAAGTCCTCCAGCTGATCTCGGAGGGCCTCGTCAACCGGGAGATCGGCCACCGCCTCTTCCTCTCGGAGGAGACGGTGAAGTCCCACGTGCGACACCTGCTGGCCAAGCTGCAGGCGCGCTCTCGCGCACACGCGGTCGCAGTGGGCTTCCGGCGCGGCCTGATCGCCTAGTCAGGCGAAGCGCGAAACCTTAGTTCCGGAGTCTCCGCCCCTCTTTTCCCCACCCTGTGGACAGATCCCTCAACAGGGGGATGCCCGTGGGTGTGGAAAAACGGAGACTCCGACGGCTACCAGCCCTTGAACGATCCTCGGACTGCGGCGCTCGAAGCGATGGACGCGATGCGTACCAACGACCTACGCACGACTCCTCCTTTGAGGGGAACTAACGGCACGCCGAGGATATACCCCTTTCGGCTGAGGATTCAAGGCCTCTGCCTGAAACTTTGTAGCCCTCTCGTGATCTACGCGGCAGGGCTCGCACTCCTTGCGTGTCTGGTTGCACTGGGCGTCGCAATGGCTGGCCACGGTTTGGGGAACGTCTGGGTTGTCTTGACCCTTGCGGCGGTCGCAGCTTTGGCTGAACGCAGCTCAGTTCGCCTCACCAGCACCATGGAGGAATCCATCTCGTTGCTGCCGACGGTTTTCGCTGCGGTCCTCTTTGGGCCCTTGGCAGCGATGGTGATTGGAGCAGCGTCGATGGTCGCCGACTTTCGAAGCCCATATGCGAAATGGGCGATCTATACCGCGAGCAGGTCGATTACTGGAGCTGCAGTGGGTTTTGCGGCCCTTGTCTCTTCTTCGGCGATGAGCAATGAGTTTGGCGCAGTTGCGGCGGCGACCGTGAGCGGTGCTCTCGTGGGAGAAGTCCTTAGCCTCGCCTTCGCGTCGGTGACGCTGAGACTGCGTGGGCGGGCAAGCGTCGTGGAGGTATTTAGGAGCATGCTTCCGACGCTGGGCGGGTCCCTACCGCTTTATGTGCCGCTGGTTGCGCTCTTGGCATTTGCCTACGCGCATGTCTCGCCGTGGACTCTGCCGCTGTTCTTTGTACCCGCGCTAGCGGCTCAGCGTCTGTACGTTCTCTATCAGCAGCAGCGCACCTTGACGGACGAGTTGGTATCCACGAACGACCGGCTCGAGCGCGCGGGTCTGTCCTTCGCGACGGCCCTTGTGGCAACGTTGGATGCTCGAGACCAGTATACGGCCGGCCATTCCGCGGCCGTGGCCATCTACGCCCGTGACATTGCTGTCCGCATGGGCTTAGCGGAGGAGGACCAGCGTCTCGTACACATGTGCGGCCTCGTGCACGACATCGGAAAGATCGGACTACCTGCTGGCCTCCTTGAGAAGCCAGGTGCGCTGACACTCGAAGAGCGGCGACAGATGGAGAAACACTCGGAAATCGGCGAGCGAATCCTCGCAAAGGTTGATACCTATGCGGAGATCGCACGGATTGTTCGGCACCATCATGAGCGTGTTGACGGAGAAGGCTACCCCGATGGAATCGCCGGAGAAGACATCCCACTCCTTGCGCGTATCATTGCGGTCGCCGATGCATATAACGCGATGACATCAGACCGTCCCTATAGGGACGCAATGCCCAGCCGAGTGGCTCGAATGCGGCTGGCACAGGCAGTCGCTAGCCAGTTTGACACGAGTGTGGTCGCGGCTTTCGAGGCACTGTTGGCATCGTCTGATGACAACTACCGGTCTGGTACGCGCGAGGACTTCACGCTGAGCCAGCAGGATGATGCCTCCGCGCTCGAGCTTTCGGACGTAGCGTAGATTTACTTCGTCGCTACTCGAGCAGCAATTTCTGCCCGTTTGTGCGCATTAAGTTTCCTGAGAATGTGCCGCACATGCACTTTGGCCGTGGACTCGCTGATGAAGAGGCGCTCGGCAATAGCGCGATTCGTGTGCCCAAGTGCTACGAGCTGCGCTACTTCTACTTCGCGTTCTGTAAGCTCGGACAGAGGGCCAACGGGGACGCCGGTGATCTCTAGGCCGACACGACGTGCCAGCTGAGAATCGTTAGATCGCGATAGGAGTCCGGTGAGGGTTTCTCTGGACTTCTCCTGCTTTGCAAGCATCTCAAGGAGCTCGGGACAGACGCGACTAGCCGTGACGAGACTGTCGAAGGCGCCCGTCGAACGGATGCTGCGATATGCCGTCGCAGCGAGGTCAGATGCGTCTTTATCGCCACCGACAATTGCCGCGACTGCTTCAGCGCAGGCCGCGAGTGTTAACGGCTCAACATTTGACCCTTTCAGTCGGCGGGTCTCCAACGTGAGGCGTGAACTTTTCTCTCTTTCCCCCAGGGACGCGTAACAAAGCGCTCGGTAAGCTAGGTACTCGGCCATCATCGACCTCGACCCAGCTCGCTCCCACCGACGCGTCGAGTGAGCGAGCGCCGATTCGACGTCTCCCTGGCATAGCGCGACCCGTGCCCTAAGCGCAGCGGCCTGCATAGCTACGTGGATGTCATTGCCATCAGCAATCTCCTCTGCATGGGCAATCTCTGCTCGGGACTTCGCAAAATCGCGAAGGCCGCAATAGGCCACGGCTTTGACCAGATATCCGTGGGGCAGGGCGAAATCGAGTCGATATTCGGCCGCAACTGCAACATGGCGTTCCGACACAGCGAGAGTGGCAACGTAGTCCGCGGCTACGCCGAGGAGGTGGCTGTAGCAGTGCAGGAAAGAGGTCAGGACCAACGGATCCTTGACGTCATCCAAGAGGGGGAAGACCGCCGTCCCAATGTCGATAGCTTCCTCAACGCCGCCTACGCGGGATGAATGGACGAGTTGGGCGGTTGCCTTGCGAGTAGTTACATCGATTCCTTTCAACTCCATCGCCGAGAGTTGCTTCAGGGCGTGACCTGCTTCGTCTACCAGTCCAAGCTCCAATGCGGCAAAGCAAGTACCTACGTAAGCATCCAACCGGTCAGAAGCTAGTTGCGCGACACCTTGGGCGGCTCGAAAGTATTCGAGTCCTCTTGCGTCTCGGCTGTCCATAACGGCCGACCGACCGGCTCGTGTCAGCATTTGCGGCACAAGCGAGCCTCCGCCAATCGCTGCTGCCTGCGCAGCAAGCGTTTCGGCTTTCGCGAACCGACCTTGCCTAAATGCAACTTCGGCTTCGGCGAAGTCCAGGACCGCATCGCTTAGATGCTGGTGCTCCGCGAGTGCCAGCCAGTTGGCGAGAGTTTGGGTTCGCCCTTCTGTTAGGAGGTCTCTGAGCGCGCTCTTGACCAGCGGCACGATGAGTTCAAGGATTGAGTGCTCAGCAATTATCTGGAACGCGGAGTCCCAGTCTCCGCGTGAGATCAGAAACCGAGCGGTCTCTGATGCGACCGCGTGAAAATAGGCAGGATCCTCGCGACGGAGCTTCTTGATGACGAAAGTCCGAAGCAAAGGATGAAGAACAAACTCGTCTTGAGTGAATGACGCGGCACCAAGGCGGACGCATTCGTCGGCAATCGCCGGAGTGGAATCCTTCAAGATCAATCGGATCAACTCGATCGTCAGCGAAGGGACCAGAGCGAGGCGGTGAAGTGCCTCACGCACTTGCGGATCGGCGTTCCGGTAGAGCTCTTCGGCTAAGTAGTCGTACAGCTGATCGGGCAATTCGTCGGCCGGAATCGGTAGGTCGCCGGCTTGCGCAGCCATGCCCAGGACGGCAGGCCACCCGCGGGCGCGATGCACAAGGGCGGTAGCCCCTGCGTCGTTTCTGCCGCGCAGCAGCTCAAACGCTTCATTTTCCTCCATCGCGAGCGAGCGTCGATCAATCTCCTGGATCTCGCCGTAGAGGATCCGCCTCGCCGTTGCCCAGCTCGGTCGGTTCCTTGTGGTTAGCGCCATCTGGATCGACGTTTGGGTCGTCAGCAGGTCGATCAAGCGTTCCGAAGCAGCCGATTCCATCGCGAAGTGGTAATCGTCGATGGCCAGCCACGCATCGCTCGGCCACTCCTGTACGTCCTCGGCGAACAGTTCCGCGAGCACGTCGACGTCTTCCTCCGGGTGCCCGACGGTTCGGATCCGCTGGCGCATCCGCTTCCCCGCGTCCGGGATGATCTCTGCCGCCGCGATTGCAATGCCCGCCGCCAGCGCGGCCACGTCGGCCGACGCCGGGCCGCCGCGGTACCACACGTCTCGGCGTTCCGGCAGTTCGAGCCACTGTTGCGCCAGCGTCGTCTTGCCGTAGCCAGCCGGCGCGACGAGCACTTTGATGCGCGCTGGGCTCTCGTCCAGAAGGTTCGTCAATCGCGGACGCGGGATGATCCGACGCTTAGTTTCAATCGCCTCTACCACCACGGAGTGTGAAGAGGCTAAACGGCCGGTGGTGCGATTGCGACTGTCCGAAAGGGGGTCCGCGCCTGCGTCCCGGGACGCAGGCGCGGTGCCGTCAGTCCCCCGAGCCGATGGAGACCGGCCCGAGGCTTCGGGAAAGTGGGTCTTCCCCGGTAAGGAGCCGGTAAGCGACCGGGATCTGCCGACGCCGGGCGACGCCGAGCTTCTGCCTGAGCACATCGCAATGCGCCTTGGCGGTCCGCGGCGAGATGCCCAGCCGCTCCCCGACCTCCTCGTTCGAGCACCCCGCGGCGATCAGCTCGATGACCTGCAACTGGCGCTGCGTGATGCTCAGCGGGACCCTCGTGAGTGCCTCTTGCATTCGGCGACGCTAACAACGCTCATCCGTGCCGCCTATTGACCGAAAGGCGTATTTCGCCGTCTAAGCCCCTGTCGGCACTGGGCCTGCAGCCCGGTGCACGCCCGACAACGCCGGCGCCCAGGAGGCGAGCGGCGAGACATCACCGTCCCGCCCGTTGAGCTTGCCGGAAGCCGAGCGCGTGCTCGGCCTGCATCATCTTGTGGATCTGCGTGGTGCCCTCGTAGATGATCGGCGCCCGCGCGTTCCGGAAGTAGCGCTCGATGCCGTACTCCGCCGAGTAGCCGTAGGCGCCGTGCACCTGGATCGCGAGGTGCGCGGCCTTGAACGCCGACTCGGTCGCGTGCCACTTCGCGAGTGACGTCTCGCGCGTGTTCCGCCGGCCCTCGTTCTTCATCCACGCCGCCTGCATCACGAGCAGCTTCGACGTCTCGTAGCCGAGGACCATGTCGGCGATCATGTCCTGGACGAACTGGTACTTGCCGATCGGCTGCCCGAACGTCTCCCGCTCGCGCGCGTACTCGACCGACCGCTCGAGGCAGGCGCGCACCACGCCACAGGCGCCCGCGGCGACCGTGAAGCGGCCCTGGTCGAGCCCGTACATCGCGATCTCGAACCCCTGGCCCTCCTCGCCGATGAGGTTCTCGGCCGGCACCTCGACGTTCTCGAAGAAGAGCTCGCCGGTCGAGCCGGCCCAGATGCCGAGCTTGTTCTCGGTGTCCCGCGTCGACACGCCCTTCCAGCCACGCTCGACGACGAACGCGGAGATCCCCTTGTGCTTCGCCGCCGGGTCGGTCTTCGCGAAGACGAGCTGGTGGTCGGCGACGGACGCGTACGAGATCCAGTTCTTCGACCCGTTGAGGACGTAGGTGTCGCCCTCGCGCCGCGCCGTCGTCTTCATCGAGGCGACGTCGGATCCGGCGGCCGGCTCCGTCAGTCCGAAGCACGCAAGCTTCTCCCCGCGCGCCTGCGGCACCAGGTAGCGCTGCTTCTGTTCCTCGCTCCCGTACTGGAGGAGCGACAGCGAGTTGAGGCCGACGTGGACGGAGATCAGGGTGCGGAAGGCGGCCTCGCCGCGCTCGATCTCCTCGCAGGAGAGCGCCTCGGAGACGAAGTCGAGGCCGGCGCCGCCGTACTCCTCGGGGATCACGATCCCGAGCAGTCCGAGCTCGGCCATTCCTTCGATGACGCCCATGTCGAGCTTGTGCTCGATGTCGTTCTCGACCGCGTTCGGGAGGACTTTCCGGTCGACGAAGTCGCGGACGGTGTCCTGGATCAGGCGCTGTTCGTCGGTGAGCTCGAAGTCCATGCCGGCGGGAGTGTACGGGTCGCGCGTCGAGCTACAATCAAGATTGACTGACGAGTCAATCAGGGATGGCAGCCGTGACCGCAATCGAAGAAGCGATGGGAACGCAGACGGGTATCTCGTTCGCGCTCAGCGAGGAGCAGCGGGAGCTGCGCAAGCTGGCGCGCGAGTTCGCCGAGAAGGAGATTCGTCCGAAGGCGGCCGAGTACGACGAGCATCAGACGCACCCGGCGGACGTCATCGCCAAGGCGCACGAGGTGGGGCTGATGAACCCACACCTCCCCGAGGAGTACGGCGGGCTCGGGCTGCCCGGCTTCGACGGGATGCTGATCGGCGAGGAGCTCGCGTGGGGCTGCTCGGGGATCGCCACCGCGATCGTCGCCAATACCCTCGGCGCGGCTCCGGTCGTCCTCGCGGGAACCGACGACCAGAAGCGCAGCTGGCTCCCGCAGCTCGTCGAGACACCGATCCTCTGCTCCTTCGGGCTCACCGAGCCTAACGCCGGCTCGGACGTGTCCGGCATCCAGACAACGGCCGTGCGCCAGGGAGACGAGTACGTCATCAACGGGTCGAAGATGTTCATCACGAACGCCGGCCACGCCGACTGGCTGGTCGTCTTCGCCTCGACGGACAAGAGCAAGGGCCACAAGGGCCTGTCCGCGTTCGTCGTCCCGACCGACATCGACGGCGTCGTCGTCGAGAAGCACCTGGACAAGATGGGTCAGCGCGCGACTGACACGTCCGCAATCGCGTTCGGCGACGTCAAGGTGCCCGCCGAGAATCGGCTCGGCGAGGAGGGCGAGGGCTTCAAGATCGCCATGCGGACGCTGGATTTCACCCGCCCGGGCACAGCCGCCGGCGCCGTCGGGGTCGCACAGGCCGCGTTCGACTACTCGGTCGAGTACGCGAAGACGCGGGTGCAGTTCGGGCAGCCGATCGCGATGAACCAGGGGGTCAACTTCCTGGTCGCGGACATGGCGACCGAGATCGAGGCGTCGCGGCTGCTCGTCTGGCAGGCGGCGTGGCTGCTCGACCAGGGCAAGCGGGCGACGCTCCAGTCGTCGTACGCGAAGCGGTTCGCGGCCGACACGGCGATGAAGGTGACGACCGACGCCGTCCAGATCTTCGGCGGGTACGGGTACATGAAGGAGTACCCGGTCGAGAAGCTGATGCGCGACGCGAAGCTGTTCCAGATCTACGAGGGCACGTCGCAGATCCAGCGCCTGGTGATCGCGCGCGAGATCTTTCTCCCTCGCGACTGATCCTTCCTGACAGACTCGGGTCCATGAGCGCGGAGGCTCCAAGGACCGTCCTCCACTTCGCGCCGCACCCGGACGACGAGCTCCTGGGAGCGCCGGCGGCGCTGATGGCGCTGCGCGACAGGGGCTTCCGCGTCGTCAACGTCGCCTGCGGCCTGGGCAGCGAGCAGGAGCGGGGGCGGCGGGAGGTGGAGCTCCAGCGGGCGTCCGAGCTCGCCGGCTTCGAGCTCTTCGTGCCGGACGAGGTGGCGCGCCTGTCCAGCCGGGACGACCGCTCCTCGGCACGGGCTGATCTGAACCGCATCGTGGAGGAGGCGCTCCGGAGGTTTCCGCCGCAGCTCGTCGTCTCGCCGAGCCCGCACGACCGGCACGCCGCCCACGAGCTGGTTGGCCGCGCTGTCGGTGACCGGGTGAGGGCGGGCGCAAGCGAGCTACGTCGCTGGTGGATGTGGGGGCTCTGGGCGGACCTCCCGCTGCCGACGATCGGCGTCCGGTTCGACGACGAGCGCCTCGCGGAGATCTCGATCGCGCTCGAGGCCCACGCGGGCGAGCTGGCGCGCAACGACTACCGTCGGGTGCTGCACGGACGCGGAGAGATGCAGGCGTCCCTTGGCCCGGAGCTGGTCTTCGGCTTCGGGACGGGCGGTGCCCCCAGCCCGTACCTGGAGCTCCTGACGGAGGTCGTCCTCGCCGACGGTCGCTGGCTCCTCGGGAGGCCGCGCTGGTTCGAGGGCGACGTCGAGGCCGACCCGAGCGCCGTCGACGTGACCGAATGGGTGGACGGACCGAGCATCACCGACCGGTTCGGGCCGCCCGGTTCGCAGAGTCGAGAGGAGGAAGCATGAGTACGGTGGAACAACCACGCTTCGACGATCCGGTGGAGCAGCAGCGCCTCTGGGAGTGGACGCTCCACGAGGACAACCTCTTCAGCGACCGGCAAAACCTGTTCCTCGTCGCCGAGTCGATGCTCGTCGCCGGGCACGCTGCCGCGCTCGATGCGTCGGCGGAGAGGGCCGCCCTGGCGATCGCAGTGATTGCGCTGATGCTCACGCTCGCCTGGGGTTTCGTGAGCTGGCGCATGGCGGCGCTAGTCGAGTACATCCAGGGCTACGCGCGGCGCGAGCTTCGGGAGTACGGAGAGATCTCCGACGGACGGCCGCGGCTGGGCCGTTCGAAGCTAGTCCGCTGGCTGCTCCGCTCGCGGATCGTCGTCGCGTACGTGGTTCCGTTGCTGCTCGCCACGCTGTGGGTCCTGCTCCTCGTCCGGCTCGTCTAGAGGACAGGTGGCGATCGAGATCGATCTGTCCGGGCGCGTCGCGCTCGTCACGGGAGGGTCGCGGGGTCTCGGACGGGCCGATGCGCTGACGCTGGCACGGGCCGGCGCGGACGTGGTCGTCGCCGACATCCTGGTCGAGTCCGACGACTCGGCCGCGGCGGAGTACGGGCCGCTGGCGCAGGCCGCGGCGGCGCAAGGGCTGCGTCCAGACGGAGGCGACCGCGGAGGAGATCGAGCAGCTCGGTCGCCGGTCGCTCGCGCTCAAGTGCGACGTGACCGACTCGGGTCAGGTCGAGGCCGTCGTCGCTCGCACCGTGGAGGAGCTCGGCTCCGTCGACATCCTCGTGAACAACGCGGGAACGCTCGACCACCTCGGCCAACTCGTGAACCAGTCGCCGGAGCTCTGGGAGCGCGACCTGCGCGTCAACCTCACCGGTACCTTCAACTGCTCGCGCGCGGTCTGGCCGCACATGAAGGAGCGCGGTTGGGGACGGATCGTGAACATGGCCTCTGTCGCAGGGACGCTCGGCGGCTTCGGCCAGGCGAGCTACTCGACGACGAAGGCGGGGCTGATCGGGCTCACGAAGACACTCGCGCTCGAGGGCGCGCGCGACGGGATCACTGCCAACGCGATCGTCCCGGGCATCATCGGAACGGAGGCCTTTCATTTCGGCAACCCGGAGATGAACGAGCGGATGATCAGGCGAACGGCGCTGCGGCGGACCGGCGACCCGCAGGACATCGCGAACGCGATCGCGTTCCTCTGTTCCGACCTGGCCGGCTACATCACGGGCGTGGAGTTGAACGTGTCCGGCGGGATCGAGCTCTTCACGTTTTGACGATGAGTTTTCCTCCCGGTGACGGTCTACATCACGACCGCGTCAGACGGAGGTAGAGCGATGACCGAGCACCGAGTCGGAACTCGCGAGGAGTGGCTTGCCGCACGCAACGAGCTCCTCGAGCGCGAGAACGAGCACGCCGGGCGCAGCGCGGAGCTGGCGCGCGAGCGGCAGGAGCTGCCCTGGGTTCCCGTCGAGAAGGACTACACGTTCGCAACCGACGAGGGGACGAAGACGCTGGCCGAGCTCTTCGACGGGCGCTCGCAGCTGCTCGCCTACAACGTCATGTTCGGGCCCAGCTACACGGCGGCGTGCCCGGGTTGCTCGAACCTGGCCGACCACCTCGACTCGGCCCTTGTCCACCTCAACCACCGCGATGTCACGCTGCTGTGCTTCTCGCGGGCCCCGATCGACAAGCTCCAGGCGTACAAGCAACGCATGGGGTGGACGTTTCCGTACGTGTCGACGTACGAGAGCGACTTTCCGTTCGACTTCGAGCTGGCAATCACCGACGAGCAGGTGGCCGACAGCGAGGAGATCCAGACGATGCTCAAGGATCCGCCCGAGTGGCTCCAGGGCTGGGCCCGAGATGTCGGGACGACACTCGAGTCGGGAATGAAAGAGAACCCGAGCTGGATCGCGTTCGCCCTCGACGACGGCGTCGTGTACCACACGTATTTCCGCGCAGCACCGGATCATGACTTCGTCGTGCCCTACTACGAGCAGCTCCTCGACCGCACGCCGAAAGGCCGGGTCGACGGGTTTCCCGCCACGCGGCGGGACGAGTACGAGGACTGAGGCGTGAGCTACGTCGCTTCGTCGAACAAGGCGGCGCTGATCTTCCTCGGGGCAGCCGCTGTCGCCTGGGCCGTCACGGTCGAGCGGATGCGCGGAATGGACGCCGGGCCCGGCACCGACCTCGGAGGGCTCGGCTGGTACCTGGGGATCTGGGTGACCATGACCGCCGCGATGATGCTGCCCTCGGCCGCCCCTGCGGCCCAGCACGTCGCCCGCCTGGCCCGTCGTTTCCCGACCGTGCTCTTCGCTGCGGGATACCTGGCGGTGTGGACCGCGTTCGGGCTCGTCGCGTACGGGCTCTTCCGGCTGGTGACGTCGTTCGACACGGACTGGGCGGCATGGAGCGAGGGAGGTCCGTACCTCGTCGGCGGCGTGCTCGTGGCGGCGGGGCTCTATGAGCTGACGCCGCTCAAGCAGCACTGCCTTCGCCGGTGCCGAAGCCCACTTCCGGACCGGCGCGCCCTTCGCTCCGGGCTGAGATACGGGGTGGACTGCGTGGGGTGCTCGGGTGGCCTGATGGTGGTGCTCTTCGCGCTCGGCGTGATGAGCCTCTTCTGGATGGCCGCCGTCGCCGCGGTGATCTTCGCGGAGAAGGTGCTGCCGCAGGGTGTCCGGCTCCCACGTGTCTTCGCCGTTGCCCTGGTCGGGCTCGGGCTCTGGGTCGCAGTCTCCTCGTCGAGCGTTCCGATGCTGACCGAGCCGGGCCAGGACCAGATGCCCTCGATGGAGATGCACCAGTGAACTCGAGGCTCTGGGCGGCAACCGGAGACGCGATCGCTCGCATCGACGAGCGCGACGGTGTGTGGGATGTCTCCGTCTCGCTCGAGGACAGCGGCGCGCAGTGCCTGGCCGTCGACCCGTCGGAACCGGACATCGCCTTCGCCGGTCTGCGGGAGCAGGGAGTCAGGCGGACACGGGACGCCGGCGAGACGTGGGAGGACGTCGAGCTCCCCGAGCAGGGCGTCTTCTCGCTGGCGGTCTCCGCCGTCGACGGCGCGGTCTACGCCGGGTGCGAGCCGAGCCGGCTCTTCCGCAGCGGCGACGGCGGGGACTCATGGCGGGCGCTCGACGCGCTGCTCGAGCTTCCCTCCCGGCCGAACTGGAGCTTCCCGCCCAGACCGTGGACGTCGCACGTCCGCTGGATCGCGCCGAGCCCGCACGACGCGGAGCTGCTCCTGGTCGGGATCGAGCTGGGCGGCCTCATGCGCTCGATCGACGGCGGCGAGACCTGGCACGACCACCGGCCGGGCGCGCAGCCCGACGTCCACTCGCTCGCCTGGCACCCGCGCGAGCACGGACGCGCGTACGAGGCGGGCGGAGGCGGGTCGGCCTGGAGCAAGGACGGCGGCGACACCTGGCACCCGGCCGACGACGGCCGCGACCGCAACTACACGTGGTCGGTGGCGCCCGATCCGGCCGATGCCGACGTCTGGTTCCTGAGCGCGAGCACCGGCCCGTTCGCCGCGCACGGCGGAAAGGACGCGCAGGCGCGGATCTACCGGCGCGAGGGCGACCGGCCGTGGGAGGAGGTCGCCGACCCCGGCCAGCGCGATGCCGTACGCACTCGCGTTCGGCCCGGACGGCCGTCTCTTCGCCGCGCTCTCCGACGGGCGCATCCTCGAGGGCAGCGGGTGGCAAGACGCTCGACCTGCGCGGCGACCGGCTCACCGAGCTGCACGCGCTCGCCGCCGCGGCGTGATCGGCTTCCAGCCGACCGACGAGCAGCGGGAGCTCCAGCGCCTCGCCCACGAGTTCGCCGAGCGCGAGCTCCGCCCGATCTCGCGCGAGTGGGACGAGCGCGAGGACTTTCCGTCCGGACCTGCTCGCGAAGGCGGCGCGAGCCGGGCTGACCTCGTACGCGATCCCGAGGAGCACGGCGGCGGTGGGGTCGACGCCGTGACCTCCGCGCTCGTCGCGGAGGAGCTGTCGTGGGGGTGCGCCGGCCTCGCGGCGCCGATCGGGGCGACGATGTTCCCCGTCCGGCCGCTGCTCCGGGCCGGGACCGCCGAGCAGCAGGAGCACTACCTCCGGCGGCTGGCGTCCGAGGACGGCGTCCTCGCCGCCATCGGTTTCACCGAGCCCCACGCCGGCACCGACCTCGCCGCGATGCGCGCGACCGCGCGGCGCGACGGCGACGAGTACGTGCTGGACGGCGAGAAGTGTTACCTGACGAACGGTGGGATCGCCGAGGTCACGCTGGTCTTCGCCAAGGTCGGCGACAGCGTCACGGCCTTCCTCGTCGAGCGCGGAGATCCGGGCGTCTCGGCCGGACGGAAGGAAGCGAAGCTCGGTCTGCGGGCGTCCTACACGGGGTCGCTCGTGCTCGACGGCGCGCGGATTCCGGCCGACCGGCTGCTGGGCGAGGAGGGCCAGGGGTGGGAGCTCGCGCTCGACTTCTTCCAGGCGTCACGGCCGCAGGTCGCCGCCGGCGCCGTCGGGCTCGCCCGCGCCGCGTTCGAGGAGGCCGCCGCGTACGCGCGCGAGCGGAAAGCGTTCGGTCGTCCGCTGATCGCGCGGCAGGGAGTCTCGTTCAAGCTCGCCGAGATGGGCATGGAGATCGAGGCCGCACGCCTGCTCGTCTGGCGGGCGTGCGAGGCCGTCGATCGCGGCGAGGATGCGACGCTGCTCGGCTCCTATGCGAAGGCGTACGCGGCCGACGTGGCGATGCGGGCGACGACCGAGGCGGTGCAGGTCCTCGGCGGTGCCGGCGTGATGCGCGACCACCTCGTCGAGAAGTGGTTTCGGGACGCGAAGGTGTTCCAGATCGTCGAGGGAACCTCCGAGATCCAACGCGAGATCGCCGGGCGAAAAATCGCGGGTTTAAACGACCAATAGCGTCGGTACACTCGGGACGTTGTACGCCGAGGCCGGGACGAGGGCGGTGTACCTCCGCCGTAAGCGTGCTGCCCGGAGGCGGCTTGCTTTCCAGTGGTCCCTCGTCGGCGTCGGCACGCTCGTCCTCGGGGCCCTTGCGCTCGGCCTGATCTTCGCCGGATCGCCGCAGAAGCTGCCGGAAGGGTCGACCGTCGCCGGCCTTCCGGTGGGCGGGTTGACCGTCGGCGAAGCCGTGCGGCAGCTGGAGCAGCGATACGCAGAGATGAAGCGGACGCCTGTCACGTTCACCGCCGGGCCGCGGGAGTACCGGGTACGGCCGAACGAGGTCGTGCTCGACGTCGACTGGAGGGCGGCGGTCGAGACGGCGCGGAGCCAGGGCGGTGGGTTTGGCCCCGTCCGGGGACTTCGGCGGCTCGAGCACCGGTTCTTCGGCGGCGACATCACGCCGCCGGCCCGCGCATATGACGCACTGCTGAGCCACAAGCTCGGCGTGCTCGCACGGCGGATCGACCGGCCCGAGCGCCAGGCCGCCGTCCGCTTGAAGGGGCTCCGGCCCGAGGTCGTGCGCGGCGCTACCGGACGGACGCTCGACCAGGACGCCGCTGCCCGGCTGATGATGAGCTCGCTGATCGCCTTCGAGCGTGCACCGGTCGCGCTTCCCGTCGAGATCACCCAGCCTGACGTGACCGCCGCCGATCTGGTGCCGGTCGTCTCGCAAGTGGAGACGGCCGTGTCCGGGCCGGTCCGGCTCGTCCGCGGCGAGACCCGGTGGCGCCTGCCGCGCTGGCGGATCGCGCAGCTGTTGGAGCTGCCGCGGAACGGCTCGACGACGCTCGCGATCGGCGGCCGCGAGGCCGACGCCTACTTCACCCGGTTCCGCAGGAGCGCCGACCGGCCGCCGCGGGACGCCGAGTTCGTGGTCTCCGGCAGCTCCGTGGCGATCAGGCCGTCGCTGCCGGGCCTCGGCCTGGACGTGGCGGCGGCGCGCAAGGCGATTCTCGCCGCCGCCCTCTCGCCGACCGACAGGACCGCGCGGCTGATCGTCCAGCAGACCGCTCCCGAGCGGACGACGCGCGAGGCGCGGGCGATGGGGATCACCGGGCTCGTCGGCGGCTACACGACGACCTACGGCGGCGACCCGAACCGTCTCCACAACGTCCGGCTCGTCGCGCAGCTGGTCGACGGCGCGCTGATCGCGCCCGGCGCGGAGTTCTCGTTCAACAAGACGACGGGCGAGCGCTCACCCGAGCGCGGCTTCCGCGAGGCGCCCGTGATCATCAACGGCGAGCTGCAGAACGGGATCGGCGGCGGCGTGTGTCAGGTCTCGACGACCGTCTTCAACGCTGCGTTCGAGTCCGGTCTCTCGATCACGTCGCGGACGAACCACGCGCTCTACATCGACCACTACCCGCAGGGCCGCGACGCGACCGTCAACTACCCGGATCTCGACCTTCGGTTCCAGAACGACACGAGCAAGTGGCTGCTCCTGCGCACCTTCGTCGGGGCCTCCGAGCTGACCGTGAACCTCTACGGGACGCCGGTCGACCGGCGCGTCGAGGTCGAGACGGCGCCGCTCGAGGTCACCGGGGCTCCGGCCGTGAAGCGCATCGCGGACCCGAACATCTGGGAGGGCGAGCAGAGGACGGAGGAGGTCGGCCAGCCGTCGCGCAAGACGGCGGTCACGCGCCGCGTCTACACCGCGGCCGGCAAGCAGCTCTACGACACGACCTGGGCGTCGTACTACCGGTCGGAGCCGACGGTCGTCCGATACGGGACGAAGGAGCGGCCCGAGCCGCCTCCGCCGCCGCCTAAGGACCCGCCGCCTCCCCCGAAGGATCCTCCGCCGCCTCCTCCGCCGCCGAGCGATCCGCCGCCGCCTCCGCCCGCGTAATCGCGTCGACGAGCCAGGCAGGCACGCGCGTGGGGCGCATGGTCACCGCGTCCACGCAGGCATGTCCGGACCAGGCCTCGGCGACGAGCTCGCCGTCCCGTTCGACTGCGTACTCGTACTTGAAGCGGGCGCCTCGCATCTCGGCGCAGCGCGTATGGATCACGAGCCTGTCGTCGAAGACGACCGGGCCGGAGGTAGCGGACGTAGACCTCCGAGGTCGTGGCCTCGACGCCGCTGTCGCGGAGGCCCTGGTAGCCGCCGTCGAACCTGCGGAGGTACTCGATCCGCGCGGTCTCGAACCAGACGAGGTAGGCGGCGTGGTGGGCGATGCCCTGCGCGTCCGTCTCCGCGAAGCGCACGCTGATCTCGAGGTCGAAGGACATCGGCGCAACTCTAGGAAGATTCTCGGCGGCGTCCGCTCCGACGTGCCATCTTTCGACTATCGACAAGGCTGCGGAAGAGCGATTCGCCGAGTTCGCTGCCGCCCTCGAGCGGCTGGAGCAGCGGATCGGCCGGCTGGAGGAGGCCCGGCCTGCGCCGCCGGCTCGGCCGGTCGTGCCGCGCGTGCCCGCCGGACAGGCCGGTCGGCCTGAGCCGCCGTCGGCCCCGGTCGCACGGCCGGAGCCCAAGAGGCGGGATGTCGACTTCGAGGAGCTGCTGGGCGGACGGCTGCTCGCGTGGGTCGGAGGTCTGGCGATCCTGGTCGGGATCGTCTTCTTCGTCGCGATGGCGGTCCGGCGGGGCTGGATCGGCGAGGAGATGCGTGTCGTCCTCGCCTTCCTCGGCTCGGGCGCTCTCGTAGGCGTCGGCCTGTACCTCTTCGTCAGCCAGGGCCGTACACAGGCGTCCCTCGCGGCCGTCGCGAGCGGGCTGGCGGGGCTGTACGCCTCGGATGTCGCGGCGACCCGGCTGTACGACCTCGTGTCGCCGGCCGTCGGTCTCGCGTGTGCCGGGCTGATCGGCGCGCTCGGCACGGCGATCGCGATCCGCTGGCGTACGGAGCTGGTCGGTGCGATCGGGATCCTGGGCGCGCTCGCCTCGCCGATCCTCGTTCAGGCGGAGACGTCGGGCGCGACGCTCGCCTTCATGGCGATCGCGCTCGTCGCCGCGGTCGGCGTGCTTCTCTGGCAGCGCTGGGACTGGCTCGCTGCCGGCGCGTTCGTCCTCAGCGCGCCGCAGCTCGCGGTCTGGATCGAAGACACCTTCCGGGAGGAGCTCGGCCTCGCGCTTGTCGTCCTGACGCTGTTCTGGGCCCTCTATGTGGTGGCGGCGATCGGCTACGAGCTCCGCGTTCCGGTCCCGACGCTCCGGGCGTCCTCGGCGACGTTGCTGCTCGCGAACGCAGTGCTCTTCGCGGGCGGCGGCTGGCTGATGCTGCACGACTCGGACCACGAACACGGCGCGACGGCGTGGGTGATCGGGGCAGCAATCGTGCACGTGGTCCTCGGCGGCTTCGGCTTCCGTCAGCGGATGAGCCGTGAGATCGCGACCATGGTCGTCGCTGTCGGGATCGGCCTCTCGGCGGTGGCGGCGGGACTGGCGCTCGACGGCCCGGCGCTCGTCGTCGGATGGTCGGTCGAGGCCGCCGTCCTGGCGTGGGTGGCCTCTGCCACGCGCGAGTGGCGCGCGCTGATCGGGACGGTGGTCTTCCTCTCGCTCGCGGGCGCTCACATCCTGACGGTCGAGGCCGAGCCTGAGTCGCTCTACCGCGGAGTCGACGACCTCGTCGAGGCGACTGTCGCCCTGGTCGTCTTTGCGGCGGCGGCGCTCGTGGCCGCCAGGTTCGTCCCGGCCACGCTCGGCAAGTCGTACGCGCAGCTCGATCTGAAGCAGCTGCTCGAGGCCGTCGCAGCCCTGGCGATCGTCTACCTCGGGTCGGTCGCGATCGTGGATCTGACCCGCGAGGCGGAGACGGCGGCCGAGCCGGGTCAGACGCCGCAGGTCTTGCTGAGCGCCTACTGGGCGCTCCTCGGCTTCGGCTCGCTCCTGTTCGGCCTCTTGCGGGACGATCGAAGGTTCCGAATCGCCGGGTTCGGCCTGCTCGCGGCGGCGATCGCGAAGGTGTTCCTCTTCGACCTGTCCACGCTCGAGTCGATCTACCGCGTGCTCTCGTTCATCGCACTCGGCCTGCTCCTGCTCGCCGCCGCCTTCGCGTACCAGCGGATCCGGGCGCGGGTCGTGGAGGAGACGCCGTGAAGCTCGTGCTGGTCGCCCTCGCCGCGGCGCTCGCGGCGCCGGCCGCCGTCGACGAGTCGGACTTCCGCTGGGAGCGCGCCCTCGGGGCCTCCGGCTCGGGGCTCGTGACCTTCGTCGCCGACGGCCCGCTCTTCGCCCACAGCCAGCCGGGACTGGCAGATCTGCGCGTGCTGGACTCGGCCGGCCGCCAGGTGCCGTGGCGGCCGCTTCCGGACCCGGCACCGCGGGCTTCGAAGGAGGTCGAGCTGCTGAACGCCGGCGTCCAGGGGCGCGCGTTCGTCGGGCTGCTGGATCTCGGCCCGACGAGGGCGGTTCGCAACCGGGCCGAGCTCGTGTTCGCGAACGAGCGGGACTTCGTCGGGCCGGTCACCGTGTTCGGCAGCGACGACCGCCGCACCTTCACCCGGCTCTCGACCACGACCGTCTTCGACCTCGGCGGAGCCTCACCGGCAACCAGCACGACGCTGCTGTTCCCGCCGACCGATCACCGCTTCCTGCGTCTTCGCGGCGTCGGGGTGCCGCTCCCCGTTGCCGCGCGCGTATTCAACGAGCCCCGCCGCCCTCCGCTCGGTGTCGTCGAAGCCGATGCCTCGGTCGAGCAGCGCGAGCGCGCAACCCGCGTCCGGCTGGACGTCGGCTACGTGCGCCGTCCGGTCGACCGGATCCGGATCAGCACGACGACTCCTCGTTTCGACCGGAGCGTGGTGATCAGCGGCTCGAACGTCGAACGCGTCTTCCGTGTCCTCGGGCGGGGCCGGATCCTGCGCCGCGGTGGGGTCGCCCAGCTCGAGGTTCCGGTTCGCGCGACCCACCGGCTGCTCGACGTGGTCGTGCAGAACGGCGACGACGCGCCGCTTCGCGCCTTGCGCGTCGAGGCGCTCGCTGGACCGAGGACGATCGTGCTCGCCGAGGGCTTCGCGCCGTCGTTCCGTCTCCTCTACGGCAACCCCTCGCTGGATCCGCCGACGTACGACTTCGCCCGGCTCCCCGCCCGCGAGCTCGAGCCTCTCGTCGCCGGGCAGCTCGGCCCCGAGCGCGCGAATCCCGCGTGGGAGGGGCCGGAGGACACGCGATCGTTCCTCGAACGCAATCCCCGGGTCGTGGAGGGGTCGCTCGCCCTCGTCGCTCTCGCCCTCGGCGTCGGCGGGTTCTTCGCGCTCCGGCGGCGTGCCTGACGTCGCCCGGCTGGCGGGGCTCTTTCGGTCAGCGCGGGCCCGCCGTCGTCCTCACCGGCGCGGGGATCTCGACCGAGAGCGGGATCCCGGACTTCCGCTCCCCGTCCGGGATCTGGGCGCAGTACGACCCCGCGGAGTACGCGACGATCGAGGCCTTCCGCGCCGACCCGGCCAAGGTCTGGAGCTTCTACTCGCTTCGGCTCCGCGTGCTCGTCGAGGCGGAGCCGAACGCCGGCCACCGGGCAATTGCCGACCTGGAGCGCGCCGGGCACGTCTCCGCAGTCGTGACCCAGAACATCGACGGGCTGCACCAGCGGGCGGGGAGCAGCGACGTCACGGAGGTGCACGGCTCGATCCGGAGCTCGACCTGTCTCCGGTGCGGCGCGTCGTACAGCCTCGCCGAGCTGCTCGCCCTGCTCGAGGGCGCTGACGCTCCGGCCTGCACGCGGTGCGGCGCGATCGTGAAGCCCGACGTCGTGATGTTCGGCGAGCTCATGCCGGAGGCGGCAATCGATCGGGCGTACGAGCTCGCGCGCTCGACGGCGCTGATGCTCGTCGTGGGATCGGCGCTCGAGGTCTGGCCGGTCTCCCAGCTGCCGGAAGAGACGCACACCGCGGGAGGAGCGGTCGCGATCGTCAACAAGGGGCCGACGTCCTATGACGGCCGAGCGGCCGTCAAATGCGATGGCGCTGCCGGCGAGACGCTGACGGCGCTCGTTGGCGAGCTGGGCTAGGCCGCTGCGCGGCGGAGCGCGCGCTCCGCGATTACCGTGCGGCAATCGCGACAGACACGCTGCTCGACCTCGTACGGCACGCCCGCCCGCTGCCGGATCACGTGGGTGGTGACCTCGTGATGCCGGTGCGTTCTTGATCTGCGGAGCATGTTCACGTTGCCTTCATTCGGCTGTTCGGCCAGATCGCTTAAATGGATGACTTCGAAATGGCGATGGAGATTTCGTGCTGACATTCCACTTACCTGCGACGGTAGGGATAGCAGCTTGTTTGGCCCTGTCGTTCGTGTTCACTGAATCCATACAAGCTTCCGACACGGGTCGGACGGCACGCGTGTGCCCGACGAGCACCAAGAGCCTCGTGAGCTCCACACGGTCGTACGCTGTCGACGTCCGCGGCCTCGTCCATATCTTCAGGAGTCCCGGAGGGCGCGCGTTCGCCCGCTTCGGCCGTCTGAACGTCAACGGGGTACCGACGGTGTTCGCCGCGCTCGAGTCGGTTCGCGGGAGGCGCTGCAAGGCGGCTTGGTACCGAGTGATGGTGCCGCTGAAGCCGCACGGCCAGACCGGCTATGTGCGGGCGCGGGACGTCAGGCTCCGGCCGCTCGAGACGCGGATCGTCGTCGACCTCTCCACTCGGAGGCTGACGGCCTTCGACCGGGGCAAGGCGGTGTTGAGCGCGAAGGTCGCGATCGGCGCGCGCTCGACGCCGACCCCGGTGGGCCGCTTCTACGTCAACCAGCGGTTCCGGGACGATCCGCGCGGCCCGTACGGGTGGGCCGCGATCGGCATCTCGGCCTTCTCCGAGGTCCTGCACGGGTGGCCGCAGGGCGGGCCGGTGGCGATCCACGGAACCAACCGTCCGTCGCTGCTCGGCCTGCCGGTCTCGAACGGGTGCATCCGCGTCAGCAACGAGACCGTCAAGCGGCTCTGGCGCCTCGCACCCACGGGGACTCCGGTTCAGGTGCAGGTGTAGCTCCCGGAGACCGGGGTAAGGTTCCGTCCATGGCGAAGGCGAAGCAGGACATCTTGAGCAAGCTCGCCGACAAGGGCGAAGAGGCGTTCTCCCGCGTCGCGGGCTCCCAGACGACTGCCAGAGTGGTCGAGAGCGTCGCCGGCATGCGCGAGCGGATGGACGACGTGCAGAAGAAGGTTCGAGGAATCGACGAGCTCGAGCGGCGGGTTGCCAAGCTCGAGAAGCAGCTCGCTGATCTTCAGAAGCCGAAGGCGAAACCAAAGACTCGCTCGACGACTTCGTCTGCCCGCAAGAGCTCCGCGAGCGCCGCCAGCCGCAAGAAGACCTCTACCTAGCGGGCACCCTGAGCCGGATCGCGGCGGGCGCGATCTCGAACCGGACAGGCGCAGTGCCCGGCTGCTCGCCGTCGAGCTGCACGGGAAGCGGCTCCGGTGTCTCGACCTCGACGATGCGGCCGCGCAGCACCTCGGCCTTCGGGTGCGGCAGGAATGTCCCTTTGTAGATCCGGGGCAGCTCGCGGACGACCTCCAGCTTGGTGGCGTCCTTGATCAGCAGCACGTCGAAGAGTCCGTCGTCGGGCTCGGCGTCGGGCGTCGTCATCATCCCGCCGGCCTGGTAGCGGCCGATGGCGACGATCACGTCCTCCATCAGCCCGGTCCGCGCCTCGCCGTCGACCTTCACGTCGAGCTCGACGTTCTTCCAGCGCGAGAAGACGGCGCCGAGCGCGATCAGGTACGAGGTCTTGGCGCCCAGCGCCTTCGTCGTTCGGTTCGCCTTCGCCGCGACCGCGCCGCTCATGCCGACGCTGCCGGCATTCGCGAACCACGCCGTCTCGTCTCGATCGCCGGCGCGGTAGGTGGCTCGGCCGAGGTCGAAGGGCCGAGCCGCGCCTTCCCGCGCGATCGCCAGAGCGTCCGCCAGCCGCTTCGGGATCTTGTGCGTGCGGGCGAAGTCCCAGCCGGTGCCGCGAGGAACGACCGCGAGCTCGACGCCCTCTCGGCCCGCGATCCCCTGGACGACCTCGTGCATGGTTCCGTCGCCGCCGAAGACCACGAGCAGCTCGGCGCCCTCGTCGGCGGCTTCACGCGCAAGGTCGCCGAGCTGGCCCGGCCGCTCCGAGAAGATCGCCTCGCCACGCAGGCCGGCCGCGTGCGCCGCGCGCGCGAGGTCGGGCCAGCGGCGACCCGTCTTCCCGTTCGCCGACGCCGGGTTGACGAGGAGCGCGGTCTTCAGCGTCAGTGCTTCTCTGCGGTGATCGTCCGCAGCGCGAGCTCGGTCATCTGGTCGACGGCCGCCTTCATCTCCTCGTCCGAGATCCGCACGAACTCGCCTTCGACGACGACGTCGCTGACCGTCAGCAGGCAGCCGGCCGCCACCTTCCGGAGGGCGCCGATGGTGAACAGCACGGCCGCTTCCATCTCGACGGCGAGGATCCCGCGCTCGGACCAGCGCCCGTACTGGCCGTCGTCGGGGTTGTAGAAGAGGTCGCTCGAGACGATCGGCCCGACGCGGACGCTCTTCCCCGTCTCCTTGGCGGCGTGAACCGCGCCGTGGACGAGGCCGAAGTCGGCAGTCGGGGTGTGGGGCTCGAAGTTCACGAGCTTCTCGACCGTGCGATCCGAGGCGACGGCGGTGATGGCGATGATGAGCTCGCCGAGCTGCATGTCCGGCTGGAGGCCCCCGCAGGTGCCGACCCGCAGGAAGCGCTTGACGCCGAGCTGGACGAGCTCCTCCATCACGATTGCGGCCGTGGGGCAGCCCATGCCGGTCGACTGCACCGAGACCGGCTTGCCCTCGAAGGTCCCGGTGTAGCCGAGCATCCCGCGCTCCTCGTTCCGCTGGACGGGGTCGTCGAAGAACGTCTCGGCGATGTACTTGGCGCGCAGCGGATCGCCGGGGAGGAGGCAGGCCTCGGCGTAGTCGCCGGGCTCGGCGCGAACGTGGATCGGCATGCGCGGAGGTTATTCGGTGCGAAGCTCGCGCTGCGCGACGTAGCGGCGGTAGGCCCGGCGCTCGCGGATCGCGCGCCAGACGAAGAACCCGATGACGAGGGCGATGCCGCCGCCGATGATCACGGCCGGCAGGACGAAGTACGCGTGGCTCAGCCGGCTGCGGGCGCCCGTCGGCCGTGCTCCGGCCGCCGCCGGGACGAGGTCGTACGTCGAGATGACCGGACCACGGTTTCCCTGCGGCGGGATCGGCGCGAACGTCGCGATCGGGAAGATCCCGTCCACGAGCCACCGCTTCCGGATCTTGCGGAGGTCGAGCGTCAGAGCCACTGGGCCGAGCTTCGCGCGGTCCCGCGAGGGCATCACGAGCAGGTCGACGTTGAGGTGGTTCCGGTGCGAGAAGTTGATCGTCCAGCCGTGGAACTTCTTGCCGAGGGCGGGGTAGGGATAGACCGGGATGTCGCCGCGGCGCCACTCCGACGGCGTCGCCTGGCTGCGGAGCTGGGGCGTCGCGACCTCGTAGACGGCCGCCGGGTTCTGCCGCTTCACGCCCGCGTTCATGAGCACGTCGACCGACTCGTTCACGAGCCTCCGGTCGGCGCGCGTGAGCGGGACCGGCTTCTCGTTCGCGGCGATGTTGTACGCCTGCTCCTTGCCGAAGACCTCCGGCGGGTCCTCCTTGGCCTTGGGCAGCAGTGTCGCTCCCGCCACGACGAGCCCGGCAAGGGCGAGCGGGATCAGGACCGCGTACGCGAGGCGCTTCCGCTTCCGAGGCGAGCGGAGGATTCCCCTCATCGCGTGACCGCCTGGGCGCGGAACCGCTTGGTCTTCGTACGGTTGCCGCAGACCGACATCGCGCACCAACGGGACGACGAGTTGCGCGAGCGGTCGTAGAAGATCCACCCGCAAACGTCGCGCGGGCAGGCCTTCAGGCGCGACCAGGTGCCGGCCACCATCGCCGAGTAGACGACGGCGAGGATCCGGCCGAGGGCGCCGTTGAGCGTCGATCCGTCGGTGCCCAACCGCGAGGTGCCGTCGCGCGCGAAACGGACGGAGAGCCCGCCCGTCGCGCCGGTGCGGTCGAGCAGTTCGAGCGCGTCGGGATCGGAGGCCATCCCGACGTTCACATGGAGCAGGCTGCGGAGCGCCTCGCGCACGGCGAGCGCCCGGCGGAGGTCGGACTGGGTCAGGGGCGGTGCGTCCGGGTCGAGCGCTCCGATGCCGGTGAGCACCTCGTGGAGCCTCCCCGGATCCGTCAGTTCCTCGATGCCGTTCTCGACGTCGACGGTGTTCACGAAGGCCTGGACCATCCGGAGCGGCTCCGGCGCCGGTTCCCTGTCGCCGGGATCGGGCAGCATGCGAGTAGCGTAGCGAAGTTTGACACCACCGTAAAGCGTTAGATGGTTGCAGGAGCAAAACGGCTGATCGAGCCCGATCTCGACCGGGTCCTCGAGTTCTGCTCGGAGGATCCGATCGAGCGCGTGTACCTCGAGGAGGTCGCCAGGCGCGGCCCCGGCCGGCTCGTCGCGGCGGTCGACGCGGAGCGTGTGACCGCCCTGTGCCACGTCGGCGCCAATCTCGTCCCGTCGGGACGCGGATGCGAGGTCTTCGCGGATCTCGCGGTGGCCGCGCGGCCGAAGATGTTCATCGGCAACGAGCAGGCGGTCTCGGATCTCTGGGGCGCCGTTCGGTCCCGGATGCAGGAGCCGCGAGACGACCGGCCGGGTCAGCCGGTCTTCGCGATCTCCGAGCCGCCCGAGGCGGGCGAGACCGGGATCCGGGAGGCGACGCGGGCCGACTTCGACCTGCTGCTCCCTGCCTGCGTCGCGACGCACGAGGGCGAGCTCGGGATCGATCCGATGGCGGCCGACGCGGAGGGCTTCCGGCGGCGCACGCTCCAGCAGATCGAGGAGGGGCGCTCCTGGATCTGGGTCGCCGAGGACGGGGCGATCCTCTTCAAGGCGGAGGCGTCGGCGTGGACACCGCACGCCGTCCAGCTCCAGCAGGTCTGGGTCGACCCGGAGGTGCGCGGACAGGGTTACGCGCAGCGGGGGCTTCGCGACCTCGTCCGACTGCTGCTCGAGCGCGTCCCGCGCGTCTGTCTCTTCGTGCGGGCGGACAACCCGCCGGCGATCCGCCTGTACGAGACGATCGGGATGGATCGCGTGGGCACGTACCGGTCGGTTCTCTTCTAGATGGAGCGCGCCATCTTCGTACGGCACGGCGAGAGCGAGTACTCCGCCCGTGCTCTCGTCAACGGCGACCCGTCGGTCGTCGTCGGGCTGACCGAGGAGGGCAAGCAGCAGGCTCGCTGGCTCTACGACCGCCTTGCGAGCGAGCCGATCGACCTCTGTGTCGTGACCGAGTTCGGCCGCACGCGGGAGACCGCAGACCTGGCCCTCGGCGACCGGCGGGTGCCGCGGATCGTCCTCCGCGACCTCAACGATCCCTTCTACGGCGCCTTCGAGGGCAAGCCGCTCGCGGAGTACCGGAAGTGGGCCGGGACGCACGGGCCGCTCGACGTGCCGCCGGGGCGTGGAGAGGCGCGTGCCGCGATCGCGGAGCGCTACGCGCGCGGCTTCCGCACGTTGCTCGACCGGGAGGAGGAGACGATCCTCGTCGTCTGCCACTCGCTGCCGATCGCGTTCGCGCTGGCCGCGGCCGACGGACGGCGGCCCTCGGCGAAGATGCCGCTCGTCACGCCGGCGGAACCTCACGTCCTCTACGAGCCGAGCCTCCGCGACGGCGTGGAACGGATCGAGGAGTGGCTTCGGGACCCCGTGTATCCATGAGACGCCTCTTGCTCCTCGCCGTCGGGCTGTGGATCGCGCGGTGGGCGGTGCTGATGGTCGCCTCGTACCTCGAGCACCGGCGGCCACAATAGGCCGATGGACTTCCTCGAGCGCGTCGCCTCGCAGATCCGCCGCCACGAGCTGATCGAGCCGGGCGGAGAGGTCACCTGCCTCGTCTCCGGCGGCGCGGACTCGTCGGCGCTGTGGCACGCGCTGCGCGAGCTCGAGTACGCCGTCTCCGCGTTGCACGTGAACCACGGCCTGCGCGGCGCCGAGTCGGACGAGGACGCAAGGTTCTGCGCCGAGGTTCTCGGCGCCGAGGTGGTGGAGGCCCCGCCGGCCTCGACCGAGGCCGGGCTGCGCGACCTCCGGTACTCGTTCGCGACCGACAGGCTCCGCGCCACGGGCCATACGGCCTCCGACCAGGTCGAGACCGTGATCTACCGGCTGGTGTCGAGCGGGAAGCCCGGCGGGATCAAGCCGAAGCGCGAGGACGGTGTCGTCCGCCCGCTGCTCGGAGTCTGGCGCGAGGAGACGGAGGCGTACTGCCGGGCCGTCGGCCTCCGGTTCCGCACCGACTCGACGAACCCGGAGACCAAGCGCGGCCTGATCCGCGACCAGATCCTCCCGCTGCTGCGGCAGCTGGACGAGCGCGCCGAGAAGAACCTGCTCGCCCTCGCCGAGGGGCGTCCGAGCCCGTTCACCGAGCTCTTCGAGAGCACGATCGGCTCGGCGCGGGTCGACCTCGGCGGCGGGGTCCAGGCGGTCCGGGAGTACGACCGCGTCTGGCTCGAGCGGGGGCCGGTCGCGCTCGAGGGAGAGGTTCGCTGGGGGCCGTGGCGGATCCGCTCCGACCAGGCGGGGCTGCGGGTCCGCGGCTGGCGCGCGGGGGATCGGCTCGCAGGCCGGAGCAAGAAGCTTCAGGATGTCTTCGTGGACGCCAAGGTTCCGCGCTCGCAACGGGAGGCCTGGCCCCTCGTGGTGCGCGGAGACGAGGTGGTCGCAGTGCCGGGGATCGTCGAGGCGGAGGGGGTGCACGCTGAGTACGTTCAAGACTGAGGTGGAGCAGGGCGTCGCCGAGATCCTCATCGAGGAGGACGCCCTGAAGGACCGGATCGCCGAGCTCGGCGCCGAGATCTCGGCCGACTACGCCGGGAAGGACCTGCTGCTCGTCGGCGTCCTCAAGGGCGCCGTCTTCTTCATGGCCGACCTGATGCGCCACATCACGGTGCCGTGCGAGGTCGACTTCATGGCGATCTCGAGCTACGGCGCCTCCACCGACTCGTCGGGCGTCGTCCGCATCCTGAAGGACCTCGACGAGACGATCGAGGGACGGAACGTCCTCGTCGTCGAGGACATCATCGACTCGGGCCTGACGCTCTCGTACCTCAAGCGGACGCTCGGCGCGCGCAACCCGGCCTCGCTCGAGATCTGCGCGCTGCTCACCAAGCCGGAGCGCCGCGAGGTCGAGGTCCCGGTGCGGTACACGGGCTTCGAGATCCCCAACCGGTTCGTGGTCGGCTACGGGCTCGACTTCGCCGAGCGGTACCGGAACCTCCGCTACGTCGGGGTGCTCGGCGACGAGACTGCCGGCCTCTGATTCACCCCGTTTGGGGCAGGCTTTGCCTGTAAGGCCGCTGCTACCCTGGCCGATAGACCGCCTATGAATCGGTTTTTCCGCTCTGCCCTCTTTCCGCTGATCGTCATCGTCCTGCTCGTCTACCTGGCGAGCCAGACGCTGATGGGCGGCGAGAAGCAGGAGAAGGTCACCTACTCGGAGCTCCAGACGGCCGTCGCGAACAACCCCGGCCAGTTCGAGGAGATCGTCGCGAACCCGAACAAGCAGCAGCTGACGGTCGAGTACCAGCCGACAGGTGGCAAGGAGGAAGGCAAGAAGGTCAAGGTCGCCTACCCGAGCCCGGAGTCGCTCCGCGAGTTCGAGAAGGTGATGAAGGAGGAGGGCGTCAACTTCGACTCCAAGGCTGTCGGCGGGTCGCCGTGGTGGTCGCTCCTGACCGGGCTGCTCCCCTTCGTGATCCTGATCGCCTTCTGGATCTTCCTGATGAACCAGGTCCAGGGCGGCGGCTCCAAGGTCATGTCGTTCGGGAAGTCGCGTGCGAAGCGCATGACGCCCGACTCGCCGAAGATCGGCTTCAAGGACGTGGCCGGCGTGGACGAGGCCGTCGAGGAGCTGCACGAGATCAAGGAATTCCTCGAGAACCCAAAGAAGTTCCAGGCGCTCGGCGCGCGGATCCCGAAGGGCGTGCTGCTCTACGGGCCGCCCGGCACCGGCAAGACGCTGCTCGCGCGCGCAGTCGCGGGTGAGGCGGGCGTCCCGTTCTTCTCGATCTCCGGCTCGGACTTCGTCGAGATGTTCGTCGGCGTCGGCGCCTCACGCGTCCGCGATCTGTTCGAGCAGGCGAAGCAGGCCTCGCCGTGCATCGTCTTCATGGACGAGATCGACGCGGTCGGCCGCCATCGCGGCGCCGGGCTCGGCGGCGGCCACGACGAGCGCGAGCAGACGCTGAACCAGCTCCTCGTCGAGATGGACGGGTTCGAGCTGAAGGACAACATCATCCTGATCGCGGCCACGAACCGGCCCGACATCCTCGACCCGGCGCTGCTCCGCCCGGGGCGCTTCGACCGGCAGATCGTCGTCGACCGGCCGGACCGGTCAGGCCGCAAGAAGATCCTCGAGGTGCACGTGAAGGGCAAGCCGATCGCGTCTGAGGTCGACCTCGACACGATGGCGGCCGGGACGCCCGGCTTCACGGGTGCCGATCTCGCCAACCTCGTCAACGAGGCTGCGCTGCTGGCGGCGCGCCGCGGCAAGAAGACGATCGAGCAGGAGGAGCTCGAGGAGGGGATCATGCGCGTGATCGCCGGCCCCGAGAAGAAGACTCGCCTGCTCTCGGAAGAGGAGCGGAAGGTCACGGCCTACCACGAGATGGGCCACGCCCTCGTCGGCCACTACCTCGACCAGGACACCGACGTCCACAAGATCTCGGTGATCTCGCGCGGCCAGGCGCTCGGCTACACGATCTCCCTCCCACGCGAGGACCGCTACCTGACCCGGAAGTCCACGCTGATGGATCAGCTGGCGGCGACGCTCGGCGGCCGCGCAGCGGAGGAGGTCGTCTTCAACGAGGTCACGACCGGCGCGGCGAACGACCTCGAGAAGGTCACGAGCACCGCGAAGCAGATGATCATGCGCTTCGGGATGAGCGAGAAGCTCGGCCCGCGCGTGCTGGGTCGCAATCACGACATGCCGTTCCTCGGCCGCGAGATGAGCGCCGAACCGGACTACTCCGAAGAGGTCGCGCGGGAGATCGACGAGGAGATCCGCCGCGTGATCGAGGAGGCGCACCAGCGGGCGCACCAGGTCCTGAAGGATCACATGGACGAGCTGCACCGCCTCTCCGCGATCCTCATCGAGCGCGAGACGATCGACAAGGATCAGTTCCTGCGGCTGCTCGAGGGCGCTTCCGAGGAAGAGGTCTTCCCGGAGGAGGCTCCGGCGGCCGAGGCGGAGGAGACGCCGAGCCGCGAGCGCAAGCCGGCCCCGAAGCCGAAGCCGTTCCCGGTGCCGGGCGCGATGATGCAGCCGCCGCCTCCGGATCCCGCGAAGGGCTAGCGCCTCCGCCGTCGGGCGCGGCGGCATAGATCGCCGGGCCGAGTCGTTGCAGGACGCATGGCGTTTTCGCGGCCTGCCTACCTGTTCTTGCTCGCGATGGCGATCTGTTTCGGCGGGACGTGGCCTGCCGGGAAGCTGGCCGTCGAGGAGCTGGAGCCGTTCACCGTTGCGGCCACACGGTTCGTGCTCGCCACCGTCCTGCTCGGCGCCTGGGCCGCCCGGCGCGGCTCGCTTCGGCTTCCCTCGGTCTCGGACCTGCCGCTGGTGCTCGCGATGGGGGCGACCGCGGTTGCCGGGTACAACGTCCTCTTCCTCTACGGGCTGGAGCTGGCGCCGGCCACGGACGGCGCGATCATCGTCCCCGGCTTCGCGCCGGTCTTCGCGGTGCTCGTCGGCTGGGTGGCGCTCGGCGAGCGGAGCTCACGGCGCGCGCTGCTGGGGCTGGTCGTCGCTCTCGCGGGACTCGTCGCGGTCGTCGATCCGAGCGGAACCGTCGATTCCGACCGCATCGCCGGCGCGGCGGTCTTCATGGCCGGGGCGCTGTGCTGGGGGATCTACTCGCACATCGGGAAACCGGCGACGGAGCGGTTCGGCGCGGTGACCGCGACGTTCTACGCGACCGCGGCCGGAGCCGTGATGCTGATCCCGTTCAGCCTGGGCGAGCGAGGTTGGCGAGACCTCGGCGACGCCGGGGCGGACGCGTGGCTGCCGATCGGCTATCTCGCCGTGTTCGGGACGGTGCTCGCCTTCGTGTTCTTCTACGAGGGGATCCGCCGGATCGGGCCGTCGCCCGCGGCCTCGTTCGCCCTGCTGATCCCGATCTTCGGCGTGCTCTCGTCGGTGCTGATCCTGGGCGAGGAACTCGGGGTGAACACCGTCGTCGGCGCGGTCGCGGTGATCGGGGGCCTCTGGCTGATCCAGCGGCCCTCCGCGGACACGGGTTCGTTAGGAAAGCGTTCGGAACGTCTCGGGAAAAGTACGGATAGCCTGAAAAGTCCTGCGTAACCCCTTGTAAACGGAGTCGCGGCAGGTAACGATCCGCTCCTTCCTCGGGAGCGTCTCGCCGCCGATGCGGCGGACGCGGAAAAGGGGTCTCTCATGCACATGCTCTTCCATTCGCGTGGCCGTGCCTGGACCGCTGCCGCCGTGACGGCCGCGCTGACGCTTATCGCCGGAGCATCGGCGGGAGTCAACACACCGCACTCCGGCTGGTACTCGGGCAACCCGGTCCTCGGGCCGAACAACCTGACCGACCTCGTCTGCAGCGGGTCGACGTGCTACGCGGCCGGCGGTTTCGGGACGCTGCTCAAGAGCACGAACGCCGGATCGAGCTGGTCTGGCGTCGTCACAGGTCTCACGCTCGAGCTTCGCCGGGTGCGCATGGCCGGCTCGCCCGACCGCATCGTGGTGGGCGGCGGCTGCTCGCTTCGCCGGTCCGACGACGGCGGCGCGACGTTCCAGCGGCTTCCGTTCTCGGCGAGCGACGCGAGTTGCCCGGCCGGCATCGGCGCGTTCTCGTTCCCGTCGTCGAGCGTCGGGTACCTCGTGCTCGGCAACAACGCCGTGCTGTCGACGGCCGACGGCGGCCAGACGTTCACCCGCCGCACGGCCGTGCCGGTCATCCCACCGGCCACGGACCTGCTCTGCACGAGCGACACGACCTGCTTCGCGACCTCCGGCGGGAGTGTCCAGCGCACGACGGACGGCGCGGTCACCTGGACGCAGGTTGCGCAATTCGGCCTGCCCCTGTTCGGGCTCGAGCAGGCGGACGCCACGACGCTGTACGCGGTCGGTCAGTCCCTCCAGCTGCTCAAGAGCACGGACGGAGGTGCGACGTGGGAGCGGAAGGCGGTCTCCGGTGTCCCGGCCGGCGACTTCGGCTCGATTCGCTGCTCCGACGCCGACAACTGCCTGCTCGCGATGCGGCAGGGAAACCGGATCGTGAAGACGACGGACGGTGGTGACACTTTCACCGCTGCCACGCCGCCCGCCGAGTCGGCGTTCGCGGTCGAGCTGGCGTCTGCGACGCGCGGCCTCGCCGTGGGGAACTTCGGCAGCGCCGTGATCTCGGACGACGGTGGGGATACATGGCGGGTCGTCGGCGGCCGGCTGACCGACGACTTCACGGTCCTCCAGGGCGCGACCGACCGGATCGCGTATGCCGGCGGCCGTGCCGGCGCCCTCGCGCGGACGACCGACGCCGGGCAGACGTGGGCCAACGTCAGCCCGCCGACCTCGCTTGGGATCCGGGCTGTGGCCGCTCCGACCGCCTCGCGGCTCTTCGTCCTGGCGGACGACGGAACCGTCCAGCGGTCCGACAACGGCGGAGCGAGCTACCGGCTCCTCAACACCGGCACTCCGATCGGAGCACGTGACCTCGTCACGACCGACGCCGACCACGTGGTCGTGATCGGGACGCGGGGGGTCCGCAGGTCGATCAACGGCGGCGAGACGTTCTCGTCGGTCGCGGACCGCGACCTCCGCGGAGCGGGCCTCCTCATGGCCGACACCGCGGGGTCGGGCATCGTCGCCGCCGGACGGCTGCGGTTGCTCTTCTCCCCGAACGGCGGGCTTACGTGGCGGCGCCTCCCCCGGCCGACGAAGAGCCGCATCCACGACATCTCGTTCGTCTCGACCCAAACCGGCTATCTCGTCGACGTGAGCTTCCGGCTCTGGAAGACGACGAACGCCGGCCGGACGTGGACAGAGCTCGTTTCGATCGGAAGGCCCATGACCCAGGTCGACTTCGCGGATGCGCGGAACGGCTACGTCGTCGTCCCGAGGGTCGGCCGGGAGGCGCACGGCTTCGTGATGCGGACTTCGGACGGAGGCGCCAGCTGGCGGCCGCAGCTCGTCAGCCCCGCGTCTGTCAGGGACGTCGACATGGCTGGAGGCACCGCGTACGCACTCGCGGGGTCAAGCTTCCTCTACGCGACGACGACCGGCGGCGACGTCGGCATCGCGCGGGCGTTGCGGATCACGACGCGCGGGCGGCGGATCTCGAAGCCCGCCACGATCACCGTCAGCGGCCGGCTGTCAACCGCCGCCGCCGGGGAGCAGGCGGTCGTGTCGATGCGGGTCTCGGGGCTGTGGCGCTCACAGGTTGCGACGGTCGCTTCGAACGGCACGTTCGTGACCCGCTGGCGTGTGGCGAAGCGT
Source organism: uncultured Actinomycetes bacterium (assembly GCA_963782765.1). Classification (GTDB taxonomy): domain Bacteria; phylum Actinomycetota; class Thermoleophilia; order Gaiellales; family Gaiellaceae; genus JACDAN01. The sequence goes on from CAWALC010000001.1 coordinate 791,208, forward strand.
GCCGTGTTCGTGGCGCACGTACTCGGCACGGCCGACCACGCCGGAGCCGGCACGAAGCCGCTCGTCGTCGAGGTCCGGAAGCCGAAGAAGAAGCGCTAGCAGGAGGCAGGAGCGGCCGGTCAGTCGACCGGCCGGCCGCTCGCCCGTTTCCGGGTGCGCGAAGGCGGGTAAGGATGCGTCATGCGCTTTCGGCGTGGAGCCAAGCTCGATCCCGGCCAGGTCACAGACGTCCGCGGACGCCGGATGGCGCCGCGGCGGGCTCGCGGTAGGCGGTGGCGGCATCGGCATCGCCGCGGTCGTGATCTATCTCCTGATCTCGGTGCTGGGCGGCGGCGACGGTCTCGGCGAGCTCGCGCCGCTCGACCAGCAGCAGGTTCAGCAGGGCGACACGCCGAGCGAGGTCTCACAGGAATGCCGGACCGCCGAGGACGCGAACGAACGGCAGGACTGCCGGATCGTGGGCGTCGTCAACTCGGTGCAGCGCTTCTGGAGCTCCGTCTTCGAGCGCAGCAATCGCGAGTACCAGTTCGCGAACACGGTCTTCTTCACCGACCAGGTGCAGACGGGTTGCGGCTTCGCGAGCTCGCAGGTCGGGCCGTTCTACTGCCCGCGGGACCAGCGCGTCTACATCGACCTCGGCTTCTTCGACGAGCTGCAGTCGCGCTTCGGCGCCGGCGGCGGGCCCTTCGCGCAGGCGTACGTCATCGCGCACGAGTACGGCCATCACGTCCAGAACCTGCACCGGCGTCCTCGACCGGATCGGCAACGACCGGCAGGGGCCGGAGAGCCGTGCCGTTCGCTCGGAGCTGCAGGCGGACTGCTACGCCGGCGTGTGGGCGGCCAACGCGGTGGAGACGGAGCTGCTGGAGCCGCTCACCCAGGCCGACATCAACGAGGCGCTGGACGCGGCCGCCGCGATCGGCGACGACCGCATCCAGGCAGCAGACGCAGGGCCAGGTCAATCCCGAGAGCTGGACGCACGGGTCGTCGGAGCAGCGGCGGCGCTGGTTCTCGCGGGGCTACGAGCAGAAGCAGCCCGGGGCCTGCGACACCTTCGCCGGCTCGATCTAGCAGAGAGATCTAAGCCTCGGGCGCTCAAGGGGGTCTGACCCCAAGCTGCGACTAGCTGCCGAGCGAGCCTCCTGTTCAAGCCGTCGCGCTGCTGGGGTCTGACCCAATGCGGCTGGCAGTACGGTTTCGCCATGCGACCGATCGAAGAGCGGTTTCCCCGCCCCTCGGTGATGGGGATCGTCAACGTGACGCCCGACTCGTTCTCGGACGGCGGCGTGAACTTCCGCGCGGACGACGCGATCGCCTCGGCGCGCCGGATGGTCGAGGAGGGGGCCGCCATCGTCGACGTCGGCGGGGAGTCGACTCGGCCGGGCGCCGAGCCGGTGTCCGCGGAGGAGGAGCTGGGCCGGATCGAGCCCGTGCTCGAGCAGCTCTCCGGCCTTCCGGTTTCGATCGACACGGCGAAGGCCGCGGTCGCCCTCCGGGCGCTCGAGCTCGGAGCGGAGCTCGTCAACGATGTTACGGCGTTGCGGGGAGATCCAGACCTCGGCGGCGTCGTCGCGGAATCCGGCGCCTACCTGTGCCTCATGCACATGCAGGGCGAGCCGCGCACCATGCAGTCCGATCCCCGCTACGACGACGTCGTCTCCGACGTCAAGGCGTTCCTGGAGGAGCGCCTTCGGGTCGCGGTCGACGCCGGGATCGACGAGGAAGCTGTCTGCGTCGATCCCGGCATCGGGTTCGGCAAGACCGTCGAGCACAACTTCGAGCTGATCCGCCGGCTCGACGAGATCGCGGCGCTCGGGCGCCCGGTCGTCGTCGGGTTCTCGCGCAAGAGCTCACTCGGCAGGATCCTCGGCGATCCCGAGGCGACCACGGGGCCGCTCTCGGCGAGCATCGCGGCGGCGGTGACCGCCTACGAGCGCGGCGCGACGATCCTTCGCGTGCACGACGTGAAGGAGCACGTCGAGGCGCTGACCGCAGCGCAGGCGGTCGTCGGGTGATCGTCGAGCTCGTCGGCCTGGAGGTGTTCGGCCGGCACGGCGTGGACGACGACGAGCGAGAGACCGGCCGGACCTTCTTCTACGACGTCGCGCTCACGGTGGACGAGCCGCCGGAGGATCGCCTGGAGGCGACTGTCGACTACCGCGCCGTCGCGGCCTGCGTGCGCGAGGTGTCGGACGGCGGCGAGTACCGGCTGATCGAGAAGCTCGCAGCCGCGGTGGCCGACGAGCTCGCCGCCCGCTTCCCCGCCACGCGCGTCCAGGTTCGAGTTCGGAAGCCGGGGATCGCGCCGGCCGGCCTGTCCGTCGAGTACTCCGCCGCTACCGCAGTGCGCGAGAGCTGATCTGGAGCGTGTACCGGCCCGAGCGCACACCCCTGGCCGGGAAGACGTCGAGGTAGGCGTAGAAGCCGCGAGCGCGGGTGTTCTCGATCCGAACCGTCTCCGTCCGGCCGCCGCGCCGCGCGCTCGCGGCGAGCAGGTCGCGGGCCCGGGCGCGGCCGCGCTCGTAGACGCTGCGCGTGCCGGCAGCCCAAGCGGCGACCGACACGTCGGCGGTCGGCCGCACGGTTGCAGTCACCTCGCGCCGCCCGGGAACCCAGAAGCGGTAGACGTCGTCCGGATCCTCGCTGGCGTGGACGCGCGCCGTGAGTGACGCGCGGCGCCGCCCCGGCGCCGTCAGGGGACGGGCGGCCGCTCGGAAGATCCCGTGCGCCTTGACGTGATCCACGTCGTCGTTCGGCTCCATCGGGTCGACCGGCGGAAGTGCCCGATTGAGCGCCGTCGGAATGTCGAGGATCCCGAAGCCGGTTCGCCTGTCGAATCCGGCGGGCGGGACGTCTCGCGTCGAGCGGCGCATCAGGTCGAAGAGCTGCGTCTTCTCGATCCCCGGCCGTGCCGTCCAGACCCAGGCCGTCGCGGCCGCCACCTGCGGCGCCGAGAAGCTCGTCCCGTTGACGGTCTTGTAGACGGCCGGATCGACCGGGTCCTGCCACGGGATCTGCTCGCCCGGCGCGGCGAGGTCGACCGCAGGGCTCGTGCTGGAGAAGATCGACGGCCGATCGCCGGCGTCGGTCGAGCCCACTGTCAGGACGTGCGGAAAGCCCGCCGGGAAGATCGGCGGGTCCTCGCGCATCCGTTCGTTCCCGGCGGCGGCCACGACGATGGAGCCGCGCCCGAACGCGTTGACGATCGCCTCGTACATCGCCCGGGAGGGCTCGTCTCCGCCGAGGCTCAGGTTGATGACGCCGGCCCTCGCTGCGACCGCGCGGCTGATCCCCTGGACGATCAGCGACTCCGAGAGGAACCAGAGGTCGTACGCCTGGAGAACGGCCTGCGGGTAGACCCCGATCGCGCCGACGCTGTCGATCGGCGCCGCTGCGGTCGACGCGACGATCGTGCCGTGGTACTCGTCGGCCGAGAGGTCGACCTGCTGCGCGTTCAGGACGGTCGTGTTCGGCCGGGCGCGGAACTCCATGTGGCTCAGGTCGAGGCCGGAGTCGATGATCGTCAGCGGCACGCCGGGGCCCGGCGGCTCGGCCCGGTCGGCTCCGATCCGGTAGAGGTGCCAGCCAATGGTCGGCACTGCGAGCGGGTCGGTGCCGGGAAGGTGAGAGTCGCGCGCGACCGGCCGGTCCGGCTCCGCGAAGCGGAGGACGCCCTGCCGGCGAAGCCGGGGGATCAATCGCTGCGCCGTGCCGCTCGGAAGGCGCCAGATGTGGAGGTCGGGCGCGACAATCGTTCCTCCGTTCGCCGCGAGCAGGCGCTCAGCAGCAGGTTCGGCACGTAGGCCGAGCATCGTGTGGCCGTAGTCGCCGAGTGCCGCAACCTGGCGATCGTCCGGGATGAGCGCAGCAGGAGCCGCCTGCGCCACCGGAACTGGCGCAGCCACGAAGAGCAACGCCAAAACGACCCCAAGTCGGCGCATTAACAGACACCATAGCGACGACATGCCGCTTGTCTACGTCGGGCTGGGCGCGAACCTGGGCGACCGCGAGGCGACGATCCGGCTCGCTCTCGCCCGCCTGGATGCGCACGAGGAAATCGACGTTCAGCGCGTGTCGAAGCTCCGCGAAACCGAGCCGGTCGGTTACGAGGAGCAGCCGCACTTCCTGAACGGCGTCGCCCGCCTCCAGACCGGTCTCGAGCCTCGTGAGCTGCTCGCCGTCCTGCTCGATCTCGAGCGCGACCTCGGCCGGACGCGCCACGGCCCAGCGCTCGGCCCAAGGACGATCGACCTTGACATGCTCCTGTACGACAGCCGCGTCGTGAACGAGCCGGATCTCCAGATCCCGCATCCGAGGATGGCCGAGCGCGTGTTCGTGCTGGAGCCGCTGGCCGAGCTCGACCCCGGCCTGGAGGTGCCCGGCCAGGGCTCGGTGCAGGCGCTCCTCGCCGCACTACAATGATCCGCATGTCGCATCTCGACGAGCTCGACGAGTTCGAGGCGGAGCTGGAGCTTCAGCTGAAGAAGGAGTACACGGCCGTTTTCGGCCTGTTCCGCTACTGCGTCCTCACCCAGGACGCGACCTACCTCTGCAACACGCTCGACCTGCGTTACGTCCCACAGCCGAGCTATCCGTTCTTCCACCTCCGCATGGAGGACGTCTGGGTCTGGGACAAGAACCGCCCGACCCGGATGATCCCGCGCGCCGAGGTCTACACGTCGAGCGACGTCACGGTGGAGGAGCTGCGCGGCGAAGGCGAGGAGCCGAAGCTGACGGCCGACGCGTTGGCCGAAAGGCTCGGCGAGCCCTTGCGCGGCGAAGACGACTAGCACCGCAGCTTGCTGCTGGCGGTCGACGCGGGGAACACCCAGACCGTCTTCGGCCTGTTCCAGGACGGGGAGCTCGGAGCGCACTGGCGCGTCGCCACCGAGCGGGACCGCACGGGTGACGAGCTCGGCGTTCTCCTCTCGGGGCTCCTCGACCTCGACGCCGTCGACGGAATCTGCCTCAGCTCGACGGTGCCGCCACTTGTCCAGGCATACGAGGATTTCGCCGAGCGCTGGGCCGACGCGCGGTTTCTCGTCGTCGGGCCGGGTGCCAAGACCGGCATCCCGATCCGGTACGACGACCCGCGTGAAGTCGGCCCCGACCGGATCGCGAACGCTGTCGCGGCGCTGGAGCGCTACGGCGCGCCGTCGATCGTGGTCGACTTCGGCACCTCGACGAACTTCGACGTCGTCTCGCCGGAGGGCGAGTACGTCGGCGGGGTCCTGGCTCCGGGGATCGAGGTCTCGATGGACGCGCTGTTCGCCCGCGCCTCTCGCCTCTTCCGCATCGATTTCACGGCTCCGGAGACGGTGATCGGGAAGACGACCGGCACGGCGCTCCAGTCCGGCCTCGTCTACGGGTTCGCGGGCCAGGTGGACGAGATCGTGACGCGGATCCGGGGTGAGCTCGGCGCGGAGGCTCCCGCGATCGCAACCGGCGGGCTCGCCGACCTGATCGTCCCCCACGCACGGACGATCGAGAAGGTCGACCCCTACCTCACGCTCGAAGGGCTCCGGATCCTCTGGGACCGGAATCAGTAGGGGCGGCCGAAGCCGCCCCTACTGCGATTCAGGCGCGGTGGTGGTCCCGCGTCCGGTCGTGCGCCGCAGGAGCGGGAACATCGCCGTCCGTGTGCTCGGAGCGGTCGTCGTGCCGCGTCGGGTACTCGGACCCGTCGTGGTCGTGCGTCCGGTAGTCGGACCGGTCGTCGTCCGTGACCCGCTCGTCCGTCCGCTGATCGGTGCGGACCGATGCACGGCGCGTGCCGGCGATCGTGGCGTCTGCGCGGCGGTGGTACCGCTCGCCCCAGAAGCCGCCGATGATCCCGCCGACGAACATGGCCGCAACTGCCGCGACGCCGCTGATGATCGCGGCCATCGTCACCGCGTCGCTGTCGAACCACTGCGGCAGGTCGACGTTCTCGAACACGTCGTACTCCGCGCCGGCCCAGGCGCCGAGCCCGGCGAGGATCGCGCCGAAGATCAGCGTCCAGACGCCGGCCGCGAAGCCGTTGCGGGCTCCGTCGTACCGGGCGATCCGGCCCGCCGCCCAGCCGCCGATCAGGTACGCGACAAAGAGGATCGACACGCCGCCGATCAGGCTCCCGATCGACAGATCCTCGGCGTTCTCCTCGAGCCCGGTCTGGTAGCCGACGACGCCGAAGGCGGCGCCGACCAGTCCGGCGAGGATGATCACCGTCGAGAGCGCCGTCAGCATGCCGACGAGGCTCGCCGGGATGTCGATCCCGCCGAAGCGCTCGCGCGCCGCATGGATCCCTGCGTACGGGTCCGCGCTCGTCTCGTGCTCGGTGCGGGTCTCGACCGGCCTTGCGGTGTCGACTCTCTCGTCGACCCGCGTGTCCTGTGTTTCCCTGGTTCTCGTTGCCATCTCGTGTACCCCTTTCGTCCGAGGTCGAGATGGGTTGTTCCCGTTAGCCCGTGTGACGAATCACGCCGAAATCTGTGCCTTCTCGAAGCACGGGGGTCTGACCCCAAGCGCCCCCGGGGCGGGCGTTGCCCAGCGGCGTCTCCCTGGGGTCTGCCTCGTCTAGGCGCGGGTGCTCTTGCTCGAGCCTGGCGCGACTCAGGGGTCTGACCCCAAGCGGCCCGGCGCGCGAGTCCTCCGCCCGCCCGAGGCCCGGGGTCTGACCCCAAGCGCCCGGGCGAGCTGGTTGTTCCCCGTTGAGCTCGGTCAGATCTCGGCTGTCATCCCGGCTCCGGGCGGCTGAAGCCGAACACTCACTCCGCCCCAGCTCTCGACTAAAGGGGTCTGACCTCAAGCAGGCCGGCACGCGAGTTCTCCAGCCCCGCAGAGCCCGGGGTCTGACCCCAAGCGCCCCGGCGAGCGTTTCTCTAGCCGCCGCCGTAGATCGAGATCGGCAGGTCGAGCTCGACCTCGTCCAGGCGCGGATGCTCCTGCTCGAGCCGCGCCAGGACGAAGTGCGCGCCCGGCGCGGCGGCGAAGAGCCGTTCCTCCACCTCCGTAAGGGTCTCGAGCTCGACGAGCTCCTGCTTGAACGGCCGCGGGAAGCGCCCGCGGCCGAGGTACCAGCCGTAGAACTTCTTCAGGAAACCTGTCGCCTTGCGCTCGCCGAGCTCCCTCACCGTCTCACGCATGAAGAGGACGAGCTCGGCGACGACCTCCTCCCGCGTTGGGTCGTCGTCGGAGTCGCCGACGATCTCGCGGATCGCCCAGGGGTTGCCCTGCGCCGCCCGGCCGACCATCACCGCGGCGGCCCCGGTCGTCGCCAGGACGGTCTGGGCCCGGGCACGCGAGGTCACGTCGCCGGATGCGATCACCGGAACGTCCACGAGCTCGACCAGCTCGGCCGTCAGCGAATGGTCGGCCTCGCCGGTGTACATCTGCTTCGCGGAGCGCGGGTGGAGCGTCAACGTCGCCGCTCCGGCGTCCACGAGTCTCGGGCCGAGCTCGAGGCAGGCGCGCGAGCCGTTCTCGAGGCCGCGGCGCATCTTCACCGACACGGGGACGGAGACCGCCTCGGCCACGGCGCGGACGATCGCGGCCGCCCGCTCGGGCTCGCCGAGACAGGTCGCGCCGGCGCCGGTCTTCGTGACTTTCCGGACCGGGCAGCCGAAGTTGATGTCCACGAGGTCGGCGCCGGCAGCCTCGACCATCCGGGCCGCTTCGGCCATCGTCGCCGGGTCGCCGCCGAAGATCTGGATCGCCAGCGGATGCTCGTCCGACGCGATCCGGAGATAGCCGAGCGTGCGCTCGTTCCGGTGCTCGAGCCCGGCGCAGCTGACCATCTCCGAGCACACGAGCCCGGCCCCGTACCGGCGCCCCTGGCGGCGAAATGCCTGCACACTCACGCCTGCCATCGGAGCGAGCACGACGCGCGTCGGGATCTCGACGTCCCGGATCTTCCACGGTATTCGCAGATTTGCCTGCATAGAGCGGGAAAAGGTAGCGAATCGTCTGTTGACGTCGTCCTCAGCCGTCGCTACCATGCGCGCCTTCCGCGACGGCCTCTCTTCGGGCCGCGCGTTTTTTTGGGTCAAGGAGGCCATTGACGTGAGAGAAGTGATCCTCACACCGGAGGGTTACAAGAAGCTGAAGGACGAGATCCAGTATCTCTCGACCGACAAGCGCAGAGAGGTCGCCGACCGGATTCGCATCGCGCGCGAGTTCGGCGACATCAGCGAGAACGCCGAGTACGACCACGCGAAGAACGAGCAGGCGATGCTCGAGCATCGGATCGCCCAGCTCGAGGAGCGCCTGGTTGCGGCCCGCGTGATCGACAAGAAGGAGATCTCGAAGGACGTCGTCAGCGTCGGCTCGAAGGTCCGGCTGCGCGACGTCGCGGCCAAGGAGACGGTCGAGTACCACATCGTGGGATCCGCGGAGGCGAACCCGCTCGAGCAGAAGCTCTCGAACGAGTCGCCGGTCGGCCGCGCCATCCTCGGCAAGAAGAAGGGTGAGACCGTGGAGGTCTCGACGCCCAAGGGCAAGGCCCTGAAGTACAAGATCCTCGAGATCAAGGCCGCTTAACCTCCAATCCGAGGACGCCTGGGCCAGCCGGTCTCGGCGTTACGCTCGACCGATGTTCGAGCGCTTTACCGAGAGCGCGCGGCAGGTCGTCGTGCTCGCCCAGGAGGAGGCTCGCAAGCTCCGGCACGGCTATATCGGGACGGAGCACTTGCTTCTCGGGCTGATGCGCGAGAACGGACGCGCCGCGACCACGCTCGGCTCGCAGGAGGTCGAGCTTCAGGCGGTGCGCGACTGGGTTGTCGAGAGCGTCGGCGAAGGGGACGAGGAGCCTCCTGCGGGCCAGCTTCCGCTCACGCCGCGGATGAAGAAGATCTTCGAGCTGGCCCTCGAAGACGCCCAGGCACTCGGCCACAACGCGATCGGCACGCAGCACCTGCTGATCGCGCTGCTGCACGAGGGCCAGGGTGCTGCACTGCACGCGCTCCGTGCGCTCGGCGCACCGCCGGAGGACGTCTGGGTGTCGGCGTACCGCCAGCTCGGGGTCGATCCGCCTCCGTACGTCCAGACCGGCTTGCCGAGCCTGGAACGAACGCGAGAGCGACGCGAGTGGGGAGGGTCGGTTCGCGAGGTCGCTGCAGCCGCCGCCGTCGGGTCGTTCCTCGTCGGCGTGTTCCTCGGCTGGCTGATCTGGGGCTAGCCGTAGACTCGGCCGCCATGAGCGGGCTCCCTAAGCGGTTCCCCGATCGCGTGGAAATCGCGTCTGTTCGCTCCGAGGCGGAGCCGTTCGAACCGGGACAGGAGGCCGACGAGACACGCAGAATCGCCGGCCGGGTCATGGCCAGGCGGGACATGGGGAAGCTCGTCTTCCTCGACCTCGTCGACCGGTCGGGGCGCATCCAGCTGCTCTGCGCGCAGGAGCGCACGGGGCCGGTCGACCTCGACCTCGGCGACATCGTCGGAGCCGAGGGTCGGCCCACGAAGACGCGTCGTGGCGAGCCCTCGCTCGCCGTCGACGAGCTGACGCTCCTGGCGAAGATCAAGCGACCGCTGCCCGACACCTTCCACGGGGTCCAGGACACCGAGACCCGTTATCGGCAGCGCTACCTCGACCTGCTGATGAACGAGGAGGCGCGCGACCTCGCGCTCACGCGGACACGGATCGTCGCGGAGGCCCGGCGCTGGCTCGACTCGGAGGGCTTCGTCGAGGTCGAGACGCCGATCCTCCAGCCGCGCTACGGCGGCGGGTTCGCCGAGCCGTTCGTCACCCACTACAAGCACCTCGACCAGGACTACTACCTGCGGATCGCCGACGAGCTCTATCTCAAGCGCCTGATCGTCGGCGGCCTCGACAAGGTCTACGAGCTCGGCAAGGACTTCCGGAACGAGGGCATCTCCTACAAGCATGGGCCCGAGTTCACGCAGCTCGAGTGGTACGAGGCTTACGCCGATTACCGCGACACGATGGAGCGGATCGAGCGCCTGGTGGAGCATCTCGCCCAGACCATCAACGGGACGACGAAGGTCGACTACCGGGGGCACGAAGTCGATCTCGCGCGGCCCTGGCGGCGCGTGAAGCTCGTCGACACCCTCGAGGAGCACGGGCTCTGGACCCGCGACCCCGACGATCTGCGCGCCCGGCTCGAGGAGCGCAGCATCGACACGAAGGCCGACCGGACCTGGGCGCAGCTCGTCGACCACGCGCTGACCTCGTTCGTCGAGCCCGCCCTGATCGAGCCGTCGATCCTCCACGACTACCCGGTCGAGCTCTCGCCGTTCGCCCGCGCCACCGACGACGACCCCGCGCTCGTCGAGCGCTTCGAGTTCTTCGTCGGCGGCACGGAGCTCGGCAACGCTTTCAGCGAGCTGAACGACCCGGACGAGCAGGCCGAGCGGTTCGCACAGCAGTCATCCGAGGTCGGCGGCGAGCAGGACGACCCGGACTACGTGGAGGCTCTCGCGTACGGAATGCCGCCGACGGGCGGCCTCGGAGTCGGGATCGACCGGCTGACGATGGTGCTGACCGGACGGGACACGATCAGGGACGTGATCCTGTTCCCCGCGCTGCGAGAGCGCCCCGGCTAGCTGCCGCGAGCATCCCGGCCGTCAGCCCCGCGGCCACGAGGATCCAGCCGGCGAGCTCCACGCTCTCCTCGAGGCCCGCGCGAATCAGGTGCGGGAGGTCGAACCCGCTCTCCTCGATCCGTTTCGTGACGATCCCCGCGGCCTCGAGCAGGTAGCCGGAGCCGAAGAGCGCGACCCCGAGCAGGATGCTCGAGCGCGGACGACCGCCGAGCTCGGCCGCCACGCGCCAGAGCAGGACGAGCCCCGCGGCGGCCAGTGGCAGGTAGAGAACGACCCAGAGTCGCGGGCCGACGTAGTCGGGGAGGCCGAGCGACTCGCTGACGTCCAGGCCTGCGTTCTCGTGGATCTCGAGGAAGTCGTCGAGCGAGAAGAAGACGAGCAGCACACCGAGCGCGGCCGCCTCGCGCGGTGCGGGCGACGAGCGGGAGTACAGCAGCGCGGCGAGGCCGGCTGCGAGGGTCGCCATTGTCGCCGCCCAGGACCAGACGTTGTGCTCCGCGCTCGCCTGGAGCTCCCCGACCCGGTCGTCGAGAGCCAGGTGGTTCACGACGTGGCCGAGAAGGAGCGCGGCGCCGCCGAGCAGCGCAAAGCTCCGTCCCAGGACGAGGACGCGCTCGGCCGCCCTCGGACCGCTCGTCACCGATGCGGAAGCGTCCACGGCGAGAATGCGTGCATGACGGTGCAGCCGCAGCGTGACGAGCGTGCGTCCGCGTTCCTGCGGTTCGGTCTCGCCATCGCTGCGATCACCGTAACCGCCCAGGCGGTCGCGCACGTGGTCGGCGTCCAGCTCCTGGACGATCGCTACCTGCACCTGAACGCCGACGATGAGCTGGGGCTTCCGGCCTGGGTGAGCTCGTCCGCGACTTTCGCCGCCGCGTTCGGAGCCTTCCTCCTGTCCCTGCTGGAGGAGCGCGTCGACGCCTCACTGCTGGTGCTCGCAGGCATCCTGGCGTTCTTCTCGCTCGACGACGCGATCGGCGTGCACGAGCGGCTCGGGGAGAACGTGGCCGACGAGCTCGGCTACGGCGAGACTGCGCAGCGCTTGATCTGGCCTGTCCTCTTCCTGCCGCTCTTCGCCGTCGCCGCGATCCTCCTGGTGCGCACCGCCGGGAGGCTTCCCGAGCAGCTCCAAGGGCTCGTCTACCTCGGCCTCGGTCTGCTTCTCCTCGCCCTCGCGGCCGAGCTCGTCTCGTCGGTCGTCTACGAGCTCGCGGACGTGGCGCGCGGATCGTGGCCCGACACCGTCGAGGTCGTGGTCGAGGAGAGCGCGGAGCTCGGCGCGTGGATCCTGATCGCGACGGCGTTGCTGGCCGCGGTGTCCGCCGGCGTGCGTGAGGATCGCGAGCCGCTGCGCCGAAAGGTCTCCGCGTGAAGGCGGTGATCCTCGCCGGCGGCTACGGCACTCGCATCAGCGAGGAGAGCATCGTGCGGCCGAAACCGATGGTGGAGATCGGGGGCAGGCCGATCATCTGGCACATCATGAAAATCTATGCCGCCTACGGGATCGACGACTTCGTGATCTGCGCGGGCTACAAGGGCCACATGCTGAAGGACTACTTCGCCGGCTACTTCCTCCACCGATCGGACGTCACCTTCGACCTGCGCGAGAACGCGGTCGTCACGCACGCGTCGGAGGTCGAGCCCTGGCGGGTCACGATCCTCGACACGGGCGAGGAGACGATGACCGGCGGCCGGCTCCGGCACGCCAGAGCGCACCTCGGCGACGAGACCTTCTGCATGACCTACGGGGACTGCGTAGCTGCGCTCGACGTCGGGGCGCTGCTCGACTTCCACCGCCGTGAGGGCGCGACCGTGACGGTGACGGCGATCCAGCCGCCGGGCCGCTTCGGCGCGCTCGCATTGGAGAGCGACGGCGACAGGATCGAGCGCTTCCACGAGAAGCCGGACGGCGACGGCGGCTGGGTCAACGGCGGCTTCTTCGTCGTCGAGCCGGAGGCGCTCGACTACATCCGGGGCGACGACACCGTGTGGGAGAACGAGCCGCTCGAGCGCCTGGCGCAGGAGGGGAAGCTCGCGGCCTACCGGCACCGCGGCTACTGGCAGAACATGGACAGCCTCCGCGACAAGATGGTGCTCGAGGAGCAGTGGGAGTCCGGGGACCCGGGCTGGAAGATCTGGTGACAGAGCAGCCGTGCCGCCTCTGTGAAGCGCCGCTTCGCGTGACCTTCGCCGACCTCGGGCTGTCGCCGGTCGCCAACGAGTACGTCACCGACCCCGAGGCGCCCGAGCGGTTCTATCCGCTCCACGCCTACGTCTGCGAGTCGTGCCTGATGGTCCAGCTCGGCACGATCGTCGACCAGGAGGAGATCTTCAGCCCCGGCTACGCGTACTTCTCGTCGTACTCGGACAGCTGGGTCGACCATGCGCGGCGCTACGTCGAGATGATGGTCGGGCGCTTCGGCTACGACGCAGGGAGCAAGGTGATCGAGGTCGCGTCGAACGACGGCTACCTGCTCCAGTTCTTCGTCGAGCGCGGAGTCCCCGTGCTCGGGATCGAGCCGACGGCGAGCACGGCGGCGGCGGCGCAGGAGCGCGGCGTTCCCAGCCGCGTGGAGTTCTTCGGCACTGAGCTCGCCGCCACGCTCGTGGAGGAGGGCGAGGCGGCAGACCTCGTGATCGGCAACAACGTCCTCGCCCATGTCCCGCCCGTGCACGACTTCGTCGAGGGGCTCCGCGTGGTGTTGAAGCCCGGCGGCGTCGTGACGATGGAGTTCCCGCACCTGCTGAAGCTGATCGAGGAGCGGGAGTTCGACACGATCTACCACGAGCACTACTCGTACTGGTCGCTGCTCGTCGTCGAGCGGCTGTTCGGCGAGCACGGTCTCGCGCTGTTCGACGTCGAGGAGCTCCCGACGCACGGCGGCTCGCTCCGGATCTTCGCGCGCCACGCCGACGAGGGCGGAACCGGCGAAGCGGTCGAGGCGCTGAAGGAGCGCGAGCGGGCCGCGGGACTCCACCGGATCGAGACCTACACGGCGTTCGGCGAGTCCGTGCGGGAGACCAAGCGCGACCTGCTCGAGTTCCTCATCGGCGCCAAGCGCGAGGGAAAGTCAGTGGCCGCGTACGGCGCAGCGGCGAAGGGAACGACGCTCCTCAACTATTGCGGTATCCGGTCGGACTTCGTCGACTACGTGGTCGACCGAAACCCACACAAGCAGGGGACGTACCTGCCCGGGGTCCGGCTCCCGATCCACGAACCGGAGCACGTGGCCGAGACGCGGCCCGACTACCTCCTGATCCTGCCGTGGAACATCGCGGCCGAGATCACGGAGCAGATGGCGCACATCCGGGAGTGGGGCGGGCAGTTCGTCGTCGCGATCCCGCGCGTCCGCGTCCTCGATTGATGGACGGCACCGGGATGATCGAGCTGATGCGGGAGCTCTATCCGATCCCGCGCAGCCTTACGGGCGACGGCGTCCGGCAGACGCTGGCGCGGATCTCGCAAGAGGTGCCGCTCGAGATCACCGAGGTCCCGACCGGGACGCAGGTGTTCGACTGGACGGTTCCGCAGGAGTGGAACGTCGACGAGGCGTGGATCGCGGACGGCGACGGCAACCGCGTCGTCGACTTCGCCGAGTCCAGCCTTCACCTGCTCGGCTACAGCGTCCCGGTCAGAACGCGGCTCCCGCTTGCCGAGCTTCGCGAGCGGGTCTTCACCCATCCTGAGAACCCGGACTGGATTCCGTACCGCACCTCGTACTACGCCGAGAACTGGGGCTTCTGCCTCTCGCAGCGGCAGCTGGACGCGTTGGAGGACGGTGAGTACGAGGTCTGCGTCGGGACGCGGCTCGAGGACGGCCACCTCACCTACGGCGAGGCGCTGATCCCGGGGGAGACGCAGGAGGAGTTCCTGCTCTCGACGTATGCCTGCCACCCGGCGCTCTGCAACGACAACCTCTCCGGCGTCGTGCTGCTCGCCGCCCTGGGCAGGCGCCTGGCCGAGCTGGAGCTTCACTACTCGTACCGGCTGCTCTTCAGCCCGGGGACGATCGGCCCGCTCAGCTGGCTCTCGCGGAACCCGGATGCGGTCGGCCGGATCAGGCACGGGCTGGTCGCGTCGTGCGTCGGGGATCCCGGCGGGATGACGTACAAGCGGAGTCGGGGCGGCGACGCGGAGATCGACAGAGCCGTCGAGGTCGTGCTCCGGGACACCGGGCGGGAGCACACGATTCTGGACTGGTTTCCCTACGGCGGCGACGAGCGCCAGTTCAACTCGCCCGGCTTCGACCTTCCGGTCGGGGCGCTCTCCCGTTCGCCCGCGGACACCTTCCCCGGCTACCACTCCTCGGGCGACGACTTCGACCTCGTCGGCGCCAAGTGGCTCCAGGAATCGCTCGATACGTACCTCGCAGTCATCGACGCCGTCGAGCGGAACCGCACCTACGTCAACGCGAGCCCGTACGGCGAGCCGCAGCTCGGGAAGCGCGGCCTCTACCGCTCGGTCGGAGGCGGGTCGCCGCAGGAGGCCGCATTGCTCTGGGTGCTCAGCCTCGCCGACGGATCGCTCGACCTCCTCGGGATCGCCGAGCGGTCGGGCCTTCCGTTCGCCGCGATCCGCGAGGCGGCGGACCGGCTGCTCGAGCACGACCTCCTGACGCCGGCGTGAGCGTCGCGTTCGTCACGGGCGCCAGCCGCGGCGTCGGCCAGGAGCTGGCGCGCGCCCTGGCCGCCGAGGGCTACGACGTGGCTCTGGCGGCCCGGTCCGACCTGTCCGAGGCCGCGCGGCTGGTCGAGCGTGCGGGTCGCCGGGCGCTCTCCTTGGCACTCGACGTGACCGACGGGCCGGGGGTCGAGGCCGCAGTCGCCCAGGCGGAGGGCGAGCTCGGCCCGATCGACCTCGTCGTCTCGAACGCCGGAACCGACCGCGCCTTCGGCCCGCTCTGGGAGACCGATCCGGAGCTCTGGTGGAGCGACGTCGAGATCCACCTGCGTGGCACGTACTTCGTCTGCCGAGCCGCCCTTCCGCCCATGCTCGAGCGCGGCGCGGGCCGCATCGTCAACGTCTCCTCCAACGCCGCGCGCCGTCCGTCGCCGTACAACTCCGCGTACGGCGCCGCGAAGGCCGCGATCCTCAACCTGACCGGGTCGCTGGCGGCGTCGCTCGAGGGAACCGGCGTTTCGGTCTTCGCGATCTCACCGGGCTACGTGAAGACGGCGATGACCGAGCGGCTGCTCGAGCTCCAGGAGGAGCGCGGCTGGTTCCCGCACCTCGTCGACCGCGAGACGCTCGACCCGGCGCTCGCGTCGCGGCTCGTCCTCGGGCTCGCCTCCGGCAAGGCCGACCGGCTGAGCGGCGGCTACTTCCACGCGCTCGACGACCTGGACGAGATCCTCGCTACTGGGTGAAGTCCGGCCAGGACATGTCCTTCTCGGACATCACCCGCGCCTTCGCCTCGGGCCAGTCGATCCCGAAGGCGGGGTCGTCCCACCGGACACCCGACGCCGACTCGGGGACGTAGGGCTCCGAGATGGCGTAGGCGACCTCGGTTTCGTCCACGAGCGTCTGGAAACCGTGTGCCAGGCCCTTCGGGATGTAGAGCATGAGGCGGTTCTCCGCGCTCAGCTCGACCGCCGTCCAGCGCCTGAACGCCCGCGAGCCCGGCCGCAGGTCGACGATCACGTCGTAGAGCGCGCCGCGGGTGCACCGGACGAGCTTCGTCTCGGCGTGCGGCTCGCGCTGGAAGTGCAGCCCGCGCAGCGTCCCCGCCCGCTCGTTGTACGAGACGCTCCACTGGTCGAACTCCGTGTCGAGGTCGCGCTCCGCGAAGTCGGAGGCGTCGAAGATGCGCGCGAAGGAGCCGCGGTCGTCCGGAATCGGCTCCGGCTCGACCACGAAGGCGCCGGGGATGTCGGTCTCGCGGAAGATCACCGCGGGCGGAGCTCGTCGTCGAGCTCTCCGCGCCCTATGCGCTCGCGGAGGTGCTTGAGCCGCGTGAAGCGGTGCCCGTCGAAGTCCTCGAACGTCATCCCGGCGGCGCGGTAGGCGTCGCGCAGCTCCGCGGCGCCGCGCTCGGCCGTCCACGAGAGGCCGGCCTCCGGGAACACGTTGGCGAATTTGCCGAAGTCGACGCGGTAGCTACGCGGATCCGGGTCGTTCGACCCGCCGAGCTCGACGGTGCAGTCGCCGACGGTTCGCTGGACGATCTCCGCCAGCTCGCGCACCTGGTAGTTCTCGTCGTCCCGGCCGACGTTGTACGCCTGGCCGCGGATCTCGTCCTCCGGCGCCTCGAGGATCGCCAGCGTCGCCCGCGCGATGTCCTCGACGTGGACAAGCGGCCGCCAAGGCGTCCCGTCGCTGAGGATCCGGACGGCGCCGGTCGTCAGCGCCCACCCGACCAGGTTGTTGAGGACGATGTCGAGCCGGAGCCGCGGTGAGGCGCCGTACGCGGTCGCGTTTCGCATGAAGACCGGTGCGAAATCGTCCGAGGCAAGCTCGGCCAGCGTCTCCTCGGACCGGACTTTCGACTCGGCGTAGGCGGTCAGCGGCGAGAGCGGTGCGGATTCGTCGACGGCCTCGCCCGAGTCGGCGGCGCCGTACATGCTGCAGGACGACGCGAAGACGAACCGCCGGACGCCCGCCTCCTTCGCGGCGCGCGCGACGCGGATCGTCGACTCGTAGTTGATCGACATCGTGAGCTCGCGGTCGAGGTCGCCCAGGGGGTCGTTCGACAGCGCCGCGAGGTGGACGACGGCGTCGTACCCCTCCAGCTGTCGCGCCTCGACGTCCCGGACGTCGGCCTCGAGCGCCGACTGCGCGGGCTCGCCGTCGTAGAGGTCGCACCCCGCATAGAGGAGCGAGTCGAGGCCGGTGACGTCGTGGCCGGCGGCGCGAAGCACCGGGACCGTGATCGACCCGATGTAGCCGTGGTGGCCGGTGACGAGAACCTTCATACGGACGCGCGGGCCCGCGCCAGCGCCTCGGGCGTGCCGATGTCGATCCACGAGTCGGAGAGGTGCACGCCTCGCACTTTGCCCGCTTTCGCGAGCCCGTCGAGCAGGGTGCCGGCCTCGGCATGCTCGGCAAGCCCGTCCAGGGTGCTGCGGCGGACCGCGGCGCAGCCCCAGATCAGGTCGGACGGCGGCGCCTCCGGCTTGACGGCGATGGCGGCCACCCGGTCGCCGTCGCGGACGACCACATCCGATCGAGACAGGTCGGGCGTGCGGAAGAGACCGAGCGCCGCGTCGTCGCCTCCCAGCAGCTCGACGAGTCGGGCGAAGCCGTCAACAGGCTCCCAGATCGTGTCCGGGAAGCCCAGCAACACGATGTCGCCCGGCTCCAGGCCGGCGAGACCGAGCGAGAAGGATTCCGCGGCGCTCGCCGGCGTCCCGAGGATCACCGACGCACCCGCCCGGCGCGCATGCTCTGCCACGTCGTCCTTCTCGGGCCGAGTGACGACCCGGAGCTCGTCGGCGCCTCCGGCCCGCATGCGCTCGAGGAGGTAGTCGATCACCGGCCGGCCCCCGACGTCGAGCAGCTCCTTCGACGCCTCGAGCGGCTGGAGGCGCGTCGCCAGCCCGGCGGCCGGGACGACGCCGACGATCCTCACGCCCGGCGCAGGTAGAGCACGACCGGCGTCCTCACGGGCGGGGTCATCGTCAGGCGCCCGCCGCCGGACACGCGCCCGTACCACCTACGCCCCGTCGAGGGCTCGAACCACTCGACGCGGAACGACCCCCGCGCAGCGCGCAGGTCGACGGAGAACGCACCCGGGCGAGGCTGGTAGACGAGGTACTCGCGGCCGGGCACGGCGAGGCAGTAGCGGGTGGAGGAGAGATCCGGGCGCGGGCGGCTCGCGGCGAGGTTCATCCGCCGCGCGTAGTGCCGCGTGTGGCCCATCGCCCACCGGATCTGCTCGCGCTCACCGTCCGAGTCCATCGGGTCCATGAAGATCGGGTTGTGCCCGCGCGTGAACTGCGTCCACGGGAAGTGGCGGTCGCCGCAGATCCCGCAGTGGTGGTCGGTGTCCGAGAGGCTCACCCGCCTGCCGTCCGCGACGGGCGGGTCGTGCAGGAACGGCCGGCCGCCTGCCGGCGAGACCCAGCCGGCCGGGCTCGCGAACAGTGCCCCGTTCGTGCCGTGCGGGTTCTGGTAGGTCATGCCGACCGGATGCCGCTTCGCCTTCCTCGCCTGATGCCGCTGGATCACTCGAATCATGTGGTACTGCCACGCCGTGGAGAACGTGCCGCTCTCGTTCGCGATCTCGTAGAGGACGTTGTCGTACCTGTTGACGGTGTCGACCACCCTGCGCACGTACCGCTCCTGCGCCGCGAGGATGCGCGGATCGCCGAGCGTGTGCACCTCCGTCACCCGTCCGTCCCGGTTCCGGTCCGCGGCGATGCCGTTCACGTTGTTCCCCGAGTGGAACGGGTGACCGGCGGCGCGCCAGGGGAGCGCGGCGAACTGCTGGCTCCAGCCCTCGAAGAGCATCACGGAGACGTAGAGCTTCCGGCGGCTCGCCATCGCGACCCGCTGGCGCAGCCGTGCGAAGTACGCGGTGTTCGGTCGCGCCAGATCGAAGCGAGGGAGGCCGTCGTGGGCGTTTCCCGGCCCGGTGCGGCGCCACGGTTGCGGCGCCACCGACACCTTCGAGCCGTCGCACTCCCGCCACCGCGTCAGCTCGAACGTCCAGAGGCGGAAGAAGTTGTGGTTGTAGCGGACGAGTCGATCCAGATACGCGCGGTAGTCGAACCCGCTCGGCTGGATCGGAAGGCAGGCCGCGCGCCAGGTGCGTCCGCCGAGCAGGTTCCACCAGACGTGGGAGCCGGTCAGGTAGACGGCCCGGCCGGTTCCGTCCGTGAAGTACCGCGGGTTCGACTCCAGGACACGGAGCGGGCCAGGTTTCGCACTACTCGCCTCGGGCTGGCCGGCGCCCGAGCCCAGCATGAAGCCGGCGCCTGCGGCCGCAAGCGCCAGGATCACCACGACCGCGAGCTTGCGACCCACTCTCGACAGAGCGTAGTCGAACGGTGAGAGTTCTCCACGTTGCCCAGCCGACGGTCGGCGGGCTGGTCAGCTGCGTCGGCGACCCCGCCGCGGACCAGGTTCGGCGGGGCTGGGAGGTCTCGGTTGCGTGCCCGCCCGAGGGCGATCTCGCCCGGGTTGCGGGCGAGGCGGGTGCTGCGTTTCTCCCGTGGCCCGCGCGCCGGTCGCCGGGCCCCTCGTCGCTCGGCGAGACCCGTTCGCTTCGGGCGATCATCGACCGCGCCGAGCCGGACCTCGTGCACCTCCACTCGTCGAAGGCGGGGCTCTGCGGGCGGCTTGCGCTGCGCGGACGGCTTCCGACCGTCTTCCAGCCGCAGGCGTGGTCGTTCCACGCGGTCGGCGGCGCGGTCGGCTGGACGGCCGCCGCGTGGGAGCGGGCCGGCGCCCGCTGGGCAGACGCCCTCGTCTGCGCCAGCGAGACCGAGCGGGAGGACGGCGAGCGTGCCGGGATTCGTGCGGCGTGGCGGGTGATCTACAACGGCGTCGACGTCGAGCGGCTGAACGAGGTGGGGGAGGCGGAGCAGCGCGACGCCCGCCGCCGACTCGGGGTGGACGACGGTCCGCTGGCGGTCTGCGTCGGGCGGCTCTCGCGCCAGAAGGGACAGGACGTCCTTCTCGACGCGTGGCCCGCCGTCCGCGAGCGGGTTCCGGAGGCGCAGCTGTGGCTGGTCGGGAGCGGCGAGGACCGCGACGAGCTCGAGGCGCGCGCGGTGAACGGTGTCAGGTTTGCCGGCGAGCGCGACGACGTCCCGGACTGGCTGGCGGCCGGGGACGTCGTCGTCCAGGCGTCTCGCTGGGAGGGGATGTCCCTCGCGATCCTCGAGGCGATGGCGCGCGGCCGCAGCATCGTCACGACCGAGGTCGCCGGCAACCGCGAGGCGCTCGGTGAGGGCGCCGGCGCGATTGTCCCGCCGGAGCATCCGGCGGCTCTCGCCGAGGAGGTCTCACGGCGCCTGTCGGATCCGGAGCTACGGGCCGCCGAGGGACGCGCCGCCCGGGAGCGCGCTGTGCGCTCGCACGACGTCCGGAAGACGACCGCGCAGACTGCGGAGCTCTACCGCGAGCTGCTGGGCGAGGCGAGCACGAACACGCGCGTGCCGGGGTCGTGAGTCGGGTCCTCGCGGAGCTCGCGAACCGACAGGCCCGCCTCGCGGAACAGGCCCTCGAGCCGGTCACGGCTCACGGCGGTGCCACGGAACGACGGATCGCTGACGAGCGGGTCCCGCCCGAGGGCGCGCTTCGCGAGCCGGACGAGCGAGGCGGGAACCAGCTGCGCCGCCGTTCCGTGCTCGGACTCGGTCTTCACGTGGAGGAGGGCCGCCCCGTCGCGCCGGAGGACTCTGGCGACCTCGCGCAGGTTCGCGAGGATCACGTCCTCCGACGGCATGTGCTGGAAGACCTCGTAGGAGAAGGCGAAGTCCTGCGAGCCGTCGGCGGCCGGGAGTGACACGCCGTCTCCGGCCTCGAACCGGAGGTTCGGAAAGGCGTCGCTCGGGTGCTGCGCTTGGGCCTGCCGCACCATCTCCTGCGAGACGTCCACGCCGACGACGCTCCGGAACCGCTTCGCCAGCGAGCGGCTGAAGCGTCCGACGCCGCAGCCGAGGTCGAGCGCGTCGCAGACTGCGGCCGGCCGGGGAAGCCTGCCCAGCACCGGGTCGACGAGGATGCGCGCGCGCTCCTCGCCCAGGGCGTAGAAGGCCTCGACGTCGCCGTCCCAGTGGGCAGTCTCGACGTAGTAGAAAGCGTCGCGCCGGGCGCGCTCGTCCCAGCTCTCGCGCATGCTCATGCTGGGACGCCGCCAGAGACCAGCGCCGCCGGCCGCGTCTCCGTCAGGTCGAAGCGGGCGCCCCGGCCGAGCCTCCGGTCGATCATCTCCGCCGCCTCGGCGAGGAGTCGCGCCGGCCGTCGCCGGCCGTGCGAGTCGCTCGCGACAAGGTCGGCGCGGTCGGCCTCGAGGAGGTCCCACGCGTTCCGCGCGACTTCGGGGCCCCAGAACCCTGTCACGCCCGGCGCGAGCACCTGAACCAGCGCGCCGCGGGCGCGCGCCTCGTCGAAGACCTCGGGGCGCCGGTCGACGAAGCGCGCCAGCTCGGGGTGGGCGAAGACCGGCAGGAGCCCGGCCTCGGCGAGTCGCTCGACCACGGTCTCGACGTACGGCGCCGGGGTGTCCGCATAGATCTCGACCACGACGTAGGGGCCGACGGCGCGCTTCGCGAGCTCCTCGAGCGGCTGCGTGACGGCAAAGGTCGTCCCGACCTCTGCGGAGACGCTCGTGGCGAGCTCGATCCCCGCCCGGTCGAGTGCCTCACGGAGATCGCGGTGCGTCGCCAGCGCGACATCGTGGTCGGTGGGCCACTGGCGCGTGTAATGCGGCGTGCAGAGGACGGTGTGGACGCCGGCGGCGACGAGCTCGCGCGCCAGGTCGATCGCGTCCCCCGTGCGCCGCGGCCCGTCGTCGAGGCCGGGCAGCAGGTGACAGTGCGTGTCGACCACGAGGGGCTACAAGCTAGCGCCAAGCTCCTCGAAGAGCCGGCAGACGCCGCGCGCGGTCTCGTCCCAGGAGTAGCGGCCGACGGTCGAGCGTCCGCGCTCGCGGAGATCGTTCCTCAGTCGCTCGTCGCCGGCTACTCGGTCGAGCGCCGCCGACCACGCCTGCTCCTCCAGCGGGACGAGGAGGGCCCCGTCGCCGGAAACCTCCCGCACGGCCGGGATGTCGCTCGCGACCACCGGGCACCCGCGGGTCATCGCCTCGAGCGGCGTGAAGCCGAACCCCTCGTACAGCGACGGAAGCACCAGGGCGCTCGCGCCGCGGTAGAGCCCCTCGATCTCCGCGTCCGAGACGCCCGTCCGAAGGTCGACGTCGCCGCGGCGCGGCGATCGCGCCAGCTCGGCTTCGAGCGCGTCGTAGCCCTCACCCGGCCTGCCGGCGAGGACGAGCCGGCCCGGTGCCGAGGAGGCGCCGAAGGCGCGGACGAGGAACGGGAGGTTCTTGTTCGCGGCGAGGTTTCCGACGTAGAGGAGGTAGGGGCCGCGCTCGGCGGCCGCGGCAACTGCGCCGTCCGCCTCCGCGAGCCCGGGCCCGGAGTGGATGACGCGGATCCGCGCCGGGTCGGCACCGAAGTGGCGGACGACCTCGTCCCGGGCGAACGCCGACACCGAGACAACCGCCCGCGCACGCTTGAGCGCCCAGGGGTAGAGCCGCCGCTTGTAGCCGCCTCGGACCGGGTTGTAGCCGTACGCGATCGTGGCGTCGTGCGCCGTCGTGACGAACGGCCGCGACGGCGCCAGCACCGGCCCGGTCGTGTCGAAGAAGTGCAGCAGCTCTGCCCGGGCGCGACGAGCGAGCACGTGCTCGACCGCGAGACGCAGCGGCCCGCCGGCCGCCCGCCGGCCCCCGAAGCCGACCACGCGGGTCTCGATCCCCTCGAGCGGCGTGCGCTCGGCGCCCGCAGGATTGGTCAGAAACTCGAGCCGAAGTCCGGGAAACTCGCCGTGGACGCGGTCCAGGCCTCGAGCGAGAGCAGACGTGTAGCGCGCGACGCCGGATCCGCCGCCGGCGACGAGCCCGAAGAGGGAGACGGAGAGCGTCACACAGGCCGGAGCTCGCCGGGCTCCTCGAGCTCCGTGCGTTCCGCTGCGCTCGCCGCCAGGGCAACGCCGATCAGCAACATCCCGATGAACGCGGTGGGGAAACCCTGGAACGACGACCGCGTGACCGCATCCAGCGAGAGCACGACGAGGATCGCCAGCGCGATCCGCCCCGAGGCGAGCCCGAGCGCCGCCGCCGACCGGGCTGCGCTGAAGAGCCGCACAAGCAGGATCGCGAGCACGCCGAGGCCGATGAACCCGACGTCGGCGATCGTCGCGAAGTAGCCGGAGTCCACCGCCTCGACTCTGGACTCCCGGGCTTCCTCAGCCGTCCGGGCCAGGTCGAACGTCGCCCGCTCGGCCGCCGTGCCGACCTCGCCGACCCCGCGGCCGAACGGCCAGTCGATCGGGCCGCCGAGCGCGACCTTCCATGCGTCGGTCCGCCCGTTGAGGGTCAGGTACGTGTTGCTCCCGGCGCGAACCGTCCTCGAGTCGGTCGCCTGCGCCGAGGAGAAGAAGATCGCGACCGCCCCGATCACCGCCGCGCCGAGCACCGCCGCCGCCGGAACCGGCCGCCGCTGCGCGACGAGCCAGATGCCCAGGAGCGCCACGACGATGACTGCCGAGGTCCGGACGAAGCCGACCAGGATCCCGACGGAGATCGTCGCCCCGACGAGGAGCGCGAGGGGCCCTCTCCGCATCCAGAACAGCACGCCGGCGAGCCCGAACGAGAGGAAGGCCGCGTAGAGGAACGGATCGTCGAGTGTCCCGAAGCTGCGCAGGAAGTTCCCGACGATCTGGATCTGCACGTCCCACGTGTAGCCGAGCGCCACCAGACCGTCCGCGCCGAGGATCTGCTGCGCGATCCCGTAGAGCGCGACCGCGAAGGAGGTCGCCACGAGCGAGCCCATCGCCCAGTGGAAGACGCGACGCGGGTTCTCGACGCTGAGCCCGACGAGCAGGAGCAGGAACGGCTCCGCGATCAGCCGGACGCCGTGTCCCCAGGCCTCACCGTAGGCCTCCGGCTTGAAGCCGCCGCCGATGTTTACGGCGTACAGGGCCAGCAGGGCAAGGATGCACGCGGCGACGATCGGGTCGATAGCCGCGCGCGTCCGGAGCCTGTGCCGCTCGATCGTCAGGAGCGCGACGGCCGCGAACGCCGCGACAGCGGCGACGTCCTTGATCGGCCCCGCCGTCGGCAGCCACAGGGTCTTCACCATCGGGAGAACGGCGAAGACGGGGATCAGCCCGGCGACGGCGACATGGGGAACCGCGACGAACGCGACCACCAGAGCGGCGAAGACGAAGAGCGCGGCCAGCCCGCCGACGGGAAGCGCCGGTCCCATCTGCACGCTCGCCGCCGCGACGAGCAACGTGAGGAACGCCCCGGCCGCGAGCAGCCACGCGTCGCCGGCGAGGGGAAGCGCGGCGAGGCGTTGCATTACGGCCGGTAGTAGTAGGAGTGACGCTCCTCCTGCGGAGCGTCCGTGAGGACGGCGCCCGTGATCTGCGCCTTCCAGCCCTTGGTCTGCCGCGCCAGCGCGCGGAGGCTCCGGCGGGAGACGCGGCCCTGGCGGACGACGAGGATGACGGCGTCGACCCGCCGGGAAAGCTCGGCCATCTCGACCGTGACGAGCGCCGGCGGAGTGTCCAGCATCACGATGTCCGCGTCGGCCAGCGACCCAAGGTTCTCGAGCACGGCCGGGACCTGCGGCGACTGCGCGACGGAGCCGGACCGGAGCTGCGTGCCGGCCGGGACCACCCGGAGCAAGCCCGCGCCGCTCGCGTCGGCTGTGTCGCCGTTCCGGCCGAAGCTCGCCACCTGCGGCGCGAGGCCGCTCAGCGAAACGTCCCAGAGGACGTCCCGCACCTCGGCCCGCCCGGCGATCAGCTGTGCCACACCCGGCGCCGACGTCGGGATCCGGAAGACCTCGGCCACCGACGGCTTGCGGACGTCGAAGTCCGCCAGGACGACGTTGGCGCCGCGGCGGGCGAGCGCCACGGCGAGGTTGGCGGCCGTCGTGGTCTTGCCCTCGTTGGCGATCGCGCTGGTCACGGCGATCACGCGCGGCCGGCGCGCGCCGTCTCCCTGGACGAGATTCGCGGCCAGGAGCCCGTAGGAGTCGCCGTACAGCTCCTCGTTTCGCCCGAACATCACCAGCCTGGCGCGGCGCGGAAGGCTCTGAACGGTTGCGAGAACCGGCGTGTCGAGGAGCTCCTCGATGTCCTCCTCCGAGCGGATCTTCGTGTCGAGCGCCTCGCGGATGCCGACGAGGAGCAGCGCGAGCATCAGTCCGATCAGCGCGCCCAGCAGCGTGTCGCGGACGGGCGCCGGGCTGGTCTTTGCCGCGCCGGTCGCGCGCTCGACGAGCACGGCGTTCGGGCTCGGGACGCTCGCCAGCACCTCCAGCTCGCTGAGCCGGTCCTCGAGCTCCTGCCGTCGGGCGCTGCCTGCCGGCTCACGCGCCACGCGCTGGCGGAGCGCCGTCACCGCCCGCTGCACCTGTTCGCCGGCGATCTCTGAGCGCCAGCGCAGGTACTCCGTGGAGACCGCGTTCACGATCTGGCGCGAGCGGTCGGCCTCACTCGTCGTCGTGGCGAACGCGACGACGTTGTCGTCGTCTCCGTTGACGGACGTCGCGGCCTGGAGCTCGGCGGCCGTCCCCAGCCGGCCGCCCGTTCGCCGGGCGACGCGCTCGTAGAGGACGGGGGAGCCCGCCAGCGCGACGGCGGTGTCCTGCACCTCGTCGGGGTCGAGGAAGACCGGCTGCGTCCCCGTCAGGAGCGCCGTCACCTCGCTCGTCGTCAGGAGCACCCGGGAGTTGGCCTCGTACTGCGCGCCGCGAAGCTGCGTGAACACGTTCATCGCGACCGCACCGAGCACGACGAGCGCGACGATCAGCGGCAGCGAGCGCCGAAGGGCCGCGCGGATTGCCTCCGCGGAGCCGCGTGTCATCGGCGCCGCCGATGGGGCTTCGGAACCGGGATCTGAAGAGGAAGAGCACTCACCGCACTGATGTTCAACACCTTAGCGACGGCGCCTTCACGTTCCATCCCCCGAAATCCCCCGTTTGGGTCACTCGAATGAGTGAGCTACTGGTTGTAACGCATTTCCGATGCAACGCGGGATGGTGGCAGGAGGTCAATCCCGCGCTCGCGGTCTCACGGCCGCGCTCGTCCTCGCAGGCGTGCTCTCCGCCTCCGCCGCCGGCGCTGTGTCGGCCGAGGCGGCACATGGTCGCGCCTCGGCGGGCAAGAACCGGGCGAAGGTCCAGCTGGCGTCGCTCGCCTCGCTCCGCAACTACGCCTCCCGCCGTCTCCTCGCCCGGACGCGAAAGCGCCTCGAGGCAAGGCCGGGGCCTCAGCCCGCCCCGACCCCGCAGCCTCCGCCCCCGGCAGTGTCCCCGGTGCCGGCGCCGCCGTCTCTCGGAGCCTCGGGCGGCTTCGGCGTGTCCTTCGACAACGCGGAGTATCTGGACGCAGCGACGCGGGACCGCGAGCTCGACTCGATGGCCGCGATGGGCGCCGACTGGGTTCGGTTCGACATCAAGTGGAGCGACGTGCAGTGGGACGGGCCGGCGTCGTTCAACTGGAGCAAGTACGACCCGCTCGTGAACGCCGCCCGCGCCCGCGGCCTGTCGGTGCTCGGAAACCTCGCCTACTCGCCGACATGGGCGCGCCCGGCCGGGACGAGCGACAAGTTCGGCCCCGACACGGACGACCGGCGCAACGCATACGCGGCGTTCACCGAGGCCGCAGTCCGGCACTTCGCCGGCCGCGTGGCCCACTGGGAGCTCTGGAACGAGCCGAATATCTCCATGTTCTGGGCGCCCAGGCCGAACGCGTCCCACTACACGGCGCTCGTCCGGGCAGCG
Source organism: uncultured Actinomycetes bacterium (assembly GCA_963782765.1). Classification (GTDB taxonomy): domain Bacteria; phylum Actinomycetota; class Thermoleophilia; order Gaiellales; family Gaiellaceae; genus JACDAN01. Next base: position 818,214 of record CAWALC010000001.1, read on the forward strand.
TACGGCCGGATGAAAGCCGCCGACCCGGGTGCATACGTGCTTGCCGGGGTCACCTCCCCGGCCGACAGCGACGCGTCGCGGATCGACGAGGTCGCGTTCATCTCCGCCGTCTACTCCAACGGCGGGCGCGGCCACTTCGACGGCTGGAGCCATCACCCGTACACGGTCGACCCGTCCTTTGCGCACGCGCAGAACGCCTGGTGGCAGATGGCCGGCACCTCGCCGAGCATCCGCAGCGTGATGACGGCGAACGGCGACGGCGCCAAGCAGCTGTGGGGGACGGAGTTCGGGCCGCCCACGTCGGGCGCCCCGCACGCGATGTCCGAGTCCGCACAGGCGCAGCAGATCACCGAGGCCTACACGACCTGGAATGCCTACGGCTGGTCGGGGCCGCTCTTCGTCTACACGCAGCGGGACAAGCGTCCCTACGGCGCGTCGGCGGACTCGTTCAACTACTACGGGATGCTCCGGCACGACTTCTCGCCGAAGCCCGTGTGGAGCGCCTACCGGGCGCTCGCCACCTGAGTCAACGCGTACTCGACCTCGGCGACGTGCGTCGCCCACAGGAACCGCTCGGGGCGCTCGAGCAGCACGCGGCTCCGCTCGGCCAGCAGGCCGGGAGTCTCGACGAGCGTGCGCACCGCCTCGCGTAGGGCGGCGGGGTCGCGCGCACGGAAGATCTCTGCTTGCGGCGTCTCGGGGAGCCCTCCACGGTCGCTGACCACCGAGGGTAGGCCTCGAACGGCCGCCTCGACCACGACGAGCGGCGCGTTCTCCTCCCACTCGCTCGGTACGACGAGCAGATCCAGCCCGGCGAAGAACGCGTCCTTGGCCTCGCCGTCGAGGCGGCCGTGGAAGCCGATGCGCTCGTCGGAGGCCGCACGCTGGCGCACCATCGGTTCGAGCTCGCCGCTTCCGGCAAGCTCGAGCCGCCACTCCCGCGGAGCGGACGCGAAGGCGTCGAGGAGCGTGGCGACGCCCTTGATCCGCGAGAGCGTCCCGATGTAGCCGAGCACCGGCCGCGCGGGGTCGCCCCCGCCGCGGGCGGACCCGGGCGCGGGCGCGGCGCCTTGCGGGATCGTGACCGCCTTGTTCTCCCCGATCACCCCGGCCTCCACGTGTCGTTTCCGCACGTGCTCGGACGGCGCGATCAGGAGATCCAGCCGTGACGCCGCCGCCCGGCCCCGAACGGCGCGCTGGACGGCGCACGTCGCGCAGCGGCCGCCGCAGAACTCGCCGTTCCGCGTCATCGTCACCCGGGCGCAGAGGAGGCCGAGGTCGTGGGCGGTGTGCACATGGCGCGAGCCCAGGCTGCGGATCGCCGTGAAGACCGCGGCCGAGAGGCCCTGGACAGCGTGCGTGTGCACCACGTCCGGCCCGAACGACTCGAGCGCGCGCTTCGTCTCCCGGTGAACGCCGGGCAGCCACTGGTCCTGCGCGTGCCAGACCGCCTTGCGTGCGGCGTTGGCGTCGCGTGGGAGCTCGGGCAGCCCCGGCAGGTGGACTGTCTCGATGCCGTCGATGCCGACACGGGCGCCGGTCAGGACGACGACCTCGTGCCGCGCCGCCAGGTCACGGGCGAGCCCGGCGACGTACGCCTCGGCACCGCCGCGCCCCTCCGGCGGAAGGGTGTTCGTGACGAACGCCAGGCGCACGGCTACCGGCGTCCGAACGAGCGGACGAAGTCGCGGAGCTTGGACGCAAACGTCCGGAGCTCGAACCGCATCAGCATCCCCCCGGCACGCGAGAACTTCCCGCCCCAGTACGACCAGAAGAGCGGGGAGAAGAACCGGGCACCGTGCTCCCGCGTCATCTTCCGGCCCTGGCTCCAGAACGCGTACTTGTGAACGTCGGACCGCTGTCCCCGGCTGACGCGGAACGCCGCCCACCAGTCGTCGACGTGGACGATCGGGTACTCCTTGCTGATGCGGATCCAGAGATCCCAGTCCTGCACGAGCGGGTAGCGGGTCGTGACCGGCCCGACCCGCTCGAACGCCTCGCGGCGCATGAACGCGGTCTGGTGGGGGACGTAGTTCCGTTCCTCGATCAGCTGGCGGAATCCGGCCTGCTTGCTCGGCATGCGCTCGATCTCGAGACTCTCCTCGTCGACGTGGAGGAAGTTGCAGTAGACGAGCGCGGCGTCCGGATGCTCCTGGAGGGCGGCGACCGCCTTGGCGATCGCACCGGGGAGGTAGAAGTCGTCGGCGTTGATCCAGGCGAAGATCTCTCCCTGCGCGAGCGTGAAGCCGTGGTTGACCTTCTCCGTGACCCCGCCCGGCGCCGGCGCGATCAGCTTGACGGACGGGAAGCGCGCCAGGATCCCGGGAGTCTCGTCGGTCGATCCGGAGTCGAGGACGATGTGCTCGACGCGGGGATAGTCCTGCTCCTGGACGCTCCTGAGCGTCTCCTCGATGAAGCGCCCGGTGTTGTACGACGGGGTCACGACAGAGACGAGCGGCGTTGGCGATAGAGGCCTCACGGCGCCGCCTCTCGGAAGCGCCGATCCTGATCCTGGAGCCGCACTTCGACGACGCGGCGCTCTCGTGCGCTGCGCTGCTCGACCGGCCGGCGCCGCTCGACGTCCTGACCGTGTTCGGCGGCGACCCGGAATCGCCGCGCCGCGGCTCCTGGGACGAGCTCGCCGGCTTCACCGATTCGGCGGCGGCGCTCGCGGCCCGGCGGGCCGAGCACGCTGCCGCCTTCGAGGGCTCGCCCCACCGCGTCCGCTCGCTCGCGCTCGTCGAGCAGCAGTACCTCGACGGGCCGCGCCCGGCGTCCGATCTCGCGGCGATCGGACGGGACGTGGTCGAGTGGGCGTCGCAAAACGCCGGCGGCCTGGTCGCCGTTCCCGCCGGCGCCGGCTGGAGCGCGCCCGGGCCCGTCAGGCGCCTGGCCCGCGTCTTCGGCCACAGCCGGGTCCGGCCGCACGACGCCCACGTGCTCGTCCGGGATGCAGCGCTCGCGGCGCTCACGGACGCGTGGGCGCCGCTGCTGTACGAAGAGCTTCCGTATCTCCTCGGCGGCACGGCGGATCGCGCGGTCCGCGGCGCCGCCCGCCGAGCCGGCCGACGCCCGGTCGAGCTCGCCGAGCCCGTCGACCGGGCGCGCAAGGCCGCGCGCATCGCCCACTACGCGAGCCAGCTTCCGCTGATCTCCCCGCCGGACCTGCAGCTCGACGACCCGGCCGCCCTGCCTCCGGTGGAGCGGTACTGGCTCCTCGAAGCGCATGCGCAACCCTAGACCGCCAGCACCCGGTACTTGAGGCTGCCGCGGAGCCGGCCGAGCTCCCACCCGAGCATCCACGCCATCCGGGCGCGGCCGCGCCTGGTGACGACGGCGGGGAGAGCGCCGAGCAGCGCCGGCCAGTACTTGATCGCCCACGTCCACCGTTTCGGCGGTGCTCCGTAGGAGCGGTACTGCCGCTGGATCCGCGCGTTGTCCTCCGAGTACCAGTAGGCCTGACCGAAGATCGCACGCACCGAGTCCTTGAAGCGGTAGTGGTAGACGGCCCCCTCCACGGTGCCGAGGTCGACCCCCCCGAGCTGGAGCCGGAAGCAGTAGTCGTTGTCCTCGCACGAGCCGTACGACTCGTCGAAGCCGCCGATCGCCTCGTGGAGCTCGCGCCGGATGCCCATGCCGCCCGACCCCGTGTGCGGGAGGTAGGGCGGGTACCAGTTGTCGTGGTAGCCGCTCGGTGTGGGTGGATCGCGGCTGTCGCGCACCCAGTCATCGTTCAGGAGGTCGTGGTCTCGCGGCGTCGCAACGGCGCCGTAGCGCTCGAGCCCGGCCGCGATGCCCTCGAGCCAGCCCTCGCTGACCGCGTCGTCGGCGTCGCAGTAGGCGATCAGCCTCCCGCATGCCGCCTCGACGCCACGGTTCCGCGCGTACCCGATGCCTTGCCGCTGTGACGCGTCGACGATCCGAAGCCTCGGCAGGCGGTCGGCAAAGGACTCCACGACGGCTCGCGTGTCGTCCGTCGAGCCGTTGTCGACGACCACCACCTCCCACGGGCGGTCGAACCGCTGGCGCGCGAGCGATTCCAGCTGCACGGCGATCGTTTCCCCCGCGTTCCGGGCCGGGATCACCACGCTCAGCTCGCAGGAGCTTTCGGGCTCCGGCTCGGGCGGCTTGGGCTCCGCGACCGTCGCGGCCGGCGGCTCGTCGCTGAGCTCCCGCCGGATCTGGCGCAGGCCGTCCCGAATCGACCCCGGCAGCAGGAGCAGGATCCCGGCGTACACGACGAGCCCGGCGGCGGCTGCCAACGCCCAATGCACCGGCAGCACCAGGGCCACGCCGGTCATAGCCGTCGCCGCGACCACGATCGCGACCCCGTACCGAAGGCTCGGGAGGAACCCCTCACGGCGGCGGAGCACGAAGGCGGACAAGGCGATGGAGAACACCTCGGTCACGACGACGGTGACGGCTGCCGCGCGAAAGCCGTACGACGGAAGCAGCGCCACGTTGAGGACGACGTTCAGCGACAGGACCGACGCGGCGATCGCGAGCAAGGCACGGTCGTGGCCCGCTGCGATCATCACGCGCCACAGCAGCGCGTTGACGAAGAAGAGCATCGGGTACGGGGCGAGCAGCTGGAGCGCGTCGGCGCCGGCCTCGAACTCCTCGCCCGAGGTCAGCAACACGAGCTCCTCGGGGAAGAGCAGGAAGACGATGGACACGGCGGTCGCGACAGCGAGGAGCACGTCGAACGTGCGCTGGACGAGCGGCCGGAATCCCGGGTTCGCCGTGGCGAAGTAGTGCGTCAGCGTCGGGAAGACCGAGAGCGCGATCGCCGCGACGATCAGGTCTGCGAGCTCGAGGAACTTGTACGCGGCGCCGTAGAACCCGACCTCCTCGGCGGGCCGGACGAGCGCGAGGATCACGCCGTCGACGCGGAAGAACACCTGGCCGAGCCCGATCGCGAGCCCGATCACGATCGAGCTGCGGACGAGGTTGCGCCAGTACGGGACGTCGACGATCGGCCGGAGCGGGACGAGCCGGCTGACGACGGCGAGATCGACGAGGAAGGTCACGACGACGCCGATCACCTGGGCCCAGACGACGCCCTCGAACCCGAGGTCGGCCGCAAGTGCACCGAGCGTCAGGGCGAGCGCCGCGCCTCGGCCCGCGACGTTCGCCGCCACCGCCCAGTGCATCCGCAGCTGCGCCTGGAGCACGGGCAGCACGGCGACGTTCATCAGCGTCGCCCAGGCGCCCACCGACCAGATCAGGACGGCGACCTTCGTCTGCTCGTTGAACGGGATGACGAGGCCGAGCAGCACCATCGCCGCCACCGCCACGGCCGAGATGCCGGCCCGGAGCGGCACCGACCGCCGCATGACCGTCTCGGTGTCCTCCGGCCTGGCCGAGATGTCGCGGAGCACGGTCGTCGCGAGGCCGAGGTCGGACAGGACGATCGGCAGGAAGAGGAAGCTCGTCGCGGCGACGTAGTTGCCGTAGGCCTCGGGGCCGAGGCCCCGGGTCATCGCGATGAACGTGAAGAACGAGATCGCGGCGGCGAGCGCGCTGCCGCCGATCTGGACGATCGAGTTCGCGGCGAGGCGAACCGCCAGCCGCTCGCCGCCCTCCGGCCCGGTGCCGCTACTCACCCGGTCGTACGGTCAGCCGACGCCGACGCCGGGCCGCGACTCGCGCCGGGCGTGCTCGATCACCTCGGTGAGGATCCCGTCGAGGTCGACCGTCGGTTCCCACCCGAGCTCGGCGCGGATCCTGTCGGTGGACGGGACGCGCTGGAACATCTCCTCGACGCCGTGACCGTAGACCTGCTCGTACGGGATGAAGACGAGCTCGGACGAGCTCCCGGTCGCGCGCAGCACCCGCTCGGCGAGCTCGAGGATCGTCACGACCTCGGTCGAGCCGAGGTTGTAGATCCTTCCGGACGTGTCCGGAGCGGACATCAACCGCTCAAGCCCGCGCACCACGTCCCGGACGTGGCAGAAGCACCGCGTCTGGGACCCGTCGCCGTGTACCTCGAGTGGCTCGCCGGCGAGCGCCGCCTGCACGAACCGCGGAATCACGTTGCCGTACTGGCCGCTCTGGCGCGGGCCGACGGTGTTGAAGAGCCTGGCGATGACGCAGCGAAGGCCCTCCTCCTCGTGGCGCGCCAGCGCGAGGAACTCGTCCATCGCCTTGGAGTCCGCGTACGCCCAGCGCTTGGCGGTCGTGGGCCCGTAGATCCGGCGCGCGTCCTCGCGCAGGGGAAGATCCTCGCCGGGATGGTCGCCGTAGACCTCCGAGCTGGACGCGATCAGGACCGGCTTGCCGAATCGCCCCGCGTACTCGAGAACATTCTCGGTGCCTCGAACGTTGGTAAGCAGTGTGTGGCCCGGACGCTCGACGATCAGCCGCACGCCGACGGCGGCGGCGAGGTGGAAGACGACGTCGGCCTTGTGCACCAGCTCGCTGACGACTGACGGCGCCAGGACCGACTCGACTGTGAGGTGGAAGTAAGGGTTTGCCCTGAGATGGAAGACATTGGCGTCCGAACCCGTCGAGAGATCGTCTAACGCGTAGACCTCCCATCCCTCGTCGAGCAGCAGCTCGGCGAGATGCGAGCCGATGAACCCAGCGCCACCTGTGACAAGAGCCGTGCCAGCCACCGAGCGCCAGCGTAGTTGCTGGGGCCGTCGACGGCCGCACAGGAAGTTCACTCGAAAGGGGTACCCCTATGAGTATCCAACGGGGTTGCGCAAGCGTTATGGGAGAGAGAAGATGGGACGTGCGGGCTCGGGGGAAGTCGGCTTGGGGAAATCGGAGGTAGGAATGACAGTTCAACGGCGACTGGTGGCGGTCGCCGCAGTTTCACTTCTCGCACTTCTCTGCGCGGGCACGGCGTTTGCGGCGACGCCTCAGAAGATCTACCGCGACCTGGCGGACAACGGGCAGCTCGACGGCCGGTACACCCGGGCCGACATCGAGCGAGCATTCAACCTCCCGCCGCTCGTTGGAACCGACGCGCAACTCCCGAGGAAGCCCATCCGCGAGCCTCAGGCCAGCGAGGCCGTGCCGGCGCAACCGACCGGCAAGCCGGATCGGCGCATCCCCTTCTCCGCTCTCGACGCTGCGTTACTCGTGGTCGTGGGCGGTCCGCTGCTTCTCTTCGGAGCAGGTCTGCGGCGACGGCTCTCTGAGCCGAGCAAGGCGCAAGTCGTCGGCGGATGATCGAGCCGACAGCCACTTCTGCGCCTCTTAAGGCGCTATCTCCCCAACCTCTGGAAGCTGTCCCGGCGCGCCGGCTCGCGCCGCGGATGCGGCCCGAGTTCGCCTGGTCGCTCGCGCGTCTGGGCCTCGACGCCGGGATGCTGCTCGCGGCGGCGCTCGCATCGTCCCTCGGCTCGCAGGCCGCCAGCGTCGACGCTGCGCCGGCCGGCTGGCTGGCGCTCTTCGCCCTCCTGGTCGTCGCTGCGTGCGCTGCCCGCGGGATGTACCGGCCGCGCCTTCGCGCAGACATCCTGGACGACCTCCGCGGCGTCGTGACGGCGACCGCGATCGCGGCCATGGCCGTGCTGACCCTGCGCGAGGTCCTGACGGAGCCCGCCGACCTCTCGGCGCAGAGCCTTCGCCCCTGGGCCTTCGCGACCGTGTACCTCGCCGCCGGCCGGGTCGCCCTGCACTGGTCTCGGGGCCAGGCCCGGCGGCACGGCGAGCAACTCCGCCCGACGCTCATCGTCGGCGCCGGCCGGATCGGCCGCCTGATGGCCAAGCGTCTCCAGTCGCAGCCCGAGCTCGGCCTGAAGCCGATCGGCTTCCTCGACCGCGACCCGATGGCCGCGATCGACGACGAAATCAGGCTCCCGGTGCTCGGCGCAAGCTGGGACCTGGAGCGTGTCGTCGCCGAGAACGAGGTCCAGCAGGTGATCGTGACCTTCTCGACCGCTCCGCACGAAGTGTTGCTCCGCCTCGTCCAGCGCTGCGAGGAGCTCGGCGTCCACGTGGCGTTCGTCCCGCGACTCTTCGAGCGGATGAGCCAGCGGCTGACGATCGACTACCTGGGCGGCGTGCCGCTCGTCGTCGCCCGCCGTCCGAACCCAAAGGGCTTCCAGTTCGGGATCAAGTCCGCAGCCGACCGCGTGCTCGCCGCCGGCCTGCTCGTCCTCGTGTCGCCGTTGCTGCTCGGTGCGGCGCTCGCGGTCAGGGTGTCGCTCGGCCGGCCGCTGTTCTTCAAGCAGCGGCGCGTGGGCCGCGACGGGCGCGAGTTCGACATGCTCAAGTTCCGGTCGATGAAGGGCTCGCCGGAGGAGCGCGGCGAGGCCGACGCCGACTGGGCGCGCCAGCAGCTCGGTGGCGCGGAGGCCGGCGAGATGCCGGCGCAGGCGGACGACGGCCGCACCCGCGTCGGGCGAATCCTCCGGGCAACGTCGATCGACGAGCTTCCACAGCTCGTGAACGTGCTCGTCGGGCACATGTCGATCGTGGGCCCCAGGCCCGAGCGGAGCCACTACGTCAGGCTCTTCGAGGAGAGCGTCTACCGGTACGGCGACCGCCACCGCGTCAAGTCGGGGATCACGGGCTGGTCGCAGGTGAACGGCCTCCGGGGCAAGACCTCGCTGGCCGACCGGGTCGAGTGGGACAACTACTACATCGAGAACTGGTCGCTCTGGCTGGACTTCAAGATCCTGTTGCTCACCTTCGTCTCGGTTCTCCGCGCTTTCCGGCAGTCCGACTAGGCCTCCGCAAGACCTGCTTCCGAAGAGCCGCTAAACCGCTCCGGCCTTTCGGCCGAAGCCTTTTCAGGAAGATGCGGTTACGCAGTCGTAAAGACTTTTCACAGTGTCTCGCGCGCTCGACGTGGGCTCCGACGACTGAGCTACGATGGCCCGACCTTCGATCTGTGGCCGGCAGTCCCGGCCTCTCAGAGGAAACGTCGTGGAAGGGGGAATCGAAGGTTGTTTGAGCGATTCACCGAGCGGGCTCGTCAGGTCGTCGTCCTTGCCCAGGATGAAGCACGGGCGCTGAAGCACAACTACATCGGCACGGAGCACATTCTCCTCGGCCTCCTCCGGGAGGAGGAGGGTCTCGCCGCCCGCGTGCTCGAGTCGCTCGACATCACTGTCGAGGAGGTTCGCGCCCAGGTTGCCCGGATCGTCGGGCAGGGCGACGAGGTCACGACCGGCCAGATTCCGTTCACGCCGCGCGCGAAGAAGGTGCTCGAGCTCGCGCTGCGCGAGGCGCTCTCCCTCGGACACAACTACATCGGCACCGAGCACATCCTGCTCGGGCTCGTCCGCGAGAACGAAGGCGTCGCGGCGCGCATCCTGCTCGACTTCGACGCGGACGCCGAGAAGATCCGCAACGAGATCATTCGCATGCTCTCCGGCCCGGGCCGCCGCCAGCAGGGCGGGGGCGGCGCCGGCGAGAAGGCGAAGAGCTCCAAGCTCCTCGACCAGTTCGGCCGCAACCTGACCAAGCTCGCCGCCGAGGGAAAGCTCGACCCCGTCGTCGGCCGCCAGACCGAGATCGAGCGCGTGATGCAGATCCTGTCGCGCCGCACGAAGAACAACCCGGTCCTGATCGGCGAGCCCGGCGTCGGCAAGACGGCCGTCGTGGAGGGCCTCGCAGCCCGCATCTCCGGGAACGTCGTGCCGGAGCTCCTGAAGGGCAAGCAGATCTACACGCTCGACCTCGCCGCGCTCGTCGCCGGCTCGAAGTACCGCGGAGAGTTCGAGGAGCGCCTGAAGAAGGTGATGAAGGAGATCACCCAGCGCGGCGACATCATCCTGTTCATCGACGAGCTCCACAATCTCGTCGGCGCAGGCGCCGCCGAGGGCGCGATCGACGCGGCTTCGATCCTGAAGCCGGCGCTCGCCCGGGGAGAGCTCCAGACGATCGGAGCCACCACGCTCGACGAGTACCGCAAGTACCTGGAGCGGGACGCCGCGCTCGAGCGCCGCTTCCAGCAGATCCGGGTCGACGAGCCGTCCGTGGACGACACCGTCGAGATCCTCCGCGGCCTTCGCGACCGGTACGAGGCGCACCACCGCTGCACGATCGCGGACGAGGCGCTGCGTGCGTCGGCGATCCTCGCCGACCGGTACATCCAGGACCGCCACCTGCCGGACAAGGCGATCGACCTCATCGACGAGGCCGCCTCGCGCATGCGCATCAAGACGATGAGCGCGCCGCCGCGGCACCGCGAGCTCGAGGAGGAGATCGAGAAGGTCCGCTCCGAGAAGGAGGCGTCGATCGAGGCGCAGGAGTTCGAGAAGGCCGCGAGCCTCCGCGACAAGGAGCGCAAGCTCACGCAGAAGAAGCGCGACCTCGAGGACGACTGGCGCAACGAGGAGACGTCGGAGAAGCCGCTGATCGGCGAGGACGAGATCGCCGACATCGTCTCGATGTGGACGGGCATCCCCGTCTTCAAGCTCACCGAGGCCGAGACCCAGAAGCTGATCCGCATGGAGGAAGAGCTCCACAAGCGCGTCATCGGCCAGGAGGAGGCGATCGTCGCCGTCTCCAAGTCGATCCGCCGCGCCCGTGCCGGGATCAAGGACCCGAAGCGCCCGACCGGCTCGTTCATCTTCCTCGGCCCGTCAGGCGTGGGGAAGACCGAGCTGGCGCGCACCCTCGCCGAGTTCCTGTTCGGCGACGAGGACGCGATGATCCAGGTCGACATGTCGGAGTACATGGAGAAGCACTCCGTGTCCCGGCTCGTCGGCTCGCCCCCGGGCTACATCGGCTACGACGAGGGCGGCCAGCTCACCGAGGCCGTGCGCCGCAAGCCCTACTCGGTCGTCCTGCTGGACGAGATCGAGAAGGCGCACCCGGACGTGTTCAACATCCTGCTCCAGATCCTGGAGGACGGGAAGCTCACCGACGCCCAGGGCCGCAAGGTCGACTTCCGGAACACGATCGTGATCATGACGTCGAACATCGGCGCCGGGACGATCTCGAAGAACCAGACGCTCGGATTCTCGCTGGGCGACGAGTCCGGCCTCTCCTACGAGGAGATGAAGGACCGGATCATGGGCGAGCTGAAGAAGGTCTTCCGGCCGGAGCTTCTGAACCGGATCGACGAGGTCATCGTCTTCCACAAGCTGACCCGCGAGGAGATCCTCACGATCGTCGACCTGCAGATGCACCGGCTCGAGGCGCAGATGGCGGAGCACCAGGCCGAGATCAAGCTCACCGAGGAGGCCAAGGAGTTGCTGGTCGACAAGGGCTACGACCCCACGATGGGCGCCCGGCCGCTTCGCCGCGCGATCCAGCGCTTCATCGAGGATCCGCTCGCGGACTTCGTCCTGGGGCGCAACATCGAGCCGGGCTCGACGGTCCTCGTCAACCGGGATCCGGAGAACGAGGACGAGGTCGACATCACCGTCATCCCCGGCGCCCCGCCGGTCGAGGCGGAGAAGGTCACGGTTCCACCTGAGGAGCCGAAGGCCGAGGACTCGCCCGACGAGCCCTCCGACGAGAGCTAGCTCTCTGCGCTGACGACGTGACCTCGCCCGACCTCGTCGGGTGAGGCGCAGCCGAGCAAGGCGAGCGCGAGCTCCAGCTCCGCGCGGAGCAGCTCGAGGACGTGACGCACGCCCTCTTCGCCGTTTGCCGCGAGGCCCCAGACGACCGGGCGGCCGACGCAGACCGCTCGGGCGCCGAGGGCCAGCGCGATCGCGACGTCGGCACCGCGGCGGATCCCGCCGTCCATCAGCACCTCGGCCCGGTCGCCGACGGCCTCGACGATCTCCGGGAGCGCGTCGAGCGAGGCGACGGCCCGGTCGAGCTGCCGGCCGCCGTGATTCGAGACGATCACGGCGGCGCAGCCGTGAGCGACCGCGAGCTCGGCGTCCTCCGCGGTCAGGATCCCCTTCACGATCACGGGTAGCTGCGCCGTCTCGCGCAGCCACTCGAGGTCGCGCCAGGTCAGACGCGGATCGACGAGCTCCGCGGCCGTGGCCGGCGTGAGCGTCCCGAGGTCGCCGAACTCCGAGCCGTAGACGCCCATCCGGTAGTCCGGATCGAGCGTGAAACCGGTCCGGAGGTCCCGCTCGCGGCGCCCGAGCTTCGGCAGGTCGACGGTGAAGACGATCGCCGAGCATCCGGCTTCGCGGGCCTGGTCGAGGATCGACTTCGTGACCTCGCGGTCGGGGTGCCAGTAGAGCTGGTACCAGCGGGGTGCGTCAGGAGCCTCCGCGGCGATCTCCGCAGGAGTCGCCATCGCGAAGGTCGGGACGCACATGATCGTCCCCGCTTCTGCCGCGGCCCGGGCGACGGCGAGCTCCCCGTCGGGATGCGCCATGCGCTGGTGGGCTACCGGCGAGGCGAGCACGGGCATCGAGATGTGCTCGCCGAGCACCGTCGTCGCCGTCGTGACGGAACTGACGTCGACGAGCACGCGGGGCCGGAGCCGCCACCGGTCGAACGCCTCGAGGTTGTGGCGGAGCGTGTGCTCGTCGCCGGCCCCGCCGGCGAAGTAGCCGAAGGAGCCCTCGTCGAGTGCCTCGCGGGCAAGGCGCTCGTAGTCGCCGAGGTTGACGGGACCGTCCGTCGCTTCCACGCGCGAAGCTTGCCGCATGGCAAGTAACAGAGTGTTACTAGCCTTTCCCGCGTGCCGACCCGCGTCTACGGCAGACCTGTGCCGGCGGCGCTCGCCGGCGCCGTCGCGATCGCCTTCTCCGGGATCCTCTACCGGCTGGCCGACGTCTCCCCGTCGACCGGCGCCTTCTTCCGTTGCGCCTACGCCGTACCGCCGCTCCTGCTCCTCGCGTGGCTCGAGGACCGGAAGTTCGGACGGCGGCCGTTGGCCTCCCGCGCCTGGGCCTGGCTCGCCGGCGCGTTCTTCGCGGCCGATCTCATTCTCTGGCACCAGTCGATCGAGTATGTCGGCGCGGGGCTCGCGACCGTGCTCGGAAACACCCAGGTGCTGCTGGTCGGCATCGTCGCCTGGCTGCTGCTCGGGGAGCGTCCCTCCCGGCCGATGCTTGCTGCGATCCCGCTCGCGATGGGCGGCGTCGTGCTGATCTCCGGCGTGCTCGAGGAGGGAGCGTACGGCGACGACCCTGAGCTGGGGGTTCTGTTCGGCCTGCTCACCGGCCTCGCGTACACGGGCTTTCTGCTCGTGCTGCGGCACGGCTCGAGCGACCTCCGCCGGGTGGCAGGGCCGCTGTCGGATGCCACGCTCGCCTGTGCGCTCCTCGTGATCCCGCCTGGGCTGGTGCTGGGCGAGCTGGACTTCAACCCACCGCGATCCGCGCATCTCTGGCTGCTCGTGCTCGCGCTCTCGTCGCAGGTCTTCGGGTGGCTGCTGATCACGGTCTCCTTGCCGAGACTGCCAGCGGTGGTGACTTCGGTGCTGCTAACCCTTCAGCCGGTCTGCTCCGTGCTGTTCGCCGCCGTGCTGCTGGACGAGGAGCCCTCTGCGCTCCAGCTCGCAGGAGTCGCGGCGATCCTCGGCGGCCTGCTGCTGGCTACGGCGTCCCGGGCTAGGGCCAAACCAGTGCCGTCACCCGTCCCGTCCGAGAGTCGATCCGGGTGATCCGGCGTCCGTCGAGCTCGCTCGCATAGACGTACCTGCCGGCGCGGTCGACGACGACCGAGCTCGGTGTCCGAAAGCCGCGCAGCTACCAGTCGGGATCGCCGTTCGTGCCCCAGGCGGCCCGGGTGGCATAACGGATGCCCCTGCCGCCCGCGCTCATCGTGAGGACCTGGCCGCCCCGCTCGAAGGCGATCTGCCGGCCGTCGCGGGACCATGCCGGGTTGTAGGCGCTGCGAGGAACGCCCGTGGGTAGCAGGCGAGCGCCCCTCCCGTCGGCGCGGACGACCGCGATCCTCCCCCGGGTCGCATAGGCGATCCGCCTGCCGTCGGGTGACCAGTCCGGCTGGAACGACGCCGAACCGCGTGTCAACCGGCGAACGCCATGCGTCCTCACAGTCAAGATCCAGATCTGGTTTTCGCCGCCGCGATTGCCCTGAAATGCGATCTGCCGTCCATTCGGCGACCAGTCGGGCGTTAGCTCGCTCGTGACGCGCCCGCCGAAGAGGCGGCGTGCGCTTCCACCTGCCGTCGGCACGACCCAGAGGTCGAACGAAGCTCCTTGGTCGCGCCGGAAGGCGATGCGCTTGCCGTCGGGCGACCAGGTCGGCTCGCCGTCACCCGCACGATTGGTGAGCCTCCGCCGGTCGCGGCCGTCCGCCCTCATCACCCAGATCCCCTGGCGGCCCAGGCCGGCGCCTGCGAAAGCGATGCGCGTGCGATTCGGAGACAGCGCCGCCTGATCGGCTCCGCGCGCGAGCAGCCGGCGACCTGCTCCCGACGCCCCCACCGAGTACAGCGCCGGAGGAATCCGGGGAGTGGCAAGCCGCACGCTGCGATAGATGATCCGGGACTCCGACGGCGCCGCGGCAGCTGCGGTCCACGACAGCGCCGAGGCCATGGCCAGCCCGGCGATCGCAATCGGGAGCATTCGCTTCACGACGCGAATTCTCGCTGCCACTTGTTGTGAATTCTGCCGTGACTTGTTACGGAATCGGCACGAAGAACGTCCGTTTCGCAGCCTAGAGTGGGCGCGCGATGGCTCAGCCCGCCCTCAAATACGCCTGCTCGGAATGCGGCCAGTCGACCGGGCGCTGGCTCGGCCGCTGCCCCGGCTGCGGCAGCTTCGGGACACTCGTGGAGGAGGCCCCGCCGGCAGCGTCCAGGGGTAAGGGCGCCGCTCCTCGTCCGGTGCTCCGACTCGTCGACGTCCAGGTCGAGGAGGCCGAGCGAATCCCGACAGGCGTCGCAGAGCTCGACCGGGTCCTCGGCGGCGGGCTCGTACCGGCGTCGCTCGTGCTCGTCGGAGGCGAGCCGGGAGTCGGGAAGTCGACGCTGCTGCTGATGGCGCTCGCGGCCATGTCGCGCGAGCGCCGCGCGCTGCTGGTCACCGGTGAGGAGTCGACGGCTCAGGTCAAGCTCCGTGCGGCACGGCTCGGCGGAGCAGAACAGGTCGAGATCCTCGCCGAGACCGACCTGGACGCGATCTGCGCGACCCTGGAGCGAGAGCGGCCGGCGGTCTGCGTGATCGACTCGGTGCAGACGCTCTACTCGTCCGAGGTCGGGTCGGCGCCGGGGTCGGTCTCGCAGGTGCGAGAGGCAGCCGCCCGCCTGCTCCGCGTCGGGAAGGAGGCGGGCGTGGCGCTGTTCCTCGTCGGTCATGTCACGAAGGACGGAGCGGTCGCCGGGCCGCGCGTCCTCGAGCACCTGGTCGACTGCGTCCTCCAGTTCGAGGGCGACCGGTACCACGCGCATCGCGTCCTCCGCGCGGCCAAGAACCGGTTCGGGTCAACGAACGAGCTCGGGATCTTCGAGATGACGGGCGCCGGGCTCGTCGGCGTGCCGGATCCCTCCCAGCTCTTCGGGGCCGCCCGCGAGGAGGAGGTGGGCTCGGCGGTCGTCTGTGCGCTCGAGGGAACCCGGCCGCTGCTGCTCGAGATCCAGGCGCTGGTTTCTCCGACCGATCTCGCGATGCCCCGGCGGGTCGCGACAGGCGTCGACCCGAAGCGCCTGGCGATGATCGTCGCCGTGCTCTCGCGTCATGCAGGGGTCTCGCTCGGCCAGGCCGACGTCTTCGTGAACGTGGCCGGCGGCGTGCGGATCGACGAGCCGGGAGCCGACCTCGGGATCGCGCTGGCGATCGCATCGGCCGCGCGGGGCGCCCCGGTTCCGGCCGGGGTCGCCGCGTTCGGAGAGATCGGGCTGACCGGCCGTTTGCGCCCGGCGTCCCAGGCCGACCGCCGCCTCGAGGAGTGCGCCAAGCTCGGCCTCAGAACCGTCGTCATGCCGGCCGGCACGAAGAGTCGTCGCGGAGTGGACGCAAAAGCCGTCGAGTCGCTGCGGCTCGCCGTCGGTGCGGGCCTGGCCGGAAAGACGGGCGCTGCGGAACCTGGCCGCTAGCAGGGATTTTCCGGGAGCACCTGCAAAATCCCTGGAAAATCTGGCTTTTTCACCAATCTTTAGCTATACTTGACCCCGCTTGCCGGCGGAACGTCACCCGCCGGCTGTTTGTCGTAATCGATGAGGTGGGGAGGTCGGGCTTGTACAAGGTCGGCGACAAGGTGGTGTATCCGCACCATGGGGCGGGCACCGTCGTGAAGAAGGAGGCCCGTGAGGTGCTCGGGGAGAAGCGCGAGTACCTGACGATCCAAATCCTTCACAACGACATGACCGTGAACGTGCCAGCCGAGAACGCCGAGGCGGTCGGCTTGCGCAAGGTCATCAACGAGGACACGGTCAAGGAAGTCGTCAAGGCGCTGACCGGCAACGGCACCACGATGCCGAAGAACTGGAACCGCCGCTTCAAGCACAACCGCGACAAGATGAAGACGGGCGACATCTTCGAGCTCGCCGAGGTCGTGCGAAACCTCTCCCTCAGAGACCGCGACAAAGGTCTTTCGACCGGCGAGAAGCAGATGTTCGTCAAGGCGAAGAAGATCCTCATCAGCGAGCTCATGTACGCGAAGGGCATGGACGAGGAGGAGACCGCAGAGTGGCTCGACGGCGTGCTCGTCTCCGACCTCACAGAGAAGAAGAAGCCGCGCGCGAAGGCCGGCGCGGCCGCGTAGGGCTCGGTCTCTGAGCGTCTGGGCCGTCATCGCCGCGGCGGGGAGCGGCGAGAGGCTCGGCCTGGACCGGCCGAAGGCGTTCGCAAACCTCCGCGACCGCCCACTGCTGGCCGAGAGCCTCGAGCGGCTCGAAGCGTCGGACTGGATCGACTCGATCGTCGTCGCCGCGCCTCCGGACTGGGAGGAGCCCGTCATCCTGCTGGCCGAAGAGCTCGGCTGCGGGAAGGTCGTCGAAGCTGTCACGGGCGGGGCGACGCGAGCGGCCTCCGTCGCCGCCGCGATCGCCGTCGTGCCCGAGGAGGCTGCTGTCGTGCTCGTTCACGACGCTGCACGGCCGGTCCTGCCGGAAGAGGTGATCGAGCGCGTCCTGACCGCGCTGAACGAGGGCTGGGACGGCGCGATTCCTGTCCTGCCCCTCGCGGACACGGTCAAGCGCGTCGAGTCCGACCGCGTCGTGGAGACGGTCGAGCGCGAAGGGCTCGCAGTGGCGCAGACACCGCAGGCCTTCGTCGCTCCGCACCTGCGCGGAGCGCTCTCGGACGACGACGCGACGGACTGCTCGGCACTCGTCGAGGCGCGCGGCGGGCGTGTGAAGGCGGTTCCGGGCGATCCTCGCCTCCTCAAGGTCACGGACCCAGCAGACCTCGAGGCGGTCGAGCGACTGCTCGGCGACGCAGTTCCGACCGACGCGTGATCGTCGACTACCACATCCACCTACGAGCGCCGGACGAGTCGCTCGACCATTCGGTCGAGGGCGTCGAGCGCTTTGTCGAGGCCGCGGCCGCGCGGGGCCTGGACGAGATCGGTTTCACCGAGCACGTCTACTACTTCGCTCAGACGCGTTCGCTCTGGTCGGTTCCGTCCCAGGTGAAGCACTGCATGCACGACCTCGAGCGGTACGTCGAGGCTGTGACGGAGGCCAAGCGCCGAGGCATGCCGGTCAAGCTCGGGATCGAGGTCGACTATGTGCCCTTACGGGAGGAAGAGACGGCGACGCTGCTCGCTCCGTACCCGTGGGACTACGTCCTCGGCTCGATCCATTACATCGGCGACGCGGGAATCGACGGCGAGCCCACACTGATCGACGAGGTCGGAGTGGAGGAGGCGTGGCGTCGGTACTACAAGACGCTCGCCGCCGCCGCCTCGAGCGGCCTCTTCGACTCCCTGGCCCATCCCGATCTCGTCCGCATGTACGGCCCCGAGATTCCGTGGGACTGGGAGGCGGTCGCCGGCTCGCTCGACGGCGTCTGCCTCGAGGTGTCGAGCGCCGGCCTCCACAAACCGCACACCAAGCTCTATCCCAACCCGGAGCTCCTGCGCGAAGCTCGCGCGCGGGGCACTGCCATCACGCTCGCTTCCGACGCGCACGTCCCCGAGAACGTCGGCCGCGATCTCGATCGGGCGGTCGAGCACGCGCGCGAAGCGGGTTACGAGACCCTGACGGTCTTCGACTTGAGACGGAGGCGGCAGGAGCCGCTCGGATGAGAGTCGGGCTCGGCATCGACGCGCACGGGTTCGACGCGAGCGTGCCGCTCGTCCTGGGTGGGGTCGAGTTCCAAGACGAGCCGGGGCTCTCGGGGCACTCCGACGGCGACGTCGTGACCCACGCGCTCATCGACGCGATCCTCGGCGCGGCGAACCTCGGGGACATCGGCGCGATGTTCCCGTCGGACGACGACGAGCTCAGCGGCATCTCCTCGCTCCTGCTCCTGAGCCGCGCATACAGGCGTGTGCACGAGGCGGGGTACGAGCTTGTCAACGCGAGCTGCGTCCTGATCGGCGAGCGACCCAAGGTCGCTGACCACCGGGCCGAGATGGTCGTCCGGTTGGCCGAGACCCTCGGCGTGGAGCCGGACCGGATCGCGGTGTCCGCGACGACGACGGACCGCCTCGGCTTCACCGGTCGCGGGGAAGGGCTCGCGGCACAGGCAGTCGCGTTACTGCGGCAGCGCGACTGAGCCGTCGTCGTCCACGACGAGCCCGTCGCGCACCAGCGACTCCACCGCCTCGCGATCCAGCCCTCGAGAACGTCCGCCTGCAACGAGGCGCAGGGTCTCGGCGCGGCGCTGGCGGAACGAGCCCTCGAACCGGGACTGCTTGCGGAGCGGCTCGTAGCGTCGCCCGCGCGAAGGGCACCCGGCGGCCAGCGGGCAGACCCCGCAACGTGGCACGCGCGCGAGGCACACCTCGCGGCCGAGGTCCATCAGCGCCTCCGCCGCGGCCGGCCCGAAAGCGCCACCGCTGCGCTCGATCACGCGCAGGACGTTGGTGTCCATCGGCAGCATCGGCTCGCCCCACGCGAACCGGCGCACAGCAGCCGCGGTATAGGCGCCGACACCTGGAAGCTCCGTCAGATCATCCGGCCATCCGGTCTCCGCCACGATCCCTGCGGCGCGGTGGAGGTTCACGGCCCGACGGTTGTACCCGAGGCCCTGCCAGGCGCGAATGACCTCGTCGAGGCCGGCGCCAGCCAACGACTCGACATCGGGCCACCGCTCCATCCACGCCTCGAAACTCGGCACCACTCGTGCGACCTGCGTCTGCTGGAGCATCACCTCAGAGACGAGCACCGCGTAGGCGTCCCGCCGCCGCCGCCAGGGCAGGTCCCGACGGTTCCCGGCGAACCAGGCCAGCAGCTCAGCTTCCACAGACCGGATGGTGCCTACTGCTGCGGCCGCTGCACCTCGAAGAAGAGCAGCCCGTGGTCGGACATCTCCCGGACCCAGCGAAGCTGCTGCGCCGGGTCGGCGATCTTGGGCCAGCCCCGCACCGACACCTCGGAGCCGCCGAACTTCTTGAACGGGATGTGGTCGCGGGCGACGACGAAGTCGAGGTTCGACGGAGCGAGCTTGCCGCCGCCCCACCAGGTGTTCGGCTCATCCTTGTCGAGCACCTTCATCTTCCGCCGCTTCGCGCCGTGCTCGAGCTTCCGAAGCTCCTGGGTCGCGACGATGTCGCGTTCACGGACGTACCGGTACTGCATCCCCATGATGTTGAAGTCGCCGAGGAAGATGAAGTTCACCGGGCCGTCCGTCGCTCGCCGCTGCAGCGTGGTGGCGAAGTCGAGCGCCCGTTCGAGCATGTCGTCGCGCAGCCCCAGCCCGCGAGGGTCGGTGCCGCTCTTCGTGTGCAGGAAGAGCAGCGTGTAGTTCACACCGTCGATGGTCACGGTCAGCAGGGCCCCGGGGCGCAGGAGCGAGACGCCCGACCGGAACTCGGTCTTCTGCGTGAAGAACGCCGTGATCCTCGTCCGGACGCCGAGGAGGATCTGCTGAACCTGCTGGCCCTCGGTGATGTGGAACGTGTAGTCGGGCATCAGCGTGGTCAGCGCGTCGAACACCTCGCGACCCTCGACCTCGTAGAGGGCGAAGACGTCGGGCCGCTGCTCGGCCAGGAACTCGACGACGTCGTCGACGCGCGACGAGACGCCCTGGCTGCGGAAGTGCTCGACGTTCCAGGAGGCGACCGAGAAGGCTTTGGCCATCTCAGCTCGGCGATCCGAGTCGCAGGACTCGGGCGACGGCGGCGGTTCTCGTGCCGACGCCGAGCTTGGCGTAGACGTTTTCCAGATGCTTGCGTACCGTGCTCGGCGCCACCCAGAGGATCTCCGCGATCTCGCCGTTCGTCTTCCCCCGCGCCACCCAGGAAACGACTTCCAGCTCGCGCTCAGTCAGCTCGGCGGGTTCGCCGTGGAGCGACAAGCGGCCCGCGTCGAGCTCCGCGCGGGCGGCGGCGAGCTGCCTGCGCAGAAGCCCGACGTCCAGGAGCCGAGCGAGATGGGGTTCGAGCGCGTCCAGGACCGCGCGGTCGCGCTCGGTGAAGTCACGTCCGCCGACGCGATCGAAGTGGAAGGTGCGCGTGCGGTTCGGCTGCGAGCGAACCGCGAGGTCGAGGATGTGCTCACACTCGGTTATGCGCATCCACTCGTTGTAGAAGCGCGACCGACGGAGAATCCGCATCGAGGCGAAGTCCGAGATCCTGAGCGCCCCGACATGGCCACGAATTGCCGCGCGGCGAATTGGATGGATGTCGGCGAACGCGGTCCAGAACAGCTCTTCGATCGCGTCCCAGCCATCGGCTGGTTCGTTCGCGCCGGGGCGCTCGACGTCGGCCACTGAGCGACGGCCTTCCCAGTCGAGCTCGGAGTAGCCGATCCAGTCGGCGTCGACGAGCTCGCCCAGCTCGACGAGCACGTCCGTCGTGACGGGCTCGTCGCTCGAGCCGCTATCCGCTTCGGCGACGAAGCGGAGGACTCGCTCCGCATCGTTGCTCGTGAGTGCAGTCACGACGCCTCGGCGTCGAGCACGCCGAGGAATCGCGCGACCGCCGCAGTGCGTGTGTTGACGCCGAGCTTGGCGTAGACGTTCTCCAGGTGCTTCCGCACCGTGCCAGGCGAAACCCACAGCAGGCGTGCGATCTCCGGGTTCGTCTTCCCGCGCGCGACCCATGCGAGAACCTCGCGTTCGCGCGCCGTGAGCTCTACGTCCGCCTGTCGCTCGACGAGGATGAGCGTCTCGCCTGCTCGCTCGACGGTCAGCTCACAGAAGCCTCGTCTGCGCACGAGTGGCCCGGTTCCCGACGCCACCCACTCCGCGAGGTCGGCCGGAAGCATCGCGGCCCCCGCGGATTCGAAGTACTCCTGAAGGAGGCGCCGAGCCGGCTCCGACGCGAACTCGACATCGCCCACCAGGTCGAGGAAGACGACACCGCGTGACGCACCGGCGTCCGAATGCTCGACCTCGGCGAGTGTGGCCCGCAGGAGCCGCCGGGTGCGTGCCGCCTCCCAGATGCCTGCGAGGCGTGGCTGCAGGAGGTCGAGGACGAGGCGGTCACGCTCGGTGAAATCCCTCCCCCCGCTGCGGTCGAAGAGGAAGGTCTTCGTGTGCCACAGCGGCGACGGAATCGGGACGCTGAGCTCGTGCTGGACGTCGTACGGGCGAAACCACACGTCGTAGAGGTGGCTCCGTTTGAGCTTCGCCGGTGTCATGAAGTCCGAGACCTTCAGGGCACGGAAGTCCCCGCGCTGATGCTGTACGCACACGGGGTGCTGATCGATCACGACCTCCCAGAACACGCTGTCGTCGGGGGCGTCGGAGCCGTCATCGACGTCGCCGGTCCGTTCGATGTTCAGGAGGAGGCGCCTGCGGACGCGGTCGAGCTCGCAGTAGGTCACCCAGTCCGCCTCGACGAGCCGGCCCAGCTCGACGAGGAAGTCCCCGGTGAAGGGCATGTCGTCGGAGACCTCTTGGGCCTCGGTAACGAACCGGAGCAGGCGCTCTGCATCGCCTCTCGCTAGCGCAGTCACAGCGTCCAAAGATACGACGAATGACGAATGGACTCCAACCCCGCGCTGGAGCAGCCTCCCTGGAAACCAACACTGGGAGGTTCGATTCAGATGTTCAGACGTGCGGCCGCGGTCGCCTTGGCCGGGTTGGCGGTGCTCGTTGCGCCGGCGGTCGGCTCGGCGGACACCGTCACACAGTGGAACCAGAATGCGGCGAACGCGCTCTACGTGACCGCGGCGCAACCGCCGAATGTCTCCGTCCTGCACATGGCGATGGTGCAGGGAGCCGTCTACGACGCCGTCAATGCGATCGACGGCGGGCATGAGGGCTACCTGCTCACCTCGCGCGTTGCGACGCCGACGGACTCGAAGGACGCCGCGGCCGCGACCGCGGCGTACAAGGTGCTGCTGAACATCGTCCCGACTCAGCAGGCGGGGCTGCAGCCGCTCTACGAGGGGACGCTCGCCGGGATCCCGGACGGGCCGGCCAAGACCCGCGGCATCGCAGTCGGTGAGGCTGCCGCAGCCGCGATGATCGCCGCCAGGACAGCCGACGGGCGCTTCGGGCCCTTCCGGTTTCCCGAGGTCTTCACCGCCGGGAAGTGGAGGGTGCCGCTGCCGGGCGGAGCCAACGACCCGAATGCGTGGGTGAAGGACGTGAAGCCGTTCCTGATCAAGAGGGCATCCCAGTTCCGGTCCTCTGGCCCGTACGACCTGACGAGCCGCAAGTACGCCCGCGAGTTCGATGAGGTCAAGACGGTCGGTTCGGCCTCGGCGCCGATCACCGCCCGCTCGCTCGATCAGACGAACGCGGCGCTCTACTGGGCGGAGAACCCGCCGCGGACGTGGAACCGGATCGCCAACTCCATCTCGACCACGTACGGCCTGTCGCTGGTCCGGAACGCCCGGCTCTTTGCCGAGCTCTACCTGACGACGGCGGATGCCTTCATCGCCGTCTGGGACGAGAAGGCGCACTACAACTTCTGGCGCCCGCTCACGGCGATCCGACTGGCGGACACTGACGACAACCCGCGAACCGACCCGGACACGGGGTGGCTGCCGCTCGTCGCCAACCCGCCGTACCCGGAGCACCCGTCGGGCCATCTGGGCCTCAGCGGCTCGTTCGGAAGAACGCTCCAGCAGTTCTTCTTTACGGACAAGTTGGCGTGGACGGACACCAACGTCGGTGGGCGCACTCGTAGCTTCACGCGGGTCTCGGATGCAGTCGAGGAGATCGAAAACGCCCGCGTCTGGTCGGGGATCCACTTCCGGAACGCCGACGAGGCGAGTGTCGAGATCTCGCGGGAGATCGCGAAGTACCGCGACCGGCACTATTTCAACCGGATCCACCACGACCACGACGACTGACCCCTAGTGGGTCCATGACGGCCGCCCGGCCTCCGCGCCGGGCGGCCGTTACATTCGCCGGATGAAACGCGTCCGGTTCGCACCGAGCCCGACGGGCTCGCTCCACGTCGGCAACGCGCTCAGCGCGGTCATCAACCGCCGGGAGGGCGACCATTTCCTGCTCCGGATCGACGACACGGATCCCACCCGGAACGCCAAGGGCGGGGAGGAGGCGATCCTCCGCGATCTCGAATGGCTCGGCGTGGCCTGGAACGAGGGCCCAGTCCGCCAGAGCGATCGGCAGGAGCTCTACCGCGCCGCGGCGGAACGGCTCGGCGGCGACCGATTCGGCCGGACGACGATCCTTCGCGAGGATGGGACGGCCACCTACCACCTCGCGAGCGTCGTCGACGACGCCGAGCTCGGGATCACGCACGTCTACCGCGGGAACGACCACCGCCCGAACGAAGACCTCCACCGGCGGCTCCACGAGGCGCTCGGCACGACGGCGCCCGAGTACATCCACCACGGTCTGATCCTCGGCGAGGACGGCAAGAAGCTGTCCAAGCGGGCCGAGGGGTCGACGGTCGCGTCGCTCCGCGAGCTCGGGATCCCCGCCGAGGCCGTGCGCGGCTACCTGGAAGAGCTCGGGCTGCCGCGCCATGACGTCCACTACGACCTGCCGCGCATCCGCCGTCTCTCGGTCGACGCGATCGAGGCGATGAGCGACGAGGAGCTGGCAGCGCGTGCAGAGATTCCGTCGAGCGCCGTGCCCGTCGCCCGCGGCGCCCGCGACCTCAGCGAGGCGCGCAACTACGCCGCACAGGTGCTGGAGCCACCCCAGCCCGGCCCGACCGCCGCCCCGGAAACCCTCGAGCGCTTCCGTGAGCTGGCGGACGCCGAGCCCCGCGCGGTCGTCCGCGAGCTGAAGGCCGTCGGTGGCGACCTCCGCGCTCTCCGTTTGGCGCTGACCGGCCGCGACAGAGGGCCGGAGCTAGCGGCAATACTGGCCGCCCTGCCCCGGGAGGAAGCCCTGCGCCGTGTCGATCAGGCTCTACAACACACTCACTCGTAGGCTCGATCCGCTCCCCGAGCCGCCCGGGCCGGTGCGGATGTACTTCTGCGGCCCGACCGTCAATGCGCGCGCCCACATCGGGAACGCCCGCCCGTTCGTGGTCGGGATGTGGCTCCGAAACTGGCTGCGAGAGGGCGGATACGAGGCGACGCTCGTCCACAACATCACGGACATCAACGACAAGATCTACGAGGCAGCGCCGGGCGCGAGCGCCGAGCTCGCCGAGCGGGTCACGGCGTGGTACCTGGAGGACACGGGCGGCTTCGGCCTCGGGATGCCCGACCACCAGCCGAAGGCGAGCGAGATGGTTCCGGAGATCGTCCGCTTCATCGAGCAGCTGGTCGAGCAGGGCTCGGCGTACGCAGTCGAGGGCGACGTCTACTTCCGCGTGGCCGGTGATCCGCTCTACGGCCGCCTCTCCGGCCAGAAACCCGATCAGGTGGAGGAACAGGAACCGAACCCGCTCAAGGAGGATCCGCGCGACTTCGCGCTCTGGAAGGCCAACAAGCCCGGTGAGGACACATCGTGGGAGTCGCCCTGGGGCCTCGGGCGGCCGGGTTGGCACATCGAGTGCTCGGTGATGGCGGAGGAGCTCCTCGGCCCGGTGTTCGAGATCCACGGCGGCGGGCTCGACCTCGTCTTCCCGCACCACGAGAACGAGCTGGCGCAGTCGAGCGCGCTCGGCCACGAGTTCGCCCGGATCTGGACACACAACGGCATGCTCCGTTTCACCGACGAGAAGATGTCGAAGTCGCTCGGCAACGTCGTGACGATCGACGTGGCGCTCGAGCGGTGGGGCAAGGAGACCCTCTTGATGCTGTTTCTCGGCGCGCACTGGCGGAAGCCGATGGACTTCTCCGACGAGACGCTCCAGCAGGCGACGGCCCGCGCCGACGGTTTCCGCGAGGTGTTCCGGAACCCGTCCGAGCCGGCCCCGGCGGGCGAGTGGGACCGCCTGGTCGCTGCGCTCGACGACGACTTCAACACACCGGAGGCGCTCGCGATCATGCACGGGTGGCGCGACCACGAGCTGTTGCGGCGCGGCCTCGACCTCTTCGGCCTCGGCGCGCTCGCCGAGACGACCCACGCGCCGGCCGAGGTCGCCGACCTCGCGCACCGCCGCCAGCAGGCGCGCGCGGACCGCGACTTCGGCGAGGCGGACCGGCTCCGCGGCGAGATCGAATCCGCAGGCTGGATCGTCAGGGATGTCGACGACGGGTTCCGGCTAGTCCCGAAATGACCACCGAGCAGATCTACGGACGGAACGCGGTGCGGGAGGCACTGCGCGGCCCGCGCGGAGTGCGCGAGCTCTGGGCGACCGAGCGGGCACTCACGGCCGAGCCCTGGCTCAAGGAGCAGAACGGAGTTCGGGTGCAGGTCAAGCCCGAGCGCGATCTGACCGAGGCGATCGGGACCCGTGACCACCAGGGCGTCGTTGCCCGCTGCGAGCCCTATCGCTACGCCGACGCGTACGAGCTGGCCGCGACCGACCGGCCGCTCCTGGTCTGCCTCGACCAGGTCACCGACCCGCACAACCTGGGTGCGGTGATCCGCAGCGCCGAGGGTGCCGGCGCGACGGGGGTCGTCGTCCCTGCGCACGGAGCGGCCCGCGTCACGCCGGCGGTCTGCCGCGCGTCCGCCGGCGCCGTCGAGCATCTCCCGGTCGCGGTCGTCCCGAACCTCGCGCGCTATCTGAACGACGTCAAGGGGCCCGCCCTCTGGGTGTGGGGCGCCGCGGCCGACGGCGACGTCGGCCTCTGGGATGCGGATTTCGGCGACGGTGGCGCCGCGTTCGTCCTGGGAGCCGAAGGAAAGGGGTTGCGGCCGCTCGTCCGCCGATCGTGCGACGAGATCGTCTCGATCCCGTTGCTCGGACGGGTGAGCTCGCTCAACGTCAGCGTCGCGGCCGCGTTGCTCGTCTACGAGGCGAGGAGGCGTCGCGGTGCCTGAGCCGACCCTGTACCTCTTCGACGGCTACAACGTCTTGCGCGCCGCCGGGCTCGAGGAACGCCACGAGCTGATCGACTCGCTGGCGAGCTTCGTCGCCGTCCGTGGAGCCCGAGGCGTGGTGGTCTTCGACGGGGTCGGAGCGGACGAGCAGTACGGCCCGCTGGAGGTGCTGTTCGCGCGGAATGCCGACGCCGTGCTGGAGCGTCTTGCGGCCGAGCACCGCGACCGAGAACGGGTGTGCCTCGTCTCCTCGGACGCGGCGGTTCGGGGAACCTCGGGCCAGGCGGTCGCCAAGATCAGCTCGCGCGAGTTCGCCTCGACGCTCGATTCCGTCGAGCACAGCGAGGACAGTCCGAGCAGGGTGCGAGACCGTCTGGATCCCGCGACGCGCGACCGCCTGGAGCGCCTCCGTCGGGCGGAAGACCCCGGCTAGGACCGGTCGCTTCGGGTCCAACGCAATGGTCCGGTTGGACCAGGACCACTGCAACGCTCTTGTAATGTTGGCAACTGACTGCTACCTTCCGGTTCACGTTGAGGGTGAGACTGCCTCACCCGAGCGAACCCGACATGGCCGCCAGAGCAGTCACGCGCACGTACTCCGCCCAGAGGGCCGAGCGGGAGCTCGAAGACCTTCAGCTCGTGATCCGGGCGCGGAACGGCGACACGAAGGCGATGGACACGCTGATTCGCCGGTACACGGGCTTCGTCCGGCTGAAGTCGAGCTCCTACTTCCTCGCCGGCGGCGATTCGGAGGATCTGATCCAGGAGGGCTTGATCGGGCTCTACAAGGCCGTTCGGGACTTCCGTTCTGACAAGGAAACGTCCTTCCGCAGTTTCGCCGAGCTCTGCATCACGCGACAGATCATCACGGCGATCAAGACCGCGACGCGCTTCAAGCACGCGCCGCTCAACACGTACGTCTCGTTCTCGCAGACACCGGCCGGTCAGGAGTCCGAGGGCGACTGCACCCTCGGCGACGCGCTACCCGGCCCGAGCGTCGACGAGCCGTCGATCATGGTCATCTCGACCGAGGAGCTCCAGAGCCTCGTCTTCTGCCTCGGAACCGGGCTCTCCCAGCTCGAGTCCGACGCGCTCCGCCTGTATCTCGAGGGCTCGTCCTACGAGGAGATGGCCGACCGCCTCGAGGTCGACACGAAGACGATCGACAACGCGCTTCAGCGGGTCAAGCGCAAGATCCTCCAGCACCAGGACTCGCGCCAGGTCTTGCAGTAGCGGTCAGACGCTCATCGCGGCCGTGATCGGGTCTTCGCTCAGCGTCTGAAGGCCGTCGACCCCCGCCGCCGCTCCGGAGCCGGCGACCGCCACGCGCGTCTTCCGGCTGAGCGCGGTCAGGGCTTCGACAAGGGGCGTCAGTCGCCGCTTCGTCGTCGCGGTCACGACGACGAGATCCGGCTCGAGCCGGCCCGCGGTGTCGACCAGGCTCTCGACCGGCGTGTCCGGGCCCAGATACGTAATGCGCCAGCCGCGCCGGTTCAGCGTCAGGGCGAACGCGATCAGGCCGAGGTCGTGCAGTTCTCCCGGCGCGCAGGCCAGAACGGCGCGCGGACCCTCGCCCGAATCCCAGCCGCGTCCGATTCCAAGGAGGCGTCCGCGGATCAGGTTGCTGGCGAAGTGCTCCTGCGCGACCGTGGCGTCGCCGTTCGACCAGCGCTCGCCGAGGTCGACGAGGTAGGGGAGGATCACGGAGCCGAGGACGGTCTCGACGGTGAAGGTGCCGAAGAGGCGGTCGAGGGCCACCTGCGCCCCCGACTCGTCGAACCCGTCGAGCGCCGTCCGTAGCCGCAGCGCGCCGGAGTCGAGGTCCGGTCGCCCGTCCTCGGCGGGGGCGGCCGTCACATCAGCGACGCTTTCGACGGCGCGTCGGGCAGCCTCTGCCGCGGCGAGCCCCTCGCGCAGGAGCCGGCGCATGCGCTCGACGCGGTGCTCGTCCGCTTCCGAGTAGAGCCGAAAACCACCTTCGGAGCGCGCGGGGCGGAGCAGCCCGTACCTCCGCTCCCACGCACGCAGGAGCTCGGGCGCCACCCCCGTGCGCCTGCTCAGCTCCCCGATCCGGAGATAGCCCTCGCCGCCTGCCATCGAACCCATTGTACGGAAATTGTACAGAGTCTTGACAGCCCTGGGACAACCCTGTACATTCCCTGGACAGAAATGACACAACGGAAAGGAGCAGACATGAAGGCACTCGACTTCCTGACCGGGCTCCTCCTCGTTATCGGGGGGCTCAACTGGGGGCTCGTGGCGATTGCCGAGTTCGATCTGGTCGCCGAGATCGTCGGCCTGGAGTTCGGTGAGACGAACGCCCTCAGCCGGATCATCTACGGCCTGGTCGGCCTCTCGGCCGTCTACCAGGCGACCAGGCTGCCGGCACTCGCCTCGCGCGAGCGGCGCGACACGCGCACGGCCGCCGCTTAAGAAGCAATCAACCGAAAAGGAGACCAAGAAATGAAGACGAAGCGTTTTCGCTACTCGATCGCGGCGCTCGGCGCCGCAGCCCTCACCTCGGTCGCCGTGGTCGGCGGCGCGGGTGCCACCGCCGAGCAGGCCGCGCCGGACAAGAACATCGTCCAGACGGCGGCCGGCGCAGGGCAGTTCAAGACCCTGATCGCCCTCGCGAAGCAGGCCGGCCTGGCCGGTGCGCTCTCCGCCCCGGGCAAGCTGACGGTGTTCGCGCCGACCGACAAGGCGTTCGCGAAGGTGCCCAAGGCGACACTTCGCAAGCTCGGGCGCAACAAGGCCCAGCTCCGCGCGGTGCTGCTGTACCACGTGGTGAAGGGAAACGTGAAGGCGGCGCAGGTCGTCAAGCTCCGCCGCGCGAAGACCCTGAACGGCGCATCGGTTCGCATCGGCGTGAAGGGCAGCCGCGTCTACCTCAACCGCACCACGCGCGTCACGAAGACGGACATCGGCGCCTCGAACGGCACGATCCACGTCATCGACGGCGTTCTCATCCCGCCGGCGAAGCTAGTCGGCACGCCCAGGCGCCCGGCCGGCCCATCCCGCCGCCGGCCGGGCGCCCTTCCACCTCGGCTCTACCATGTGGCGAGCGCCGGAGTAGCTCAGTTGGTAGAGCACGGGTTTTGTAAACCCGGGGCCGTCGGTTCGAGTCCGACCTCCGGCTTTCTCTAGGCCTCGCTCGGACTGAAGGTCTCGCGCGCCCCTTGCGGCCAAGGGTCGAGTCTCGCAAGAACGTGAGGTCGAGAGGAGCGGCAGTTGGTCGCGCGAGGCTCCGCATTCGCGCGTCGCGCCGAAGTATCGTCATCGGCGCCGCGCTGGCTGCCTTCGTTCTTGGCGGTGCCCCGGCCGGTCGTTCCAGGGCGACGGCGACACGAGCGACACTGCCCTTGGAGCCAAGCAGTGCGCAAGTTGGACAGCGCAGCGCTGACCGCACCGGTCGGCTCGAAGCATCAGTACAGCACCATCAACTACTCGGTCCTGGGACGCATCGTGCAGACGGTTGCCGGGGAGTCCTACGAACGCTACGTCCAGACGAGAATCTTCGATCCGCTCCGGATGCGGAGCTCGTACACGTCAGAGGCCGCCGCACAGCCACAGGGCCTCGCGACCGGTCACAACTACTGGTTTGGCCGACCGAGGGCAGCCGACCTGCCGTACAACCGCAGCCTCCTTCCGGCGGGCTACCTCATCTCGAGCGCCGAGGACATGACCCACTACGTGATCTCCCAGCGCAATGGCTCTGGACCTACCGCGCCCTTCGCGGAGAGCCAGCCGTAGCGGTGGCGGCGACTTAGGCCACCGACAGCCCGAGGGCCTCCTCGAGGTCCGCCCAGATCTCGTCGACGTCTTCCAGGCCGACGCTCAGGCGGACGAGGTTCTCCGGGACCCGATCGCCCTCCCAGCGGGCGCGGGTCTCGAGCACGGAGCGCGTCCCGCCAAGGCTTGTGGCGTTCTTGATCGTGCGAACCGACCGCTCGACGCGCTGCGCGGCCTCCGCTCCGCCGGCGACGTCGAAACTCATCAGCCCGCCGAAGCCCGGATAACGCACCCGCTCCACCGCCGGGTGAGCCTCGAGCCTCCGCGCGACCTCGGTTGCGTTCTCGGTGTGCCTCCGCATTCGGAGCTCGAGCGTCTCCAGGCTTCGCCGCAGGAGCCAAGCGGCGTCCGGCGCCGCCACGATCCCCGAGCGGCCGCGGAAGTCCTTGAGCCGCTCGTAGTCGTCCGCGGACCGGCAGACCACGGCTCCGAGCAGCACATCGTGATGACCGCCGAGGAACTTGGTGGCGCTGTGCAACACGAAGTCGGCACCCTGGTCGAGCGCGCGGAGGTAGACAGGTGTCGATGCCGTCGAATCGACCACGACTGGCGCCGGGTGGGCGGTCGCGGCATCGAGGTCGGGCACGGTCAGCAGCGGGTTCGACGGCGACTCGACCCAGACGAGGTCTGCGCCCTCAGGCGGCGGCCCGGTCTGGTCGAACTCGACGATTCGGAGCCCCCAGCGCTCGAGCGCGCGCATCAGCGTCGGCGTCCCGTAGTAGGCGTCTTGCGCGATCCCAACCGTCTTGCCGGTGTCGAGGACGGTCAGAAGGAGGGCCGTCGTCGCGCCCGACCCGGACGGGAACAGGAGCGCGTGCCCGCCCTCCAAGTCTCCGAGCCGCCGCTCCGCCTCGACTCCGGCCGGGTGCGCGTAACGCTGGTAGTAGAACTCGCCGGGCTCGCCGTCCTCGTATGGCCAGATCGTCGAGCGGTCGAGCATCGCCTGCGATGCTAGTTAGGCTCCGCCCCGTGGCGGCGACCGACGATCGCACCGACTCGACGCAGGGCAAGCTCGAACGCCTTCAGCAGCTGCGCGAGGAGGCGCTCCATCCTGCGAGCGAGAAAGCGGTCGAGAAGCACCGGAGCCAGGGCAAGCTCCTCGCTCACGAGCGGATCGAGAAGCTGCTCGACCCGGGATCGTTCGTCGAGCTCGACCGCTTCGTGCGCCACCGGAACCCGTACTTCGGCATGATGGAGCGGCGGCCCTACGGCGACGCCGTCGTCACCGGCTACGGGACGGTCTTCGGCCGCAAGGTCTTCGTCTTCTCACAGGACTTCACCATCTTCGGCGGGAGCCTCTCGGAGGCGTTCGCGGAGAAGATCTGCAAGGTCATGGACCTGGCGCTGAAGCTCGGCTGCCCGGTGATCGGGATCAACGACTCGGGCGGCGCGCGCATCCAGGAGGGCGTGGTCTCGCTCGCCGGCTACGCGGAGATCTTCTGGCGCAACGTCCAGTCCTCAGGGGTGATCCCGCAGATCTCCCTCGTGATGGGCCCGACCGCGGGAGGCGCCGTCTACTCGCCGGCGATGACCGACTTCGTCCTGATGGTCGAGGACAGCTCGTACATGTTCATCACCGGCCCCGACGTCGTGAAGACGGTGACCGGGGAGGAGGTGACCTTCGAAGAGCTCGGCGGCGCGGCGACGCACGCCTCGAAGTCGGGAGTCGCGCACTTCACCGCTGCTGATGAGGAAAGCGTCCTCGAGGACGCGCGCTACCTCCTGTCGTACCTCCCGCAGAACAACCTCGATCCGCCGCAGCACTTCCCGTCGGCCGATCCGTCAGACCGCGAGGATCCCGAGCTCGACACGCTGATCCCGGACGAGCCGACGAAGCCGTACGACATGAAGGACGTGGTGCGACGGGTGGTCGACGACGGCGAGTTCCTCGAGGTGCATGCTCGCTTCGCCGAGAACATCGTTTGCGGTTTCGCCAGGCTCGGCGGCCACTCGGTGGGCATCGTCGGCAACCAGCCGCACTCGATCGCGGGCGTCCTCGACATCGACTCGTCGGTGAAGGCCGCGCGTTTCGTTCGCACTTGCGACGCGTTCAACGTCCCGCTCGTGACCTTCGTCGACGTGCCGGGATTCCTGCCGGGCACGGACCAGGAGTGGCGCGGGATCATCCGCCACGGCGCCAAGCTGCTCTACGCGTACTGCGAGGCCACGGTGCCGAAGCTCACAGTGATCACGCGGAAGGCGTACGGCGGCGCCTACGACGTCATGAGCTCGAAGCACATCCGGGCCGACTTCAACTTCGCGTGGCCGACCGCCGAGGTCGCGGTGATGGGGCCCGAGGGAGCCGTCAACATCGTCTTCAGGAAGGAGCTCGAGGAGTCCGACGACGCCGACGAGCGGCGGCGCGAGCTGATCGCGGACTATCGCGAGCAGTTCGCGAATCCCTTCGTGGCCGCCGAGCGGGGCTACGTGGACGACGTCATCGAGCCGCGCCGCACCCGTCCGGTGCTCATCGACGCGCTCGAGACGTCACTGACGAAGCGCGAGCCGCGCCCGCGCCGCAAGCACGGCAACATCCCGCTGTAACTAGCCGGCTGCTGCCGCGACCACAGGAGTCCGGTCGCTCAGCTCCCGGGCGAAGGCGGCGACGATCGCCGGGTCGAACTGCGTGCCGGAGCAGCGCTCCAGCTCTTCGATCGCCTCGCGCGGCGTCAGCCGGCCGCGGTAGGCGCGGTCCGAGGTCATCGCGTCGTAGGCGTCCGCGACGAAGATGATGCGGGCACCGAGCGGGATCTCTTCGCCGCTGAGGCGCTCGGGATACCCGGTGCCGTCCCAGCGCTCGTGGTGGTGGAGGACCCATTCGGCGACCGGGTCGACGCCCAGGCTTTCCAGCATCCGGTGGCCGATCTCCGGGTGGCGCTGGAGCACGAGGCGCTCGGGGTCGGTCAGCGGGCCCGGCTTCCGCAGGATCTCCTCCGGGATCGCCAGCTTGCCGAGGTCGTGAAGGCTCCCGGCCAGGCGGGTCAGCTCGATGTGCTCCTGGTCGAGGCCGAGGCGATGGGCGATCCAGGCGGCGAGCTCTGCGACGCGGGTCGAGTGGCTGCCGGTGTACGTGTCCCGTGCGTCCACGGCCTTGGCAAGGCTGGCCGCCGCGCGGAACCGGGCTGCGCGGTCGGGGCCGTGCGCGAGGCGCCGGAGCTCGGCGAGCTCGACGACGTCCGGCCGGTAGACGTGCACGCGGTTCTTCCCGTGTTCCTTCGCCCAGTAGAGCGCGCTGTCGGCGAGGCGGATCAGCTCGTCCCGGTCGAACGCCTGATGCGGGAATCCGGCCACACCGGCGCTGGCGGTCACGGAGCCGACGTCGGCGAACTCGAGCGATCCGATCCGCGAGAGTACCGACGAGGCGGTCGAGAGCGCTTCGTCCGCGGTCACCCCGGGAAGCAGCAGCGCGAACTCGTCGCCGCCCAGCCGGAAGGCCTCGCCGTTCTGGCGCAGCCGGCTGCCGACGCGCGCGAGGACGTGGTCGCCGGCGGGATGCCCGTAGAGGTCGTTGATCCGCTTGAAATCGTCGACGTCGATCATGCAGAGCGTGAACGGCTCGTCCTCGTCCTCGGCGCGGAGGAGCTCGTGCTTCAGCCGCTCCTGGAAGCTGCGGTGGTTGCCGAGCCCGCTGAGCGGGTCGGTCAGCGCGAGTCGCATCGCGCGCAGCGCCTGGTATGCCGAGCGCTGGTAGAGCGAGATCGCGAGCAGCGGGCCGACGAGGGCGGCGGAGAGCACCGGCGAGCGCTGCCAGAGGACGACGAGCATGAGGGCCGCGGAGCCCATCAGGGCGAACGGAACCGCGGTGGCGCGGGTGGACGAGACGACAAGCTCGGTGAACGGCCGGCGGGCCGTGCCTGCGACGGCGGCCGAGACCAAGAGGAGGTTCAGCGCGTACTGCGTAGTCGCAGAGATGACGACCTGCGCGACGATCGCCGCGGTTCCCGATCCCTCGACGAGCGAGACGAGCAGCGCGGCGGCGCCGGCACCGATCGCGAACACGGACGCGTTGAACGCGACGCGCTCGAGCGGCCGGTGCTCCAGCAGCTGGACGATCGCGGGTGCGGCCAGCGCGATCAGCACGCCGGCCTCCCAACCGAAGAGGACGATCCCGCTCGCGCCGAAGACGAAGGAAAGCGTCACGCCGCCGCTCTCGGCGCCCTCGATCGGCACCGGATAGCGGCTTGCGAGCGTTGAGGCGAGCAGGAACGCGAGCGGCCCGGCGACCTCGGAGAGGTCGTGGGGCGTCATTGCGAAGGACACCGCAGCAGCAGCGGCTACCGCCAGGCCGGCGAGCCAGACGGGCGCTACGAGGACGAGGACGCGCGGCGGCAAACGTCGCATGGTTCGGCCTCTACCAGTTCCAGTTGTATCCGCTGACGATGTCGCCCGTCACCGTGACGAACGCGACCAGCATGGTCAGCAGCCGTACTTTCCACTCGAGCATTTGAGCCTCCCCTTTCCCGTTCGTGGAGAGGCGATTGTTGCTTCCCGCGCAAGCCGTGCCATCACCCGTTCGGGTTATTCGCTCTTTGCGCGGTTTTTTCTTTACGAAAGGCCGGCTTCCGCGAGGGGTCGTCGACCCCAGGCGAAGCGCTCCGCGTACCAGCCGTCGACCGCTGCAAGGGCGACGCCGTAGCGCGAGGAATGGATCATCCAGCCGCTGCCTGCGTAGATCCCCATGTGGTCGACGGAGGCGGCCCGCGCACGGCGTCCACCGCGACCGAAGAAGAGGAGATCGCCGGGCTGGAGGTCTGAAAGCGCGATCCGGCGGTTCCTGGGCACCTCGCCGGCCATCTGGGCGGCGGTCCGGCCGCGGAGCGTCGATTCGAGGCCCTTGCCGCCGGGATATGGCTGGAGCTTGTACACGCGCCAGGCGAAGCCCGAGCAGTCGAACCCGCCGCGCGAGCTCACGCCGAAAAGGGACTGGCCGCCGGAGCTCGTCCCGCCCCAGACGTAGGGGAACCCGATCAGGTTGAAGGCGGTCTGGAGGATGCGGCGCTGCCACGGCGTGTAGACGGGAGGCTCGAACTCGAGCGACGCCTCCTCGACCGATTCGAGCTCCCAGCCGGAGAAGCTGAGGATCTGCGCCGCCGAGTACGCGGCCTCGGCGCGGGTCGTCACATCGTCCGGGCGAAGCTCCAGCGCGTCGAAGCGGGCTTCGTGGTTCTTGCGCAGGCCGATGAGCCGCGCGACGACCTCGCTGCCGAAGCGGGCCGGAGGCTTGACACCGGTCGCGCGGGCGCCGAGGTAGAACCGGCGTGCATCGTCCGAAAGGTCGAGCCCGCGGACGAGGGCCTGGTCGAGCTCGGCGAGAGTCGCGTGAGCCGCGGGTGCAGCGGGCTCGGGCGGTGGCAGTTCCGTGAGCTCGGACACGAGGTCGGTGAGCGCGCGTTTCGTGAGAGGCGCGTCCGGCCGGAACGCCGCGGCGTTGCCGCCCATCAATCCGCGCTCGGTCACGACCTTGATCTCACGGTGCGCCCAGGAGCGCTTGGCCGCGAGCACGGCGGTGGGCGCCCCGAGGGCGAGGCACGCGCAGACGATTGCCGCGATCGGTCGACGCACCTGCTTCGTATCGTCGGAGCGGCCCGGCGGCTTTAGGCTGTTGGCCGTGCCCTGGAGCGTTCAGCCGGAGCCCGGCGACGAGAGCGAGCGCGAGGCTTTGCTCGCCGCTTTGGATCGAGCGCTGGCGGAGGAGGAAGCCGCGGCTTCCGGCTGGCTCAGCGCGTGGTGGCGCTCCGGCTTCGATCAGCTAGGCGGGAGCCCGGCTGCGGAGAAGCCTTGGGGCGAGCCGCGCATAGTCGAGCCCTGACACCCAGGTCACAACCAGGGCGACGATGAGTGCCCACCACGCGATCGACTCGTCGATCGCGCCGCCCGCGGCGAATCCGCCGAGGACCGCCGCAATCGACTGCGTCCAGGTCTTCAGCTTCCCGAGGTCCCGGGCGCCGAGCACGACGCCGCGCTCGAGCGCGGCCAGCCGGAGCCCCGAGACGAGGAATTCGCGCGCGACGATCGCGGCTACTGCCCAGCCGGCGAAGACGCCCTCGCCGAGCAGCACGATCAGGACGGCGAGCACGAGGATCTTGTCGGCCACCGGGTCGAGCAGCGACCCCATCGCCGACGAGCTGCCGCTGCGCCTGGCCAGCCAGCCGTCGACCCAGTCCGTCGCCATCGCGACGGCGAAGAGCGCCGTCGCCCAGTACGCGTGCCCGTCGAAATCGATCGCGAACAGGGCCACGATCACAGGCGCCGCGGCCATGCGTGCGACCGTCAGCTGATCGGCCGGCGCCATACCGACACAATATGCCGGTCGTGGCCGGCTTCTCGAAGGTGCTCGTCGCCAACCGTGGCGAGATCGCAATCCGAATCTTCCGCACGCTGCGGGAGCTCGGGATCTCGCCGGTCGCCGTCTACTCGGAGGCGGATCGCGATTCCCTCCACGTGCGAGCCGCCGACGAGGCCTTCCTGCTCGGCCCGGGACCGCCCGGGGAGAGCTACCTCGTGCAGGAGCGGGTGATCGACGCAGCACGGCGTTCCGGCGCCGAGGCGATCCACCCCGGCTACGGGTTCCTCGCGGAGAACGCGACATTTGCGCGTGCTGTCGAGGACGCCGGGCTCACCTGGATCGGGCCGCCGCCCGACGCGATCGACGTGATGGGCTCGAAGGTCGCCGCCCGCGAGCGGATGCAGGCCGCCGGCGTGCCGATCATCCCCGGCACGACTGAGCCGGTCTCGAGCGCCGAGGAGGTTCGCGCGCTCGGCGACGAGCTCGGCTGGCCGATCGCGATCAAGGCGTCCGCCGGGGGCGGCGGCAAGGGCCTCAAGGTCGTCCGCTCCGCGGACGAGGTCGAGCGCGCCTTCGAGTCCGCGCGGCGGGAGGGCGAGGCGTACTTCTCGGACCCGGCGGTCTACGTCGAGCGGTACCTCGAGGATCCGCGGCACGTCGAGGTCCAGGTGCTGGCCGACGCGCACGGAGCCGTGATCCACCTCGGCGAGCGCGACTGCACGATCCAGCGCCGGCATCAGAAGCTCGTCGAGGAGACGCCCTCGCCCGCCGTGTCCGAGGAGCTCCGCGAGCGCATCGGCCAGATCGCCGTCGACGCGGCCAGGGCCGTCGGCTACCGCTCGGCCGGGACGATCGAGGGTCTGCTCTCGAAGGACGGCGAGTACTTCTTCCTCGAGATGAACACCAGGATCCAGGTCGAGCACACGGTCACCGAGCTCGTGACGGGGCTCGACCTCATCCGCGAGCAGGTGTTGATCGCGGCCGGAGAGCCGCTATGGCTGCGCCAGGAGGACGTCCGGCTGAACGGGCACGCGATCGAGTGCCGGATCAACGCCGAGGATCCGTCCAACGGCTTTCTGCCCGCGCCCGGGCGGATCACGGGCTACCGGGAGCCCGGTGGGCCGGGCGTGCGTGTGGATTCGGGGGTGGAAGCGGGGAGCGAAGTCGTCGGTCTCTACGACCCCCTCGTCGCGAAGCTGTGCGTTCACGGCCTCGACCGCGAGCACGCGAGGCGCCGGATGCTCCGCGCGCTCGGCGAGTTTCGGATCGAGGGTGTGACCTCGCTGCTCGGTTTCCACCGGGCGCTGCTCGAGCATCCTTGCTTCGCGCAGGGCGAGACGTGCCACGGCATCGTGGAGTCCGAAGAACTTGCGCAACATGACGAGGAGTTTTCTCATCGGGCAACAACGGTAGCCGCAGCGCCGGACGGCACCGGACCAACCCGAGAACGTGTCGTCAGCGCCGAGCTCGACGGCCGGCGCTACGAGCTCAAGCTCCACCTTCCCGAGCCGCCGCACGCCGAGCTCGTTCGCCGACGGCGTGAGCGCGTCGCCGCGGGAGCACACCACGGCGCTGCGCGCGACGCGATTGTCAGCCCGATGCAGGGCACGGTTCTGGCGGTCGAGGTGGCCGACGGAGACGACGTCCAGCCTGGCCAGGTCCTCTGCGTCGTCGAGGCGATGAAGATGGAGAACGAGATCACGGCGCACCGGGCCGGCCGTGTGACCGAGCTCTCCGTCGAGGCGGGGCAGGCGGTGAAGACGGGCCAGGTCATCTGCGTCGTCCAGAGTGAGTAACGGCCAGGCGAACCGCCCGTTCTGCTCCGAGATCGCGCGAGAGAACGACGAGCCGCTCGGCGCCACCGCCAGCCGCATCGACCACTGGCTCCTAGTCGAGTACCGCGGCCTCTGGAGCCATGACGCGCTTGCCGGAAGCGGGCTCTCGGATCAGGTCAAGGCGAGACTTCGCGAGCTCGCCGCGGCCAGGCCGCGAACGCGCCTGCTCTTCATCCGCCGGCCGGATCGCCGCCACCACGACGGCGTCGCGACGTACGTGGCCGACTCGCGAGAGGGGCACGAGCGGCTCGCAGGTCTCGAGGTCGAGGACTACGAGGAGCTGCGCCGGATCGACCCATTCGAGCAGGCGGAGATGCTCGACCAGCCACTTTTCCTCGTCTGCACGCACGGGAAGCACGACCGGTGCTGCGCGAGGTACGGGCGGCCGCTGTGGGAAGGGGTCAGCGAGCAGCTGGACGAGTCGTCGGCATGGCAGTGCACCCATGTCGGGGGCGACAGGTTCGCCGGCAACCTCGTCGCGCTACCGCACGGCGTCTACTACGGGCGCGTCGGCCGCGACGACGTCGCAGACGTCCTCGACCACCACTTCTCCGGCCGGCTGGCCCTCGACCGGTACCGCGGGCGCTCGTGCTGGCCGTTCAACGTCCAGGCCGCGGAACGGCGTGTCCGGGCCGAGGAAGGGTTGACCGGTTTGACCGACCTCTCCCTCGCCGGCGTGACGCGGGAGCAGGAGAACCGCTGGACGGTGCGCTTCGAGACCCGCGTCGGTCAGCGCGAGGTCGAGGTGGTCGAGGAGGCCGGCGAGCTCACGCTCCTCACCTGCGGCTCGCCGGTCGCGCGGAGACCGCGCCGCTACGTCGCTATGCCGCGCTGACTCGGAGCAGGCCCTCGCGGACCAGGCGACGGACGAGCACGAGCCGGCTCTCGTCGTCGAGGCCGCCCGGGAGCTCGGCGGCGGTGAACGGGTCCTCGCGCTCGAGCACCCACGAGATCTCCTCCCGGATCCGACTCGGAAACGCCAGCTCCTTGCCGTCGAACGTCAGCGCGAGGGAGCCGTCGCGCTCGGAGGCGTAGACGAGCGCGGTCTCTCGCCGCTCGACCTCGGAGTCGACGTCGAGCTCCTCGAGGGCCCGGAGCTGCGTCAGCTGGCCGTCCCGGATCGGAAGCCGGGTGCGGGCGAGCTTCTCCGCCGCGCGCCGCTCGACCGCGTCCGCGGTGAGGCGGCTCCGCAGGGCGTCGACGAGCTCATCGGCGTCGCCGGAGCCGATCGACCGCCGGAAGCCGAGCTCCGAGCCGCATTCCTCCAGGGCCGCCTTGAACGCGTCCAGCCACGTGACGATGTTGACGCCGACCGTGAGGTGGAGCGAGTCGGAATCCGAGGTCAGAGCCTCGTGGAGCCAACCCCGCGGCAGGTAGAGCATGTCCCCCGGCCGGAGCACGAGGTCGTGCACAGGCTCGCCCGGACCGCCCATCTCGGCGGAGTACTTCTGGTTCTTCAAGGGCAGCTCGAACGCCGGTTCGTAAACGAGCCAGCGCTTCTCGCCGGAGACCTGAAGCACGAAGACGTCGTGCGTGTCGTGGTGCACCGGCAGTCCCTGCGCCGCGCGAGGCGTGTAGTAGGCGTTCACCTGCGCGGGATGGCCCAGCGTGCGTTCGAGCGAGCGGCTGAACGAGCCGAGCTCCGGCCGGTGGAGGTGGAGGCCCTGCAAGACGATCGTCGCCCCGCTCTCCCATTCGGCCAGCACGCGATCGACGTCGGCCGTCCCGGTGAAGCCGGTGGGACGCCAGGGGATGTCGGTCGTGTAGTCGCGGACGGCAAGCTGCTCACCCGCCTTGACGAGCCGGAACCCGGGGAAGCGCAGCCCGCCCGAGGTGACGAGCCGCTCGACCTCGGCCTCCGAGATGAGGTCGTCGTAGCGTCCGGGCTCGTCGCGCTCGACGACGAGCGGCCTGCGCTCCCAGTGCTCGGCGAGGAAGTCGCTCTCGCCGACCGGCTCGATGCAGCGCCCAAGGGCGCCCTGGCTACGAGTCCGTGTCGTCGGAGTCGCTGTCAGTGTCGTCCGAATCGGAGTCGACGTCGTCCATGTCCGCGTCGGCAGTCTCTTCGCGGATCTCCTGCGCGACGTCGGTGCGGATCTCTTCGTCGCTCAGCGGTGACCGGGGCGTGTCGTCCATCGTTCCTCCTGGGTTCGGCGGCTGAGGTTGCGAGTCTAGAGGCGCTCAGTGACCGATGGATAGACTCGCGCCCCGGTCATGGATCTCTACGAGTACCAGGGCAAGGAGCTCTTCAAGCGTTTCGGCATTCCCGTCTCCGAGGGGAGGCTCGCGACCTCGCCGGAGGAGGCCCGCAAGGCGGCCGAGGAGCTCGGGGGCCAGACCGTCGTCAAGGCGCAGGTACTGACGGGCGGCCGAGGCAAGGCGGGCGGGATCAAGCTCGCCGACGGGCCCGACGAGGCCGCGGCCCACGCAGAGGCGATCCTCGGGATGGACATCAACGGCCACGTCGTGCGGAAGGTGTGGATCGAGGCCGCGTCCGACATCGAGCGCGAGTACTACCTCTCCCTTACCTTCGACCGGGGCGAGAAGAAGGCCTTGTTCATGTTCACGAAGGAGGGCGGAGTCGACATCGAGGAGGTCGCCGAGGAGCGGCCCGAGGCGCTGGCGAAGCTCCACGTCGACCCACTCGAGGGCTTCCAGCCGTATCAGGCTCGCCGCCTGATCTACGGCGCCGGGATCGAGGACGAGAGTGAGCAGAAGCAGATCGCCAAGATCGCCGAGCGGCTGTATGCGGCCTTCGTCGGGGCCGACGCGATGCTCTGTGAGATCAATCCGCTGATCGTCACTCCCGACGGCGAGGTGAAGGCGCTCGACTCCAAGTTCACGGTCGACGACAACGCGCTCTTCAAGCACCCGGATATCGCGGAGATGCGCGATCTCGAGGCGTATCCGCCGGAGGAGCGTCAAGCGCGCGAGAAGGACGTCACCTACGTGAAGCTGGACGGGGAGGTCGGCGTGCTCGGCAACGGCGCGGGCCTCGTCATGTCCACGCTGGACGTGGTCGCCCTGGCCGGAGGGCGGCCCGCGAACTTCTGCGACCTCGGTGGCGGAGGAGACGCGCAGGGCGTCGTCGATGCGCTCGAGATCATCAGCGCGGACCCGCAGGTCAAGTCGATCCTGTTCAACATCTTCGGTGGGATCACGCGCTGCGACGAGGTGGCGCGCGGAATCCTCCAGGCGCTGCAGCAGCTGACGATCGGGGAACCGATCGTGGTGCGACTGGACGGCACCAACGCGGAGGAGGGGAGAGAGCTCTTGCGCGAGGCCGCACCGGAGAACCTCCATGTCGAGCCGACGATGCTCGACGCAGCGAGGCGGGCCGTGGAGCTGGCGGCGTGACCGACGTCTGGAGCGACCGCGCGCAGGCGATGCGGGAAAGCCCGACGCACCGCGAAGGGCCGGACCTCGACCTCGTCGTCGAGTGGTGCGAGCCCGGAGAGG
Organism: uncultured Actinomycetes bacterium; assembly: GCA_963782765.1. Classification (GTDB taxonomy): domain Bacteria; phylum Actinomycetota; class Thermoleophilia; order Gaiellales; family Gaiellaceae; genus JACDAN01. The sequence continues at coordinate 859,796 of CAWALC010000001.1, forward strand.
GCGTGACCGCGCTGGATGTCGCCACCGGCGGCCAGCACGTCGCTCGTCGCTTGCGTGAGGCCGGCGCCAGCGTCGTCACCGTCGATCCGGCACCTGGGATGGAGCCGGACGTGATCTCACGCGCCGAGGAGCTGCCGTTCGCCGACGGCAGCTTCGATGTCGCCGTCTGCCGGATCGCGGCGCACCACTTCGACGATGTCGCCGCCGCCGTGAAGGAGATGGCGCGCGTCTCGAAGGACCGCGTGGTCGTCCAGGACAACCTCTTCCAGGGTGAGCGGATGGAGCAAGCGGAGAAGATCCGCGACCCGACCCACGTTCGTCGCTACGGCGAAGAGGAGTGGCGCGGCTTCTTCGAGCAGGCAGGGCTCGAGATCGACCGGCTGGAGGTCATGAGCCGCCGGATGCCGGTCGACCCGTGGCTCGCCCGCGTCCCGGTGACCGCGGAGGCGGCGGCGCGCGTGAAGGAGTTCATCGCGGACGCGCTCGAAGACGGCCTCGTCCGCCACGAGGCGATCATCCTGCGCGGGAGGAAGAGCTAGTGGCGATCATCGTCGACAACGACACGCGGCTCGTCGTCCAGGGCCTGACCGGCCGCGAGGGCTCGTTCCACGGCGTCCGCAACCGCGACTACGGGACGAACGTCGTCGCCGGCGTCACGCCCGGTAAGGGCGGGGCCGACGTCGAGGGCATCCCGGTGTTCGACACCGTCGCCGAGGCAGTGGAGGAGGCCGGCGCGAACACGGCGATGGTCTTCGTCCCGGCGCGCTTCGCGACCGATGCGGTCTACGAGGCCGTGGACGCGGGCATCGCGACCGTCATCTGCATCGCGGAGGGCCTACCGGCCCACGAGATGCTGCGGGTCTACAACTACATCCGCCCCAAGGGCGTCACGATGCTCGGCCCGAACTGCCCAGGCGCTCTCTCGCCGGGGAAGGCGAACGTCGGGATCATCCCGGCTGAGATCTTCCGTGAGGGCCGGATCGGGCTCGTGAGCCGCTCGGGGACGCTCACCTACCAGATCGGCCACGAGCTCACGCAGCTCGGCCTCGGCAACTCGACGATCGTCGGCATCGGCGGCGACCCCGTGGTCGGGTCGGGCTTCATCGAGATCCTCGAGCGCTTCGAGGCGGACGACGAGACGGAGATCGTCGTCATGGTCGGCGAGATCGGCGGCGCCGAGGAGGAGAAGGCGGCCGCCTTCATCCAGGCGGAGATGACCAAGCCGGTCGTCGCCTACATCGCCGGTTTCACCGCGCCTCCGGGCAAGACGATGGGCCACGCAGGCGCGATCATCTCCGGCACCTCGGGGACCGCGCAGGCGAAGAAGGAAGCGCTCGAGGCGTGCGGCGTCCGGGTCGGCACGACGCCGACGGAGGTCGCGCAGCTCGCTGCCGACGTCGTCGGCGCGCCGATCGAGCTTCCGAAGGGCCATGGGGGATCGCGCATGCCGTCGCCTCGGACTTGCCCGAGTACGCAACGTCCAGCCGCGTATGACCGCGTAGACGAGCAGCGCAGCGGGAGCCAGAACAGCGGGCCGATGGATGCACCGGTCAGCCAGGAACAGACGAAGACGATGGCCGCGGCGATGCCGAACTGGAGCCGACGCCAGTAGGGATCCTGGGCGACCGATCCTCCCGCGGCCAGCAAGGCCGCGCTCAGGATCGTGCCGGCGAAGAAGAACACAACGCCGCTGTCGTGCCGATCATCCTCGGTCAGATACACCTCGTTGAAGTAGAGGATGGCGACGCTGGCGAGGAAGGTCGAGGCGATCAGGCCGGGGATTCGAGCTGACATCCGACCTGGATCCTAGAGTCGGCGCATGGAGACGATCTCGCTCGCCCGCGGGGTTCCGGCGCCGGAATGCGTGCCCGCCGAGGAGCTCGCCGAGTGCGCGCGGGCCGCGGTGCAGGCGGACGGCGCGACGATCCTGTCCTACGGGCCGGCCGGGGGCTACGCGCCGCTTCGGCGGTGGATCGCCGAGCAGCACGGCGTCTCCCCGAACCGCGTTGTGCTCACGAACGGATCGCTCCAGGGCTTCGCGTTGCTGGCGCAGGTGCTCGCCGGCGGCGGCGAGCGCGTGCTCGTCGAGGCGCCGACCTACGACCGCCCGCTGAGGATCCTCGGCTCGCTGGGCGCCGAGGTCGTGCCCGTGCGGTGCGACGAGGACGGTCTGGACGTCGACGCGCTCGACGCGGAGCTGCGGCGCGGCCGGCGTCCGGCGTTCCTCTACGTCATCCCGACCTTCCAGAACCCGACCGGCCGCACGCTCTCAGCCGAGCGACGCCGTCGCCTCGTCCAGCTCGCAGCCGAGCACGACCTGCTCGTCCTCGAGGACGACCCGTACGGCGCGATCCGGTTCGAGGGCGAGGCGCCGCCGACGCTGTTCGAGCTCGACGGCGGCGCGCGCGTCGCGTTCTCGGGCTCGTTCTCCAAGACCGTCGCGCCAGGGATCCGCGTCGGCTACCTCGTCCTGCCCGAGCGGCTCGCGCGCGCAGTCGAGTCGGCGGCGGCCTCGACCTACATCACGCCGGCGCTGCTCCCCCAGGCGACCGTGCACGAGTTCCTCCGGCGCGGTCAGCTGGAGCGGAACGTCCAGCTCGTCTGCTCGCTCCTCGGCGCGAGGCGGGACGCCGTGCTCGAGGCGCTCGACGAGCATCTGGGCGGGACAGGCGCGCGCTGGAGCCGGCCCGAGGGCGGCTACTTCCTCTGGCTCGACCTGCCGGGCGGCGCGAACGCGCGGGCGGTCCTCCACGCCGCGCAAGCGATCGGCGTCTCGTTCATCGCGGGGCCGGACTTCTATCCCTGGGCCGGCGGTGGGCTGCAGCTCCGCCCGGCTGGCGTACAGCTTCGCGTCGCCGGCGCAGCTACGGGAGGCTGTCAGGCGCCTCGCGGGGCTTCTCTCCCCGGCGCCGGCGGTAGAGCTGCGAGAGCAGCACGCCGCCTAGCACGCCGAGGGCGACCATCAGCACCATCGCCCAGATCAGCGAAACGGTCGCGGTGAAGAAGACGAAGTCGATCTTGATCTGGTCGTCGTTCATCACGACGAACGCGAGCAGGTAGAGGAACATCGCGAGCAGCCCGACGAGGATCAGCCAGAGCCGCGGCTGGAAGGTGTCGGGCCGTCGCCCGGCGACCTGCGGAAGCGCATGCCGCGGGAGTCTAGGAGCTAGGCCGCGGAGACGATCGCTTCGGAGGGACGCGGCACGAGCCGAGGCTGTTGCGGCGGCCGCAGGGTGCGGGGCTTTGCGGGCCGGAACGTTGGACAGGGGGAGTCCAGGGGGAGGGCGCAAAGTCCTGCTCTGCGGAAGTAGCAGTCGTCGCAACTAGCCTCGGCTCGTTTGGTCATTGCCGCGTTCGAACCTCCTGAAAGGTGCCGCTCTGGCGGGGCATCTTGGGACTTCAGGCGTCCCGTTGCAAGAGGGTCGTTCACAAAATCTCTGCAATTTCCGCACGGTCTGAAAACCGCCGGATTCCGGGGATTTCTACGCCTTCGGCGGCAGGGTTGCCAGCGCGCGCAACGCCTGTTGAAAGCTGTCCACAGGCACGACGCGCAGGCCTTCCGCGTACCGGCGGGCCTCGCGGGCGTTATCCCCAGGCACGAGGAAGAGATCCATCCCCGAACGCCTCGCGCCGATCGTCTTCTGCTTGATCCCGCCGACGCGGGAGACCGATCCGTCGAGGAAGATCTCTCCCGTCGCCGCCAGCTGGTAGCCGCGGTCGACGCCCTCGCCGAGCTCCTCCATGAGCTGCAGCGCGAACGCGAGCCCTGCCGACGGACCGCCCACCTGGCCGAGGTCGATGTCGACGTCGACGGGCGGCTTCGCGACCTCGAAGACGTCGGTGACCGAGATCCCGACGAAGGCGCGGTCGCGCTGGCGTGGATCGCGTGCGGCCCGGAGCACGACCGTGCGCCGGTCGCCCTCCCTCTCGACGAGCAGCCTCACACGGTCGCCCGGCTTCTTCGCGGCCAGCCTGCGAGTGACCTGCTGCGCCCTGCGCACCGGTGTGCCGTCGATCGCCCTGATCCAGTCGCAGCTCCGGAGCTTCCCGGCAGCCGGGTAGCCGGGGAAGGTTCCCTCCACGGCGACGCCGAGGCGCCGCGTCGGGATCCGGTAGTCGAGCTCCCTGAGCGCCACCGCCGTCGCGTACTCCTGGCTTCGCTGCATGGCGGCGAGCTCGCAGCGGCGGCGCGACCGCTCGTCCTGTCCCTGTTCGAGCACGTTGGAGGCCGGCTCCAGGCGTCGCGCCCTCGTAGAGGCCGGGGAACAGCTTCTCGAGCACCGACGCCTTCCGCACGTCGACGGCCACGTAGTAGATCCCCCCGCCGTTCTGGTCGGGCTGCTCGCCCTCGACCTCCACCCTCGGCTCGAGCGGGCGGGCCTCGTCGGGGAGGAAGATGTAGCGATCAGAGGGCGCGAGGTAGAGGACCGCGGCCGCGACGAGCGCGAGGATGCCGGCGCCGATCAGCCAGCCCGGCCACGGGATGCGTCTCACCGAAGCCCTCTCAAAACAGGGTGCGGATCAGGCCGCCGTCGACCTGGATCACCGTGCCGGTGAGGTACGACGCCGGATCCGAGGCGAGGAAGCACACGACGGAGGCGATCTCGTCGGGCCGGCCGAGCCGGCGGAGCGGGATGGCCTTCAGGTCGTCGTCGGTCGGCCCGTCGGGATAGACCTCCTTGATCCGCTCCGTGTCGATTCGGCCCGGGGCGATCGTGTTGACGGTGATGCCCTCGGGGCCGAGCTCGCGCGAGAGCGTCTTCGCCCACCCGACGAGGCCCGGGCGCACGGCGTTCGAGAGCGCGAGGTTGTCCGCCGGTTCCTTGACGGTGCTGGACTCGATGTTGATCACGCGGCCGGCCGGGCTTCGCCGAAGGTGCGGCAGGCAGAGCTTCGTCAGGCGGACGGCGGAGACGAGGAGGAGCGCGACGGCGGCCTCGAGCGACTCGTCGTCGACCTCGAGCGCGGGACCGCGCGGGGGCCCGCCGCTGTTGTTGATCAGGACGTCGACGCCACCGAAGGCCTCGACCGTGCGCTCCACGAGCCGCTCGCAGTCCTGCGGGTTCGTGACGTCGCCCTGGACGGCCAGGGCTCCGAGCCGCTCCGCCTCGGTCTCGACGACCTTCCGCCGGCGCGCGAACATCGCGACGTTCATCTCCTCGGCGGCGAAGGCCTCGGCGATCGCGAGGCCCATTCCCTGCGACGCCCCGCAGACGATCGCCGTGCGGCCCCTCAGCCCAAGATCCACACCAACACCACGATCGCGACCGGCAGCACGGCGAGAATCGCGCCGAGCGCCATCGGCGAGAGCTCGAGCGGCCAGCCCTGGTCGGTCTTGCGGATCCAGAACGGGCGGCCACCCTTGCTTCCCCAGCAGTCCGCGCAGACGCCCTGAACGGTCTTGGAGTTCCGGCCGCAGTGGGGACAGCGAGATGACGGCGCGAACGCGAGCCGGATCGCGCTCGCCGAGGTTCGCGGCGCGCGCGGCGCCCGCCTGCGTCTCGAGTGGGCGAGTGTGCTCACGGGCTCAATGATTGCGGACACGGCGCGACCCGGGCCCGCGGAAACGAAGCGCCTACGTGGTGAGGACGCCGACGACGTCTCGCACGGCCTCCGCCGACGCGCGCAGCTGCTCCTGCTCCTCGTCGGAGAGATCGAGCTCGTAGATCTCCTCGATCCCCTCCGCGCCGAGCTTCACGGGGACGCCCATGTAGAGATCGTCGATCCCGTACTCGCCCTCCAGGTACGCGGTGCACGGGAGGATCCGCTTCTCGTCGAGCATGATCGAGTCGACCATCTGCGCTGCCGCCGCGCCCGGTGCGTACCAGGCCGACGTGCCGAGGAGCGAGACCAGCTCGCCGCCGCCCTTGGCGGTGCGTGCGACGAGCTTCTGGATCGTGTCGTCGGCGAGCAGCTTGCGGAGCGGCACGCCGCCGACCGTCGTCGCCGAGACGACCGAGACCATCTGGTCTCCATGGCCGCCGAGCACCATGGCAGTGACGTCCTTGATCGATGCGCCCGTCGCCCACGCGATCGACGCGGAGAACCGAGCCGTGTCGAGGATCCCCGCCATCCCGAAGACGCGGTTCTTCGGCCAGTCCGACACGCTTTTCGCCACGTGGCACATCGCGTCGAGCGGGTTGGAGACGATGATCAGGATCGCGTCAGGTGACTGGCCGACCACGGACTGGGTGACCGATCCGACGATCTTCTCGTTCGTCGAGACCAGGTCGTCGCGGCTCATGTCGCCTGTCCGCGGGACACCGGCCGTGATCACCACGACGTCGGAGCCGGCGGTGACGTCGTACTCCGTCGAGCCCACGACGCGAGGCTCGTAGCCGAGCACCGCGGCGGCCTGGTTGATGTCCAGCGCCTTGCCCTCCGCGAGGCCGTCCTTGATGTCCACCAGTGCGACGTCGCAGTAGTCGCCGCGAGCGAGCTCCTGCGCGCACGTCGCGCCGACGTTCCCGGCGCCGACGACGGTCACCTTCCTACGCAACCCGCACTCCAAGCTTCTCGATGATCGCGTCCGCGACCTCGCTCGTCCCGACCGCGGTCGGGTCGTCGCGTGTCGGCTTCATGTCGTAGGTGACGCTCGTCCCGTCGCGGATCACCTCGGCGATCGCGTCCTCGACCCGGTCGGCGGCCTCCTGCTCCTCGAGGTGGCGGAGCATCATCACGCCGGAGAGCATCTGCGCCATCGGGTTCGCCTTGTTCTGGCCCGCGTACTTCGGGGCGGATCCGTGCGTGGGCTCGAAGATCGCCGCGTTCTCGCCGAAGTTTCCGCCCGGCGCCATCCCGAGGCCGCCGATCATCCCGGCTGCGAGGTCGGAGACGATGTCGCCGTAGAGGTTCGGGCAGACGAGGACGTCGTACTCCTCGGGCCGCTGGACGAGCTGCATGCACATGTTGTCCACGATCCGGTCGTCGAACTCGATGTCCGCGTTCTCCGCGGCGACCTCCTGCGCGACACGCAGGTACAGCCCGTCGGTGAACTTCATGATGTTGGCCTTGTGCACGGCCGTGACCTTGCGGCGGCCGTTTCGGCGCGCGTAGTCGAACGCAAACTGGACGATCCGGCGAGTGCCGGTGACCGACAGCGGCTTGATGGAGATCCCCGCGTCGCGATGGCGGAGCTTGCCGCCGTGCTTCTCGATCCAGCCGATGAGCTCCTCGGCCTCGGCGCCGCCCTGCTCGTACTCGATACCCGCGTAAAGGTCCTCGGTGTTCTCGCGGATGAGGACGAGGTCGACGTCGTCGAACCGCGACCGCACGCCCTCGTAGCTCTTGCAGGGCCGAACCTGGCCGTAGAGGTCGAGCGCCTTCCGGAGGCCGACGTTAACGGAGCGGAACCCGCCGCCGACCGGAGTCGTGATTGGCCCCTTCAGCGCGACTCCCGTCTCGCGGATCGCATCGAGGACGTGATCCGGGAGCGGGTTCCCGTCGTTCTGGTCCATCACGTCCGTGCCGGCGTACTGGACGTCCCAGTCGAACTCGACCCCGCTCGCCTCCAGCACCCGGCGCGTCGCCTCCGTGAGCTCCGGCCCGATTCCGTCGCCGGGGATGAGAGTGACTCGGTGAGCCATGCGGCGGCGACTCTACCCGAGCTTCGGATCGGCCCGGACGGGTAGATTCCGCGCGATGAGCGACTTCAAGCCAGGCCTCGAGGGCGTCGTCGCCGTCGAGACGGAGATCGCCGAGCCGGACCGCGAGGGCGGGCAGCTCCGCTACCGCGGCATCGACATCGAGGAGCTCGTCGGCCAGTACCCGTTCGAGAACGTCTGGGGCCTCCTGGTCGACAACGACCTCGACTCGAAGATGCCCGAGCCGGAGCCCTACGAGCCCGCCGCGCTCTCCGGCAATGCGCCGTCCGACCTTCAGGCCGAGACGGCGCGGCTCTCGGGACACTGGCGTCTCGGGAAGCTGAACGAGATCTCGGACGAGCAGGCGCGGATCGACCTCGCGCGGCTCTCCGCGCTGATGATGGAGATCGTGTCGCGCTCGGCCGCGGTCGCCGACGGCCGGGAGCCTGCGCCGGATGACGTCGTGGCCCAGGGCGAGACCGCCGCCGAGCGATTCCTCCTGCGCTGGAGGGGCGAGGCGAGCCCCGACCACGTCAAGGCGATCGACACCTACTGGATCTGTACTGCCGAGCACGGCCTGAACGCGTCCACGTTCGCCGCCCGGGTGACGGCCTCCACGGGAGCCGACTGCGGCGCCGCACTGTCGTCCGCGGTCGGCGCGCTCTCCGGGCCGCTTCACGGCGGTGCCCCGGCCTACGTGAAGCCAATGCTGGAGGAAGTCCAGGAGCTGGGCGACCCCGAGCGCTGGGTCAGGGAGGCGCTCGAGAGCGGCAAGCGGATCATGGGCTTCGGCCACCGGATCTACCGCGCCGAGGATCCCCGGTCGCGCATCCTCAAGCAGACGGCCAAGGAGCTCAACTCGCCCCAGGTCGAGGTCGCGGAGCAGCTCGAGCAGGTCGCGCTCAAGGCGCTCCAGGAGAAGTCTCCCGACCGCGTGCTGGCGACCAACGTCGAGTACTACTCGGCGATCGTCCTCGACGTCGCCGAGATCCCGCCGCCGCTCGCCCCGGCGATGTTCGCCTGTTCGCGCGTGGCGGGCTGGTCGGCGCACATCCTCGAGCAGAAGCGGACCGGCCGGCTGTTCCGCCCTTCGGCGAACTACGTCGGCCCGGCCCCGCGCTCGCTTTCCACTGTCTGATCTGGCGTCAGCGGCGAGCGAGGCGGCCGCGCTGGCCGAGCGGGGAGCTGAACGCGAGCTCGCCGAGATGCGCACCAAGTGGCAGGACGAGATCGAGGGCGCCGCGCGGAGCCGGGACTTCCGCGACCGCGCGCTGGCGTACCGCGCGATCGGGCAGTTCCGCTACCGCCAGAAGCTCGAGCTGCTCCGTCGCGGACTCGAGGACGAGAGCCCGGCGAGCCGCGGCTCGGCGCTGCTCTCCCTGGAGCTCATGTCGCGAGACCACCCGGGCGACGTGAACGCCGATCGCTCGCTGCTCCACACCCTCGCGGCGCACGATCCGAACGCCGCCGTCCGCCGCCTCGCGATCCTGGTGCTGAAGAACGGCTCGCCCCATCGCGACACGATCACGATGCTGGAGGGAATCGCCGACGACGACGAGCACGACAAGGAGCTGCGCGAGACCGCCAAGCGGGCTGCCGCGATGCTGACGAAGAAGAGCCGGGCGCGCTAGCCGACTACGACGCGCAGGTGCAGACGGGGCGCTGGAGGCGCTTCCCGCAGCCCGCACACGTTCGTTCCGTCTTGCGCCACTCGAGCATCTTCTTCTCGATCCCCGCCCTCATCATCAGCACGCCGACGCCGGTGCTGGAGGCGAGGAGAAGAGCTGTCTCGTTGGTCATCTCGATCATTTCGTCCTTCGCTTCGCGTGCGGATGCGCCTGGAAATACAACTCTCGGCGGCGCCGATCGGTTACGTGGGTGTAGAGCTCCGTGGTAGCCAGATCGGCATGTCCGAGCATTTCCTGAACGCTCCTTAGGTCTGCTCCTCCCTCAAGGAGGTGCGTTGCAAACGTGTGACGCAGCAGATGGGGGTGCACGCGCTCGGGCTCGAGGCCCGCTTTGCCCGCCAACTTCCGCAGGATCAGGAACGCACCGGCCCGCGTGAGCGGTCCGCCCTGCGCGTTCAGGAAGAGCTCCGAGCGGTGGCGGCGATCCAGGTGCGGGCGGCCGCGGGCGAGATACCGCCGCAGTGCTTCGACGGCTTGGCGCCCGACCGGGACGACACGCTCCTTGCCGCCCTTGCCGATCGTCCGGACGAGACGCTGGTCGAGGTCGACGCCGCCCTTGTCGAGCCCGACCGCCTCGCTGACGCGGAGCCCGGCGCCGTAGAGGAGCTCGACGAGAGCGCGGTCGCGGAGGCTGCGCGGCGTCGTGCCGGCTGCGGCGTCGATCAGACGCTCCGCCTCGGACGGCGAGAGCGCGCGCGGAAGCCGCCGGGTCCGGCGCGGCAGCTCGAGCTCGGCCGCGGGATTCGCGTCGGTCGCACCGATCAGGACGAGGTGGCGGAAGAACGAGCGGAGCGACGCGACTCGCCGCGCGATCGTCGCCCCGGAGAGGCCCTGGCCCCGCAGCTCGGCGAGGTAGCGCTCCAGCTCCTCGGTCGTGACCGTCGACGGTGAGTGGCCGAGCCAGGCGGCGAGCGCCTCGAGGTCGCGGCGGTACGCCTCGACCGTGCGCGGAGCCAGGCGCGCCGTCGAGAGGGCGAGGAAGCCCTCGAGCTCAGGATCGCGGGTGGGAGCGGTCATAGACCTTCCGGAGACGCTTTCGCGTCGACGTGGCTGTACATCTGCGTGGTGGAAAGGGAGCTGTGGCCGAGGAGCTCCTGGATCGTCCTCAGGTCGGCGCCGCCCTCCAGTAGGTGGGTCGCGAAGGCGTGCCGTAGGCGGTGCGGGTGCGGGAAGAGCTTGCGGAGCGTGCTCGTGTCGAGGCGCCGTCCACGCGCGGAGATGAACAGTGCGTCGTGGGCGCCGCGCGCGAGCTTCGGCCGCTCGCGGAGCCAGAGGGCGATCCAGTACGCGGCTTCCTCACCGAGCGGGACCACGCGCTCCTTCCCGCCCTTGCCGCGGACCCGAACCGCCTCCTGGTCGAACTCGACGTCGGCAAGGTTGAGGTCGACGGCCTCCTGGCTCCGAAGCCCGGCCGAGTAGACGAGCTCGGCGAGGGCGCGATTCCGGATCGCGAGCGGGTCGTCGAGGCCGAAGCCGTCGAGCTCGGCCTCGATCTCCTCCTGCTTCGGCGCCTCCGGCAGTCGCCGGGGCCGCCGCGGGGCGAGGCGGGCGTCGGGAACCTTCGAGGCGCCGAGCGTGAAGCGGAGGAAGGCGCGCACGGCGGCGAGCTTTCTCGCGATCGTCGCCGGCGCCAGCTTGCTCGGCTCGCGGCCGCGCCGCGCCGCGCCCAGCTGTGCGACGTAGTCGGCGAGCAGCCGGGCGTCCACGTCCTCTAGGGACGCCTTCCGCACCTGCATCCAGGCGCCGAACTCCGCCAGGTCGACGCCGTACGCGCGACGGGTCGCGTCGGACAGGGCCGGACTGGCCAGGAAGCGGTCGATCGCCGCGCGCGTGTCCATCCAGGCAGGATTCGCGCCCGTGAAGGTGGCGTCCTGCCTCGCAGCACTTCTCGCCGTCGCCGCGAGCTCGGCCGGCGGCGCCGTTCAGCCGGTCAAGGTGCCGAGCGGATTCCGCGTGGAGACCTACGTGCGCGGGCTCGAGAAGCCGACCGCGATGGCGTGGGGGCCTCGCGGAGTCCTCTACCTCACCCAGGAGGGCGGCGAGGTCGTCAGCGTCGATCGGCGAACCCGGCGCCCGCGCGTCGTGCTCCGCGGGTTCAAGACGCCGCTGGGGCTCGCCTGGCATCGCGGCGACCTGTTCGTCTCGGCGCAGGGCGCGCTGTGGCGGGTGAGCCGCGGGCAGCGGAAGGCGATCCTCCGAGGCCTGCCCTTCGGCCGCCACCAGCAGGACAACGTCGTCGTCAGGCGCGGACGCCTATACCTCGGCAGCGGGTCGACGTGCGACGTCTGCGTCGAGAAGAGCCGCCTGAGTGCCGCGGTCCTGTCCGTCAACCCGAACGGGTCGGGCCTGCGGGTTCTCGCGCGCGGCCTTCGGAATCCGTACGGACTCGCCGTGGATCCGGTGACCGGGCGCCTCTACGCGTCCGTGAACGAGCGGGACGAGCTCGGTGAGAACGAGCCGGCCGAGACGATCGTGGAGATTCGCGACGGCCGGAACTTCGGCTGGCCGCGCTGCTGGCCGAGCCACCGGACGAAACGCCTCCGCGGGAACTGTGGCGGCGTCACACGGCCGGTCGCCTACCTCGAGCCCCACTCGGCGCCCGGCGGGCATGGCGTTCTGGAACGGCGCGCTCTACGTCGCCGAGTGGGGCGAGTACCTGAAGCGCGACCACGGGCGGAAAGTCACGCGCGTCCTGCTCCGTCCCGGCCGCCCGGCGTCGGTCACGGCTTTCGCGACCGGCTTCTCCCATCCGCTCGCGGTCGCCGTCGAACCGCGCGGAGGGCTCCTCGTGGCCGACCACGGCCGCGGCGTCATCTACCGGATCACGAGGCGATGACGGAGCTCAGGCTCTACCTCGTCGCCGCCGTGTCGTACATCGCGCTCGGCGTCGCGTTCCCCGAGCTCCTCCTCTCGTGGGTGGAGGGTGCCGCGTTCCTGCTGCTCGCCGTCTGGATCCTGCCCGCCGCTCATCCGGCGGCTTCGATGAGCTGGGCGGCGCACGACCTCGAGCCCTACGCGATCCAGCGCCACCTCGGCGGCAAGGTCGCGATCGTCCCGCTGCTGATCGGCTCGTACTCGCCGGACATGTCTCAGCGAAGTGGTTCGTCTACGGGATCGACGTCTTCGGCGTCGAGCTCAAGGCGGACAACCCGGTGCAGTTCCACCGCGGCTGGCCCGGTGTCGGCTTCACGCACTCGCTGGCCTTCGGGCTCGCTGATCGCCGCGCTCATCCTGCTCGTCGGCGAGGAGCCGGATCTGGGCGCTGAGCTTCCTCTTAGGACACTGGGCCCACGTCCTGACCGACATGGGCGACACGATCGGGACGATGCTGTTCTTCCCGTTCTCGACCGAGACCTATCGGCCTCGGCGCGTGGGCGTACGCCGGGCCAGACGGGCCGGTTGACCGACGCCGGCGCCTACTTCAGCGGGCTCGGGTTCGTCTGGGACGGCGTCTGGGTCGTCTACGGGCTGCTCTCGTGGCGCATCCTCAGGCGCGAGTACTTCCGCGACGTCGATCGTCACGGCGGACCCGCGCTTCTGGGGCTGGGCTGGGCCGCTGGCTCCCAGAGGTCGCCCTGCTCGCCCTCTACCGGGCGAGCTTCTTCTACGGGACGACGCGCTGGGTCGCCTGGCTCATCTGGGCGCACGTGGTCCACGACTTCCCGCTCGACCTGAGCTGGGGCGGCCCCGACTGGGTCGACGCCGCGTACGACTAGAGCTCGCCGGGGAGCAACGAGTACATCGCCCAGTCGATGCGCTTGCCGAGTCTCGCGTTGTAGTGGCTCGAGCGGAGGATGCCCTCGCGCGTGAAGCCGGCGTTCTCCGCCACCCTCTGTGAGGGCGACGTTCTTCTCGGCCGCTCGCAGCTGGAGCCGCTCTACGCCGCGCTCGTCGAGCGCCCAGCCGGCGACCAAGCGAACCGCACGGCTTGCAGCCCCTTGCCCACGGGCCTCGGGTGCGACCCAGTAGCCCGTCTCCGCGACCGCGTGATCCGGGTCTACCAGGCGAAGGCCGACCGAGCCGACTGCCTTGCCGTCCACGAGCACCGCGAAGTTGAACGTCGTCCCGTCGCGCCAGCCGACCCGGCAGGCGTCTAGGTACGCGTCCGCATCCGAGCGCGTATACGGCTGCGGGATCATGTCGAGGAACTCGGCGATCGCGCGGTCGTTGCAGGCGGCAACGATCGCCTCGGCGTCGCCGTCCTCGCCCCAGGGTCGGATCGTGACCACGCCGTCGGTCAACGGCGGCTCGGGCGGCTGAACGTCCATTGTCATACGATAAGCAGCCCGTTTGAGGCCCGCCCCAAGCCGGGAACTCAACGAGAACCCATGGCGATCATCGAGGACATACGCGCGGACGTAGACCTCAGCGAGCACGGCATCGAGGCCGCCGGGACCGTCCACCACAACCCGACGGTCGCGCTCCTCTACACGCACGCGCTCAGGCGTGGGGACGGGACGCTCGCCGAAGGCGGGCCGCTGGTGGTCGACACCGGCGAGCACACCGGCCGCTCGCCGAACGACAAGTTCGTCGTGCGCGAGCCGGGCACCGAGGAGCGGATCTGGTGGGGAAAGGTCAACGCGGAGCTGCCCGAGGACGCGTTCGACGGCCTGCGCGACAAGGTGACCTCGTTCCTCGCCGATCAGGACCTCTACGTCGTCGACGCGTTCGCCGGGGCGGACCCGGAGCACCGCCTCGCCTTGCGGGTCGTCACCTACAGCCCCTGGCACGCGCTCTTTGCGAAGACCCTCTTCATCGACCCGACCGAGGAGGAGCTCGCCGACCACGAGCCGCAGGCGCTCGTGCTCCACGCGCCGGCCGTCGAGGCCGACCCCGGGGAGGACGGAACGCGGAGCGAGACCTTCGTCGTGCTCCACCCGGGCCGGATGGAGGTGCTGATCGGCGGCACGTTCTACGCGGGCGAGATCAAGAAGTCGATCTTCACGCTCATGAACGACCGCCTCCCGCTCGACGGCGTCCTGCCGATGCACTGCTCGGCGAACGTGGACGACGACGGCCGGGTCGCGGTCTTCTTCGGCCTGTCCGGGACCGGCAAGACGACGCTCTCGGCGGATCCCGAGCGGCACCTGATCGGCGACGACGAGCACGGTTGGAGCGAGGAGGGGATCTTCAACGTCGAGGGCGGCTGCTACGCGAAGGTGATCCGCCTCTCGCCGGAGGCCGAGCCGCAGATCTACAAGACGACCCGTAGCTGGGGCACGGTGCTGGAGAACGTCGTCATGGACGAGCGCGGCGTCCTCGACCTGGAGGACGACTCGAAGACGGAGAACACGAGAGCCGCCTACAAGCTCGAGCAGATCTCGAATGCGCTGCCGGCCAAGCGGGCCGGCCACCCGAGCGCGGTCGTGTTCCTGACCGCGGACGCCTTCGGGATCCTCCCGCCGCTCGCGCGCCTGTCGCGCGAGCAGGCGATGTTCTACTTCCTGTCCGGGTTCACCGCGAAGCTGGCCGGCACCGAGATCGGCGTCACCGAGCCGCAGCCGACGTTCTCGGCCTGCTTCGGCGCGCCGTTCCTGCCGCAGCCGCCGTCCGTCTACGCGCACATGCTCGGCGACAAGCTCGACCAGCATCCGCACGTCACCGTCTGGCTCGTGAACACCGGGTGGACGGGTGGGCCGTTCGGCGAAGGCGAGCGGATGCCGATCAAGGCGACCCGCGCGCTGCTGAAGGCGGCGCTCTCGGGCGAGCTCGACGGCGTCGAGTACCGGGTGGACGAGCTCTTCGGCTTCGAGGTCCCGATCGCGGTCCCGGGCGTCGACTCGAGCCTGCTGGACCCGGCCTCCACCTGGGCAGACCGCGCGGCGTACGGCCGGGAGGCGCGCGAGCTGGCACGGATGTTCCGCGACAACTTCGAGCAGTTCACGGACGACGCCGGCGAGGCCGTCGCGCAGGCAGGCCCGCACGTCTAGGCCCCTCGCGGTCGGCGGGCTCCTCGTCCTGGTTCTCACCGCCGGTGCCAGTGCCCAGACGCCGATCCCGCGATGCCTCGGCGAGACCGCGACGATCGTCGGCACCGAAGGGCCCGACACGCTGACGGGAACCGATGAGGACGACGTGATCGTGGGTCTCGGCGGCGACGACATGATCAACGGCGGGCCGGAGAGCCTTTCCACCGACACGATCTGCGGCGGCGAGGGAAACGATGTCCTCGATGCAGGCGGCGGGCTGATCGCGGGACTCTCGGGCGACGGAGGCGACGATCGCTACGAGCCCGGCACGGTGGCGATCGCCCTTGCGGTCTACCTCGAGTCCCCCGTACCGGTCACCGTCGACCTTACGGCCGGCACGGCGACAGGCTGGGGAACCGACAAACTCAACGGGAACATCGGCGTCATCGGGTCGAACTTCGACGACGTCCTGGCCGGAAGTGCCGCGGAGAACCTCCTCGACGGCCGAGGCGGGAACGATCGGATCACTGCCCTCGCCGGCGGCGACATCCTGGACGGCGACGCCGGCAACGACATCCTTGACGGCGGGCCCGGCGTCGACTTCGGGAGCTTTGGAGCTCCGCGGCCGGTCCGCATCGATCTGGGCCGCGGCACCGCGACAGGGTGGGGAACAGACCGGTTGGTCTCGATCGAGCAAGCCGAGGGCTCGCGCTTCGCCGACACGCTTCGCGGCTCCAACGCAGCGAACGTCCTCGAGGGCGAAGGCGGAAACGATGCCCTGCGTGGGCTCGGCGGAAACGACCGGCTCAGTGCCGGGGCGGGCAACGATCGCCTGGACGGGGGCGCCGGTGGGGACCGACTCGACGGCGGCGCCGGGCGAGATCAGGGCGACGGGGGGACGGGCCGCGACCGCTGCGTGAGCGTCGAGCGCAAGAAGCGCTGCCCCTAGGCGGGCAAGCGCCGTTCGATACGACACCGAGCGGACGCCGCGTCCGATAGCGTCCGATCGAAGTGGAAGCGACGCACGACGTGCTCGTCGTTGGCGCCGGTTGCGCAGGAATGCGCGCCGCGATCGAGGCGTTCGACGAGGGAGCCGACGTCGCGCTCCTGTCGAAGATCCACCCGGTTCGCAGCCACTCCGGCGCGGCCGAGGGCGGGATCAACGCCGCGCTCGGCAACGCGTCCGAGGACGATCCGGAGAAGCACGCGTTCGACACGGTCAAGGGCTCCGACTACCTCGGCGACCAGGACGCGATCGAGGTGCTCTGCGACGAGGCGCCCGACGACGTGTACCAGCTCGAGAACTGGGGCGCGGTGTTCTCGCGCACCGACGACGGCCGGATCGCGCAGCGCCCCTTCGGCGCCGCCGGCGAGCCGCGCACCGCGTACGCCGCGGACATCACGGGCCATGTCCTCGTCCACGTCCTCTACGAGCAGGTGATGAAGCGCGACATCCCGACGTACGAGGAGTACTTCGCGTGGAAGCTCGTGATCGACGACGACCGCTGCCAGGGCGTGATCGCGTGGGACCTCCTGAACGGGGGCCTGAAGACGATCGGCGCCAAGACTGTGATCCTCTGCACGGGCGGTGCGGGCCGGCTCTACGTGGGCACGACGAACGCCTATTCCTGCACCGGCGACGCGATGTCCATGGCCCTGCAAGTCGGCGTCCCGCTGAAGGACATGGAGATGATGCAGTTCCACCCGACGACGCTGGCGCCGACCGGGATCCTGATCACCGAGGGCTGCCGCGGCGAGGGCGCCTACCTCCTCAACTCCGAGGGCAAGCGGTTCCTCGAGCGCTATGCGCCGAACGCCATGGAGCTCGCCAGCCGCGACGTGATCTCCAGGGCGGAGCAGACCGAGATCGACGAGGGCCGCGGGATCGACGGCAACGTCCTGCTCGACCTGCGCCACCTCGGCGCCGACAAGATCAATGAGCGGCTCCACGGGACGCGCGAGCTCTCGCTCACCTACGCCGGTGTCGATCCGATCACCGAGCCGATCCCGGTCCGGCCGGGCGCCCACTACCACATGGGCGGCGTGGACACCGACCTCGACGGGCTGACCTCGGTCACCGGGCTCTACGCCGCCGGCGAGTGCGCTTGCGTCTCGGTCCACGGCGCGAACCGGCTCGGCGGGAACGCCCTGATGGAGACGATCACCTTCGGCAAGCGCGCCGGGCGCGCCGCGGCCGAGTGGGCGCTGACGCACACGACGATCAGCGTGCCGCCGGCGATCGAGGCAGACACCGAACGCGAGCTCAAGGAGCTGCTGGCGCGCAGCGAGGGCGAGCGGCCGTGGGCGATCCGCGACGAGCTCGCGACGACGATGCACGAGAACTTCGGCGTCTTCCGGCGCGAGGAGCAGATGCTCGAGCAGGGCCGGATCATCGAAGGGCTGCGCGAGCGGTACAAGCGCGTCGTCGTGGACGACAAGGGCGAGATCTTCAACAGCGACCTCACGCAGGCGATCGAGCTCGGCTTCATGCTCGACCTCGCGCAGTGCATGGTCGTCGCGGGCCTTGCGCGCAAGGAGAGCCGCGGCGCCCACGCTCGCCCGCACGACTATCCCGACCGCGACGACGAGAACTTCCTCAGGCACACGATGACGACGTTCGATTCGGGCGGCCAGGTTCAGCTGGACTGGAAACCGGTCACGATGACGAAGTGGCAGCCCAAGGAGAGGACGTACTGAGTTGAGCGCAACGGAATCCCTCGTCCGCAGCGAGTACGCGACCATGACGGTCGGGCTCAAGATCTGGCGCTTCGACGCCTCGACCGGCGAGCGCGAGCTCCGCGACTACGAGGTCGAGGCGCCCGAGTGGGCGTGCCTGCTCGACGTCCTCGACCTGATCAAGGACAAGGTCGACGGCTCGCTCGCGTATCGGAAGAGCTGCCGGATGATGATCTGCGGCTCCTGCGGGATGCGCATGGACGGCGCGGCAGTGCTCGCCTGCAAGGAGCGCATGAAGCCGATCGTCGACCGCGGCCATGTCCCGGTGATCTCGGCGATGGGAAACCTGCCGATCGTCCGCGACCTCGTCGTCGACATGGGCCCGTTCTGGAACAAGATCCGCGCGGTCAAGCCGTGGCTCGACCCCGGTTACGACGAGGTCGCCGAGAAGGAGCGCATCGTCTCGCAACAGGCGATGAACGTGATCCACAAGGAGGCGCTCTGCATCATGTGCGGCTGCTGCGTCTCCGAGTGCAACTCGATGGAGTCCGACCCGGACTTCCTCGGGCCGGCTGCGCTCGCCAAGGGCTTCCGCTTCGTCGGCGACCCCCGCGAGCGTGACCAGGTTCCGCGGCTCAACGACCTGAACCAGGAGCACGGGATCTGGGACTGCACGCGGTGCTACTTCTGCAACGAGCGCTGCCCGAAGGGCGTCGACCCGCGCGACGCGATCGCGAAGCTGGGCGCCGAGTCGATGAAGGAGGGGATCGACCACGACATGGGCGCGAAACACGCGCGGTGGTTCGTGATCTCCGCGAAGACGACCGGCTGGCTCCGTGAGACCGAGCTCGTGCCCAAGACGCAGGGCGTCGTCTCCGCGATCAAGGAGACGAAGTTCGCGCTCAAGCTCTTCCGGCACGGGAAGGTTCCGCTGCCGTTCCCCCCGCACGTCGCCGACCGGATCCACGAGGCGCGCGGCCTCTACGACATCGTGCGGAACGAGGGACGGCGAGGTGCGCTCGGCATCGTCCAGTCGGAGCGCGCGCTGGCGAAGATCGACCAGGAGCATCCGGAGGGCAGCGGTGAGGGGTGGGGAAGCCGTACGCAGGCCGACATCACGCCGGGCGCGCGCCCGACCCGCGGAAAGGGAGGCGAGGCGTGAAGGTCGCGTACTACAAGGGCTGCCTCGCTGCGCTTTCGGCCAAGGAGCTGGACACCTCCACAAAGGCGCTTGCCCCGCGCGTCGGCCTGGAGCTCGAGGAGCTCGACTCGGTCACCTGCTGCGGCGCCGGCGACATCCACGAGGCGGAACCGGACTACTACCTTCACCTGAACGCGCGGATCCTGGCGTACGGCGAGGCGACCGGCGCCGACACGCTGATGACGGTCTGCAACGTCTGCACGCTGAACCTGCGCCAGGCGAACGTGGCGCTCCAGAAGGACGACGAGCTCCGCGAGCGCGTCAACAAGAACCTCGAGGCAGTCGGAGTGCCGGCGTACTCCGGCGGCATCGAGGTCAAGCACCTGCTGTGGCTGATCGCGGAGGGCGAGGGCTACGAGCGGCTCCAGGAGGCTGCGCACAAGGGCCTGAAGGGGCTCAAGATCGCGCCGTTCTACGGCTGTCAGATCCTCCGTCCGTCCAAGCTGCTCGGCTTCGAGAACCCCGATCGGCCGTGGTCGCTCGAGGCGATCATCCAGGCCTGCGGCGGTGAGCCGGTCGACTACCCGGCGAAGATCAAGTGCTGCGGCTTCCCGATCATCCAGGCGCGCGAGGAGACGGCTCTCGGCGAGCTGATCCAGCCGATCGAGCAGGCGATGGAGGCCGGCGCCGACGCGATGGTCACGCCGTGCCCGCTCTGCCACCTCTCCCTCGACGCGTGGCAGCAGAAGCTCGAGGCAACGACCGGCCGCGCCTTCCAGATGCCGATCCTCCACCTGTCGCAGCTGATCGGCGTCGCCGCCGGGCTCGAGGCGTCCGAGCTCAAGTTCAAGCGTCACGTCGTTCCGGTGACGCCCGTGCTCGAGAAGCTCGAAGCCTGACGCCGTCTCGGCGCGCTGCTCTCCTCGGCGCCGGTGCCGCGGCTGTGGCGTGGGGCTGGTTCGAGGCCGGCTGGGTTCGGCTCGTCGAGGAGCCGGTGCGGCTGCGACGGCTCCCGCCGGAGCTCGACGGGCTCCGGATCGCGCACCTCTCGGACTTCCACCTCGGCCTGCCGTCTCGCGGGACACGCGCCGTCGAACGGGCCGTCGAGTGGGTTGAGGAGCGGCAACCCGACCTGACGCTGATCTCCGGCGACCTGCTTTCGCGGCCGCGCGGCGAGGCGAAGCTGCGTGAGCTCGTCGGTCGACTGCCGAATGCCTACGCCGTCCTCGGGAACCACGACTACGCGGTCTCGAAGGATCCCTTCTCGCGGCCGGCCGAGCTCGAGGAGCTCGGTCCCGCGCGCCTGCTCGCCGACCAGGCGGAGACGTTGGAGATTCGCGGCGGGCGCGTGCAGGTCGTGGGTGTCGACCCCCGCTCGTACCGGCGCGGGACTGCGCGGCCGGAGCGCCTCGCGGATGCGTCCGCCGACCTGCGGATCCTGCTCTGCCACTTCCCGCAGGTGATCGACAAGCTGGAGCCGGGCGTCTTCGACCTCGTCGTGTCCGGCCATCTCCATGCCGGGCAGATCACGGTGCCGTACCCGGGCGGACGCCTCCGGCTCTCGCATCTGCGGTGGACGTACGTCGAGGGTCTCTACGAGCGGCCGGGGGGAGTGCTGCACCTCTCGGCCGGCCTCGGGACGACGTTCGTCCCCTTCCGGTTCTTCGCGCGACCGGCCGCCTACGAGCTCGTCCTACACTCGACGTCATGACCACCCGCCTTCGAGGCCTGACCGGCGCGACGCTGCCCAGCGCGCCGACCGTCTGCCACGACTGCGTGTTCTGGCAGTCGCGGCCCGGGCGGACGACGTCCAAGCGCAAGTGGATCGAGCGGGCGGAGGACGACTGGGGCGCGTGGGGCACGGTCTACGCGGACGACGACGGCCGCGTGCTCGGCTCGATGCAGTACGGGCCGTCGGAGCTCTTTCCCGGGCCGACACGCTGCCGGCGGGCCCTCCGGACGAGGACGCCGTGCTGATCACCTGCGCCTACCTCGTCGAGGGGTCGGCGCAGTGGGTCATGCAGTCGCTCTTCCTCGCCGCGATCGCGGACGTGCGCGAGCGCGGCGGCCGGGCGATCGAGGCGTTCGGCTACCGGTACGTCGAGGGCGAGTCGACCGAGCAGCGCTTCCTCATCCACCGGACGGTCTTCCCGAGCGACTTTCTCGCGGACTTCGGGTTCCGCACGGTGCGGCGGCTCGGCCGCGTCGAGCTGGCGCGCCTCGAGCTCGGTGGTCTCGTTCCGGTCGAGGAGAAGGCTCCCGCGAAGCTGCTCAGGCGCGTGCGAGAGGTGCTCGAGCCCGAGCCGGCGCCGGTTCCGCGCCGTCCCTAGCCGTTTCGGCCATCTTGCAGCGAGCAGCCGAAGATGCTGCGGTGCTCCGACGCCGCGAATGGCCGATCTCGGAGGAGGACGCCCACCTCGTCCTGCTTTCGCTCATGCGGGTCGAGGCTAAGCTGGAATCGATCTCGAAGGCGGTAGGCGCAGACGATGACGAGGCGGAAGAAGACACCTGAGGAACGTGCGCACGAGCGCGCGCAGGACGAAGAGAGGTGGCGCTGGATGCGCGAGCGAATCGCCTACCACGAGGCGAGGATCGCCGAGGAACGAGCTGCTGCCGAGCGGCGCCGTCGGGTGATGCGCCGCCTGCTGCCGTTCCTGCCCGAGCGCCCCGCCTAGGTCAGGCCGAGACCGGCTCGCGGGCGAGGATCAGCTCCGCGATCTGCATCGCGTTCAGCGCGGCACCCTTGCGGAGATTGTCGTTCACCGCCCACAGGGCGAGCTCGTTCGGCTCGGAGCCCGGGCGGATGCGACTGACGAGGACCTCGTCACGGCCCGCGGCCGAGCCCGGCGTCGGGAAATCGTCGAGCACGACATGCGGTGCGGAGCCGAGGATCGAGCGCGCTTGCTCCGGCGAGAGCGGCTTCTCCGTCTCGGCCCAGATCGCCTGGCCGTGGCCGACGAGCACCGGAATGCGGATGCAGGCCGCCTGGATCGGCAAGTCCGGCAGCCCGAGGATCTTGCGGGTCTCTTCGCGGAGCTTCGACTCCTCGTCGAACTCGTCGCCCACGAGGTCCCAGTCCATCGCGAGATCGGCCCGCATGGGCTCGACGGCCCGCAGGCGCTCGACGCCGGGGTCACCGGCTCCCGACATCGACTGGTAGGTCGCAAGGCGAATCCGCCGCAACCCAGCCGCCTCGTGCAGCGGCTTGAGCACGCACGAGAGCTGGATCGCCGAGCAGTTCGGGTTGGCGACGATCCGCCCGCCGTCGATCGCGTCGTCGTTCACGCCGGCGACCACCAGCGGGATGCCCTCGGCGAGCCGGAACGCGTCCGACTTGTCGATGCAGGTCGTCCCCGCGTCGGCCGTGGGCGGGACGAGCTCAGAGCTCGGGCCGGTCCCGACCGAGAAGAAGCAGAGGTCGAGCTCGTCTCCCGCAAGCCGCTCCGGTGTCGCCTCTTCGACCCGCAATGAGCCACCGCCGTAACGCACGTCCGAGCCCGCGGACCGGGAAGACGCGTACGCGCGGACGTCGGAGAAGCCGCGCTCCGCGAGCAGCTCGAGCGCGACGGTGCCGACGACGCCGGTCGCGCCGACGACGCCGATCCGGGCGTCAGTCGTGGGCACGGACGGCCTCCTCGGCATCCAGCTCGAACGCGCTGTGCAGCGCGCGAACCGCGTCCTCGACGCGTTCGCGGTCGACGAAGCAGGCGATCTTGATGGGCGACGTGCTCACGATCTCGGGCTCGGTTCCGAGTTCCGCCAGGGTGGCGAACGTCCTGCCGGCGACGCCGGGGTGCGTCTTCATCCCGGCGCCGATCACCGAGACCTTTCCGAGGTCGTCGCGCGAGGTCCAGGAGACGCCGAGCCGGTCGAGCGCGCTCGCCGTGTCGGCGGCGTCGGAGCTCGGGCCGGAGAAGACGATCTCGGGGCCGGTCTGGACGATCGTGTCCACGCTGACCTCCGCCTCCGACAGCGCCTGGAAGAGCCGCGCGGCATCCACGCCCTCCACGCGGTAGACCGACTCCTCGAGCGTGTGCGTGACGCCGGAGATGATCGCCTTCTCGAGCATCCGTTCGTCCTCCTCCCGGATCCAGGTGCCCACCGCGTCGCTGAAGCTCGACCGAACGTGGAGCTTGACACCGTGGCTGCGCGCGAACTCGACCGAGCGTAGCTGGAGCACCTTCGCGCCCGAGGCGGCCATCTCCAGCATCTCCTCGTAGCTGACCGCGTGCAGCTTGCGCGCGTTCGGGACGAGCCGCGGGTCGGCCGTGAAGACGCCTTCGACGTCGGTGTACATCTCACATGCGTCGGCGCCGAGCGCCGCGGCGAGCGCTACCGCGGTCAGGTTCGAGCCGCCGCGGCCGAGCGTCGTCACGTCGTAGGCCGTCGAGACACCCTGGAAGCCGGCGACGAGGACGATCCGGTCCGCGTCGAGCGCCTCGTGGATCCGCCGCGCGCGGACGTCGACGATCTTGGCCCGGCCGTGCACCGTGTCGGTGACGATCCCCGCCTGCGAGCCGGTCAGGGAGATCGCCTCGTGGCCCAGGTCGTGGATCGCCATCGCAGCGAGCGCGCACGAGACGCGCTCCCCGACCGAGATCAGCATGTCGACCTCGCGCGGCACCGGCGTGGGGGAGACCTCGTGCGCGAGGCGCAAGAGCTCGTCCGTCGTGTCGCCCATGGCAGAGAGCACGGCGACGACGCGGTTCCCTGCTTCGCGAGCCGCAACCACCCGCCGCGCGACCGCCTTGATCCGTGCCGTGTCCGCGACCGAGGTGCCGCCGAACTTCATGACCACCGTGCCCGACGGGCCGGGCGCCTCGCCGGCGACCGCGGGAACGCCCTCGTACTGCGTCGTCGCCATAGACCTCCCGCCGGCCCGAGAGCGCCCGGCCGAGGGTCACCTCGTCCGCGTACTCGAGGTCGCCGCCGACCGGGAGCCCGCTCGCGAGGCGCGTGACCCGCACGCGGCCGCGCAGCCGGTCGGCGATGAAGGACGCCGTCGCCTCGCCGGTCGTGTTCGGGTTCGTCGCCAGCACGACCTCGACCACGCCGTCGGAGTCGACGCGCCGGAAGAGCTCGTCCATCCTCAGATCCTCGGGATCGACCCCGTCGAGCGGCGACAGGGCGCCGCCGAGGACGTGGTAGAGGCCGCGGTACTCGTGCGTCCGCTCGAGGGACATGACGTCCGCGGGCTGCTCCACCACGCAGATCACCGCGCGGTCACGTCGGGCGTCGCGGCAGATCTCGCAGATCTCGTCCTCCGTCCAGTTTCCGCACTCGTCGCAGAAGCGGACCCGCTCCTTCGCCTCCTGGAGGGCGCCGGCGAGCGCGAGCGCCTCGTCCGTCGGCGTCCGGAGGAGGTGGAAGGCGAGCCGGTGCGCGGTTCGGGCGCCCACCCCCGGAAGCCGCGTCAGCTGCGCGACGAGATTCTCGATCGCCGGGCTGAGCACGCGGCCATTGTGCCTGTCCGGATCGGACCCGACAGGCGGGAAAACCGTTTGCCAGCGCCCAAGGTCGGGTACGGTCCCGGTAACTGGGAGGCCAGACGCCGCATCGTCATGGCCAGCCACGAGAAACCTCGGTCTCGCGACGATTCCGCTTCGGAGCTCGTCCACGTGCCCTGCCCCGCCTGCGGGCGTGGCGTCCAGCTCTCGGCCGAGAACCGGTTGGTGGACGGAGACGACGTCTACGAGTGCCCGAACTGCGGCGCCCGCTTGGTCGTCTCCGACTCCCCCTCCTAGGCCGTCGCTGTCAGCAGCGCCGGCGAGGCGCCGTTCGCGCTCCGCCCGTCGAGCAGCCCGTGCAGCTGGGCCCACCGGCTCGCCTCGGTCCGGTTGGCGACGTCCAGCTTCCGGTAGATGTTCGACAGGTGGAACTTGACCGTCTGCTCGGTCACCCAAAGCATCCGTGCGAGCTGGGCGTTCGAGTGGCCGTCTGCCACGAGCCGCAGGATCTCGAGCTCGCGGCGCGTCAGGCCCGGCTCATCTGCCGCCTCGGTGATCGCCTCGACCGGCGCAGGCGCGAGGTTCGGCCGGCCGGCCAGGTAGACCGAGTGCGAGAACGCCTGCCGCACCGCCGACGCCAGATCCTCGGGATGCGCCGTCTTCACGACGTACGCCGACGCACCGGCGACGAGCGACGCGTCGATGATCTGCGACTCCTGGTGCATCGAGAGCACGATCGGGCGGACGGACGGAACCGCAGCCCGCGAGCGCTCGATCAGCGCCAGGCCGCTCAGGTCGCCGTTGACGCCCTCGAGCTCAGTGATCAAGAGGTCCGGGCGGTGCTCCTCGACCAGCGAGAGCGCCTCGGACGTGGATGTCGTCTTGCCGACGACGCGAATCGCGATGCGTCGAAGGACTTGCTCGACTGCGTCGAGCCACATGGGATGGGAGTCGCAAATGACTCCGACCTGCTCAGAAGTTCCGTTCACCGAAAGGGCCGCCTTTCGAAGTTGTGGAAAACCGTCCACGTGGTGATAACGCACTTCGAGTAGTTTGGGAAGGGTTTAGACCTAGCGATTGGTCTAGGTTTCGGAGATACAGGCAGGATTTTGACGTTTTTGCCCGTGGTTTATCCATCTCGAAACAGAAAATCGCTGGTGAAAACCTGTGGACAGGCCGTGGACAAGTCTCCCCCGTGGCCGAACAGCTAGCTAAGGGCCAGCTCCGAACCCTGTCCGCCGACTCGACTTTCGTCGCATGGGAGGCGGACTCGCGCGGGAGTACGTTGGGTTCCGCGCTGCGGGCTGGCCGCGGCTCGTGACGCGAAGGGGCGAGCCGACAGGCCTGCCTCTTGGGTAAGCGGGCGCCCCGGAGACCAAGCGGGGAGGCCCGCTTACCCGTCACTTTCCCGCTGGTCTCCGGGGCGCGCTTACCCCTTTCGAGGGATGCCCGGCCGCGGGTGCAGCGGTCTACGATGCAGTCCGGGCGGCCTCTGCTTGGTCGAGAGAGACGCGTCCGGCGAGAGGGCGCTCTAAGCGCCCTTTCCTTCTCTCAGTCCGTGCCGAGGCGGAGCAGCGTCGCCGAGGTGGCGACGAGCGCGGCGGCCGTGGCGCCGAGGAAGGCCACGGCGATGCGGAAGAGCGGCTCGCCCGGCACGACGGCGTAGAGCGCGACGAACAGCATGGCCGCGGTCGTCCATCCGATCGCGGCGCGGCCGGCGGCTCCCAGCGCCAGCAGCGCCTGCGAGAAGGTGGCGGCGCCGAGGTACAACGCAACTCCGGCCGCGAGGAGCACGAGCTCGAGACGGCCGGCGGTGAAGTCGTCGCCGTAGAGGATCCGCATGCCCTCGGGCCCTGCCACCGCGGCTCCGGCCACGATCACGACACCGCCTGCGAACAGGAGACCGACCGTCTGCTGGACGGCTCTGCGGAAGCGGAGCCCGCCGTCGACGGCCTGAAGCCGAGTCAGGTTCGGCAGGAGCGAGGCCGCGAGCCCCTGGAACAGGTACACGGGGACACGAACGAGCATCGTGGCGGCGAAGACGACCCCGGCCGCCTTGCTGGCGCCCGAGCCGCCGCCGAGCATCACGAGCAGCGGCCCGCCGTTCACGAGCACCTGGTCGGCGCCGGCGACGACACCCGCAGGCATCGCGAAGCCGAGCGCCGAGCCGAGCCGGAACGACGAGTGGTCGGCGCCCTGAATCGAGCGCCTGAGCCGTTTCCTGCCGACGGCGAGCGGGACGAGCAGTCCGCCGAGCCCGGCAGCAGCGATCGCGGCGGCCGCGAGATCCTGTGACGCAAAGACGACGAGGGGTGCCGCGACGAGCAGGCGGACGACCGAGTCCGCGATCAGTCCCAGCCCGTAACCCGGGAACCAGCGCGTGCCGGCAAGCAGCCCGCGCGTGACGTAGGCGCCGCCGTAGAAGACGATCCCGGCGAGCAGCATCGCGGTCATGGCGTCGTTTCCGAGGAAGAGGCGGTCGGTGACGAAGGACCACCCGAGTGCGATTCCGAGGCCGAGAGCGAGCAGCAGGCCCGCCGCGAGTCGCGCGACCGCGTGAAGGACGGACACCGCTTCCTCACCGCGGGCGAGCCGGTTCGACGTCTCCCGTGAGGTCGTCTGCTCGAGTGGGCGGAACAGCACGATCACGGTCAGGAAGAGCGCGGCCCAGAGCACCGCGATCTGCCCGTAGGCCTCGGGGCCGAGCTTTCGCGCCGCGAGGACGTGGAAGCCGTAGATCAGGATCCCGGCGCCGAGCGTCGCTGCGGAGACGAGCCCTGCCCCTGCGAGCGCCTGCCTGCGCGCCCTGCGCGCGGGCGCGCGGGCGACTGCAGCTTCTGCGGTAGCGGCCACGGGCCCATCTTGGGTGCGCGACCCCGCCGCGTGAATCCCCGAGACGGTCAGCGTGCGGCCAGGATTCGGCTCGCAGAGCCGTCGTGCCCTCCCCGATCGGGTAGTGACCCGACCCCCGGTGAGTCTTTGCTTTCTGGCCTTTAAAGGCCCTTTGCACCTTGCAACGCTCTGTCCCAGAGACGGCTCGAGGGAGTCGTCCGGAACTGGGAGAGAACAGGGGAGCGGGAGAAGCGGATGAGCTCGATTGCGGCGGCTGCGGGGGCAGCCACAGAAGCAGTACGTGAGGAGGCGCGCGCCTACGGGGCGCCGCGCATCACGCACGCCGTGCCCAACCTCTTCGTCGTGCCGGCTTTCAACGAGGAGGCGAATCTTCCGCGCCTCTTCGCGGATCTCGAAAGCCGCCCTGCACTCTTCCCTCCGGGCAGCCGGCTCCTCATCGTGGACGACGGATCGCAGGACGACACAGCGGCGATCGTCGACAGGTACTCGGGCCCTCTCCCTGCCGAGGTCATTCGCCTCGGGCGTAACCAGGGTCCGGGCGCGGCCTTCCGCGCCGGCTTCGCCGCCGCGCTGGAGCAGTGCGACGGCGAGGCCCTGGTCGTAACCCTGGAAGCGGACACGACGAGCGATCTCGACGCCCTTCCGGAGATGATCCGGCGGGCGTACACCGGGGCCGAGCTCGTGCTGGCCTCGTGGGTGATGGTGAACGTGAGCCACTTCCGCCGCATCCTCAGCGAGGGGGCGGCCAGGGTGATCAACAGGATTCTCGGAGTCGAGGCGAAGACCGTCTCGTCCTTCTACCGCGTCTACCGGGCGTCGACGTTGCGGGCCGCCGCCGCGCGCTACGGGGATGCGTTGATCCGCGAGCCCGGCTTCGCCTGCAAGGCGGAGCTGCTGTCGAAGCTCTCGTCGATGTCCGTCCGCATCGAGGAGGTCGACGTCGGCCTCGACACGTCCAAGCGTGTCGGGGACAGCAAGATGCCGATCTTCAAGACGATCTTCCACTACTGGCGGCTGATGGCACGCCAGCGCCTGGCCCGCGACCCAAGTCCCGCATGACCCGGCCGACAGTCGGGATCGTCGGGGGCGGGATCCTGGGAATGACCGCCGCCCTCCGGCTCGCCGAGGCCGGGGTGCAGGTCTCCGTCTACGAGCGCGCGCCCGACCTGGGCGGCCTCGTCGGGTCCTTCGACTTCGAGGGGCACCCGGTCGACCGCTTCTACCACGTCAACCTTCCGACCGACGACCGCGTTCTCGGCCTCGCCGAGGAGCTCGGCCTGCGGGACAAGTTCCGGTTCCGGCCGACCAAGGTCGGCTTCTACGGCGGCGGGCGGCTCTTCTCCATGACCTCGCCGAAGGAGTTCCTGACCTTCCCCCTCCTCAAGCCGTGGGAGCGGATGCGGCTCGCAGCCTTCGTGGCGCGGTGCCAGCTGATCAAGGACCACGAGGAGCTCGACCGGACGCCTTTGGTGGAGTGGCTCCAGCGGCTCTGCGGTCGCGGCGTCGTCGAGAAGCTCTGGAAGCCGCTGCTCGACTCCAAGTTCGACGGGCACTACGACGATGTCCCTGCGACCTACATCTGGGCCCGCACGAAGCGGATGTCCAAGACGCGAGACAAGAGCGGCGCGGAGATCATGGGCTGGCTCGAGGGCGGCTACACGACGCTGATCGATGCCCTGGAGCGCCGGATCCGCGAGCTCGGCGGCGAGTTCCACACCGCCACGCAGGTCGACCAGATCGCTGAGGCGGGGGGCGCGGCGACGGGTCTCGTGGTCGAGGGCCGCTACCGGCCGTTCGACCTCGTGCTCTGCACGCTCGCTCCGCCGCAGGCCGCCTCGGTGCTTTCCCCCGGACTGAGCGCGCATGCGCACGCCGACCGGTTCCGCTATCTCGGCGTCGTCTGCCTCCTGCTTCGGACGAGCAGGGAGATCAGCCCGTACTACCACCTGAACATCACGGACCGGCGCGTGCCGCTGACGACGGTGGTCGAGACGACGCACGTCGTCGACCCGGAGTACGTCGGCGGGCACCTGATGTACATCACGCGCTACGTCGAGCCCGGTCATCCCGACCAGCAGCGGCCGGTCGAGGAGCTCGAGGCGGACTACCTGGCGCAGGCCCGCGGGATCTTCCCGGAGCTCACCGACGACGTGATCCTCCACCGGAAGCTCCAGCGCGCCCGGGTCACGGAGCCCGTGCACCTGCTGGGCGGCGCGGCGAACCTGCCGGAGCTGTTCCCGGCGCCGGGACTGGCCCTGGCGTCGCTGGCGCACGTCTATCCGGAGATCTCGAGCGGGCAGGCGACGATGGGGGTCACGAACCGGGTCGTCCCGGGGATCCTCGAGCGGCTTCGCGCTGCACGCGGAGAGGCGGTGGCGGCGTGACCGCCGCGGCAATCGCGATCCGCACCCGGGCCGAGCGGCTCGGCGTCGCCGTCTCGGCCGACGCGCTGGCGCTCGGCGGTCTCGCCGTCTTCTCCCTGGGGTTGCTCGCGTTCGTCTGGGGCACGTGGGGCGACCTCGACAGCGACACCGGCTACGACCTCGTCGCCGGGATCCGGATCGCGGACGGCGAGGTGCCGTACCGCGACTTCACGTACTTCTACGGCCCCCTCGCCCCTGCGTTCGCGGGGCTGGCCGTACTTCTCGGCGGAAGCGGCTTTGCGTCGGCGGTTGCCCTTGGTCTCGTGGTCACGGGCGCGATCGTCCTCGGCACCTACGCGCTCGCGCGGACGATGGTGGGCCCGCTCGGCGCCTTCCTCGCCGCCGCGCTGACTCTCGCCGTCGCCCTGATACCGAACAACTACGGATTCGTGGTGCCGCACACGCATGGCGCAACGCTCGGGACCCTTGGGCTCCTGGGGATGCTGCTCTGCATCTCGCGCTATGCGGGCGGCGAGCGGGCGAGGTGGCTGCTCGCCGCCGGCACCACGATTGGACTGATCGCGCTGACGAAGCCCGAGCCGCTCGTGGCCGCTGCGCTGGGCGCAGGCCTCTGGCTCGTGCTGCGCGCGCTCTCAGGCGCCCGCTTCCGACGCGAGGCGCTGCTCCTGCTGGCGCCGTCGGTCGCGATTCCGGCCGTCACCTACGGCGTCTTCGCCGCTGCGGCAGGCACTCACCGGCTCGTGCTGGAGAACCTGTACCCCGTCGACTTCCTCGACGCGGCCGGCAACGCGATGATCGAGAACCGGATGCCGATGACCCCGTCGAGCTTCGCCGAGGTCGGCGCGAAGCTGGGTCTCTACGCGGCCGGCTGCGCGGCGCTTGTCTTCGCCGCCTCGCGGATCGTGCGCGGCGGCCGGCTCGGCACCGCGCTGATCGCCTTGTGTGCCGTCGGAGGGATGCTTTTCGTGGCCGGCTCGATCGTCAAGCCCGACGGGCTCCGGGACGGCATGGAGTACGCGTACGGCTGGATCCCTGCCGGCGCCGTCGTCGCGCTGGCGCTGCTCGTTCGCAGGTACCGCCGCCGGACAGGCGCCTGGGCAGCCACCGCGCAGGTGGAGCTGGCAACGACCGCCGTGCTCGCCGCGCTCGCTTTCACGACGTATGCGTCCTTCGTCGTCCACGGCTGGCGGCCGCAGATGGCCGTCTACTACATCCCGTTCGCGGCTGTCCTGCTCGTCCGGCTCCATCTCGTGGAGCTCGTCCGGAGCCGTCCTGCCTACGTTCTCGGCGTCCTCTGGATCGCATTCCTCGTGGGATCGGCGGCGGGGCTGACGCTGAAGGACGTCCGTGCGGAGTCGGTCACGGTTCACGGACCGGGCGGCTCGCTGGCCGAGACGCCGGAGAACGCCCGCGTCTACCAGGCGGCGCTGGACACGATCGCCGCCCGGACGAACCCGGGCGACCCGATCCTGCTCGCGCCGCTCCTGACCGGCCTCTACCCGCTCTCCGACCGCGAGAGCGCGCTGCCCGAGCTCTCGCTGCTCCCGGGCGCGCTGCCGACGGTCGCGGACGAGCGCGCGGCGATCGCACGGCTCGAAGAGTCCGGGGTCACGCTTGCGATCACCGACCGGCGCGAGTGGCCGGGCTACGGGCACACGTCATTCGGCGAGTCCTTCGACCGCGAGCTTTCCCGGTGGATCGAAGGCAATTTCAACCATGCGGCGACGCTTCGAGCCTCCGGGGACGACACCCGGACGCTCGACGTCTGGCTGAAGAGGAGGATTCCGTGAAGAGGGTCGGAGTAACAGGAGCCGCGGGCTTCATCGGCTCGCATCTCTGCGAGCGCCTGCTGGCGGAGGACGTCGAAGTCGTCGGAATCGACGATCTCTCGTACGGATCGATCATGAACGTCGCGCCGTTCCTCGACCACCCCGGCTTTCGGTTCGAGGTACTCGACTGCACGAACCGGCGCGAGCTGCGGACGGCGTTCGACGGCTGCGACGCGATCGCGCACCTGGCTGCGAAGAAGATTCCGCGCTTCGGCGGCGTCCTCTCGACGCTCGAGATCAACGTGCACGGGGTCAACGCGGCGGCGGCGGTCGCGATGGCGCTCGACGCAGACCTCGTCTTCACGTCCACCTCGGACGTGTACGGCGACGGCACGCCTCCGTACCACGAGGAGGGCGAGATCGTCCTCGGCCCGCCGACGTCCAAGCGCTGGTCGTACGCGGTCTCGAAGCTCTACGACGAGCACCACCTCCTGGCGCTCGCCGACGAGCGTGGGCTGCGCACGACGATCCTCAGGCTCTTCAACGCCTACGGGCCGCGCAACCACCTGAGCTGGTGGGGCGGGCCGATGGTCACGTTCGTGGAGGCGCTGCTCGACGGGAAGCAGATGGAGATCCACGGCGACGGCCAGCAGACGCGAACCTTCACGTACGTCACCGACACGGTGGACGGGATCGTCCGCGCGCTGCCGGACTCCCGAGTCGAGGGGCGAGATCGTCAACGTCGGCGGGATCCAGACGCTGTCGATCCTCGACCTTGCGGCGAAGATCCAGCGGGCGATGCACATCCCGCAGCCGCTGCGCGCGTCGTTCGTCGGCTACGAGACGCTGCCCGGCAAGTACCAGGACGTCAGGCACCGCGTGCCGGACACGTCCAAGGCGGAGGAGCTGCTCGGCTTCAAGGCGTCTGTCGACGTCGACGAGGGGCTCGACCGGACGATTGCGTGGCACCGAGCGAGGCGCGAGGGAGGCGCCGCGATCCACGCGTGAACGTCCACGAGTTCCAGGCGAAGGAGCTGCTCGGCTCCTACGGCGTCCCCGTTCCGCCGGGAGCAGTCGCGTGCGCGCCGCACCAGGCGGTCGCAGGCGCATCCGAGCTCGGCGGCGAGCGCTGGGTCGTCAAGGCGCAGATCCATGCCGGTGGCCGTGGCAAGGCCGGAGGCGTGCGCGTCGCCGAGTCGCTCGAGGAAGTGGGGCGGATCGCCGGCGAGCTGCTCGGCACCCGTCTCGTGACCGCGCAGACCGGGCCCGGAGGGGCAATCGTCGGTCGTGTGCTCGTCGAGCCGGCAGCCCGCATCGCGCGTGAGCTCTACCTCGGCCTGGTCGTGGACCGGGCCGCGCAACGGGTCGCCCTGATCGCGTCCGCGGCGGGTGGCGTGGAGATCGAGTCGGCGGAGGCGGAGCTCGTCCGCGAGACGATCGACCCCGCACTCGGGCTCCAGGACTTCCAGTGCCGCAAGGTGGCGGCGGCGCTCGGCCTCGGCGGCGAGCTCCTGCGTCCCGCGGTCGCGCTGATGCGGTCGCTGTACCGGTGCTTCGAGGAGACGGACGCGCTCCAGGCCGAGATCAACCCCCTGGTCGTCACGGCGGAGGGCAAGCTCCTCGCCCTCGACGCGAAGCTTTCGTTCGACGACAACGCGGTCTGGCGGCGCCCCGGCGTCGCAGAGCTGCGGGACCTCGACGAGGAGGATCCGAAGGAGGTCGACGCCTCCGAGCACGGCCTCAACTACATCGCGCTCGACGGCGACGTCGGGTGCATCGTCAACGGCGCGGGGCTGGCGATGGCGACGATGGACGCGATCACGCTCCACGGCGCCCGGCCGGCGAACTTCCTCGACGTCGGCGGCGGCGCCACGCCCGAGAAGGTCTCGAACGCGTTCCGGATCGTGCTCACGGACCCGAACGTGAAGACGATCCTCGTCAACATCTTCGCCGGCATCAACCGCTGCGACTGGATCGCGGAGGGCATCGTGGCCGCGAGCCGTGAGCTCGAGATCGACGTTCCGATCGTGGCGCGGCTGGCCGGCACGAACGTCGAGGAGGGGCGGAGGATCCTCGCGGACTCCGGTCTCGCCCTGACGGCGGCCGAGAATCTGGACGACGCCGCGGCGGCCGCGGTCTCGTCGCTCAACGGGGGGAAGTCATGAGCGTGATCGTCGACAGGCACTCACGTGTCGTCATCCAGGGCCTGACGGGCCAGCACGCGTCGTTCCACGCCGAGGAGGCGATGGCGGGAGGCACCACCATCGTCGCGGGCGTGACGCCCGGCAAGGGCGGGACGACGCATCTGGGCCTGCCCGTCTTCGACACGGTGGAGGAAGCCGTTGCGGAGACCGGGGCGAACGTCTCCGGCGTCTTCGTGCCGCCGCCGTTCGCCGCCGACGCTGCGCTCGAGGCGATCGACGCCGGCGTGGACGTCGTGATCGTGATCGCGGACGGCGTTCCCGTCCAGGACATGATCGACGTCAAGCGCGCTCTGGTCGGCCGCCACACGCTGCTCGTCGGCCCGAACAGCCCCGGGATCATCACGCCGGGCCAGTGCAAGGTCGGGATCATGCCGAGCCACATCTACCGGCCCGGACGCGTCGGGGTCGTCTCCCGCTCGGGGACGCTGAACTACGAGGCCGTCCAGCAGATGACGGGTCTCGGGCTCGGCCAGTCGACCTGCGTGGGCATCGGCGGTGACCCGATCAACGGTGTCGACTTCGTCACCTGCCTCCGTGAGTTCGAGACCGACGACGCGACCGACGTCGTGGTCATGATCGGCGAGATCGGCGGGCCGCAGGAGGTCGAGGCGGCGCGCTGGGCGGCGGCGAACATGACGAAGCCGGTGGTCGCCTTCGTGGCCGGCTCTTCCGCACCCGCGGGCCGCCGGATGGGCCACGCAGGCGCGATCGTCTCGGGCGAGTCGGACACCGCGACGGCCAAGATGGATGCGATCGAGGAGCTCGGCCTCGCCGTCGTCCGCAACCCGGCGCGGATCGGCGAGACAGTCGCGCGCGTCGTCGCCGAGACCGGCTCGGCCCTCACCCGGGTCGCCGCGAGCTAAGCGCCGGCGAAGCCAAGTAACAGAGTGTTACAAGCTCCTCGCGGCCGCTAGCCAAGCGCCCTCGGGACTTAGTAACAGACTGTTACTAGGGATTCAGGCGGGCTGGGGTGCCGACCGCCGGCGCAGGCCGCGCATGTCTGCGCGCAGCTCCGGTGCCCGCCACGCGGCCAGCAGGGCGTAGCTGCCGAGGCCCAGCGCGACGTAGATCGCCAGCCGGATCCCGGCCGCAAGGTCGGGTGAGACGAGCCAGAGCTTCGCGGCGAGCACGACGGCGGCCATCCCCAGCGTCGCCTGGGCGACGCCGGCCAGCGAGCGGGCGTAGTCGACGGCCCGCACGTCGAGGACACGCGCAGTGATCCACGCGTAGTACGGCTCGACGATGGTGCTCGAGATCGCGTAGCCGGCGGCGACGCCGACGATGCCCCAGTGGATCCCGCCCACGAACCCGACGACGCTCGCGGCCAGGACGATGATCGAGTAGCGGAGCAGCGTCCCGGTCCGGTCGCACGCCTGGAGCACGCTCGAGTTGAGGCGCTGGAGCGACTGGAGGAGCCCGACCCAGGCCAGGATCTGGATCACCGGCACCGCCTCCTCCCAGCGCTCGCCGAAGAGCGTCGCGACAAACTCGGGCGCGACGAGCATCAGGCCCACCATGGCCGGGATCGAGATCGCGCCGATCAGCCTGTTCGCGCGGAGCCACATCGCGGCCATCCGCGGCCGGTCGTCCTGGATCCGCGACATCGCCGGGAAGAGCACCTCGACGATGGGCTGGGCGATGCGCGAGAGCGGCATCAGCATCACGTTGTAGGCGACGGCGTAGGCGCCGAGCGCGGAGGCTCCGAGGAACCGGCCGATCAACATGTGGTCGAGCTTCCGGTTCAGATAGAAGAGGACGCGCGTCCCGAAGACGTTGGCGCTGAAGCCGCCGAGCGACCGGAGGCTTGCGAGAGAGAATGCGAAGCGCGGCCGCCACGGCGAGAAGACCCAGAGCAGTGCCGTCGACACGAATGCGATCGCGAGCTGCTGGGTGATGATCGCCCACGCGCCGTACCCCGCGAAGGCGACGACGACCCCCACCGTGCCGCCGACGAACGTCCCGGCCATCATCCGGAGCTCGAGGCTCTTGAAGCGCATCTCGCGGTTCAGGAGCGCGCTGTGCGCCGTCCCGAGCGCCGTGATCAGGAAGCTGACGGAGAGCGCTGCGAAGAGCGGCTGCACCTCGGGCTCGCCGTAGAACGCCGCCAGCGGCCAGGAGAGCGCGATTCCGAGCGCCGTGAACCCGACGCCGGCCGCGACACTCGTCCAGAAGACCGTCGAGCGGTCGCGCTCGGTCAGCACCTCCCGCTGGACGAGGGCGGCGCCGAGGGCCAGGTCCGTGAAGATCAGGACGAGGCTCGAGAAGACCAGCACCATCGCCGCGATGCCGTACTCGGCGGGCGTCAGGAGCCGCGCGAGGACGACGACGACGGCGACCCGCGCGAGCTGGCGGAAGATCTGCGACGCCACCTTCCAGGCGAGGCCGCTCAGGATCCGACTCCGCATCGTGTCCCCCGCCGGTGCCATGGGCTAGAGCGGCTCGGGTCGCCGTGCGACTGCGGCTGCGGTGCCTGCAGCCGACCGGACGATTCCGATCGCGCTCTCGACCTCGTCTGCGGCACGCTCGCCCGCGTGGCCGTCCCACAAGGGCGGCGTGCCGCCGCGGAGGGGGAGCTCCAGGTACTCGGGGATCGACCTGAGACGGTCGGGGTCGAGCCCCAGCACGATGTTCGTCCCGTGGCTGACGGTCACCGGCCGCTCGGTGTTGTTCCGGAGCGTGAAGCACCTGATCCCGAGCGCCGTCGTCTCCTCCTGGACGCCGCCCGAATCGGTCACGACCGCGAGCGCGCCGGCCTCGAGCGAGAGGAAGCGGCCGTACGGCTGCGGCTCGACGAGCCTGATCCGGGGCGACACCTCGAGCCCGAGCTCCTCGATCTGGCGGCGGGTGCGTGGGTGAACCGGGAAGACGACCGGCACCTCCTCCGCCACGACGCCGAGCGACGCGATCGTCTGCGTCAGCAGCTCGCCGTCGTCGACGAGCGCCGGCCGGTGGAGCGTGACGAGGACGTAACCGCGCTCGGCGACGCCGAACTCCCTCCAGGTCTCGAGGGCGCGCGCCTTGTCGACGTTCTGGAAGAGCGTGTCGATCATCGTGTTGCCGACGAACGCGATCCGCTCTTCCGGGATGCCCTCCGCTGCCAGGTTCTCGTGCGCTTCCTCGGAGTGCGTCAGCAGCAGCGAGGAGACGTGGTCGGTGAGCCTGCGGTTGTGCTCCTCGGGCATCGCCCAGTCGAAGCTCCGCAGGCCCGCCTCGAGATGGCAGACCGGGATGTGCAGCTTGACCGCCGCCAGGGCGCCGGCGAGCGTCGAGTTGACGTCGCCGGGCACGACGACGAGCGCCGGCTCGAGGTCGATGAAGACCTGCTCCAGTCCGTCGAGCGCCCGGGCGGTCTGGGCGCCGTGGGTTCCCGACCGCACCTCGAGCTTGACGTGCGGCTCGGGCAGCGGGAGCTCGGCGAAGAAGACGTCGCTCACGGACGCGTCGTAGTGCTGTCCGGTGTGCACGAGGCGCTGCTCGACCCCGCGGCGCTCGAGCGCGGCGTACAGCGGCGCGACCTTCATGTAGTTCGGCCGCGCGCCGACCACGTGGACGACGAGCTTGCTCATGCGGTCGCGACCCGTCCGCGGAGGAGCAGGTCGGCCGTCGCACGGCCGATCTCCGTCCAGTCGAGGCGCCTCGGCGTGCGCCAGTGCCGTCCGCCCCTTCGAGAGCCCGTTCCGCAGGCCGTCGCTGCCGCCGCGCGCTCGAGGGCGCCGGCGAGGGAGCGCTCGTCGCCGGGCTCGAACAGCCAGCCGGCCGCGTCGCCGCCCAGGAGGTCGCGGTACGCGCGCCGGTCCGCGGCGACCACGGGCTTGCCCATCGAGAGCGCGAGGATCAGGGATCCGGAAGTGCCGCCGTCGCTGCGCGCCACCACCGCAACGTCGGCGGCGGCGTAGAGCTCCGCGACCCGATCGTCCTCCACGAAGCCGAGGAGAGGCACGATCCGCGCGTCGCCACGAGCCGCCGCGCGGGCTGCCTCACCCGAAGGGCCGCGATCTGACCCGGCCACGACCAGTGCCGCGTCCGGCAGCCCGGCCGCGCGGAATGCGCGCAGCAGCCGGTCGACGTCCTTGTAGCCGCGCACGTCTCCGAAGTGCAGGAACACGAGCTGCCCCTCGTCGAGGCCCAGCTCGCGGCGCGCTTCCTCCCGCGTGCGAGTCGAGCGGTAGACGCCGAGATACGAGCCGTGCGGCACGACCGCAACGCGACGCGCCGGGAGACCGAGCTCCGCCCGAGCGTGGTCCGCGGTCGCCTGGTCGTGCGCCAGGAGGACGTCCGCGGACCGGGCGAGCAGTCTCGCGCCGGTGCGGTCGAGCCTCGAGTCGGAGTGCTCGTGCGAGTAGACCTGGTGGATCGTCCACGCGACGCGGTACCCGAGCATGCGCGCCGCGGCGAGCCGCGCGGCGAAGACGCCCAGGTAGAGCCAGTCGGCGAGCGGGCCGCCGAGGCCGCGGCGCGAGCTCGCGCGCCAGTAGCCGTGCGGCCAGTGGAAATGGAGGAGCTCGACCTTGCCGCGCCTCCGCAGGAGCCAGCGGATTCGGAACTCCGCGCCCTGCTCGAGCTCGAGCCCGTGCGCTGCCAGCTGGCCGTAGAGCAGCCGCTGATACGGGTTCGCCTTCAGCATCGACGGGAAGCTCGCGATGCGGCGCGGGTCGCCGGCAGACGGCGCAGCGGTCTGCGTGACCCCAGGGGCTTCGAGCGTCGACGACGTCACGGTCTCACGCTAGAAGCGGGCAGTCCGCTTGCCTACGGCCGTTGAGCTAGATCGGCCTAGCCGCACGGCTAGGTCTGCGGCAGAACGCTGTTCCAATGTCGCGTAGGCGCCCGGATTCCGGCTCCGTAGGATCGAAGACATGTCCGAGGCAGCGCTTTCGCGTACCGAATCGACCGTCGACCTGTCGGCTCTGAGCCCCCGCGAGCTCGAGGTCCTCGACATGGCCGCGCTCGGCCTGACGAACGTGCAGATCGGGCGTGGGCTCCACGTCAGCGTCCACGCGGTGAAGTTCCACCTGGCCGCGATCTACCGGAAGCTCGGCGTGGCGAACCGCACCGAGGCCGCGGTCGTGTACCTGCGCTCGAGCGGCCCGGGCAGCCCGGTCGGGGAACTGCAGCACTAGTCCCATGGATCTCGGTCTGTTCGCTCGCGTCCTCTGGCGGTTCAAGGGCATCGTCCTGCTCGGCCTCTCGCTCGCCTTCGCACTCGCCTTTCTCGCGTTCGTGAAGGTCGACTTCGGCAACGGCTTCGCGATGACCTACCGCGAGAACGAGCAGTGGGAGAGCCTCTCGACTCTCTTCGTCACCGATCCCGACTTCACGCTCGGCTCGACTGCCGACGCCGGCGGGCCGGCCGACGCCGAGGCCGCCGCCGCCGCCTCGCAGCGGATGCTGTCGCTGACCGCTCTCTACATGCAGCTCGCGACGTCGGACAACGTCCTGAGCTCGATGGCGCGCCGCGCGCCGATCGACGGGATCGTCCAGACCTTCCCGATCACGTCGACCGGAGACGGTCGCGGCGATCCGCTCCCGATGATGACGTTCTCCGCGATCTCGGCCAGTCCGCAGCGCGCGCACCGCCTCGCCCAGAGGCACATCAACGCCTTCCTCGGCTACCTCCGGCGAGACCAGGAACGGCGCGGCGTCGCGCCTGCCGACCGGGTCCAGGTCGAGGTTCTGCGGCAGCCGCAGGCTCCCGCGCTCCTCGTCCCGCGGAAGAAGACGCGACCGATCATCGTCTTCCTCGCCGTGGCGATCGCCACGTTCGGCCTCGCCTTCATCCTGGAGAACCTGCGGCCACGGGTCAGGGCGGTTCCCGGCGAGGGCCGGCGGCCGGTCGAGGTCGAGCCCTCCAGGCGCCGGTCGGCGTAGGCCCTCATGCGAGCGCTGCTCGGGGGAGCGGAGCGGGGCCCGGTCTACGCGGCCGGCTTCGTCTTCGGCGCTCTCGCGCTGCTGACGGCGATGGTCCTGAGCGGCTCGGCTGCGACCGAGCTGGCGCCGCTCGTCGCGATCGCCGTCGTCGTCGTCATCGCGTACAAGCGGCTGCTGGCCTGGCCGGCGCTGCTCTCCGGCCTCGTGCTGGTCATCCTCTTCATCCCGATCAAGCGGTACTCGCTGCCGGGAGGCCTGCCCTTCGAGCTCGAGCCGTACCGGATCTACGTCGCGGTCGTGGCGACCATGTGGCTCGCGGCGCTGCTGGTCGACCCGAGGGTGCGGTTTCGGTCGAGCGGCCTCGAGTGGCCGCTGTTCCTCTTCGTCGCGGCGGCGCTCGGGTCAGTGATCTTCAACGGCGCGCGGATCACCGAGCTGGACGTCCACGCGGAGGTGACGAAGCAGCTCACGTTCTTCGCCAGCTTCCTGCTCGTCTTCTATTTGATCGTCAGCGTCGTGCGGACGAGGGAGCACGTCGACCGGATCGTGCGGATGCTGGTCGGCGGCGGGGCGATCGTCGCAGCGCTCTCGATCGTCGAGTCGTGGACCGGCTACAACGCGTTCGACCACCTCGACGGCATCCTCCCGCTGCTCCAGCACGTCGATGCGCCGGAATCGAGCGAGCGCGGAGGAAAGCTCCGCGTCATGGGGTCAGCCCAGGGCTCGATCGCGCTCGGCGCCGCCCTCGCGATGATGCTGCCGCTCGCGGCCTACCTCGGCCTGCGGACGCGGCGGTGGTTCTGGTGGGCGTCGGCCGTGGTGCTCGCGCTGGGCGCGCTCGCGACGCTCTCGCGGACCAGCATCCTCATGCTCATCGTCATCATCGTCGTCCTGTTCTGGCTCCGCCCGAAGCAGGTGCGGAGGTTCTGGCCCGTGCTGGTCCCCGCCGTGGTCGTCGTCCAGCTGCTTCTGCCGGGCACGCTCGGGACGATTCGCTCCTCGTTCTTCCCCAAGGAGGGCCTGCTGGCACAGCAGTCGGAGAACGCGGGCTCGCGTGGTAGCGGGCGGGTCGCCGACCTCGGGCCCGCGCTGGACGAGTTCTCGCAGACGCCGATCTTCGGCCAGGGCTACGGCACGCGCCTCACCGGCCGGGACAAGCAGAACGCACAGATCCTGGACGACCAGTGGCTGAAGACGCTGCTCGAGACCGGCCTCGTCGGAGCGCTCGCGTGGCTCTGGATCTTCTCGCGCTCGATCCGCCGTCTCGCGCGAGCCGCCAAGGAGGATCAGTCGCCGGACGGGCTGCTATTCGTGGCGTTTGCTGCGTCGATCACGGCGTTCGCGATCGGCATGGTGCTCTTCGACGCGTTCGCCTTCATCCAGGTGACGTTCATCCTGTTCATCCTCCTCGCGCTGGGCAGCGTGGCCCTGACGGCGCGGGACCGGGAGCCGAAGCCCTCCTAGCGGCGGCCGAGCGCTTCGCGCGCGCGGACCGGCAACCGGCGGAGGGACTGCTGGCGCCGGAGGTACGAGCGAGCGGCGGCGTCGTCGGAGCGCGGCTCCCGCCGGGCGGCCGCGGTTGCATAGCCGCCGATCAACGCGAGCGCCGCGAGCTCCTTCCGCGCCTTGAACAGGCTGCGAAGGACGAGGTACGACGGCCGGTAGCCCGTGAAGTGGGCCGCCCGGCCGACCTCGTAGAGGCGCCGCCACCGGCTCTGGTCCCGGACACCGACCGCCCGGTGATGGCGAAAGGCGAGGTCGGCGAAGGTCTGCGTCTTCCAGCCGCGTGCCGTGGCCTTCAGCTCGTCGATGCCGTCCCAGCCGGGCCGGTCCTCCAGCGGCAGGACGTCCTGGAAGCAGGCCCACCGGTAGGCTCGCGAGGCGCCTCGGACGCGGTCGCCGGTGGTGTGGCGCGGAACCCACTCGCCTTCCTCGAGCTCGTAGCACGTGCCGCCCGCGATCCCCAGCCGCGGATCGGCCGCGAAGCACTCGAGCAGCCGCTCGAAGTAGTCGGGCTCGACGGAGATGTCGGCGTCGACCTTGACGACGACGTCCGGAAGCTCGGGGAGCAGCTCGACGCCGGCCGCGAACGCACGGGCCACCGGCCCGCCGCGGGTCGCGACCGCCTCCCCTGGCACGTCTGCTGTTCGGATCCAGTCCTGGCGGCGGT
This sequence comes from uncultured Actinomycetes bacterium, assembly GCA_963782765.1. Classification (GTDB taxonomy): domain Bacteria; phylum Actinomycetota; class Thermoleophilia; order Gaiellales; family Gaiellaceae; genus JACDAN01. The sequence goes on from CAWALC010000001.1 coordinate 901,485, forward strand.
CAGCTCGCGCGCGACCTCCGGCGTGTCGTCGCTCGAGCCGTTGTCCACGATCAGCCACGTGGATGGACGCTGCGTCTGGGACGTCAGCGATTCGGCGAGGCGGCGCAGGTTGTCGGCCTCGTTCCTCGCCGGCGTCACGACGGCGTAGCTGAGCGGTTCCACGGCCATTTGCTCATTCCGAGGCTAGTTGCGGACGCCGCTCGCGGCGACGCCCGATCGAACAGTCCGGAGCCGCAGACCTAGCCGTTCGGCGAGTCGTCCCGCGCGCCGGCCAGGACGCGCTCGGCGATCTCGTCGACGAGGCCGGGATTCGACTCCAGGGGCCGCATCGGCCCACTCTTCTCGACCGTGATCCGGTCGAGGTCCGCGGGCCCTGCGAGCAGGTGGAGCCGACCGAGGCCTTCCAGATGGAGGTCGACCGCGCCCGGCTCGCCCTGGAAGGTGCTGTACGCCGGGACTCCGAGGTACGCGGCCTCGCGCAGCATGGTGCCGCCGGACGAGATCACGAGATCGACGGCCTTGAGCAGCGAGACGAACGGCACGGCGCGGTCGAGCACGATCGGCTCGTTTCGCCAATCCAGCTTGGCGAGGTACTCCGTCTGACGTGGATAGCGCGGTGCGAAGACGACCAGCGCCCGGTCGTCCGTGGCGAGCCGCTCGAGCACACGGGAGGTCATCTGCCCTGACTCCTCGCGGTAGTAGTGGCTCTCCTCGGCCGCCGGCCGCACGAGCGCCCGCACGAGGCCGTCGCCCCCGAGCTCGTGCGCGGGCGCGGCCTCGAGGTCGATGCCGGCGAACGACAGATCCTCCTTGAGCCCGCGGAACGGGACGAGCTCCCGGTCGCGGATCCCGCGCGCCGTGAAGGCCGAGGGCTCGATCACGTCCGGGTAGAGCACGGACGACCGCATCGCCCGCTGCACCGCGAGCGACACGTGCTCGTAGTCGATGATCACGAACGACGGGTGTCGCAGCAGCCGGCCCGTGACGACGGCGGCCCGGCTGGCACTGACGGAGACGTCGGGGCGGCCCGTTCTCCGGAGGAAGCGAGCCAGCTTGGCGGTCCGTCCGGCCAGCCCCGTGACCTTCCGCACCTTCGCTGCCCCGTAGCTGGCTCCGACCGGCGTGTACGGCGTGCCGGACTGCTCCAGGAGCTCGAACGTGTTGCCGTAGTCCCGCGCCGTGACGACCACGTCAGCTCCGAGGCGTTCGAACGCAGGGCGTAGCGGCATGAGGTACTGGACCTGGGGCGGATTCTCGATGTCGATCCAGACGCGCACGCCCCCGTCAGGCCACGCTGCGCGGGCCTAGGCCAAGCGCCGCTCGCAGTGCGTTCCAGTGCCCCGCGCGCCGTTCGCGGCCCCCGCGCGCGACGGCGGCGTGGGTCAGCGCGTTCAAGGCGACGCCGAGCGTCTCGAGAGAGGCCCCGACCCGGCCCGAGTGCTTCCGGGCGTACGTGACGCGGCTGCGCGCGAGGACGGGGAGGAGCCCGGCGCGGGGCGCCGACGCGCCGCCGTGGTGCCGAGCCGTGGCGCCCGGCTCGAAGCGCACGTCGTGCCCCGCCGCGCGGATCCGTGCGCAGAGGTCCTTGTCCTCGCAGTAGAGGAAGAACCGCTCGTCGAAGCCGCCCACCTCCTCGAGCACCGAGCGCCGCACCAGCATGCAGGCGCCTGAGACCCAGTCAGGCGAGGCCGGCCGGTCGTACGCCTCGCGGTCGCGGACGAGCTCGTCGGTCCAGGCGGCCCGCCGGAAGATCCGATGCAGGAAGAGCGCGCGCGCGTAGGTCGAGCGGAGGCGCGGGAAGCGGCGCTGGGAGAAGGCGAGCGATCCATCCGGCTCGAGGATCCGCGGCGCCACGAGCCCGACGCGCTCGTCCTCCTCGAGGACCGCGGCGAGCGCGCGCAGCGACTGCTCGTCGATCGTCGCGTCGGGGTTCAGGAAGAGCACGAGCGGCGAGTCGCCGCGCCGCCAGCCCGCATTGCAGCCCGCTCCGAAGCCGCGATTGTCGCCGAGAGCGAGGACGTCGACCGGCAGGTCGGCCACCGCCGCGACCGAGTCGTCGGTGGACGCGTTGTCGGTCACGAAGACCCGAACGCCTTCGATCGTCGTCAGCGGTTCGACGCTTGCCCGGAGGTGACCACTGCTGTTGTACGAGACGAGGACCGCGTCTACTCGCACGAAAACGAGGGTAACACCGTTTCTCGCGCTCCCCCGTTCTCGGTCGAAAGATTCCCGGCTCCCGGCCGATATAAGCCGCATGCCGGGAGCCGCCCCCGCGCATAGCCGCATTGCGCTCGCCGTCGTCTTGGCCGCCGTCCTGGCTGCTGGAGCCGTCGCTGCGCCCTCGGCCCCTGCCGCCGTCGCGGATCTCTGGGCGATCGAGGTCGGCGCCTCGGACCCCGTCTTCAAGCCCGCGCGCCTCGCGCAGCTGCGCTCGGACGGCGTCAACGCCCTTGTGGTCGACGCCCGGCGCGTCCGGCCGGGGCGGCGCGCGGCGCTCGCAAAGCTCGCCCGTGCCTCGCGCCTGTCCTTCATCGTCGCCTCGCGGACGTGCACGGCCGCTGCGCGCGGGTGCTGGAGGATCGTCGGCTCTCCGGCGGCCGCGCGAGCCGCGCGCGGCCGGGGTCACCGGCAGGTGATCGTGCGGCTCGGGGCGCCGAGCGGCCTCCGCTCACTCGCAGGCGTCGCGCCTCGTGTTCTCGGGCTCGTTCGCCTCGATGCGCGGGCGTTCTCTCTCGAGGACTGGGAGTCGGCGGCCGTGCGACGCTCGGAGCCTCGCCGGCGTCGAGCTCGGTCTCTCTCCCGCCGGCCCGGCACGCGCGCAGTCGGTCGAGGTCTTCCGCGGAGTCGTCAGGAGGGGCCGCGACTCGCAGCCGCCCACCCCGCCCGGGTCGCCGGCGCAGTCCGGAAGGACTGCCGACTCGGTCACGCTTCGCTGGCTGGCCTCCCGAGACGACGTCGGCGTCGACCGGTACGAGCTCACACGGGACGGCGTCGCCGCCGGGTCGACGAGGAACACCGACTACACGCTGTCGGGGCTTGCCTGCGGCTCCCGCTACCTCGTCGGCATCGTCGCGCGAGACAAGGCCGGGAACTCGTCGGCGGTCTCGACGGTCTTCGCCACGACCGAAGCCTGCCCGCTCCCGGCTCCGGATCTCGTTCCGCCGACGACGCCGTCAGCCTTCCGCAAGACCGGCGGAACGACGTCGACCGTGGCCGTCGCCTGGAATCCCTCGAGCGACCTCGTCGGCGTCGCCGGCTACAGCCTCTATCGCGCCGGCGCTCACGTCGGTGCGGTGACCGGCAGCCCGTACACGTACACGGGCTTGCCGTGCGGCGAGAGCCAGACGCTTCACGTCGAGGCCTACGACGCCGCGGGCAACCGCTCGGCCCGCGCGCAGCTCGTCGCCTCGACGTCCTCCTGCGCGCCTCCTCCTCCTCCTCCTCCCCTCCTCCTCCGCCTCCGCCTCCGCCGCCTCCGCCGCCTCCGCCTCCGCCGCCACCGCCTCCGCCCCGCCGCCTCCGCCGGCGTCGCTGCAGGTGAGCGCGAACGCCGATCGCTCTGGTGCGAGCCGTTGGAGGGGCGACGTTGCCGCAGTCGGGCCGGTGTGTGTTCCTGTCCCCGGCGGCGACGCCGGGCCCCGTGACGTTCACCCTCGACGGGGGCGCGTTCACGCACACGGAGGGGTCGAGCCCGTGGACTTCAACGGCGGCAGCGCTGCCCAGTGCTTCGCGTACACGTTCGCGGCCGGGGCGCACACGATTCGGGCGCAGTTCGCCGGTGGGGAGACGAGCGCGAGCTTCAGGTCGAGGCCGGGCCGCCGCCGCCGCCGCCGCCTCCGCCTCCTCCTCCTCCTCCTCCTCCTCCTCCTCCTCCTCCTCCTCCGCCTCCGCCGCCACCACCACCCGGCCCCGTGCCGATCTACACGCAGGCGAACCCGCCTCGCACGCCGGCGCTCGAGGAGCTGCCGCTCGTCGGCTCGGTGAGCAAGGACGGCATCACGTGGACGTTCTCGGAGCCCGAGCGGGTCGGGCAGTTCATCACCGGCGACCCCTACGTCGTCGGGAACGCCACGGTGACGGCGATCAGTCCCGCGCCGGCCAACGGGCGCAACGGCTCCGTCAAGAACCTCCCGCCGACGGACGACGAGACCGGCTTCGACAGCCGCACGTCGAGCAACCGGTACGACGCGAGCCTCCGTGACGACCCGCCCGTCACCCTCGTGGCCGGCGACTCACTCGTGTCGTCGATCAGCGTCGCCACTGTCGGCGCGCGCACCCGCTGGCTCTTCAACACCACCGCCGACAGCCCGGTGCACTCGGTCTCGGTCCTGACCAGCGTCGCCGCGCCGCAGCCGCCCGATGCGTTCCGGCCCTCCTACGTCGGAGGCGGCGCGCCGATCTTCCTCACGCGCAACCTCCGCCGCGACCTCCTGCCGCGACTCGCGTCCGTCGCCTCGACGCCGTCGTTCGCCGAGTACGAGTCCCACTTCCGGCGCCCCTGGATCGACGCGCTCTTCTTCAACTTCGACTCGCCGATCGACTACATGCCGGACTACTCGCGGGAGATCGCCCGCGCGGTGAGCATGGCCTACCTGCTGGTCCTCCTCGACCGGCCTCCGGAGCAGCGCGAGGCGCTTCTCGTCTACCTCGTCCAGTACGGGATCGACCTGTCCGGGCTCGTGGAGCGCGGGCATCCCGGCTGGCCCGCACACGGCGGGCACGGCAACGGCCGGAAGCTGCCGATCGTCGCCGCGGGCGTGCTCCTGGACGAGCCCGACCTCCAGCGGCCGCCGGGCCGGTTCGGTCAGGACATGCAGACGATGACGGGCACCGGCTGGACCGGCGCCACCGCGCTGTATGCCGGCCACTACGGCCCGACCGGCACCGGTCGCTACGGCCCCTACGAGCACCTTCAGCCGCGCGACTGGGTCGACACCCTCGGCGAGGACTACCGCCGCTGCTGCACGAGCATGGCGTGGGCCGGCGAGGCGCTCGTCGCCCGATTGATCCCCGGCGTCAAGACCGCCTGGAGCTACGAGCCGTTCTTCGCCTACGCGGACCGGTGGATGACGGAGGACGACACGCAGGCGCGGGCGACGATCGAGGCGCAGATCGGCAAGAGCTACGACGGCTTCCCGCAGCGCAAGGCCTGGGACCAGTTCGTCACCAACATGTGGTCGCGCTACCGGGCGTCGGGCGCCGCTGCGCGTCCGGAGGCGTCGTGAGGAAGCCCGCCTCGCTCGATCCTCCTGATCTGCCTCGGCGCGATCGCGTGGAGCGCGCCGGCCTCCGCGGCCCCGAGCGGCGGGACGGCTATGCCACGGTCGCTCTGGGCGGTCGAGGTCGATGCGCGCTCGGTGAAGGCGATGACGCCGAAGCGCCTCGCCACGCTCCGCCGTTCCGGGATCAACGCGCTCGTCGCCGACCCGGCGCGAATCCGTGGACGCGCTCTGACGCTGCTCCGGCGGCGGGCAGCGCGTGCTCGGCTCTTCGCTGATCGTGCCGAGGTCGGTTCGCAAGCGCCCGAAGGGCATCGTCTTCGCCCGCACAGGGCGCCAGGCGGCGTCGTTCTCGCGCGTGAAGAGCGTCGGCCTCGTCGTCGTCCGGGTCGGGAACCCGTCCGCCGCCGCCGCGCTTCGAACTGCGGGCGCGCGCCGCGTGCTGGCCCTCGCGCGCCTTGCCCCGAACCCGCGCTCCGCTCCCTCGCCCTGGCGCGGCGCGATCCGGGCGGCACGGGGCAGCGCGTCGCTCGATCTCGGAGTCACGCCTCTCAACGGCAAGTCGACGGAGCTGAACGCCTACCTCCAGCTGCTCTCCGAGCCGGGGTCCCTCGACGTCTCTCCGCCTTCCCCGCCCGTCCTGCTCGCGCAGAACGGCGCCTCGGAGACGACGGTCTCCCTCGTCTGGGGGCCGTCCTCCGACGACGTCGGCGTCGTCGGCTACGAGGTCTCGAGCGACGGCCTCCTGGTCGGTGCCCCGACGGGAACGAGCTCCACGGTCGCGGGACTCTCGTGCGGCCGGAGCTATCGGGTCTCGGTTGTCGCGAAGGACGGGTCGGGCAAGCGCTCCGCTCCGGCGCTGGCGCTCGCTTCGACTACGGCGTGCGGGCTCCCGCCGGCGCTTCCGGCCCCCGACCTCGTGCCGCCGACGCCGCCGACGAACGTCCGGGTCCTCTCGACCGCGCGCACCGCGATCGGGGTCGCCTGGAACCCGTCCTTCGACTCCGTCGGGGTGGCCGGCTACGAGCTCTTCCGCAACGGCGCCTCGGTCGGGAAGACGGCCGCGACGTCGTTCACCTTCACCGGGCTTGCGTGCGGCACCGGTTACCTCCTCCAGGTCGCGGCCTACGACCTCGCCGGAAACCGCTCGCTCCGCAGCTCGACGTCGTCGGTCACGAGCGCGTGCGATCCATCGGCGCCTCCGCCGCCGCTTCCGCAGCTCGTCGCGGCGTACGGGTTCGAGGAGACGTCGGGCACTGGGGTAACGGACTCCTCCGGAAACGGCAACGGCGGCACGATCGCCGGCGCCGCCCGCACGACCTCGGGCCGGTTCGGCCGAGCGGTCAGCTTCGACGGCGTGAACGACTGGATCACCGTGCAGGACTCGGGCACGCTCGACCTCTACGACCGCATGACGGTCGAGGCGTGGGTGCGACCCGACACGACCGGCGAGTGGGGCACTGCGGTCCTCAAGGAGGCGGACGACGACCTCGCGTACGCGCTCTACGCAGGCGCGACGAGCGGGCAGCCGCGGGGCCAGGTTCGAACGACCTCCGACGCCCGCGCAACCGGCCCTTCTGTCCTCCCGGCCGGCGAGTGGTCGCATCTCGCAACCACGTGGGACGGCACGACCGTGCGGCTCTACGTGAACGGCACGCAAGTTGCGACGGCGGCCGCCTCGGGCACGATTCCGGCCTCCTCAGGGCCGCTCCGCCTGGGCGGAAACGACCTCTGGGACGAGTGGTTCGACGGGACGATCGACGAGGTTCGCGTCTACAGCGTCGCCCGCTCGGCGGCCCAGGTCGCGACGGACATGAACACGCCGGTTGCGGGCGGCGGGCCTCCTCCTCCTCCTCCTCCTCCTCCTCCCCACCACCGCCGCCGCCGCCGCCGCCGCCGCCACCCCCGCCGCCGGTTGCCGCGCTCCAGGTGAGCGCGAATGCCGATCGTTCGGGTGCGGTTGCGTTGGAGGGCGCGACGCTGCCGCAGTCGGGCCGGTGCGTGTTCCTGTCCCCGGCCTCGACGCCCGGTCCCGTCGTCTTCACGCTGGACGGGGGTGCGTTCACGCGCACCGAGTCGACGAGCCCGTGGGACTTCAACGGCGGCAGCGTGGCCCAGTGCTTCACGTACACCTTCACGGCCGGGACGCACACGATCCGGGCGCAGTTCGCCGGTGGGGAGACGAGCTCGAGCTTCACGGTCGAGGCCGGCCCGCCGCCTCCGCCGCCACCCCCCCGCCACCACCACCACCGCCACCACCTCCGCCGCCGCCTCCGCCGCCGCCGCCGCCCCCGCCTCCTCCGCCACCGCCCGGGACCGCGAGCGTCTTCATGTCAGCCACGGGCTCCGACTCGAACCCGTGCACCCAGGTGTCGCCGTGCCGGTCGCTCGACCGCGCCTACCGCGTGGCCGACCCGGGCGACGTCGTCGAGATCGCCGAGGGCTCCTACGGCACCCAGGACCTGAACTCGGACCCGTCGAAGACGTCCGAGGCCGACGTGCTCTTCGTGCCCGCCGCCGGCGCGACGCCGGTCTTCGGCGGCATCGACGTCTTCGGCGACCACGTCGAGTTCCGCGGGATCGAGAGCACCCAGGACTTCTACGTCAAGTGCGGCGCGGACGACGTCACCTTCCGTGACTCGAGGGCCTCGCTCTTCTTCATCCGCGCGTCGACGAACGTCGCCTTCGTCAACGTCGAGTTCGGGCCCTCGAGCGACATCTCGCAGATCGGGCACACGGCCGAGTGCCAGTTCGCGCCCGAGAACATCCTGCTCGAGAACGTCTACATGCACGACTTCGAGAACCCGAACACGCACATGGAGTGCGTGACGATCCAGGCGGCGAACAACATCGTCGTCCGGAACAGCCGATTCCTCCGCTGCCAGGACTTCGACGTCTTCATCAAGCCCCGGGCGCCCGTCCTCAGCTACACGAACCTGCTCTTCGAGAACAACTGGTTCGCGAAGCCGGAGCCCACTGGGTCGAACGCGATCTCGCTCTCGCTCCCGGACGGCGGCAACGCGATCCGGAACGCCACCTTCCGTTACAACTCGTTCAACGCCTCGCTGATCGTCAAGCCGGAGATCGACTACACGAACGTCCGCTTCGTGGCCAACGTCGGGAGCCGGATCGGCACCGGCTGCGACGAGCCCGGCGTGACGGTCGAGTACAACGTCTGGTCGGGCGAGTCGAGCTGCGGCCCGACCGACGTCCAGGCTCCGAGCGGGTTCGTGAACGCCGCCGGATTCGACTACCACCTCACTCCCGGCGCCGCCGCGATCAACCGCGGGCACCCGTCCGAGTACCCGCCCGTGGACATCGACGGGGAGGCGCGGCCGAGGGGTGGACGGGCCGACGCAGGCTCCGACGAAGCGTCGTAAGTCGTACTCGGCGAGGTTTGGAGAGGTTTCGGGGGGATTGCCGGGCTCAACCCCACCGAGGCTCCAGCGTTCGTCCAGCCCTGCCGATATAACCCCCCGTCATCCGGGACGCCGCCCCCGCTCATAGCCGCACGCTCGTCGCACTCCTAGTCGCACTCGCCGCACTCCTGACGGCGTCGGCGACCCATGCCGCGGTGTGGTCCGGCCAGCGCAGCTCGGCCAGGATTCCGACTGCGGTCTGGGCCGTCGAGGTCGATGCCCGTGCCGCGCGGACCCTGACCGCGCAACGCCTGGCCACGCTCCGCGCCGCCGGGATCAACGTGCTCGTCGCGGACGGCCGGCGCATCCGCGGAACGACGCTCACGGGTCTTCGACGTCGCGCCGCCCGGGCGCGCCTCCTCGTCGTCACCCCGCGGAGGGTGCGCCGGACGGGCCTCCGCGCGACGAGCGCCGCGCGTGCTCTCTGCCAGCGCGTGCAGCGCTGCGTCGTCATGGCTTCCTCCGGCGCCGCTGCGCCGCGTCTTTCGCGCGCCGCAGGCGTCGACCTCGTGGTCGTCCGGGTCTCAGGCCCGAGGGCGGCTGCCCGTCTGGCGCGCACCCGCGCGCGCAGGCTCCTGGCGCTCGCGCCGCTCGGATTGAGCCCCGGCAGGAACGCCGCCGCCTGGCGCGCCGCGATCGCATCTGCCCGCGGAAGCGCGGCGCTCGATCTCGGTGTCACGGCAAGACGCGCGGCGGCGCTCGACGCGTACCTGGCGCTCCTCAGGGAGCAGGGCGCCAAGCCGAAGCCTCCGCCGCCGCCTCCTCCGCCGCCCACAGGGCCTCCACCGCCGCCTCCGCCGGGCGGCTCGGGGGGCGTCCCGGTCTACACGAAGAGCAATCCGCCGCCGACGCCGACGCTCGCCCAGCTGCCCAAGGTCGGCTCGCTCACGAAGGACGGCGTCACCTGGACGTTCTCGGAGCCGGAGTCGGTCGGGCAGTTCATCAACGGCGACTACTGGATCGTCGGCAACGCCACGGTCACGGCGATCAGCCCGGCGCCGGCGAACGGGCGCAACGGCTCCGTCAAAAACCTGCCGCCGGTCGACTCCGACACCGGCTTCGACAGCCGGACGTCGAGCAACCGGTACGAGGCGAGCCTCCGGGTCAGCCTTCCGGTGACCCTCGTTCCCGGCGACTCGCTGCTCTCGTCCATCAGCGTCGACACGGTCGGCACCGCGCGACGCTGGCTATTCGACACATCAGCGGACAGCCCCGTCAAGAGCATCTCGATCCTCACGAGCGTCCCCGCGCCGCTCCCGCCGGATGCCTTCCGGCCCTCCTATGTCGGAAAGGGCGCGCCAGTCTTCCACTCCCGGAACCTGCGGCGCGACCTCCTGCCGAAGCTCGCCGCCGTCGCCTCGCTTCCGTCGCTCGGGGAGTGGGAGCAGCACTTCCGCCGGCCGTGGGTCGACAACCTCTTCTTCAACTTCGACAGCCCGATCGAGTACATGCCCGACTACTCGCGTGAGATCGCGCGAGCGGTCGGCACTGCGGGGCTTCTGCTCGCCCTCAGCTACACGGCAGAGCAGAAGGAGCCGCTGTTGGTCTACCTGACGCAGTACGGGATCGATCTCCACGGGCTCGTCCAGGCCGGCCATCCCGGCTGGACGGCGCACGGAGGCCACGGCAGCGGTCGGAAGTTCCCCATCGTCTTCGCCGGAACGATGCTCGAGGTAGGGGGAATGCAGCGCCCGCCCGGCAAGTACGGCGAGGACATGCAGACGATGCTCGGCACGGGGTGGACGGGCGCGACCGCGCTGTACGCCGGTCACTACGGCTCGACCGGCAGCGGCCGCTACGGCCCGTACGAGCACCTCCAGCCCCGCGACTGGGTGGACACGCTCAACGAGGACTACCGGCGCTGCTGCACGTCGAGCGCCTGGATCGGCGAGGCGCTGGCTGCGCGGCTGATCCCCGGGATGCAGGGCTCGTGGAATCACGGCGCCCTTCTTCGCCTATGCGGACCGCTGGATGACGGAGGACGACACGCAGGCGCGGGCGACGATCCAGGCGCAGATCGGCAAGAACTACAACGGCTTCCCGCAGCGCAAGGCCTGGGACGCGTTCGTGACGAACATGTGGAAGGCGTACCGGGGATGAGCGCTCGCCTCGTCTCGGCTGTCGTGCTTCTGGCCACGACGCTGGCGATCTCCGGCGGCGCGGCAGGGAGCGTGTCCGGGTCCGACCGCGCAGCCGCGCCTGTCCCACGAGCCCTTTGGGGTGTCGAGGTCGACGCCCGGTCGGCGCGGACGCTCGGCGCCAAGCGCCTCGCCGCGTTCAGGAAGGCCGGGATCAATGCGCTCGTCGCCGATCCGAGGCGGGTGCGGGGCGCGACGCTGGCGAGCCTCCGCCGGCGCGCAGCTCGCGCGCGCCTGCTCGTGCTCGTCCCGCGCTCGGTCCGCAGGAAGGGGATCCGGACCGCGAGCGCCGCCAGGGCTCTGTGCCGCGGCAAGGGGCGCTGCGTCGTGCTGGCCTCGTCCAGCTCGACGGCGCCGCGACTTTCCCGGACTGCAGGCGTCGACCTCGTGGCCGTTCGGGTTGGCAATGCGACAGCGGCCGCCCGGCTCCAGCGCACATCGGCGCGCCGGTTGCTCGCGCTTGCCCGCCTCACGCCGAACCCGGTGCGAAACGCGTCGGCCTGGCGAGCGGCCATTCGCGCAGCGCGCGCGAGCTCGAGGCTCGACCTCGCCGTCTCGGGGCCGCCGGCGGCGCTCGACGCGTATCTCACACTGCTCTCCGAGCCGAGCGGAGGACCTGGCAACCAGCCGCCGCCGCCTCCACCGCCGCCTCCGCCGGGAGGTCCCGCCCCCGCCGCCACCGCCGTGGTCGCCGCCGCCCCTACCGCCTCCGGTCCCCGACGGGCCCGCCTCGGTGTGGGTCTCGACGACCGGAAGCGACTCGAACTGCGCGCGCCTCGATCCGAGCAGGCCCTGCCAAACCCTCAGCCGCGCCAACCGCGTCGCGCAGCCCGGCGACCAGGTCGAGATCGCCGCCGGGGCCTACCCGGCGCAGGACGTGCTCGACGACCCGACGAAGACGTCCGAGACGGACGTGATCTTCCGGCCCGCACCGGGCGCGGACGTGGTGGTCGACGACATCGACGTCTGGGCCGACCACATCGAGTTCCGCCGCCTGCGCATCAACGTCGACTTCTACGCCAAGTGCGGCTCGGACGACGTGACGCTCCGCGGCTCGAAGGCGCGACTGTTCTTCATCCGCTCGGCCAAGCGGATCTCGCTGATCGACACCGAGTTCGGCCCCTCGGACGACATCTCGCAGATCGGTCACACCGAGGAGTGCCAGTTCGCGCCCGAGAACATCGTGCTCGACCAGGTGTACATGCACGACTTCACGAACCCCAATACGCACATGGAATGCGTGACGATCCAGGCGGCAAACAACATCGTCGTCCGCAACAGCCGCTTCCAGCGCTGCCAGGACTTCGACATCTTCATCAAGCCGCGCGCGCCGGTCCTGAGCTACACGAACATGGTCTTCGAGAACAACTGGCTCGCGAAGCCGGCGCCCACAGGCTCCGCAGCGATCTCGCTCTCCCTGCCGGACGGCGGGTCGAAGATGACGAACATCACGTTCCGGAACAACTCGTTCAACGCTTCGCTGATCGTCAAGCCCGAGATCGACTACTCCAACGTGCTCTTCGTCGGCAACATCGGCACGACGATCGGTACGGGGTGTAACGAGGCAGGCGTCACCGTCGCCTACAACGTGTGGTCGAACGACTCGAGCTGCGGTCCGACCGACATCCACGCGCCGACCGGCTATGTGGACGCAGCCAACTTCGATTACCACCTCGTTCCGGGTGCTGCCGCGATCAACCGCGGCTCCCCGACGGACTTTCCGGCGCACGACATCGACCGCCAAGCTCGTCCGATGGGCGGCAGGGCCGACGCCGGCGCGGACGAGCGCTCCTAGGCGTACATCGACTCTCGGCCGGCCCAGGCTTCGAGCAGCCAGCCGAGCTCGTACGGCCGCCCGACGGCATAGAGCTCGAGCCCGAGGGGGCCACGGAGGACCGGCCGGCCTGCGACCGCGGAGCCCGCGAGGTTGACGGCGATCGCGGCCCGGTCGAGCGGGCGGCGGCGCCGGATCGAGCGGTAGATCATCCGCTGCGACTGGTCGGCGAACTCGATTCCGAGGTCGTTGCGCCCGTGGAGCCAGGTGACTCCTCGTGAGGCCGCCTCGGCGTAGCGCGGCTCGCCGGTGACCTGCGCGAGCTCCAGCAGCGCCATCGGTGCCATCCCGTGCTGGTGCACCGAGTACACCTCGTAGCGCTCGACGACCGTGCCGCGGTCCGCGTCGAAGAGCCAGGGCCAGCCGCCGTCGGCGAGCTGGAGCTCGATCAGCCTGTCGGCGAGCCGCCGCGCGGCCGGGCCTGCTCGGTCGTCCAGCCCGAGGCGCACGGCCGTCGCAAGCGCGAGGACGCCGTAGATCTGCGTCGCGAAGTTCGGGAAGCGCCGGCGCCGGTTTCCCGGCCCGTAGTGGTAGAGCAGGCCGCTTGGCGCCGCATTCGCTTCGAGGAGGACGCCGAGGGCCTCGTCGAGCAGGTCTCCGTGCCGGCCGGCGAGCGCGAGACCCTGGACGATCCAGGCGACCTCCATCCCCTCCCTGGCCGCCGGGCCCCCGTGCTCGGCAAGGGAGTCGCGGAGCAGCTTCTCGAGCTCGTCGGCCCGGCCGCCGGGAGAGAGCGAGTCGGCCCACAGGAGCAGGCCGAAGTCTCCGGGCCGTAGCTCCGGCGAGCCGGTCTCGACGAGCGTTGCGTCCCTGATCCGCTCCAGGTCGAACGGGTGCTCGATGCCCGCGGAGCTCGCGCGGCGCAGGCCGATCTCCGTCATGACCGTGTATCGGATCGAGCGGCCCGTCGGCGTCGAGGCCCCTCGCGCGAGCTCGTACGCGAAGAGCCCGGAGGGAAGCTGCATCCGCTCGAGCGAGTCGATTCCCAGGCGGATCAGCCCGCCGATGTCCCCGCGATCGGGCAGGTCAGCGCTCCGCCGTCGAGGCGATCGGGATGAGGTAGATCGTTACTCCGCGCTGCAGCAGAGTCTCGAGCTCGTCCATCAGCTCCGGCATCCTCGCCGCCATCACCTCGCCGCGCCCGAGGGTCGTACGCCGGAGGACGCCGGCCTCGAGGAGGTGGTCGCGCATCGTGTCGCGCGTCGGATCCTTGCGGCCTCCTACCACCGGGTCGTGGACGAGAGTGGAGACGGTCCGCTCGCGGCCGTCCTCGTCGACCACTCGGGCGTCCACGCGCTCGGCCTGGAAGACCTCGATCGGAAAGCCGTCCGGCCTGAGGCACTCGAAGGCGTGGTAGAGCGTGAAGATCCGCAACCCGATGCCGAACCAGAGCTGCACGAAACCGCGGTCGATCATTCGCGCGAACGGCGTCCCCGCCCCGAACGGCGTCTCTGTCAGGTCGTGCCTCGCGACGAGCTCCTCGGCGCCCGGCCCGCGCGCGGCGACCGAGTGGGTGGGGTGGAGGCTCCTTTCGACGCCCGGCGACGTACGGAACCGCTCCGTCAGCGCACCCATCCGCGACGGCGTCTTCGCGACGTCGAACACCGGGTCGGTCGACAGGTACTCCAGCGTGCCGCCGACGAGCGGGAACGCCGGCATCGCGATCGTGCCATCCGGGCCCAGCACCTCGTCGAGGGCGTCGAGAACCGTCTGCGATCCGCCCTCGATCTCGCCGAACTTGCTGAGTGACGAGTGGAGGAAAACACTGTCGCCCTCGCGGAGGCCCACCTCGCGCAGGCTCCGGACGATCTCGTCCTTCGTCACCGTGACGGGCGCCGCCCTCTGGCGGGCGCGGTAACGGAGACGCCGAAGGCGGTTCCTCGCGCCGCGGAGCTGCGCCAGCCGGTCGGCGGAAAGCCGTGACAGGAGAGCCTGTTTCAAGCGCACCCGGGAGTTCTAGCTTGCTTCGCGTACGAAATCGGCCGTTCCCCTCGCTAGACTCGCCGCCGTGCGCCGCTGCCTCGTCGCCCTGGCTGCGCTCGTTCTTGCCGCTGCGGCCCTCGTCGGTTCTGCGAGAACGGCCGCTCCACCGGTGCTGTACCTGTCTCCGACCGGCTCCGACTCGGGCCGGTGCACCAAGGCAGCGCCGTGCAGGAGCTTCGCGCGCGCGTACCGCGTGGCGAGGCCCGGCCAGGTGGTCCTCGTCTCCGCGGGGCGCTACGACGGCCAGCAGGAGGTCGAGCAGGACTCCTCCAAGACCTCGCGCAGGGACGTCCTCTTCCGCCCGGTCAAGGGCGCGCGACCGGTCGTCGAGGCCCTCGACGTCTACGGCTCGCACGTCGAGTTCCGCGGCCTGCGGATCGAGGAGGACTTCTACGTCAAGTGCGGCGCCGACGACGTGACCCTTCGCAGCTCGAAGGCGAGGCTCTTCTTCATCCGCTCGGCGACGAACATCCGGATCCTCGGCACCGAGTTCGGCCCCTCGGACACGATCTCGCAGATCGGCCACACGGAGGAGTGCCAGCGTGCCCCGCGCGGGATCCTGCTCGACCGGGTCTACATGCACGACTTCACGAATCCCGATCCCGACAAGCACATGGAGTGCCTCACGGTCCAGGCGGCGAGCGACTTCGTCATCCGCAGGAGCCGGTTCCACCACTGCGAGGACTTCGACATCCTCTTCAAGCACCGGTCCCCGGTGCTCGAGACCACGAACACGACGATCGAGAACACCTGGTTCGACAAGCCGTGGCCCGACGGGTCGAGTGCGATCCAGTTCTCGGAGCCCGACAGCGGCGGCACCTTCAGGAACGTGCTGATCCGGAACAACTCCTTCGCCGGGAACCTGACGCTGAAGCCGGAGATCGACTACCCGAACCTTCGCGTGATCGCGAACGCCGGCTCGAAATACGGCGGGCCGTGTGGAAACGGGACCGCCAGCCACAACGTCTGGCGCTCAGGGGCATGCGGCACCGACCGGAGAGCAGATCCGCGCTTCAAGGACGAGCGCGGCTTCGATTTCCACCTCGCAGCGGGCTCGCCGGCGATCAACCGCGGACACCCGACGAACTTCCCCCGCGTGGACATCGACGGCCAGCGGCGCCCCAGCGGCCGCCGCTCGGACGCCGGCGCGGACGAGTTCCGGCGCTGAAACTGAACGTTCGTCGCGTGTCGTAGACGGCGCGGTCGACTTCAATTCCCATCGTGGGGCCTGTTCCGGACATCTCCGTTCTGCTGCTTAGCTGGAACACGCGCGAGCTGACGCTTCGCTGCCTCGACTCGCTCCCGGCGAGCATCGACGACGACGCGACGTACGAGGTGATCGTCGTCGACAACGGCTCGCAGGACGGCTCCGCCGAGGCGCTTGCGGCGCGGAGCGACGTTCTGCTGATCGCGAACCCCGACAACCGCGGCTACGCGGCCGCCGTGAACCAGACCTACGGGCGCGCTCGGGGGGAGTTCGTGCTGCTCCTGAACTCCGACATCGAGTTCAGGCCCGGGTCGCTGAGCACGCTCGTCCGCTTCCTGCGCGAGCATCCGGACGTCGCCGGCGTCGGCCCGCTCTACCTGAACCCCGACGGATCCGTACAGCAGCACCACTACCGCTTCCCGACCTTCGGCGCGACCGTCGGGAACATGAGCAGGCTGCTCTCCCGGGTTCCGCCATTCGCCCGCCGCGTCCGGGAGTACCGGATGCTCGACGACGAGTTCAGCGCGCCGCGCCCGGTCGAGCAGCCGTCGGCGAGCTGCCTGCTCATCCGCCGCTCCGCGCTGCCGGACGACGAGCTGATGGACGAGCAGTTTCCGATCTACTTCAACGACGTGGCTCTTGCCTACTCGCTCGCCGCTCGGGGCCACCGGCTCTGGATGACGCCTGAAGCGGTGGTCGTCCACGAGCACGGCGCCTCGACGCGCCAGATGGGCGGGGCACTCGCCCGCCAGCACATCGGCGCGCACGTCCGCTACCTCCGGGCGACGGAGCCCCGGTACAAGGTCGAGATCTTCCGGGGCCTCGTCGGCGTGCAGAAGCTGGGGCTGATCGCGCTCCGCCGGCCCGGCGCGCTGTCGCTCCACGACCTCCGCAAGGCGCTGGAGGGCGATCCGGGCCCCGTTCCACAGGCGCCGAGGCGAGACTGACGCCGCCGTTGGCGAGAGTCCTCGTACTCGCCTACTACTTCCCGCCGCAGGGAGGCGCAGGGGTTCAGCGGACGCTCAAGTTCGTCCAGTACCTCCCGGAGCTCGGCTACGAGCCCGTGGTCGTGACGGGCCCGGAGTCCGCCGGTGCGGAGTGGGCGCCGCCCGACGAGTCGCTGGCGGCAGAGGTTCCCCCGGGGACTCGGATCTTTCGCGCAGTGGGGCCCGAGCCGAGGCGGCGCCGCGGCTGGCCGGCCCGGCTGACGCGCTGGCTCCGGCTGCGCCCGCCGTTTGCCCGCTGGTGGGTCGAGTCGGCGCTGGAGGCCGGGCGCCGCGCCGCTTCCGAGATGGAGGTCGACCTCGTCTACGCGTCGATGTCGCCGTTCGAGACTGCCGAGGCGGCGTCGCGGCTCGCCGGCGAGCTCGGGAAGCCGTGGGTCGCCGACCTCCGCGATCCCTGGGCGCTCGACGACTGGCTCGTCTATCCGACGCGGATCCACCGCCGCCTCGAGCTTCGCCGCATGCGGAAGGCGCTCTCCGCAGCAGACGCGGTGATCATGAACACGCCGGAGGCGACCGCGCAGGTCCGTAGGACGATCCCGGAGCTGTCGGAGGCGGCCGTCCAGACGATCCCGAACGGGTTCGACGGCGCCGACTTCGACGGGGCCGCTCCCCAGCGAGCCGACGGCGCCTTCCGCGTCGTCCACGCGGGCTTCGTCCACGTTCGCGACGGAACGGGCCAGTTCCGCCAGTTGCTCGGCGGAGCCGTTCGCGGCCTGGACGCCGGCACGCGCTCGCACGTGTACCTGCTTCAGGCGGTGCAGCAGCTGCTGGACAGGCGACCGGATCTGAGAGGCCGGATCGAGGTTCACCTCGCCGGGATCCTCTCGGAGGCCGATCGCGCTGTTCCGGGGTTCGAGCTCGTCACCGCGCACGGCTATCTCCCGCACGACGAGACGGTTGCGCTGCTTCGCTCGGCGGACCTGCTGTTCCTTCCAATGCACGATCTCCCCGAGGGGAGGCGCGCGCGCATCGTCCCGGGGAAGACGTACGAGTACCTCGCGACGCGGCGGCCGATCCTCGCCGCGGTTCCCGACGGCGACGTCCGCGAGCTGATGCGCGATGCGGGCAATGCGGACGTCGTCCGGCCGAAGGACGTCGACGGGATGGCCGCGGCGATCGAGCGGCGTGCCGACCGGGCCCTCGCGGGTGAGGCGCCGCCGCCGCCGAACGACGACCTTCTGCGCGGCTACGAGCGCCGAGCGCTCACGGCGCGGCTCGCCGAGGTCTTCGGCCGGCTCAGTTAAGCGGCGAAGTAGTCGGCGACAGCCGCGACCACGGTGTCGACCTGCTGCTCGGTCATTCCCGGGAACATCGGCAGCGAGAGCTCCTCGGAGGCGATCGCCTCGGCGACCGGGAACTCGCCGCGCGTGTGTCCGAGCCACGAGTACGCGGGCGAGAGATGCACGGGATCCGGGTAGTGCCGGCCGCTCCCGATTCCGCGCTCGCGCAGGAAGCCTGCGAGCTCGTCGGGCTTCGCCGTCCGGATCGCGTAGATATGCCAAACCGGTTCGCTGCCCGCGGGGACCGGCGGGAGCCGGAGGTCTCCGAGGCCGGCAAGCCGCTCCGCATAGGCGGCCGCAACCTCTCGGCGCTCCGCGTTCCAGCCGTCGAGGTGGGGAAGCTTCCGCAGGAGGACGATCGCCTGGACAGTGTCGAGCCGTGCCGTCCAGCCCTCGAGGTCGTGGACGTACTTGCGGCGCTGGCCGTGCTCGCGGAGCGCGCGCATCCCCTCGGCGAGACCCTCGTCGTCCGTCACGAGGGCGCCGGCGTCGCCGAACGCACCGAGGTTCTTGCCCGGATAGAAACTGAAGGCGCCGGCCAATCCCGCCGTGCCCGCCCCGATCCCGTCGCGGCTCGCGCCGTGGGCCTGGCAGGCGTCCTCGACGATCGGGACGGCGCGCCGCTCGGAGATCGCCCGCAGCGCGCGCATGTCGGCGAGCTGTCCGTAGAGATGAGTCGGCATCAGGAAGCGCGTCCGGCCGCCGATCGCCGCCTCCGCGGCGGCGGGGTCGAGGTTGTAGTCCTCCTCGGTCGCATCGACGACGACCGGCTTCCCGCCCGCCTGCGTGACCGCCTCGAGCGTGGCCACGAAGGTGTTGGCGGCGACGATCACCTCGTCGCCGGGCTCGATGCCGGCCGCCTGGAGCGAGAGCCGGAGCGCGTCGAGCCCGCTTGCGAGCCCGATTGCCTCACGTGTCCCGCAGTAGGCCGCGAACTCTGCCTCGAACTCGCGCACCTGCGGGCCGTTCGTGAACGCGCTGGAATCGACGAGCTCGGCGATCTCCTCGACGATTTCCGACTTCAAATCGCGGTGAATGAGCCCGAGATCCAGGAAAGGAACGGACGGAAGCGTCTCGACCACGTCGCTCATTGCGTCGGAGCGTACAGGCGCCGAAACGGGAAGAAACTAGACGTCGGAGGAGTTGTGAGCGGGGGTTCCCGTGCGGACAATGGATGCCGTGCTCCGAGTGAAGACACGTCGGCTCCGGCTTCCCGCGGTTCTCGCGCTCGGCCTCGCGCTGGGCGCACTCGTCGCGTCGAACGCGTCCGCGGCTGACAACAGTCGCCCGAGCAAGCCGAGCGACCTGGCGAAGGCAAGCGCGACGGAGACGACACTCACGCTCTCCTGGCGCGCGTCGAGCGACAACGTCGGAGTAAAGGGCTACCGGATCTACCGAAACGGGAGCCTGGCCGGCACTGTGACGTCCGGTCTCACGTACGTGATGAACGGCCTCCACTGCGACACGACCTACATCGTCACGGTGTCGGCGTTCGACAACGCCGGGAACCGGTCGCTGCCGGCGGCGATCTTCGCGAAGACGGCGGCCTGCGGCTCCGACTTGCCGCCGTGCCCGACGCCGTCGACGGTCTTCCGCCTGCTGCTCGAGCACCAGATCACGTACGGCTGCACCTGGCCGGGCGGTGTCTACGCCAAGCAGGCGGTGCAGTCGGTCCGGATCATGCTCGCCGCCCGCGGGATCAAGCTCGACACCTGGCGCGGCAAGAAGTGGCACAAGATCGCGCTCGCGGAGCTCGACGCGGCGGCCGGCATGGCAAACGCCTGGGATTCCCAGGGTGTGCTGAAGACGAACTCTGCGGGGCTGGCGGCGCAGTACAAGATCGGCCGCGTGATCAGGATCCTCCAGTG
Organism: uncultured Actinomycetes bacterium; assembly: GCA_963782765.1. GTDB lineage: Bacteria > Actinomycetota > Thermoleophilia > Gaiellales > Gaiellaceae > JACDAN01. The sequence goes on from CAWALC010000001.1 coordinate 921,440, forward strand.
GAACAACCCCGAGCTGTTCGAAGTCTCCAAGGCCGAGAAGTGGGCGCTCACGGCGATCTCGTGGTACGTGGCGGCCAGCGAGTACAACCGCAAGTACGCGATCTACGGCGCGACGCCGACGATGAACCGGGCCCACACGGACCTGAAGCGCGCCGACGCCGACTTCTTCACGCAGGTCTGCTACCGGGCGTGGGGTCGGTACCGCCAGGTCTGGCAGCGCGTCACCGGCCTCTAGGCCTCGCTCCTCGCGTTCTAAGAGAACACTCGCCGCTCGGCTAGGTCGAACCTCGACTTCCGGGCCTTTCTCCGCCGGCCTGCACGAGAGATAACTCAGGCGTGGGCCGGGGGGCTTTTTCGCTCTTGCTGCGGGCGTTCGGCGCCTCTGTAGTCGCGCTCGCCTTCCTCGTGCCGGCGGGTACGGCCGCGACGGTGCAGCCGAACTTCCAGGAGACGACGGTCTTCTCCGGCCTGTCGAACCCGACCACGATGCGGTTCGCTCCCGACGGGCGCGTCTTCGTCGCGGAGAAGAGCGGCGTGGTCAAGACGTTCGACAGCTTGAACGACGGCACGTCGACGACCACGATCAACCTCGCCACCAACACGTACAACTTCTGGGACCGCGGGATGCTCGGGATGGCGATCGACCCGAACTACCCGGCCGAGCCCTTCGTCTACGTCCTCTACACGTACGACGCGTCGATCGGCGGGCTCGCACCGCGGTGGGGCACGCCGGGAGTCCTCTCGGATCCCTGTCCCACGCCGCCGGGCGCCACCGGGGACGGCTGCGTCGTCAGCGGGCGGCTGTCGCGCTTCACGGTCGGGACGAACGGGGTCGCGAACGGATCGGAGCAGGTGCTGATCGAGGATTGGTGCCAGCAGTATCCGAGTCACTCGATCGGACAGCTCGCGTTCGGCTCCGACGGCGCGCTCTACGTCAGCGGCGGTGACGGCGCAAGCTTCAACTTCACCGACTGGGGCCAGGACGGCAACCCCGTCAACCCCTGCGGCGACCCACCCGGTCCTCCCGGAACAGCGCTCAGCCCGCCCACTGCCCAGGGAGGAGCGCTCCGCAGCCAGGATCTCCGGACAACTGCCGATCCGACTTCGCTCGACGGCACCGTCCTGCGGGTGGACAAGAACACGGGCGCGGCGTTCCCCGGGAACCCGCTCGGCTTCAGCTCGGACCCGAACGCCCGTCGGATCGTGGCCCATGGCCTCCGCAATCCGTTCCGCCTCACGGTTCGGCCGGGGACGAACGACGTCTGGGTCGGCGACGTGGGCTGGAACAACTGGGAGGAGGTCAACCATCTCGGCCCGGTCGCAGATCTCACGGTCGACAACTTCGGCTGGCCCTGCTACGAGGGCAACGGGCGCCAGTCGGGCTACGACGGCGCCAACCTGAACGTCTGCGAGAACCTGTACACGGCGGGGGCGGGCGCGCACCGGCTGCCCCACTACACCTACAGCCACAGCGCCCCGGTCGTGAACGGCGAGACCTGCCCGACCGGAGGCTCCTCGGCAGCCGGCATGACCTTCTACAACGGCGGCAACTACCCGTCGAAGTACCTGGGCGCGCTGTTCTTCTCCGACTACTCGCGCCGGTGCATCTGGGCGATGCTGCCGGACGGCACAGGCTTGCCGGATCCGAACAACCGGGAGACCTTCGTCGCCTCGGCCTCCGGCCCCGTTGACCTCCAGACCGGCCCCGGCGGCGACCTCTTCTACGTCGATTTCGACGGCGGCAGCATCAAGAGGATCCGGTTTCTCGGCTCCAACACCGCGCCGGTCGCGCAGATGTCGGCCACACCGCAGAGCGGCCCGGTCCCGCTCGACGTCAGCTTCAGCGGCTCGGCGTCGACCGACGCCGAGGGGCAGCCCCTCTCGTACACGTGGGATCTCAACGGTGACGGCACGTACGGGGACGCCACCGGCGTGTCGGTCAACCACACCTACACGGTTTCCGGGACCTACACCGCGCGACTCCGCGTGACCGACAGCCAGGGCGCCTCGGACACCGACGAGCGCACGATCGGCGCCAACGCGAGCTCGCCGCCGGTCGCGACGATCCTCTCCCCGACGAGCTCGACGAACTGGCAGGTAGGCGACACCGTCAACTTCAGCGGCACCGCCACCGACCCCGAGACCGGGACGCTTCCGGGCTCGGCGCTGTCGTGGTCGCTGCTGCTCCACCACTGCCCCTCGACTTGCCATACGCACCCGCTGCAAGATTTCGTCGCGACCGGGGCCGGCTCGTTCGTCGCCCCCGATCACGAGTACCCGTCCTATCTCGAGCTCCGCCTGACGGCGACGGACTCGAGCGGTGTCAGCGACACCGAGACCGTCTTGATCCAGCCGCAGACGGTCAACCTGACCTTCGAGACGGCGCCGACGGGCCTCCAGGTCGCCGTCGGCGGGATCCAGGCGCCGAGCCCGCTGACCCGCACGGTCATCGTCGGCTCCGCGAACAGCGTCAGCGCGATCTCGCCGCAGTCTTCGGTTTCGCGAACGTACGCGTTCGGCTCATGGTCGAACGGCGGTGCTCAGACCCACACGATCACCGCCCCGGCCGCGGCGACGACGTACACCGCGACCTACGTGGACACCGGGCCTGCCCCCCCGGAGGGCCTGGTGGCCGCGTACGGCTTCGAGGAGGGGACAGGCACGACGACGTCCGACGCCTCGGCAAACGCACACCAGGGAACGCTGGAGGGCGGCACGTCGTGGACCACTGCGGGCAAGTACGGCCGCGCGCTCTTCTTCGACGGCGTGAACGACAACGTCCGGATCGAGGACGCGCCTGCGCTCGACCTGACGAACGGGATGACCATGTCGGCCTGGGTGAAGCCGCAGTCGCTCGTCAACTGGAACACGGTGCTGATGAAGGAGAACGACGCGACGCTCTCGTACGCGCTCTACGGGAACACGGGCTCGAGCGTTCCGTCGGCCGAGGCCCACATCGGCGGGAGCGTGCGCCAGGCGCCGGGCGGCGGGCAGATTCCGCTCGACGCGTGGAGCTATCTGGCCGCGACCTATGACGGAGCCGAGCTGAAGATCTTCCTCAACGGCGCGGAGGTCGGTGTGACCGGGCGCGCCGGCGGCATCGCGACGTCCACGGGCCCGCTCCGCATCGGCGGGAACACGATCTGGCCGGAGTGGTTCCACGGCTACATCGACGACGTGCGCGTCTACGAGCGGGCGCTTGCGCCGGCCGAGATCCAGGCGGACATGAACTCGCCGACGATCCCGCCGCCGCCGGGCGACAGCGAGCCGCCCACGGCGCCGACGAACGTGAACGCGACGGGCTCCTTCGGCCAGGTGCAGCTGAGCTGGACGGCCGCGACCGACAACGTCGGCGTGACCCACTACAACATCCACCGCAGCACGGTCGCGAGCTTCCTGCCGAACCAGGAGAACCGCGTCGCGCAGGTCGCGACGACGAGCCACCTCGACGCGCCGCTCGCGCCGGGCGTCTACTTCTACAAGGTCGTCGCCGAGGACGCGGCCGGCCTCCAGGGCCCGCCGTCGAACGCGGCGAGCGGAACGGTTCCCGCCGATTCCCAGGCCCCGACGGCACCGGCGGGCCTGACCGCCACCGTCCAGGGAGGGAACAACGTCGATCTTGCCTGGACAGCGTCGACGGACAACGTGGGCGTTGCCCGGTACAACGTCCATCGCTCGACGACCGCAGGATTCACGCCCGGGACCGGCAACCGGATCGCCCAGCCGACCGGTGCGAGCTACACCGACTCAGGGCTCAGCCCGGGCACCTACTACTACGCCGTCACCGCGCAGGACGCGGCCAACAACGTCAGTGGCTCCTCCAACCAGGCCACGGCGACGATCGACGGTCCGCCTCCGCCTCCCCCGACGCTCGTCGCCGCGTATTCCTTCGACGAGGGTGCCGGAACCACGGTCGGCGACCTGAGCGGCAACGGCAACACCGGGACCGTGAACGGCGCGAGCTGGGGCGTGGGCCGGTTCGGGCAGGCACTGAGTTTCGACGGCACCAACGACCGGGTCACGATCCCGGACTCGAATTCGCTCGACCTGACGACGGGGATGACGATGGAGGCGTGGGTGCGGCCGACGACGCTGGGGACGGCGTGGAAGACCGTGCTGTTCAAGCACCGGAACGCGAACACCACGAACATGATGTACGTCCTGTATGCGAACCGGAACACGAGCGTTCCGAACGCGGAGATCACGAACGGGACGGCGGTGCGGGCTGCGAACGGGACGACGCAGCTGCCGCTGAACGCATGGTCGCACCTGGCCGCCACCTACGACGGCGCCATTCTCCGCCTCTACGTGAACGCGACGCAGGTGGGCACGATCGCAACCGCCGGCGCGATCGGCGTCTCGACGGGCGACCTCTGGATCGGGGCCAACAACGTCTGGCCCGAGTGGTTCGCCGGCTCGATCGACGAGGTGCGGATCTTCCGTACCGCACGCACCGCTGGCGAGATTGCCACGGACATGAACACGAGCGTCGGTGTCCCGGACACGGAGCCGCCGACCACGCCCGGCAACCTCCAGAAGACGGGCTCGACGGCGACCTCGATCTCAGTCTCCTGGACAGCGTCGACCGACAACGTCGGGGTCGCCGGCTACCGGGTCTTCCGCGGGACGACCGAGGTCGGCACGACGACGAACACCAACTTCACCGTCGGCTCGCTCTCGTGCGGCTCGGCGCACGACATCTCGGTCGAGGCGTACGACTTCGGCAACCGGGCCTCTCCGCGGGCGACCGTCAACGCGTCGACGTCGGACTGCGACACCACGAACCCGGTCGTCTCGGTCACGGCTCCGGCCGCCGGCGCGATCCTCTCGGGCTCCGACGTGACGCTCTCGGCGTCCGCGAGCGACAACGACGCCGTCGCCGGCGTCCAGTTCCTCGTCGATGGCGCCCCGCTCGGCGCGGAGGACACGACTGCGCCGTACTCGATCTCCTGGAACACCTTCACCGTCTCGAACAACCCCTACGCGATCACCGCCCGGGCCCGCGACGCTTCCGGCAACCTCCAGACGTCGGCGCCGGTGAACGTGACCGTGAACAACACCGGGCCGCCACCGTCGCCGGGCCTCGTGGCCGCGTACTCGTTCGACGAGGGGACGGGCAACGGCGCCTCCGACCTCAGCGGCACCGGAAACCACGGCACGCTCGTGAACGGGCCGACGTGGACGGGCGGCCGGTTCGGCAAGGCCCTGAGCTTCGACGGGGTCGACGACCGCGTTGCGATTCCGGACGCGAACTCGCTCGATCTGACGACGGGGATGACACTCGAGGCGTGGGTGCGGCCGTCGGCGGCGATGGGAACGACGTGGAGGACAGTGCTCTTCAAGCACCGCAACACGAATGCGACGAACATGATGTACGTCCTCTACGCGAACCGGAACACGAGCGTCCCGGTCGCGGAGATCACGAACGGGACGGCGGTTCGGGCGGCGAACGGGACGGCACAGGTGCCGGCCGGCACGTGGACTCACCTGGCCGCGACGTATGACGGTGCAATTCTCCGCCTCTTCGTGAACGGCGCCGAGGCCTCCCAGTTCGCGACGGGCGGTTCCATCGCCGTGTCGAACGGGGATCTGTGGATCGGAAGCAACAACGTCTGGGGTGAACGGTTCAGCGGGCTGATCGACGAGATCCGTGTCTACAACCGCCCGCTGACGGCGTCCGAGATCACGACGGACATGAACCGGAGCGTGGGCGTGCCGGACACCGAGCCTCCCTCGACGCCTGGGAACCTGCAGAAGACGGGCGCGACGGCGACCTCGATCTCGGTCTCGTGGACGGCGTCGACCGACAACGTCGGGGTGGCCGGCTACCGGGTCTTCCGTGGCACGACCGAGGTCGGCACGACGACGAACACCAACTTCACCGTCGGCTCGCTCTCCTGCGGCTCGGCGCACGACATCTCGGTCGAGGCCTACGACTTCTCGGAGAACGAGTCGACGCGGGCCGCGATCAACGCGTCGACGTCCGACTGCGACACGACGAACCCGACCGTCTCCGTCAGCGAGCCGACCGCCGGCGCCACCGTCTCCGGAACCACGGTCAACGTGGCCGCTTCGGCGAGCGACAACGACGCAGTGGCCGGCGTGCAGTTCCTGCTCGACGGCGCCCCGCTCGGCTCCGAGGACACGAGCGCGCCCTACTCGACGGTCTGGAACAGCTGGAACAGCGTCAACGGCTCGCACACGCTGTCGGCGCGCGCCCGGGACGCGTCCGGGAACACGAACACCTCGGCCGGCGTCTCCGTGACCGTGTCGAACACGGGCCTGCCGCCGTCGCCGGGGCTCGTCGCCTCCTACGGCTTCGACGAGGGCGCGGGCACGGCCGCGGCAGACTCGACCGGCAACGGAAACCACGGCGCACTCGTCAACGGGCCCGCCTGGACGATCGGCCGCTTCGGGCAGGCGCTCGCCTTCGACGGAACGAACGACCGCGTCTCGATCCCAGACGCGAACACGCTCGACCTCACGACCGGGATGACGATCGAGGCGTGGGTCAAGCCGACCGTCACCGGGTCTGCGTGGAAGACGGTGCTCTTCAAGCATCGCAACTCGAACGCCCAGAACATGGTCTACGTCATGTACGGGAACCGGAACACGAACGTCCCGAACGGCGAGATCACGGTCGGTACGAGCGTGAAGGTCACCAACGGGCCGACCGGATCGGGGCTCCCGCTCAACGTCTGGAGCCACCTCGCGGCCACGTTCGACAACGCGACGTTGCGCCTCTTCGTCAACGGGAACCAGATCGCGTCGCTCGCGACGGCCGGGCCGATCGCGACGTCCACCGGCGACCTCTGGATCGGCGGCAACAACATCTGGAACGAGTTCTTCGCCGGCGTCATCGACGAGGTGCGCGTCTACAACCGGGCGCTCACCGCCGCGGACATCCAGGGGGACATGAACCGCGCCGCCGCTCCGGACACCGATCCGCCGGCCATCGTCGCGATCACGCCGGCCGACGGCGCCACCGGCGTGCCCGTCAGCGGCACGGCTACGGCGACCTTCGACGAGGCGATGAACCCGGCGACCATCACGTCCACGAACTTCGAGCTACGCAACTCGGCCAACGCGCTCGTCCCGGCCTCGGTGACCTACGACGCGCTGACCGGCAAGGCGACGCTGACACCGAGCTCGCCGCTCGGGTTCGACTCGAGCTACACGGTGCGCGTCAAGAGCGGCGCAACCGGCGTGAAGGATCTCGCCGGCAACCAGCTCGCGGCCGACCGGGTCTGGTCGTTCCTCACCGCCCCGCCGCCTCCGCCGATCGCAGTCGTCTCCTCGGCGGGGAACAGGTTCGGCGCATACGCGGTCGAGATGCTCAAGGCCGAGGGCCTGAACGAGGTGGACGCGATCGACGTCTCGACGCTCAGCGCCGCGGCGCTGACCGGGCGCGACGTGGTGGTACTCGGGGAGACCGCGCTGACGGCCGCCCAGGTCACGACGCTGACGACCTGGGTCAACGGCGGCGGGAACCTGATCGCCTTCCGGCCCGACAAGCAGCTCGCGGGCCTGCTCGGGATCACCGACCAGGCAGCGACGCTCGCCGAGGCGTACATGCGGATCGAAACGACGCCAGGCGGCCCCGGCGCCGGCCTGACCGGCGTGACGATGCAGTACCACGGGACGGCGGACCGCTACGCGCTCAACGGCGCAACCGCCGTCGCCACGCTCTACAGCACCTCGGCAACGGCCACCACGAATCCCGCGGTCACGCTCCGCACCGTCAACGCGACGAACGGCGGCCAGGCCGCGGCCTTCACGTACGACCTCTCCCGCTCGATCGTCTACACGCGCCAGGGCAATCCGGCCTGGGCCGGCCAGAACCGTGACGGCATCGGGCCGCCGCGCCCGAACGACCTCTTCTTCGGGAACATGGTCGGCGACCCGCAGCCCGACTGGCTGAACACACAGAAGATCGGGATCCCGCAGGCCGACGAGCAGCAGCGCCTCCTTGCGAACCTCGTCCTGCGGATGAACCGCGACCGCAAGCCGCTCCCGCGCTTCTGGTACCTCCCGAGGGACGAGAAGGCGGCGGTGATCATGACGGGCGACGACCACGCAGACGGCGGCACGGCCGGCCGGTTCGAGCAGCACGTCGCCCAGAGCGCGCCCGGCTGCTCGATCCTCGACTGGGAGTGCGTCCGCGGAACCTCCTACATCTATCCCGACAGCCCGCTGACGAACGCGCAGGCGGATGCCTACGACGCGCAGGGCTTCGAGGTCGCACTCCACGTGACGACGGGCTGCCAGACGAACTCGCCGTCGCAGATCGACGCGGACTACCGCGACCAGATGGCCGCGTTCGTCGCGAAATACACCAACGTCCCGCGGCCGCAGACGAACCGGACGCACTGCGTCGCCTGGAGCGACTGGTCGACCGAGCCCAAGACGGAGCTCGCGCACGGCATCCGGCTGGACACGAACTACTACCACTACCCGGAGACCTGGATCGGCCCGCTGCCCGGCTACATGACGGGCTCGGGCGTGATCATGCGCTTCGCCGACCTCGACGGGACCACGATCGACACGTGGCAGGCCCACACGCACATCGACGACGAGGCCGGCCAGGTCTACTCGACGCACATCGACTACCTGCTCGACAACGCGATCGGGGCGAGCGGCTTCTACGGGATGTTCACGATGAACATGCACACCGACGAGGCAGTCCATCCGGGCTCGGACGCGATCGTCGCCTCGGCCCAGGCGCGCGGGGTGCCCGTGATCACGGCGAAGCAGGCGCTCGATTGGGTCGACGGTCGTGACACCTCGACGCTCACGTCCTTCACGTGGAGCGCCAACCAGCTCAGCTTTACCCTCCGGCCCGGCACCGGTGCGCGGGGTCTCCGGGGGATGCTGCCCATGAGCACGGCGACGGCGAACCTGTCGGCGATCACCCGCGACGGCGGTACGGCGGTGCCCTTCACGGTCCAGACGATCAAGGGCCTCGAGTACGCCGTCTTCGACGCGCAGAACGCCCGCTACACGGCCACCTACACGCCCTAGGTACCTACCCCGACGGCTAGGTACTGCCCTGGCGGCGGGTTTCCGTTTTCTGGCCTAGGAATGCGGGTTTGCGCTCCCTAGGCTCAGTGTGGGCATGAGGGGGAACCAGGCATGAACGCTGCCGCTGAGGCAGTCCCGAACGCGGTCGGCGCGAGGACGCTCGAGCTCCTCGAGCGGCGGCGATCGTCGTCGTTCAAGCGCCGCGGCAGGCTCGTCCGGGCCGCCCTGCTCCTCGCCGACCTCGTCGGGCTGACGCTCGCGTTCGTGATCACCGAGGTCTCGATCGGAGACGTCGGCCCGAACGACACGGTCAGCGTCGGGACGGAGACCCTGCTCTTCCTCGCAAGCCTCCCGCTCTGGGCGGTCGTCGCGAAGCTCTACCGCCTCTACGACCACGACGACGAGCGCACCGACCACACGACGCTCGAGGATCTCGTCGGCGTCTTCCACCTCGTCACCGTCGGGACCTGGCTGGTCGTCGGGGCCGGCTGGGCGCTCGGTCTCGCCGATCCGAAGGTCGGCAAGCTGCTGACCTTCTGGGCGCTCGCGATCGTGCTCGTCACCGGCGCGCGCGGCGCGGCCCGGGCGGTCACCCGGCGCCACTTCTCGTTTCTCCAGAACACGGTCATCGTGGGAGCCGGCGACGTGGGCCAGCTGGTCGCTCGCAAGCTCCTCCAGCACGGCGAGTACGGGATCAACCTCGTCGGCTTCGTCGACGGCAACCCCAGGCAGCTGCGCCCGGACATCGGCGACGTTCCGGTCCTCGGCTCGGTCGAGCAGCTTCCGGAGCTCGTCGACAGGCTCGACGTCGAACGGGTCGTCGTGGCGTTCTCCAGCGACCCGCCCGAGGAGACCGCGCGGATCGTCAGGTCGGTCCGGGACCGTGACGTGCAGGTCGACATCGTCCCGCGGCTGTACGAGCTCGTGGGGCCGCACGTCAAGGTGCACACGGTCGAGAGCCTGCCGCTGGTGGGCCTGCCGACCGTCAAGCGGTTCCCCTTCTCGCGGACGCTGAAGCGAACCGGCGACGTCGTCGGAGCCCTGGTTGGGCTCCTGCTCACCGCACCCTTCTTCGCCTACGCGGCCTGGCGGATCCGGCGCGAGTCGCCGGGCCCGGTGATCTTCCGCCAGGAACGGCTGGGCAAGGGGATGCGCCCGTTCACCGTCCTCAAGTTCCGAACCATGCGGGTCGACACCGACGACTCGGTCCATCGCGAGTTCATCAAGCAGACGATGAACGCGTCGGCGGCGCCCGCCGAGAACGGCCTCTACAAGCTCGACCGGGACGACGCGGTCACCCCGTTCGGCCGGTTCCTCCGGAAGACGAGCCTCGACGAGCTTCCGAACCTCGTCAACGTGCTCCGGGGCGAGATGTCGCTCGTCGGCCCGCGTCCGTGCCTCGAGTACGAGACCGAGCACTTTGCGCCGCACCACTTCGAGCGGTTCGCCGTCCAGCAGGGGATCACCGGCCTCTGGCAGGTAACGGCCAGGGCGCATGCGACGTTCGGCGAGGCGCTGGACATGGACGTGTCCTACGCGCGCAACTGGTCGCTCGGCCTCGACCTCTGGCTGCTCCTCCGCACGCCGCTCCACGTCCTCCGCCGGAAAGGAACCGCCTGATGATCGGTGTCGCTGTCGTCGGCCTCGGCTACTGGGGCCCCAACCTCGTCCGGAACCTCCACGATCTCGACCACGCCCAGCCCGAGGTCGTCTGCGATCTCAGGCCGGATGCGCTCGAGGCGATCACGCGGCGCTACCCGGCCGTGCGCACGACGACCTCATACGACGAGGTCCTGGAGGACAGCCGCGTCGGCGCCGTTGCGATCGCGACGCCCGTCTCGTCACACTTCGAGCTCGCCGCTCGGGCGCTCGAGGCCGGCAAGCACGTCTTCGTCGAGAAGCCGCTTACGGCGTCCTCGGACGAGGCCCTCGAGCTGATCGAGCTGGCGGACGAGCGCGGGCTCGTGCTCATGCCGGGGCACACCTTCCTCTACAGCCCGCCGGTGAACCGGATCCGCTCCATGATCCAGGCCGGAGAGCTCGGGGAGATCTACTTCATCTCGACGAGCCGGGTAAACCTCGGCCTGCACCAGTCGGACGTCAGCGTCGCCTGGGACCTCGGGCCGCACGACTTCTCGATCCTCCGCTATTGGCTCGACGAGACCCCGTCGCACGCGAGCGCGCTCAGCCGCGGCTGTGTGATTCCGGAGATCCCCGACGTGGCGTTCATCGACCTGCAGTTCCCTTCGGGCACCGTGGCTCACGTGGAGCTCTCATGGCTCGCGCCCAGCAAGCTTCGGCGGACGACGATCGTCGGCTCGCAGAAGATGATCGTCTACGACGACACCTCGAACGAGCCTGTTCGCGTCTTCGACTCGGGCGTGAATCTTCGCGATCCCGAGACGTTCGGCGAGTACAAGCTCACCTACCGGACCGGCGACATCGTCTCGCCGCACCTCGAGGTCGCCGAGCCGCTGAAGCTCGAGCTCCAGGACTTCGTCTCCGCGATCGAGACAGGGGCCACGCCGCGATCGTCGCGGGAGCTGGGCCTGGAAGTCGTGCGGATGATCGAGGCCGTGGACGACTCGCTGGAGCGAAGCGGGGCCAGAGTGGAGGTTGGCGCCGAGCGGAGCCTGGCGTGATCGAGGAAGCGGTCCGGGAGAGCCGGTCGGCGCGGGCGCTGAGACTGGTTCCCACGACCGGGATCGACGCCGAAAGCCTCGTCCGCCGCTTCAGGCGGACGCTCGCGCTGGACGACGTCTCGCTCGCAGTCGAGCCCGGCGAGATCCACGCGCTCCTGGGACCGAACGGCGCCGGCAAGACGACGCTCGTGAGGATCCTGTCTGGGCTGATCGCGCCGACGAGCGGCTCGGTCTCGGTTGCCGGGCTCAACGCCGTCTCCAACCCGCGCGAGCTCCGGACGCTGCTCGGCATCGTCCCGTCGGGCGACCGCTCGTTCTACCTCCGGATCTCCGGGCTCGAGAATCTCGTCTTCTTCGCCCGGATGCACGGCCTCCGCCGCAAAGCCGCTGGGGAACGGGCTTCCGAGCTTCTGGAGCATGTGGGTCTCGCCGAGGCGGCGGACAAGCGCGTCGGCGAGTACTCGCACGGCATGCAGAAACGGCTTTCCGTCGCCCGCGCGCTTCTCACCGACCCTCGCGTCCTGCTCGTCGACGAGGCGACGCACGACCTCGACCCGGAGGGATCGCGGCGCGTCCAGGCGCTCGTCGCCGGCGTTGCCGAGCGAGGTGCCGCCGTCCTGTGGGCGACGCAGCGGCTCGAGGAGATCCGTGGCTTCGCCAGGGCGGTGACGCTGCTCGACCGGGGCCAGGTCCGCTTCCAGGGCTCGGTGCCTCGGCTGCTCGAGCACGCGGTTCCGAGGCGGTACGTCGTCCGTCTCCGGAACGGGCGGCCAGGGGGAATCGAGCTCCAGGACGCGCAGCGCGCCCTTGGAAGGGCCGCCCGGATCACACCTCCGCTCGAGGAAGGATCGGAGCACCACGTGATCGCCATCGCCGAGGACGCCGTCCTCGGCGATGCGGTCGCCGCGCTCGCGGGCGCCAACGTTCAGGTGCTCGCGTGCCGTCAGGAGCGCTCGGAGATCGAAGAGGCGTTCCTGGCCCTCACGCAGGAGCGTCCGTCGTGAGCGCCGTCGTATCCGAGATCCTGAAGATTCCGGCGTTCGTCCGGCGCGACTTCCTGGTCGCGTGGAGCTACCGGATGTCGTTCGTGACCGACCTGCTCGGGCTCGCCGGCCAGGCGTTGCTCTTCTACTTCGTTGGGCAGCTCGTCGACCCGAGCAAGATGCCGACCTACGGCGGCAACGACGTCTCGTACCTCGAGTTCGCGGCCGTCGGCATGCTGCTCGGCGCCTTCATTCAGTTCGGGATGCAGAACATCGCGTCGGCCGTTCGGAACGAGCAGCTGCAGGGCACGCTCGAATCGCTCCTGGTGACGCCGACCGCACCGCACACGATCCAGCTGGGGTCCGTCGCCTTCCTCTTCCTCTACATCCCGATCAGGATCGTCCTGCTGCTCGGTGTGATCGCCGTGGCGTTCGGGCTGGACTTCCAGGGCTCTGGTGTCGTCCCGGCGCTGGTGCTGCTGCTCGGCTTCCTGCCGTTCGTTTGGGGGCTCGGCGTCGCGAGCGCGGCGGCGATCGTCACCTTCAGGCGAGGCGCGGGCCTGCTCGCGATGGGAACGCTCGTGGTCGCGTTCGTCTCCGGCCTCTACTTCCCGATTGAGCTCCTGCCCGATTGGCTGGCGACGATCGCGGAGCAGAACCCGATCGCGCTTGCAGTCGAAGGGATGCGCGAATCGTTGCTCGGCGGGTCGGGCTGGGCGGACATCGGCTCGACGCTCGTCGTGCTCGTACCCATGTCGCTCCTCGCGCTCGCGTTCGGCGTCGTCGCGTTCCGCGCCGCCCTCGCGCGGGAGCGGCGCCTCGGGACGGTAGGGCTCTACTGATGGCGAGCTGGGCGCACGGCGAGACTTCTGCACCGCGGCGCCTGCGGAGCGTCGAGGCGGCGTCTCCGGCGAGCGATTTGTGGGCCGCGGTGGACGGGCTCGTCGACCGGGCTCCGCGGGTCTCGGACCTCAACTTCCACGGGCTGCATCTGCTCGCGGCGCGCCGCTATCGCCAGACCGGCCGCCTCGTGCCGCGCGACCTGGCGACCGCAGAGCGCGCGTCGGCCATTCTGACGATCGTCGTGCCCGCGGTTCTCGAGCAGATCCGGAGGGCTTACGACCGCACGATCGTGCTCATGAAAGGCCCCGAGGTCGCGTCGTACTATCCGGACCGGGCCCTACGATTCTTCAGAGATCTGGATCTGCTCGTTCCCGACGCGGCGGAGGCGCAGCGCGCACTCCTGGCGGCCGGGTTCGTGACCGCAGGCTCGCCGGAGCGGTACGTCGACCTCCACCACCTCCAGCCTCTTCAGTGGCCCGGGGCGCCGCTGCTCATCGAGGTTCACGACCGGCCGAAGTGGCCGGCCGGGCTGCCGCTCCCCAGCCGTGCCGAGCTGCTCGCGTCCGCCGTCGCGGGCTCGACGGGCGTGCCGGGCATCCTGGCACTCGCACCGGAGCTCCATGCGATGGTGATCGCCGCCCATTCGTGGGCGCATGCGCCGCTCGGCCGGCTCGTCCACCTCGTCGACCTGGCGGCGGTCACGGCGAGCCTCGACAGGCACTCGCTGGATCGCACCGCGGCGTCGCTCGGCATGCAGCGCGTCTGGAAGGCGAGCATCGGCACAGCTGACGCCCTCTTCGACGACGGCCCGTCGACGTGGCCGCTGAGGCTCTGGGCGCGGAATCTGCAGGCTGCCCGAGAGCCGACGGTCATGGAGACCCACCTGGGGCGCTGGCTCCCGCCGTGGTCGGCGCTTCCGCCGCGAGCCGCGCTGCGCGCAAACGCATTCACGATCTCGCGCGAGCTGGCCCCGCGGAACGAGCCCTGGAGTCGAAAGCTGCGCCGTACGCTGCACGCCTTTCGGAACGCCAATCGACGTCGTTCGGATCACAACCGAGCACTGAGGGAGGAGGGACGATGACCGTCAAGTTGCGGGATGACCGCGTCCGTTGGAGGGAGATAGACACGGAGGTCGTAGCAGTCGACATCGACAGCTCGACCTACCTGAGCACGAACGGAAGCGGGACGCTCCTCTGGCTCCAGCTAGCGGAGGGGACGACCCGGAACGCGCTGATCGAGCGCCTTGCGCAGGCGTACCTGATCGATTCGGATCGGGCGCAGGAGGACGTGGACAGCTTCCTGGCAGAGCTTCGTGGACAAGGGCTGCTGGAGGAGGAGTGAGGCGCCCACCCGACCTCCCGACGCTTCGCGCTGCCGTCTGGGCGGTCCTTGCGCTGCGCCGAACCCGCCGCGCCCTCAAGCGCGATCGGGTGACGGACGTCGAGGTGGCGCCGCCGCCAGCGCTTCCGCGTTCCGCGGGCAGGGGGGTCCGCGCGGTGATGCGGCGGACTGACCCGACCTGCCTCGAGCGGGCGCTCGTGCTGCAAGCGTGGGGCGTCGGCCAGGGAGAGGCGCGCGACGTCGTGATCGGGGTCAACGGGACGGGAGACCGGTTCGCCGCGCACGCCTGGCTCGAAGGCGAGCCGGACGGCGAGCGGGGCGCATACAGGGAGCTGATGCGGGTGCCGGCGTCATGAAGCTGCCCGAGCCGTACCGGCCGGACCCACTCGAGATCGCCTCCGGACTCGTCTTCGGGTTCACGCCGCCGGATGCGCTACCGGAGCCGGCGGCGGACCCGGTGGACGCCCTCGAGGCCGCTATCCTCCCTGCCCTCCTGCGGCCGCCGTGTCTCGTGAGCTTCTCGGGAGGAAGAGATTCCTCGACGATCCTTGCTGTCGCCGTGCGTCTCGCACGCCGCGAAGGCCTCGAGCTTCCCGTCCCTGCGACGAACCGGTTCCCTGGGAGCGAGGGCGCCGACGAGACCGAGTGGCAGGAGCGTGTGATCGTTCATCTGGGCCTCACCGACTGGGTTCGGTTCGAGTTTTCCGACGAGCTGGACTCGGTCGGCCCCGTCGCGATGCGGACGCTGCGCCGCCACGGCTTGCTGTGGCCGTTCAACGCGCATTTCCACGCGCCACTCGTCGAAGAGGCCGCGGGCGGATCCGTCCTGACGGGAGTGGGCGGGGACGAGACGTTCGGCTCGCCCCGATTTGCGCGGGCCGCAGCCGTCCTCTCCGGGCGGACCCGGCCGAAGCCGCGCGACGTTCTGGCCCTGAGCCTTGCCGCATCGCCGCCGCCCGTGCGGCGGACGGTGCTGTCCCGCCGCGACCCGGTCTATCTCTCCTGGCTCCTCCCGGAGGCGCAGCAGGCGGTCTGGGCAGCGTGGACGGCGGACGTCGCGGCCGAGCCACTGCGCTGGCAGAACCGCGCCGCGTGGGCGCGGCGTCGACGGTACATCCAGGTCGGCTTGGAGTCGCTCGAATGCCTCGGCGCCGAGCACCTCGTCCATTTCCACAGCCCCTTCGTCGACCCGTGCTTCGCGGCGACGGTCGCGTCAATGCCGCGCGAGCGCCGGTACCTCACGCGCAAGGCTGCGATGCAAGAGCTGTTTGCAGAGCTCCTTCCGGACGACGTACTCGTCCGCAGGACGAAAAGCCACTTCGACGATGCGTTCTGGAGCAACCACAGCCGGCGCTTCGTGCAGGAGTGGGACGGCAAGGGCGTAGACCCGGAGCTCGTCGACCGCGGGGCGCTCCGCGCCGAATGGGCGAAGCCGCGGCCCGACGGCCGAACCTTCCTCCTCTTACAGGCGGCAGCGCTCGCGCATGAGACCGCTTCAGCGCCGGGCGAGGTCGCGCAAGCAGTCGGCGGTTTCGCCTAGCGAATCCCAGACACGCGGCCGCCGTACCTCCCAGGACGGGAGCGATGCCAGGTCGAGCAGAACCGACGGCTCCGAGGAGGGCAGCCGAGCGCCGCGTTCGAGCAGCAGCCGAGCGACTCGCTCGGCGCCCTCGAGCGGCACGGCCTCGAGCCTGTCGCCCCAGGCAAGGTGCACCCAGCCGGCGAGCTCGAGGCCGTCTGGCACCGCGCCGAGCCGCACCCGCCAGCGCTCGCGGGCGCCGGCCTTTCCGATCGAGCTTCCGACGCCGAGGCGGCGTGCAGGCTCCTCGCGCAGGTCGAGCGAGCGCGGGCCCGGAAGCACGCTCGTCCCCTCCAGAACCAGGAGGTCGTCGCAGACGATGTCCACGCCTTCGAGCGCGAGCCGCGCGAGCGTCGAGCTCTTGCCGCTCTCCCGCGTGCCGACGACGCCGAGAACTCGCCCGTCCAAGGCGAATGCACCCGCGTGAACGCTCTCCCGCCCGTACCAGTGCGCCATCACGGCCGCGACGGGCGCGAGGTACGGATGGACGAGCTCCTCGGCTCCGAGCGGCCGCTCGACGACGAAAACGGCCTCCGCGTGCCTCCTATTGAGCTCGATGTGGCCGCCGGTCTTCAGCAGCAGGAGCGCCTCGTCCGGCCGCACCCATTCGCGGTCCAGCGTGCTCGTCTCGACGCGGGAATCGAGCCGGATCGAGGGCCACGATGGCTGCGCCGCGACTAGCAGGTCACGCGCAGCGTCGACCCCCTTTATCTGGAGCCCGTATGCGCCTCGAAAGTCGTCTGTAGTTTGCATTGAAAGGGCGAAAACTTAGCCGCATGGCTAGTTGTCCAGGGACTTTCCGCCCTCTACCTTTCATGTATGGACCAGGTTCGCGAGAGTGGCGTGGCGCAGTACGAGCCCCCGACTGTTCGGATCATCGGCTCGATCCGGGAGCTCACGCTCACGGACAAGAAGTACGGGCCGACGGACGGGTACACATTGATGGGCGTCGCTATCTCGAACGCGTCGCCGTGACGAGAGACATGGAGAAGCATATGGAGCAGCGCAAGTACGAGGCGCCGGAGCTCAAGGTTGTCGGCTCCGTCTACGGCCTGACGCTTCAGATCGACAAGAAGTTCAACGCGACCGACGGCCTCACGTTCATGGGCATCCCGATCGGGAATTCCTCGCCCTAGCGGCGGGGCGCCACTTACATCCCCGGCAGGCCCAGGCCTCCCGTGAGCCCGCCCAGGCGGGACTGTGCCATGTCGTTCGCGGCGCGCAGCGCTTCGTTCACGGCGCCGACGATCATGTCCGCAAGGAGCTCGGGGTCCTCCGGGTCGACCGCCTCCGCCGCGATCTCGATCTTCTCGATCATCCCCGCGCCGTTGGCCGTCACCTTCACGGCGCCCCCGCCGGCGGACGCCTCGACGGTCTCGGTTGCGAGCTCCTCCTGGACGCGGGCCATCTCGGCCTGCATCTGCTGCACCTGCTGCATCATCTTGTTGATGTCCATCCCGCCGGGCATGCTCATTCGGGCGTGACCTCCCGGGCGTCGAATGCCTGCTTGACCTCTTCCACGAACTCTCCCTCGCTCAGCGTGCGCTCCGGCGCAGGCTCAGTTTCCCCGTTCTCGCCGACCTCGAACGCGACGGCGAACTTGCGGCCCGTCACCTCGTAGAGCGCGTCGACGAGGAGCGTGGCGTTCTTCGGCTCCTCGGCGAGCTGCCGGTGGAAGGAGGCGGCGGCCGGGAACTCGACCGTCAGCGTGTCGCCCGCGATGTTGGCGGGATGCGCTTCCCGCAGTACGGATGCGGTCGGCACCGACCGCTCCTCGACCGCCGGGATCACCGAGCGCTGCCAGGCTGCCTTCAGCTGGTCGAGCTCGAGGGGAGGGGGCGTCGGGGCCTCGACGGCGGCGCGGGGCGGCGGCGCGGCCTCCTCCGGTGCCGCGATGGGCACGGTTCCGGGCGCGCGGTGCTCGAGCTGCTCGATCCGGAACGCCAGAGACTCGCGGTCGAGGTCGGCTCCCGGCCGCGTGACCTTGATCAGCGCGAGCTCGAGCGGCAGGCGTGGGTCTCCGCCCTGGCGCATGTCGTCCACGGCGACCGCCAGGAGATCGCAGAGCCGGATCACGGTCGGGCCGGGCAGCTGGTTCGCCTGGGCCCGCAGCCGCTCCCGCGTCTCCTCGGTGACAGGCAGCGTGTCCGGCACCTCGCCCATGTGCTGGACGAGGAGAAGGTGGCGCAGATGCTCCAGGAGGTCGGTCACGAGCCGGCCGAGGTCCTGGCCCTGCTCGGCGAGGTCCTCGAGGAACTGGAGCGCGCCGGCCGTGTCCTTGTCGACCACGAGGTCGCAGAGCCGGAACAGCGCTTCCTCCTCGACGGCCCCGAGGAGCTGGAGGACGGACTGGACCGTCACCTGGTTGCCGGTGGCGGCCGCGAGCTGGTCGAGCGTCGACTCGGCGTCGCGGTAGGCGCCGCGCGCGCCGCGGGCGACGAGCGCGAGTGCAGCGTCGGGCGCCTCGATGCCCTCGGCGTCGGCGATGCGCCGCAGCTTCCGGATCAGATCGGGCAGCCGCGGCCGCGAGAAGACGAACGTCTGGCACCGCGAGCGGACGGTCGGGAGCATCTTCGAGACGTCCGTCGTGCAGAAGACGAAGACGAGGTGGGGCGGAGGCTCCTCGATCAGCTTCAGCAACGCGTTGAAGGCGGCATCCGTGAGCTGGTGCGCCTCGTCGAGGATGTAGACCTTGTAGCGGCCCTTCGACCGGCTGGAGCACGACGCGCTCGCGGATCTCGCGGATGTCGTCGATCCCGCGCTGCGAGGCGGCGTCCATCTCGATGACGTCCAGCGAGGTCCCGTTCGCGATCGCGACGCACGAGTGGCAAGTCCCGTCGGGTGTTGGCGACGGCCCCTGCGCGCAGTTGAGCGCCTTCGCCAGGATGCGCGCGAGCGAGGTCTTCCCGGTCCCGCGCGGGCCTGCGAACAGGTACGCCTGCCGGATCTGGTCGGTCTCGATCGCATTGCGCAGCGTGCGGACGACGGCCTCCTGGCCGACGACCTCGTCGAAGGTCTGCGGGCGATATTTGCGGTAGAGAGCAGTCACGAACGGCTGACCCCGATTAGATCAGACGCCGCCTGTGGAAAGTCCATCGGCCGCACCGGCGAAGCCGGTACGGCCTCGGTCGGCATCGTCAAGCGATGCCTTAACCCGGCCGCGCACCTTCCGTTGTGGGCTCGTTCGAGCCGGTGCATCAGGCGCTCGCTCTTGCCAGGCTGTCCGCGGCACCTGAGAGGGACTCCTTAGCGCTGCTTCCTCCCGGACCTGACGCGGTTCGGAGGCTCCCAGTGCGCGGGACCTGACCGTCAACACTTGCACCCGAAGCCCGTGTCTCGGACGCGACCCCCTCGGGAGGGGATTCAGCCCCGCTGGAGCGGATTGCGGGTTCAGGGAACCGCTAGCTCCCCACCTAGCGCGGCCGGGCAGAGGTCATGGTAGCTACGCGGAGACGGAGGACTCGGCGGCCGGCGGCTGCTGTTGCGTGAGCAGGCCGTTGAGCTGCGCCCAGCGGCTGGCCTCCGTGCGGTTGGAGACGCCGAGCTTGCGATAGATGTTCGAGAGGTGGAACTTCACCGTCTGCTCTGTCACCCAGAGCATGCGGGCCAGCTGCGAGTTCGAATGCCCCTCGGCGACCAGGCGGAGGATCTCGAGCTCGCGGCGCGTCAGGCCACCCGGGCTCTCGGCAGTCTGTGCTGGAGTCGACGGGGCCGGCGGGCCGCCGATCGGCCTCGGGCCGCCCGCGAGGTAGACGGAGTGGTCGAACGCCTGTCGCACGGCGGACGCGACGTCGTCCGGATGCGCCGTCTTGACGACGTACGCCGCAGCGCCGGCCGCGAGCGCGGAGTCGATGTGCGCCGTGTCGTGGTGGGCCGAGAGCACGATCGCGCGCAGCGTGGGCGCGAGGGTCTTCGCGCGGCGCATGACCTCGAAGCCGTCGGGCTCGCCCGGCTGCGGGTCGAGCTCCAGGATCAGGAGCTGTGGCTGTGAGCGCTCGATCGTCGCCAGGGCATCGCTCGAGGATGACGTCTTGAGGACGACCCGG
Source organism: uncultured Actinomycetes bacterium (assembly GCA_963782765.1). Lineage (GTDB taxonomy): Bacteria > Actinomycetota > Thermoleophilia > Gaiellales > Gaiellaceae > JACDAN01. The sequence goes on from CAWALC010000001.1 coordinate 941,895, forward strand.
GCGCCGATTCGCTCCAGGACCATCTCGATCGCGTCGAGCCAGATCGGATGAGGATCGAGGACGACTGCATCGAGCGAACCGATTGTTTTTTCCATGTCCATGGCCGCAGTAGGACTGTGGAAAGCTATAGGTCAGGATTGACCATTTTTCAAGGGGTCCGGGCGAAATCTGTGGAGAACCGTCCTCCTTCCACACAAGCTCTCCGCCTCCACTTCCGGGTAGGAACGGCCCGTCACCCTGGACTTGGCAGGCGCGCTGAGTGCCCGTAAGGTGGCGTTATGCCCTCTTTGCCGCAATCGGGGAGGGCCGTTCGGCTCCTTCTCGCGGACGACCACAGGCTTTTCGCAGAGTCGCTGATGACCGTGCTGTCGGAGGACGAGCGGGTGGAGGTCGTCGGCATCGCCGGAAACGGTGCGGAGGCCGTCGAGCTGGCCGCCGAGCTGCAGCCTGACGTGATCCTCATGGACCTGAAGATGCCGGTGATGGACGGCCTCGAGGCGACGCGGAAGATCCGCGAGACGGGACTTCCCGTCCAGATCCTCCTCTTGACAGGGACCGAGACGTCGGTCGGCGCGGAGGACGCGGCCGAGGCGGGCGCGAACGCGTTCCTGCGCAAGGAGCGCGGCGTGGAGGAGCTTCGCCACGTCTTCGTCGAGGTGGCGTCGCTCGCCGCCGTTCTGGGCACTCCCGCCGCCCGCTAGCGGCGAATCGGCACGACGGTCGTCGTCACGACCTTCGTCTTCACCGCGTGCCCGGCAGGCACGGAACGGACGATCACCGCGCCCGAAGCAACGATCGCGCCTTCCCCGAGGGCGAGCTTCGGCTCGACGTAGATGCCGGTTCCGAGGCGCACCCGGTCGCCGATCGTGACGAGCCCGGAGGTCATGCAGCCGCGGGCCCGGTCGAGATGTCGGAGCCGAGGACGTTGTGGTGGTCGAAGCGAGTTGTACGCCGAGAGGAAGTTGTTGTCGCCGACGACCGTGTTCCGGTGCCGAAGTGGCAGTGAACGCGCAGATGACGTTGCCGGTGCCGAACTGACGACGCCGGTCGGCGATCCTGGGCGCTCGGGTCGATCGCGTTCGCCAGCGGGATGCCGCGCGCGCGACAGAGCTCCGCGCAGCCGCGCCCGTGCCGGCCACCGAGGTCGTGATCGCGATGATCGCGGCGTCGAACGCCTTCGCCTCGAACAGTGCTCGACGCAGGCGGTCGAAGCCGCCGACGACCGGGACGCCCATCGACCTCGTCGGCCCAGCGCGCGGCGTTGTCGTCGACGATCGCGACCGCGCTCGGCCCCATCGGCCGTCCGCGCAGGATGTCGATCACCTGCGTCGCGCCGAGCCCAGCGCCGATCAGCGCGATGCGCTGCGACTGCCCGTCCCCGGCGAGCGGGGCGGGCAGCTCGGCGGGCGGCGCCTGCGCCGCGGCTCCGGCGGCGGCCTCGACGTCCTCGACCGTGATCAGGCCGTCTCCAGCGACGGCGCTCAGGTCGACGCCGAGCTCCTGCGGCCCGCTCACGCGCGGCTCGTCACCCGACGGGCCGGACGTCGCGCCGCGGCTGCGCGCTGGCCGCTCGGCCTCCTCGGCGCACGCTCCTCGAAGCGCGCAGCGACGCTTCGTCCTCGAACACGTGCGCGATCGGCTCGGCCGAGCCGAGACCTCGCCGCCCACGCGGTACCAGCGTGCAGGACAAGAGCCGTCCGCCGGCGACGTCGACGTCGATGATCGCCTTGCTCGTCTCGATCTCGGCGAGGGGATCGCCCGGCGCGAATCTCGGCGCGCGATCCTCGACGTGCCACTCGACGACGGTGCCCGTCTCGCTGTTGACGTCGGTCGCAGGGAACGATGACCGGCGTCACGCAGCGGCCTCGCGGATGGCCTGCTTCGATCCGCGTCGCGAGCCTACGAGAACCTCGCGCTTCGAGCGTCTCGGCTGCTCGGGATGACGGTCGGCGTCGCTCGCGACGACCTGCGACGGGACGCCGTAGCCGCCGAAGAACGCGCGCCGCCGATCTCGCGCGGCAACCTCGGTGCCCCACGACCAGCCCGCCGTTCCCTCCTCGACGGTCGAGCAGGCTGCCGGTGCGCGGCCACCGACGCCTCGATCGGCGCCCAGTCCATGCGGCGCGATCTGGGCCGGGACGACAAGCTCGCCGAAGATCTCCTCCTCGACCGCGAGCTCGCTCGAGCACCTGCGCGGCGAGCACGGCCTGAGTACCCGTAGGCGAGGACGGTGACCGTGCAGTCCTCGGCTCGGAACCTGCGAGAGGACGACGGTCGGCATGACGCCGTCGGACGACTGCTCGCGGCCGATCGTCGTCTCGATACGCCGCGATCCGGACGGCCGCACGAGGTGCTGCGGGTAGAGCAGCTTGTGCTCGACGTAGAGCACCGGGCTGTCCTGCTCGGAGCAGCGCGCGCAGAGGATCGCGTCGGGTCGTGGCACGAGCGAGGCGGCGACGACCTTCAGGTGCGGGACGCCGAGGAAGTGCTTCTCCAGGCTCTGGCTGTGCGTCGGGCCGTAGCCGCGGCCGCCGCCCGAGGGCGTCCGGATGATCACCGGGCAGGTCACCTGGCCGTCGTACATCGCCTCGTACTTCGGCGATGTGGTTGACGATCTGGTCGAAGCAGAGCGTCACGAAGTCGCCGAACATGATCTCGGCGATCGGGCGGTAGCCGGCGAGCGCGAGGCCGGCGGAGACGCCGGCGATCGCGCCCTCGCTGATCGGCGTCGTGAGCGCACGCGCTCGGGGAAGTCGGTGGTGAGGCCGCGCGTGACCTTGAACGCGCCGCCGTAGGGGTCGGCGATGTCCTCGCCCAGGAGGACGACGCGCTCGTCCGTCTCGAGGCAGACGCGCAGCGTCGTCGCCGAGCTCCCGGACGAAGATCACGCGAGCGCCCTGGCCTCGTCGACGATCGTCCGCGAGGGCCGGCGCTCGACCTCGTCGTCGATCGCTCGCGCGCGGTCGTGTCGAGCCGGCGCGCCGTGGATCGGTCAGCGGCTCGAGCGGCCAGCGTGCAGCGACCTCGTCGGCGGGCCGGTTGTCGTCGCTCTTCGAGTGATGGCAGAGCCGGTAGGTGTGGATGACGAACGCGCGCGGCGTACGCGGACTGCGCGGACGAGCCCGATCCTGACGCTCGGCCTCGGAGTCGATCTCGTCGACGTCCGTCGACTCGAGCCGCCCAGGTCGGGATCCCGAAGGCCTCGAACCGCTCGGCGCATGTCCGCCCGCGAGGTTGACGCGCGAGCGGGGTGCTCTGCGACCACTCGTTGTCCTCGAGCGACCACGAGGAGCGGCAGCTCCCACAGCGAGGCGATGTTCAGCGTCTCGTAGACGACGCCCTCGCCGAGCGTGCCGTCGCCGATGAAGACGACGCTGATCCGCGTCGGTCACCCGCGAGCTTCATCGCGAGCGCGATGCCGGCCGCCGTCGGCACGATGCCGCCCTGGATGCCGTTGGACTTGAAGCCCGGCGCGCAGAGGTGCTGGCTGCCGCCGATGCCGCCGCAGACGCCCTCCGGCTTGCCCATGATCTCGGCCAGCAGGCCGCAGCGCGTCCCCGTCCGCGCGAGGTAGTGGCCGTGGCAGCGGTGGTTGCTGAAGATGTGGTCGCCGTCGCGCAGGTGCTCGATCACGCCGACGCAGTCGGCCTCCTGGCCGATGCACGCATGCGTGGTGCCGTTGAGCAGGCCCTCGTCGAAGAGGGCGAGCAGCGTCTCCTCGAAGTCGCCGGATGAAGCGCATGCGCCGGTAGAGCCGCAGGTCGCGAGGCTCGTCCGGCAGCCCGACCAGCCGTGGGTCGGCCTCCAGCGCCTCAACGTCGGGCGCAGCCGACAGCCTCAGCAGGGGCGAGTTCTCGATGCGCGTCGCCGGCTCCGGCGCGCGTTGAGCCGTGTAGGACAGGTTTTCCCCCTTCACTTCCAGATTCCGAAGCCTTCGAATGGGCCGCAAAGCCAGTATTCACCGAGGATCGGGGGAAGACAATCCCGCCATTGACCAGGGTTTTCAGGCGTCGGGGACGGTGAGCTCGACCGTGCCGGGGGGAACGGCCGAGGGGCGCCCGTTCACCATGATGTCGACGTTGCTGGCCGCTCCGAGCCGCAGCCAGAGCCGCGGACGGTAGAACCGCAGCGTTCGTCCGGTCGGCAGCGTGCCCGAATAGAGCGACTCGCCGGTGGGAGAGCCGGCGCGAACCTCGACCCAGCAGTCTCCACGCGTCGCTGCGAGGATCAGGGTTGCGGCGGTCGGCCCGGCTTTTCGCTTGGAGACGGGCTTCAGAGGCTGTTCCCGGGCGATCGGCTCGCCTCCTGGCTCGGTGACCGGGTCGGCAAGCGCAGGGAGGGGCGCGACGGGCGTCGTCTGTTGCGGCGTGGCCGCCTCCTCGTCGATGAGGGCGCCCGACCAGGCGAGCACGTTCAGCGCGATGAGCGCGAAAACGAGCGTCGCAGCCAGGCCTAGACCGATCTTCCGAGCCACCTCTACCTCTCAGTGTTGGCCGACTCCGCACGAATTCAAGGCGGAGTTGCGCTCCCCTTTTGGCTAGGTCGCGTGGGGCCTGCGCAGGAAGCGCACGAAGTAGAAAACGAGCGCGACGCCCGACAGCACCAGGAGGATCAGCGCGCCGATATCCCAGCAGTGAGCTCGGCCCGTCGGAAGCGCCCGGCACGACGAGCTTGGGCAGCGCTTCGGGCACCTTCCGGAGCCCCTCGCTGACCGCGGGGAGCACGCCCGAGTCGCGCTTCGTCCGCGCCTTCCGCCCGCCGCCGCCGTTCGAGCCGGCGGATCGCTCCTGCGCGGTACCGCTCGAGCCGACGGGCGAGCCGTTGCTGAAGGTGCCGAGAATCTCCGCGAAGGGATCGGCCGGTGCGCTTGCACCGCAGGCGAAGCCGTTGGTCACCCGGCGTTCGCCGACCGCCACGAGGACGGGCCTGCTGGGGGCGCGTCCGGGAGTCCTGGCCGTGACCCGGTATGTGCCGTAGGGGAGGTTCCGCCGGCCGACCCTTCCGGTGAACCTGACGTGGTTGACGCCGCGGTCTCCCCGGACACTGAAGCGGCCGGCGACACCGCAGGACGGGGCGGGGCCGCGCACGACGAAGAGGACGCGCCCGGGCCGGTTGAGCGTGAACGTGATCCGGGCGGCGCGCCTCTGCTTTGCGACGCGGACACGCCGGGCCCGGATCCCGGTGACGCGTGTGCTGCGGGAGCGAGAGGAGCGGGGGCGGCGTGGTCGCGCGGGCGTCGCGCCGTAGTAGCCGGCGCCCTGACTGCCGGCTGAGCCCGTGGAGCCCGAGCCGCCGGAGCCGCCGGATCCCGAGGGGCTCGACGAGCCCGGGGATCCCGGCGTCGAGGGAGCCGGCGCAGCGGGAGGCGGCGTGGGGAGGGGCGGGACAGGCGGTGGAGCCGGTGGGGTCGGCGCGGTGACGGTCGGAAGCGGGGGAGCCGGAGGCGCCGGCGGGACGGGCGGCGGCGGCGGCGGAGGAGGCACCACCCGAGTGGTCGTCGGCAGCGGGAGCGAGAGCGTCGGGACGGAGACCGTCGGCAGCTCGACCTGGCCGAGCGCCTGCGCCGTGAGCACGCCTGAGAGGCCGCCGGCAAGTGCCAGCGCGGCCGCCGCAAACGCCGCTCGCAATCTCTTCGCCACAGTTCCCTCTAGAAGACGCAACGGAGGACGAGTCCTTGCGGTTACGCGCTACTGTGGCTCTCCGGGGCGTGTAGCTCAGCGGGAGAGCGCCCGCTTCACACGCGGGAGGTCGCTGGTTCAATCCCAGCCACGCCCATGTCTCGCTTCTCCGGCGGGTCCCTTAGCGGTCTGTCACTCGGGCGACCGGCCCCACGTTCTCCTCCGTACGAGCTAGCCGCTCGTCGACGATCGCGTGGCCGGCGGCGTGGGCGGCCTCGTGTCCGGTCACTGCCGCGAGAAAGTCGTCGCGCTGGAGGGCATAGAGCCGGCTGTCGACCAGCGCTGTGATCGTCGCCGTCCGCGGCACGTCTCGTAGCAGGGCGATCTCGCCGAAGTACGCCGCCCGGGAGACGGTTTTTCGCAACCCTTCGGCGGAGACCTCGAGCTCGCCGTCGGCGACGATGTAGAAGCGGTCTCCGACCTCGCCGGCACGGATCACAACCTGACCGGCATCCGCGGCCAGCGGAAGGAGGCTCGCAGCCACCCGCTCCTTCGCCGCCACGGAGAGCGGCCCGAACATCGGCACCCGATCGACGAGCTCCAGCCCGGGAGCCGGAGCGACCGATCTGTCGATCTCGCGGAGACGCCGGTAGGCCGCCAGCGTCAGGAGCGGAAGAACCGAGCCGACGACCACGAAGGCCGTACGCGGCCCGACCGCTTCGACGAGGAGCGGCGCCGCGATCGAGCCCAGAGCGACGCCGCCCATGGCGAGGCTCCAGGTGACTCCCAGAACGCGGGTCAGGAACTGGTCGGGAACGAGACGCTGGAGCAGCGTGAAGGCGGCCACGTCCTCCACGCTGTTGGCCGCGCCCACGATCGCAAGGAGGAAGAGCGCAACGGCGAGCTCGGGCCACGGGCCGATGAAGACGAGCGGCAGCCCCCAGAACAGGAGCGCAACCCCGAAGGACACGGCGAGTCGCTTTCCCCCGAGCGTCATCGCTCCGAGACCGCCGATCAGGCCCCCGACACCGATGGCGGCGGTCATGTACCCGACGGCCTCGCCTCCCGCGTCGAGCACGCGAAACGCCGCGACGACGATCAGGACGTTGAGACAGCCGCGGACGAAGGTCTGCGCGAAGATCAGCCCGACGACGAGGCGCGCCCTGGGAGCATGAGCAAGGGTTCGAATCCCCGCAGCCACACGCTGTCGGACGCCTCCTTCCTCGGCAGAGCCGAGATCGATCCGGCCCTCCACCCTGACTCTCCAGAGGCTCGCCGCGGCGAGGAGCAGCGCCCCGGCTCCGACGGCGAAGACGAGCCCGGCGTCCGCGACCGAGACGAGCACGCCGGCCAGGAGCGGCCCGACCAGCGTCCCGAGGCTCTCGATAGTCGACGTCGCGCCGTTCGAGGCGATCAGCTCCGCGGGGGTGCGGGCGAGCGAGGGCAGCAGCGCCTGGAGCGCTGGCCTGATGAGCGTGACGGCGAGCCCGAGCAGCGCGGCAAAGGCGTAGACGAGGTACTCGGCGCCCGCGGCGAAGGCGACTGCCGATCCGCCTAGGGCGACGGATCCGACGAGCATCAGCGCCAGGAGGAAGCGCTCGCGCGGAAAGCGATCCCCCAGCGAGGCGGCGAACGGGGCGACCAGCGCCGCCGGCAGCAGGCGAACGAGCCCGGCGATCCCGACGGCGGACGCGCCGCCCTCCTCGTAGGCGAAGACGCCGAGTGCCACGAAGTGCGCCCATTCCGCGCCGATGGCAGCGCCCCAAGCGAGCTCGACCCGCCGGATGTCCGGATTTCTGCCCGCAGAGACGAGAGTCGCCAGCACCTGGCGGGGGCGGATCACTCGTCAATTGAATCCGTTCGGTAGGTTCCGCGCGTGCTCCTCGGGCTGACGACGGAACAGAAGCTGGGGCTCGGCGGGACTGCGGCGGTCTTCATCGCCTTCGCGCTTGTCACGGCGCTCTTGATCCCCCGGTACCGCCCGGACTTTCCCGGCAGGAAGGGCGTCGGTCTCTTCGTGGTCGTGACGTTGCTCCTCACGGTTGCGATGCTCGGCGCCGTCGTCGTCTTCGCCGCTGAGGACGAGGGGGCCGAGGCTGCGGCGCACGGTGACACCCAGGCCGAGACCGAGACCGGCCCGACCGAGACGGCTCCGCCGCCGACGACGACCGCGGCCGAGGAGGCGCCGCCCGGCGATCCCGAGGGTGGAGAGTCGGTCTTCGCCTCGAACGGCTGCGGCGGCTGCCACGCCTACGAGCCGGCAGGGAGCAGCGGGGCGGTCGGCCCGAACCTGGACGAGTCGCTCGAGGGCAAGGATCCCGAGTACATCCGGCGGGCGATCCTGAATCCGAACGCGGATGTGGCCGAGGGCTACACGGCCGGCGTCATGCCGGCGTTCGATCAGCTGCCAGTCGATCAGGTGAACGACCTGATCGCGTTCCTGACGCAGCCCTAGTCGCTCCTTCGACCGCTCAGGGCATCCCCACGCCTCGAGCATCCCGCGTCGGGTGGCTCGGCAGCCTGTCGCCAAGCCAGTAACGCGGGCCGGCGCCAAGACGGGCGGCGCGGTCGCCGGGGTTGGCGAGTTGGCAACGGTCGAGCGACAGGCAGCCGCAGCCGATGCACTCGGTGAGCCCGAGCTTGAGGCGCTCGAGCTCGGCGATCCTTTCGTCGATCCTCGACCTCCAGGTCGCCGAGAGGCGGGACCAGTCGCGGCGCGTGGGCACCTCGTTCGGAGGAAGTTTCGCGAGCTCGACGCCGATCTCCTCGAGCCTGAGCCCGAGGCGCTGCGCGAAGACGATGAAGGCGATCCGGCGCAGCACCGGCCGCGCGTAGCGGCGGTGGCCCGAGCCGGCGCGCTCGGAGCTGATCAAGCCGCGTTCCTCGTAAAAGCGAAGAGCCGACGACGCGACGCCGCTGCGGCGCGAGACCTCGCCGATCGTGAGCACATCGCGCACCGGGAGGGATGAAAGCACGTCCGCCGCTTGACTTCAAGTTCACTTGAGCTTGTAGTCTGACCGTTCACACGAGCCTGCGAGGAGGTCGTCAGACGTGAACGGATCAAGCCCGAGCGAGCGAATCACCGAGGAAGTCACCTCCTGGCCCGGCGTCGAGGCAGGGACGGGCGAGAGGGGCGAGTTCGGGTTCCGGGTGGGGAAGCGGGAGATCGGCCACCTGCACGGCGACCACGTCGCCCACCTCGGATTTCCGAAGGAGGTCTGGCGCGACCTGTTCGAGCAGGGACGTATCGACTATCACCCGGTCTTCCCGGGCAGGCCCGGATTCGCCGCGCGCAGGATCGAGACCGACGAGGACGTCGACGACGTGATCGCGCTGCTGCGCCTGAACTACGAGCGCGTGGTCGCCCGTCACGGTCTGCCGGCCGAGGCTCGCGCGTGACGATGGAGCCAGGCGAGCCGGCGATTCGCATTCACCGACACTCGACCGGGCCGCAGGCGGCGCTCGTCAACGCCTACCTCGTCGAGACCAACGAGGGAGTCGTCGCCGTCGACGGCACGCTCACCGTCTCCGACGGCCGGTCCCTCCGAGCGCAGGTCGAGTCGGTTGGAAAGCCGCTGCTGGCGGTGCTGGTCACGCACGCCCATCCCGATCACTACGGCGGCATCGTGGAGCTCGTCGGTGGCGACGACGTGCCGGTCGTGGCCACCGTGGGCGTCGATGCCGTGATCCGCCGCGACGACGCGCTCAAGGAGGAGATCCTGCGCCCGATGTTCGGCGAGGAGTGGCCTCGCGAGCGCACGTTCCCCAACCGTACGGTCTCGGACGGCGAGACGCTCGAGCTCGGAGGCGCCGGCTTCACGGTCGTCGAGCTCGGGCCTGGCGAGTCGCCCCACGACAGCATCTGGTTCCTCGGCGATGACCGGCAGACCGTCTTCCTCGGCGACCAGGTGTACGGTCACAAGCACGCCTATCTGGCCGACGGCTTCTTTGCGGAGTGGCTTCGCAACCTCGAGCGCCTACGGGAGGAAGTGCCCGAGACCGCGACGCTCCACATCGGGCACGGCGGACCGGTCGCTCCCGCGCAGTTCGAGTGGCAACGGGAGTACGTCGAGACCTTCGTCGACGCAGTCCGCAGTGCCGACTGGTCCAAGCCGGACGCGGCCCGAGCTGAGGTCGTCGAGCGGATGACGCGTCTCCTGCCCACGGACGAGCTTCAGTTCCTGATGGAGCTCTCGATCGACCCGCTGGCGGCGAAGCTCGGAATCGCGCAGGCCGTCTGACATCGCGCGCGGAAGGCGAGCATCCCCACGCCGGGGGATGCTCGCTCGCAGCGCAGCGGAGAGGGCGGGATTTGAACCCGCGACGGACCTTTCAGCCCGTACGCGATTTCCAGTCGCGCTCCTTAGACCGCTCGGACACCTCTCCGGTGGGGGAGAGGGTAGCCGCGCGTCGCCGGCGGGACGCCGCGTGCATAAGAGGACACTCATGCCGCGCTGATCGAGGCCTTACGGGACCCTCGTACGCTGGCCTCGATGGGAAACCCGCTACTGCGCCAAAGGAGGTCGGAACAGCGAGGAGGCTCGGCACACCCGTCTCGCGCGGGCATTGCCGAAGCCACAGGGGCCGGGCGTGCCACATCCCATCAGGGGCGACGTGTGGGCACGCCTGGGCCTGTGGCCGTAGTTCGGGAGCTGTGCATCCCCTGAACTGGCCCCGCCGCACTGCCGCCCTCGCTTCCCCGCCCGAGAGCGCGGTTGCAGGCGAGCGTGCGAGGTGGAACCTCGAAGCGGGCGCTGAGATCGCGAAGGGGCGGTCGGTGCTCAACCGAATCGGGGGAGGCAGCCGGTACGAGGTGTACCTCGTCTGGGATGCCCGGCTGTACTCGCTCACGGTGGCGAAGCTCCTGCGCCCGGACAGGCGGGAGGATGAGCACGCACTCCGGGAGCTGCGGCGCGAGGCCGAGCTTCTGAACCGGCTGGCCCATCCGGTCCTCGTCCGCGGCTTCGACGCCGTCCTCGACGGTCCGTTCCCGCACCTGTTGCTCGAGCACCTCGAGGGGCCAACCCTCAGGCGCCTGATCCGGCGGTACGGCGCCCTTCCTCTCGAGCAGCTCCTGCCCCTCGCCCTGCACGTCGCGGCCGCGCTGCAATACCTCTCGGCGGAGAGCGTCGTCCATCTCGACGTCAAGCCGGCAAACATCGTGATGGGTGTGCCGCCGCGCCTGATCGACCTCAGCATCGCTCGGTCGTTCGACCAGGCGGCCCGCCTCCGGGAACCGATCGGGACCGACGCCTACATGCCGCCGGAGCAGTGTGACCCCTCATCCCTGCCCGGGCGCATCGGCCGCGCCGCCGACGTCTGGGGCCTCGGGGCGACGCTGCACCACGCTACGACCGCGGAGTTGCCCTTCCCGAGAGAGCCCGGGGCCGGAGAGAGCTCCGACCCGAACGAGCGCTTTCCGCAACTGGTGACCGGGCCTGGCCCGCTTCCGAAGTTCGTCCCGGCACCGTTCGAGGAGCTCGTCTCGCGCATGCTTGCCAGGGATCCGGTGGACCGGCCGGGAGCGGGCGAGGTCGCCGTCGCGCTGGAGCCGCTCGTCGTCGCCGTCTCGCGCCCGGTCAGGCGAACGCCGAAGTCACAAGTTCGCGACATTGACAGTCCTTAGTGCGGGGAGTAGCGTTTGTGCGTCGCCCCTGTCAAGGCCAAGGAGGTCAAATGGCTGCACAGGGAAGGGGCTCGATCGACACGGAGACGACCTCGCCGCGTCCGCCGGACGCGGCTTTCGTTTATCTCCAGCTCGCCGGCGACGGCGTCGAGTTCGAGCACACACGACCGTCGGTTGCGTGGCGAATCGCTGCAGGGTGCGCCGCGCTGCTGGGGGCGATCGTCTCGCCGCTGATCCTCGCGGATGATGCGGGCGCCGATCCGGGCGTCCTGGACGACGTCACGGCGACGGGCACAGGGACTGCGGACACTGCAACGGCGACCGCGACCGATGCCAACGGCACGGGCACGGGGACCGGCACGGGTAACGGCGCCGGAAACGACACGACCCACTCGGCGTCCGGGACCGGTGCGACCGGGGCCGCTGCGCCTGCGGGTGGCACGGCAACCGGTACGAACACCGGCACGGGAGCCGGGACGGCGACCGGCACCGCGACGGCGACCGACGGCGGATCGGTCAGCGGTACGGCGACCGGAACGGTCACCGGCACGGGTACCGGCATCAATACGGGCACCGCCACCGGCACGGCCAACGGCACCGCGACCGGCACGCTGTCCGTCACGGGCACCGGCACCGGGCCCAACAATCCCAACACGACCGGCACGGGAACCGGAACGGGCACGGGCGGCGGCTGACCCGACCCGAGCAAGATCGGCTGGGGCCGGGTCACGCGAGCCGGTCCCAGCGTGCGCGCTTGCGTGGTGGCTCATCGCGAGGAGTGATAGCGATTCGCGGAAGTCAGGGCGCCGCCTAAGGCGTTGTAGCGGAGGGGGAGGGATTTGAACCCTCGAAGGGCTTGCACCCTTAACGGTTTTCGAGACCGCCCCGTTCGACCGCTCCGGCACCCCTCCTAGCGGAGAAGGAGGGATTCGAACCCTCGAGAGAGGTAATTACCCCCCTAACGCCTTAGCAGGGCGCCGCCTTCAGCCACTCGGCCACTTCTCCGTACGCGGCAGGATAGCCACCTTGCCGGCGAATCCAGGCCCAGAAACGCGGAAACCCGCTTCGAGGGGTCGAGAGCGGGCCGCCGCAGGTGCCGGGGTATGTGAGGGGGGAGCCGGCTCTCCAGGTATTGCACGACCCGCCGACACGGGCATGCCCCGGAAGGGTGAAATAGGGCGATGGCGTCGCCGTTCGTAGAGCTCGACATCGGGGGTCGCACCGTCAAGGTGACGAACCCCGACAAGCCGTTCTACCGCAAGCTGAAGGCAACGAAGCTCGACCACGTCCAGTACTACGTCTCCGTCGGCGAGGGAATCGTGCGGGCGCTGTACGAGCGGCCGACGCAGCTCAAGCGGCACCCCGACGGGGCCGAGGGCGAGGCGATCTACCAGAAGCGTGTGCCCGAAAAGCGGCCGGAGTGGATCGAGACCGCGCGGGTCACGTTCCCGTCGGGTCGGCACGCCGACGAGCTCTGCGTGACCGAGGTCGCGCAGGTTGCGTGGGCGGCGAACCTCGCGACGATCGACTTCCATCCCTGGCCTTCCCGGCGCGCGCACGTCGACAATCCGGACGAGCTGCGCATCGACGTCGACCCACAGCCGGGCACGACGTTCAAGGACGCGAAGAAGGTCGCGCTGCTCATCCGCGAGGTCCTCGACGAGCTCGGCTTCACGGGCTGGCCGAAGACGTCCGGCAACCGCGGCATCCACATCGCGTGCCGGATCGAGCCCAACTGGAGCTTCCCCGAGGTCCGCCGCTGCGCGCTCGCCTTCGCGCGGGAGGTCGAGCGGCGGCTGCCCAAGAAGGTCACGACGGCGTGGTGGAAGGAGGAGCGGGGCCGCCGCGTCTTCATCGACTACAACCAGAACGCGCGCGACCGGACGATCGCCTCGGCCTACTCGGTGCGCGCGCGGCCCGACGCGACCGTCTCGGCGCCGGTCACGTGGGACGAGCTTCCCGACGTCGAGACCGAGGACTTCGATCTCCGGACGGTGCCGAAGCGCTTCGCGAAGCTCGGCGACGTCCAGGCGGGGATCGACGACGCCGTCTGCGACTTGCGGAAGCTCTTCGAGTGGGTCGAGCGGGACGAGCAGGAGGGGGTCGGCGAGGCTCCCTACCCGCCGCAGTTCCCGAAGATGCCGGGCGAGCCCAAGCGCGTCCAGCCCTCGAGAGCGAAGGCGGAGGAGACGGACCCAAAGCGGCCGGCCACACGCAAGCGCTCCACCCGGAAGCGCTAACCCCCCCTCTGGGCGGTCCTGGTGCCAGGCGCCAAGACGTGGCCGAAGGGGTCAACCGGCGAAGCTGAGCAGCGACTCGAACGTCGGGTCGTTCGGGTTACGCGGCGGGCGCAACTCGCGCCAGGTGCAGTCCTTCGGCTTCTTGTCGTCGCGGAAGCGGAGGAAGCGCGTGCCGTGGCGGAAGCGGTTGCCCTGCACCTTGTCGTAACGCACCTCGGCGACGAGCTTCGGCTTGACGGCCTGCTCCTCGAGGTCGCCGGTTCCCCAGCGGTTCGGCTCCGAGAAGCGGCGCTCAGACTTCTCGTCGATCAGCGGAAGCACCTGCTCGGCGATCTGGTCGTGCTTCGATGCCGCCACCGCCGCCGAGCCGACGTAGTCCAGCCCGCCGTCGTGTCGATAGAGGCCGAGGAGGAGTGTGGCGATCTTCTCCGGCTTGTTCTTCCACCGGAGGCCGACAACCACGGCGTCGGCGGTCTTGTACGGCTTCACCTTCGTCACCGCCTCGCGGGAGCCCGGCCGGTAGGGGTGGTCGAGCCGCTTCGCGATCACACCGTCGAGCCCGGCGGCCTCGAACGTGTCGAGCCATTCGCTCGCCGCTTCCGGGTCGAGCGTGTACGGCGAGAGCCGGAACCCCTTGGCGAGCCGCTCGAGCTCCTTCCGGCGCTTCTTCAGCGGCAGTTCGTGTAGCGGCTTGCCCTTCCAAAGCAAGACGTCGAAGGCGATGAACTCGGCAGGGATCTCCTTCGCCAGCCGGTTGACGCGGCTCGCCGCCGGGTGGAGCCGCATCTGCATCGAGTCGAAGTCGAGGACGCCGTCCCGTGCGATGACGATCTCGCCGTCGAGCGCGGAGTGGGGCGGGAGGCGCTCGCCCACCTCCCGCAGCTCGGGGAAGTAGCGGAGCAGTGGCCGCTCCTTGCGCGACCAGAGCGCGAGCTCGCCGCCGTCGTTCTCGAGGATCCCGCGGAAGCCGTCCCATTTCGGCTCGTACTGCCATCCGTCCCCCTCGGGCAGCTCGGAGACGAGCTCGGCTTCCATCGGGGGAAACGGAACGTTCGGGCCAGGCATCCGCCGAAGGCTAGCCAGTTGGCCAGCTTGTTTTTCTCATGCCCGCGTCGTACAACCAAGTCCTCGGGAAGGAGACATGCGGCACAAAGTCGAGCGGCGGGGGCTCCGAGGCCGATCGGGAGGCGGCCCGGCTCCGCGCGTTGTCGTTACGGCTCTTCTGGCCGCCCTTCTGCTCGCGGGGTTGGCGCGGGCCGCGCCGGCAGCCGTCGCGCTGGGCAACCCAAGCTTTGAGCAGGGGCTCACCGGCTGGGTCGCCACTGTGGTGCCCGTCGGGGGCGGCACTCCGATCCCGGTCACCGACTGCGCGGGCATTGGGGGCGAGCCCCAGCGGGCGATCTGCGTCATCGACGGCCAGGATGTGTTCGACCCCGACCCCGGGTCGCCCATCACCGTCCAGCCGCTCGATGGAACCAAGATGGCCCGGCTTGCCGGGCCCTTCACGAGTGCGGTCCAGTCGCAAACGCTCGAGCGATACGTGCTCGAGCAGACCTTCACGGTCGATCCTGCGAACCCTGTCCTCGCGCTCAACTACAACGTCTTCACCTACGACTACTCGGGCTTCGACGAGCTCAACTTCGTCGTTCGCCTCACCGACGGAGCCGGCGAGGTGGTCGCACACCTCACACAGGGCGCCTTTGGCGCATCCAGCAACACGACCCTGAAGACGACCGGCTGGCGGAGCGCGGCAATCGACCTGAGTGGGTACGGAGGGCAGCAGGTCCACCTCCAGGTCGATTCGGGCGGAACCTCGGACACCTTGTACGGGTTCTGGGCCTACATCGACGCCGGCACGGCCCCGGTTCCGCCGGTCAGCCCGCCGACGGTCGTCGTCCCGCCCGGGATCGACGTTGACGTCGAGACCGACGCTGGCTCAGGGCAGACCTGGTTCACCATCCCGAGGTCGCAGCAGGCCGCGTGCACGGAGCTGACGATCAGCGTTCCGATCGCGGCAGGCACCGGTGTGGTCTCGAACGTCTCTTTGATCCACAACTCGACGTCGACGACGATGGTCGAGGGCCCGCCGGGGATCTGGACGGCGACGATTCCCTGCGAGGAGGGCGACCTCGCGGTGCAGTACACGCTGACCGAGGGCCCGGACTCCGAGACGTTCATCGTGCCGATCGGAGGCATTGCGCTCATCGACCCACAGGGCGTGGTCTACGAGCTCGCGAAGTACGAGACCGCGGTCGCAGCCGGGAAGAGTCCCGACCAGGCGCGCGCCGAGGCGGCAATCGCAGGCGCCACAGTCAGGCTTCAGCGGAGGGGGTCGGACGGCGTGTTCCGGAACGTCCTCTCGGGTGACCCGGGGATCACTCCGAACGTCAATCCGCAGACGACCGGGGCGAACGGCCGCTTCCAGTGGGACGTTTCGGATGGCGTCTACCGCGTCGTCGTCACCACTTCTGCGTTCGGAACCGTCACGAGTCGCGAGGTCACGATCCCGCCGCCGGTGCTCGATCTCCACGTGGCGCTCGGTCCTCCTGCCCCGCCGCCACCGCCGCCTCCACCGCCTCCACCGCCGGCCCTGGTGAGGCCGCCACAGGTCGTCCGCTGCGTCGTCCCCAACGTCAAGGGCAAGACCCTTGCCCGGGCGCGGAGGCTGCTCCGGTCGAAGCGCTGCGCGCTCGGTCGTGTCTCGCGCGCCTACTCGGCGAAGGTCAAGAAGGGTCGGGTCATCAGCCAGACGAGGCGACCCGGGGCACGCTTGGCGCGCGGGACGAAGGTGGGCGTCCGCCTGAGCCGCGGCCGCCGCCGCTAGAGCGCCAGTACCGGATCCTCGCTCAGCGCGGCGACCCCGGCCCGATCCTCCCGGACGATGAGAACCGGGACCGGACTCCGGGCGAGCACGGCTCGGCTCACGCTGCCGAGCAGAAGCGCGCCTGTCGGTCCGAGGCCTCGGGAGCCCATCACGACGAGGTCGTGCCTTGCCGCCTCGACGCGCTGCAGAATCGCCGCCGGCGCCGGGCCATGGCCGACGAACGTCGAAACCGCGACGTCGTCCGGGACGAGCTGCTCCGCTTCCTCGAGCACTTCTCGCGCGGAGGCCTCGAGATCGGCCTCCGTCAAGGGCACCGCGTACGGGCCGACCAGCAGGCGCGGAAGCTTCGCGACGTTCATCAGCGTGAGCCGAGCACCCTCGCTGCGGGCGATGTCGACAGCTTCCCTCAGCGCACTCGCTGCCGCCGGAGAACCGTCCACCGCCACGAGAACGCTGCGGAACACCTCTGCCTCCTTCGGCACGTCGCTTTTACGAAACTGATCGTATCCGAAATACAGCGCTTCCGGTACGGTCTGGTCTCGAAATGGCAACCGCGCACGCTGAAGCGACCCGCGGCCGGCCACGGCGTGCCGGGGCGCGAGACGAGATCGTCTCCGCGACGCTCGAGCTCCTGGCCGAGCGGGGCTTCCAGGCCGCGACGATGGACGCCATCGCCGCTCGCGCCGGTGTCGGAAAGAACACGATCTACCGCCGCTGGGCGTCCAAGGAGGAGCTCATAGCCGACGCGCTCGGCGATCTCACCGCCGAGGCCGACATCGAGGAGGACGACGTCCGTGCCGCGCTGGTGGCACACGTCCGTGAGTTCATGCGGATCTTCGCCGACCCCCTGCTCGGGCGGATCCTCCCCGGGCTGCTGGGCGAGCTCCACTCGAACCCGGAGTTCGCGGAGGTCTGGGCCGAGCGGGTCGTTCAGCCCCGGCGTGAAGCGATCGCCGACCTGCTGCGAGAGGCCGTCGAGCGCGGGGAGCTGCGGGCGGGGCTCGAGCTCGAGGCGACCATCGATCTCCTCGTCGGCCCGCCCTTCGTCCGATCGACCTTCCCCTTCGGGCTCCCCGAGCTGACGGCGGGGTACGCCGAGGAGCTCGTCCAGATCGTCTGGGACGGGATCGAGCCCTCCTAGGCGATCTAAGCTGGCGCGATGCGCCGGGTCGTCATCACCGGGATGGGAACCGTGAGCCCGCTCGGGCTGGACACACCCTCCACCTGGGAAGCTGCGCTCGCGGGGGAGAGCGGCATCGACTTCATCCAGTCGTTCGACGCGAGCGAGTTTCCGGTCCGGGTCGCGGCGGAGGTGAAGGGCTTCGAGACGCCGGACATCGTCTCGCCGAAGGAGGCGCGGCGGCTCGACCGAAACGTCCTGCTCGCGGTCGAGGCCGGGAGGCAGGCGCTCGACGACTCGGGGCTCGATTCGCACTACGACGCAGGCCGGGTCGGGATCGCGTTCGGGTCTGCCATCGGCGGTTTCCACGGGATCATGGAGCAGCACGAAATCCTGCAGGAGCGGGGGCCGACACGCGTCTCGCCGCACTTCCTGCCGAGCGTGCTCGTGGACTCGGCGAGCGGCCAGCTCGCGATCTCGCTCGGGCTCAAGGGCCCGAACTACGCGCCGGTCTCAGCCTGCGCGACCGGCTCGCACGCCGTGGGGGAGGGCGCGGAGATCATCCGGCGCGGCGACGCCGACGCGATGCTCGCCGGCGGCACCGAAGCGTGCATGCACCCGCTGATCCTCGCCGGGTTCTGCGCGATGCGCGGACTGGCCGCCGAGGACGAGCACCCGCCGCGCGCATCGCGTCCTTTCGACGCGACCCGCGCGGGATTCGTGATCGGCGAGGGCGCGGGCGCGCTCGTGCTCGAGGAGCTCGAGGCGGCGAAGGCCCGGGGCGCGACGATCTACGCGGAGGTGCTCGCCTACGGCACCTCGAACGACGGCTACCACCTCGCGGCGCCCGAGCCGGAGGCGATCGGCGTCGGGGAGATGATGCGCGCCGCGATCGAGCGGGCCGGGGTCGAGCCGGAGCGCGTCGGCTACATCAACGCCCACGGAACCTCGACGCCGCTGGGGGATGCGGCCGAGACGAAGGCGATCAAGGACGTCTTCGGCGACCACGCGTACGAGCTCGCGGTCTCCTCGACCAAGTCGATGATGGGCCACTGCTTCGGAGCGGCCGGCGCCATCGAGGCGCAGATGGCTGCGCTCGCAGTCCACCACGGAAAGCTGCCGCCCACGATCAACTACGAACACCCGGACCCCGTCTGCGACCTCGACTACGTCCCCAACGAGGCGCGGGACGCCGACGTCGAGGTCGCCCTGTCCAACGCGATGGGCCTCGGGGGTCACAACGCCTGCGTCCTCGTCGGAAGGATCGAATGAGCTTCATCGTCAACGAAGAGGTCGAGCGCTACGCGCTGGAGCACTCGACGCCGGATCCCGAGTTCTTCCGGCGGCTCGAGGAGGAAACGCGGGCGACGACGACCGCGCCGCAGATGATGGTCGGGCCGCTCGAGGGCCAGCTCCTCGGGTGGCTCGTGCGGCTTTCGCAGGCTCGGAGCGTGCTCGAGATCGGCACCTTCACCGGCTACTCGTCGATCTCGATGGCACTCGCGCTGCCCGGCGGCGGCAGGATCACGAGCCTCGACGTGAACGAGGAGACGACGGCCGTGGCCCGGCGCTACGCTGAGGAGGCCGGCGTCCTGGACCGGATCGACTACCGGGTCGGCCCGGCGCTCGAGGAGCTTGCAGCGCTCGACGGCCCGTGGGACCTCGCCTTCATCGACGCGGACAAGCCGAACTACGTCAACTACTACGAGGCCGTGCTGCCGAAGCTGGCGGACGACGGCTTCATCGTCGCCGACAACGTCCTGTGGTCGGGGCGCGTCGTTGAGGACGACGGCGAGGAAAGCACCCAGGCGATCAAGGCCTTCAACGACCACATAGCCGCCGACGACCGTGTCGACCAGCTCATGCTGACCGTCAGGGACGGGATGACGCTGATTCGACGGCGTCCGGCGTAAGCCCGGCGAGCGAGTCCAGCCGCACGTCGGCGAGCTCGAGCACGTCGTCAGACGGTGGAAAGTGCGCGTTCGGGATCGCGATCACGCCCATGCCCGCCGCCTTCGCGGAGCGGATCCCGCTCGCCGAGTCCTCGACGGCGACGGCGTCCTCGGGTCTGACCCCGAGCCGTCGCGCGGCCTCCAGGTAGACGTCCGGCGCGGGTTTCCCGCGCGCGACCTCCTCCGAGGAGACCGTCGCCCGAAAGAGGTCGGCGACACGCATCTCGTCGAGCGCGAGGTCGATCAGCGGCCGGTTGGACGACGACGCGAGCCCGAGCGGCCAGCGGTCGGACAGGCGACGTACGGCCTCCACGGCGCCGTCGACGAGCGGGAGGTGCCGGCGGTACCGCTCCTCCATCCGCTCGACGACGATCCGGTTCAGCTCCTCGGGCGGCTCGGCGAGGCCGAGCTCCTCGTGCAGGTACCGCGACCACTCGGTGGAGCTCATCCCCATCATGTCCGCCTGCGCCCGGTCGTGCCAGCGGCCGCCTCGCTCGCGGACGAGGCCCTCGCGCGCCTCGTCCCAGACCTGCTCTGTGTCGAGCAGCAGGCCGTCGAGGTCGAAGACGACTGCCTCGATCACAGGCCGTGGTAGGCCTGTCCGAAATAGGCGAGCGGCCGGTCGGAGGCACCGGGATCGGCGGAGTCGATCTCGCCGACGAAGAACGTGTGCGACCCGGCGGGATACTCGGCGTGCACCCGGCCTCGCAGCCAGCCGACGGCGCCGGCGAGGAGTGGCGGGCCGGGCTCGTCGAGCAGCTCGACCCCCTGCCAGAGGCCGATCGGCGGGACGCCTCGGGCGAAATGCTGGGCCAGGCCCTCCTGTCCGGCGGCGAGCAGGCTGATCCCGAACGCGCCCGCCTGGCGTAGCAGCTCGTGAAGTGCAGCCTCCTGCTTGACGGCGAAGCCCACGAGCGGCGGGTCGAGGGAGAGCGAGACGAGGGTGCCGAGGGTCAGGCCCAGCCGTTCGCCGTCGAGATCGACGGTGATCACCGAGACTCCCGCGGGGAACCGCCTCATGACCTCCCGCAGGTCGTCGCTCAATGCTTGCGGCAGAGCCGGTCGCCGAGCTGGTCGAGCCTGGCGTTCATCGCCTGCTCGTGGGCCACGTGGGCCGCGGCGCGTGGGTTGAACCTCGGCAGTCCCTTGCCCTCCCACTTGACGTCGGGCGTTACGCCCGGCCCCTCGACGATCATGCGGTAGGCCTGTCCGTTTCCAGGGCCTCGAGGTCCGCCGCGGTAGCCCGGCGGATGCGCATAGCCGCCCTTGAGCGGGTTGCGCGCGCGGAACGTGTAACAGAAGACCCCTGTCGGCTTGTGGGTCACGAAGGAGTTTTCGCGACGCCATCCCGGTCCGTACTCCGAGCCGAAGGTGTCGAGGTAGACGGCGCGGCCGTACTTGTCGAGCCGCGCCCCGTACTTCGTCGTCTTGTAGCCGTGTACCGGCCGTCCCAGATACGTCAGCCGGCCGAAGACGTGGTGGAACCGGCCGTTCCACGACCAGTCGGCGTATCCCTCGAGCACAGCCAGCGGGCCCTTCCAGTGCGAGAGGTGGAGGGCCCAGACGCGCTGATCCCGCCGCCAGGGGGTGAAGCCGAGGTTGGGGAGCGTGCGGCGCCACTTCTGCACGGCCCAGTACGAGCCGTCCGGCGCCTTGCACGCGGTGACGACGTGCACGAGCGGCGGCCCGTCATACCGCCCGCAGTGGTTCCTGAAGCGGAGCTTCCTGCCGAACGCGCCCCAGCCGCCGGCGCGGTCGAGCCTGAACTGCGCCTGCTTGCGGGCCTTGCCCGGATGGCGCGCGTTGATCGCGGCCCAGGCGAGCACGTCCCAGTGCCGGCCTCGTGCGCGATAGGAGAGCATCGCCTTGCCGTCGCGCGACACCTTCAGGCGAATGCCGACAGCGTTCCGGTCGATCAGCTGGGACGCGGAAGCCGACGGTACGAGAACTGCGGCTATGAGGACGACGAAAACGAGTCGGCGCACGGGACCCCCCGCGCGCCGACTCTAGCGACATCGCTCAGTGATGGCTGCAGAGCCTGTCGTTCAGGCCGTCGAGCACGCCGTTCATCGTGGTCTCGTGCGCGACGTGGAGCGGATTCGAGGGATCGAAGTTCACGAGCCCGCGGCCTTCCCACTTCACGTCGGGCGTGACGCCGGGCCCTTCCACGATCATGCGGTACGCCTCGCCGTTGCCGGGGCCGCGGAGGCCGCCGCGATACCGAGGTGGGTGCGCGTACCCGCCCTCGAGCGGGTTGCGAGCGCGGAAGTTGTAACAGAAGGCACCGGTGCCCTTGTGCGTCACGAAGGAGTTCTCGCGGCGCCAGCCGGGGCCGTGCTTCGACGCGAACGTGTCGAGGTAGACGAGTCTCCCGTACTTGTCCTTCCGGGCGCCGAACTGGTTCGTCTTGTAGCCGTGAACCGGGCGTCCCAGGTAGGTCAGCCGGCCGAAGATGTGGTGGTACCGGCCGTTCCACGACCAGTCCGTCCAGCCCTCGAGCACGGCCAGCGGTCCCGTCCAGTGGGATAGGTGGAGCGCCCACGCACGCTGCTCGGGAAGCCAGGGGAAGAGACCCAGGTTGGGCAGGGCGCGCTGCCAGCGCTGCACGGCCCAGTACGAGCCGTCCGGCGCCTTGCAGGCGGTCACAACGTGCGCAAGCGGCGGGCCGTCGTACGGGCGGCAGGCGTTCGTGAACTCGAGCTTCTTGCCGAAAGTGCCCCAGCCGCCGGCCCGGTCGAGCCTGAACTGGACCTGCTTCCGCACCTTGGTCGGGTGGAGCGCGTTGACGGCGCCCCACGCGAGGACGTCCCAGCGGCGGCCGCGTGCCCGGTACGTGAGCATCGCCTTGCCGTCGCGCGAAACCTTGAGCTTGATGTTGCTGGCATTCCGGTCGATCAGCTGCGACGCCGAGGCCGATCCGGCGAGCGCGAGCGAGCTGACGACGACGATCGATAGCGCGACAAGACGGCGCAAGCGATCCCTCCTTCTGAGATCCGCAGTAACGGCTCATCCATCGGCCGAGCCGCGCAGAAGTTGATCCCGTTTGGGGGACTAGTCCGTCAGCTCGTCGGCGAGGAGCGCGGCCGCAAGTGCGCGCCAGGCCCGGTCGCCGTCCGAGAGGAGCGAGTCGAGGGCCGTCGCCGCCTCCGGGAGCTCGTCCGCGGTCGATCGCAGCTCGCGCAGGGCTGCGGAGAGCTCGGCTCTGCGAGCCGGGTCGTCGAGGTCGGCGGCGAGCCCCGTCACCGCGCGGTCGTCCAGCGACAGCTCTCGCTGGAGATCTCCCCCGGAAGCAAGCACGAGCAGCGCCCGCCGGATTGCCGCCCCCAGCTCGGCTTCGTCGAGCTCGACCGAGTCCCGCGCGACGAGCGCGAGCATCGCCGCGGCTCCGTCCGGCTCCGTCTCCCGCAGATGCGGCTCGAGATGCTCGAGGATCTGGCGGTCCGCGTCCACGCGCGCCAAGAGTAGGCGGCCGCCTCCGCGAAGCAGAGGCGGCCGCGCGGCTAAGGCCTACGCCGGCGGCGTGGTTGCCGGCCGGTCGGTGCCCATCGTCCGTTCGGAGCCCTTGCTGATGAACCAGCCTCCGAGCAGACCGGCTCCGAGCACGAGGTGGAGCCAGGTGTCCGCGCTGTTCATGGGGACGAAGTTCGCGTCGCTGTCCTTGTCGATGAGCAGCCCGTACAAAAACAGCGCGAGGTAGATGATTCCTCCGTAGAGGAGGAACGCCCGCGAGCCGTCGTGGGTGCGTGCGAGCGCGAGGCCCGCCACACCGAAGAGCAGGTGGACGATGTTGTGCAGGATGCTCACCTGGAAGATCCCGAGGAGCTCCGCGGGCGAATCGTTCCCGGCGAACTTGATGTCGCCGAGATCCTGCGTGATGCCAGGAATGAAGCCCAGGATCCCGGCGCCGAGGAACGCGATGCCGAAGAGAAGCGCAAGGGTCTGGGCGAGCGACCGGTCTCTCATGTTGCCTCCGTCGTTTCGTGGATTCGCTACGCGTTCGGAATGGCGACGCATTTGGTTCGATGCAGCGCGTCGTCCTCCTTCCCTAGGAGGCCAGCGCGAAACTCAGCAGCGCGACGCCGAGGACGCCGAGGCCGGCGAGGAGAAGCGTCCCGCGGTGGTGGACGAGCGCGGCGCCGGTCTTGGACGTGCGTGCCGGCCGCGGGATCGCGGCGGCGGCGAGCAGCAGCGTCGCGACCAGGGCGAGCGCGAAGAGCACAGGCGGGACGGCTTCGGCGACGGCCTCGATTGTGTCGACTGCTGCGCCGAGGGGGCCGGCGGCGTCGTCCTCGTATGGCCGCCCGGTGGCGGCCGTGGCGGACACGCCGGCGACACCGGCGCGGCTCGGGGGCGGTGCCAGCTCGGGGATGCTGATCGGGCGGTCCGCAAAGGAATTCGCCGTCGCGAGGGCCGGCCGCTTTGCAGATCGGGTCGTGAAGAGCCGGCTCGACGTGCCGAAGTGGCGTTCCGTCGAGGGCGTCGTGGTCGGCGGGCTCTCGGGCGTTGCGGCCACGGGGGGCGTGGGAGGCGTCTCGACCGGAAGCTGCACCGGCGGCGGCGCGCTCGGGAGGGCCGGTGCGGAAACGGTCGGCGCCGGAGGTGTCGTCACGGTGGGGACCGGCGGCGCAGGAGGCACCGGCGGGACGGTGACCGTCGGAACCGTGACCGGGACCGTCGGAACGCTGACGGTCGGCGGCGGCGGCAACTGGCCCATGCTGGTCCCGGTCCAGGCACCGAGCAGGCCGAGGACGAGGATCGTGGGCAGCAGAACAGGGACCGGCCGCATCTAGAGCCCTAACGGGCGTCCGGGGCGTGTGGTTTCGGTCGGGCCACTGCCGCGGAAGAACACGATCGTGGCGCGGGATCTCTACGAGGTGCTGGGGGTGAGCCCCGACGCTGACGACGCCGAGCTCAAGCTCGCGTACAGGGAGCTCGCCCGGATGCTCCATCCGGACGTTTCCTCGCGGGAAGCGGACGGCGAGCGCTTCCGGGAGGTGAGCGAGGCCTTCGGGATCCTGTCCGACGAGGAGTCGCGCCGTCTCTACGACCGGCTCGGCTGGCGCGGCCGAGGCGGCGGGATTGCACCGAGCCGCGGAGCCGCTCGCGTCTATGCGTCCAAGCCGCGGGAGTTTCTCCAGGATCTCGAGAGCGTCATCGTCGCGGCGATGGGCGGGCGGGCGGAGAAGCAGCCGACACGGATCGTCGCCGAGGTGGAGCTCGACGCCTACGAGGCGCACGTGGGGGCGACGCGGGAGGTTGACCTCGGCGACACGGAGGAGTGCGCGGCCTGCGACGGCGCCGGGCGCCGCAGGCTCGTCACGGAGAGCGACTCCGGCCGGTTCGTGTCGCTGAACGACTGTCCTGACTGCGGGGGAACCGGCGAGGTCTTGGAAGACCGGCCGGGCGCAATCACCGTTCCTCCGCGGTCGCGCGACCTGGACCGTGTCCCGGTCGGCCCGGAGGCGGTCGCGATCGTGCGTCTCGTCCCGCCGCGCGAACGGCTCGCTCTCCGCCTGGCCGCGACGGCCGCGCTGCTCGCCGCGATCGGCTTCCTGCTCTTCCTGCTCGCGCTCTAGCGCGGTCAGCGGCGGGGGTGGGATTCGAACCCACGGCGGGCTCATCACCCGCAGCGGTTTTCAAGACCGCCCCGTTCGTCCGCTCCGGCACCCCGCCTGCGGGGAGCGTAGCGCTGCCGTTAAGCGGCGCGAAGGCCGGTTGACACAGATTCCAGTGGAATTTAGGTTGGCGCGGAGACACGGACGGCGGCCCGTCCTGCCCCAACCCGTACCCCCACGGAGGAGGAACTGTGTTGAGAAGGCGTGATTCGGGGTCGACCAGGAGGTCACCGAGGCTTCTCGGACTCCTCCTTGGACTGGTCGCGGTGCTCGTGCTCGTCGCGGCCGGCTGCGGAGGCGACGACGAAGGCGGGTCGGGCGACGGAAGCATCTGGGTGCTTCTTCCCGACAGCGCCACGTCACCGCGGTGGGAGTCGGACGACCGGCGCTACTTCGAGCAGGCGTTCAGCGAGGCGGACGTCGAGTTCAACATCGTGAACGCCGAGGGTGACGCGGCCCAGCAGCAGTCGCAGGCCGAGCAGGCGATCGCCGACGGCGCGAGCGTCATCCTGCTCGTCAGCAACGACACGGGCTCGGGCGCGACGATCATCGACAACGCCAAGGACGCGGACGTCGAGGTCGTCGAGTACGACCGCTTCAATACCGGCGGGTCCGGCGGCGCCGCGTACGTCAGCTTCGACAACGTCGAGGTCGGACGGACGATGGGGCGTGAGCTCGAGCCGGCGATCGACGCGCTTGAGAATAAGCGGGTCGTCATGCTCAACGGCGGCGAGGAGGACAACAACTCCTTCCTCTTCCGCACGGGCTACTACGAGACCGTGAAGCCGAAGGTCGACGCGGGCGAGTGGGAGCTCGTCGCCGACCGTCACGTGCCGGGCTGGGACAACCAGCAGGCGCAGACGCTGATGGAGCAGATCCTCACGGGCGCCGACAACAAGGTCGACGCGGTCTTCGCCGCGAACGACGGGCTCGCGAATTCCGCCATCAACGCGATGGAGGCGGCGGGGATCGAGAACGCGCCGGTGAGCGGCCAGGACGCGACGGTCGCGGGGATCCAGAACGTCCTCCTCGGCAAGCAGACGATGACGGTCTACAAGCCGATCAAGGCCGAGGCCGACGTCGCGGCCGCGGTCGCCCTCGCGCTGCGGAACGGCGACCCAATCGAGGATGTCGAAGTCCCCGATGTCGAGTTCAACCTGATCGGCATCAACGCAGAGGACGGCAACCCGGCCGAGGAGTCCGAGGGCGACGGCATCGTGCCGTACTTCGCGCTCACCCCGATCGGCGTGACGGCGGAGAACATCCAGGAGACCGTGATCGAGGACGGGTTCCGCACCGTCGACGAGATCTGCAAGGGAGACACCGCGCAGACGGACTTCTGCCAGGAGCAGAGCTGACGAACTGAGCGACTGGGAGGGGCGCCCAGGCGCCCCTCCCGGCCGACCGTCGGAGAGGAGGAGCCAGTGGCCGACACCCCGCTCCTGGAGGTCAGGAACGCCTCGAAGGCGTTCGGCGCCGTGCAGGCCCTGTACCGGGTCGACTTCGAGGTGCGCCCCGGCGAGGTTATGGCCCTCGTCGGCGACAACGGCGCCGGCAAGTCGACGCTCATCAAGGGCATCGCCGGCATCTATCCGTTCGACGAGGGGGAAGTCCTGCTCGACGGGCAGCGGGTGAACATCCACGGCCCGCGCGACGCCGCCAGACGAGGCATCGAGGTCGTGTACCAGGATCTCTCCCTCGCCGACAACCTCGACGTTGTCGCGAACATGTTTCTCGGCCGCGAGCGGACGCTCGGAGCCGTCGTCCTCGACGAGTCGTCGATGGAGCGGACGGCGGGCGAGACGCTCGACAGCCTGTCGGTCACAACGCTGAAGTCCGTCCGGCAGACGGTCGCCGGCCTCTCCGGCGGCCAGCGGCAGTCGGTCGCCGTGGCGAAGGCTGTGATGTGGAACTCCCGCGTCGTCATCCTCGACGAGCCGACGGCCGCCCTCGGCGTGGTCCAGACGCGGCAGGTGCTGAACCTCGTACGGCGCCTGGCCGAGCGGGATCTTGGCGTCGCAATCGTCACGCACAACCTCCACGACGTGTTCGAGGTCGCAGACAGGATCACCGTGCTGCGACTCGGGCAGCGCGTGGCGCTCTTCGAGCGTGAGAAGACGACCCAGCAGGACGTCGTCCACGCCATCACCGCCGGGAAGCTCGACCACGTCCCGGGAATGGATGTCGGCGGTCGCAGGCGAGGCCGGTGCGAGGCGGACGCCGAGGTCGAAGCGTGAGCGCCGATCCAACCGCTGCGCCAGTCGGGCGCGTTCCGGGTAGCCCGCCGGTGGACGAGGCACACGAGTCGGAGACGCTCTCCGGCTACGTCCGGCTGTGGTGGCAGGGCGTGCGAGCGGGCGAGCTCGGGACGCTCCCGATCATCCTCGGCCTCGTCCTGATCGTCATCACCTTCGGGATCCTCGAGGAGAACTTCCTCACGGAGCGGAACTTCACCAACCTGCTCCTGCAGATGGCGGCCGTGGCGACGATGGCGATCGGGGTCGTCTTCGTCCTCCTGATCGGCGAGATCGACCTTTCCGTCGGGTTCGTGAGCGCGGTCGGAGCCGTCGTCATGACGCTCCTCCTGCGCCCGGACGACCCGGGCTGGCCGTGGTGGGCGGCTATCGCGGTCGCCCTCCTCTGCACGACGACGATCGGACTGCTCCACGCGATCGTGATCACGAAGGCGGGGGTTCCGTCGTTCGTGGTCACCCTCGCCGGCTTCCTGATCTGGTCGGGCGTCGTGCTCATCCTGACCACGCAGTACTCGACCGCCGGGACGATCCGGATCCAGGACGACACCGTGGTCGGGATCGCCAACGACTTCCTGAGCGAGGTGTGGGGGTGGATTCTCGCCGTGGTCGTCGTCGCGGGCTATGCGGCGCTCCAGCTGCGCACGGCGATCGCGCGCAGAACCCGCGGCCTC
This sequence comes from uncultured Actinomycetes bacterium, assembly GCA_963782765.1. Lineage (GTDB taxonomy): Bacteria > Actinomycetota > Thermoleophilia > Gaiellales > Gaiellaceae > JACDAN01. The sequence goes on from CAWALC010000001.1 coordinate 969,816, forward strand.
GCGGGGAAGCCGATGGTGCTGATCGTGCTCCAGACGGTCGGGCTCGCTGCGGTGACCTTCGGCGCCGTCTGGTACCTGAACGAGGACCGCGGCGTTCCGAAGGTGATCCTCATCCTCGGGGCCTTCCTCCTCTTCTGGTCCTTCATCGCGACCAAGACGCGCTTCGGGCGGCACGTCTACGCCGTCGGCGGCAGCGCTGAAGCGGCGCGTCGGGCCGGGATCGCCGTCGACCGCGTCCGGATCGCGGTCTTCATGATCAGCGGCTTCATGGCGGGCGTCGGAGGGATCATGCTCGCCTCCCGTCTCCGTTCGGTCGCAACGAACACCGGCGGCGGCAACCTGCTGCTGCTCGTCATCGCCGCTGCGGTCATCGGAGGCACGAGCCTCTTCGGCGGGGTCGGGCGGGTGATCGCGGCCCTGCTGGGCGCGCTCGTCATCGCCTCGATCCAGAACGGGATGGACCTGATGGGGCTCGCCTCCGGGACGAAGTTCGTCATCACCGGGCTCGTCCTCCTCGGCGCCGTCCTCGTCGATGCCTTCGCGAAGCGGCGTCGCGCTGCTCGCGGGGGCGTCTGAGATCGCCTCTCGCGGCCTGATCCTGGTCGCCGCGGCGGCGGCCATCGTCGGCTCGCTCTCCGGATGCGGCACGGGATCGGGAGGAGCCGAGCCGGCGGCGCGGGCTGGACAGTTGTCCTTCGTCGACGTTGCCCGGGAAGTCGGGCTCCGCTTCCGGCACGGCGCGTTCCGGTGGGACGAGTCACCGGATGCGGCGGCGATGACGGGCGGCGGGCTCTGCTGGCTCGACTACGACGGCGACGGCTGGCTCGACCTCTTCGTCGTGAACGGCCACTCGCAGGGACGAGCGCGACGAGTGGGAGGCGCGCGGCGGGCTGCCGACGACGCGGCTCCTCCGAAACCGTGAGGGGCGCTTCACCGACGTGACCGAGGAGACGGGCGCCGGCGTCGCGCTTCGGGGGCAGGGGTGCGTCGCTGCCGATCTCGATCGCGACGGGCGCACCGACCTCTACGTCACCGGCGCCGACCGCAGCACGCTGCTCTGGAACGACGGCGAGGAGTTCACCGAGGCGGACGAGGACGCCGCCGTCCGCGTGTTCGGGTGGCACACGGGCGCCGCCGTGGGCGACCTGGACGGCAACGGCTCGCCCGACCTGGTCGTCAGCGGCTACGTCGACGAGGCGAACCGGATTCCAGAGGCCGCAGCTCGGGTTCCCGAACACCTTCGCGGGCCGCCGGGATCTCCTGTTTCTGAACGAAGGCGACCGCACGTTCCGCGAGGTCGGCCGCGAGGCGGGTCTCGAGGTGGTGCGGTTCGGCTACGGCCTCGGCGTCGCGCTCGCAGACTTCGAGCGCGACGGCGACCTCGACGTTCATCTCGCCAACGACACGAACCCGAACCGCCTCTACGAGAACGTCGAGTGGCCGGGCGGCGCCGCCGCCGACCCGGCGGGCCTCGGCTTCCGGTTCGAGGAGCGCGCGGCTGCCGCGGGCGTCGCCGACCCGGGCGCCGGGATGGGCGTCGCTGTCGCCGACTGGGACGCCGACGGCCGCTCGGACATCTTCGTCTCGAACTCGCGCAGGCAGGGCCACGCGCTGTACCGGTCGAATCCGCCCGACGCCAACGACCCGTCCTTCACGGACGTCCGGGCGGACGCCGGGATCGACCTCGAGCGCACAACCGGGTGGGGCGCGTCCTGGGCGGATCTCGACCACGACACCGACCTCGACCTCGTGCTCGTGAACGGCTACATCCCGGTCACCGACCTCCGCCGGGACGCCGAGCGGGTGCAGGTGTTCCGCAATCTCCTGGCCGAAGGGCGCGACGGTCGCTTCGAGGAGGCAGGCGCGGCCGTTCGCAGCGCCGGCCGGCTCGTCGCGCGGGGCAGCGCCGCCGCCGACTACGACAACGACGGCGACGTGGACGTCGCGGTGCTTCCGCTCGGCCGGCCGCTCGTCCTCCTGGAGAACCGCGGCGCCGCCGGGAGCTGGCTCGAGGTGGCGCCGGAAGGCGCACCGCCGGGCACCGAGGTGACCGCGACGCTGCCCGACGGGCGCAGGCTGCGGCGGGAGGTCGCCGCGGGCGGGAGCTATCTCTCCTCCGAGGATCCACGTCTCCACTTCGGCCTCGGCGGTGCGACCGTGGTGCGCGAGCTCCGCGTCCGCTGGCCCGGCGGCGAGGAGACGGTTCTTCGGGACGTCGAGGCAGATCAGATCCTCGAAGTCGAGGCGCCGTGAAGCGCTTGCTGGCATTCCTGGTGCTCGTCGCGCTCGCCGTCGGAGGGTGCTCGCTCGGCGGCGGCGGCGGCGGGTCCGAGTCCGCCTACGTCCGGGACGACTGCACGCCCCGAGCCCGCGAGGGCCATTCCGTCGCCCGTGTCTGGAACGAGGCGCTCCTCCACGCGATCCAGCGGGACACGCCGGCGCCTACCGTCCATGCGCGGAACCTCTTTCATGTCTCCGCCGCGATGTGGGACGCGTGGGCCGCCTACGACTCGCAGGCCGACGGCTGGCTCGTGCGTGAGAAGCTCGAGGCGGACGATGTCCCGGCCGCGCGAGAGACCGCACTGAGCTACGCGGCCTACCGGCTCCTGCTGCACCGGTACTCGTACGCCTCCGGGCTCCAGGAGACGTTCGACGAGCTCGTCTCGACCCTCGAGGGTCAGTGCTACCGCATCGACTACACCGACACCGAGGGCGACTCGCCGGCAGCGCTCGGAAACCGCATCGCGGCGTCCTACATCGAGCGCGGTCGCGAGGACGGCGCCAACGAGGAGCTCCGCTACGCGGATCCCACCTACAAGCCGGCGAACCCGCCGCTCGTCGTGGAGGAGCCCGGGACGAAGATGAGCGACCCATCGAGCTGGCAGCCGCTCGCGCTCGCCCGCATCGTCGCGCAGAACGGCATCCCGCAGCCGGGAAGCGTGCAGTCCTTCGTCGGGCCGCACTGGGGTCAGGTGGACGCGGCTTCGCGCTGCCGGCCTCCGACTCCGGCGTCCCGATCGACCCGGGACCGCCGCCGCGGCTCGAGGCTCGGGCAGCCGGGCCTTCGAACGCGACGCGCTCGAGGTGATCCGCCGGAGCTCCGAGCTGGACGCGCGCAAGATCGTTCCGATCGACATCAGTCCCCGCAGGCGTGGCGGGAACTCGCTCGGCGCAAATGACGGCGACGGGCACGAGGTGAACCCCGCGACGGGGAAGCCGTATGCGCGGAACGTCGTCCTTCAGGGGGACTACGCCCGGGCGCTCGCGGAGTACTGGGCGGACGGCCCACGCTCGGAGACACCGCCGGGCCACTGGAACTCCGTCGCCAACGAGGTCTCCGACTCGCCGGGCTTCCAGCGCCGGATCGGCGGCCGGGGGACGGAGGTCGACCGGCTCGAGTGGGACGTCAAGCTCTACCTCGCGCTGAACGGAGCCGTGCACGACGCCGCGGTCGCGGCCTGGGGCCTCAAGGGGCACTACGACTCGGTGCGGCCGATCTCGATGATCCGCTACCTCGGCGGCAAGGGCTTGCTGCCGACGATGCCCGACCTTGTCGAGCGGCGACGAGGAGAGACGTTCGTCCGTGCCTGGGCCGGTTTCCCGAAGGATCCGGCGACGCAGGCGAGCGGCGTGCGCTGGATCCGCGCAGTCGACTGGGTGCCCTACCAGCTGCCGACCTTCGTCACGCCGGCGTTCGCGGGCTACGTCTCCGGCCACAGCACGTTCAGCCGCGCGGCCGCAGAGGTGCTGACGGCGTTCACCGGCAGCTCCTTCTTCCCCGGCGGCCTGTACGAGGTGCCGGTTCCGCGGGGCGCGCTGAAGATCGAGCACGGCCCCAGCCGCGACCTCACCCTCCAGTGGGCGACGTACTACGACGCGGCCGACGCCGCGGGCACGTCGCGTCTCTACATGGGCATCCACGTCCCGCCCGACGACTTCATGGGCAGGCGGGTCGGCAGCCAGTGCGGCAAGGGCGCGTGGGAGCGGGCGCAGCGTCACTTCGAGGGCGCAGCGTGAGCGGGACGATCGGCGTCGCGATGCTCGGGTACGCCTTCATGGGCAAGGCTCACTCGCGCGCCCTGCATGCGCTCGAGCTGCTGGACGTGCCGCTGCAGCCCGACCTGGTCTCGATCTCGGGGCGGAACCGGGACGCGGTCGAGGCGGCGCGCGAGGAGTGGGGCTGGGCCGAGGCGGTGACGGACTGGCGCGAGCAGGTGACCGACGACCGCGTCCAGCTCTTCGACAACGGCGGGCCGAACGCCGTTCACGCCGAGCCGTGCATCGAAGCGGCGCGGAACGGCAAGCACGTCCTCTGCGAGAAGCCGCTCGGTCTCTCGGCGGAGGAGTCGCACCGCATGTGGCAGGAGGCAGAGCAGGCCGGCGTCGTCCACCTGTGCGGGTTCAACTACCGCTTCGTCCCGGCAGTCCGCCTGGTGCGGGAGCTCGTCGACGCCGGCGAGCTGGGGGAGATCGTCCACTTCCGGGCTCGCTACCTCCAGTCGTGGGGGTGGGACGCGGACGAGAGCGCCTGGCGCTTCGATCCCGCCCAGGCAGGGACCGGTGCGCTCGGCGACCTCGGGACGCACATCATCGATCTCGCGCGCTACCTCGTCGGCGAGATCTCGAGCGTGTCCGCGATCGTCCGCACCGTCGTCCCCGGGCGCCAAGTCGACGACCACTTCGTGGCCACCGTCGAGTTCGAGAACGGCGTCGCCGGCACGCTCGAGGCGTCGCGGCTCGCCCGCGGCCGCATCAACTCGAACGCGTTCGAGGTCAACGGGACGAAGGGCTCGGCGGCGTTCGACGTCGAGCGGCTGAACGAGCTCGAGGTCGCGGACGAAAAGGGATTCCGGCGTGTCCTCGTCACCGAGGAGGAGCATCCGTACATGCGCTTCTGGTGGCCGCCGGGGCACATCGTCGGCTGGGGCGACACCTTCGTCCACGAGCTGGCGCACATGCTCGGGGCGATCGCCGGCGAGCACGGAGTGGCCCCGCACGGTGCGACCTTCGAGGACGGCTACCGGTGCGACGAGGTCGTCGAGGCGATGCTGCGGTCCGCGGACAGCGGGCGGAGGGAGCCGGTGGCCAGGTGAAGACGAGCCTCGGGATCTGGGCGCTCGGCCCGATGGTGACGCGGTTCGTGCCGGGCGGGTACCAGCCGGAACACGCCGGCGAGTCGACGATCGACCGGGTGCGCCGAGCGGTGGACGGGCTCGGCGACCTGATCGACGGCTACGAGTTCCACTACCCCGGCGAGCTGGACGAGCAGAGCCTCGAAGAGATCCGCGGCGCGCTCGGCGACCACGACATCTACGCGCTGGCGAGCGGGCTCCACCTCGACCCGCGGTTCGGGCGCGGAGGGCTGATCTCGCCTGACGCCGACACTCGCGCTGAGGCCCGCCGTCGCACCGTCGCCGCCGCGGAGCTCGCAGGCTCGATCGGCGCCCACTTCATCGTCTGGCCCGGGATCGAGGGCTACAACTACCCGTTCCAGACGCCCTATGCCGAGAGCTGGAAGTGGTTGATCGAAGGTATCGGCGAGGCCGCGCAACGCTGCGCCGACCACGGCGTCTACCTCTTCCTCGAGCACAAGAACTCCGAGCCCGCAATGAAGATCCTGATGCGGAACGTCGGGATGACGCTGCACGTGATCCACACGCTCCGCGGTCAGGGGCTCTCGAACGTCAAGGTCAACATGGACTGGCAGCACCTCTTGATGAACGGGGAGAGCCTTGGCGAATACGCTGCGCTCCTCGCCGCTGAGGGGCTGCTCGGCCACCAGCACGCGAACTCCGGCTGGGGGACCTTCGACGACGACAACATGGTCGGTGCGACCGCCTTCATGGAGACGCTGGAACTGGCCGTCGAGCTCCGGCGGGCGGGTTACGGCGAGAACGGCGAGCGGCTCGGGTTCGACCTCTACCCGTACACCGAGGACGCAATCGAGGCCGTGCGGCGCAGCGTGCTCCAGTGGCGGTTCATCGACGAGGTCGCCGGGCGCATCGACGACGCGGCGCTCCGCGAGGCGCAGCAGCGGAAGGACGCGGTTCGGGCGTACGAGCTCGTCTACGCGGCGCTGGGCGCATGAGGCTCGAACAGGCGCAGGCGATCGTCGACTCGGTCGTCCGGGAGGCGCCCGGCCCCGTGTCCGTCTTCGTGGCCGACGATCACGGCGAGCTCGTCGCGGCGGCGACCATGGACGGCGCGGCGCACGACACGCGTCTGAACGCCCAGCGGAAGGCGTACACGGCGGCGCGAAGCGATATGCCCTCGACGGGCGCGCTTGCCGAGAAGGTGCGGGACGACGCCGCCGAGCTGGCGAGCTTCGACCCGTTCTTCACCTTCTTCCGCGGAGGCGTGGCCGCATTCGAGGACGGACGTCGCGTGGGTGCCGTCGGCGTCAGCGGCCTGCCCGGCGAGCAGGACGAGGCGCTCGCCGTCGCCGCGATCGAGGCTGCCGGGCTCTCCACGTCGTGACCTTACTGGTCGGCCTCGACGTCGGGACGTCGGGTGTCAAGGCGATCGCGCTGTCGCCCGAGGGGGACATCGTCGGCCGGGCCGAGGAGGAATACCTGCTGTCCATCCCGCGGCCGGGGTGGGCCGAGCAGGATCCCGACGACTGGGTGCGGGCCGCCGGGCGGGCACTCGAGCGGCTGGGCGTTCAGGGCGAGCGGATCGGGTTCTCGGGCCAGATGCACGGGCTCGTGGCGCTCGACTCCGAGCGGCGGGTCCTGCGCCCGGCGATCCTCTGGAACGACCAGCGGACGGCTCCAGAGTGCGCCGAGATCGAGGACCGGATCGGCCTCGCGCGGCTGATCGAACTTACCGGCAACCGTGCGCTGCCGGGCTTCACGGCTCCGAAGCTCCTCTGGCTGCGCCGGCACGAGCCGGACGTCTACGAGCGGATCGCGCATGTGCTCCTGCCCAAGGACTACGTCCGGCTTCGGCTCCTCGGCGAGCAGGCGACCGATGCCGCCGACGCATCGGGCACGCTCCTCTTCGACGTCGCCAACCGGCGCTGGAGCGACGAGGTGCTCGCCGCGCTGGAGATTCCGCCCGAATGGCTGCCGCCCGTGAGCGAGTCCCCGGAAGTCGCAGGCGCGGGCGACCAGGCCGCCGGTGCGCTCGGGGTCGGCGTGCATTCGCCCGGGCCCGCGTCCGTCGTCATTGGAACCTCGGGCGTCGTCTTCGCGGCGCTCGACGACTTCGCACCCGACCCGAAGGGCCGAGCCCACGTCTTCTGCCACGCCGTGCCAGGCACCTGGCACGCGATGGGCGTGATGCTCTCGGCGGCGGGATCGATGAGCTGGTTCCGTCACGCGTTCGCGCCGGAGGTCGGGCACGGCGGGCTCGACGCCGAAGCCGCTGCCTGGGAGCCCGGGGCCGAGGGACTGCTCTTCGCGCCCTATCTGGCCGGCGAGCGGACGCCGCATGCGGACCCGGACGCGCGTGGTGCGTTCGTTGGCCTTTCCTTGCGCCACGATCGGGGCGCGCTCGCCCGCGCCGTGATGGAGGGCGTTGCCTACGGGCTCCGCGACTCGCTCGAGCTCCTGCGCGGGCTCGGCTGCACGATCGAGGTCGGTCGCGTGTCAGGCGGGGGTGCGCGCAGTGAGCTCTGGCTGACGATCGTCGCCTCGGTGCTCGGCCTCCCCCTTCAGCGAACCGTCGTCGAGGAGGGAGCCGCGTGCGGAGCCGCGCTCCTCGCCGGAGTCGCCTCCGGAGCCTTCAGCGATGTCCGCGAGGCGGTGGACGCCTGTGTGAAGGTGCGGGACGAGATCGAGCCCGATCCGGGATGGGCGCGCGTCTACGCGGAGGGGTACGGGCGCTTCCGGGCGCTCTATCCGGCCTTACGATCCCTGCGATGACGCTTCGCCTCGGAATCCTCTCCACTGCGCGGATCAACCGGCTGGTCCTGGCCGGGGCGCGCGACTCCGACCGGGTGGAGGTCACGGCGGTCGCGAGTCGAGACCTCGCGCGTGCCGAGGCGTACGCTCGGGAGCAGGGCATCGAGCGCGCGTACGGGAGCTACGAGGAGCTGCTCGCCGATCCCGAGCTGGACGCGGTCTACAACCCGCTGCCGAACTCGATGCACGTCGAGTGGTCGATCCGGGCGCTGGAGGCCGGCAAGCACGTGCTCTGCGAGAAGCCGCTCAGCCGGCGGCCCGAGGACGTCGAGCGGGCGTTCGACGTCGCCGAGCGGACGGGCCGGATCCTCACGGAGGCGTTCATGTACCGGCACAACCCGCAGACGGCGCGGCTGAAGGAGCTGGTGGACGGTGGGTCGATCGGCGAGCTCCGAGTTGTGCGCGCGGCGTTCAGCTTCACCATCGACGATCCGGCGAACATCCGGCTCGCGGCCGATCTCGACGGCGGGGCACTGATGGACGTCGGCTGCTACTGCGTCAACGGATCCAGGTTTCTCGCGGGCGAGCCGGAGCACGTGTTCGGCACGAGCGTGACCGAGGCGGGAGCCGACACAGTCTTTGCGGCCACGATGTCCTTTCCGGGCGATGTGATCGCGCAGTTCGACTGCGGCTTCAGGCTTCCGATGCGCGACGAGCTGGAAGCGGTGGGCTCGGAAGGCTCGCTCTTCCTCGACGATCCGTGGCACTGTCGGCGGCCGGTGATCGAGCTCCGGCGGGAGGGCGGGGTCGAGGAGATCACCCTCGAACCGGTCGACTCCTACCGGCTCGAGCTGGAGAACCTCGCCGACGCGGTCGAAGGCAAGGCAGAGCTGCTCCTGGGCCGCGAAGACGCACTGGCGCAGGCGCGTGCCATCGAGGCGCTCTATCGCTCTGCAGGCTCGGGCATGGCCGTTTCGCTCTAGTCCCGAACGGACGCGCCGGGCCGTGTCCTGGGGTCTGACCCCAGGCGCCCCGCCGAGCGCTCTGTCCTAGCCGCGCACCGGCCGAAGTAGACGCTGCCGCGGGACATGTCTCGCAGACATGTCCGGACCGGTTACTTCCGGACCTGTTCCGGGGCGCCGTACTCCCGCAGCACCTCCGGCACCTCGCCCTGGAAGTTCTCCAGGATCGCGAGCGCCCAGCGGTCCGTGACCGCCGTGCCGTTCAGCGTGTGGACGAACTCCGTCCCGCTGTCGGCTCGATACCGGATCCCCAGGCGCCGCGCCTGGTAGTCCGTCGTATTCGACGCCGACGTGATCTCGCGATAGCGCTCCTGCGAGGGGAACCACGCCTCGATGTCGATCCGCTTCGCCGCCGCCGCGCTCAGCTGGCCGGCGGCGATGTTGACCACGCGGTACGGCAGTCCGAGCTCCTGCACCAGGGACTCCTCGATCCCAACGAGCCGCTCGAATTCGTTCCAGGAGTCCTCCGGAAGCGTGTACGCGAACATCTCGACCTTGTTGAACTGATGGACGCGGAACATGCCGCGCGTGTCGCGGCCTGCCGCGCCCGCCTCGCGGCGGAAGTTGGCCGAGAAGGCCGTGTACTCGAGGGGCAGCAGCTCCCGCTCGAGGATCTCGCCCATGTGCAGGCCAGCCAGGGCCACCTCGGACGTGCCGGTCAGGAAGAGGCCCTCGTCGGCCACCTCGTAGATCTCGAATCGCTCCGCGGGGAAGAAGCCGGTGCCGTACATCGCCTCCTCTCGGACGAGCACCGGAGGGATCACCGGCGTGAAGCCTTCGGCGACCAGCCGCTCGAGCGCCCAGCGGTAGAGCGCGAGCGAGAGGCGCGCCGCGTCACCGACGATGTATCCGAAGCGCGACCCGGACAGCCGCGCGCCGCGCTCCATGTCGTAGCCGCCCAGCTCGAGGTGCTCCTTCGGATCGGCGATGGAAGGCGGCTCGCCGACCTCCCGCTCGATCGTTCCCTCGGCGTCGTCCGTCTCCTCGTCGGGAACCGAGTCGTGCGCCGGGTTTGGAACCTCCCGGAGCAGCTCGTCCTTGCGCGATTCCGCGGCCGAGAGCTCGCCCTCGAGGCGGCGCAGATCCTCCTTGACCTGCTTCAGCTCCTCGACCTGCTCCGGTGTCGGCTTGCCCTTCAGCTTCTGGCGGCCGCGCAACTCGTCCACCTGAGGGACGAGCTCGCGCCAGCGCGCGTCCGCTTCGAGCAACTCGCTGAACGCCTCACCGCCGCCCTTTCGCGCGATGCCGGCCCGCACCGACTCCGGGTCGCTGCGCGCAGCCCGGAGGTCGATCAATCCTGGATGAGGAAGGCGACGAGGTTGTTCAGGTCCTCGTCGCTGAGCTGGTCGTACGCCGGCATGACGCCCTCGGGGAAGCCCTCTTCGACGTACTCGTTCGGGCTCGTGATCGACGTGCGCGTGAAGTCGGCGAGCGGCTGGTTCGCACCCTCCGCGAGATCCGGGAGCTCGTCGAGGTTCGGCCCCGTCGTGCCCGAGGAGCCGGCCGGCTCGAACTCGTGGCAGCTGCCGCAGCCGTTCGACGCGAAGACCTGCTCGCCGGCGGCGGGATCGCCTTCGACGGCCTCGTCGTCGCCGCCGGTCTCGGTCTCGGTCTCGCCAGTCTCGGTCTCGGTCTCGCCGGTGTCCGTCTGCGTCGCTGTGGTGTCGACGGTCTCCGGCGTCGCGGACGTATCGTCGCCGCCGCCGCAGCCGACGAGGAGCACGGCGAAGAGCGCGATCAGGAGGAGACGGCGCACGGGCGCGATCTTACCCACCGAGCCGTCAGACTACGCGCGTGACCGCCGCCGTCTCTCGCCTGATCGCGCCGCGGCGCGAGATCCTGATCGCGGGCGGGCTCGCATGTGTCGGCGCCGCCCTGCTCGTCGCGCTCGCACCGCCGACCGGCGACGCGCCTGCCCACCTCTACCGGACGCTCCTCGTCGAGGAGGGCGTGTACGTCTGGGACAACCTGTGGTACGGCGGCCATTACCCGCTCGCGTCCTACAGCCTCCTCTACTACCTGCCGGCTGCGCTCGTGGGGAACCTGCCGCTCGTCTTCGCCGCAGTCGTGGTGTCCGCGGCGCTCTTCGCCTCGATCGTGGAGCGGGAATGGGGCGCGGCCGGGGTCTGGCCGGCCCGCGCCTTCGCCGTGCTCGCCGCCGGCCCGATCTTCGTCGGGACGTACAGCTACGCGCTCGGCCTCGCGGCGGGCCTCGGCGCTCTCCGCCTGCTCCAGAGCGACCGCCGGTGGCTGGCCGCCGGCGCCGCCGCGCTCACGCTCGGGTTCAGCCCGCTGGCGTTCGTCTTCCTCTGCATCGTCCTGGTCGCGCTCGCGCTCGTTCGCCGGGTGGGCCCGCACGCGGTCGCGTTCATCGCCGCCCTTGCCGGAATTGCGGCCATCCAGTTCGCGGCGCTCGTCTTCTTCCCGAGCAGCGGGCCGTATCCGTTCCGTGCGTTCGAGCTCGCCGCCGTCCTGACGGTGAGCGTCCTGGGTGCCGAGCTCGCGCGTCGTGCACGGCACGGCGCGATTCTCGGCGCGTTCTTCCTCGTCTGGGGCGCCGCGAGCATCGCAATGTTCGTCGTCTCGACGCCGGTCGGGGAAAACCTGACGCGGCTTCGCTCCGTCGTCTTCCCGGTGATGCTGATGACCGCGTTCGTCGCCCGCTTCCGGCCGCGCTGGCTGGCCGGGCTGGCGTTGACCGCAGCACTCATCTACAACGTCGCGCCGTACGCGGGAGCCGCGCTCGACCGGACCGATGTGCGCGCAGCGGACCGCTCGTTCTGGGCGCCGGCAGTCAGCTTCCTCGCCGAGCGCTCGACGCCGAGCTACCGCGTCGAGGTCGTCCCGACGTTCGACCACTGGGAGGCCTACTGGCTGCCGCGCGCCGGCATTCCACTTGCGCGCGGCTGGTACCGGCAGATCGACATCGCCCGCAACGAGCTCTTCTACGAGCAGGCACTCGCGCCGCCTGCGTATCGCGAGTGGCTGCGTGGGATGGGCGTCCGGTTCGTCGTCCTGCCCGAGACGCGCCTCGGCCAGAAAGGCGAGGAACGTGAGGCGGCATTGCTGCGCTCGGGGAGCTCGGGTCTCCGCCGGGTCTTCGGCAGCCCGCAGCTCGCGATCTACGAGGTGCCGCGGCCGGAGCCGATCCTGACCGGGCCAGGCTCGCCGGTCGTCACGCGGTTCGACCACACCGGCGTCCAGGGGCTGCTGCCGGCGGCCGGGACCTACCGCCTCAAGATCCGCTACACGCGCTACTGGCGCGTGAAGGCCGGCGCCGTCTGCGTCGAGCGCTCCGCGCGCGGGATGACCGTGCTCATGGCGACGAAGCCTGGGCGGTTCGCGCTTGCCGTGCCCGCGGGGCCGGGCGCTCTCGTTCGCGCGCTGGTCGGGCGAGCCCCGGCGCACTGCTGAGGACGAGGTAGCAGGCCAGGCCGGCGACCACGACGTCGTTCGGCGAGTCGTTCACGACCAGCGAGACCGCAAGGGCGGCCAGCAGGGAGATGAGCAGTGGCCGGCGCTCACGGAGGGCAAGGGCGGCGAGGACGGCGATCCCTCCGAAGACGAGCAGCGCGACCCCCCAGCCGGCTGTTGCTCGCTCGACGGAGAGCTGGACGCGGCGGCCGAGGTCCTCCGCCAGCCCGACCGGGCCGTCCTCGAGCGCGTCCGTGACGTGGCTCGAGCCGCCGACGGCGAGCGCCACCGCCAGTACGACCGCGATCGCGGCGGCGCCGATCGCCAGACGCCGGTCGAAGCCGTGCTCGAGCGCCGCCAGTACGACGAAGGCCACGAGCAGGACGACGGCGCCGCCGCCGTCGGCGCCGAACGAGCTCCCGCCGACCGTGATGAGCGAGAGCGCGGCGACAGCGGCGAACGCCCACAGCCCGAAGCGGCGCCCGAGCAGCACGGCGCCGGCCAGTGCCGGCACGAGGAGCAGGGTGGCCAGGAGGTTCGAGAGCCCATAGAAGCGCGCGTTCTGGGTCGGGCCGAGCGGCGAGAGGGCGACCCAGCGCTCGTCGACGGCCATCGCGACGAGGTAGGCGCCGAGCACGCCGACCATGAGTAGGCCGTGGACGAGCGGCGGCGCTCGGGCTAGGAGCAGCGAGATCGCCACAGCCCCGACGACGACGAGCGCGTCGACCCAGACCTCGGTCGATTCCACGGCGCCGAGCGCGAGGTTCGCCAGCAGCAGGGCGGCGAAGGCGGGGAGCACACCGGCCGGGAAGAAGGTCGCAACGGCCACGATCAGCGCCAGCGACAGGAGCAGGACGACCGGCTTCGCGTCGCGGTTCGCCTCGATCCGATCGTCGAGCTCGCTCAGCGTCGTCAGCGGATCGTCGTCGGCAGAGGAGCCGAGCGCGCCATCTTCCCCGAGCGCGGTCGGCGCGACGTCGACGATCGACACGAGGCCGGGGATGCGGGTCGAGTCCGACGTGAGGACACCCCGGTACCCCTCCCCGAGGACGGCGATCGGGTAGCGGCGGTCGTTCGGCTGCTCGCCTCCGGTCGGGAGGCCGAGCACGATCGCAGGCCCGGCGGGCACAGTGCCGGAGGTCTCGACGTCGAGCAGCGAGTCCCCTTCCGGCAGCCCGCCGAGGATCGAGTTCCGCACTGCTCCTCGCTCGAGCGCGGCCCGCGAGCGGGCACCGCTCGTCTCAGGGCCGGCGTCCGGGACGAGGAGCCCGACCGCCCCTCGGTCCGTCAGCGCCGCGAGGTCGCCGGCCTCGAGGCCTGGCACGACCACGACTCGGCGCTCCTGGGCGGAGGCTGCGGCCGGAAGCGCCGCGGTCACGAGCAGCCCCAGAACTACAATCGAGGCAATGCAGCGCACGTACGGAAGAGATGCGGGCCTGTCGTTCCGCATGGTGTTGACGATGTTCCTCCTCGGGGCCCTCTATGTGGGGTTCTTCGTCGCCCTGGTCGCGTTCACGGATATCGGGATCTGGTTCCTGGTCGTGATCATGGCCGGGCTCGCGTTCGTCCAGTACTACACGTCGGACAAGATTGCGCTCGCTGCGTCCCGCGCGAAGGTGGTGGAGCGCGACGAGGCGCCGGAGCTCCACGACATGGTTGAGCGCCTGTGTGCGATGGCCGACCTGCCGAAGCCGCGGATCGCCGTCGTGCCAACCGACGTCCCGAATGCGTTCGCGACCGGCCGCAACCCGAAGAACTCGGTCGTCGCCGTGACGGAGGGGCTCTGGTACCGGCTCAGCAAGCCGGAGGTCGAGGGCGTCCTCGCCCACGAGCTGTCACACATCGGAAACCGCGACGTGGCGATCATGACCGTCTCGAGCTTCTTCGCCATGGTCGCCGCGTTGCTGATGCGCGTCGGGCTCTTCGGCGGCATGTTCGGCGGCGGCCGGGACCGGGGCGGGACTCCTGTCTGGCTGATCATGTTCCTCGTCGCGATGCTGACCTACGTCCTGAGCTACGTGCTGATCTTGATGATCTCGCGATACCGCGAGTACGCCGCCGACCGCGGCGCCGCGATCATCACCGGTGCGCCCGAGAACCTGATGTCGGCGCTGCAGAAGATCGCCGGTCAGATTCAGCAGATCCCGCAGAAGGACTTGCGCGAGGTTCAGGGACTGAACGCGTTCTTCATCGTCCCGACGAACGTGAAGGCCTCGTTCGCCGAGTTCTTCATGACCCACCCGCCGCTCGAGAAGCGGCTCGCCCGGCTCGCCGCGATCTCGCGGGAGATGGGCCGGCCGGTCGACCTCTAGGGCTGCGTGGGGATCCGCGACGTCCTCTTCGGGCGCAAGCGTCTGAAGGAGGCGAAGCGGGACGCGCTCTTCGCCCTCCCTTCAGCGGCGGTCTCGATGGAGGTCGAGCTCGGACTGCGGCCTGCCGGTGTCGCCGCCGTGGTCTTCAAGCCGCTCTCGGCCGGGGAGTTCGTCCGCGCCGAGAACGAGATGCAGGAGCTGCTCGACCTCGCGGCGCGGGAGTCGTCCTCGAGGATCGAGCGTCGGTCGGACGACTTCGGTTACGAGTGGCTGATCGTCCACGACGAGCACTTCGAGGATCTCGTCACGACCGTCCACCTCGTTGCAGGCGAGCTGGCCGAGCGCGGGTTCGGGCCGCAGCTGCTTGCCGCGGTCGTCCGGTTCGACGGCGGGACGCAGCCCGTCTATCTGGTCTACGGCTACAAGCGGGGTGCGTTTTGGCCGTTCGTGCCGACCGGCGAGCGCGAGCGGAACAACGCCGAGGAGCTGGAGCTGAAGGCGAAGCTGGAGAAGGAGCTGCCCATCGAGCCGGACATCTCGATGTGGTTCGCCCTCTTCGGCCTGCCCATCTGAGACAAGTCCGCGGTAGGCACGGGAAGGAAAGGCTCACTTCCGGCACAGTTCCCCCTTGACGGCCCGCGGTGTCCGACACCGGGACCTGCCCGAATCAGCCGGGTGGCTCCTCGCCGTCCCAGTAGTCCAGCGGCTCTAGGCGCGTCATCAGACCGACGCCGCGGAAGCCGATCTTGTTCGAGCGCGGGTAGTAGGTGATGTCGTTCGCGTCGCGCCAGCCGTACATCAAGACCTTCATGCCGCCCAGGCCGCCGCGGAACGCATGCGAGACCTGGGTGCCCGCGGGGCGGGCGACGACATGTCCGGCGCGGATCGGGAGGTGCTGCTCCTCGTGACCCCGGTCGCGCGCTCGCGGGCTCGGGACGAGCTCGAGCGTCCCGTCTCCCTCCAGCACGACGAAGATCTCCTCCTCGGCTGAGTGGCAGTGCGCCGGGGCCGGCAGCTTGCCCGCCCCCACGGCGACGACGTTCAGACCGGACTTGACCGAGCCGGCGGCGTCCGCGAGGTCGATCCAGCGCTCCTGCTCGAGATCCCCGACGTTGACGATGTTCCTCGGCCGCTCCGCGGGCTCGCCGACCTCGGGCTCGCCGGCCTCCGCCTCCTGGTCCCAAGGATGGCCGCCTTGCCCGGACGCGACCCAGCTGGATCCGAGCCACGTCACGCCGGCCCGAGGAAGCGTCGCATGCCCGTCGCCGCCGGTGCGCCCAAACGCCAGCACGTCGAGCCCGTCGTCGCCGGCGCGCAGCGTGTGCGCCTCGGCGCGAGCTCGATGGACGATGCAATCGCCTTCCCGCACCTCGTAGACCGCCCCGTCCTGCCAGGACAGGCCCGACCCGCCCAGGACGTAGAAGATCTCCTCGTCCTCCACGTGCGCGGGCGTCGACCACCGCCCGGCTGAGATCTCTGCACGGTTCACGGTCACCTCGACACAGCCGGCTGCGCGACCAAGGCGGCGAACAGCGAAGCCGAAGTGGCCCTCGTCGTCCCGTTGCGGCTCGACCTCGTCCCAGTGGACGAGTCCGCCGTCGCCGATCACGGAGCCGGCAGGTCCGGGACGAGCCCGTCCTCGGAGAAGAGCTTCTTCGTCTCCTCCAGCGTGAGGTCGCTCGGCGGGATGACGAGGTCGGACGCGGACAGGTCCTCGTCCGGAAGCCGTTCCCCCCGGCTCCTCACGAGCTCCCACATCTCGTCGAGGACGCCGTCGAGCGCCGGCTCGTCCCCGGCCTCCATCCCCGCGACCGCCCGGTCGTCCAGCTCGTTCAGCTGCTCGCGCAGGGCGTCGTCGACGCGGTACTGGCCTTCGCCCATCAGCCGTGCGATCACTGCTCGATCTCCTTCTGGCCCGAGCCCGACCCGACCTCCGCTCGAAGCTTTTCGAGCTCCGCGTCGACCTGCCGGTCGGCCGAGATCGCCGCCAGCTCACGGTCGAGCTGCGTCTGGTCGCCGGCGGTGAAGTCCTCGAGGGTGCCGGCCTCGATCAGCTCGTCGACCGCCGACGCCCGTGCCTGCATCTGCTCGGTCTTGTCGCGCGCCCGCTCGATCGCGAGCCCCGTGTCGGCCATCTGCTCGCCGATCCCGGTCGCCGCCTCGCCGATCCGAACCTGCGCCTCGGCGGCCGAGTACTGCGCCTTGATGACCTCCTTCTGCGACCGGAAGGCCTCGATCTTCGCCCCGAGCTGCTTCTCCGAGGCCGCGAGCTTCTGCTGCTGCTGGTCGAGCTGCTCGATCTGCCCGTCGAGGTCGTTCAGCTGCTGCTGCGCAAGCGTCTTCCGCTCCAGCGCGGCGCGCGCGAGATCCTCGCGTCCCGCGGCCACGGCATCCCGCGCCTGTGTGTCCAGCTTGACGAGGCTCTGCTCCAGCTTGTCGGTCTGGAGCTGGAGCCGCTTCTTCGAGGTCGCGACATCCGCGATCCCTCGCTTGACGTTCTGGAGCAGGACCCGCTGCTGCTCGTAGGAGTAATCCAGCGTCTCGGCCGGGTCCTCCGCCCGGTCGAGAAGCTTGTTCAGCTTCGACTTGATCACCAGGGACATGCGCTCCATCAGACCGGCCACTGAATCCTCCTCCTCGTTTGAGGCGTACCCTACGCGTCCATGCTCGTCGCGCGAAGCATGCATCCAGGCTGGCTCTCGAACGCCTATCTCGTCGTCGACGAGGAGGGTGGATCGGCCGTCTACGTGGACTCGGGCGCGCCGCTGGAGCCGCTCTACGAGGCGGCCGAGCGCTGGAAGGTCCGGCCGAGCCACGTCCTGCGGACGCACGGCGATCCCGACCATGTGGAGCACGAAGGCGACCTCGGCCTTCCGGTCGTCACCGGGTCGCTCGAGGCCGGCGGGCTGAGCTTCGAGGCGATCGCGACGCCGGGTCACGCCGACGACCACCTTGCGTTCCTCGTCGAGGACGCGCTGTTTGCCGGCGACGTCCTCTTCAAGGACGCGGTCGGCGGCGGCGACCCCGACCAGGTGCGGGACTCGGTGATGCGCTTGATGGAGCTCCCGCCGGAGACGCGCGTCTATCCCGGACACACCGACGAGACGACGATCGGCCGGGAGTTGGAAGAGAACCCGTTCGTCCGGGTCTGGAGCGGAGCCGAGCCGGAGGGCACCGAGCGCTGCCGCGTGGACGGCCGGGAAGGTGTGATCGCTGTCTGGTCGCCGGACTACGACGGCAAGGGCAAGGCCTGGGTGCGCTTCGACGACGGCACCGGCAGGATCATGGGCGGCTCCCGCATCGAACGCATTTGAGGGTCGGCCTCCTCTTTCCCGGCGAGATGGGCGCCGCCGTCGGGAATGCCGCAAGCGCCGAGGTCGTCTGGGCGAGCGAGGGCCGTAGTGAGGCGACAGCGCAGCGCGCGACGCGCTTCACCGACGTGGGGTCGGTCGAGGAGTTGGTGCGGACGAGCGACACGATCCTCTCGATCTGCCCGCCGGCGATCGCCGAGGACGTCGCGGCCCAGGTCTTCGGCCTCGGTTTCGAGGGGACGTTCGTCGAGGCGAACGCGATCTCGCCGGAGCGCATGCGGCGGATCGCCGAGCTCGGCCCACGCGTCGTCGACGGCTCGATCATCGCGGCGACCGGGATCAACCTCTACCTCGCCGGCGAGGGCGCGGACGAGGTCGCGGCCCTGTTCGCGGGCTCCGACGAGGTGACCGCGATCCCGGTGGGGGCCGACGTCGGCGCCGCGTCTGCGCTGAAGATGGCCTTCGGCGGCTGGAACAAGATCGGCATCGCGCTGACCGCACAGGCGCACGCGATCACTCGGGCGTACGGCGTCAGCGAGTGGCTCGAGGCGGAGGGCGTCTCGTCCGAGCCGCTGGCGCGCATGGCTGGCCGCGCATGGCGCTGGGCGCCCGAGATGGAGGAAATCGCGGACACATGTATCGAGCTCGGCCTTCCGGACGAGATTCCGCGCGGGGCGGCTGAGCTCTACCGCCGCTGGGAGGAACATCGCGACTCGCAGGTCGCCCTCGAGCGCCTGCTCGACGATCTCAGCCGAGCAGCTCGACCGTCCTGACCGCGCGGTTGGCACACTCTTGGCACAGTTTGCCCTTGACAGCCCGTGGTGTCTGACACCAGGGACCTGTCCGGAGGGGTCAGTCGAGCAGCTCGACCGTCGTGAACCTGACCGTCGTCTCCCCGACGTTCTCGAGATCGTGGACGACGAGGTCTTCCGGACCGATCTCGTGGAAGTGCACCTCGTCCTGCGGGCTCTCGTACTCGGCCTCGTCGCCGTCCGGGGTGCGCACCCGCAACCGCCCGCCCGCCTCGCAGCGGTAGAAGTAGCTCGTCCGGTGCCGGTGGAAAGGCAGCCGCTCGCCGGGAGCGAGCGTGAGGTCCCAGACCCGGATCCGCTCGTTCTCGAAGAGCAGCCCCGTGCCGACCACGACGTTCTCGGTCATGCGAGTACCGCACGCAGCTGGTCGAGGCTGATGTTCCCACCGCTGCAGACGAGCGCCACCCGCCGGCCCGCGAGGCGGTCACGCAGCCGGAGGGCGGCGGCGTTCATGCGAGGAACGCTGCCAGTCTCGCCGCCTCGTCCGCGAGCTCCCGGCGTGTCGCGGGCGGCAACGGCGCGAACGGCTCGGTCTTCACCTTGCCGTCCTCGTAGCGCCAAACCCCGGCCACGAGGCCGTCCACGAGGAAGGTGGGGAGGACGTCGCCGTTCTTCTTGATCACCGTAGGCGCGAGGTCGGGAGGAAGCACGCGCGTCCGGTCGTCGAGGCCCAGGATCAGATGGTCCCACTCGGGCAGGAACCGGACCGGCGCCGGCGTGTCCGCAGGCGGACGTTTGGCCCGCCGGAGGTCGAAGAGCGTCCGGCCGTCCTCGGCCTCGAACTGGACGAGGCGCGGCTCGAGCTCCTCGAAGCCTGGGTTCACGTCCCCGGCGCGCAGCGCGGTGAAGCGGAGAAGGTCGGCCTTCGACGCCGGACCGTACCCGGCGAGGTAGCGCTCGACGACGAGCGCCGCAGCAGTTCGCGCGTCCACCCGCCTCGGCCCGAGCCAGCGCTCCGCGGTCGTCACGTGGATGCGGTGATTGCCCCAGGTCCCTGCGGGCGGGACGTGGACGAGCGGCGTCAGGCAGCGGACACGCCAGCGGTAGCGGTCCGGAAGCTCCGGCACGGCGGCATTCGCTGCCGCGTACGTGAGCGGCCCCTTCTCGGCCAGGCGGACGAGCCTGGCGGCCCATTCGTCCGCCGGCAGTTTCCAGTTCGCGAACTCGTCGCGCCACCGCCGGTGCATGACCGCTGCGAAGGACTGATGATCCGCGGCCGAAACGAGCTGCATCGTGACGCGGAAGAGCGTCGACCGGACGACCTGCTTCCGCTCGTACGCACGCGTCAGCTGATCCCGGCGGAAGTCCTCGAGCCTGCTCCAGAGGCCGACGT
Organism: uncultured Actinomycetes bacterium; assembly: GCA_963782765.1. Classification (GTDB taxonomy): domain Bacteria; phylum Actinomycetota; class Thermoleophilia; order Gaiellales; family Gaiellaceae; genus JACDAN01. The sequence continues at coordinate 989,864 of CAWALC010000001.1, forward strand.
ACGGCGCCTTGGCGGCCTGCGCCTGCATGGCGCAGAGGCGCTCGATCGCGCGCGCCACCGGGAGGCGAGCCCGCCTGAGCAGGAGCTGCCGCGCCAGCGTCGCCCGGTTCAGCTCCCGCCGCGTCAGCGCCCTAGCGGTGGAACGCGGCAAGCCGCTCGGCCTCCTCGTCGAGCTCCTTCCGCGCCGAGCGCGGCATGCGCCCGAATGGCTCGATCCGGATCCGGTCGCCTTCGTGTCGCCAGGTGCCCGCGACCTGGCCGTCGACGAGGAACGTGTTGACAGAGTTCGGGGTCTTGATGTTGAAGACCTTCGCGCGGTGCTCCTCCGGGAGGATCTGCGTCCGCCGCGCATGGACGAGAAGCGTCGCGTCCCAGACAGGCAGGAAGCGCGGCGGCGCCGGCGTGTCCGGATCGGGGAGCGGCGCCCGGGGCAGGTCGACGAGCTCCTTGCCGTTCTGATCGCGGAAGCGGCGCAGCGCCATCCGTTCGAGGACTGCGCGGACGCGCGCGACCGAGACCATCCCGAAGTCGGCCACCTCGGCCGGGCTGCCCGGGCCGAAGCCGCCGAGGTAGCGACTGACGAGCAGCTCGAGCCCTGCGTCCTGTTCGGCCTCGTCCGGGCCGACCCACTCTTCGGCGAGGCCGTAGAGGTCGGCGCGCCTCTGCTCCCAAGTCCCGGACGGAGGGACGCGCACGAGGTCGACGTACTGCGCCCCGGCGAGGGCATCCTCGCGCCCGAACCGCTCCTGGATCTCCCTCCAGCGGCGCGGCCGGCCGGCCAGGAAGGCCCGCAGCCGTTTGCCCGCCGCTCGCGCCCGCTTCGGGTCAGCCTGCTTGTGCGTTCGCTCCCACCAGGCTCGGCGCTCCGTGCGGATCGCCGCAGTCAGGGGCCAGTAATCGGCGCGGGAAACGAGATGGATCGTCGCCCGCATCAGCGTCGCCTGGATCACCGACCGGCGCTCGAGCGCCCGGGTCGGCGCCGCCCGCTCCAACCCCTCGAGCCGCGACCAGAGCCCGAGGTACATCGCCGGTGCGTACTGGGCCTGGATCCCGCCGATCCGCTCCAGCGCTTTTGGGATCGACATCCGGCCGCGCTCGAGGAGGAGCTGGCGCGCGAGGAGCGCGCGGTTGAGCTCCCGCTGCGTCAGAACGCGCTCGCTCACAGACCGGCGAGAAAGGGCACCATCGTCTCGCCGACCGCGTTCAGGCTCTGCGGCGAGACCGCGGTCAGATCGTCGCACGGCTTGTGCCAGCACGCGAAGTCGAAGTCGATCAGGTCGATTGCCGGCACACCGGCACGGGTGAAGGGGACATGGTCGTCCAGCACCGCGCCCTGCTCGCGGGCCGGGAAGTGGCGCGCGAAGCCGGCGCGGCGGGCCGCCGCCCGCAACCTGCCCCAGAGCCGGCGGTTCGAGAGCCGTTCGCGCGGGATCGCGAGCTCCTTGTCGCCGACGAAGTCGAGGACGATCGCAGCCTCGGCCGAGCGGAACGCCTGCGCCGCCACCTTGCTCCCGCGGAGCCCGTACCGCTCGAACTGGGAATCGGGCACGCCGCGCGGCGCCTCCTCACCGTCGAAGAAGATCACGATCAGCGTCGGGCCCAGCTGCCGCGGCTTGATCGTCCGGGCCAGCTGACGGACGACGGCAGTTCCGGAGGCCGCGTCGTTCGCGCCGACGAAGCCGGGGAGGTCCTTCGTGTCGTAGTGCGCGCCGAGCACGACGGTTCGGCGAGGGTTACGCCCGGGAATGGTCCCGACGACGTTCCGCAAGCCGCCCGGCACCGCCTGGAAACGCCCCCGCGGGATCGAGCGGCGGAGGATCTCGGCGAGCTTGCGGGACTTCAGCGATCCGGCCGGGCGCGGGCCGAGCGCAACCTGGCTCTTCAGGAACGACCAGGCGGACCGCTCGTCGAACCGGTCGGGCCGCGCGGTTTCCTCCGAGCTGCCGTACGTCCAGGCGGCGGCTCCCGCCACAACGGCGAGCAGGCCAACAGCGATGAGGAGCCGGCGCACGGAGGCATGGTGCCACCGAGCGCCGATCCGTCACACCCTCAGCTCGAGCGAGCGCACGCCGCGCAGGTCGAGCCAGACACGCTCGCCGTCGGTCGAGACCTTTGCGAGCACGCCCTCGCAGTGCGGGCACCGGAGCACCATTCCCGGCGCGCGGTCGTAGACGACCACGGCACCGACCGCCTCGACCTTGCCGCAGCCGGCGCAGGTTCCGAGCGCCTCCGTCATCTCGACCGCGAAGACCTGCCGCAGGATTCCGGCGGCGGCGTTTCCGTCCAGCGTCATCTCATCCTCCCGTGGGTCCGAAGCGTTCAGTGCGAATGCGGGTCGGGTCGTGTCCGAGCTCGACGAGCGCGCTCGCGACGCTCTCGACGAACGGGGTCGGGCCGCAGACGTAGACGTGGGGTTGCTCAGCCGCAGCCGGCCCGACCTCGGCGAGCATCTCGGCGTCCACACGTCGCCCGTAACCCGTCCATCCCTCCGGCTGCTCGCGCGTCAGCGTGTGGACGACGCGGACGCCGTCCAGGCCATCGAGCTCCTCGCGGTAGATCACGTCCTCCAGGCTCCTCGAGGAGAGGAGCAGCGTCGCCGGCACGCCGCCGCCCTCGTCCACGAGGTGGCGCAGCATCGCCCTGAACGGGACGACGCCCGATCCCCCGGCGACGAGCAGCAACGGCCCGCCGCGGGACGGCTCCCAGACGAAGTAGCCGCCGACCGGGCCGCGCAGCTCGAATCGATCCCCGGGCTGGAGCTCGTCCGCCAGGTACGGGGAGACCTCGCCGTCGTCGATCCGCTCGACGGTCAGCTCGAGTTGCGGCGCGCCGGGCGCGGATGCGATCGAGTAGCTCCGCTGCGCCTGGTAGCCGTCCTCGGCCGTCAGCCGGACGTCGACGTGCTGGCCGGGGAGGTGGCCCGGCCAGTCGGGGACGTCGAGGCGAAGCGTCTTGACCCGTGGCGTCTCGAGGACGGCGTCGACGGCTTCAGCCGTCTTCCAGGTCAGTCGCCCCAGTACCGCTGTTCTCGCCAAGGGTCGCCGTAGAGGTGGTAGCCGTTCTGCTCCCAGAAGCCCGGCTCGTCCGTCGAGGCGAGCTGGAGGCCGCGCACCCACTTGGCGCTCTTCCAGAAGTAGAGGTGCGGGACGAGCAGCCGCGCCGGTCCCCCGTGCTCGGGGTCGAGCGGCTCGCCGTCGTAGACGAACGCGACCCAGGCCTTGCCGTCGACGACGTCCTCGAGCGGGAGGTTCGTCGTGTAGCCGCCGTCGCAGAAGGCGACGACGTACTCGGCGGAGGTCTCGACATCCTCGAGCAGCGTGTCGACCCGGACGCCCTCCCAGGTCGTGTCGAGCTTCGACCATTTCGTGACGCAGTGGATGTCGACCGTGACCTCCTCGCTGGGCAGGGCGCGGAACTCGTCCCACGTCCAGCGCCGAAGCTGGTCGATCTCGCCGACGAGCGTGAAGTCCCACTCGTCGAGCGGCGTGTGCGGCGTCGGGCCGGCCGAGAGAACCGGGAAGTCGTCCGTGAGGTACTGCCCGGGCGGGACGCGGTCGGCCCGGCCGTCGTCGCGCCGCCGGCCCCGAAAGCCGCGTGAGATGATCGGCGTCATCACAGCCTCCACGGCGACTGTAACGGAGGCCCGCCGGATGAAGAAATGGGACGCGCCGCGGCTACACTGACCGGCGCGGGGCTATAGCTCAGCTGGGAGAGCGCCTGGATCGCACCCAGGAGGTCGCCGGTTCGAGTCCGGCTAGCTCCACCTAAGTCACGATCGCACTGCAAGGGGTTCGGCCTGCAACCGGACATCGGTCGGCCGGACGGTGAGGACGACGCTTGCGAGCAGCGTCCAGAGCAGGAAGAGCAGGAACGCGGGTCCGAACTCCGCGTCGAGGAACATTCCGTTCACGAGCAGGAGCGGGGCAGTGACTGCGGCGAGCCAGCCCAGCCAGCGCGGGAGGACGCGCGTCTTGAGGGTGATGACGGCGACGGCGGCCATGAGGACGCCGAGCGGCAGCATCGTGGCGATGAAGGCGACGTTGTTCATGTCCTCGAGCGCCTTGTGGATCGGCGTCGCTTCCCCGAAGTCGTCCGCCGCCTTCCCCGGCGCGAGGCTCCCGAGCTTGATCGTGACATCGACCAGCCCTGCGCCGAACGCGGTGATGGCGAGCCAGCCACCCGGACCCTCGGCTTCCCGGAGGACGCTCCAGAGGTAGCCGAGGAAGGGGATGAAGAGGAGGAGCCCGAGCAGCTCCAGGACGAGGACGACCGTCGAGTCGCTCCCGCTCGACGAGGGACCGAAGAGCAGCACGACGAAGAGGGCGCCGCTCGCTGCTCCCAGCCGCGGCAGAATGCGCTCGTACATTTCCGACCTCCTTTGCGTTTCCACTGGTCTCGACGTTAGGGCGTCTCGGCGCGAAAATCGTCGGCCCGAATCCGGATTCGTGCGTAGGCCGTAAGGGGGATCGCGGCCTGTCCCGATCATCACCAGGGCGGATGCGGGTCGCGAACGGTCGCGCTACGGTCACTGCATGAGCGCACGCCGGTGGGCGGCATGGCGCGCGGGCGATTTCTTCGACGCCCTCCTCGCGCTCGCCCTCGCCGCGACGGCCCAGTACGAGATCTGGGTCAGTCCCCTCTTCGACGACGGCATCCCCGGTCCGCGGCTCCCGAACGCCGTCCTCCTGCTCCTGATCACCGTTCCGCTCGCGTGGCGGCGGCGGGCGCCGACCGTGGTCTTTGCGCTCGTGTTTGCCTCGGTTGCGCTCCAGATCGGGCTGATTGACGAGTCCCGGTCTGACGAGCCGCCGTTCCAGCATTGGGCGGCCCTGCTCGTCGTCTTCTACTCCCTCGGCGCCCATGCCGAACGCCGTCGAGCGATCGTCGCTGGCGCGCTCGGCGGCGCCATCTTCGTCGCAGGCGATCTCGTCCTCCTCCTCTCGGGTGAGGCCAGGCTCGAAGACACCGTGCCGGCCTGGTTCATGCTTGCCGCCGCTTTCGGCATCGGCTTCGCCCTACGCGGCCAGCGGATCCAGTCCACGCTCATGGCCCAGCGCGCCGAGCGTATGGAGCGCGAGCGCGAGCAGAAGGCCCGGCTCGCGGTCGCCGAGGAGCGGGTCAGGATCGCCCGCGAGCTCCACGACATCGTCGCGCATGCGATCAGCATCGTCGTCGTGCAGGCGCAGGCGGGGCAGCGCGTGCTCGAGGGCGAGCAGGCATCAGCGCGGGAGGCGCTCGGCTCGATCGAGACGACCGGCCGCCAGGCACTCGTCGAGATGCGCCGGCTCCTGGGGATACTCCGAAAGGAGGACCGCGAGCTCGCGCTTGCCCCGCGACCGAGCCTTGCGCATGTCGACATTCTCGCCGAGCGCGTGCGCGAGGCAGGCCTCCCGGTCGAGCTTCGTGTCGAAGGAGAGGCGAAGCCGCTTCCCCCAGGCGTCGACGTCTCCGCCTACCGGATCGTGCAGGAGGCGTTGACGAACGCCCTCAAGCACGCGGGACCGGCCTCTGCGCAGGTCGTCGTCCGTTACCGGCCCGAGGGGATCGAGCTCGAGATCAGCGACGACGGACGCGGCCGTGCCGACGGCAGCGAAGGCGGGCACGGTCTCGTCGGAATGCGCGAGCGCGCGGCCCTCGTCGGCGGCCACGTCGAGAGCGGAACCAACGGTGGGCGTGGCTATACCGTCCGCGCGCGGCTGCCCGCATGACCGTCAGGGTCCTGATCGCGGACGACCAGGCGCTCGTCCGCACGGGCTTTCGCAAGATTCTCGAGTCGGAGCCGGACCTGGAGGTCGTCGGCGAAGCGGGGGACGGCGGCGAGGCTGTCGAGGCCGGCCTCCTCCTTCGGCCCGACGTGGTGCTCATGGACATTCGGATGCCTCGACTCGACGGCCTCGAGGCGACGCGGCGGTTGGCCGGCGAGACGCGCGTCATCGTTCTCACGACGTTCGACCTGAACGAGTACGTGTACGAGGCGCTGCGCGCCGGCGCGAGCGGTTTCCTACTCAAGGACGCTCCCGCCGACCAACTCGTAACAGCGATCCGGGTCGTCGCCGCGGGCGAAGCGCTCCTCGCCCCGTCCATCACGAGGCGCCTCATCGAGGAGTTCGCGCGGCGTCCGCCCTCGAATGCCCGGCCGGCTGGACTCGAGGCGCTCAGTCCGCGCGAGCTCGAGGTGCTCCGGCTCGTGGCGCGGGGGCTTTCGAACGCCGAGATCGCCAGTGAGCTCTACGTGAGCGACGCGACGGTGAAGACGCACGTATCGCGGATCCTTCAGAAGCTGACCTTGCGCGACCGTGTGCAGGCGGTCGTCCTCGCCTACGAGTCCGGGCTCCTGCAGCCGGGCGACCTCGCGGCCTCCGAACCTCGGTGAACGCGTACACGAGCGGGTCGGCGAAACCGACGCGAGGCTCCCGCGCCCGTTTAAGGCGGATTGCATTCACCGCGTGGGTTGCGATCCTCGTTGCCGTCTTCGGTGTCGTTTTCTTCGGGGTTACCTCCCTCGTCATCGGCTGGTTCCAGGAAGTAGAGGGCGTCGCCGGGCCTGTCACTGATCTCGGCTACGGCGTTCTCTTCGGGATCATCCTGACGGCGGGGTTGCTCGTGCAGTTCCGTGGTCCCGAGCGGAAGATCGCCGGGGTTCAGCAGGGGTTCCTCGTGATCCCCGCGCTGATCATCGGATCAGTGATCGCCTCCGACTACCAGAATCTCGTTCCGGCGGTGATCCTGCTGCCTGCGATTGGGATCCTGTTGGCGTTGCACCCTGCGCAAGAGGAGTTCTTCAGACGAGGCGCCGCTCCGAGCCGGATGCTCCTTGCGATTGCGGTCATCGGTGCCGTCCCGCTCACCGCCTACGCGCTGGATATGGGAGCGCAGGCGCGAGACCTGTCGGGCCCCCCACACCACGTGCAGCGCTTGTCGACGATGGCCGCTATGGCCGTCGCCATCGTGCTGACCGGCCTGCTCGCCGGACTTCGCACGCGAGGGTGGAGGATTCCAGCCTGGAGCGCTGGGCTGGCGGAGATCGTGTTCGGGGTCGCGTCGGTGGTCTTCCCGAGTCAGTCCGGCGCTGTGGGCCGTGGATGGGGAGGCCTGGCTGTCGCAGGAGGTGTCCTGTTCATCGCCGTGGCCGAATGGCAGCTGAGGATTGCGGCGAGCACGGGTGGCCCGAACTCGATGCTCTCTGGTCCCATCACGCCTGGGCGGCCAGAGGTGCACTCCGTTCTACCGTCCGTGCTACCGAACTGAGCGAATCTCCCAGTACCCGGAAACAGCGGCACCCAGGAGGTCGCCGGTTCGAGTCCGGGCTCGCCCTAACGTACGCCTGCCTGGACTCGATCGATGATCGGGTCGGGGTGCTCGCCGAGGTACTCGACCCACGCCCTCTTCACACACGGGTACCTCTTCGCCGCCTCGACAAGATCCGTGAAGTTGGCGATGTTCGCGTCGAATCGCTCGTGAATGCGCGTTCGCGATTCGCCCCTCCCCGGTAAGGCCGTCACTGACCACGCCAGCGTTCGATCGCCAGCACGCCGACCCGAGCGAAGCGACTCCGAGCACGATCGCGAAAGGTCGCCGAGAGAGCTCTAAAAGCCGGGAGAGTCTCCAGAAGCGGCGAAAGGTTTGAAGGCTGTCCGGTAGCTCCATTCATGAACGCTCTCAGCGGCCCTGAGGCGGCTCCCTTCTGCGGCGACGACTCGCTCGACCAGGCTCGGCGAGAGTCAATTCGGCCGTCGGGACGGCGCTTCCATCAGGCCACCTCACCGCTGACCAGCTCTTCGGTGACGAGGCGCCGCACGAGCTGTGCCCGCGAATGCACATCGAGCTTCCGGTAGACGTTCGCGAGGTGGTACTCGATCGTCTTCGGGCTCAGGAAGAGGGCTGTCGCGACCTCGCGGTTCGTGCCGCCCTCGGCGACCGCGAGCGCGACCTGTAACTCCTGCGGGCTCAGCCGGTCGGCCGCTGTGGGGTCGCGCGGTCGAGCCGTTACGCCGGTCGCTCGCAGCTCGGCCTGCGCACGCTCGGCCCAGGGCATCGCGCCGACCCGCTCGAAGGTCGTCAGAGCAGACTCGAGCTGTCCACGCGCGTCCACGCGCCGCCCCTGGCGTCTCAGCCGCTCGCCGTAACAAAGCTCGGTTCGCGCTCTCTCGAACGCGCTTGGCGTGCGGTCGTGGAGGGCGAGCGCCTCGCCGAAGTGCGTGTCGACCTCGTCGTCGTCACCGAGGAGACCGCGGTAACGCGCCGCCGCGGCCAGCGCCCACAGCCGCTTGGTCTGGGCTGCGCGTTGCTCCCAGTGCTCGAGCCGAGCCCGGGCGTCGTCGGGCCGATTGGCACGGATATAGGCCTCGATAAGGTCGGGTACCCACTCGAGGACGCTGGGCTCGACGACGTCGCTCGCCGACATCATCCGCTCCACGATTTCCAGAGCGTTTACGGCCTCCACCGCCCGGCCGAGCGAGAGCTCGAGGAGCCCCAGCGCCGCGTTTGCGCGTCCTACAAACGTGTGGTTGAACGTCGCGCCGGCAAGAGCGAGTGCGTGAGTCGCGTGCGTGCGCGCGTCGTCGGCGCGCCCCATCACTGCCTCGACAGTCGCGAGAACCGTCTGGTCCGCCATCAGCAGCTGGTCCGTACCGGCCTGGCGCGCCAGACGCGTCGCCTCCTGTGCGGCTGCGTACGCAGCTGGGAGTCGGCCGGTCCGGAACTCGAGATCGGCGAGATGGAAGAGAACGTAGGCGAGGTCTCCGAATGCCCCCGACTCGCGGTGCGTCCGAGCCGCGCGCTCGATCAATCCACGCGCGGCGTCGTACTCCTCGAGCCAGGACAGACACCACCCGATCTGTGGCCCGTTGAGCGTCTCGCCGGTCTGCTCGGAGATCTCGGCGCAGTCCAGGGCGAGCGCTCGCCCTTCTTCCGTGTATCCCAGATAGACCCGGGCCCAGGCGAGTGTTCCGCCGAGCTCGAGGTCAGCGGAGGCGACATCGTCGCCTGCCATTCGCCAAGCCCGCTGAGCGAGCTGGAGCGCCGGCGTGATCTGATCCCGCCGAAAGAACAGGTGACTCGCCTGCGTGAGCATCCGGGCTGCCCGCAGAGGGTGGCTCGACTCCAGTTGAGTCACCTCGTTGAGGAGGAGCTGATGCGCCTCCTCGGCCTCGCCGCGGCGCTTCAGGGTCGTCGCGCGGAGCTCTTGGGCATCGGCGTGCAACAGCGGGTCGCGGATGAGCGGAAGAGCCTCGTCGAGCAGCGACGTGGTCTCCTCGGTTCGGCCGGCTCGCCACGCCGCGTCGGCAGCGCGTACGAGACGCGCCGCCCGCGCGTCGTCCTTCGGCTCCAGCCGAGCTGCGAGCTCGAGCGTCGCCGCCTCGGCGGCGACGCCGCCGCGCCGCCTGGCGCTGGCTGCCGCACGATCGAGCTGCGCGGCAACGTTCGCGTCCGGCCCCAATGCGGCCGCGGCGAGCTGCCAGGCCCGGCGGTCCTCGTCCGCTTCGTCCTCGAGCACCGCGGCAAGCGCTCTGTGCGCCGCACGGCGCTCCGCCAGCGGAGCCGACTGATAGATCGCGGCGCGGACCAGCGGGTGCCGGAACCGAAAGCGCCAGCCGCGGATCGAGAGGAGGCCGGCGCTGTCGGCCGCCTCGAGGGCTTCGGCCGCCAGCCCGAGTTGGGCGATGGCGCGAATCACGAGGCCGACGTCATCTGAATCGCCGGCTGCAGCGACGAGCAACGCGCGCTGCGCTTCCGTCGGGAGCGCACGCGCCCGTCGCACGAACGCTTGCTCCAACGCCGTCCCGACTGGCAGAGGCTCGTCCAGGGGCTCACGACCGGCGAGCTGCGACTCGGTCACGAGGTTCGGAAGCTCAAGGAGCGCGAGTGGGTTGCCGCGCGTCTCCTCGATCAGGCGTTTCGCCACGTCGCCGCCAGCTCCGGCGGCGCGTGCAGACGCAAGAGTTCGTGGGCCGCTCTCGGCCGAAGGCCGGTGACGTGAAGCGCCGGGAGCTGAGGTGGTTCGAATCCTTCGCCCTCGCGCGCGGCGAAGAGCATGAGGATCCCTTCGGCTTGCGAGCCGGTCAGCGACGACGACGAGAACGTCGCCCGACTCGCGGTCGACCCAGTGCGCGTCGTCGACTACGCAGAGCACCGGCGCTTCTTCGGCGAGCGCAGCGAGGAGGCTCAACGTGCCGGCCGCGGTCGCGAGCGGCCGAACCCCTTCGGCAGGCGCCAGTCCAAGCGCCGAGCTGAGGGCTGACCGCTGCGTCTCCGGCACCCGTGGGAGCAGTTCGAGAACGGGCCGGAGGAGGGCGCCGAGACCGGCGAAGGGGAGGTCCGAGGCAGCCTCGAGTCCCGTCACCCGAAGCACTCGCATCTCTCTCGCCTCTGCGAGTGCATGCTCGAGCAGGGCCGTCTTGCCGATTCCGGGCTCGCCGTAGAGCACGAGGGCACTGCTTCTGCCACGGCGCGCGTCGGCGAGGAGGCGCTCGAGAAGCTCGCAGTCGGCCTCGCGGCCGATCAGGCCTCCGGCAGCGGTCGGCGGCCCGCCGGGTGCGGGCTGAGTTCTCATCGGTACGTCGATGGTAGGACGGCCGCGAATCCCTGACTAGGGAATCACCCGAGGCGAAGGCGGCGCTGCGAGCGGGATCCTCGAGCGGTGACGCAACCGCTCACCCGGGCCGAGCGCCAGGTCGCGCTACTCGTGGCCTGGGGCGCGACGAACAGACAGGTCGAGGACCTGCTTCACCTAGACCCGGCGGCGCTCGAGCAGCATCTGGCCCGGATCTCTCGGAAGCTCGGAGTGGTCTCGCGAGCCGAGCTCGGCCTAGTAGCTGCCGTCGATGCTCACGTCATGACCGAACCCCGAAGGAGGGAACCATGAAGAGGAAGATCACCAGTGTCCTCGTGGGGCTCGCGTGCGCCGTAGCGCTGGCCGCGGGCTCGGCGCAGGCAGACGATGACGGCGCCGACAGGAAGATCGTCGTTGCGATTGAGGACGTCGGGTTCCTGGAGCCGACGGGCGCGTGCGAGCTGGGCACCATTACATTCGCTCTCGTCGCGCGGGGCAACAGCCCCAGCGGAAGCGGCACTTCCTGCATTCACGTGATCGATGGGTGTTCGTTCGCCGCCGGGTGCCGTGCCACCGTGTTCGCGGACTTCACGTTCACCTTTCCGCAGGGCTCCGTGACGGCGCCGATGGTGCTCAAGGAGGTGTGGCCGACCAACACGTTCGTCAGGCAGCGCGCCAAGGGCAGGATCAGCTCGGGAACGGGCGCGTTCGCGGGCGCGAGGGGGTCGATCAAGTGCCGCGGCACCATCGACTTCAGCGTGGGGGCGGACCCGGATGTTGTCTGCACCGTGCGCACGAAGGGCCACGCCGACGACGACGACGACTGACACCCCTCATGAGGAGGAAGCACAATGACTAGCGACCATACGCGGGGAACCAAGCGACGCTCGGTCCTTCTGACTGTTGCCGCGCTTGGTGCTTTGGTGTGCCTGCTCGGCGGCACTGTCCTGTTCTCGGCGTTGACGGACACGGCTCGCACCGGCACCAACTCCGTCGAGTCCGCCGCACTGGCCGCGTCCGCCGACATCCAGCTCGCGACCGCGACCAAAACGGGGAATGAGACCACCTGCGGAGCATTCTCCGAGAACCTGACGACCGCAATGTTCACCCTGACCGGCGTCTCGCCCGGCTTTTCATCCGGCCAGGTCTATGCCTGCGTGAAGAACGTCGGCAGTCAGCAGGTGACGCTAAGCGCGTCCGCGGATGAGCTCACGGACATCGACTTCGCATGTACGGGCGACGAGGATCTGCACGGCGATACGTCGTGCGGTGGAGATCTGGCAGGTGAGTTGTCGATGGTGCTTCACGCGGCCTATGCCGTCTTGGATTGCCAGACAGGGACTGGGTCTCTCGCTATCAGGTCGACACTTCGTGACAACGCCACCCAACCGCTTGGCCTCGGCACACTGGCGCCCGGCGCGATCAACTGCGTGGCCCTAGAGGTGACGCACGATGCCGGCACCGCCACACAGAGCCAAGCGGCGCAAAGCGACCGGGTGACCTGGAGGTACAAGTTCACGGCCCAGGCCTGATCCAGAGGACCCCTCGTGCGGCAAAGCGGCGGCGGGGATTCGTACTCCCCGTCGCCGCCCTCGCTGTGGCTGTTCTATTGCCAGTCGCCGTCCTCGTCGGCGTTGCGTTCGTCATGGGCTGGAAGTTCCAGCCGATCGAGACGGCCAGCATGGCGCCGCGCTATCCCAGCGGCTCGCTCGCGATCGTCGAGCCGCTCGACCCCGCCGACGTTCGGCCCGGGATGACGATCGTGTTCGAGGACCCGCTCCAGCGCGGACGACTCGTCGCCCATCGCGTTGTCAAACGCCTCCCGGGCGAATCACCCGCATGGGCCACCAAGGGCGACGCGAACGCCGAAAACGATCCCGCGCCCGTCCATGTGGCCGCCGTCCACGGGCGGGTACGGTGGGCGGTTCCGGAGGTCGGGCGGTTTGTGTCCTCACTGCATGGTTGGACGGCGATCGCGCTCCTGGTCGGACTACCTCTGCTCGTCCTCGTGATCGCTGAGCTCGCAGCCTTTCGGCGGCGAAGCCTCGAGCTGAGGCTGCATCGCAGCGGGCCGTCGGCACGGTGAGCGTCTAGGGGCGGTTGGCCGGGCCGCGGCGGCGGGCACCTTGCGGCTGCCGCTTCGCGGCTTCCGACCTGTGCCCTCCAAGACTGCCCGGGGCGGGCTATATGACGCGCGCACGATGACGGATCTACCAACCGTGCTACCGAACTGAAGGAATCTCGCGTGACTCAAAGTGAGCGAATGCGACCCCGGACAGGCGAACGTGCAGGACGTGATGTCCTTCAGTCGTTATCGCACCCAGGAGGTCGCCGGTTCGAGCCCGGCTAGCTCCATCTCGTGAGGGCCGCCCGTCAGTGCCTGTGAATGATGCGGTCACATCTGGAAGCAGGATCGAGACTCATATGGATGCGCCGAGAGCCTGAACGAGGTCAAGCCTCGTGCCTGAACACGAGGCCCAACCTTACGGAGGAAACGCCCTTGGTCTAAGTGTCGTGGAAGGCCACGCTTAGATGGCAAAACGACCTCGCAACAGAGCCGCTCGAGGAGACCAGCTCCAACCGGAGGCCGTACCGGTACGAGGCACCGGCAACGTGCCCGAGTCGTTGATCATGCGTTGTCATCGATAGCTGCTCCTGCGCCGCAGCGGACTCAAGACTGGGAAGGCTGACGACTGACGACCACGTCGCCCCGTCATCGGTGCTTACGACGGGGACGACACTAGCCCTTAGAGGCGAAGAACCCGCGCTGACGGAGACGTCTCCGGCCAAGACAGCGATCTCCCCTTCCGAAGCTGTATACGCCGCTGTCTGGCAGACGATCAGGTCGCCGGTAAGCGGCAATCTGCCCTCCCAAACGTCTTCCCGGTAACGAAAGCCCTCCTGATATGCGGATGGCGCTTTTCCGCCCAGGTGCTCCGAGTTCACGGCGTTCGGATTCGCTGGGCCTGGATCGCCCTGCGGTCCCTTCTCGCCGGCGTCGCCCTTGTCCCCGACGGGGCCCTTGTCGCCGGGATCGCCCTGCGGCCCCTTGTCCCCGGTCGGCCCCTTGTCGCCGACGGGCCCCGGCTCGCCCACCGGGCCCTTGTCTCCGGTCGGGCCCTTATCCCCGGCGACGCCGGGTTCGCCCTGCGGCCCCTTGTCGCCGGTCGGCCCCTTGTCCCCTGTCGGACCTTGCGGACCGCCTTGACTCCAGCTGATCGGCGTTTCGTACTGGGTGCACTTCTTGCCGGCCTCGGCGTCGATCACGCGCAGGATGCCGGTGCGCTTCTCGTAACAGCCGCTGATGACGCCGCTTCCCGAAGCCGGGATCGTCGCGTACGCCACGCCCGCTCCGGCGGCCAGCGCCAGTATGGCCACGCTCAGGACAAGTGCACGGCGGCTCAGGTGGTTTCTCATCATCTCTCCTTGTGTGCTTTTGAGTTGCCGCGATCGACGCTGACCGCAAGGACGATTCGCTCGTAGGCAATCTGCGCACGGAGGCTCGCTTCATCGACGAAGTCCGCGGCCTGTGCCTCGTAGAGGTGGAAGCAGATCTCGTCCTGTGGGATGAAGATCGTCCTCAGGTAACGGACGTGCTTCCCCTCGTTCGTAAGTTGCTCCGAGGCCAGGCGTGCACGATCGGCAGCGTCGACGATCGTTGCCTGGGCGCGCCGCGGGACGTACAGCTCCACCAGGTACTGCGCCACGTTCTACTTCGCGAACTGCGCGCAGAACGCGCTGAGGTTGGTGACGCCGTGCGACTGCAGGAACGCCGCCTCGCCGACAGTTCCGAGGTGCCCGCCGGGGTTGAAGGCGCCGTTGAACCCGGCCGGGACGACGAAGCCGTCGGGAAGCACGGCGCCCGTGAGGTCCCCGCGGGCGATTGCGCTGCGGAGGCCGCCCAGGCAGCCATTGTTCTGCGTCGCAAAGGTGCTCGTCGAGTTGTCCGCTGCCGCCGGCGCCGCGAAGGCACCGAACGCACACATGACTGCTAGAAGCTGTTTCATTTCTCCTCCTTCGTTGACCCTGTCGACGGTACGGCCGGCGACGCCGGAGGGAAATCCCGGAGAACCACGATCTTTGACCGTTGCGGCTAGGTGGAAAGGCGTCGCGCCAGCTCTGTGCGCGTATGAATCCCGAGCTTCTCGTAGGTCTTCGTCAGGTGCGTCTCGACCGTGCGCACGGTCACGTAGAGCACGGCCGCGATCTCCTTGTTGGTCTTGCCGTCGGCCGCGAGTTCCGCGACGCGCCGCTCCATCGGCGTCAGCTCGCCGCGGGAAGGCGCGCGTCCGCCGATGCGGGCGAGCTCGCTCCGCGCCCGTTCGGCCCAGAGGCGCGCGCCCAGCCCCTCGAAGATGCCGATCGCCTCTTCCAGGGCCGCACGCGTCGATCGCTTCTGCCGGGCGCGCCGCAACGCCAGACCTTGCGCGAGGAGCGTTCGCGCGCGCTCAAGGGGCAGTTCGAGACGTTCGTGCTCGCCCAACGCGTTAGTAAACGCCTCAGCCGTCTTCGCCGTCTCGCCAACGGCCGCGTGGAGCAGGCCTCGGCCCCGCCAAGCGAGCGCGCTCAGGCGCGGGCGGTCGAGCTCGTCGCCCTGCGCCTCCATGCCTGCGATCAAACGCTTGGCGTCGTCGACCTCGCCGAGCGTGACGAGCGCCTCCACCGCGTCAGCCTGGAACGGAAAGACCCCGGGCTCGCCAACGCCCATCTCCTCGAGCAGCCGCGGGAGTCCGTCGAGCTGTTGCCAGACGGCCGCGTAGTTCCCGAGCGACGCCTCTAGAAAGCCGAGCACGACGCGGTGGTGGACTGCGAAGAAGACATCGCCGGCGTCGGCGGTGGCGGCGAGCGCTTCCTCAGCGAGAGCGCGCGTCATCGTTGCATCACCAACGTGTGCCGCGACGAGGGCGCGACCGTTCAGAAGGATGCCCACGAGCTGGTCATTTCCGCTCAGGGCGGCCAGCTCATGCCCCTCGCGGGCATAGCGGCCGGCTCGCGCGACGTCGCCCGCGCGACACTCGAGTTGCGTGAGGTGGAAGCAGAGACTGCTGCGAGCGGTCTCGTTCCCGAGCTCCCCCGCGCGCTCGTACTGCTCCTCCAGCAAGGGGCGAGCCTCGCTCAAGCGGTCGGCCCACATCAAGCTCACGCCGTGCCAATGTCCCGCGGCGCGCCAGGGATCGAGCACGCGAACACGCTGCTCCAGTTGGCGTGCACGTTCGAAGAAGCTCCGAGGATCGCCGCTCGCCGTGAGACTTGCGAGCTGCCCGTTCCACGATACGGCGCGCGCAAGCAGCTCGTCCTCGCCGGCGCGCTCTGCGACCGCGAGCGCCTCCCGCGCATGCTCGGCGCTTCCACGGATGTCGTTCTGCAGGAACACCGTGTCGCTCAGCACGAGTAGGAGCCGCGCGCGGATCGCAAAATCGATTCCGGGCTGCGCAAGCCCTTCGTGCGCAAGCGCGACCCCGCGGCCCACCTCGACGCCCACATCGTCGGCTAGCGCTGCGAGTGCCTCAGCCCGCACCGGCCCAGAGGCGAGGTTGCCAAGCAGTTCCTCGAGCGCCGCGCGAGCGCCATCCATGTCTCCCGACTCGCCCTTCCAGATCGCCGCTCTCAACGACCGCTCCACGCGCCGCTCCTCGTCCTCGCTGACCCGAGTGGCGTAGTCGAGGAGCTCCGCGGCGACGGCGGGTGCCCCTCGCTGCTTCGCGCACGACGCTCCCGCTTCGATCACTGCGGCGATGGCCTCGTCCGGCTCTTCCACGGCTCGCGCGAGGTGGTGCGCACGCTCCTCGACGTTCGCTGCCGCGTCGGCCAATTGCTTGTGCAGCTTTCTGCGCCGGCCGGGAGTCAGGCGTGCGTACGCGGCCGCACGAAGCAGGGGATGCGTGAACTCGAGCCCCGTCGGTCTCGTTCGCACCACGTGCGCATCGACTGCGGGTGCGAGCACTTCGGGATCTGGGTCCGCGAATGTGAGATCCGGCATCGCGGCTAGCTCCGCAAGCGCGTTACGTGTCTGGTGAGGGAGCTGCTGCAGGCGCGCTTCGATGAGCGGCTCGAGGCTCGTCGGCAGCGCGAGCTCGTGCGTGCTTGTGCCGCGATTCGCGACGGCGGAAGCGAGCTCAATCGCGAAAAACGGATTGCCGCCCGAGACGTCGTGGATGCGGCGGAGAAGCGGTCGCGGAAGAACCATGTCGAGCCGTTGATGAATCAAACGGTGGAGTTCGCCGAGCGACAGCGGCGCGACCTCGATGCGCTGGACTTCCTCGCCGAGTTCCACGTGCGGCGCGGACTCCTCACTCCGGCGCGCGAGCAGAAAGGCAATCGGCTCCGAGGCTAACCGGCGGATGGCAAAGCTCAGCAGGAGCGCAGATTCCGCGTCCAGCCACTGGACGTCGTCCACACCGACAAGGAGGTGTCGTGTCGACGCGAGTGCGCGGAACGCGCCAAGAAAGGCGGTCGCGACCGCGCGCCGATCGATAGGCGCTTCCTGCGACTCCAAAAGCAATGCTCCCGCAAGTGCGCTCCGCTGGACATCCGGCAAGTGCGCGAGCGCATCGTCCGCGACCGGTGCAAGCAGGTCGGCCGCGGCCGCGAACGCCAGATGCTTCTCGGCTTCCGACGGAGTCGACCGAAGTACGACGAAGCCCGCCATCGCGGCCGCAGCGAGGCCGGCCCGCCAGAGCGTCGTCTTGCCGATCCCTGCGCCTCCTTCGAGGAGGAGTACGCCGGGAAAAGCGTCGACGTCGCCTAGGAAGCGGCTGATGCGCTCGAGATCTTCGTCGCGTCCGACGATCTCGGCGACGGTCATGTGGTGCGTCATAACACGCTGAGGCGAGCTTTTGGATCAGCCGTGCGTACGTCGGCAAGCCGGTCTACCGTCTGTGCTACCGAACTGAGCAAATTCAGGAGCACCTGAGCTCACTCGATGTGACTCGACACGGCCCAACGTGCCTCGGGTGACGTCGATCGATCGTTATCGCACCCAGGAGGTCGCCGGTTCGAGTCCGGCTAGCTCCATCACTATCCAAGCCGTTTCTGGCCTCTCGGGATTCCTCCGAGGGCCCGTGTGATCAGTCCTGTGATCACGAGAAACAAAAAGGCCAGCGATCGAGGGCAGCGGCCGCCTGGCCCGCTCCGCCTCCGCTCCGTTGCTGAGCTCAGCCGATGTGCTCGATCCCGTCGGGCAGGCCAACCCACGGGTGCATGCGGTCCTCCCACACCGAGACGCGCGGCGCGGGGAAGTTCGGGTCGGCGAACGCGCCAACCGGCACCGCGATGCGCTCCGGGTCGCTCCAGTGGTAGACGGTCGCGCCACAGCGCGGACAGAAGAAGAACGAGCGCTCCTTGCCCTCGTCGGAGATCCGCATGTACTCGGTCGCGTCGCCCTCAATTCGCACCTGCTCGCGGGGCCAGTGTGCCCCTGCATCCCGAACGCGCTCCCTGTGCGCCGCTGGCAGACGAGGCAGTGGCAGATCGAGACCCTGACAGGGTCGCCCTCGACCTCGACCGTGAGCTGCCCGCACGAGCAGGACGCACGCCGCGTCGCCATGTGGGGACGGTACCGCGCCGCTAGGCCTAGACAGGTCATAACCCCGACGGGTCATAAGGGCGCGCCCGGTCATAAGGGACGCCCAGGTCTGCAGTGACAAACCAGCCCTCGGGTGCTCCTCCATCAGCCTCGGGGCAGTGAGCCACCGCCGTGCGAAATGACTAGCGTGAGCTGCGTCCAGACCGTCGCAAGCTCGGAACCGGAAGGCCCGCGAGAGGAGACCTCGATGACTGAAGCACCCAGACGCCCAAGCGCGAGCGGCGCGGAGAAGCGCCGAGAACGAACGATGGGCGGGAACTTCACGATCGGCCGCTTCGGCGGCATCGAGGTCCGGCTCCACTGGAGCTTGATCGTCGTCTTCGCATTGATCGTCTGGTCGCTGGCGGACGGCGTCTTCCCGTCGGAGAACGCCGGGCTGTCGGACGGGACCTACCTCGGGATCGCCGTCGTCGCGGCCCTGCTGTTCTTGGCGTCGATTCTGCTGCATGAGCTCGGGCACTCGTGGGTGGCCCGTCGCGAGGGGATCGAGGTCGACTCGATCACCCTGTGGCTGTTCGGCGGCGTGGCGGAGTTCAAGGATCGGTTCGCGAGCTCCGGCGCCGAGTTCCGAGTTGCCCTCTCCGGGCCGCTCGTCTCGATCGGCCTGGGCGTCGTGTTCGTGTTGATCGCGCTTGCGGACCTGCCGACCGCCCTCGACGCGGTCGCGGCCTGGCTCGGCTACATCAACCTCATCCTGGCTGCCTTCAACCTCCTTCCCGCGTCGCCGCTGGACGGTGGCCGCGTGTTGCACGCCGTGCTCTGGCGGGCCAAGGGCGACTTCGCCTGGGCGACCCGCGTGGCGTCCGAGATCGGAGTGGGCTTCGGCTATCTGTTTATCGCGCTCGGTCTTGTGATGTTCATCTTCCAGGGCTCGTTCAGCGGCGCGTGGCTCGCCTTCATCGGCTGGTTTCTCCTTCAGGGTGCGAGGGCCGAGGCTCGGTACTTTGCGACGGAGGAAGCACTAGGCGGATTGCGCGTTCGCGACCTGATGGTGCGCCGTCCCGTCACCGTCGAGGCGGACTCGACGATCGGGCGCTTCATGGACGACGTCGCCGGGTCGCACCGGTTCACGACCTATCCGGTCCTCGATCGGGGCAGTCCGGTCGGCCTCCTCGCCTTCGCCTCGGTCGCTGCTGTCCCCCGGGCTGAGTGGGATACGCGACGCGTGCGGGACACGATGATCGCGCTCGACGAGGTCCCACTGCTCACCGAGGACGAGAGGGCCGTGGACGCTTTGGTGGAGCTGTCCGCGCCGACCGCGAATCGTGGGCTCGTAGTCGACAACGGGCACCTTGCCTGGCTTCTATCGATCACCGACCTCGCGCGAGCGCTCGAGGTTGGCCGGAGGCCGCCCCAGGCAATCGGCGGGGAGGTTCCCCAGTGACCGGACCGGCGGTCGTCAGTCCTCCGCCGCCTCAGCCATCGACCGCGGCGCGGGCACGTTCTCGAAGCGGACGTTGCCTGCGGGAACCATCCAGGTCATCACCTCGACCGCGAGCCGGCCCGCCCGCACCGCCGGGTCCTCGTTGCTGAGCCGGCGCGCCGTCTCGGGGTCGCAGGTCATGATCGAGATGCCGCGGAGGCGCTCATCGGCCTGGTCTACGAGCGGCCCGCCGCCGATGAGGTAGCCGCGGTCGCGCAGATCGGCTCTGAAGGCGAGATGCCGATCCTGGAGCTCGGCCGCCTCCTCGTCCGTGAGCTCCGGTGCATCGGGCGGACGCACGAGCAGCACGAGCGTGTGCCGGTCGAACTGCATGCAGCGAATTAGATCAGGCTCTCGTCAGGCTCCTTTCACGCTCACGGTTCGTTGCTGCTTCTCGGTGGAGCGGCTGAGCCAGTCCTCGAAGCGGGTCGGAGCGATGCGCGGGTTGGTGCCGGGGGTAAGGGAGTGGTCGTCGAGCTCTGCGCCGAAGTAGCGTGCGCGGACGTCGGCCGTAACCCGGCGTGGGTCGTGGTTCGCGCTGAGGACGCGTCGGGCGAGCTCGTCGAGACGGAACCGTTCGGGGCCCGCCAGCTCGACGATGCCGTTCACGGGTGCGCTCGCTGCGACCTCTGCCAGTGCTGCGGCGACGTCATCTGCCGCCTCGGGCTGAACGAGAACGGGCGGAAGACGAACCGTCTCGCCGTCGGTGCTCGAATCGGCGATGCGGCCGATGAACTCGAAGAACTGCGTCGCGCGGAGGATCGTGTAAGGGAGAGTTGCGCCCTTCACCGCCTCCTCCTGGGCGAGCTTCGCGCGGTAGTACCCGCTGTCGTGTAGCCGCTCGGTGCCGACGATCGAGAGGACGACGTGGTGGGTTACGCCGGCGGCAGCCCCCGCGGCGAGAAGGTTGCGCGACGAGGTCTGGAAGAACTCCAGCACCGCCGCGTCGTCCAAGACGGGCGCGTTCGACACGTCGACGACAACCTGGGCGCCAGCGAGCGCTTCGGGAAGTCCAACGCCCGTCAGCGTGTCGACGCCCGAGTCCGGCGACGCCGGCACCGCCTGGTGGCCCTGCTCCCGGAGCTTGTTGACGAGCTTTGAGCCGATGAGCCCGCTTCCCCCGATGACGACGATCTTCATGGCGGTCCCTTCAGTTGTTGCTTGAGCCCCTCTCAGAGGCCGCCGATCACCGCTTCGCCAGGATCTCCCGTGCGGCGGCCAGGTCCTCCGACCGGACGATGACCTCCTGAGGCCCGCCCACCGCCAGGCCGTCGCCCGCGCCGGCGCCGTAGTTCGAGACGCGATAGCGAGAAGGGATCCCTTCGTTCTGGAGCAGGGAGGACAGCAGCTCGGCCTCGCCTTGGGTGCCGACGACTTCCACGACGACCAGCTCGTCCACGACTAGCCGAACGTGAACGCGTAGGCCTCGGCGCCTGGAGCGTCGAAGGCGATCTCGAATGTGCGGTCGGCGATCGCTCCCCGCTGCCGGATCAGCTGGTAGAGCCGCGGCTCGACGAGCGTTCCATGCCCCTCTTCGTCCACGTCCAGCCCATGGGCGGACCGAGGAGGCTCTCCGTCGAGGAGCACCCGGAACGGCACAGGGTCACGCGCACGCAGGACGAGGTGGACGTCGCGTGCGTGGAAGCGGAACCTGATCCACCCGCCGGCGGCGTTCAGCACGCTCGCGCCCGCTTCCACGCTCCAGTCGCCGGACAGGGCCCACCGGTTCAGCTCGAGCTGATCGGCCCCGTCCGCGAGATTGTGGCCCTGCTCGTAGCCGAGGTAGGTCTCGGGTGTCTGCAAGGTCGTCCAGTCCGCTTGAGCCTCGATACCGTCGTCCGCGACGGAGACCAGGTCGTCACCGACGTCGTCGCGGCCGGCGTCGCGCAGGAGCTGCTGGATCGTCTGCTCGCACTCGCCGTATCCGCCCTCGCCGAACTGGTGGTGACGGATTCGCCCTTCGGCGTCGGCGATGTAGACGGCCGGCCAGTACCTGTTGCCGAACGCGCGCCAGATCGCGTAGTCGCTGTCGATGGCGATCGGGAACTCCACGGCCAGGTCCTTCGCGGCCCGGCGGACGTTGTCGACGTCGTGCTCGAACGGGAACTCCGGCGTGTGGACGCCGACCAGAACGAACCCCTGATCCGCGTACTTCTCGGCCCAGGCGCGGACATAGCCGAGCGTGCGAAGCCAGTTGATGCAGGTGTACGTCCAGAAGTCGACGAGGACGACCTTGCCGCGAAGATCCGCTTCGGTGAGCGGCTTCGAGTTGAGCCAGCCGGTCGCCCCGTCGAAGGCCGGCAGGCGGCCTTCGACGGGTAACCCAGCCGTTCCGGTGTCGCGTCGTGTGCTGAACAGGCTCATCGCTCCACCGCTTTCTTCAAGCCCTAACGAAGCGGCCGGAACGCGGCCCGCACCTCGCTCGAGA
Source organism: uncultured Actinomycetes bacterium (assembly GCA_963782765.1). Classification (GTDB taxonomy): domain Bacteria; phylum Actinomycetota; class Thermoleophilia; order Gaiellales; family Gaiellaceae; genus JACDAN01. Next base: position 1,011,852 of record CAWALC010000001.1, read on the forward strand.
AGAGCTCCGGCTCCTCCCACGCGGCGAAGTGGCCGCCCTTGTCGACCTCGTTGAAGTACGCGAGGTCCGGGTAGACCGCCTCGACCCAGCTGCGCGGGGAAGCCCAGATCTCGCCGGGGAACGTGGTGAAGCCGACCGGCACGGTGACCGGCGGAGGGGGCTGGCCGCTCGCAAGCGATGCGGCCAGCGCTCGTGCATCCTCCCAGTACGACCGGGCTGCCGACGCTGCGGTGCCCGTCAGCCAGTACAGCGTGATGTTGTCGACGATGCTCTCCCGGGTGAGACTGCCCACGGCCTCGCCGTCGACGAAGGCGCGGGAGATCTTGTAGTAGCTGTCCGTGTCGTGATCGAGCAACCAGGCCGCCAGTCCGATGGGTGAATCCAGCAGGGAGTAGCCGATCGTCTGCGGCCGCGTTGCCATCTCGAGGAAGTAGGCGAAGCCGTCTGCCTTGAACGCCGTGACCGCCGCGGCCGCTGTGCGTTCCTGTTCGGATTCCCTGGGCAGCTGGTCGCCGACCGCGAGCACCGCCGTGAGCAGGTTCAGGTGGTAGCCGACCAAACCCTCGACCGCCTGGCGACCCATCAGGTCCGTGACGAGGGCACCGACGTCGCCCCCCTGGGCGACGTAGCGGTCATAGCCGAGGCGGTGCATCAGCTCCGCCCACGCGCGTCCGGTGCGGGCGGCGTCCCAACCGAGCTCGGCCGGCTCACTGGAGAGCCCGTAACCGGGCAAGGACGGCAGCACCAGGTGGAACGCGTCGCCGGCCTGCCCGCCGTGCGCGGTCGGGTCGGTCAGCGGGTCGACGGTCTCGAGCAGCTCGATGACCGAGCCGGGCCAGCCGTGCGTCATGATCAGCGGCATCGCGTCCTCGTGCGGCGAGCGCACGTGGATGAAGTGGATGTCCACTCCGTCGATCTCGGTCGTGAACTGCGGGAGCGCGTTGAGCCGCGCCTCGACGCGTCCGAAGTCGTACTCGTTCGCCCAGTAGTCCGCGAGCGCCCGGGTCGTCGCGAGCTGGACGCCCTGCGACCGATCCTCGACGAGCTCCTTGCTGGGCCAGCGCGTCGCCTCGATGCGCCGGCGCAGGTCGTCGATCTGCTCCTGTGGAATCTCGAGCTGGAAGGGGCGGATCTCCGTGGCGGTGTCGACCGTGGTGCTCATGAGGAACTCCTTTCTCGGAGCGACCGGAAAGCCGCTCGCATCTCGTTTGAGAAGAGCTCCGGCTCTTCCCAGGCGGCGAAGTGGCCGCCCCTGTCGACTTCGTTGAAGTAGATGAGGTTGGGGTACGCCCGCTCCGCCCAGCTCCGCGGCGCCTGATACTGCTCGCCGGGAAAGACGGTTACGGCAACGGGGATGGACACACCCTTCGCGTTGAAGAAGCCGCCCTTGTATTCCCAATAGAGACGGGATGCAGAGACGCCCGTCTTCGTCAGCCAGTAGAGCGTGATGTTGTCGAGGATCTCGTCACGCGTCAGTTCGCCCGTGGCGCTGGTGGTGCGATCGAGAGCCGAAACGACTGCCGCGGCCGGCTGGCCGTCAGCATCGTTGTGGTCGAGAAGCCAGGCGGCGAGCCCGACGGGGGAATCCGCGATGCCGTAGAGGGTTTGCGGCCGCGCCGCCATCATCCTGGCGTACTCGACCTGGGCGTATGTCCTGATCAGCTGCTCGTACGCGCGTCGTTCGTCAGCTGAGAGACCGGACGGCGGCGGGTCGCCGGCCAGGGAAGCCTTGTCGACGTCAGCTGGAACGGTGGCAGGCATGTTGGTGTGGATGGCGAGCAACCCCTCAGGTGCCTGCAAACCCATCTGGTCGACGACGAACGCACCCCAGTCCCCGCCCTGGGCGACGTAGCTGCTGTAGCCGAGGCGTTTCATCAGCTCTGCCCAGGCTCGCCCCATCCGCTCCGGCCCCCAACCGGTGCCCGTCGGCTTCCCCGAGAACCCGTAGCCGGGCATCGACGGGATGACCAGATGGAACGCGTCCTCTGAACTCCCACCGTGCGCCGTGGGATCGGTCAGTCGATCGACGATCTTCAGCTGCTCGATGATCGAGCCAGGCCAGCCGTGATTGACGACGAGGGGCAGCGCGTCTTCGTGCTGCGAACGGACGTGGATGAAGTGGATGTCCAAGCCGTCGATCTCGGTAATGAACTGCGGTAGCGCGTTCAGCTCCGCCTCGACGGCGCGCCAGTCGTAGTCCGTCGCCCAGTAGCGCGCGAGCTTCTGGATCATGGCGAGCGGCACGCCCTGGGATTGATCGGCGACGGTCTCCTTCTCAGGCCAGTTCGTGGCCGCGATGCGGCGCCGCAACTCGACGAGCTCTTCTTCCGGGACCTCGACCGTGAAGGGCCGGATTTCCGTGCCGACGGCCGTACCCGCTTGAACAGCCATGTCGTCTCCTGACGTCGTTTCGCGCGCTTCGCGCTCGGACGCCTTCAGAATCCCGTGGCGGCCGCCCCATCGCGCCAGGGAGAGTCCCTGGTCTGTCCCTGGCCAACGCGGCACGTTTGTGGCACGTACCGCAGCAGCCCGACCGCATCAGCGCTCGCGTATGCCCGCGCCGAAGATCTCGGCTCCGGCAAGTGCGACCATCGCAAGCGTCGAACCCTCGAAGGCGATCAACCCGTAGATCCCGAGCGCGAGCCCCCCGAAGATGAAGACCCACGTGAGAAGGGCATCGTTCATGCGGCGCATGTGCCTTAGCCTTCTGAGCAATACCGATGGCAGGATCGAGAAGACGAGTCCGACTGGAATCGCAGCAGCGATGGCGAGCAGAAGGCTCCACCACTCGCCGCCCCACCACTCGTTGAAGACGTAAGCCCAGACGGCGACCGCGGCAAGACCGAAGACGAGCGCGAGACGGTGGAAGCCAGACTCCAACAACCGGGCGATCTTGGACGGGCCCGCGCGTCGACGTCAAGCGCCCAGGGCCCGGCGTAGCTCCCCAGGTGATGACCAGTGGCTTCCACGGGCGCGACGGATCCCCGGCGGAGCGAGAGTTCGATCCGCATTCACCGGACCGAAAGCACGCGAGAGGAGACCGCGATGGCTAGCGAAGCACTCAGCCGCCCGAGCGACGGCGGCGAGACGAGACGCAAACAACGGACGATGGACGGGAACTTCACGATCGGCCGCTTCGGCGGCGTCGAGGTCCGACTTCACTGGAGCCTGCTGGCGGTCTTCGCCCTGATCGTCTGGTCGCTGGCGGATGGAGTCCTCCCGTCGGAGAACCCCGGCCTGTCCGACGGCACCTACCTCGGGATCGCCGTCGTCGCGGCGCTGCTGTTCCTGGCGTCGATCCTGCTCCACGAGCTCGGGCACTCGTGGGTGGCCGGCCGCGAGGGGATCGAGGTCGACTCGATCACGCTCTGGATATTCGGCGGCGTGGCGGAGTTCAAAGATCGGTTCGAGAGCGCCGGCGCCGAGTTCCGAGTTGCCGTCTCCGGGCCGCTCGTCTCGATCGGCCTGGGCGTCGTATTCGTGTTGATCGCGCTTGCGAACCCGCCGAGCCGAGGTCGAGGCCGGCGCGGCCTGGCTCGGCTACATCAACCTCATCCTGGCAGCCTTCAACCTCCTTCCCGCGTCCCCGCTGGACGGCGGCCGCGTGTTGCACGCCGCCCTCTGGCGAGCCAAGGGCGATTACGCCTGGGCGACCCGCGTTGCGTCCGAGATCGGACAGGGCTTCGGGTACGTGTTCATCGCGCTCGGCCTCGTGATGTTCGTCTTCCAGGGCTCGTTCAGCGGCGCCTGGCTCGCGTTCATCGGCTGGTACCTCCTTCAGGGGGCCAGAGCGGAGGCTCGATACGTCGCGACAGAGCAAGCGCTGGGCGGACTGCGCGTTCGCGACCTGATGGTGCGGGACCCGATTACCGTCGACGCCGACGCCACGATCGGGCGGTTCATGGACGACGTCGCCCGGTCGCACCGATTCACCACGTACCCCGTCCTCGACGCGGGCCGCCCGGTCGGCCTCCTCGCCTTCGCCTCCGTCTCGGCGGTACCCCGCTCGGAGTGGGATACACGGCGCGTGCGAGACACGATGATCCCGCTCGACGAGGTTCCGCTGCTCACCGAGGACGAGAAGGCCGTCGACGCGTTGGTGGAGCTTTCCGTGCCGAACGCAAATCGTGGGCTCGTGGTCGACAACGGACACCTCGCCGGGCTTCTCTCGATCACCGACCTTGCGCGAGCGCTCGAAGTTGGCCGGAGACCGGCGCAGGCACGAGCGTGATCGGCGTGTTCCTCGCGTCTAGGTCGTGGAGCGCGCCGACGACGACCAGCCCGTGATCCTCGGAGCGCTCTGCCCAGGCCCGGACGTACGAGAGCGTGCGGATCCAGTTGATGCACGTGTACGTCCAGAACTGGACGAGGACGACCTTTCCGCGTAGAGCTGCTGCGGTCAGCGGCTCCGAGTTGAGCCACTGCCTTGCGCGTCCAGTGAATTGATCTCCTGCGCCATCGCCCCACGCCGATCGGAGTGGGGCGGCGCGCGGTACTGCGCACCGCCCCCCTTCTTCGAGCTCCCTACCGCAGCGACCTGAAGGCGGCTCGGACCTCTTCGGAGAAGAGCTCCGGCTCCTCCCAGGCGGCGAAGTGGCCGCCCCTGTCGACCTCGTTGAAGTAGGTGAGGGTGGGGTAGGACTGCTCGACCCAGCTGCGTGGGGCAGCCCAGACCTCGCCGGGGAACGTCGTGAAGCCGACCGGAACCGAGACCGGCGGAGGAGCCTGGCCGGCCGCACCGGCTGCGGCCTGAGCCCGTCCGACCTCCCAGTACCAGCGGGCGGCCGAGGCGCCGGTGCCCGTCAGCCAGTACAGCGTGATGTCGTCGACGATGTTGTCCCGGGTGAGATTGCCCATGGGCTTGCCGTCGACGAACGCGCGGGAGATCTTGTAGTAGCTGTCCGTGTCGTGGTCGAGCATCCAGGCCGCCAGGGCGACGGGTGAATCCAGCAGGGAGTAGCCGATCGTCTGCGGCCGGGTGGTCTGCTCCGAGAAGTAGCCGAACCCGTCCGTCGTGAACCTGTTGAGCGCGTCGTGCGCCGCCCGTTCCTGCTCGGACTCCGCCGGCAGGTCCTCAAGACCGGCGATGAGCACGTTGAGGTGGATGCCGAGCAGCCCCTCGGGCGCTTGGCGGCCCATCGCGTCAGTGATGACGGCGCCGACGTCGCCGCCCTGGGCGACGTAGCGCGTGTAGCCGAGGCGTTGCATCAGCTCCGCCCACGCTCGCGCGACGCGGCCGGGGCCCCAACCGACTTCCGTGGGCTCGCCGGAGAAGCCGTAGCCGGGGACGGATGGCAGGACGAGGTGGAATGCGTCTCCGGGGGTGCCGCCGTGAGCGGTCGGGTCGGTCAGGGGGTCGATGGTCTCGAGCAGCTCGATCACCGAGCCGGGCCAGCCGTGCGTCATGATCAGCGGCAACGCGTCCTCGTGCTCCGACCGGACGTGGATGAAGTGGATCTCCACCCCGTCGATCTCGGTCGTGAACTGCGGAAGCGCATTGAGCCTCGCCTCGATCCGGCCGAAGTCGTAGTCCTTGGCCCAGTAGCGGGCGAGCTCCTGAATCGTCGCGAGCTGCACGCCCTGCGACCGATCCTCGACGAGCTCCTCGCTGGGCAAGCGCGTGGCCGCGATGCGCCGGCGGAGGTCGTCGATCTGCTCGTCCGCCATGTCGATACGGAAGGTGCGGATATCCGTGGTTGTGTCGACAGCAGTGCTCAAGACTTCCTCCTTTGCTATCGCAGCGAGCGGAACGCAGCCCGCACCTCGGTCGAGAAGAGCTCGGGCTCCTCCCAGGCGGCGAAGTGGCCGCCCCTGTCGGGCTCGTTGAAGTAGGCGAGGCCGGGGAAGACCACCTCGACCCAGCTGCGCGGAGCAGGGAAGACCTCGCCGGGGAAGTTCGTGTAGCCGACCGGAACCGCGACCGGCGGCGGAGCCTGGCCGGCCGCGCCGGCTGCGGCCTGAGCCCGTCCGAACTCCCAGTACCAGCGGGCGGCCGAGGCGCCGGTGCCCGTCAGCCAGTACAGCGTGATGTCGTCGACGATGTTGTCCCGGGTGAGGTTGCCCGCTGGCTCGCCGTCGACGAACGCGCGGGAGATCTTGTAGTAGCTGTCCGTGTCGTGGTCGAGCATCCAGGCCGCCAGCCCGACGGGTGAATCCAGCAGGGAGTAGCCGATCGTCTGCGGCCGGGTGGACTGCTCCAAGACGATGGCGAAGCCATCCGTCAAGAACGTGGTGAGCGCGTCGTGCGCCGCGCGTTCCTGCTCGGACTGCGCCGGCAGTTGGTCCTTGAGAGCGACCGCCGCGGTGAGCACGTTGAGGTGGATGCCGAGCAGCCCCTCGGGCGCTTGGCGGCCCATCGCGTCGGTGACGTAGGCGCCCACGTCGCCCCCTTGGGCGACGTAGCGCGTGTAGCCGAGGCGGTCCATGAGCTCGGCCCACGCGCGTGCGATGCGGTCGGCGTCCCAGCCGAGCTCGGTCGGCTCGCCTGAGAAGCCGTAGCCAGGCAAGGACGGCAGCACCAGGTGGAATGCGTCTCCGGGGGTGCCGCCGTGAGCGGTCGGGTCGGTCAGGGGGTCGATTGTCTCGAGCAGCTCGATCACCGAGCCGGGCCAGCCGTGCGTCATGATCAGCGGCAACGCGTCCTCGTGCTCCGACCGGACGTGGATGAAGTGGATCTCCACCCCGTCGATCTCGGTCGTGAACTGCGGAAGCGCATTGAGCCTCGCCTCGATCCGGCCGAAGTCGTAGTCCTTGGCCCAGTAGCGGGCGAGCTCCTGAATCGTCGCGAGCTGCACGCCCTGCGACCGATCCTCGACGAGCTCCTCGCTGGGCAAGCGCGTCGCCGCGATGCGCCGGCGCAAGTCGTCGATCTGCTCCTCTGGAATCTCGAGCTGGAAGGGACGGATTTCGGTGGCGGTTTCGACGGTCGTGCTCATGACGAACTCCCTTCTCGGAGTGTTTGCGCGACTCTTCGCGCAGTGACGCCTTCAGAATCCCGTGGCGGCCGCCCCGTCGCGCCAGGGAGAGTCCCTGGTCTGTCCCTGGCCTGCCTGCGCAGGCCGAAGGTCTATCCTCGCTGGTTGATGGCCGTACAGGTCCCGACGGATCGGGGGGACCAAGGCTCTACGGGCGCACGACCGAGTGCGCAGGGCTCGACGAGCTGCTGAGCGCCGCGCGCAGCGGCCAGAGCGGCGCGCTCGTGGTGCGTGGCGAGGCCGGGTGCGGCAAGACCGCCCTGCTCGACTACGTGGCTGCGCGAGGCGACGGGTGCCGCCTGGACCGCGCGCTGGGTGTCGAATCGGAGATGGAGCTTCCCTTTGCGACGCTGCACCAGCTCTGCATGCCGTTCCTCGACGGCGTGAAGCGGCTACCGGCCCCGCAGGGCGAGGCGCTGCAGACGGCATTCGGCGTGAGCGCGGGCCGTCGACCCGATCCGTTCCTCGTCGGCCTCGCCGTGCTGACGCTGCTGTCCGAGGTTGCTGAGGCGCAGCCGCTCGTCTGTCTCGTGGACGACGCACACTGGCTCGACCACGCCTCTGCGTTGGTTCTCGCATTCGTCGCGCGCCGGCTGGGCGCGGAATCGATCCTGCTCGTCTTCGCGGAACGCGACGACCGGGCGCTCGACGAGCTGGATGGACTGCCGGAGCTGCGGCTCGGGGGGCTGTCGCCGGAAGACGCACGCGAGCTGCTCGCTTCGTCGAGCCTCGGGCCGCTGGACGAGCGCGTCCTCGAGCGGATCATCGCGGAAAGCCGTGGCAATCCGCTCGCGCTGCTCGAGCTGCCTCGGGGCGTCTCCTTTGCGAGCCATGCAGGCGGCTTCGCCCTGCCCGATCCGCTGCCGCTCGCGAAGCGCATCGAAGAGAGCTTTCGCGCCAGGGTCGACCGGCTACCGGAGGACACACAACGGCTGCTGCTCGTCGGTGCCGCGGAGCCCGTGGGCGATCCGATGCTGCTCTGGCGCGCGGCCGCGAGGCTCGGCATACCCGTCGAGGCGGCCGCTCCGGCAGAAGAGGCCGACCTGATCGAGGTCGACGCGCGAATCACCTTCCGCCATCCACTCCTTCGGTCGGCCGTCTACCGTGCGGCCTCGCCTCAAGAGCGCCGGCGCGCGCATGGCGAGCTTGCCGCAGCCACCGATCCCGAGGTCGATCCCGACCGCCGCGCCTGGCATCGGGCCCACGCCGCGCTTGCGCCCGACGAGGACGTTGCGGCGGAGCTGGAGCTGTCGGCGAGCCGGGCGCAGGAGCGTGGTGGTCTCGCCGCCGCAGCCGCCTTCCTCACCCGGGCGTCGGAACTGACGCCCGAGCCGCACCGCCGGGCGCAGCGCGGGCTTGCTGCGGCGGGTGCGAAGCGGCTGGCCGGCATGCACGACGATGCAGCTCTACTGGTCGCGACAGCCGCGCAGGGACCGCTGGATGCGCTCGACAGTGCCGTGGCGCAGCGCCTACGCGGGCAGATTGCGGCGGACGCCAACCGCGACGCAGACGCCGTACCGCTTCTCCTCGACGCGGCACGGCGGTTCGAGGCGCTCGACGTTCCTCGTGCGCGCGACACCTACCTGGAGGCGCTGTGGGCTGCTTCTACCGCTGGTCGCTTCGGCGCCGGAGTCGTCGCCGCGGCCGAGGCGGCGCGTGCCGCGCCGCCGGGGCCCCAGCCGCCCAGCGGAACCGACCTCCTCGTCGACGGCCTCGCGGTGCTGTTCACGGACGGGTTCTCGGCCGGCGCGCCGATCCTGAAGCGCGCGGTGGCCAAGGTTCGCGACACGAGTCACGAGGAGCCGGACGAGAGCGAGCTGCGCGGCACGCGCATTGCCGCCCGGATCGCGGCCGAGCTGCTCGACGAGGAGACCTGGAACGTCCTCGCGACCCGCCACGTCGGGTTCGCACGAGAGAACGGCCTCTTCGGAGTGCTGCCGATCTCGCTCGGCTACCTCGCGGCCATGCGGATCCACGAGGGCAACCTGGAAGCTGCGGAGTCGTTGCTCGCGGAATCCGACGCGGTCATCGCGAAAACCGGCAACCCGACGTATCTCACGAGGGTGCTGCTCGCGGCATGCCGGGGGGACGAGGAAGAGTTGTCGATGCTCATCGAGGCGATCGAGCCGGAGGCAACCGCGCGCGGGCACGGCCTGATCCAGGCCGTGTGCCACTACGCGACCGGTCTGCTGCACAACGGACTCGGCCACTACGAGCGGGCGTTCGAAGCTGCACGGCAGGCGGGCGTGGGCGATGAGCTCAACCTCTGGTCGTGGTCGCTGCCGGAGCTCATCGAGGCCGCCGTGAGGTCGGGCGACCACGCTGCGGCGGTCGCCGCACACGAGCGCTTCGCGGAGCGAGTGCGCGCGACGGGGACCGATCTGGCTCGCGGATTCGAGGCCCGTTCGCGAGCTCTGATCGGCGACGACCGATCGGCGGAGGCCGCATACGTCGAGGCGATCGTGCTGCTCGGCCGGACGCGAGTGCGGCTGTCCCTCGCCCGCGCGCGTCTTCTCTACGGGGAATGGCTGCGCCGCGAAGGCAGGCGGGTGGACGCGCGCGAGCAGCTCCGCCCCGCCTACGAGATGTTGACCGCCTTCGGGGCGAACGGGTTCGCCGAGCGGGCTCGCCGCGAACTGGCGGCCACCGGCGAGACGGTGCGCAAGCGCACCGACGACACCCGCGGCCAGCTCACCTCGCAGGAGCAGCAGATCGCGCGACTGGCCGCCTCCGGCCATACGAACCCCGAGATCGGCGCGCAGCTGTTTCTCAGCCCGCGTACGGTCGAATGGCATCTGCGCAAGGTGTTCATGAAGCTCGGCATCCACTCGCGCAGAGAGCTCCGCGAGGCACTGCCTCAAAGCGCGGAGGCAGCCTAGGCAGCGGCGGAGCTCGCCCCGGCTACGTCGTGGAGCGCGCGGCCGCGGCGAGCTCTCCCGCCAGAGTCGCGCGGGATCTCGGGACGCCGGCGGCCGCGTAGGCGTCGTCCTCGTCCAGCGTCTCGTGCTCGAGCAGTGCACTCGCGAGCGCGTCGAGCCGCACCCGATTGTCCGTCAGGAGGCTGACGACCTCGTCGTGCGCCTCGCCGACGATGCGGCGGACCTCGTCGTCGAGGAGCTTCTGGGTCTCCGGTGACACCTCCGCGGCGCCGGGGAAGAAGGGGCCAGATCCGTCGCGGGGGATCACGGAGATCGGCCCGAGCGCGTCGCTCATCCCCCAGCGCCCGACCATCTGCCGGGCGAGCGCGGTCAGCTGCTCGAGGTCGGACTCCGCGCCCGTGCTGATCTCACCGAAGACGATCTCCTCTGCGACGCGGCCGCCGAGGGCGACCTTGATCTTCGCGAGGATCTCCGGCTCGAGGTAGTTGAAGCGATCGGCGTCGGGAGCGGAGAAGGTCACTCCCAGCGCCATCCCGCGCGGGATGATCGAGACCTTGCGCACAGGATCGGCGCCCGGCGCCAGCATCCCGACGATCGCGTGCCCACCCTCGTGGTAGGCCGTCCGCCGACGATCCTCGTCGCTCATCAGCACTTTGCGCTCCGCGCCGAGCACGATGCGTTCGAGCGCGTCGGTGAAGTCGGCTTCCTCGACCACGTCGTGCTGGCGCCGGGCGGCGGTGAGCGCCGCCTCGTTCACCAGGTTGGCGAGGTCGGCCCCGACCATCCCCGGTGTCGTCGCGGCGATGCGCGCGAGGTCGACGTCGGGGCCGAGCGGGACGCCGCGGGTGTGCACTCGAAGGATCGCCTCGCGACCGTCACGGTCCGGCGGCTGGACGGCGACCCGGCGGTCGAACCGCCCCGGCCGAAGGAGTGCCCGGTCGAGCACGTCGGGCCGGTTCGTCGCCCCGAGCACGATCACGTTCGTCGCCGAGTCGAACCCGTCCATCTCGGTCAGGATCTGGTTGAGCGTCTGCTCGCGCTCGTCGTTGCCGCCGCTGAAGCCGGCCACGCCGCTCGTGCGTGAGCGGCCGATTGCGTCCAGCTCGTCGATGAAGACGATCGACGGCGGGTTCTCCTTGGCCTCCTTGAAGAGGTCGCGGACGCGCGCCGCGCCGACCCCCACGATCGCCTCGACGAACTCGGACGCCGCCAGCGAGAAGAACGGAACGCTCGCCTCTCCGGCGACCGCGCGCGCGAGCAGGGTCTTCCCTGTCCCGGGGGGCCCGGAGAGCAGGACGCCGTGCGGGATCCGACCGCCCAGCTTGCGGTACTTGTCCGGGTTGCGGAGGAAGTCGACGACCTCGCTCAGCTCGTCCTTCGCCTCGTCGATCCCCGCGACGTCCGCGAAGGTCACCTTGTCTCCGGAGGCCTCGTAGCGTCGCGCACGCGATCGCCCGAACGCGCCGAGGGCGTTCTGCACGTTCCCCGCCCGGCGGAGCAGCCAGAAGAGCAGGACGACGAGCAGGATCGTCGGCAAGAAGCCGGCCAGCAGCGTCTGCCACCATGGCGCACCGGTATCGAGCGGCTCGGCGTTGACAGTGACGTCGTTCTCCCGGAGCAGCTGGGAGAGCTCGTCGGTATTGGCGAAGGCGGGAACCTCCGTTCGGAACCGAGTCGTCGGCTCCGCGTCCCCGAACGTCACCCTTCGCGCGAACGTGCCCTGGATGTCGGTGCCCTTCGACCTGATCTCGTCGACGTTGCTCGTCCTGACCTGCTGCAGGAAGAACGGGCTGTACGGCACACGCACCCGCGCTTCGGGCTCCATCGCCCGGGTGCTGATGAACAGGTTGAGTGCGAGTACCGCGAGGAAGAAGACGATCCAGCGGGGAGAGAGCCGGAACCCGGGACGCTGAGGCGGCGTCGGCGACGACCCTCGCGTCCCGGACGGCGGCGTCTTGGCTGCGCGGTCATCGGCCTGCTGGGCCATCGCTCTAGGCTACTCCGCCCGCACTACGCGACCAGACGAGATGTCTGATCACCGTGGAGCGTCCTCGAGCGGCGTGTGGCTACCGCTCGAGCCGGGCCTGCTCTTCAGTGGTTCGTTCGGCGGTCGGGTGCGCTTCGAGCCGGTCGTCGGCGATCGGCTCGCCGCTTTCGATCGACAAGCCGTACGTTCCCCGCGCCAGACGTTCCTCGGCTCGCGCGACGTCGGCGAGCTCAGCGGCGAGCTGGTCCCGAAGACCGGCGGCAAGCTCGTCGTCGTGGAGTTCGCTCCCCTGGTCGCCCAAATGCTGGTCGCGTGTCGCCAGGTCGGTGTCGGCCGAATGGGCCTCGCCGGCCAGCGCCCTCTCGATCCGCTCGCGCTCGCGGCGAAGGAGCTCGCGTGCTCTGTCGCTATCCATCGCCGCCCACTCTAGGGACTGGATGTAGCGCTCGGCTCGTCTCGCGGGCGCGGCAGTCTTAGACTCGCCTCATCCAGCGACGCCCGATGAGTGCAGCTCGGTCAGCGGCATCCGTCTTGCTCGTCCTCGTGGTGCTGGCGGCGGTGCCTGCGGCCGAGCCCGCGGCGAGCAAGACGATTCGCGTGCGGAACGACCGGCAGTTCCAGGCCGCGGTCTCCAAGCTGGTCAACTCGGGTGGAACGATCCGGATGCTGCCGCACCACTACCGCACACTCGTCGTTGGGCCGCGCTCCGGGCGGCGGCTGCGCATCGTCGGGAGGCCGGGCGTGCGGATCGAGCGGATCCTGTTCGACCGCACGAAGCGCGTGTCGCTCTCCCGGGTGAGGATCTCGCCGAGGGCAGAGCACGCAATTGTCGAGGTCAACCACTCTAAGGACATCGACCTGGACCGGCTCACCGTCAGCGCGCAGGGAACGCGTCTCTCGGCGTCGGTGACCGCGTGGGCTTCGCGGAACGTGCGGATCCGTCGCAGCAACTTCACGCACTGCGGCGATCGCTCCGTCGAGTGGTCGAACTGCCTCATGCTCTTCCGGCGGACGCAGCACATCATCGTCGAGGACAACTGGTTCCACGACTGCTACGGCTGCGACTTCATCCACGGACGGTTCGGCTCGCACCTGACGATCCGGCGCAACCGGTTCGAGCGAGCTCTCCCGTGCAGTTTCCGCCTCCTCGGCCGCGTGCGCTGCGGCCACAACGACCTCGTCCAGCTGTTCGCGGGCAAGTTGCTGCGCGTGGAGCGCAACCACTTCGGCGTCTACAAGTACGGCGGCGCCCAGCTGTCCCTTACGGGCCCTGTCGACAACGTCTCGATCGCCAACAACGTGTTCGTCGGGACCGATCCTCGCGTCCCGGGATATCGGGCGCGGATGGCCCTCATCGTCGGCGTGAAGGGCTCCGATCGACTGCCCCGCTTCGTCGAGGTCGTCAACAACACGATCCTGACTGGCTTCAAGCGAATCGACGGCTATGAGGGTTCGCTGCGGATCAGCCGCGCCTACCGGTACGGCGGCTACTCCCGACGCGAGCGGCCTCTCCTCGTCAACAACGTCATCGGCCTGCTGCGGACCTGGGGCCGCGTCTGCTTCGGGGCGCGCGGATCGATCTCCAACGTCGTCGTCCGCGGCCACAGGTGCTCCTCCCGTTCAGATGAAGGAGGCCGCGTCTACCTCGACAGGCGAGGCCGTCCGACGGCGCGGTCGCAGCTCCTGATCGACAGGGCGAACCTCAGCCACGCCCCGGGGTACGACATGACCGGGCGTCGCCGCGGCCGTGCTCCGGACATCGGCGCGTACGAATTCGCGAACTGACCCCCGGCTACCCCCAGGGCCGCGGGTCGGTCCGCAGGAGCGAATACAGGAGCACGTCGTGGTTGCGCCCGTGGTTGAAGAACGCGCCGCGAACCGTCCCCTCCAGGACGAACCCACACTTCTCGGCGACACGGCGAGAGGCAGCGTTTTCGGGGACGATCACCAGGTGGATGCGATGCTGCTTCTTCGTGGCGAAGAGGTAGTCCACGATCAGCTGCACCGCCTCGGTCGTGTAGCCGCGGCCGGCGAAGCGGTCGCCGTAGAGCTGGTACGAGAGCTCGAACGCATCCCAGTAGGCGACCGGTTTGAAGAACTCGATATGGCCGGCGATCTCACCCTCGGAGGTGAAGATCAGCAAGGTGCCTGCCTCTCGCTCCCAGAAGCCGTTCTCGGCGAACTCGCGCCGAAAGGCAGGCTCGGACTGGACGCCGAGCGGGAAGTGAGCACCGCGGTCGGCGATGTTCACGTGGGCGGCATACATCGCGTCCAGGTCGCTCTCGCGGACGGGGCGAAGCTCGATCAGTCGTCCCTGGAGCATGGCCGTTCGATCGATTATGAACCGGGCGTGCGGCAGCGCAGCCATCTGACCGAAGCGACGCGCTTGCTCTTTGTCGTATCGTCGAGGCGACCTCGAGACAAAGGAGCGTCATGAGCACGAACGCAGCACCCGACACCATCGTCCTCATCCACGGCTTCTGGGTCACGCCGCGGAGCTGGGAGGACTGGATCGCGCACTACGAGAGCAAGGGGTACCGCGTGCTCGCCCCCGCCTATCCAGGCTTCGAGGTCGAGGTCGAAGCGCTGAACGCCGACACCACGCCGATCGAGGAGCTCACGGTCCCGCAGATCGTCGAGCACCTCGAGTCGGTGATCGGCGGGCTCGACTCGCCGCCGATCCTCATGGGCCACTCGGCAGGCGGCGTCTTCACGCAGCTCATGCTCGACCGCGGCTCCGGCGCGGCCGGCGTCGCGATCAACTCGGCGCCGACCGAGGGCGTCAAGGTCGTGCCGCTCTCGCAGATCAAGTCGTCCTTCCCGGTGCTGAAGAACCCCGCGAACCGCCACAAGGCCGTTGGCCTCACGCCCGAGCAGTGGCACTACACCTTCGCGAACACGTTCAGCGAGGAGGAGTCCAGGCGGCTGTACGACCGGTACCACATCCCCGCCTCGGGCGGGATCTTCTGGGGCAGCGCCCTCGCGAACATCCATCCCGGCAAGGACGACACGTACGTCAATTACAAGAACGACGACCGCGCGCCGCTGCTCTTCATCTCCGGTAGCAAGGACCACCTGATGCCGCCGAAAATCCAGCAGTCGAACGCGAAGCACTACAAGTCGAACACGATCACCGAGATCGTGGAGTACGACGGCCCGCACCTCATGCCGTCCGCGCCCGGCTGGGAGGAGATCGCCGACTACGCGCTCGCGTGGGCCCTCGAGAAGGCGCAGGTGTGGACAGATCGGCAGGTGCCGGCAAAGGCGTGACGTCTGGGCGCCTGGACGGCTAGCGCGCGCCGAGTACCTGGGTCGCTCAGGCGGCCGGCTGGATGGCCTGGTCCACCGCGGCGGGAGACAGGACGTGCTCGATGGCCATGATCGCCGCCCCGGTGACGCCGGCACGGTCGCCGAGCCGGGATGGAACGATTCGCAGATCGCGGGTCGCGAGTGGGAGCGAGCGGCTGAAGATTCCCTCACGAACACCTGCCAGGAGCTGGGCATGCGCCTCGGCGATGTCGCCGCCGATGACGATCACCGCGGGATTGAAGAAGTTGACGGTTCCGGCCAGCACCTCCCCCAGCGTTCGACCGGCGTCCCGGACCATGCGAATGGCGGCCGCATGGCCACCGTTCACGAGGCGGACCACGTCGCGGCTCTGCACGGCGTCCTCGCCCTGGTCGGCGAGCCTCTGAGCCAGGGCCTGGCCGCCGGCGATCGCTTCCAGGCAGCCGATGTTCCCGCAGCGGCAGACGACGTCCTCGCTGCTCGTCGCGCGGATGTGCCCGATGTCGCCGGCGGCTCCCCGCGCGCCGCGATGGATATGCCCGTCGGCGACGATGCCGCAGCCGATCCCGGTGCCGACCTTGATCAGGAGCAGATGCTCGGTCTCGCGCCAGTGCATCCAGTGCTCGCCGCGGGCCATGATGTTGACGTCGTTGTCCACGAGCACCGGCGCGCCGTACCGGCCGGCGAACCACTGGGGGATCGGGAAGTCGTCCCAGCCGGGCATGATCGGCGGGTTGACCGGCCGCCCGCTGGCGAACTCGACCGGGCCCGGAACGCCGACGCCGATGCCGCGGACGTCCTGTGCTGACCGTCCGACCTCGTCGAGCAGCTCCGCGAAGCGCTCGTCCACCCACTCGAGCACCCGCTCCGGCCCGAGCGCGATGTCGAGATCTGCCGCGCGCTCCGCGAGCGGCGTGCCGACCAGATCGCTGACCGCCAGCCGCGCATGCGTTGCGCCGAGGTCGGCCACGAGCACGACTCCGGCATCCCGATTGAACACCAGCACAGCCGGCGGGCGGCCTCCCGTGGAGACGCTCCCGCCGGTGTCCTGGACGAGCCCCTTGGCGATCAGCAAGTCGACGCGCTGCGCGACCGTCGAGCGAGCGAGGCCGGTCACTCTCGCCAGATCCGCCCTGGTGACTGCGACCTCTGCCCGGATCAGCTGCAAGAGCGCGCCGGCGCTCGTCGGCGGCGAGGCTGCGGCCGAAGGCTTGGTCGCCACTCGGTGAAAGTAACGCACGCGCTGGACGAAGTCCACCACCTTTTGCTTGACAAGTGGACGAAGTTCGGTTTAGGTTCCCAAGCCGATGCCGCTCCAGGCCGCGATCGCAGGCGCCGGGTTCATCGGAAGGGTCCATGCGCGATCCCTCCGCCTCGCCGGTGTCGCGCTCGTGGGTGTCGCCTCCTCGTCTCCGGACTCCGCAGCGGCCGCGGCGGCCGAGCTCGGCGCGGATCGCGCGTACGACACCGCCGAGGCGCTGGTTCAAGACCCGAGCGTCGACGCCGTCCACATCTGCACTCCGAACCATCTCCACCTACCGCTCGCCGAGGCGGCGCTGGCCGCGGGCAAGCACGTCATCTGCGAGAAGCCCCTCGCAATGGACGCCGCCGGCGCTCAGCAGCTCGCCGACACCGCGGCCGAATCGGGGCGGCAGGCGACCGTGCCGTTCGTCTACCGCTACTACCCGACGGTGCGCGAGGCGCGGGAACGCGTCGCGAGCGGGCAGACCGGTGCGTTGCGGCTGCTCCACGGCACCTATCTGCAGGACTGGCTCCTTCGCCCCGACGACGCCAACTGGCGAGTTGACGAGCAGCTGGGCGGCGCCTCGCGCGCCTTCGCCGACATCGGCTCGCACTGGTGCGACCTGGCCGAGTTCGTCTCCGGTCACCGCATCACGCGTCTGTCCGCGCGACTGCTCACGGCGGTGCCCGAGCGAGTCCGCGACGCGGGCCGGCAGGCCTTCGGGTCGGGAAGCGACGGCGGCGGCCTGCGTCCCGTCTCGACCGAGGACGCGGCAGTCGTCCAGTTCGAGACCGACGCCGGCGCGCTCGGATCGGTGGTCGTGAGCCAGATCTCGGCCGGACGCAAGAACCGGCTCTGGATCGAGCTCGACGGAAGCGAGGAGGCGATCGCCTTCGACCAGGAGCATCCGGAGGAGCTCTGGTGCGGGCGCCGCGAGACTCTCACGGTCGTCCGGCGCGATCCCGCGACGCTGTCGCCGGCGGCGGCGAGATTCGCGACCCTCCCGGGCGGCCATCCGCAGGGCTACGCGGATTGCTTCGACGCCTTCGTGGCCGACTTCTACGACGGAGTGCGCGACGGAGAGCTCGCGGAGGGCACGCCGACCTTCTCCGACGGACTGCGCGCCGCGCTGATCACGGACGCGGTCCTGACCTCCGCGCGCGAGGAGCGCTGGGTCGACGTCGAGGCGCCCGTCGCGGTGGTGCAGTGAAGCTCGGGTTCCTCACCTCCTGCATGCCCGAGCGCGACCTCGCCGACATCGCAGCCTGGGCGGCGGCCAACGGCTACGAGGCGCTCGAGCTCGCCGCCTGGCCTCACCTCGGCGACCGGCCGTTCACGGCGAGCCACGTCAAGGCGGACGCCTTCGACGAGGCCGAGGCCGACCGCGTGCGCGGGGCGCTCGACGAGCACGGGCTGACCCTCTCCGCGCTCGCGTACTACGACAACAATCTCGCCCGCGACCCCGCGGAACGCGAGGCCTACCACTCGCACCTCCGTGCCTGCATCGACGCAGCCGCCGCCCTGGGCGGCGTTCCGGTCGGGACGTTCATCGGCCGCGATCCAGGGCTCAGCGTCTCGGAGAACCTGCGCGAGGCCGAACAGGTCTTTCCACCGCTCGTCGACTACGCGGGCGAGCGCGGCGTGCACCTGATGATCGAGAACTGCGTGATGGAGGGCTGGCACCCCGACGGCTACCCGGGAAACCTGGCGTACTCCCCGGAGCTGTGGGAGTGGATGTTCGCGCTCGGGCTCTACCTGAACTTCGACCCGTCGCACCTGCTCTGGCTGGGCATCGACCCGGTCGAGGCGCTGCGGCCCTATGTCGCGAACGTCGCGCATGCGCACGCCAAGGACGCCGAGACGTTCCCGGCCGAGCGCAACCGCTACGGCTTCTTCGGCCGCACGGCGACCCGCGAGGAGGATCCCTGGGACCTGGGCTGGTGGCGGTACCGGATCCCCGGCCTCGGCCAGGTGGAGTTCCGCCGCTACGTCGACACGCTGTACGAGGGCGGCTTCGACGGCGTCCTCTCGGTCGAGCACGAGGACCCGGTCTGGGGCGGCTCGCCGGAGATGGTCGAAGCCGGCCTGCGGATCGCCCACAACAACCTTCGCGCCCTGGTGGTCCAGTGACGAAAATCCTGGAGGTCCGGAACCTCGTCAAGGAGTTCCCGGGCGTGAAGGCGCTCCAGGGCGTGGATCTCGACGTGCTGGAGGCGGAGGTGCACTGCCTGCTGGGGCCCAACGGCGCCGGCAAGTCCACGCTCATCAAGTGCGTCTCCGGCGCGATCGAGCCGACGAGCGGCGAGATCCTGTTCCTGGGCGAGCCGCTGCCCCAGGGCGACCCGGCCGGATCGCTGAAGCGGGGCGTCGCGACGATCTACCAGGAGCTCGACCTGGTCGCCGACCTGAGCGTCGCCGAGAGCATCTTTCTCGCCCACGAGCCGCGGCGCTGGCCCCTGCTCGACCTCGACAAGATGTATCGGGAGTCCGCGGCACTGCTGGCCCGGCTCGGACACGAGTCGATCCCGGTCCGCGCCAAGGTCGGGAAGCTCCGGCCGGCTGCGCAGCAGGTCGTGTCGATCGCACGTGCACTGTCGGGCAACGTGCGGCTGCTGATCATGGACGAGCCGTCCGCGATCCTCGACGACGCCGAGATCAGCACGCTCTTCGACGTCGTCCGCCGGCTCACGGCCGAGGGCGTCGGCGTCGTCTACATCTCGCACCGCCTGGACGAGATCCGCCGGATCGGCGACCGCGTGACCGTCCTCGCCGACGGCCGCACCGCGGCAACGGGCCTGCCGGCGACGACGCCCACCGAGCAGCTCGTCGAGCTGATGGTCGGGCGGAAGGTGGAGCAGCTCTATCCTGACCGCCCGGTCGGCACGGACCGCGTCCTGCTGGAGGTACGGAACGCCAGGCGGCTACCGGCCGTTCGTGGGGTGAGCCTCGAGGTCCATGCAGGTGAGGTCGTCGGTCTCGGCGGCCTCGTCGGGTCCGGCCGCACGGAGCTTCTCGGGCTCATCTACGGACTCGAACAGCCCGAGGAGGGCGAGATCCTGGTCGAAGGTAGGCGGCTTGGCGGCAGTCCGCGGAACGCGATCCGTCGCGGGCTGGGGCTCGCTCCAGAGGACCGCAAGTCGCAGGCGCTCCTCCTCGACTGGAGCGAGACGAAGAACGTGACGATCTCCGACCTCGGCCGCTTCTCGCGCGTGCTCCTGGACATCCGAAAGGAGCGGGAGAGTGCCCGCAAGCAGCTCCGGGCGCTGAAGACGGTTCCGGACGACCCGGACCGGGTCGTCCGCCTCCTCTCGGGCGGCAACCAGCAGAAGGTCGTGCTCGCTCGCTGGCTGCTCCACGAGTGCCGCGTGCTGCTGCTCGACGAACCGACGCGCGGCGTCGACGTCGCCACGAAGGCGGAGATCTATCGGATCATCGCCGGCCTTGCCGACGCGGGCCTCGGCGTCCTCGTCGTCTCGTCGGAGCTCGAGGAGCTCGCGCACATCTGCACGCGCGTCCTCGTGATGCGCGAGGGCGAGATCGTCGCGGAGGTCGCTGGGAAAGACGCCACGGAGCGCGAGCTCCTGCGACACGCAGTTGCGCCCACAGACGCACCGGTCCTAGCCGAGGAGGTTGTATGAGCACTCCCGCTCAGTCGTCCGAGCCCGGGAGGGGCGCCGCGCTCGCCCACCGGGTGAAGGGGCTCGAGCTCCAGGAATATGCGCTTGCCATCGTGGTCGTGGCGCTGTTCGTCGTCGGCGCGATCCTGAAGCCAGACACATTCCCCACCGTCGACAACGTCCGCAACATGCTGACCCAGGCGAGCGTGGTCGGCGTGCTCGCGATCGGCATGACCTTCGTGATCGCAACCGCGGGGATCGACCTGTCGGTGGGCTCGATGGTCGCGGCCGCCGGCGTCTTCGGCGGCATCCTCGTGGGGACCGACGGGACGAGCAGCCTCATCTTCATCGTCGGGGCGATCCTTTTTGCGACCTTCCTCGGAAGCGTGAACGCGACGGCCGTCGCGTACGGGCGGGTGGTGCCGTTCATCGCGACGCTGGCGATGTTCTCGATCGCCAGGGGGCTCGCCCTGCTCCTGAACGACAAGCTGCCGGTGAGCCTCCTCGACCTGAACGGCGGCTCGTTCGGCGATCCGCGTCCCTTCTCGCTTCTCTGGTTCGGGACCGGCCGGATCCTCGGGATACCCGTCTCGGTGTACGTCTTCCTCACCGTCGCGATCCTCGGGTGGGTCGTCCTCAACCGCACGCGGTACGGCCGGTACGTGGTGGCGGTGGGCGGGAATCGCGAGGCTGCGCGCATCGCCGGTGTCCCCGTCAGGAGGATCATCTTCAGCGTGTATGTCCTCTCCGGCCTGCTCGCCGGGATCTCCACGATCCTGCTCTGCGCCAGGCTCGGAAGCGCCTCACCGGTCAGCGGAAACCTCTACGAGCTCGACGCGATCGGCGCGGTCGTGATCGGCGGGACGAGCCTCGCCGGCGGACGGGCCACCATCGTCGGCACGTTCCTCGGCGTCCTGACGTTCGCGCTGATCTTCAGCCTTATGACCCAGCTCAATCTTTCGACCGAGATCCAGCAGGTGACGAAGGGCTTGATCGTCCTCGGAGCCGTCCTGCTGCAGCGCCCGGAGGCGCGGTACTGATGCCCGACACGGCCGGGCGCACACGTCAACAGACGAGGAGGTACGCAATGTCGCGAAAGCGACTCTTCATCTCCGTCGCCGCAGGCCTGGTGCTCGCGATGGGCGCAGCCGCCTGCATGAGCGACGAGGAGACGGTCACGACGACCGTCACCGTCGGCGAGGATTCGTCCGCGAGTGCCGGCGGTGGGTCCGGCGAGAGCGTGACGATCATCGCGAGCGTCCCGCCGACGGATCACGGATGGCTCGGTGCCATCTCGAAGGACGCCAAGGCAGCGGCGGACAAGCACGACGACGTGGAGTTCGAGCTGCTCGAGGCCGCTGACGCCGATTCCCAGGCACAGCAGATCGAGCAGGCGATCTCGCAGAAGCCGGACGTGCTCGTCGTGCTGCCGCAGGACGGCGCGGCGCTCACGCCGGTCGCCCAGAAGGCCGAGCGGGCCGGGATCCCGGTCGTCAACATCGACCGGCTCTTCACGGCGCCCGACGCCGCGACGGCGACCGTCCTCGGCGACAACTACCAGATCGGCGTCCTCGCGGCGAACTACATCGCCGACGAGCTGAAGTGCGAGGGCAATGTCGTCGAGATCCAGGGCCTCGCCGGGATCTCGGTCACGACCGACCGCACGAAGGGCTTCAACGACACGATCAAGCAGAAGTGCCCCGGCGGCGGCATCAGGGTTGTCGCCTCGCAGCCCGGAGACTTCAACCCCGACAAGGGCCTGACCGTGATGGAGAACATCCTCCAGGCCCAGGAGAACATCGACGCCGTGTACACGCACGACGACGACATGGCACAGGGCGTCGTCCAGGCGATCCGCAACGCGGGCCGCGACGACGAGATGTTCCTGACCGGCGTCGGCGGGTCGCAGGACGCCATGCAGCAGATCGAAGAAGGCGGCCTCTACCGCGCCACGTTCCTCTACAACCCGAACATGGCCGGCACGGCCGTGAACATGGCCCGGCTGATCGCTCTGGGTGAGGGCTTCTCGGAGCTCGTTCCGCCCGAGGTCCCGCGCCAGTTGATCGTCCCCGCTGCGGTGGTCACGAAGGACAACGTCAGCGAGTACGAGCAGTACGCGTTCAACTAACCCGAACGCGATCGTACGGCCCGCCGGATGCGAGAGCGTCCGGCGGGCCGTCGGCCTTTCAGACCTCCGCGTGGATGCGGGTGGTCGCCTCGCGCAGGCGCCCGCCCTCGCGCGCGGCCCGGACGGCCATGATCTCGGCGAGGATCGAGATCGCCGTCTCTGCCGGGGTCTGTGCGCCGATGTCGAGGCCGCACGGGCCTGACACCCGCTCGAGCGCCGCCTCGTCGACGCCCGCTTCGAGCAGGCGCTCTCGACGCCGCTCCTGGTTCCTGCGCGAGCCGAGCGCCCCGATGTAGAACGCGTCGGTCGCGAGCGCGCCCGAGATCATCGGCACGTCGAACTTGTCGTCGTGGGTCAGGACGACGACCGCGGTTGCGTCGTCGGGCCGCACCTGGGCGAGGGTCTCTTCCGGCCAGGCGACGATGATCTCCGCTGCGCTCGGTAGCCGCTCCGGGGTCGCGAACCGGGCTCGCGCGTCGGCGACGATCGGCCGCCAGCCGATCTCCTGCGCCGCGCGGCTGAGTGCCTCGGCGGTGTCGATGGCGCCGTAGATCAGGAGTCGCGGCGGCGGCCCGTAGACGTCGGCGAAGACGTCGCGGCCGTCGATCTCCACGACACCGCTCCGTCCCTTCCGGATGAGGCGCGGCGCCCACTCAGCGAGCTCCTCCGGCGCGTCGCCGATGCGCTGGCCGTCGTCTGTGACGAGCAGCTCGGCGCCCAGGTCGGCGCCCGCGAGCACCGTCAGCACGACGGCGCGCTCACTCCGCTCGACGGCTTGCAGCAACCCCTCGACGAGCGGGGGCCGCACTTCCTCCACAAAGACATCGATCTCACCGCCGCACGGCAGGCCGACGCTCAAAGCCAGGTCGTCCGAGATCCCGTACGTGAGGAGGCGGGGAGGCCCGCCGGCCAGCACTTCCCGCGCGCTCTCGTAGACCTCGTTCTCGACGCAGCCGCCGGACACGGAGCCGGCGAGCTCGCCTTGCGCGGAGACCGCGAGCTTGGCGCCGACCGGGCGCGGAGCCGAGCGCCGCGTTGCGACGACGGTTGCGAGCGCGACGCGGTCACCGCGCGCGAGCCAGCGCCGGATGTCGTCCTGGATCTCCCGCACGCCGCTGATCCTACGTTTGGCCTGCGGAGCCCCGGGTAGGCCTAACCCGTACCGAATCGCACAAGGGGGATAGCGATGAAGAGGTTCAGACTCACAGCTGCGGCTGCGGTGTCGATCCTCGCGGTGGGCGCGGCAGCCGCGGGCGGCGTGGTGGCCGCGACGCAGGCAAGCGACGAGCAGGCGCTCCAACCCACTCGAGAGCCGGCCGACCGCCGGATCGAGTCGCGGGTGAATCACCTGCTCTCGAAGATGACGCTCGAGGAGAAGCTCTGGCAGATCCAGCTACTGCCAGATTTCCTGGTCACGGACGACGGCGTGCGCCAGGGTCTGGGTTCGGTGTTGAGCGTGACCGATCCCGCGAGGATCAGGCAGCTCCAGACCATGGCCGTCGAGGAGTCGCGGTTGGGGATCCCGATCCTGTTCGCCTTCGACACCATCCACGGCTTCAGGACGGTCTTCCCGATTCCGCTTGCGGTCGGGGCGAGCTTCGATCCGCAGGTCGCGATCGACGACCACACGTACGGCGCGCGCGAGTCGGCCGCGGTCGGGCTCAAGCAGACCTATGCGCCGATGATCGACGTCTCGCACGAGCCGCGCTGGGGGCGCATCGCCGAGGCCGCGGGCGAGGATCCGTACCTGAACTCGGTCCTGGGCGCCGCACGCGTGAAGGCGATCCAGGGGCGGGACTACAGCGCTCCGGACAAGCTCGTGGCCAGCCCGAAGCACTTCGCGGCCTACGGCCAGCCGGAGGCAGGCCGTGACTACAACACGACCGACATGTCCATGCAGCGGCTGTGGAACTTCTACCTGCCGCCGTTCAAGGCAGCGATCGACGCCGGAGCCGACACCGCCATGTGCTCGTTCAACGCGATCAACGGCGTGCCGGGCTGCGGCCACGACTACCTGATGAACGAGATTCTGAAGGACGAGTGGGACTTCGACGGGTTCGTCGAGAGCGACTGGACCGCCGTCGCCGAGATGCGCGCCTGTCCGCCCGTGCGGCCCAACTCCGGGGAATGCGGCCACGGTGTCGTCGCCGACGGCCCCGGTGCCGCCGAGCTCGCGCTCGAGTCGGGCGTGGACTCCGAGATGACCAGCACGCTGATCCGCGACTTCGGCGAGGAGCTGCTCGAAGACCGCCGGATCTCGATGAAACGGATCGACGACGCGGTGCGCAGGATCCTACGCGTCAAGTTCCGCGCCGGCCTGTTCGAGAATCCGTACGCGCCGTATACGCCGGCTCAGGCCGAGGCGCAGATGCTGCGGCCCGACGCCGTTGCGGCAGCACGGAAGGCCGCCGGCCGCTCGATGGTCCTGCTCCGCAACGAGGGCGGGATCCTGCCGCTCGACCCGGCCAGGAAGACGGCCGTGATCGGCCCGCTCGCCAGGAACCAGCACGACATGCTCGGGCCCTGGTGGGGTGCCGGCCGGGACAGCGACGTGGTGACAGTCCTCGACGGCATCAACGAGCAGAGCCCGGGCGCGACGTACGCTCAGGGCTGTCAGCTCTCCAACAGCGAGCCGCCTCACACAGATCCCGAAGGCTGCGGATCCGAGGCCGGGTTTGCCGAGGCCGTCGCAGTCGCGCAGGCCGCCGACCAGGTCGTGCTCGCTCTCGGCGAGACGCGTGAGATGAGCGGCGAGGCTGCGGCGCGGAGCACGCTGGATCTCCCGGGCAAGCAGGAGGATCTGATCCGCGCGATCAAGGCGACCGGCAAGCCGTACGCGGTCGTGCTGTTCACCGGGCGGCCGCTGGCGCTGGAGGACGTGGTCGGCGACACGCCGGCGCTCCTCGAGGCGTGGTTCCCGGGCGTGCAGGCCGGCCATGCGGTCGCCGACGTCGTGTTCGGCAAGGTCAACCCGGGCGGCAAGCTGCCTGTGTCGTTCCCGCGCCGGCTCGGCCAGGTGCCGATCTACTACAACCACGAGCGGACCGGACGGCCGTGCAACCCGGACGTGAAGTGGAACTCGCGGCACCGTGACATCCCGTTCTGCTCGCCGCTCTTCGAGTTCGGCTTCGGGCTCAGCTACACGACGTTCCAGGTCTCGAACCTGCAGCTCAGCTCGTCGTCCGTTTCGAGGCACGGCAGCCTCAAGGCGTCGGTGACTGTGACGAACACCGGCGGCCGAGCGGGGGACGAGGTCGTGCAGGTCTACATCCACGACCCCGTCGCGAGCATCTCGCAGCCGGTTCGCCGCCTGCGCGGGTTCGAGCGCGTGACGCTTGGCCCGGGCCAGTCTCGAACCGTGACGTTCACGCTCGACAGGAGTGACTTCGGCTTCTTCGACGACCGTGGCAGGCTCGTCGTCGAGCCGGGGCAGATCGACGTCTACGCCGGCTCGAGCTCTGCGGCCAGCCTCAAGAAGTCATTCACGGTGAGAAGGTAGATCCGATGGACAGGGCGGGCCGACGGAGGTCGGCCCGCCCGTTCGCTAGGACTCGCAGCCGACCCCGTCCTGGTCGCCGTCAAAGCCATGGGGATCGGGGTCGGAGACGTCGTGGCGCACGCGGAAGCGCTTGTGGGTGATCTCGCCGCAGTCGAGGTCGGGCGGTGGCGGCGGGATGCACGCGTCCGGATACGAGGCGGCACAGCTTCCACCTCGAGGAGGCGGCGGAGGTGCTGTCTCGGCGGCGCACCGCGTCCAGATACCGCGCGCTCCCGACTTGGCCGTTCGCTCGGCGGCCCGGTAGCCGCTGACGCGCCCGAACGGCCGGTCGTAGACGTAGACGGTCGCAAACCCCTCTGCGACGAGCTGCCGACCGAGGTCGCGGCGTCCCGAGAAGGTGACGTAGGCGAGGAGGCGTCGATACCGGTCACGCGTGGCCTGGGACGCATCGCCGATGAGCCGGACGGGTTTTCCCTGAACAAGCTGGCGGGCGCGGGTCCTGGCCTGGGAGCCGAGACATTCCGCCGGGCTCAGCTCCGGCGCGTCGATTCCGATCATCCGGATGCGCTCGCGGCGGCCTCCCGCCAGGCGCACGTCAAGCGTGTCTCCGTCTACCACGGACATGACCGTTCCGCGAAGCGCGAATCGACCTGTTTCCGCACCCGGCGCCGACGCAGCAGCCATGAGGGCGATGGAGATCGCCAGGAGAAAGAAAACGTGGTGCCACACTCGACCCCTTCGCCGCATCGACCCAAGCATCGCACCCTCGAGACATGTCCTCAATGGGCCGACCGGCCTAGTGGCTTGACGCCCTCGCCCCGCGTGCGAGACTCGGTGGCGATGACCCGGCTGCTCAAGAGCCTGGGATCCGACGTGGAGCGAGCGATGACGGACGTGAACGTACCGTCGTACATCCTCGACCGCAGCGGGGCGATCGCCTGGCTGAACCCGGCAGCTGAGCGTGTCGTCGGCGACGTCCGCGGATTGCGGTTCACCGACGTCGTCGCCCCCGACGACCGAACGCGTGCCAGAGAGGCGTTCGCGCGCAAGATCGTGGGGAAGGAGAAGGTCACGGATGCCGAGGTCGAGCTCGTCGGGCCTGACGGCCACAAAGTCTCCGTGGAGGTGAGCTCCGTCCCGCTCCACGAGGGACACCAGATCGTCGGCGTGTTCGGGCTGCTGTCGCGCCCGCCGGCCCCGCCGTCATCGCCGAAGCCGCACGCGAAGCTCACTCCGCGCCAGCGGCAGATCCTCCGCATGCTCGCCCACGGCTCCTCGACGCAGCAGATCGCCGATGAGCTCCACCTGAGCAGGGAGACCGTCCGGAACCACGTGCGCGGGATCCTCCAGGCGCTCGACGTCCACTCCCGGGTCGAGGCCGTCGCGGCGGCGCGAACCGAGGGCGTCCTCGACGATTGACGCAATTGGGTCATGCGCCGCGCCGTCCCGCGGACAAGCATCCATAGCGCCGTCGGGACTCGAAGCTCTCCCCTCGAACTACGAGCTCCCAACGCAGACGGTCCGCACGGTTCCCTGGTGCGGATCTCGTCTCGCGGCGGGGGCTCCGGGGCCGCACGGGGCCCCGCCGCGAGTGGGATCTCGGAGCGGTAGAGCCGGGCTAGCCGCGCAGCAGCCGGATCAGGCGCTCGGCATCCTCGTCGTGGTAGTGAAACGGCTGGAAGACCTCGCCCGCGATCACGAGCTTGCCGCCACTCCACTCGACCGGGGCTTCGGACGCTGCGAATTCGCGCTCCGTGCCCTCGAGCCGGGCTGAGAAGACTCCGAGCCCGCCCATGCGAAGCAGGTAGAGCTTCTCGTCGGTCAGCGCGACGACGAACTCACGCGTCGCCAACGCTCTGATCGCCCCCTCTTCGTCCATCGCCTCAAGCGGCTCACGTTCGTCACGGACCGCGATGAAGAACGCACGCACCGTCTCGGGCGCTAGGTACTCGGGGACTGCGCGCTTGAGGCGCTTGTAGCGGAGCCCGCCTTTCTTCCAGTCGCCCGGCATCCGCGGTTCAGCCTACTCCTGGGCAGAGCCTGCAGCCGCGACCGGCAAGAAGTCACGAAATCGGCACAGGTCGCCCTTGACAGCTCGCGGTGTCCGACACCCGCGACCCGCGTCGCGCTCTCGTGTGTAGGTCGGGGCCGCGCCGGGTGGGCGCTATCGGCGTATCTTCGCGAACGCGCGATAGGCGGGCTTGCGCGCGCCGCGGGCGGTCATCACGCCGGACTGCCAGCCGGAGAGCCGCTTCTCGTCCCGGATCAGGAACCAGACGATCATGTCGATTCGCCGGGTCCGACGTGCGATCGCGAAGGCCTGGTGGACGTACTTGGCCTGCGTCCGGTACCGGACGCCGAACTGCCGGTCGGGCGGGCTCGTCTGGTAGCCGTACTCGGTGATCCAGAGCCGCTTGTTGCGACCCCAGAGCCGGTCGACGTGCTTGATCAGGACGCCGATGTTCCCGAGCGTGACCGACTTCTTCGAGCGCGGGACGGTGCCGGGGCGCTCGAACCTGCTCCCGTAGTAAGGGTGGTGCGCGTACGCGTCGAAGCGCTTCAGGCCGGCGCGGCGCAGCCACGTCATGAAGACGAGCGGTGAGGTGGACGGTCGCGAGCTCCTCGGTGCGTCGTTCCCGCGCGGGCCGGTGGCGCCGCAGGCGACCTTCTCGCCACGGAGGCGGGTGGAGTGCACGCCGACCCAGATGGCCGAGCAGATCTTCCTGTAGTCGAAGGCGCTCTGAGGCCGCCAGCCGCCGCGGAACCGCTTCCACTGCGGCTTGAGGAAGACGGGGTTGTTGGGCTCGTTCCAGGCGAGCCAGTGGCGTACGGCCGGGAGCCTCCGTGCCGGCTCGTTCTCGCTGGTCTTCACCTGGTAGGAGCCGCTGTAGCGGCGGGCGGCGGCGTGCGAGAAGAGGCGGAGGTCGGTCATGCGGCGCGGCACGCGGTTCCTGGCACGGCCGGCCCAGCGCGGCGTCCCGTAGATCGACACGAGGACGCGGACCTTGTTCGTCGCCGCCTTCGAGATCACGTTGTCGATGGCCGTCCAGTTGTAGGCCGGATCGGCCGGGTTGGCCGCCCTCTTCGGGCGCCGCTTGGCGACGCTCGACCAGTCGATCGTGATGCGGACGATGCCGGCGCGCAGGCCTCGCAGCTGCTTGAACGCCCAATCCGTGCGGCCGTAGACCTGGGCGTCGTCGTAGAAGCCGACGAGCATGCCCGACTGGAGCGTCTTGTACGTGTAGGAGCTCGAGCTCGAGGCGGAGTCGGCCGCCGAGGTCGTGGCGGCCGCGACCCCCGCGGCAGCGACGATCGAGACGACGGCTGTGACGATGCGCTTGGACATGGCCTGAACGAGGCTAGCCGCGATCCGCTGCCCCGAAGACCATGCTTACCAAGCTTTTACGCCTCTAAAACATCGTTCTCATCGGGGAAATCACTCCTGCTCGAGCCGCTCGTAGGCGAGCGTCAGCTCCTCCATCGCGACATCGGTACCACGCGCGTTCAGCGGGCCGCTGACGTGCTTGACGATCCGCGCCCTGAACAGCTTCCAGGTCATCACGATCTGGGTGTGATCCTCGTTCTGCAGCTGGATCAGGACGTTGCGGACAGCGCCCACGTCGCCGTTCCGGATCTGGTTGAGCCACTTGTAGAGGTCGAGCGAGCCGATGAGCCCGCGCCGGAGCGTGACGTCGGGGTACCGGGCGAGCCCGGTGAGCTTCCGGACCTCGTTCGCCTTCCAGTTGCCGTTCCGGTACTCGATGACGTCGACGGCCATGCCGATCTCGCTGCACTCCTGGAAGCCGGCCTCGGGCCCGTCCGTCGACCCGGTTCCGAGATCGACGAGGAAGTTGAACTGTCCATAGGGAAAGTCGCGAAGGACGGCCATCTCACGCTCCTTGGGTTCGCTTGTCGGAATCCAGCCAGACGAGGTCGTCGAACGCGAGCTCGAGCTCCTCGTACGCGAGGCCGGTCTGGGCGGCGTCGAACGCGGGCCCCGACCAGCGGCGGGGCCAAGCGCCCACGAGCCGCCACGCGTTGACGACCCTGCCGCCGGCGCCGTCGAGCTGGCTGATCGTCACCGTCCGCCGGTCTCTCTTCCCGTCGACGATGCGCCTCCGCCACTCGTAGAGCTCCTGCGACCGGGTCAGCGCGCGCCGGAGCACGACCGTCTCGAACCGGTCGTACGGCTCCTCCGGGAAGGTGAGGTCGGTCTCGGACGTAAGCGGCCCGACCTCGCAGAAGCCGATCTCGCGCCGCCCGATCCGGACACGGAAGTGGCTTGTTCCGAGGAGCGGCTCGGTGCTCGCGAGGCGGCATGGCCCGCGACGCTACGCCCGCCACGGGCTCCGTGCAACGCCGATGGAAGATCAAGAGCCTCTCATGAGCATTTGACGGGTTCTTTAGGGCGAAGGCGTACGGTCGAGTCATGAGGCTCCTGGCGGATCGAGCAACCGGCGGGATCAGCGTGCGGCTCTTCTGGGACGAGGCGGCGCCCGCCGGGACGGACATCGTCCTCGAGTACGAGGACGCGAAGGACGGGGTGGCGTTTACGCTCTACCCGCCGAGGGATCGCGCCCTCGACGCCTTCTACCACCCGAACGCCTACGCGTGGCTCGACTGGGGGAACCTCACGGCGTAGGACTGTGATTCGGAAGCCCGGCCCTGGAGTCTCGGGTGGGTCCGGAGTATCGTCGTGGGAGACCGGGACGAGGACGGGAGGCAGTACGGCCGTTCCCGCGACAGCACCGCTCGAGGCGGCACCGAGCGCCGCACGAGCGACGCCGCGGCTGCTTGCGCTGTGGGCGATCGCCCTGGCCGGCTGCGCCGGGGCGGTGTACTCGTTTACCTCGGCGTTCCGAAACCCCGCGGTCGGGTCCGAGCTGGGAGAGCCGCTCGTGATCGCGCTGCTCTCGAACTGGCTCACCGCCTCGTACGTGCTGTGCGGCCTGTTCGCGTGGTGGCGGCGGCCCGAGGGCCGCTTCGGGCCCTTGATGGTCGCGGCGGGCTTCGCGAACTTCATCTCGACGCTGTCGTGGACGACGAACGACCTGACATTCACCCTCGGCCAGGCGCTGGACCTCGTGCCGCCGGTGCTGTTCATGCACGTGTTCCTCGCCTTCCCGTCCGGTCACCTGAGCGGGCCCGCTGGAGCGCGCCTTCGTCGCGAGCGCCTATGCCGCCGCCGTCGTGCTGCGAGGTGATCCGGATGACCTTCGGCGGGTTCGGGCCGAACAATCTCTTCGAGGTCTCGGCGAACGAGGATGCTGCGCTGATCTCGCTTCGCGTGGCGCTCCTGACGATGAGCGCCTACTGCCTTGTCGGCGCCGGGATGCTCCTCCTGCGCAGACGAGGCAGGCGCCGGCCGTTTCGGCCGATGGTCGTGCTGCTGCTGGACGCCTTCGCGCTCGGGCTGGTGATGATCGCGTTCCTGTTCGTCTCGGCCTCCTTCGATGGGCCCTGGGTCCAGGAGATCCGGTGGGCGACGTTCGCGGCGCTCGGCGCCGCGCCGCTCGTGTTCCTCGCCGCGCTCCTCAGCGTCAGGCTGGCGCGGTCGGCCGTCGGGGACCTCGTCCTGGAGCTCGGCGCCGACCCGGCCCCCGGCGACCTGCGCGACTCGCTCGCCCGCGCCCTCCGCGACCCTTCGTTGGAGCTCGCGTACTGGCTGCCCGACTTCGGCGTCTACGTCGACCTCGACGGCCGGCCGGTCGAGCTGCCGGCCCTCGAGGGCAGGGCCACGACCCTCATCGACCGGGACGGCGAGCATGTCGCGGCCCTCATCCACGACCCGGCGCTCGAGGACGAGCCCGAGCTGCTCGACGGCGTGCAGGCTGCTGCGGGGATCGCGGTCGAGAACGCCCGGCTCCACGCGCAGCTCCGCGCCCGGCTCGAGGAGCTCCGCGGCTCGCGCGCCCGCATCGTCGAGGCGGCGCAGAGCGAACGGCAACTACTCGAGCGCAATCTCCACGACGGAGCACAGCAACGGCTGATCGCCCTGTCGCTCGACCTGAGCCTTCTCAAGGGGCGAACCGGCGGTGACCCCGAAACGGTCGCCGGAATCGACAAGGCCCGCCGCGAGATCGCGTCGTCCCTGAGCGAGCTGCGCGAGATCGCCCGGGGAATCCACCCCGCCGTGGTCAGCGGGCACGGGCTCGCCGTGGCGCTCGAGCAGCTTGCGGCGCGGGCTCCGCTGCCGGTGGAGCTGGAGGTCGAGCTCAACGGACGACTGGCGGAGCCCCTCGAGGTGGCGGCGTACTACGTCGTGTCGGAGAGCCTGACGAACATCGCGAAGCACGCGCAGGCGGAGACGGCACGCGTCGCCGTCGTCCGGCAGAACGGCGAGCTCGTGCTCGAGATCGTCGACGACGGCGTGGGCGGAGCGGACAGCGAGCGCGGCTCTGGCCTCCGCGGGCTGGCGGACCGCGTCGAGGCGCTGAACGGCCGTCTACGGGTCTGGACGCCGCACGGTGGCGGGACACGCGTAAGGGCGGAGATCCCATGCAGGTAGCGATCGCCGAGGACAGCCTGCTGCTCCGCGAGGGGATCGCGCGGGTGCTCGACGACGCCGGCTTCGACGTCGTCGCGCAGTGTGAGAACGCGGACGACCTCCTTCTGCACGTGCGCAGCTTTCCGCCCGACGTGGTGATCATGGACATCCGGCTGCCTCCGACGCATAGCGACGAAGGGCTCCGGGCAGCGACTCGAGCTCCGACGAGCCAGCCGTCGGTCGGCGTGCTCGTGCTGTCGCAGTACGTCGAGGTCGGGCTCGCGCTGAAGCTCGTTGCCGACTCGGCCGAAGGCGTCGGCTACCTGCTGAAGGACCGGATCGGCGACGTGGAGGACTTCGTGGCCTCCGTGCGGCGTGTGGCCGACGGCGGCTCGGCGCTCGATCCGATCATCGTCTCGACCCTCCTGTCGCGTCAGCGGCCGGACGACCCGATCGCCCAGCTGACACCGCGCGAGCGCGAGGTGCTCGAGCTGATGGCGTCGGGCAGCTCGAACCAGGGGATCGCGGACAGCCTCGTGATCACGCTGCGCGCCGTCGAGAAGTACGTCTCCAGCATCTTCGGCAAGCTCGGTCTGCCGTCGACCGGGACCGAGTCTCGCCGGGTGCTGGCCGTGCTTCTCTACCTGCGCTCCTAAGAGGCCTCTTAGGAGATACGCCAGAAACCCGCCCCCCAAGCGGCAAGTCTCCCGTCTTCTCGCGCGGTCCCCGTCGTGCCAGCGTGGGGAGACGTGAAGACCCGGATCATCCAGAACGACCCCGAACCGGAGCCGTCCGCCGAGATCGAGCCGGCCGGACCGGGGGCCGACGAGCGCGAGACCTGGCTTCGTCGCGGCTTCTTCGCGGTGGCCGTCGTCGGCTACTTCGTCCTCGGCGTCATTCATCCGGCCGAGATCGAGGTCGGGGACGAGACGACGCTCTACATCGGGATCCACCTCGTTCAGCCGGTGTTCATCCTGCTGCTCGCCTGGGGCACCTGGCTGCTCGTCAAGGATCTGCCGGGGCGGGCCGCACAGGTCGCACGCATCGCGATCGTCCCCTACGCGATTGCCTACTCGATGTTCGACGCGATCGCCGGCGTCGCGCTGGGAGGGATCGTCCGCCTGGCGAACGACGCGAGCGCGGCCGACGGCGTGGTCGTGCAGCGATTGCTGGACACCGGGACCGACTACGTCGGCATGGCCCTCTTCATCGCGTCGGACCTGTCCTGGTTCGTCATGGCTCTTGCCGCTGCCATTGCCGTCAGGCCGATCGGCGGGCGAGGCCCGACGCTGCTGATGGCGATCGGCGCGGCGATCTTCGCCGTCGCCCATCCCGTGGCCGCCCGGCCCGATCGGGATCGCGATCTTCGGCCTCGGCCTCGCCTGGCTCGAGGTCAGGCGGTCGCAAGCACGCGTCCCTGAAGCCCAGCCCGTCCTTGCTCCATGAACGAGAAGGAGGCACTTCCCTTGACCGCACCGAGGAAACACCATCTCGCATCGCGCATGGCGCGTTGGAGTGCCCATCACCGCAAGATCGCGATCTTCGGCTGGCTCGCGTCGGTGACCGTGCTCTTCGTGCTCGGCAACTTCGTGCTCACACAGAAGCTGATCGTCTTCGAGACCTCGGGCCCCGGGGAATCCGGGCGAGCCGACACCATCCTCTACGAGGATTTCGAGCAGCCGAGCGGTGAGAGCGTCCTCGTTCAGAACCCGAAGTTGCTGGCGACGAATCCGGAGTTCAGGGCAGCGGTGCAGGACGTCATCACCCGCATCGGAAGCCTCGACGCGATCGCGAAGGTCGAGTCGCCGTTCGCGACGCCGCCGAGCCGACTCCGGTCTGATCTCGGACGACAAGCACTCGGTTCTCGTCCCGATGGAGATCCGCGGCGAGTCGGACAAGGCGGTCGACAAGATCGATCCGGTCGTCGATCGCGTGAAAGAGGTGCAGGCCGCGCATCCGGACTTCTACATCGGATCCTTCGGCGAGAGCACCAACAAGGACCTCGAGACATCGTTCAAGGAGGACCTCGCGAAGGCCGGGATGCTCTCGATTCCCGCTGACGCTGATCATCCTCATCGTCGCGTTCGGCGCGCTCGTCGCGGCGGGCATCCCGCTGCTCCTGGGATTGACCGCAGTGCTCGGGACGATGGGCCTCGTCACACTCATCAGCTTCGTGCTGCCGATGTCCGACGCGATCGGCGCGATCATCCTCCTGATCGGGCTCGCCGTCGGCGTCGACTACACGATGTTCTACTTGAAGCGGGAGCGCGAGGAACGCGCTGCCGGCCGGAGTGAAGAGGCGGCGCTCGAGGCGGCTGCGGCGACGTCCGGCCGCTCGGTGCTCGTCTCGGGCATGACGGTGCTCGTCGCCATGGCGGGCATGTTCCTCACCGGCGACGCGACCTTCATCTCCTTCGCGGTGGCGACCATGACGGTCGTCGCTGTCGCGCTGCTCGGTTCGCTCACGGTGCTGCCTGCCCTGCTCTCGAAGCTCGGCGACAACGTCGACCGCGGGCGGATCCCGTTCGTCCATCGCCTGCGCCGTGACGGCGGCGAGGGACGGATCTGGGGCGCGATCATCAACCGGGTCCTCAAGCGTCCGGTCATCTCGGTCGTGCTGGCCGGCGGTCTCCTCGTGGCCATCGCAGTACCGGCGTACCAGCTGAAGGCAGCCAACCCCAGCATCGACACGTACCCCCAGAACCTCCTGGGGACCTACAACCGCCTCAAGGCGGCGTTCCCGGGCACCGAGATCGGTGCGAGCGTCGTCGTCAAGGCGGCAAACGTCGAGGCGCCCGCGGTCCAGGAGGCGATCGGTCAGCTCAAGTGGCGCGCCCTCGACAGCGGCGTCATGAACGAGCCGATCGACGTCGACGTCAACCCGGCCAAGACGGTCGCGGTCGTCTCGGTTCCGATCGAGGGCGACGGCACTGACGCGACCTCGGAACAGGCACTGACGGCTCTCCGGGAGGAAATCATCCCGCCGACGATCGGCACGCTCGAAGGAGCCGAGTACGGCGTCACTGGCTTCACGGCACAGTCCGTGGACTTCAACGACAAGCTCAAGACCGCAGGGCCGCTCGTGTTCGGCTTCGTCTTGCTGTTCGCGTTCCTGCTGATGCTCGTCTCGTTCCGCTCGCTCGTGATCGCGGCCAAGTCGGTGATCCTGAACGTCCTCTCAGTGGGAGCTGCGTACGGGATCCTCGTCCTCGTCTTCCAGCACGGCTGGGGCAAGGGGCTCCTCGGCTTCGAGTTCACGGGAGGGATCGACCCGTTCCTCCCGATCCTCCTCTTCGTGATCCTGTTCGGGCTGTCGATGGACTACCACGTCTTCATCCTCAGCCGGATTCGTGAGGGCCACGACAGCGGGATGGACACGGAGACGGCGGTGGCTCACGGGATCAAGTCCACGGCCGGGGTCGTGACGAGCGCAGCGATCGTGATGGTCGGCGTCTTCGCCATCTTCGGCTCGCTCCAGGCGATGATCTTCAAGCAGTTCGGGGTCGGCCTCGCGGCGGCGATCCTGATCGACGCGACGATCGTCCGGGCGATTCTCCTGCCGGCGTCTATGAAGCTGCTCGGCGAGTGGAACTGGTACTTGCCGAAGTGGCTCGAGTGGCTGCCGCACTTCGAGCACGGCGAGAAGCTGGAGCCTGTCGAGAAGGTTGAGGCGCCGCCGGTGCCGACGCCGACCGCCTAGGAGCCGTTGTCGACCGTCGCTCATCCGTCCGCTGAGATCAGGAGGGCCGCCGCGACCCGCGTCGCGGCGGCCCTCCGCACTGAGGTCGGCCTCGCCCGGCTCGCCCTCGGCGTGGCGGTGCTCCATGTCGTGGACGACAGCTTCCTCCAGCCCGAAGCCGGCACGTCGGCGGGCGACCATCTGTGGGGCGGCCTCGTGCAGGTCGCGCTGTTCGTCCTCTTCGCCTGGGCCTACCCGCGCCTTCGGGCCGGACTTCGCGCCACGCTCGCGATCTTCGTCGGGATCTTCACGGCCACGATGAGCATCGAAGCCATCAACTATCT
This sequence comes from uncultured Actinomycetes bacterium, assembly GCA_963782765.1. Lineage (GTDB taxonomy): Bacteria > Actinomycetota > Thermoleophilia > Gaiellales > Gaiellaceae > JACDAN01. The sequence goes on from CAWALC010000001.1 coordinate 1,047,977, forward strand.
GCGGGAGAGCAGCATCTCCGGCGACGACTACACCGGGCTGATGACGATCCCGGCCGGACTGCTCCTCGTCGGCGTCGGGCTCGTCACGCTTTGGCGGACGAGGAAGAACGGCCGCCCGATCCGCCGGTACGTCCGGCGCGCACTCCTTGCGGTCGGGCTGGTGCTCGGCGCGGTCTTCGTCATCTACCCCGTGTCCCAGTCCTACGTCATCACCCACACCGGCCGGGCCTTCGTTCCGCCGGAGAACCTCGGCGCGGCGTACGAGGACGTCTCCTTCACGACCGGCGACGGCCTGAAGCTCGTGGGCTGGTACGTGCCCTCCAAGAACGGCGCGGCGGTGATCTCGTTCCCGGGACGAAAGGGACCGCAGAAGCCGGCCAGGCTGCTCGCCAGTCGCGGGTACGGCGTGCTGCTCTTCGACCGGCGCGGCGAGGGCGAGAGCGAGGGGGATCCGAACCTCCTCGGCTGGCAGGGGACACGCGACATCGAAGCGGCGGTCGCGTACCTCAGGACTCGGCCGGACGTCGACGGCGACCGCATCGGCGGGCTCGGCCTCTCGGTGGGCGGCGAGATGATGCTGCAGGAGGCGGCCGAGACGGACGATCTCAAGGCGGTCGTCTCGGAGGGCGCAGGCGTCCGCTCGGTGCGCGAGGCGGTCCACGTCGAGGGCGCCGAGAAGGTGCTCTTCTCCTGGCTGTTCGGCCTGAACACCGTCGGAACCACCATCTTCACCAGCAACCTGCCGCCACGCAGCCTCACGGATCTCAGCGCCGAGATCACCGAGCCGGTGCTCTTCATCCATGCGACGCCCGGAGCGGGCGGCGAGACGCTCACCGAGCGCTACTACGAAGCGGCGAAGGGGCCGAAGGAGTACTGGGCGGCCCCGGGCGGGCACACCGGCGCGATCGACGCGGCGCCGCAGGAGTACGAACGCCGCGTCGTCGGGTTCTTCGACCGGAACCTGCTCGGCGGCTAGTTGACGCTCACCGTCGCCTTGTCAGGCTGCGGGACGATCCGGATGTACGGGCGGGGCGACTCCCAGCCCTGGGGATAGGTCTCTCGGGCCTCGTCGTCTGAGACCGAGCCGGCGATGATCACGTCGTCGCCCTGCTGCCAGTTGGCCGGCGTGGCCACCTTGTGCGTCGCGGTCAGCTGGAGCGAGTCGATCACCCGCAGCACCTCGTCGAAGTTCCGGCCCGTCGTCATCGGGTAGACGAGGATGAGCTTGACGGTCTTGTCCGGCGCGATGACGAACACGTTGCGCACGGTCTGGTTGTCGACCGGCGTGCGCGACGCAGGATCGCCCTCGACGTCCGCGGGGAGCATCCCGTAGGCCTTCGACACCTCGAAGTCGGCGTCGCCGATGATCGGGTAGTTCGGAGCATGGCCCTGCGTCTCTTCGATGTCCTTGGCCCAGCCCTCGTGGTTCGCGATCGGGTCGACGGACAGACCGATCACCTTGACGTTGCGGCGGTCGAACTCCGGCTTGATGCTCGCCATGTAGCCGAGCTCGGTCGTGCAGACCGGCGTGAAGTCCTTCGGGTGCGAGAACAGCACGGCCCACGAGTCGCCGATCCAGTCGTGGAATCGGATCTTGCCCTCGGTGGTGTCGGCCTCGAAGTCCGGTGCCGTATCGCCAAGCTTGATGCTCACGTCTTTCCTCCTCCGTTGGGGTTTGGGGTCCGACCCCAACGCTTCACGGTACGCCTCGCGGGTCGAGTCGCGCAACCAAAGCTCGCTCACGTATCGAGTCGCTGGTCTTCGAGGTCGAGGTCACGCTGGACGCGACGCATGACGTCGTCGTCGATGTACCCGTCCCGCCTGAGCCGGCGCACCGCCTGCCGCTCGGCCTCGAGGAGCTCGCGGCGCAGGCGCTGGTAGTTGACGGACTGGTCCTCGATCGAGCTGTCGCTCTCCTCGTCGAAGCGGGAGCTGAACCGGTCGCGCCTGAAGCCGTAGAGCCCTCGTAGGCGGTCCGCCGTGTCGGCGTTCACCCAGTCCTCGTCGATCAGCTCGTCCAGGCGTGCGAGCGCCGCCTCCGCCGCACGGATCCGCGCCTTCGCCTCCTCCTTCTCGGCGAGCCCGTCGTCCTCGAGGTCGAGCCAGCGGATCAGCGCTGGCAGCGTCAGGCCCTGGACGACGAGCGTCCCGAGGATGACCGCGAAGGTCAGGAAGACGATCAGGTCGCGGTTCGGGAACGGCGTGCCGGCGTCGGTCGTCAGCGGCAGCGCCAGCGCGGCGGCGAGCGAGACCGCGCCGCGCATCCCCGACCACGAGAGGACGAGGGCTCCCTTCCACGGCGCGTCGCCGCCCATGCGCGTCATCCCTGGCATGTACGCGCCGACGGCCACCCACGCGAAGCGGACCAGCACGACGACGGCGGTCACCAGCGCTGCGTAGCCGATCAGCTCCTGCGTCGTGCGCGCCGTCGAGAGCGCGTCGAGGATCGCCGGCAGCTGGAGGCCGACGAGCGTGAACAGCGCCCCGTTCAGGACGAGGAAGACGATCTCCCAGACCGCCTGGCCCTGGAGCCGCGTCTGCGACGTCGTCAGCTCGGGCGTGTGCCAGCCCATGTAGATGCCGACCGTCACCGCCGCCAGCACACCCGAGACGTCGAGCGCGTGGGCGGGGAGGTAGGCGAAGAACCCGCTGAGAATGGAGATCGTGATCTCGACGGGCGGGTTGTCGAGCCGCCGGCGAACCTCGCGGATCACGACGCCGACCGCCAGCCCGACGAGGATTCCGCCGGCAACGTTGAGGACGAACTCCCCGGACGCCGAGGCGAGCGAGAATGTGCCGGTGACGACGGCGACGACGGCCACGCGGTAGACGACGAGGGCCGTACCGTCGTTCACGAGGCTCTCGCCCTCGATGAGCGCGGTCAGCCTGCGCGGCAGGCCGAGTCGCTGGGCGATCGCAGTCGCCGCGGTCGGGTCGGTCGGTGAGACGATCGCGCCGAGCACGAAGGCCGTCGGCCAGGTCAGCCCGGGGATGACCGAGTGGGCGACGACCGCGACCGCAACCGTCGTGGCCAGCACGAGCCCGACGGCTAGGAGCGAGATCGACCCTGCGTTCGCGCGTAGCTCCCGGAGCGGCGTGAAGAACGCGGCACCGTAGAGGAGCGGCGGGAGGAACGCAACCAGCACGAGGTCGGGAGAGAGCTCGATGGACGGCATGCCGGGAACGAAGCCGAGCGCCAGGCCACCGAGCACGAGCAGGATCGGGTACGGGATCCGGATGATCTGCGCGATCGCGAGCAGCGCGGCCACCGCGACGAGCAGCCCAAGGAGGACCAGGCTGTCTTCGGCTCCGAAATGCATGGAGTGATCTCAGCAGACCGGGACGGTCCTGCGATACAAGGGCTTCGTGAACGTCCCGCCGGTGCCGGCCAACCTGGAACGGGCTGCGGCGTGGTCGTGGCGGCTCCTCGTCTGCGCCGCCGCGGCCGTGGCGGTGCTCGGGGTGCTCTGGTACCTCCGGGTGATCGTCCTGCCGGTGATGGTTGCGCTCACCATCGCACCGGCGCTCGCTCCGATCGTCGGTCAGTTTCGGCGGTACCGGCTTGAGCGTCCGGCGGCCGGCTTTGCGCTCCTGATCGGGTTCGTCGTCGTGGCCGGGCTGGTGGCCGTCGTCACCACCTCGGTGCTCGCGCAATACGACGAGCTCGCGGATTCGCTGACGCAAGCGGTCGACGACATCACCGACTGGCTCGAGGGAGAGCCGTTCAACCTGTCGCTGGACCGCTCGCAGGATTTGGAGTCGTCGCTCGCGGACTCCTGGCGCCAGGCGTCGGGGTACCTCGCCTCCGGTGTGCAGGCCGGCATCGGCCTGCTTGCGGGGCTTGTATTGGCCGTGACGATCCTCTACTTCGTCCTGCGTGACGGTGCCGAGTTGTGGGCCTGGATCCTGCGACGGTTCGCGCCCGAGGCGCGACCCGCGGTGGACCGCGCGGGGCGCAGCGCCTGGCGTGTCCTCGGCGGCTTCGTCCGCGGGACCGTGATCATCGCGGCGATCGACGCCACGCTCATCGGGATCGGGCTCTGGCTCCTCGGTGTCCCGCTTGCATTCGCCCTCGCGGTGCTCGTCTTTCTGGGCGCCTTCGTGCCGTTCCTCGGCGCGTTCGTCTCCGGCCTCGTCGCGGTCCTGGTTGCCTTCGCGGACGAGGGCTGGGAGATCGGCCTCGCGGCGCTTGCGCTCGTGGTGGCCGTGCAGTTCTTCGAGGGAACCTTCCTCCAGCCGATCATCCAGAGCAGGACCGTCGACCTTCATCCGGCGGTGATCCTGCTGGCCGTCGCAGCCGGCGCCTCGCTGTTCGGCATCCTCGGCGCCTATCTGGCCGTCCCCGTGACCGCGGTCGTATTCGCGGTGATCGCGTCGATCGAATCGGACGACGCGATCGGAACCGAGCGCATCAACTCATAGGCGATTCTCAGGAAAGGCTGGCAGGCTGCCGCCATGGCACAGGACCCTCGCCTCACCCGCAGGCGCGCGCTCGGCTGGCTCGGCGGCGTCGGACTCGCGCTCGTCGTTCCCGGCTGTGCGGACGACGAGCCGTCGGAGACCTCCGCGGCCGGCACGACGACAGCGCCAGAGACGACGACGCCGGCGACGACCAGTCCCGACTGCGTCCTGACGCCGGAGACAACCGAGGGCCCGTATTACCTCGACCTCGACCTCATGCGCCGCGACATCACCGAGGGCCGGCCGGGACTCGCCTACGACCTGGCCGTCAAGGTCGTCGACGCCGACTCCTGCGAGGCGGTCGAGGACGCGATCGTCGACGTCTGGCACTGCGACGCCGGGGGCGTGTACTCCGGCGTGGAAGGCGACGGCGGGACCTTCCTCCGGGGCGTCCAGGTCGCCGACGGCACCGGCACCGCCACGTTCCGCACGGTCTTCCCCGGCTGGTACTCGGGCCGGGCAGTCCACATCCACCTGAAGGTGATCCAGGGCGGGCAGACGTGGACCGGGCAGCTGTTCTTCGACGACGCGACGCTCGACCGGGTCTATGCCGCGGAGCCCTACTCCGCCCGCGGGCCCGCCGACGTTCCGAACGCCTCCGACGGGATCTTCGGCGAGAGCGGCGGCTCGACAGTGGTCTCGACCGACGTCGGCAGCGACCGGGCGACGGGCCAGGTCACGGTCGGCGTCGAACGAGCCTAGCGCCGCGCGTTCTGCGCGATCGTGGCCTCGGACGGGCGCATCATCGTGTACACGAGCAGGCCGATGAACGGGAACACGAGCATCCCGATCGCCCACCCGACCTTCGCGCCGCCGCCGAGATCCGGCCGTCGCCCGAACAGGTCCATCAACGCCCGTACCCACAGGATCAGGAACAGCAGAACGGCGGCGATGATGATGATCCGGACGAGCACGCTGCGTATCCGACCACACTCCACGATCCGCTGCTCGACTAGCGTCTCTCATCGAACTCTTAGGAACGGTTCAGCCTGTCCTTAGGCGCCGCCGGTTTCCTGGTGGGGCAGCCAAACACTTCAGGAGGAGACGACCATGGAAGAGCCGCATGCGCCCGCGCAGAGCAAGGACGAGCTCGAGCGCGCGCTGTTCGAGATCAAGCGCGTCATCGCCGGCCAGGACACGATGCTCGAGCGGGTGCTCGTCTGCCTCCTCGCAGACGGCCATCTCCTCATCGAGGGCGTGCCCGGCCTGGCGAAGACGCTGACGATCAAGACCACCGCCCAGGTCCTCGGCGGGACTTTCAACCGGATCCAGTTCACCCCCGACCTGATGCCGAGCGACCTCGTCGGCACCCGGATCTACCGCCCGAAGGACGGGGACTTCGACGTCGAGCTCGGCCCGGTCTTTTGCAACTTCCTGCTCGCCGACGAGATCAACCGCGCGCCCGCCAAGGTGCAGTCCGCCCTGCTCGAGGTCATGCAGGAGCGCCAGGTCACGATCGGCAAGGAGTCATTTCAGGCGCCGAGCCCGTTCCTCGTGATGGCGACGCAGAACCCGATCGAGTCCGAGGGTACGTACCCGCTGCCCGAGGCGCAGGTCGACCGGTTCATGCTCAAGGTCGTCGTCGGCTACCCCGAGTCCGAGGACGAGCTGACGGTCGTCGAGCGCTCGCTGGCCGGCATGGCCGAGGTTCGCCAGATCCTCGACCTGGACGCGCTGATGGAGCTCCGCGAGGCGGCTCGAAAGGTCTACGTCGACCCCGCGCTCTCGCGCTACGCCGTGCGGATCGCGACAGCGACCCGCGATCCCGAGTCGGTAGGCCTCGCGGAGCTAAAGCCGTACGTCGCCTTCGGCGCGAGCCCGCGCGGGCCGATCTCGCTGATGACCTCCGCTCGGGCGCTGGCCCTGATCCGAGGACGCGACTACGTGGTCCCGCAGGACGTCCGGGAGCTGGCGACGGACGCGCTCCACCACCGCATCGTCCTCAGCTACGAGGCGTTGGCGGCCGAGGTCGGCGCCGACTCGATCGTCGCCTCCGTGCTCGAGGTCATCCCGGTGCCGGAGATCGAGCTCTCGTTTCGCGCGGCATGAGCGTCACGGCCCTCAGCACCGAGCGCACCCCGGACCGTCCAGGCCCCGGGCCGCTGCCCGAGGCGCTTCTCCGCGCGCTCGACCTGAAGATCGGGCGCCGCATGGACGGGCTCCTGGCCGGAGAGCACCGAACGGCGGCGCTTGGCATCGGCACCGAGCTCGCGCAGATCCGCCTGTGGGAGCCCGGCGACGACGTTCGCCGAATCGACTGGAACGCAACGGCTCGCTCGGGCGACGTGCAGGTGCGGGTGGACGTCGCCGAGCGGGCGCTTACGTCCTGGGTGCTGCTCGACGTCTCCCCGTCGATGCGCTTCGGCACCGCCGACCGGCGCAAGTGGGATGTCGCCGAGGGCGTCGCCGTCGCGCTGGGCCACCTGGCGTCGCGGCGCGGGAACCGGATCGGCGTCACGACCTTCGGCGGGAACGAGTCCGTGCTGTTGCGGCCGCGCCAGGGACGCGTCGGACTTCTCGGCGTGCTCCTCGCGGTCCGGCGGGAGCCGGAGACCGAGCGCGTGGGGCCGACGTCGATCGGGAGCGCGCTGACGCAGGTCGCCCGGGTCGCGCGGCAGCGTTCACTCGCCGTCGTCGTCTCCGACTTCCGCGGCCCGCGCGACTGGCGGACGCCGCTGCTCCGACTCGCGTCCAAGCACGCCGTCGTCGCCGTCGAGGTCCGCGACCCGCGGGAGCAGGAGCTGCCGAATGTCGGGCACATCTGGCTCGTCGACCCCGAGACCGGCCGCAAGCTCCACGTGGACACGGCCAAGCGGAAGCTGCGCGAGCGCTTCGCCGACGCCGCGGCCGAGGAGCGGGCGGGTCTCGAGCGCGAGCTCGCGTCGCTCGGAGTCCCGCACGTTGCTCTATCGACCGCCGGGGACTGGCTGCGCCCGTTCGCCGGCTTCGTCTCGCGCGAGAGGCGGCGGCGATGAGCTTTGCGACCCCGTTTCTGCTCTGGGGGCTGCTGCTCATCCCGCTCCTGCTGGTCGCCTACTGGCTCGTCCAGCGGCGCCGGATCAAGTACGCGGCCCGGTTCACCAACCTCGACTTGCTCGCAAACGTCGTGGACGCCTCGCCCGGACGCCGGCGCCACCTGCCCGCGCTCCTCGTGCTTGCCGCGCTGGCCGCGTTGATCGTCGCGATGGCGCGCCCGCAGACCGTCGTGGCGGTGCCGCGGGACGACGCGACCGTCCTCCTGACGATGGACAGCTCCGCCTCGATGACGGCGACCGACGTCCCGCCGACACGACTGGAGGCGGCCAAGACGGCGTCGATGTCGTTCCTCGACATGGTCCCGGATCGGTTCCGCGTGGGACTCGTCACGTTCTCCAGCATCGTCTCCGTCCTCGAGGAGCCCACCGACGACCGCGACGCCGTGCGCGACGCGCTCGACAGGGTCGAGGGCGACGTCGGGACGGCGCTCGGCGACGCGATCGTCGAGTCGGTCGCCCTCGCACCCGACCCGGAGGAGGCGGAGGAGCTTTCGGGCGGCAAGCCGCTCTTCGCGATTCTCCTGCTCTCCGATGGCGCGAACTCGGTCGGCCGCGAGCCGCTCGACGTGATCGACGAGGCCAAGGAGGCCGGCGTCCCGATCCACACGATCGCCTTCGGCACGCCGGAGGGCACCGTCGAGATCACGAACGACTTCGGTGTCACGCAGACCTACGCCGTCCCACCGGACCCCGACACGCTGAGGCAGGTGGCCGAGGAGACCGGCGGGCGCTTCTTCGAGGCGCCGACCGAGGCCGACCTCGAGGAGGTCTACCGCGAGATCGGCTCCCAGGTCTCCTACGAGGACGAGGAGCGAGAGCTGACCGCCGTCTTCGCCGGCGTCGGCGCCGTGTTCCTGCTGCTCGGCGCGGGCATGTCGGCTCTCTGGTTCGGACGCATTCCGTGACCTCGCAATCCGAGAGGAGGTGACAGATGGAGGAGAACGCACGCACGCTCGACCTTCGCCCGCTCCTGGCGGTTGCAGCCGCCGTCGCCGTCGCCCTGACGCTCTGGGCGAGCGGCGCGTTCGCTGCCGGAGGGTCGTCGTCAGGCGACTCCCCTGGTGGAGCCCCGTCGTCGTTCATCCAGAACGGCGAGAACGACCAGGCTCCGAGCCGTGACAGGGACTGCCCGAAGGATCGCGGCGGTTCCGGCGGCGGCTCGGGCGGCTCCGACGGCTCCGACGCTCCGAGCCTGTAGCCGCACCGGAGGGCCGCAGCGGTCGCTGCGGCCCTCCGGGAGCCTGCGTCAGCTCGCCGCGATGCCTTCCTGTCCGACCGGAAGGCCGGCGACGTTGCCGAGCTTCGTCAGCGTCCCGTCGTCGTTCACACGGAACTCGTCGACGGTTCCGGCCGTGCCCGTCTGGGCGTAGAGGAACCGGCCGCCGGCCGCGGTGGCCATGTCGATCGGGCCCTCCTCGGTCGTCGCAACGACGCCCGTCGGCGCCGATCAGCGTCGGCCGTCCGCTGCCGTCGATCCGGTAGCCGCTGAGGTTGTTGCTGCCGGTGTTCGAGACGTAGAAGAAGCCGCGCGCTTCGACGATCCAGCACAGCGCGACCTGGTTGTCGCTCTGGGACTGCGGGTTCGCGAGCGTCCCGTCGCGGTTCAGCGTGTACGTCGTCACCGAGCTCGTCGCCGCCTCGCCGGAGACCAGCCGGCCGCGCGGATCGAACGTGAACGCGAACGGCACCGGTGTCGCCGACGGGTTCTCGACCGCCGTGTCGGACAGGCGGCCGTCGCGCCGCACGTCGGAAGACGTCGATCGTGCTGCCGCTCGCTTTCGTGGTCACGATCAGCTGCTTCCCGTCCGGCGTGAAGCCGACCTGGCCGGGCGAGGTGAGGAAGTTCGGCGGGTCGGTGTTGGCGAGCCCGAGCGAGCGCGCCGAGCCTTCGAGCGCGCGGACGCGGTCGCCGCGGATCTCGAAGCCCTGGACGATGCCGACGCCGCCGGCGTTCAGGACGTACACGAGGTCGTCGTGGACGGCGATGCTCGCCGGGAAGTCGCCGCCGGACGGGTCGACGTCGGTCAGCTCCAGGCGGGTTCCGTGGACGCGAAACACCGAGATGGAGTCGCTGCCGGCGTTCACGGCGAAGAGCAACCGATGTCGCTCGTCGTACACGAGCGAGCCCTGCGAGCCCAGCCGGTCGGACGCGGTGCCGGGCGCGACGTTGCCGCCGTTGCCGCCCGTTCTGTAGGCGTCCTCCTCCGTCAGCCGGCCGTCTCCGTGACGCTGGAAGACGACGATCCGGTTGCCGTCGAGCTCGTTGGTCTGGACGAACACGGCGCGGCGCCGGTCGCCTCCTCGCCCGTCGTCGGCCGAGACCGCAGTGGCGGTGACGAGCGCCGTGAGCGCGGCAGCGAGGACGTAGATGAGCCTCGATCTCATGGAATCCCCCTCTGGTTGCGGACCCGATCGACGCTATGTCCGGGCTGCCTGAACTGCGCTTACGTTTCCGAGAACTCGCGGCGAGGGCACGGCTTTTCCTCCCCGCGCGGGCAGGGCGATTTAAGGAAGTCGTAACGCGCGCTGCGTTCTGCGCGCGATCCGCCGATGCAGACTGTGCTCATGGCAACGGTCCTGGTCGTGGACGACGAGCCGATCGTGCGGGACGTCGTGTCCCGCTACCTCGAGCGGGACGGCCATCGGATCGTCTCGGCGGCGGACGGTGACGAGGCGCGCGGGCTGATCGAGCGCGAGGCTCCGAACCTCGTCGTCCTCGACGTGATGCTCCCCGGCAAGACGGACGGCCTCGCGCTCTGCCGCTGGATTCGCTCGACCTCGGACCTGGCCGTGATCCTGCTGACGGCGCGCGGCGAGGAGACTGACCGCATCGTCGGCCTCGAGCTCGGCGCGGACGACTACGTCACGAAGCCGTTCTCGCCGCGGGAGCTCGCAACCCGTGTCCGCACCGTCCTGCGCAGGGCCCAGCCGGCCGCACCACCGCCGCAGCGGGTCGAGGTCGGCTCGTTGGTCGTGGACGCCGGCCGGCACGAGGCGCGGAAGGACGGTCGGCTGCTCAGCCTCACCACCCGCGAGTTCGACCTGCTCTGGTTCCTCGCCTCGAACTCGAACCGCGTCTTCTCGCGCGACCAGCTGATGGCGCGCGTCTGGGGCTACGCCGCCGCGCTCGACACGGGCACGGTGACCGTCCACGTGCGGCGCCTCCGCGAGAAGCTCGAGGATGACCCGTCGAAGCCCGAGGTCCTCGAGACCGTCTGGGGCGTCGGCTACCGGCTCCGCGCATGATCGCCTTCGCCGTCGCCCTCGCTGCCGGAGTCCTGGCCGGGTGCCTCGGTGCGATCCTCGTCATCCGGTTCCTGCCGACCCTCCGGCTCCAGCTCGGCGCGCTCGCGCTGCTCGCGGTGTGCCTCCCGCTCGGCGTCGTGATCGCGTCCGGGCTCGTGATGTTCGACATGCACGATGCAGAGATCCTCGCGATCGCGATCGCCTCGGCCCTATTCGCGCTGGCCGGCGCGGTGCTGCTTTCCCGCTGGATCCTCGCGCCGCTCGAGCGCCTGCGTGGCGCCTCGGCGAGCCTCGCCCGTGGCGATCTCACGGCCCGCGCGTCGGAGTCCGGTCCGCGCGAACTGGTCGAGGTGAGCGCGTCCTTCAACGAGATGGCGACGAGCCTCGAGCAGCTGTTCGACGCCCGCCGTCAGCTCGTCGCCTGGGCGAGCCACGACCTGCGAACGCCGCTGGCGTCGCTGCGCGCCATGGTCGAGGCGCTCGAGGACGGGCTGGCCTCGACCGACGAGTACCTCCCGGCGATCCGCGAGCAGCTGGAGACGCTCTCACTCCTGGTCGAGGATCTCTTCGAGCTGGCGCGGATCGACGCCGGCGTCCTCACCCTCGAGCTCCGCGACCAGCCGCTCGGCGAGCTGATCCAGGGCTGCCTCCGCGCGCTCGACGCCGAGGCGAGGGCGCGCAACGTGCAGCTCGAGGCGCGGCTCGACCCGGCAGACCCGGCCGTGCGGATCGCGCCGGAGAAGGTCGAGCGGGTGCTCCTGAACCTGCTGACGAACGCGGTCCGGCACACGCCCGGCGACGGAGCCGTCTCCGTCGTCGTGCAGCCGAACTCCGATCACGTCGTCGTCGCGGTGGAGGACACGGGCGGCGGCTTGACGGCCGGCGCGGCGCAGCGCATGTTCGAGCGGTTCTGGCGCGACGACGAGTCGCGGGCGAGCGGCGGCGCCGGGCTCGGCCTGGCGATCGCCCAGGGGCTCGTCCACGCGCACGGCGGCACGATCTGGGCCGAGAACCGGAGCTCCGGCGGAGCCCGGGTGGCCTTCACCCTGCCGCTGTCGAGGGAGAGGGGGCCCGCCGGAGCGAGCCCCCTCGGTTCGAGCTAGGGCGTCGTCTCGATCGAGAGCGCGCCGTTCGACGTGGCGAGCCGGAGGAGGAACAGGCCCGAGACGGTCCGCGTCTGCTCCTGGCCGCCGGCGTAGGTCCAGATCCGAGTCCGGTTGTCCTTCGACCGCCAGTCGGCCGTCGCCCGCTGCAGTGGGGAGATGACCAGGAACTCCTGGTCGAGCTCCTCGAGCGTGCCGTTCTTCTTGGCCTTCCAGTCGAAGAACATCACGTTGTAGGGCGGACGCGTGACCGCCCCGCCGTTGTACTGCAGCGTCTGGATCCCCGCGACGGCGTCGTTCTTCGTCAGCCCTGTCGAGAGGACGAGCCGCAGCGTGTTGCCCGCTGCGTCGGCCAGGTCGTACGTGCGGATCTCGACACGCAGGTTTCGGTCGCCCGTCGGCACGCGCTGCACTCCGGACGGCGTCAGCGGGCCGGTGGACGTCCCCGAGCCCGCGTCGCGGCCGTAGACCGCCACGTCCTTCTTCGCGGGATCGAACTGGACGTGCGCCTCCGGCGCTGCCTTGTCGAGCCTGACGGTCGTCATGCCGACGTCGCTCGAGTTGCCCTCGTTGTCGGTCGCGAAGTAGCTCAGCGTCGTGATCCCGTTCGTGTTGATGACGATGCTGGCGGTCGCTGCGTTCACGGTCGTCGACGGGATCGGCTGGGCGCCGGTGGCCGAGTAGGTGATGCTCTTGATGCCCGACCCGTTCGCGTCGTCGGTCGCCGTCAGCGTCACCGTGACGTCGCTCGAGTGCCAGCCTGCCGCGTTCGGCGGAGGCGCCACGGATGCGGTGATCGTCGGCTTGAGCGTGTCCGTGATCGTGAAGTTCGCGTTCGAGACGTCGAAGAAGACGTTGCCGACCGCCTCGATCTTCACGCGAGCAGTGCTCGTCGCGAAGTGCGGGATCGTGACCGCCTCGGAGCCGTCGTTCGGCGTGCTCGCGGCGAGGACGTGGGGGTAGGTGAGCCCGCCGTCCGTGGACAGGCTGATCTTCACGTCGGTCGTGCCGACCGGCGGGAGATCGGTGTTCGCCTTGTCCCAGGTGACCGTCTGGCTCGAGCCGCCCGGATACGTCACCGCCGTGTTCGGCGCGGTGACGAGGAACGGGCCGGTGTTCGGCGCCAGCTTGAGCGTGAGGTCACGGGCGTTGTTGCCGCCGCCGCCCATCCGCAGGTCGCGGGCCGTGAAGCGGAAGTGCAGCTCCGGCGGCGGGCCGAGGTTCGTGCCCATGAAGCCGACGTAGTCGGCGGTCGGCAGGAACTCCGAGTAGCACTCCCGGAGCGGGAGCGGCACCGGCGGGTTGATCGGCCCGAGCGGACAGGTCCCGGTATCCGCGTTCGTGTTGTTGTCGAGGATCTGCTGGAGATCCGGGAACACGCGAGTCGGGCTCGCCGTGACGTGGTTCTGGTTCGGCGAGTTGTAGAGCAGCGTGTCGGCCTCGCTGATCGGCGCCGACTTCGGGAACATCGCGAACAGCGGCCCGTTCGTCTTCACGTTGTTCAAGAGAGCAGTGCCCGCCCCGCCGCCGCGGTCGTTCTGCTCCCACGCGTAGAGGATCGTGTCGCCCTGCGGCGTCCGTCGCAGCGCCGGTGAGGGCGAACGGCGTCCGCAGCGGGATCGTGAACGTGGTCGTCGGCAGGCCCGTCACCGGATCCGAAGCGGCCGGGAAGCTGATCGCCGGGAAGTCGTTCCCGGTCATCGTGACCGTGCCCTTGTTGTCCACCGGACCGCCCTTGTCGGTCTCGCCGACCCACCCGGACGCGCCTGCGCTGAAGTCCTGCAGGCCGAGCAGGGCGATATTCGTCATGGCGACCCCGGGCCCGTTGAAGGTGACCTGGAAGCCGGTGTTGTTGAACGTCCCTGCGCCGAAGCCTGCAACCGCAACGGTCCCGAGGCCCGTGATCGCCTCGATTTCCGCATCGATCCCGGCGGCCGTGTAGTTGCCGCCGTTCGTGATCGTCGCAGTCGGAGTGCCGCCGACGTTCAGCTTGAACGAGTCGAACGCGCCGCCGTGATTGGTCTCCTCGACGGAGGAGAAGCAGCCGCCGCAGCTGAGGTCGGCGAGCTCGACGTTGGGATGGTCGAGCGGATCGCCGGCCGCGGGCGGATTGAAGGTGATCGTGAAGCCGGTCGTCGCTGCGCCGGTCACGGTTGCGCCCGGGAAGCCGACAATCGCGTTGAGTGCGGTCTGCAGGTTCGCGTTGTTGTACGCCTGCGCCGAGCCTCCGACCAGGGCGGAGTCGTTCCCGCCGAACCGCATGCGGAACGGCGAGAAGTACGTGACCGCGCCGCCGCCCGTCGGGTTCGTCGTCGGCGCCGCGGGCAGCTCGTACTGGAACGAACGCGGCGTGGGCACGGCTGTGATCGGGAACGTGCCGGCGAATCCGCCGGCGGTCGTGAGCGTGACGATGTCGCCGACCGAGCGGCCGTGCGCGAGGACCGTCCTGATCGTCGCCGTCGTCCCGACGGCGCTCGCGCCCGGCGCGAGGAGCCTGATGTTGCCGCCGCCCGTCCTCGCCAATCCCGTGGCGGTCGGATGGGTGAAGGTGAATGCACGGCTGCTCGGGACGGTTTCGACCGTCCACGTCCCGTTGTACTCGGGGACGGGGACGCCCGTGATCTCGACCTGGTCGCCGGGCTGGAGGGTGTGGGTCGCGCCGACGGCGCCGGTCGAGATCGTCACCGTGCTGCCGCTCTGCGATGCGCCGCCGAGCTGCGTCGCGCTGGGCGCGGCCCCGATCGCGACGTTCAGCGGCTGAACGGTGGACGCCCGCGAGAAGCCGGGCCCGAGGGTCACGGTCTGCACCTCGTTGCCGCCTCCGAAGTGCCTCAGCGAGACCGTCTGCACCTCGTTGATCGGGTTCTGGTCGGAGGCGACGTACGTCGTCATCTCCTGCTGGCTCCGCTGCGAGAAGTACGGGTCGCTGTGGGGCTGCAGGTCGTCGGTCATGCAGATGCCGGCGTACGCCTGTACGGACGAACCGCTGCCGGGCTCCACCGAGGTCGAGCCGTTCCGGTTCCCGCCCGAGCAGTTGAGCTGGTTGCCGTTGAACGTGTGGTTGCCCGCGAACTGGTGGCCGAGCTCGTGCGCGACGTAGTCGACGGCGAAGAAGTCGCCGACCGGAGTCGCGAGGCCCGTGCAGCCCGGCCGCCTTGTTCTGCCGTCCGACGACGCCGAGGCCGGCGACACCGCCGCCCGGCTGCCCGAGCGCGAGGTGGCCGACGTCGTAGTTCGAGGCGCCGATGATCTGGCTGATCACGATGCGGTTCCGCCCCGTGGAGCAGCCGAGCACCTGCGCCTGTGTGAAGCAGCCGGCGGAGCCGCAGGGCCCGTTCGGGGCGACCGCCAGGTCGTAGGTGTTCAGGTTGAGGAGGTCGTTGTTGGCGATGAACTGCATCCGGATCGTCAGGTCGTCCTCGTAGATCTGGTTCACGCGGTTCATCAGCGCGACCTTCGCGGCCGTGACGTTCGCCGGGCCGCCGAAGTACGCCGAGTAGCCGGGGTCGGTGATCATCGCCAGGCGGTAGGTGCGGAGCTCAGGCCCCGTCGGCGGGTCCACCGTCGGATCGTCGTCGCGGACGACCTGGTAGCTCGTGTGCGCGCTCTGCTCTCCGTCGGATCGCCTCGACGACGCGCACGTCGAGCTTCCCGTCTGGGATCGGCGACGAAGCTCGCGTCGAAGGATCCCTCGGAGTCCGAGCTGGCCGTGAGGGTCCGCGTCGCCGCGTCCTCGGCGGGTCGCTGATCGTGATCGTGATCGCGGTGCTCTTCGTCGAAGCCGCCGCCGTGCAGCGTCACGGTGTCGCCGGCGTGGTAGTAGCCCTTGTCGACCGAGAGCTCGGCCAGCGTGGGACTCGCGCTCGACGAACGTGCCGTGGGTGTCCAGCGCGTCCCGGCCGTAGTAGCTCGCGTGGACGCCGGGGTTGCGGCCGACGAAGTAGGGATCGATGTACCAGGCGCCGTACGACGACCGGACCGACGCGTGGAAGCCGAGCGGGCTGATGTCGGCGTGGATCGTCGCCGTCCGGTCGGTGATCCCGCGGCCGCGATACGCCTTGATCTCGGGGTGCTTGCGCGCGAGGCCCGGAGCCATGATCGCGTACTCCTGGAGCGCGAACTGGTGGAAGCTCCCGTTCGGAGCGGGGAGGGAGATGACGAGAGGATTCGTGCGGGCCGCGGTCGTGCGCTCTCGAGGCGCGCGCGCCAGCACCGACCGCAGCCGGCTCGTGCTGAGCTGGACTGCGCGGACGCGCTTCGCGTGCACGCCGACCTTGCGACCGGCTGCGCGCGGCTTCGCCGCCTTCGCCCAGAGATGCTTCGTGCCGAGCGTGTCCTTCAGCGCTCGCAGGTGCTTCTCCGTCCCGCTTGGCGCGGCGCTCTGTGCGGGCACCGCCGCCGCGGACACGGCGACTGCGAGAACGATGCCGAGCGCGAGCCCGGCGGTGGCAAAGCTTCCCCGGCGCCCGATGCGGCGCGGATGGGTGCGCGTCATGACTCTCTCCCCCTTGCGGTTGCGGCCGTTGCCGCCGATCCTCCCATATCGGTTCGGCGATCGCTAGGGCTACGGCGAGAGGTGCGCGACGGCCTCGATCTCGATCAGCACGTCGGGCCGGAAGAGCCCGGCGACCTGGACGAGCGAGCTCGTCGGCGGCGAGACGGTGTTGACGAACTCGTCGCGAACCGCTCGGATGGTTGCGAGCTCCGAGACGTCGACGACGAAGATCGTCAGCTTGACGACGTCGGGCCAGCCGGCGCCGGCGGCGGCGAGCGCCCGGCCGACGTTCGCGAACGCGGTCCGGGTCTGCTCCTCCCAGCCCTCGGCGAGCGTTCCGTCAGGCGCCGATCGGCACCTGGCCCGACGTCCAGACGAGGTGGCCGGGCGGAAGGCTGACGACGTGGCTGTAGCCGGACGGCGCGGGGAGGTCCTCGTGTGAGGCGAAGGTAGGTCTCATGTGGCGGGGTGCACCTCGATCTCCGCCGGCAGCTCGCCGGGATCGTCCGCCGGCTCGAGCTCATGCCGCGTCCGCAAGTCGAAGTAGACGTAGGCGGTGGTCAGCGCCACGAAGGGCATGGTGAGGGCATACACGATCCCGGCGACGATGTTCAGCAGGGCGAGCGGCGCGTCGGTGAGGAGGATCAGCAGCGCGCCGAGGAGCGGCCCGGCCGCGATCGTCAGTGCGGTGCCGATCCCCACCAGGGACGCCACCCGGAGCCAGCGGCCTCGCACGAGCTCGGCGCTTCGATGCAGGGCGTCGACCGCCCGACGACCCTCGACCTCGACGACCTGCGCGGCGAGCGACCAGCGCACGGCGAGCCAGATCGCGATGGGGATCCCGACGCCCGTAGCGGTGAGCGTGATCCAGGCGAGGGCGATGAGCCCGGACGACCCGAGTAGCGGACGCCATCGGGTCACCGCGATTCGATACGCGTCGAATGCGTTGACCTCGCGGCCCTCGTCGACGCGCACGAGAGCGCAGACGGTCGCAGCCTGGACGAGGGCGAGCCCGAGCAGCGTCAGCGTCGTCCCGATCAGCACCGCCACCAGCACGAGCGCGCCCGCGCCCTCGCCGTCGCCGCCGACGCCGGCGATCAGGAGTCCCTGGAGCAGCGCGATCACGAGGCTGATCGGGATCAGCAGCAGGCCAATTCCGAGAAAGAGCGTTGCCTTGCCGACGTACATACGGCCGGCGGCCGAGAGGATCTGACCCCACGCGCGCCGGCGGGCCACGCGCAACGGCGCAACCGGTGTCCACGTCACCTTCACGATCGCGAAGAGGACGAGGGCGAGCAGAACGGCGAGTGCTCCCAGGACGATCAGGGGGTCACGCAGAAGCTTGATCAGGCCCACCGACCCTGCGGCGACGGCATCGCAGAAGAAGTCCGTCGCGCTCGTCCCGAGGAGACCGCCGGTCGGCACACCGTAGGCCCGGTCGCGCCACCCCTCGGACCAGACGATCGGCTCCGTCCACTGGAGCTTGTCGTTCGGCCCGGTCGGCCCGTTGAAGAACGCGTCCTGGAGCTCGCCCCAGCGGCCGTCGAAGCCGATCCACGGGAAAGCCCCCGTCGCGGCTGCCGGCTCGCTCGGGATCGTCTTCACCACCGGCCTCAGCTCCTCGTGCGGCCCGCGCGTGTCGTCGCAGCCGACGCCCTGCTCGCCCGAGCTCCCGACGTAGAGCGCCTCGTCGAAGAAGTTCGCGTGCGACCCCGCGGCCGGGTAGACGACCGGCCGGCGACCGTCGACGAGCTCGAGCTTCTCCTCGCCCCAGTCCGCGCTCTCGGCTCCCTGGTGCTGGCTGTACCCGACGGAGACCGGCTCCTCCGACAGCGCCTCGCGGGCGTCCCCGGCGTCGAAGACGAGCTGGATCATCTCCCAGTCGCCCTCGTGCAGGTTGTTCCAGTCGTTGTAGACGTAGAAGAACCAGTACTGGAGCGCGAGCCTGCCGGGGTGGCCGGGATCGCCGACCACATGGGCGTAGACGGTCGGCTCGCTTCCCTCGCCGATCCGGCGGCCCCAGAGCTCGTAGTCGCAGCCCGGGTCGAGCGCGTCGCCGGGGAAGTCGAGGTGGTACTCGTAGAGCCCGTCGAGGTCGGCCGCGGTGGGGGCGATCTTCACGAGGTCGACCGGGTTCCACGGGCCCCGAAGCGCTACCGTCCGTTCGTCGAAGAGGATCTCGACGTCGACCGGCTCGTACGGCTCCCCGGGGCCGCATTCTTCCTCCTGCTCGACGAGCCGCACAACCGGCGCGTGGCGCTCCGCGAGCGCCTCCTCGTCGGCGAGCGCGGCCGCCGCGCCCGGAGCAGCGACGAGCGCGGCCGCCAGGACGACGAGGACGATCCTCACTGCTCGGGGTTCGACACGAACAGGTCCAGTCCCAGCCGCCGGGAGAGAAACCGGGCGACGAGCTGGCCCTTGACGCTGTTGCCCGCCTCGTCGAGCGGCGGCGCGAAGGTCCCGAGGGCGCCCTTCCCGGGCGAGACCGTGACGATCCCGCCGCCGATCCCGCTCTTGCCCGGCAGCCCGACGTCGTAGAGCCAGTCGCCCGAGGTCTCGTAGAGACCTGCTGTCGTCATCACGGCGAGGACGTAGCGGCAGGTCTCGGCGGAGACGACGGGCTCGGTCGTCAAGGGGTTGACCCCGCCGCCCGCGAGCGTCGCGCCCATCGCGGCCAAATCCTTCGCCGTCACGCTCAGGGAGCTTTGCCGCGTGTACAGGTCGAGCGCCTCCGTCGGCTCGCCGTAGATCCGGCCGCGGGCCGCGAGCAGGCGCGCGAGCTCGCGGTTCCGAAAGTTGGTCTCGGACGCGGACGCGTAGACCTCCTCGTCCAGCTCGAGTGGGCGCCCGGCGAAGCGCGACAGCCCCTCGCCGAAGGACGTCCCAGTCCCCGGCCAGGCTGGCGGCCGCGATCGCCCCGGGGTTGACCATCGGGTTCGTCCGGCCGTCCGCGCTCCCCTCGACCGCCTCCGGCGAGTTGAAGGGGAGGCCGGTGGCGTTGACGCCCAGCTTCTCGCGCACCTCCTCAGCCCCAAGCGACTCGCAGACGAGCGCGAAGACGAACGGCTTCGCCACGCTCATCAGCGAGAACTCGCGCTCGGCGTCCCCGGCCGAGAAGACGCGGCCGTTCGTGCCGACCACACAGATCCCAAAGAGGTCGCGCGGCACGCGCTCGAGCGCCGGGTAGACCCGCGAGGTCTCGCCTTCGTCGTTCGACCGGAAGCGCTCGTACGCCTCGTCGACGAGCCCCTGCGCGACCTCGGCCGGCAGCCGGCCGGTGGAGACGAACGCCTCAGTCATCTCGACCGGCGGCAGTTACTCCAACGCCGCGGCGATGCCGAGCATCACGAGCGAAGCGACTCCGAGCAGCGCCATCAGCGGGAGCATGAACCGGATCCACTTGTCGTACCGGACTCCCGCGAGCGCGAGACCGGCCATCACCACGGCGCTCGTCGGCGTGATGAACCGGGCGAGACCGGCGCCCCAGCTCCACGCGGTGACGACGAGCGGGCGGCTCACGTCGGCGAAGTCGCCCAGCGGCGCAAGCAGCGGCATCGCGAGCGTCGCGTGGCCCGACGACGACGGGATGATGAACGCGATCCCCGTGTTGATGATGAAGACGAGAGAGGTGAAGCCGACTGCGTTCGTGCCGCTGACGGCGTCCTCCATCCAGCTGAGGATCGTGTCGATCGTCTGCGTGTTGTTGAGGATCACCGTGACGCCGCGGGCGAGGACGACGGCGACACCGGCGCCGATGAAGTCGCCGAAGCCGCGGCCGATGTTGCCGGTGATGTCCTTTTCGCTGAAGCCGGCGACGAGGCCGACCACGACGGAGGCGACGAGGAAGAGCGCCGTCAGCTCGGGGAACCACCAGCCGAGGTTCCACCAGTAGTCGTTCTGGACCGTTTCGTGGGTGACCGGGTCGGTCGTCTCGAAGCCGATGATCGAGTCCCAGGGGATGACCGAGAAGACGAGCAGGGCGAAGGTGAACGCCGTGATCCCGAGCACGAGCTTCTGGCGGCCGCTGAGCGTCAGTTCGGCGGCGGACTGCTCCTTCTCGACCTCGGCCCGGTCCTCGGGGCCGAAGCCGACGAGCGAGCGGTCCGGCTGGGCCTTCACCCGCTGGGCGTAGCGGACGACGTAGCCGATGGTGATCGTGGTCAGGACGAACCAGCCGACCCAGCGCAGCGCGATGCCGTCGCCGATCCCCGACGTCGGCGAACTCGCTGGCCACGCCGATCGAGAACGGGTTCACGGTCGAGGCCATCGCGCCGACCGTTGCGCTGCCGATGATCATTCCCGCCGCCGCCATGCGGTCGTAGCCCAGGGCGAGCAACAACGGGATCAGGAGGGCGTAGAAGCCGAGCGTCTCGTCCGCCCAGCCCATCGTCGTGCCGAGCAGCGAGAACAGCGCCATCACGGCGACGATCACGAGCCACGGGCGCTCCCGAACCGCGTAGGCGAGCTTTCCGATGGCGACGTCGAGGGCGCCGGTCGCGAGCACCATCGTCATGAAGGCGCCGATCGCGAGCACGAACATGAACACGCCGACGGCGCCGAAGAGGCTCCCGACGCCGAACGGGACGACCGTGCCGGTCTCCGGGATCCTGGAGGCCGTAGAGGCCGTTGACCGGGGCGAGGAAGAAGTCGCCGACGCGCTCGCCGAAGTCCTGCGGCGAGTCGATCTCGCGGTACGAGCCGGGCTCGGGGACGCCGGCGTCGCTGCGCTCGTACGTGCCCGACGGGATCACGAACGCCGCGAGCCAGACGAGCAGCGTGACGATGATCAGCACGGTCATCGTGCTCGGGAACTGGAACCCCTTCTTCTCGGGCTCTGCGTTGCTCACCGCGACTCCTCCCATCTCGTCGCCAGCTCCTGGAAGAACAGCGTCTCCGCGAGCACGGCCTTCTCGAACTCGTCGACCAGGACACGCTCGTTCGGGCCGTGGATGTTGGCGAACTTGTCGGTCGTGCCGAACAGGAGCACGGTCGCGTCCGGAATCGCGTCGCTCAGCGCCTTCACGAGCGGGATCGCGCCGCCGGTTGCGATCTGCACCGGCTCGCCGCCCCAGGCCGTCCGCATGGCGGCGGTCATCGCGTCCCAGGCCGGGCCCTCCGTCTTGCCGCGGAAGCCGTTGCCCGTGTCACCGGCGGTCGTCGTGACCGTCACGCCGAACGGGCGGAACTCCTCCAGGTGCCGGATCACCGCGGCCTGCGCTTCCGCGGCGTCCTGCTCGGGGTGGATGCGGATGTTCAGCTTGGCTCGTGCATGGGCCGAGACGGCGTTCATCGCTCCGTCCACCGAGGCCACGTCGATGCCGGTCACCGTGATCGCCGGGCCGGTGAAGAGCCGCTCGCCGAGCCCGCCGGTGCCCAGCAGCGGGACGCCGGGCTCGATCTCCGCCAGCTCGCGGAACTCGTCTTCTGTGTCGGTCACTCCAGTCCAGGGCTCGCGTCGAAGGCCCTCGACCGCGACGTCGCCGTTCTCGTCGTGGAGCGAGGCGAGCGCACGCAGCAGGGCCAGCAACGCGTCCGGAGCGGCGCCGCCGTACTGCCCGCTGTGCTTCCCGCTCGCAAGCGTGCGCGTCTCGACGGTGACGGACGCGTCGCCGCGGATCGCTACGCCGAGCGACGGCTCGCCGGGCCGGATGTTGCCCCCGTCCGCGATCAGGAGCGCGTCGGCGGCGAACCGGCCGAGCTTGGCGGGATCCTCGAGCGAGCTGCCCACCTCCTCCTGACCCTCGATCAGCAGCTTGATCCCGACCGGGGGCTTTCCGTCCCAGGCGCGCAGCGCGCCGACGTGAACGAGGACGTTCGACTTGGAGTCGGCCGTGCCGCGGCCGTAGATCGCACCCTCGCGCTCGACGGTTTCGTACGGCTGCGTGTCCCACAGCGACTCGTCGCCCGGCGGGACCACGTCGTAGTGGCCGTAGAGGAGCACCGTCGGCGCGCCGTCCGGGGCGGGCAGCTCGCCGGTGATCACGGGCGCGGTGTCCGGCAGCTCGAGTGCGCCGAGCTGCTGCACGCCGGCATCCCGCAGCAGCCTGAGAATCGCCTCGTGCGCCTCGACGAGCGCGCCCTGCGTCTCCTCGGGGAAGCCCGGCGCCGAGACCGACGGGATCGCGACGAGGTCCGCGAGCTCCGAGCGAAGCTGCGGCATGAGACCCCGGACCCTGTCAGCCGCGTTCGCGGCCATGCTGCCTCCCTTGGCGTCCGGTCGACGGCCTGGCGATCCTATCCCGCTGGTGGAGCGTTCCGGCGGAGCCAGAGCGTCGAGTTCAGGAACGCCGCGCCGGTGATGAGCCGGCTGATCACGTACAGCCAGACGAGCAGCGTCGCCGACGTGCCGAGCGCGCCGTAGGTCTCCTCCGAGCGCCCGAGGCGCGGGGCGAAGTAGAACAACACCGCGATCTGGATCAGCTGCACCCCGACCGCGACGAGCAGAGCGCCGGGGAGGAGGTCACGGACGGTCGTCGCCCGTCTCGGCAGGAGCCACATCGCGGAGAGCGCGACGCCGGTCGAGGCAGCGAGCGTGAGCCCGATTCCCAGGATCGAGAGCGCGCCGAACTGCTCCCGCAGCCACGCGATCACGAGGGAGGTGGCCGCATAGGCGATGAAGAGCCCGTTGAAGACCGCGATCACCCGAAACGGCCGGCGGATCCTGGGCGGCTTGAGCTGCCACGCGAGGGCGTGGGCGAGAATGAGCGCGCGGACGGCGCCGATCGTGAACCAGGCCAGGGTGACGAGCCCGAACACGAGGACGACGACGGCGTTCCGGTCGCCGTGCTGGAGCGCCTCGGCCGCGGACTGCGCGGCGGCGGCGCCGATGCCGAACTCCCGCGAGGCTTCCTCGAGCCCGTCCTCGTCGTGCTCGCTCCAGAACGAAAGCAGTGCGGCAAGGACCAGGCCGAGCGGCACGAGCCAGAGGAAGATTCGGAAGGCGACGCCTCCGGCGATCAGCCCGCCGCCGAGGTCGCGCTCGGTCTCGACGACCTCGCGGACGAGCGGCGCGCCGGGCATCGCCTCGACCCGGCCTCGGGCGGCCGCGACCCGCTCGGCGAGCGCTTCCCTGCGCGACGGAGGCGGCGGGTCCATCCCGCGACGTCCTTACCCCCTTGCCGAACCCTTGTCAATCGAGGCCGGCGGGTGAGAGGATCGCCCCGTGTTCATGAACCCCCTCAGCGCGAGCGAGGCGTTCGACCGCGACACCGCCGACACGCTCGCCCGCGGCTGGTGGATCGGCCTCGTCGCCGGCCTGATCTCGATCGTCTTCGGGATCCTCGTGCTCACCATCGACTGGGGCGTCGAGAGCCTCTCGATCTTCGTCGGAGCCTTGTTCATCCTCGAGGGCCTCGCCTGGGTGATGGGCCGGCCGCTCGACGGGAGCGCGCGAACGTGGACGCTCGTGCTCGGCATCCTCTCGGCTGCCACCGGCGTCGTCGTGATCGCCTGGCCCGAGATCGGGCTGCTGACACTCGCGATTTTCTTCGGCGCCGCGCTCGTCGCCCGCGGAGTCGCCCACGTGGCCGGCGCGATCGCGAACCGGGAAGCGCCGCTCTGGTGGGCGATCCTGATCCTCGGCTTGATCGAGATCCCCGTCGGGATCTGGGCGCTCCGGAGGCCGGGACTGACGCTCGCGATCCTGATCACGCTGATGGGCGTTTGGGCGATCGTGCAGGGGATTTGGGAGTGCGTCGTCGCCTTCGAGCTGCGAAACCTCCCGCGCCGGATCCGCGCCCGGATCGCTTGACACTGCCGTAGAACCGCGTACTCTCGGCCTGAGAACGCCGGTTCTGCGGCCCGGGGCTCGAGAGAGACCATGGTGGACGCAACGGCACAGAGCGTGGGCACGGAGCAGGCGACGAACGGCGCCGCCGCCACGGACGACGCCGTGACCCACGAGCAATCGGGCGGCGTCTCGTTTCCGGAGCTGGTTCGGGCCCACTACGCGTGGGAGCGCGGCGGCTGCGGGGACGGTCCCGAGGAGAAGCGCTACCGCGACCTCCTGACCAAGTTCCAGGAGGAGGAAGGCGACCTCGTCCACTCCTACTGGGCGACGAAGCGGCCGTCGGCCGTCGGCCTGACGATCAAGCGCAACAAGTGGCTCACGCAGCTCATCACCGACCACGACTGCAGGATTCGGCTCCACCGCGTCACCGACTGGCTGGCGCGGGAGTCGGCGATCGCGGAGCTCCTGCACCACTGCGACACGCTGGCAATCAAGGTGTCGGAGGTGCTGCGCGGCAGCTCCGAGCGGATCGCGATGCAGTGGATCTACACCGTCGAGAGCCACTTGCTCGGGTTCATCGAGCGGAGCGGCGGGCGGCCGGACAAGGCGGCGCTCAAGGAGGTCGTGCGGTCGCAGTCGGAGGAGCTGATCGAGATCGAGCGCTACTACGCGCGGGCCGCGACCAAGGCGGCCCGGATCGTCTACTTCTGGGGCATGGTCGTGGGGGCGCTCGTCTCCGCGGCGCTCGGGCTGGGCCTCGCGGCGCTGCTCTGGAGAACCGGCGAGTTCAACCATCCGCAGACGCTCGCGACTCAGACCTTCTTCCTCTGCTTCGTCGCCGGGACGATGGGGGCGTTCATCAGCGTGCTGATGCGTATGAGCTCGAACTCGTTCCGCGTCGACTACGAAGTCGGCCGGTCGACGATCCGGCGGCTGGGAAGCTTTCGGCCGTTCATCGGCGCCATCTTCGGCATCGTGCTGTTCTTCGTCGTCGAGAGCGGCCTCCTGAGCATCGACCTGGAGTCGAAGTCGGACAGCCAGACGTTCTTCTTCTACGGCAGTCTCGCCTTCCTCGCCGGATTCAACGAGCGGTTCACCAACGTGATCCTCGGCAAGGCCGAGTCGACGATCGCTCCCACCCTCGGCGACTCCAAGTCGAAGCGCCGCCGGAGCGACGGCGACGAGGACGACGAAGACTGAGCTCCCGCGAGGAAGAGGCGGCGCGGCGGGGCAGCGGCTACGGGCTGCCGCCGCCCGACACCGGCAGCGCCGTCCTCAACGCGATCAGCCGTGTCGGCATCTGGCTCGTTCACGTCGAGCGCCGCATCGACCCGTTCTTCCGGCCGGCAGCCGACAGGCTGCTGCGTGAGCCGCTCACGCGACTCTTCACCTGGCTGATCAACGTGCCGGCGCAAGAACGAGGGGCTCGCGATCGCCGAGGAGCGGATCCAGCCGGACGAGGAGAAGAGCCTCCAGGCGATCATCGACGCCTTCGAGGCGCAGATGGCGCGGCTCTGGAAGCCCGGCTACTACGAGCGCGGCGGCAACACGAAGACCCACGGGATCGTCCGCGCCGAGCTTCACGGTGCGCGACGACCTCCCGGAGCACATGCGGCGCGGGATCTTCGCGGAGCCCGGACGCACCTACCGTGCCTGGGTCCGGTTCTCGGGGCCCGGCCCGTACATCACGCGCGACATCGACGACGTCGGTTTCATGAGCATGAGCATCAAGCTGATGGGCGTCCCGGGGCCGAAGCTGCTCGAGGACGAGCAGGGGACGCAGGACCTGATCTGCGTCTCGACCCCGACCTTCGTCACCCCGGACACGCGCTCGAACGCACGGCTCCAGCAGTGGAGCTACAAGAACGCGCCGCTCTTCTACTTCCTGAACTTCCGCGAGCCGCACCTCCTCGACTCGCTGATGCAGTTCCTCTGGACGAAGACGCAGACGAGCCCGCTCGAGGGCGACTACTTCTCGTGCGTTCCGTACCTGCTCGGGGAGGGCCAGGCGATGCAGTACGCGTTCCGGACCCGCAAGCGCAAGCGAAGCCGGGTGCCGCGGCTCCCGCTTCGGCCGCCGGACGACTACCTCCGCGAGGCGATGGTGAAGACGCTGGCGGAGCAGGACGTCGAGTTCGACATCACGCTCCAGCTCCAGACCGACCCGCACCGGATGCCGATCGAGAACAACGCGGTCCTCTGGCCGCCCCGGCTCTCACCGCGGGTGCCGGCCGCGGTGCTGCACATCCCGAAGCAGACGTTCGACTCGCCGGAGCAGCTCGACTTCGCGCGGATCCTTTCGTACAACCCGTGGCACTCGGTGCCGGAGCACCGGCCGCTCGGGAACCAGAGCCGGGCGCGGAAGCGCATGTACTACGAGCTCTCGCAGCTACGGCAACGGATGAACAACGTCGAGCACTACGAGCCGACGGGCGACGAGGAGTTCCCGGGCTCGCCGGCGCCGGCGATCGAGCGAAGCGCCGCCAGCCCGGGCATGAAGAAGTAGGCGCCGCCCTTCACGGTTACGAAGCGGGGCACGCCGGTGTAGCGCTCGCGGATCCCTTCGCCGGGCGCCGTGAAGCAGCCGCCGTAGGGCTCGGAAGGGCCGACGAGCGGGTCGGCGTCGTCGTAGAGCCCGGCGAACTTCGGGTTGTTCAGCCAGGTCTGCTGCACGAACTCGAACTGGCGGGCGATGTTCCCGCTCAGGCAGATGAAGTGGATGCCGCGCGGCTCGCCGTCGTCCTCGGCGTGGAGCGCCTCTCGGTGGTGAGCGGCGAGCCGTACTCCCGCCCGCGGCGCAGCAGGCGATGGCGCCGGTTCAGCTCCAGCGAGTCGTCCGAGCCGGGGTCCGGGTCGAGCGAGTCGCGCGGGTTCGCCCGCC
The DNA here is from genome assembly GCA_963782765.1 of uncultured Actinomycetes bacterium. Taxonomy (GTDB): domain Bacteria; phylum Actinomycetota; class Thermoleophilia; order Gaiellales; family Gaiellaceae; genus JACDAN01. The sequence continues at coordinate 1,074,927 of CAWALC010000001.1, forward strand.
GGATGTGAGAGGCGACGGGGCAGAGTGCGCCGCGCGCGTCGTCCCGGTGGTAGCGGAAGTCGTTCTCCTCGGCGAGGGCGGGCTCGTCCGCTTCGGGCGCGAGCACGAGCGGCGCACCGCTCGGCCAGCGGCCGACGAACTTCGAGCCGAGGCGCAGGCGGGCATCTGGATCCTCGGCTCCGTCGGCCGTCCGCGTCGCGCTGTCGAGGTACCGCCAGAACCCGCGGACGTCCTGCGCCAGCTGCCGGAAGACGAGGTAGCTGCCGTTGCGTCCCAGCGGCGGATGGTCGGTGATGCGGCCGTACTCGTTCGGGTAGCCGAGGACGAACTCGCCGGCCTTGACGGTGAGGTTCTCCGGGCCGGTCTTGCCGAGGCCCTCGACGAGCGGCTGCGAGACGCCGTCGCGCCAGCCGAACGGCTCGAAGCCGTCGAGGTCCGAGGTTCCGAGCCGGTGGACGTCGTGCACGCCGTGCCGGCGCAGCAACGCGATCTGCTCCTCCTCGAGCGCCTTGAGCTCCGCTCGGTCGGTCGCGTACAGCAGGAGCGCGCCGTCGACGGGCGGCGTGGCCGGCCCGCCCCAGTCCCAGCGCTCGGGGGCGCTCGTGCCCTCGTCCGCGAGGATGCGCCGTCGGTGCGGCGCCGTCATCCCCGAGACGAACTCGCTGGAGAACGTGCCGACGGTCTCGCCGTCGACGCCGAGCCGGGCGAGCCCCGAGGCCGTGAGCGCGACGTTGACGGCGCGGCGCTCGGGCCGGTCGTCCGACGTGGTGATCCCGCCGAGAGCCTCGCCGAGCCAGCTCCGTCCCGACGCACCCTCCTCGAAGCGGAGCGAGGACGAAGGTCGCCAGGCTGAGGTTCGAGTAGCCCCGCGCGAACAGCCCCTGGATGTCGGCACGCTCGAGGTCGACGGTCACAACGCCTGGACCCAGTCCCGCTCGCGGTCTCCGCGGAGGTCCGAGTGCAGGCCTTTTCGCAGCCGCTCGTTCGCCGCGACGTTCGTCGCGCTGAGCCGCCCGTACGCCGCGTACCAGACTCGCGTCGGCGCCATGTGGAGCCGCAGGTAGTCCTTGAACGCGATCTCGTCCCGGCAGCCGTCCTTGATCAGCCAGCGCGTTCGCGGATAGCCGATCCCGTTGCTGAACACGAGGTTCAACCCCCACGAGATCTTGTCGATGAAGTCGTCCATGTAGCTCTCGAGGCTGCCGTCGTAGTTGCTCGCGAAGAGCACCTGCCGCCGGTCGTTGAGGAAGAGCCAGCGCGCGAAGTGGATCGTCTTCACGCCGACGAGATCGCCCGGCTTCAGCAGATGGCGCGTGACGGCGTTCAGGAGGTAGAGGACGACGTTGATCGTCACCTTCCTGAACGGGCCCGGCTTGACCTGGCCGACCGCGGTGAAGGGGTTCATCGGCAGGTGGTCCTCGAGCGCGGCGAGCTCGAGCACCGTGGCCTCGTCGGCACGGTTGTGCGGCGCCGGGTCGCGCTTCTCGTGCCTGCGGAGCAGCACGGCGTAGACGGGCGCCGCGAGGAGCGCGAACGGCAGCGCCACGAGCACGAGCAGGCTGACCCAGGCCAGGTGCGCCCACTCCCGGATCCGGGCTGCGAAGCCGGGGCGCTCCGCCGGCTCCAGCGCCCATCGGAGGCCCGGCTCCCCGCCGACGAACTTGCGGATCGCGTCGCGCACCGCGCGGGGTTGGCGGTCGCGCAGGTCGGGCCGGCGGTCGAGGAAGTCGCTCACGGCCTCGCGGAGCTCGGCCTCCTGCAGGATCTGCTGCTGCGTCCGGCCTCGGGTGTTCACGTACGTGGCCGGCTCGCGGGCCACGCGGCTCTTGAGCCACTCGAGCCGTTCCTGTTCGCCCGGCGCCCCGCCTGGGTAGCCCTCGCAGTGGCCGAAGACGCGGTCGACGCCGTCTCCTGCGGTGCGGACGAGCTCGGCCAGGTGCTCCTCCGCGGACATGTCGAGATCGGCCAGGTAGACGAGGGTCGCGGGCAGTGGCCGGCCGCGGTGGTCGGTGTCGGCGGGCACGACGACGATCCGCGCGAAATGGAGGCCGGAGAGCGATCCGAAGTCGATCACCTCACCGTTCGCGACTCCGTTCCCCATCTGCGCGAGCACTCGGTCGAGCTCCTCGGCGGCGCCGTCCCGAACCGGCGCGACGACGCTCAGCGCGGACTGGAACGGCACGGGTCAGGCGTCGTTGAAGTCCAGCGCGAAGTGGAGGATCTTGGATCGCTCCCAGAAGACGAGCCCGAGGTAGACGCCGGGGGAGACCTCGCGGATCTCGTCCCGGACCCACTTGGCGATGAGGGACGTGTCCGAGTAGTCGAGGACGATCGTCTCCTTCTCGTCGAACCAGCTCGCCTCCTTGTAGACCTTGGCCCGGACCGCCTCGATCCCGAGCGGGCTGATCTTGTTCAGCAGCTCGCCCTTGCCGCGGTCGAACACCTTCCCCTTCCAGCCGACGAGGTGGACGAGCCCGGCGACCGGCCCGGAGATGTCCGTGCCCGAGGCGAGGAGGACGGTCCCGTCGGCCTCGCCGTCGGGGATCTCGCCGGCAGGGCTCTGCTTGAAGAGCTCGTCGAGCTCGTCCGGCGTCATCGTCTGGAGCTGAGCAGCGTCGATCGGCATATCCGGCTCCGCAGCGGCTCGACGCTAGCACGGTCCCTCCGCGCCTGACAACCGCCGCGTTGACTCGCCTGAGGACGGCTGGTTCAATCGCCCGCAAGAGGGGATCTACAAGGAGCAGGCTATGGGCTCGATCTTCTCTGCGGCGCTCGACCGGACCGCTGAACGGTTCGATCGGTGGTTGGGCTGGGACAAGCTCCCGCTGCCGCTTGCGATCCTCGCGCTCGTCGGTCTCCGCGCGCGGCTCCGAAACAAGAATCTGCACGACACGGGCAAGGGACGGCGAGCTGCAGAGCCCGACAAGGAGACCGGCAACTACCTGACCGCGCGGACCTACGACGGGACGTTCAACGACCTCAACGACCCGCAGATGGGCGCGCTCCACGCCCGCTTCGGGCGGAACGTCCCGCTCCAGTTCACCTGGCCGGAGCCGGATGAGGCGCTGCTCGAGCCCAACCCTCGCCTCGTCAGCCGCCGCCTCCTGACCCGGGACGAGTTCTCCCCGGCGACGACGCTCAACCTCCTCGCCGGCGCCTGGATCCAGTTCGAGGTGCACGACTGGTTCAGCCACGGCCAGGGCGAGGAGGAGAGCCCGTGGCAGCTGCCGCTCGAGGACGGCGACGACTGGCACGAGAACCCGATGACGATCCCGCGGGCGAAGCGCGACCCGAGCCCGGACTCGAGCGGGCCGCCCACGTACGCGACCGAGGACACGCACTGGTGGGACGGCTCGAACGTCTACGGCGGCGACAAGCGGTTCGCCGACGCGCTGCGCACGGGCGAGAACGGGAAGCTGAAGATCGACGAGCAGGGCCTGCCGCCGGCCGAGCTGGAGAAGATGATCGACCTCAAGGGCGTCGCGGGGAACTTCTGGGTCGGCCTCGCGCTCCTCCACTCGCTCTTCATGCGCGAGCACAACGCGATCTGCGACCACCTGCACGCGAAGTACCGCGACCTCGACGACGAGACGCTCTACCAGAAGGCCCGCCTCGTGAACGCGGCGCTGATGGCGAAGATCCACACCGTCGACTGGACGCCGGCGGTTATCGCGCACCCCACGACGGTGGTCGCCCTCCGCGCCAATTGGTGGGGGATCCTCGGCGAGGGCTTCGTCAAGCGCTTCGGCCGCCGGACGAGCAACGAGGTGATCCGCGGCATCCCCGGATCGCCGACCGACCACCACACCGCGCCCTACTCGCTGACCGAGGAGTTCGTGGCCGTCTACAAGATGCACCCGCTGATCCCGGACGACTACACGTTCCGGTCGCTCTCCGACGACAGCGTCCTCCAGGAGCGCACCCTCCGCGAGGTCGGCGCGCTCGACGTCCGCGCGCGCCTCGACGAGATGCCGATGACGGACGTCTTCTACTCCTTCGGGCGCATGCACCCGGGCGCGATCGAGCTGCACAACTTCCCGCGCTTCCTCCAGCACTTCAAGCGGCCCGCGGGCGACGAGATCGACCTGGCGGCGATCGACGTCATCCGGACCCGCGAGCGTGGCGTCCCGCGCTACAACCAGTTCCGCCGCCTCTTCCACCTGAAGCCGGTCGAGTCGTTCCGGGAGATGACCGACAACCCCGAGTGGGCGGAGGAGCTCGAGGAGGTCTACGGCGACGTCGAGCGGGTCGACCACATGGTCGGGATGTACGCCGAGCCGAAGCCGAAGGGCTTCGGGTTCAGCGACACGGCGTTCCGCGTCTTCATCCTGATGGCGTCGCGACGCCTGAAGAGCGACAGGTTCTTCACCCGCGACTACCGGCCGGAGGTCTACACGAAGGCCGGGATCGACTGGGTGGAGGACAACACGATGCGCACGCTCCTGCTCCGGCACTTCCCGGAGCTCGAGCCGGCGCTCCAGGGCGTCGAGAACCCGTTCGCGCCCTGGCGGCAGATCGGGTCCTAGGTGGTCGGTGACGCCGCCCGGGTCACGCTTGCCGCTGTCCGGCTGTTCAACGGCGGCGCCTCGCTCGTCGCGCCGCGGATGTTCGCGCAGCGGATGGGGCGCGAGAGCGACGCCGACGGCGCCGCCGTGCACGCGCTGCGGATGTTCGGCATTCGCACGGTGCTGATCGCGGTCGACCTCATGAGCCGCGATCCAGTCGTCCGGCGGCACGCGCTGCGGTTCTCGGTGCTGATCCACGCCTCGGACACGGTCTCGGCGGCGATGGCGGGGCTGAACGGCCAGCTGCCGCCGAAGGCGGCGAGGATCTCCACCGGGGTGTCCGCGGCCAACGTTCTGCTGGCGCTGCTCGCAAGCCGGGAGGTGCAGAAGGGATGAGCGCACCGGCGGCGATCCGGCGGCCCGAGAAGGAGTGCGACCTCGTGATGAAGGGCGGGATCACGAGCGGCGTGGTCTACCCGGGCGCGATCAGGAAGATCGCTGACCAGTACCGGTTCCGAAACCTCGGTGGAGCTTCGGCCGGCGCGATCGCCGCGGTTGCGGCAGCCGCCTGCGAGTACCGGCGCAACCAGGGAACGGAGAACGCGTACGACGTCCTCGGTGAGGTCAGCACGGAGATCTCCGCACCGGGATTCGTCCTCGGCCTGTTCCAGCCGCGGCCGAAAGCGCGCGCCGCCTTTGAGGTGGCCCTCGGGCTCGTCACGTCGTCGGGCTCCCTCAACAGCCGGCTCTTCAAGGCTCTCGGCTCGATCCTCGGCGTACGACGTCGGTTCCTCGTCGGTGCGACCGCCGCCGTGCTCCTCTGGGTCGCCGTTGTCGTGATCGCGATCTGGGCGCTCGCCGCCGGCGGCCTCGGGACCTTGGAGTTGATCGCCCTCGTCCTCCTTGCGCTGGTCGCGCTCCCGATCGCCGCGCTGATCCTCGCCGCGAGCGCCGCGATCGCACTCTCGAGGTTCGTCGGTGAGCTCGATCGCGCCCTGAAGGAAACCTGGTTCGGGATGTGTAGTGGCCGGAGCGAAGAGGGCTACTCACAGAGCGGCCTCACGGACTGGCTGCACGCGACGATCCAGAAATGCGCGGGGCTGCCCGACGATCGACCTCTGACGTTCCGAGACCTTCGTGGAGACGATCCGGACGATGCGGACGTCAACCTTCAGCTGATCACGACGGATCTCAGCGCCTCGCGGCCGGCCACGCTTCCGCTGCCAGAGTGGGCCGAGGAGGAACCGACGCCGTACCTCTTCGACGCCGAGGAGTTCAAGCGGCTCTTCCCGGCGGCGATCGTCGAGCACATGGTCGCCGCAACGAAGGCAGGCGCCCGTACGACGCCGGACAACCGGACCCTCCATCCCGTCCCTGGCCTCGATCTTCCGATCGTCGTCGCCGCCCGGCTCAGTCTCAGCTTCCCGATCCTTCTGGCGACCGTTCCGTTCTGGCGGGCCGACGGACCAGACGGCAGGTACGTCCAGCACACGATGTCCGACGGCGGGATCTCGAGCAACTTCCCGATCCACTACTTCGACTCGCTCTTCCCGGGCCGGCCGACCTTCGGGCTCGATCTGCAGCCGTGGCGGCTGCCGACCGACAATCCGGTCGAGATGTCCGACAAGCCCCGTCAGGCGGGTTTCTCGGAGGTCACGAATGTCGGAACGTTCTTCAGCCAGATCCTGAACGCGGCGCGCAACTGGCGCGACAACATGCAGGCGGAGCTGCCCGGCTACCGAGACCGCATCTGTCAGATCCGGCTCTCGGCGAGCGAGGGCGGGCTCAACCTGAACATGTCCGCCGAGATCGTGGCGGCGCTGCTTCAGCGCGGGGACGACGCCGGCGAGCTCGTGAACTCGAAGGCTTTCGACTGGAATCGCCATCGGATCACGCGCTTCTGGACGATGATGCAGATGCTCCAGCAGAGCCTCGGGCCGCTCGGGTTCGGCCGGCCGGGCGTGTACGAAGGCGAGTATCCCGGCCGGATCGCCTTCTCAGGCGTCGTCCGGGACTGGCAGGGAGCCGGGGAGAGCCCGGAGCCGCCGCCGTTTGCGTGGTGGACGACCGCGGTGCCGGCCAGTGACGCCGTCTTCAAGCTGGTGGAGACCTGGCCGGACTTCGACGCGGGCGCACCGACCCCCAAGCCGACCCTCCGCATCGTCCCGCGCGCGTAGAAACTGGGCGGCATGGCGTCGGAGATCGTGCTCGTCCGGCACGGGGAGACCGAGTGGAGCCGGGACGGCAAGCACACCGGCAACACCGACGTTCCTCTGACGGAGCGGGGGAGGGAGCAGGCGCGGGCGCTTGGGGCCGCGCTCGGCCGGAGGAGCTTTGCCCGCGTGCTGACGAGCCCGCTGGCGCGTGCGGCCGAGACCGCGAAGCTCGCCGGCTTCGACGCCGAGGAGCGCGACGAGCTCCGCGAGTGGGACTACGGCGCGTACGAAGGCCGGCGAACCGTCGACATCCGCGAGGAGCGGCCCGGCTGGACGCTCTGGGCGGACGGTGTCCCCGAGGGAGAGACGGCCGCCGAGGTGGCTGCGCGGGTCGACGCCGTGCTCGACGAGCTGCGCGCGACGGACGGGGCCGCGCTCGTCGTCGCCCACGGGCATCTCCTGCGGGTGCTCGCCGTCCGCTGGCTCGGCCTGGGGCCGGAGGCCGGACGGCTGCTCGCTCTCGATCCCGCGACGGTCAGCGTCCTCGGCTACGAGCGCGAGACGCCGGTGATCCGCGTCTGGAACGCGCCCGCCGCTTCCTGAAAAGGCTCCCTACAAACGCCAAGTCCCGCAGACCCGAAGGCCAGCAGGACTTGACCACACGACTCTCTCACACTCGCTCGGGTCCGTCAAGCGGTTTGCAAACGGCGAGAGCAAGCAACCTCGACTACGCTCCGGTTTCAGGACCTGGACCAGCTCAGTCGGGACGCTCTGGATCCGACGGCGTCCCCTACGAGAGGGGGATCTGCTATGGCCGACCAGCCCGTTTGCCGGCGGCATGGACGTCCTGCAGTCGCTTCGCGTGTGCACACACGCCCAGACGGAACTCAGGAGGTCGAGTACCTCTGCGAGATCGACGTCGCGGAGGAGCGCGTGAGGCGTCTCGGAGGACGCCGAAGCCTTTTCGACGACTTCTTCTCCGATTTCCTCGGCGACGGCGGCACCGGAGCCGGCGAGCGCATGCCCGCGCAGCAGCGCCAGGTAGAGCGGGTCGACGTCACTCAGTTCTTCAGCGACGCGACCCGCGAGCTCCTGCAACGAGCGGCTCAGACGGCGCTCGAGTGGGGGAGCCTGGACCTCGACACCGACCACCTCCTGTACGCCGCGCTCCAGGACGACGTCGTGCGGCACGTACTCGAGCAGATCGATGCCGACCCGCAGGCGATCGCGGCGCAGCTGGAGGAAGAGGCCGACAAGGGCGAGCGCACCGACGTCGCCCCGTCGCTCGCGCCTGATGCGAAGGCCGCACTCCTCGCTGCATACGAGGAGTCGCGCGAGCTCGGCTCGTCCTATGTCGGGCCCGAGCACGTGCTGCTGGCATTGGCGCGGGACACCGATACCGGGGCAGGAGAGCTACTCGAGCGTTTCGGCGTCTCCCACACGAAGCTCCGGGGGGCGGTCATCCGCGGCGTCGAGGGCGGCGCTCCGAAGGAAACGTCGCAGACACCCAAGCTGGACGAGTTCGGCCGTGACCTGACGTCCGAGGCCCGCGAAGGGAAGCTCGACCCGGTGATCGGCCGCGCGGACGAGATCGACCAGACGATCGAGATCCTCTCCCGCCGGACGAAGAACAACCCGGCGCTCTTGGGCGAGCCGGGAGTCGGGAAGACGGCGATCGTCGAAGGCATCGCCCAGCGGATCGTCAACGACGAAGTGCCCGAGACGCTTGCCGACAATCGCGTGGTCGCGCTCGACCTCGCCGGGATGATCGCCGGCACGAAGTACCGGGGCGAGTTCGAGGAGCGGTTGAAGACCGTGATCGACGAGGTGCGGGCCGCCGAGGACCTGATCCTCTTCATCGACGAGATGCATACGGTGATCGGGGCCGGGGCCGCCGAGGGCGCCATGGACGCGTCGAACATGCTCAAGCCGTCCCTGGCCCGCGGTGAGCTTCACGTCATCGGCGCGACGACGCTCGACGAGTATCGGACGAACGTCGAGCGCGACCCGGCGCTCGAGCGCCGCTTCCAGCCGGTCTTCGTGCGCGAGCCGACGGTCGACGAGACGATCGAGATCCTCCACGGATTGAAGGACCGGTACGAGGCCTTCCACCGTGTCCGGATCTCCGACGAGGCGATCGTCGCCGCAGCCGAGCTCTCGGACCGCTACATCCGCGACCGCTTCCTGCCCGACAAGGCGATCGACCTCGTCGACCAGGCAGGTGCGCGGGTCCGGCTGCGGATGAAGACGAAGGACGACGACACCCGGTCGCTCGAGGAGGAGCTGCGCAGGTTGGCACGCGAGCGCGACCAGGCGACGGCGGCCGAGGACTACGATCGCGCGGGCGAAACCAGGGACCAGCTGGAGGCGCGTCGCGGCGAGCTGGACGAGCGGCGCAAGAGTCGCTCACGGGCCCCCGAAGTCACCCCGGAGGACATCGCCGAGATCGTGTCCCGTACGACGGGGATCCCCGTCTCGCAGCTGACGACCGAGGAGCGCGAGCGGCTCATGCAACTCGAGCAGGAGCTCCACGGTCGGATCATCGGCCAGGAGGAGGCAGTCTCCGCCGTCGCGGAGGCCGTGCGGCGCGCCCGTGCCGGGCTTGCCGATCCGAGCCGGCCCGACGGGAGCTTTCTCTTCCTGGGCCCGACCGGCGTCGGGAAGACGGAGCTCGCCCGGGCTCTCGCGGAGGCGCTCTTCGGCGACGAGAACCTGATGGTGCGGTTCGACATGAGTGAGTTCCAGGAGCGCCATACGGTCTCCCGGCTCGTCGGCGCGCCTCCGGGTTACGTCGGATACGAGGAGGCCGGGCAGCTGAGCGAGGCGGTGCGCCGCCGGCCGTACGCAGTCCTCCTCTTCGACGAGATCGAGAAGGCGCACGCGGACGTCTTCAACATCCTGCTCCAGATCCTCGACGACGGCCGGCTCACTGACTCGCAGGGACGCACTGTCGACTTCAAGAACACGATCGTGATCATGACCTCCAACCTGGGTGCCGACCGGATCCAGCAGTACGCGCGGACCGGTGGGGACTTCGATCGGCTGAAGGAAGACCTGATGGACGAGCTCAGCCAGAGGTTCCGTCCGGAGTTCATCAACCGGATCGACGAGATCATCGTCTTCCGTGCGCTCGACAGCGAGCAGCTGGCGGACATCACAAAGCTCCTGCTCGACCGGCTGGCGCGACGGCTTCGGGCCCAGCGGGTCGAGGTCGAGTTTGACGAGGAGGCGGTGAGGCTCCTCGCAGAGGAAGGGTTCGACCCCGAGTTCGGCGCCCGCCCGCTCCGCCGAACGATCCAGCGCCGCGTCGAGAACGAGCTCTCGCGCTTGTTGCTGGGAGGCAGCGTCGAGCCCGGCGACAAGGTCGCCGTCAGCGCGTCGGGCGACGACCTGCATTTCGACGTGGAGACGGGCGGCGCGGCCGAGCTGCTTCAGACGGAGGACGAGGAGCAGAGGCAGGAGGAGCCGGCGGCGACACCCGCGTAAGGCCACCGGCCGCGCCTTCGAAGCCGGCACGACCTCGGTCGGCTCCGCCAAGTCGGAGCCTTAGGCCAAGATCACGGGGTGGGCAAGAGCTCACCCCGTGCCCCTCGTATCTCCGCGGTCTTTCGCGAGACCGAGCGAGTCACCCCGCTCGAGCTCTTCTTCGACCTCGTCTTCGTGCTCGCGATCACGCAGTGCACGGCGCTGATGGCCGACGACCCGACCTGGGCGGGGCTCGTGCGGGGCCTGCTCGTCCTCGGCGTCCTCTGGTGGTCGTGGGTCGGCTACGCGTGGCTGACGAGCGTGCTCGACCCGGAGGAGGGCGGCGTCCGCCTCGTCATGTTCGCGGCGATGGCGGCGCTCCTCGTCGTCGCGCTGTGCGTGCCCGGCGCGTTCGGCGACGACGCGCTGCTCTTCGCGTGCGCCTACGGCGTCGTCCGCTTCTCCCAGATCGGGCTGTTCGTGATCGCCAGCCGCGAGAATCCCGCCCTCCGCCAGTCGGTCCTCGGCCTCGCCGGAGGGACGGCGGTCGGCGTCGGCCTCCTCGTCGCCGCCTCGGGCCTGGACGGGTGGGCCCAAGGCGCCGTGTGGGCCGTGGCGCTCGCGCTGGACATGGCGGAGCCGTACTTCTTCGGGTCGGAAGGCTGGAGCCTCGAGCATCCGGGCCACTTCGCGGAGCGGCACGGGCTGATCGTCATCATCGCGCTCGGCGAGTCGATCGTCGCGATCGGGATCGGCGCCGGGGTGGCGGTCGACGCGGGCGTCGTCGCGGCCGCGACGCTCGGGATCGCCGCCGCCGCGGCGCTGTGGTGGCTGTACTTCGACGTGGTCGCACTCGTCGCGGAGCGGAGCCTCTCTCGGCTCCCCGCCGGCCGGGAGCGCAACGAGCGCGGCCGCGACTCCTACTCGTATCTCCACTTTCCGATGGTCGCCGGGATCGTCCTCCTCGCCCTCGGCCTGAAGAAGACCGTCGGCGACGTCGAGGACGAGCTGGGGGCCGTAGTCGCCGCTGCGATGTTCGGCGGCGCGGCGATCTACCTGCTCGCCCACGTCGCCTTCCGGCTGCGGAACATCGGCAGTTTGAATCGTCAGCGACTCGTCTGCGCCGTCGCGTTGCTCGCGTTCATCCCGCTCGCAGCCCGTGTCCCGGCGCTCGCGGCACTCGCGATCCTGACCGCGGCCCTCTGCGGGCTGGTCGCGCTCGAGGCGGTGCGCTTCGCCGAGGCAAGGGCGCGAGTGCGCCAGAGGCTGGCGGACGAGAGCACGACTCACTAACCGCGTCAGCCGCTGCCGGTCCTAGTGGGTATGGCGGGCTTCGCGTCGGTCGTCGAGAACGAGGGAGTCATCCTGCGGTCCGCCGACGTGAACGGCTTCACGGTCGCCGAGCTCAGCTTTCCGGCCCGCTACGTCCAGCCGCCCTTCGAGCCCGACCTGCCGTACCTGGCCGTCGTAATCGACGGCGCGCTCGAGAAGTCATTCGGTGGAGGCATGGCGCTGGGGTCGGGAGCCGCGCTGACGATGCCGGTCGGCGCGACCCACGGTGCACGCTTCGGCCCCGACGGTGCGCGGATCGTGATCGTCAAGGGAAGCACCGTCGGCTTCGACCGCCTCGCCCGGCCGCGCGGGCTCGTACTGCTCGCGAGGCGGCTCGCCTTCGAGCTGCGCGCGTCCGACGCCGCCGCCCCGCTCGCCGTCGAAGGCATTGCGCTGGAGCTGCTGGCAGCAACCGCCAGGAGCTCGCGACCGGACGGTCGCGCACCTGCCTGGCTGGATGCTGCGGAGGAGCTGATCCGCTCCCGCCGGAGCGACTGTCTCCGCCTCAGCGAAGTTGCCCGGGAGCTGGGCGAGCCGGCGGTCCGGATCGCACGGGCCTTCCGTGAGCGCCACGGCATGTCGGTCGGCGAGTACGGCCGTCGCGCCAGGATCGAGTGGGCGGCCGCGGAGATCGCAGGCGGCGACCGGCCGCTCGCCGAGATCGCCGCGGAAGCCGGGTTCGCGGACCAGAGCCACTTCACCCGGCTGTTCCGGCGCTACGTCGGGACGACGCCCGGCAGGTTCCGCACGTTCCAAAGCCGCTAGGCGTTCAAGACACCGCCGGGCAGACGCCCGATCCTGGTTCTTCCCACTCGAAGGAGGAACCGATGCGTGCCCGTACTGCCCTTGCGATCGCCGTGCTCCTGCTTGCGCTTCCGGCCACGGCCGCCGGCGGAGGCGGCGTCGTCGCGTCGGCGAGCGGCGGCGTCCACTGGACGATCCCGCTTCCGAATGCATTCGGCGTCGAGGTCGTCAACCAGCCGCTCGCCTTCACGGCGCGGAAGTACGCCGACGGCGGCGTCGCCGGCCACTTCACGTACCACCAGATCGTCGAAGGGCAGTCCTTCAACTTCGGCGTCGACGTGACGTGCTTCGTCGTCTACGACGGGAACCGCGCCAAGATCGGCGGCGAAATCAAGACGAGCAACGATCCGACTCTGCCGCCGGGCGGGTTCGCCTGGTTCCAGGTGTTCGACAACGGCGAAGGCGCGAAGGCCGCGCCGGACCGCTCGAGCCTGATCGGCTTCGGCGACGAGGCGGCGAACGAGGCGTTCTGCTCGAGCCCGAACCTCCCGCGTTTCGGCCCGTGGGACGTGAGTGGCAACGTGCAGGTCAAGCCCTAGGCGTTACCCCCCGCAGGCGAAGGGGCCGCGACTCGCGGCCCCTTCGCTACCGTCGAGCTGTGACGGTTCGCGAGTACGCGACGGAAGAGCTCGTCGTCGAGTGGAGACCGAGGCTCTGTTACCACTCGGGGAACTGCGTTCGTGCGCTTCCCGGCGTCTTCGAGAAGGAGAGGCGGCCCTGGATCGACCCGACTCGGGGGACCGCGGACGAGGTCGAGGCCGCCGTCGACCGCTGCCCCTCCGGGGCGCTGCGGATCCGCCGCCTCCGCGGGGAGCCGCTGCCGGCGCCGACGACGGTCGAGATCACGCCGGACCCGGACGGCCCGCTCCTCGTCCGCGGCCCGATCACCGTGATGCGGCCCGACGGAACCGTCGAGAAGGTCACGCGGGCCGCGTTCTGCCGGTGCGGCCAGTCGGGGAACAAGCCCTTCTGCGACGGGAGTCATCGCGAGGCCGGGTTCCAGGGATGACCGTCCGGGACAACCCCGACAAGCGGCGGTACGAGGCGCTCGTCGACGACGAGGTCGCAGGGTTCCTGTTCTACCGGGCGCGCGAGGGCGAGCTCGTCCTCATCCACACGGAGGTCGGCGAGGAGTTCGAGGGGCAAGGGATCGGGAGCAAACTCGTCGCCGGGGCACTCGACGACATCCGCGCGCGGGGCCTCCGGATCGTGCCGATCTGCCCGTTCGTCAAGGCCTACCTCGAGCGTCACCCCGAGCACTCGGATCTCGTCGCGGCCTAGAGGGGAAGCTGCCGGCCCGCGATCGGCGTCGAGTGGATGATCGACGTCGTCGTCTGCCCGAGCACGATGAAGCGGTCGAGGATCGCCTCGAGGTCGTCCATCGCACGCAGGTGGAGCTTGAGGACGAAGCAGTCCTCGCCCGTGACACGGTGGCACTCGACCACCTCCGGCACCTCGCGGGCGAGCTCCGGGATCCTCTGCAACTGTCGCGTCGTCGGGCGGATCCGGACGAAGGCCGCGATCGGGTAGCCAATTGCCTTCGGATCGACTTCGGCACGGTAGCCGGTGATCACGCCGGTGCGCTCGAGGCGTGCGAGACGCTCGGCGACCGCCGGGGAGGAGAGGTTGACGCGACGGCCGAGCTCGGCCAGCGAGAGGCGGGAGTTCTCCTGCAACTCCCGTAAGAGTCGTTGGTCGGTCTCGTCCAATGCCTTTGAATCGTAGGCCATCTCGCCGCGGTCGGGGCGAGAATTGCGGTGATGCGCATGAGCATCCGTCGATTCGCCTCGACGGCGCCGCCCGAGAGCTTCTTCGTCGTCAGCGCGATCTTTCACTACCTCGGGCCGGCATTCGCCGTCCTGCTCTTCGCCAGGGTCGAGCCGCTGGGCGTCGCCTGGCTGCGAATCGCGAGTGCGGCGGTCGTCTTCGCCGTCTGGCGGCGCCCGTGGCGGCTGCTCCGGAACCGCACCGTCATAGCGATGGGGCTCGTCCTTGCGGCGATGAACCCGTGCTTCTACCTCGCCATCGACAGGCTCCCGCTGGGGACGGTCGCGGCGATCGAGTTCCTGCCGGTGATCGCGCTTGCCGCGCTCGGGACACGGACACGGCGTAACGGCCTCGCGCTGGCGGCGGCGGTGGGCGGTGTCTACCTGCTCACCGACGTGCGGCTCGAGGGGGAGCCCCTGGGCGTGGCATTCGCGCTCCTCAACGCCGTCCTCTTCGCCGCGTACATCGTCCTCGCGCACCGGGTCGCCCAGAGCGGGATGGGCGGGATCGACGGGCTCGCCGCCGCGATGCTCGTCGCCTGGGTGGCGGTGCTGCCGCTCGGCGGCTGGGACGCGGTGCCGGCGCTCGTCGACCCCGTCTTGCTGGCTGCGGGGATCGGTGTCGGGGTCTCGTCCTCGGTGATTCCGTACGTGTTCGACCAGCTCGCGATGGCACGGATGCGGCGGGCGACCTACGCGTTGCTCGTCTCGCTGCTGCCGGCGACGGCGACCGTGATCGGCATCGTCGTACTCGGGCAGGTGCCGAGCCTCGTCGAGGTGGTCGGCGTGGCGCTCGTCGTCGCCGGCGTGGCCATCCATCGGGAGCGGGCGGAGCTACATTCAGGCACGGATGAAGCGCTTCCTGATCCCGCTGGTGGCACTCGTGCTCTGCCAGTCCGCCGCGGCGGCGACGACCCGGCTGGACCGGCACGGGACGGTCGTCATGGACGGCCGGAAGGTCTTTCCGATCGTGCTGGCGAAGGGGCCGCCGGCTGAAGGCTTTGGCGAGGTCGCGGCAGCCGGTGTGAACGTCCTGAAGGTCGGCCCAGCGCGGGACTGGACGGCGAACGACCTCGCGCAGACGATCGCCGAGAACCGGGCGGCCGCGCAGCACGGGCTCTCGACGTGGGTGAACCTCAGCGCGTTCGCGCAGCTGCGACCGGGTCGGTGGCGGGAGTCGCTGCTGCGCCACGTCGTCGGGACGCTGGAGGCCGACCCCTCGGCGCGGGCGATCGCGATGTGGAAGGGCGCCGACGAGCCGTGGCGGTTCCGGATGCGCCCGGCGTCGCTCCGCTTCGCGTACTGCCTTGCGACCGGAAAGCGCCGCGCGTGGTGCGTGGGCCGCGCGCCCGTGGATTCGGGCCGCCTGTGGGTCACCGTCCAGGCGCCGCGGGCGGGCGTCTGGTCACTGGCGCCGTACTCCGAGGTCACCGACGTCCACGGCGTCAACAGCTACCCGATCGCGATCGGAGATCCTGACCCGGACCTGAGCGAGCCCGGCTCGTGGACCAACATCCTCGGCCTCGCCACGCCGAGGCGGGCGGTGTGGACGACGCTCGGGATCTGTTGGACGTGGAGCTACGACGCGGCCGGAAACGTCCAGCTCCCGACGCGGGAACAGCAGCGCTTCATGATCTACGACGCGATCCTGAACGGCGCCCGCGCGATCGCGTTCTACGGCGGCCAGAACCCGAAGTGCTGGGGCCGGCTCGACGCCGCCGGCGGCTGGAACTGGACGTACTGGGAACGCGTCCTGGAGCCGCTCGTGCGCGAGATTTCGGCGGCGAGCCCACTCGCGCCGGCGCTCAGGAACCCGGGCACGACGCGCGAGCTGCCGACCTCCGATCGCTCGGTTCGGGCGATCTCGCGCCGTGGCCGGAACGGCGAGCTGTGGGTGATCGCCGTGCGGAACGGAAGCGAGGGATCAGTCGGCGCAACGATCGGCGGGCTGCCGGCCGGCGCTGCGAGTGCCGCCGTCTACGCCGAGAACCGTTCGGTGCCGGTCGCCGGTGGAGCGCTCGTGGACACCTTCGACCGGTGGGCCGTTCACGTGTACCGCTTGACGGCGTCGACGGCTCGCTCGAGCTGATCGTCGGTCAGGTACGGCGCCGGGCCGAGACGCAGGTAGCGGCCGCGGGAGTCGGTCAGCACGCCCTCGTCGGCCAGCCGGCGGCTGACCTCTTCGGCGTTCGGGACCTCGACCGCGACGAAGCCGCCGTGGTCCTCGCGCCGGCCCTCGACGCCCAGCGCTTCGGCCAGCATCGTCGTCTGGCGCAGGTAGTTCTGTCGCGTAGCGCGCTCGGGGTCAGACCCTGCTCGGTGAAGAAGTCGAAGACGCGCGCCGCCCGGTAGTGGCTGGTCGGGTCGTACGTGGCACCCGCGAAGCGCATCCCGCCTCGCGGGTACTCGACCGCGCCGGGCGTCTTCTCCGCCGCGAGCTCCGCGAACTCCGCGTACCAGCCCGTGAAGCGCGGCCGCAGCTCGTCGGCGTGGGGCGGCACTCGGAGGAAACAGTTGCCCTCGCCGAGCTGGAGGTACTTGTAGCCGCCGCCGACGACCCACGCCGACTCGAGGCCCTCGAGCGGGAACGGCATCACGCCGAGCGCGTGGTACACGTCCACGAGGAGCTCCGCGCCGCGCGCCCCGCACGTCGCCGCCAGCTCGCCAAGGCCTGGGACGATCCGCGAGTCCTCGAAGAGGACCGCCGAGACCAGCACTGCCGCAGTCCGGTCGTTCGTCTCGGCCGCCAGCCGCTCCGCCAGCGTCTCGGCCGGCCGTGCGTCCACGACGACGACGTCCAAGAGCTCCTCCTCCGCGAGCCGAGCCATCAGCCGCCGGAGCGTGTGGAACTCGCCGCTCGTCGTCACCAGGCGGGGCCGCCGGCGCAGATCCAAAGCGGAGAGGAACCGGAGCACGAGCCCGAATGTGTTCTGGTCGAGCGCGAGCTCGGCGTCCGGCGCCTCGAGCCAGCAGCCGCAGGCCGTCGCGCACCCGATCTGCCTGCTCGAACGCGCGGCCCCACTTCTCGTCCGCGTGGAGCGCCGCGTCGTCCCAGGCCTCGAGGACCCCTTCGCGACCCACGTCCGGCCACGCCTGGTGCGAGTGCCCGGTCAGGAGCAGGCGCTCGGAGACGCGGAACGCCGAGTAGTGCTTCGCCAGCGCCTCGGCGTCGATCAAAGCTCGGAGCGAACCGCCCAGAGATCCGGGAAGAACGGCTGGTGCAGCGTCGTCCGCAGGTAGGCGGCGCCCGGGGACCCGCCGGTGCCCGGCCGCTGGCCGATCGTCCGCTCGACCATCTTGACGTGGTGGTAGCGCCACTCCATCAGGCCCTCGTCGAAGTCCACCATCCGCTCGGCGACCTGCGCCGGTGGGCCGTCGTCGCGATAGGCCTGCAGGAGCGCCGTCTGGACGCCTGCCGACTCCTCCACCGGACGCGTCACGTCCCGCTCGAGGACCTCCTGCGGCACCGGGTAACCCCGGGCGGCCAGGTAGCGGAGGAACGAGTCGTAGACGGACGGGCGCGCCATCGCCTCCTTCACGCTGCCGTAGTCCACGCTCCCCTCGTGGTAGGCGTCGAGCACTCCGGGATCGCGACGGCCCAGGATCGCCTCGAGCTCACGGAACTGCCCCGACTGGAACCCCGACGACTGCTCGAGCCGGTCGCGGAAGGCGAGGAACTGCACCGGCGTCATCGTCTCGATCACGTCGAGCTGGGCGACGACGAGCTTGAGGATCGTCAGGAGCCGCTTGAAGGTCGCGGACGCCCGCGCGTCGTTCCCCTCCTCGAGCATCCGCTGGAGGTAGCGAAGCTCGTGGATCAGCTGCTTGAACCAGAGCTCGTAGACCTGGTGGACGACGATGAAGAGGACCTCGTCGTGCTCGTCGGATCTGGGCCGCTGGGCGCCGAGGATCTCTTCGAGCGCGAGGTACGAGGTGTAGTTGAGCGACTTCTCCTGGCTCATTCGGCCTCACGGTAGAGCTCTCGGGCGATGATCTCGCGCTGCACCTCCGACGCGCCCTCGTAGATCCGCGGTGCGCGCACCTCGCGGTAGAGGTGCTCGAGCAGGTGTCCCTTCTGGAGCGCCCGCGCGCCGTGCACCTGGATCGCGACGTCTACCGCGCGCTGCGCCGTCTCGGTCGCGAAGAGCTTCGCCATCGCCGACGCCTTGCGGACCGGACGGACGCCGGCGTCGTACTGGCTCGCCGCGTCGGTGACGAGGAGGCGCGCGGCCTGGATCTGGGTCGCGACGTCGGCGAGCTGGTGGCCGACCGCCTGGAACCGGGCGAGCGGCTTGCCGAACGCCTCCCGCTCGGCCGTGTACGAGACGGCCGCGTCCAGCGCCGCCTGCGCCATACCGACGCCGAAGGCGCCGACGCTCGGCCGGAACAGGTCGAGTGTGTCCATCGCGACCGCGAAGCCGCCGCCGACCTCGCCGAGCACCTGTTCGGGGCCCGCGCGCACCCCGTCGAAGTCGAGCCGCCCGATCGGGTGCGGTGCGAGCAGGTCGAGGTGCTCGCCGGTGAGGCCGTCCGTCTCTCGCGGGACCGCGAAGGCCGTGATGCCCTTGGCGCCGTCGTCCGATGTGCGCGCGAAGACCGAGTAGACGTCCGCCTCCGGCGCGTTCGAGATCCAGATCTTCGTGCCGGTGAGGCGGAAGCCGTCGCCGTCTTCCTCCGCTAGGAGCTCGAGCGCGGCCGCGTCGGAGCCGGCGTTGGGCTCGCTGAGCGCGAAGGCCGCGACAGCCTCACCGGCGGAGAGCTTCGGGATCCACTCGTCGCGGACCTCGGGCTTCGCGGCGCGGAGGATCGGGTAGCCGCCGAGGCCCTGGAGCGCGAGCGCCGTCTCCGCCTCCGTGCAGCCGTGGGCGAGCCCCTCGCGGAGCTGGCAGAGCTCCTGCGCCGAGCCGGCGAAGACGAGCTCGAGCAGGCCCTCGTCTCCGAGCGCCTTCACGAGCGGCCGGTTCAGCCGGCCCGGCTCGCCCTGTTCGGCGATCGGCGCGAACCGCTCGTGGCCGAGCTGCCGGACGCGCCCGAGGAGGTCAGCCATCGGGGAGCGCCGCGACGCCCATCAGCTCGACCTTCGCGTCCGGCTCCATCAGCGCCGAGACGCCGATCAGCGCCATCGCCGGATACCGCCGGCCGAAGTGGCGGCGCCAGACCTCGCCGAGCTCCCGGGTCGAGGCGCGGTACTCGTCCACGGCGGTCGTGTAGACGACCAGCGACACGAGCTGGTCCGGCTCGGCGCCGGCGGCCCGCATTGCGCTCACGATGCGTCCGGCGGCAGAGTCGAACTGCTCGACCAGGGTCTCGCCCTCCCCGATCTGCCCGCCGAGGTGGATCGTCCGGCCGGCGACGACGGCGTGGGCGAAGCCGACGGGCTCCGGAAGGTCGGGCGGATTGACGATCACCGGCCGGTCCACGCGGGGCTCCTTCCCGTGGACCATGCCGCGTAGAACTCCCGGAAGTCGTCGCTCTTCATCAGCAGTGCCTGCGCGAGGGCCTCCATCTCGATCGCCCCGCCCAGGTCGAGGTCGAGCTCCCGGGTGAGCAGGATCTTGGTCGTCGCGTAGGCGAGGGCGGGCCCGTCCGCCAGTTGGCGCGCCAGCTCCTCGGTCGTCCGTTGGAGCTCCTCGTCCGGGACGACGCGCGTCGCGAGCCCGATTGCGGTGGCACGGGCGGGGTCGACGTCGCCGCCGAGGATCAGGAGCTCCGTCGCCCTGCCGAGGCCGACGAGGCGGGGGAGGAGGTACGCGGCGCCCATGTCCGCCCCTGCGAGGCCGACCTTCGTGAACAGGAACGAGAACTTCGCCGAGCTCGCGAGGAGCCGCAGGTCGGCGGCGAGCGCGAGGACGGCCCCGGCTCCCGCCGCGACGCCGTTGACCGCGGCGACGATCGGGATCGGGCAGTCGCGCATCGCCTTCACGACGGCGCCGCTCATCCGCGTGAATTCGAGCAGCTCGCCGGTGGACATCTCCTGGAGCTCGCCGATGATCTCCTCGACGTCGCCGCCGGAGCAGAACCCGCGGCCCTCGCCGGTCAGGACGAGGACGCGCACGTCGCCCAGGTGCGGGAGCTCGGTGACGAGGTCGCGCAGGTCGGCGTAGACGTCGAAGGTCAGGGCGTTGAGCTTGTCCGGCCGGTTGAACGTCACGGTCGCGACCCCGTCCTCGACCGTGAAATCGAAGTTCTCCCACTCCTCGGTGAAGCGGGCGGAGGCGCGGAACGGGCTCACGACTGGATCCCTCCGCCGTCCAGGACGAGCGTCTGGCCGTTGATCGCGCCGGCCTCCGGCGAGGCGAGGAACTCGACGGCGAACGCGACCTCTTCGGGTGAGAGGAGGCGGCCGAGCGGCGACATCATCACGAGCGACGCCTCGGCCTCCTCGGCGGAGCGACCGGTCTTCTCGACGATGTTGCCGACCGTTCGGCGGGTCATGTCCGTCTCGACCCAGGTCGGGCAGACGGCGTTCGCGGTCACGCCGGTTCCCGCGACTTCGGCGGCGGCCGCCCGCATCAGCCCGATCGCCGCATGCTTCGACGCGGCGTACGCGGCCGTGTAGCGCGCGCCGGCGAGGCCGGCCACCGATGCCACGGTCACGATGCGCCCATCTCCGCGCTCGATCATGCCGCCGATGACGGCGCGGGTGCAGAGGAACGCCCCGGTGGCGTTGACGTCGAGATGCGCGCGCCAGTCCTCGAGCGTCGTGCGTTGCAGCGGAGTGCTCCAGGCGACGCCGGCGTTGTTGACGAGGACGTCCACGGGCCCGGCTTCGTCGAAGAACTCGCCGACGCGCTGCTCGTCGGTCACGTCGAGCTTGTCTCGGCCGACGGCCTCGACGCGGTCCCCTTGGGCGGCGAAGCGGTCGGATACCGCTTTGCCGATGCCCTTCGTCCCGCCGGTGACGACGACGAGGCGGCTCAGCGCAATGCCTTCCGGTCGAGCTTCCCGGACGGAGTCCTCGGCAGGTCGTCGACGAAGCGAATCTCGCGTGGGACCTTGTGGCCGGCGAGCTGTCCGCGGGCGAAGTCCATGAGCTCCTGCTCCTCGAGCGGCTCTCGCGCGATCACGTAGGCGCGGGTGAGCGTGAGGCCGTTCTGCTGCGCGCCGACGACGGCGCACTCGACGACCGCCGGGTGGCCGATCAGGCAGTGCTCGATCTCGGCCGGCGCGACCCAGATTCCGCCGACCTTGATCAGGTCGTCCGCGCGGCCGCGGTACCAGAAGTAGCCGTCGTCGTCCCGCTCGAAGAGGTCGCCGGTGCGGACTCGGTCGCCGTGGAAGGTCTGCTTCGTCTTCTCGTGCTCGCCCCAGTAGAGGAGCGCGGCCGTGTCGCCTTCGACCCAGAGCTCTCCGTTCTCGGCGATGTGAGCCTCGTAGCCCGGGACGAGCTCGCCGGTGCTTCCCGGCTTCGCGCGGCCGGGCCGGTTGGAGATGTAGATGTGGTACGCCTCGGACGAGCCGATCCCGTCCAGCACCTCGACGCCGAACGTCTCGAGCCAGCGGTCGTGCAGCTCCTTCGGCAGCGCCTCGCCGGCCGACGTGCACAACCGCACAGGAGACATGTCGAGTGTCAGACACTCGTCGTGTCCCGGCTGGACGGTTTTGGCGACCATCTGCGCCATCATTGTCGGGACATTCACAAGGATCGTCGGCTTGTGCTCCACGATCAGCTCGAGGATCCGCTCGGGAGTGGAGCGCTCGGGGAAGACGATCCCGGCGGCGCCGACGCCGAACGGGAAGAGCGCGGCGAGGTCTCGCGCGTAGCCGAAGAAGAGCTTCGGGACGGGGAGGACGACGTCGTCCGGCTGGAGGTCGAGAACGCCTCGCGCGTACCACTCGAAGCTGAGGACGGGGCTGTGCGTGGGGTGGACGGCGGCCTTCGGCTGTCCCGTCGATCCGGTCGTGAACTTCCAGATCGCGACGTCGTCCTTCGTGGTCGGAGCCGGCTCGAGCTCGGGCGAGGCACCTGCGAGCCGCTCCGCGAACGAGCTGTCCACGACGAGGATCTCGCGGAGCCAGCGGCTCCCCTCGGCCGCCTCCCGGATCGCCGCCTCGGTCGTCTTGTCCGCGACGACCACGCCTGCGCGCGTGTAGTCGAGGTAGTAGGCGTAGTCCTTGGGCCGGAGGAACGTGTACGCCTCCGCCGTGACGGCACCGATCTTCTGCGCGCCGTACCAGAGGGCAACGAACTCGACGGAGTCGGCGAGCACGAGCAGCACGCGCTCCTCGGGCCTGACCCCGAGCTCGAGCAGGACGTTGCCGCTGCGGTTCACGAGCTCGGCGAGTTCCCCGTAGGTCGTCGGGCCGCCCGGGCCGATCAGCGCCGTTCGCCCGCCGCGCCCTTCCTCGACGTTCCGGTCGACGAAGTGCGTCGCGAGATTGAGCTCGCGCGGGAGGTCGTCGTAGGTGATCACGCTCGGGCCACCTCGCGGATCAGCTCGGCGAGCAGCTCGGCCAGAGTTTCGAACGTCTGCTCGCCCTCCTCGGCCGTGGCGTCGGCCGGCGCGCCAGCGTATGCCTGATCCATGCCCATCGCGACGAAGCTCGTCTTCCCGGAGCGGATCGCCGCCGGCATGTCGATCATCCTCGGCTCAAGCGTGCGCATCTGGGCCTCGTCCACGAGGTCAGGGCGATCGGCGAGCACGAGGGACGTCTCGTAGCGGCCCGCGTGACCGGCGCCGGCGCGGAACTCGTCTGTGAGGCGCTCCGCATTTTCCCGCCGCGTCACGTCGAAGAGCGGAAGCGCGAGCTCGCGAAGCGTCCGGACCTGCTCCGGCTCGAGGTGGCTGTTGACGAGCACGACCCGTTTGAGCCCCGAGCAGATCTCCGTCACGAGCGAGCGGAGCGTCTCCTCGCTGATCGAGACCGCGCCGGGGAAGTCGGCGCCGTAGCGCGTCACGCCGTAGGGGAGGGGCGGGAGGACGAGCACGTCGACCTCGCCGCGGAGACTCTCGGCAGCCCGGCGGCAGATCCCGACCGAGATGATCGTGTCGGTCGAGAGCGGCGCGTGAGGCCCGTGCGGCTCGGTGGCCCCGAGCGGCAGGAGGTGGACGGCCCCTTCGCGACGCTGGAGCGCGGGGTAGGCGAGATCGCCAAGTAACAGACTGTTACGAACCCCCGAACCGCGCATGGTCAGCGGGACACCTCGGCTTGTAACAGTCTGTTACTAGCCTCCAGCGGGCGCTCGATGTCGGCTGGCGGCAGGTCGAGGAGGACGAGGTCGGCTCGCCCGGCGGCGACGGCCGTGTTGGCATCGTCGATCGTGGTCAGGTGGCCTCCCACCAGGGTCGGCAACCGGGCCTCGTTGCGGACGCGGTCGCTGAGCAGGGTCAGGAAGCCTCTCCGGTACTCCGGCCTGTCGTCGTGGACGGTCTGGCCCGCCTCGACGTGGATGAGGTCGGCGCCGTGCTCCTTCATCGCCCTCGCCAGGTCGATTCCGTCATCGATGGAGTTTCCGCGTCGGTGCCAATCCGTGACCGACAGTCGCACGCACAGCGGTCCCGGCCAGACGGCTCGCACGGCGTCGAGCACCGAGAGCGGAAAGCGGAGTCGGTTCTCCTCCGGATTGACGAGCGGTGACAGATAGCTCCCCAGCAGATAGCCGTGCGCCATGTCCAGCTCGAGCACGGCGACGCCGAGCGTGGCCGCCCGACGCGCGGCCGCGACGAACTGCTCGCGGATGGCCGCCTCGTCCGGCTCGCCGGGAATCGCGCCGAACGGCCCGTACGGCCTGCGCGTGGGAGCGACGACCGGCCAGCCGGCTGCGAGCGGGAGGTCGACCCCGACCGAGCGCGGCTGCGTGGCCCCGCGCCGCCCGGCGTGGCCGAGCTGGAGGAGCACCTGCCCGCCCGGCGGGCTCCATTCGTCGATCGTCGGAGTCTCCGGGCTGATCCGCCCCTCCGCCGAAACGGCGACGAAGCCGCTCGGCACCAGGCCGAACCGGTTCTCGAACCGGACGCCGCGCAGCTCGAACGGGGAGAACGCGGGCGGGGGCGAGACGGGCGAACCGCCGAACCAGCTATCGAGCGCGCGCGTGAACCGCGGGTCGCGGATCCCGAGGCTCGCGTGCGTGATCCGGCCGCTCCGCGTCAGCAGGTTGAACGCGAACTGGATCGGCTCGAGATGGGTGTAGCTGCCGACGCGCCCGAAATAGGCAGCGCTCTCGCTCGCCGCTCCCTGCGTCCGCTCGACCGCCGGGCCGCGCTCGAGCTCGTAGTCGACGAGCGCCGCGTCGACGTCCCAGCCCCGTCGCACCAGTGAGTTCGCGAGCGCGATCGAGTCCTCCATCGCGAGCTTGGTGCCAGACCCGATCGAGAAGTGCGCCGTGTGGGCGGCATCGCCGAGGAGCACGACCCAACCGTCGTGCCAGACCCGGTTCGTCACCTTCGGGAAGTCGAGCCACACCGAGCGGTTCGAGAACAGCTCACGGCCGCGGAGGTCACGGGCGAACAGCTGCTCGCAGTACGCCAGGTTGTCCTCCTCGGACATGTCCTCGTGCCTGGCACCGAGCCACGTCTCGAGGGGACATTCGACGATGAACGTGGACATGTGCTCGTCGTACGGATACGCGTGCACGTTGTAGATCCCGTGCTTCGTCTCCTTGAAGATGAACGTGAAGGCGTCGAAGACGTGGTCGGTCCCGAACCAGACGTACTTCGACCCCTCCGGCTCGACCTTCGTCCCGAACTCGCCCAGCCCTCGCACGACCGAGTTCGCGCCGTCCGCGCCGACCACCAGATCAGCGTCGGGGAGTTCCGAGACCTCGACGCCGAACTCGAGGTCGACGCCGACAGCGCGGCACCGCCGCTGGAGGATCTCCAACAGCTGCCGGCGCGCGATCGCCGAGAAGGAGTGGCCGCGCGACCGCAGCTCGAGGCCCCGGTAGCGGATGTCGACGCGGTCCCAGCGCGCGAAGGTGTCCGTGATCTCCAGGTGCGTCTCGGGATCGGCGTCGCGCAGCGAGCCGAGCGTCTCTTCGCTGAAGACGACGCCCCAGCCGAACGTCGCATCCGGCGCATTCCGCTCCAATACGCGCACCTCGACCGACGGGTCGGCCTTCCTCAGCAGGATCGCGAGATAGAGGCCGGCGGGGCCACCTCCGACGATCTCGACCCTCATGCGAGCGCCTCCGCGAGACGATCGAGCTCCTCGGGATCGGCGACGGTGGGGAAGAGGACGAGCTCGTCGCAGCCCGCCTCCTCGTAGCCCCGGAGGAAGTCCTTGACCGCCCGCGCGCTCGTGAGGTTCTCCGCTGCGATCCGTTCCGCGAAGGGCCCGGTGAACGCGTAGTAGTCCCGGAGGTACGCGGCTCCGCGGTCCGGGTCGCCGAAGCAGAAGTAGCCCTGGCCCCAGAGGCGAGGCTGCCCCGGCCGACCGAGATCCGCCCACGCGGCCTGCGCGCGCGAAGCCGCCGACGCGAACGCCCGCGGCGGCCCGCCGCCGTGCGCATAGCCGTCGGCGTACCGGGCCATTCGCGAGAACGCCTGTCCGCTCATGCCGCCGACCAGGAGCTCCATTCCGTCGCGCGAGGGCCCTACCCGGTCGCCGTCGACGCCGCCGCGGATGTATGCGAGCTGCTCGGCAAGCTTGCGCCCGCGCCCGCGCGAGTCGACGCCCGCGGCCTCGTAGTCCTCCGTCCGCGCCCCGACGGCGAGCCCGAGCGTCAGCCGTCCGCCGGAGAGCGCGTGCACCGACGCGGCCTGCTTTGCCAGCAGCCCGGTCGGCCGCAGCGGCCCGATTGCGATCATCGTCGCGAGCCGGACGCGCGAGGTGACGCCGGCGGCGGCCGCGAGCGCCGCGAACGGCTCCAGGCTGTCGTAGACGACGCGATCGAGCACGCCGAGCGACGAGAACGGCCCCTCGTCCGCGCGCCGCGCCCAGTCGAGCAACAGCTCGCCGGTCGTCCCCGGCGTCGTCGTTGGGAGCCCTACCCCGACGTTCATCCGACCCGAAGCTTCACACTTCCGGCCACGTGGGCTTTCTGGAGCCGTCCCCGTTCGACAGCCACTACGGGCTCGAGATCGACGAAGCGACCGATGAGGTCGTCTCCGGCCGGGTGCCGGTGCGTCCTCACGTCCTCCAGCCGGTCGGCCTCGTCCACGGTGGCGTCCACGCCGCGATCGCCGAGGCGCTCGCCTCCGTGGGCACCAACGTCGGCGTCAACCAGGACGGGAAGATCGGCCTCGGGCAGTCGAACAACTCGAGCTTCCTCCGTCCGATGAAGGAGGGAACGATCCACGCCGTCGCACGCCGCCGTCATCGCGGCCGCACGACCTGGATCTGGGACGTGGAGATGAGCGACGACTCCGGCCGCCTCTGCGCGATGAGCCGGGTCACGATCGCCGTTCGCGACCTTCCCTCCTAACGCCCCGACGTCGAGAAGTGCTGGTAGTCCTTGGACGAGCTCCAGCGCCCGCCCCAGTGCCAGCCGACCGACTCGAACGCGCGCACGAGAACGCCGGAGCTCGTCGCCATGCCCGGCCGGCGGTTTGAGCGGTCGAGGAACGCGCGGCCGGCCGGCGGCTCGACGAGGCCGCCGTGGACGTACGGGTTCTCGACCGTGTTCACGTCGATCGCCCGGCCGTACGCGTGCTCCGACCAGCGCCTCGTCCCGCCGACATAGCGGCAGTTGAAGCCCGACGTGTTGTCTGCCCGCATAGACGCGTCGTCGCTCCCCCGGTAGACCTCGACGCCGAGCATCCTCCGGATCGGGAAGCGCGCCGCGTACAGGCGGCGGAAGACCGAGACCACGCGCGCCGCCTCCGCGGCGTCGACGACGAGGACGCCGCCGCGAGACCGCCCACGGAAGTCCCAGTGCCGGAGGCGAAGCTCCCGCAGGCGAGCGGGCCCGACGGGACACCCCGGCCGCCACGAGTACCGCAGGTCCTCGGCGGTCACGCGCGAGACGCTCGAGCTGAACGGCGGCGGGGCTGGCGCCGCGCCGGCGGCCGGCACCAGCAGCAGGAGAAGGGCGGCGGCAGCCAGCTTCGCCATGACCCGAGGGTAGTCTCAGCCGCGTGCGATCGCTCGTCGTCGCCCTGGCTGCGCTCGCCGCGCTCACCGCGACCGCCCCGACAGCCGGCGGGACCGCGGCCTGCCCTCCGAACGTCGCGAACCGGCTGAAGACTGTGGACGCCGCCGACCAGCTGATCACTGTCGAGGCGGCCCGTTACAAGACGACGAGCGCCACTCTCCGCCTCTGGAGCCGGGCCCGGGACGGCTGCTGGCGCCCGCATGCCGGCCCCTGGACTGCCCGCGTCGGCTGGAACGGCCTGGCGGACCGCAGGCGCGAGGGCGACGGCACGACCCCGACCGGCGTCTATGCAATCGGCCGTACGTTCTACGGAAACTCGCCCGACCCCGGCGTCCGCTACCGCTACCGGCGGCTCGTCTGCGGCGACTGGTGGAACGAGGATCCGCGCTCGCCGACCTACAACACGTTCCAGCACGTCCGCTGCGGGACGAAGCCGCCCTTCCGGACGACGACGCCGGGCCTCTGGCAGGAGCGCACCGCGTACCGCCACTTCGCGGTCATCGAGTTCAACATGCGCCCGGTCGTGCCCGGCCGCGGGTCGGGGATCTTCCTCCACGCCAAGACCGGCAGCTCGACGAACGGGTGCGTCAGCCTGCCGGCGGCGCAGCTCGTCTCCGCCCTGCGCTGGCTCGATCCGGCGAAGCGGCCCCGGATCGTGATCGGCACGCGCGAGACCTTCCGCCGGCTCTAGCCCTCCCGGGACGTTGCGAGGCGGTTAAGGCTCCTTTGGCGCTGTGACAACGGCGCGTAGGCTTTATGCGAGCATTCCTCACACGGAAGGTTGGGTCGCCTCCGTTCACACCCGAGGCACCGGAGGGCCGATTGGGCGGAACGCGCAATCCAGCTGCGGCAGCGAAAAAGGGCACAGGCCGGAAGACCGGCCGGACCTCGAAAGCCGCCCCAAGGACGGGACGGCAGGCGGCTGCCTTCGAGATCCTCCAGACGAAGCTCGAGGTGCCGAAGCTTCGCGACGGGCTCGTCAACCGCTCGGCGCTCGTCAGCCGCCTCCGTGCGTCGACAAACGCCCGGGTCGTCAGCATCGCCTCGCCCGCCGGTTACGGGAAGACGACCCTCCTCGCGCAGTGGGCGGCGGAAGACCCGAGGCCGTTCGCGTGGGTCTCGCTGGATCATCGTGACAACGACCCGGCTGCGTTCCTGACCTACGTGTCTGCCGCCGTGGACGGGATCAAGCCGGTCGACGCCGGCGTCTTCCGGGCGGCCGCCTCCGGCGCGGACTCGCTCTGGACGATCGGGCTTCCCCGCCTCGGCGCCGCGCTGGCGGCAATCGGCGACCCGCTGGTCCTCGTCCTCGACGACGTCCACGAGCTCCGAGACCGAGACTGCCTGGACGCCCTCGAGTCGATCGCGAAACACCTGCCGGAGGGGTCCCAGCTCGTCCTTGTGGGCCGCGGCGAGGACGGCCTGCCGCTCGCCCGGCTTCGGACGGAAGGCAGTCTGCTCGCGATTGGCCCCTCCGACCTGGCGCTGAGCGACGCCGAAGCCAAGGCGCTCTTCGTTGCGGCCGGAGTCGAGCTGACGGACACAGTGGCGTCCGCGCTCAACGAACAAGCCGAAGGCTGGGTCGCGGGTCTCTACCTCGCCGTGCTCTTCACGGAGGAAGCAGGTGCCGAGGAGCTGTCGTCGTTTGCGGGAGACGACCGGTTCGTCGTCGACTATTTCCGCTCGGAGCATCTCTCCCGGCTCAAGCGTTCCGAGATCGAGTTCCTGACGCGGACCTCGATCCTGGACCGGATGTCGGCCGGGCTCTGCGACGAGGTGCTCGAGCGTAAGGACTCGGCGCGGAGGCTCGGCGTCCTCGAGCAGGGGAACGTCTTCGTCGTGCCGCTCGACCATCACCGCGAGTGGTACCGCTACCACCATCTCTTCCGCGACATGCTCCGGTCGGAGCTCGACCGTCTCGAGCCGGACCTCACGGCGGCGCTGCACCGCCGGGCGGCCTCGTGGTGCGAGCGGAACGGGCTGCCCGAGGCAGCGATCGAGCACGCGTCCGCGGCAGGTGACATCGACGAGATCGCGCGTCTCGTCAGTGAATTCGCGCTGTCCTACTACCGCAGTGGGCGCGTGGTCACCGTCGAGCGCTGGTTCCGGCAGTTCGACGACCCGAAGCTGCTCGGCCGCTACCCGGCGATCGCCGGCTTCGGCGCGTTCGTCGGCGCACTTCGCGGCCGCCCGGCCGACGCAGAGCGATATGGCCATGCACTGGAGCACTCGGAGTACGAGGGGCCGATGCCCGACGGGAGCTCGTCGGCGCGGCCGTGGGCGGCGCTCGTGCGCGCGCTCCTCTGCCGCCGCGGGGTGTCGGAGATGGGTGCGGACGCCCGCCTCGCGCTGGACGAGATCGCGGCGTCGAGCTTCTGGCGGCCGATCGCCCTCTTGCTGCTCGGGGTCTCGCAGCTCCTCGAAGACGACGTCGAGCGCGCCCGCGAGACACTCACGCAGTCGGCGGAGGAAGCCTCGGGCAGCGGAGCGATCTACGCGGGCGTGATCGCACGCTCGGAGCTGGCGCTGCTCGCCCTCGATGCGGAGGACATGGACAAGGCCGATGCCGAGCTCGCGGCCGCACGCGCCCTGCTCGAGAACCAGCCGATCGAAGATTACGTCGCGTCGGCGCTTTACCTGGCGGCGGCGGCGAGGCTCGCGCTCGCGCGCGGCCAGGCAGCAACCGCCCGCGGACTGGTCGTCCAGGCAGCGCGGATGAGACCGCAACTGACGCACGCGGTTCCGTGGTTCGGCGTGCAGACCGGTATGGAGCTTGCCCGCGCCCACCTGGCGCTGGGGGACGTGGACGGTGCGAGGACGCTCTTCCGCGAGGCGTCCGACGTCATGCGCCAGAGGCCGGAGCTCGGCACGCTCGCGACGCAGGCGAGCGAGTTCAAGGGCCGTCTCGCCAATGTCGCGAGCTTCGAGGACGGCTGGGCGTCGACGCTCACTGCGGCCGAGCTCCGGCTGCTCCCGCTCCTCACGACGCACCTCACGTTCCGAGAGATCGCCGAGCGCCTCTACGTCTCGCGCAACACGGTCAAGAGCCAGGCGATCTCCGTCTACCGGAAGCTCGGCGCATCGAGTCGCAGCGAGGCGATCCAGCGGGCGCTCGAGCTCGGCCTGGTCGACGCTCCGGTTGCGGCTTTCACCCCTGCGGGGTGATGCGGGCGGACCGACCGAGGCGTGGAATGGATGAGGTCGGTCGATGGAGGACTATCAAGTCACGCTCCGGAAGCTTGCGCTCCGCGATGAGCGATACATCGACGGGCTGCTCCAGACCGACCGCGCGAATCCCACCATGGCTGGGATCGACGACCGCACGCACGCCCTGATCCGGATCGGCGCGCTGATCGCGCTCAACGCCGCGCCGCCCGCCTACATGGACTCGGTCAATGCGGCGCTGCGTGCGGGCGCCTCGCACGAGGAGATCGTGGGCACGCTGATCGCCGTCCTTCCGACCGTTGGTGTGGCCAGGGTCGTCACCGCCGCGCCGAACCTCGGCCTCGCCATGGGCTACGACGTCTCCGAAGCGCTCGAGCTGGTCGAAAACGGTGGTTAGCACCGATCCCCGGCCTTAGCGCGAGCGGCGAGATCCGGGAGCACGCCCTCCGGTTCGTTTCAGGACCTGTGAGCCGGGGCGATCTCGCCCTGGCGTTCGCCGAGAGCCGAGCTACCTCCGTTGACGTTCATGTGGAGGGGCGGAACTTCTACCCGCCGATGCTCGAGGACATCGCGTCGGCCACGTCGTCGATCCACATCAACCAGTTCGGGTTTCGGCCCGGGGTCGTCGGGGACGCCTTCGCCGAGGCGCTTGTGGCGAAGGCAGCCGCGGGCGTTCCCGTCCGCCTGGTGGTCGATCGCCAAGGGTCGAAGCCCGAGGAGGATTCCCGCGCGTTCTACAAGCGGCTCACTGCTGCCGGCATCGAGGTCTGCGTCGTCCGGGCGACAAAGCCGCGCACGCAGGCCGGGACTCTGGGCTCGGACGGGGCGATGCGCTGGAACCTGACCGGGCTCGGCCACATCGACCACCGAAAGGTCGTGATCGTCGACGGCGGGATCGGTTGGGTCGGGGGCGCCGGAATCGAGGACCACTTTCAGGACGGCCGCTTCCACGACCTCTTCCTCCGCGTCGCCGGGCCGGTCGTCGCGCAGCTCCAGCTCGTGTTCCTCGCCAGCTTCCGGTGGCTCGGCGGCGCGGTGCCGGAAGGCGGGGTCGAGAAGCTCTTCCCGGAGCTCGTTGCGGGGCCGGAGCCGGTTCCAGCCGTGGTCCTGCACAACGCGCCCGGCCGCTATCGGCCGATCACCGACGCGATCGCCGGCCTCCTCGACGGCGCGACCGAGACGCTGGACGTCGTCAACCCGTACGTGACCGACCGCCGGATGATCCGGCGCGTCGAGCAGGCCGCACGGCGCGGCGTCCGCGTCCGGCTCTTCGTCCCGGCGAACGCGAACAACTGGGCGTGCGCCGCCGCGCAGAGGTTCCACCACGCGAAGCTGCTCGACGCCGGCGTCCGGATCCTGGAGTACCCGACGATGCTGCACGCGAAGGCGTTCGTCCGGGACGGCGAGGAGCTCATCGCCGGCACGTGCAACCTCGAGGCCTGGAGCCTCAAGCGGTTCTTCGAGATCGACCTCCGCGTTCGATCCACCGCGGTCGCGGCGCAGTTCGACGAGCGTTTCAGCGCACCGGCCGAGGTTGCGTCGGCGCAGGGTCGGCGGCTGGCCGGGGCGAAGGAGCGGGCCAAGGCGATCGTGTTCGCGGGCCTTTCGCCGTTGCTCTGATGGCGTCGATTCCGTCGCCAGTAGAGTCGCAGTGATGAGCGATCCCGGGTCGGGGTTGGACGCTCACGTCGGGCAGTTTCGAGACGTGCGTCGGCGGTTGGAGGACGCGATCCTCCCGCTCGCGACCTCGGTCGACGGGCGCCGCTTCTCGTTCCAGGCCCCCCTGCGGGGTCTCGAGCTCCAGCCCGGCGGGTACGCGGCGATCGAGGACGACGGCGCCAGGCGGCTCGGCCAGGTGCTCGACGTCGACGTCGCCCACATCGACGGTCCCGAGCTCGGGAGAGAGATCGGCGAAGCGGCCGACGCCTTCGACTTGCGTTCCCGCACCGTCCTCCGGCTCGCGCGGGGAAGCGGCGTGGTGCTCGACGGTCAGCCGGGCTCGTTTCACGACGCCTCCGTCCACGCGGCGCCGGCCGAGGCGGTCGCCGCCTGGATCGAGCGGGTGCAGCCCGGCAGCGCGACGCTCACCGTCGGCGAGCTGGCGCTGGTCGACGGCGTTCCGCTCGCGCTCGCCGCCGGTGGGTTCGACCGGCATACCTTCCTCTGCGGGCAATCCGGCTCCGGTAAGACCTACGCGCTCGGAACCATCCTCGAACGGCTGCTGCTCGAGACGACGCTCCGAATCGTCGTTCTCGACCCGAACTCCGACTTCGTCCGGCTTGCCGAGCTGAGGCAGGGCGTCGACGAGCCGCTCGCGGGCCGCTACCGAGAGGCCGCGTCGGGGGTCGTGGTGCGTCGCGCGGCTGAGCGGGGCACCGAGCGGCTGCGACTGCGATTTGCGGAGCTCGACCCGCAGACGCAGGCGGCCGTCCTCCGGCTCGACCCCATTCACGACCGCGACGAGTACTCGGAGCTCGTCCAGCTCCTCGCGGAGACAAGCGACCGTCCGCCCACGCCCGAGGCCCTTCGGGAACTGCTCGAACGCGAGGCCCCCGTTCTCAGCCGGAGGATCCAGAACCTCGGCGTCGACCGCTGGCAGGTGTGGGCCGCCGGGGACGAGGGCTCATTGCTCGACGAGCTGGGCGGGTCGGGGCCGCGCTGCCTCGTCGTCGACCTCGGCTCGCTGCCGACGCGGGAGGAGCAACACCTCGCCGCGGCAGCGGTTCTGGGACACCTCTGGGAGCGGCGGGCCGAGCGCGAGCCGGTCCTCGTCGTTCTGGACGAGGCACATAACGTCTGCCCGCAGGTCCCGGAGGGTGCGCTCCTCGAGCTCGCCGCCGAACACGCGGTGCGAATCGCCGGCGAGGGTCGCAAGTACGGCCTCTACCTCCTTGTCGTCACGCAGCGCCCGCAGAAGGTGCACGAGAACGTCGTCTCGCAATGCGACAACCTCGCGCTGATGCGTATGAACTCGCTCGCAGACCTGGCCTACGTCGGGGAGGTCTTCTCCCATGCGCCGCGCGGGCTGCTCGAGCGGGCCGTCGCGTTCAGGCAGGGTGAGGCGCTGTTCGCGGGCAAGCTCGTGTCGCACCCGACGCTCGGCCGCATCGGTGCGCGACTCTCCGAGGAGGGTGGCAGCGACGTGCGGGCCGACTGGGCTCGATCACATGCGTGAATCGAGGCCGCTTGCAAACCGTCCGACGGCTGACGTACTTTTGCCGCACGTGGCCGTGACCGGAGAACTAAGGGGGATGTAGGTGTCCGCGGCCGATTCCACCGCAGACGGACCCGCCGCAGCGTCGACGACTGCCCGCGCCACCGTCGCGGGACCGTCGTACATCGCCTGGACCGCGCTGGCGCTGATGACCGTCTCGTCGGTGGCCAGCCTGCGTCCCGCGCCGACGATGGCCGTCTACGGCCTCGCCTGCGTGTTCCTCTACGTGCTGCCGGCGATCGTGTTCCTGATCCCGACGGCGCTCGTCTCGGCGGAGCTCGCCTCGGGCTGGTCGGGCGGGGTCTACCGGTGGGTGACGGAGGGCATCTCGCCCCGCATGGGCTTCACTGCCGCGTGGCACCAGTACGCGATGACGCTCTTCTACTACCCGACGCTGCTGTCCTTCGTGGCGGGCACGCTCGCCTACGTGATCGCGCCGGACCTCGCATCGAGCGGCGTCTGGACCGCGGTGGTGATCATCACTGTTTACTGGCTCGGCGTGATCGTGACGCTGCGGGGCGGGATCGGCGTGGTCGCGAAACTTGCCTCGAGCGGCGTCCTCATCGGCACTCTGATCCCGGGAGTGTTGCTCGTGACGCTCGGGATCGTCTACCTCGCCCAGGGGAACCCGTCGGCAGCGCCGATGGACGTGGAGCACATCTTCCCCGCCTGGACGGGGATCGCGAGCATCGTCCTGATCGTGTCGAACTTCGGCGCCTACTCGGGCATGGAGATGAACGCCGTGCACGTCAACCGGCTCCGCGACCCGAGCAGACAGTTCATCAAGGTGATGCTCGTCGCCACCGGGCTCGTGCTCCTCATCCTGATCCTGCCGCCGCTCGCGATCAGCTGGGTCGTCCCGGCGGCAGACGTGAGCCTGACGGCGGGGATCATGCAGGCCTTCGAGGCGGTGCTCGCCTTCTTCGGCATCCAGTGGCTGACGCCGATCATCGCGCTGGCGATCGTGTCCGCCTCCCTCGCCGGCTTCCTCACCTGGCTGGCCGGGCCCTCGAGGAGCCTCCTGCTCGTCTCGAGGGAAGGCGGCTACATGCCGCCGTGGTTCCAGCGGACGAACTCTGCGGGCGTGCAGGTGAACATCCTCGCCGCGCAGGGGGTTCTGACCACGATCCTGGCGCTCCTCTACGCATTCGTCCCCGCCGTCTCGAACGCCTACTGGATCTTCATGACGATCACCACGTCGGTCTACCTCCTCATGTACCTGTCGATGTTCCTCGCCGCGTACAACCTCCGCAAGCGCCAGCCCGATCATCCGCGCGGCTATCGCGCGCCGGCCCTCACACTGCTGTGCGCCATGGGCTTCCTCTCCTCGCTCGCGGCGATCGCGATCAGCTTCGTCCCGCCCTCGCAGCTCGGCACGCTCAGCACGACCGGGTACCTCGCCTTCGTCGGCGGCGGGATCGTGTTGCTCGGCGTCATCGTCCCGGGACTCCTCCTCTGGCTCCGCAAGCCGAGCTGGAAGACCGAGGAGCCGCTGGAGGAGCCGGCATGATGGGAGACCGCGAAGGCCGCGAAGACCGCGTCCTCTACTGGATCATCGCGGGACTCCTCGGCGTGCTGCTGATCGCGATGCTCGTCGGCTGGAACTACGACCGCCAGAACGACGAGGCAGACGCCAAGGCGGCGGAGCTGATCGCCGCCTTCGAAGGGGCCGGCCTCCGGGCACCGGACCGGGATCAGATCGCGCGGACGCTCGGCGACGACGGTGGCCAGGTGTGCGAGACGGCAGACAGCGAGCTCGTGCAGGGCTACTGGAAGCTCCGGCTCATGGTCGGCGGCGAGTTCTACACTCGCGCCGTCAGGCTCGACGGGCGGGTCCGCGAGGGCCTGTCGCTGGTCGTCGACGTCTACTGTCCCGAGAAGCGTCCCGACATCGAGGACCTCTTCGAGGAGTGGGACTTCGACGACACCGTTCGCGACTAGCGTTATAGGGCCGTGGCCCAGGACGCTCTCCGCGAACAGATCACGAACCTGATGCCGCAGGCGTGGGACGACCTCGCGCGAGCGGTCTCGTTCAGGTCGGTCGCCGACGGCAGCGAGCCCGAGGAGTGCGAGCGGATGGTCGACTGGACGGTCGAGGCGTTCTCGGGCGTCGGCGTCCAGGACGTCCGTGCCCACGAGACGGCGGACGGGAGCAAGACCGTCACCGGCCAGGTTCCGGGTCCGCCGGGGGCGCCGTCGGTCCTCCTCTACTTCCATCACGACGTCCAGCCGGCATCCGACGAGGGCTGGGAGTCGCCTGCCTGGGAGCTGACCGAGCGGAACGGCCGCTGGTACGGGCGCGGCGCCGCCGACTGCAAGGGAAGCTTGGCCGCGCACCTGGCCGCCCTGCGCGCGCTCGGACAGGAGCCGCCCGTGACCGTGAAGATCGTCGGCGAGGGATCCGAGGAGCAGGGAACCGGCGGGCTCGAGAAGTTCGTGCCGGAGAACCTCGACCTGCTCCGCGCGGACGCGATCCTCGTCTGTGACACGGGCAACGTCGCGGTCGGTATCCCGACCCTCACCGCGAGCCTGCGCGGGATGGCGAGGGTGTGGGTCACCGTGCGGACGCTCGGGAGCCCCGTGCACTCGGGAATGTTCGGCGGCGCCGCACCGGATGCGCTCGCAGCACTGATCCGCATGCTCGACACGTTGCGCGACGAGCGGGGCAACACAACGGTCCGCGGGCTCGACGCAACGCAGAAGTGGCCGGGCGCGGCGTATCCACCGGAGCAGCTGCGCAAGGACGCGGGCGTGCTCGACGGGGTCGACGTCCTGGGTGACGACGTGGCGGACACGCTGTGGGCGCGGCCCGCTGCCACCGTCCTCGGCATCGACTGCCCGCCGGTGGTCGGCTCTTCTGCGTCGGTGCCCAACGAGGCACGCGCCCGCATCGACCTGCGAATCCCGCCCGGCGTGGACGCGAAGGATGCGCAGTCGAAGCTGATCGAGCATTTCGAGTCCGTGGCGCCGTGGAACGTCCAGCTCGACTTCGAGCGAGAGGCCGACGGACAGCCCTTCAAGGGGGCGACAGAAGGACCCGGCTTCGAGGCGATGTCGGATGCCATGCGCGATGCCTACGGACGCGACGTGACGCTCCAGGGCCAGGGTGGCTCGATCCCGCTCTGCACCGTACTGCAGGAAACGTTTCCCGACGCGGAGATCATGCTGCTCGGCGTCGAGGAGCCGCAGTGCCTGATCCACGCCGCGAACGAGAGCGTCGACCCGACCGAGATCGAGAAGATTGCGCTCGCCGAGGTGCTCTTCATGCAGCGCTACGCGCAGGCGAAGGGCGCATAGCCCGATGGCGGTCACCCAGGCGCTCGAGCCCTTCACGGCCGAGGACTTCTCCCGGCGCATGGAGCGGGCTGCCGAGCAGGCGGAAGCGAAGGGACTCACGGGAGTTCTCGTCGCGCCGGGCCCGGATCTCATGTACTTCACCGGCTACGAGCCGATCGCGATCACCGAGCGGATCACGATGCTCGTCCTCCAGCCGTCGCGCGAGCCGGCCATGATCGTGCCGGTGCTCGAGCGTCCAGACGCCGAGGCGTCGCCGGGTGGCGCGGCCCTGTCGATCGCCGACTGGTCGGACGGCACGGACCCGTACGCGGCGACCGCGAAGCTGCTCGACCCGCGCGGCAGGTACGCGATCTCGGACTCGGCGTGGGCGATGCACGTGCTCGGCCTGCAGGAAGCGCTGCCCGAGTCGGCGTACGTGTCGATGACGAGCACACTGCCGATGCTCCGCGCCGTCAAGGACGAGGCCGAGCTCGTACGGCTCGCCGCCGCGGGTGCCGCGGCCGACGCGAGCTTCGAGCAGATCAGGCAGGTCCGCTTCGCCGGCCGCCGCGAGAGCGAGGTCGCCGCCGACCTCGCCGGCTTCCTCCGCGAACATGGACATTCGGAGGTCGACTTCACCGTCGTCGGCTCGGGCCCGAACGGCGCCAACCCGCATCACGAGTTCGGCGAGCGTGTGATCGAGGAAGGCGACATGGTCGTGCTCGACTTCGGCGGGATCAAGGACGGCTACGGCTCGGACACGACCCGCACCGTTCACGTCGGCGAGCCGGCCGACGACGAACGCGAGGTCTACGAGATCGTCCGGCGAGCGCAGCAGGCGGGCTTCGAGGCCGTGCGGCCGGGCGTCGAGTGTCAGGACATCGACCGCGCCGCGCGGCGTGTGATCGCCGACGCAGGTTACGGAGAGCAGTTCATCCACCGCACGGGGCACGGCATCGGCCTCACGACGCACGAGCCGCCGTACATGGTCGAGGGCGACGCAAATCCACTCGAGCCCGGGATGTGCTTCTCGATCGAGCCCGGCATCTATCTCAAGGGGCGCTTCGGCGTTCGGATCGAGGACATCGTCACCGTCACCGACGACGGCGGGCGGCGCTTCAACAACACCTCGCACGAGCTCCAGGTCGTCGCGTGAGCGTCCGCGGAGCAGCTTTCCTCGGCATCGGCGCGATGGTCGGTGCCGGCATCTTCGCGCTGCTCGGCGAAGCCGGGGCCGTTGCCGGGTCGGCCGTCTGGCTGTCGTTCCTGCTCGCCGGCATCGTCGCCACCTTGCTCGGCTACAACGTCGTCAAGCTCGGCGTCCGCTACCCGTCCTCGGGCGGTCTGATCGCGTATCTGCTCCAGGGGTTCGGAAACGGGCGACTCGTCGGCATCGCCTCTTGGCTGGGCTACTTCGCCGCGATCGTGATCGTCTGCTCGATGGTCGCCGTCTCCTTCGGCAGCTATGCGACGTCGCTCTTCGTCGGCGACGACGCCGGGGCCGCATGGGACAACATCTTCACCTCGCTCATCGTGGTCGCGATGGCCGCGATCAGTCTGGTCGGCGCCGGCGTCGTCGACCGGGTGCAGTCGCTGATCGTCGTCCTGCTGCTCGGCGTCTTCTTGATCTTCATCGCGGTGACGATCGTGGACATCGACTGGGACCTGCTCGCGTTCGACGGCTATCCGGCGTTCTCGGACATCATCTCCAGCGTCGCTCTCACGTTCTTCGCCTACCTCGGCTTCAGCGTCATCACCTTCGCGGTCGGCGACCTCCGCGACCCGGCTCGCGAGCTCCCGAAGGCGATGTACCTCGCACTCGGCGTCACCTCCCTGACGTACGTCCTGATCTCGCTGGGCGTTTTCGGAACGTTGACCGTCGACGAGGTCGTCGGCTACGGCGAGACGGCGATCGCCGAGGCGGCACGCCCGGCGCTCGGTGACGCGGGGTTCACGATCATGGCGATCGCCGCCCTGCTCGCCACGGCGTCGTCCGTAAATGCGACGCTCTACGCCTCGGGCGGGTTGACGACGATGCTGGCCGAGGTCGGCCAGTTCCCGTCTTTCTTCGGGCGAGGGTCGCCGCTCGGCAAGAACGCCGGGTTGCTGATCACGGCCGCGATCGTCCTCGTTGTCTCCAATCTCGTCGACCTCTCGGCGATCGCCTCGGTCGGGAGCGCTTGCTCGCTGATGATCTTCCTCCTCGTCGGGGTCGCGGGGTACCGCCTGCGGTCGGAGACCGGCGCGCTCGGCCTGGTCGTGCTGGTGGGAATAGCGGCGACGGGCGTCGTGCTCGCGTTCTTCGCGGTGGATACCCTGCGAAATGCCCCGCAGACGTTCGTCGCCATCGTCGCGATCGCGGCACTGGCCGTGATCCTCGACACGATCTGGAAGCGAGTCCGGCCGGAGCCCCCGCAGGCGGCAAGCGCCGCACCGATCCAATCCGGTGGCGCCTAGCGCGGCCGACCCCCGGCCGGGCGAGCCCTCCGGCGCGCAGGGTCGCCGCCCCGTGACGGCACTGCAACGGCTCGCACGCGTCGCGCCGCTCGCCGCCGTCGGCTTCGCGGGCTTCCTGCTGGGATCCTGCGGCGGCGGCGAGAGCGCGCTCACGACGGCGACCGGCCTGACGGCCACGAGGCCGGATGTGACCGCGACGGGCCCGGCCGCACCAACGCGCACGACGCGAACTGTGACCGCGCCAACGAGGACGAATGAGACGGTCACGGAACCGGCAGAGACGGTCACCGAGCCGGCGACCACCGAGGAGGCCGAGACCGTCACGACGGTCGAGACGGAGACCACTGTCGAGACGGAGACCACCGTCGTGCCGACCACGACGACCACAGCTCCGCCGCCGCCGCCGACCACAACGACGGCCGAGGAGGCGTCGACGAGCGACACGCCCTGGGGGTGGATCGCGCTGGCTCTAGTGTTGGCGGCGGCAGCGGTGCTCGGACTCGTGCTCTGGAGGCGGCAACGCACGAAAGCTGCTCGATGGTCACGCGGCCTGACGGATCTCTCCCGTCGCAGCCTCCTCGCGCTGGACGACGTCGTTGCGGAGGGCTCGGTCGTGACGGGCCAGGTCCAGGCGCTCGCCGACGAAGCGCGGTCCGTCGAAGCCAGCGCGCCTGACGGCCCATCGAGAGCGGAGGCAGCCGGGCTACGCCTGCGACTCGACGACCTCGCGACTGCTCTCGAGGCGGACAGGAAGCTCAGGCTCGGCTCGACACCGCCGACCGGGGAGCAGCTGGCGTACTCGACGTCGCTCGTCCACCACGAGATCGAGCAGCTCCAGGCCGTCCTTCGTCCACCGGACGCCGGTCAGCCTCCCCAGTGAGCCGCACGCTCTGAGAGGATCACGCCCATGACGGCGGCCGACTCCGGCTCCCCGGCGCGCGCGGTCGCCGCCACGCTCGTCCTGTTCACGCTGGCCTCCGGCCAGTTCCTGATGACGCTGGACAGCTCGGTGATGAACGTCTCGATCGAGGAGGTCGCCGAGGACGTCGGCACGACGGTGACCGGGATCCAGGGCGCGATCACCGCCTACACGCTCGTGATGGCGGCGCTGATGATCACCGGAGCCAAGATCGGGGCGATCATCGGACGGAAGCGCGCCTTTGCGATCGGGTGCGTGATCTACGGCTGCGGCTCGTTCACGACGTCGATCGCCCAGAGCCTTCCGGTCCTGCTCTTCGGCTGGTCGTTTCTCGAGGGCGTCGGCGCTGCGCTGATCATGCCGGCGATCGTGGCCCTGGTCGCGGGGAACTTCCCGGCGGAGCGCCGGCCCGCCGCGTACGGGCTCGTGGCCGCCGCCGGCGCGGTCGCCGTGGCCGTCGGTCCGCTGATCGGAGGGTTCTGCACGACCTACTTCTCCTGGCGCTGGGTCTTCGCCGGGGAGGTCGTGGTCGTGCTGGCGATTCTGCTCCTGACGCGGAAGATCGCCGATGCGCCCGTCGAGGAGCGGCCGCAGCTCGACGTCGTCGGCGCCGTCCTCTCGGCGTTCGGCCTCGGGCTCCTCGTCTTCGGCGTCCTCCGCTCGGGCGAGTGGGGCTGGATCCAGCCCAAGCCCGACGGCCCGTCGTGGGCGGGGCTGTCGCCGACGATCTGGCTCGTCCTCGGCGGGCTCTTCGTGATCTGGCTCTTCTTCCGCTGGCAGGCCCGCCGGGAGTCGCACGGCCAGGAGCCGCTCGTGCGGACGGCGATGCTGCGCAACCGGCAGCTGACGGGCGGCCTGACGATGTTCTTCTTCCAGTTCCTCGTCCAGGCAGGGTTCTTCTTCGTGGTGCCGCTCTTCCTCTCGGTCGCGCTCGGCCTCTCCGCGATCGAGACCGGTGTCCGGCTGCTGCCGCTCTCGGTGACGCTGCTGGCGGCGGCGATCGGCATCCCGAAGCTGTTCCCGCGACGTCTCTCCGCGCTTGGTCGTCCGTCTCGGCTTGCTCTCGCTCCTCGCAGGGACGGTCGTGCTGCTCGGCGGGCTCGACCCGGGCGCCGGTCCCGAGGTCGTCTTCGTGCCGATGCTGTTGGTGGGACTCGGGATCGGCGCGCTTGCGTCGCAGCTCGGAGCCGTGACCGTCTCGGCGGTCCCGGACGACCAGAGCCCCGAGGTCGGCGGCGTCCAGAACACGATGACGAACCTCGGCGCTTCGCTGGGCACGGCGCTGGCCGGCTCGCTCCTGATCGCGACGCTGACGTCGGCGTTCCTCGCGAACGTGCAGGGGAGCCAGGCGATCCCGGCGAGCGCGAAGGAGCAGGCGCAGGTCGAGCTCGCCGGCGGCATCCCGTTCATTTCCGACGCCGACCTCGAGGCTGCACTCGACGAAGCGGGCGCAACCTCGGAGACCACCGACGCAGCCCTCGACGCCTACGCGGACGCTCGGCTCGACGGCCTCCGCGCCGCGCTGGCGATCCTCGCTGTGCTCGCCGTCCTTGCCCTGTTCCTGGCCCAGAGCATCCCGACGAGACCGCCGGGAGCAACAGAGAGGAGAGAGTGAGATGTGCCGCTGGCTCGCCTATTCAGGCTCGCCGATCAAGCTCGAGGAACTGCTCGTCAAGAGAGAGCGCTCGCTGATCGACCAGAGCCTCCACGCCCAGCTCGGTGCGACGACGACGAACGGCGACGGCTTCGGCGTCGGCTGGTACGACGACGGTGGGACACCGAGGCTGTACCGGAGCACCCACCCGGCCTGGAACGACCGCAACCTGCGCGAGCTTGCCGCCGGGGTCTCCTCGCCGCTCTTCCTCGCGCACATCCGTGCGTCGACGGGCAGTGCGATCCAGGAGACGAACACGCACCCGTTCAGGCACGGCCGCTGGCTCTGGATGCACAACGGCCTGATCCGGGAGTTCCCGCAGGTGCGGCGCGAACTCCTGCTCGCCGTGGACGACTCCCTGTTTCCGTCGATCGAGGGCACGACCGACTCGGAGGCGATGTTCTACCTCGCACTCACCTTCGGGCTCGAGGACGATCCTGTCGCCGCGGTCGAGCGGATGGTCGGCTTGGTCGAGGAGACCGGGCACAGCCACGGCATCGAGAATCCGATCCAGATGACGATCGCGACGACCGACGGGACGTCCATCTGGGGGTTCCGATATTCGAGCGAGGGCGCCTCCCGGTCGCTGTACTTCAGCACGAGCATGGACGCACTGAAGGCGCTCTACCCGGAGAACGAGCAGCTCGCCTCACTCTCGGACGAGACGCGGGTCGTTGTCTCGGAGCCGCTCGGCGACCTTCCCGGCGCCTGGAACGAGGTTCCGGAGTCCCACTACGGGATCGTGCAGCCGGGGCAGGACGAGCTGCACCCGTTCGCTCCACGCGCGTAGCGCTCGTTTGCCCGTTTGCGGGCTGGGGAACCGGAGCGACTGTGCCGAAAACCAGGTGGATGCCTTCGCTCACCGTCACCGAGAGCGCGGGACGCGTGCAGCTCCGACTCGGCGGCCTAGCCCGCGGCGAAGGCGTGTCGCTCCAGGATGCCGCGGACGACCTGATCCGCCGCCTGCTCGGAGTCAGTGCTCGCGTTCCGGTCGAGCGGATTCAGGGCGTCGGGCGAGGTCTGGCCCGATCTCGAGACGCTGGACTATCTCCACCGGCTCGGTGAGGTCGCCGCCGCCGGCGGCGACCTCCGCGAGCACGTGTTCGGCTGAGGCCCTACTGCTTCGCCATCGCGACCCGGAGACGCTCCTCGGGCGAGATCAGGTGGTCGGCGTCCGCGGCGTCGTCGCCGAGGTCGATCTCGACCCACTTGACCCGCCCCGTGAACTCGGTCTCGCCTGCACGGATGTCGTCGCTGACCGGCGTGGCGCTGTCCGACCCGATGTCGGTCGTCTCGTCGGCCGAGAAGGCCATCGGCACGGTCGCGTCGACACGACCCTCGCCGACCTTCTCGCCGTCGAGGAAGAGGGTTACGTCACCACCCTT
Organism: uncultured Actinomycetes bacterium; assembly: GCA_963782765.1. GTDB lineage: Bacteria > Actinomycetota > Thermoleophilia > Gaiellales > Gaiellaceae > JACDAN01. Next base: position 1,118,058 of record CAWALC010000001.1, read on the forward strand.
TCCGACCCCGCCGCCGTCGTATGAGAACTCGACGCGAACCTGGTGCTCTCCTGCGGGCATCGCGGATCCGCCGTAGACCTTGAACTGCTGGAGCCCGAAGAGGTTGTAGCAGTAGGCCGGCTTGCCCTCGTGGAGGTAGAGGGTCCAGCCGCCGAATGCCCCGCCTTGCGCGACGATCACGCCCTCGGGCATCGCCGTCGGGAACCTCGATCTCGGCGGTGACCGCGTGGGACTTGTTCTTCAGCGAGACGACGGAGTTCTCCGACAGCCTGCCCATCCCGCCGAAGAGCAGCTGGCGATTGCCCTTGATCAGCTGCGGCCGCCCGGCGAGGTCGGGGTTGAACCGCTCGAACCGGCGGTCGTCGAGCGGCAGGACGTTGTACTTCCCCGCTTCGATCAGAAACAGCCGCTGGAGCTCGTGGAGCCTCTCGGGCTGTTCGGCCGCGAGATCGTGCGCCTGAGTCCAGTCGTCGGGCCCGTAGAGCTCCCAGACGTCGTCGTCGAAGGCGGGCATCTCGGTCGCCACCCAGGGGGTGCTGTGGCGCGTAACCGCGGTCCAGCCCTTGTGGTAGATGCCTCGGTTGCAGAACATCTCGAAGTACTGCGTCTCGCGGCTCTCGGCGGCGCCTCCGTCGTCGAACGACGGCGCCATCGAGACGCCGTGCAGCGGCATCTGCTGGATGCCGTTGACGGAGGCCGGCTGCGGCAGGCCGGCGACGTCGAGGACCGTGGCGGCGACATCGATCACGTGGTGGAACTGGGTGCGGACTTCGCCCTTGGCCTTGATCCCGTTCGGCCAGTGCACGATCGTGCCGTTCCGAGTCCCGCCCCAGTGCGACGCGACCTGCTTCGTCCACTGGAAAGGCGTGTCCATTGCATGGGCCCAGCCGACCGCGTAGTGGTTGTACGCCGTCGGCGTGCCGAACTCGTTGATGCGTGCCGCCATGAAGTCGACCGTCTCGAGCCCGAACGCGCCGTTGAGGATGACGAGCTCGTTGAAGCAGCCGTTGGGCGTCCCCTCTGCCGAGGCGCCGTTGTCGCCGGTGATCACGTAGACGAGCGTGTCGTCGGCAATCTCGAGGTCTTCGAGCGCATCGATCAGCCGCCCGACGTGGTGGTCGGTGTGCTCCATGAACCCGGCGTAGACCTCCATCTGCCGGGCAAGGATCGGCTTCATCTCGTCCGATGTCTCGTCCCAGCTCGGGATCTCGGCCGGCCGCGCCGTGAGCTCCGCGTCCTCCGGGATTACGCCGAGCTTCTTCTGGCGGTCGAACGTCTCCTCGCGCAGCGTGTCCCAGCCCTGGTCGAACTTGCCCTTGTACTTGTCGGACCATTCGGTCGGGACGTGGTGCGGAGCGTGCGTGGCGCCCGGCGCGTAGTAGACGAAGAACGGCTTGTCCGGCATCAGCGCCTTCTGCTGGCGGATCCAGCCGATCGCGTGATCCGTCATGTCCTCGGTGAAGTGGTAGCCCTCCTCGGGCGTACGGTCGGGCTCGACGGCCACGGTGTCCTGGTAGATGGCCGGCGCGTACTGGTTCGTCTCCCCGCCGATGAAGCCGTAGAAGTGCTCGAAGCCGCTGCCGGTGGGCCAGGCATGGAACGGCCCCATCGGGCTGGTCTCCCAGACCGGCACCTCGTGGCACTTGCCGAACTGCGCAGTCGAGTAGCCGTTCAGCTTGAGCGTCTCCGCCAGCGGAGCCGCGGACTTCGGCCTGATCGAGTTGTAGCCGGGTGCCGAGGTCGCGATCTCGGTGATGCCGCCCATGCCGACGGCGTGGTGGTTGCGTCCGGTGAGAAGGGCCTGCCGCGTGGGAGAGCACAGCGCAGTCGTGTGGAAGCGGTTGTACCGGAGCCCGTTGTCCGCGAGCCGTTCGAAGTTGGGCGTCTCGCAGGGCCCGCCGAAGGCCGACGGGGAGCCGAAGCCGGCGTCGTCGAGCAGGATCACGAGGACGTTCGGCGCGCCCTCCGGCGGCCTGAGCGGCTCGATCGGTGGGAACGACGTGTCCGGGTCCTTCGCGTCGTAGGTCGTCACGCCGACGTGCTGCGGGTCGGGGATCGGCAGGACGTCGCGCTGAAGCTCTGGCATGGGGTCTCCTCGTTCGCGGCTTGCTCGTCACCAGCCTTCACTTCCGCGCCGAGCCCATCATCGCCCGATCCGGATGATGTCCGCGCCCTGCCGCGGCCGGATCATGGAGCCGGCCCGTGTTCTTCCTGCTCGCCCTGCTCCTGCTGCTCCTGCTGCCGTCCCCGTGGAACGTCGCGGTGGCGTTCGCCACGCTCGTGGCCGGCGGGCTCGAGGTCCTCTACTTCTACCGCCGCATGCGCGGCGTGAAGGTCGCCACCGGCGTGGAGAACCTCGTCGGCGCCGTCGGGAAGGCCGTCGAGCCGCTCGACCCCGACGGCCACGTCCGTGTCCACGGCGAGCTTTGGCAGGCCCGGTCGGCCAAGCCGGCGGCGCCGGGCGCAAAGGTTCGAGTGGTGGCGGTCGACGGCCTCGAGCTGGAAGTCGAGCCCGAGGTGGAGGCCTGACCGGCGGATGAACCTCGTCTGGGCGGCGCTGATCGTGGCCGTCGTGGCGGCACCATGCGTGGCCGTGATGCTCCTCGTTCGCCGACGAGCGCCCGAGGGGAGCTACTTCTCAGACGGCGACCGGGCCTCCGGGGTCTTCGGCGTGCTCGCGACGGGCTTCTCGGTACTCGTCGGCTTCGTCGTCTTCCTCGCCTTCACGAGCTACGACAAGTCCCGTGTCGGAGCGGAGGAGGAGGCGCTCGCCCTCGGGCGCCAGGTGGAGACCGCGCAGTTCTTCCCGGCGCCGGTCGCCGCCGAGCTGAGCGGCCAGCTCATCTGCTACGGCCGCTCCGTCATCAACGTCGAGTGGCCCGCCGCGGAGGACGGGAACCCCCCGGACTTGGTCAACCCCTGGGGCGTCGAGCTGTTCCGGACCGTGCGCGCATACCAGCCTCAAACGCCCGTACAGGAGTCGGCCTACGACAAGTGGCTCGACCACACCGCCGAACGGGAGGCAGCGCGGATCGATCGGCTCCACGGCGCGGTCGGCGTGATCCCCTCGCCCCTCTGGGTGGTCTTGATCCTGCTCTCGATCGTGATCGTCGGCTACATGCTCTTCTTCGCCGACAGCGCCGAACGAGCGCTGTCGCAGGCTGTGCTCATGGGATGCGTCGCGTCGACGCTCGCCGCGATGCTGCTCCTGATCCAGTTTCTCGACAGTCCCTTCAAGGACGGCGTCGGCGGGGTTCAACCCTTGGCGATGGAGCGCATGCTCCGCACGTTCGACGAGGCGCTCGCCGCTGTCGATCGGACACCTGATCCTCCGTGCGACGAACGAGGACAGGCCTCGTGAGCACCGAGGGCAAGCGGAACTGGGTCGAGGTCGGCGCCGCGATCCTGCTCGCGTGCGCCGCCGTCGCGACCGCGTGGAGCAGCTATCAGGCCACGCGCTGGAACGGCGAGCAGGCGAAGACGGCGAGCCGCGTGAACAAGACGAGGATCGATGCGTCCCGGGCGGCCGACCGTGCGAACGCCCTGACGCAGGTCGACATCGCGACCTTCATCCAGTGGGTCGACGCCTACGCCCAGGACGAGACCGAGCTGGAGGCCTTCTACCGGACGCGGTTCCGCGACGAGTTCAAGCCGGCGTTCGACGCGTGGATCGCCACGAGGCCGCTCGAATCGAGCGGCGCGGCTCCGACACCGTTCGCCCTCCCCGAGTACCGGCTCGCTTCGGCGGAGGAGGCCACTCGGCTGGACGACGAGGCCGAGGTGCTCGCCGCCCAGGTGCGGCGCGACATCCAGCGCGCGTCGAACTACGTGCTCGCCGTCGTCCTCTTCGCGGTTGCGCTGTTCTTCGCCGGCATGAGCACGAAGCTCGGCGCGGCCGGCCTCCGTACGCTCATGCTGGCGGTCGGGTGGGTGGTGTTCTTCGGTGCCGTCGCCTGGGTCGCGACCTCGCCGGTGAGCGTCGGGGTCTAGGACGCTCTAGCCCGTCTGCAGCTCGTTGCAGGATTCGGCCTCCTCGAAGGCCGTCCTCAGCTCGCCGCCGGCGTCGAGCCCTCCGAGCTCGGTGAGCGTGGTCGAGATCCGTTCGCTCATCGCAGTGAACGAGGCGCTGATCGCCGAGACGGCTTCACTCAGCGTGCCGAGCGTCGCATTCTCCACCGTCTCCTTGACCTGCTCCACCTCGGCGTTGAGCGCGTCCGAGAGCTCGTCGGCGGACTGCTCTGCCTGCTGCCCGGACTCGAGCTCCGGCGTCTCCAGGCCCTCGACATCGTCGGCGAGCTGTTGGGTCGCCTCCTCGACGTCGTTCACGGCCGTTTCGAGCGACTCCCGCGATGGGTCCTGAGTCACGGACTCGGCCGCGGTGGTGATGGAAGAGGTCCAGTCACCCAGCGCCGAGCAGAGGTCGTCGGCCCACTCGCTCGCGCTCGGCGGGCCACCGTCGCCACCGCAGCCGGCCACCAGTGCGGCGGCCAGCAGCGGGACGATGATTGCTCGGCGCACGCGCGCTCCTAGATCCCGAGGATCTGCTTCTTCTTCGCCTGGAACTCGTCCTCGGTGAGGATCCCCTGCGCCTTGAGCTGCGCGAGCTGCTCGAGCTCGGCGGCGTAGTCGGGCTCGGCCGGCGCCTCGGACTGCAGCGGCTCGGTCACCTGCTGCACGTACTGCTGATCCTCGGTGGCGTACTTGTTCTGCTGGCGCCGCTGGACGCGTCCGGAGACGGCGGTTGCGGTGCCGGCCACGACTGCGGTTCTCGCTGCCATCCCGACCAGCCCGGGACCTCTACGACCCAAAGGCATCTCGTTCCTCCTCGTTAGGCGTTGGCCAGCGCCGCGTCCCGCGCGGCCTGGACGACTTCGTGCGGGAGCCGCTCGAAGTCGAGCACCTCGCCGCCGGCATTGCGGATCGCCTGCGCGACGTCCCTCGCCCACAGGTTCTCCCAGACGAGCAGCGCGGCGGACGAGTTCGGCTCCAGCTCCTCGCCGGCGGCCTGAAGGTCCTCCTCGTTGAAGAGGCCGTTCACCTCGACGCCCATGTTCTCGAAGCCCTGCCTGACGTCGGGATCGATGTCGGTCAGCTCGAACGCGCCGATGTTGCCGTCCGCGTCCTTGGCGACGAAGGCGAGGTCGATGATTCGGATCGTTCCCTTCTCCACGAGATCCGCGAGCGCCGGCGCGATCTCGCCTTTGAACTGGTTCCCGGGGAAGGCCACGATCAGGTAGTCGACGGGTGCAAGCTCGGTCATGCGTGCTCTCCTCTCCGTGTCACGCGAGGGCCTTGGCCTTGAGCGCGTTGAACTCCTCCTGCGTGATCGCGCCGGAGTCGAGCAGCTGCTTCGCCTTGTCGATCTCGCCGGCGGCGCCACTTCCTGCGGTCTCACGGACGTAGTCGTCGAACTGCGCCTGGCCCCGTCGCGCGCGCTCCAGGTTCCGCTCCGCCATGCCGTCGCTGTTCGCGAGCACGTAGGCGAGGACGCCGATGAAGGGCACGAAGAGAATGAAGATGAGCCAGATCGTCTTCTTCCCGCCGCCGACGTCACGGCGCCGGAAGACGTCGCCGACGATTCCGATCAGCAGCCAGAACCACATCACCCACAGGAAGAAGATGAGCAAGGTCCAGAGGATGTCGAGGAACGGGTAGTCGGCAGCAAAGAGCGTGCTCAAAATCGTGCTCACGTAGTCCTCCTAGTGGTCGGGGGCTTCGAGATTTACGCGTCGGGCGGGCCTGTTCATCATGCGATCGGGATGATTCGGCTCGTCACGCGGAAACCGTCTCACGGCGGGCTGCCCGCTTCAAGGACGGTGCGGCCAGGAGTCCGAGCAGAATCGTCGGCACCATCGTCAGGAAGCGGTAGACGAGCACTGCCGCAACGACGCTGGCGTTCGAGCCGCCGAAGCCCACGAGCGTCGCGGTGAGGCTGAGCTCGACGACGCCGATTCCGCCGGGCGTGATCGGGATCGTCCCGAGGAGGCGGGCGAGCGACCACGCGGCGAACGCCTCGACCACCGTGACCTCGGACCCGGGCACGTCGAAGGCGCGGAGCGAGACGAGCAGGACGAGGAAGACCGTGAGCGTCCCGGCGTAGGTCGCGAGCGTCAGCAGGTGCCAGCGGCGCCGGAGGAGATCGGCCGCCTCGAGCCGGAACCGCTCGAAGCTCTCCCCGCCCCAGGCGACCGGCCCGCGGCGGAACTTGCCCAGGGCCCAGTCGGAGAGCTGCGCCGCGAGCTCGCCGATCCCGGCGGCCGCCCGGCGGCTCGCGAGCACCGCACCGAGCGCCGCCACGGCAATCCCCAGCACGGCCGCGCCGACGAACGCTGCGGTCGCCAGCACCGCCGAGCTGCTTCCCTCGACCGCGAGCAGGAATACGGCGAGCACGGGGTAGGAAAGGTTCGCGAACTGGTTCCAGAGGCTCACGAGCGTGACTCCGCGCCCGATGTCCCGGCCCCGGAAGCCCCACCGGCGGAGAATCCCGTACGAGCTCGCGATCCCGACCGCGGCTCCACCCGGCACGACCAGCGACAGCGCCGTCGACACCTGCGTGACCACGAACGCGGGCCGGAATCGGAGCCCCGGGAGCGCGATCTGCCAGGGCGGCGCGAAGGTGGCGAGGTTGAGGGCGGTCGCGGCGATGAGTGCGGCGATCCACGTCCACGAGAGACCCTTGAGGACCTCCCAGACGTCCCGGTAGTCGGCGATCTGCGGCAGGAAATACGCGAAGGTCGCGAGCGCGAAGATCGCGCCGACGACTGCGACGATGATCCGCTTTCGGGGCCGGCGCCGGGATGGCGCGACGGGTGGGACGGTATCCACGGGTGGATCATGGACAAACCCGATTCGTCCCGACCGAACGATGCCGCGTGGGAGAACGATCCGTAGCGTCGAACACGATCTCCGTCGACCCCTCGAAAGGAGCTCATCGTGAGTGAGTACGACGCAAGAACCGACGCCCCGGCGATGTCCGGGTGGGCCGTCGGAGGCATCACCTTCGCGGGCGTGATGATGATCCTGATCGGCTCATTCCAGGCGATTTCCGGCCTGGTGGCGATCATCGACGACAACTTCTACGTCGTCGCGCAGAACTACACGTTCGACATCGACACGACGGCGTGGGGCTGGATCCACCTGCTGCTCGGGATCGTGATCCTGCTCTCCGGCTTCTACCTCTTCCGCGGAGCGCTGTGGGCGGCCACGACGGCGGTCGTGCTCGCCGTGATCAGCGCGATCGTCAACTTCTTCTTCATCCCCTACTACCCGTTCTGGTCGCTGCTGATGATCGCGATGGCCATCTGGGTCATCTGGTCGCTGACGCGGCAGGGCGGGGAGAAACTGGCCTAAACGAAAAGAGGTGATCGACCTCTGGCGAAGCCGTTCAAGGGAAAAATCGAGCTCGACATCCGTGACTCGACACCGGACTGGGACGCGTTCCTCCCGGAGAAGGCGCCCGAGGAAGCGCCGAACGTGCTGGTCGTCCTCCCCTGACCGGCCGCAATCACCACCGGAACGGCTTCGCCTCGATCTCGGAGACCTCCACCGGCTTCCCGGCTGCAAATCGCACCTCCCGCGCGAGAACGCATCGATGACTACGTCGACGAGCCGTACGGGCCCGAGGACAAACCAACGTGGGTGAGGCGATCGGGCAGTCGCTCCCGCTGGCGATCGCCGTCGCGCTGAGCCCGATCCCGATCATCGCCGCGATCCTGGTCCTCGTCTCGCCGCGTGCGCGCTCCAACGGCCCGGCGTATGTCGCCGGCTGCCTGGTCGGCCTCGCGGTCGTCGGAACGATCGTCTTGCTCGTGGCGGGGCCGACCGATGCGAGCGAGAACGGGGAGCCGGCGACCTGGGTGTCCGTCCTCAAGCTCGTGCTCGCCGTGCTGTTGCTGCTGGGTCGCGCTGAAGGAGTGGCGAGTACGTCCGCGTCAGGGCGAGGTGCCGGAGACGCCGAAGTGGATGGGTGCGATCGACCGGTTCACGGTGGCGAAGGCGTTCGGAACCGGTGTGCTGCTCTCCGGCGGGAACCCGAAGAATCTGCTCCTCGCGATCGGCGCTGCGGCGGCGATCGCCCAGACGGGCATCCCGGGCAGCGAGCAGGCGATCGCCTACGCCGTGTTCGCGCTCATCGGCACCATCGGCGTTGCGACCCCGGTCGGGATCTACTTCACGCTCGGTGAGCGCTCAGGTCCGATCCTCGACCGGCTGCAGACGTGGATGGCGCAGAACAACGCCGTGATCATGGCCGTGCTCTGCCTCGTCATCGGCGCGAAGCTGATCGGCGACGCGATCGACGGCTTCAGCGGCTGACGGCGCCGTCGAGCGTCGGCTCGACCCGAACCTTCTCTGCGACGCCGCTCCGCCGCAGCAGCTCGAGCACGGCTTCGGCTCGGAGCGTCGTCGCGCCGACGACGAGCGTCCTCGAGGTGCCCAGCAGCGCGTACCCGAGGAGCGCCCCGGGTGCGGCGACGAGTCCCGCGGACGGCGGCAGGCCGGCGATCTGGGCGTACGCCGCGGCCTGCGGGACGACCACGCTCCAGACGATCAGCCGGGAAGGCCGTCATCCTGTCGGGACGATGACCGGAGAACCCGGGTCAGCGAGATTCAACGCGATGGCGGCCGTGGAGATCGAACAGATGACGTTCGTTCGCGGCGGAACCTTCCGCATGGGCTCCGAGGACTTCTACCCAGAGGAAGCCCCCGTGCGGGAAGTCGAGGTCGGGGACTTCTGGATGGACGAGCGTCCGGTGACCGCGGCCGACTTCAGGCGCTTCGTCCGCGAGACCGGCTACACGACCGTCGCCGAGCGGCCGCTCGACCCTGCGGACTACCCCGACGCCGATCCCGAGCTGCTCGTGCCGGGGTCGCTGGTCTTCCGGAAGACTGCGGGACCGGTGCCGCTGAACGACCATCGCAACTGGTGGGCCTACGTGCCGGGCGCGTCGTGGAAGCGGCCGGGCGGGCCCGGGACGACGATCAACGGGCGTGACCATCACCCCGTCGTCCAGGTTGCGTACGAGGATGCCGAGGCCTACGCCGCCTGGGCCGGCAAGGAGCTCCCGACCGAGGCGGAGTGGGAGTACGCGGCCCGCGGCGGGCTCGACGGTGCCGCGTTCGCGTGGGGCGACGAGCACTTCCCGGACGGAAAGCCCGCGGCCAACATGTGGCAGGGCGATTTCCCCTGGCAGAACCTGAACGCCGACGGGTTCGAGGGCACCTCGCCTGTCGGCAGCTTCCCGCCCAACGGCTACGGCCTCCACGACATGACCGGGAACACCTGGGAGTGGACGTCGGACTGGTTCACCGGGGAGAGCGCCGGCGCGCCGTGCTGCGCTCCGGACCCGTTGCCCGGCGAGACCTTCCCCCGCAAGGTGATCAAGGGCGGATCCCACCTGTGCGCGCCGAACTACTGCCTGCGCTACCGCCCGGCCGCGCGGCAGGGTGAGACCATCGACACCGCGACGGGCCACATCGGCTTCCGTTGCGTCATCCGACCGAAGGGAGAGACATGAGAACGACAGACCGTGGGAGCCCGATGCTGATCGCGCTGGGAGTGCTGGTCCTCGGCTTCGTCGCCGGACTGATCCTCCTCGCGATGGACATCGTGCTGATCGGGATCCTCGTCGCCCTGTTGGCGATTCCCGCCGCGTTCGTCGCCTGGATGACCGCGGGGGACCGCTACTGATCGAGGCGTTCCTCTGGGGGGCGTTCGCGAGCTCGTCGCTGCTCGTCGGGGGCCTCCTCGCCCTGAGGCTCCACCTCCGCGAGCGGACCATCGGCCTCGTCATGGCCTTCGGCGCGGGCGTGCTGATCAGCGCCGTCTCGTTCGAGCTCTTCCTCGACGCCGCAGACGCCGTCGAAGACCGCGGCTGGCTTGCCGCCGGTCTCTTCGCCGGCGCGCTGACGTTCTTCGTCGGCGACACGATCATCGACAGGATGGGCGGCGAGGGGCGCAAGAGCATGGTGGGAGCCCAGGCAGGCGGGACGGCGCTCGCGATCGTGCTCGGGATCGTCCTCGACGGCATCCCCGAGTCGTTCGTCGTGGGCTTGGATCTCCTGTCGGGGGAGGGAATCAGCCTCGCGTTCATCGCCGCCGTCTTCCTCTCCAACCTGCCCGAGGCCGCGGCAGCCACGTCCGGCCTGAAGAAGGCCGGCTGGCAGGATCTGCACATCTACGAGCTGTGGGCGATCGTGACGCTCGTTGCCGGGATCGCAGCAGCGCTCGGCTACAAGCTGCTCGGCGACGCCTCGGGCAACACGATCGCCTTCGTCCTCGCGTTTGCGGCGGGCGCGATCCTGACGATGCTCGCCGACACGATGATGCCGGAGGCGTTCGAGAAGGGCGGGCGGGCGGCCGGGCTGCTGACGACGCTCGGGTTCGCCACCGCGGTGCTGATCGCGTCGCTGGAGTAGGGGCAGGCGCGACTGGGGCGAATGCCGCGCCATGCGCGCTGCACGAGACAAGTCGCCGCAGCGGATCGCAGGCGCCGTCTACGGGACGATCGTCGTCATGGGCGCGCTGGCTGCCGGTGCGCACGGGGACACGATCCACGCGAGAGAGCTCGCGGGAATCGTCGCCGGGACCGCGGTCGTACTCTGGATCTCGCACGTGTACGCGCACTCGCTCGCGGAGACGATCTCTCTCGGGCGGCGGCTGGACGCCGGCGAGCTCAAGAGCGTGGCCAGGCGCGAGCTCGGGATGCTGCTGGCAGCCGTCCCGCCGGTGGGTGCGCTCGTTCTGGGCGCCCTGGGAATCCTCGAGGACTCCACCGCCGGCTGGCTGGCGATGGCCTTCGGCCTCGCGACGCTCGCCGCCGCCGGAGTCCTGTATGCGACCGTCGAGCGGCTGGGGCTTGTCGCCTCGGCTCTGACCATCGCCGTCAACCTCGCGCTCGGGCTCGTCATCGTCGGCCTGAAGGCCGGCCTCGGCCACTAGAGCTCGAGGGTCTCTCCCGGTCGGAGAATCCGGATGTCGACGTCCGGTGCGATCTCGGCAGCCGCTCGCGCGAAGGCCTCGGCGGGCTCGGTGAGAAAGCTGGCCGACGCGCGGCGGTGGAACGGTCGGTAGGTGCCCCAGTGGATCGGCACCGCAACCTTGGGCGCAAGGCGCCGGACGGCCTCGGCCGCGGTGTCGGGGTCCAGGTGCTTCCCGCGGCCGAGGGTCGCGCCCCAGCCCCAGATCGGGATGAGGGCCAGATCGAGGTCTTCGACAAGGCCGGTCAGACCGTCGAAGAGCTCGGTGTCGGCGGCGAAGAAGATCCGCCTGGAGCCGAGAATGGCGTAGCCGAGCGCCGTGCCCGTCCTGAACGGCGGCCGGCCGCCCTCGTGCTCCGCGTGGGTCGCGCGGATCGTCAGCGGTCCGACCTCGAGCTCGTCCCCTTCGTCCACGCCGACCGCCTCGAACTCGCCCATCCCGAGTGCGAGTCTCCGCGGGGCGACGACGCGACTCGCTTGGAGCATGCGCAGCGAAGGGAAGTCGAGATGGTCGTGGTGACCGTGCGACACGAGCACTGCGTCGACATCCGGAATCGACCGCTCGACCGGGGTCGCCCGCCGAAGGTGCGCCACACGGTCGCGCAGCAGCGGATCGGTCAGCAGCCGCACGCCGTCCAGCTCGATGAGCACCGTGGCGTGCCCGATGAAGCGAACGACCAATAGCCCAGATAGGACGATGACAGAGCTGCCCTGCCCGCGATACCACCTCCAGACGTGGGCCGCATGATCCTTGTCCGGGTTCTCGTCGTGGTCGGCGCGCTCGTCGCGATCCTCGCCCTGCTCGCGGGCTATGTCCGCTACCAGGCGCTCGACACCGACACCGTCGAGGCGACGGCCGGCGAGCTGATCGCCGATCCGGAGATCCGTGATCAGATCGCGGCGACGCTCGTGGAGCAGCTGTTTGCGAATGTCGACGTGGAGGCCGCGCTCGCGCAGCGGTTGCCGCCCGACCAGCAGGGCCTGGCCGGCCCGATCGCGGGCGCCGTTCGCGTCGGCGCCGACCGGGCGGCCGTGCAGTTGCTCGAGCGGCCGAGGCCGCAGCAGCTCTGGGTCCGGGGCGATCACCGAGACGCACCGGAACCTCATCCGGGTCCTGGAGGACGAAGGCGAGAGGGTGAGCACGGAGGGAGGCAACGTCGTCCTCGACCTCCAGCCGCTGCTCATACAGCTCGGTGAGCGGGTCGCGATCGTCGGCAGGATCGACGAGCGCCTCCTTGCGAACCCCGACGCCGCCCGGATCACGATCGTCGAGTCGGACCAGCTCGAGCTGGCGCAGGACATCACCCGCCTCCTCGACTTCCTCGGCCTCTGGCTCTGGGTCGTCCCGATCCTGCTCTGGGCGATCGCCGTTTGGCTGGCGGAGGGCAGGCGGCGCGACATCCTCCGGATGATCGGGCTGTCCGCGATCCTGGTTGGCCTGGTCGTGCTCGTGGTCAGGCGGGTCGTCGGCTCGATCATCGTGGACGAGCTCGCCACCACGGAGTCCGTTGAGATCGCCGCGGGCGATGCGTGGGACATCCTCACCTCGCTCCTGCGCGACGGCGGCCTGACCCTCCTGGGGCTCGGCGTGCTCTTGCTCGTCGCGCTCTGGATCGCCGGGCCCGCGCGGTACGCGACCTCAGCGAGGGGATGGCTGGCACCGCATCTCGCGCGCGCCGAGCTGGCGTTCGGCGGCGCGGCGGCGCTCCTCGTGCTGCTCGTCTGGTGGGGGCCGACCGCGCAGACGCACCGCTGGCAGTTCGTCCTCCTCGTCGCCGTCCTGCTCGGGCTCGGCGTCGAGGTCCTGCGCAGGCAGACCGCCCGGGAATTCCCGAGCCGCGAAACGCCTTAGTCGCGGTTGCCGAAGAAGAGCAGGGCGTAGTAGAGGAGCAGCGAGAGCGCTGCCAATGCGCCGGCGACGTACGTGAGCGCCGCGGCGTTCAGCACCTTGTTCACGCCCTCCTGCTCGCCGGCGCCGACGATCCCGAGCTCACGCAGTTGCGTCGAGGCCCGGCGTGAGGCGTTGAACTCGACCGGCAGGGTCACGAGGTGGAAGGCGACGGCGACGGCGTAGAGGAGCAGTGCCAGCGCGACGAGGTTGAGGGCGCCGAGAACGGCTCCGATGATCAGCAGCCAGATCCACGCCGTCGAGGCGAAGGCCACGGCCGGGTACATGGCCGACCGGATCTTGAGCGGGATGTAGCCCTTCGAGTCCTGGAGCGCGTGCCCGGTCTCGTGCGCGGCCACCGCTGCGGCCGCCACGCTCGGCGGGTTGTACACGGGCTCCGACAGGAAGAGCGCCTTCTTGCGCGGGTCGTAGTGGTCCGACAGCGGCCCGCCGGGTGCCACGTCGACCGGGACTTCGGTGAGCCCGTTCTGGTCGAGGATCTGCCGCGCGACCTGCGCACCCGCGAGCCCGCTCCCGATCTGGATCTGCGAGTAGCGCGCGAACGTCCGCTTCAGGTACCACTGGATCACCAGGCCGGCGACGAGCGGCGGAACCATGAAGACGATGAAGAGGCCGAAGTCGCCCATCGGCCGCGAAGCGTACCGAAGGGCCACGTCCAGGTGCCTGGCACCAGGACACGTCCGAAGAGGACGGTACGGTCGCGCGGTGCGCCTGATCGTCGCCCGCTGCGAGGTCTCCTACACCGGCCGCCTGGCCGCTTTTCTGCCCGAGTCGACCCGGCTCCTGATCCTGAAGGACGACGGCTCGGTGCTCGTCCACGCCGATGCCGGAGGCTACAAGCCGCTCAACTGGATGACGCCGCCGACCGTGATCGAGGAGGACGGCGAGCCGGTCGAGCGCATCGTCGTCCGCAAGCGGGCCGGGAAGGCCGAGGACCGCCTCGAGATCCGGATCGTCGAGCTCCTGAGCGACGTCTCGCACGAGATGGGGGAGGCCGCCGGCCTCGAGAAGGACGGCGTCGAGCGCGACCTCCAGGAAGCGCTTGCGGCGAGCCCCGGACGGCTCGGCGAGGAGCTTCGGCTCGTCCGGCGCGAGTGGCCGACCGACGTCGGGCCGGTCGACCTGATGTGCCGCGACCGCGAGGACGGCTGGGTCGCGGTCGAGATCAAGCGCATCGGGACGATCGAGGCGGTCGAGCAGCTGTCCCGGTACCTCGAGTGCATCCGCGTCGATCCTGCGAAGGCGGCGTGCCGCGGAATCCTTGCGGCGCAGAAGCTCAAGCCGCAGGCGGTCGCCCTCGCCACCGCGCGGGGGATCGGGTGCGTGGAGGTCGATCTCGACGTGCTCCGCGGTCTCCGCGAGCCCGAGCTCACGCTCTTTTCGTAGGTGGAGCGCGGAGGGGCCGCGTTCGGCGGCCCCTCCGTTGACCGTTCGCCTAACGGATCACCGTCGTCGACGGCTGGCCCTCGCTCCGGCCGGAGGACGCGCTCGTCTCCGTTCGCTGGGACATGTCCTCCTTCATCCGCTCGGCCTCCGCGCGGCCCTGGCGGATGTCCTGCTTGACCTGTCCCGCCTCTCGCTGGCCCTTGTCGTAGGCGCCCTCCAGCATCCGTCCGGCGACGTCGCGGCCGCCGAGGCCGAACGCCAGAGCAGCGGCGAGCGCGATCGAGCCGAGGACGAGTGTGTAGGTCGTCACGACGATGTCGTGCGCGATCTTCAGCTGCTCGAGGATCATGAACGTTGCGATCGTCATGACCAGGATCGGAGCAGCGGTCGCGATCACCCTGCCGGTGGGCGTGTCGCCCATCAGCCGCGTTGCGAGCGTGGCGACGCCGGCCGAGATCGCCCCGGCGACGAGGAAGATCGCGAGCGCGGCGACCACGTTCGGGATGTAGCTCCAAACTGCGGCGACGAACGCCGAGACGGCCTCGATCCCGAGCACCGACGCAGCAATCGAGACGAAGGCAAGGAACAGCACCCAGAACGCAATTCGGCCGATCAGCCGGGACGGGCTGGCAGCGACCTTCGACACCCACTCGCCGGTCTTCCCGGAGAGCAGGTTGCTGTCGAGCCCCGCCCGCGTCAGCAAGGTCGCGATCAGCTTTCCGACGAACTTCGCGATGAAGTAGCCGATGATCAGGACGACGAGCGCCCCGACCAGGGCCGGGAGCCAGGCAAAGAACGTGTCGAACCCTCGCTCGATGCTGTCCCCGATGTTCAGTGCGGCGAACACGTGATACCCCCTGAATGGACGATGAGTGGATCAGGCAGTACCCACGTCGAAACGGACAAAACCCGGGGCTTCATATGATTGCGGGCCATGGTGAGCGATCCTCGGAGGCCGGTCCTCCTCGAGCTCGCTGTGGCCAACGCGCTCGCAAGCCAGGTCTTCGAGCGCGAGCTGGTTCGGGCCGGCTATCCGTTTACGCACGTTGGAACGCTGAAGCTGATCGAGATCCACGGGCCGATCACGCCCAAGGACCTCGAGGCAGAGACGGGGATCGCGAAGACGACGCTCCGCGGACGCGTGCAGGGCCTACAACGCAGGGGCCTAGTCCAGCGCGTGCCGAACGAGGCCGACCGTCGCTCGTACTTCCTCGAGGTCACGCGGGAGGGGAGCGAGTTCCTGGAGGCGATGGAGCCCATCCTCGAAGCGGCGGAAAGGGCGATCGAGGGCGAGCTCGGCGTCTCGCTCGAGGAGTACCGGGGTCCGCTCGAGCGTCTGCGCAAGGCGAACCGCGCTCTGTTAAGCCGGGATTAACTAGGGCGGATCCGTCCTAGTTAGGGCGGATCCGCCCTTTATGATTCTCGACGTGCTCGCGATCATCTACGCGCCGGGGCTGCACGTCGATCCGCAGCCCACGCTGCCACGGCCGTCCGCGACCGCTCGATCAGCCGCTCCTGCTTCTCCTCGGGCTCCTCGGTTCGGATCACCTCGACGATCAGGCGATCGAACTCGGGACTCTCGACATAGTCGACGGTAGCCTCCTCGAGCTGCGGTAGCGCCTCGGCGCGAAACTCCTCGAAGAGCTCGGTTTGGAAGTACGCGTCGGCGAGCGCGCGGTACCGCTCGAGCTTCTCGTCGTAGGGCAGGTCGCCGTCGCCGACCTCGAAGTAGTCGCGCGTGTTCTGGTTCACGAGCATCTGGCGGTCGGTCGCGGCGCAGAACATGCACCAGGCGGCCAGGGCTTGAATCGCCCACGGGAAGTAGTAGTGGAGGCTGACGAGCGCCATGTCGGGCGAGGCATTGGCGTAGTCGATCGGGTGCGCCACGCCGTCCTTGACGATCACCTCGCACGAGTTGAGCTCCCACCGGAAGAACGCGTTCACGAGCCTCCCTATCGTCTCGACCTCCCGCATCAGCTCGGGCGGGAGGAAGTCGTCGCCGACCGAGTAGCGGTAGTGGCCGTGGGCCGACGGGTCGTACTGCAGGACCTTCGTCTGCGGCCCGATGGAGAGGCTGCGCGTGAAGACGTCGAAGTCCTCCACGGCGGCCTGGACGTGCATGAGGCGCTCACCCGACTCGTCGTAGGCTCGGTGCAGCTCCTCGCTCGAGCCGATCCGGGTCACGCCGACCCACATGCCGCCGTCGAACGGCTTCATGTAGAGCGGGTAGCCGACCTGCTCGGCGACGTAGTCGAGGTCGAACTCGGGGCTGTAGCGCTCCGCCATCGGCACGTAGCGCGGGTTCGATGGCGGGAGCTTGTGCGGGATCAGCCAGGTGTTCGGGACCTTGATCCCGAGCCGCATCATCGCGCAGTAGGCCGAGTGCTTCTCCATCGCCTGGAATGTGAACGGGTTGTTGAGGAGGTAGACCTCGTCCATCAGCGCGAGCTTCTTCAGCCACTCGCGCGGCACGTCGTACCACCAGCCGAGCCGGTCGATGATCAGCTGGTGGCGCGGCGTGTAGCGGAGGTCGAACGGCTCGTGGACGATCCGCTCGGTCGGAAACTCGTGGGTTTCGCCGCGCCAGCGGATCGGGCCCAGCCTGGCGAGCAGGGCCTCGAAGGCCGAAGGCCAGTCCTCCTCGGTGGCGAGGAGCAGCCCGATCAGGTGCTTCCGTCCCGTGCCGCCGAGTCTAAGCCGCGAGCGAGCGCAGGATCCGCTCGCTGTGCGACCAGAGGAGCAGGTGGCCCGCCCCGGGAACCATGTGCAGTCGGCTCCCCGGAATCGTCTCCTCGAAGAACTCCGCGACCCTGGGTGAGACGGCCTCGTCGGCATCGCCCTGCCAGATCTCTGTCGGGACCGGAATGTCCTCCGGCCTGAAGCCCCACGGTGCGACGT
Organism: uncultured Actinomycetes bacterium; assembly: GCA_963782765.1. Lineage (GTDB taxonomy): Bacteria > Actinomycetota > Thermoleophilia > Gaiellales > Gaiellaceae > JACDAN01. The sequence goes on from CAWALC010000001.1 coordinate 1,135,228, forward strand.
ACAGCAAGAAGAGATCACGGGCATAGCCCTCCGGGCCGCGCGCGACGGTCTCGAGCTTCGCCGCCTTGAACCGTCCGCGGACCTCGGGGTCGGACATGACCGCCAGGTCGGCCTCTGGCCCGCCGCCCTTGCCGCCGTTGCGCGAGTCGGCCGCGATCCGCTCGAGCTCTGCGCGGCAGTCCTCGAGCAGCCGGCGGGCAACGAGGTCGGGGTCGCTCTTGGCGAGCTCGATCAGCGGCCGGCGGTGGGGCGGTGCCGAGAAGCGGAGCTCGGGGCGGTCCCAGACCGGCGCAGGGGAGCTCACGAGCCCGAGCGCCGTCACCCGGTCGGGAAGCGCATGGCCGCAGGCCGCCGCGTGCGGCCCGCCGCCGGACATGCCGAACACGGAGAATCGCTCGAGCTCGAGCCCGTCCGCCAGCTCCTGGATGTCGCGCGGCCAGTCGAGCAGCGAGCGGTCGGGCTGGAGGTCCGAGAGCCCGTAACCGGGGCGGTCGACGAGGATCAGCCGGACGCCGGCGGCGCGCGGAGCGTCCGGGCCGACGTGGGCGAGCCACGAGAGGCTCGTGCCCATGAACCCGAGCACGGGGAAGCCGTCGGCCGGGCCCGATTCGGAGTACCCGAGCGCGCGCCCGTCGGAGAGGTGGAAGACCGCCGCCATGGCCGGCGGACGTTAGCTACAGGTGCAGGCAAAGAGAAGGGCGGCCCTTGCGGGCCGCCCTTCTCGTCTCTGCGTATCCGCTTCGTCCGCTAGCGGTTGAGGCAGAGCGCGGCGTAGTCCCACGTGAAGACCGGGTGGTAGTGGTAGCACCCAGTCCGCGCGGAGACGTAATGCCGGTCGTTCGGGCTCGCGTAGGTGGCCAGCGGCGCACCGTTGCGAACCAGGTCGTGATCGAGGTTCGAGAACGCGCGATACCTCTCGGTGCCGACCAGCGTCTTCGCCCGCGTGATCTTGCGGTTGAAGGACGGCGAGTTGAAGTACGAGAAGTTCACGTTGTTGGCAGGCCGGATCGTCGAGCCGTCGACCAGGAAGATGAAGTCGTACGGATCGAAGTAGTCCATGTGCCAACCCTCGAGCGTCATGTCGAACGGCTCGCCCTTGCGGCCGGCCAGCTCGAACTGGGTCGCCCGCGGGAACAGCCTGATGTCCATGTTCAGGCCGATGCTCCGCAGGTTCGCCTGGACGACCTGGCACCGCGCGGGAGACGGAGCCCGGTTGGAGCAGTAGAACACGCCGTCACCGCCGCGCGTCTGGCCCGAGGCGAGGTTACGAGCCTGGCTCAGGTTGGGGCGCCGCGGGTAGATGGCGAGGTTCCGGAAGCCGCGCATCGTCGGCGGCATGTACTGGTCGTTCGTGACGCCGGCGTACGCCCCGCCCTGTGCGAGGACGGCCTGCCGGTCGATCGCGAAGTTGACGGCCTTCTTCAGCCGCACGTTGCCGTTCCCGCCACCGCCGAACAGCCGGCGATCGTGGTTCATCGCCAGGTAGAGGATCGTCGGTGCGGGGTTCGCGAAGTAGCGGCCCGGCGACTGCTTCTTGACGCCGTAGCGGCGACCCAGCTCGGCATGCGCTGCCGGCGGAAGGTCACCCATGTCCACCACGCCGCGATCGATGTTCAGCTTGATCGTCTCGAGCGGGAGCCCGATGTCGACCTCGATGCGGTTGACGTTGCCGCGAACGGGCCCGCGGTAGAAGCGGTTCCGCTCGAGGATGACGCGCCGGTTCTTCGTCCACTCCCGGATGTAGTACGGGCCTGCGCCGTGCACCGGAGCGCTGATGCCCTCCGGGTTGATCGGCAGGTTGCCCTGAGCTGCGAAGAACGGCATCGCCAGGCGGGCGAGGAGGTCAGGCGACCTCTTCGTCAGGCGGAGCGTGAGCGTGTTGCCACGCGCCGTGATCCCGGTGGCCCGCTGAGCGCGGCCCGCGATCACTGCCTGGGCGCCGACGATGTCCTCGATGAACGGCTGCGCCGGCGAGCTCATCCGCCGGTTCAGCGCCCGGTTCAACGCGTTGGCGAAGCTCTGGGCCGTGACGCGCTGACCGTTCGAGAGTCGGAACGTGTTCTTGAGCCGGAACGTGTAGGTGAGGCCGTTCCGTGAGATGCGAGGGAAGCCCTGAGCTACCTCAGGCGTGAGCCGCGACCCTCTCGGGGCGGGCGCATGCGGGTAGTTCATGAGCATCGCGCTCGTCGAGTACGCGATCGTCCAGGACGGCACGTAGTACCAGAGAGCGGGATCGACGTAGTCGATGTCCACTGTCAGGCTGTGCTTGAGCGTCCCGCCGACCCGTGCCTTCCCGGCATCCGATGCCTGCGGGCCGGCGCTACCCGAGGTGCCCGCTACCGCGGACGCCGCGAGCAGCCCGGCGCCGACGAGCAGCATCGCCACCGAGAGCGTGAGTCGTCTATGCACTGAGACTCCTTTCGCGGTTTGAGAGCCGGGCAATCCGCCTGCCCGGCTCCGAGCGCCTCTTTCGGCACTCCGACCCCTCAAACGGCTCGAAATGGGGGTTGTTAGGACCGAATCACCGACTGGAATTGCCCGTTCAGCGTGGGTAATCAGTCGATCTGCAAACCAATATCGGTCTCAGCCGTCAACGGTAAGCGGATGGGCCGTTCGTCCCCCGCGAGCCCCTATCGCGATCGCTGCACCCGGCCGAGCTCAGGAGTGCCGTGCAGCAGCTGAAGCGCTGGCCGGGAATCGAGCTGCGCCATCTCGAGGCGCTCGCCGTCGTCGTCGACGAGGGGAGCTTCCGGCGGGCGGCTCGGAAGCTCGGCTACACGCAGTCGGCGATCAGCCAGCAGATCGCAGCGCTCGAGCGAGCGGTCGGACATCCCGTCCTGGAGCGGCCGTCGCGGGGCAGACCCCTCGCGCTCACGGAGGTCGGCGCCCGCCTTCGGCGGCTGCACGACACCGTCGAGCAGGCGATGGCTGCTGCACGCGCCGACGTCGCCGCCGCCGCGGCCGGCGTCGGGCACGTCGTCCGAGTGGGGACACCGTTCTCGTTCCCGCATCTCTCCGAGGCGGTCGTCGCAATGCGGGTCCGGCACCCCCGCGTCGTCGTCGAGGTGGTGAGCGCGGTCGAGGACGACCGGCTGCTGCGGCTCCTCGAGACCGGTGCCGTCGATCTCGCTGTCGTGCGCTCGTCGAACGTGGCGGCGCCGGTGGAGGTGCGGCCGGCGGCGATGTGCTCCTACGCGGTGGCCATACCCGCGGTGTCGGCGCTCGCTCGGGCGCAGAAGCGGATCGCGCTGGCGGATCTCAGCGCGCTGGCGCGGATCGCGACTGCGGACGGCACGGCGTTTGCGGACGACGTCGCGGCTCCGGTCGTCGCGTCGGACGCCGAGATGGCGCTCGGCCTCGTCGCGGCCGGCGCCGGTGCGGCTGTCCTTCCGGCGCTCTTCGCGTCGGCGCCTCCGGCCGGCGTGACCGTTCGGCCACTCCGTGACATCCTTCCGCCGTTCCGGCTCTCGATTGCGACGACCGGCCGGCTCGTCCCGCAGGCCTCGGATCTCGCGGATCTCCTGGTCGCCGCGATCTCCGGTTGGCCGAACGCGAGCCCGGCAGAGAGCGACGCGGCGCCCGCCTAGAACGCGGGGCAACCCGCTCAGAGCGCCCGGCACTCCGATCGGTGTCGGACACCGAGAACTGTCAAGGGAAAACTGTGCCGAATGTGTGTCGAGTTCTCCCGGTCTGTTTTCAGGCGGACGCGATCACGCGTGCGGCTTCGACCGAGCGCGGTGACCAGCCGTCCTCCCAGCCCCACGCGAGTGCGTGGGCGGCTCCCCAGGCTCGGGCGCGCTCGCGGTCGAGGCCGATCTCGGCGAGTTGATCGAGCCAGCGGCGGACCGCCGGCGCGCCGCCGTTCCACGCGGCATTCCGAAGCAGGCCGACCGCGTCCAGCTCGCGCTCGCCGACGAGCGGCTTGGGGTCGATCACGAGCCACGGCTCGCGCCGCGCGGCGAGGATGTTGCCGCCGTGGAGATCCTGGTTGACGAGCGCCGTCGCGCCGGGGTCGGCCGTGCGGAAGACGTCGAGTGCGAGCTCGACCAGCGACCGCTCGAAGGGCCGGCCGGCGACCTCGTAGCGCGCCGGCACCTCGTCCGCCCAGCGCCGGGCCTCGTCGGCGGCGAGCCTGAACGGATGCGGTTCGGCGACGTCGCGCGACAGCCGCGGCAGGAGCTCGCCGACGACGGCCAGGTCGTCGGTGCCGGAATCCCACAAGCGGGTGCCCGGCCGGCAGCGCTCCATGAGGAACGCGCGCTGCCGATCCTCTCGCGCGACGAGCCGGACGGCGCCGCGGCCGTTCCAACACTCGAGGGCGTCGGCTTCGTGGTCGGCCTCGAAGTGCGACGGCGCGTTCAGCTTGAGCACGACCTCGCCCGCCGGGACGACGAGGGAGTGCGGCGTGTCGATCGGGCGCTCGAGCGTCAGGCCCCACGCCGAGGCCAGCGCGGCCACCTGTTCGGGTAGCTGAGCGAGCCACTCCGCCTCGCCGCGCCAGGTCTCCTTGAGGGACGCCGGGAGCTCCATCGACCGCCACTTTCGCGCAAAACCCCCTGCAAATGCGCGATTGACACGTCAATCGGGTTTGAACATGCGCGCGCGCGAGGAATCTCGCTTCATTGGACGCGGCCCGCGTCGCCGAAGCGCGCGGGCGCCACTGCGAAGGGGAGGAACACTCAGATGAGGAAGCGGCACCGCCTCAGGCTCGTCATGGCCGGCCTCGCGGTCGCGATCGTCGCGATCGGCGTCGGCTCTGCGGCCGTCATGAAGGAGGGAGCGGCGACAGCCGCCTCCTGTCCGCCGGGGTACAAGCCGGCTGCGACGAACGCCTGTGTCTCGCTGAAGCATCCCGAGTCGCTGATCGAGCTCGAGATCCGCGGCCGGCAGTTCGACGCCGTCCGCGCGGCTCCGCACGGCAAGACGCACCCGGGCGCCTTCGCAGGCGCGCTCGAGCAGCGCGCGGCGATGCCCACGTCGGTTCCGGGCAGCGCAGGCACCTGGCGGCCCTACGGCCACGGCCCGCTGATCTCGAACGGCGCGGCGTACAACTCCGTCAACGGGCTCGGGCTCGTGAACCTGATGGGGCGGATCGACAGCCTCACCTACGACCCGGCGTCCAAGCGGCTCTTCGCCGCGAAGGGCACCGGCGGCATCTGGATGTCCTCCGACTACGGCGACACCTGGCGCTCGGTGGGCGACAGCCTGCCGAGCCAGATCGTCGGCGCGGTCGCCTGGTCGTCCGCGAACGGCGGCACGCTGCTCGCGGTCAGCGGCGACCCGACCTTCGGCTCCGGCGGCTACACGGGCTACGGGGCCTTCTACAGCACGAATCTCGGCAAGTCCTGGAAGAAGGCGAAGGGCGTTCCCGACGGGGCGCTCGGCTTCGAGATCGAGGTCGACCCGACGAACCCGCTCGAGGTCTACGCGGCCACCGGCCTCGGCCTCTTCCGTTCCACGGACGGCGGCAAGAACTACGCGAACGTCAACCTCCCGACCGGCGAGTGCTCCGGTGTGGCGGGCGGCGGAAGCTGCCAGCTCGCGAACGTGGTCACCGACATCGCGATCAAGGGCACGGGCGGCGTCAACTCAGACGTCGCGCCGGGCACGGTCGTCGCAGCGATCGGCTGGCGCGCGGGCGCCCGCAAGAACGCGGACGGCACCCCGCAGTCCGAGCACAACGGCCTCTACCGGTCGACGAGCGGTTCGCCGAACACGTTCGTCAAGCTCGGCGGCTCGGGGTTCACGCCGCAGGAGCGCATCGGCCGGATCGAGTTCGGCCCGACGACCGGCGCGAGTCAGGACAAGGACTACCTGTACGCGATCGTGCAGGACGCGGTCGTCCTGAACGGCGGCGTCGACGTGATCGACGCACCGGACAACTTCCCGCCGAGCCCGGTTGCCGGCGGCACGGTGCTGAACGGCATCTATGTCTCGAAGGACTTCGGCGCGAGCTGGGTCCGGATGGCCGACGACAACCAGATCGCGAAGAACCCGGCCACGGGCTCCGCGCTCGTCGGCGTGGGCATGGCGCTCGGCTTCGAGCCGGGCGTGCAGGCCTGGTACAACGAATGGATCGCGCCGGACCCGACGCGCCAGAGCGCGACCGGCGTCCCGACTCGGCTCGCGTTCGGCCTCGAGGAGGTCTGGCAGAACGAGCTGCCGGTCGCCCAGGACGGCCCGTCGACCTTCAAGGTCATCGGCCGGTACTTCAGCGACGAGGCCTGCCTGATGCTCACCGTCGGCCTGCCGGAGTGCCCGACGAACCGGCCGCCGACGACGTCCAAGACGACGCATCCCGACCAGCACGAGGGCGTCTGGATCCCGGACACGCTCGGCGGCGTCACGCTCGCGGTCGGCAACGACGGCGGCTTCTACAAGAACCATGTCGCTCCGGGCCACGAGCTCGACAACGGCGGCTGGGGCGACGGGAACCAGACGGGCTTCAACACGCTGCTCCCGTACGACGTCGCGATGGCGAACGACGGCACCGTCTCGGCCGGCCTCCAGGACAACGGCCACATGAAGATCACGCCCGAGGGCGAGCAGTACATGGTCTACGGAGGTGACGGCACCTTCGCCGAGATCGACCCGGCGAACTCCGACGTCATCTACGAGGCCTACGTCTTCAACGACATGAGCGTCTCGACGGACGGCGGCAAGTCCTGGCGCGGGATCGACCCGGGCCTGACGAACACGCGCTTCGTCAACCCGTTCGAGATGGACCCGACCAACGCGAAGCACATCGTCACGGGCGGAAACGAGATCGCCGAGACGAGGCACGGTCCCGAGACCGAGGCCGGGCACGACGCCGGCGGCAAGACGTGGACGGTTCTCTACGACCTGGGCACGCAGCAGCGGCCGGGCGACGCGGCGGCGACGCCGTCGCCGACGGATCCCGCGAACGGGATGACGTCGATCGACGTCCTCGGGGACACGATCTACGCCGGCTACTGCGGCGTGTGCGACACGCTGAACGCGACCGCGAAGTTCAAGAGCGGGATCGCGACGAACGCGGGCGGCACGTGGCACATCGCCGCGGCGTCCGGACTGCCGGAGCGGTTCGTCACCTCGGTGGCGATCGATCCCACCGACGCGACGGGCAGGACGGTCTACGCAACGCTCGGCGGCTACACCCGCCGCTGGGTACCGCCGGGCACGCTGCAGGACCAGGGCACGGACCCGGGCGTCGGGCACCTGTTCAAGTCCACCGACGGCGGCGAGACGTTCACGGACATCTCGGGGAACCTGCCGGACGTCCCGGCCACGTGGGTCACGCAGCGCGGCGCGAGCCAGCTGATCGTCGGCACGGACATCGGCGTCTTTGCGAACGCCCTCGCGGGCGGCACGACCTTCGCGCCGCTCAAGGGGCTTCCCGTCGTCCCGATCACGACGATGAACCTGAAGCCGAACGACCCGAACGTCCTCGTCGCAGCAACGTACGGCCGCGGCATCTGGACGTACACCTTCTCCGAGACGATCCCGGGCGGCGGTGGCGGCGGCGGTCCGGTCGAGCGTCCCGGGACGCCCGCAGGTGTCTCGCTCGCCGGCCCGTACGGGTTCGAGCTCGACGCGGAGGGCTGGACGACGGCGCAGTCCGGCAACCCGCTCCACGCGTGGAAGCGCGCCGCTCCGGGTCACAACTCGGGCTCGAGCTTCCAGCTGACGCCGTACTTCGACGAGTCGACGGCAACGGTGACCTCGCCGGCCACGAGCCACTCCGGCGGCTGGGTGTTCGTCGACTTCCGGAACAAGCGGGACACGGAGCCGGGCTTCGACTTCCTCACGGTCGAGTGGACGACCGACGGGACGAACTGGAGCGCGGCGAAGTGGATGTGGGATCCTGCCACCGGCGACTGGAGCGACCAGCTCGCCCTCGACGGGCAGAACGCCGGCTATCCGGCCTTCGCCGCCGAGAAGGTCGCCTTCAACGCGCCGGCCGGGCCGCTCCAGGTCCGGTTCCGCTTCTCGGCCGACCAGCTGATCTCGTCACCGCTCTTCACGGGCGTCCATGTGGACGACGTGGCGATCGGCCGGTAGACGATCCGCCTAAAGCAGCACACGGAGGCCGGGCCGACGCCCGGCCTCCGCCGTTTGGGACACGAGGAGTGTCAGACACTCGTCATGTCTCGGCGGGACAGGTCCCCGCGGCGCTCGCGCTCTAGGATCCCGCTATGAGCGAGCCCGGACGTGAGAGCGACGCCCCGCTCGAGCGTGAGACGCGCGAGGCGGCCCGCGGTGAGAGCGAGAAGACGCCGCTGCTCCTGATCGGCGGCGTCGGCGGCACGATCGCGATCGTCGCGGGCATCCTGATCGTCGCGATGCTGCTCGTCTGGCTCTTCGTGTAGACACGAGACGACCCCCCTTCGGAGGATCGTGCGACGGGGCCGCCCATCCGACGATCTTCTGTGCGTGAGGACTGCGGCCTTCCCCCTCCGCCTCGGACTCTCCCTGCCTGTCAGGGCACGGACGAACGCAGGCGACCACCCGGTCACCCGGGGCATGTACGCGCGCCCTGGACTCTGGCGCCGCAGCGCGCCATTCGTCGGGGTGATGATCCTCGCGATCGCCGTCCTCCCGCTGCCGCCCGGCGGTGACGGGCTCACCGAGATCGCCCTCGCCTCAGCGCTCACCGCCCTGATCGTCGGCACCGTCTGGCTCGCGCCCTGGCACCGGCTCCCGGGGTTCGCCGAGGTCGTGCCGGCGCTGTCCTACTTCGTCGTCGTCGCGCTTCTTCGCGAGAGCCAGGGCGGCGCGCTCTCCGGCTACTCGGTGCTCGCCATGCTTCCCGTCTTCTGGCTGGCTCTCTACGGGACGCGCGACCAGCTCGCGATCGGGATCGCAGGGATCGGGGCTGTCTTCTTCGTGCCGCTCGTCCTGCTCGGCGCGCCCGAGTACCCGTCCACCGAATGGCGGACCGCGATCCTCTGGATCTGCGTCGCGCCGATCGTCGGCTACACCGTCCAGGCCCTCGTCGCCGAGCTGCGCTCGCGGGCCGAGGAGACGCGCCTCGCGCTTGCACACATCGAGGCGATCACGGTCGCGATGCGGGAGATCGGCGCGAGCACGGATCCCGAGGGCGTCCGCCACGCGGTGTGCGTGTCGGCTCGCTCGATCGCACGCGCGGACGTCGTCCAGCTGCTCGAGCCGAACGCCGACGACCGGCTCGCGCTGACCGCGGCGGTCGGCATGCGGATCCCGCGCGCCGGCGAGGAGGCCGGCGGAGGGCTCGCGTACCTGACTCGCAAGCCGGTGTTCCTTCGTGAGGCGACGCACGGCGCGCGCCACGGCGTCCGCTCGATGCACTTCGAGCCCGTGCTTCGCGACGAGAGCGCCGTCGCGGTGCTGGTGCTCGGCTGGGCGGAGCCGGTCAAGCGCCTGTCCCAGGGTGTCGAGTCCGGGATGCAGATGCTCTCGGCCGAGGCGGCGATCGCGCTCGACCGGGCCCGCCTCCTCGCCCAGCTGCAGGAGACCGCACGGACCGACGACCTGACCGGGCTGCCGAACCGGCGCGCATGGGACGAGGAGCTGCCGCGCGAGCTGGCCCGCGCCTCTCGCGATGCCCGACCGGTCTGCGTCGCGATGCTCGACCTCGACCGCTTCAAGCGGTTCAACGACCACCGTGGGCATCAGGCCGGCGACAGGCTGCTCAAGCAGGCGGCCGCCGCGTGGAGCTCGCGCCTCCGCAAGAGCGACATGCTGGCGCGTTACGGGGGCGAGGAGTTCAGCCTTTTGCTCCCCGGCTGCACGCTCGAGGACGCCCAGACACTCGTCGGCCGCCTCCGGGCCGCGATGCCCGACGGAGAGACGGTCTCGGCCGGGATCGCGTGCTGGGACGAGACCGAGAGCGCGGACGACTTCGTCGGCCGCGCGGACGCCGCGCTCTACGCCGCCAAGCGCGGCGGACGCGACCGGCTCGTCGCGGCACCCTAGGAAGGCCGCGGCGGCCTGAGAACCGCGAACGGGTCCGTGACCTCGAGCGTCGGCGCGCGGAAGCGGAACAGCGACGCCGGCCTGCCGCCCGTCCGTCCCGGTTCCCGGCGTTCCCCGGTCGGCTCGAGCACCCCTCGCCGGACGAGCACGCGGTGGAGGTTCGTCGCCGAGACGTCGTGGCCGAGCGCGGCGGCGTACAGCTCGCGCAGCTGCGAGAGGGTGAACTCGTGCGGAGCGAGCGCGAACCCGACGTTCGTGTACGACAGCTTCGCCCTCAGGCGCGCCAGGCCCGAGCGGACGATGTCGCCGTGGTCGAACGCCGTCCGCCGGAGCCGGTCGACGGGGAGCCAGCGCGTGTCGTCGGGGACGGCGGGATCGGCGTCGCTCGGCACCAGGCCCAGGTAGGCGGTCGCGAGCTCCCAGTCCTCCGGATGGCGGCTCGGCTCGCTGCGGGTCTCGAGCTGCTCGAGGTGAGAGAGCTCCCGCACGTCCACCTTGGCCGCGAGCTGGCCCCTGATCGACTCCTCCAGCGTCTGTCCAGGCTCCAGGTAGCCGCCCGGCAACGCCCAGCGGCCCGCGAACGGCTCCCGCGCCCGCTGCCACATGAGCACCTGGAGCGCGTCGCCACGAACCTGGAAGACGACCGCGAGGGTGACGTGCAGAGGGGCGGCTCGGATAGACTTCGCCACCAGGTTTGAGACTATCAGGCGAAAACCTCCGGTCCCTCGTCGCGGCAGCCGGCGTCGTCCTCCTCCTTGCGGCCTGCGGCGGCGACGACAACGGGGGCAGCGCCGAGCCCGCGGAGACGCAGAAGGCGGAGTTCAAGATCGCACTCGTCACCGATGTCGGGCAGCTGAACGACCGGGGCTTCAACCAGCTCGCCTACGAGGGCCTGAAGCGGGCGGAGAAGGATCTCGACGTCGAGATCCGGGTCGCGCAGTCGAGGACGGCCGCGGACTACGTCCCGAACCACACGACGCTGGCGCGCCAGGGCTTCGACCTGATCATCGGCGTCGGGTTCGCTCAGGGGGAGGCCGTGGCGGCCGCCGCGAAGAGCTACCCCGACAGCAAGTTCGCGATCATCGACGTCGACCAGACGACGCTCCCGGGCAAGCCGGCCAACGTCGTCGGCATCCTCTTCCGGGAGGAGCAGGCCGGCTACCTCGCGGGTGTCCTCGCGGGGCTCTCGGTGAAGAAGTCTCCGGCGGTGGTCAGCTCCGTCGGCGGCTACAAGGAGCCGCCGGTCGACCGGTTCATCGCGGGCTACCAGGCCGGTGCGAAATCCTCTGCGCCCCAGGTCACGACACTCAACGGCTACTCCTCGGACTGGGACGACCAGGCCAAGTGCAAGGAGATCGCCCTCGGCCAGATCGCGCGCGGCTCGACGGTGGTCTTCCAGGTCGCGGGCGGCTGCGGACTCGGCGCCCTCGACGCGGCGGACGAGCGCGGCGTGTGGGGGATCGGCGTCGACGCCGACCAGTCGTTCCTCGGAGACCACGTGATCACGAGCGCGATGAAGCGCGTCGACGAAGCCGTGTTCCGCACGATCAGGACCGTCACGGACGGGAACTGGCAGAGCGGCCTGAACGTGACGTTCGGCCTGGCGGAACACGGCGTGGGGCTCGGCGATCTCGCCGCGAGCGTCGAGGAAGAGGACCGGAGGATGCTCGAGGACGTCGAGCGCAAGATCCTCGCCGGCGAGATCGACATCCCGAAGTCGCTGTAGGACGGCTCAGCCGCCGGCGACTGCGGCGATGACGCGCACTTCCCCGGCCTCTCCGACCGGCGTGTGCAGCCCCTCGAGCCCTCGGGCGTCCTTGCCGTCCACGTAGACGTTCACCAGGCGCCGAAGCTCGCCGCTCTCGTCGAACAGGAGATCCGCCACGGGCAGCTGGCGCAGCGCGTGCTCGACGGTCGCAGCGTCCACTTCGAACCGCCCCTGCCCGCCCGCCTGCGTGGCGAGCAACGACGGCAGGACGACTACGACCACGCCGCTTCGACCGACAGGACCGGCGGCAGCTGGCTCGCGACCTCCGTCCAGCTTTCTCCGCCGTCGGTCGAGGCGAACACCGATCCGCTCTGCGTCCCGAAGTAGACGCCCGACGGCTCCAGCGCGTCGAACGTGAATCCCTCGCGCATGATCGCGCCCCACGCGGGCTCGGGGAGCCCGCTCGACGCGAGCGCCCAGGTGGCGCCGCCGTCGTCCGTCCGGTAGACCCCGAGCCTGCCGTCCGGCGTCACGCGGTTCTCCGCGCCGACCTCGGGGATCACGTACGCGATGTCGGGGTCGCGAGGGTCGAGCGCGAGCGGGAAGCCGAAGCCGCTCGGGAGACCGTTCCCCTCGAGCCGCTCCCAGGTCTCGCCCCGGTCATCGGACCGGTAGACGCCGCAGTGGTTCTGCTGCCAGAGGCGGTCGGGCCGCTCGGGATGGAGCAGCAGCTTGTGCACGCATTGCCCGACCTCCGGGAAGTTGTCGGGCTCGGGGAAGAAGTCGGCCGCGACGCCCTTGTTCGCCGGCGCCCAGGTCTCGCACCCGTCGTCGGTGCGGAAGGTCCCGGCGGCCGAGATGGCGATGTACATCCGGTTCGGGTCGGTCGGGTCGAGCTGGATCGAGTGGCAGCACATCCCGCCGGCGCCCGGCTCCCACCGCTCGCGCGTCGGGTGCTCGAGCACGCTCTTCACGGGCTCGAACGACTCGCCGCCGTCGGTCGAGCGGAAGAGGACGCCCGGCGTGGCGCCGAGCCAGATCTCGCCATCCTCGAGGCCGGGCTCGACGTGCCACGTCTCCTCGAGCTTCAGCCCGGAGTCCTCCGGGAGGCCGAGGCCCTCGGCCCGCTGCCACGTCTTCCCGTCGTCGGTCGACCGCTGGAAGGTGCCGCCGTAGACGAAGTTGTTCGCCGCGATCTGGAGCGAGCCGTCGCGCCGGTCGCGGATCGCGTGGTAGACCGACCAGCCCGTGAGGAGCGGGCCCTCGAGCTCCCAGGCCGAGCGGTTCTCGTCTCCGTGGAGGAGGAAGAGGCCCTTCCGCGTTCCGCAGAGCAGGAGCACACGGTTAGCCTATGCAACCTCCGTGGCCGGGTTGACCGAAGAGCAGGCAAGCCTTCTGAAGGGCAAGAACTTCGCCGTCGTCGGGACCGTCGGTGAGGACGGCGTCCCGCAGCTGACGATCAACTGGATCGACTGGGACGGCAAGCACGTCGTCTTCAACACCGCGGAGGGACGCGTGAAGCCGGCGAACATCCGGCGGAACCCGACGGTCAGCGTCTGCGTCTACAACCACGAGAATCCGTACCAGTACCTCTCGGTCAGCGGGCCGGCCGAGATCAGCGACGAGGGCGCCGAAGAGCACATCAACGAGCTCTCGCACCGGTACTTCGGGCGCGACTACAGCTACGTGGAGGGCGAGACGCGGCTGATCGTCCGCATCACGCCCGAGCGGGTCTTCGCTCGCGGCTTTTGATCCGCGAGGTCGGGCCGCGCGACGGCCTTCAGAACGAGGAGCAGGTTTTCCCGCCCGGGACGCGGGCCGAGCTCGTCGGGCGGCTGGCCGGAGCCGGGCTGAAGCGGATCGAGGCGGCGAGCTTCGTGAACCCGGACCGCGTGCCGCAGATGGCGGGCGCGGAGGAGGTCGTCGCCGCCCTGGAGCGCCGGGACGGCGTCGTCTACGCGGGCCTGGCCCTAAACGAGCGCGGCTACGACCGGCTCCGAGAGGCGGGCCTGGACGAGGTGAGCTTCGCGGTCGCGGCCACCGAGAGCTTCTCCAAGCGCAACGCGGGCGCCTCGGTCGAGGCAGCACTCGAGGACGCCGAGCGCATCGTCGAGCGGGCGAAGGACGATGGGATCCGCGCCAGCGTCACGGTCTCGGTTGCCTTCGGCTGTCCCTTCGAGGGCCCGGTGGATCCGCAGCGCGTGATGGCGATCGCGGAGCGGCTGGCAGAGACGCAGGCGGACGAGCTCGTCCTCGCGGACACGATCGGAGTCGCGACGCCGACCCAGGTCCAGTACCTCGTCGAGGGGGTCGCCGCGCTGGGGAAACCGGTCGGCGGGCACTTCCACAACACCCGGAACACCGGCTTCGCGAACGCGTACGCGGCGCTCGGCGTCG
>CAWALC010000002.1:0-904495 GCA_963782765.1 uncultured Actinomycetes bacterium
ACGATCAAGAGAACAAGAGCATACGGTGGATGCCTTGGCGCCAAGAGCCGATGAAGGACGTGGGCGGCTGCGATAAGCCCGGGGGAGGTGCTGACCAACCTTTGATCCCGGGATTTCCGAATGGGGAAACCTACGCGTGGTAATGCGCGCGTGCTCTCAGCTGAATACATAGGCTGAGCGGTGGCAAGCGGGCGAATTGAAACATCTTAGTAGCCCGAGGAAAGGAAAGAAACCTCGATTCCCTGAGTAGTGGCGAGCGAAAAGGGAAGAGCCCAAACCAGTGTGGTGTGATAGACGGCAGTCGTTGTCACATTGGTGTTGTAGGGCTTGCCTTGATCCGTCTGCCGGCGGGTCGGGAAGTTACAAAGTTCCGCGTTAGCCGAAGCGAATGGAAAGTCGCACCACAGCAGGTAACAGTCCTGTAGGCGAAAACGCAGAGCCTTCCTTGGCAAGTTCCTGAGTACGGCCGGGCACGGGAAACCCGGTCGGAACCCGCGGGGACCACCCCGCAAGGCTAAGTACTCCTTGGCGACCGATAGTGAACTAGTACCGTGAGGGAAAGGTGAAAAGTACCCCGAAAGGGGAGTGAAATAGTACCTGAAACCGTGTGCTTACAAGCGGTCGGAGCGGCCTTGTGCCGTGACGGCGTGCCTTTTGCATAATGAGCCAGCGAGTTACTCTTCGACGGCAAGGTTAAGGAAACGGAGCCGTAGCGAAAGCGAGTCCGAATAGGGCGATTTAGTCGTCGGAGGTAGACCCGAAACTGAGTGATCTACCCATGGGCAGGTTGAAGCGGGGGTAAGACCCCGTGGAGGACCGAACCGACCTAGGTTGAAAACTGGGCGGATGACCTGTGGGTCGGAGTGAAAGGCTAATCAAACTCAGAGATATCTGGTTCTCCCCGAAATATATTTAGGTATAGCGTCATGCGTTCAATGACGGCTGTAGAGCACTGTTTGGGCTAGGGGGCCTACCAGCTTACTGAACTCAGGCAAACTCCGAATACCGTCATTCCAGAGCATGGCAGTCAGAGTGCGGGGGATAAGCTTCGTGCTCAAAAGGGAAACAGCCCAGACCGTCGGCTAAGGTCCCTAATTCCTAGCTAAGTGGTAAACGATGTCTGATTGCTGAGACAACCAGGATGTTGGCTTAGAAGCAGCCACCATTCAAAGAGTGCGTAACAGCTCACTGGTCAAGTGGTCGGGCGCGGATAATGTAACGGGGCTCAAGCTAGGAACCGAAGCCACGGACTTCACGCTTGCGTGGAGTGGTAGGGGAGCGTTCCCGAGGCTGTGAAGCGGCGGCGTAAGCCTGTCGTGGAGCGTCGGGAAGTGAGAATGCTGGCATGAGTAACGAAAGAGGGGTGAAAAACCCCTCCTCCGAATGCCTAAGGGTTCCTGAGTAAAGCTAATCTGCTCAGGGTTAGTCGGGACCTAAGCCGAGGCCGAAAGGCGTAGGCGATGGAGAACAGGTTGATATTCCTGTACCACGTCATCCACCGTTATCACCGATGGGGGGACGAGGTAGGTCGAGGAAGCCCGGGCGATGGTCGTCCCGGGGTAACCGCGTAGGGCGGCCGGTAGGTAAATCCGCCGGCCATCAAGCCTGAGACGGGATGCCGAGCTCTTAACGGAGCGAAGTTCCTGCAGCCATGCCTCCGAGAAAAGCCTCTAGGGAGGTGGAGCGTGCCCGTACCAAAACCGACACAGGTAGGCAGGTAGAGAATACCAAGGAGATCGGAAGAACCCTCGTTAAGGAACTCGGCAAAATGGCCCCGTAACTTCGGGAGAAGGGGCGCCCCGGTAGGGTGAAATTCCTTCGCGGAATTAGCCCGAGGGGGCCGCAGTGAAACGGCCCAAGCGACTGTTTACCAAAAACACAGGTCTCTGCGAAGTCGAAAGACGACGTATAGGGGCTGACGCCTGCCCGGTGCCGGAAGGTCAAGTGGAGAGGTTAGCTTTCGGGCGAAGCCTTGAAACCAAGCCCCGGTAAACGGCGGCGGTAACTATAACCGTCCTAAGGTAGCGAAATTCCTTGTCGGGTAAGTTCCGACCTGCACGAATGGCGTAACGACTTGGGCGCTGTCTCAACGAGGGATCCGGTGAAATTGTAGTCTCGGTGAAGATGCCGAGTACCCGTGGTTGGACGGAAAGACCCCGTGAACCTTTACTACAGCTTGACGTTGGAGTTCGGTGTACGTTGTCCAGGATAGGTGGGAGACTTTGAAGCGGGGACGCTAGTCCTCGTGGAGTCAACCTTGGGATACCACCCTTCGTGTTCTGGGCTTCTAACCCGCTGCCGTAATCCGGGGCGGGAACAGCGTCAGGTGGGTAGTTTGACTGGGGCGGTCGCCTCCTAAAATGTAACGGAGGCGCACAAAGGTTCCCTCAGCACGGTTGGAAATCGTGCGCAGAGTGCAAACGCATAAGGGAGCTTGACTGCGAGACTGACAAGTCGAGCAGGTGCGAAAGCAGGTGTTAGTGATCCGACGGTAGAGAGTGGAATTGCCGTCGCTCAACGGATAAAAGGTACTCCGGGGATAACAGGCTAATACTTCCCAAGAGTCCACATCGACGGAAGTGTTTGGCACCTCGATGTCGGCTCGTCGCATCCTGGGGCGGGAGTACGTCCCAAGGGTTGGGCTGTTCGCCCATTAAAGCGGTACGCGAGCTGGGTTCAGAACGTCGTGAGACAGTTCGGTCCCTATCCACCATGGGCGCTGGAAGCTTGAGAGGAGTCGCTCCTAGTACGAGAGGACCGGAGCGAACAGACCTCTGGTGTATCAGTCGTCGTGCCAACGGCGCTGCTGATTAGCTACGTCTGGACGGGATAACCGCTGAAAGCATCTAAGCGGGAAGCCCACCTCGAGATGAGGCTTCCCATCCCCTCGAGGGAGTAAGGGCCGTGGGAGACCACCACGTCGATAGGCCGGCCGTGGAAGCGCAGCAATGCGTGAAGCGGACCGGTACTAATTGCCCGAGGTCTTGATTTTGAACACTTGCCGAAATCCACTATGGAGTTTTGAGGGTGCACGCTAACGCGTCCTGGTTGCGCTGACGCATCCTGACAATTTCGGCGGTCATAGCGACGGGGGTACACCTCTTCCCATTCCGAACAGAGAAGTTAAGCCCGTCAGCGCCGATGGTACTCGGAGGGCAACCTCCCGGGAGAGTAGGTCGCCGCCGATTTTTCTTCGAATCAGGGCCCCTGAGTGGGCCCTTTTTCGTGGACCTAGGCGGCCTGCGCTTTCCACTCGGGATCCATCGCGCGAAGACGGGCGATGCGCTCGCCGGTAGCCGGGTGGGTCGAGAAGAGTGCCGCCAGGCCCTGCTCCTCGAATGGGTTGACGACGTAGAGCGGCTCCAGCGCAGGATTGCCGGCGAACGCGACGAGCTCGTTCGCCTGCTCGAGCCTGAGCAGTGCATCCGCGAGACCGTGAGGTGACTCGCACAGCTCGGCGGCATCCGCGTCTGCCGTCAGCTCGCGCCGGGGCGAGAGGAGCCCGTGCTCGATCGCCGACGCGACCGGGCCGAGCACGAAGAGCAATCCGCGTTGGAACCAGCCTCCCGCGCGACTGATCTCGAGCAGCGTCGAGCCGACCACCGCAGCCACCGTCTGCGTGAGGAGGTCGCGGCGGACCGAGTGCGCGACCTCGTGAGCGATCAGGCCCTCGAGCTCGGCGGGCTGAGCCGCCGCGAGCAGTCCTGTCGTGAAGACGAGCGAATGGCCCTTTCCGCCGCGTCCGGCGGACAACACCCGGGGGTGCCCGTCACCGATCACGTAGAGGCGGGGCCGCTGCGTGCGAGCCCTCGCCGCGATCCGGTCCGCCGCGGCGAAGAGCTGAACCGCTTCCGTCTCGACCAGCTCGCGCGCTCGAACGATCCCGAGGATCGCCCGGTCGGCGTACCAGTAGAGGGCGATCCCGGCGAGCAATCCGGCGAAGAGCACGATCGAGAAGAGGCGGTAGCCGCCGATGAGCCAGCCGAGGCCGGCGAGGAGCGCGGAGGCGCCGATCAGCAGTGCCCAGGTCTTGAGGAGGTTGACCGCGGCGGCCAGCCGTCGGCTCACGACTCGTCGTCGCGGTCCTCGTCCGTGAGACCGCGCGGAGGCCAATCCGGCTCCGGCGCGTCACACCTGCTGGTGCAGTGGAGAGAGGCGATGTTCTGGAGCGGGATGAGGATGTGTCCGTTGAGCTCGATGTGCGGAACCTCGTCGACCGCGCAGTACGCGGTGAAGACGCCTTCCTGATAGTCACCGCCGAAGAGCGCGAGCTCGACCTGCTCGCCCTTGTACTTGCTCGTGTAGTCCTCCACCGCGGCTCAGTCTAGAGAGACGCCTCAACCGGCCGGCGTCGGCGGACGGGATGCCGCTTCTCGCCGTCGCCGTTGCTCTTCGACCAGGAACTCGTCGAGATCCTCGGCACGGCAGAGCTCGCTCAGACGCCCGTCCTCGACGCACACCGCAGAGAGCGTCGCGTTCGGTTCGACCCGCTGGATGCGGCGATAGGCGTGAACGTCCACGCCGAGCGCGGCCGCATGGATCGCGCGGATGGAGCCTCCGTGTGCGACGAGGAGGACGCGGTCACCGGGGTGCCTCTCAGCGACCTCACGGACGGCAGCGAGCACGCGCTCGCTCAACTGCTCGTACGTCTCGCCGTCGTCCCAGCCCTCGATGCCGTCAGTCCAGCGTCGATAGGCGTCCGGAAACCGTTCCTCGGCTTCGGCTCGCGTCAGGCCGGACCAGGATCCGACATCCACCTCGCGAAGAGCCGGAAGCTGTTGCACCGGGAGGCCGTGCCGCTCCGCGACGATCGCCGCGGTCTCTCTCGCACGCTCAAGATCGCTCGAGTAGACCGCGTCCAGGTCCGTCGTCGCGAGCCGCTCGGCGAGCTCGCGGGCTTGCTCGCGTCCGTGGTCTGTGAGGGGGCGGTCCGCGTGACCCTGCCAGCGCCGGTCTCGATTCCAGTCGCTCTCACCGTGGCGTGCGAGGAGGATCGTGGTCACGGCGGTACGCTACTCGGCCATGGATCTCGGCCTGCACGACCGAGTCTGCGTCGTGACCGGGTCCACGGGGGGCATCGGTCTGGCTGCCGCTCGGATGCTCTCTGAGGAGGGCGCCCGCGTTGTCGTCACCGGGCGGGATCCCGAACGCGTCGAAGCGGCTCGGGTGGCGGCGGGCGGAGAGCTCGGTGTCGCCTGCGATCTCTCAGAGCCCGAGGCGCCCGCGAGACTCCTGGACGACGCCCGTGCGTCCCTCGGCCCGATCGACTGCCTGGTCAACAACGTCGGCCTGGCGTACCAGGCGCGGTTCGAGGAGATCCCGGATTCGCAGTGGGACGCCATGTGGCAGCTCAACGTCATGAGCTTCGTGCGGACGATCAAGGCGGCCCTTCCGGACATGCGCGACCGCGGACGCGGCTCGATCGTGAACGTCTCTTCGACGGCTGGCAAGCGGCCGTCGACGTCGATGCCGAACTACACGGTCACGAAGGCCGCGGTGCTGTCGCTCTCGCGGCTGGTCGCGGACCTGTACGCCGCAGACGGGATCCGGTGCAACGCCGTGGCACCGGGCCCGACCGCGACGGACGCCTGGCTCGGTTCCGGCGGGCTCGCGGATCAGCAGGCGGAACGAACGGGGAAGGACCGCGATGACGTGCTCGCCGCCGTCGGTGCCGGTCGACCGCTCGGCCGGCTGGCGGAGCCCGACGAGATCGCGAGCGTGATTGCCTTCCTCTGCTCCGAGCGCGCGTCGTACGTGACCGGGGCGGCCTGGAGTGCCGACGGCGGAACCGTCCCGATCATCATCTGAGCTGTGGGCGAATTGTCACTGGTTCGGTGCAGCCCGGTCACAGACGCGCGCGTCGGAGCCGTCTAGCGTGACAATCCCACCCCAAACCCCTGGGAGGGCGGGGGGTGGCGGGTGGGTCCCGCCGGCGGCTCGCGGGCGCCGGGACAGCTACTAGCCTTGCTTTCATGACCGAGCTCGCGGGATGGGTGGCCGACGCCTTCGAGGCGCGAGTCCGCGACCACGAGGAGCGATGGCTCTCACCGCACGCGGTGCGGTCCTACGAGACCCGCGGGCGAGCGCGCGAGGAGGAGCCCTGCCGGTTGCGGACTCCCTTCCAGCGCGACAGGGACCGGATCGTCCACTCGAAAGCCTTTCGCAGGCTCCGGAACAAGACACAGGTCTTCATCGACCCGGGCGGCGACCACTTCCGCACGCGCATCACGCACACGGTCGAGACGACGGGGATCTCACGCGGCGTCGCGCGGGCGCTCGGCCTGAACGAAGACCTCGTCGAGGCGATCGGGCTCGGCCACGACCTCGGTCACACGCCGTTCGGCCACACCGGCGAGGAGGCGCTCGACCGGCAGCTCCAGGACAGGTTCGGACGGCGGTTTCGCCACAACGAGCACTCGCTCCGGATCGTCGACGTCCTCGAGAAAGACGGGCAAGGCCTGAACCTGACCCAGGAGGTTCGTGACGGGATCCTCAACCACACCGGGCCGGACGAGCCGGAGACGCTCGAGGGAAAAGTCGTCCGCATCGTCGACCGCGTCGCGTACATCAACCACGACATCGACGACGCGCTGAGGGCTGGAGTCCTCACACCGGACCAGCTTCCCCGAGCCGAGGTCGAGCTGCTCGGCGTAACGGGGTCGCGCCGCATCGACGCTCTCGTCCACGACCTCGTGGAGACGTCACAGCGAGAGGGAGACATCCGTCAGAGCGAAGAGATCGGCACGGCGATGCTCGCGCTCAGGACCTTCATGTTCGAGCATGTCTACCTCGGGCCGCACACGGAGGCGCAGCACGAGCGGGCGCGCGAGGTGGTCGGTCGGGTGTTCGCGTATCTCGCCGACCACCCCGAGCAGGTGCCCGAGAGCCCCGGGGACCTCGGGCAGCGCATCGCCGACTACGTTGCAGGCATGACCGACCGCTTCGCCCTCGCCTACGCGGACCGGCTGTAGTGCCGCGATTCACCGAGGAGTCGAAGCAGCGCGTCATCGCCGCGGCCGACATGGTCGACGTCGTCTCCGGGCGGACCCAGCTCCGGAAGGCCGGCTCCCGCTACACCGGGCGCTGTCCGTTCCACGAGGATCGGACGCCGAGCTTCTCGGTCAACGCCGTCGACAAGCTCTACTACTGCTTCGGCTGCGGCGCCGGGGGCGACCTGATCAAGTTCGTCCGCGAGACGGAGCAGCTGGACTTCGCCGGTGCCGTCGAGTGGCTCGCCGATCGGTTCCGCGTTCAGCTCGAGTACGAGGAGATGTCCCCGCAGCTCGAGGCGTCACGCAAACGGCGCGGCCGGCTGCACGAGCTCCTCGACCAGGCGGCCTCGTTCTGCGAACGGCATCTGTGGGAGACCGAAGCGGGTGCGCCGGTTCGCGCGTACCTCGAGTCGCGTGGGCTCGGCGAGGCGGTCTGCCGCGAGTTCCGCCTCGGGCTCTCGCCCGGCAACGGTCTCGCGCGAAAGGCGCAAGAGAAGGGCTTCACGCGCGACGAGCTTCGCGGAGCCGGCCTGACGAACCAGCGAGGCAACGACTACTTCCCGCGCCGGCTCATGTTCCCGCTCGCCGATGCCCGTGGCCGGATCGTCGGCTTCCAGGCACGGAAGCTTCACGAGGACGACCCGCTGCGCGGCAAGTACGTCAACTCACCCGAGGGCGAGCTCTTCCACAAGTCCGCGATCCTGTACGGGCTGCACTTCGCACGGCACGCGATCGCGAAGCAGGAACGCGGGATCGTCGTCGAGGGGAACACCGACGTGATCGCGCTCCGGCAAGCAGGCCTCGAGCCGGTCGTCGCCTCGATGGGAACCGCGCTGACGGAGCGGCACGTCAAGGAACTGTCGCGTCTCACGCGCCGCCTGTACCTCTGCTTCGATGCCGATGCTGCCGGAGAGGCGGCGACTCTCCGCGGAATGGAGCTCGCGGTGGGACAGGGGCTCGACGTCCGCGTCGTCACGCTTCCGGCCGGCCAGGATCCCGCCGACGCGGCCGGCGAGTTCGAGGGCCGGCTGGGCGGCGCCGAGAGCTACGTCGGCTACCGCGTGCGGCTCGAGCTCGAGCGCGCGCCGGATCGTCAGACCGGGCACGAGCGCGTACGGGACTTCCTCGACGCCGTCCCCGACTCGCCCGAGCGCCAGGAGGCGTGGCGACACGCGAACGACCGGCTCGGGATGACCGTCCAGTTGCAGAGCGCCGTCTCGACCATGAAGGCCGCGCCCGTGTCCCGCCGTGTGATGGAGGCCGGCGACCGGCTCGAGCGGGACGTGCTCGCCGCCTGCATCGCCTTCCCCGCGCTTCACGAGGCGCTGCGGCAGGTGCCGGAGGATCACTTCGACAGCGTGCTCAACCGGCGGCTTCGTGCGGTGATCCTCGACGGCAGCGCCGACGAGGAGACGGTGCCTGCCCTTGCGGAGCTCGACGCCGTCGCGTCGTCCGAGGCGATCGACGAGGCGACCGCGAAGGAGCTCCTGCTGCGACTCCGCGAACGCCACGTGCGCCGCCGCCTCGCCGAGGCCGACCTCGAGGAGACGTCGGAGCTGCAGCGGCAACTGCTCGAGATCCGCGCCGCGGTCTCGCAGCTCGCATAAGCGAGATCGAGAGGGAAGAAACCCGCCGCCCAACCCGTCTGGCGTCGAATGGGCGAGGGGAGGCTGGAACGGAGCATCGCTATCATGCGGCCGCTGCTGCCGCGTTCCCCGGTAGCTCAATTGGCAGAGCATCCGGCTGTTAACCGGAGGGTTGTTGGTTCGAGTCCAACCCGGGGAGCTGCTCCGCTCGCGAAGCGCTGTTTCCTACTCGAAACAGACTCTTCCATTCTTCGTAAACCTTTGTTAGGTTCGGCGAGGCTGCTAGTAGGCCCTGGCGAGGGAGAAATAGGCCGTTCGGCCTATTGCACGGGGGGTTTTCGACTGAAACAGTGCGGCGGGGAGCGGCGTTTGCGCCGTGCAAATGTGAGGGGGAGGGGCGCTGCGGCGCATCGCTGACATCCGTCGGAAGGCCAGACAGAGCCGCCGCATACCGGTTGCCGCCTCCTTCCTCGTCCTCGGCCTGCTTGCCGGCACCACGTATTTCGCGAGCGCGCACCCGATCGACGTCGACGGAGCCGGAACGGAGTGGTTCGCCCGCGCTCCGATCGCGGCCAACACGGGGATCATCGCCCGGAACGCCTCTGAGCAGGGCGAGTACATCTGGTCCGACGCCGCCGCAGACGAGCGAACAGACCTGAACGGCGGCTCGGCTGATCCGCGCGTCGACATTCGCGAGGTTCGGTACACAGCGACTGCGACGAACCTCTACGCGCTCGTGCGGCTCGCTGCGCTGCCCGTTGCCAGCGGACCCGGCGCACCGCAGATCCAGTTCGCCCTCGACCATACCGCCGGCTCGGGCGGCTCCGAGTTCGTCGGTGGGGCCGAGACGGCTGTAGACAGCGGCGCCCGTTGGGAACGCCTGCTCCAGACCCGGCTCGGAAGCGGAAGTGGGCAGGTCGCGGTCTGGACGCCGGGCGCGGGCAGCCCGACGAGCGCCGGCGCCGTCCTGGCCGCCGGCGACACGATCGAGCTGTCAGTTCCGTGGACGGCTCTCGGACTGTCCGGTCCGCCGGAGAGCACGAGGGTGACCGTCGCGAGCTTCCGGGCGTCCGGTACGGACGAGCCGCTCGAGGCTCCGGGGGCCGACGCGCTCGACGCGGTCACCGACTACGGCGATCCCGGCAGCGCCGGAACAACGGCGACAGAAGTCGGCGACGGCGACGTCGACTACTCTGCCCGTGTCCACTTCACAGACGGCGGCGAGGTCGAGGGGCCGATCGTCGTTTCCCGCTACTCGGCGAACCTCGCATCGGCGACCGCAGAATGGATCGAGGTCGCAAACGCGACGGACGAGACGCTGAACATCGCCTCGTTCAAGCTCGGCGACGAGAAGAGCCCGGACGGCCCTGAGGGGATGTACACGTTCCCGGCCGGCAGCACGCTCGCGCCCGGTGGCCGGTTCGTCGTCGCGCAGAGCGGCACGGCGTACCAGGTGCTGACCGCACAGCCCGCGGACGCAGAGTTCACGAGCGACTCGTCGGCGCCGGACATGGTGAAGTTCGCTCCCTGGGCGGGCGGCAATGCGGCCCTCGAAGACGCGGGTGACGAGCTCGTCGTCCTCGACAGCTCGAACACGACCGTCGATGTCGTCCCGTATGGGACCGGGACGTACACGGGCGTCACCGGGCTACCCGCGCCGGCGGCAGGCGAGGTCGACCGGCGCACTACCGCGCTCCTCGACACGGATCGGGCAACCGACTTCTCGGCCGTCGGCTGCCCCGGCGCGACGAAGACGTTCGACGCGGGGCCGACAGGGACCGGGACGAACTGGGATGTCGCCGCCAACTGGAGCGGCGACACGCTTCCCGGAGCGACGGACCAAGTCTGCATCCCGAATTTGCCGATCGCGAACGTGGTCTTCGACAGCGGCACGCACAGCGTCGCCAGCGTCACGTCGGACGAGAGCTTCTCGCTGACCGCCGGCACCCTCAACGTCACGAGCACCGGCCAGCCTTCGACGTTCGCGAACCTGACCCACACCGGCGGGACGCTCGGCGGAAGCGGCCGGGTCGACGTCAACGGTCCGCTGACGTGGAACGGCGGGACGACGACGGGGTCGGGTATGACGTTCTCCAACGGCCCGCTCACGATCAGCGGCTTCGGCAAGACGCTCAACCGGACGCTCGTCAACAACGGAGGAGCGATCTGGACCGCCGGGTCGATCAGCTTCTCAACGCCGGCGTCGCTCGTCAACGAGACCGGCCGTGTGTTCGACATCCAAACGGACAGCGTGATGAACTGGTGCTGCGGGGGCGACCCGATCCCGACCTTCGTGAACAAGGGGCTCGTGCGCAAGAGCACGGGCGCTGGCACGGCGGACATCCAGGTCGGATTCCCGAACATGGGAGAGCTCCTCGTCGGTTCCGGCCGCGTCGCGCTCTACCAGCACAGTCGGTCTTCTGCGAGCACCGGCACGTACACCGTGCCCGCGGGCTCGACGCTCGCCTTCGAGAGCGGGACCTACAACCTCCACGCGGGTTCCGTCGTCACCGGAGCCGGGGCGCTGCAGCTGGGCGGCGCGACCGTCAACTTCAACGGCGCGTACTCACATTCAGGCTCGCTCTCCGTCTCGGGCGGAGCTGCGAACTTCACGCAGCCGGTCGGTGTCAGCTCGCTGTCGGTTAGCGGCGGCATGCTAAATCTCTCGACGCCTGGCGCGGATGCGACCACGCCGACGCTCGCCTTCTCCGGTGGAACGCTGACCGGAGCGGGCGATGTGAACGTCTCGGGAGCGACAACCTGGTCGGGCGGGACGATGTCGGGAGCCGGCACGACCTTCGCGAACGGCGGCCTGACGTTCAACGGCTTCTCGAAGACGCTCAATCGGACGCTCGTCAACAACGCCAATTCGGTTTGGGCCGCGGGCTCGATCAGCTTCAGCACGCCAGCCTCGCTCGTGAACCCGGCGGGCAGCACCTTCGACATCCAGACGGACAGCTCCATGAACTGGTGCTGCGGCAGCGACCCGATGCCGACCTTCGTGAACGGCGGCACTGTCACGAAGTCGGCAGGAACCGGCACGGCGGACATCCAGGTCGGATTCCCGAACGACGGAACGCTGGCCGTGAACTCGGGCCGCGTCGCGTTCTATCACCACAGCCGGTCGGCCACGAGCAACGGCTCGTTCACGACGGCCTCCGCGGCGAACGCGATCGAGTTCCAGAGCGGGACCTTCAACCTCACCGCCTCCTCGAGCCTGGGCAGTCCCGGGACCGTCCATGTCAGCGGCGGCACAGTCAACGTCGGCGGGTCGTACACGCCCGCGACGACGACGGTGACCAGCGGAGCGCTCAACCTGAACACACCGACAAGCCTCCCGACGGTCAACCTCTCGGGCGGCACGCTCGGCGGCTCGGGAGCTCAGACGATCGCGAACCTCAACTGGACGGGCGGGACGCTCGCCGGAGCTGCCGTCGCGAACACGACGACGGTCACCGACAGCCTGCGGCTGAGCGGTACCACCAAGTTCCTCTCGCGCCGAACCGTCCACGACAACGTGCCGGCGGCGAGCCCCACCCAGTGGGACAGCGGGAACCTCGACATGTCCAACGGCGCGATCTTCAACCTCGCCGGGCGGATCGACGCCGTCGGCGACATGGACTGGACGGGCGACGTCGGCCAGACGATCAATGTCCTCCCGGGCGCCGTGTTCTCGAAGTCGGGGATGAACTCCCTCAGCGAGAACACCTACATCCAGAACACCTTCAACAACGACGGGGCCGTCCTGGCCCCGACCGGGCACCTTCGGTTGCTCTCGAACGGCAGCCACTCGGGGCCGTTCACGATCGGCACGGGCGGCGTGATCGAGTTCGAGGGCGGCAACCAGACAAGCGGCGGCGAGATCACCGGAGCCGGGCCGCTGGCGGCGCCCGCGAACGTGACCGCAAGCTCGACCGATACGGGCGGCGCCCTGGCGGCCGGCACGTACTTCTACAAGATCGCGGCTCGGAACATCAACGGCGAGACGATCGGCTCCAGTCAGGTTAGCGCGACGATCTCGGCCGGCTTCACGACCGGCAAGGTCACGCTCGGCTGGGATCCGGTGGCGGGAGCCACGAGCTACCGGGTCTATCGCGGCACGGCCTCGAACGTGCAGAACCTCTTCTACAGCACGAGCTCCACCGGCCTTATCGACACGGGCGCACCGGCGAGTCCAGGCGGCTCGCAAGACGTGAACACGAGTGCAGCACGCGCGTATTTCAGCGGCGGCACCATCAACCTCCACGGGAACTACGCCGTCCCGACCACGTGGGTCGGCGGCGGCACCACGAGCTTCAACGGCCCGACGGCATTCGATGACCTCCACGTTTTCGGCGGCAGCGGCCTCGTCAACGCGAACACGGACGCGAAGTTCCTGTCGTTGACCACGGGCACCCTCGGAGGAACCGCGAGGCTCACGCTCGTCGGCCCACGCGCGTCGAGCTGGACGGGCGGAACGATGAGCGGGACCGGGACGACGCGTGTTCCCCCGGGCGTGACGCTCAACCTGACGGGAGCCAACGTCAAGGACTTCCACACCTCGCGCGTCTGGCGCAACGAGGGGACCGTGGTCTGGGGCGGGACGGGAGCAATCCGGACCGGGACGGGCGCGCTGCTGGAGAACGTGGGCGTGTTCGACATTCAGAGCGATGCGAACTTCAACCAGGATTTCGGCGGCTCGTCCGCGCAGATCGTCAACACGGGGACGTTCAAGAAGACGGTCGGCCCCGCCGGCGCGGCCGATCCGACGGACATCGGGACGCCGTTCGACAACGACGGTGTTGCGATTGCGCAGGCGGGACGGCTGAGCCTGAATGCCGGTGACGGCCCCAACGCGAGTAGCGGCTCGTACGAGGTGCCAGCGCAGCTCGAGTTCGGCGGAGGCACGCACGATCTGGCGACGGCCTCGAGCCTGACGGGAGCCGGAACCGTGTTCTTCACGAACTCGCAGGTGAACGTCAACGGCGCTTACGACTTGGCGACCACGTCGATCACGGGAGGGACGGCGGCGTTCGGAGCGCCGAACTCGGTCACCGACGTCCTGACGTTTTCGAGCGGAACGCTCGGCGGGGCCGGGCGGCTGACGATGGAGGGGCCCGCGGCCTCCAGCTGGACGGGCGGGACGATGAGCGGCGGCGGAACCACGCTCGTCGCGCCGGGTGTGACGCTGAACCTCACCGGTGCCAGCGTCAAGGATTTCCACACCTCACGCCTCTGGCGGAACGAGGGGACGGTGGTCTGGGGCGGCACCGGCCCGATCCGGACTGGAACGGGCGCGGTACTGGAGAACACGGGCGTCTTCGACGTCCAGACGGATGCGAACTTCAACCAGGACTTCGGGGGCTCGCCTCCGGCGCAGATCGTCAACACGGGGACGTTCAGGAAGACTGTCGGCCCGGGTGGCGCGGCCGATCCGACCGACATCGGGACGCCGTTCGACAACGACGGTGTTGCGATCGCGCAGGCGGGACGGCTGAGCCTGAACGGCGGAGACGGTCCGAGCACCGCGACCGGCTCGTACGACGTGCCCGCATCGCTCGAGTTCGGCGGCGGAACGCACGAGCTGGCGCCGGCCTCGAGCGTTACCGGCTCCGGGACGGTGTTCTTCACCAACTCCACGGTCAATGTCAGCGGCGCTTACGACCTCGCGACGACCGTGATCAGCGGCGGAACCCCGACGTTCCTCTCCGCGACCCCCGTGACCGACGTCCTCAACCTTTCTGGCGGAACCCTCACCGGTGCCGGCCGGCTGACAATGGAGGGCCCGGCGCCCTCGAGCTGGACGGGCGGGACAATGAGCGGTGCCGGGACGACGCGCGTCGGGCCGGCGGCGACGCTCAACCTCAGCGGGACAAGCGTCAAGGACATCCACTCGAACCGCACGCTCCGCAACGAGGGAACCATCGTCTGGAGCGGCACCGGGCCCCTTCGCACCGGGACGGGGACGACCTTCGACAACGTCGGGCTCTTCGACATCCAGACCGACGCGACGTTCAACCAGGACTTCGGCGCGCAGGCCGTGTTCTCGAACAGCGGCACGCTTCGGAAGTCGTCGACGGCCGGAACCACGACGTCGAACGTTCAGATCAACAACACCGCGGGGACGATCGACGTCAGAACGGGGACTCTCGATCTCGGCGACCTCGTCAACTACAACAACGGAACCAAGGCGCTCACGGGCGGGACGTACCTGCTCAAGTCGACGCTGCAGCTTCCGAGCGGAGACATCCAGACGAACGCCGCGCGAGTCGTCCTGGACGGCGCGGGCTCGCGCATCGTCGATCGCGCGGCGACGCCGAACGACGCGCTGCGGAACTTCCGGACGAATGCGGCGGCCGGCGACTTCTCGATCGTCGGCGGGCGGAACCTCCCGGCGATCGGCGCGCCGAACACGCTCACGAACAGCGGCATCCTGCGCGGCACCGGCACCTACAACCGGGTCGTGACGAACAACGGCACCGTTGCCCCCGGCGAGTCGCCCGGGCTTCTGACGATCGCCGGCGACTACACGCAGAGCCCGGCCGGCACGCTCGAGATCGAGGTTGCCGGGACTGCGACTCCGGGAACTGACTACGACCGCCTCGTCGTCACCGGCACCGCTTCGCTCAACGGCACGCTTACCGCAGAGCTCCTCGGAGGGTTCGCGCCGACCACGGGAGTCGGGATCGACGTCGTCACGGCTGCGACCAGGACCGGGACGTTCAACGTCGTCGACAGCGAGCCGTCTCCAATGCCCGGCGGCCTCCTGCCCGAGGCGAGGTACGACCTGACGACCGCCAAGCTGTTTGCGGTGCCGGGCGGCGGCGCTGCCGACAGCTCCGTCGGAGAGGGCGAGGGGACGAAGAGCGTCACCGTGACGCTCTCCGCCGCCTCGAGCGAGGAGATCACGGTCGGCTACGCGACGGCCAACGGGACGGCCCTCGCGAGCACTGACTATCAGTCCACGAGCGGATCGCTGGTGTTCCCGGCCGGGCACACGAGCAAGAGCTTCGAGGTCCCGATCACCGACGACAACCGAGACGAGCCCGATCAGACGTTCCTCGTCAACCTGACCATCCCACCGAACGGAAACACGGTGCTCAGCGACCCACAGGCGACGATCACGATCGCGGACAACGACGACCCGCCGACGATCACGATCGGCGACCTGCTCAAGGGCGAGGGCAGCGGCGGCACGAATCCGTTCGAGCTCGCGGTTTCGTTGTCCGCGCCGAGCGAGCGGACGGTGTCCGTGAACTTCGAGACCGTCGAGGACACGGCAACGGCGGTCGCGGACTACGTCGCCAACGTCGGCACGATCACGTTCGATCCGTTTCAGACGGCGAAGACCGTGACCGTGCAGGTCCAGGGCGATACAAACATCGAGTTCGACGAGCGGTTCTTCGTTGACCTCTCGGTTCCCACGAACGCGACGATTTTCAAGAGCCGCGGAACCGCGACCGTCGTCGACGACGACCAGGGCGCGTCGGCCTCCCAGATCTCGATCAGCAACGCCGTAGATCTCACCGAGGACGATGCGGGCCTCAAGAAGGCGACGTTTACCGTCTCGGTCTCGCCGATCCCGACGACCCCGTTCTCGGTGCGCTACGACGCGGTTGCCGCGACGGCCTCCGAGGGCTCCGACTTCGCGGCGACAGGCGGGACACTCGACCAGACGCAGCTCGCCGACGGGTCCGAGCCGATCACGGTCGACATCGTGGGCGGCAACCTCGCCGAGCCGACGGAAAACTTCGTCGTCAACCTGTCAAGCCCGGTCGGCGCGTTTCTGAACGACGCGACCGGCGTCGCGGTCGTCCACGACGACGACGCCGTTCCGGTGCTCGTCACCGAGGCGATCCTGATCGCGAACGAGGACGCTCAAAACGTGCCGTTCACGCTGATCGGCGAGGACGGCGACGCCGATCCGTTGCAGTACGTCGTCGTCCAGCAGCCAGCGAACGGCTCGATCACCGGTCCGAGCGCCACGGACACGGTTCAGTACACGCCGGACGCGAACTTCCACGGCTTCGACACGTTCACGGCGGAGGTCAGCGACGGGACGAACACCTCGACCGGCATCTACGCGATCCAGGTGGCGTCGGTCAATGACGCGCCGTCGGTGACGGGCGAGACGCGTGAGGTGCTCGAGGACGGCTTCGCCGACGTCGACGTGCTCGCCAACGACACCGACGTCGACGGCGACGCACTCACGCTGCACTCGGTCGGGACGGCGGGGCAGGGCTCGGTTGAGCAGCTGCCGGACGGTCGAACACTCCGCTACCGGCCAAACGCGAACATCAGCGGTTCCGACTCGTTCACGTACACGGTGCGCGACGGCCAGGGCGGGTTCTCGAGCGGCACCGTTTCGGTCCAGACCTTGCCGGTGAACGACGCGCCGGTTGCGCAGGACCAGACAGCGAGCACTGGCGAGGACACCGCCAAGGTGATCGGCCTCGGCGCCGGCGACCAGGAGACGGCGGACCTGACGCGCACGATCGTCAGCGGGCCTACCCACGGAACGCTCGGGCCTATCGCCGGCACCCAGGTCACCTACACGCCGGCCCCCAACTACCACGGTCCGGACTCGTTCCGCTTCAAGGTGAACGACGGTTCGCTCGACTCGGCGACCGCGACCGTCTCGCTCACGGTCACGCCGGTGAACGACGTGCCGACGACGGGCGCCGTAACCATCACAACCAACGAAGACGTCCCGACCGGTTTCACGCTCTCGGCCAGCGACGTCGACGGGGACCCCCTGACCTTCAGCGCGCCGCCCACGACGAGCCTCGGCACCATCTCGGGCGGCACCGGCGCCGCTCGGACGTTCACGCCTACGCCGAACGCGAACGGCACGACGAACTTCAGCTACACGGTCACCGACGGGAGCTCGCCCGCGGTTGAAGCGTCCGCCTCCATCACGGTCAACCCGGTCAACGACGCGCCGGCGGCGGATGACCAGGCGGCGAGCACAGCGGAAGACACGGCAACGACGGTCACGCTCACGTCGAGCGACGTGGACGGCGGTGCGCCGATCTACTCGATCGTGGGCGGCCCCGCGCACGGAACGCTTTCCGCCATCTCCGCCGGCCAGGTGACGTACACGCCTGCCCTGAACTACCACGGCGCCGACTCCTTCCGCTTCAAGACGAACGACGGCGCGCTCGACTCTGCGGCGGCGACGGTCTCGATCGCAGTCACTCCGGTGAACGATCCGCCGGTGGCGCGGGACGACGACTCGGTGACGGTCGAGGGTGCCCCGCGGGTCGTCGATGTGCTCTCGAACGACGATGACATTGAGGACGACGAGCTCAGCGTCGCCGTCGGCTCGGTCTCGGATCCGGCGCACGGGACTGCCACAGCGCTCGACGACGGTACGGTCCGGTACACGCCGGATGCGAACTTCGAAGGGTCCGACTCCTTCACGTACGCCGCGAGCGACGGCGGGCTGACCGACAGCGACGCGGCGACCGTGGCGATCGACGTGATCCCGGCCGGCACGGGCGGCACGCCGAACGTGAGCCTCGCGGACAACGGGATCATCGAGGGACACACCGGTGAGCGGATCCTGAACGCGACCGTCTCGCTCTCGACCCCTGCGGTCGTCCCGGTGGAGGTCCGCGTCTCCACGAACGGCGGCTCGGCGACCGGCGGCGTCGACTACGGCACGATCGACGACCAGCGCGTCGACTTCGCGGTCGGCGAGGAGTCGCAGACGGTCGAGGTCAAGGTGCGCGGCGACACGCTCCCGGAGGAGAACGAGACGTTCTCGCTCGTCGTCTCGCGCTCGTCGGGAGCAAGTGTCGGCGACGGGGCCGCAGCGATAACGATCTTCGATGACGACCCGAACCCGAGCCTCTCGATCTCCAGCCTGAACGTCAACGAGGGCGACGCCGGCAGCCAGACCGCTCTCCTGAACGTGACCCTGTCGTCGATCAGCGGGAAGACAGTTGCCGTTGACTACGACACCGCCGACTCGACGGCCACGCAGCCGAGCGACTACGCGCCGGCCGTCGGCCGCCTGACCTTCGCGCCTGGCGAGACGACGAAGACAATCCCGGTCAACGTCAACGGCGATACCGATGTCGAGCTCGACGAGGCGCTCTCGGTGCACCTTTCCGGCGCGGCCAACGCCGGGCTCGCAGTCGCCGCCGGGACGATCACGATCGTCAACGACGACTCGCTTCTGCCCAAGCCTCCGCCGTCTCCGCCTCCGCCGGTCACGCCCACGGCCGACCTGTCGCTGACGATGAGCGGGCCGGCGACGAGCGCGGTCGACCGCAGCGTGACCTACGACGTCACGGTCCGGAACAGTGGTCCGGACACGGCCACGGGCGTCGCCGTGCGGGATGCGCTCCCGGCAGGCCTCCAGCTGGTCTCGGCGGCAGTCGGCCAGGTCGCCTGCGCCACCGGCGCGGTCGTCGTCTGCCCGGTCGGCACGCTCGCGAGCGGCGGCTCTGCCTCCCTGACGATCGTCGCGACAACGGCGGAGCCCGGCGTGCACACCAACACGGCGACCGTCTCCGGCGCCCAGGCCGACCCGAATGCGTCCAACAACGCGGCAGGGGCGACCACACGGGTGCCCGTCCCGGTCACACGCGGCACCGCCGGCACACCACGCGACAACTGCACGGTGCGCGGGACGTCGGGTCGGGACATCCTGCGCGGTACGGCGGGCCCCGACCGGATTTGCGGCCTCGGCGGAAACGACGTCCTGATCGGGTTCGGTGGAAACGACCGGCTGCTCGGCGGCACGGGCAACGACCGGCTGCTCGGCGGCGCCGGCAACGACACGCTCAAGGGCGGCTCCGGTCGTGACCGCCTCGAAGGCGGCGCCGGGGTCGACAAGCTGGACGGTGGCCGCGGTCCCGACGTCGCGTTCGGCGGGCCGGGCAACGACGTCATCCACGGAAGCTACGGCCACGACTTCCTGAGCGGAGGCAAAGGTCGGGATCGCCTCCTCGGCGGCCCCGGCAAGGATCGACTCCAGCGGACGCGCACGGACGTCGCCCTCGGTGGCCCCGGCGGCGACCGATGCCTCGGCGCGGGCGCAGTCACCTTCTGCCCATGAGGGCCTGGCTCGTCGCCGTCGCCGTCGCCGTCGCCTTCGCGGCGGCGGGGGCCGCGCAACTGCCGGAGGCCGGCGCGCAGACCCAGTGCGGGCCACACGTACTCCAGAACGGCAGCCCGGAGACCACCGACGGCGCCGTTCGAGTGAGCGTCGATGGGCTCGGCGCGTTCGGCCGCGGCACGGCGGCGGGCGACGCGATCTTCAATCCGCCTGGAGCCCGCGGCGCCGGTGGTACGACGTTCTACTCCGGTCTCTACGTGAGCTCGGAGGACGCATTCCTGAACGACTGCGAAGACCAGATTCCGGCCGAGGTTCTGGCGCTCACCGGCCAGTCCGTGACGACCCGCGAGGATCGGGGCCCGCTTCGCGTCGAGCTGACGCAGACCCTCTCGTCCATCGACCGGAGGACGTCGGCCCTCTCCCAGCAGTACCGGCTGACGAACATCGGCGAGATCCCGATCGACCTTGGCCTCGTACGCCATCTCGACGCGAGCCTGCTCTTCGACGGATCGGACGCCGACGGTGCCGCTGCCTCGGGCGGCGGCAGTCTCCTCTACCAGTTCGAGCCGGGAGACGACCCGGCCGGGCCGGCGACGCTCGTCGGCATTTCGGGCTCCCTTGGCGCGAGCGAAACCCCGAACGCGTGGACGATCAAACGATTCGACTACAGGCCGACGATTCTCTTCGAGAACGGCGTGGCGCCGACCGACAACGGCACCGTCGACGGCCGCGACGATCCGACGCAGACGCAGCAGTGGAACGTCGACGACCTTGCATCCGGAGGCACCGCGACCCTCACCACGGTCACCCGGTTCGGCACGCCGCCCACGCAGCACGCGCTCGCGGTCTCGAAGACGGGCGACGGGGCCGTCACGAGCGTCCCGGCCGGGATCGACTGCGGCGCGACCTGCTCAGCGCCGTTCGACGAGGGCACAGCCGTCGGGCTCACGCCGGTTCCGAATCCCGGCTGGACGTTCGCCGGCTGGGAGGGCGCATGCTCGGGAACCGGCGCCTGCGTCGTGACGATGGCCGGTGCCCGCTCGGTCGTCGCGCACTTCAACCCGCCGCCGCCGGCGCCCGCACAGAACGTCAACGCGGCGCCCGTCGCCGGCCGGGTCCTCGTGCGCGAGCCCGGGAGCGATCGCTTCGTCGAGCTCACCGCGACCGACCAGCTCCCCGTCGGCACGCAGATCGACACGACGCAGGGCCGGATCCAGCTGACCGCGGCGCGCGCGGGAGGCGTCATCGAGACCAGCCAGTTCTACGAGGGCCTCTTCACCTTCCTCCAGCCGAACGCTGCGGCCTTCCCCGAGCTCCGGCTCGACGGCGGCGACTTCAGCTGCCTCGAGACCGCGTTCTCCTGGCAGGCCAAGAGCAAGAAGCCGATCCGCCGGGTGTGGGGGAGCGGCAAGGGCAAGTACCGGACGCGCGGGCGCTACAGCTCGGCGACCGTGCGAGGGACGATCTGGAAGACGGAAGACCGGTGCGACGGCACGCTCACGACCGTCGACGAGGGCGTCGTCGTCATCCGCGACTTTACGCGGCAGGCCGACGTCGTCCTCCGCGCGGGCCAGAGCTACCTCGCCGAGCCGCTCGGCCGCGGTGCCTCGAGCGCCGGCTGCACCCTGATCGGAACCCCGGGCAAGGACACGCTCCGCGGGACGCCCAAGCCCGACGTCCTCTGCGGGATGGGCGGCAACGACGTCCTGCTCGGCCTCGGCGGGAACGACCGCCTCTACGGCGGCACCGGCAACGACTGGATCGAGGGCGGCGCCGGCAACGACCTGCTGAACGGCGGCGCGGGCCGAGACCGGCTCGACGGCAACCAGGGCCGCGACCACCTCTTCGGCGGCGCGGGCCGCGACCTCCTGCTCGTGCGCGACGGCCGGCGCGGCAACGACCGCGTGGTCGGCGGCCCCGGGCCCGACCGGTGCCGAACCGATCACGTGCGCGCCTGTCCGTAGCCCTCTTCGCAAGCCTGGTTCTCATGGACAACGGCTCTGGGCCCTCCGTGGTCTCGAATAGTCCGTTTGGCCCATTGAACCGGAGGGGCCTGGACTGAAACAGTCCAAGTAGGCGCGCCGCCCTCTTCGGCGCTCAATCGTCGGGGAGGACGAGCCGCTGAGCCAACAAGTCAGCCTGCTTCGCCGTACCGCAAGCCGCCGCGTGCACGTCGCCGCAGCGTTCCTTGCCGCGGTGGCCGCGATCCTCGCGGTGGTGCCACTGACGCCGGCGGCGGCGACGAACTCTTCCTGCACGCCGGTCACGAGCATCCTCTCGAACGGGAACCCCGAGACGACGGACGGGGCCCTGAGGGTCAAGGTGGACGGCCTGGGCAGGTTCGGCAGCTCGGACGGCTTCGGGGACGCCGCCACGTTCAATCCGCCGGGTGCGACGGCCGCCGCCGGGACGGTCTACTCGTCGAACGTGTACCTGAGCTCCGCCGACAAGCTGCTCCGGGACTGCGGGGAAGACGATGACGATGACGACGACGACGGCCACCGGGCTGTCGCTCGAGAGATCTCGCGCTCTCCGGCGTCCCTGATCACGCAAAGGACCGTCGGCGCGCTTCGCATCGACCTGGACCAGCAGCTCGGGGCAATCACCGACGGCACCTCGACGCTCACCCAGACCTACACGCTGACGAACACCCGCAGCTCCGCACGCTCCTTCGCGCTCGTGCGTCATCTCGACGGCGATCTGCGCTTCGACAGCTCGATCTTCGACGGCGGCGCGGTGACCGGCAACGGGGAGGTCCTGTACGAGTACGACCGGAGCGACGACCCGACCTCCCCGAGCACATTCGTCGGCATCTCGGGAGCGCTCGACTCGGACGCCGTCCCCGATCGTTGGACGATTCAGAAGTTCGACTACCGCGGGGACATCCTGAGCGCGAACGGGATCCCGGCGGACGACCACGGCCGTGTGCGCAACGACGCGAACGGCGACCGCATCGTGGACACGGCGTTCGACGTCACGCTCAGCCAGCAGTGGAACGCGTCGCTCGCGCCAGGCGCCTCGGTGACGTTCGTGACGACGACCCAGTTCGGCCGGAAGCCGCCGAACAGGCCCCCGAACGCGGTCGACGACTCGCTGACGACGAGCGAGGACGCCGCCCAGAGCATCGACGTGCTCGCCAACGACAGCGATGCCGACGGCGACCCGGTCGCGCTTGCGAGCGGCACGGACAGCGCGCACGGCACCGTCAGCTGCGTGGACGGCGTCTGCACGTACACGCCGTCACCGGACTTCAACGGCAGCGATTCGTTCACGTACACGATCGTCGACGGCCGCGGCGCGAGTACCTCCGGCACGGTGAACGTGACGGTCGTGCCGGTCAACGATGCGCCGGTGGCGGCGGCCGACGGCTTCGCGACCGACGAGGACGTGGCGCTGACCATCACGGCTCCGGGCCTGCTGGCGAACGACACCGACGTCGACACCGAAGCTGCGGACCTGTCCGCGCTCGAGGTCACCGATCCGGCCGGCGGTACGGTCACGGTGGCTGAGAACGGCTCGCTGACGTATGCGCCGAATCCCGGCTTCAACGGCGAGGACACATTCACCTACGAGGTCAGCGACGGCGCGCTCGACTCGAACGCCGCGACAGTGACGATCGACGTCGGCCCGGTCAACGACGCGCCGGTGGCCACAGGGGACACGTACACGACGGACGAGGACTCCACGCTGACCGTTCCTGTGGCCGGCGTGCTCGCGAACGACACTGACGAGGACTCGGCGGCGGTCGCCGCAACCTTGGAGAACGGTGTGGCGAACGGCACGCTCACCTTGAACGCCGACGGCTCGCTCACGTACACGCCCACCCCCAACTTCAACGGCACAGATTCGTTCACGTACGAAGCCGGCGACGGCACGGCCAAGTCGAGCCCTGCCACCGTCACGATCACCGTGAACCCCGTCGCGGAGCCGCGGCAGACGGTGACGGTGACCAAGGTCGGCAACGCCCGGATCACCAGCTCACCGGCAGGAATCGACTGTGGGGACGTCTGCAGCGCCGAGTTCGAGGTGGGAACCGTCGTCACGCTCACAGCCACTCCCGATCCGGGTTGGGCCTTCACGGGCTGGGCCGGAGCCTGCGGCGGGAGCGAGGGCTGCGCGGTGACGGTCGACGAGGGCAAGGCCGTCTCGGCGAGCTTCGTGCTGCCGCCGCCGACTGCGGGCCAGAACGTCAACGCCATACCCGTCGCGGGGGAGGTGCTCGTCCAGGTACCGGGCGCCGGTCGGTTCGTCCCACTCCCGCAGCCGCGGCAGGTTCCGATCGGCTCGCAGTTCGACGCCACCCAGGGTCGTGTCGAGCTCACGGTCGCCCGCGCCGGCGGGATC
This sequence comes from uncultured Actinomycetes bacterium, assembly GCA_963782765.1. Lineage (GTDB taxonomy): Bacteria > Actinomycetota > Thermoleophilia > Gaiellales > Gaiellaceae > JACDAN01. Next base: position 23,970 of record CAWALC010000002.1, read on the forward strand.
ACCGACACCAGCGAGTTCCGCGAGGGCACTTTCCAGCTCAGTCAGCAGACACCGACGGCGCTCGCCGAGCTCCGCCTCGTCCTTGGTGATTTCAGCGTTTGCTCGCTGCCGTCATTCGCGGCGACGGACGCGAACAAGCGCCGTGTCCGACGGGTCTGGGGCAGCGGCAAGGGCAAGTTCCGGACCCGGGGCCGATTCAGCTCCGCGACGGTACGGGGCACGGTCTGGAAGACCGAGGACCGCTGCGACGGGACGCTCACAACCGTCGCCGAGGGCGGCATCCGCGTCCGCGACTTCGCGCGTCAGGCCGACGTCGAGCTTCGTGCGGGCCAGAGCTACCTCGCCCAGCCGTTCGGCGCGGGCGTCTCGGGCGCCGGCTGCACGCTGTTCGGGACGCCCGGCAAGGACATCCTGCGCGGGACGCCGAAGAACGATGGCCTCTGTGGGCTGGGCGGTAACGACATCCTGCTCGGCCTCGGAGGGGACGATCGTCTGTACGGCGGCGACGGCAACGACCGGCTCGACGGCGGGTACGGCAACGACCTGCTGAACGGCGGCAACGGCCGAGACCGGCTCGACGGCCGTCTGGGCCGCGACCATCTCTTTGGCGGTCCGGGCAACGACCTGCTGTTCGTGCGCGACGGCTGGCGGGGGAACGACCGGGTCGTCGGCGGCGCCGGGCCCGACCGCTGCCGTACGGATGGCGTGCGCGTCTGTCCGTAGTCTTCGCCGCATGGCTGAGGACGAGACCGCCGGGCGCCCGCCGCTGATCGAGCGCGTCCGCGCGCGCCGGGACCGCCACAAGGAACGGAACCGGATCTACCGGGCCGCATTCGCGGTCCTCGGCTTCGTCGTGCTCGCCGCGGGAGTGATCATGCTCGTGACGCCGGGCCCCGGCATTCCGGCGATCATCCTGGGCCTGGCGATGCTCGCGCTCGAGTTCGCCTGGGCCGAGCGCTGGCTCGAGCGACTCCTGGCGAAAGCGGAGCAGGCGGTCGACCAGGTCACCCAGGGAAGCCCGCTCCGCCGCGCCGCACTGCTCGCCGCCGGCGCCCTCGCGGTGATCGCGATCGTCGTCATGGTCGTGTTCTGGGACATCCCGTTCCTGCCCGGCTAGGACCGCTCCTCGGGCGTCGGGCTAAGATTCCCGTGTGGGCTGGGTCTGGTTGACGTTGCTCGCCTGCGCCGTGGCCGTGCTCGTCGCGGCTGAATGGCCGAGGCTGTCGCCGCGGTTCGGGCTGGAAGGCCGCCGCCGGCGGTCGCGCGAGAAGCGCAAGTCGAACCTGCGCGTCCTCCGTCCGGAAGACGACGACTTCGCCGCGAGCGTCGAGCGCGACCTCGCGCAGCTCCCGACGACGAAAGAGCGGGACCGAAAGCCCTAGCGCACGGTGACCGTGGTCTCGATCACGGTCGTGTTCGGCAGGATCCGCAGCGCGTTCTCCATGTTCTTGGCTTCCTGGTGGTCCGAGACCTGGAGCCGGATGCGGTGGCGGCCCGCAGGGAGCCGCCCGACCGGGACGGTGATCGTCATCCGGTTGCCGCGTGTCACGTAGGTCGGCGTCCGGGCCGAGCCTGCAACGTTCGCGAAGATCGACCTCGGGTCGAGGCCGGCACCCGCGTCGGAGGCGGCGAACCTGAGGAGCCCGCCGCTGCGAACGGAGCGCGACAGCAGGCGCAGCCGCGGCGGCGTCTCGTCCCCGACCCAGAAGCGGAAGGTGAACCGCCCGGCTCCGGCTCGGGTCGTGCTATCGAAGACGACGTGGTAGATGCCCGGCGTCGGCCGGATCACGGCCGAGACCAGGGCCGGCTGGAAGAACGTGGGCAGGTACGGGTTCGTGTTCAGCGGGAGGGCCGTCGGGCCGGCCTGCCGGTTCTCGTCCCGCGCGAGGACGATGCGGGGTTGCACGCGCACGCCGCGGCCCCGTTCGAGGACTGCGACGCCGAAGTTCGCGGCCGGCCGGCGCAGGCGCACGCGGAAGACCTGCTCGGGGCCTCGCAGCACCCGGTCGACGCCGCTCCCCGTGGGGTTCTCCGGATACCGGTAGACCGAGACCAGCGCCCGGCGGCCTCGCGTGTTCCCGCGATACGTCCCGGTGCGGGGGAGGGGCCGTGCCGCGTGACGAGCAAGCAGCCGCGCGGTCACCCTCGCCCAGAAGGGGATCTGCCGCGTCTGGCCGGCCCGCCTGAGAACGACGTAGCCGGTGACCTCCTCGGCGCGAGCCGCCCTCGAGGCGATCAGCCGGATCGTGAGCACGCCGGGGACGGAGACCTGCGACGGCATGGAGACCCGGACGCCGGTGCGCTTCTGAAGGACATGCGAGACGACCCACGGGCCGGCGCCGCCGCCGGCGTCGGCCAGCGCGACTCGCTTCGCGGCCAGCCGCCCGCGCTGGAGGAACCCGAACGAGAGCGTGGTCGGAGAGGCGAACACGAGCGGCTGGTCGGCCCGGGTGAGATCGACGAATCCGCCGCCCTCACGGGTGGTCGACGCCGTCATGCCTCGGGTCTCACTCGCCCGCTGTCCCGTGGTGACGAGCGCCGACTTGACCTGCGCCGGCGTCCACGTCGGATGCCGCTGGAGCAGAACGGCGGCCGCACCTGCGACATGGGGCGCGGCCATGCTCGTCCCGCTCAGCGACTGCCACTGTCCCCTCCGGTTCGGCGCCGCCGACAGGATCTCGACTCCGGGCGCCGAGACCTCGGGCTTGAGGCGCAACGACAGTGGCGTTGGGCCTGCGGCGGAAAAGCCGGCCATCTGCCGATTGACCGTCGTCGCGCCGACGGTGATCGCCGAAGCGGCGGACCCCGGCGACGAGACCGAGCCCCGACCGAAGGCGTCGAAGTCGTTCCCGGCGGAAACCGTTGTCACGACGCCGGCCGCGGCGGCGCCGTCGATGGCGCGCACGACGAGGTCGCGGCTCGGCGGGATCTCCGGCTCGCCGATCGACAGGTTGATCACGTCCATCCCGTCCTGCACAGCGGCCTCGACGGCCGCGGCGATCTCCGGCGAGTTTCCGTCCAGCCCGACGTTCGACACGGTCGGAACGGTCAGGACGCGGTAGTTGCCGAGATACGCGCGCGGCGCGACGCCGGACAGCGTCGTCCGGCCGCCGCCGACCGGAATCTGCGTCCCGTTGTTACCGGCCGCGATGCCGGCGACGTGTGTCCCGTGCTCGGACTCGTCCGGGTTGAGCGGCAGCTCGGCGTACCGGGGGCGCGGGGAGGGGGGAGGGAAGGCGCGAGCGGCGATCACCTTCGCGGTCGTGAACGCCGTCTGGCCCTTCGGGAAGCCCGCCGGCATCGCGTAGCCCGCCGGGTCGAAGAACGGGTGGCGATGGTCGACCCCGTCGTCGATGATCGCGATCTTCATCCCCTGGCCTGCGGTCGTGAGGCCGGGGCCCCAGACGCTGGGTGCGCCGATTGCGGTCGGGCTCCGGTCGAGCTGCGGCCGGTAGAGCGAGCTTCGGTGGACGGCGGACACGCCGTCGACCTGCTCCAGGCGTCCGACCGATCCGGCGGGGACGACGACGGCGAGCGCGTTCAGGACGACGCGGTAGCGCCAGCGGATCTGCGCGCCCGGGACGGCGTCGGCGATCCGGCCGGCAACCTGCTCCTGCTCGACACGGAGGCGCGTCAGCCGGCTGAGCGTCGAGCGTGCGTCGAGGTCGAGCCGGCCGTGTGAGCGCGGACGCTGCGACTGCGCCGCGGACGGCGATCGGAGCTCGACGACGACCTGCACCATCGGGCCGTCCGTACCCGGCGCGGCACCGCGTGCGGAGGCAAGCGCCGGCAGCGCCGCCAAGAGCAAGACCCCGAGGAAAACGGCACGTCTCAGACGCGGAATCGTACGCGCGAGACGTAAAGAACTTCGGCAGGTCCGGGCGGTACGATCAGGTCAAGCGAAAGGAGGATCGATGCGCAAGGCTTGCGATTGCGACTGCTGCGGAACTGACTGCGACTGCACGGACTGCGACTGCTGAGAGCCCTCTCCCGCCGCGCGAGTCGAGCTATGCGGATGAGAGGACTTGAACCTCCACGGGGTTTCCCCCACACGGACCTGAACCGTGCGCGTCTACCAATTCCGCCACATCCGCGCGGTCGACCATTGTAGCCGCGAGCCCTCTCCCGTTCAGCAGCGCGGCTCGACCTCGCCGGTGGCGGCGTACGCCTCGTCCCACGCGTACGCGCACCCGTCGAAGGTGCCCTGCCGGCGCCCTTCGACCTTCGCCTGCTCGGCGTCGAACGAGGTGTTCCCCTCCATCTGCTCCACGGGCTGGTCGCATTTGACCTGAGCGGCTTTGCTGGCCGGGTTCTTCCGGATCTCCGCGAGGGCCCCCTTGCACGACTTGACCCAGGCTGCCGTGTACGCCTCCTGGTAGGCAGCTTCGGCCCCGCCGCCGCCGAGGATCGCGACGGTCTCTCCGCCGCCCGAGTCGCCGCCACAGCCGGCCAACGCGAGGGCGCAAACGAGGACGAGGGCGCGGCCTGCGAGCACGCCTAAGCGGCGAGGGCCTCGAGGACCTTCTCGGCGTGCGTGTCCGGCTTGACGCGGAGCATCGCCTTCGCCACCCGTCCGTCCTGGTCGATCACGAACGTCGAGCGCTCGACGCCCCAGTACTTCTTGCCCGCGAAGTTCTTCTCTTTCCAGACGCCGTAGAGCTCGGCGACCTCGTGCTCCGGGTCCGCGAGGAGCGTGAACGGCAGCCCGTACTTCTCCTTGAACTTGACGTGGGACGACTCGTCGTCGGTGCTGACGCCGAGCACCACGGCGCGGCGCTTGCCGAACTCGTCGTAGGAGTCGCGGATCCCGCAGGCCTGCGCCGTGCAGCCCGGTGTGTCGTCGCGCGGATAGAAGTACAGGACGACCGGCCGGCCGCGGAACTGCGAGAGCTTCACGCGCTCGCCCGTGTCGCTCGTCAGCTCGAAATCGGGTGCGTCGTCGCCCTCCTCGACCACGGGGTCACCCTATACATTGGCCGCCCGTGTCCGACGCCCATCAGCTCGTGGGTCTCGCGGTCCTCGTCACCGCCGCGATCGCGGCCGTGTGGGGCGGGCTCGCGTACTTCCGGCATCGGGACGCCGGCCGGCCGCTCGGCCATGTCCTCGCGCTCGTCCAGACACTGCTCATCGCGCAGGTCGCGATCGGTCTCCTGCTCGTGTCGGACGACCGGAGGGCGCCGGACGAGCTTCACTACGCCTATGGAACGCTCTCGCTACTCGCTGCCCTCTCGCCCTGGCTCTATGCTCCGTCCGAGCCGCGCCGCCGCCTCGCCTGGTTCGCCGGCACGACACTGCTGGCAGGGGCACTCGCGACGAGGGCGTACTTGACGTCGGGATGAGGCGCTTCTTCGCAGACATGAACCCGACCCTCCGCGGGTTCCTGATCATCGCCGTGATCGTCCTCGCGATCATCATCCTCAACGCACAGACGGCGCTGCTCTCGCTCGTCTACCTGACCCGGATCGCGTTCTTCCTCGCGGTTGCGTTCTTCCTCTACCTGCTGTGGCGAGAGCGCCGCGGCGACATCTCCACTTGGCCGACTCGCGCGCAGTTCGCGTTCTACGGCGGCGCGATCCTCGCGTTGGTCGCGGTGGGCATCTTCATCCTCTACGGCGCGTCTGGGCAGGAGGCGCTGGCCTTCTTCCTGATCCTCGGCCTGTGCGGCTTCTCGATGTTCCGAACCTGGCGAGACCAGCACACGTACGGCTGATCCGGACCTGACGCGAGCAGTCGGTTGAGTCTGGTCGACTCATGGGGTCTGACCCCAAGCGGCCCGTCGGGGCCGAGAAGCCCGCTGACGAACCGACGCCCGCGACCGGGGTCTGACCCCGGGGCTACGCCTCGGCGCGCACTCCCGAGCCGTCGAGCGCGTCGAGCGCCGCCCGGATCTCCATCGCCTGGCCGACGAAGATCGGCGTGTCGCGCTCGGTGTACCGACTCGCCTCGCTGTCGCGCAGCGTGAGCATCAGGTGCATGAAGTCCGCAGGCTCGTCGCACTCGAACGCGGTCATGAACTCCTGGTCGTCGATCCCGAACGAGTAGGTCGTGTGATTGTGGATCGTCGCGAACTCCGCGCCGATGCGGATGTGCTCGTCCATCGCGCGCTGTCGCTCGTCCTCCGAGAGCGCGTACCACGGCCGGATCTTCACGAACGGATAGACGACGAGGTAGGGCGAGCCACGCGGGACGATCCTCCGCGCGCGCCGCGCCGCCGTGTACTGAGACGCCTTTGTCGTCGCGAGGTACGAGTACGGCGTCTCGAGCCAGCCGGCGAGCGGCGTCGAGTTCAGCGCCGAGCCGAGCTCGCCGAGATCCCCGTAGCGCTGGGTGATCTTCCAGAGGAAGAAATCCGAGTCGGGTCTGACGCCGGTGACGGAGTAGGCGCGGAGCGTCTCCATCCGCCCGGCCCAGTCCTCCACGACCTCCGCGAACGCGTCCTTTCCGGCCATGCGCTCCTCGACCGGGAGCTGCCGCCAGGCCGGATCGACGCGGAAGAACTGGTACGCGACGTACTGACCGCTCACGAACAGGATGGTAGAGCGAGCAGTGAGTCCCGGCTCGACTTCGGGCTGCGGTCGGCGTAGTAGAGGCCGGACTGCCAGCCGAGGAGGTCGGGCTCGTCCCAGACGTGGAAGATGTAGATGCCCTCGACGGTCTCCTGGTCGCAGGCGAGCTCGAAGGCCTGCCGGTAGTACTCGGCCTGCGTCGACTCCGGCACCGCGTCGCTCGCCGCCGGCGACTCGAGGTTCGTGTACACGTCCTGCTTCTCTTCCGGGATCTCGGTCTGGACGCCGAACTCGGTGTAGAGGATCGGGAGCTCGCTGCCCTCCTGCGCGGTCCCGTCGAACGCCTCGCCGAGAAGCTCGACCAGCTTGTCGTAGTCGGCGAGGGCGATCGTCGTCGAGTTCGGGTGCGCGAAGTCGGGCGGAAGTTCGGAGCGCTCCAGGTAGGGGTGGTGCGCGTACGCGTCCATCACCGGCTTGTCGCGGCCGCTCTCCCGGTAGAAGCGGCCCAGGTCACGGATGAACGTGGTCGGCGAGTGGGTCTGCCTCGAGGACTCGGGGTCGTCCCCGCCGCGCGGCGCGGTCGCGCCACCGATCACGCGTATGTCGGGCGAGACCGCCTTCAGCGCGTCATAGGTCTCGGCGAGCAGAGCAAGGTAGTCCTGAGCTGCGACGTTCTCGCCGTCAGGCCCGAACTGGGGGAGCCAAAAGCGGTTCAGGTTCGGCTCGTTGCCGACGATGAAGTCGCGGAACGCAGGCAGCTGGCGGGCGATCGAGGCCGCATAGGCGGCGAACTCGGCGCGGAGCTCCGGTGTCCGCGGAGTCGTCCGGCTGCCGGGGCTCTGGACGATCAGCATCGGCCTGACGTTCGCCTCGTCCGCCGCTCGGGCCGCGTTGGTGAGCTCCGCGAGCTCTTGGGGCGTGGGCTCCCGGCGGCCGGGCTCCCAGAACGAGTTCGTGATCGCCGAGCGGAACCCCGCGGCCGTCAGCTCAGCCATCTTCTGCGCCGCCGTCGCGGGATTCGGGTCGCGGATGAAGTACTCCCAGACTCCGACTTCGACCTGCCGGCTCTCGTCGCCGGGGCGCGAGCAGGCCGCGAGCGCGGTCGTGCAGAGAAGCGCCAGGCAGGCGAGGAGACCCCATTTCGACACCGGGCACGAGGCTACATTGGATCGAATGGCCACGTCCCTCGAGCCCAAGCTCAAGGCACTCCCGGCAAAGCCGGGCGTCTACCTGTTCCGTGACTCGCGCGGAAGGATCCTGTACGTCGGCAAGGCGAAGTCGCTCCGGCCGCGCGTGCGGAGCTACTTCCAGCAGAGCTCGGACACCCGCTCGTTCATCGACCGGATGATCAACCGGATCGCCGACCTCGAGGTGATCGTCACTGGGACCGAGGTCGAGGCGCTCCACCTCGAGCAGAACCTCGTCAAGCGGCACCGCCCGCCGTTCAACGTCAGGCTGCGGGACGACAAGTCGTTTCCGTACATCGCCGTCACGGTCGAGGACGACTACCCGCGGGTCATGTTCACGCGCGAACGGCACCGGCGCGGCGTCGTCTACTTCGGCCCGTACGCGAACGCGAAGAAGGTGCGCGAGACGCTGGACGTCCTCAACCGCGTCTTCCGGTTCCGGCCGTGCGAAGGCCCGAAGCCGGGGCGACACTCGGGGATCCCGTGCCTCGACTTCCACATCGACCGCTGCTACGCACCGTGCGTCGACTACATCTCGAAGGAGGACTACCGGGAGGTGATCGACGGCGTGATCGAGTTCCTCTCCGGCGAGTCGCGGCCGATCATCCGCGAGCTCGAGCGCCGGATGGCCGAGGCGGCGACGGACGAGCGGTTCGAGGAGGCGGCGAGGTTCCGGAACCGGCTGTTCTCGGTCCGGCATCTCGCCGAGCGCCAGGCGGCCGACAAGCGGGCGGTCGGGACCGTGGACGTCGTCGGGATCGCGATCGAGGGGGCGAGCGCGGCGGTGCAGGTGTTCCCGCTGCGCGACGGGAAGATGGTCGACCGCTACGCCTTCCACCTCGAGAACGTCGAGGGGCAGGACATCGCGGCGCTGCTGGAGGCGTTCGTGCTCGAGTACTACGGCTCCGCGCCGTCGATCCCACCGCAAATCATCGTCCCGCGCGAGGCGGGGGACACGTCGGCGTTGGCCGAGTTCCTGTCCGAGCGGCGCGGGTCGCGGGTCGAGGTCCGAGGAGCGGAGCGGGGCGAGAAGCGCCGCCTCCAGGAGCTCGCGAACCAGAACGCGGGGCTCGCGCTCGAGGCGGACACGGCGAAGGCCGAGCAGTCGCGGCTCCGGCGCGTCGAGGCGCTCGAAGAGCTCCGCGAGGTCCTGAACCTCGAGAGCCTCCCGCTCCGGATCGAGTGCTTCGACGTCTCGAACATCCAGGAGGAGTCGCCGGTCGCCTCGATGGTCGTCTTCCAGGACGCGGCACCGAAGAAAGCGCACTACCGGAAGTTCGGCATCCGCGGCGCGGACGGGCAGGACGACTACGCCGCGCTCGCGGAGGCGGTGTCTCGTCGGTTCGCACGCGTCGGGTCAGCGACGCAGGAGGAGTACGACGAGGGCTTCGCGCTCGCACCCAACCTGGTCGTGATCGACGGCGGAAAGGGGCAGCTCTCGGCGGCGATCCAGGCGATGCAGGCGTACGACCTTCCCCGAGTGGCTGTGATCTCGCTCGCGAAGCGCGTGGAGGAGGTGTTCGTCCCGGACCGGCCTGAGCCGATCCGCCTCGATCGCCACTCACCCGGTTTGCAGTTGCTCCAACGTGTTCGGGACGAAGCTCACCGCTTCGCGCTCGGCTTCCACCGTCAGCGCCGGGACGCGAAGGCGCGGGAGTCGATCTTCGACACGCTCCCCGGCGTCGGCCCGGCGCGGCGGCGGGCGCTGCTCAAGCACTTCGGCTCGGCGGAGCACTTCCTGGCCGCGACGCAGGAGGAGCTCGAGGGCGTCCCGGGCATCCCGGCGCGGACGGCGCGCCAGATCTACGCCCAGCTGCACAAGGCCGGAAGGGCCTAGGCCGAAAACCTAGGGTCTGACCCCAAGCGGCGCGCCGCCCACGCTCGGCCCTTGCGGGAAAGCGGTCTCCACAGGCCGGGCGCCTCCGGGTCTGACCCCATGCGCGCCACCGTTTCGCAGTCGGACTCGACCCGGTGGAGCGGTCGGCGTTGACGAGGTCGAACCGGTCGGCCGGCACGCCGCCGCGGAGGAACTCCGAGCGAGGCGATCCGGATCCGTGCCGCGATCGCCGACGCCGAAAAGGGGAGGAGGGCCGCCGCAGTGACCAGGACGACCGGGCGGCCCATCGACGACTTAGACGCGGGCACCTCGCGCGGGTTGTTCAGCGAGCGTTAAGGACGATCGGGCGGACCGGCGCCATCCGTCGAGTCCGGCGCCATGAACGGGTAGCGGTAGTCGCGCGGCGGGACAAACGTCTCCTTGATCGTCCGCGGGCTGACCCACCGGATCAGGTTCCACAACGAGCCGGCCTTGTCGTTCGTCCCCGACCCGCGCGCGCCGCCGAACGGCTGCTGCCCGACCACGGCGCCCGTCGGCTTGTCGTTCACGTAGAAGTTCCCGGCCGTGTAGCGGAGCCGCTCCTCGGCCTGGTCGATCGCCGCGCGGTCCTCGGAGAAGACCGCCCCGGTGAGCGCGTACGGGTTGTCGTCGACGAGCTCCAGCGTCTCGTCCCACTTTTCCTCGGGATAGACGTAGGTCGTGACGATCGGGCCGAACAGCTCCTCCCGCATCAGGCGGGACGCCGGATCTTTCGTCTCGAGCACCGTCGGCTCGATGAAGAAGCCCTGGGAGTCGTCGGTCCCGCCGCCGACGACCACCTCCGCGGCGTTCTCGGACGCCGAGTCGATCGCGGCCTTGTGCCCCTTCCAGGCCTTCTCGTCGATGACGGCGCCCATGTAGTTCGAGAAGTCGGCGACGTCGCCCATCCGGATCGTCGAGACCTCCTTCACGAGCCGCTCGCGCAGCTCCGGCCACATGTTCGACGGTGCGTAGACGCGTGAGGCGGCGGAGCACTTCTGCCCCTGGTACTCGAACGAGCCGCGCAGGATCGCGGTCGCGACGGCGTCCACGTTGGCGGACGGGTGGGCGACGATGAAGTCCTTGCCGCCCGTCTCACCGACGATCCGCGGGTAGTTGCGGTAGTTCGCGATGTTGTCGCCGATCGTCTTCCACATGCCCTGGAAGACAGGCGTCGAGCCGGTGAAGTGAACGCCGGCGAGGTGCTTGCTCGCAAGCGCGGCGTCGCCGACCTCGGCGCCCGACCCGTAGACGAGGTTGATCACGCCCGGCGGCAGCCCGGCCTCCTCGAAGAGCTTCATCACCCAGTGGGCCGAGAACGCAGCGGTCGAGGCCGGCTTCCAGACGACGGTGTTGCCCATTAGCGCCGCCGAGCTCGGCAGGTTGGCCCCGATCGCCGTGAAGTTGAACGGCGTGACCGCGAAGACGAAGCCCTCGAGCGGCCGGTACTCCATCCGGTTCCAGATCCCGGGCGACGAGATGGGCTGCTCCGCGTAGATCCGGAGCATGAACTCCACGTTGAAGCGGAGGAAGTCGATCGTCTCCGCGGCGGCGTCGATCTCGGCCTGGTGCGCCGTCTTCGACTGGTTCAGCATCGTGGCCGCGACGAGCGTGGAGCGCCAGGGGCCGGAGAGCAGCTCGGCCGCGCGAAGGAAGACGGCGGCGCGCTCCTCCCACGGCCAGCGGTGCCAGTCCTCCCACGCCTCGCCGGCGGCCTTGACTGCGCGCTCGACCTCGTCCGGACCGCCCTTGTGGACTTCGGCGAGGACGCTCTTCTTGTCGTGCGGCTCGACCGCTTCGAAAGTGGAGCCCGTCGTGACCTCATCGCCGCCGATCACGAGCGGGATCTCGAGGCGCTGTGCGCGCATCTCGTCGACTCGACGCTTGATCTCCGCGCGCTCGGGCGAGCCCGGCGCGTAGTCCAGAAGAGGCTCGTTCCTCGGAGCCGGTGGACGAAAGAGACCTGGAGCGCTCACGGGCTGTGATCGTATAGCCGGACGTGGCGCTTTCGGAGGACGTTCGCAATGAGCTGGCCGCGATCTCCCCGCGGAGGGAGTGCGACAAGCTCGCCGAGCTGTCGGCGCTCTTCCACACCGCCGGGTCGATCCACCTCCTCGGTCGCGGCGAGGTCTCGGTCCACCTCGACGTGTCCAGCTCGGCCGTCGCACGCCGGGCGTTCTCGCTGCTCCGGAGCTTCGGTGTTCGAGGTGAGATCCGGAGCTACCGGCGCCGTGCCTTCGAGGGCGGGACGCGCTACCAGCTGCACGTCGAGGGCGAGAGCCGCGCGCTGCAGGTGCTCCACGAGGCGGGCGTCGTCAGCGCACGGCTCGGGCCGCTCGACACGCCGCCGAAACGCGTGGTCGCCCGGTCGTGCTGCCGGGGCGCCTACCTGCGCGGAGCGTTGCTCGGCGCCGGCAGCGTCTCGCGGTCGCACCTCGAGCTGCGGACCGGCGAGAGGAGCGGCGCCGAGTTCATCGCGCGAGTCGCGGCCACGGAGGAGATCGAGCTGGGCGTCCAGGAGCGCGGCGGACACGCCTTCGCCTATGCGAAGGCGGTCGAGACCATCTCAGAGGTGCTCGCCGCTGCCGGGGCCGCGGGCGCCGTCCTGACCTTCGCCGAGCGAAGCGTCGTCGGCGCAGCGAAGGCGCGGGCGAACCGGCTCGCGAACGCGGACCACGCGAATCTCGTGCGCTCGAGCCGCGCGGCGGGAAAGCAACTGAAGGCAGTTAGGAGACTCCAGCGCCGCGGGTTCGAGCGCCTGCCGGACGAACTGCGCGAGCTCGCGGAGCTCCGACTTGCGCATCCTTCGATCTCGCTGCGGGAGCTGGGACTCAAGTGCCGGCCACCAGCGACCAAAGCGACGGTCCACAGGCGCCTTCAGAAACTCATCAGGATCTCCGAAAACTGAGGGCCGCCGAGGCGTCGCTCTGCGACGCCGACCGTAGAGGCCGTACGGGCTTTGCCCGCGCGGCCGTGGTACGACCGGCCCGCCGCCCCGACCGTCTTAACCACGCGCGAACGTCAAACGAGGCGGCGGGCCGGAGGGGAAGCTCCGAGGACGACCTCCCCCTCCAGTTGAACCGCGCTCCGGACCGTGGCGCCGAACGGGGTCTGAATTCGACGCCGGACGAGCGCAGACCCGCCGTCGAATGAGTATGACTGAAAGGCTCTAGCCGGACTACCGCGTGATGCGGAGCGGTGCCGAGAACCGGCTCGTGCGGGCTGGATTGAGCGCGGCCTTGAGCGTGACGCGGAAGGTGTAGCGGCCCGGGCGGAAGCGCATGGAGAAGCGAACGATCCGCGACCGGTAGGCGCTGACGCTGCCCGTTTGCCTGAGAACGCGCCTTCCGCGGGCGTTGTACAGGCCGGCTTCGAAACGGGCGTCCTCGTCGGCGTTCGCGACGAGCGCCAGTGTCAGCCGCCTCGCAGGGAGCCTGCGCTTGACGGGCCACTTCACCTTGGCGCCCTCGACGCGGGTCGTGTGACGCCAGGCGCGCATGGAGCCCTGACAGCGTCCGCCGGTCTGTGCAAGCACCGACTTGACCGCGTCGAACGACGGTCGACGGGTTCCGTCGGCACGGACGAGGCCCGCCTGCCAGCGATCGAGATCGGGCTCGTCGCGCAACAGGAAGAACAGCACCGAGTCCACGGATGCGTCGCAGGCGACGTAGCGAAGCGCGTGGCCGTAGATCGAGGCCTGCGCGTTCTCGTCCGTCGGCGCGACGTTCTCGCGGCCGTGGTAGGCACCGGCGGCGGCGGGGTGGACGCCAACCTGCCAGCCCACCTCGTCGAGGCGGAACTTGAGGCCGTTCGAGCTCGTGCCTTCGGGGAAGGTCGGCTGGGCGGTCCCGCGGAAGGCGTCCCAGAAGGCCTGCTTGACGCGGCCGAGGTTCGGGACGCCGGCGTTCGGCCAGCGGTAGCCCTTCATCAGCGGGTCGCGGTCGTGATCCGGATAGGGATGGAATGCGAGCTCGTCCATCAAGGGCTTCCGGCGGCCGCTCGGCACGGTATGCCTTGCCAAGGCCGTGGATGAACCGGACCGGCGACGTGGAGACGTTGTTCGCGGCGTTCGGCTTGTCGCCGCCGCGAGGCGAGAGCCCGAGGCCGATCACCTTGATCGCTGGATCGACCGCCTTGAGCGCGTCGTACGAGGCGGCAAGCAACGAGAAGTACGAGCTGGACGAGACGTTGTCGCCGGCGCCGCCGAACTGCGGCTGCCAGAACCGGGGCTGGTTCGGCTCGTTGCCGATGATGAAGTCCTTCACGGTCGGATACGTGCGCGCAAGCAGGTTGACGTAGGCCGCGTAGGCCTCGACCGAGCCGGGCGTCTCCGTGATCGCCTTCGCCCTCGTGGGGGAAACCGAGAAGACGACGCGGACGCCGCGCAGCGTCGCGAACGGGACGTAGAGGTCGAGCAGCGCGCGGTTCTGGATGGTCGTCGGCGCCGAGGCGTCGAAGAAGACCGAGACGCGGTTCTCCGTCATCCCGAGCTCGCCCAGGTGGTCGAAGAACGAGGCGCTCTGGTCGCCGTGCGTTCCGAGGTCGTCGGCGACGCCGACGCGGAGGGCGGCGGAGGCGCTGCCGGCGAAGGCGAGCGTGGACGCGAGCAGGGCGACGACGACGGCGAGGCGCGGCATTCGCCTCTTGCTTCGGCGCGCGGCGAGCCGGCGCTCATCCCCCGGGCGGGGGGTGCCCGTGGGCTAACGGCGGCCGGTGACCCTCAGCTGGGCCGCGAAGCTCTTCCTGCGGGCGGGGTTCAGCCCGGCGCGCAGCGTGACACGCACCGTGTAGCGGCCCGGCCGGAAACGCGCGGTTACACGGATCACCCGCGAGCGGTACGCCTTGACCGTCGAGCGGGTGCGCAGGACTCTGCGCTTGCCGCGGTAGAGCGCGGTCTCGGCCGTCGCGTCCTCTTCGGCGTTGGCGACGAGCGCCAGGGTCAGGCGCCTCGCCGGCAGGACCCGCTTCTTCGGGAAGCGGAGCCGCGCGCCCGCGACGCTCGTCGCGTGCCGCCAGCTGCGGAGCTGACCGGCACAGCGGCCGCCCGCCCGGGCGATTTCTCCCTTGACCGAGGAGAAGGAGGGCCGTGGCGACCCGTCGGCGCGGAGCAGGCCGGCCTGCCAGCGCTCGAGATCGGGCTCGTCGCGGAGCAGGAAGAAGAGCACCGAGCGCACCGAGGCGTCGCAGGCGAGGTAGCGGATCGCCTGCGCGTAGATCCCTGACTGGGTCGCCTCGGTCGTCGGCCGGACGCTCTCGAATCCGAAGTAGGCACCCGCCGAGCCAGGCGGGATTCCGACCTGCCAGCCGAGCTCGTCCAACCGGAAGGCGACGCGGCCGCGAGAGCGTCCTTCGCCGAAGGTCGGCTGGCGCGTGCCGCGGAAGGCGTCCCAGAAGGCCTGCTTGATCCGCCCGAGGTTGGGGACGCCTGCATTCGGCCAGCGGTAGCCCTTCATGAGGCTGTCCCGGTCCCGGTCCGGGTACGGGTGGAACGCCAGCTCGTCCATGATCGGTGCCCGGCGGCGGGCGCTCCGGTACGCCTTACCGAGCCCGGCGATGAAGCGCACCGGCGACACGGAGACGTTGTCGCCTGCGTTCGGCTGGTCGTTGCCGCGAGGGGAGAGCCCGACGCCGATGACGGTGATCGAGGGATCGACTGCCTTCAGCGCGTCGTACGAGCGGGCGAGCAGCGAGTAGTAGGCACCCGGCGAGACCGCCGTGCCCCGCCTGAACTGCGGCTGCCAGAACCGGGGCTGGTTCGGCTCGTTGCCGATGACGTAGTCCTTCACGGTCGGAAACGTGCGGGCCAGGTGCGCGAGGAACGCGGCGTACTGCCCGGGGGCGCCCGGCCTCGAGGTGATCGAGTCCGCCCTCGCGGGTGTAACCGCGAGAATGACCCGGATGCCGCGGATGGAGGCGAGCGGCATATAGAGCTCCAGTGCCTGTTGCCGATCGATGGTCGTCGGCGCCGCGGGATCCCAGGTGATCGAGATCCGGTTCTCGCGCATGCCGAGGTCGGCGAGGCTGTCGAAGAAACCCGGCGAGTTCGCCGGGGCAACGCCGTAGTCGTCGACGACGCCGACGTCGATCGCAGCAGCGGCGCTCGGCAGCGACAGGGCGGCGAGGAGCGCAGCGGTCAATACGTGGATCGGCCTCACAGGTCTACATTCGCACCGCCCGGCGACTTCCTTCCTCGAGAACCGGCGGGAGTCGAATCCGATTTAGACTCGCTTGGAGCGACAAGGGGGATTCATGGCGAAGCGAGTAGCGATCAACGGATTCGGCCGCATCGGCCGCAACTTCTTCCGCGCCTACATGAAGCGCAGCCCGGACTTCGAGGTCGTTGCGATCAATGACCTCGCGTCGGACGACGTGCTCGCGCACATGCTCAAGTACGACTCGACGCACGGCGTCCTCGACGGGGAGGTCTCGCACGGCGACGGCGAGCTGATCGTCGACGGGACCTCGTACCAGGTGCTCTCCGAGCGCGAGCCGCAGGCACTCCCGTGGGGCGATCTCGGCATCGACGTCGTCGTCGAGTCCACGGGGCTCTTCACCGACCGCGAGGGTGCGCAGAAGCACCTGGACGCCGGCGCGAAGAAGATCGTGATCTCGGCGCCGGCAACGGATCCCGACGTCACGATCGTGCTCGGCGTCAACGACGACACGTACGACCCCGACCAGCACAGCATCGTCTCCAACGCCTCGTGCACGACGAACTCGGTCGCTCCGATGGCGAAGGTGCTCCTGGACGAGTTCGGGATCGAGTCCGGCTTCATGACCACGATTCACGCGTACACGACCGAGCAGCAGCTGCTCGACCAGATCGCGCTGACGCGCAAGGGCAAGCCCGACCTGCGCCGGATGCGCGCCGCGCCGCAGAGCATCATCCCGGCCTCCACGGGCGCTGCGAAGGCGACCTCGCTCGTGATCCCGGAGCTCAAGGGGAAGCTCGACGGGATGGCGATGCGGGTGCCGGTACCCGACGGGAGCGTCACCGACCTCGTCTGCGTGCTGGAGCGGGAGGCGAGCGCCGACGAGGTGAACGCCGCGTTCGAGCGGGCGGCGGGCGGTGCCTTGAGCGGCGTCGTGGTCTATACGGAGGACGCGATCGTCTCCTCCGACATCGTGGGCAATCCCGCCAGCTGCATCCTCGACGGCCTGTCGACGATGTCGCACGGGCGGATGGTCAAGGTGATCGGCTGGTACGACAACGAGTGGGGCTACAGCTGCCGCCTCGCCGACGTCGTCGAGAAGATCGCCGCCTCGGTGGGCGAAGCGGTTCCCGCGTAGTTGCGACGGCCCCGCTCGGTGCGCGACGCCGACGTCGCGGGCAAGCGCATGCTCGTGCGCGCCGACCTGAACGTGCCTCTGGAGGACGGCAGGGTCGCAGACGACACGCGGATCCGGGCGGCGCTGCCGACGCTCGAGCTGCTGCTCGAGGGAGGCGCGTCGGAGGTCGCGGTGTGCTCGCATCTCGGGCGGCCGCAGGGGCCGGATCCGGCGCTCGCGATGGCGCCGGTCGAGGGGCGGCTGCGTGAGCTTCTCTCCGACGAGCGGTTGGTGGTGCTCGAAAACACGCGCTTCGATCCGGGCGAGACGAAGAACGACCCCCGTTTCGCGCAGGAGCTGGCCGGCGGGCGGGACCTGTTTGTGATGGACGCGTTCGGGTCGGCGCACCGGGCGCATGCGTCGACCGTCGGCGTGGCGGAGCTGTTGCCGGCGTACGCCGGGTTGCTTCTGGAACGGGAGCTAGAGATGCTCGGCCGGCTGCTCGGCGAGGTCGAGCGGCCGTTCGCTCTCATCTCGGGCGGCGCCAAGGTGGAGGACAAGCTCGGCGTGCTCCGGAACCTGGGCGGGCGCGCGGACGAGGTGCTCGTCGGCGGCAAGATGGCCGAGGAGATCCGGGAGTCGAACCCTCTGGAGTTCGAGGTCGTGCTGCCCGTCGACGTCGTCGCGGCGTCGGCGTTCGAGGAGGACGCCGAGACGCAGGTCGTCCCGTACGACGAACTTCCGGAGGGGTGGCTCGGTCTCGACATCGGCCCCGAGACGCGTCGGTTGTTCGCCGAACGCCTGGGCCGCGCGAAGACGATCTTCTGGAACGGGCCGATGGGCGTCTTCGAGTGGCCGCGCTTCGCGGAGGGGACGAAAGCGGTCGCGGAAGCCGTCGCAGGCGTGGACGGCTTCACGGTCGTCGGCGGCGCCGACTCCGTCCGCGCATTGACGGAGCTCGGGCTCGAGGATCGCGTGTCGTGGGTCTCGACGGGCGGCGGGGCCGCCCTCGAGCTGCTCGAGGGGAAGGAGCTACCGGGCGTCGCCGCGATCCCGGCTGCGTGAGCCGGGCGCGGCTCGCGAGGGACTGTCCCTCGGACGCGGCTCGCGGGGACACGGAGTTCGTGCCGAAAGCGTGACGATCTCGGGTGGGGAGGCTCGCGCTCTCCGGCTGCGAGGCATGCTCCTAGTCGCTCGCCGCCGGAAGGCTGTCCGGATCGGACGACCCACGCGGTCGGTCGTTGCTGGACCGAAACCCACGCGGCACCGTAGGATCCGCCCGTGCTGATCGCCGGCAACTGGAAGATGTTCAAGACCCCGTCGGAGACGGCGGAGTTCTGCGCCGAGCTTCGCGATCGCGAGCCCGAGCTGGAGGGAACCGACGTCGTCGTCTGCCCGCCCTACACCTCGCTCCACCACGCAGTGTCCGTCCTCGCCGGAACGTCGATCGCGGTCTTCGCGCAGAGCGTCCACTGGGCGGGCGAGGGGCCGTACACCGGCGAGGTCTCCGCGGCGATGCTCGCCGAGCTCGGCGTGACCGGCGCGATCGTCGCCCACTCGGAGCGGCGCCAGCTCTTCGCCGAGACAGACGAGACCGCAGCACTCCGAGTCGAGGGCGCGCTCGACGGCGGCCTGAGCGTCATCGCCTGCGTCGGAGAGACAGAGGCCGAGCGAGAGGCGGGGGAGACCGACGCGGTCATCCGCCGCCAGGTGGAGGCGCTCCGCGTCGTCGTCGACGAGGATCACCTCGACCGCCTGGCCCTCGCGTACGAGCCGGTCTGGGCGATCGGCACCGGGCGCACGGCGACCCCCGACCAGGCCGAGGAGGCCCACGCGCTGATCAAGGGCATCCTCGACGTGCCCGTTCTCTACGGCGGCTCGGTCAAGCCGGACAACGCGGACGAGCTCCTCGGGCAGCCGAACGTGGACGGCGCGCTCGTCGGCGGCGCCTCGCTCGAGCTCGACTCGTTCATCGCGATTTGCCGCGCCGGCGCGAACTCGTAGCGCTGATCATCCTGGACGGGTGGGGCTGCGCGCCGCCCGGGCCGGGCAACGCCGTCGAGCTGGCCGAGACGCCCGTGTTCGACCGGCTCTGGGCCGAGCTCCCGCACTCGCACCTGAACGCGTCCGGCGAGGCGGTCGGGCTCCCGCCCGGCCAGATGGGCAACTCCGAGGTCGGTCACCTGACGATCGGATCGGGACGGGTTCTCTTCCAGGACCTGATGCGCGTGAACGTCGCGATCGAGAGCGGCGAGCTCTTCGAGAACCCGGCGCTCGTGGACGCTTTCCGGCGCGCGAAGGACCGCGGGACGAACGTCCACCTGCTCGGGCTCGTCTCTTACGGCGGCGTCCACTCGCACATCGACCACCTCCGGGCGCTCCTCGAGCTCGCCGAGCGGCAAGGGATGGCGGACCGAACGTGGATCCACGCCTTCACGGACGGAAGAGACGTCTCGCCGACGTCGGCCGTGTCGGACCTGGCCGAGCTCCCGGCCGACCGGATCGCAACCGTCGCGGGCCGCTACTACGCAATGGACCGCGACGGGCGCTGGGAGCGCACCGAGCGCGGCACTTGCGGCACTGATTCGTGGCGAAGGCGTTCAGGGGTCAGACCCCGTCACGGAAGTGCAACGCAGCTACGACGAGGGAGTCACCGACGAGTTCATCGAGCCGGTCGTCCTCGAGGGGCGGCCCCGAATCGCAGCCGGAGATGTTGCGATCGT
Source organism: uncultured Actinomycetes bacterium (assembly GCA_963782765.1). Classification (GTDB taxonomy): domain Bacteria; phylum Actinomycetota; class Thermoleophilia; order Gaiellales; family Gaiellaceae; genus JACDAN01. The sequence continues at coordinate 43,510 of CAWALC010000002.1, forward strand.
GTTCAACTTTCGTCCCGACCGTGCGAGGCAGTTGACGGAGCGGCTCCTGGCCTCAGGATTCGACGTAGTGACGATGACGCGCTACCGCGACGACTTCGACTGTCCGGTCGCCTTCGCCGAGCAGGAGGTCGAGAACACGCTGGCCGAGGTGCTCGCGGAGAGCGGCAAGCGGCAACTCCACGTCGCGGAGACGGAGAAGTACGCGCACGTCACGTACTTCTTCAACGGGGGCCGGGAGGAGGAATGGCCGGGCGAGCTGCGCGTGCTCGTCCCCTCCCCTCGGGACGTCCCGAGCTACGACCACAAGCCCGAGATGTCGGCGCCGGAGGTCACAGATCGCTTCGTCGAGGCACTCGACTCCCACGACCCTGCGTTCGCGGTCCTCAACTTCGCCAATCCGGACATGGTCGGCCACACGGGCTCGATCCCGGCGGCGGTCAAGGCGGTCGAGACGGTCGATACCTGCCTCGCTCGCGTCGTCGAAGCCGTGGGGGCCCGCGGCGGCGTCTGCCTGATCACGGCCGACCACGGCAATGCCGAGCAGATGCTCGAGCCCGACGGGAGCCCGCACACCGCGCACACGACGAACCTCGTGCCGCTTGTGCTGACCGACACGAATGCTTCCCTTTCCGACGGAGAACTGGCAGACTTGGCTCCTGCGGCTCTCGAGCTCCTCGGGCTCGATAAGCCTTTACAGATGACTGGCAAAAACTTGATATCGGGCTAGGGAGGACCCGTCTATACTCCAGCGACTTGGCGCTCCCCCAGCCAGATTTCGGTGTACTGAAGAAGGCCCAGCGCGGCGATGAGCGGGCTTTCAGCCTGATCGTCAGGGCCTACGAGACGCCCGTCTACAACTACGTCCTGCGTCTCGTCGGCGATCGCGCCCTGGCCGAGGACCTGACGCAGGAGGTCTTCCTCCGCGTCTACCAAGGGCTGCCGAAGTTCTCGCTCCGGTGCCGGTTCACGACCTGGCTCTTCCAGGTGACGAAGAACCGGGTGCTGGACGAGCTGCGCGCGGTGGAGAGACGACCGCGCGCGGTCGTCTGCCTCGACGACATCCCGCCGCTCGAGGTGCTCGACGCGCCGGTCGAGCGGGTCGAGGCGATGGACGCAGTGTGGCGCGCCGTCAACGACCTCACGGTCGACCTGAAGATGGCGCTGCTGCTCCGGGATGTGGTCGGTCTCTCGTACACGGAGATCGCCGACTCTCTCGAGATCACCCTTGCCACCGTGAAGTGGCGGATCTACAAGGCGCGCGAGGAAGTGCAGCTGTCGATGGCCCGTGAGGGCATCACGTTCGGCGAGCCCGAGGCCACTCCGGCACGGGACGCCGTCGAAGCTCCCGTCTAGCCGGCTCGGGCCCTCAGCCAGTCCGCCAGCAGGCGCGCCGACTCGGCCGGCGTGTCGCCGCGCGGCAGCACATCAGCGCGCGCCGGCTGAGCCGGCGGCGACGCAGGCGGATCGTCCCCTCCCCGCGAGAGACCGAACGCCAGACCGCCGAGAAGTGCCACGGCGCCGAGAACGGCGGCAACCGCGGCCTGCGACCACGTGACGTGGACCGTCCGGCTCGGCCGCTCCATCACCTGGGTCGCGAGGGTCGCGTCGGCGGCCGGGAGCGGCACGGTCGGCGGCTCGGGCGATGCCTCCGCCAGCTCCCGCGCCAGCGCGGCCGGCGATGAGGGCCGGTCGGAAGGCTCGGGCCGCAGGCAGCGAAGGACGACCGCCTCGAGCTCCGGCGAGACGCCCGCGATCGGAGGCGGCGGCCCTTCCCGCTGCTTGACGGTGAGCTCGCCGAGGGTCTCGAACACGTACGGCGGGTTGCCCGCCAGGAGCTCGTAGAGGACGGCGCCGAGCGAGTAGACGTCGGCCGCACCCGTGACCCGCTCGCCGAGTGCCTGCTCCGGCGCGAGGTAGGCCGCGGTCCCGAGCACGGTTCCCGCCTGGGTCAGCTGCGTCGCGTTCGTCAGGCGCGCGATCCCGAAGTCGGTGATCTTTAACGTGTCGTCGGGGCGAACAAGCAGATTCTGGGGCTTGATGTCGCGATGGACGAGTCCGCCGGCATGCGCGTGCTCGAGGCCCGCGCACACCTGGAGGACGAGGTCGACTGCCCGATCCGGGTCGAGCGGGCCCTTGCGCGCCATCAGGTCGGCAAGCGTCTCGCCCTCGACGTATTCCATGACGATGTACGGGACGCCGTCGTCCTCGCCGACGTCGAAGACCGCGACGATGTTCGGGTGCGACAGCTGGCCCGCCATCCGGGCTTCGCGAAGGAAGCGCTCGCGGAAGACCTCGTCACCCGTGAGCGCTGCCGAGAGGCGCTTGATCGCAACCTGCCGCCCGAGCTGTTCGTCCCGCGCCAGGACGACGGTCGCCATGCCGCCGTACCCGAGCGTGTCCTCGTCGACGTACCGGCTCAATCGTCTTCCTCATGGTCGCCCTTGTCCTTCTTGTCTTCTTGTCCTGCTTGCGGTTCTCGTCTTCTTCGTCGGATGGAGACGACTCAACGCACTCGGGGATCTGCGCCTCGATCTCGTTGGCGAGGCCGGAGAGGTCCTCGAGGTAGACCTCGGGCACCTTGCGTTCGTTGATCGCGGCCGTGACGCCTTCCCGGAGCTGGGCGGCGGACTCACGAGCGCCGCAGGGGTCGCCGCTCTCGAGCTGACGCGCGACCTCGTCGCTCAGGTCGGCAAGCTCGGTGGCGATCGGTTGCTCGATTCGAGGGCCGGAGACCTCCGGCTCCGCCTGCTCCTCGTCGCCTCCGCAGCCGGCGAGGGCGACCGCCAGCACAGCGCTACACGCCGTGAGCAAGACGCTCCGCGAGCGCATCGGGCAACCCCCTTTCCCTGATCTCGGCCTGCGTTCGCGCGACAGGGTAGGCGATCCGCCTGAACCGGGCCTCACCCGACTCGAGGTCGAGCCGAAGCCACGCCGCCCTCGGATCGCCGTCTCTCGGCTGGCCTACCGAGCCGGGGTTCAGGAGCCATCGCCCGGCGCCCAATGCGGCGGAGAAGTCCGCCGGCGCGAACCCTCCCTCGATCGTCTCGCCCGACAGGACCGCGGCGGTCGCCACATGGCTGTGGCCGACGAGGACGACGGGCGCCTCGGTGCGGGCGAACGAGTCCTGCACCGCCTCCTCGTCCAGGACGTAGTCCCAGACCGGGTCCCGGGGGCTTCCGTGGTAGAGCTCGAAGCCGTCGACGGTCGCCGCCGGCTCGAGCGAGGAGAGAAACTCGCGCGAGGCCGGCGTGAGCTCGCTGCTCGTCCAGAGGGACGCCGCGCCGGCCTCCGGGTTGAAGTCCTCGAGGCCGACCTTCGCCGAGCCGAGGGCCACGAGATCGTGGTTCCCGACGAGCGTTCGCGCACATCGCTCCTGGACGAGGGCGCAGCACTCGTTCGGCCTCGGCCCGTACCCCACGGTGTCGCCGAGGCACCAGATCTCGTCCGGCGGATCGCGGTCGATCTCCGCCAGCACCGCCTCGAGCGCGTAAAGGTTCGCGTGGATGTCCGAGATCACGGCGAGCCGCACGCGGAGATTGTGGGTGATCGGCGCCGCTGCGGCCGGGTGGCTCGTCGCTGCGGCGCTGCTGTGGCGGACGGCGGTTCCGGACCTGCAACTGCTCCGACGTGGATCCGGCGACGGTGTTCACGGACGAGTACCTCGAGCGCAGCGACCGCTACGCGCGGTTCAACCGTGTGAACTGGCTGCTCGCGACGCTCGTGCAGCTCGCCGTGCTCGTTGTCTGCGTCCGGCTCGCGCCGCGGTTCCGCCCGCGGGGGATCCCCGGCGGCGTCGCGCTCGGCCTGGGGACCCTCGTCGCGGTCTGGCTGGCGGGCCTGCCGTTCGTCCTGGCGGGGCACTGGTGGCGGCGCCGGTACGACGTCTCCGACGCCGACTACGCGACGATCCTCGTCGACCCATGGCTGGAGCGGATCGGCGGCCTTGTCGTCGCAGGAGTCGCGCTCGCGCTCCTCATGCTGCTGGCACGGCGGCTCGGTGACCGGTGGTGGCTGGTCGGCGGGCCCGCGTTCGCCGTCGTCGGCGCCGCCTTCCTCCTCGCCCAGCCGTTCCTGCTCGCCCCGCGCGTCGAGCCGCTGCGCGACCGCGCCCTCGCCGCCGAGATCCGCGAGCTCGCACGGGCCCAGGGAGTGGGGGAGGTGGACGTCGAGGTGAGGGACGCGAGCCGGCGCACGCGCGCGCTGAACGCCGAGTTCTACGGGATCGGCCCGACGAGGCGGATCGTGATCTGGGACACGGCCCTCGAGCGGCTGACGCGTCCGGAGCTCCGCGTCCTCGTCGCGCACGAGTTCGGCCACGTGGATGCGAACCATGTCTGGAAGGGGATCGGCTGGCTGTTCCTCTTCGCGATTCCGGGCGCCTACGTGATCGCGCGGATCACGCGGCGGCGTGGCGGGCTGGGCGAGCCGCAGGCCGTCCCGCTCGCGCTGCTGACGCTGACTGCCCTCCAGCTGGCGATCCTGCCGGCCACGAACGCGATCTCCCGCCGCTACGAGCGGGAGGCCGACTGGCTGAGCCTTCGGGCGACGGCCGACCCGCAGGCGTTCGAGGGCCTGACGAGGAAGCTGGCCGAGGCCGCGCTGTCAGATCCGGAGCCGCCCGTGTGGGCACGCGTCGTCCTCGGGACGCACCCGACGCCGATGGAGCGGATCGAGCTTGCTAGGAGTCTTGCTCGCGCGGAGGAGCCTCGGGAAGGTTCTTGATGCCCTCCCGGGTCGACCACTTCGACCACGAGTCCTGCATCGCCTCGAGCAGCTCCTCCAGGAAGCGTGGCGAGACGTTCACGCGCGAAACCACGACGCCCGGAATGTCGCCCTCCTCGACCTCGTGATCGATGCGGGCGAAGGTCAGCGTGAACTCGTAGTCCGAGAAGCTGATGTTCGCGAAGTTGGCGTAGACCCCGGCCATGTTCTCGGGGTCGAGATGGATGTTGAGCTGGCGGCTCTGGCCCCCGTCCTCCATGTGGCGATACTACCGCCGTGCCCGCGCGAGCGATCCTCAGCCTCGAAACCGCCCTGGAGCGCCTCGCCGGCGCGCCGGTGACGCTCGAGCGTCCGAGCCGCTCCGAGCACGGCGACTACGCGACGAACGTGGCGCTGCGGCTCGGGCCGCAGAACGGGCGGCCGCCGCGGGAGCTGGCAGAGCAGCTCGCGCAGGAGGCGACGGAGCTCGACGTCGTGGACCGGGCCGAGGTGGCGGGGCCGGGCTTCCTGAACCTCTTCCTAAGGCCTGCCTGGTACACGGAGGCACTCGGCGAGATCCTGGAAGCAGGGGAGCGCTACGGCGGGGGGTTCGTGGACACCACCGAGCGCGTCCAGGTCGAGATGGTCTCGGCGAACCCGACCGGTCCGCTGACGGTGGGCTCGGCGCGGAACGGGGCCTACGGCGACGCTGTGGCCCGGCTGCTCCGGTTCGCCGGCAACGAGGTCGCGCGGGAGTACTACTTCAACGACGTCGGGCGCCAGATCGAGCTCTTCCGCGAGTCCATCGAGGCGCGGCGCCGAGGCGAGGAGCCGCCCGAAGAGGGCTACACGGGCGAGTACGTCGCGGAGATCGCGGCCGAGCCGGGAGACCCGGTCGAGCGGATGCTGGACGAGATCAAGCGCGAGCTCGACGCGTTCAGGATCCACTTCGACTCGTGGGTGCTCCAGCGGGAGATCGAGACGGAGATACCCGACGTGCTTCCCCGGGTCGACACCTACGAGGCGGACGGCACCGTCTGGGCGAAGACGAGCGAGCACGGCGATGACAAGGACCGGCCGCTCGTCCGTTCTGAAGACGGCAGCTTCCTCTACTTCGCAGGCGACATCGCGTACGTCAGGAACAAGTTCGAGCGCGGCTTCGACCGCCTGATCTACGTCCTCGGCGCCGACCACCATGGCTACGTCGCGCGCCTGAAGGCAGCAGCGGCGATGCTCGGCTACGACCCGGAGCGCCTCGAAGCGCTGATCTACCAGCTCGTCCACATCGTCGAGGGCGGCCAGGCGAGACAGGCCTCCAAGCGGCGCGGCGACGTCGTCTTCCTCTCGGAGCTCGTCGACAAGATCGGCGTCGACGCATCGCGCTGGTACCTCGTCTCGCGCGGACACGACCAGGCGATCGACATCGACGTCGACCTGGCGCGCGAGCGGAGCGAGAAGAACCCCGTCTACTACGTCCAGTACGCGCACGCACGGATCGCGGGGATCCTGCGCAACGCCGGTGGCGCCGATGCGTCTGCCGAGGCGGCCGACCCGGCCCCGGAGGAACGCGAGCTGATCAAGCGGCTCGTCGAGTTTCCCGACGTCGTGCGCGAGGCGGCCGAGCGTCGCGCCCCCCATGGCCTGCCGAACTACGCGATCCGGCTCGCGGACGACTTCCACCGCTTCTACCACCACCATCGAGTCCTGGAGAGCGAGCAACAGGCGTTCCGCCTCGGCCTCGTGACGGCGACGAAGGCGGTGCTGGCGCGGTCGCTGGACCTCGTCGGCGTCGCCGCGCCCGACCGGATGTGAAGCGTGACGATTCGGCGCCGAATCTGCGCCTACACGTCGCACGGGGTCTGACCCCAAGCCGAAGTGCCGGGCCCGCCGAGGCCCGATCGCTGCGGGCGGGGCGGCCCGGGGTCTGACCCCAAGGCGCGGTCGTCGTAGGATTGACGGCGTGGCCGCGCCCTCCAAGGCTCCCGACCGGAACCTCGCCCTCGAGCTCGTCCGCGTCACGGAGGCGGCTGCGATGGCCGCGGGACGCTGGATCGGACGGGGCGACAAGATCGCCGCCGACCAGGCGGCCGTCGACGCGATGCGCACCGTCATGGACACGGTCTCGATGGCCGGCGTCGTGGTCATCGGCGAGGGGGAGAAGGACGAAGCGCCGATGCTCTACAACGGCGAGGAGATCGGCAACGGCCAGGGGCCCGAGGTGGACGTCGCCGTGGATCCGCTCGAGGGCACGCGCCTCACAGCGCTCGGCATGCCGAACGCGATCACGACCGTCGCCCTCGCTGAGCGCGGAACGATGTACTTCCCCGGCGCGGCCGTCTACATGGACAAGATCGCGACCGGCCCGGAGTCGGCCGACGCGGTCTCGATTGACGCCTCACCGACGGACAACGTCCGCGCTGTGGCTGAGGCGAGGGGCGTCTCGGTCAGCGAGGTCTCCGTCGTCGTCCTCGACCGGCCGAGACATGAGGAGCTGGTCGCCGAGCTGCGCGATGCCGGCGCCAAGGTCCTCCTGATCACGGATGGCGACGTCGCGCCCGCGATCGCCGCCGCGCAGCCGGGCACCGGCGTGGACATGCTGATGGGCGTCGGCGGCACGCCCGAGGGAGTCCTGTCCGCGGCGGCGCTCAAGTCCGTCGGCGGCGCGATCCAGGGGAAGCTCTGGCCACGGACGGACGAGGAGCGGCAGAGCCTCGTCGACGACGGCTACGACCTCGACAAGGTGCTGACGACCGACGACCTCGTCGGCAGCCAGAACGTGTTCTTCGCCGCCACCGGCGTCACGACCGGAGCGCTCCTCCGCGGCGTCCGCTACACGCGCGACGGTGCGACGACCGACTCGATCGTCATGCGCTCGCGCAGCGGAACGGTGCGCCGCATCGAAGCGACGCACGCGTTCCAGAAGCTCGAAGAGATCTCGAACCTCGCGCTCCGCTAGGCGAGCGCCTCTTCCCGCTCCCAGTCCGGCGCGTACGAGCCCGAGCGCGCCGCGCCGTTGAACTTCGCGCGGCGGTAGTAGGCCTGCTGCGCGGCCTCGACGTTCGACTCGTCTCCGCCCCAGGCCTTGAGTGCCGGCGCCTGAAGGGCCCGCCCGTATGAGAACGAGAGCTGCCAGGGGTGCGGGCCGCGCTGGTTCATCGCGTTCAGTCGCGCCGTTGCGTCCTCGTCAGACATGCCGCCTGACAGGAAGACGACGCCGGGCACCGCGGCCGGAACGGTGTTCTCGAGGCAGCGGATCGTCTGGTCGGCGACGGTGTCGACGTCGGCCTGGTCGGACGAGTCGTAGCCCGACACGACCATGTTCGTCTTGAGAAGCGTGCCCTCGCGCTCGACGCGCTGGTCGAAGAGCTCCGTGAAGACGGCGCGCAGGATGCGCTCCGTCACGCGGAAGGACTCGTCGATCGAGTGCCCGCCGTCCATCAGCACCTCGGGCTCGACGATCGGGACGAGCCCGGCCTCCTGGCTCAGCGCCGCGTAGCGCGCGAGTGCGTGGGCGTTCGTCCAGATCGCGTACTCGCTCGGCCGCCCGGCGCCGATGTTGATGACCGCGCGCCACTTCGTGAAGCGCGCGCCCAGCTCGTAGTACTCCTGGCAGCGCTCGCGCAGTCCATCGAGCCCCTCGGTGACCGTCTCCTCGGGGGAGCCGGCCAGCGGCTTCGCGCCCAGGTCGACCTTGATCCCCGGGATGATCCCCTTGCTCTCGAGCAGCTTGGGGAACGCGGTCCCGTCCGCGGACGACTGCCGGATCGTCTCGTCGTAGAGGATCACGCCGCTGATGAACTCCTCGGCGCCCTGCGTCGTGAAGAGCAGGTCGCGGTAGGCGCGGCGGTTCTCCTCGGTCGACTCGACGGAGATCGAGTCGAAGCGCTTCTTGATCGTGCCCGAGCTCTCGTCGGCGGCGAGGATCCCCTTGCCCTCGGCGACGAGCGCTCTGGCGGTCTCGTGCAGGTCAGCCATGCAATCCCTCCCTTGGTTCCGGGAGGGAGTTTATTCGGGACAATCCGTGCGTTGGAACCCACGCGCCGCCCGGTCGGTGAGCACCCAGCGCCATTGGTCGCCGACGCGGACGACGTGGTAGTCGGCGGTGTACTCGTTCTCGTCCGTCACGACGCGGACCTCGACCGCTTTCGCGGGCGTGCGCGGTGGGAGCCCGTAGACGGTCAGCGGCGCGTCCTGGACGTCGAGGACGACGACCGAGTCGATCGTCCCCTGGACGTCGATGCCGCGCCGGCACTCGTCGTACTCCTCACGCGTGACGAAGCGCTGGTGCCGTGGGTGAAGCCGGTCCCAGGCCCCGCCGTAGTCGCCGAAGTACTCCTGCTCGAGCAGAGTCTTGACCGAGGCTCCCGCCTCGTGGTCCTCCGAGTCCTCGGTCAGCGCGCAGCCGGCCGCGAGTGCGACCAGGGCGACGAGAAGGACGGCTCGGGCGAGGGCCATGGGCGAATCCCGACGCTATCGTTACCGGCGACGCGGACGTAGCTCAGTTGGTAGAGCGTCGGCTTCCCAAGCCGAAGGTCGCGGGTTCGACCCCCGTCGTCCGCTTCGCTCGCCCGCAGTTCGTCAGCACAATCTGCTGATCGTGATGAAGTACGCCGCGCCGCTGCTGGCGCTTTCACTCGTCCTCGCCGGCTGCGGCGGCTGGGAGGGCGGCGAGACGCCAGGGACCCAGACGGTCCTCCACATCAAGGCGTGGCCGAACGGCAAGGACGGGGGAGCGCCGCGGGAATGGAGGCTCCACTGCGAGCTGGCAGGTGGAACTCATCCAGCGCCCGAGCAGGCCTGCGAGCAGCTCTTCGGCTTGGCCGATCCCTTCGCGCCCACTCCTGGCGACGCCGTCTGCACCCAGATCTACGGCGGCCCGGCCGTCGCCGAGGTCGAAGGTCTGTACCGAGGCGAGACTGTCGACGCGAGCTTCACGCGCACCGACGGCTGCGAGATCGAACGCTGGGATCGCCATGCGTTCCTCTTCCCGGTCATGCCGGCATCCGGGGCCTGACGAACGGACCCGAGAGCTTCGGCCGCAAAGAGCGACAAGTTCCTGCCGGCGGGGTCTTGCAAGGACCGCGGCGTGCCCCTAGTCTCGCGCGTGCGTCGAGTACGGGACGCCGGTAGGTCGAAGCCGATCGCGGCGGCTGTAGCCGGAAGGCGAAGGTCAGCGGGATCGGTGGACGGAAGCGAAATCGGCTCGGCGAAAGTTCTGCCACCGAAGGTGCTCTCGGGCACACTCGGTGGCAGAACTTTTTTATGGAGCAGCCCGCTTCGCGCGGCTCGTCGATTCCGAAAAGAATCCGATTCAGCTCTGGGAGCCGACGGCCGACGAGCTTGCGCGGTCGACCACGTCCGACACCCAGGGCTGAAGCTCCGCGAGGAACGACGGATCGACGGAGTGGGGCATCGGCGACTCCCGGTAGAGCACCTCGGCGCCTCCCTCCTCCAGCATCTGCTTCGCCTGTCGACCGAAGTCGACCGAGATCACCGGGTCGTGGGTGCCGTGTCCGATCGCGACCGGCGGTAGCGGCGGCGACAGGTCGAGCTCGAAGCCGTCCACGGTCGGGACGAACCCTGAGAGCGCGATGATCCCGGCAGGCCGGGGACGGCCGCGGCCTAGACCCAGCGCCCAGCTCATCACGGCGCCCTGCGAGAACCCGCCGATGATCGTCCGCGCGAGCGGGATGCCGGTCTGCTCGGCTAGCCCGTCGAGCCACGCCGCCGCCAGCTCGTAGGAGGCGGTGAACGTCTCCCTGTCGGGAAAGCCGATCTCACGGACGACGTACCAGTGCGCGCCCCCGGGCGGGAGCACGAGCGGGCCGCGCGGGGTCGCCCCGAAGAGACGTCGCTCGGGATCGAGCGCGTCCAGCAGCGGATAGAGGTCGTGCTCGCTCGTCCCGCGGCCGTGAAACAGGACGAGCGCCCCGGCGGGCTCGCCCGCCGGCGGCCGGACGAGCTGTTCCAGGCTCACGAGACCTTCGCCCTGCGAGGGTCGGGCAGCGGCGTCAATGTCCGCTCGACCTGCTCCCGGTACTGCTCGAAGTTGGGCGGCAGCGACAGCCGCTCGCCGAGCGATTCCAGCGGCTCGTCCGAGGTGAAGCCCGGCCCGATCGTCGCGATCTCGAACAGCACGCCGCTCGGCTCCCGGAAGTAGATCGACTTGAAGTAGAAGCGGTCGATGACCGGTGTGGGCATGGCTCCTCCGGCCATCACCCGGTCCCGCCAGGCCTCGTGGTCCTCGATCGGCGAGGACCAGGCAACGTGGTGGATCGTGCCGGCGCCGGGGATGCCGGGCTCCTCGGTCTGGTCGTACCTGTAGAGCGAGCCGCGTTTCTTTCCCCGTACGTCGTAGCTCGTCTCGCCGAATGGCTGGAACTCCATTGAGGCGGTCAGGAAGTCGTGGCTCGCGGCCGGATCGGCCGTGTACGCGCGAACGCCGTCGAAACCCTGCAGTGCGACCTCGTCGGGGATGTCTGGATGGTGCGAGATCAGCGGATCGTCGCGTGCGTCGACCACCGCAAGCTCGAGCCCGAGGCCCTCCGGGTCGTCGAAGCGCAATCGGCCAAGTGCCCGCTCGGTCTCGACCCCTTCGTCGCGCAGCCGTTCTTCCCAGAAGCCGAGCGCGCCTTCGTCCGCCACCCGCCAGACGACGCGGTGCACCATGCCGGCGCCGGCGCGGCCCCGGCGGGCTCCCGGGTACTCGAAGAAGGTGATGTCGGCGCCCGGGCTTCCCAGCTCGTCGGCGTAGAACAGGTGGTAGACGCTGGGGTCGTCCTGGTTCACGGTCTTCTTCACGAGGCGCAGACCGAGCACCCGGCCGTAGAAGTCGACGTTCCCGGGCGCGTCGCCGGTGATCGCCGTGATGTGGTGGATGCCTTCGAGGCGCATCGCTCCCTCCCGTTCGGTGTTCGGGGAAGGACGTTAGTGGCTGGAGGCGGGGTCGGAGCCCCACCAGCGGCCGTCGCGGCCGCGAAGCGCGTGCTCGCGCTCCTCGAGGTCCTGCTCCATGCGCTCGAGCGACTCGAGCCGCTTGCGTGCGTCCTGCTCGACCTGCTCGAGCCGCCGCTGGCGCTCCTCGAGCGTCTGTTCCTTCGCGATCAGCGCGTGCTGCGTCGCCCCGAGCGCCTGCTCCCGCTCGCGCAGCCGTTCGTCCTGCTGCCGGATCTCGTGCTCGCGGCTCCGAAGGGCGGACTCGCGGCGGGTGATGTCCGCGGCGGACATGACCCGCTTGTGCTCCGCCTCTTCGAGCCGCCTGACGCGGTCGGCGAGGTCTCGGGCCTTCTGCTCGGCGTCGTTGACCTTCGCGTCGGCCCTGGCGAGGTACGCCGAGGCCGCGGACTCGGTCTCGTCGAGCTCGCGAATGAGGTGGTCGATCCGCTTGGTCGCATCCAGGTCGGTGGCGCCGACCTCCGCGAGCCGCTGCTCGCGGTGGGTCAGCTCGGCTTCGCCGGCGTCGACGGCAGAGAGGCGTTCCGCCAGGTTCTGCTCGCGCTCGACGAGCTGCCGCTCGATGGCGTCCAGCTCGTTGCCGCGCTCGTCCAGCATGTCGACGGCCGAGCGGAGGACGTGGCGCTCGATCCGACTCCCGATGCGCTGGCGCATGCCCTGCGCGGGCCAGTCGTTGTCCTGGCTGGTGGCGGCGTCTGAATCGGCCATGGCGGCTGCTCTTCCATCGGCAGCCGCCGGGCGTGCCTTAAGACGGCCAGGCCTCCGCGAGGCGTAGACGGGTCTCGAGCAGGTGCTCGGGCATCACCTTCACGTCCGCGAGCACCGGCATGAAGTTCGTGTCGCCGGCCCAGCGCGGCACGACGTGCAGGTGGACGTGGTCGACGACGCCGGCGCCGGCGATCCGTCCGAGGTTCCAGCCGAGGTTGTAGCCCTGGGGCCCGTAGACCTGCGCGAGGGCCCCGATCCCGTGGTGGGCGAAGCGATGGATCTCGAGCGCCTCGTCGTCGGTCAGGTCGCCGAACTCGCCGACGTGCCGGTTCGGCGCGACCATGAAGTGACCGGACGCGTAGGGGTACTTGTTGAGAATCACGATCGCCTGCGCGCCCCGGTGGACGACCAGCGCGGCCTCGTCGTCGTCCGACTCGATCGCGATGCAGAAGACGCAGCCGTCCTGCTCGTCGGCCTGCTGGATGTACTCGAGCCGCCAGGGCGCCCACAGAGGCTTGGTCATCCCGAAAGCAAATCAGGCCCGATCGGCGCGAGGCTGCACCGACCGGGCCTGAAGCGAGTCAGTCGGTCATCTCGATCGGGCGCGAGTATGCGGTGAGGTCGACGGACGCGCCGTTCAGCGTGCCGTGGACGACGTACTTGAAGACGTACGTGCCGTTCGGCTTCGCCGACTGCGTGCGTCCAGCCGGTGAACACCACCGAGGTGATCTCGCCGGGGATCACGGCCGGACTCCCCACGACGTTGCATGGATCGGCGCTCGCGGAGCAACTCACCGTCGACGGCCAGTGGCCCGCGTAGATGCGGAAGAACGCGTTCGGTGGCGGGGTGACCGTGAACGGCGGGCCAGGTCTGCTCCACGCCGTCGATGATCGCGGTCGAGTCGACACTGCTGACGACGAATGCGTTCTGCAGCGTCGCTCGTGTCCGCGGGCCGAGATTGACCTCCAGCAGCCGATTCGCGTTCGCGACGTACACGAAGTGCCAGACGGTGTTGGCGTTCGTGCAGTCGCGCCCCGAGCAGGCCGGCAAGCGGCCCGGGGCCATCGGCCCGCACGAAGGCGTACAGCCCGTTGCCGAGTCCCGTCGTGCCGGCGGCCGGAACGGACAGGAGCGCGAGCGCGGCAACGATGCGACGAGCCAGACGAATCGACCGGGTCGTGCTGGTGGTTCTGGTCACGGCAGCGTCCTCTCGGTTCTGTGGACGTATGTGACGAATAGCACGATCTCCGCCTCGGCATACAAGGAGGCTCGCGCAGATGACCAATTGGGCAGATCCAGCGCCTCCAGCGGAAGAAGCCGAGCAAGTCCCGCGAACACGGCAACCATGGCGGCGACCATCACCCAGAACGCGCCGGCCGTTGCCGGAGCCCGGGAAGTCGACGTTCATCCCGAAGATGCTCGCGAGGAGGGTCAGCGGCAGGAGCACGGCGCTGAAGACGGTGAGTACCCGAAGGACGTCGTTCTGCCGGTGGGAGATCGCCGACTCGTTCGTCGCCTCCAGCGCCTCGACGACCTCCTTGTAGTTGTCGAGGATGTCCCAGATCCGCTCGGACGCGTCGACCAGGTCGTCGAAGTAGAGCTCGAGGTCCTGGGGGAGAAACCGCTCGACGTGCCGCTCGAGCAGGCGCAGCGTGGGCCGCTGCGGCTTGACGATCTTGCGGTAGCTGATGATCTCCTGCTTCGCGCGCGAGATGTCACGGACGATCTCGTGCGACGACCGCTCGTCCTCGATGTCGTCCTCGATCGAGTCGAGCTTGTGGCCGATCTTGTCCAGGATCGGGAAGCAGTAGTCGAAGAGATCGTCGAGGACGTGGTACAGCAGGTACCCGGAGCCCTTGCTGAAGAGGCTGTCTCGCAGCTCCGGGTCGTCGCTTGCGCGCTGGAAGAGCCGCGTGACCGGCAGGAGCTCGACGGTGGGGAGGGTGACGAGGTAGTCGGGGCCGAGGAAGACGTCCAGCTCGCCGGCGTTCAGGCGCCTGGCCGCCTTGTCGTAGACGGGGAAGTGGAGGACGACGAAGCGGTAGTCGTCGTACTCGTCCACCTTCGGACGCTGGCGCTTCGAGACGACGTCCTCGACGTCCAGCGGATGCCAGCCGAAGTGCTCGGCGAGCGCCGTCGCCTCCTCCGTCGTCGGGGAGTCGAGGTGGATCCAGGTCAGGCCGTGAGCGGCGAGCTCAGCGGGCTGGCGCGCAGGGGGTGCCGAAACCTCGCGAGCGATGTCGCGCGAGCGAGCCCGGATGCGGGGCAGGCTGGGCATCGGTACTGACCGGGTCCTCTGGGCGCATGGCTCGATTCTAGCCGCGCGTCCGCTTTCCTAGTGGTCACGGCGCCGCAGGATGCGGAGTGCCCGCAACGTGTTCCACCGACTGTCCTTGCCTGGCTTCTCCATCTCGACGAGGAGCGTTCCGGGAATGCGCTTCTGCAGCGGCCACCGGCCGTTCGGCTTGCAACCGTCGCGAAGCAGCTCGATCGCATCGGCGAGTCGCTCGTCGGAGATGGCGGGCGTCAGGCGTAGGTAGTCGAGACCGCGCAGGACGGTGTAGTGCCAGTGCCACGGATAGGTGAGGTGCGTGAACCTTTCCGAGATGACCTCACCTGTGTGGTCGGAGCGGTACATGCGGTGCAAGAGCATGAACTCGACCGCACGCATCTCAGCGTCGCGGAACGCACGCTTGGGAACGATCCCTCTCGCGGCCGCGAGTCGAAGGTTCTCGAGCACGTTGAAGGTCGTGTGGAACGAGCTGTGGTGTGTGCTCGGACGGTTCCGCACATGGCAGTTCCACCCGCCGTCGTCGAGCTGCGCGCTCAAGACGGCGTGACCCAGAGGAGGGAGCCGCGGATCTTCGCCCACGAAGTGCGCGCCGAGGCCCAGCCAGAATCCGAGGTGACAGAGATCGACGCGCTTCAGCAGGAATGCGCCGTCGACGTCCTCCTCCGGCGGCATGAAGCGACCGAGCAGGCGCTCGAGCGGCGGATAAGCGGCCGAATGGCCCTCGGGGAGCCCAAACGCGACGAGCAGCAGGAGCGTCCAGGTGGAGTCGGACCACCGTCCCTTCGGCCACTCGCCGTCGCGCCCCTGGTGCTCGAGGAGCTCCGCGATCCAGCCGCTTTCGACCGTCCGACGTCGTTCCTGCTCCCACGTCTCGGCCGGCTCGTCGAGGAGGTCGCGCATGACCTGCCAGCGGATCGCGGGGTCGCCGGCGAGGAGCCAGTCGATCACCGACTCGTCGCTCGCCATCCCCTACGACTCGGCCAGCGCAGGCTGCGCGCGCTTCGGGGTCGTGCGCGCGCCGGCCGGAATCGAGCGCTCCAACGCGAGGGCGGCGGCGCCGGCCGCCAGGCAGACCGCGGCCGCGGCGGGCCACAGCGCGTGCGGCCAGTGGTTGAGCACCAGTCCGCCCACGGCCGGGCCGAGCGCGAACCCGACGCCCCACGAGAACGCCGAGGCGGCCATGTAGCGCCCGATCAGGCTGTGGTCGGCGAGGTCGGTCACGAGGGGCGCCTGCACCGTCCCGTGGAGACACTCGCCGACGGCGATGATCGCGAACGTGAGCGCGAGGAAGCCCCACGCAACCCACCCGTCCACCGCGATCCCCGCGATCGGAACGAGTGCAAGCCCGACCGCCCAGACGACGCCGAGCACGGCCAGCGTCCGCATCCGGCGATGTCCCTCGAGGAGCCGCGCCATCGGCAGCTGCGAGAGGACGATCACGAGGGTGTTCAGGAAGAAGAGGAGGCCGATCCCCTTCTCGGTCACGCCGGCCTCGTTCTTGGCGTAGACCGGCAGCGTCTCGAGCTGCGCCATCCCGGCCCCGATGAAGACGAAGTTGAGGGCGACGACGGCCATGAAGACCCGGTTGCGCACGACCTCGCCGTACCCGCCGCGCTCGCTTCCCTCCGGCCTGGGCGTGCGCGGCGGCGCGGGCACGCGGAGCAGGAACACCGAGTAGGCGAGGAACGTCGCGGCGTCGGCCAGGAACAGCACGGTGAACGTGCTCGGGTCGGTGGTCGTCGCGATGAGTCCGCCCGTCAGTCCGCCGAGCCCGATCCCGAGATTCATCATCACGCGTTGCATCGCGAAGGCTTGGTGCCGCTGCTCCTTCGGGGTGAGGCCGGCGACCAGTGACGACTGGCTGGGCCAGAAGCCCCCGTTCCCGATCCCGACGATCGCGCTGGCGAGAAAGCCCTGCCAGGGCTCCTGGACGAACGCATAGCCGGCCATGCCCACGGCGCTCAGCCAGAGCGAGACGGCGAGCGTCAACCGTCCGCCAACGCGGTCGATCAGCAACCCGACGATCGGCCCGGCGACCAGCCCGACCGCGGCGCTCGTCCCGACGATCAGGCCGGCGGTCGCGAGGTCGATGTCGCGGACGTTGTGGAGATAGATGAAGAGGAACGGGTACGCGAGCCCGTTGCCGAGCGCGTTGATCAGCGCGCCCGCCTGCAGCGTCCGCACGGAGCTCGGGAGCGGGGGGTTCAGCGTCCGCAGGTAGGAGCGCAGGAGATCCAAGGAGGCTCAACCTACCCACGGCTACACTGGCGCCTCCGGGCCAGTAGCTCAGGGGATAGAGCGCGCGCCTCCGGAGCGCGAGGTCGCAGGTTCGATTCCTGCCTGGCCCACTTTCGTCCCGCTCGCCAAACTCCAAAGCGCATGGTTGAGCCATGCGAAATCTGCGAGCGGAGCCGTGAGGGGTTAGGTGCTCCTCCCGAGAAAACAGCCCCGTGCGCTTGCGGCGAAGGGAGGGCTCACCGATCTGCTCCCGAGCTGGCGTCGCGTTCTCCTGTCGGGCCGCCGTGCCAGTCCACACACAGCACCGTTGCGTCATCACGGAGCTCGCCACCACATGCTTCCACCACGGCCTGGATGAGCGCCCGCACTGCCTCGCGTGGATGAAGATGGCGCGTCTCCGTGAGGAGCGCCGGCGCGTTCAAGTCGGCAGCGTTGCGCTCGAGGATCCCGTCGGTCAGGAATACGAGCCGGTCTCCGGCTTGCAGATCCAGTTCCTGGACGGGATATTCGGCATCGACCGCGATACCGAACGGGAAGCCAGGTGCCAAATCAACATCCTCGGCATGGCCGTCACGGATCAGGATCGGCAAGGGATGGCCGGCGTTCACGATCCTTGCGACGCCGGAGGCATGATCGATCCGTACGACCTGCCCGGTCACGAAGTCGTCATCTTCTGAAAACCCACAGAGCGCCTCATTGGCCAGCCGGGTTTGTTCCGCCAGGCCGACGTGGCGACGGCGACCGTTTCGTAATGACCCCACCAGGACTGTTGCCAACACGGCCGAGTTCAGCGTGTGGCCCATCGCGTCCGTCATCGAAAGGTGCAGCGTGTCTCGCTCGACGCTGAAGTCGAACGTGTCTCCGCCGACGTCGCCTGCCGGTTCCAGCCATCCGGCCAGCGTGAACTGGCCTCCCTCGCAGGTGTACGAGCCGGGAAGCAATCGGTGCTGGATCTCCGCCTCCAACGAAAGAGGCACCGAACGCTGGCCCCAGTCGAAAAGGTCCGTGAAGCGGCGGTTGGCGATGACGATGTACGCAAGCGCGTGCGCGCCCGCCGATACGGTCGCCAGCGTCTGGTGGTCAGGTTCGTCATCAAGTCCCAGCGCCAGCACGCCGACTGCCTCGCCGCGACTCGTCACGGGAGCGAAGACCCGGTATCCACCAGAGTCCGGCACGATCTGAATCCCCTGCTCGGTGAGCGCACGACCATGCGGTGTTCCCGCCACCGCGACTGACTGGCCGCGTTCGCGGTTGACGTCCTCATCGTCGGCGCTAGCGCGCTGCACGTGGCTCAACCGGATCAGTGCCTGGCCGCCGTAGTCCGCAATCAGGAAGCTGACGTCTCGCGCGCCGAGGGCATCGGTCAAGGCGGCGGCGACGACCTCCACCGCATCGATCGGAGGAGCCGCTTCCACCGAGGCAAGCAGCTTCTTCACATCGAGCGGGGCGAGCACTCCGAAACGGCTGCTCTTTCGCGCGGTCATCGATCGACCATACGCTGGCAGGATTCGGCCGACAACCCGTCGCAGGTCGAGCGACCGGCGAGCGGGACAGGACCGCTTCCGGCGGGGCAAGTCCGCGCTCCCCGCGACCTCCCTACGCTGAGCAGATGGAGAACGTGCCCGGACTCTTTCCCGAGGTCAGGTATTTGAGGCCGGACCTGGTAGCTGATGTTTCCGTTGCACCCGAAGTACTCGTTCAACGTCGCGAACACGTTGCTGCGGTAACCGGCAGCTTCTCTAGTCGTCCCACCGTTCAAGCCGCTCTCGGATTGCCTGCACCGCGGCCTCCCAGAGTCGGGCTTCGTTTCTGGGGATCGCTGATGAGGGCCGAGAAGTCGTTCACCGGGAAGCTGTCGTTCGTCGGCAGGTGCAAGGGCACCTCGACGATCAAGGCCAAGAGGGCCTGACGGTTCTCTGACGTGTGACCGGGCACGGCGCGCGACCCCTTTGGCAACACGGATAACGTCCCCGCCGCCGATGGGACGCACGCTCCTCCGGATCGTCGACAGCAACGCGAGCCTGCTCGTCCTGCTGCTCGCGAACTTCTTCTTCCTCGAGCTGATCGACGATCCCCGGTGGGGCGCGCTGATCAGCACGTTGCTCGCCGCCGCCGCCCTGATCGTCGCGATCAACGATCCGGACGCCGGGACGACGCTCAAGCGCCGGCATGTCGTCTCGATCGCGGCGTGTGTCGCTCTCGCTCCCATCGTCCTGTTCGTGAACTCCGAGTCGGTGATCGGGTTGACCTACCTCTTGCCGGTTGTCTTGCTCGTCACCGCGACACTGCCGGTGACGATCAGCCGGACGCTCCAGCACCGCCGGATCACCCACGAGACCGTGCTCGGCGCGCTCAGCGCATATGTCCTGGTCGGGCTCCTCTTCGCCTTCGTCTACCTGGCCGTGGACGAGCTGCGCGACGCGCCGTTCTTCGCCCAGGAAGGCCCGCACGCGCAGTCGGAGTTCCTCTACTTCAGCTTCGTCGCGCTGACGACGCTCGGGTTCGGCGACCTCTCGCCGGCGGTCGGGCTGCCGCAGGCGCTGACGGTGCTCGAGGCGCTGACCGGCCAGATCTTCCTGGTGACGCTGGTCGCCAGGCTCGTGACGCTCTGGGTTCGCCAGAGCGAGCGGGAGTAGAGTCCGCGCCGTGCAGGTCACGGCTCGAATCGCGTCGCTGACGCTCGCGGAGCCGTTCACGATCGCGCGCGGCACCCACACCGAGGAGGACGTCGTCTGGGTCGAGATCGAGCACGAGGGCGAGCGCGGGCACGGCGAGGGAGCGCCGATCGAGCATTACGACGAGACGGCCGAATCGGCTCTCGCGTACGTGGAGGAGGTCGCGGACACGCTCGGCGACGATCCTTTCGTGTTCGACGAGATCACCCCACGATGGCCGCTGCGCGAACTTGCCGCCCGCTCGGCACTCGACGCCGCCCTTCACGACCTCTGCGGAAAGCTGACCGGGCTCCCCGTCTGGCGCTTTCTCGGACTTCGCCGGGCCGGCCCGCCGACGAGCTGGACGATCGGGCTCGGCGAGCCGGACGAGATGGCGGCGAAAGCCCAGCGCGTCACCGACTTCAAGAGCCTGAAGCTGAAGCTGGGAGGGCGCGACGGCAGAGACGTCGAGCGGGTGCGCGCCGTCCGCGAGGTCTGGTCCGAGCCCATTCGCGTGGACGTGAACGAGGGCTGGACGCTCGACGAGGCCCTGGACACGATCCCGCAGCTGAAGGAGCTCGGTGTCGACTACGTCGAGCAGCCACTCCGCGCCCACGACCCCGATGGCCCGAAGCTGAAGGCGGCGTCGCCGCTCTCGATCTTCGTGGACGAGGACTGCCACACGCTCGGCGATCTCGAGGCCTGCGCCGAGCGGGCGCACGGGATCAACATCAAGCTCGCGAAGTCCGGCGGCATCCGCGAGGCCGTGCGAATGGCGCATGCGGCCCGCGCGATGCGGATGGGCGTGATGCTCGGCTGCATGATCGAGTCGGGGCTCGGGATCGCCGCCGGCGCCTCGATCGCCAGCCTCTGCGACCACGTCGACCTCGACGGCAACATCCTCATCGCCGACGACCCGTGGCCCGGCGTCCAGCTCGTCGACGGCGTCCAGCTTCCGTCGGACGCACCGGGGCTCGGCGTGCGGCAAGCGGTGCCGAGCCCGAGCTAGCGGCCGAGCTCCAGCAACGAGTTCCCCGTCGTCAGCTCCTGGGACGAGCGCAACGTCAGCCCGGCGGCCTCGGCCAGGCGCCGGAACTCGTCCAGTGTCCGCTGACGGCCGCCGCCCAGCGTGAGCATGAACAGGTCGAAGCTCGCCTCGCCCGCCGTCGGCTGCTCGGAGAGGACGCCCTCGACCACCAGGATCCGGGCGTCGTCGCCGCCTGCATCCATGCACCGGCCGAGAACTCGCCCGGCGCCGTCGTCGGGGAAGCCGTGGAGGATCTGCGACAGGACGTATGCGTCGCCCCTCGGGAGCGGATCGGCGAGGAGGTCGCCGGCAACGAGCTCGAGCCGGTCCGCCGGCTCCGCCGACTCGACGACCTGCGGGAGGTCGAACAGCGTGCCCCGGAGGTGAGGGTGCACGGCGAGGAGCGTCCGCAGCATCACGCCGGTTCCACCGCCGACGTCCACCACGTGCTCGACGCCGTCCCAGCCGTAGGCCTCGGCGACATCGCGGGCGTTTCCCTCGACCTGAGCGGCCATGAGCGCGTCGAACGAGGCACCGCGGCCGGTGCGTGCGAGCTCGTCGTAGTACCAGGCCTCGTCACGGCCGGGCGAGCCGGTGCGAACGGCCTGCAGCAGCCCAGCCCACGACTCCGCCCAGACTCCCGGCGCGCCGTCGAGGTCGAGCCACTGCCGCCAGCCTCCCTCGTCCAGGAGCAGCCTCGAGATCTCGGTGTTCCCGATAGGCGCCGTCGGCCTCGGAGAAGACGCCGAGAGGGACCAGGTATCGCAGCAGCCGCTCCAGCGTGTCGGAATCGGCTCCCGAACGGTCGGCCAGTTCTTCCAGCCGCGTCGCGCCGGCCTCGATGTGGTCGGCGAGCCGCAACGTCGCCGCGACGCCAACTGCCCAGGGCGCCGCGAAGTCGCTCAGCTCCTGGAGGCGCTCCCGCGCGTCCGAGCTCACCGCGCGAGACTAGCGTTCGACCCATGAAGCGCTACCTCGTCCTCGCCGAGGGGAAGTCCGGCGACGAGCACTACGGGAAGACGATGCGCGGCATCGTCCACTACGCGCCAGACCCCGTCGTGGCCATCCTCGACTCGACACGGGCGGGGGAGACCTACCGCGAGATCCCGATCGTCTCCACCGTCGAAGAAGCGCTCGCATACGGCCCGACCACGGCGACAGTCGGCGTCGCGACCCAGGGCGGCCGCTTCCCGCCGGCCTGGCGCGAGCTCCTGAAGGACTCGATCCGCGCAGGGCTCGACCTGGAGAGCGGCCTGCACGAGTTCATCAGCGAGGACGCTGAGCTGAGCGATCTTGCGCGCGAGCACCGCGTCGACCTGCGCGACCTGCGGAAGCCACCGCCGGAGCTGAGCGTCCCGACCGGCGAGAACCTCCAGGTGCCGGCCAAGATCGTCCTCACCGTCGGCTCCGACTGCGCGATCGGAAAGAAGACTGTCGCAGTCGAGCTCGACCTCGCCGCCCGAAGGCGCGGCGGCCTGAAGTCTGTCTTCGTCCCGACCGGGCAGACCGGGATCGCGATCGCAGGCTGGGGAATCGCCGTCGACGCCGTCGTCGCCGACTTCATCGCCGGCGCGGCGGAGCGGCTCGTCGTCGAGGGCTCGCGGCGAGGCGGCGAGCTCCTGTGGGTCGAGGGGCAGGGATCGCTGGCCCATCCGGCGTATTCCGGGGTCACGATGGGCCTGATCCACGGCAGCGCGCCGCACGCGTACGTCTTCGTCCACAAGGCGAAGGCCACACACGTCGAGGGCTACCCCGACCACCCGCTGCCCGAGCTCCGCGACCTGATCGACGTGCACGAGCGCGTCTCGCTCCAGCTGCGGCCGGCCAGGGTTGCAGCGGTCGCACTCCACACGGGCGGCCTCGACGAGGACGACGCGCGCGCCGAGATTGCCAGGATCGGGGAGGAGACCGGCCTGCCGACGGACGATCCGGTCCGGTTCGGCGCCGATCGCGTACTCGACGCCGTCCTGAATCTCGTGCAAGACTGATGCGGTTTCGCTGAGGAATGACGGGGTTTAGACGACAGACAGCCACGCTGCTCGCCGGCGCTTGCGGGGCGCTCCTGCTCGCCGTGCCCGCTGCGGCGGACGTCACGGTCGGCGTGGCGGACGACCGCGGCAAGCTCGCGGACGACGGCGGCGCCGCGTTCCTCGCCTCGATGCGGGACATCGGGTTGAGCGAGAACCGGATCACGCTCGCCTGGGATCCCGACCACCCGACCACGATCCGTGATCAGGCTGCGCTCGAGCGCTACATCGGGAACGCCACGGCGGCCGGGGTTCGCATCACAATGGTGATCGCGCCGAGCCGCGCCCGCGCCCTCTTCAACTCGACCTCCGCGGCGAGCCAGTTCGTCGCCTTCGTCGCCCAGGTCGCACGGACCTTCCGCCAGGTGAAGGACATCGCCGTCGGCAACGAGCCGAATCAGCCGCGCTTCTGGCAGCCGCAGTTCAGCACCCGCGGCACCGGGCTCGCGTGCACGACGTACGCGCGGGTGCTGGGCCAGGCCTACGACGCGCTGAAGGCGGTCGACCCCGCGATCACCGTGCTGGGCGTCTCGCTCTCCCCGCGCGGCAACGACAACGCGACAGCGGCGACGAACGCCTCGACCTCCCCGATCCGCTGCATCCGCGACATGGGCGCCTCGTACCGTGCGAGCCGGCGGAAGCGGCCGATCATGGACGAGCTCGCGTTCCACCCGCACCCGAACTCGAACACGGATTCGTTCCTCATCGGCTACCGGTGGCCGAACGCGGGGACCTCGAACCTGGGCCGGATCAAGCAGGCCGTGTGGGACGCCTTCCGCGGCACCGCGCAGCCCGTCTTCGCGGAGGCCGGTCGCCCGGTCTCGCGCGCCGCGCTGCCGCCGCTCCGCTTCCGCCTGAACGAGATCGGCTGGCAGACCTCGATCCCGGCGAGCTCTGCCCACGCGTACTACGGCAAGGAGTCGGTCGCCCGCGTCGCAGAGGACCGACACCAGTCGGACAACTACTCGGCCCTGATTCCCTACTACGCCTGCGACCAGTCGGTGCGCTCGATGCTCTACTACGGCCTCGTCGACGAGCCCGACCTCGACCGCTGGCAGGCGGGCCTGATCCGCGCGGACGGGACGCGCAGGCCGTCGTACGGATCGGTCAAGTCGATGCTCGCCCGCGGGCTCGCCAGGTGCACCAAGCGTCCCACGCGGTGGCGGCACTCCACCGTGGTCGTCGGAGCCACGGCGAAGTTCGGCGAGCGTCGCCGCTCGGCCGGCGACACGAATTGGACGTTCGTCGCCAGCGCCGCGGAGGCCAGCCTGTACACCGGCTCGATGTACCGCCTGAAGACCAGACGGTTGAGCGCAGCGATGCGGAAGCGGCTGCTCGCCGCAGTCGGGGTCAAGCGCGCGCCGAAGGCCGTCTTCACCGCGCGCGGGAAGACCCGCGCCCACCAGGGGACCTTCATCCGCTTCAAGCGGAAGCGACTCGCCGCCGGCTACTACGTCTTCGCGATCCGCCTGCGCGCCGAGATGAACCCGACGCGAACGACGTCGCTCGTCTCGAGACCCTTCGTGGTCGGAACGCCAGGCAAGTAGTGCGCGACCCGAGACTCGAGAAGCTGGCCGACCTGATCGCCGGCTACTCGCTCGACCTCCAGGAGGGCCAGGTCTACCGAATCGACGGCGAAGACGTCTCGATCCCCCTGGCCGTGGCGCTCTACGCGGCCGCGATCCGGCGCGGGGCGCATCCCTATACGAAGATCTCGCCGTCCGGGCTGGACGAGCTCGCCCTCGAGGAGGCGTCGGACGAGCAGCTCGCCTACATCCCCGAGCTCGAGCAGATCGCGACCGAGCAGCTGGACGCCTGGACCTCCCTCTGGGGAACCGTCAACACGCGCTCGCTGACCCGCGCCGACCCCGAGCGGAGGCGCCTGCAGCTCTCCACGCACTACCGGATGGTGAACAGGCGCTGGGAGCGGATCAGCTCGGGCGACCTCGCCTGGTGCGGGACTCTCTACCCGACCCAGGCGCACGCCCAGGACGCCGAGATGTCGCTGTCCGAGTACGAGGACTTCGTCCACGGCGCGTGCCACACGCGCGAGGGCGACGACCCGATCGCGCACTGGCGCGGCATGTCCGAGACCCTCGGCGCCCGGGCACGCGAGCTCGAGGGAGTCCGGGAGCTGCGGATCACCGGCCCCGGCACCGATCTCCTCGTCGTCGTCGAAGGGCGCAACTGGCTGCCCTCGGACGGCAAGCACAACATGCCTGACGGAGAGATCTTCACGAGCCCGGTCGAGAGCGGCACGACCGGGGAGATCTTCTTCGCCTTCCCGTCGGTCTTCCAGGGCCAGGAGGTCGAGAACGTGCGTCTCCGGTTCGAGGACGGCGCCGTCGTGCACGCGGAGGCGACTTCGGGGCAGGAGTACCTCCGCTCGCTGCTCGACACCGACTCCGGTGCCCGGGTGCTCGGTGAGGTCGCGTTCGGTCTCAACTACGAGATCGACCGCTTCACGCGCGACATCCTCTTCGACGAGAAGATCGGCGGGACGATGCACGTCGCGCTCGGCGGCGGCTTCGACGAGGCCGGTACCGAGAACAAGTCGGATCTGCACTGGGATCTCATCTGCGACCTCCGCGAGGAGGGCGAGGTCCGCGCGGACGGCGAGCTCGTCTGGAAGGCCGGCTCGTTCCTCTCGGAGCCGGTGGTCGAGCGTGTCTGACCCGCTGCACCGGCGGCTCGCCGACGTGCTCGTCGGGTACTCGACCGAGGTGCGGCCGGGCGACACCGTCCGCATCGAGTCCTACGACACCTCGGCGCTTCCGGTCATGCGCGAGACCTACGCCGCCGCGCTCCGCGCCGGCGGCCACCCGACGGCCAACCTCGTCCTCGAGGAGGCAGACGAGACGCTCTACAGGGAGGGCCGCGACCACCAGCTCGACTGGGTCTATCCCGACCAGGCCTGGCACCTCGAGCACGGCGACGTCTGGATCGTCTTCGACGCGGTGACGAACACGAAGCGGCTCTCCAACGTCGACCCCGAGCGGCTCTCGCGACGGCTGACCGCCCGCCGGCCGCTGCAGTCGCTCTACCTCGAGCGCTCCGCGCGGGGAGAGTTCCGCTGGCTGATCTGCGGCTCCGCGTGCGAGGCCTCAGCCCAGGACGCGGGCATGTCGCTCCGGGAGTACGAGGAGGTGCTGTGTCGTGCCGCCTTCCTCGACCAGGACGACCCCGTGCAGGCATGGAAGACCTTCGGCGATCGGCTCGAGCGGGTGGGGTCGTTCTTGGAGGACGTTCGCGAGCTGCGCGTCGTCGGCGAGGACACGGACCTCAAGCTCGGGGTCGAGGGCCGGACCTGGATCCGGTCGAAGGGGCTCCGGAACTTCCCGGACGGCGAGGTCTTCACGGGCCCGCACGAGTCGAGCGTCGAGGGAACGATCCGGTTCACGTTCCCGGCGATGATGCGCGGGCGGCAAGCCGACGACGTCCGCCTCCGGTTCGACGGCGGCGAGGTCGTCGAGGCCACCGCCAAGCGGGGCGAGGAGTTCCTGCGCGAGATGGTCGGCATGGACGACGGCGCCCGGCGGGTCGGCGAGTTCGCGTTCGGGCTCAACGACGCGATCAGCGAGTACACCGGCAACCTCCTCCTGGACGAGAAGATCGGCGGCACCGTCCACATGGCGCTCGGCCGGTCGGTTCCCGGGACCGGGGGCAAGAACGAGTCCGGCCTCCACTGGGACATGGTGTGCGACCTGCGCGAGGGCGGCGAGGTTTACGCCGACG
Organism: uncultured Actinomycetes bacterium; assembly: GCA_963782765.1. Taxonomy (GTDB): domain Bacteria; phylum Actinomycetota; class Thermoleophilia; order Gaiellales; family Gaiellaceae; genus JACDAN01. The sequence goes on from CAWALC010000002.1 coordinate 69,848, forward strand.
GCGAGCTCGTCTACCGCGACGGCGCGTTCGTCAACGGCGCCAACTGAGAGCTCGCTTCAGGATGTGGCTCGTCGTCAGGGCGTGATGGGTGGATGCCAGGCCCGGACGCAGGCCGTGTTCATATCCACCGATATGGGCGCGGCTGAGGACGACGCCTGGCGCCGCCCAGCGCGGCCTGACGACTCAGCTCTCATGCTGGAGTGAGCTCTCATAAAGCTCGCGGTCATCTCGGACACGCACATGCCGCGCGGCACGCGGCGTCTTCCGAAGAAGTGCCTCCGGCTGCTGGGGGAGTCGGACCGCATCCTCCACGCGGGCGACTTCGTCTCGCTCGCGGTCCACAAGGAGCTGGGGAAGCTGGCGCCGGTCGACGGGGTCGTCGGGAACATGGACGAGGAGGACTTGCGTCTCGTCCTGCCGTCGAAGCTGGTCGTCGAGCACGAGGGAGTGCGGATCGGGCTCGTGCACGACGCGGGCCCGGCGGTCGGCCGGGCTGCTCGGCTGGTGGATGCGTTTCCGGGCTGCGACGCGGTGATCTACGGGCACACACACGTCCCCGAGGCGACCAGGCTGGGCGAGACGTGGATCCTCAACCCCGGCAGCCCGACCGAACGGCGGTCGGCGCCGCACCACTCGATGATCGGGCTCGAAGGTTGCGGACGGGCGGCTTGACGTCCGAACATACGTTCTGTAGCATGGCGAACGTATGTTCGTCCGAATCGCATTTGTGACCTTTCTCGTCATGGTGCTTGCCTGGAGCGTGATGACCCGGGTGTCCGAGGCGACCGGGACGCCGCAGCCGTATCGCGTGCAGGCGGGCGACACGCTCTGGTCGATCGCCGCCGACCGCTACCACGGCGATCCGCGCCAGGGGGTCTGGGTGATCCAGCGCGAGAATGGCCTGTCGGGCGGGGGCCTGACGCCGGGACAGGTGCTCATGCTTCCCTAGAAGGGCTCGGCTGCACGGCGCTTCCTAGACTTGCGCCGTGGACCTGGATCTCGTCTTCCTCGGCACCTCGGGCTCGATGCCGACCGCGCAGCGCGCCCCGACCGCGATGCTGCTCCGGCGCGGGGGAGAGCGCCTGCTGTTCGACTGCGCGGAGGGAACGCAGCGCCAGCTGCTCCGCTCGAACGTCGGGCTGATCGAGCTGCGGGAGATCTTCCTCACGCACTACCACGCCGACCACTATCTCGGCCTGCCAGGGATGCTGAAGACGTTCGCGCTCCGCGGGCGGGAGTTGCCGATCACGATCCACGGGCCGCGCGGGCTCGGCGATCTGTTCTCGTCGCTCCGGCGGATCTTCGGGAAGCTCACGTACCACTACGACCTCGTCGAGCTGGAGCCCGGCGAGCGGCTCGAGCGCGGTGAGTACGAGCTCGTGACGTTCCCGGTCGAGCACGGCGTGTCCGCCATCGGGTACGCGCTCGTCGAGCGGCCCCGACCCGGACGGTTCGACGCCGACGCCGCCGATGCCCTCGGCATCCCCGAGGGGCCTGAGCGGGGCGCGCTCCAGGGCGGCGAGTCTGTGACGCTTCCCGACGGTCGCGTTCTGACGCCCGACACCGTCCTCGGCCCTGCGCGTCCCGGCCGGAAGGTCGTGATCGCGGCGGACACGGCGTTCGCCCGATCCGTCGTGGACGCGGCGCGCGGCGCCGACCTGCTCGTCCACGAGGCCACCTTCGCGGAGGAAGAGCGGGCGCGCGCGCACGAGACGCTGCACTCCACGGCGCTCGAGGCGGCCGAGGTCGCGCAGACCGCAGAGGTCGGGATGCTCGCGCTCACCCACCTTTCGAATCGCTACTTCGGCGGCGAGATCGAGCGGGAGGCGCGCTCGCTCTTTCCGGACACGGTCGTGCCCCGCGACCTCGATATCATCGTCGTCCCGTTCCAGGAGCGGGGGGCACCGGAGCTCGTGAAGGGAGGAGCAACGCACCGGCATCCGCAGCCGGCTCCCAAGGAAGTCGTCCCGACCGTCGAGGAGGCCCCGCGATGACCAGGATGGTGCAGGTCGCCGTCGCCGGCGACGTGACCGAGGCGGAGGAGCTCGAGGCGATGCTCCGATCCGCCGGAATCGACACGCAGCTCGAGCCCGCGACCGAGCACCACCCGCGGGAGGTCGAGGACGGGCCGCAGAAGGTGCTCGTGCCCGAGACCTCGCTCGAGGAGGCGATCCACGCGATCGAGGCCCTCAGCGACCCCGAAGACATCGTCGACGAGGGGTAGCCCCGACTTCGGAAAGGCCGCGGCTCGGTACGACGAGCTGCGGCCCCAGGACGAAGCATGGTGGTCGCTCTTCGACCTGCTCGCGCGCGAGGGCGACCTCCTCGGAAAGCGCGTGCTCGACGTCGGCTGTGGCACCGGTCGGTTCGCGGCCGCCCTCGCTGAGCGCGGATCGCGGGTGTGGGGCGTGGACGCCTCGGAGGAGATGGTCGCGCTGGCCCGAGGGCGGGGTGTCAACGCGAAGGTGGCTCGAGCAGAGGCGCTGCCGTTCAAGGAGGGCTGGTTCGACCGGGCGGTGGCCGTGCTGGTCATTCATGTCCTCGACCGTCCGCGCGCTTTTGCGGAGCTGCGCACGGGTGCTCGCCGACGACGGCCGGCTCGCGATCGGCACGTTCGACCACGCGCAATTCGACGGCTACTACCTGAATTCGTACTTCCCGTCGCTTGCCGAGATCGACCGCGCGCGCTTCCCGACTCGCGAGGCACTCGAGGCGGAGCTGCGGGCCGCCGGCTTCGAGCCGCGCGTCGTACCGCTGCACCAGCGGGCGGTGCGGAGCCGCGACTGGGTCCTCGAGCGGATCCGCGGCCGCTTCATCTCGACGCTCCAGCTGCTCGGCGAGGAGGAGTTCGCCGACGGGCTCGCGCGGGCCGAGCGCGAGCTGCCGGCAGAGGTCGAGGCCGAGCAGCACCTGCTGGCGGTCTTCGCGGAGCGCAGCTAGTCGTCCAGCTTGGCGGCGAGCTTGGCCAGCATCGTCGTGTTCCGCGTCGTCGTCGGCTGGCCGAGCACGTCCCAGTCCTTCGGCTTGAGCTGGGAGTCCATCATCTTGCCGTCGATGAGCCAGTGCACCTCGCGGCCGTCCACGACGAGGGTGTCCGCAGGCGTGGAGCGCTCCTCGATCGCCTTCCGTTCGGCGGCGGTCGGCTTGCGACGCAGGAACGCGACCATGTGCGTCTTGCCTGCGGCCACCTCGCCAAAGGGCTTCTCGCTCGCCGCATGCCGCACGTCGCTCGCCTTCCGCAGGAACGTCGTCACTTCGAACCCGAGCGCCTCCTCGAGCTTGGCTTCGATCGCCCGCTCGAGGTCGGCGGCGCGCCCGGTCGCCTCGAACAGGACGTTCCCGCTCGCGATGTAGGTGGAGACTCGCTCGTAGCCGAGCTCCTCGAAGACCGCGCGCAGGCGGTCCATCGAGACGCGGCGCCCGCCGACGTTGACTGCCCGGAGGAACGCGACGTACCGCACGCGAGCACGAAAGCACAGTTGCTTGAGCGTCGTCCGCCCGCCGTTGTAGAGTCCGGCTCGCTTCACGTCCTTTAACTCGGTCCCGAGAGGCCGGAAAGGAGAGCGGTTGACGCTGCCTGCCCAGACGAGCGCACGAGTCCTGCTGGACGAGGCCGCGATCGCGCGGACGCTGACACGAATCGCGCACGAGATCATCGAGGGAAACCCGGATCTCGAGCGGGTCGCGCTCGTCGGCATCCACACGCGCGGCGTCCCGCTCGCCCAGCGCCTGCGCCGCCTGATCCACGAGTTCAGCGGCGAGGAGCTGGCTTCGGGGTCGCTCGACATCACCTTCTACCGCGACGACGTCCAGGTCCGCGGCGGCGAGCCGCCGAGGCAGGCACAGCCGGTCGTGCGGTCGACTCGGCTCGACTTCCCACTCGAGGGGATGACCTGCGTGCTCGTCGACGACGTCCTCTACACGGGCCGCACGATTCGTTCCGCGATCGAGGCGCTCTTCCACTACGGGCGCCCCGCCCGCGTCCAGCTCGCCTGCCTCGCCGACCGCGGCCACCGAGAGCTTCCGATCCGTCCCGACTACGTCGGCAAGAACCTGCCGACCTCCCGCGGCGAGCGCATCCAGGTGCAGCTCGTCGAGGTCGACGAGGTCGACCAAGTCCTGCTCGTGCCGAACCCGGAGGAAGACCATGGGTGACATCCGCGTCATGCGCGACGACCTGAAGCCGCCGCCCCCGACCGAGCGCCGGCATCTGCTGTCCGTCGCAGACCTGTCCCGAGACGACATCGAGCGGCTGCTCGCGACGGCGCGGAACTTCTCGCGCTCGCTCGAGCGGGAGATGAAGAAGCTGCCGACGCTCCGCGGGCGGCTGGTCGTGAACGTCTTCTTCGAGTCGTCCACGCGCACCTCCTCGAGCTTCGAGCTCGCGGCGAAGCGGCTCTCGGCGGACACGATGTCGATCAAGTCCTCGGGCTCGGCGGTGGACAAGGGCGAGTCCCTGAAGGACACGGCCCTGACGCTCGGCGCCTACGACCCGGACGTGATCGTCATGCGCCACCCGCAGATCGGCGCCTCCCACTTCGTCGCCAGGGTGACCGCCGCCCACGTCGTGAATGCGGGCGACGGGAAGCACCAGCATCCGACGCAGGCACTGCTCGACCTCTACACGCTCCGCGAGGAGTTCGGCCGGCTGGAGGGACTGCACGTGGCGATCGTCGGCGACGTGCTGCACTCCCGTGTCGCACGCTCGCTGATCCAGGCGCTCGACCTCGTCGGCGCCCGCACGACGCTCGTCGGCCCGCCGACGCTGCTTCCGCGCGGCGTGGAGGCGATGGGCTGCGAGACCTCGACCGACATCGCCTCGATCGGCGCAGCCGACGTCGTCTACGTCCTCCGGATGCAGCGGGAGCGGATGCTGGAGGGCGCCAACTACGTCCCGAGCCTGCGCGAGTACACCGACCGCTGGGGTGTGACGCCTGAGCGGCTCCGCGCCGGCCAGAAGGTGATGCACCCCGGGCCGATGAACCGCGGGGTCGAGATCGATCCGCGGGTCGCGGACGCCGCCGACGCGCTGATCGAGACCCAGGTGCGCGCCGGGCTCGTCACGCGGATGGCGGTCCTCTACGACCTGCTGACGAGCGGCCCGGTCGGAGTCAAGGCGGCGCAGCTGACGGAGGTGGCGTGATGCTCTGGGCCAAGGCTGCTCCCGGCGAGAACCTGATCGTCCGCGGCGCGCGCGTGCTCGATCCGGCGGGGAAGGTCGACGGCGTGATGGACGTCCGCGTCGACGAAGGGACGATCGCCGAGCTCGGCGCGCGGCTCGACACGAACTCGCACCGTGTCGTCGAGGCCGAAGGGCTGACGCTCGCGCCCGCCTTCGTCGACCCGCACGTCCACCTGCGGACGCCCGGCCGGGAGGACGAGGAGACCATCGCGAGCGGGACGCAGGCGGCGGCTGCCGGCGGCTACTGCGCGATCCTCGCGATGCCGAACACCGACCCGGTCGTCGACTCGGCCGCCGTGCTCGGCTCGCTGGCCGAGACGGCCCAGGCCGAGGCCGAGATCCCGGTCGGCTTCTTCGCAGCGATCAGCAAGGGCCAGGACGGCGGCGAGCTGACCGAGATGGCCGAGCTCGCCGACGCCGGCGCGGCCGGGTTCAGCGACGACGGCCGGCCGGTCGCGACACCGGGGCTCATGCGGCGCGCGCTCCAGTACGGCGCGGTCACGAACCGGCCGCTGGCGTTGCACTGCGAGGAGCCGACGCTGTCACGGAGCGGCCAGATGCACGAGGGCGCCGTCTCGGCCGAGCTCGGGTTCGCCGGCTACCCGTCGGTCGCCGAGAGCCTGATGGTCGAGCGCGATCTCTCGCTCGCCGCCTACGAGGGCAGGCCGCTCCACCTTCTCCACCTGTCCGCCCGGGAGTCGGTCGAGGCCGTTCGCGCGGCGCGGGCCGCGGGCGTCCAGGCCACCGCCGAGGTCACGCCCCACCACCTCTGCCTGACGGACGAGGCCGTGCGGTCGCTGGACTCGAACCTGAAGATGAACCCGCCGCTGCGCTCGGTCGACGACCGGGCGGCGCTCGTGGAGGGGCTTCGCGACGGGACGATCGGCGCCATCGCCACCGACCACGCGCCCCACGCGCGGCACGAGAAGGACGTCCCGTTCGAGGCGGCGCCGTTCGGCGTCATCGGGCTGGAGACAGCATTCGCAGCGCTCTACACGCAGCTCGTCGAGCCGGGCCTCGTCAAGCTCGAGCTGCTGCTGGAGCGGATGTCGAACGGGCCGGCCGGGATCTTCGGCCTCCCGGCGCCGCGCATCGCGGTCGGCGAGCCGGCGAACCTCGTCCTGCTCGACACGAAGGCGGGCTGGCGCGTGCAGGAGGACGGCTTCCGCTCCCGCTCGTCCAACTCGTGGCTCCTCGGGCAGCGGCTGACCGGGAAGGTGCGAATGACGGTCGCCGCCGGCAGGACGGTCTGGGAGGCATGACCGGCTTCCTCGTGCTCGAGGACGGAACCGTCTTCCGCGGCGAATCGGTCGGCGCGCCGTGCTTCGCCTTCGGCGAGGCGGTGTTCACGACCGCGATGACCGGCTACCAGGAGGTCGTCACCGACCCGAGCTTCGCGGAGCAGATCGTCTGCTTCACGGCGCCGATGGTCGGCAACTACGGCGTGGATCCCGAGCGCTCGGAGTCCGGCCGGGTCCATGCGCGTGGCGTGCTCATGCGTGAGGCGCGCGGGCCGGCCTGGACGGACTGGCTGCACGATCGCGGCGTCCCGGCGCTGACGGGGATCGACACTCGGTCGGTCGTCCTGCAGCTCCGCGAAGCGGGTGCGATGCGGGCCGCGATCGTCGCCGGCGAGGCGTCGGTGGACGAGACCCTGCGCGCCGTCCGCGAGCAGCCGCCGATGGCCGGGCGCCCCCTCGCCGCTTGTGTTTCATGTGACGAGCCCCACGAGTTCGCCCGCGGAGGACGAGCCCGGATCGCCGTCGTGGACTACGGCTGCAAGCGCTCGATCCTCCGCCGGCTCGCAAAAGCGGGCGCCGGGGTCATGGTCGTCCCGGCCACGACCGGAGCGGACGAGCTCGCGCGGTATGACGGCGTCGTCCTCTCGAACGGCCCGGGCGACCCCGAGCCGCTCACCGAGCAGGTCGAGACAGTCCGTGCGCTCCTCGGCCGTGTCCCGGTCTACGGCATCTGCCTCGGACACCAGCTGCTCGCGCTCGCCACCGGCCACGAGACCTTCAAGCTCCCGTTCGGCCACCGGGGCGCGAACCACCCGGTGCTCGAGAAGGCGACCGGCCGTGTCCTCGTCACCGCTCAGAACCACGGCTTCGCGGTCAAGCCGGCGGCGGGGAGGGAGGCCACCCACGTCTCGCTCTACGACGGCACCGTCGAGGGCCTCGACTACCCGGAGCTCTCCGCGCGCTCGGTGCAGTTCCATCCCGAGGCCGGGCCGGGCCCGCACGACGCCTGGCCGCTCCTCGAGACCTGGGTCGAGGAGGTGTGCGCCGGCCTTGCCAAGGCGGCCTGACCTCTCGTCGATCTGCGTGATCGGCTCCGGGCCGATCGTGATCGGGCAGGCGTGCGAGTTCGACTACTCGGGCTGCCAGGCGCTCAAGGTGCTGCGGGAGGACGGGTTCCGGACGGTCGTCGTCAACTCGAATCCGGCGACGATCATGACCGACCCCGGCTTCGCCGACCGCACCTACGTCGAGCCGCTCGACCTCGACGGCGTCACCGGCGTGCTGGAGCGCGAGCGGCCCGACGCGCTCTTGCCGACGCTCGGCGGCCAGACCGCGCTCAACCTCGCGCTCGAGCTGTCCGAGGCCGGAGTGCTCGACGAGCTCGGCGTCGAGCTGATCGGCGCCGGTCTGGACGTGATCCGGCGGGCCGAGGACCGCGAGCTCTTCCGCGACACCGTTCGGCTTGCGGGCTACCGCGTCCCGGCCTCCACGGTCGTGACCGGCTGGGACGACGTCCCGCCCGAGCTCACCTTCCCGGTCGTGCTCCGGCCGGCCTTCACGCTCGGCGGCCACGGCGGCGGCACGGCCCACTCCGAGGACGAGCTCGTCGCATTGCTCGACCGCGGCCTGCACGAGAGCCCGGTCGGCCAGGTGCTGGTCGAGGAATCGCTGATCGGCTGGGACGAGTTCGAGCTCGAGGTGATGCGCGACCGCAACGACAACGTCGTGATCGTCTGCTCGATCGAGAACCTCGACCCGATGGGAGTTCACACCGGCGACTCGGTGACCGTTGCGCCGCAGATGACGCTCGCCGACGAGGCGTATCAGGAGCTCCGCGACGCAGCGGCCGCGATCGTCCGCGCCGTCGGCGTCGAGACGGGCGGCGCGAACATCCAGTTCGCCCGGGACCGGGACACCGGCGCGCTGCGCGTGATCGAGATGAACCCGCGCGTGTCCCGCTCCTCCGCGCTCGCGTCGAAGGCGACGGGCTATCCGATCGCCAAGGTCGCCGCGAAGCTGGCGGTCGGCTACACGCTGGACGAGATCCCGAACGACCTGACGGGGACGACGCCGGCAAGCTTCGAGCCGACGCTCGACTACGTCGTCGTCAAGTTCCCGCGCTTCTCGTTCGAGAAGTTCCCGGGCGCCGACCGGACACTCGGGACGCAGATGAAGTCCGTCGGCGAGGCGATGGGCATCGGGCGCTCCTTCAGCGAGGCGTTCCTGAAGGCGCAGCGGGCTCGCGAGCTGGACGACGGCTGGGAGCCGCGGAACCTCCATCCGTGGTTCGAGGGCGAGCTCGAGGCGGCGCGGCGGATTCTCGGTGACGTCCGCTCGCTCGATTCGCTCGTCGCGGACGACTGGCTTCGCCTCAAGCGAGCCGGCTGGTCGGATGCGGCGATCGCCGAGCACTGCAACACGACCGAAGCCGCCGTTCGCGCGAAGCGGCGCTCGTGGGACGTCAGGCCGGTCTACCGGCGCGTCGACTCCTGTGCCGGCGAGGTCGAGGCGGCGCTCCACGTACTACTACTCCACCTGGGGCGAGGCCGACGAGCTGCCGGAGACCGGCAGGAGCGTCGTCATCCTCGGCTCCGGCCCGAACCGGATCGGGCAGGGGATCGAGTTCGACTACTGCTGCGTGCACGCCGCGCGCAGCTTCCGCGAGCTCGGGTTCGAGACGGTGATGGTCAACTGCAATCCGGAGACGGTGTCGACCGACTACGACACCTCCGACCGCCTCTACTTCGAGCCGCTCGGCATCGAAGAGGTTCTGGCGATCTGCGAGCGCGAACAGCCCGTCGGCGTCGTGATCCAGTTCGGCGGCCAGACACCGCTCAAGCTGGCGCGCCCGATCGAAGAGGCCGGCTTCCGGATCCTCGGGACGCCGTTCGACGCGGTCGACCTCGCCGAGGATCGCGAGCGTTTCGGCGCGCTCTGCTGCGACCTCGGGATCGAGGTGCCGGCGTGGGGGATGGCGAGCACGCAGGCGGAGGCCATCGGCGTCGCCGAGCGCATCGGCTACCCGGTTCTCGTGCGGCCGTCCTACGTGCTCGGCGGCCGCCAGATGGTCGTTTGCTACGACGCCGAGACGGTCGCGGCAAGCGTCCCGCCACGCACGCGCGTTCTCGTCGACCGGTTCCTGGAGGGCGCGCTCGAGCTCGACGTCGACGCGCTGTGCGACGGCCGCGAGACGTTCGTCGCTGCGGTCATGCAGCACGTCGAGGAGGCCGGCGTCCACTCGGGAGACTCGAGCTGCGTCCTGCCGCCGCCCGGGCTGGACGAGGGCGTTCGCGCAGAGATCGAGGAAATCGTGACCACGCTGGCACCGGCGCTCGGCGTGGTCGGCCTCGTCAACGTCCAGCTCGCCGTCCTCGACGGGCGGGTCTCGGTGATCGAGGCGAACCCGCGCGCGTCGCGGACCGTCCCGTTCGCGAGCAAGGCGATCGGCCTGAACCTCGTGGAGGCCGCCTGCCGCCTGGCTGCCGGGGAATCGCTGGCCGAGCTGGCCCTGCCACCGGTGGACGACCTGCAACAGGTCAGCGTCAAGGCCGCCGTCTTTCCGTTCCAGCGCTTCCCCGGCTCCGACCCGGTGCTCGGGCCCGAGATGCGCTCGACCGGCGAGGTCATGGCGAGCGCGGCCGACTACCCGACGGCACTCGCGAAGGCGGAGCGCGCCGCGGGCCGGCCGCTTCCATCCAGCGGCACTGCCTTCCTGTCGGTCTGCGACGGCGACAAGGACGCGGTCGTTCCGGTCGCGGCCGGCCTCGCCGACCTGGGCTTCACGCTGGCGGCCACGAGCGGTACGGCGCGCGTCCTCGCGGCCGCCGGGCTCGTCGTCGACCACGTCCGGAAGGTGACCGAGCCGGGGGCGGGCGCGACCGTCGTCGACCTCCTGCGACGCGGCCGCTGCGACCTCGTCGTGAACACTCCGCAGGGCTCGGGTGCCCGCACCGACGGCTACCGGATCCGCGAGGCGGCACTCGTCGCCCGCATTCCCTGCATCACGACCCTGAGCGGCGCTGCGGCCGCCGTGCATGCCATCGCACATGCGCGCGGAGAGGCGGTCGTCTCGCTCCAGGAGAGGATCGATGCTCAGGCGCGACCGGCATAGCGTCGTCGGCACCGAGCCTGTCGGGCCGTACACGCTCCTCCGCGTGGAACGGGGCGCACTCGAGCCCGGGGTGCCGGGCCAGTTCTTCATGCTCGAGGCACCGGGCCGGGTCCTGCCGAGGCCGATGAGCCTCTCGCTGGCGCCGCCCGGCGAGCTCGGCTTCCTCTTCGAGCCGATCGGGCCCGGGACTGAAGCCCTCGCCGAGCTCGCGCCGGGAGACCGGATCGGGATCCTCGGCCCGCTGGGCAACGGGTTCCGGCTCGACGTCGACAGGCCGCTCCTCGTCGGCGGAGGAATCGGCGTCGCTCCCTTCCCGTACCTGTCAGACGCACTCGATAGGCCCGACGCGATCCTCGGCTTCCGCAGCAGCCACCACGCCGAGGCCGCGGAGCTCGTGCCGAACGCGGAGGTCGTCGTCGAGCCGACTCGCGTGACCGAGCTGCTCGAGCCGGGCTACGACGTGCTCGCCTGCGGGCCGGCCCCGATGCTCTCGGCCGTCCGGGAGCGCGCGCCGGACGCCCAGCTCGCGTGGGAGGCTCCGATGGCCTGCGGTTACGGCGCCTGCTACGGGTGCGTCGTCGAGATCGGCGGCCGGTACAAGCGCCTTTGCCTGGAGGGGCCCGTCCTGTGCTGATGATGCTGAACGCGTCAGGCTGTCTCGACGCGCTGGTCGCGCCCGACGTCGCCCGCTCTCTGGACGCCTTCGTCACGAAGACGGTGACGCCGGAGCCACGCGAGGGGAACGAGCCGACGCGGATCGCCGAGACCGACCACGGCATGCTCAACTCGATCGGCCTCCAGAATCCCGGACGCGAGCGGTTCCTCCACGACGTCCTGCCCGAGCTGCGCGGGCTCGGAATCCCGATCTGGGTCTCGGTCGGAGGGTTCGCGGCGCACGAGTACGCGGAGACGTGCTCCCGGCTCCACGACGTCACGATCGAGCTCAACCTCTCCTGCCCGAACGTCGACGAGGCGCCGGAATCGGCCGCCGAGATCGTCGCAGCCTGCCGCGAGTCGACCCCTCTTCCGATCTACGCGAAGCTCTCGCCCGCCCAGCCGGACATCGGCGCAGCGGCGCGCGCCGTGCAGGCCGCGGGTGCGGACGGCCTGTCGCTCGTGAACACGATTCGGGGGCTCGAGCTCGACCCTGCGACCCTGCGGCCACGCCTTGCGCGGGGAGTCGGCGGCTACTCGGGACCAGGGCTGAAGCCGGTCGCTCTGGCCGCCGTCTACGCCGCTTTCCGTGCCACGAAGCTGCCCATCGTCGGCATGGGAGGCATCCGCAGCGGGCGCGACGCGGCCGCGTTTCTCGCCGCCGGCGCAAGCTCGGTCGCGGTGGGGACCGCGCTGTTCGCCGACCCCGGCACACCCGCGCGGATCAGGCGGGAGTTGGCCGAGACGGCCGCGTCTCTCGGCATCTCCGATCCGAAGGACCTGCGCGGAATCGCCCACGAACCCGACTTCGGCCTCCTGGCGCCAGCATTGACAACGGATAAAACTCCTGCATTTCAGGCGAATTGATCACTCTCGACAAGCTGTTAGTATCCCGCGCCGTGGCCTCCGTGAAGACTCAGGCGCAGGCGCCGGCCCGGTCACGCGATCAGCGCATGGAGGCTCTGCAGCGCGCGAACGACATCCGCGTGAAGCGCGCCCAGCTGAAGCGCGACCTCAAGAACGGCGACGCCGACATCGAGAAGATCCTCGAGAAGCCGCCGGAGTATGTGGCAACGGCGAAGGTCTTCGACATCCTCATGGCGGTGCCGAAGTTCGGCCGGGTGAAGGCCACACGGTTCCTCACCCAGGCGCGCATCAGCCAGTCGAAGACGGTGGGAGGTCTCTCGGACCGCCAGCGGGCCGAGCTCATTGGCCTCTTCCGACGCTAGCCCGCCCGCCACGCCGGTCATCGTCGTCACGGGGACGTCGGGTGCCGGGAAGGGCTCGATCGAGCGCATCCTCATCTCGCGCATGCCCGAGCTCGAGCTCGCCGTGTCCGCCACGACGCGCCCTCGCCGGCCGTCCGAGGTCGACGGGACCCACTACTGGTTCGTCTCCGAGGAGGACTTCGACCGCAAGCTCGAGGAGAAGGGCTTCCTGGAATACATCACCTTCCCGTGGGGACAGCGATCCGGGACGCTGCTCTCGGAGATCGACCGGATCCGGGAGAAGGGCAAGATCCCGGTCCTCGACCTCGAGACGGACGGTGCCCGCTACGTCCAGGAGAAGGTGCCCGAGGCGGTCACCGTGTTCGTCACCGCGCCGACGTTCGACGAGCTCGAGCGGCGTCTGCGGGCGCGGGCGACGGAGAGCGCGGGCGAGATCGGCGAACGGCTCGCGCTCGCCCGGCAGCAGCTCGACGAGGCAGAGCACTTCGACCACGTGATCGTGAACGACGACCTCCAGCGGGCCGTGGACGAGGTCCAGAAGATCGTCCAGGAGCGGATCGCAGCTACCATGGCCACGTGATCTACCCCAGAGTCGACAAGCTGCTCACCCAGGTGCCGGACCGCTACGGCCTCGTGATCGTGGCCGCCAAGCGGGCCCGCCAGATCAACAACTACCACCACCAGCTCGGCGAAGGCACCTTCGAGGACTTCCCGCCGCCGCTCGTCGAGTCCCGCTCCAAGAACTACCTCACGATCGCTCTCGAGGAAGTCGCCGAGGGCAAGATCAAGCACGAGTACAAGAAGTAGGTAGTTCCTCATGGCGCGCGTCCTCGTCGGTGTCACCGGGGGAATCGCGGCCTACAAGGCGTGCGAGCTGGTGCGGTTGTTCGTCCGTGCAGGCCACGAGGTCGTCCCGCTCGTGACGCCGGGCGCGGATCAGTTCGTGCGCGCCGAGACTTTTCACGCTCTTGCCCGCCGCCCGCCGGAGGCAGAGCTCTACCCGCATCTCCAGCGGGCCGATCTGTTCGTGATCGCGCCGCTGACGGCGAACACGCTCGCGAAGCTCGCCTACGGGCTCGCCGACAACGTCGTGGCCGAGGCCGCGCTGGCGCACGACGGCCCGCTGCTCGTGGCGCCGGCGATGAACGTCCGCATGTGGAAGCACCCGGCCACACGGGCGAACGTCGAGACGATCCGCTCGCGCGGCGTCGAGCTCGTCGGGCCTGCCGAGGGCGAGCTCGCCGAGGGCGAGGAGGGCGTCGGCCGCATGGCCGAGCCTGTGGAGATCTTCGAGCGCGCCCGGCAGCTCCTCGGGGCAAGTAACAGTCTGTTACTTGGAAAGACAGTGGTCGTTACGGCCGGTGGCACCCGGGAGCCGATCGATGCTGTCCGGTTCGTCGGCAACCGCTCTTCGGGCCGCATGGGCGCTGCCGTGGCGGAGGAGGCCCGCCGGCGGGGCGCCGAGGTGACGCTGATCGCATCGAATCTCGGTGTCGACCCGCCCACCGGAGTCGAGGTCGTTCAGGCCCCCACCGCGGCGGACCTGGCCCGCGAGACCCTGGCCCGGGGAGACGCCGACATCGTGGTCATGGCCGCAGCCGTCGCCGACTACCGGCCGTCGGCCCCGCACGAGGGGAAGCGGTCGAAGGACGGCGAGCGCTGGCAGCTCGAGCTCGAACCGACCGACGACATCCTGCGCACGCTGGGGGCGAAGTCTGCGAACGGCCGGATGCTCGTCGGCTTCGCCGCCGAGGCCGGAGACGACGGTCTGGCCCGCGCGAGGGAGAAGCGGACCGGCAAGAATGCAGATCTGGTCGTCTACAACGATGTGGCCAGGTCCGACGTGGGGTTCGAGGCGGGGGAGAACGAGGTCGTGCTGATTTCCGAGGCAGGGGAGCGAACGGTGAGCAAGGCGCCGAAGAGCCGGATCGCAGCCGAGATCTGGGACGAGGTCGAGCGGTTGCTCGAGGAGAACGGTGGCCGAACGGCGGACTGAGGAACGGCCTCAGTCGATCGAGATCTCCGGCGAGATCCTCGCGCGCATCACCGGCAACGTCGGCCAGGTCGTCCACGCGCCGCAGGACACGCTGCGCCTCGCGGTGCTCACGCTGGTCAGCGAGGGGCACCTGATCATCGAGGACTTCCCCGGCGTCGGGAAGACGATGCTGGCCAAGGCGCTTGCCCGGTCGCTCGACTGTTCCTTCTCGCGGATCCAGTTCACGCCCGACCTGCTCCCGTCGGACGTCACGGGCGTCAACGTCTTCGATCAGCGCACGAACGAGTTCGAGTTCCGCCCGGGCCCGGTCTTCGCGAACCTGCTCCTCGTCGACGAGATCAACCGCGCTTCGCCGAAGACGCAGGCCGCGCTCCTCGAGTGCATGCAGGAGAACCAGGTCACCGTCGACGGGGTCAGCTACCCGCTCGGTCGCCCGTTCATGGTGCTCGCGACCCAGAACCCGATCGAGTACGAGGGCACGTATCCGCTCCCCGAGGCGCAGCTCGACCGGTTCACGATGCGGCTCTCGATCGGCTATCCGCCGCTCGCCGAGGAGGCGAAGATGCTGAACGAGCAGACGAGCGAGCCGCCCCTCGACTCGCTCGAGCCGGTGTCGAGCACCGCGGAGATCGTGTCCCTCATCGACGACGCCAAGCGAGTCTTCGTGGAGGAGAGCGTGAACCGGTACGTCGTGGCGCTCCTCCGGCACACGCGAAGCGACGAGCGGCTCTACCTCGGGGCGAGCCCGCGGGCCGGCATCGCGCTGCTGCGGGTCGCCAAGGCCCGGGCGATCGCGGAGGGCCGCGAGTACGTGCTTCCGGATGACGTGAAGGCTGTCGCGGAGCCGGTGCTCGGTCACCGGCTGATCCTCGGTCCCGAAGCGCGCGCCGCGGGCCTCGGCCCGGCCGAGCTGATCGCCGACGCCGTCGAGCGCACGCCCGTCCCGGTCTAGGAGTGTTGACCCGCCGCGGCCGGTTCACGCTGGCGCTGGGGGCAGGCACGTACCTCGGCGCCTGGGCGTTCGGCGCGCACGTGCTCTACGCGCCCGCCATCGGCCTGCTGCTGGCGGTCGGCGTGGCGCTGATCTGGACGAACGCGCTCGCCCGGCCGCTCCACCTCCACCGGCAGCTCGACCGTGACCGCCCGCTCGAGGGAGACGACGTGGTCGTCCGCGTTGAGCTCGAGTCCGACGGGGGCATCGTCCCGGCGACGGCGATGCTGCACGAGCCGGTCGGGCGGCTGGGAGATCAGGAGGTTGTCGTCGCCCGCGAAGGACGTTTCCTGCGCGCCGTCTATCGCCTCTCAGGGGTGCCGCGCGGGCGGTACCGGTTTACGGGTGCCCGCGCCATCGTGGAGGACCCCTTCGGGCTCGCGCAGCGAGTCCAGCCGTTCGCCGACGCCTCGCCGCTGCTCGTCTACCCGCGCCTGGCGCGGCTGAACGTCCTCTTCGCCGAGCGCGGGCTCCGCGCACACGGCGCGGGACGGATCCTGCTCCGCCGCCCCGCCGGGTTCGAGCTCCACAGCGTCCGCGAGTACCAGAGCGGTGAGTCGCTCCGCCGGGTGCACTGGCCGTCGACCGCCCGCCGGAGCCAGCTGATGGTCAAGGAGCTCGAGGACGCCCCGCGAGACGAGATCGTCGTCGTGCTCGACGCCGAGGCCGGCCACGGCTCAGGACCGCCCGGGGCCTCCAGTTTCGATGCCCAGGTGCGCGCCGCCGGGTCGCTCCTGTGGGCGCATGCACGGCGCGGGCGGAACGCCCGTCTCGTGGTCACGAGCGGGATGGGGGACGAGGCCGTCTCCGTTCGGAGCTACGAGCGGGACTGGCCGCGGGCCTTGGAGATCCTCGCGGTAGCCGAGCAGAACGGAGGCCGGCCCGTCGAGACGATCCTGACGAACCAGGCCGACGCGGCAACCCACGCGCGGGACCTCGCCGTCGTCACCGCTGCTCTCCGGCCGCCGCTGGTCGAGACGCTGATCTCTCGCGCGGCCGCCAGGCAGCAGGTCTCCGTCGTCCTCGTGGACGCAGCCAGCTTCGCCGGCCGGCGCCAAGCAGCCGTCGGGACCGACGCGGCCGTCCTCCGTCTCGAGAGTGCGGGCATCGCCGTCGCGCTCCTGCGCCGGGGAGACGATCTGGAGACGGTGCTGGGCGGCGCCGAGAGCGTGGTTGCGCATGGGTAAGACAGCCCTCCTCGCGCTGCTGCCCGCACTGCTGATCGCAACCGGGTGGCAGACGCTCGAGCAGCCGGTGCGGGGCGGGGAGTTCGCGTTGGCGGCCGCACTCGCCGTCGTCGCGGCGGTCATCCCGCACCGCTGGGTGCGAATCGGCGCCATGCTCGTCGCCGCCGTCGCGGTCGCGTCGTTCGCGTTCGACGTCTCGCCGCTCGAGGCCCGGCCGTTCGACGGTAACCACGACTTCCTCGATCCCATCCTGAACGGGTTCGGCGGAGGCGTGGCCGACTTCTACGAGGTCTCGCTGCCGTTCAACCCCGCCGAGCGGCCGCTCATGCACGGCGTGGTCGTGCTCGCCGTCTTCGCCTTCACGCTGCTCGCGACCCTCGCGATCGCGGCCCGGCGACCGATCCTCGCCGCGGCCACGACGTTCGCAGGGGCCGCCTGGCCGGTCACACTCGTGCCCGAGGGCTCATCGACGATGCGGGGCGTGCTGATCCTGGCAGCGGCGCTCCTGCTCCTGGCGGCGCTCCGGCCGGGCGCGCGGCCGGGGTCGAGCCAGGCGCTCCTCGTCGGCGCGGCGGTCGTCTTCGCGGCGCTGGTCGCGGTCAGCTCGCCGGCGGTCGCGAAGGGCGGCTTCCTCGACTGGCAGCAGTGGGAGCCGTACAAGCGCGAGGCGAAGCCGGTCAGCGTCCAGTACGTCTGGGACTCGGACTACGACGGGATCAACTTCCCGAAGACTGCGACGACCGTGTTCACGGTCGAGGCTCCGCGACGCTCGCCGTACTGGCGGGCAACGACGCTCGACGTGTTCCTCGACGATCACTGGCGCGAGGACGCACCGCTTCTCGAGCCCGTGGGGGGCGCCGGGCGCGACTCGCTCATCAACGATCCGCTGCTCCCGCCGGCCGCGCGCGACGCTGAGAACTGGCTCAGGCAGACAGTCACGATCGAAGCGCTCCAGGACTCGCACCTTGTCGGCGCCAGCGTCCCTGTTGCCTACGAGGAACGGCCCGGAGGGCACTACGGGTCGGGCATCGCCTACGTCGGCCGCCTGGAGCGGGGCCAGCAGTACTCGGTCTGGAGCTATGCCGCCGAGCCCACTCCGGCTCAGCTTGTGCGGTCTCGGGCGCGGTATCCGGTGGAGCTGCTCTTCGGCAGCCCGTTCCTCAGTGTCGGGAGCTACTTCGGAGCACCTGCGTTCGGGAGCCCAGGGCGCGAGCGCGTGCTTCAGGAGATGTTCGGCCAGGACGAGATCGCGCCGTACGAGCCGCTCTACCGCCAGGCGCGGAGGGTCGTCGGTGAGCCGCGGAACCCGTACGCGGCCGCTGTCGGGCTCGAGGCGTGGTTCCGCTCGAGCGGCGAGTTCGACTACGACGAGTCTCCGCCCGTTCAGAGAGAGTCGCCGCCGCTCGTCTCCTTCGTGACCACGACGAGGCGCGGGTACTGCCAGCACTTCGCAGGGGCGATGGCGCTGATGCTGCGGTACCTCGGGATCCCGGCCCGGGTCGCTGCGGGATTCACAACAGGCCTGTACAACGAGGACGAGCAGCGCTGGACCGTCGCCGACACGAACGCGCACACCTGGGTCGAAGCGTGGTTCGAGGGGTACGGCTGGCTGCCGTTCGACCCGACGCCAGGCCGGGGACGACTCCGCGCGGAGTACACGGCGTCGTCGCTCTTCTTCGACGCGGGCGGCGCGACCGCGGCCTTCGGCGTGGGCGCAGCCGCGGCGGCCCTGGAAACCCTCCGCAACCGCCTCGGCGGCGCCTCGCCGTCGCCCGATGACCGCGACCGGCTCCGGGGCCCCGATACGGGCTTCGTGCCCGGCTCGGATGCGGCCGCGACGACTCAGGCGACCGACGAGCGGAACGACGTGCGCCTGCTCGGGGTCCTGCTGGGCTCCCTGGCTGCGCTGCTCGCCGGTGTCTGGCTCGTCAAGTGGGGCCGGCGGCGGCTTCGCTACCTCTCCGACGATCCTCGGCGGGTCGCCGGCGCCGTGCGGGCCGAGCTCGAGGACTACCTTGCCGACCAACGCGTCCCGCTCGCCAAGAGCGCCACTCCCACCGAGTTGAGCGAGACGGTGAACCGGCGGCTCCGGGTCGACGCCGACGGCCTGGCGGCCGCGCTCGACCAGGCGCGATTCGGCCCGGCCGACGAGGCGGAGCGAGCCGCGCGGGTCGCGCGCCGGGAGCTTCGCGGCGTCCTCAGGAAGATGCGCCGCCGGCTCGGCGCCCGCCGACGATTTCGCGGCCTCGTGTCCCTCCGCTCGCTCGGCTTGCGCTCCGCTTGACGCTTCAGGGTTCGTCTACCTTGAAGAGTGAAATGAGCGAGACTTACGACCTCTTCCAGCAGGGCCGGAGCCATCTCCGCAAGGGCCGTGCCGCCCAGGCGACGGTGGCGCTCGAGAAGGCGAAGAAGCGGGAGCCGGACAAGGCCTCGATCCGCGAGGCGCTCGGGATCGCGTACTTCCGGATCCAGCGCTACGACGAGGCCGAGCGCGAGTTCCGCGCCATGCTCGAGCTCGCCCCGACCGACGACTATGCGCACTACGCGCTCGGCCGGAGCCTCGAGAAGCTCGGCCGCCAGCACGAGGCGAACGGCCACTACAAGCTCGCGAGCTCGCTTCGCCCTGGCAGCGAGCACTACGCCTCCCGGGTGCTCGACCTCGATCGCGGGCAGTAGGAGCGCTCTGCAGCCTCGAGGCCGGTGAAGGCGGCCAGGCGCGCATGCCTCGCCCTCGCGACGGTGATGCTGCTGGCCCTCGCCGGGGTCGTCGCGACGCTCTACTTCCTCTGTCGGCCAGATTGCACTTTTGGGAGCGCTCTGCCACGCTCAAGGCCGGTGCACTTGAAGCGGGCGTACTTCGGCGCTCTCGCCGTCACGGCGGTGATGTTGCCCGGGCTCGCCGGGTTCCTGACGAGCATGCTCTACCTCCTCGACCGGAAGGCGAGCCTGAAGTTGACGCCCTTCGGCTGGGCGATCAACGACGGCGGCGCCCGCTCCTTTCTCTTCGGCACCGCCCTGGCTGTGATCGCGTGGCTGCTCGTCTCGCTGCTGCTCCTTCGGTACGGACGCGTCGAGGGGTCGAACCCGGCGGAATACGCGCGCCTCCGCTCCCTGCACGCCACGCTGCGGACCCGGCACCAGGCCGTTCCGGACAACGGGGCGCTCGCGGCCCAGCTCGCGGGAGCGGCGCTCGCCGACGCTGCCACCGCCCTCCGGGTGGAAGGCAAGGACGTCTCGACGCGAGGGATCGTCTGGGCAGCCCAGAGCGGCTACGTCGTCGTGCGCGCGAAGCTCGAGGCCGCGGACCGGGCCATGCTCGAGTTCGATGGGCAAGCGAGGCTCGCGGCCGCCGCGGCGGACCTGCGCTCGCGAATCGACGGCTCCCGAATCCCGGGAAGCGCGGCCCTGATCGAGAGCATCCGCGACATCAACACCGAGCTCGGCAAGGACAACCCGAATCTCGCCTTGGTGCGCGCGCAGCTCGCCCAGGTGCAGGCGACGGTGGACGAGTATCGCGACGGGCGGCGGTACGGGCTCGTCAGCGCTCGCAGCAGCCTGTACGGGGCGATCCTGCTCGGCGGGACGCTCGCCTACCTCGTCCTGGGGCTCGCGCTGATCTACGGCGCCAAGGCGGAGCAGATCGTCGCTGTGATCCTCTTGTACCTCGTCGGGGCTGTGGTCGGGCTGTACAGGCAGCTGGCGGCGGCGGGGTCCGCGGACACGCAGATCGAGGAGGACTACGGGCTCGACGACGCCCGCCTGATTCAGCGGCCGCTCTTCTCGGGGGTCGCCGCCGTCGGCGGCGTCGCGCTGACGACGATCGCGGTGGCCGTCGCGCCCGTGGCGAGCGACGGCGCGAACGGTGGCGGCACGGGGGCACCGACCCCGGCGACGACGATTCAGCAGTCGCAGGAGCAGGCGCAGCAGCAGGAGCAGGAGCAGCAGCAACCGCGCGAGGTTCCGTCACTCGCGGAGATCTACGACCTCGACAAGAACAGGCTCGCCATCCTTTACGCGGCCATCTTCGGCCTCACGCCCGCTCTCTTCGGCACGCGGCTCAAGGGGGCGGCCGAGCAGTTCAAGGCGGATCTCCGGAGCACGCAGCCGTCCGAGCAGGCCGGCCCCGGGTAGGCGCCGCCCCTCGCCGGTGGTCGCGGTCATCCAGCGGGTCAAGCGCGCTCGTGTGCTGGTCGACGGCGTCGTGTGCGGCGAGATCGGGAGCGGCCTTTGCGTCCTCGTGGGGGTCGCCCGTCGCGACGCGGAGGCCGCGGCCACCCGGCTCGCCGGCCGGGTCGCGCGGCTCCGGATCTTCGAGAACGAGGACGGGAAGTTCGACCGGTCACTGCTCGACACGGGCGGCGCCGCGCTCGTGGTCAGCCAGTTCACGCTGATCGCGGACACGGCGAAGGGCAACCGACCGAGCTTCTCCGGCGCCGCGCCGCCCGAGCAGGCCGAGCGGCTCTACGAGCGCTTCTGCGCCGGGCTCCGCGAGCACGGCGTCGAGGTGGCGACCGGGCGCTTCGGCGCCCGGATGGCCGTCGAGCTCGTGAACGACGGGCCCGTGACGATCGTCCTCTGAGTGTCCACGGGGGCGCTCCTTCTCGCGCTGGGCGCGGCCGCCCTCCACGCCGCCTGGAACCTCGCCCTCGCGCGGCGGCGCGACGTTCCGGCCGCGACGGCGCTCGGATTCTGCTTCGCCGCCGTTGTCTTTGCGCCCGTCGCAGCCCTTCGCTGGGACGTGGGAGCCGAGGCGATCCCGTACATGGCGATCTCCGCCGTGCTCGAGCTCGTCTACCTGGCGCTCCTCGCCGCCGCGTACGGGCGGGCCGAGCTGAGCGTCGTCTACCCGGTCGCCCGCGGCCTGGCGCCGGTGCTCGTCCTCGCGGCGGGCGTGGTCGCGCTCGGCGTCGGCACCTCGGCGAGCGAGGTGGCGGGCGTCCTGCTGGTCGCCGCCGGTGTCGTGCTGGTCCGGGGCCTCGGCCGGAGCAGCTCGAGCGGGGTCGGGTTCGGGCTCGCGATCGGCGCCTGCATCGCCGGCTACACGCTCGCCGACGCGCGCGGAGTCGACCACGCCGATCCGCTGGCCTACCTCATCGTCGTCCTCGCCGCGCCGGCCGTGGCCTACCTCGGGATTGTGGCGCTGAGGGGAGGAATTCCGCGGCTCAAAGCCGAGCTCGGATGGAGTCCGGTCTTCATCGGGCTCGCGTCCTTCGGCGCGTTCGCGCTCGCGCTGTTCGCCTTACAGCGGGCCTCGGCCGCGTCCGTGGCGTCGGTGCGGGAGACGAGCGTCGTCATCGCAGTCGCCCTTGCGGCCCCGTTTCTGGGCGAACAGGTCGGGCTCCGCCGAGTCGCGGGAGCCGCGCTCGTCGTCGCCGGAATCGCGGTGCTCGCGGTGGCCTGAGGTTGCTATCGTGCGAACACCACATTTCAGAGGTGCAGGACGAAATGGGCGCGCGGCGCCCGTTTTTTTTGAGGAGATTCAGATGGCAGACGTCTACGACAGGGAGAGAACGCTGCTGAGGGAGATCACACCGAAGGTGGAGGGCGCGATTCCCGGCGTCGAGGTTCTGGCGCTGGAGCTCTCGGGGCCGGAGCGCTTCACGGTCTACATCGACCACCCTCAGCGGGTCGACCACGCGCTCTGCGCGCGGGTGACGGACGTCCTGCGCCCGTATCTCCAGCAGTACACCGTCGACGTCTCGTCGCCCGGCGTCGAGCGCCCGCTCCGGACGCCCGCGCACTTCCAGCGGGTCGTCGGACGCAAGGCCGCCCTGCGCACGGCGGACGACATCGGCGGCCGGCGCAAGTTCAAGGGTGAGGTCGTGGACGCGGACGCCAGGAGCATCCGCCTCTCGGCCGACGGGACCGAGCACGAGATTCCGTACGACTCCATCGTGCGGGCGAACCTGATCGAGGAGGACATGAGATGAGCCGCGAAATCGTCGAGGCAGTCCGCGAGCTGGAGCGCGACCGGAATCTCGAGGGCGGGATTCTGGTGGAGGCTCTCCGCGACGGGCTGCTCGCTGCATACAAGAAGACCCCAGGGTCGTATCGCCACGCCACCGTCGAGATCGACGACGCCGGCGACTTCCGCGTCTTCGCGATCCACATGCCGGAGGAGCTCGAGGAGCGCCTGCTCGAGGAGGCGCGCGAGCGCACCTACGACGAGCTCGAGAAGATCGAGGAGGAGACCGGTGAGAAGCAGCACACGCTGATCACCGACGACGACCTCGAGATCGACTGGGACCAGGTTCCCGAGAACCAGGTGCAGCGTGAGGACGTCACCCCCGAGAACTTCGGCCGCATCGCCGCGCAGACCGCGAAGCAGGTCATCCAGCAGCGGATCCGCGAGGCCGAGCGCCAGATCATGTACGAGGAGTACGTCGACCGCGTGAGCGAGGTCGTGACCGGCATCGTCCAGCAGGCCGGCGACCGGAACAACATCCTCGTCGACCTCGGGAAGGTCGAGGCGCTGCTGCCCCGGTCCGAGCAGGTCGACGGCGAGCGCTACGAGCAGGGCTCGCGGATCAAGGCCGTCATCACGGAGGTCCGGTCGGGCACGAAGGGCCCGCAGGTCATCCTCTCGAGGCGCGATCCCGAGTTGATCAAGACGCTGTTCGAGCTGGAGGTGCCGGAGATCGCCGACGGCCTCGTCGAGATTCGCGGGGTCGCCCGTGAGCCGGGCTACCGCTCGAAGATCGCCGTCGTCTCGCACGCGCAGGGCGTCGATCCTGTCGGTGCCTGCGTCGGCCCACGCGGCTCCCGCGTCCGGATGGTCGTGTCGGAGCTCCGCGGCGAGAAGATCGACATCATCCCGTGGAACACCGAGCCGGCCCGCTTCCTCGCGAAGGCGCTGTCCCCGGCGCGGGTGCGGGAGGTCTACATCGACGACGAGACCAAGGAGGCGACGGTCATCGTCCCGGAGGACCAGCTCGCGCTCGCGATCGGCAAGGAGGGCCTGAACGCCCGGCTGGCCGCGCGCCTGACCGGGTGGAAGGTCGACATCCAGTCCGAGGCCGAGTTCGCCGCGGCGGAGGCCGAGGCGGCTTTCGGCGGCGGCGAGGCGGGCGACGACTTCTCCGGCCGCTGCGCCGCGATCCTCTCGAACGGGAAGCGCTGCCCGAACGCCTCGATCCCCGGCACCCGCTTCTGCGGGATTCCGGCCCACACGGCGCTCGCCGACCGCGAGGCAGCCGGCGAGACGATCGAGAGCGGCCAGGCCGTCCCGATCGGCGGCGCCGAGGAGGAGCTGCCGGCCGACGACGAGGGCGAGGGGGTCGCCGCCGAGGCCGACGTCACGGAGCTGCCGCAGCCGGAGCCGAGCGAGGTCCTCGCCGAGCCGAGCGAGTTCCGTCGCCGGAGCCCAGCCCGATGCCGACGGGCCCCGAGCCAACGGAGGTGCCGGCGCCGGAGCCGAGCGAGAATCCCGTCGCCCGAGCCTTCCGAGGTTCCCGGGCCGGAGCCCACCGGCGTTCCGCCGCTCCCTGCAGCCGAGGCTGAGACCGACGACGTGCCCGTTGCGGCAGCGGCCGAGACGGACGAGGAGAGGACCGACGCCCAGGCGGGCTGAACGACATCGACCGGTCCGGACGTGCATCGGCTGCGGCCGAGGCTCGCCGAAGGCCGAGCTGCTCCGGTTCGTCGCGGCGGACGGCTCGGTCGTTTCCGACGCGGAGGCGCCAGGGCGCGCGGCCTACACGTGCCGGCGGCTCTCGTGCTTCGAGCGGGCGGCCGCGCACAACGCGTTCAGCCGGACGCTCAAGGCCCGCGTCCGGATCGATCAACAACTCGCATCTCTCTACACTTGAGGACTGACCATGGCTGACGAACAGGGACAAAACCGCCCCAACAGGCCGATTCGGCCGCGCCAGGCCCCCGGAGGCGGCCGGCGCAAGCGCCGCGTGGTCATCGACTCGCAGGCCAACAGGCCGCGCCCCGATTCGCGCCAGGCGCGCGACCGCACCGACCGCCAGCCGAAGCAGCCGCGCGAGGTCGTCCTCCCGACCGGCCCGGTCACGGTTCAGTCGGGCGTCACGGTCAAGGAGCTCTCGCACGCGCTCGGAATCCCGGTCGCGCAGATCATCAAGATCATGATGGGACTGGGGGAGATGGTCACCATCACGAAGTCCCTCTCCGACGAGGCAGTCGGGCTGATCGCCGCCGACCCGAGCGTCAACCGCGAGGTCACCATCAAGCACGCGGACGAGGAGGACGACGAGCCCGAGGCGTTCGACGATCCGGAGGAGTCGCTCGAGGCCAGGCCGCCGGTCGTCACGATCATGGGCCACGTCGACCACGGGAAGACGACGCTGCTCGACGCGATCCGGGAGTCCGCGGTCGTCGAGACCGAGGCCGGCGGGATTACGCAGCACATCGGCGCCTACCAGGTCGAGCACGGCGGCCGCAAGCTGACGTTCCTGGACACGCCGGGCCACGAGGCGTTCACAGCGATGCGCGCACGCGGCGCAAAGGTCACGGACATCGCTGTCCTGGTCGTGGCCGCCGACGACGGGGTCATGCCGCAGACGCGCGAGTCGATCTCGCACGCGAACGCGGCCGGCGTCCCGATCGTCGTTGCCGTCAACAAGATCGATGTTCCCGACTCCGACCCGAACAGGGTCCGCGGCGACCTCGCCGGCGAAGGGCTTCAGCCGGAGGAGTGGGGCGGAACGATCCAGTTCTCCGACGTGTCCGCGAAGCAGAAGCAGAACCTCGACGACCTCCTCGAGAAGGTGCTGCTCGTCGCGGACGCCGAGCTCGAGCTGACCGCCAACCCGGCCACGGAGGCTTCGGGGCCGATCATCGAGTCCCGGCTCGACGTCGGGCGCGGGCCGGTCGCGACGATGCTCGTCCAGCGCGGGACGCTCGGGGTCGGCGACGCGATCGTCGCGGGCGACGCCTGGGGTCGGGTCCGCGCGCTCTACGACTTCCGGGGAGAGAAGGTCGAGAAGGCCAAGCCGGGCGACCCGGTCGAGATTCTCGGCTTCGACCACCCGCCGCCCGCGGGCGAGCTCGGCCGCGTCGTCGAGAACGAGCGGGATGCACGCCAGCGCGCTCAGGTCCGCGGGGAGCGCCTGCGGCGCGAGCAGCTCGCGACCGCAGCGAAGGCGGGCCCGTCGCTCGAGCAGCTCTTCTCGCAGCTCCAGGCCGGCGCCGTCCAGGACCTGAACCTCGTCCTCAAGGGTGACGTCCAGGGCTCCGTGGAGGCTGCCGTCTCCGAGCTCCAGAAGATCCAGCACCCCGAGGTCCGGGTCAGCGTGATCCACCAGGGCGTCGGTGGGATCAGCGAGAACGACATCAACCTCGCGTCGGCGTCGAACGCGCTCGTCGTCGGTTTCAACGTGCGCCCGTCGGCCGAGGCGCGCCAGCTCGCCGAGCGCGAGGGCGTCGAGATCCGCACCTATCGGGTCATTTACCAGCTCACCGAGGACATCGAGCAGGCCCTCGTCGGCATGCTCAAGCCGGTCACGACCGAGGAGAGCCTGGGCGAGGCCGAGGTGCGCGAGACGTTCCGTGCCTCCCGCGTCGGGACGATCGCCGGCTGCATGGTCACGACCGGCGTCGTGCGCCGGGGCGCGCAGGTTCGCGTCGTCCGGGACGGCACCGTCGTCTACGAGACCACGATCGACTCGCTCAAGCGCTTCCAGGACGATGCGCGCGAGGTGACCGAGGGCTTCGAGTGCGGCATCCACCTCGCGAACTTCGACGACGTCAAGATCGGCGACATCCTCGAGGCCTACGAGACCCGCCAGGTCGAGCGGACCGATCTCGAGACGCCGGCCCCCGAGCCGGCGACTGCGGCAACCGAGTCCTAGTCGTGGAAGAGCCGCCGCCGGTCGATCCGGACAGGCGGGATGGCTGGCTCGACGCGGCGCTGGCCGAGTACGAGGCGCACCGGCAGGAGATCCTCGCGATGACGCAGGCGCAGCATTCGACGCTGGCCCTCGGCGTCACGGCGATCGGCATCCTCGCCGCCGGAGCATTCAACGTCTGGAACGAGGACCGGGTCGTCGCACCGATCGTCTTCATCGCCGTGGTTCCGCTCCTGACGTCGATGATCCTCGTCATCTGGGCGAGTCAGGTCGTCGGTATGTTCAACATCGGGCACTACCTCCGAGGCCTCGAGGCGAGGATCGGCGACGCCGTCGGCGATGGGCCGGGAGGGATCATGAGTTGGGAGGAGACGGCGACGAAGGAGAAGATTCGCACGCGGACTCCGACCTACGCCTGGCACTACGTTGCCGTCATCGTGCTCTTCGGGATCCTCACCGTCGGTTCGATCGTGCTGGGCGCTTACAGGGCGTGGAGCGTGTATGAGACCAAGGCTCAGGTCGGCGCATTCGTGATGGGTGGGTTCGCCGTGGTTGTCTTCTCCCTCGTGGCCTGGGCGGTCGGGACGGGACGGAATCGGTACCGGACGTGAGCGGCGGCTATGTCGGCATCCTCAGCGTCGAGCTGCACTTCCCGGAGGTGGGCTCCCTCAAGGGCAAGCGGAAGTACGTCAAGTCTGCGAAGGCGCAGCTCCAGAACCGCTTCGGCGCCTCAGTCGCCGAGGTCGACCACCACGACCTCTGGCAGCGCAGCAAGCTGACTGTCGCTTGCGTGACTCGCAACCGCCGGGATGCGGAACGCTTGCTGGAAGAGGTGGTGCGATACCTCAGCGGACAGGAATACGAGCTCGTCTCGATTCAGCGAACGGTGTCGAGTGCCGCCGACGAGTTCTCGACGGTGTTCGACAAGGCGCTCGAGCTCGAGGGGATCGGATGGGAGGGCGACCTGGAGGCGATGCGCAGCAGCGATCCCATCGAGGAGATCTTCACGGACGAACCCAGGCACTCGTGAGCGACCGCATGCGCCGCGTGGACGCAGCCGTCCGCGAGGTGCTCTCCGAGGCCGTCGGCGAGCTGAAGGACCCCCGGATCGGCTTCGTCACCATCACCGGGGTCAAGACCACGGCCGACCTGCAACAGGCAGTCGTCTTCGTCAGCGTGTTCGGGAGCGAACGCAAGCGGGAGAAGACGATCGAGGGCCTCCAGGCCGCGCACGGCCTGCTCCAGGCGCAGGATCGCCCGGGAGCTGAGACTGAAGCGGACCCCGCAGCTGACCTTCGAATACGATCCAACGGTCGAGCGCGGCGTGCGCATGACCCAACTCATCGATGAGCTCGCCCCAGACGACCCGGAGTGACCTCTCCGCAGTCGCGGATGCGATTCGGACGCACGATCGCTTCCTGCTGACGACGCACGAGAATCCCGACGGGGACGCGCTCGGCTCGCTCCTTGCGGCGAAGCTGACTCTGGACGCCTTGGGCAAGGAGTCCCTGATGTTCCTCCCGGGACAGGCGCCGCTGCCCGCCGAGTACAAGTTCATGCCTCTCGAGGAGGTGCGGCGAGAGCTGCCCGACGACGTGGAGGAACGCGTGCTCTTCGCGCTCGACTGTGCAAACGAGAGCCGGCTCGGGCCGGGGCAGGAGGCGATCGAGCGCGCGCCGCTCGTCCTCAACGTCGACCACCATCACGACAACTCGCGCTTCGGCGCCGTCAACGTCGTCGTCGCAGACGCCTCGTCCACCGGTGAGATCGTCCGCGACCTCCTGGACGAGCTCGGCGTCGAGCTGACGCCGGAGCTGGCGGAGGCGATCTACATCGCGCTCGTCACCGACACGGGCCGGTTCCAGTACGCGAACACCACCCCCAAGGCGCTCCGGCTCGCCGCCGAGCTGGTCGAGGCGGGCGCCGACGTCCACCGCGTCTTCCAGTCGATCTACGAGTCGGTGCAGCTCGCGAAGCTCAAGCTGCTGGCTCGGGCGCTCGAGCGCGCGCAGGTGTACGAAGGCGGCGGGATCGTCGTCTCGTACCTCCTGAAGACCGATTTCGCCGAGGTCGGTGCGGCCGAGCCGTACTCCGAGGGGATCATCGACTTCCTGCGGGCGGTCGAGGGCGCCGACATGGCTGCGTTGATCCGCGAGCCGCCGGCGCCGGGCCGGCCCGCGCGGCGGATCAGCCTGCGCTCGAGCTCCGACGAGCTCGACGTGTCGGCGATCGCCCGGGCGTCGGGAGATGGGGGAGGGCATCGCCAGGCCGCCGGGTTCTCGTCGTCCAAGGAGATCCCCGAGATCGTCGAGTTCATCCGCGAGCAGTACGCGGAGGCGCGTGCCGCCCAGAGGGCTTGATCCGTCCGGGCTCGTCCTGGTGGACAAGCCGGCCGGCCCGTCGTCCTTCGCCCTCGTTCGCGACCTCCGCGACCGCACCGGTGCGCGCGCCGGCCATGCCGGGACGCTCGATCCATTCGCGACCGGGCTCCTGCTCGTCCTGCTGGGGCGGTTCACGAAGGAGCAGAACCGCTTCGTCGGCCTCGACAAGCGCTACCTGACGGAGATCGACCTCTCGGCCCGCACGACGACCGGCGATCCCGAGGGTGAGGTCGTCGAGGAGCTCGAGCCGCCCGACGCGGACGAGCTCGCCCTTCGACTGGAAGAGGTGCAGGGCGAGATCGAGCTCCGGGTACCGGCGGCGTCGGCGGTCAAGGTGCGCGGCGAGCGCGCCTACAAGCTGCACCGCCGCGGCGTCGCCGTCGAGATGCCGGTGCGCCGCTCGACGGTCCGCGAGCTCCGGCTGGTCGAGTTCGACGGCCGCACGGCAACGATCGACCTCCTCGTCAGCTCCGGGAACCTACGTGCGGTCGATCGCGGAGGCGCTCGGCGGGCACTGCGCGACGCCTGCGGCGGACCGAGGTCGGCCCGTTCAGCGTCGAGGACGCCGACTCCGCGCGGATCCTGCCGCCCGACGAGGCGCTCGCGGCCCTGTGAAGATCGCCTCCTCGCCGCACGAGCTCGGTGGAGGCGTGCGCACGGTCGCCCTCGGCACGTTCGACGGGGTCCATCTCGGGCACCGTCGGGTGATCGAGGCGGCGCTCGCCGCCGGGCCGCAGACGGTCGTCGTCACCTTCGATCCGCACCCCAGGGTCGCGCTCGGGAACCGTGTCGAGCTGATCTCGACGCTGGAGCGCCGCCTCGAGCTGATCGCGTCGCTCGGCGTGACCGAGACGCTCGTCGTCCCGTTCACGCCCGACCTCGCGCTGACGACGGCGGAGGAGTTCGCACGTGCCATCCTCGAGCCTCTGGGCACCAAGGTCGTCGTCGCCGGCGCCAACTTCCGGTTCGGCCGCGGCCGATCGGGCGACCTGGACCTCATCGCGGGGCTTGGCTTCGACGCGAGACCGGTGCCGCTCGTCGAAGGAGTCTCGTCGAGCCGGATCCGTCAGCTCGCCGCCGCCGGCGAGGTCGGCCGGGCCGCGAAGCTCCTGGGCCGCCCGGTCGAGGTGGAGGGAACGGTGGTCGCGGGCGACGCGAGGGGCGGGCACGCTCGGCTTCCCGACCGCCAACCTCGCGGTCCCGTCGGACCTCCTCGTGCCTGCGTTCGGGATCTATGCCGGAGAGGCCCTCGGACGGCGGACGGCCACGTCGATCGGCGTCAACCCGCACTACGGCGGCGAGGAGCGCCGGATCGAAGCGTTCTTACTGGACTACGAGGGCGACCTCTACGGTCGGCGGCTCGTGGTCGAGCTCTGGGAGCGCCTGCGCGACGAGCGCTCGTTCGACTCGGAAAGCGACCTGATCGAGCAGATCAGCCGCGACGTCGAGGCCACGAGAGCAGCCGTCAGACCTGTGTAAGCCGCAAGTTTCCGCTCTTTGCGGGATCTTGGCTGACATGGGAGTCAATGACAGTGAAGACCGTCCGCTAGCGAGGATCGCGCGAGTGCGATGCCTCGGTTGCAGCGCCTCGTACGTGAAGCCCGCCGGAGGGGGGACCGTGAGCGCCAACCCGGGTTGTCCCGAGTGCGGCTACGTCGGTTGGGTCCTCGAGCAGATGCCGATCACGCGGGGTGGCGTGCCGAACCGCTTCTTCGCGGGTCGCCTGCGGCGCCGGACCGGGTGACGGCGCTGACGCCGCCGAAGTAGTGATGACGAGACGGCCAGACACGAACCACGAACCCAGCGGACTCGAGAGCCCGTTGGACGTCGTCGGGGAAGCCGGGCTCGAGGTGGACGACACCCGCCGCGGAGTGAAGCCGTGGCCGGTCCACGGCATCGCCGGCGCTCAGGCCGTCGTCGAGAACGCCGGAGACGACCTGCACGAGCGCGCTCCTGAGCCGCGTTCCGCCCGCCGCCCCCGCCGCAAGCGCTAGCCCTTCTCGGTCGAAGACGAGCGTGGGAGCCATCATGCTCGCCATCCGCTCCCCGGGAACGAGGTCGCCGACGAGGAGGTCCGCCTCGCCGAGCATCGAGTTCAGATGGAGATCCAGCCCGGGCAGCCAGTCCCCCGAGCCCAGCCCGAGGCTCGTCGTGAGCACCACGGCGTCACCGGCCGCGTCCACGACGGACAGGTTGGTCGTGTCGCCCGCCCGATCCGGCGCTGCGAGCGCCCTGGCGAGCTCGACGGGGTCAGACCCCGTCACGGATCTGTACTGCGGGAGCGGGCTCGACAGGCCGATTCGGGACGCGAACTCGAAGCCCGAGCGCTCGACGCGGCCGGGCTCACGCCATGCAGCCCGGTAGGCCTCGAGATCGTCGCGGGTGACGAGGCCGCCCCGTTCCTCCATGAGGACGAGCAGCGCGGACTCGACGGTGGGGCTCCGCGCGCCCTCCTCGGAGATCGCCTCGAGGGCGGTGACGAGACCCGGCTGCTCGAGCCGCTCGCCCTCCGCGAGCAGCCGCCCGTCCCGCTGATAGATCCGCCCGCCCTCGCGCATGGTCATCACGGGCGCAAGCATCTCCAGGCAGTCCGCGTGCGCCCGCGGAAAGTCGGATCCCTCGCGCGCCAGACGCAGCGCAGGCTCCACGAGCCGGGCCCACGGCATGCTTCCGTCGCGCCGCCAGAGCTCGCCCAGCCCGGCCAGGACGCCCGGCACACCGCACGAGCCCACACCGACGGCGTAGTGGACGAGCTCCGCACCGAACGGAACCTCCAGGTGCTCGAGCTCGAGGACGCGCGGCTCGACGCCCAGCCCCGGGACGGCGACGAAGAAGTCGAGGGTGCTGACCACTCCGTCCCGCAGCACGATCGCGTGACCGCCCCCCAACAGTCCGGTCATGACCGTTTCGGCCACGCACGAGGCCAGCGACGCCGCCACCGCCGCGTCCGCGGCGTTGCCGCCCTCCTCCAGGATCTCGATGCCCGCATCGACGGTCGCGGGATGTCCCGCAGCCACGGCGGCCTTCATCGGTTGCTACCCTAACGGCGCCCGCAGACCCGGCTCGCCATGCTGCTTCCGCATGGCTCGGCGGGGACTGCGGATTCGTCTAGAGGAGGTCGAACGGTGACCCTCACCAAGGAAGCCAAGCAGGAAATCATCGGAAAGCACGGCCGCGCGGAGGCCGACACCGGCTCTGCCGAGGTTCAGATCGCGCTGTTGACGGCGCGCATCAACTACCTCACCGAGCATCTCAGGTCGCACGCGAAGGATCACTACTCGCGCCGCGGCCTGCTCAAGCTCGTCGGAAAGCGCCGCCGGCTCCTGAACTACCTGCAGAAGAAGGATCTGGAGGGCTACCGGAACCTGATCAAGGAGCTCGGTCTGCGGAGATAACCCAGGCGGGCAACCGGAGGGTGGAAGTTTGGGCGAGCGCCCTGCAGAGAGACGTTCGCCCAAACCTCCACTCTCCACGAAGAGTGGAGGACAGATGAGCATCGCAGTACAAGGCCCGACCCGAGTCTCGGTCGAGATCGGCGGGCAGGAGCTTTCTTTCGAGACGGGGAAGCTGGCCAAGCAGGCCGACGGCGCCGTGGTCGTGCGCTCCGGCGAAACGATGGTGCTGTCGACGGCCCAGGGACGCATGGAGGCCCGCGAGGGCGCCGACTTCTTCCCGCTCACCGTCGACGTCGAGGAGCGGATGTACGCCGCGGGCAAGATCCCCGGTGGCTTCTTCAAGCGCGAGGGGCGCCCGACTGAGCGCGCAATCCTGACCGCGCGGATGATCGACCGCCCGATCCGGCCGCTCTGGCCGAAGGGCTACAAGAACGAGGTACAGGTGATCTGCACCGTCCTCTCGGCGGACATGGTCACACCGCACGACATCCTCTGCATCAACGGCGCGTCCGCCGCGCTGATGATCTCGCCGCTGCCCTTCATCGGGCCGGTCGGAGGTGTCCGGATCGGCCGCAACGCCGACGGGTTCACCGTCAACCCGACGCTCCAGGAGATGGAGGAGAGCACGCTCGACCTGATCGTCGTCGGCACGAAGGACGGTCTGACGATGGTCGAGGCCGGCGCGCAGGAGATCCCCGAGGACGAGCTCCTCGAGGCGCTCGAGCTCGCGCACGCCGAGATCGTCAAGATCTGCGAGGCGCAGGAGGACCTCCGCGAGCAGGTCGGCAAGGCCAAGTGGCTCGACCCGCAGCTCACGGCCGACCTCGAGGACCGGATCGGCGACCGGATCCGCAGCCGGGTCCTGGACGAGGGCCTGCGCGAGGGCAGCGCGATCGTCGAGGAGATCCTGGGCGAGGAGGCTCCGCCGCTCGACATGAGCTCGACGGAGGAGGACATCCTGCGCCAGCTCCAGCACAAGATGTCGCTGGACCTGCTGCTCGACAAGATCCGCCTGGCGGTCGTCGAGGAGCCGGTGCGGCAGCAGTTCGAGGACGACCTGCGGACGCTGACCGAGGCCGAGCAGGACTCGAAGGAGCTGAAGTCGGCGAAGCGGTCGCTGCTCTTCGACCGGATCATCGACACGGTCGACCTGAGCTTCCCGGTCGGGCCGGCGACGGTCGACGGAGACGCGCCGGCGGTCAAGGACGGTCTCACGCGCCAGTTCGTCAAGCGTGCCGCCGAGTCGATCTACAAGCAGCTCGTCCGGCAGAAGATCGCGGTCGACAAGCGCCGGCCGGACGGCCGCGCCGCCGACGAGATCCGCGCGATCGAGTGCGAGGTCGGCGTCTCGGCCAGGACCCATGGCTCCGCGCTCTTCACGCGCGGCCAGACGCAGATCATGTCGCTGCTCACGCTCGGCACCGCGAAGGAGGGTCAGCGCATCGACGACCTCTCCCTCGAGTCGGAGCGGCGCTTCATGCACCACTACAACTTCCCGCCCTACTCGGTCGGCGAGACCGGGTTCATGAGGGGACCAAAGCGCCGCGACATCGGCCACGGTGCGCTCGCGCAGCGGGCACTGGAGCCGGTCATTCCGGCCCCGGACGAGTTCCCGTACACGATTCGGATCGTGTCCGAGACGCTCGAGTCGAACGGCTCGTCGTCGATGGGCTCGGTCTGCGGCTCGACGCTGTCGCTGATGGATGCCGGCGCGCCGATCAAGGCGCCGGTCGCGGGTATCGCGATGGGCCTCGTCAAGGAGGGCGACGACTACGTGATCCTGACGGACATCCAGGGCGCGGAGGACCACCTGGGCGACATGGACTTCAAGGTCGCAGGCACCCGTGAGGGCGTGACCGCGCTCCAGATGGACATCAAGATCACCGGCGTCACGCAGGAGATCATGCGGAACGCGCTCGGGCAGGCCAAGGACGCCCGGGAGTTCATCCTCGACAAGATGCTCGAGGCGATTCCGGAGTCGCGCGAGCAGCTCCGAGACCACGCTCCTCGGATCTCGACGATCAAGATCAACCCGGAGTTCATCGGGATGGTCATCGGCAAGGGCGGCGAGACGATCCGCTCGCTCGAGGCCGACTACGACGTCCAGATCGACATCGAGGAGGACGGCACGATCCTCATCTACGCCACCGAGGGCAAGAACGCCGAGGCGGCGATGGAGGCGATCGACACGCTCACGAAGGAGCCCGAGGTCGGCGACACGTACACCGGCAAGGTCGTGAAGACGACCCAGTTCGGCGCGTTCGTCGAGCTGAAGAAGGGCACCGACGGCCTGCTCCACGTCTCGAATGTCGGCCCCGGTCGGGTCGGCCACATCGAGGACGTGATCAACCGCGGAGACGTCCTGGACGTCGTCGTGCAGGAGGTCGACAAGGAGCGGGGCCGCATCGGCCTCAAGCTCGTCAACAAGCACGAGAACGGCGGGATGGTCTCGCCCGAGGAGCTGATCGAGCGCGCCAAGGATGCGCCCGAGCGGCCCCGGGAGGAGCGTCCGCCACGCCGGGACGGCGATCGGGGTCGCGGCCGTGGCGGCCGGGACCGCGAGCGCGGCCGGCGGGACTGACGTAGGAACCGGGAGGGCGGCGCAAGCCGCCCTCCCACTACGATCCGCGCATGCAGAAGTACGTCCTCTCGGAGCTCGATTCCGGGCAGCGCGTCGTCACCGAGCGGCTGACCCACGTTCGTTCGGTCGCGCTCGGGTACTGGATCGGCGCCGGCTCGAGGGACGAGCGGGACGAGCGCGCCGGCGTCTCCCACTTCATCGAGCACCTGCTCTTCAAGGGGACGAACCAGTACTCCGCGCAGGAGATCGCCGAGGTCTTCGACGCGATGGGCGGGGAGCTGAACGCGGCCACCTCGCGGGAGCACACGGTCGTCTACGCGCGGGTGGCCGACCACCACCTCGACGAGGCGATCGACGTGATGAGCGACATGGTCTATGCGCCGCTCTTCGCCGAGGTGGACTCCGAGCGTGAGGTCGTGCTCGAGGAGATCGCGATGTACGAGGACCAGCCGCAGGAGCTCGTCCACGACCTGATCGCGGAGGCGGTCTTCGGCCACCATCCGCTCGGGCGGCCGGTGATCGGGACGGCGGACGTGATCTCGTCCGTCTCGCGGCGCAGCATCACGGCGTACCACCGCTCGATGTACGTCCCGGGCAACGTGGTCGTGGCGGCCGCCGGGAATCTCGACCACAACGAGCTGCTCGGACTGCTGGAGCGCGCGGAGTCGAAGGTCGGAGAGACGCCGGCGCGGGGGAGACGCGTCCGCTCGCCGCTCGTGAAGCCGCCGCCGCCCGACCTGCGCTTCATGCGCAAGGACACGGAGCAGTACCACCTCTGCCTCGCGGCGCCCGGCATCGCGCGGTCGGACCGGCGCCGCTTCGCCGCGTCGCTGCTGGACGCGATCCTCGGCGGCTCGGCCTCCTCGCGCCTGTTCCAGGAGATCCGCGAGAAGCGGGGGATGGCCTACGCCGTCTACACGTTTGCGTCGCAGTACACCGACACTGGCCAGATCGGGCTCTACATCGGCACCCGTGAGGAGAACCTCGGGCCGTGCCTCGAGATCGCTGCCGAGCAGATCCAGGACGTCGCCTCCGGAAACCTGCGGCCGAACGAGCTCGAGCGGGCGAAGGAGAACCTGAAAGGTCGGATTCTGCTCTCGATGGAGGCGACCTCGAGCCGGATGAGCCGGCTCGGCAAGTCGCTGATCACCGATACCGAGATGCTCTCGCTCGACCGGATCATCGCGGAGATCGACGCGGTCGAGGCCGAGAGCCTGGCCGAGCTCGCCGGCGTGTTGCTGGCGCCCGAGCGCCTGTCGGCGGCGGCGATCGGGCCGAGCGAGGACCGCTTCCTCGCAGCGATCGAGCGCGTCAATCCGGCGCTCGCGACCGCCGCGGCGTGAGGGTCGCGCTCAACGGGCGCGGTGGGAAGGTCGGTGCGATTCTGGCGCCTGGGCTGGAGGCGGCGGGACACGAGCTGGTTGACCTCGCCGATGCCGAGGCGATGGTCGACTTCACGACGCCCGAGGCCGTCGTCAAGAACGTCAGAGCCGCGCTGGAGCGCGGGATCCCGTGCGTCGTCGGGACGACAGGCTGGGAGCCGTCCGGCCTGGCCGCGCTCGCCGAGGAGAAGGGCGTCGTGCTCTTCCACGCCCCGAACTTCGCGATCGGCGCGGTGCTGATGATGCGCTTCGCGGCAGAGGCGGCTCGCCACCTCCCGCGGGCCGAGATCGTCGAGCTTCACAGCGAGGCGAAGAAGGACGCACCCTCGGGCACGGCCAAGGCGACGGCGGAGCGCATCGGTGGTGCGGAGATCCACTCGGTCCGCCTGCCGGGTCTCGTCGCGCACCAGGAGGTGCTCTTCGGCGGCGACGGGCAGCTGCTCACGATCCGCCACGACGCCTTCAACCGCGAGGCGTACGTGCCCGGCGTCCTGCTCGCGCTCGAGAAGTTGCCGAGCCTTCCGCCGGGCCTCACCGTCGGGCTCGAGGAGCTCATTGGCTGAGCTCGAGCGCGGCAAGCAGCGCTGCTACGTCGTCTACGCCGTGGCACCCGACGGTGTGACGGCGAGGCAGGCGAACGAGCTCCTGAACGAGTACGTCGCAGACCGGCGCCGGGGCTTCGTCGTCTTCCACGACCACTTCACGGGCAAGCCGCACGGCGGCTTCGCAGTCTTCGACGTCCGCGACGGCGAGGCGTTCGAGCTCCTCGAGGACCACGGCCCGCTTCAGGGCTGGGAGGTCACCGTCCACGCGCTGACCTTCTCGATGGCCGCGACGGGCTTTGCGGCACAGATGAACCTTACGGCGGAGGAGTACGGCGGCAAGACGTTGGCCGAGCGGCGGGACGAGGAAGGCGAGGACGAGCGCTTCTGGTGGCTACGCCGTGGCTGAGCTCGGGCTCTCCGTCGTCGAGGGCGACATCACGGCGCTCGAGGTCGACGCGATCGCGAACGCCGCGAACAACGCGCTCTGGATGGGTGCAGGCGTCGCCGGCGCGATCAAGCGGGCCGGGGGAGAGGAGATCGAGCGCGAGGCGGTCGCGAAGGGGCCGATCGAGATCGGCGACGCGGTCGCGACGCGGCCGGGCGCCTGCTCGGCCAAGTGGGTGATCCACGGCGCCGTCATGGGCCAGGATCTCCGCACCGACGCCGACCTCGTGCGCCGGACGACCGAGAGCTGCCTGCGGGTCGCCGACGAGCTCGGCGCGGAGTCGATCGCTCTTCCTGCGTTCGGCACCGGCGTCGGCGGCTTCCCGGTCGATGAGTGCGCGAGATCATGGTCGCCGCGGCCACGCGCACGAGCCGTCCACTATCGAAGCGGGTCGTCTTCGCCGTCTACGGCGAGGAGGCGGCGCGCCTTCGAGGTAGCCATGGCGGCTGCACCCGGCGGCCCGAAGGGCAAGTAACACTGTGTTACAAGCCCCTGAATCGCCCTTCGGACGCCGCCTCCCGAGGCAAGTAACACTGTGTTACTTGGGCTCGTGCGGCCGGGAGTAGGCTCAGCGGGTGGAGCTCGACGACCGCGTCCGCGTCGCGCTGTACGAGCGCTTCGTGAGAACGGCGAGCCGCCGGGCGCCGCCGAGGTTGCAGAGACGCTCGGCGTTCCGGCCGACGAGGTCGAGGCGGCTTTCAGCCGGCTCCACGAAGGCACATGTCGTCGTCCTCATGCCGGGTACGACCAGATCTGGATGGCCGAATCCGCTCTCGGCGGTCCCGACGGCGTTCCGCGTCGAGACGCCGCGCGGGGAGTTCTGGGGCAACTGCATCTGGGACGGGCTCGGCGTCGTC
The DNA here is from genome assembly GCA_963782765.1 of uncultured Actinomycetes bacterium. Lineage (GTDB taxonomy): Bacteria > Actinomycetota > Thermoleophilia > Gaiellales > Gaiellaceae > JACDAN01. The sequence continues at coordinate 107,837 of CAWALC010000002.1, forward strand.
TCGATGCTCGGCGGCGACGGGACGGTGAAGACCCGCTGCCCGGACTGCGAGGAGCCGATGACGCTGCGGGTCGAGGACGAAAGCTGGTCGAGGGCAAAGGCATCGCGCACTTCGCGGTGCCCGCGAAGCACTGGTGGGACAACATCGGCTTCACCTGAGCGACGATGCTGGCCTTCCGGTCGGAAGTGCACGTCGATCGCTGGAGTCGAGCAGACCGGGACTCGCGCGGGGCGCTGCGTTTCCGCTCGAGACCGCCTGGCGGCTCGCGGACGCCTGGTACCGCGATCGCCTGAGTCCCGATTGGCGACGCCGAACGTCCGAGGAGGCGCAGACTGTCTTCGACGACCTGGGCCTGACAGGAGACTTCTGGAAGCTCTAACGATTAGAGGATCGCTAAGCAACAGAGACGGAATCGACATCACGTAACGCGAGGAGAACCACACGAGGGACGAGCCAATCCGCTCTGTCACAGGCCTGCTCGAGAGGAACCGCAATCTTCGACGTGTCAGGATCGATTGCCTCCGTCCACAAAGCCGGCTCGTATCGAACAAGCGTCGAGAGCCCCAGCAGCAGCGCCCACCAAAGTGAGACGTACCCAGGTGAATCGCTGCCGCCTAGGGTTGGGAACGCCATCCTGGCGTCGGGCCGACGCTCAATTTCGAGAGGCGCCACCTGCTCAAATCTCGCAAGACGCGTCTCCTCACCCGTCCCATCCAAGGCCCATGTCAGAACAGGGGCGTGCTCAATCCACGGCCGCCCGAGGCTTAGATCCAGGATTCTCCCCTGCTTGTCGTACGTCGGCTGGGGATGTGACGTCACGTACAAGCTCTCACGTCCCGACCCCTCGATGAACCGGCGAGCACCCTCACCACCCGCGAGGGTTGGGTACCGAGACAATTCGACCGCCAGTTCGGCGTCCGTCAACTCGCAACTGAGACCCTCAGCCGCGACCTCCAGCCTGCCCTCTGCTGAATTGGCATTGCGTATCTGTTCAAATGGTGGAAGATGCAGCGTCAAAGCGGGGTATCCGTTCAGCCCGGGTTCGAGGTCGATCTGTGGCGCTTCCGGAATTGCAGCCCAGATCTCTGCGAGCGTCACGGCCTCGGTCATCGGGTCCGCCTCTTCGATCAGCTGAATCGCGGTAAAGGCGTCTCGACTCGTCGGCCGTTCATTCGGGCGCGGTCTGACGATGCTCCCGAGAAGTGGTCGCCGCGGCTCCACCGAAGCACCATGTCCGACTACGCGCCATGCGTCATCCTCGATTCGCGCAGCGGCAACCGCTCGGATTCCCTGTCCGAGGCAGTAGAAGAGCGGTAACGCTTTCGTCGCGTAGCCCGCGCTCCCGGCGGCGTCGGCCAGTTCCTGCGACTGGCGCAGGGCTGCCGCAGAGACTGCGCGCCTTTCCGCGTTCTTGACTGCATGCCCCATAGGGGTGGCGCGCAATGCACGAAGTTCTTGCCAAGCCTGCGCGTCGTCCGATGGCATGAATTCCACGGTACGACATCGCCGGACCGAAGCGCAGGAGTTCAGTGGGCGGGGAGTAAGATCGAGACGTGCTCGGCGAGATCCTGACCGCCAGCGTGACGCCGTTCGACGCCGACGGCGCGGTGAACCTCCCGAGGTTCCGGGAGCTCGCGTCGTACCTCGTCGAGAACGGCTCCGACGGGCTCGTCGTCACCGGGACGACGGGCGAGTCGCCGACGCTGAGCGACGACGAGCGGTTCTCGCTCTACTCGGCCGCCGTGGAGACGATCGGAGACCGGGCGACGGTGATCGCCGGCACCGGCACCTACGACACGCGCCACTCCGTCCACCTGACCCTGAAGGCGCACGAGCTCGGCGTCGACGGCTTCCTGATCGTCACGCCGTACTACAACAAGCCGCCGCCGCGCGGGATCGTCGAGCACGTGAAGGCCATCGCGGCCGTCACGGACAAGCCGATCGTCTACTACAACATCCCCGCCCGGGTCGTGAATCTCGTCAGCGTCGAGACGCTCGCGGAGCTGGCGGAGATCCCGAACGTCGTCGGCGTGAAGCAGGCCTGGAACGACCTCGCCGACGCACGGCGCATCGTCGACGAGACTGGGCTGGCGCTCTACGCCGGGGACGACAACCTCGTCCTGCCGTTCCTCGAGCTCGGCGGCACGGGCGGCGTCTGCGTCCACACGCACGTCGTCGGGCCCCAGGTCAAGGAGCAGTTGCAGGCGTTTCGCGCCGGGGACGTCGAGCGGGCCCGCCGGATCGAGGAGGAGCTCGCGCCTGCGTACGAGATCCTCGGCGTCACCGTCGGCCCGATCGGGATCAAGGCCGCGCTGAACCTCCTCGGGCACGAGGTGGGGGGTCTCCGGCTGCCGTTGGTCGAGGCGACCGACGCGGAGAAGGACACGATCCGCGCGTGCCTCGAGCGGCTCGGCGCGCTCCAGCCTGCCGCGGTCTAGGTCACTGCAACGAGGCGCCGCTCGCGAGGAGCGGGAGGCGCAGTCGCGAGGGCGAGACCCAAGCGGTCGAGCGATGCCCGTGCCGCAGCGACGACGTGGGCGGGGGGACGATGCTTCGGGCCACCGAGCACAAGGAAGCCGACGAGCGTGCTGTTCTCGCGCCGGAGCGGCAGCGCGAGCGACGATCCTGCCCGGCCGAGCTGGCTTCCGTCGTCTGCGATCAGCTCGCTGCCGGACTCCGCCTCACGCAGGAGCCAGCTCGTGAGCTCTGCCTCTGGGATCCTGGCGTCGCCGCGCTGAAGCTCGACGGACCCGTCCGTTCCGTCCTCCTCCCAGGCGACCAGGATCGCGTACTCGAGCGGCCACACGGCGTCGAACGCATCTGCGACGCGGCCGAACAGGCGAGGGCGGTCTTCTGCGCAGAGAGCGTCGTCGATCGCGGCAGCAAGCCGATGGGCCCGTACGCGAGTCGTCAGCCAGCGAAGCGCGCCTACGACTCCGATCGCGGCGCCCGCAGCCGCGAGCTCCATGAGCCCGGTTCCCAGACCGACGAGACCGACCGTCGCTCCGGCAGCGACGACCAGCTCGGGCCGGTGGCGAAGCTCGGCGACGCTGGACCGGCCGGGCGAGCGCACCGAGGAGTCTCGGATCGCAGCCAGCTCCTCCTCCGTCAAGACCTCTTCCGGAGAAAGCCCCCGCCTGACCGCCGCGAAGGCAGTGGCAAGCGTGGGGTGAAACTGGGTGCCGGCGTTTCGCTCGATCTCGGCAAGGGCTTCTTCATCCGAGAGGGCGGGGCGGAACGAGCGCTCGGACGTCATCGCGTCGAATGCGTCGGCGACGATCAGGAAGTGGGCGGCGAGGGGGATGTCGCTGCCGTGGGCGCCGTAGTAGCCGGACCCGTCCAGGCGCTCACGGTGATACTCCACGGCCTTCGCCTGCTGCGCGGCGAACCGGAACCGCTGGAGGAGGCGCGCAGACAGGCGGGGCGCGCGGCGCATCGCCTCCCAGTCGTGCGTGTTCAGCAGACCAGGCTTACGCAGTGCGGAGGCGTCGACCGAGACCTTGCCGAGGTCGTGGAGCCGACCGGCCCACCAGAGCCGGCGGACGTCGCTACGTGGGAGCCCGAGCGCCTCGGCCAGCTCGCGCACGCTGTCTGCGACCCGCTGCGAGTGACCGTGCGTGGAGCGGTCGCGCTCGTCCACGATGTTCGCGAAAGTCTCGAGCGCCGCGGCGACCTCTCGCCGAAGGCCGATCAGGCGCCAGTGGAGCCGCTCGAGCAGGATCAGCACGGGGACGAGGAGCGCGGCGTACCAAAGGTTCGACTCGACCGCGATCGCCAGCGCCGCGCCGAGCGAGACCTCCGCTCCCGCCGCCAGGAGATCGGTCTCGATCACCGTCGCACGGGCGGCGAGGCGGTGCACGAGCGTCTTCACGGCCGAGAAGGCCATGCCGAGAACCACGAGCCCGAGCAGGTCGTCCGGCAGGACGACGGTGCCCGTCGAGGAGCCGGCGAGCAGGTACGCGTAGCCGCCGGCGAAGCCCGCCAGTCCGAGCGAGAGCGCGCGAACCGTGCTCTCCCGCCATGCGTCTCCGGCGAGGCGGCGGACCGCGAGGCTGCCCACGCCACCGACGAGCAGCGCCGGCCAGGGACCGAGGATGAGCGCGGCCGCGGCGACGATCGGCGCGGTGACGGAGAAGCGGTCGGGCACTGCCTCGTCGCCGCCGAGATCGTCGTCCCGGCGATGCAGCAGCTCGGCAGCGATCACCGCCGCCGCGACCAGCGCGAGAGAGCCCGCCGACACCGCAGGAAGCACGAACATATGCCAGTGGATCGGCGTCCGCCACGCATCCCTTGAACGGGGGACTGACCGAAGGGCAACAGTAGAGTCCCCTCCGTGGCTGGGGAGACTCTTCGCATCATCCCGCTCGGCGGTGTCGGCGAGGTCGGCAAGAACCTGACCGTCTACGAGCTCGACGACGACATCGTGGTCGTCGACGCCGGGCTCGCCTTCCCGAGGGACGAGCACCTCGGTGTCGACCTGATCCTCCCGGACTTCTCGTACCTCGCCGAGCGCAAGGATCGCGTCCGCGCCGTCGTCCTCACGCACTCGCACGAGGATCACGTCGGCGCGCTTCCGTACCTCCTCCGCGAGATCCCCATCCCCGAGGTGTGGGGCACCCGCCTGACGCTCGGCCTGGCCCAGTCGAAGCTGGACGAGCACGGGCTCTTGAACGCGGTGGAGCTGAAGGAGGCGCGGCCCGAGGAAGGTCTCGTGCAGATCGGCGGCTTCCGGATCGGCTTCGTGCGGATGGCGCACTCGATCCCGGACGCCGTCGCCATCGTTCTCGAGACGCCCGCCGGCCGCGTCCTGCACACGGGCGACTGGAAGCTCGACCACACGCCGGTGGACGGCCTGCGCACCGACGTCGGACGCCTCGCCGAGCTCGGCACGCAGGGCGTCGACCTCATGCTCGGTGACTCCACGAACGCGGAGCGTCCGGGCGTCACGGGCTCGGAGCGGCTCGTCGGCGAGGCCTTCCAGCAGATCATCCCGCGGCTCCAGGGCCGCGTCCTGATCGCGTGCTTCGCGTCGAACGTCCACAGGATGCAGCAGGCGATCGACGTCGCCGTCCAGGTCGACCGCAAGGTCGCGGTCGTCGGCCGGTCGATGCGCAAGAACATGAACATCTCCCGGAATCTCGGCTACGTCGACGTGCCCGAGGAGACGCTGATCCGGCCGAACGAGCTCGACCAGTACCAGCCCCACGAGGTACTGATCCTCTGCACCGGCAGCCAGGGAGAGCCGATGTCGGCGCTCACCCGCATCGCCTACAACGACCACCAGTCGGTGTTCGTCGAACGGGGCGACACGGTGATCCTCTCCGCGCGGCCGGTTCCGGGAAACGAGCTGCGCGTCCACGACACGATCAACCAGCTGGCAAAGTCCGGCGCGGAGGTGCTCCACCAGGAGAACGCGCCCGTCCACGTGTCAGGCCACGGCCACGCGGAGGAGCTGCGCACGATGCTTGGACTCGTCCGGCCGAAGGCCGTGATGCCTGTGCACGGCGAGTTCCGGATGCTGGCCGCGCACGGTCGCCTCGCGCAGGAGAGCGGCGTGCCGGCGTCGTCGATCGTCCTGACGGAGAACGGCACGGTGGTCGAGCTCACGAAGGACGGTCCCCGGATCGTCGACCAGATCGAGTCCGGCGTCACCTTCGTCGACGGCCTCGGCGTCGGCGACGTGAAGGATGTCGCGCTGCGCGACCGGCGGACGCTCTCCGAGGACGGCGTCCTGATCATCGTCGCGACCATCGGAGGCTCGAACGGTGCCGCCGCCGCTATGCCCGAGCTGATCGCGCGTGGCCTCAGCGAGCCGGGCCCACTCCTCGAGGAGATGCGCCAGGAAGCCAACCGCGTCCTCCGCGACCTCCTGGGCCAGAACGTCCGGGAGATCAAGCTGCTCCAGGAGCACTTACATGACGCAGTTGGGCAGCTGATTTACGACAGAACGGGTAGACGCCCCATGATTTTGCCGGTCATAGTGGAAGTGTGAGCACTCTTCGAATCGATCCGACGCCCGGCTGGGCCGAGGCGCTCTTCGATCGTGCGGCGGAGGAGAAGACGGCACGCACGCTGATCGGCCAGCTCGTCGCCTGCGAGGTGGCCGCACTCGCGTTCTGCCGCTTGCTCGAACGCTGGGCGAGGGGAGAGGCCGAGCCGTCGACAGCCGGGAAGCGCCAGGCTGCGCTCCGGCGTGCGGCCGAGCGGGTTGAGACCGCGCTCGTCGGTTTGGAGCGGCCGCTCGGGCGCTACCTCCTCGAGCTCGAGCCGGATCAGGCCGAAGGCCGCTCCTGGTACGGCCAGCCGGGCCCGGCAGAGCTGATGGATTGGGGGCCGGTCCTCGGGCGGGCAGGCGTCTGTGTCGCCTCGCACCGGGTCGCCCAGGTCTACCTCGAGCTCGCCGTGCTCGTCCGGGCCTTGGAGGGGCTGACCACGGCCGTCCGGATGGACTCTGCGCCCGATCGCTCGTCGCTCTGGGCCGGGCTCTTCGACCTGCGCGAGAACCTGCTCGGCGGCACGCTCGAAGACCTGCGCGCGCTTGCCGCCTGAGCTGACCGTCGTCGGGTCGATCAACCTCGACCTGGTGGCGCTGGCCGAGCGGTTGCCGCGTCCCGGCGAGACCGTCAGCGGCGCAACCTTCGCCCGCTACCCGGGCGGGAAGGGCGCGAATCAGGCTGTCGCGGCCGCACGGCTCGGCGCCCGGGTGCGGATGATCGGATGCGTGGGCGGGGGTCCGGCGGCCGCGGAGGCGACCGCGGGGCTGCGCGAAGCGGGTGTCGAGCTCGACCTGCAGGCGAGCGCGGATCCAACCGGCGTGGCGCTGATCACGGTCGACGCGAACGGCGAGACGACGATCGTCGTCGCTCCCGGCGCAAACACGACCCTCGAGGCGCGGCCCGTGGAGGGCGCCGTGCTCTGCCAGCTCGAGATCCGCGACCCGCCGATCCTGGCAGCGGCCCGCGACGCCTCGTTCTTCTGCCTGAACGCAGCGCCCGCTCGGCCGATCGACGTCGAGCCCGACCTGCTCGTCGTGAACCGCTACGAGCACGACGTGAACTCGCGCGGCAAGCTCGTCGCGCTCACGCTGGGAGCCGAGGGTGCCGTCCTGCTCGAGGACGGCGAGGAGGTCGCACGTGCCGAGCCTCCGCAGGTCGACTCAGTGGACGGAACGGCGGCCGGCGATGCGTTCACGGCGTGCCTCGTCGTCTCCCACCTCGAAGGTCGCGGGTGGGACGAGGCGCTGCGCCGCGCCTGCGCCGCCGGAGCGATCGCCGCGTCGCGGCCCGGCGCCCAGCCCTCCCTGCCGACGGCGGCGGAGATCGACGAGATCTTGTAACAGAGTGTCACTTGCTCCAAAACCCTGCGAGCTCCAGGCCGATCGTGGCTTGTAACAGACTGTTACTTGCCTTGGAGCGCCCGTGAGTGCGACTCCGATCATCCTCGACTGCGACCCCGGCCACGACGACGCGATCGCGCTGCTCCTGGCGCTTGCGAGCCCGGAGGTCGACCTCATCGGGGTGACGACGGTGGCGGGCAACCAGACGCTCGAGAAGACGACGGCGAACGCGATCCGCGTCCTCGAGTTCGCCGGTCGCACCGACGTCACGGTGGCGGCGGGCGCGAACCAGCCGCTCGTCCGAGAGCCGTACGTCGCGAAGTACGTCCACGGTGAAACCGGCCTGGACGGGCCGGACCTTCCGGCCGCGCAGGGCTCGCCGCTGGACGAGCACGCGGTGGACTTCCTCGGCCAGCACGCAGCCGGCGCGACGCTCGTGGCAGTCGGCCCGCTGACGAACGTCGCGCTCATGCTCGCCCGCTCTCCCGAGGCCAAGCCCGAGCGGATCGTGCTGATGGGCGGCTCGATCGCCCTCGGCAACGTCACGCCGGCGGCGGAGTTCAACATCTGGGCCGACCCCGAGGCGGCTGCGCGCGTCTTCGAGAGCGGGCTCGATGTCACGATGATCGGCCTCGACGTGACGCACGAGGCGCTGATGACGAAGACCGACGCCGACGACCTCCGCGCCACGGGCCGCACGGGCACGCTCGTCGCAGAGCTCTGGGAGTTCTACAACCGGTTCCACTCGCAGACCTACGGCTTCGACGGTTCGCCGATCCACGACGCCGTCGCGCTCGCGCACGTCTTCCGCCCGGATCTCGTCGAGACGGCGCACCGCCATGTGGAGATCGAGTGCGGCTCCGACCTGACCCGGGGCCGAACCGTGGTGGATCTCTGGCGCCGCACCGACAACGAGCCGAATGCCCACGTCGGAGTCGGTATCGACGGCCGAGCGTTCATCGAGCTCCTGACCGAACGGATCGCTTCCCTGGGGTAGGGGTCGGGCGCGCCGCGTCGAAGCAGGCGCGCATGGCGCGACGCCGCAAGAAGCGCACCCTGAAGCCGCGCGTGCCCTCGCGGGTCAAGCGCCGCAAGCGCGCCAAGAAGGAGCGCAGCCACCACCATCCCGAGCTGATCGGCCTCGGCCTGGTTGCGATCGGCCTGTTCCTCTCGACGCTCGTCTACCTGGGATGGGAGGGAGGCACGGCGGGCGAGGCAATCGTCGACGGCCTCTGGGCGCTCGTGGGCGACGCCGGGTACCTCCTCCCGGCGGCGCTCGTCGTCGTCGGCCTGCTGATGCTCGGCCGGAGCAGCCTCGTCCAGGTGCATCCCTTCCGCTGGGGCCTCGCCTCGACCGCGCTCGGCGTCTTCCTGCTGCTCGCGGATTCGGGCGGGTACGTCGGCACCGCGCTCGACGAGGTGATCGGGACGCTGGTCGGCCGCACAGGGACGCTCATCGCCGGCACCGCGTTCGCGCTCGCCGGAGTCCTGCTCCTGTCGGGCGCGTCCGTCGGCGCGCTCGTCCAGCGCTCCGGCGGCGCCGTCCGGCGCGCCCACACCGCCGCCAGGCGCCGGGTCGAGCGCCGGTCCGTGCTCGACGACGGGCCGCTGGCGCCGGCGATCCCGCTCCGGCCGCGGGACGACCATCCGCCCGTCGACGCGGTCTCGGACTTCCCCGACGTCGTGGGCCAGTCGGAGCCGCCGCCGCTTCTCCACTCGTTGGACGAGGAGCCGACCGAGACCAGCGAGCAGGGGATCCTGTTCGAGCCCCCGACGCCGGCGAAAACGGCCTACGTGCTGCCCGAGCCGTCGCTGCTCAAGCGCGCACCCGCCCGGCCGGCCGGAAAGTCGGACAACGGCAAGGTCGCAGAGTCCCTGACCCGAGCGCTGGCCGACTTCGGCGTCGATGCGCGGGTCGTCGGAGAGATCACCGGCCCCCGAGTCACCCGCTACGAGCTCCAGCTCGCGGCCGGGACGAAGATGTCGAAGATCTCGGCGCTCAAGGACGACCTCTCGTACGCCCTCGCGACGACCGAGATCCGCATCCTCGCGCCGATCCCGGGGAAGCAGGCGGTCGGCGTCGAGGTCCCGAACCTCTCCCCGAACCTGGTCACGCTCGGCGACGTCTTCGATCAGCTTCCGGCGACGGCGAGCCCGCTCTCGGTCTGGCTCGGCAAGGACATCTCCGGCAACGCCGTCTGGACCGACCTCGCCCGCATGCCGCACCTGCTGATCGCCGGAACCACGGGATCGGGCAAGTCCGGCTGCATCAACACGATCCTCACCTCGGTCCTGCTCAGGGCGACCCCCGACGACGCGCGCCTGATCCTCATCGACCCGAAGCGGATCGAGCTCTCGCTGTACGAGTCGATCCCGCATCTCCTGACCCCCGTGGTCTCCAGTCCGAAGGAGGCCTCGATCGTCCTCACCAACGTGCTCGCGGAGATGGAGCGCCGCTACGAGCGCCTCGCAACCGTCCGCGCCCGCAACCTGCCCGAGGCGAACCGTGCGTTCCGCCAGCGCGGCGAGGACACCCTGCCCTACCTGCTCGTCGTCATCGACGAGCTCGCCGACCTGATGATGATCTCGCCGCAGCAGGTGGAGGACGCGGTCATCCGCCTGGCGCAGAAGTCGCGCGCCGTCGGGATCCACCTCGTGCTCGCGACGCAGAGGCCGTCCGTGGACGTCATCACCGGGATGATCAAGGCGAACGTCCCCTCCAGGATCGCGTTCGCCGTCTCCAGCCAGACCGACTCCCGCGTGATCCTCGACCAGGCCGGGGCCGAGAGCCTTCTCGGCCAGGGCGACATGCTCTTCAAGCCGCTCGGGACCTCACGGCTCCAGCGCGTCCAGGGCGCCTACGTGACCGAGGAGGAGATCGCCCTCCTCGTCGAGCAGTGCCGCAGCCAGCGGGGCCAGGAGCTGGACGAGTCGCTGCTCGAGGCGCCCGAAGCGCCGCCGGAGGAGCTCGGCGACGGCGACGAGGACTTCGATCCCGACCAGGACCCGCTGCTCGAACGGGCGATCGAGATCGTCGTCCAGACCCAGACCGCGTCGGTGTCGCTCATCCAGCGCCGGCTGCGGGTCGGCTACACGCGCGCGGGCCGCCTGATCGACATGCTGGAGCGGCGCGGGATCATCTCGGGCTACGAGGGCTCCAAGCCGCGGCGGGTGCTCGTCGACGAGCATGCGGTCATAGCTAGCCGCGACTAACTTTCACCAGCCCTTCACGTCTGAGGCTATCGGGGTTAGCATCACCTTTTGATCTCTAGCAAGTAGAAAACCTCAAGAAGGGGAGGATTTCAGTGAACGTAAGACGCCTCATGCCCTGGGGGCTGCTCGTGGTGGCTTTGACGGCCATGCTCGTTGCAGCACTCGGGGCAAGTGCCGCGCCGACGAAGGCGACTGCGAACGAGCGCATCTCGCTCGTGACCGACGTCGGACGGCTCAACGACCGCTCGTTCAACCAGTCGGCCTACCAGGGCCTGCTGCGCGCCGAGCGGCGGCTGCGCATCCGTAAGCAGGTCTTCGAGTCGCGCTCGCCGGCCGACTACACGCCGAACCTGCGACAGGGCGCAACGACCGGGAGCGCGCTGACGATCGCTGTCGGCTTCCTGCTCGCAAGCGATCTCAACACCGTCGCGCAGCAGTATCCGCAGCGGAACTTCGCGATCATCGACTTCGCGACGGGAGACCTGGAGAACAAGCCGCGGAACGTCCGTGGTCTGCTCTTCAACTCCGAGCAGGCGGGCTGCCTCGCCGGCTTCATGGCTGTCAAGCAGCTCATGCGCGAGGGCAAGCGGCCGATTCTGAGCGCCGTCGGCGGGATCAAGATCCCGTCGGTCGACTCGTTCATCGCCGGCTACCGCTTCTGCGCCCGGCGTGCGAATCGCCGCGCGGTCGTCCGCATCGGCTACTCGCAGAGCTTCACCGATGCAGCCAAGTGCAAGGAAGTCGCGCTCAACCACATCTCCCGTGGTGCGAACGTGGTCTTCCAGGTCGCGGGTGGTTGCGGCCTCGGCGCCCTCAGCGCGGCCAAGGAGCGCCGCAAGTGGGGCATCGGCGTGGATGCAGACCAGAAGTACCTCGGTGCGCACATCCTGACGAGCGCCGTCAAGCGGGTCGACGAGTCCGTCTACCAGTCGATCCAGGCCATTCAGCGGGGCACGTTCCGCGGTGGCACGAACGCGTTCTTCAACCTGAGGAACAAGGGCGTCAACTACGGCAAGGTGAGCAACCGCGTCCCGCGGTCGATCCTCCGCCAGGTGGAGGCGCTGAAGCAGCAGATCATCCGTGGTCGCGTGAAGGTTCCGGCCAAGGTCTAACGCTTCTCCAGCACGTCGTTTGATCCCGAGGGGCGGACGGAAGTCCGCCCCTCGTCGTTCCCCGGCTCATAGAATCGCGGCCGATGGCCGACGCGCGCGCCGACCAGGCTGCGGTTCCCGTCCTCGAGCTGCGTGGGATCACCAAGCGGTTCCCGGGCGTCCTCGCGAACGACCACGTCGACCTGGATCTCGTCCCAGGCGAGGTGCACGCCCTTCTCGGTGAGAACGGCGCCGGCAAGTCGACGCTGATGAACATCCTCTACGGCCTGTACCACCCCGACGAGGGCGAGATTCACATCAAGGGAAAGCGGGTCACGATCGACTCGCCGAAGGCCGCGATCGAGCACGGGATCGGCATGGTGCACCAGCACTTCATGCTGATCCCGGTGATGACGGTCGCCGAGAACATCGTCCTCGCCACCGAGCCCCGCCGCGGTGGCGTCTTCCTCGACTACGACGCGGCGCTCCAGAAGGTGCGGGAACTGGCAGGCAGCTTCAACTTCGCGATCGACGCCGATGCGAAGGTGCAGGACATCACGGTGGGCCAACAGCAGCGCGTCGAGATCCTCAAGGCGCTGTACCGGGGCGCCGAGATCCTCATCCTCGACGAGCCAACGGCCGTGTTGACCCCCCAGGAGGCGGACGAGCTCTTCGGGATCCTGCAGACCCTCCAGCGCGAGGGCATGTCGATCATCTTCATCAGCCACAAGCTCCGGGAGGTTCTCGAGATCGCCGACCGCGTGACGGTCCTCCGCCGGGGCAAGAGGATCGACACGGTGCCGCGCGAGGGCGCCACGCAGGACACGCTCGCGCGCCTGATGGTCGGCCGTGAGGTGCTCCTCCGCGTGGAGAAGCCGCCGGCCCAGCCCAGAGAGCCGCTCATGACCGTCGAGGGCCTGCGCGTTCTCGACGACCGGGGCCTCGAAGCGGTCCGCTCGGTGTCGTTCGACGTCCACGCCGCCGAGATCGTCGGGATCGCGGGGGTCGACGGGAACGGCCAGACCGAGTTGATCGACGCGCTCACGGGGCTCCGCATGCCCGCGGAGGGGCGCATCGTCGTCGGTGGGGAGGACCTCACGAACGCCAATGCGTCCACGCGGCTCGACTCCGGCATGGGCCACATCCCCGAGGATCGGCAGCGACGTGGGCTCGTGCTCGAGTTCTCGCTCGCCGAGAACCTCGCCCTTCACGATTTCGACAAGAAGCCGTTCTCCCACTTCGGCTGGCTATGGCCCGGCCGCATCGTCACCGCTGCACGCAGGCTGCTGAAGGAGTTCGACGTCCGTGGCGGGACGCCCCAGACGAGAGCCGGCGCGCTCTCCGGCGGCAACCAGCAGAAGGTCGTCGTCGCCCGGGAGGTCTCGCGGGACCCGCGCGTGCTCATCGCGGCGCAGCCGACACGGGGGCTCGACGTCGGCGCGATCGAGTTCGTGCACAGGCGGCTGGTCGAGGAACGGGACGAGGGCCGCGCCGTCCTCCTGATCTCGCTCGAGATCGACGAGATCCTGTCGCTCTCCGACCGGATCCTCGTCATGTACGAGGGCGAGTTCGTCGAGGAGTACGGCCCGGACGTCACCGAGCAGCAGCTCGGGATCGCCATGACGGGCGGCACCCGTGAGGCGGAGGCCGTGGCGTGAGCGTCACGCCGGAGACTCAGCCGCCGCAACCGCCGGAGCAGGGCGAGCCGACGACGATCACGGGCCGGCTGCAGGTCTGGCACCGGGCAGGCGGGGTGATCACGCCGCTGCTGACGACGCTGTTGGCCCTGATCATCGCCGGGATCGTCGTTCGCCTGACGACGGGAGCGAGCCCCTTCCAGACGGGTCGCGCCATCCTGGACGGGAGCGGCCTGCCGTGGCTGATCCCCGACAGCCTGATCGACATCAGGAACGTTGCGAACACCAAGGAGTTCTGGGACACGGAGGAGCTGGCCCGGAACAACGCGCAGGTCAACCTCCAGCAGACGCTGATCATCACGACGACGCTGATCCTCACCGGCCTCGCCGTGGCCTTCGCCTTCCGCTGCGGCCTCTTCAACATCGGCGGCCAGGGGCAGTTCCTCGTCGGCGTGATCGCCGCGGTGGCCGTGGGCGCTGAGATCACCGGCCTCTCGCGCGGGATCCACGTGCCGCTCACGTTGCTGTGTGCCGGCCTTGCCGGCGCAATCTGGGCCGGGATCGCCGGGATCTTACGAGCGACCGTCGGTGCCCACGAGGTGATCACGACGATCATGCTCAACTGGATCGCGTACTGGGTCGGCAGCTACTTCTTCAGCCTCGGCGGTCCGCTCCAGAGCGACGTGAACGATCAGGTCCCGATCTCGAACGACGTCCAGGAGTCCGCCAAGCTCCATGTCTGGTGGCCCGATCCGGACAACATCCAGGGCCTCCACATCGGCTTCTTCATCGCGATCGCGGCCCTGGTCGCCTTCTGGATCATCCTCAATCGCACGACGCTCGGATACGAGGTGCGCGCGGTCGGCTACAACCCCGAAGCCGCACGCTACGGCGGGATCTCGGTCGCGCGGAACTACTTCCTCGCGATGGCGATCTCGGGCACCTTCGCCGGCCTCGCGGGGGCCGTGGACATCCTCGGCTGGCAGTACCGCTACGGCCAGATCGACATCCAGGCGTCGGACATCGGCTTCGTCGGCATCGCGGTCGCCCTGCTCGGGCGCAACACCTCGATCGGGATCTTCTTCTCGGCGCTGCTCTTCGGCGCCCTGCTCACCGGCTCGAACACGCGGAACCTGGCGCTCCCGATCGAGCCCGAGCTCGCCGGAAACATGACCCTGATCATCCAGGGCCTCGTCGTCCTCTTCGTCGCCGCCGACCTGCTGGTCCTCTACGTCTGGCAGGCCAGGAAGAAGCTGCGGGTGCCGGGGCGGACGCCGAGGCCGGCGGAATCGTGAGCACGACGACGCCCCGCACGCGGCAGACCCTGCTGGCGCCGCAGGCATGGCACCGGCCGCAGTCCCGAAACCGTCAGATCGCGATGGTCGGCGTCATCCTCGCGGCGGCGGGCGTCTGGCTGATGCTCCCGCCGCTCGGCGACAACATCCGCGAGCGAACCGATTCGTACGAGCTGATCCCGGTTTACCTCGGGCTGCTCGCGATCTTCGCGGGGCTCTTTGCCGTCGTGCGGGACGAGGGGAAGTGGGGCTGGGCCGCGATCCTGTCGGGCCTGCTTGCGATCATGCTCGGCTTCGCGGCCGCGCAGGGCTCGATCTCCGACCACGAAGCCGTCTTTGTCTGGTCGAGCCTGTTTGCCGCCACCCTTCGCTGGGCGACGCCGCTCACGTTCGCCGCGATCGGCGGCATGTTCTCCGAGCGCAGCGGCGTCGTGAACATCGCTCTCGAGGGGATGATGCTCGCCGGGGCGTTCTTCGGGATCTGGGGCGCCGACAAGTTCGGCAGCTGGCAGTGGGGGCTGGTGTCCGCCATGGTCGCCGGCGGCCTGTTCGCGCTAGTCCACGCGTTCTTCTCGATCCACCTGCGCGCTGACCAGATCGTCTCCGGCACGGCGATCAACTTCCTCGCGCTCGGGGTGACCGGCTACCTCTACATCGACCGTTACGGCGCGGAGGGGACGCCCCCGGACGTCTCCGAGATCCCCGACGTCAACCTCGGCTTCATCGAGGACATCTACTTCCTCGGGCCGATCTTCGGGCAGATGAGCCTGATGATCTGGCTCGCGCTCGCCACGGTCGTGCTGTCGTGGGTCGTCTTGTTCAAGACGCCGATCGGGCTCCGGATCCGGGCTGTCGGCGAGCATCCGCGCGCCGCGGACACCGTCGGGATCTCGGTTTACCTCGTGCGCTACTGCTGCGTGACGGTCTCCGGCATCCTGGCCGCGCTGGGCGGTGCCTACCTCTCGATCGGGTTCGTCGGCTCGTTCAACGAGAACATGACGGCAGGCAGAGGCTTCATCGCGCTCGCTGCGCTGATCTTCGGCATGTGGAAGCCGTTCGGGGCCTTCTTCGCGGCACTCCTGTTCGGGTTCTCCAGCGCCCTTGCGCGTTCGCTCCCGGAGTACTCGGAGCAGGCGGCGCTGCTGTTCGAGACCCTGCCGTACATCCTGACCCTGATTGCCGTCGCCGGCGTGATCGGCCGCTCGATCCCGCCAGCAGCCATTGGCCGACCCTACGAGAAGCAGTAGCGAGAAGCGGCCGACCAGTTGGAGCGCGGTCTTCTCCGTGCTCTTCGGGCTGGCCGGCGTCTCGGCGATCCCTGCGGCGGTGGTGGCTGCGGAGTTCTACGACGTCGTGACGCTGCTCGAGTCCGCGGTCTCGATTCCGCCGGCGTTCGTGCTCTCGGGCGTAGCGATCTTCCTCGGCCGGCGAGCGCGCCGGCAGGTCGAGCGGACGCTGGGCCGGACTCGTGGCAAGAGCCTTGCAGCGGTGGGGCGGATCCTGGGCTACGCGGGCCTCTATCTCGCTGTCACAGCCGGAATCTCCGTCGCCACGTACTACCTGTTACGAGAATTCGCAGCCTGAGAGAACTCCGCCTAGAATCGACGGGCCGCCGTGTTCGAGATCGGTAACAGCCTTCGCGAGGCGCGCCTGCGCCAGGGCCTCGAGTTCCCCGAGGTGGAGCAGGCGACCAAGATTCGCAGCAAGTACCTGCGCGCGCTCGAGGACGAGCAGTTCGACATCCTCCCGGGCCAGACGTATGTCAAGGGGTTCTTGAGGACGTACTCGGAGTACCTCGGCCTCGACGGCCAGCTCTACGTCGACGAGTACAACTCGCGCTACATCCCCGGCGACGAGGAGACGCCGCTCCGGGCGCAGAACAAGTCCACGGTCGGCCGGAGCCCCCGCGTGGAGTCGGGCGTCGTCCTCCTCGCGCTGGCGGCGATCGGGATCCTGACGGCGCTCGTCGTGGTCGCCTGGCGGTTCGGCAGCGACACACCGGAGACGGCTATTCCCGACTTCTCGTCGCAGCCGCCCGCCGAGACCCGCGCGCAGCAGCCCGCGCGGAAGCCTGCCCGGCCGGCTGCGCCGATCGCACGGCTGACGATTACGGGCGCGCTCGGCGACTCGTGGGTCGAGGTTCACCAGCGCACAGCCGCCGGGCGCGAGCTCTTCCGCGGCACGCTCGAGGCCGGCTCCACGATCCGCTTCGCGCAGCGCCGGATGCACGTCGTGATGGGGCGGCCCGGGAATCTCCGGCTCCGGTTGAACGGGCGGGTCGTGAACGTGCCCGGCCGAGGCAACACGACGGCGGTCGTGATCACCGCGCGGCGCGTGATTCCGGTTCGTTCTCCCGCTTGAGCCGTCCTACAGCGGTCGTCCTCGTCACAGGGAGCGAGCTCGTCCGTGGCGGTCGCACGGACGAGAACGGGCCGTTCCTGGCCCGCGAGCTGAGCACGCGCGGGGTCGAGCCGGAGCGGGTACTCGTCGTCGGCGACCGGCCGGACGCCCTGGAGAAGGCGTTTCGCGAGTCGCTCGGCGCCGGCCTCGTCGTCACCTCGGGCGGGCTCGGGCCCACGCACGACGACCGCACGGTCGAGACGCTGGCCCGCGTCGCCGGGCTGGAGCTCGTGCACGATCCGGCGCTGGAAGCGGAGATCGCGGGCGTCGTCCGCGGGCTCTCCGAGCGGTTTCGGCGTCCATACGAGGAGTTCGAGTCGGGCGTCCGCAAGCAGGCGACGATCCCGGAGGGCGCCGAGTCGCTGGGGCTGGCCGGCACCGCGCCCGGGCTGGTGCTGGAAGTGGGGGAGAGCGTCGTCGTCGTGCTGCCCGGCCCACCGGGCGAGCTCCAGCGTCTGTGGGTGAAGGCGCTCGAGACCGAAGCGGTGCGGAAGGTCCTCGACGCGGCGAGCCGGCCGGGGCACCGAGTCCTCCGCTTTTTTGGACTGCCCGAGTCGGCCGTGGCCAGGGTGGTCGAGCGGGCCGGGGGAGAGGGCGAGGGCGTCGACATCACGATCTGCGCCCACGACCTGGAGGTGCAGGTCGACCTCGTCGTCCAGCCGGGGGCCGAGGGCCACGCCGGCGTCCTCCAGCGAGCGCTGGCGGAGGAGCTTCCGCAGGCGCTGTTCGCGGACGACGAGCGGCCGGTCGAGGAGCTCGTGCTCGATCTGGCGCGGGCGCAGGGCTTGACGCTTGCGGCCGCGGAAAGCTGTACCGGCGGGCTCGTGGCTGCGCGCCTGACATCCGTCCCCGGCTCGAGCGAGGCCTTCGCCGGCGGCGTCGTGGCCTACGACAACCGCCTCAAGCGGGAGCTGCTGGACGTTTCCGGCGGAATTCTGGATCGGCACGGGGCGGTCTCGGCCGAGACGGCTGCCGCGATGGCTCGGGGCGCGCGGGAGGCGATGGGCGCCGACGTGGGAGTGTCCGTGACCGGCGTCGCCGGCCCCGGTGGAGGGACGCCGGAGAAGCCGGTCGGACTCGTGTACCTGCACGCATCGACCCCCGCACAGGAGGAGGCGATGGAGCTCCGGCTCCCGGGAGACCGGGGAGCGGTGCGGCGCCGTGCCGCGGCGTCGGCACTCCACCTGCTGCGGCGCGTCTTGTCGCAAAGCCGGCACACACAGGCGTGAGCTCGGCGGGTAGCGTCGGTGGCCGTGAGCGTCTGCGCCTCTTCTGTGCCCTCAGGCTGCCCGACACCGCCCTCGACCCGCTCGAGCAGTGGCAGGCCGAGCATCTCCGGGACGGGAGAGTCGTCCCCCGCGAGCACCTCCACGTCACGCTCGCGTTTCTCGGCTCGAGGCCGGCAGCGGAGCTGTCAGCCATCACCGGTGCACTCCGTGAGGCGGCCCGGCAGGCCCGCGAGATCGTGTTCTCGGCCACCCGCTACCGCGAGACCAGAAGCGTGGGCATGGTCGTCCTGGAGGACGAGACGGGGGAGGGAGCGCCCGTCGCCGACGCCCTGTTCGACGGTCTGGAGCGCCTCGGCGTGTACGAGCGCGAAGGGCGGCCGTGGCTCCCGCACGTCACCGTCCTGCGCTTCCGCTCGCGGCCCAAGCTGGATCCACCCGTGCCGGATCTCGGGCAGTTCCGACCGTCCGACGCGGCTGTTTACATGTCAGCCCTGCGGCCGACCGGGGCGCAGTACGAAGTCTTGGAATCGGTACCGCTAGGAGGTTGATGGGATGAGTCGCGAAGAGGCACTCGACACCGCTCTCGGACAGATCGAGCGCCAGTTCGGCAAGGGCGCCGTCATGCGGATGAACGACCAGGCTCACGTCTCGGTCGGCTCCGTCTCGACCGGCTCGCTCGCGCTCGACCTCGCGCTCGGGATCGGCGGCCTTCCCCGCGGCAGGATCGTCGAGATCTTCGGCCCGGAATCCTCGGGGAAGACGACGCTCGTCTATCACGTGATCGCCGAGGCGCAGCGCCGCGGCGGGATCTGCGCCTTCGTCGACGCCGAGCACGCGATGGACCCCCAGTACGCGCGCCGGATCGGCGTCAACATCGATGACCTCCTCGTCTCACAGCCGGACAACGGCGAGCAGGCGCTCGAGATCGCGGAGCTGCTGATCCGCAGCGGCGCGCTCTCCGTCGTCGCCGTCGACTCGGTCGCCGCGCTGACACCGCGCGCGGAGATCGAGGGCGAGATGGGGGACAGCCACGTCGGGCTCCAGGCCCGCCTGATGAGCCAGGCGCTCCGCAAGCTCGCAGGGACGCTGAACCGGACGGAGACGATCTGCATCTTCACGAACCAGCTCCGCGAGAAGATCGGCGTCATGTTCGGGAACCCCGAGACGACCCCGGGTGGGCGCGCGCTCAAGTTTTACTCGTCCGTTCGCCTCGACATCCGCCGCATCGAGACCCTCAAGGACGGCGTGGAGGCATTCGGGAACCGCGTGCGCGTCAAGGTCGTGAAGAACAAGGTCGCGCCGCCGTTCAAGCAGGCCGAGTTCGACATCATCTATGGCTCCGGGATCTCGTGGGAGGGCACGGTCCTCGACACGGGGATCGAGCGGAAGGCGGTCCAGAAATCCGGCTCGTACTTCAGCTTCCAGGAGGAACGTCTCGGCCAGGGACGCCAGAATGCGACCGCGTTCCTGCGCGAGCACCCCGACGTGACGCAGAAGATCCTGGCGCAGATCCAGACCGAGGTCGGGCCGGATCAGGTCGTCTCGGCCCGGCTTCTGCCGACCGCCGAGGGGAACGGCACGGCCGACGCGGCCTCGGACGCAGCGGAGGCCGAGGCCGAGGCAGCCGCCAAGTAGGGCCCCAACGGTGTCTCAGGCGAGGGAGCTCGCGCTACGCGCGCTGAACCACCGTGACCGCTCGCGGCGGGAGCTCGAGCAGCGACTCGAGCGTGCCGGGGTCGCACCCGACGAGCGGGAAGAGGCACTCGACGAGCTCGCCGCCACGGGCCTGCTTTCGGACGCGCGGTTCGCGGAGGCGCGGGCGCGGGGCCTGGCGGCCAAGAACGCCGGCGATTCCCTGATCCGGAACGATCTCCGGCGCCACGGGATCGATCGGGACGCAATCGACGAGATCGTCGAGGGGCTCGAACCCGAGTCGAGCCGGGCGGCGCGCATCTTCGAGCGTCGCGGTGGCGGCGATCGCGGACGCCGCTATCTGGCTGCCAAGGGGTTCGCTCGAGAGTCGCTCGAAGCCCTCGTGGACGATCGGGTATTGTGAGAGGCGCTTCACTTACCATCTTGCCTGCACAGACGCGTTTTCTGAGACCAAGCGAAACCGATCACTGATGACGACACAAACCAGCGATGCGGCGGAGGCGGCGCTAGCTAGACACAGCTAGCGGCACCGAACGGTGCGGCCGTCGCCGACGGCTGCGAATCAGAGCGCTCTGCTCGGGCCCGATGGTGGGTGGTACTCCGACCCCAGGGAGCGCCCATGCTCGTCGCCGCCGGAATCGCTATCGGCCTCGTCCTCGGAGCGGGTCTCCTGCTCGCGGTGATGCAGCTGCTCGGGCGCTCGAGCCTCGGCGAGGCCGCCGCGCGACGCGACGAGCTCATCAACACCGCAAAGCGCGAAGCCGAGAACCTTCGCCGCGAGGCCGAGATCGAGGCGCGCGAGCAGGCGGTGCGTGTCCGGGCTGAGGCGGAGCGGGACGCCCAGGAGCGCCGCGGGCAGATCACCAAGCTCGAGGAGCGCGTACTCGCCAAGCAGGACGAGCTCGAGGGGAAGCTGACGGAGCTCCTCCGGCGCGAGCAGGGCCTCGCGGACCGCGAGACGCACATCAAGGAGCTCCAGGTCGACCTCAAAGACGCGAAGGACCGGGAGGTCGGCGAGCTCGAGCGGATCTCCGGCCTGACCGTCAACGAGGCCAAGACCGAGCTCCTCGACCGCGCCGAGGGCGGAATCCGCCACGAGCTGGCGCGTCGAGTCCGGCAGCTGGAGGAAGAGGCGCAGCTGGACGCCCGACGCCGCGCGCGCAACCTCGTCGCCGACGCTCTCCAGCGGGTCGCCGCCAGCCATGCCGCCGAGACGACGTCCTCGGTCGTCGAGCTCCCGAGCGACGACATGAAGGGCCGCATCATCGGCCGCGAGGGCCGCAACATCCGCACGCTCGAGCACCTGACCGGCGTCGACATCATCATCGACGACACGCCCCAGGCCGTCGTCCTCTCGTCCTTCGACGGGATCCGCCGTGAGGTCGCTCGCCTCACGCTCGGCA
Source organism: uncultured Actinomycetes bacterium (assembly GCA_963782765.1). GTDB lineage: Bacteria > Actinomycetota > Thermoleophilia > Gaiellales > Gaiellaceae > JACDAN01. The sequence continues at coordinate 129,094 of CAWALC010000002.1, forward strand.
AGCTGATCGAGGACGGCCGGATCCAGCCCGCGCGGATCGAGGAGATGTACTACCAGTCGAAGGCGGAGATCGAGGACCACATTCGCCAGGCCGGTGAGCAGGCCGTCTTCGAGGCGAACTGCGGCGAGTTCCACCCCGAGCTCGTGAAGATCCTCGGCCGGCTGCACTATCGGACGAGCTACGGCCAGAACGTCCTCAAGCACACGCTCGAGGTCGTCCACCTGGCGGGGATCATGGCCGTGGAGCTCGACGCCAGTGTCCGCACGGCCAAGCGTGCGGCGATGCTCCACGACCTCGGCAAGGCGCTCACGCACGAGATCGAAGGCTCGCACGCGCACATCTCGGCCGACTATGCAAAGCGCCACGGCGAGTCGGAGGCGGTCGTCCACGCAATCGCCGCCCACCACTACGAGATCCAGCCGCAGACGGTGGAGGCGGTCCTTGTCGTCACCGCCGACGCGATCTCGGGGTCGAGGCCCGGCGCCCGCGGAGACACGCTCGAGAACTACATCAAGCGGCTCGAGGCGCTCGAGGAGATCGCGGCCCGCAAGCACGGGGTGGAGAAGGTCTACGCCCTCCAGGCCGGGCGGGAGATCCGCGTCATCGTCAAGCCCGGCGAGATCGACGACGACGCCGCCGTGCTCCTCTCGCACGAGATCGCCCGCGAGATCGAGACCGAGCTCGAGTATCCGGGGCAGATCAAGGTCACCGTCATCCGCGAGTCACGGGCGACGGAGCTCGCGAAGTAGGACGGGAGCGCCGATGGGCGCTCCCGTCCATTCGCAGTTAGAGCGACCGCGAGAGCCGGATGAGGGTCTCGCCCTCGGCCGGCGTGAACGCGTGGTGGGCCCGGTTACCGCTCGAGACGGCGACGAGGACCCGATACGCGATCAACGCGATCTGACGTGCGTGCGGCGAGCGTGCGCGCTCCGCGATCTCGAGGATGGCGCAGAGCGTGTGGGCGACCGCCGGCTTGGACGAGTACTCCCGGGTCAGCGCGCACAGGCTGTCGAAGGTCACTCCGACCGTCACGGTCGCCGTGTACTCCGTCGTCCCCCCATCCTTGTCCCGGATCTGCCCGCGAACGGTGCGGCTACCGGCGTCCGTCGTCGAACAGGAGGCGCTCGACGCGGACCCGAACGCTCCGTAACCCGACCCGCCACCGCAGTCGAACGCGTACTGGAAGCCTTCGGCCGTGTCGGCGGACGAGGGATCGCTCGGATCCGTCAGCGAGATCGTGAACGACGAGCCCGCGGCCGCCGACGCCGGAGCGACGAAAGTCGCCGTCGGCGCGACGTTAGCGATGTTCACGGTCGCCTGGTCGGTCGTGGTCGCGTCACCGTCGCCGACGCGGACGGCAACCGTGCGACTTGCCGGGCCGTCGCCGGCCGAGTACGTCACCGACTGGCCGGGCGTCTCATAGGTTCCGTCGTTGTCGAGATCCCAGTCGTAAGTGAGCGAATCGCCCTCGCCGTCACTTCCCGTTGCGTTGAGCGTGACGCTCCCGCCCTCTGCGACCTCATACGGGCCGCCGGCCGAGACCGTCGGCGCCGAGTTGATGACGAACCGCGCGACCTGCGGATCGTGGTCGGAGAGCTGGTCGTGGAACTCGGAGTTCACGTGAACCGGGTCGAACTCGAACGGCAAGTCGAACAGGTTGTTGCTGACCACGATGTGATCCAGCGACTGCGAGTTGCCCTCGAACACGTAGCTGTACCGCTCGTTCTGCGGCAGCGTGCTCATCAGTGGGTGGAGAACGCCACCGCTGAGGATGCTCATCGTCTGGGAGAACTCGAAGTCGTTGATGTCGCCGAGGACGACGATGTTCGCGCCCGAATCCAGCGCGAGGATCGAGTCGACGAAGTCGTTCTCGATCTGCGCCTGCTGGTGGCGCTGCGCCTCGGTCACCCGTAGAGGTGGCTGGTTGCGGCCGAAGAGCGGATTGTCGCCGCCCTTCGAGTTGAAGTGGTTTCCGATCACGAAGAACGTCTCGCCGCGGTACCGGAACTCGCCGGCGATCGGCTTGCGGCTTGCGTTCCACGCCGAGTTGTTCGGGTCGATCCGTCCTGGGCTGAACGACAGCTGCGGGCCGTCCGGACCGTTCACGATCGTCGTCGGCGTCGTCGCGTCACCACCGGGACGATCGACGAAGCTGACGCCGCGGTCGGTGCGGAAGAGCAGCCCGACGCGGATGTTCCCGCCCGGCTCGCCGCCATCCTGGTCGTCCACCGGGTTGATCTGTCGGAAGCTGTACGCCGGTCCGCCGGCGGCCACGATCGAGTCGATCAGCTTGTTGAACGTGGCGCTCGCGTCGACCACCGAGTCGTTCGTGGCGCCGTTGTTGTCCTGGATCTCCTCGAGCGTGAGGATGTCCGGCGAGCGCAGGTTGTTCACGATCTGGCCCGCAATCGCGTCGAACTTCGACTGTGGCTCGAGCGAGTCGAGGTTCTCGACGTTGAAGGTGGCGACCGAGAGCTCGTGCGGGCCAGGCGCCTCGGTCGTCTCACGGGCCAGCCCGCTGTCGACGCGCGTGAGCGGCGAGGTCAAGTGCACCTCGTAGTTGCCGAAGTCGAAGTCGACCACGCCGATCGCGGGGCCGCTGAAATGGTCGCCGACATGGACGCTCGGCGTCGGCGTGCCTGTCGCGTCGTCGAGCTGGATCCGCTCGGGGTTGAAGTCGCCGGACGAGTAGTCGCCGGCGGGCTCGGGACCAAGGTCGCGAATCACGATGCCGCCGCGATTCGTGCGTACCGCTGCGCCGGCGCCGTCGTCCGCGAGGGTCCAGACCTCACCGTTGCTGTTCCGCGGCCCGACCACGACCGCGTTGTTCACCTGCACGCGTGTGCCCTCGACGGTCTCGAAGAAGTCGATGCCGTCGTTGGCCGGGTCGAAGGCGGCGAAGCTGTCGTCGTCGATCACCGCCGTCGGCATGGTCCGGCCGCCGATCCCGAGAACGGTCGTCGCCGGCAGTGGATTGCCGGTCGAGAGGACCACGATCGTCGGTCCGGTGATCTCGGTGGTGGTCAGGTTCGCGGTCGCCGAGCCGCCGGGGCGGAACTCGGTGACGAGGCCCGAGACCCGGATCGAGTCGCCGACGACCACGGAGGGAGCGGACGACGTGAAGACGAGGATGCCGTCGGACGTGTTGTCATCGGCGTCCGGCGTCGGATCCTGCATGTAGAAGCTGTTCGACCGCCTCGCGGTCACGATTCCCGTGGTCGTCCGGGACGAGCCTGCGAGCGGCGACGTGTGACCGGCGCCCTGGATCTCGTGGATCTCGACAGTCGGTGGCGGCGGGGACGCGGTCGTGAAGCCCCACGACGGGTTGCCGACCACGCGGTCCGGCGGATCGTCCGTGTCCTGGTCGGTGACCTGGGCACCGACGACGACGACACTGCACGTCTCTCCTGGAGCGAAATCCGCGTTTGGGTTCAGCGTGAACGTCGTCGGACCGCCCGAGACCGCAGCCGGGTGGTTGAGCGAGGCTGTGCAGGAGATCGCGAACCAGTCACCGGAGACGTCCACGGGCTCGCTGAAGGTGATCGTGACGTTGCTGTCGAGCGCCACGCCGGACGCACCGTCGGCCGGTGACCGGTCGGCGATCGTCGGGGCGAGATCGGTGGGATCGGTGGGGCAGACGATCGGCATCGTGAGGGCGTTCCGCGGGGCGGGGGCCGCCACCGTGAAGTCAGCACCGTTGCTGTCGGTGTCCTGACAACCCGAGCCGCTTCGGAAGTCGGCGGTGGTGTTGGACGGCGCTCCAGCCGGCGCGGCACCCTCGAAGTAGTTCGCCGTCGTCCCATAACCGACGAGGTCGATGATCCGCGCGTCGTTGCCGTTCGCGGCGCAGGTCGCAGCGGTATTGCAGCCGAGTGAGGTCGTTCCGTCGGCCAGAGCGACCTTTCCTGCCGCCGCGCCCATGGCGATCGGTGTCGGATCGATGTGATCGGGCGAAGGCAGCGGAATTCCGACCGCGGCCTGCGACGCCTCCTGGACGAGGAAGTAGGAACCGGCCGGGACGACCACGTCCGGCAGCTCCGTCAGCAGGTTGGTAGCCGACCCGAGGTTGCCGGTGCCGGCTGGGCTCGTGTACTGCAGCGACTTCCCGTTGAGAGAGACGCTCGTCGTGCCGCGATTGAAGATCTCGATGTAGTCGTGCGTGTACGTGGCCCCGGCATTGCCGCCGCCGCCGTACACCTGGCTGACGACGAGATTCGGCGACGGGCCGTTTGGAACCGCGCCGCCGGCGGCACCGGCAAGTGCGACGAAAGTGATGAGCGCAAGCAGACACTGCGCGACGACACGGACGCGGACGACCGCAAATCGATGCATGAACCTCTCCCCAGGAAGTTGACTCAAACGGACTGGGCCAGAGTAGCCGGTCTGACCGAAAATCCAAAGCGCCGCAAACCGCCCCGATACAGTGTTTCGGGCCGTGAAGCGCTACCACGTCACGACTTTCGGGTGCCAGATGAACGCCCACGACTCGGAGCGGATCAAGGGCATGCTCGAGGAGCTCGGACTGGGGGAGGCGGCAGGCCAGGGCGAGGCCGACGTGCTCGTCTTCAACACCTGCACGATCCGTGAGAAGCCCGACCAGCGCTTCGCCGCCCACCTTGCGCAGGCGCGGGCGCTCAAGGAGCGCGATCCGGAGAAGGTGATCGCCGTCGGCGGCTGCTACGCAGAGGCCCAGCGCGAGCGCCTCTTCGACCGGTATCCCTACGTGGACGTCGCGTTCGGGCCCGGCTCGATCGCTCATCTCGGCGAGTGGCTCGGCGCGGGCGGCGAGGGTGTCTCACGCGGCCGGTTCGGGCTCGAGGAGCGCTCGTTCGCCAGCCTGCTGCCGATGCACCGCGAGCGCCGGTTCCAGGGGTGGGTCCAGGTCTCGATGGGCTGCAACTCCAAGTGCGCGTACTGCATCGTGCCGTCCGTTCGCGGGCGGGAGCAGAGCCGCCGTCCCGGCGAGGTCATCGCCGAGGTCGAGGGTCTGGCACGAGCCGGAGTCCGTGAGATCACGCTCCTCGGCCAGAACGTCAACTCGTACGGACGCGATCTCCTGCCGGACATCCGGACCGACTTCGGCGAGCTGCTCCGTGCCTGCGACGCGGTGGACGGAATCAGGCGGATCCGCTTCACCAGCCCGCATCCCAAGGATTTCCGTGGACCCGTGATCGCGGCAATGGCGGAGTGCGAGGCGGTTTGCGAGCACGCGCACCTGCCGCTTCAGTCCGGCTCGACCCGGATCCTGAAGGCGATGCGCCGCACTTACAGCCGCGAGCGGTTCCTGCGGCTCGTCGCCGAGATGCGCACGGCCATTCCGGACCTCGCGCTCTCGACCGACCTCATCGTCGGCTTTCCCGGCGAGACCGAGCAGGACTTCGGGGAGACCGTCACCGCCGTAGAGGAGATCGGCTTCGACAGCGCGTTCACCTTCGTCTACTCGCCGCGCGGCGGCACCGAGGCGGCGACGATGAGCGACCAGGTTCCGGAGGAGGTCAAGCGCGACCGGATCGAGCGGCTGATCGAGGTCGTGCAGGCCGTCGCGCACGACAGGAACCAGGCCCGGGTCGGACGAACGGAGGAGGTGCTCGTCGAGGGCCCGAGCCGGACCGACCCGACGCTGCTCCGCGGTCGCACACGCCGGAACACGACCGTGAACTTCGCCGGCACCGCGGCGCCGGGAGACCTCGTCCACGTCGAGATCGACGCCGCGACCTCCACGACGCTCAAGGGCACCCAGCTCGCAGCAGTTGCCGCGTAGCCGGAATCTCGACTGGGACGGGCTGCTGAACGCCCGTGACCTCGGCGGGCATACGACCGAGGACGGCGCTGAGACGCGCTGGGGCTCGGTCGTCCGCACCGACAGCGTCCGCCAGCTGACAGACGCCGGCTGGCAAGCGGTCGTCGACTACGGCGTCCGCACGATCGTCGATCTCCGTTCGGATGAGGAGCTCGCCGAGGATCCTCCGGCGGAGCTGCCGGTCGACGCCGTCCATGTGTCCTTCTTCGACAGCAGACCCGAGGTCTTCGCAGAGGTCGAGGAGGCGAGCGAGGCCGCCGAAGACCACGCCGCGGCGACGCGCGACGTCTACCTGATCTTCCTCGAGCACTTTCGGCCCAACGTCGCCGCCGCGATCCGGGCGGTTGCGAACGCACCGGAGGGAGGCGTCGTCGTCCACTGCCACGGCGGCAAGGACCGCACCGGGCTCGTCAGCGCCTTCCTCCTGCGACTCGCCGGCGTTCCGATCGAGGAGATCGCAACCGATTACTCACTGAGCGAGGAGCGGCTCCGGACCCGGCACGAGGAATGGTTCGCGAAGGCTGCCGACGAGGCGGAGCTCGAGCGCCTCCACCGGATCTCGAAGACGCCCGCCGCCTCGATGGTGCAGGTGCTCGAGGAGCTCGAACGGCGCTACGGGAGCGTCGCGGGCTACCTGAAGGCCGGCGGCGCGACCGACGAGGAGCTCCAGCTGGCGCGCGCCCGGCTTCGTGACTGATCCCGGCGTCCTGGCCGTCTTCGGCCCGACGGCGTCGGGAAAGTCCGACGTCGCCGAGGCGATCGGCGAGCGCATCCCCGCCGAGCTGATCTCGGCCGACGCCATGCAGGTCTACCGCGGCCTGCCGATCCTCACCAACCAGTCGGAACGGGAGACCCAGCTCGTGGCGATCTGGGAGCTGGACCACGAGGCGTCGGTGGGCGAGTATGCCGAGCTCGCGCATGCTGCCGTCGACGAGGCGCTCGAGCGTGGAGCGACGCCGATCGTGGTCGGCGGCACCGGGCTCTACTTGCGGGCGGCGCTCGTCGAGCTCGACCTGCCGCCAGCGCCGGAGCCCGGCGCCCGCGAGCGATGGGAGAAGGAGTACGACCGACTCGGGGGAGAGGCGGCGCACGAGCTCCTGGCGGAGCACGATCCCGAGACAGCGGCGCGGGTGCACGCAAACGACCGCCGACGGGTCGTCCGGGCGCTGGAGCTCTCCGAGGCCGGCGCCTCGCTCTCGCCGAGGGAAGGCCGGCTCTGGAGCGAGGAGATGCGCCACCCGACGCTCGTCGTCGGCCTCGACGTGCCGAAGGCGGTGCTCGACGATCGGATCGAGCGGCGGACCAGGCGCATGTTCGAGTCAGGCGTCGAAGCCGAGGTTCAGCGCGCGCTCCAGCGCCCGATCTCCTCCACCGCGCGCACCGTGCACGGCCTCCGCGACATCGCAGACCTCCCCCGCGACGAGGCCATCGCCACACTGATCCGCCGCACGATCCGCTACGCCGCCTACCAGCGCAAGTGGATGCGACGGATACCCGGCCTTGTTACCGTGCGAGCCGACCGCCCGGCGGGCGAGGTGGCCGATGAGATTCTCGAAATGGCACGGACTCGGCAACGACTACCTGCTGGTCCAGCGGGCTGAGATCGGGACGCCGCTCACGGAGGAACAGGTGCGCCGCCTCTGCGACTACCACTTCGGCGTCGGCTCCGACGGCGTCCTCGAGGTGGTCTCCGCCAACCACGACGTCGCGGACATCGTGATCTGGAACCCCGACGGCTCGACCGCGGAGCTGTCCGGAAACGGTACGCGCATCGCGGCCCGCTGGCTCTCGCGCCGAAGCGGCGTCGACACGGTTCGGATCCGCGTCGGCCCGCGCGAGGTCGTCGCGAGGATGCGAGGCGGGCTGGACGTCGAAATGGACATGGGGGCCGTGGAAGTGGAGGACCCGGAGACGCTCGACCTGGGCGACGAGAGGGTCGAGTTCACACCTGCGTCCGTCGGAAACCCGCACGCGGTGATCCGACGCGAGCCCGACCGAAAGGACCTGCTCCGCCTAGGCCCAGTGATCGAGACCCACGAGCGATTCCCCGACCGCACGAACGTGCAACTCGTCCGCGTGGACGGCCCCGGCGACATCACGGTCGGCGTCTGGGAGCGGGGAGCGGGGGAGACGCTCTCGTCGGGGACGAGCGCGGTGGCGACGGCCGGCGTCGCAGTGGCACGAGGCTGGTGCGAGAGCCCGGTGACGGTTCACCTCGCCGGTGGCGACCTCCTCGTCGAGCTCGACGGCTCGATGCAGGCGCGCCTTACCGGCCCGGCTCAGGAGATCTTCAGCGGCGAGTCGAGCGAGGAGCTGGGACTGTGAGGTTCGCGAAGCGGCTCGACGCGGTTCCGCCGTACCTCTTCGCCGAGCTCGAGCGGCTCATGGAATCGAAGCGGAGGCAGGGGATCGACGTCATCAGCCTTGCGATCGGCGATCCGGACCTGCCGACGCCTGCGGCGATCGTCGAGGCGGCCGCGGAGGCGCTCCGCAACCCCTCGACGCACCAGTACCCGACGAACCACGGGACCGACGAGGTGCGAGAGGCCGCGACGTCCTTCTACCGCGACCGCTTCGGCGTCGAGCTCGACCCGGCGAGCGAAGTCGTGCCGGCGCTCGGCGGGAAGGAGGCGGTCGGGCACATCGCGATGGCGTGCCTCGATCCCGGCGAGGTGGCCCTGAGCCCCGAGCCGGGATACCCGCCGTACACCTCGGGCCCGGTCTTCTCGGGCGCAGACGTCCACTACCTCCCGCTGACCCCGGAGAACGACTTCTTCCCCGACCTCGACGCGATCGCCGACGACGTGCTCCGCCGCGCGAACCTGCTGTACCTGAACTACCCGAACAACCCGACGGGCGCGGTCGTCCCGGACGGCGCGTTCGAGCGGGCCGTCGAGTTCGCGCGGGTGAACGACCTGATTCTCGTGCACGACAACGCCTACTCGGAGGTCTGCTTCGACGGCTACGAAGCGCCCAGCTTCCTCGAGACGCCCGGCGCGAAGGAGGTGGGCGTCGAGATCTTCTCCCTGTCGAAGGGCTGGAACATGACCGGCTGGCGGTGCGCGTTCGTCGCCGGCAACTCCGAGGTCGTCGAGCGCTTCCGGCAGCTGAAGGCGAACCTCGACTCGGGGATGTTCGAGGCCCTCCAGCGGGCTGCGACGGTGGCCTTGACGGACGAGCGTGGGTTCCCGCGGGAGATGTCGGAGGTCTACCGGCGCAGGCGCGATCTGCTCGTCGACGCGTTGGCGGCGATCGGTGTCTCGGCGGATCCGCCGAAGGCGACGCCGTACCTCTGGGTTCCGGTGCCGGAGGGCCACGACTCGGCCTCGTTCACGTCCCTCGTGCTCGAGGAGGCAAATGTCGTCGTCTCGCCAGGGCCGGGCTACGGCGCAAGCGGCGAGGGATTCGTCCGGTTGTCCATGACCGTTTCGGACGAGGCGCTCGAAGAGGCTGTCCGCCGCATCGAGAGCTCCCTGCAGAAAGTCATAATCAAGGCGTGACGAACCGCCAGCCCGAGGCCCGGTCCAGCATGGAGCCGGAGCGGGGCTTCATCCTGTCCGTGCTTGCTCCGGGCGCCGACGAGAGCCGCGAGCTCGGCGAGATCGCAGAGCTCGCGAGAACCGCCGGCGTGGAGCCGGTCGCTGCGCTGGTCCAGCATCGGGCGAGACCCGACCCGCGGACATTCGTGGGCAAGGGCAAGCTCGTCGAGCTCAAGGAGGCGTACAAGACGGCCGGCGCGGAGTCGCTGCTCGTCGACCACGAGCTGAGCCCGTCGCAGCAGCGGAAGCTCGAGGACGAGCTGAAGGCGCGCGTCGTCGATCGCACCCAGCTGATCCTGGACATCTTCGCGCAGCATGCCCATAGCGCCGAGGGCAAGCTCCAGGTCGAGCTGGCGCAGCTCGAGTACAACCTGCCGCGCATGCGGGGCATGTGGCAGCACCTCGAGCGGCTCGGCGCGGGACGGATGGACGGCGGCGTCGGGACGAGAGGACCCGGCGAGACACAGCTCGAGACCGACCGCCGTCTGGCCCGCCGCCGCGTCGCGATCCTGCGACGCCGGCTCCAGAGCCTCGGCCGGCAGCGCCAGACGCGCAGGCGGGAGCGGCTCCGCTCCCATACGCCGACAGTCGCGCTGGCCGGGTACACGAACGCCGGAAAGTCGACGCTCCTCAACGCATTGACGGGCGCGGGGGTCTCCGTCAACGACCGTCTCTTCGAGACCCTCGACCCGACGACGAGGGCCTTCGAGGAGGACGGCCGCCGCTACCTCGTGACAGACACGGTCGGCTTCATCCGCCGCCTGCCGCACGAGCTCGTCGAGGGCTTCGCGGCCACGCTCGAGGAGACGCTCGAGGCGGATCTGATCCTCCACGTCGTCGACGGCTCGATGCCCGACGACGAGCTGGACGAGACGACGTCCGCGGTGAACGAGGTCTTGGCGGAGATCGGCGCGGACGAGCTTCCCGTCGAGCTCGTCCTGAACAAGGTCGACACGGTCGACCCGCTCGGGCGGCGGCGACTGGCGAACCGCTTCCCGGGATCGCTCCAGCTCTCCGCCGAGACGGGAGAGGGCCTCGACGAGCTGAAGGGGAGGATCGCCGAGCGCTTTGCCGAGCGGTTCGAGCTGGTCCGCATGCTCGTTCCGTACGAGGACGGCGCGAAGCTCGCCGAGCTGTACTCGCTCGGCCCGCCGATCGACGAGCGCGTGGACGGCCCGGACGGTGTCTTCATCCGAGCCCGGCTACCCCGGCGGGAGACCCAGCGCTTCGCCCCGTATCTGATCCTCGATGCGGAGGAGCCAAGCCGGGCGACGAGTTGATCGAGGTCCCGGTCAGCCGCCTCCGGGAGGACGCTGTCATCCCGTCCCAAGCCTATTCGGGCGATGCCGGGCTGGACCTGTCTGCGTGCGGGCGGCACGAGCTCGGGCCCGGGGAGCGCGCCGTTGTCCCGACCGGGCTGGCCGTGGCGATTCCGGAGGGTCACGGAGGCTTCGTCCTTCCTCGATCCGGCCTGGCGGCGCGGAACGGCATCACCCTCGTCAACGCGCCGGGGCTGATCGACGCCGGTTACCGCGGAGAGGTGCAGGTCGTGATGCTGAACACCGACGCCGAGACGCCCTTCGTCGTCGAGCCGGGGATGCGGATCGCCCAGCTGGTCGTCCTCCCGGTGCCGTCCGTCGAGCTCGTGGAGCTCGAGGAACTGCCCGCGAGTGAGCGCGGAGCCCGCGGCTTCGGCTCCTCGAGAGTCTAGGACCCGTGGGCGCCGAGCCGCGGATCCGGGTATCGGCGATCCTCAGTCGCGGCGACAGGCTCCTGCTCTGCCGGCACGAGAAGCACGGCAAGGAGTACTGGCTCCTTCCCGGCGGCGGGGTGAACTCGGGTGAGAGCCTCGTCGACGCGTTGCATCGCGAGCTCCAGGAGGAGATCGGCCTCGGGGAGGATGTGCCGGTCGAGGGGCCCGTGGCGATCGTGGACTCGATCGCACCGCAGCGGAGCTTCGCGGCGAAGCACGTGGTGCACATCATCTTCGCGGGCGATCTCGGCGACCGGTCGCTCGAGGCCGTGACGTCGCAGGACGCTGCCGTCAGGGGCCACAGGCTCTTCGGCGTCGCAGAGCTCGAGGAGGTCGTGCTCCATCCGCCGATCCAACGATTCCTGGCGCGGTGGCGGCCGGGCGACCCGGTCGTCTACCTGGGCCCGTTGTGGGTTCCGTGACACGTCGGCACACATTCGGCGGCCTCGCGTAGCCCACCGGCGCGCCGACGAACAATACGATTGCGGTGGGGAGGAGGTCGGGCTACCTGGCGGCTCTGCCCCCACGGGACCTGGCCCGGGCGGCCGCGACTGAATGAGCCTCGGCCTCGAGGTCGTCGGCCAGCGGCTCGAATGCTGCGGGCTCGCCGGTCTGGTGGGCGATCGCCTGCGCCAACAGCCAGTCGGCGAGCCACGGGTTCCGCGGCAGGAGCGGCCCGTGGAGATAGGTGCCGATCACGCGGCCGACACGGCAGCCCTCGAACCCGCTCTCGCCGTCGTTTCCAAAACCGGCCACTACGCGTCCGAGCGGCTCCGCGCCGTCCTCGAGAATCGTCCGGCCCGCGTGGTTCTCGAAGCCGGCGATCGTCCGCCGCTCGCCGGGCTCGAGCTCGCACTCGAGGAGGACGTCGCCGATCATCCGCCGTTCCCCCGCCACCGTGTGGAGCGGAAGCAACCCCGCGCCCGGCAGCTCGGCGCCCGACCGGTCGCGGTAGAAGCGCCCGAGGAGCTGATAGCCGCCGCAGACCGCGAGCACTGCGGCTCCTCCGGCCACCGCGTAACGAAGCGCCTCGCCCTTGGCGGCGATGTCCGGCGCAATCAGCGCCTGCTCGCGATCCTGTCCGCCGCCGACGTAGAGGAGATCGTGCGCCCCAGGCGCCACGGAGTCGCCCAGACCGATCGCCTCCACCTCGAGCTCGTGCCCGCGCCAGGCCGCTCGCCGCGAGAGCACCGCGATGTTGCCCCGGTCCGCGTAGATGTTCAGGTAGTCGGGATAGAGGTGCCCGACGCGAATCTTCACGCGGCCCGGTCCCAGTACGGCCTCACATGTCCGCGAGCGGCAACGATCCCGCGCAGGCCGAGCATCGCCGTGTAGGTGGGGAGGACGCACAGCTCGCCGCCGGGCGGAGTCAGCTCCAAGCCGCGGTCGAGCGCCTCGTCGAGCTCCGGAACCACCTCGATGCCGTCCTCGGGAAACCCGGCGTATTTGCAGCGCAGCGCGAGCTCCGCAGCGCGCTCGCCGGTCGCGACGACGCGCTCGAGCCGCTCCAGCAGCGGTTCGAAGTCGACGTCCCAGATCCAGGAGACGTCCCGTCCGTCGGCAATCGCGTCGTTGAGCGCGATCACGGCAAGGCTCGGCGCCCCGCCGGCGACGAGGGTTCGCACCACCTCGTTCGCCCCGGCCGGGTTCTTGATCAGGAGCATGAGCACGCTCCGCTCCCCGACGGGAATCCGCTCGAAACGGCCGAACGCCGCACTGAACCGCTCGAGCCCCGACCGTATTTCCTCCCGTGAGGCGCCGAGCACGCCCGCCAGCGCCGCCGCGGCAAGCGCGTTGTAGACGTTGTAGAGACCGGGAAGCGGCAGCCGGACTCGCAAAGACCCCTCGGCATCCGCCAGGTCGAAGGAAACCGCCTCCAGCCCTTCCAGCTCGATTGCCCGCGCGGCGAGATCGAGCGGCGGCCGCGCATGGCCGCAGGCCGGACAGCGGTAGTCACCGAGGTGCCCGACGTAGGCCGCCGCGTACTCGTACGGCGTCCCGCACCGCACGCACCACTTGGAATCCGCCGCATGCTGAAGGCCGGACGACCCGTGTCGCGGATCGTCCACGCCGAAGAGGACCCCACGCCGGTTCCTGGCCAGGTCGCCGACCTGGGGATCGTCGGCGTTCGCGACCACGACAGCGTCCGGATCCAGCTCGCCGACCATCGTGCGCCAGCGCTCGGCCACCAGCTCGAGCTCGCCGTAACGATCGAGCTGATCCCGAAAGAGGTTCCCGAGCGAGATCGCGCGCGGGCGCACGCGCCGGGCGACGTCGGGCAGCGCCGCCTCGTCGACCTCGAACAGGCCCATGTCGGCTCCGTTCGCCGACAGGAGCGTCGATGCGACGCCGGAGAGGAGGTTCGCGCCGGCGCTGTTGTGCGCGAGTCGTCTCTGCGGCGACAGGATCTCCGCCACCATCGCGGCGGTCGTCGTCTTTCCGTTCGTGGCGGAGACGATCGCGGAGCCGTGGGGCAGCCTCGACGCAAGCCGGCCGACCGCGCTCGGATCCAAGACGTTCAGCAGCTTTCCGGGGATCGTCGTCCCGCCGCCGGCGCCGGCGAGGCGGGAGAGGCGTCCGGCCGCACGCGCGGCGGCGACACCGGCTGCGAGCGGCAGGCGAGGGCGCATTGCGCCTGAGCGTAACCCGAACGGGCGCCGTGGCTTCGACCCGCTGGATCACTCGAACGAGGGAACTTCCCGGCCCTCACCCCATTGGGTGATGAGTTGAAAAGGGGGGAGACCCACACTTCGCACGGCTTGACAAATCCAAGTCGTCAGACCGCGCTGGGTGGCGCGTGGAGGGAGAGGGATGAACCGGAACTGCAGCAAGATCGTACGGGCCAGGAGCGTCCTGGCCGTTCTCATCGTCGGAGCACTGGGTCTCGCGGCCTCGCCGGCCGCGCTCGCGAAGGATCGCGGCGGGCCGGGCCAGCCGGGCGCCCAGAAAGCAGCCTCCGACCTGTCTCCGGGGCATCTTCGAAAGCTCCTCTCGGGACGATCGGTGTCCTGGTCGGACTAGGAGAAATCTCATGCAACTGCGGCCCGCGCTAGACGCGGAAACAGAGGGAGAACAATGAACGGTAAGAGCGGCTCCTCCCGCGGCGAGCACCGCTCGTCCGCGCTCTGGGGGACTGGAAACCGGGGCGGAGACTCCCGGTCGAACGCGCTCTGGGGCAAGGGAGGTCGCGGCCTCGTCACTGCACTCGTCGCAGTGCTGGTCGTCGCGGCACCTCTGGCTGCCGGCGCGCACAAGCGGAGCCCGAGGCACGCAAGCACGGCTCCCCCGACGTACGTCGACCCGATCCTTCTCGCGAAGGCGAATTCGACGCCGAACGACCTGGTCAAGATCATCATCCAGGGCAAGTTCGGCAAGGGCGGCACGGAGCACGCGTACGACGCGTTCCACGACGTCCAGGACCGCTCCAGCAGCCGGCCGGCGGAGAACGTCAAGGACAAGTTCCAGTTCGTCAACTCGGTCGCGGTCACGCTGAAGGCAAAGAAGGTTCTCTGGCTCGCGCGCGTTCCGGGCCTGACGGTGACGTACGACGCTCCCGTCAAGCTGAGCGGGACGGTCACGCCGACGTCGAAGCACCTCTGGACGACGGCTTCGGGCGTGAAGCCGGGCTGGGACAAGCGTCCCGCGCTCGGCCAGAAGATGCCCACGATCGCGATCGTCGATTCGGGAATCGACAAGAACCGGGCCGACTTCGACATGGGTGAACGCGTGATCGACGACGTCGTGATCACGCAGCTTCAGCCGAACTCGCCGGGCGACGGCCGCGGACACGGAACGTTCGTGGCGGGTATCGCCGCGGGCAGCGCCAAGGATCAGGCAGGCGCCGCTCCGCAGGCCAATCTCATCTCGCTGGACGTGATGGACGACAACGGGATGGCACGCACGAGCGACGTCATCGCGGCCGCTGAGTGGATCTATCAGCACCGCACGGCCAAGAACATCAAGGTCGCGAACTTCTCGCTCCACTCGACGATGCCGAGCAACTTCGTCAACGACCCGCTCGACAGGGCGGTCGAGAAGCTCTGGTTCGGCGGCGTCACGGTGGTCGTGGCGGCCGGCAACTACGGCAAGGAGGACGGTCCGAGTGGCATTCCGTATGCCCCCGGCAACGATCCGTTCGTGATCACCGTCGGAGCGGTCGACCTCGAGGGCAGCGTCAACGTCAGGCGTCACGACATCCCGAACTGGTCGGCCTACGGCTACACGAAGGACGGCTTCCGCAAGCCCGAGCTCGCGGCGGCCGGCCGGTACATGATCGGGCCGGTTCCCTCCGCGTCGACGCTGCGGACGGCCAAGCCGGAGAACGTCGTCGGCACGGGCTACATGCGACTCTCGGGCACCTCCTTCGCGGCTCCGGTCGTGGCGGGGGCGGCGGCGCAGCTGCTGATCGACCACCCGAACTGGACGCCGGATCAGATCAAGGGCGCGCTGATGCAGCGTGCCCGGCACATCCCGGATGCGCCTTCCGGCTCCGCCGGCGTCGGCGAGATCAACGTCTCGCGGTCGACGATGCTCAGCAATCCGCCGAACCCGAACGCGGCGCTGAACAGGTTCGTGAAGACGAACGCTCTCAGCGGCGCCACCGAGTTCGACGGAACGGCCTGGTACACGGCGGCCAAGTCGAGCGTCTCCTGGGACTCGGTCTCCTGGAGCGATGTCTCCTGGTCGGACGTGTCCTGGACAGACGTCTCCTGGGCAGATGTCTCCTGGAGCGATGTCTCCTGGTCGGACGTCTCCTGGAGTGACGTCCTCGCGGCAGCCGACGTGAGCTGGGAGGACAACGCCGAGGCCGAGGTGGCCAATCCGGAGGGCGACTACGTGCTGACGCCCGAGGAGGAGGCTGCGGCTGCGGAGCTCGGTCTCATCGACGAGCTCACGCTTCCGCCGGTCGTATCGGTTCCGGATCTGCCGCTTCCGTAGCGGAAGCAATCGAGTCGGGGGCCACCCAGCGCGGTGGCCCCCGACTCACCCTTTTGGGTGAACAGCCCGCCGCCTTCTGCCGATAACTCGAACGGGTGATGTTCGCGCCCCGCACCGGACGTACGGTCAGCGTGGGGATGACCCTTCATCCCGCCTGCGCGAAAGAGAGCACCGAGTTGCGGCAATTCCGAGGAACGAGCAGCAGATGAGCGCCATCCCGAGCGAGATCCGGTTCGGGGGTGAAGCGCCCGGGCGCGAACCTGCCCATCGGGATCGACTGTCCCTCGCCGCGCTCGTCTACCTGGTCGCCGTCGTGGGCGCTGCCGCGGTGGTCGCCGCGCCGCTCCTGTCGCGCATCGACCAGGGACACGAGGACTGGCTCACCTTCCTGATCCTCGCCAGCTCGGCGGCGGTCGCCCAGCTGTTCCTCGTGCGGACGGGGAAGAACCAGTCCTACCAGACGTCGATCGTCTTCCTGATCCCGGCCGCGCTTCTGCTGCCGCCGGAGCTCGTGGCGCTGGTCCCGGTCGTGCAGCACCTGCCTGACTGGCTCAAGAACCGGACCGTCTGGTACATCCAGATCTTCAACATCTCGAACTTCACGCTGGCGATCCTCGCGGCCTCCGGCGGCGCGCACCTGGTCAGCCGGCTCCCGCTGCTCGAGGGGTACGACCACGTTCAGTTCGCGCTCGGCGGCCTCACCGCGTGTTGCCTGCTCGTCGGGATCAACCACTCGCTGTTGGCGCCGATGCTCGCGTTCGCGCGAGGGATCTCACCGCGCGAGTCGGGCCTCTTCAGCCTCCAGAGCCTCTCGACGGACCTCGTGCTGGCCTCGCTCGGCGTCGGCATCGCGGCGTTCTGGGACTCGAACCCGTGGATGGTCCTGTTTGCCGTCGCCCCGCTCGTCCTCATCCACCGTTCGCTCGCGGTGCCCAAGCTCGAGGCGGAGGCGCGGGTCGATCCGAAGACGGGCCTCTTCAACGCGCGCCACTTCGGCCAGGCGCTGAACGAGGAGCTCACGCGTGCAGCCCGGTTCGACCGGCCGCTCTCGCTGATCATGGCCGACCTCGACCTCCTCCGAGAGATCAACAACACGTACGGGCATCTCGCCGGCGACGCAGTGCTGAAGGGCATCGCCGAGGTCTTTCGCGCGCTCCTGCGCCACTACGACGTTCCGGCGCGGTTCGGCGGGGAGGAGTTCAGCATCCTCCTGCCCGAGACGAGCCCCGAGGAGGCGCTCGAGATCGCGGAACGGATCCGCCGGGCGGTGTCGCAGCGGACGTTCGACGTCGAGACATCCAGCGAGCCGATCCGCGCGACGGTGTCGATCGGCGTCGCCTCGTTCCCGCGCGACGGATCGGATCCGAACGAGCTGATCCACCAGGCCGACCTGGCGGTGTACCGCGCGAAGCTCCAGGGCCGAAACCGCGTTCTCGACGCAACCACCTCTGAGCCCCTGGCGATGCCTCCGCAGCGGCGCGCGCGCCTCACTGCGGTCACGGAGGACGGCGACCACGTCGTCCCGCTGCCGCCGGTGGACGAGATGGCACCTGGTCAGGAACGTCGCCAGCCTCCTCACCGTCCTCATGCCGTCCAGGGCCCGCGGTTCTTCTCGCTGTCCAGGCGGCTGGCGACCCTCGTCGGCGTCGTGTCCTTCGTCGGCATGGGCGCCGGCGTCCTCGGTGCGCTCCTCGGGACCGCCACGGATGTCTTCGGGCTTGTCGCCCTCGTCATCCTCGTCGGCCTCGGACAGGCCGTCGCGCTCGAGGTGGACGACGGCTCGATCTCCGTCAGCGCCGTGGGCGCGCTCGCCGGCGCAGCCCTGTTCGGGCCTCGGGCCGCCCTTGCGCTCGCGATCACGACCTGCGTCGTGGACTGGAGCGCGAAGCGCTATCCGCTGCACCGCACGCTCTTCAACATCGGCGCGCTCTCGCTGGCGTCGCTCGCAGCCTCCGCGGTCTTCGCAATCGGCTTCGACGGCAGCCTCGGAGAGCTCGTCACCGTCGGCGCCGGACTAGCGGCCGGCGCCGCCTACTTCGCCGTCAACACCGGGCTCCTCAGCCTCGCGCTCTCGATGGAAGGCCACGAGCGCTGGTGGAAGGCGTGGCACGAGCGGTTCCTCTGGCTCCTGCCGCACTGGGTCGTCTACGGCTTCGTCGGCGGCGTCATGGCGATCGCCTACCACGCGGCCGGCCCGTACGCGCTCGCGGTCTTCGCAGTCCCGCTCCTCCTCATGCGCAAGACGCAGGAGGCGTATCTCCGGCACACGCGCAAGAGCGCCCAGAAGCTCCGCGAGGCAGCCGAGACGATCCAGGACCAGAACGTGTCGCTCGAGAAGGCGAACCGGCTGCTGCGAGAGCGCTCCACGGCTGCCATGGAGTCCCTGTCGGCCACGGTGGACGCACGCGACGCGTACACGGCGGGTCACTCGCGCCGTGTACAGGAGCTGGCACTTGCGATCGGACGGGAGCTCGGGCTCTCGAAGGCCGAGCTCGACCTGCTGGGCCACGCAGCGCTCTTCCACGACATCGGCAAGCTCGCAGTGCCCGATGCGATCCTCCTGAAGCCGGCGACGCTCACGCACGACGAATGGGACCTGATGCAGCGCCACGCGGAGGAGGGTGCACGGATCATCGACCGCCTCGGGTTCCTCCAGGACGCAGTCCCCTCGATCCGGCACCACCACGAGCGCTTCGACGGCACCGGCTACCCGGACGGCCTGAAGGGCGAGGACATCCCGCTCGGCGCCCGGATCATCCACGTCGCCGACGCGCTCGACTCGATGCTCACGACCAGGATCTACCGCGCTGCTCGGCCCGCCCGGGAGGCGATGGAGGAGCTCAAGCGCTCCGCCGGGAGCCAGTTCTGCCCACGCTGCGTCGCCGCCCTCGAGCGGATCCTCCCGCCTGAGCTGATCGAGGACGAGACCGCCCGGCGCGAGCTGCTCGCCGCGTCATAGTCCGCCCTCGCTGCTCGCCCGCTCTTGCAAATGGGCGAGTTTGTTCTATCCTTCTTGCCATGGCTCGACGGCCCGCCCGCGAGCTGCTCGAGTCCCTCGACCGAGACGCTCTCGCCCAGTTCCAGGCTGGGATTCGCAAGCGCTACACCGACGAGGACATCGTCAACCAGCTGCAGGAGTCCGCTCGCAGGCTCGGCCGCTCGCCGTCGATGCGCGAGTTCGCAGCCGACGCGGAGACCTCGGTGCACCCGCAAACGGTGATCGAGCACTTCGGCAGCTGGAACGCGGCCAAGCGGGCCGCAGGCCTGGTTCCCAGGCGTTTCGCGACCAAGGAGGAACTGCTGCAGCTGCTTCGCGAGCTGGGGGAGAGGCTCGAGCGGACTCCGACGGCCCGCGACCTGGACGAGCACCGCGGCTCGATGCCGTCGAAGTCCCTCTACTGGCACACATTCGGCTCACTCACGACCGCACTCCGCGAGGCCGGCTTCGACGTCCCGGTCGGAGAGGAGCGGCTGGAGCGCGCGATCGACCAGGGCTGCGTCGTCGCCGTGAAGCTCGGCCGGCTCCCGAAGTTCCAGGAGTGGGGGGCGGAGAGGAAGGCGGACGACTCCCTGCTGACCGAGTGGCAGATCTACAGGATGTTCGACGTGCGCCGCGGCGCCTGGCCGACGTTCCAGTACCTGATCCGCGAGCGCCTGCTCGAGGACGGCTACGACGTCTCGCCGGACGGACGGGTCTCGAAAGCTAGAGCGACGCGAGCGCGGTCAGCAGCCGCAGGCAGGACTCGCGCTCGCCCGGCGCGCGCACGGCCGGGAGGGACTGCTCGGTAAAGCCGCGGTCGAGGCGGAAGCGCTCCTTGCACGCGAGGCGCCCGCCCTGAATCGTGAGGAGCGTGCCCTCCGACAACTCCCGCTTGCGGAGCCGAAGCCCGAGGAAGCGCTCGGAGACTTCCAGTGCGTGCTGGGTGGACGCGAAGAAGATGCCCTCGCGAGACTCCCCGGTCCAAAGCGGCCGACCCACGCCACGGGCGAGATAGACCGCACCTCGCTCGCGCTCGTCGACCCAGGCAGTCGCCATCGAGCCACGGAGCTGCTCGAGCGTCTTGCCCCACGGCCCGAACTGCTGGACGAGCGCAAAGATCGCCTCGGTGTCCACCGTCATCGACGCCTCGTGGCGCCGGAAGCCGTGCCGTTGGAAGATCTGCTCGTCGTTGAGGATGATCCCGTTGTGGACACCGACGACCCGTCCATGACGGACGGGATGGTTGTTGGCCTCGATCGTCGGGTGGCCCTTCGTGTAGTCGCGCACATGGAGGAGGACCTCCACGGACTCGTCCGGAACCGTCAGCTCGGTGAGGAGGGCGCTGGCGCCCGAGCGCTGCTTCTGCACCGAAACCGCTTCTCCGGGCGACCGGTGGGCATAGCCGACGGCGTCTGCGCCGCGCTCGGCGATCCCGGCGAGCAGGGCCTGAGCCGCCAACGTCCGGTCGATCCGGGCATCGGGCTTCAGGCTATATCCGGCAATACCACACATAAAAAGAGCTTAGGACCCCAACTTCGTGTGACGTCTGTGATTCCCTTCGGTTAGCGGACTGACGGCGCGCCTCCCTCGATCGGGGGAACCCGACTGAGTGTACGGACGCCGATAGACGCCACGTGGAGCCGCGGCCCCTTCCCGAGCCCGACGTTCAAGACGCGCCTGTTCGGCATCTCGAAGTCCTACCCGGAGCCGGCGAGCTCGACACACCGGAGGTGGAGGAGCGCGAGGAGCCTGCAGGGAAGACCGACGACGGCACGCCTCTTACCGACCCGCTCAAGCTCTACGTCCGCCAGATCGGCGACGGCCCGCTGCTCACCGCGGAGGAAGAGCGCGAGCTCGCCCGGCGCAAGGATGCGGGCGACGAGGCGGCCAAGCGCAGGCTCATCGAGTGCAATTTGCGGCTCGTCATGTCGATCACGCGCAACTACACCAAGGCCGGCGTCCCGCTGCTCGACCTGATCCAGGAGGGGAACCTCGGCCTGATCCGCGCGGTGGAGAAGTTCGACTGGAAGCTCGGCTTCAAGCTCTCGACCTACGCGACGTGGTGGATTCGCCAGGCCGTCGCGCGGGCGCTGGCAGACCAGGGGAGGACGATCCGCCTGCCCGTGCACGTCGCCGAGCAGGCGCGCAAGGTACTCCGCGCCCGCCGCGTCCTCACGCAGAAGCTGAACCGGGACCCGACAGACGAGGAGATCGCCAAGGAGAGCGGGTTCCCCGTCGAGCGCGTCCAGCAGCTTTTCGAGCTCGTCGAGGATCCGGTCAGCCTCGAGACGCCGGTCGGTGACGGTGAGAGCCTGTACGGCGACCTCATCGAGGATACGAACTCGGACCGGCCGGACGACGCGACGGCGAAGCAGCTCCGCTCGGTCGAGCTGGCCGAAGCGATGCTCCGCCTGAACCCGCGGATGCGCCGGGTGCTGGCGATGCGGTTCGGCCTCGAGGGCCACACCCCGAAGACGCTCGAGGAGGTCGGCACTGACCTCGGCATCACGCGCGAGCGGGTGCGTCAGCTCGAAGCGCGGGCTCTCCGCGAGCTACGGACGGTTGCGCCGGGCTTGCAGTTCTATCTCGAAGCCTGATCCGTCGCCTCAGGCGACAGATTCGATGCCGTGCAGGCGGCTCAGGCGCTTGAGGGCGTGGCCCTCGATCTGTCGGACACGCTCTCTTGTGAGATCCAGGGTTCTGCCGATCTCCTCGAGCGTCCTCGGCTCTGAGTTGTCGAGCCCGTAGCGGAGGACGAGCACGGCGCGCTCGCGGTCGGTGAGCGCACCGAGAGCCCGGGCGAGAGCCTGGCTCCGGAGTGAGACCTCGACCTCTTCGTCCGGCTGTGGGCCGCCGCAGGCCACGAAGTCCCCGAAGACCGCGTCCTCGGTCTCGCCGACAGGCTGGTCGAGGCTCGTCGATGCATGCGCGGCTGCCTTGACCTCGCGCGCCTGGTCGATCGGCAGGCTCGCCTCCTCGGCGACCTCCTCGAGCGTTGGCTCCCGCCCGAGCTGCGTCCAGAGGATGCGCTCGGCCTTGTTCAGCTTCTGGAGCCGCTCGACGATGTGGACTGGCATCCGGATCGTGCGGGCCTTGTCCGCAAGCGCCCTGGCCACCGCCTGCCTGATCCACCACGTGGCGTAGGTCGAGAACTTGAAGCCCCGGCGCCAGTCGAACTTCTCGACGGCGCGGATCAGCCCCAACGTGCCTTCCTGGATGAGATCGAGGAAGGGGAGACCCTGGTTCCGGTAGTTCTTCGCGATCGAGACGACGAGGCGGAGGTTGGACTGGATCATGCGCTGCTTTGCCTGCATGTCGCCGCGCTCGATCCGCTTGGAAAGCTCGACTTCCTGTGCGGCGGTCAGGAGCGGGTGCCGGCCGGCCTCACGGAGGAAGAGCTGCAGTGCGTCCGTCGTCGTCTCGTAGACGACCTGCGGCGTCGGCTCGGGTGCCTTCTCGGGCTGTGGCGCCTCCTCGACGACGTCGATCCCACGCTGCTCGAGCTCCCGCTGGAGTGCCTCGCGCTCCAGCTCGTCGAGCTCGAGGGGCTCGAGGACCTCGGCAAGCTCGGCCTGTCTCACTGCGCCCGCCTGCTCGGCGACTTCGAGCAAATTGCGCAAGTCCTCGCTGCCGAGGACGGACTCGATCTCAGCCGTCGTCATCCCGCTAGTTCTCTCTCTCCAGATCGTGGCGACACAAAACGTGTCCGGGAGCTCTCCCGAAGGGCGGCCGCGAGTCTATACCGAATCCCGCAGTGCCCGCCGAGAGCCCGACGCACGAGAACAGGCGTTATGTCAAGTTGGGCCAAGTCGACTCCCTCGACCCTCCCGCCTCCTTCCCGGGCCGGCTGCCGAGCTCGACGGCCCCAGTCGTCCGCAAGGGCCAGTTATCCACAGGTTGGACACATAGCTGTGGAAATGTGGAAAAAAGAAAACGATGCAAAGAGCGTGAAATTGCGCGTTTCGGGGTCTTGCAACCCGCGCAGGTCGCCCCTAGTCTCCCCCCTGCGTCGAGCACGGAGCGCAACTAGGTCGAAGCAGATCCTGAGGGCCGTAGCCGGAAGGCGAAAGTCACCGGGATCGGTGGACGAAAGCGAGACCGGCTCGGCGAATGATCTGGCGCAGAGGAGCCTTCGGGTTCCTAGGCGCCAGATCATTTTTTTGGTCCGGCCGTGGTAGAGCACGATGTCCCACAGGCTGTGGAAATGTGGAAAAAAGAAAAGATTGCAAATTGCGGGAAGTTGTTCTTTCGACCCCTTGCAACCTGTCCCGGCCGGCCCTATTGTCCCCTTTGCGTCGAGCACGGGACGCGAGTAGGACGAAGCAGATCCTGAGGGTTGTAGCCGGAAGGCGAAAGTCAACAGGATCGGTGGACGAAAGCGAGACCGGCTCGGCGAACGAACTGGCGCAGAGGTGCCTTCGGGTTCCTAGGCGCCAGTTCCTTTTTGTGGTCCGGTACGAAGTGGCTTCGCCCCGTCGGCCGCCGCCTCTAGAATCGCCGCGCATGCACCTGCGCCAGCCCAGCATCGACCGCGGAGTCACGTCGTTCCTCTGGGCGTTCGGGCTCGGGCTCTACCTCTGGCTCGGAATGCTGGCAATTGGCGTCGAAGGCGCGACGGCCTTCATCATGAGCCTGCTGGCGGCCGGGGTGATCTTCCTCGTCGTCCGCCTCTACGGCGGCGACGAGATCAAGAAGCCGCCTCAGTCGCCGAAGGCGCGGGCCGGCAGCCGGTGATCGCCCGACAGCGCGCCCACTAGGCGGCGTGCCATCTCGCCGCCGAGCGCGACCTCGAGCCGCTCGCTGGCTTGCGGCTTCGCCTGGGCGAGCCGAGCCAGATCGGAGCAGTGGTCGATCAGGCGGCTGACGGCTCTCCCGTCATCGGGCGGCAGGACATTCACGGCACTCTCTCTATCGTCGCCGCCGGATCGCCGAGCAATCCCTGGCGGGAGGGAACGACGCCGTCCCGAAGCCGCCGAAACCGGACCGAGCCTGCTGAAAGCTCAGTAGGAGATGAGCGAGTACAGCGGGTAGCGCGAGAGGCGCTCTCGCCCGCCGAGGAACGTCAGCTCGATGATGAAGTTGACGCCGACGACCTCTCCGCCGAGCTGCTCGACGAGCCCGCCGATCGCCTCGACCGTCCCGCCGGTCGCCAGCACGTCGTCGTGGATCACGACGCGGGCCCCGTCGCCGATCGCGTCGGCGTTGAGCTCCAGCGCGTTCTGGCCGTACTCGAGCGCGTACGTGGCGCTCACGGTCTCCGGTGGGAGCTTGCCGGGCCTCCGGGCAGGAACGAAGCCGCAGGGCACCTCCTTCGCGATCGCGGCACCGAGGATGAATCCGCGCGCTTCTGCGCCGAGCACGACGTCGGGGCGCTTCTCGCGCGACCAGTCGGCGAGGGACGAGACCGTCTGCGCGAGTGCCTCCGGATCCCGCAGCAGCGGGCTGACGTCCTTGAAGCCCACGCCGGGCTCGGGCCAGTCCGGAACCTCCCGGACACGCGTCTTGAGGTCGATCGTGCTCACGACGCGGCAACCTTACGCAGTGCGCGCCAGAACAGGAGCTGGGAGAGCTCCTGGGCAAGCTCGGAGAGCAGCTGGAGGTCCTCCATCCCGCTCTGGCGCCGCTCTGGGTTCCGCGAGCGCAGCGCCGGCGCGACGATCGCCTCGAGCAGCCCGACTTCACGCTCGGACGCGGATCTGAACGACCGCAAGTGCCTGGCGTCGATGCCGAAGCGCGCGAGCTTTGCGCAGGCTGCCGCGATGTCCACCTCCGCCTGGCGGTAGAGCCGCGCTCCCCCCTCGACGCGAGCCTCGAGCAGGCCGTACTCCTCGAGCTGGCGCGCCAGGGCCGGAGTCACCCCCGCCCGCTCGCACAGCTCTGAAAGCTCGACCTCCTCGTCGTCTGCCCCCGTGAGACCGGTGCGCCGCCGCCGGCCCTTCGAGGCCGTTGTCGCAAGCTCCTGGCGGATCACGCGCAACGGCAGGAACTCGTCGCGCTGGAGGCGCAGAATCGTCCTCAGACGGTCGACGTCGTCCTCCCCGAAGAGCCGATAGCGACCGGCCGTCCGCCTCGGTGCGAGCAGCCCCTGATCCTCCAGGTACCGGATCTTCGAGATCGAGATGTCGGGAAACTCCTCGCGCAGGAGCCGGCAGACCGCGCCGATCGTGAGCGGCCGCTCCTCGGCCTGGCTGACGGCGGTCGCGCTCACTTCTCCAGGAACGTCAGCCGGTACTTGCCGATCTGCACCTCGTCGCCGTCGCTCAGGGGCGCCGAGTCGATCCGCCGCTTGTTCACGAACGTGCCGTTGAGGCTTCCCTGATCCTCGATCGTGAACGAGCCGTCGTTGCGTACGAGGACGGCATGCTTGCGGGAGACGGTGACGTCGTCCAGGAAGATCTCGCAGTCCGGTGAGCGGCCGATCGTGGTCCGGTCGTCCTTCGGGACGAAGTGCTCGCCGGCGCGACCGCCGCCGGAGCGCACGACGAGCGCCGGCCCCTCCATGCCCAGGTCCTCGAGCGGCGAGGAGTCGTCGAGCTCCTCGGGAGTGAACGCCACCGTGGTGTCGGCTCCGGCCGGCTCGCGCACGAGTGCGGCGCCGCACTTGGAGCAGAAATTGGCGGCCTCCGGGTTCTGGAACCCGCACTCGGGGCAGTACACGTGGGACAAGGCCTAAGCCTCGGGCGGCGTCGCCTTGCCGGCCAGGATCGCGGCGAGCTTGTCGACGTCGACTTCGCTGAGCGGGCCCTCCCCCGCTCCTTCCTGCTTCTGCAGCCGCGAGACCAGCTCTGCGCGAAGGATGTCGATCTTGCCGTGCAGCAGCCGTCGCCGGTACGAGACCTCCTGCTCCTCGTGCTGGAGATCGTCGATGAGCGACTTGAGCTCCTCGTCTGACAGGGATGCAAGATCGGGCAACGGTTCCATGCAGGCCTTTCGGTCGAGAGTTCAGTTAACCAGTCGAGCGGCTAAGGGTCAACCTCAACTTGAGCGTTCGCGGTCAAGCTGTGGTTTCATCGCCATTCTGCAGCACATCTTCTACGAGGCTGCGCATTTCCTGCTCCAGCGCTGCCGACGCGTCCTCGCTGTCGCCCTCGGCGTAGACGTGGACGAGCGGCTCGTCGGGGTCGGGCAGCACCTGCGCCCAGCCGCGCTCGTCGTAGATCTTGATCCCGTCCCGGAGGTCCACGTCCCGATCCTTCAGCCGCTCGGTGAGGACGCGCATGACGAGCCCCTTCTGCGCCCACGGGCAGGGCACCTGCCGGTGCACCACATGGGAGACCGGCAGCTCGGCCACGAGCTCCGACAGCTTGCGGTCGACCGGCGCCAGCAGCTCGAGGAGCTTGCAGAGGCTGGCGATCGCGTCGTAGGCGGGCAGAAACTCGGGGAAGACGTAGCCGCCGCCGACCGCGCCGGCGAAGATCACGCCGTCCTCGGCCGCCGCCTTGGTCAGCTCCGCCAGTGATGCCGGGGTGCGGACGACCTCCAGGCGGCTT
Source organism: uncultured Actinomycetes bacterium (assembly GCA_963782765.1). Classification (GTDB taxonomy): domain Bacteria; phylum Actinomycetota; class Thermoleophilia; order Gaiellales; family Gaiellaceae; genus JACDAN01. Next base: position 155,594 of record CAWALC010000002.1, read on the forward strand.
CCCTCCACGAGCCGCTCGACCTGGCTCGTGACGGTCACCGGGAACGCGAGCTTCCCGACGCGCCCGTCGCTCCCGATCAGGCGGAGGTACAGCAGCAGGGCCTGCTCGACCGGGATCTCGCGCGCCTGGTCGTCGATCAGGTACAGGCGCTCGGCAGCTCGGTCGAAGACGACGCCGAGATCAGCGCCGACCGCACCGACGAGACGTTTCGTCTGGCCGACGAGGCCCCGAAGCGTGGCCGTCTCCCCCGGCGGGAGGTCCGGCGTGAACGCGTGCGCCGCCACGGCCTCGACGCCGAGCGGCCCGAGCACGAGCGGCAGGACGAACGACGCCGCCGAGTAGCCGTAGTCGACGACGATGCGGAAACTCCGCCTGCGGATCGCATCCTTGTCCAGGTTCGCGAGGAGGTCGTCGGCGTAGCCCTCGCGCGCCCGCGCCGGATAGCTGATCGCACCGACGTCGGGGGCGGCCACCAGCCGCAGCTCATGGCGGCTGAAGTGCTTCTCGATCTCCTTCTGGAACGACCCGGACGCCTCGATGCCGGGATGCTCGAAGAACTGGATCTTCACGACCTCTGGGTCCGCCTCGCTGAGGCCCACGTGGAACCCGGCCTCGTAGCCGTGGCTCTTGAGGAGGTGACGCGCGACGGACGCGGGCAGGACGCGAAGGTCGGCGACGTTCACGCCCGTCGAGTTGATGCCGGAGATCATCGCGCGCTTGATCATCCGGCAGGCCGGCGCCGACTCCCGGCTCGCCACCACCCGCGCGCCGCGCTTGAGCGCCGTGCCCATGGCCGCCGCGACGCGGAGCGCCGTCTCCGGCGTGAGGTCGACGTTTACGAGGCCCATGACCGCGCCCTGGCCGAACAGCTGCGGCGTCGAGCGGGCCTCGAAGATCAGGTTCTCGTAGACCTGCGAGCCCGACTCGACCTCCTTGAAGGGAAAGATCCGGACGCCGGGCATGACGACGCTCTCGGCGCCGATCCTGACCTCGTCGCCGATCGCGACGTCCTCGTGGATGCGAACGTGCGACCGGATGTCGCAGTTGCGTCCGACGATCGCGTTCTCGATCAGCGCGCTGCGGCCTATGTGCGTCGAGGCGTCGATCACGGACGCCACGGTGCGCGCCCGGTCCCGCAGGGTCACGCTCGAGGAGAGCACCGAGTACGGCCCGACGGTCGCGTCCGCCCCGACGCGGCAGTAGTTGCCGAGGTACGCCGGGCCCTCGATCCGGTCGATGTCGTCGATCTCCACACCCTCTCCCGAGCCAGACGTTGCCGCGGAGCCGCACACCGGGAATGTCGAGGCGGACATGCCCGTCGAGGGCGTCGAAGTTCGCCTGACGGTACTGCTCCAGGTTCCCGATGTCCTGCCAGTACCCCTCGACGACATGGCCGTAGACAGGCCGTCCCATCTCCAGGAGCAGAGGGAAGAGCTCCTTGGAGAAGTCGTACGGCCGGTCGGTCGGGACGTGGTTGAGCACCTCCGGCTCGATCACGTAGACGCCGGTGTTGATCGTGTCGGAGAAGACCTGGCTCCACGACGGCTTCTCGAGGAATCGCTCGACGCGCCCGTCGCTGTCCGTGACGACGATGCCGAACTCGAGCGGGTTCTCGACCGACTTCAGCGCGATCGTCGCCGCCGAGCCCTTCTCCTTGTGGAACTCGACGAGCTTCGTCAGGTCGAAATCGCACAGGGCGTCGCCCGAGATGACGATGAACGTCTCGTCGAGGAGCCCGCTTGCGAGCCGCACCGAGCCGGCGGTGCCGAGCGGCGACTCCTCGACCGAGTACTCGACGTTCACCCCAAGGCTCTCGCCGTTCCCGAAGTAGCTCCGGATCGCTTGTGGAAGGAAGGCCACGGTGACGATCACGTCCTCGAATCCGTGGGCCTTCAGGAGCTCGATGATGTGCTCCATGCAGGGCTTGCCGACGATCGGCACCATCGGCTTCGGCTGGTTGGACGTGAGCGGGCGAAGGCGCGTCCCTTCGCCACCAGCCATGACGACGGCTTTCACGTCCGGCTCCTCAGCGCGCCGACCACATAGGCGGCGCCGGCGAAGAGCGAAAGTGCGAGGCCGACCCAGAAGAGCGCATACGGGAAGTCCGTGCCCTCCTTCGTCGCCAGCATGAGCGCGAGCGACGCGTAGAGGATCCAGGTGGCCGCTTTCCCGGCGAAGCTGACGGAGAGCTCGTATCCGCGCGGCACGATCAACTTGTACCCGCCGATCAGCACGGCGTCCCGCGCCAGGATCAGGACGAGCGCCGGCCACGGCAGGCGGCCGTGCAGGAAGAGCCCGATCACCGCCGTGTCGATCATCAGCCGGTCGGCCAGCGGGTCCGCCACGGTCCCGAAGCGCGACTCCACGTGCCAGCGTCGGGCGAGCCAGCCGTCGATCTGGTCGGTGGCGGCCGCGGCGGCGAAGAGGATCGCGGCGGGCCAGCTGTGGCCTCCCTCGGCGGTTGCGAGCAGGACGATGAAGACCGGGATCGCGGCGAAGCGCGCGATCGTCAGCGCGTTCGGGATCTGCGCCAGGCGCAGCGGGACGACGCGTTCGGCCATCCCAAGGAGGATAAAGCTCCGCGCTTCGGCCGCTCGGTCGGGAATCCGCTCGTTCGTCTCGCCCGATCTCCGCTTGGGGCCTCCAACCTCCTCCCCACTTCGAGCGTATCGCCGCGCAACGCACGCGTGGGTGACGCGGGCGAGCCCGAAGTGTGACGATTGATCCCCATGGCCGAGCCCGAGACGATCGCCCTCCCCGGATTCGTGAACGCGCACTGCCACGCGTTCCAGCGGGCGCTTCGCGGGCGCAGGACCGGGGGCGACTTCTGGGCCTGGCGGGAGGCGATGATCGCCGAGGCAGAGCGGCACACGCCGGAGACGGTCCGTAGCGAGTACGCCGAGACCTACCGCGAGCTTCGCGCAGCGGGCTTCACCGCCGTGGGCGAGTTCCACTATCTCGGCCTGCCGGAGGCCCACGCCGCCGTCGACGCCGCCCGCGAAGCCGGCGTCGAGATCGTCCTGCTACTCGGCGCGTATGCGCGTGGAGGGATCGAGCGGTTCCGGCAGGGATCGACGACGGACTACTTCCGGCAACTCGAAGAGGTCCGCGAAGCCGGAGCCCGAGTCGGCTGTGCCCCCCACTCCGTCCGCGCCTGCCCGGTCGACTGGCTCGAGGAGATCGCCGCATACGCCGAGCGCGAGGGCCTGCCGCTGCACGTCCACGCCGACGAGCAGCCGCGCGAGATCGAGGAGTGCCTCGAGGAGCACGGCGTCCGGCCGATCGAGCTCCTGGACCGCACCGGCTGCCTGGGCCCGCGCACAACCGTCGTCCATGCGACGCACGCCGACGACAACGAGCTCGACCTGCTCGCCCAGGCCGGCGCGCGAGTCTGTCTCTGCCCCACGACCGAGGCGAACCTCGGGGACGGCTTCGCGCCGGTCGAGCGGTTGCGCGACCGTGGGATCGGCATCTGCATCGGCTCCGATTCGAACATCCGAATCGACCCGCTCGAGGAGCTGCGCGAGCTGGAGACGACCGCCCGCCGTCAGTCGCTCAGCCGCGAAGTCCTCGACGCGGGAACGCTCCTCTGCTTCGGTGCCGACGAAGGCGGGGCGTCACTCGGGCTCGAGTCCTGGCCTGACATTGCCGTCGATCTCGCGCACCAGTCACTACGCAGCGTCGACCGCGGCGACGTTCTCGATGCGCTCGTCTTCGGCTGCGGCGCCGACGTCTTCGTCGAGAGCTAGCGGACCCGGATCCGGACGCGGGCCGTGCCCACGAGGTAGCCGCGTTTGGTCGCCTGGAAGAACGCCATGCCCTTCCGCTTCGGGCGGAACTTGAAGACGACCTGACCCTTGCGATTCGTCACGCGCCACCGTGGCCTCAGGCCCTGCGCGAGACCGCGGACCTTGGCGCCACGGACGATCCTTCCGCCCGCCTTGATCGTCACGACGACCCGGCTCATCCGCTTGGCGCGGAGCCTGCCCTTGACGCCGATCCTCAGGCGCTGCGAGACCTGCACGGCTCCGGGGCGATCCGGCGAAGTCTTCTTGAGCGTGAAGGAGTGCGCGCGTGTGAAGTCGCCGACGTTGTTGTCCTCGTCGTACGCCGCGACCTTCCACCAGAACGTCCCGCCGGCCGTGTACGCAGCGGCGGTGAGCGTCGGTGCGTAGGACGTGTTGTCGGTCTTCACGTCCTCGACGGTCTGCGCGAAGTCCTCGCGGTTCGCCACCAACACGCGGTAGTGCTTCGTGCCGGGCTTGGGATCCCAGTTGAACTGCAGGTGATTCCCCGACGCGTCGGTCGCGGCGCCGGTCGGCTCGCCCATCGTCCGCGTGAAGTGCACGGTCCCGGACCACGGGCCCGGCGTCGTCTGGCCGGTCTTGGTCGGGAAGTTCGCGCGAACCCGGATCCCGAGCACGCCGGTACCGGTCATCTTCCCGAAGGTGGCCGCGGCGGAGCGGAAGTCCTCGTACTCGTTGTGGTCACCGTCGGGCTCGTCGAGCGCCACACGGTACGAAACCGCACCGAGCACCGGCGTCCACGACATCAGCGGGTACATGTCGCCCGACGCCGCGTCGAACTGCGGTGCGGGCACCGGCAGCCGGCGCTGGAAGGCTCCGACGGACGACCAGCGCAGGCCGACGAGGTTCTCGTCGTCCACGCGAACGCGCCAGTAGAGGACGGTGTCGGCGGGATACGACGTCGCGCTCGTGAAGGCCGTCGATGCCGTCTGGACATCGTCGAGCACCGTGCCGAAGCTCGGATCGTTCGACACCTGGAGCCGGTAGCGGCGCGCACCCTCTGCCGAGCTCCACTGGAAGGTCGGCTGGCCCGTCACGTCCGCACCAGGGGCCGGCAAGAGCTGGCTCGGCGGACTCGAGAACTTCTGGAAGTTCCGCGGCGCCGCCAGGAGCGGGTCGCCCGCCGCGTTGTCGCCGTTGAGCCCGGAGGCGGGCAGCACAGCCCAGTAGTACAGGGTCTCCTCGTCCGCGTACGTCGTCGGCGCAAGCCCCGTGCGCGGTGCGTAGACGGGCTGCTGGGTGAATGCGTAGTCGACGATGTTCGAGAACGACGGGTCCTTCGACACCAGCACGAAGTACGCGCGACGGCCCGGGGCGAACGGGGCTTCGGCTGCATGCGGAAGCGCGACGCCGGAGGACTCGAGGACCGCGTTCGCTTTGCGCAGCGGATCGCTGTTGATCGCGGTGACGAGCGCGCTGATGTTCGCATCGGGGTAGTGGTACGCCCTCGATCCAGTCAGCTCGTCGGTGATGACGACCTCGTCACGTGTCGAATCCGGCGTGTGATCCTGGACGATCACCGTCAGCGTGCTCTCTCCCTCCACGAGGCCCTTCAGCGTCACTGCCTTCACGCCGCCCGTGTTCAGGAGCGTCTTCCAAGGCACGCGGGGCATCGGCTTCCAGGTGAAGAGCGGCATGCGCGTGGTCGAGACACCGGTGGCCGGAAGGACGTAGTCGCCCGTCCCGAGGTTGCCGTGGACGCAGGACGGTGTGCACGGGTCGCCGGCAGGCTCGCCGACCCACTGGAACGAGGTACCGGTTACGTCCGTCAGGTACGTGTAGTCGCCGTAGACCTCCTGGAACGCGACGTCGCGATCTGCGCGTGCCCGAACGCGCGCACAGTAGAACTTCATCGCCTCCGGCTCGTGGAGGCCGTCGTTCGACACGGCGCGCGCGTCGGGGTACGGCTTGACCCCCTGGAAGCCCGAACCGAGCATCGTCCACGCTGTCGAGGCCGTCTTGACGCGCCAATGGTCGCCGCCGTCCATGTCCGACCAGTCGCAGACGCCGCCCTCGTAGGGGAAGACGTCGACCTCGTAGCTCGCGGCGCCCGGAACCGGGCTCCAGGTGAGCACAGGCACGCTCGTCTGGTATCCGGGCGCGACGGCGTCGAGATCGCTGCCGGGGTCGGCCAGGTTGTCTCTCAGCCGGAGGTTCTTCACGCTCGGAGGCGTGGTCGGCGGCACCTTGTCGAACGTCTTCGTGAACGGCGTCCCGAGGTTCCACTGACCGGCGTTGCCGAACGCATCCAGCGCGCGGACGCGCCAGTAGTAGGTGTTGTCGCGAAGCATCGAGGTCGGTGCGTGCGACGAGCCGATCATCGTCCCGGTGCAGCAGACCTTGGAGCCCGGCGAGAAGTCGGCGGTCGGGTTGACCTCGAGCTCGTACTTGGCGGCACCGGCGACCGGAGCCCACGAGAACAGCGGGTCGAAGACCTCGGTCTCGGTCATCAGGTCGGTGACCGTCGGCGCGGTAGCGGTGGGCCACGTCCACGTGAAGGACTGGACGGGCGACGGCACACCGCGGTGATCCTGCGCATCCATCGGCGTCACGCCCCAGTAGTACGTCCCGGGCGGAAGGAGCAGCGCGCGGGGCGCATACGAGGTTCCCGAGGTTTCGACGTTCTGCTGTCCCCCGACGGCGGAGCCGAGCGCCGGATCGCTCGCGATCGTGACGAGGTACTTGGCGGCGTACGGCACCGCCGACCAGCGGAGGACGAGCGGGCTCGTCGGGTGCGACACGACCGCCCCGTGTGCCGGCGCCTGCAAGGCAGGCGCAAGCGTCCAGCCCTTGCGCAGCTGCCGAGGCGCCGACCACGGGGAGACTGAGCCGTTCGCGGTCACCGCGCGGACTCGCCAGTAGTAGGTCCCGTTCGGGATCGTCTTCTTGAGCGTCGCCCGAGTGTTCCGGGTGAAGAACTGGTCGTCGCCCTTTCCGAGGACGGGCGCGTTGAAGCCGACGTCGGCGGCGAACTGAAACTCGTACTTCGCGGCGCTCGCGACCGCGCTCCACGCGAAGGCGGGCAGCGTCTGAGAGCTCGCCCCCGCGACGGGCGCCAGGGGGTTCGGCGCGACGAGAGGCGCGCTTGCCGTGGATCCGGAACCTGCAAGGAGAAGTGCTGCGGCTGCCACGAGGGCGCCTGAGACGAACTTGCTCTGGGCGGTGGCCATGCTGGTCTGAACGGAGCTCAGCGGCCGCAGAGCTGTCTCGGTCCCTCTCCTTCCGTCGGGGCCTACGCCGCTGACATCGGGGCAGCGGGCACAGCCGCAAATCCCTCGTGCGAGGGGATCGAAAGGTCGGCGAAGGCATTCGTAAAGGTTCGGAAAGGACTCGTTTTCGAGGGATAAAGCGCTGCTCGGGCGGGCATATCTATCGGAGTCCGATTGATCTCAAGACGTGGAGGAGAACAGCATGAGAAAGCTCGCACTCGGTGCAATCGCCGCGTTCGGCCTGGCAGCTGCTGCGCCGGCCGTCGCTCAGGCGCCGACCGTAAACCTCTCGTCTCCCGCGGCGACGGGGGACCCGCAGGGGAGTACGACCACCGTCCAGTACGCCGAGCTCGTTCGCGTCGCCGGCGAGATCAGCAACGGGCAGCCCAACCAGCCGGTCGAGCTGACCGTCACGCCGTACCGCGGTACGACGAGAGTCGTCTCACTCCGGACGGACACCGACGGCGACTTCCGCTGGACGCATCGCCCGACGATCCGCACCGGGTACACCGCACGCGTCAACGGCCAGGCGAGCAACCAGGAGCCGTTCGCGCACGTCCGGCCGAAGGTCGGCCTGCGCGTCATCAACGCCCGTCGCGGCCAGTTCCGCGTGACGATGATGGCGCAGCCCGAGCATGTCTCGCGCGTCGTCATCTTCCAGCGGCGGCTGCGGAACGACCGCTGGGCCAGGGTGAAGCGTGTCCAGCTCCGCCAGCGCAACCTCAGCGCGAGGTTCACGGCGCAACCTGCCGCGCGGCGCCCATCGCGTGCGTATCGCCGTGCCGCAGACGCCGGGCTACCTCGGCGCGACGAGCGCGCACGTCCGCGTCGTTCGGTAGCGACGAGTCCGCATCTGCACGTCACGAGAGAGCGCCGGTCCGCCGGCGCTCTCTCTGTCTGCGTCCGGCGCGCTGCGCTCCTTTTGTGAGCGCTCGGTGTCCTTTCGGTCTGGGGTCACACAACGAGGGGCTCTGCTCGTTTTGACCGCCTCGTCTCGGGAAGAGCGTCTCGACCGAGGCCCACACGGGGGCTTCCAATGCGAGGAGGGGTACATGGCTGTACGCAGTGAGCGAGCACGGATGAGTGCCGCACCGCAAGGGGTCGTCGCCCGACTGGCGACCGAGACCAAGCAGGCGTTCAAGACGACGGAGTTCTGGGCGATGGTCGCCATCGTGGCAGGCATCCTCATTGCCTCATGGGTCGTCGACGGCTCGGAGAGCGGCGACGCCTTTCCCGCAGTTCGTGCCTGGCTGTACGTCGCCATCGTGGCTTCGGCGTACATCGTCAGCCGCGGGCTCGCGAAGGCGGGCAGTTACGAGCCGTACTGGGCGGATCGCGACGATCTCCCTGGAGGCGACCGCAACTAGCGGTCAGGCGAGCTGCGGGCATGCGGCCCCCGCAGCTCGCTTGGCCCGTACCTCTCTCGCTGCACGCGGTTCGCGCCACGATGGGCCACGCTCCGCGGAAGTTCCAATCGGGGCGCCGAGATTCGAACTCGGGACCTCTAGTCCCCCAGACTAGCGCGCTAACCAGGCTGCGCCACGCCCCGCTTGGGCGAGTGTAGCGCCCACCCGGAAGGCACCTCTCTCGCGGAGGAATTTCGCGGAAAGTGCGCACGATTCGCCCGGGGTCGACGCAAGCGAACAGGCCCCAGAGCGTCTTGAATTCGGGGGGCGCACATCGACCACCGTTGTCCACAGCCTCTCTCTGCGGAGCATCTGGAGACGGCTCGGAGACAGCAGTTGCCAGCACCGACGATATCCACACCCCTGTGGAAAACTCGAAGGACACCCAGAAACCCCACAAACATGAGGAAGGCGACGTGAAGAAGCCTCCGGGTCAGTTCGTCAGTGACGAGCTGGAAGAGCACACGAAGCGTTTCCTCGAAGAGGTCAAGGGTCTCGCGAAGCGTCGGCGCGAGGCGTCGGAGGACAACCCCGGCCCTCCCCCGCCGAGCGAGCGTCAGCGGTCGAGGCGCCGGTAGAGCCGGTCGATCAGCTCGGGCATCTGCTCGAGCTTCTGGGTGATCAGCCTGAGGCGGTACTCGCGGAAGTGCTCGGGCTCCACGCCCAACGGCTTCGCGAGCCGGCGGACGATCTCGTCCGACGGCACCGGCCGGTTCCCGTGCACGAGGTGGTTCAGGTACCCGGCCGAGAGGTTCGTCTGGTCGGCGAGGGCGCGGTAGGTCACGCCCTTCTCCTGCATCAGCCGCTCGAGCGTCGGCCCGAACGGCTCCGTGCTGAATCTGCGGCGGCGGGCCAAGGTCGTATTAGTAGCTAGTTTCCAACTTCGGCGACGGGGACCCGACGCTCTTCGCCCGTCGCCCGGTCTCGAACGTCCACGGCGCCGTCCTCCAGGGTCTTCTTCCCGACCGTGATGCGCGTCGGGATCCCGATCAGGTCCGCGTCCGCGAACTTCTCGCCGGGCCGCTGGTCTCGATCGTCGAGCAGGACGCTCTTGCCGGCTCCGTCCAGCGCCGCGGCGACCTCCTCCGCCGGGCTGTCGACGCCGGCGAGGACGACGATATGGGCGTCGTATGGGGCGATGCTCGCCGGCCACGCGATCCCGTGCTCGTCGGCATGCTGCTCCACCGCCGTGGAAATGATCCGCGCAGGCCCGATTCCGTAGCTCCCCATCACGATCGGGCGCTCCTGCCCGGACTCGTCGAGGTACATCGCTCCGAACGGCTCCGAGTAGAAGGTTCCAAGCTTGAAGATGTGGCCGACTTCGATCGCCGGCGTGAACGAGAGCTTGCCGCCGCAGTTCGGGCAGGCGTCGCCTTCCTGCGGCTCGCGGATGTCGGCGAACACCGGCTCGTAGTCGCGGCCGGCCTCCACGCCCTTCAGGTGCCGCCCGTCGTGGTTCGCCCCCGCGACGAACTGCCCCTCGCGAAGCGTCTCGTCCGCGATCACCTCGACTCCCACGCCGACTGGCCCGAGTGACCCGCCGCCGGCGCCGAACGCCCCGCGGATCTCCTCTTCCTCGGCCGGACGAAAGTCGCTCGAGAACAGGCTGACAAGCTTGGACTCGCTGAGCCTGTCGTCACCGCGGATCAGCGCGAGAACGAGTGTGCCGTCCGCTTTCACGACCGGCATCGCCTTGGACGTGGCCGCGGCATCGATCCCGAGCAGCTCCGCGAGGCCCTCGATCGTGGTAACCCCGGGTGTGTCGATCTCCTCGGGAGCCTCGAGGCGCTCGGGAAACTCTGGTAGCCGCGGGACGGCCCGCGCGATGTCGATGTCGGCCGAGTAGTCGCCTCGCTCGCACTGGACGAGCGTGTTCTGCCCCGAGCCTGCGGGCGCGAGGAAGTCGACGCTCTCGCTGCCGCCCATCATCCCGGACTCGGCCTCGACCGCGTGCACCTCGAGGCCGCAGCGCTCGAAGATCCGGTGGTAGGCCCCGCGGTTCTTCTCGAAGCTCTCGTCCAGGCCGGCCTCGTCGCGGTCGAACGAGTACGAGTCCTTCATGATGAACTCGCGCATCCGGATCAGCCCTCCGCGCGGGCGAGGCTCGTCCCGCTCCTTCGTCTGGAAGTGGTACCAGAGCTGCGGGAGCTGCCTGTACGACTGAAGCTCGAGCGCGTGGTGCGCGACCGTCTCCTCGTGGCTGAGCGCCAGCACGAAGTCGCGCCCGGTCCGGTCCTGGAGCTTGAAGACCTCCGGGATCTTGTACCGGCCGCTCCGCTTCCAGAGCTCGGCCGGCGTGAGCACAGGACCGAGCAGCTCCTGCGAGCCGATCGCGTCCATCTCCTCGCGGACGATCTGGACGACGCGCTGATGGACGCGCCAGCCGAGCGGCAGGAACGTCCACAGTCCGGCGCTCAGCTGGCGGATGAACCCGCCGCGCACCAGCAGCTTGTGGTTGATCGCCTCCGCCTCCGCGGGGTCGTCGCGCAGGGTCGGCAAATGGAGCTGTGATGCTCGGGCGATCACGGCGCTAGTCGAGAGGAACCAAGGACGCTTCGGCCATGGCCAGTGCGGCCGGCTTCGCCATCTTCAGGCGTTTCGGTCTCGGCATGCCCGCGGCGATCCATGCATCGATCTCGTGGAAGAGCTCGTCCACGAGGATGTCCGAGGAGACCTTCTTCAGCACCCGCCCGTGCGCGTAGATGAATCCGACGTCCCGCCCGCCGGCGATCCCGAAGTCCGCATCTCCGGCCTCCCCCGGTCCATTCACCGCACAGCCCATCACGGCGACCTCGAACGGCTCCGCATAGCCCCCGAGCCGCTCCTCGACGACAACGGCGAGATTCTCGACGCCGACGTTGTCCCGGCCGCACGAGGGGCAGGCGATCATGACGGGCCCTCGCTCGCGCAGGTGGAGCGCTTTCAGGATCTCCCAGGCGGTCTCGACCTCCTTGACCGGGTCGGCGGTGAGGGACACACGGATCGTGTCTCCGATCCCGTCCGCAAGCAGCGAGCCGATTCCGACCGCGCTCTTGATCGAGCCGGTGTACGGCGTCCCCGCCTCGGTTACGCCGAGGTGGAGCGGGTACGGGACGCGGGCGGCGAGCATCCGGTACGCGCGGATCATGGTCGGGACGTGCGTCGCCTTGACGGAGATCTTGAAGTCCTGGTAGTCGAGACTCTCGAGCAGCTCGACCTCTTCCACCGCGGCTGCGACGAGCGCCTCGGCCTGATCCTGCTGCGCGAGCCCGAGAAGATGCTTGGGGAGCGAGCCCGAGTTGGCTCCGATCCGCATCGGGATCCCGGCGCGCTTCGCTGCGATCACGACGTCGGCCACACGTTCAGGGCCGCCGATGTTCCCCGGGTTGATCCGCACGGCGGCCACACCGGCGTCGATCGCCCGGAGCGCCAGGCTCGCGTTGAAGTGGATGTCCGCGATCACCGGCAGCGGCGAGAGCCGCACAATCTTCTTCAGCGCGTCGGCGTCCTCGATCTTAGGCACTGCGCACCGGACGACCTCGCAGCCCGCCGACGCCAGCGCCGCGATCTGCGCGGTCGTCGCAGTCACGTCGCGCGTCGGAGTCAGGGTCATCGACTGGACGACCACCGGCGCCCCGCCGCCGATCTGCACGTTGCCTACCTTGACGCTACGTTCGCTCGACATCGCTGTCGAGTCTAGCCGCCGCTTCTTCCCCCGATGTCGTTCGAGAGCCCGACGAAGAACAGCAACAGCACGACGGCGATGCCCACCACCGAGACCCGCTCGTAGACCTCTCTGCCGACCGAGCGCCCTCGAACGCCTTCGATGATCGAGAACGCGATGTGGCCGCCGTCCAGAGGCAGCAGCGGGAGGAGGTTGAGCAGCGCCAGGGAGAGGCTGATGAGGCCGAGCACCCAGAGGTAGGTCTCCCACCCGCGGTCGAGCGCGTCGGACGAGCCGCGGACGATCCCGATCGGGCTCGAGATCTCCTCGCGGCCCGAGCCGCGGACCAGGCGGCTGAGCGTGCCGCCGATCTCCCTCGTGATCAGCCAGGTGAGCCGGAACGACTCTCCCACCGCCGTCAGGACCGGCAGGTCCTCGAAGGCGGGACGGAAGCCGATGCGGTACGCGCCGTCGGTGTCTTCGAACGGCCGGACCGGGCCGAGGACGACCTGGCGGTCGCCCCGCTCGACGGTCACGCGGATCGGGTTGCCCTCGGACTCGACGATGAGCTCGAACATCTTCGACGCGTCGACCGGAGTCCCGTTGATCGCGAGGATGCGGTCGCCGGGCCGCAGTCCGATCTGCGCGGCCGGCGTCGGCTGCCCCGGCCGGATCTGGCGCTCGACCTCGTCGACGGTCGTCGTCGCGCGGCCCGGGCCGAGGATCAGCAGCAGCGCGAACATCAGGATGGCGAACAGGAGGTTGACTCCCGGCCCCGCGCCGATCACCGCGACCTTCTTCCAGGTGCGCTGGCGCCAGTAGGCGTCCAGGCCGAGCTCGTCGGTGATTTCCGTAATCCCGCGCTCCATTGCCTTGCTGGCGGCGGGCGAAAGCTCGGCGTCGGCGGCCGCACGTTCCAGAGCCTTCAGGGCGCCCGCCGCGCCGTCGAAGTCCGCGTCCGCGAGCAGGCGCTTGAGGCGCTCGGCAGGCCCGATCAGCTGCGGCGCCTCCTGGATCGCGCGGCCGAAGTGCGCGTCCACCTCGGACGGCGCCGGCCGGTGCATCCCCGGGATCTTCACGTAGCCGCCGAGCGGGATCGCGCCGAGGCCGTACTCGATGCCGTTGCGCCTGACCTTCGCGATCGCGGGTGGAAACCCGACGTAGAACTTGCGCGGCGTCATGCCCACGGCGCGCGCGGTGTAGAAGTGGCCCGCCTCGTGGAGGAGCACGAGGAAGGCGAGGCCGAGGATCGCGATCAGGCTGTTCATGCGGCTACCAGCGCCTGCTCGGCGAGGCGGCGTGCCTCACGGTCGGCGTCGTGGAGCCCCTCGACATCGGCCGCGGGAGACCCGTCTGCAGCGTTGAGCGTCCGCTCGACCACCTCGGAGATCCCGAGGAACGGCAACCGGCCGTCGAGGAACGCGGCGACAGCGACCTCGTTCGCCGCGTTGAAGGCGCATGGATAGCTACCTCCGCGGTCGCCTGCGCCCCGCGCGAGGCCGAGCATCGGGAATGCCTCGTCGTCCACCGGCTCGAACTCGAGCACGAGGCCCGACGCGAAGTCGAGCCGCGGAAGGTCGACAGCCGAGCGATCCGGATAGGTCAGCGCGTACGAGATCGGCACCCGCATGTCCGGGTAGCCGACGTGCGCGAGCGACGAGCCGTCCCGCAGGCGGACGAGTGCGTGGACGACCGACGTCGGCTGGATCACGACCTCGATGCGCTCGTAGGGCAGGTCGAAGAGGAAGTGCGCCTCGATGACCTCGAGGCCCTTGTTGGCGAGGGTCGCCGAGTCGACGGTGATCTTCGGGCCCATGCTCCAGGTCGGATGAGCGAGCGCATCGTCGGGTGTTACGTCCTCGAGCTCTGATCGGTTGCGGCCGCGGAACGGACCACCCGAGGCGGTCAGCACGACGGAATCCACTGTCTCGGTCGCACGGCCCTCGAGGCACTGGAATACCGCCGAGTGCTCGCTGTCCACCGGCAGCAGCCGGCCTCCTCCCCGCCTCCACGCCGCCAGCGCAAGCTCGCCGGCCGCCACCAGGCTCTCCTTGTTCGCAAGCGCGAGGTCGATGCCGCGCTCGAGCGCCCACAGTGTGGCCCTGACCCCGGCGAACCCCACCACGGCGTTGAGCACGACGTCAGGTTCCGCCTGCTCGAGAAGCTCGACCGGATCGCCGCCGACCTGCGTGAGCGGCGCGACGTCATCCAGAGGCTGGGAGCCCGACGAGGCGGCGACGAGCTCGAGGTCGGGATGCTGCTCGACCACCTCCCGCGCCTGGCGGCCGATCGAGCCCGTGGCCCCGAGGATCGCGATTCGCTTCATCGACTCATCATGCCGCGCCGACGGCCTTCAACAAGTAGTACGCCGCGACGCCGGTGAACAGGAAGGCGTCGATCCGGTCTAGCATCCCGCCGTGGCCCAGCAGGACACGGCCGCTGTCCTTCACGCCGGCGTCCCGTTTCATCGCCGACTCGAAGAGGTCGCCGACTGGGCCGGCGACGGCAACGACGGCGCCGAGCCCCAGAGACTCGGGAACGGTCAGGAAGTCCTCCTCGTAGAGCGCGAAGAACGGGACGAGCATCGCCGCGATCGCGCCGGCAAAGAAGCCCTCCCACGTCTTGCCCGGCGAGGTCTGCGGCGCCATCTTGTGCCTTCCGATCACGCGGCCGGCCGCGAATGCGGCCGTGTCGCCGGCGAACACGGCCAGAACGACCGTGAAGAGGATCAGGACGCCGTGCTCGGGTAGTTCGCGGAGAAGGACGAGATGCGCCAGCCCGAGCCCGATCCAGGCGGCACCCAGCACGGTCACGGACACGGACGGGATGGAAGGCATCGCCCCGGCCGCCGCCTTGAACAGGAACACCAGCGGAAGCGTCGAGAAGAACCCGGCGAGCGCCCATTCCGGCCCCCACGCGGCTCCGATGAGCGTGGCGAGCGTCCCCGCATAGCCGGCGAGCAGCACCGGGCGGAGCTCGCGTGTCATCACGTACAGCTCGTGCAGCGCGACCATCGCGGCGACCACGGCCAGGCCGACGATCCACCATCCTCCGGCCCAGATCAGGAGGAAGACGACCGGCAGGAGCACGGCCGCGACGAGCAGGCGGGAGACGAGCGCCGTCATCGCCTGCCGAACCGGCGCTGCCGCTCGGAGTACTCGTCCACCGCGGCGCGGAGGTCGTCGGGACCGAACTCGGGCCAGCGGCGCTCGGTGAAGACGAGCTCCGAGTACGCGAGCTGCCAGAGCAGGAAGTTCGAGATCCTGAGCTCGCCCGAGGTGCGGATCAGGAGATCCGGGTCGGGGAGCTCCGGCGCGTACAGGTACTTGCCGAAGACCTGCTCGTCGATCTCGTCGGATCCGAGGCCCGCCTGGACGATCCGCTTGGCCGCCTCGGCGATCTCCGCGCGGCCCCCGTAGTCGAAGGCGATCCAGAGGCTGAGGCGGTCGCGGTGCGCCGTCTCGTCCTCGAGGTCGGCCATCTGCTCCTGGAGCTCGGGCGAAACGCGGTCACGGCGCCCGACGAACCGGGTCCGGACGCCCTGCTCGGCGAGGTCGGGGAGCTCACGCCGGATGGTCTCGCCGAAGATCTCCATCAGCGCGTCGACCTCGGACGGCGGACGCAGCCAGTTCTCCGTCGAGAACGCGTAGACCGTCAGGGACTCGATCCCGACGTCGATCGCCGACTCCACCGTGCGTCGAAGCGCGCGCGTGCCCTCCCGATGGCCGTCGGCAACCGTCAGGCCGTGCTCGACGGCCCAGCGGCTGTTCCCGTCCATGATGATCGCGACGGACCGCGGGATCTCCGCGGGCTCACGCTGTGGCTCAGGCCGGCGCCGCAGGCGCGCGAGAAGGCCCAACTCAAACTTCCGTGATCTCTGCTTCCTTGCGCTTCAGCAGCTCGTCGATCCGGTTCACGTGCTCGTCCGTGAGCTTCTGGACGCGCTCCTCCGCGCGGTGCTCCTCGTCGGCGCCGACGCTCTGCTCTTCCTTGAGGTGGTGGATCACGTCACGACGAACGTTCCGCACGGCGACCCGTCCTTCCTCCGCGATCTGACGCGCGACCTTCACGAGCTCCTTGCGGCGCTCCTCGGTCAGCTGCGGGATGGGCAGGCGGATGATCTTCCCGTCGTTCGACGGGTTGAGCCCGAGATCGGATTCCTGGATGGCACGCTCGATCGACCCGAGGGAGCTGGGGTCGAACGGCTGCACGGTGAGCATGCGCGGCTCCGGCACGTTGAGCGTCGCCAGCTGGTTCAGCGGCGTCTGCTGGCCGTAGTAGTCGACGGTCACGCGATCGAGCAGCGCCGCCGAGGCGCGTCCCGTGCGGATCGTGTTCAGCTCGGTGTGCGTCGCCTCGACGGACTTGTCCATCCTGCTCGTGGCGTCCCTGATGAGGTCGTCGATCATGTGGTGGCTCCGGTCGTCGGTGTCGAGATGATCGTGCCGACGCGCTCCCCGAGCGCGACCCGCCGGATGTTGCCCTCGGCGAGCGCGAAGACGTAGATCGGAAGCGCATTGTCCATGCACAGGGACAGGGCCGTCGTGTCCATCACGCGCAGGCCACGCTCGATCGCCTGGAGATGCGTCAGCTCCGGCAGGAACTCGGCGCCGGGCTCGAGCCGCGGATCGCCGTCGTAGACGCCTTCGACCGCGTGCTTCGCCATGAGGATCGCGTCCGCGCCGATCTCGAGCGCGCGCAGGGCGGCAGCCGTGTCGGTCGTGAAGAACGGGTTGCCGGTTCCTGCCGCGAAGATCACGACGCGCTTCTTCTCGAGGTGCCGGATCGCCCGCCGGCGGATGTACGGCTCCGCCACCTCGGACACGTGGATCGCGGACAGGACCCGCGTGTGCATCCCCTGCCGCTCCAGGACGTCCTGGAGCGTCAGCGCGTTCAGGACGGTCGCGAGCATCCCGGCGTAGTCCGCCGTGGCCCGGTCCATCCCCTCGGCCGCGGCCGTCATCCCGCGGTAGATGTTCCCCGCGCCGACGACGATCGCGATCTGGACGCCCCGCTCGTGCACCTCCTCGATCTCGCGCGCGATCAGCTCGACCTCGCCGAGGTCGACGCCGTAGTCCTGGTCGCCCATCAGCGCCTCGCCGGAGAGCTTCAGCAGCACCCGGCCGAAGACCGGCGTGTTGCCGTTCTCGCTAGCCGGCAAGGGCGTAGCGCGCGAAGTCGAGCACCTCGGCGTCCTGCTCCTGGAGCACCTTCTCCACGGTCTTGCCGCTCTCGTGGATCCACTCCTGGTCGAGCAGCACCGTCTGCGCGAAGAAGCGCTTGCGAAGCATCCCGTCGACGATGTTCGGGCGGACTTGCTCCGGCTTCGACCGCACCTCGTCGGAGTTCTCGTAGATCGCCCGCTCGGCCTCGACTTCCTCGGCCGGGACCTCGTCGCGGCTGCGGTATCTCGGCGCTGCGAACGAGATGTGCATCGCGAGCTGCTTCGCGAGCTCGGCCGAGCCGCGAATCTGCACGAGCACGCCGATCTTGTTCGCGGGCGGGTGGACGTAGGCGGCGATCGTCTCGTCGCCCTCGAATCGCGTGACACCGCGGATCGCGATGTTCTCTCCGAGCTTGCCGACGAGCTCGGCGCGCTCCTCCTCGAGACCCTCGGCGGCCTCGGGCCCGTCCTGGTCCACGGTCTCGAGCACCTTCTGGGCGAAGGCGAGGAAGGCGTCGTTCTTGGACACCGGCTCGGTCTCGCTTCCGACGGCAACCAGCGTGCCGCGGTCGTCGCTCACGCGCGCGAGGACGATCCCCTCGGTCGTCTCGCGGCCCGCGCGCTTGCCCGCCTCGGCCATCCCGCGCTCGCGCAGGAGCCGCTTCGCGGCCTCGACGTCGCCGCCGGTCTCCTGCAGCGCGCGCTTGCAGTCCATCATCCCGGCGCCCGTCTCCTCTCGGAGCTGCTTGACGAGCCCGGATGGAATCTCGGTCGTGCTCACTGGCCCTCCCTGCCTTCCTCAGCTGTCGTCTCTTCAGGTGTCGTTTCTGCGGCCTCCGTCTCGGCAGCACTCTCTGCCGGCGCCATCGGCTCGTGCTCGACCGGCGTCTCGTCGGCCGACGGTGCCGCCTCGGCCTCGGGCTCCGGCTCAGGAGCGGCTTCGGGCTCCGGCTCAGGAGCGGCCTCGGCCTCAGGCTCGGATTCGGGAGCGGCCTCGGCCTTCTGGCCGTTCTGCTCGAAGTCCTGCGCGGTCACGCCCTGCTTTCCGGCCTCGATCGCCTCGCCGATGGCGCGGATGATGAGGCTGCACGAGCGGATCGCGTCGTCGTTGCCCGGAATCACGAGATCGACCTCGTCCGGGTCGCAGTTCGTGTCGACGAGGCCGATGATCGGCAGGCCGAGCCGCCTCGCCTCGCGGACTGCGATCTGCTCCTTGCGGAGGTCGAGGACGAAGAGTGCGTCCGGCTGGCGCTTGAGATCTGCGACGCCGCCGAGGTTCGCCTCGAGCTTCTCCAGCTCGCTCAGCATCGTCAGGCGCTCCTTGGCCGGAAGCAGGTCGAGCTGGTCCTCCTCGTTGAGCCGGCGCAGCTCGTGGAGCCGCTCGATGCGGCTCGACATCGTGCGCCAGTTCGTGATCAGGCCGCCGAGCCAGCGGTGGTTGACGTACGGCATGCCGACCCGCTTGGCCGTCTCCTCGACGGCGTCCTGGGCCTGCTTCTTCGTGCCGACGAACAGCAAGGTGCCGTTCTTCGACGCCAGCTCGCGGACGAAGTCGCACGCCTCCTCGAGCAGGTCGGACGTCTTCTGCAAGTCGATGATGTAGATGCCGCCACGCTCCGTGAAGATGAAGCGGCGCATCTTTGGGTTCCAGCGGCGCGTCTGGTGGCCGAAGTGGACGCCGGCCTCCAGCAGCTCTCGCATCGAGACAGCGGGCAAGGTGAATCCCCCTTGGGTTGGTTGACGGGTGCTACTGCCGGTGGGAGAGACGTGGAACCGGCGGCTGAAGCGCCGGCACCGACCACGCCCTTGATCCGCCGGGTCGGGTACGGAACGCGAGGAGTCTAGCCGAGTTGATCGAGGTACCGCTGGAGCTCGCCGGGCAGCGGCGACGCCACCTCGACCGCATTACCCGTGAACGGATGCTCGAAGGCCAGGCGGCTCGCGTGGAGGAACTGGCGGCCCAAAGCCGGGTCCGGCGCGCCGTACACCGAGTCGCCGACCACGGGGAGCCCGATCGCGCCGAGGTGGACACGGATCTGGTGCGTCCTGCCCGTCTCGAGGTCGACGCGGAGCAGCGCATGCTGGCCGAGGAGCTCCAGGAGCTCGAAGTGGGTCACCGCCTCACGCGGGCTGTCCGTGTTCAGCGACTGGCGGGTCGGATCGCGGCGATCTCGGCCGATGGGTGCCTCGATCCGGCCCTTCTTCGACCGCGGCCTGCCCCGGACGAGCGCCGTGTAGGTCCGCTCGAGGCCGTGGGCCTTCACGAGCTCCTTCAGGCGCTCGTACGCCTCCTCCGACCGCGCGACGACGAGTAGCCCCGAGGTGTCGCGGTCGAGCCGGTGCACGATTCCCGGCCGCTCCTCGTCCCCGCCCGCCGCGCCGTGGGCGAGGACGCCGTGCACGAGCGTCCCGGTCTTGTGGCCCGGGGCCGGGTGGACGACGACGCCGGCAGGCTTGTCGACGACGAGGAGGTGCTCGTCCTCGTAGGCGATGCGGAGCTCGACCTCCTCGGGCACGAGCCCGGGCTCTGGATCGGGCGCGTGGAACTCGACGTCCTCCCCACCCTGGAGCCGGCGGCTCTTCGGCGCCCGCTCGCCGTCGACGACCACGGCGCCGCCCTCCAGGAGCCGCTCGGCCGCCGCGCGGGAGCCGACCTCCGGCAAGTCGGCGAGGAAGCGGTCGAGCCGGAGCCCGGCCGCCGCGTCAGGAACGGTGACTCGAGCCAGGAGCGTGCCTGCGCGGCTCCCGGTCGGCGAGGAGCAGCGCGGCGATCAGGATGCCGACGCCGGCGACGATGAAGCTGTCGGCGAGGTTGAAGGCGGGCCAGTAGCGGAAGTCGAGGAAGTCGGTGACGTGACCGAGCCGCACGCGGTCGATCAGGTTCGACACGCTGCCGCCCAGCAGGAATCCGAGGGCGACCGGAAGGATCGGGTGCCGTCCGCCCGACCGCGCGAAGAAGACGAGCATCCAGGCGACCGCGATCCCGGTGAGCACGATCACGACCGGCGTGGCCGTCGCGAAGAGGCCGAACGCGATTCCGGAGTTCTGGACGTGGTGGATCGAGAGCGGGCCGACGACGTCGACCTCCTCGCCGAGCGCGAGCTCGTTCGAGACGATCCACTTCGTCAGCTGGTCGGCCGCGATCGCCGAGAGCGCGACCGCCGCGAGCCCGACCCACTGGCGGGTCCGCGCCGCGAGCGAGCGCCTGGCGCCGAGCACCGGGACGACGCCGTTCGTCGACGACCCGACCCGGACCTCGGCCGACCTGGCCGGCGTTAGCCCCGTTCCTCTTTGCGTTTGCAATCGATGCAGAGAGTCGCCCACGGCATCGCCTCGAGGCGCTCTTCGGGGATGGGGGCGCCGCAGTTGACGCATTTTCCGTACGTGCCGTCGTCGATCCGCTTCAGGGCGCCGTCGATTGTCACGAGAAGCCGCTCGTCGTGCTCCTCGAGGGTATTCCCGATCTCACGCTCGACGGTCTCGGTCGCCGTGTCCGCCAGGTGCTGGTCGGCGCTGCCGGAGACGAGCTCGCCCGTCTCGTCCTCGAGGGAGACCGAGTTCTCGCGGTGGAGGTTGTCGAGCGCAGCGCTGACCGCCTCCCGCTTCTCCAGCAGCAGCTTCTGGAAATGCCCGACGTCGAGCGTGCTCATCGGGAGAGTCTCCGCTCGGCCTCGGACGGCGTGACGCCGCTCACCTCGACGACCTTGTCGCGGGATCCGTGGCCGGCGATCAGCCGCACGTCGGCGGGCTGGATGCTCAGAGTCTCGGCGAGGAGCGCGACGGCGGCGTCGTTCGCCCGTCCACGCTCGGGAGGGGCGCCAACCCGGAGCTTCCAGGCGTCACCGTGACGGCCGACGATCCCTGGGCTCCTCGAGCCCGGGACGACGCGCAGCCGCAGCCGTGTTGCACCCCCTGCCACGGTGAGATTCTAGGCGGCGGCGGCTTCGTCCGGAATGTCGTCCGGAAGCTCGTCGTCGCCGGCGACTTCATCAACGGTCGCAAGAGCTGTGCGAAGCAGCTCGCGGAGGCGGCGGACGTCCTTCAGCAGCCGCTCGCGCTCGGCGGTCGCGGCGAACGTGATGCGGCGCGCCTCCGCATGCGCCTCCGCGACGACGAGCTCCGCGCTCCGGCGTGCCTGCTCCCGCTGTTCCTCCGCCGAGGCCTCGGCGGAGACGAGTGTCTTGCGGAGCAGCGACTCCAGCTCCCGGTGGCGCTGGAGCTCCTCCTCGAGGTGCTCCACGCTGTCCGCCAGGTCCGCGCGCTCGCGCCAGACGTCCTCGTAGCTGTCCGCGATCTCGTCGAGGAGCCGCTCGACCGCCCCACGGCGGTAACCCCAGAGCCCGCGCGGGATCGGGATGTGCCGGATCTCGGTGGGTGCCAGTCCCATTACCCGAGCGAGCCAAGCAGCCGGATCACGAGCCCGCTCGCGATCCAGAGCACGAAGATCGCCACGATCGGCGAGATGTCCAGCGGGCCGAGCGGGGGGATGAACCGCCGGAAGATCCGCAGGTACGGCTCCACGACGTCGTACAGGAAGCGCTGGATCCGGTTGATCCAGATCGAGTACGGCATCCGGATCCAGGACATGAGGATGTACGCGAAGATCAGGAGGAAGTAGACGAGCGTGAAGACCTGCACGAAGTTCTGGGCGGAGTCCACCCAGTCTGCGAGCAGGATCGATGCGGCGTTCGCGGCGCCCATAACGGCGGTGTTCTTTCTACCGGCTCGCTTCCCTGCGCTGGAGCTCAGCGGGGAGTGGGCGCGCATGGACGACGACCAGCGTCCTCGTGGGCCGCGTGAGCGCCACGTACAGCTCGCGGAGACCCTGGCCGCCCAGCGCCTCGTCGACGATCGCGGCGGGCTCGACGACGACCACGTGGTCGAACTCCATGCCTTTCGCCTCGCGCGGGGTCAGCAGCGGGACGCGCGTCTCGTCGAAGAGCGAGGCTTCCTCCCGCCCCCGAAGCGAGGACGGGACGATCAGCGCGAGCAGGCCTTCCTCACCGGCCAGCCGGGCGGCCTCCTCGAACGCTCGAGCCAGGACAGGGTCACCCTGGAGGATGCGCGGCGGCTCGGCCCCGACTCGATAGGCCACTGCCGGCTCGGTGCCCGGCGCGATCCGCTCGAGCAAGGGCAGCGCCAGCGCCATGATCTCGCGTGGAACGCGGTAGGCGTGGCGGAGCTCCTCGATCGCGGCGTCGCCCCCGCCCGGGAGGTAGGGCAGCAGCTCGCTCCAGTCGTTGTAGGGAACCGGGCCGGTCGCCTGCGCGATGTCTCCGAGAATCGTGAACGAGCCGGCCGAGCGGCGGCCGATCATTCGAAGCTGCATCGGGGTCAGGTCCTGCGTCTCGTCGACGATCACGTGGCCGTAAGGCCGCCGAGGATCGACGAGCAGGGCACGTGCTTCGTCGATGAGCGGCAGATCGGCGTCGCTCCAGCCGCGGCGTGCACCCGCCAGCACCTCCTGCTCGTCGGGATCCAGAAGCCCGTCGGCGACGGGTTCGAGACGTTCGCGCGAGCTCAGCAGGTGGCGGACGACCTGTTCCGGCCGGGGCGCAGGCCAGACGCGGTCGAGGAACCGGTTCAGCCGCCCCTCCCTCTTGAGCGCCTGCTCGACGTCGTCCGAGGCCAGGAACGCGCTCCCGCCGAGCCGCTCGCCGTAGCGCGCGTAGAACCGGCGCAGGACGTTCATCCGGAACAGCTCGCGCGCCGAGTGGGACAGGCCCCGTTCGGCGCGCGCCTCGGCGACCAGCTCCGCGACCTCCTCCTCCCTGAGGCGGATCCACGCGCCGCCGAGACGCAGGGCCAGCTCCTCGGGGTGCGGCTCGACGTGCGCCTCGACCGCCCGTCGCACGACCTCGGCCATGCGAACGTCCGCCTTCAGCCGCTGGATGTCGAGCGGGTCGGAGCGGGTCACCTCGACGCCGTCGACGAGCTCGCCGACGGCGCGCTGCTCCACGCTCTCCTCGCCGAGCGCGGGAAGCACGTGCGAGACATAGTCCATGAACGTCGGGTTCGGCCCGACGACGAGCACCCGCCACAGCTCCTCGCGATGCGTGTAGAGGAGGAACGACGCGCGGTGCAGCCCGACGGCCGTCTTGCCGGTGCCGGGGCCGCCCTGGACGACGAGCGGCGGCCATGGATCCCGCGCGATGAGCCCGTACTGATCAGCCTGGATCGTGGCGACGATGTCGCGCATCCGCGCTTCGCGAGCCCGTTCGAGCTCCTCCAGAAGGAAGTCGTCGACCGAGACGACCGCGTCCGCGATCGAACCGTCGAGCGCCTCGTCGCTCACGCCGAGCAGCTTCCGGCCATGCGTGCGGAAGCGGCGACGAAGCGTGACCCCGTGCGGCTCGGCGGGGGTCGCCGTGTAGAACGGCCGGGCGGCCGGCGCCTGCCAGTTCACGACGACGGGCTCCCGGCTTTCGTCATGGACCCAGCGGCGGCCTACGTAGGTCGGGTCGGGCATCGTCTCGACGTCGATCCGGCCGAAGCAGAGGCCCTGCTCGGCGTCTTCGAACGTCTGGAGACGACGAACGTTCCACGCGTCGAGCGCTTCGCCGGCGACCTCGTCGAGCGCCGCGTCGCCGGCCCGCAGCAGTGCCTCGCGCATGCGGTCGAGGCACTCGTACGCGTGGTCGAGATACGCCTGCTCGGAGGCGACGTCGGGGTGCGCCACGACGTCCGAGCGTACTCAGGGACGAGACGCCGGTCGAGCGGGGGCGGGCCGCTTGGGGTCAGACCCCACGCGCCGCCCGAGTCCACCGGCGACCTCGCGCTTCCCCGGCGCCCGCTTGGGGTCAGACCCCGTGCTGGATCTCGTCCGGAAGTCGTGGGACTTCCGGCACAACCACGCGCCTAGGCCTGGTTGAAGAAGCCGCCGCGCTCGAGGAGCTGCGCGCGCTGCTCGGCGCTGACCTCGACGTTCGCCGGCGTCAGCAGGAAGACCTTGTCGGCGATTCGCTGCATCCCGCCTTCGAGGGCGTACGTCAGGCCGCTGGCGAAGTCGATCAGCCGCTTGGAGAGCTCCGAGTCCACGCCCTGCAGGTTGAGGATCACGGGCGTGTAGTCCTTGAACCGGTCGGCGATGGTCTTCGCGTCCTGGAACGTGTGCGGGACGACGAGGTGCACCTTGACCGACGGGTTGTGGGGCGCCGCCGGGACGGGCGCGAGTTCCGGGCGCTGGCGCTGCCGCGTCGCCGAGCGTGTGGCCGCCGTCGGCTCGGGATCGGTCCAGTCGTCGAAGTCCCTGCTGTTGTTGCGCCTACGGGGCGCCAGCCGGCGGACGTTCGGTCGCTCGGAGTACGTCCGCTCGAGCTCCTCGTTCGTCACGTACCCGTCCTCGTCCCAGTCGTCGTCGTCCTCCTCGGCGATGCCGAAGTAGACGAGGGTTCGGTTCCAGACGTCGGAAAAGGCCATCGAGCAGGGGATATTAGCCCTGGGAGCGGCTAGTCCTCGCGCCAGAGCGCGGAGCCGACGCGGACGTAGGTCGCGCCCTCCTCGGCCGCGACGCGGTAGTCCTGGGTCGTGCCCATCGAGAGCTCGGCGAGGCCGTGCCGCTCGGCGAGCTCGCGGAGGCGGCGGAAGTACGGCCGCGACGCCTCAGGATCCTCTGCGAACGGCGGCATCGTCGCGAGGCCGCGAATCTCGACGGGGCTCCGCTCGAGGAACGCCTCCAGGTCGTCGGCCGCGACGCCGGACTTCGACTCCTCGCCGGCAAGGTTCACCTGCACGAGCGCGGGGATCTCCAGCCGTTTCGCGGCCGAGTCGGAGTCGAGCGAGTGGACAAGCTCGCAGAGCTCGCTCACGGCGCGGGCCTTGCGGCTCTGGAGGTGGCCGATGAAGTGCCAGCGGAAGGCGTCGCCGTAGCGGGCGTGCTTCTCCTCCAGGTCTTGCGCCCGGTTCTCGCCGACGACGTCCACCCCGGCCTCGGCCAGGGCGGCCATCTCCTCCACGGAGACGTACTTCGTGGCGGCCACAACCGTGACGCGCGGGCCGACCTCGTCCCGAATCCGTGCGAGGCGCTCGCGGATCTCGTCAGGCGACAGACGCGATCACTCCCTGGCGCCCCGTGATCCCGCGATCCCGCCGGTGGGAGAAGAAGAGGTCCGGGTGGCAGAACGTGCAGAGGTCGGTGCGCTCGACCTCCGCGACCCCCGCCTCGTTCAGAGCCAGCTCGGCTGCGCGCCAGAGATCGAGCTTGCCGTCTGCGAGCACCTCGCGGCCGAAACGAGCCTTGTACGGCTCGGCGACATCGGGCCCGACCTCGTAACAACATGGGCCGATCCCCGGTCCGATGGAGGCCGCCAGACGCCCTTCCCCGAGCGCGGCCACACCGTTCGCGACGACGCCGGCGAGCAGCCCCTGCCAGCCGACGTGCAGGACGGCGAGCGCGGGCCGGTCGCCGTCGGAGCGCGCGATCGCCACCGGCAGGCAGTCGGCGGTGACGAGCATCATCCCCTGGCCCGGCTCATCGCTCCAGAACCCGTCGCAGGCCTCGTGCTGCGTCCCGGGGGTCAGGATCCCCTCGGGCGCGGCCTTTCGCACCTCGGCCCCGTGCCGCTGCCATGCCATCCGTGTGCGCTCCGCGTCGATCGCGACGCGATCTGCCAGCCGCCGGCGGTTCTCGACGACGCGCTCGGGATCGTCCGCTGTGTAGATGCCGAGGTTCAGCGACTCGAACGGCCCCTCGCTGACGCCGCCGACCCGCGTCGAGAAGGCCACGACGTACGGGCCGGGAGCTTTCCAGTGGATCACCGTGTGAGCAGTTCCCGGGCGGCCTGGAGCTCGGACTCACGCCCGTCGAGCTGGCCGTTCAGCTTCCGCCGCCGCAGCTCGGCGAGGATCTCCCCCACCTCCGGCGACTCACCAAGGCCCAGCTCCGCCAGGTCTGCGCCGCTGACCTCCAGCTGGACGTTCCGGAGGCGCCGGAAGTAGTCGTCGAGCTCGGGCCGCTCCTCCATCGCCATGGCGAAGATCGGCGCGTCCGGCGCGAACGGGTCCGCCGCGGCGACGATGTCCGCCGGCTCCGCAGATCCGCCGCGCAGCCGCTCGAGGATCCTGGGCCCGACCGTCACCGCCGCGGCCACGCGCTCGAGATCCCGGCGCTGCATCTTCAGGCGGCGGAGCCAGCCGTAGACCTCGTCCGGCGGCATGCGCCGCGCGAGGACCGCAAACGCCAGCCGCCACGCCGGGATCGCGGTGCCGTAGTGCTCGTTCAGCGCGCGGATCCGACCGAGCAGCTCGACCGCCTCGTCGTCCGCCGCGAGATGCGGATGGATCGCGGCGCCCGCGCCGAGCTCGGCGAGTCGCAGGATCGACGCGCCGGCATCGCCCTCCTCGAGCAACGCGACGAGCTCGTCGCGCAGCCGGGCCGACGAGAGGTCGCCGACGAGCCCCATCTCGATCGTCCCGCGCGCGAGGCGCTGCGTGTGGTCGTCCATCCGGAACCCGTACCGGCTCTCGTACCGGATCGCCCGGAAGATCCGGGTGGGGTCGTCGATGAACGACAGGTTGTGGAGGATGCGGATCGTCTTCGCCTCCAGGTCGCGCCGGCCTCCGAAGGGGTCGACAAGGCGGCCGAAGTCCTCGCCCTTCAGGGATACGGCCATCGCGTTGATCGTGAAGTCGCGGCGGAAGAGGTCCTCGCGGATCGTGGCGTGCTCGACGCTGGGAAGCGCGGCAGGTGCGTCGTAGAACTCCGTCCGGGCCGTCACGACGTCGACTCTCTCGTCCTCGCCATACAGGACGACGGCTGTGCCGAACTTCCGGTGTGCGCGGACCCGACCGTCGAGCGCGTCGGCAAGGCTTCGCGCCAGCTCGATCGCGTCGCCCTCGACCGCGACGTCCACGTCGAAGTTCGGCTCGCCGAGGAGGATGTCCCGCACTGTCCCTCCCACGAGATAGACGCCGTCGTAGGGCTCGCTGACTGCGGACACCGCCTCGAACGCCCCCTGAAGGTCGTCGAGGCCCGCGAGCTCGTCGGCCAGGCTCGCCTCGACCTCCACCTCGGCCGCGGGCTGCTCGCCAAGCGCCCTGAGGACATCGCTGCGCGTGACCACGCCGACGAGGTGGTCGTCCTCCAGCACGGCGACCCGGCCGTCCGTCGATCCGGCGAGCGCGTCTTGCACCTCGGCCAGAGGGGCGCCGGCCGCGACGGACACGACCCGCGAGCTCATGATCCCCTTCACCGGCGCATGCGAGAGGCCGTGGGCAATCGCCTTGTCCAGGTCCTCCCGGCCGACGGCACCGACGAGCCGGCCACCCTCGACGACGAGGATGCCGCTCTGCGCGTAGCGCTGGCAGGCGACCATCGCGTGGGCGACGGTCTCGTCCGGGCCGACCGACCGAGCCGGCCGCGACATGACCTGCTCGGCTCGGACCGGCTCGCGGGCCGCTGCCGCCAGACCGTCGCGAAGCGACTCCTGGGCCTCGTCGAGAGAGCCACGGAAGATCGCCGATGCCGCCTCGCGGTGACCGCCGCCGCCGAGGCTTGCCGCGATCGCGGCCGCGTCGATCTCGGGCGTCCGGCTGCGCGTGACCGCGAAGACCCGGTCGTCCATCTCGACGAGCAGGACGAGCGAGCGGCAGTCCGTCAGGTCCACGATCTTGTGCGCGAGATTGGAGACCCCGTCGACGTGGCGCGGCCAGGACACGGCCGCGACGAGCACGTCCACGCCCGCCACTCGCTCCGTCCGGACGGCGGCCATCAGTGCGCCGAGCAGCTCCCGCTCCTCGTCCGTGAGCGGCGTGTGCAGGAATCGGGCGAGGAGGTCCTGGCGCGCCCCGTGGCGGAGGCACCACGCAAGCGCGTCGGCGTCGCGCTGAGTTGCCGTCGGGTAGGTCAGCGAGCCCGTGTCCTCGTGGATCCCGAGCGCGAAGGCGGTCGCCTCGAGCGGTGTGACTCCGATCTCGCGCTCGGCGAGAACACCGACGAGCGTCGTCGTCAACGCGCCGTCCTGCGAGACCACCGCGTTCTCCTGCTTCACCCAGTCCGGAAGCTCGCCCGCGTGGTGGTCGAAGACGACCGTCTCGACCTCCGGATCGCGCGCGACCGCCTCGAGGTCGCCGAGCCGCGACGCGGACGTGGTCTCGACGACGATCAGCCGGCGGATCGCCTCCGGCTCGAGGCGCGAGGCCTCGACGGCGTCGAGCTCGTCCGCATGCAGGCGGTAGAACTCGCGCACGTTGCGGTTCAGCGTGCCCTGGATCGCGACGACTGCGTCCGGATAGAGCCGCCGGGCGGCGAGCAGTGAGGCGAACGCGTCGAAATCCGTGTTCGCGTGGGTGGCGATCACCTCGGGTGCCTTCACACCCGAATTGTTGCCTAGACGAGCGCTATCGCCTCGATCTCGACCTTCGCGCCTGACGGAAGCGCCGCGACCTCGACCGTCGACCGGGCCGGCGGCCGGTCGCCGATGCGGCGCGCGTACACCTCGTTCATGGCCGCGAAGTCGCCGAAGTCGTCGAGGAAGACGGTCGTCTTGACGATCTGGTCGAGGCCCGAGCCGGCCTCCTCGAGGATCGCCGCGAGGTTGTCGAACGCCTGCTCGGTCTGCTCGGCGATCCCGTCGCCGACGAGCTCGGTGTGATCCGGTGGGAGCCCCACCTGCCCCGCGACGAAGACGAACCCGTTGGCGACGATCGCCTGCGAGTACGGCGCCCCCTGGAACGGCGCCGGAGCGCTCTCCGTCCGGACGACGGTCTTTTCCGACATGCGCTACTCCTTCCGCGGCGCCGCCGCGCTGGCGAGCGCTCCTCCGAGAGCCTTGAAGATCGCCTCCAGCACGTGCTGCGGGTCCTCCCCGTGCAGGAGCCGCACGTGCATCGTCAGCCCAGCTTCCTCGGCGAGCTCGCGCAGGAAGCCGGAGACGAGGTCGCGCTCGAGCCCGGCGACGTGGGCGTTCGAGAGGTCGACGTTCGAGACGAGCAGCGCCCGGTCCGAGACCTCCAGGACGACGTTGGCGAGCGCCTCGTCGGCCGGGATCATCGCGTAGCCCCAGCCGACGGCGCCCTCCGTCCGGAGAACGTCGCTCAGTGCCTCGCCGAGCGCGCGTCCTGCCGCGCTCGCGACTGCGTCCGGCCCGCCGGGCGCGACCTCCAGCTGAAGGTCGAATCCGGCATGGCTCGCGACCAGCCCGAGCAGGTGATCCAGCACCGGAAGACCGGTCGCGACGCTCGCCCGACCGCTTCCGCCCAGCTCGATTCGTGCCTGAAGCGTCCCCCGCTCCGAGTCCGTCGCCCGCTCCATCGCTCGAACGAGGGTATCGCAGGCCCCCGGGAGGGCCGATTTCGATCGGGCGAGCCAAACCTCGGCTCGTCGCGGCCCCATGCATTCCCGAAGCGCACACCCTGGCCTCGTTGCGGCGATCCTCTTGATCCTCGGGGCCGCCGTACTCGCCGTGCCCGCAGCGCTCTCCGCGTCGCCCTCCCCGGCTCAGGGCACCGCGATCGTCACGTACGAGCACCGCACCGCCCTGCGCCGGGCGCTCGACCGCTTCCCGGCGCGCATCGTTCGGCGTCTTCCAGACGTCCGTTCCGTGGAAGTCCGGCCTGCCGACCTGCACAGCTTCGCCTCAGGCGTGTCGCGGCTTTCCGGGATCGCGTCCGTGGAGACGCCCGAGCGTCGCTTCTCGGCCTCGGAGCCGGGCCTGACGGCGATGTACTCCGCCGGCGTCCCGTACCAGTGGCAGTACACGGCGACCCGCGCGAGCGCGGTGCCGGACGCTGTCCTTCGCGCTGCCGCGGCCGTCAAGATCGCCGTGATCGACACGGGCGCCGACGTGACTGCTCCCGATCTTGCCGCCAAGTCTCCGGAGACCTACAACGTCCTCAACGGGAGCATGGACGTGCGCGACTTCCACGGTCACGGGACGTTCGTCGCCTCGATCGCCGGCGGATCGGTCTCGAACGCCGAGGGGATCGCCGGATTCGGCGGCGACGCGCAACTGCTGCTCATCCAGTCGGGTCGCGCGGACGGCTCCTTCACGGACGTCGACGAGGCCGACGCGATCGTGTACGCGGTGAACCACGGCGCGAGGGTCATCAACCTCTCGATCGGCGGAACGCAGACATCCGTCATCGAGAAGAAGGCGCTCGACTACGCCGCCGAGCACGGCGTCCTCGTCGTGGCGGCCGCGGGCAACGAGTTCGAGGACGGGAACCCGGTCGAGTACCCGGCGGCGCTGCTCCAGCCGGTCGGCTCGCAGGGCCGCGGCGGAATCGGCCTCTCGGTCGGCGCGACGACGAAGAACGGGAGCCGCGCATCGTTCTCCAACACCGGCTCGTGGATCTCGCTCGCCGCGCCCGGAGAGAACGTCCTCGGCGCAGTGTCCTCTCATTCGAGCTCTCGCGACTGGCCGCGGTACCCGCTACCCGGCTCGACCCAGGGCCAATACGGCTTTTCCAGCGGCACCTCGTTCTCCGCGCCCCAGGTAGCCGGCGCCGCGGCGCTCGTGTGGGCCGCGAACCCGTCACTGAACCGCGACCAGGTCGCCTGGATCCTCAAGCGGACGGCCTCGGGCGACGGGCGCTGGACGAAGGGGCTCGGCTACGGCGTGCTCGACGTCGGCCGTGCCGTCGCAACTGCGCAGAACGGCGGCGAGATCGTCCCGCCGGCGCGGGCGCTCGCTTCGCTACGTGTCGTGCGGAAGCAGGTCCGGCAGACGCGGCTCCGTGTTCGCGCCAAGCTGGGTTCCGGGCTCGCCGCGATCTCCCCGGCGGGCCGTCGCGTCTCGCTCCAGGTTCGCCGGAACGGCATCTGGCACCGAATCGCGCGGGCCAGGACGAAGGCGGGCGGGCGCGTCGTGCTGAAGACGCGGTTGCGCCCGGGGCGCTACGTGATGCGTGTCAGGTACGCCGGCGCCCCCGAGCTGACGGCCGCCGCCTCCGGCTGGCTCGTGCTGCGGGTTCGCTAGCTCCTAGCTCTCGGTGCGGTCGATCTTCGCGCCGAGCGCGCGCAGGCGCTCGTCGATCCGCTCATAGCCGCGGTCGATTTCGCCGACGTTCCCGATCGTCGAGATCCCCTCGGCGCAGAGGCTCGCGATCAGCATCGCCATGCCCGCGCGGATGTCCGGGCTCGCCATCCGTTGCCCGTAGAGCTTGGCCGGGCCGGTGACCACCGCCCGGTGCGGGTCGCAGAGGATGATCCGCGCGCCCATGCTCACCAGCTTGTCCACGAAGAACAGGCGGTTCTCGAACATCTTCTCGAAGATCAGGACCGTGCCCCGCGCCTGCGTGGCGACCGCGAGCGCGATGGACGTGAGGTCGGCGGGAAAGGCCGGCCAGGGCCCGTCCTCGATCTTCGGGATCTGATCGCCGAGGTCGTCCTCGATCACAAGATCCTGCCCGGGTGGGACGCGCACGGTCGAGTCGTGCAGCTCCACCTCGACGCCTAGGCGCTTGAAGACGGGGAGGATCGGCGCAAGATCCTCGACGTCGACGTTCTCGATCGTGACGTCTCCGCCGGTGACCGCGGCCAGCCCGATGAAGCTCGCGACCTCGATGTGCTCCGGCGCGATCCGCCACTCGCCGCCGGAGAGCTGCTGGACGCCACGGACGCGGAGGACGTTGGAGCCGATCCCCTCGATCCGGGCGCCGAGCGACGCGAGGAACCGGCAGAGATCCTGCACGTGCGGCTCGCAGGCGGCGTTCCCGATCACGGTCTCGCCCGTTGCCAGCGTCGCCGCCATGACCGCGTTCTCCGTCGCCATCACGCTCGCCTCGTCGAGGAAGATCCGGCGACCTTGGAGCCCCGAGGTGCTCATGTCGAAGCGGCCGTTGATGTCCACCTCGACGCCGAGCTCGGCGAGCGCGTGGACGTGCGGGTCGAGCCGGCGGCGCCCGATCACGTCGCCGCCCGGCGGCGGCACGCTGGCGCGACCGAAGCGGGCAAGGAGCGGCCCGGCAAGCAGGAACGAGGCGCGGATCTGGCTGCAGAGATCGGCGTCGAGCTCGGTCTTCTCGGCGTTCCTCGGATCGATCCGGATCTCGTTCGGGCCCGTCCACTCGACCTCGGCGCCGACGTCCGCGAGGAGCGCGACCATCGTGTCCACGTCCCGGATCCGAGGGACGTTCGAGAGCGTCACCGGCTCGCTCGCGAGCAGGGTCGCGGCGAGGATCGGGAGCGCGCCGTTCTTGTTCCCAGCCGCAGAGACGCGGCCGCCGAGCGGCGTCCCGCCCTCGATGACGAAGCTCTCCATCAGCCCGCTGGAGACGAGTGTGGCCGACATGAGCGGACTATCGTACTGACGGATATGGAGGTCACTCGCGACCGCGCCTGGGACACGCTGACTCGTTACACGAAGAGCGAAGCGCTCCTGCGCCACGCCCTCGCGGTGGAGGCCGCGGTACGTGCGTATGCGCGCAAGCTGGACGGCGACGAGGAGCTCTGGGGCGCCACCGCCCTCCTCCACGACTTCGACTACGAGATCCACCCCACCCTGGACAAGCATCCCCAGGACGGCGCCGCGATCCTTCGCGAGGAGGGCTATCCCGACGAGCTGATCGAGTCCGTGCTCTCACACGCCGAGCACCTGGAGATGCCGCGCGACACCGATCTGAAGAAGACGCTCTTCGCGTGCGACGAGCTCGCGGGATTCGTCCACGCGTGCGGGCTCGTGCGGCCGGACGGGATCGATAGCCTGACGCCGAAGTCGGTGAAGAAGAAGCTGAAGCAGCCGTCGTTCGCGGCCGGCGTCCATCGGGACGAGGTCTATGCCGGCGCGGAGCTCCTCGGCGTCGATTTCGACGAGCATGTCCAGACGGTGACGGATGCGATGAAGCCGATCTCGAAGGAGCTCGGGCTGCGGACTGCGGCGGACGCGGCATGACGGCCCGGTTCGAGGCGATCGGGACCGTTGTGTCCGACATGGGCAGGGCGGTGGCCTTCTACCGGGAGCTCGGCCTCGACTTTCCCGAGGGGGCGGAGTCGGAGGGCCATGCCGAGGCGTCGGTCGCCGGCGTCCGGGTCATGCTCGACACCGAGGAGACGGTTCGGTCGTTCGATCCCGACTGGCAGCCGCCCTCGGGCGGGCACCGGAGCGCGCTGGCGTTCCGGTGCGATACGCCGGCCGAGGTCGACGCGGCCTACGCGAATCTGCTCGAGCACGGCGGGACCGGCCACAAGGAGCCGTGGGACGCCGTCTGGGGCATGCGCTACGCCGAAGTGAAGGATCCCGACGGCAACGTCGTGGATCTTTTCGCCGACCTCTAGCTCTGGCGAGGTCATCTGGCGGAGGGCTCCAGTGCCGCTGCCAGACGAGTGAGGTCGTCCTCGCTCGTCCAGTAGCCGCACGACGCGCGCAGCAGACCCGTGCCGGGGAGGTCGCGAATCAGCACACCGTCCTCACCCAGTCGCTTGGCGGCCTCCTGCGTGTCGCCGTCCCAGCGCCAGGAGACGAGGTTCGAGTGGCCCGCCTCGGTCACGACGTCGCAGCCCAGTCCGAGCAGCAGTTCCCGGCATCGCTCCGACATCTCCCGCGAGCGGTCGAAGCGCCACTCGGGGAGCTCGTCGAGCGCGGCGATCAGCGCTTCGACGTACGGCACCGGGATCCAGCTCGGGTCGAACCGCTGTGCCCCCTCCCGCGGCTCGAACCGACCGTCGGGCTCGTACCGGGCCTGCGAGAAGTAGCTCGGGAGGTTCACGGAAAGTCGATCCGGCTCCTTGACGTAGAGGCCGCCCGTCGGCGCCGGGCCACAGAGCCACTTCTGCCCGGACACCGTGTAGAAGTCGTACGGCGAGGCATCGACGGGAACAGCGCCGACCGACTGCGCGCCGTCGACGAGCAGCGGCACGTCCACGGCCGCACGAAGCGCCTCGAGGTCGATCACGTGCCCGTTGATCCACAGAACGTGCGAGAGGGCGATCAGCTTCGTCCTCGGGCCGACCTCGCCGAGGATCGCGTCGACCGCCTCCGCCGCCGGACGATCCCGCACCGAGGCGACCCGGATCCTGGCGCCCGAGACGTGGATCGCACCGAGGAGGCCGAAGTGCTCGGCGTCCGTCGTCACGATCTCGTCGTCCGGCCCGACCTCCAGTCCGGCCATCACGATCCGGCAACCCTCTGTGGTCGAGGTCGTCAGCGACATCAGCTCGGCCTCCACGCCGATCTCGGCGGCGAGCGCCGACCGAAGCCGGCCACGGCCATCGAGCATCCGCTCGAAGTAGGGCAACGCCGCCCGTCCGTGGACGAGCTCGTCGTGCTCGGCTGCCGCCAGCGCATCCTGCGTCCTTTGGGCAAGCGGCCCCACCGATCCGGCGTTCAGGTACGCGTACTTCTCGAGGACGGGAAAGCCGGCGCGGGCCTCCGCGAAGGTCACGTGACCTCCACTTCCACCGGCGCATGGTCGGAGAGGGCCAGCTTCCCGAGCCGCCGGCGCTCGGGCGTCCAGCGGTCGTACGGCCCGGTGGCGGCGCCCCTCGCGACCACGTGGTCGATCCCGGGGCCGGCCCTGGTGTAGCCGTCGAGCTGGTCGATGACGACGGAGCGCGCCGTGTCGACGTTGAAGTCGCCCGCGAGGATCGCCGGCGCCTCGCCCGCCAGGCCGGCCGCCCAGCCGGCGGCACGAACGATCTCGGTGTCGGGGATCCGCGGGTTCCGTGCCTTCGTCGCGTGCAGGTTCGCGACGACCAGTCCGCCTTCCAGCCGGACGGCCTGGCACTGGCGCCGTTCCTTTCCCCAGGCGAGCAGGGACACCAGCGACAGCCCCAGCCTGCGGGCTTCACGAAGCCGAAACCGCACTGGGTTCAGCACGACCACGTGCCGCGAGAGGATCCTGCGCTCCGGTGCAACGAGGATCGCGTTCGCTTGGCCCTCGAAGCCCGAGCGGAGCAGGCCCGGGTTCAGATCGGTGATCGCACGGCCCAGCTCGACTGTCGAAGGCACCGGGCCGATCGAGGGCCGCGCGGCGATCTCGCCGTACACATGCATCCCGCTCCACTCGCCGATCGGCCCGAGCGCCCACGGCGGCACCTCCTGGAGGCAGACCACATCCGGCGCGTCGCGGGTCACGAGCCGGATCATCTCCTCGACGTAGCGGCGCCGTCCGGGCGGGACGGTGTTGCCGTGGAAGATGTTCCAGGTTCGGACGATCACGGCGGTACTGTAGGGACGCCGTGGGGGGCCGCTTCTCAGAGGTGATCGGTCGCCAGCTCGACCTCTTCGAGGAGCAGGATGCCGAGTTCCTCCGACGCGTCGACGAGGCCGAGCGGGCCTACGACAACGCCGATCGCGAAGACGCGGAGGAGGTCTACGGCCGCTTCCAGGAGCTCGTCGAGCACGGCACCGACGAGCTCGCCGAGATGCGTGACGCGTACGCCCGCACCCTCGACGCCGACGACGCGGAGGAGTACGAGGCGGAGTTCAACCAGGCCGTGATCGACCGGCTCCCCCGCTTCGGGCTCGAGATCGAGGACGTCTGAGGCGCTCGCCTAGGCCTCAGCCTGCTCCTTCTCGGGGTGGCCGGGGGTCACCGCGCGACGAGTCGGCTCCTCGACGAGCTTCAGTACCCGCATCCCGTGCGTGAACACGATCGCACCGCCGAGCCAGCCGCCGAGCGCGAGAAGCACGTACCCGATCAGCGTGAGCACGAGTGCCGTACCGCCCACGGTCCGGTCGACGTAGTCGCCGTGACCGACGATCGCTGCGATCAGGAAGAAGACCGTTGCGGTGACCATCGACGCGAGATGGAGCGTGGCAGTGCGCCACAGAGATGTGCCCCGGCTTATCGCCAGCCAGTCGACGAGCCCCGTGAGCGCCGTCGGCCCGGTCACGATCAGGCCCGCGATCAACGCCAGCCACCACGCGGTCGCAAGATTCTCCTCGCTCACACCGAGCCTGGAGAAGACGGCGAACGCGGTCGCACCGGTGTAGAGCCCGATCGTCGCGCCGGTCAGCGGCGGATGGAGGGGATGGCCCGGGAAGCCTTTGACGAGATAGCTCAGTTTCATCCCGCCTCCTTTGTGTTGAGCCCCGCGGGATTCTTACTCAGCGGTGACCGAAATGGTGCGCCGGCGGGAGTGAGCTGCCGAGCTGCTCGACCTCGGCGAGCCGCCGGGCGAGCGGTGCGAGGGTCTCGATCTCGGTAACGAGGACGTTCTGGTTGCGTCCCTGGCGCTCGAACCTGCCCCGCGCCAGCACGAGCTTCTCCGCCCGCACGACCGGCCTGAAGCGCTCGTAGACCTGCGGCGGGACGATCAGGTTCATCTGGCCGAACTCGTCCTCGAGGAGCATGAAGACGACGCCCTTCGCCGTGGACGGACGCTGGCGTGCCACGACCATTCCGGCCACGGCCACCTGGGCCCCGTTGAGTGTCAGAGACACGTCATGGCTCGAGCGGACAGTGTCCGGAAGGTGCGGGCGGAGGAGCTCCATCGGGTGGACGCCGACCGAGACGCTCGTCGTCCGGTAGTCGGACAGCATCCGCTCCCAGTCAGTCGGCTCCGGCAGTACGGGCGTCTCGACCGTGGGATCCAGCGGGAGCGCCAGCTGCCGGGCCTCTCCGCCCGACCCCGGCACCGACGACGACCTGGGCGCCAGCCCCGCTTCCCAGATCAGCGGCCGCGCCTCCTCCGCCGAAGCACGCGCACGCACCGGACTCGATCAGCGCCTGAAGCCCCTCCCGCCGTAACGGCGACCGCTGGGCCAGGTCCCGAACGGACAAGAACGGCCCGCCCCGCTCGCGCTCCGCCACCAGCGCGCGGGCGTCCTCCTCTCCCACCGAGGACACGTACTCGATTCCCATCCGCACCACGCCGTCCTCCACGACGCACTTCGCCTCGCTGAGGTTCACATCGGGCGGGAGCACCTCCACCCCGCGCCGCTGCGCGTCCCGCACGAGCGTCGCCGGCGGATAGAAGCCCATCGGCTGCGCGTTCAAGAGCGCCGCCAGGAACTCGGCTGGATGGTGGCACCGCAGCCACTGCGACTGGTACGCCAGCAGCCCGAACGCCGCCGCGTGCGACTTCGGGAACCCGAACCCGGAGAACGCCACGAGCTTGTCGTAGATCGAGTCAGCCAGCGCCTCCTCCACGCCCCGCCCCACCGCGCCCTCGATGAACCGCCGCCGGTACGCCTCGAGTGCGGCCTCGCTCCGCTTCCGGCTCATCGCGCGCCGCAGCCCCTCCGCCTCCCCCACGCTGAACCCGGCGAGCGCCATCGCCACCTCCAGCACCTGGTCCTGGAAGACGACGACGCCAAGCGTGTCCCGCAGCGGCTCCTGGAGCAGCGGATGGTCGGCCGGCGGCTCGTACGACGGGTCTTCCCGCAGCCGCTGCCGCCGCTCGATGTACGGGTGCACGGCCTTCCCCTGGATCGGCCCCGGCCGCACGAGGGCGACCTGCACCATGATGTCCTCGAGCGTCTCGGGCCGGGTGCGGAGGATCGTCTGCATCTGCGCCCGGCTCTCGATCTGGAACGCGCCGACCGTGTCCGCGTCCTGGATCTGCGCAAAGGTCTCCGGGTCGTCCAGCGGGATCCGCGAGAGGTCGATGGGCTCGCGACGCTTCCGCGCGATCCCTTCGACGCACTCCTCGACCGCCGAGAGCATCCCGAGCCCGAGCAGGTCGATCTTCAGGAACCCTGCGTCGTCGCACGAGTCCTTGTCCCACTGGACGAGCTGCCGCCCCGCCATCGCCGCCGGCTGCACTGGCACGAGCTCGACCAGCGGCCGGGTCGAGATCACCATCCCGCCCGGGTGCTGCGAGATGTGCCGCGGCAGCCCGGCGATCTCGTGCGTCAGCTCTGCGAAGGCGCGCCAGCGCGGTGAGTGAGCGCGATCCTCGAACCCCGGGACGAGCTGGAGCTCTTCGGCCACACGCTTCGCATTCCAGCCGTCCGAGACCCGCGCGAGCCGCTCGAGCTCGCCATACGGGAGCCCCAGCGCCTTGCCGACGTCGCGGATCGCACCGCGCGAGCGGTACGTCGAGAAGCTCGCGACCAGCGCGGCGTGCTCGCGCCCGTACTTCTCCGTGACCGCGACGATCAGCTTCTCGCGGATGTCGCGCGGAAAGTCGAGGTCGATGTCCGGGACGCCGGTCAGCTCCCGGTTGATGAAGCGCCCGAGCGAGAGGTCGGCCGCAACCGGGTCGACGTGCGAAAGCCCGGTCAGGTAACAGACGATCGAGCCGACGGACGACCCTCGCCCCCGGCCCGGCGGCAGCGAGTTCCGCGGCGACTCCCGGCCGCGCACCTCGACGGCGACCTCGCGCGCCAGCTCGAGCACCTCGTGGTGCAGGAGGAAGAACCCCGCGAGGTCGATCTCCTCGATCAGCGCCAGCTCCTCGTCGAGCCGGGCGCGGGCACTTAGTAACAGACTGTTACTTGCCTTCGAATACCGCCCCGAAAAGGCTTGGTTGCAGACGTCTGCAAGGCGGCTGATGGCCGGTTCGGTCCCGTCCGAGAAGTCCGGGTAGCGATAGCCGAGCTCCTGCGTCAGGTCGAACTCGCAGCGCTCGGCGACCAGCGCCGCCCGCTCGACGGCATCGCGGTCGAGCGGAAAGCGTCCCACTACCTCGCCCGACGCACGGAGCACCGCCTCATGGTTCCCGCGCCGCTCGGGCTCCGAGCCCTCGAGCGAGGTGCGGTGCCGGATCGCGACCAAAGCGTCCTGCAGCGGCGCCCGGGACGCCGCATGCGCGTGGACGTCTCCGGTCACGACCGTCTCGACCCGCAGCGCCTCCGCGAGCTCCCGCAGCCGCGCATTCCGCCGCACGTCGCCCCGCTCGAACGGCCGCTGGAGCTCGACGAAGAACCGCTTGCGCCCGAAGGCCTGCGCCAGCCGTGCCGCGGCGTTCGGGTTCTGCACGCCCAGCCCGAACCGCGAGCAGCCCGACAGGCACACGAGGCCGTCGTTCAGCTCTTCCAGCAGCGCTTGGTCCAGCGCCGGATCCAGGGCCGGCTCGCCCTCCTTGGGCCGGGTTCCGGCATGCGCCGCAGTCAGGAGCCGACAGAGGTTCGCGTACCCCCGTGCGCTCTCCACGAGCAGCGTCACGTGAGACCCGTCCCCCAGCGTCACCTCCGCCCCGGTGATCGGCCGGACGCCGAACGCCTTCGCCGCGTGCGCGAACTCGAGCGACCCGTAGACGCCGTCGTGGTCGGTGAGCGCGAGCGCCTCGTAGCCGAGCTCGGCCGCGCGAACCGCCAGCTCCTCGGGCAGCGAGGCGCCGTCGAGGAACGAGTAGGAGGAGTGCGCATGGAGCTCGGTGTACGCCATCTAGCGAACATATGTTCGCTTCGTATCCATCGAGTGTCAAACAACTACGCTCCGCAGCAGTGGACTCGGCGGTCGTCATCGAGCCGGGCGGCGGCGAGCGCCTTGGGGCCCACATCAGGGTGAAGCTCGAGCGGCCAGAGCTCTCGGTCAACGAGGTGTCGGTCGGACCGGACTTCGTCGGCACCGGCCCGCACTACCACCAGCACCACGTCGACGCGTTCTACGTCCTCGAGGGCGAGCTCGAGATCCTCTGCGGGACGGAGACACTTCGAGCGGGTGCCGGAGCATCTGTGGTGGTTCCGCCCGGGATCGTCCACGGCTTCACGAGCTCAGAAGCGCATGAGCGAACGCGGTACCTGAACCTGCACGCACCCGACTCTGGCTTCATCGAGTACATCCGCCGCCGGACTCAGCGGGAGGACGCGAAGTGGGACAGCGTCGACGTCGACGAACCGCGCGGGCCGGGCGACGCGGAGGTCACCGAGCCGGGCGGTGGAGAACGCCTCGAGCACCCGGTCCGGACGATCACCGTGCGCGCCGCCCGGCCGGAGGTTTGCTTCCTCGAGTTCGAGGCCGACGAGGGGTTCGGCCCGATTCCGCCGCACCAGCACGACGCGCAGATCGACTCGTTCTACGTCCTGGAAGGCGAGCTCGGCCTCTGGGCGAACGGCGGCGAGGCACGATTCGGGCCCGGGACGTTCGTCGCCGCGCCTCCCGGCGAGGAGCACGGGATCCTGCGCGTCCAGTCACCCGTCCGGTTCCTGAACTTCCACGCACCGGACGACGGGTTCGCCGCGTTCATCCGCGGTCAGTAGTGGTGCAAGCGATCTCGGGCTTCGCGAGGCGTCATTGGCGCAAGGCTGTCGTCGGCGCCGTGGTCGCGTGGTTCGTGTTGCTCGTGGGCGCCTGTACGTCAGGCGTCTACCTCCACACCATGTGGGAAAAGGGCACGCAACGGTGCGAGCGGCTTCACCCCGAATGGGGCGGCGCAAACTACGGCTTCGACGGTGCCGCAGACGAGTTCGAGTGCATGGCTCGCGACGCGAAGGGCCGCACGCTCGCCAGCGATGCCATACCGGTGGAGGACGTCATGGGTCGGTCCGGTGGGTGGCCGTGGTTCCCGGCGCTCGTTGCCTACGGGCTCGAGGACATCGACGGCGACTCGCCGTAGCTAGCGCCTGAACGAAAGCCCCAGCGCGATGCCGCCGAGGATCAGCCCGGCGTGATGTCCGGGCTCGGAGATGCCGTCGATCGCGAAGCCGAAGGCGATCAGCGCAGTTGCTGCGCCCCACCAGACGGCACGCCAGAGGTTCACGAAGCGGAGTACGTGGGTCAACGACCTGGAGCCTACTCCCCCTTGTGCGGGTCGCGTTCCAGCGCCCGCTCGAACTCGGCGCGGTCGTGGACGGGCTCGCCGTGGGCCACGATCACGCGTTCGAAGGGAAGATCGAGGAGTTCCCTGAGCGCCGGAAGGACGCGCTTCTCGTGCCACGGCGTCCACCACACGCGGAGCTCACCTTCGGGTGCAGTGAGCCCGTCGGCAAAGACGATCGTGCGCTGCTCCGGTAGCCACATGGGCGTCTCGTTCCGGCCACGGCCGTCGTAGAGCGCGACGAGGCCGCCCCGGAGCTCGAAGCCCTCGCCGATCCAGTCCAGCTCGGTCTCGGGCGCATCGCCGGCGAAGAACACGTCGGGCCCGTATGCCTTGGCGCCGTAGCGCCGGACGAACAGGTCGACGCTGCGGACGTGATCCGGCTTGAGGACGACGGCAACCGTCGGCGGCTTCGCGTCGAGCCGCTCCCAGACATCAGTGGCATCGTCGGGCGGCGCAAGCGCGTCGAGCACGACGACCTCGCCGCCTGATTCGACACAGGTCGAGGTGACCGGCCCAGTCCAGTCGAGCCCGGGCTTCCAGTCGGGATGCTCCTGGCGCCAGATCCAGAGGCCGGGCGCGACGTCGCGGATCTCGACCCCCACGGGCTAGCGGCCGTGCGCGTGCCCGCCGGCGAGGTCGATCGCGAGGGCCAGGAGCAGGAATCCCGCCCAGAAGTTGACGGGATCGAAGGTGATGGGCTCGTTGTCGCCGACGAGGTTCCAGGTGAACCAGATGAAGAACCAGAGCAATGTCATGACCGAAGCCTAAGCCCCTCGCTGGGAGAACCATCGGCCGTGCTCGTCGTCGTGGAAGACGACCACGTTCTGGCCGCTCTCGAGCACGACGTCGAAGTAGCGGCGGTTGATCGGGTGCTCTGTCCACCAGCGGTCGAGCACCCGCCACTCCTCGCGGATCACCTCGACCGCGAGGCGGTTGACGAGACGCGGCGCCCCGTCTGCTCTCGGCTCGACGAGGGCGGGACGCGGTTCGTTTAACCGTCCTGCGGTACGAAGAGCGCGCGCGCTTCGGGGATCCGCGACCACGGGGCCACTTCGACCACTGTTGCCACCGATCCGCCGCCGGTGGAAGCCTTCACCTGCCTGAGGCCTTCGCGGAGGCGGTTCTGGAGCTCGGCGCCCTCGGTCTTCACGAGCTCGAGCTGGCGTCCGGTCTCCTCGGTCAGCTCGACGAGCTCGAGGCGAAGCGCCCGGGCCGGCGCCGGCAGCTCGGCGATCTTGGGGCCGAGCGCGATCCGGATCCGGTCGTGGTCGCCGGCGGGATCGCGGAAGGTCAGCGTCCGGCGCCAGGAGGCTCCGCCGACGAGTCGTGCCGAAAGTGCAACTTTTCGGACGAAGCGGTCGGCGCGCTCGGGCCGGTTGATGGCCTTTTCGGCCAGGCTGGCGAGGGCGCGGCGGAGCGTGAGCTCGTTTCCGACCGCCTCGGGGAACTCGAGCTCCTCGACCACCTCGGCGGGCGGGCGGCGGCCGCGGATGCGACCGCGCTTCCCTCCTCTCGCCTGGCTCCAGGCGCTGCGGCCGTCCGGTCCCAGTCGTTCGGCAACGGCAGCGCCCGGAAGCCCGGCAAGCTGTCCCACCTTCTTCACGCCCAGCGCTTCCAGCTCCTCGCGGCGTCGCTCGTCCAGCCCGAGCAGGCGGAGCGGAAGCGGGGCGAGGAAGTCCTCCGTGCGCTCGTCGGAGACGACGAGCAATTGGCCTGGGCGCGCGACGTTGGCTGCCGCGAGGGCGGCGAACCGACGGGTGGCCGCGCCAACGCGCGCGTCCCAGTGTGAGCCGACCGCGGCGAGGGCGCGCTTCAGCGCCGGCTCGAGGCCGCCGTAGAGGCGCTCCACCCCGCGCGTGTCGAAGTAGGCGGTGCCGAGCTGGGCGGACTCGACCGCGAAGCCGTTGTCCTCGAGCCGGCGGACGATCTCCTCCCAGTCGCGCTCCGCACCGGCCGGGTCGGGCTCGACGAGGACGAGCCGCGGGCAGGTCGCAAGCGCCTCCCCCATGCGCATCCCGGGCCGCACGCCGGCCTGGTGAGCCGCGGCGGTGACGGGCCCGACGAGCGGCTCGACTCCCTCGGGAGGCGCGAGCGCAGCGGACTGGAGCGCGAGGCTAGGCCGAGAGCGAAGCGCGGCGAGGAGCTCGAATCCGGGGATGGCGAGGCACGCGATCATGACCGAACATACGTTCTAGCACGAACATGTGTTCGGTGTCAAGAAACGGGCCTGCTCCAAGAGTCCAACCCGTGCGCGCCCCAGGTCGGTGAGGGGGCGCGGGTGCGCCCCCTCCGTTCCGACCTCAGCTACCGAACAGGAACACGCTCTCGTTCACGCCGAGCCGAAAGTGAACGCTTCGCCGTTCACACTCAACTCGCGGAGCAGGGCGACCAAGTCGCTGCCGCCCGTGAACCCCGTCGTGATGTAGATGCCACTGACGACCTCATCGGCGTGGGCTGCCTGTACCGTCGCCCACGGCTGCTGATCAGGCGGAACGCCGTCGCAGGAGTCGTCGTCGTACCGGACATCGCCGGTGGTGACCTCGTAGGTGTGGTTCTCGTCCTCGGTCGGCACCGTCGTCGCGCACTCCGTCGCATCGAAGATCACGTCGTGCGTGTCGCTCTCCAGGAAGATGCGGAGGTACGGCGAACCGATTGCGTTGTCGTCCGCCGACGAGTGCTTGACCGTGAACGACAACTGGGTGATCTCGCCGAGAGTGAGGCCGTTGGCCCCGGTGTAGAGCACCGAGCCGCCCCACGCGCCCCCGCTCGTGTAGGGGCCGAACTGCACCCCGTCGAGAGACGTGGCGACGCTGGCGTTCGTCCCCGCGAAGTCACCGCTCAGGCGAAGCAGCGTCGGGGCGGGCGTCCCAGGAGGCCCAGCCGGGCCTTGCTGCCCCTGTGGCCCCTGGGCCCCTTGTGGCCCCTGCGCCCCTTGTGGCCCCTGCGCCCCAGGCGGTCCCGGCTGCCCCGCCGTACCGCGAACAGCACGACCCGCTGGACCCCGCGCGCCGCGTGGACCGCGGAGGTTTGCGCGCTGTTCCCCGCGAGCGCACTTTCCCTCCCGGAGCTTCACATCGCGGCGCGTCTCCGGTTCCCCACGCAGCTCGATACAGGCGACGAGCGCCTGCGTCCGTGACGTCTCCGCAAGGGCTGACGGTGCAAGCCCGACGAGGAGCGCGATACCCGTGAATCCGAGCAGGATTCGACAGGACATACCTTCTCCTTCCCTCTCGGGAGCCGCAGAAAGAGCTCCCCCAATACGAATGGCGACAATTGTTACAGAAACGAGACCAGATGCCCGTACTGGTGTCAAGCGCCGTCCGGATTGCCTAAAGCTAGAGCGTTATCTCAGCCGCGCCGTCGACCATTTGCGAGAAGCGTGGGACGACGTCGATCGTGTTCTCCCGGGCGCAGAACTCGATGTCCTCTTCGAGGCCCGGGGGGCCGTAGGTTCGGGCCATGATCGCGTCCCATGGCGTCGGGAACGATCGGGCCAGGATCGCCGACGCCTTCGCCGCATCCGTCACCTCCGCGTCGAGCCGATCGACGATCCGGCCGGCGCAGTAAGCATCGTCCAGCGCGAACTTCCCCTGGAACCCGGCGCAGACGATCACGCAATCGTCCCGAACGGTCGCGGTCACCGCGGACAGGTTCAGCAGCGACCCGAGCACCACCTCGTCGCATCGCTCCGCGGCTGCCAGCACCGCCCTCGTCCCGTTCGTCGTCGAGTAGATCAGCACCCGGCCGCACGGCTCCAGAACCTCCCGCGGCGAGGCGCCCAGGTCGAAGCCCTCGATCTGCACCGCCGACCGTTCGCCGCCGAGCAGCCCCTCCCCCAGCTTCTCGCGCAGCGCCCGCGCGTCCTCGATCTCCCGGCAGCAGTAGACCCGCTCGTAGCCGCTCGCGAGGGCCTGCGCGATCGTCGACGTCGCCCGCATGACGTCCACCACGACGGCGACCGGCGCCTCCAGGACCTCGTCCGGCGTGAACGCGACATGGACTCTCACGGCCGCACTACGCTACAGCCGCGCTGTGGCCGCCCAAGAA
Organism: uncultured Actinomycetes bacterium; assembly: GCA_963782765.1. GTDB lineage: Bacteria > Actinomycetota > Thermoleophilia > Gaiellales > Gaiellaceae > JACDAN01. Next base: position 200,456 of record CAWALC010000002.1, read on the forward strand.
ACCATGTACTGCTACCGCCATCCCGACCGGGAGACGCTCGTCTCCTGCTCGGAGTGCGGCCGGCCGATCTGCGAGGACTGCATGACCTTCGCGCCCGTCGGGATCCGTTGTCCCGACCACTCCGGCGTGCCGCAGGGCACGCAACGCGTCACGCAGGGGATGCGCCGCGCGAGCTTCGAGGGCACCGGCGCTCTCGTCACGAAGACGCTCGTCGGGATCAACGTCGCCGTCTACCTCCTGGAGCTGGCCCTCGGCGGGCAGATCAACGGGACGGGCAACGAGATCTACCGCGAGGGCGTGCTCTTCGGGCCGCTCGTCGCCAACGGGGACTGGTGGCGGCTCGTCAGCGCGATGTTCCTCCACTACGGACCGCTCCACCTCGGGCTGAACATGCTCGCGCTCTGGTGGTTCGGCGCCGCCGTCGAGCAGGTGCTCGGGCGCGGCCGCTACCTGCTGCTCTACCTCGTCTCGGGGCTGTGTGGATCCGCCGGCGCGCTGCTCTTCTCGCCCGAGAGCCTGACGGTCGGCGCCTCGGGCGCGATTTTCGGGATCCTCGGCGCGGCCTTCGTCCTCGAGCGGCAGCGCACCTACGTGCTCGGTGGCGGGGCGGTGTCGATCATCGCGCTGAACCTCGCGTTCACGTTCTTCATCCCCGGGATCTCGATCGGCGGCCACATCGGTGGGCTCGTCGGCGGCGCGCTCGGCTGTCTCGCGCTCTCGCGGTTCGGCCGCGGGCACGCGATCTACGGGAAGCCGGGCCTGCTCGGAATCGCTGGGCTGCTCGCGATCGGCCTCGCCAGCGTCCTCGTCTCCTACTGGAGCGTGCGGGAGTACGTGATCTAGAGGATTCGCGCGGCGGAGCCGACGGACGCCCGGCCGGTCGACTCCGCTCGCGCGTGTGACTGTTTCGTTGTCACCTAGCTGTCCAGTGACGGACGGCTCGTGCGGGGGATGCTGGGGATCAGCTTGCCCAGCGTGATCCGCATGCGCCGGCGCCTCCGCCGACTGGTCATCGGCTGCTGCGCATCGCGCGCCAACTGCTCGATCCGTTCACTGCACATCAGGCGGCGAGTTTCCAGGTCGAAGCTCGACACGTCTCTTCCTCCTTTCCACGTTCTCGTCGGTGCGGGGATGTGGCATCCAGCTGATGCCTGTCGTGTGAACCACCAGGGGTTCTCCTTTCTGGTCAGTTGCGGCGGGCGGGAGCTCTTCGGCTCCGAGACTCGGGCGCCCGGGACGCGGAGCAGGCGTGTGTGAAGGGGCTCCGGCCCGCCGCGGGAACGGCCTTACCGTCCGCGACTGATCGCCTGGCTTACCAGGCGGTGAGGGCCGCGGAGAGGCGAGGCCCGTAATGGAGCGTGAAGTGCGTCAACGCCTCAGCCTCCTTTCCGTCGGCTGCCGGGCCTCGAAACGGCCCGACGAGGAAGCCGTCCATGGTGCGCCTTTCCGCGCCGCATGTCAAGCTCGCGCCATGTGGGACTGGGAACGGTGGGCGGCGGGGACGGGGATCGCGTTCGTGGTCTCGTCCGCCCTCGCGTTCCTGATCGTCCCGGACCCGCCCACGGCGGACGAGGGCAGCGATTTCATCCTCAACTTCGTCGCGCTGAACGACGCCGACCTGATGTGGCAGGCGTTCTTCTTCGGGCTGGGCGGGCTCTTCCTCCTCTGGTTCGGCGGGACGCTGGCCGCGGCTCTCCGCCGGCTCGGGCGCAATCCGGACGACCGGCTGCCGGCCATCATCACCGCCTCTGCTGCGGCGTCGGTCGCCATGTTCCTCGTCGGCGTGATCTGCGTCGGAGGGCTCGCCTCGGGCATCGAGCAGATGGATCAGGGCGTCGCGTACGGCCTCTACCAGGTGGCGAGCTTCGCGTTCGTGATGACGGACTTCCCGGCTGCCGCCTTCGTCTGGGCCGCCTCGCTCGGGATCGCGCGGTCGGAGCTGCTGCCGAAGTCGGTCGGCTATGTCGGTGGGATCGTCGGGCTACTGCTCGTCGTCAACGCGGGAGGCCGGCTGCTCGCCGACCGCGCCGACTTCGCCCCGGGCGGGACGACCAACACGATCGTCTTCGCCGTCTTCCTTTTCTGGGTGTTCGTGACCAGCCTGTTCCTGATGCAGCGTGTCTCGCCCGCACGCCGGGCGCCTGAGAGCTAGCCGCCGACAGCGACCGCCTCGACGCCCGCTTCGCTGAGCGCTGCCTGCGCCGCCGCGAGCCGCGCCAGGGGGACGCGGTACGGCGAGCAGGACACGTAGTCGAGCCCGAGCGTGTGGCAGAAGGCGACCGACGACGGCTCGCCACCGTGCTCGCCGCAGATCCCGAGCTTGATGTCCGGCTTCGTCGAGCGGCCGCGCTCGACCGCGATCACCATCAGGTCCCCCACCCCGCTCTGGTCGAGCGTCTCGAACGGGTTCCGCTCGAGCACGCCGTCCTGGAGGTAGTGCGTCAGGAACTTGCCCTCGGCGTCGTCTCTCGAGAACCCGAGCGCGGTCTGCGTGAGGTCGTTCGTCCCGAAGGAGAAGAAGTCGGCGTGCTCGGCAATCTCGTCCGCCCGGATGCAGGCGCGCGGGAGCTCGATCATCGTCCCGCAGAGGTACTCGACGTCGCCTTCCTCGGCGGCGGTCTCGATCGTGAGCTCGCGGAGACGCCGCAGCTCCTCCTCGAAGCCGACGAGGGGGTGCATGATCTCCACGAGCGGCGCGTCGCCCGTGCGGTCGCGCACGGCGATCGCGGCGCGGATGATGGCGCGCACCTGCATCTCGTAGATCTCGGGGAACATCAGGCCGAGGCGGCAGCCGCGGGTGCCGAGCATCGGGTTCGACTCGTGGAGGACTCGGATCCGGGAGCGCATGCGCTCGTCCGTCGCCTCGTCGAGCGGGGGCAGGAACTCGTGCAGCGGCGGGTCGAGCAGCCGGATCGTCACCGGCAGGCCGGCCATGGCCTCGAAGATCCCCTCGAAGTCGCTTTGCTGGTGGGGTAGGAGCCGGTCGAGCGCCGAGCGCCGCTCGTCCTCGCTCGACGCCATGATCATCTCCCGCACGACGGGCAGCCGGTCGTCGGCCATGAACATGTGCTCGGTGCGGCAGAGGCCGATGCCCTCGGCGCCGAACTCGCGCGCCTTGGCGGCGTCCTCGGGCGTGTCCGCGTTGGTCCTGACTTTCAGGCGGCGCAGGCCGTCGGCCCAGCCGAGGACGGTCTCGAAGTCCTCGTTGATGTCGGGTGGGATCAGCTTCACCTCGCCGACGATGACCTCGCCGGTGCCGCCGTCGATCGTGAGCGTCTCGCCCTCCTTCAGCTGGGTGCCGTTCAGGGACATGGTCTTGGCCTCCATGTCCAGTGAGAGCGCCTCGCAGCCGGCCACGCACGGCTTCCCCATGCCCCGGGCGACCACGGCCGCGTGGGACGTCATCCCGCCGTGGGCGGTGAGGATTCCCTGCGCGGCGATCATCCCGTGGATGTCGTCGGGCGTCGTCTCCCAGCGGACGAGGATGACGGCCTCGCCCTCCTTCCCGCGCAGCTCGGCGGTGTCCGCGTCGAAGACGACAGCGCCGGAGGCAGCGCCGGGCGAGGCGTTCAGCCCCTTTGCGACGACGTCGTAGGACATGTCCGGGTCGATCCGCGGGTGGAGCAGCTGGTCGAGCTGGCCCGGGTCGATACGCGCCACTGCCTCCTCGCGGGAGATCAGCTCCTCGTCGACCATGTCGACCGCCGCCTTGAGCGCGGCTGCGGCGGTGCGTTTGGCGCTTCGCGTCTGGAGGAGGTAGAGCTTGCCGTCCTCGACGGTGAACTCGATGTCCTGCATGTCACGGTAGTGGGACTCGAGCCGGCCGACGGTCTCGACGAACTCGGAGAAGGCATCGGGCAGCCGGTCTTTCATCGCCGCGAGCGGCTCGGGCGTGCGGATCCCGGCGACGACGTCCTCGCCCTGCGCGTCGGCCAGGAACTCGCCGTAGAGGCCGGCCTCGCCGGTGGACGGGTCGCGCGTGAAGGCGACGCCGGTGCCGGACTGCTCGCCCTTGTTGCCGAAGACCATCTGGACGACGTTGACGGCGGTGCCGAGGTCGTGCGGGATGTCGTTGTGGCGCCGGTACCGCTGGGCCCGCGGGGTGTTCCACGAGTCGAAGACGGCGCGGACGGCGCGGCCCAGCTGCTCCTTCGCGTCCTGCGGGAAGGGCCGGCCGGTCTGCTCCTGGTAGATGCGCTTGAAGGTCTCGATCAGGCCCGGGAGGTCGTCCTCCTGGTGCGCGAGCGCGTCGGAGAAGAAGTGCGCGTCGATGCCGTCGACGGTCTCGCCGTACATCTGGATCAGGCGGCGGTAGGAGTCCTGGGCAAACCGCTCGTTGCCGGTTCGGCGGGCGAGCCCCTCGGTTGCCTGGTCGTTCAGGCCGACGTTGAGGATCGTGTCCATCATCCCGGGCATCGAGATCGCCGCGCCGGAGCGGACGGAGACGAGCAGCGGATCCTCGGGATCGCCGAAGCGCTTTCCGGCTGTCTCCTCGAGGCGGGCCAGGTGCTCGTCGACCTCCTCGGCCAGGCCCTCGGGGAAATCGCCCTTCGCCATGTAGGCGCGGCAGGCGTCGGTCGTGATCGTGAAGCCGGCCGGGACCGGAACGCCGAGCTGCGTCATCTCCGCGAGGCCGATCCCCTTGCCGCCGAGCAGCTCGCGGCCGCCCTCGGTGGGCTCGTCGAGGTCGTAGACGTAGCGGATCTCGGCCATCGGGGAGCGGATTATCCCTCAGCCGCGATACTCCAACCCGCATGGCTGACCAGATCGTGGTCCCGATCGGCGGCGGCAAGTTCTGCGACGGGCTCGCCGAGTTCCTCGTCGGCCTGACGGGCAAGGAGCGGCCGCGGCTGCTCTACATCGGCACCGCGTCGGCCGAGGATGCGGGGCAGGCGCTGCGGGCGTACGACGGGTTCGGGGCGATCGCGGAGGTCTCGCGGCTGGAGTTCTTTCCCTGGCCGCCCGAGGATCTGCGCTCGACGGTGCTCGACCAGGACATCGTGTTTGTCGGCGGCGGGAACACAGCGAACATGCTCGCGATCTGGCGGGTTCACGGCGTGGATTCGCTTCTGGAAGAGGCGCGAGAGACCGGGATCGTGCTTACGGGGTCGAGTGCAGGCGGGATCTGCTGGTTCGAGCAAGGCGTGACGGACTCGTTCGGGCCGCAGCTGGAGCCGATGGACTGCCTCGGCTTCCTGTCGGGCAGCTTCTGTCCGCACTGGGACGACGAGGAGCAGCGGCGGCCGCGGTATCACGATCTCCTGAAGGGCGGGCTGGCCGCCGGGTACGCGGCCGATGCGGGGGTCGGGCTGCACTTCGTGAACGGCGAGCTGCAGAGCGCTGTGGGGTGCGACGAGGGTTCGGGCGCCTACCGGCTGGAGGTCGTCGACGGCGAGATCATCGAGACGCCGATCTCGACGCGCGTGCTTTGACCTCCGCCGAGGACTGGGAGCGCGAGGCCGAAAACTGGATCGCCTGGGTACGGCGGCCCGGTCACGACGCCTACTGGTACTACCGCGACGCGTTCTTCGACGAGATCGTCCCGCCGCCGGGTCGCGCCACTTTGGAGATCGGGTGCGGCGAGGGCCGGGTGGCGCGTGATCTCGCCGAACGCGGCCACCGGGTTACCGCGGTCGACGCGGCGCCGACGATGCTGGGAGCGGCGCAGGAAGCCGATCCTGAGGGCACCTACCTTCTGGCCGACGCTGCCGACCTCCCGTTCGACGGAGCTTCGTTCGACGTCGTCGTCTCGTACAACTCCCTGATGGACGTCGACGACATGCCTCGAGCGGTGCGCGAGGCAGCACGGGTGCTCGAGCCGGGCGGCCGGTTCTGCATCAGCGTCACGCATCCGTTCAAGGACGCGGGGTACTTCGAGTCGAGAGAGCCCGACGCTCGGTTCGTCGTCGACGGCTCGTACATGGGCAAACGGCGCTTCGACGGGACGTTCGAGCGCGACGGCCTGACGATCACGTTCCGCAGCTGGTGCTACGCGCTGAACGACTACTGGCGGGCGTTCGAAGAGGCCGGCTTGCTGGTCGAGCGGCTCCGGGAGCCGACGCACACGCTGGAGGACCCGCGCCACGATCGCGTCCCGCTCTTCCTCAACCTTCGCGCGTTCAAGCCGGCGTGACTCGATTTCGGCTCAGGGGCCAACGACCGGTTGGGTCGTCCAAGGGGGACAGCCTCAGCCGGCACGCCGCTGCGCAAGGGTTGCGGATCCCGCGGCTACCGAGGGGCGCGGACACGAATTGTCACGCTTTCGTCACGATCTCCGTGTCCCCGCGAGCCGGGTCCGAGGGACAGTCCCTCGCGACCCGCCGCACGACGGGGCCCGCGTGATCGAGCTCCGACCGATGACGCCCGCGTTCATCGAGGCGGTGCTCGACGACCGGCGCGAGGACGCTTCCGCCGAGCTCGACATCGAGCTCCCGCCCGAGTTCCCCCGCGAGGGTGAGCGGCGCTTCATAGCTCTCCGGCTCCGGCAGATGCGGGATGACGAGCGGTTCGAGACCTGGTGTCCGAGTGTCGTGGTTCTCGACGGCCGGATGATCGGCCACGCCGGCTACCACGGACCGCCCGGCAACAATTCGACGCAGAACCCGGACGCCGTCGAGTTCGGCTACGCCATCTACCCGGAGTGGCGCGGCCGCGGCTATGCCACGCAGGCGGCGGTGATGCTCATGGACCAGGCGGAGGAGCTGGCCGGGATCCGGCACTTCGTCCTCGCGGTCGCGCCCGACAACGATCCGTCGATCGCGATCGTCCGCAAGCTCGGGTTCGTCAAGACGGGCGAGCACATGGACGAGGAGGACGGCCTCGAGCACGTTTTCGAGCTTCAGCGCTGAGGAGATACAGCCCCGCGAGGACGCTCGTGAGAACGAGCCACGCCAGCCCGAATCGAAGCCAGTGGAAATCGGCCGGGTACTCGTTCGGGTCGTAGGAGACAGATCCTGACCAGCCCGGCGGCGGCGTCAGCGCCGTGTCTGCGGTGACAAATGCCGCCGGGTACCCGAACTCGGCCGCACGGGCGTTCTCCGACGTGACTTCGCTCGGAAGCAGAAGCGTCGCGAAGGTGCAGACGAACCCGATCGCAGACACGACGATGACGGCCCGAGCGCTCACTTGCCGCGGCGAGCCCTGAACTCCGCGATCCAGGCGAGCCCCCGCAGTCCCAGCCAGAACGGCGCGAGGAGGAAGTAGAAGAGCAGCCCGGCGACGGCCAGCAGCGCCCACCAGAGAGCCCAGCGCCAGAGCGGAATCGGCTTGGCTCGCGCCGCGGCGGCCGACTCGCTCACGAAGCGGACGCCGTCGCCCGCCGGCGCTGCTCGACGACCTGGATCACGCGCGCCGCCGTCTCCTCGATGGAGAGCTCAGAGATCTCGATCACCGGGCAGCCGAGCCGCTTGTGGAGCTTCTCTGCCGCCTCGAGCTCGTCGTAGATCGCCGTCAGATCCTTGTACTTCCGGTTGTTGCCGCCGAGACGCCGAGCTCGGTCGGTGCGGATCTCGGCGAGCCGCTCGGCGTCGATCGTCAGCCCCACGACCTTCTTCGGGTCGAGGCGGAACAGCGCCGGCGGCGGCTCGATCCCCTTCACGACGGGAACGTTCGCGGTGCGGTAGCCCAGGTAGCCGAGGTACATCGAGAGCGGCGTCTTCGACGTCCGCGAGACGCCGACGAGGACGATGTCCGCGTCCTCGAGCCCACCCACGACTCCGTCGTCGTACTTGACCGCGAACTCGATCGCCGCCATCCGCTTGAAGTAGTTGGAGTCGAGCGGAGGGCGCGCGCCCGGCGTCATCGTCGCGGGCTGGCCCGAGACCCGCGCGACGGCGTCGATCGGGTGGCCGAGGATGTCGCAGTAGTGGACGCGCGCGCTCTTGCAGAGGGCGCGCATCGCCTCCCGGAGCTCCTGGTCGACGAGCGTGTAGAGGATTACCGCCGGCCGCCCCTTGGCCCGGTCGACGGCGAGGCGGAGGTCGTCCACGGTCTCGACCCGCGGGTGGACGATGTCCTCGAACTCCTGGTCCGGGAACTGCGCCTCGAGCGCCTGGACGAGGCGCTTAGCCGTGGCGCCGGTGGCGTCCGAGATCACGTGGAGCTCGACGGTGGCCATCGGCTGGAGCGTACGCCGGGCCAAAACAGACATGGCCCAGGGACAGATCACCAGGCCATGTCTTGCGGGGACAGAGACTTCGGTTACTGCGCGGTCTCGGGCCTCGTGCCGAGCTCGACGGTGACGTCGCGTTCCTCGGACCCACGGCGGACCTTCAGCTCGAGCTCGTCGCCGGGCTTGCGGGCGTCGATCGCCTCGCGGAGCTCGTCGCCGGTCTCGATCCGCTCGCCTGCGACCTCGATCACCAGATCACCGGTGCGGAGCCCGGCACCAGCCGCCGGGCCGCCGGCCACGACGCTCTCGAGCTTGGCCGCGCCGTCGTCCGCAAGGCTCACGCCGAGGTACGCGTGCTCGACCTTGCCGTCGGCGATCAGCTCGTCTGCGATGCGCTTGGCGGTATCGCCGGGGACTGCATAGCCGACGCCGTCGCTGCCGCCCGAGTCGCTGCGGATCTGGGACGCGACGCCGACAACCCTGCCCTGCGTGTCGAGCACGGGGCCGCCGGAGTTTCCGTGATTCAGCGCGGCATCGGTCTGAACCGCGTTCTCGATCGTGAAGCCGTTCGGCGACTGGATCTCACGCCCCACCGCGCTGATCACGCCGGTGGTGAGGGAGCCTTCGAGGCCGAAGGGGCTGCCGAGCACGATGACCGGGTTGCCGACCTCGAGCGCGCCGGTCGGCGCAAACTGGAGCGCCGTCAGCTTCGTGCCGGGACGATCGACGTCCAGCACGGCGATGTCGGACGACGGATCGGTACCGACGATCTCGGCGTCGACCTCGGTCCCGTCCGAGAACTCGACCTCCACGGACTCGGCGTCGGCCACGACGTGCTGGTTCGTGACGATGTGGCCCTCCTCGTCGATGACGAAGCCTGAGCCGGTCGCCTCGCCCGGCGTCTGCTGTTCGAACGGCGACTCGCCGCCGCCGCCGCGCGACGCATGCACCTCGACGACCGCGTTCTTGAAGCGCTTGTAGAGCGCCGCCGTGGAGGAGGTCGTCTGCGCGACTGGGAGATTGGATGCCGTCGGCTGTGCCGCGGGCTCGGAGTCAGTCTCGAGCGCAACCGCCGCGCCCACCGCGCCCCCGACGCCGGCTCCGAGAAGGAGCGCCGCGGCGATCGCTGTCAGTTGCTTGCTCATGAAGATTGGTTCCTTTCGGTGGTTGTGATGGCTCCATGGAACATGTGCCGCCTAAGAGCCGCCTGAAAACCACGTTGCCGTCTCGTTAAGGCCGGTTAGCGCGGTATTTGCGCCAGATCGCCCAGCGCGCGGAGCGTGTCCCGCACGTCGAGGAGGAGTCGCAAGCGGTTCTCGCGCACCTTCGCGTCCTCGGCCATCACGAGCACGTCCTCGAAGAACGTGTGGAGCACGGGCCCGAGCCGCGCGCCGGCCTCGACGGCGGCCTCGAAGTCGCCGGTCTCGAGGGCGGACGCGATCTCCGGCTCCACCGCGGCGAGCGCGTCCGCGACGTCTTGCTCGGCCGGCTCGGTCAGCAGCGCCGGATCGAGCTTCGCCGCGGCTTTTTCCTTCTCTCCCAGCCGGCTCGCGCGGATGTAGGCCGTGTGGATCGGCTCGAGCCGCTCGTCGGGCAGGCCAGCCAGCGCCTGCGCCAGGCGGGCGACCGAGCCGAGGTCTGGAACGGTCGCAGCGCGGGCGGCGCGCACGAATTCGACCGGGACATCGCGGAGCAGCCCCTCGAACCGCTCCTCGACGAACTCGCCGACCTCGGGCGGCAGCAGATCGCGCGGAATCGTCAGCCCTCCCTCCGTGACCAGGCGATCAAGGCCGATCGCCGCACGCCGGAGGCCGAACGGGTCGCGCGAGCCCGTCGGCTTGTGGCCGAGCGAGAACGAGATGGTCAGCGCGTCGATCTTGTCTGCGGCGGCGAGCACTCGGCCCGGCTCGGTCTCGGGCAGTGGGCCGCCGGCGGAGTCGGGGAGGTACTGCTCGGCGATGGCGGCGCTGACCGCCTCCGGGTAGCCGGCGAGCCGCGCGTACTCGGCCCCGATCGAGCCTTCGAGGTCGGGGAACTCGCGCACGAGCTCCGCGGCCTGGTCCGCCTTGGCCAGTCGGGCGGCCTCGAGGGACGCCTCTCCGCCGCCCAGGCGGTCGACGAGCGCAACGAGCCGCTTCGTCTTATCGGCGAAGGTGCCCGCTTCGGCGAAGTACACGATCGACCCGAGCCGGGACGCGAGCTCGTCGATGCCCGCCTTCACGTCCCGCTCGAACGTGAAGCTCGCGTCGTCCAGCCGGCCCTCCAGGACGTTCTCGTTCCCTCGCCGAACAACCTCGGGGTCTCCCCCGTTCGCGACGAACGCAAAGCGGTTCCCGCCGAGCGGGAAGTAGCGCTGGTGCGACTGCATCGCGGTCTCGACGACGCCTGCGGGCAGCGAGAGGAACCGCTCGTCGAAGCTGCCTTCCAGCACCACCGGCTGCTCGACGAGGTGGATCACCTCGCGGAGCTTCCGCAGCGGGTCGCGCCACTCGCCGAGCGCGTCGAGGCCCTCGCGGATCAGCCGCTCGCGCTCCGCCGGATCGGGCTCGACCCCGGCCGCCCGAAGCGTCTCCGCGTACGCGTCGGCGCTCGGCACCTCCACGTCGCCGTGGGTGAACCGATGCCCCTGCGTCGTCGTCCCGTGACCCTCGACGGGGTCCGCGTCGAGCCGGGCGCAGGTCCAGCGCATCGGCCGCGGGAACCGCAGCCCGGAGTCGTCCCAGCGCATCGTCTTGCCGAAGCGGAGGCCGCGGACAATGCCGTCGAGCTGTCCCGGCAGGGCCTGGCCGAGGGACTGTCCCTCGGACACGACCCCGAGGAACCCGTCCCGTTCCTCCAGGTCGTCGACGGACACGCCGTGCCGCTTCGCAAACCCCTCTGCCGCCTTCTCGCGCAGCGAGACCGGCGGGCCCTTGATCCACTGCTCGCCGCTCGGCTCCTCGACGCTGACGAGGATCGCGAGCCGCCGCGGCCCGACGAGCACCTGGTTCGGCGCGGCGCCGAGGTGGCGCTCGCTGAGGACGGGCAGCTGCGCCTCCGCCTCGTAGACGGAGGCGGCGGGAAGCTCCTCGCAGCCGATCTCAAGCAGCAGCAGCTTCGCCAACGTACTCCTGGGCGACCTGCCGGGCGAGGTCTCGTACCCGGCCGATGTAGGAGGCGCGCTCGGTCACGGAGATCGCACCGCGCGCGTCCAGCAGGTTGAACGTATGCGAGGCCTTGAGCACCTGGTCGTACGCCGGCAGCGGCAGCTCGCGCGCGAGGAGCCGCTCGCACTCTGCCTCGGCGTCGGCGAAGTGCCGCATCAGGAGCTCCACGGAAGCCTCCTCGAAGTTGTAGGCGGAGAACTGGCGCTCGTTCTCGCGGGCGACGTCTCCCCAGGTGAAGCCCGGCGCCCACTCGAGATCGAAGGCGGTCGACTTGTCCTGGAGGAACATGGCCAGGCGCTCGACGCCGTACGTGATCTCGCCCGAGACGACCTCGACGTCCATCCCGCCGAGCTGCTGGAAGTACGTGAACTGGGTGATCTCCATGCCGTCGCACCACACCTCCCAGCCGAGGCCCCACGCGCCGAGCGTCGGGCCCTCCCAGTCGTCCTCGACGAGGCGGACGTCGTGCCTGCGCAGGTCGATCCCGATCGCCTCCAGCGAGCCGAAGTACTGGTCGAGGATGTCCTCCGGCGCGGGCTTGAGGATCACCTGGAGCTGGTAGTACTGCTGGAATCGGTACGGGTTCTCGCCGTACCGGCCGTCGGTCGGGCGGATCACGGGCTCGACGTACACGGTGCGCCACGGCTCCGGCCCGAGGCAGCGCAGGAACGTGGCCGGATTGAACGTGCCCGCGCCGAGCTCGGTGTGGTACGGCTGCATGACCACGCAGTCGCGCGCGGCCCAGTACGCCTGGAGCTCGCGGATCATGTCCTGGAAGTTCAGCGCCACGGTCGCGCAATCCTACGAGCGGCGGGGCCGCTCCATCACCCGGTCCGAGGGCGGGCCGAAGCCGAACTTCTCGTACAGCGCGTGCGCGTCCATCGTGTGCAGGATCCAGCGGGTCTCCGCGTACGGCCCGTTGTCGATCATCTCGCGGACGAGCTCGACGCCGAGGCCGCGCCCCCGGTACTCCGGCAGAACGTAGACATCCGCGAGATAGACGAAGTGCGAGTCGCCGATCGCCCGCGCGAAGCCGATCTGCCGCTCGCCGTCGTAGAGGCCGACGAGGCGAATCGCCTGGCGGATGAGCTCCTCTTGCAGCTCGCGAGGGCGGCCGGGAGCCCAGTACGAATGGTTCGCGATGTAGTCGTGGACGGCGTCGACGTCGATCCGGTCGCCGTCGTCGTCGAGCTCGAGCCCTCCAGGGAGCTCGCGCTTCACGCGGAGAGCGTCCGCAGCCGGAATCCGCCGTGGAACTCGTACGACGAAGCGATGACGGCGAGCGCGTCGCGGGCACCCCGGGCGCCGAGCTCCACCGTGCCGGCCTCGGCGAGCGGGGCGCGAAGCAGCCCCTCGATCCCCTGCAAGCCGGCCGCGGAGAGCGGGATCGCGTCCGCGCGGCAGTTCCCACAGACGGCCCCGCCGGCCCGAGGCGAGTAGCCGACGAGCCCGCTCTCGCCGCCGCATTCCGCGCAGCTCGTGAGGTGCGGCAGGTAGCCGGCAAGCCAGAGGAGCTTCAGCTGGAAGCCGAGGACGAGCGGGTCGAGCGCCGGCCGGCCGTCGCGCGGCTCCACCTCGTCGAGCAGGTCGAGAAACCGAGCCAGCGCCGCAAAGGCACGGTCGTTGGCCTCCTGCTCCGGAAAGAGCCGCAGCATCGCCTCGAGGCCGACGAAGCCGACCGACAGCCGGTAGTGGCTGTCGCGCGCGGCGCTGTGCGGGCGGATCAGCTGGACGCCGGTGATCGTCTGCAGCTCCCCCCGGCCCTCGTGGAGGACGAGCTCGACGTGGCTCAACGGCTCCAGACGGCCGCCGAAGCGCGACTTGGTGCGGCGGATCCCCTTCGCGACCGCCCCGATCCTCCCGCGGTCGAGCGTGTAGAGGTGGAGCACCCTGTCGGCCTCCCCGAAGCGGAGCGAGCGCAACACGATCGCCTCCGTCTTGTAGGTCCGGCCGGCCATGGCCCAAGTGTAGAAGCGGCGTCAGCCGGGAAAACCGCCCCCGATGGCGCGAATCGAGATGTACACGACGCGTTGGTGCGGCTACTGCGTGCGGGCGAAGGCGCTCCTCGAGGGGCGTGGGATCCCGTACGAGGAGATCTCGCTCGACGACGATCCGGCGTTCCGCCAGACCGTCCAGGAGAAGACCGGAGGCTGGACGGTTCCGCAGATCCTGGTCGACGGCACGCCGATCGGCGGCTACGTCGAGCTCTGGCGGCTCGACCGGGCCGGCGGCCTCGACAAGCTCGCCGAAGCCGCGTAGCACCTCAATCCGGCCGATTGACTTCGGCGCGGGAATAGTCGAAGTTCTTGGCGTGCGTGGGCTACGCATGCTCGCGACAGGCGCGGCCGGCCTGGCGGCCGGTCTGCTCGCCGCCGGCCCGGCCAACGGCGCCCAGGTCCCGTTCTGCGTCCCGGCCACAGACGACCAGCCTGCGGTCGCCACGTTCACCCTCGTGCAGGGAGAGAGCACCGAGCTCGCCGTCGGCCGAAGGATGTCGTCCTCGCACGAGATCGAGTTCGCGGTCACAGGCTGTCGCTTCCGGCGATCGACGACGCTCGAGGCGAATACGCGGCTCTTCCGGAAAGGAGGCGCGAGCATCGACCCCAAGAGTGTGGGCATCCAGGCAACCGCGCTCGGCGACGAGGCCGTGCTCACGGTCAGCGTCAGGCGCGACAGCGAAACCGAGCCGGGGCGCTACGAGGGTGCCGCTGTCATCGAGCCCGCCTCGACGCTCGGCCAGAAGGTCCGCGTGCCGATGTCGATCACGCTCCAGTACCGGAACATGCCCCGCCTCGCGCTCTGGACCTTCCTGCTCACGCTCATCGTCGGCTCGGCCGTCGTCGCGCTCCGGGGTCTCGCGGCAGGAGGCGGGAAGGCGTTCCTGTTGCCGCCGTACACGCTGGTCACGATCGCGCTGGACCTGCTCGCGGTCGGAGCCGGCATGCTCGCTGCCTTCGGCGTCTGGAAGAGCCAGTACTTCAACAACGGGACCTGGGGCGACGGAGACCCCTTCTGGGACGCAGTCGACCTCCTCATCGTGATGGTCGCGGCGTTCATCGCTGCTGCAACCACGGCAACGATCGCCACCGACCCGCCGCGCCGGCGAGCTTGACTACTTGACCGTGAGCGGCGTCCCGACCGGCAGCAGCCGCGAGAGCCGAAGCATGTCTCCGTTCCGCAGGCGGATGCATCCGTGGGAGACGCGACCGGGCAGGATCCCGGGCTCGTTCGTCCCGTGGATCCCGATGAAGCCGCCGCCCGGCCAGTCGGTGAGGACAGACGAGCGCGCGCTCGTCCCGAACGCCACCGGGCCGTAGACCGGGTCGTCGAACCCGAAGAGCATGTTCCGCACGTAGAACTGACCGGTGGGCGTCGGCCACTGCGGCCGGCCGACGCCCACCCTCGACCAGAACACGGGCTTCCCCGCCCGGTAGAGCGTCAGCGCCAGCTGACGGCGATCGACGAGCAGGTGCGTCCGCACGATCCGCCAGTTCCCGAGTGTCCGCCTAGGCACCCAGCCGGTCGAGTTGTTCGGGAGGATCGGGAGGCGAACGCGCACCCAGACGCCGCTCGCGGTGCGCCGGCCCTCCAGGGCTTGCACGAGGTTTGTCGTGTTCTCCGGCGTCAGGAGGCGGAGTCGTGCGATCGGCCGCGCGGTCCGGCTGGGGGCGCTCCGGGCGACGACTCGCCGGATGACGAACGCCCAGCGATAGGTCGCCGTCGCGCCGCTCGAGAGCGCAAACCTGGTCGCCTTCCGCGCCAGGACCTCGACGTCGACGCGGCGCGTCTTCGTCGCGACGGCCGGATCGTCCGGCTGCGCCGTGAACGTCAGCGAGTACGTCCGCCCCGCGTGCGAGGCCGCAGGAGTCCAGGTGAAACCGGCGGCGGCCGGGTTCCCCGGCGTCGTCCTGAACGTTGCCCCGGGCGGGACGCCGGCGGCTCCGATCGTGATCGTCGCGTTCGGGGTGTCTTGCGCAAGGGCCGCAAGGTTGAACCGGAGCGGGTCACCCGGCGCGGCCCGAAGCCTCGCTCCCTCCGCGGGAGTCGGAGGCGCCCAGCCGGCCGGCGCGAGGCTCTCGACGCGAGCTCCCGCGTCCGAAACGGCGAAAAAGAGCAACGCGACGGCCAGCCCGCAGAGCCACGCCGGTATGTGGCGCATCGCCGAATCCATGGCGGGCGCCGCAGCAGTGTCTCTGAGAAAAGGCTAGCGAACAGTCAGCGGCGTGCCAACGGGCATCAGCCGTGCCAGGCGAAGGATGTCGCCGTTCCTCATGCGGATGCAGCCGTGCGAGACACGGCCGGGAAGGATCGACGGCTGATTCGTCCCGTGCAGCCCGATGAAGCCGCCGCCGGGCCAGTCGGTCAGCTCCGCCGAGCGCGCGCTGGTCCCGAACGCGATCGGGCCGTAGACGGGATTCCCGAAGCCGTAGAGCTGGTTGCGGATGTAGAACTCGCCGCGCGGTGTCGGCCAGCGGGACTGGCCAACACCGACCGGCGCTCGGAAGACGACCTTGCCGCGCCGGTAGAGCGTCGCGCTCAGGCGTCGGCGGTCGACGACGAGGCGCGTCCGGAGCTCCTTCCAGTCGCTCAGCATCTTGCGCGGCACCCACCCGGTACGGCCGTTGGGCAGCGTCGCGAGCCGGACGCGGATCCAGACACCACGCTTCGTGCGCCGGCCGTCGAGGGTGAGGACGAGGTTCGTCGTCCCTTCCGGCGTCCACCGGCCGAGGCTCCCCACGACTGCCGCGGTCTTCCGCGGCGCGCTGCGGGCGACGCCCTGCCGGAGCACGAACGCGTACCGGTAGAGGTGCTGTTTCTCGCTGCTGAGGAGGAAACGCTCGGGCTTGGGGCGGGGCTTCGGCTTCGGCCTCGGCGCCGCGCGGACGGCGAGGGTCACGCGGCGCGTCGCCGCCGGTATCCCGCCTGCGCTCTGCGCGGTGAAGGTGACGGGGAAGCTGCGCCCGGCCTGCGAGCGCGAAGGCGTCCAGACGAGCGAGGCAGACGCCGGATTTCCGTCCACCGGAGTCAGTGCCGCGCCGGGCGGCAGGGCCGCCGCGCGAATGGAGAGGGATACCGCGGCGCCGCCGGGCGCAGTCGCGGCGAGGCCCACCCTGAGCTGCCGGCCGGCGACCGTTTGCAGCCGAGCGCCCTCGGCGGGCGTGGGCGCCACCCAGCTCGGGCCGGCCGGAACGGCAGCCGGAAGGTTGCCCGACCACGGAGCGGCGTGTGCGAACGCGGGCAGCGCGAGACAGAGCGCTCCCGCGCCGACGACGAACGCACGGAAGCTCGACCCCATTGACCGCAGAACGTTAGATGACATGTCGGGCGAGTTGAAAGACGACGGGCCTCGGCCCGACGTCAGCGAATCGTAACCGGTGTGCCGACCGGCATCAGCCGATCGAGACGGCGAATCTGCGGGTTGGGGATCCGCACGCAGCCGTGCGAGACCCTTCCGGGCAGGATCCCGGGCTGGTTCGTCCCGTGGATGCCGATGAACCCGCCGCCCGGCCAGTCCGTCAGCACGGCCGAGCGCCCGTTTGTCCCGAAGGCGAGCGAGCCGTAGATCGGGTCGGTGAAGCCCGTCAGGCGCTCGCGGACGTAAAAGCGTCCCGCGGGGGTCGGCCAGTGCGGCTCGCCCACGCCGACGATCGTCCGGAAGACGGCACGGCCGCGGCGGTAGAGAGTTGCCTGTAAGCGAGATCGGTCGATGACGAGGTGCGTCTCGATCCGGACGAACGGCCCCACGGCCTCACGTGGGATCCATCCCATCGAGCCGTTCGGCAGGATCGGCAGCGGCACACGGACCCAGTACCGTCCCTGCGGGTCGATCCGGCCGCTGGACAGGAAGAGGACGTGCGGCACCCGCTCGGGTGTCAGAGGCTTCATCCGGGCGACGACGCGCGCACTCTCGTTCGGCGCAACCCGCGCCGCGACCGCGTACTGCAGGACGGCGTTGTGGGAGCTGCCCCCCGGCGTCCTGCTGGAGAGACGGAAGGTGCGCGACGCAGTCCTTCCGACGTGGACGCGAACCGTGATCCGCGGCGCGGCCGAGACGCCGTCCGCCGCGCTGAAGACGAACCGCCACTCCCCGCGCTGGCTTGCCCGCGGACGCCAGCGGAAGTCCACCCGCGCCGGAGCCTCGGCGAGCCGGACGAGCCGCGCGCCTCCCGGGAGCTGGTTGACGCGGATCCGAACCGATGAGCCGAACGAGCCCGCCGCTTCGAGCCCCAGGCGGAACTCGCGACCCACACCGGCCGCATACGCGGTCCCGGTGTCGGGAGTCGTCCCCTGCCAGAAGACCGTCGAGCCCTGGCCGCCGGCCGTCGCGGGCGCCAGAACGGCGAGCACGGCGACGACGAGCGCAGGAAGCAGCGCCCTTCGTGCTCTGGTTGTCGATCTCCCGTTCACGTGACCCCCGTCCGTTCTAGCAAGAGAGGGCGACCATCGGGCCGCCCTCTCCCCTGCCGCTACTTGTCGGGCCTAGCCCGTGAAGGGCGGCCGCGTCCTGGCCCGAACCCGGCCTCTCGCGCCCTGGCCCTTCTTCTTCGCCTTCTTGACCTTCTTGGCCTTCGGCTTCTTGTACTGGTCGATCGCCGGGCCCCGCTTCAGGACGTGGATGACGTCCTTCGGCGTGACGACCCGCTTGACGCTGACCGCTGCATCCTGTGCCGCCGAGGATGCATAGCCGACGCCGCCGACCGAGGCCAGCGCGAGCAGCATGACCGCGGTCAGCGCGCCGACGAAGGCGACGCGAAGCGAGCCTGCGTGCGAGCGGCGACCGGAATTTCTGACCCGTGCCTCGAGACGATGGACGAACTCGGGTGCGGGCTCGGGCCGGTTGGCCCGCAACTCGGCTTCGAGGTCGAGCCCCTCGTGCCGCTTCCGCCAGTAACGCATTTCGGTGAACCCCCTGGAATCGTTTCAGTGGTCTTGCACCACCTACTACCGGGAGGCGCCCCGTTTCCTTACAGCCTCCGGTTCGTCGGTTCCGAGGATCACGCGCAGCCGGCCGAGCGCGCGGTGGAGTGCGACCTCGATCGCGTTCGTCCTGGCGCCGAGCAGCTCCGCGATCTGGCGGGCTGTCAGATCCGAGCCGAACCGGAGGGCGATCAGCTCCCGGTCGCGCTCGTCCAGCTCGGCGACGGCCCGTGAGACCGTCAGTCGCCGGATCGTCTCCTCCTCCAGGTCGGTCGTGTCCACGGAGTCCACGTCCTCGGTGGCGTACTCCGTCTTCGACCAGCCGCCGTCGATGCACCGCTTCGCGATCCCGAGCAGCCAGGCGACAGGCTCACCCTTCTTCGGGTCGTAGCTCTTGCGGTAGCGGAGAGCCCGCTCGAAGGTCTCGCTCGTGATGTCCTCGGCGTCGGGGCCGTCGCCCAGGCGGTAGGCGGCGTAGGCATAGACGCGCTTGATCAGCGGCGCCGGGTCGGAGAGCGGGTCCCGGCGGAGCACTACTCCTCCTCGGTCTGGCGGAACTCGCGGATCTCGGACGCCAGCGGGTTCAGCCGCTCGGCTTCCTGGAGCGCCGCCTCCCGTTCGGCGCCGGAGCTCGCCTCCGCCAGGCGGAGCCAGAGCAGCCAGTCGCCGGGCTCCTTGTCGATCGCCTCTCCGAAGCTCTCGCGTGCGCCTTCGAGATCGCCCTGGCCGAGCTGCGCCTCGCCGAGCCGCTGCCACGGCTCGGACGACCACGGAGCCCAGTCCTGCGCCTTGCGCGCCTCGTCGGCCGCCTCGGCCAGGTCGGGCGGGCTCGCGACCGCCGCATCGTCGCTCGCGGCGAGCGCGCTCGAGCCGACGAGGCCGACGAAGGCGGCTCCCGCCATGAACGCCGCGACCACGCCTACCGCGACCCGGAGCCGGAATCCGGGGACGAGCTCGGAGCCCGGCGGCGCTCGGAGCGCGATCAGCGCGGCACCGGCGGCAAGCGCGGCGACGGTGACCGCCGGCAGCTCCCAGTCCCAGTCGACGCCGGCGTGGATCAGGTAGGCCACGTACGCGCCGAACGCGCCAGCTGCGAGCGGATGGCGGCGTGCGCCGAAGGCGGCCGCCACCGGGGCGCCGAGCGCGAGGAGCAGCGCCGCGAGCCCGATCGGGCCGAGCTCGCCGAGCGTCTCGAGGTAGAGGTTGTGGCCGTCGCGCACCTTGTGATCGATGGGCCGGTGCTCGTTCCAGTACTGCTCGTAGGTGCCGGCTCCGCCCCCGAGCAGCAGGTTGTCCTGCCACTGGTTCCAGGCCTCCTCCCAGATCTCGGGCCGGTAGCTGCCCGTGAACGTGAACAGGCGCTCGCTGAGGTTCGAGCCCGAGCCGGACGGCGGCTCCTTGAACGCGTCGTAGGCCCTTTCGACCATGTCCACCGGGCCGCCGAACCGGACGACGACCGCGCCGGCGGCGCCCACCGCCACGACCGCAACCACGGCTGCGAAGGCCAATCGGACGTTGCGAGGCGGCTCGTACCGCCGCTCGGCCACCGAGAGCGCGACGGTCGCACCTGCCGCGACGAGCGCCAGAAGGGCGATGACGATCGCGAGCTCGCCGCCCTGATCCGTCACGACGCTCAGCGGCGAGTCGCGGCTGGTCAGCCCTTCGTAACGCGAGCCGATCGCCGCCGCGAGCAACGCCGGCGTGCCGACGACGAGCAGGCTGACGATGAGGTGGAGCCGCCGAGTGTCGAGCGCGACGGCGGCTGCGAGGCCGACGATGAGCGCGATCCATGCGCCCCGGCTGAACGTGAAGTAGAGCGCCGGGACCAGCACGACGAACGAGGCCGCCGCGAGGGCGCGGACTGTCAGGTTCCGCTCCCGGGCCACCGCGCCGAGCGCGAGGAGCAGGCCGAGCGTGACGAAGATGGCGAAGCCGTTCCAGTAGCCGAGCGGCTCGGAGAGCCGGTACTCCGACACCGAGTCGTACGCGCCGATCCGTTCCGGGAAGAGCCGCGTCGCGAGCCCGTAGGCGGAGACGAGGACGAGCGCCGCGAGCACGCCTCTGAGGAGCGCCGGAGCGGTTTCGCGCCGGACGACCAGGACGAACGCCGCCGCCACCCCCGCGTAGGCGAGCATTCGGAAGCCCTCGAGCACGGTCTGGGTCGTGTTGTCGCTCCAGACCAGCGAGAACCAGGTCCAGGCGGCGAGCGCGGTCATCCCGCCGAGGAAGACGCCGGCGAGGCGCCCGCCGTGCAGTGCGGCGCGGCCGAGGAGGAGCCAGGCGATGACGAGCCAGAGCGCCACGAGCGCGGTCCAGCCCCAGGCGGGCGGGAAGTAGCCGCCGTCGGCAGCGCCGAGCGCTGCCACGCCGGCTGCGGCGCCGACGCCGATCGCGACCTGCGAGACGTCTGGTTCGAAGGCGCGCGGGCGCACCGCTGAGGCGGCCGCATCTGCACCGAGGCTCTCCGGCTGGGCTCCGCGCACCTCGCTCAGAGGGTACAGCGGGAATCTGTCGGCAACTGCTCGGCTACCGGCCGTACGTGCCGGCGTACCAGCGGAACGTGTCCGCGAGACCGTCTTCCAGCTCGATCGCCGGGCGCCACCCGAACGCTCTCTCGGCCGCGGAGGAGTCGATCGCGCTCCTGGTCAGCTCTCCGGGACGCAAGGGCTCGAGCGCCGGCTCGACCGTTGTCCCGGCAGCGCGCTGAAGACCGTTTAGGACGTCGAGCACGGACACCTCCCGCCCCCAGCCGAGATTGAACGTCCCCGTGGCGGGAGTCTCCGCCAGGGTGACGAATGCGCGGGCGATGTCCCCCACGTGGACGTAGTCGCGGGTCGGCGTGCCGTGGCCGTACGCGACGACGGGCCGGCCGAGGAGCAGCCGCTCGCTGAAGATCGCGACGACGCCGGCCTCGCCGTGGGGGCTCTGGCGCGGGCCGTAGACGTTTCCGAGCCGGAGGACCGCGTGGTCGATTCCGTGGAACCGCGCCAGTGCGCCGACGAATGCCTCCGCTGCCTGCTTCGAGGCGCCGTAGGGCGAGAGCGGTTGCGCGACGTAGGACTCGTCTGTCGGGATCGGCGCGCTTTCGCCGTAGAGCGCCCCGCCGGTCGACGCGAAGACCGTCCTTGCCCGGTGCTCGGTCGCGGCGTTGAGGATGTTGAACGTGCCGAGGACGTTCGAGTCGAAGTCCCGCCTCGGCTCCTTGACCGAGACCGTCACGCTCGCCTGGGCGGCGAGATGACAGACGTATTCCGGGCGGAAGTCGGCGAAGGCTGCTCCGACGCGATCTGCGTGGGCGATGTCGAGCTCGGCGAGGGTCGCGCTGCCCGGAACGTCGTCGCGAGATCCGGACGAGAAGTCGTCGACGACGAGTACCTCGTCGCCGCGCTGGACGAAGGCGTCGGCGACGTGCGAGCCGATGAATCCGGCTCCGCCGGTCACGACGACTCTCACTTCAGCGTCCGGTCCCGTTCGGGACGAGCGGCTGGCAGCGCGGGCAGTACCACGTGCCGCGCCCGGCGGCGCGCGTCTTGCCGATCTGGTCGCCGCACCGATAGCAGGGCTCGCCCTCGCGGCCGTAGACCCGGAGCGCGGTCTGCATCCGTCCTTCCGCTCCGTCCGGCGTGCGGTAGTCGCGCAGCGTGGTGCCCTGGCGAGCGATCCCCGCTTTGAGCGCGTCGCGGACCGCCTTGTGGAGCCGCTTCAGCTCGGCCTCGTCCAGGTCCCCGGCGGGACGAAGCGGATGGATCTGCGCCCGCCAGAGCGCTTCGTCCGCATAGATGTTCCCCATGCCCGCCGCGGCGCGCTGGTCGAGGAGCGCGGCCTTCACCGGGGCTCGGCGGCGGTGGAAGCGCGCGGCCAGGCTCGCCGGCGTGAACGCGCGGGTCAGCGGTTCCTCCCCGAGGCGCTCGGCGAGATATTCCGTCTCCTCCCCCGGCTCGAGCAGCAACCAGGTTCCGAACCTCCGGACGTCTCGATAGCTGACGTCCGAGCCGTCGTCTAGTGTGACAACGACTCGGAGATGCGGATCGTGCTCGGGCGCTCCGTTGCTCTCGTGTCGCATCGTTCCCGTCATGCGGAGGTGGATCAGGAGAACACGACCCGTTTCGAACCGAACAATCAGATACTTGCCGCGCCGCTCGACGGCAGCGACGACCTCTCCTTCGAGCTCTGCCGCGACCTCCCGTGGCTCGACGGGCCGCGTCACGCGGGGGTCGAAGATCTCGACACGGTTGAATCGCCGGCCGACGAGGACGGGCTCGAGGCGAACGCGAACCGTCTCGACCTCGGGCAGCTCGGGCACGGGGCTAGCCTAGCCGCGGCCCTGAGGGATAGGTCTACGCCAGCGTCTCGAGGATGACGCCGCCCGGCGACGGAGCTTCGTCCGCGAGCTCGTAGGCGGCTTTGACCTCGGCAACGGCTGCATCGGCGGACTCATCGTCCCGTGCGTGGATCTCGGCAATGACCTCGCCTCGGGTGATCGTGTCTCCGCGCTTTGCCCGGCAGAGGATCCCGACGGCGTGGTCGATCGGCGCGTCCTTCACCGCCCGGCCCGCGCCGAGGTGGACGGAGGCCATGCCGACGGCGAGGGCACCGAGCCGAGCGACCGCTCCGTCCCGCGACGCCGTGACCTCGCGGACGACGGGAGCACTGGGGAGCACCTTCTCGTCCGGGTCGCCTCCCTGGGCCCGGACCCAGCGGTCGTACGCCTCGAGCGCTGATCCGTCTCGAAGGACCGCCTCGACTCGGGAACGCGCGTCTGCCGGCTCAGCGCCGTCGCACAGCGTCACGAGATGGGCTGCGGACGCAACGGAGAGCTCCGTCAGGTCGGCAGGCCCATCGCCGCGCAGCGTCTCGACGGCCTCGTGGATCTCGAGCGCGTTGCCGACGGCCCGGCCGAGCGGCTGCTCCATGTCGGTGAGCTCGCAGACGACGCTGCGGTCGGCCCTCCGCCCGAGCTCGAGCATCGCCTCGGCCAGCTTGCGCGCGTCGTCGATCGTCTTCATGAAGGCGCCGTCGCCGACTTTGACGTCGAGGACGATCGCGTTCGCTCCTGCGGCGATCTTCTTGGACATGATGCTGGCCGCGATCAACGAGACGTCCTCGACCGTCGCCGTCACATCGCGGAGCCCGTAGAGCTTCCTGTCGGCGGGGACGAGCTCGGCGGTCTGGCCGATGATCGCGAGGCCGACATCCCGCACCTGGTCGACGAACTCGTCGCGCGAGAGCTCGATGCGGAATCCGGGAATCGACTCGAGCTTGTCCAGCGTCCCGCCGGTGTGGCCCAGACCCCGTCCGCTCATCTTTCCGAAGGGCACGCCGCACGCCGTCACGAGCGGGCCGACGACGAGGGAGGCCTTGTCCCCCACGCCGCCCGTCGAATGCTTGTCGGCGACCGGCCGGCCGATCTCGGCCCGCAAGTCGATCGTGTCGCCGCTCCGCACCATCGCGTCGGTGAGCGCGTACGTCTCGCGTCCGTTCAGGCCACGGAAGTACACGGCCATGCAGAACGCCGCGAGCTGGTAGTCGGGAATCTCGTCGCGCGCGTACCCGAGGACGAGGTCGGCGATCTCTTCGTCGGCGAGCTCGCCGCCGTCTCGCTTCCGCTGAATCAGCTCGGCCGGGCGGATCACGGGCGCTGGGCGACGAAGATCGACGGGCAGCGCCGCACGCGAATCGTCCCCTCGACCGGCGGCACGCGAGCGCCCTCGAGCAGCACGAGGGATGCCACGTAGGACTGTGCCGTGTCGGCGTCCGGGAACACAACCCACCCGTGGGCGTCGCGACGCTCGACGCGCGCGAAGAAGCGCGGCAGGATCCTTTCCGCGTCCTCGGCCAGAAAGCTCGACCGCAGGCGCGGCCTCCCGACCAGCTCGTAGAGCTCCTTCAGGTGGTCGAATCCGTTCGTGACGGCGACGAGCCGGCCGCCTGGTCGGAGCACGCGCACGATCTCCGCAAAAGCCTGATCGACGTCTTGAACGTGGTAGAGCATCCACGCCGCGACGACACAGTCGAAGCTCTCGTCGCCGAAGTCGAGCTGCTCGACGCTACCCAGCCGAGCGTCGACGCCGCGGCTGAGGGTGAGCTCCACCATTCGGGCGGACTGGTCGACTGCGAGGACGTCAGCACCCAGCTCACGCTGCAGACGCTCTGCAAGCTCGCCTTCCCCAGGGCCGACCTCGAGAATCCGACCTGGGCGTCCCTCCGCGATTGCCTCGAACAGGACGTCCCGCGCGTCGGGACCCTCCGCTCCTGCGTACGCCGCCTTCCGCGCGGCGAGCCGCGTCTCATCCGCGTACTCCTCGCGGACGACCGTCGGGTCGTGCATCGTCACGGCTCGACGATCGGCGCGCCCGGGAGGCCGCGTACCCCGGACCGGCCGCCGAGCCACTTGTTCACCGTGGCCCCGACGTCACCGAACTCGCCGTCATGTCGCGAGCCGCGGGCATTCCGGCCCTCCACGTAGGCAAGCAGCAACGCATGCTCGCGAGAGTGATCGGTGGAGGGCGTCGTGGGATCGCAACCGTGGTCCGACGTGATGATCAGGAGGTCTCCGTCCTTCAGCGCGCCGAGCAGGTCCGGAAGGCGCCGGTCGAAGTCCTGCAGGCAGCGGTGGAAGTTCACCGGATCGTTGCGGTGGCCCCAGAGCATGTCGGTCTCGACGAGGTTCACGAAGATGACTCCGTCGTCGAGCTCCC
Organism: uncultured Actinomycetes bacterium; assembly: GCA_963782765.1. Taxonomy (GTDB): domain Bacteria; phylum Actinomycetota; class Thermoleophilia; order Gaiellales; family Gaiellaceae; genus JACDAN01. The sequence continues at coordinate 225,328 of CAWALC010000002.1, forward strand.
GCAGCAGCCGCTCGGTGACCGTGATGCCCTCAACGTTCGATCTCGTCGGATGGGACTCGTCGATGTCGATTCCCGCGAAGATGTCGCGGATCTTCCCCACGCCGTGCACTTGATGGCCGGCCTCGCGCACGAGCGTCAGGTAGTTCGGCTGGCGCGGCTTCAGCGACCAGTCGTGGCGGTCAGGGGTGCGCGTGTAGTTGCCGGGCTCGCCCTCGAACGGTCGCGCGATCACGCGCCCGACCGCGTGCTTGCCGGTGAGGATCTCGCGCGCCGTCTCCGACGCCGAGTAGAGCTCGTCCAGCGGGATCGTGTCCGTGTTCGCGGCGATCTGAAAGACGCTGTCCCCGGACGTGTAGACGATCCACTTCCCGGTCTTCTGGTGCTCCTCGCCCAGCTCCTCGATGATCTCCGTCCCGGACGCCGGCTTGTTGCCGAGGACACCCCGGCCGGTCCGGTGCGAGAACGAGTCGATGATGTCGAACGGGAAGCCGTGCGGGTATGTCGGGAATGGCTGCGCGGTGACGACGCCCATGAGCTCCCAGTGGCCCGCCGTCGTGTCCTTGCCCTTCGAGCGCTCGAGCAGCCGGCCGGCGATCGCCGGCGCCCCGGGCTGTGGCGGGCAGCCCTCGAGCTCCTTCACGTTTCCGAGCCCGAACGCCTCGAGACTCGGGAGATCGAGCCCGCCGACCGCCTTGGCGACGTTTCCGAGCGTGTCGGAGCCCTCGTCCCCGTAGTCGGCCGCATCCGGCAACTCTCCCGCCCCGACGGCGTCGAGGACGATGACGCACGCCCGTGGCATGGGGCTATTCTAGGTTCGGCATGGACACCGTTCTCGGCCTCATCGGCATGGTCGTCTACATCGTCGGGACGATCGCGCTCGCCGCCGGCGTGACGTACGCGGTCGTCCGCATCTCGCCGACGAAGCGCCGCGAGAAGACCTCGCCCAAGCCCGCGGCCTAGACGGGCGAGAGCGGCAGGACGTCCTCCAGGGGCGAGTACGGGAGGTCATGCGCCTCCGCGACCGCCTCGTAGGTGATCCGCCCGTCCAGCACGTTGACGCCGCGCGCCAGCGCGTGGTCACGCGCGAGCGCCCCGCGCAGCCCGTCATCCGCGATCGCCTCCACGTACGGCAGCGTCGCGTTCGTCAGCGCCTTCGTCGACGTGATCGGGACGGCGCCCGGCATGTTCGCGACGCAGTAGTGCGTGACGCCGTCGACCACGTACACCGGCTCGGAGTGTGTCGTCGGCTTGGACGTCTCGGCACAGCCGCCCTGGTCGATCGCCACGTCCGCGAGCACCGATCCCTCCTTCATGCCCGAGACCATGTCCCGGGTGATCAGCTTGGGGGCGAGCGCGCCCGGAATGAGCACGGCGCCGATGACGAGGTCCGCCTCGGCCACCGACTCCTCGATCTGGAGCGCGTTCGACATCAGCAGCGTGACCCGCGAGCCGAGCACCTCCTCGAGGTGGCGCATGCGGTCGATCGAACGCTCCAGGATCGTCACCTCGGCACCGAGCCCGAGCGCGATCACCGCGGCGTTGTAGCCGACCATCCCGCCGCCGATCACGACCGCCTTCCCGGTTGCCACCCCCGGGACGCCGCCCAACAGGAGCCCGCGTCCGCCGCGCGGCTTCTCGAGGAACGTCGCCCCGGCCTGGGACGCCAACCGCCCGGCGATCTCGCTCATCGGCGCCAGAAGCGGCAGCGCGTGGTCGTCGGCCTCGACGGTCTCGTACGCGACGCAGGCTGCGCCGCTCTCCATGAGCGCCCGGGTGAGCTCCTCGCTCGCCGCGAGATGGAGGTAGGTGAACAGCACCTGACCCTCGCGCAGCCGGCCGAATTCCTCCGGGATCGGCTCCTTCACCTTGAGGACGAGCTCGGAGTCGGCCCAGACCTCCTCGACCGAGCCGATTCGCGCGCCGACCGCCGTGTAGGCAGCGTCGGGGAACGCGCTTCCCTCGCCTGCGCCCTCTTCGACCACGACGCTGTGCCCATGCCGCGCCAGCTCGAGGGCGCCCGCAGGCGTCAGCGCCACGCGGTACTCGTCCTGCTTGATCTCCTTGGCGACGCCGACGTTCATCGTCCGGATTATTCCGCTAGGCCGCCGCAAGCCGCTCGACGAGGCGCCGCTCGCCGGCATCGAACCACGGCGGCATCCCGGCTGCCGCGTTCTCTGCTGCGCGCCGGGGGTCTCGCGTCGCGGGGATGACGACGTCGACCCGGTCGTCCGAGAGGGCCCACTTCAGGAGCGCCTGCGCCCAGGTCTCGACGCCGAACGGGCGCAGCGGCTCGAGGTCCGCCGGATCGGGCTCGCGCCGCAGTAGCCGCCCCTTGCCGAGCGGCCGCATGACGATGACGGCGACCCCGAGCTCGGCGGCGAGCGGCAGCAGCTCCCGCTCGCACACGCGCTCGCCGGGGTTGTACGGGAGCTGAACGGTCTCGAAGCGGCCTGTTCGCATCGCCTCGGCCAGCTCGGAGAACGCCGAAGGGTCGTAGTGCGTCACGCCGATTCGCCCGATCCGACCGGCCTCGCGCTCGTCCTGGAGCCACGGAAGGTGCTCGCGCCAGCGGACGAGGTTGTGCACTTGCTCCACATCTACGCGGTCGAACCATTCGAGTTGATCCGCGTACTGCGCCCGGCCCTGCTCGACCGACGGCGCCCAGATCTTCGTGGCGACGAGCGCACCGTCTCGACGACCCGCCAGGGCCGCGCCGATCGACCGCTCCGCCTCCCCGTACATCGGCGAGGAGTCGACGAGGCGTGTCCCGGCCGCGAGCGCGGAGTCCAAGACGGCTCGCGCCAGCTCCGCGTCGCCGCCGAACGTGTCCCAGGTGCCCAGGCCGACGACCGGCCCCAGTCTGCGCTCCTCCATCAGGCGGCGAGCTGGTCCCGCGCCACCTCTCCCGCGGCGAACGCGCACATGAAGAAGCACGGATCGTCCTCCAGCCTGCGGCCCATGTGCGACATCGGCAGTCGTGCACAGTCCTCGTGCCACCCCTCGACGTCGACCTCCTCGCGCGGATCGAGCCAGTCCGGCGCCTCGAGACCCCTCGGCCATGCGATCGTCACGTCGCCGAGACAAAGATCGAGGATCGCGCGAACGTGGTGCGAGACGCCCAGGTGGCGCTCCCGCCTGTCCGCTTCCGACATGCGCACGGCGAGGATCGGACTGCCGCCCAGCGCCGTCGCCGTGTTGGCCGCAAGAGCGGCGGCGATGCCACCGTGACCGAGGAGCGTCCCCGTTCCGACGATGCCGGGGCCGATCGAGCAGATCACGACGTCGATGCCCTGCGCGGCGCACCAGGCGAAGGCCGACGCGGGGGTAACGGCCTGGACGTCCCCGTCGGTGCAGGGAGACGCTGCAACGGACACCTCGAGCAAGCCCGCGCGCCTCAGCGTCCGGACCGTGTCGGAGAGCGATACGGGTAGCGCCCCGCCGCCGAGCTGGACGTAGGCGACGCGCCGGCCCCGTCCCAGGCCGGCCCGCACAGGCGCCAGCTGGCTGTGGAGCGAGCAGCAGACGACGGGCATGCCGTTCAGGCTCTCCGCAAGCTCGCCGTCCTCTTCGACGTGCCTCGTCGCCGCCTGCATCGGCGTGTACGGAAGGGTCATGACGTGCGCGCCGCCGTCCTCCCCGCCGGCGTCGAGCCCGCGTGTCAGGTTCGCGTAGAGCACGTCGAAGCCGCCCGACCCGAGCTCGAGCTGCCTCGCCTGGATGTTGACGATGACCTCGTCGCCGATCTCGACCGGCCCCGTCAGGCGCGGGTAGGCGATCGCCGGCTCCCCGTCGACCTCGAGACGCGTCAGGTCGCCGTGCTCCTCCGAGATGCCGGTGACCGTGCCGCGCCTAAGGCTGAGTGGCACGCTACGCGTCCTGGAATGACGCGACCAGCGGCATGCGTGCCGTTCTCATCACGCCGCGCCCTCGAGGTCTGAGGTTCTCTCGCGAGCGACATCGACCAGCGCCAGGGTCACGTCGACCATGCGCTCGAGGTCGGCAACGGCGATGTGCTCGTCCGGCGTGTGGATCTCCATCATTCCGTTCGCAAGGTTCACGCACGCCTTGCCTCGCTCGTTGAAGACGTTCGCGTCCGCGCCGCCACCGGTGAAGCCGAGGGTCGGCTCGACTCCCGCACGCCGGAGCGCCGCGCACGCGAGCGTGACCGGGAGGTCGCCTCGGTTGAACCGGTAGCCACGGTAGCTCTCCTCCACGGTGGTCTCCGCCTCGCACTGCTCCAGCGCCGCCGCGAAGGTGATCGTCTCGAGGATCTCGCGGACAAGGTCCGAGAGCTTTTCCTCCCTGTGCGATCGGACGTCGATCGAGAACGAGCATCGCTCGGGGACGATGTTCTTCGCGGTCCCGCCCCTGATGAGACCCACGTTCGCGGTCGTCTCGTCGTCGAGCCGGCCGAGGCGGAGGTCGGCGATCGCCCGGGACGCGGCGGCGATCGCGGATCGGCCTTCCTCGGGGGCCATGCCCGCATGGGCGGCCCTGCCCCGGATCACCACCTCGATCTGTCGCGCGTACGGCGCGCCGAGGATGACGCCGCCGATCGGCGCTCCCTGGTCGTAGACGAACCCCGTGTCGGCCTCCAGGCGAGACGCGTCGAACGCCTTGGCGCCCTGAAGGCCCACCTCCTCCTTCGGGGTGAAGAGGAGCTCGATGCCGGCGTGCGGCCGGTTCTCCGCCAGGATCCGCCGCGCCGCCTCCAACATGGCGGCGACGGCAGCCTTGTTGTCGGCGCCGAGGATCGTCCCGCCGGCGTTTCGCACCACGCCGTCCTCGACGACGGGCTCGAGCGCGGCGGTCGGAGGGACGGTGTCGAGATGCGCGCAGAGGAAGATCGGGACGCCGCCGTTCTGCGCGGTCGGCGCCAGGCGCGCAAGCAGATTGCCCGCGTCCGAGCCGATTCGAGAGCCGGCGTCGTCCTCGTCCACTTCGAGCGCGAGTCCCTCGAGGTAGGCGCTGACCCGGTCGGCAACGGCTCGCTCTTCGCCCGGCGGGCTCGGGATCGCGGCCAGCTCCGTGAAGAGCTCGAGGACGTCCGACATGCGCCGAGTGTAAGTGGTGGCGCGGGCTCGTCTCGCCTGCCGCCATGGCCTTTTTAGCCATCTTGTCGGCGCCGGGCATATGCGCGAACGTGGACGGCGTGAGAGGCGAAGTGATTCGACTCCGCACCGAATCTGTGCCGGTTCTGCCCAAACGGGCGCCGGCAGGCGAGCCTGAAACTACGTTGGCGTTTCTGGCAACCACACGAGGGAGACGCCATGAAACGCCTACTGCACATCGCGGTGCTGGCCGTCGCGGCCTCGCTCCTTGCGGTCGCGCCGGCGCAGGCGGAATCGGCCCAGGGAGGAGACGGCATCTGCGCCTGCTGGGACCCGCCGCCGCCGCCTCCACCTCCTCCACCTCCGCCTGCTCCACCCCCGCCGCCGCCACCACCGCCACCACCCCCTCCTCCTCCACCTCCACCGCCTCCGGCGTCGGATGCGGAGCTCTGGAGCGGTGGGTTCACGGAGAACTCGTCCACGGTGCAGTACTTCGGGGGACTGCGCTGCAAGACCCAGAATTTCACCCAACACTTCACTCAGGCGGGCCTATACAACGTTCTCCGGTACGAGGGCATGTTCCGCGTCTGCTACCGGCACGGCATCGGAATCTCGTCCGTCACGGACGTCCACGGGGACGTCACCTGGACACGCGCGCCGTGGACGTGGCACGGCAACGACAACGGCTACCCGTACCACGTCCGGTATGCGAAACGCGTCGAGTTCTTCTTCAAGGGGACGTCCGCGATCTGTGTGTTCAACTACGGCTGCGGCCCGAGCAAGCACCCGTGGGTGACGCTCACCTTCTATGACAACAACACGATGACAAGGAGGGTTGGTGTCAGCTGAGACTGGGCGCGGAGACAGGTTCTGGAAGGTCTTCGCCCTGAGCGTTGTCGGAGCACTCGTCGTGATCGTCGTGCTCGTGATCTTGCTCAGCTCGACGTTGGAAGCGAGCTAGCCGGCGAACCTGCCGCGACGCGGCTAGGCCGGTACGCGAGCCTGCTCGGCGGTGACGCCGCGGCGGGCTCGCGTGCGGCCGAGCGCGGCGCCGATGAACTCGCGGAAGAGCGGCGCGGGCCGGGTCGGCCGCGACTTGAACTCCGGATGGAACTGGCTGGCGACGAACCAGGGGTGGTCCGGGAGCTCGATGATCTCGACGAGACGGCCTTCCTGGTACGTCCCCGAGACGACGAGCCCCGCCTCCTCCAGCGCCGGCCGGAAGTGGTTGTTGACCTCGTACCGGTGCCGGTGCCGCTCGTTGACGACCGGCTCGCCGTAGACGTCGCGGGTGCGCGTTCCCTCCGCGAGCTCGACGGCCTGCGCGCCGAGCCGCATCGTCCCGCCGAGGTCCTCGACTTCCTTCTGCTCGGGAAGCAGGTCGATGACCGGGTACGGGGTCTCGGGATCCATCTCCGTCGAGTTGGCCCCGTCGAGCCCGACGACGTGCCGCGCGAACTCGGAGATCGCGACGTGCATCCCGAGGCAGATGCCGAGATACGGGATCCTCCGCTCGCGCGCGACGCGGCAGGCCATGATCTTGCCCTCCCAGCCGCGCGAGCCGAACCCACCGGGGACCAGCACGCCGTCGATCTCCTCGAGCTGCGTCTCCAGCTCCTCGAGCGATGCGCCTTCGGCGTCGACCCAGCGGACACGGACGGTTGCGCCGTGGTGGATTCCGGCGTGCTTGAGCGCCTCGTGCACGGAGAGATACGCGTCGTGCAGCTGGACGTACTTCCCGACGAGGGCGATCTCGATCGTCTCGTCCAGGCCCTTGATGCGGCCGGCGAGGTCGAGCCACTCGCCGAGGTCGGCCTCGACGTCCGGAAGGCCGAGCTGCTCGACGACCCGCCTGTCGAACCCTTCCTCCTGGAGCGCCGACGGGACGAGGTAGACGTCGGGAACGTCCCTGTTGACGACCACCGCGTCAGGGTCGATGTCGGCGAAGAGCGCGATCTTGTCGCGAACCTCGCGGCTGAGCGGCTCCTTCGAGCGGCAGACGACGACGTCCGGGTGGATACCGATGCGCCGGAGCTCGTTGACGGAATGCTGGGTCGGCTTGGTCTTCAGCTCGCCGGCCGAGTCCACGAAGGGGACGTAGGTGACGTGGACGTACATCACGTTCTCGGGCCCGACCTCGCGCCGGAACTGGCGGATCGCCTCGAGGAACGGCAGCGACTCGATGTCGCCAACGGTCCCACCGACCTCGCTGATGACAACGTCGGTGTCGGACGCCTCCGCGACGCGCTTGATCCGGTCCTTGATCTCGTTCGTGATGTGCGGGATCACCTGCACGGTCGACCCCAGGTACTCGCCCTTCCGCTCCTTCCGGAGCACCGAGTACCAGATCGATCCCGAGGTGTGGTTCGCGTTCCGAGAGAGGTTTTCGTCGATGAAGCGCTCGTAGTGCCCGATGTCCAAGTCGGTCTCGGCGCCGTCCTCCGTGACGAAGACCTCGCCGTGCTGGAACGGGCTCATCGTGCCCGGGTCGACGTTCAGGTAGGGGTCGAACTTCTGCACCTGCACCTTCAGGCCACGCGCCTTCAGGAGCCGGCCGAGCGAGGCGGCGGTGATGCCCTTGCCGAGTGACGAGACGACGCCGCCCGTGATGAAGACGTACTTGGGCGGCCGGTCTCTCACCGCTGGCGCCCCCACGCGTCGATCTGCTGGAGGCCCGGCGTGCGCTCGATCAGCTCGCCGAGCGAGCGTCGTTCACCGAGGAGCGTGAGCCCGGCAAGCGCCCCGATCGCCAGCCAGCGGCTCCGTTCCGTGAGTCGACTCACGGAACTCAACCCTAGCATCGCGCCAAGCGCGTTCGATCCGGCGTCACCGAGCATCGTCCTCTCGCGAAGATCGTAGGGCAGCAGGAGGACGGCGATCCCGACCGGCGACCGGGCGAGGACGGCGCCGGCGAGGTAAGCCTTGAGCGCCCGGCCCGGCCGCGTGTCGAGTTGGTTGAGGGAGTTCGCCGCGAGGCCGACGAGCAGGGCGCCGGAGAGCTTGCGCGTCGCGAGGAGGCCGACGAGCGGGATCCCGACGAGCTTCAGAACCCCGGTCGTCGCCCCCGCGCGCAGATGGGCGCGGAAGCCTCGCTCGGGGCCGCTCCAGAGGTCGTCCGCGAGACCGAGCGCGGCGACTACTGCGACGGCCGGGTCACGCCGGGCGGCGAGCGCGGCCCCCACGAGCGGCAGGCGCAGGCCGCGATGGTTCGTGCCCTGGGGGCCGGCAGCGAGCAAGGCGTCCAGCAGCTGTCGCCCGCGGTGGAGGAAGCCCGGAGCGTCACGGCCGGTCGCGCGATGTCGCAGAGGCAACTCGACCTCGGTGATCGCGAACCCGGCGCGGGCGGCGTCGATCGAGGCTCCGACCTCACAGCCGAACCCGGCCGCGAGCGGAAAGCAGGCGAGGCGGGCGTCGGCGGAGAAGACGCGCTGACCCGAAAGCGGCTCGACGGGGACGAAGCCGGAGCGCGCGCGGATCAGCGCCCTGGCGGCCAGCTTCGCAATCCCGAACCCACCGCCCTGCCGCTCGGCGAAGACGGCGATCGCAAGGCCGCCCTCGGCGCTCGCGAGCGGTCGGAGGTCGCCGTCCAGATCCGCGTCGCACACGAGGATCGAGCCCGGCGGCGCCTCTCGCTCGGCGAGCGTCAGCGCCTGACCCTTCCCACGCGCAGGCAGCCGCAGGACCCGGGCTCCCGCCTGCTCCGCCGCATCTGCAGTGCCGTCCGTCGAGCCGTCGTCGGCCACGATCAACTCCGCACCCGGAAACTGCTCCCGCAATCGGCCGACCGTGGCACCGATGCGCTCCGCCTCGTTTCGGGCCGCAACGAGGACGGCCACAACCTCAGCCACCCGACAGCGGGGCGAGCGGCAGCGGCTCGATCGGCACCGGCAGCGTCCCGTCCTCCGCCGTCGTTTTGAGGCCGTAGTGACCCTCCGCCCCCCCGGCGAGCAGGAGCGCGAGCGCGAGCCTGCCGATCTGCGTGTCCACCGAGTCCACGCTCGAGATCTCGTTCGCCTTGTACACGGCGATCCGCGAGGGACGCTGCTCGGTGCCCTCGATCCCGACAACCGGCACGCCGGTTCCCGCGAGCCCGGCATAGAGGCCGTCGAGGAACATCCTCGTGGGCGCGTCCGCCGCGACGCCGGTGTGCGCGACGACGACGGCGTCCGACTCCGTCGAGGGGTCTCCCCGGTGATCCTGGACGACGACGGGAATCAGCGCGTCCCAGAATGGCGTCTCCCCGCCCTCGACGAGCTCCTCGCCGAGGCGCCGGCCCACCTCCTCCATCGTCAGCCCGGAGAACTGCGGCTCGAGCGCGTCCGTGACCTGCTCGGGGTCGATCGGGAGCTCGAACGCCTCACGTTCGACGACGGCAGGCCCCGAGGCGTCTTGAAGCGTCTGCTCCACAGCGTCGAGCGCGTTCTCGTCGGGCTGGCCCGTGAAGACGAGCGCGACTCGCTGGCCGCGGAGGCGTCCGTTCATCAGCGCCGGATAGGTGCTGGAGACGTAGTCCTCACCCGCCTCGCGCTGTCGCCGGAGCAGATCGGCCTGCGCGACAAGGTCGTCGTTGCGTTGCTGGAGCTCCTCGATCCGGTCCTGGAGCACGCGCCGCTCGCTCCCCTCGACGTCCGTGCGTGCCGCCAGGCCGGCACCGACGAGGATCCCGATGATCAGCGCCAGGAAGACAGCCGCCAGCGAGGCGACGTGGTAGCGGAGGTCGAACAAGGCGCTCTAGGTTAGAAGCCCAGCAAATCGCGCAGTCGCATTCCGAGGTCCTCGAGGGCCAACCGCAACTGCGGCGAGACCGCGACTGCCACGACGAGCGCGCCGAGTCCCGCGGCCGCGACGAGCACGAGCGGCCAGATCCCGACCTGGCGGCTCACGAGCCGGGAGACGCCCTTGGCGTCGACGAGGATCTCCCCAACGCGGAGCCGCGTCAGGAACGTCGACGACATGCCCGAGCGGTTGCGCTCGAGGAACTCGATCAGGTTGAAGTGCGCGCCGACGGCGACGATCAGCTCCGCGCCCTTCTCGAACGCCAGCAGCAGCGCGAGATCCTCGCTCGTCGCCGGGGCCGGCACCACGTGGTGGTCTAGCCCGAGTGCCTTGACGCGCTCCGCGCCGGGCGCGGTGCCGCTCTCGTAGGCGTGGATCAGGAGCTCGGCGCCCGACCGGAGCGCCCGGTCGGAGACGGAGTCCATGTCACCCACGATCACGTGTGGCTTGTAGCCCGCCTCGAGCAGCGCGTCGGCGCCGCCGTCCACGGCCACGAGTACAGGCCGGAAGTCGCGGACGTACGGCCGGACGATGCGCAGGTCGCGTTTGTGGCCCGGCCCGCGGACCACGACGAGCGCATGCCGGTCGCGGAACCGCGTCTCGAGCGCCGGGAAGCCGACCCCCTCGGAGAGCAGCCGGCCCTCCTCCCGGAGGTACCGCATCGTGTTCTCGGCGAAGCTCTCGAGCGCCTCGGTGACCCGGCTGCGCTGTTCGCGCAGCGCGTCGGAGAGTTCGTCCGCGCGGAGCTCGCGGCCGGCGACGAGGCGCGTGCCGTTCCGGAAGAGGCTGCCGCCGCGAACTGTGATCAGCTCTCCGTCGCCGACCTTCTCGAACAGATCCGCGCCTGGGGCGTCGATCAGCCGGACTCCGCCTCGGACCAGGAGAAGCGGGCCGGGGTTCGGGTACCGGCCGGTCTGCGAGTCCGAGACGTTCACGACGACGCGCACGCCGGACTCGAGCAGCTCCTCGGCCGAGACGCGGTCCAGGTCGGCGTGGTCGATGATCGCGACATCGTCGGCAGAGAGCCGGCGGACGAGATGCTTCGTCCGGCGATCGAGTCGTGCGTGTCCCTTGTACTCGACGAAGCTCATCGAACGGTCGAGAGAAACTCTCGACCGCCGAGCATACGTTGGAGCTCGTCCTTCCGCTCCGATTCGGCGACGTGCTCGATGCGGGTGTGCGTCGGGTCGCCGGGCACCTTCTCGACGCGCAAGTGCCGGTCGGCGACGCTCGCGATCTGCGGGAGATGCGTGATCGTGACGACCTGCGAGCGCTCGCCCAGCCTGCGCAGCGTCTGTGCGACCGCATGCCCGGTCTCGCCGCCGATTCCCGCGTCGATCTCGTCGAAGACCAACGTCATCTTCCCTCCTGCCGCGGCAGCGAGTGCGAGCGCGATGCGGCTGAGCTCGCCGCCGGACGCGGTCTCGGCGACCGGGGCGAACGGGAGGCCCGGGTTCGGGCGGATCAGGAACGTCACTGCGTCCGTCCCAGTGGAGCCGAGCTCGCGCTTGTGAAGCTCGACATGGAACTCGCCTTCGCCCAGGCCGATCCCGCGGAGCTCGGCGGCGACGGCGCCGGCGAAGCGGCCGGCTGAGGCAGCACGCGTCTCGTGGAGCTCGGCGGCGAGGGCCTCGACACGGGTCTGGGCCTCCGCGAGCGCCGCGGCCGCCTCGGCTGCGGGGTCGGCGCCCGCCTCGCGCGCATCCAGCTCGGCGCGTGCCGCGGAAGCTCGCTCGACCAGCTCGCCGTAGGACTCGCAGCGGAACCGGCGCTTGGCGTCCGAGATCCGCTCCAGCCCGGCCTCGACGTGCTCGAGCCGGTCGGGCTCGGCCTCGAGCGAGTCGAGGAACCCGCGGAGCTCGGCGCCGACGTCCGCGAGCCGTACCTGGAGGTCGCGCAGCTCCGCCGCCGCCGCCGCAAGCTCGGGCGCCAGCCGCTCGAGCGGCGCGATCGAGCGCTCGGCCTTCGCGGTCAGAACCGCGGCGCCGTCGCCGTCTTCCGGCGAGAGGGCCTCTGCCGCCGCCGCCGAGCCCTCGGCGAGCTCGGTGAGGTGGCGGAGCCGCTCACGCTCGGTGAGAAGCGAGGCCTCGGTGCCGGGCTCCAGGCCCTTCGTGTCCTCGACGAGCGCCTCGAGCTCGGCGAGCCGCGCCTCGGCGGCAGCCGAGTCGGCTGCGATCTCTTCGTGGCGCCGTCTCGCCGCCGCGAGCTCGCGCCAGGCAGCACGCAAGGACGCCCGTCGCCGCTGCTGGTCGTCGCCGATGAACGAGTCGAGCACCTCCAGCTGGTAGGCAGGCCGGGCGAGCCGCCGCTGCTCGAATTGGCCTGACATCCCGACGAGCAGCTCGGTCGCAGCCGCAAGATCCTCGCGCGCCGCGGCTCTCCCCCACGCGTACGCGCGGGTCCGTCCGTCCGGGAAGATCCGCCGGGCGAGCACGAGGCCCGGCTCGTCCTCGGGTCGGAGCTCGGCCAGCGCCTCGAGCCCGTCCTCCTCGAAGAAGCCCTCCGGGAGGTCGAACTCGGCCTCGACGTACGCCTCCTTGCCGGCGGGGCCGATCGCCTTCGCGTCGCCCTTCGAGCCGAGCAGGAGCCCGACCGCTTGCGCCAGGATCGTCTTGCCCGCGCCGGTCTCGCCGGTGATCGCGTTCAGCCCTTCGGAGAGCTCGAGCTCGGCTTCTCGAATCAGGACCAGGTTCTCGATGCGGAGTCTCCGCAGCACGCCGGTCAGAGTACGCAGCGGCTAGGACGCGAAGGTGTCGCGGTAGCGACGGAAGAAGGTCATTTCCGGCAGCGTCGCGAGCAGGCTGACGGCGTCGGCGAGCCGGATGTGGACCGGCTGGTCCGGCCCGATCGCCGCCACCTGGTGTCCGTCCGCGATCAGCGCGACCTCCACGTCCGGCGTCAGGCTCGAGACCTCGAGCTCGCGGTTTCGCGGCACGACAAGCGGGCGCACGTGGAGCGAGTGCGGCGCGACGAACGTCACGGCCATCGCGTCCAGGCCCCACACGAGCACCGGGCCGCCGCCGGAGAGGTTGTACGCGGTCGAGCCCGACGGGGTCGACGCGATCAGGCCGTCACACGGAACGGTGCCCATGTCCTCGCCTGCGATCGACCAGCGGAGCTCGACCATCCGGCCGAGCACGCCGCTGTGGGCGACGACGTCGTTGACCGCGGGATGGCGCTCGCCGCCGACGTCGACCTCGAGCGTCGGCAGCTCCACGACCTCGAACTCGCCGTCGAACGCGCGGCGCAGGCCGCTTTCCAGGTCGTCCTTGCCCATCGATGCAAGGAACCCGACCCGCCCGTAGTTGACTCCGATCACCGGAACTCCGGCGCCGAGGAAGCGCTTGAGTGCGCGCAGCATCGTCCCGTCGCCGCCCAGGACGACGGCGAGGTCCGGCGACTTCTCGACCAGCTCGATCCCCCGCTCGCCCGCGAGGCGCTCGACCACCGCCGTCGCGCCCGCGACATCGGCCCGCCCGTGCGCGATCACCGCGACGCGACTAACCGACGGCACCGGCGATCCAGTCGTCGAGCTCGGGCGGCAGCCCCGCACCATGGCGGTGCACCAGGTGGAGGAAGAACTCGCGGTTCCCCTTCGGCCCGGGCAGGCCGGAGTCCGTCACGCCCACGGTCTGGGCCTCCCAGAGCAGCGCCTCCTCGGCCACTTCGCGAACGACTCGCCGGTGGACGCCTGGGTCGCGGACGACGCCGCCCTTGACGTCCGCCCGGCCGGCCTCGAACTGCGGCTTCACGAGCACGAGCGCCTCCCAGCCGGGCCGGGCGAGCCGCAGGACCGGCTTCATCACCTGCCTGGCGCTGATGAACGAGACGTCGCAGGTGACGAGGTCAGGGGCGAACGGGAGCTCGTCCAGGTGCCTTGCGTTCACTCCTTCCATAACGGTCACGCGCGGATCCTCTCGCAGGCGCTCGTGGAGCTGCGCGCGACCGACGTCGAGCGCGACCACCCGGCGGGCGCCGTGCTGGAGCAGGACGTCCGTGAATCCGCCCGTGGACGAGCCGACGTCGACGGCATCCCGGCCCGCAGGATCCACGCCGAGCACCTCGAGCGCGTGCGCGAGCTTCTCTCCCCCGCGGGACACGAACCTCGGCGGCTCCAGCACCTCGAGCGGCGCCGCGTCGTCGACCTGCTGGCCCGCCTTGTCGAAACCGGGGACGCGGCCGGCCATCACGAGCGCCTGCGCCTGCGTCCTCGACTCGGCGAGACCTCGCTCCACGAGGAGAACGTCGAGCCGCTTTCGCATCGGTCCGTAGGCTAGAGGGATGGGGAGTCGCCCGGCCATCCTCCTCGCCTTGAGTGCCGCTCTCGCGCTGGCCGCCCCGGCGCAGGCGCAGGCGCCGGTCACCCTGCGGATCGTGTTTCCGGAGGGCTTCAGCGTCCGGCAGATGACCGACCGGGTCTCGGAGGTGCGCAAGATCGCGATCCGCAAGCGCGGTGTCACGCCGAGGATGACGGGCGGCGCGTACAAGGCCGCGGCCGCACGCGCGCGAGCGCCGCGCGCCTTCCGGCCGTTCCTGAAGCGGCGCAGCGTCGAGGGCTTCCTCTTCCCGTCGCTCTACGAGTTCACGCAGTTCTCGCGGGCCTCGGAGCTCGTCGCGGACCAGGTCGCCGCCTTCGAGTCGCGCTGGCGTGGGATCGACCTCCGCCGCGCCCGCGCAAGCCGGTTAAACGCCTACGACGTCCTGACGATCGCGTCGATGATCGAGCGCGAGACCGCCGTCGCCTCTGAGCGCCGGCTCGTCTCGGCCGTGATCTACAACCGCCTGAAGGCGGACATGCCGCTCGCGATCGACGCCACGCTCCGGTACGGCCTCGGCGTCCCCGGGACACGTCCGCTCACGAAGGCGCACCTCAGCAGCCGCAGCCCTTACAACACCCGCCGCTACAAGGGCCTGCCGCCGACACCGATCGGGAATCCCGGCGTGCCGTCGATGCGGGCCGCGGCGCGGCCGGCCGGGCGCAACTACCTCTACTACCTGCGGCGGCCCGGCACCGTGCGGCACTTCTTCACCGCGAGCGAGGAGGAGTTCTGCGCGAAGGCCCGCGAGTGGGGCTACACCGAAGACTGCTGAGCGCGGGCTGCGAGCTCGTCGACGAGACCGGCGAGCACTGAGGTGTCGGCCTCGATCTGGTCGAGCTGCGCGCCCGGCCGACGCCTCCGTCTCCGCGAGCAGCGTGAGGGTGGCATCGCGCCCACGCTCCTGCACAAGGCCGTCGTCGTCGAGGAGGTCGTCGACGAGTTGGAAGAGGAGACCGAAGTCGGCGGCGAAACCGCGCCACGGCTCGAGCCCGTCGTTCAGGCCTGCGACCGCCAGGCCGCAGCCGACAGACGCCTCGAAGAGCCGCCCGGTCTTGAGCCGGTTCAGCTCGATCCGGTCGGGCAATCCGCCGTCGATGTCCAGGTACTGGCCGCCGATCATCCCGAGCGTCGCCTGGAGGATCTCCTCGCGGAGATCGGCTCCCGGGTACCGATTGGCCAGCTGGAGCGCCTCGGCCAGGAGCGCGTCGCCGGCGAGGATCGCCTGCGCCTCGCCGAAGCGAACGTGAACCGTCGGGCGCCCTCGGCGCTCGGCATCGTCGTCCAGCGCCGGCAGGTCGTCGTGGACGAGTGAGAACGAATGGATCAGCTCGATCGCCGCGGCGGCGTCGAGCGCGTCCTCGGGATTCCCGCCGGCCGCTTCGGCCGTCGCGAGGCAGAGCACGGGCCGAATCCGCTTGCCGCCTCCGTGGAGCGCGTACCGGACGACCTCCTCGAGGCCGCCGAGCGCCGGCGAGAGCCGCAGCCCGTCGAGGTGCTCCTCGATCAGGGCGCGCAGCTCGTCAGGGCTGCGCATCGGCCTCGCGCTTCGCCTTGGCGATCTCGGCCTCGACGTCCTTGGCGATCTCGGAGAGCTCGCTCAGGATCTCGATC
Organism: uncultured Actinomycetes bacterium; assembly: GCA_963782765.1. Lineage (GTDB taxonomy): Bacteria > Actinomycetota > Thermoleophilia > Gaiellales > Gaiellaceae > JACDAN01. The sequence goes on from CAWALC010000002.1 coordinate 241,085, forward strand.
GCCTGGTCGGGGTCGGTCGCCGCCTCGAGCCGGCTGCGCGCCTCGTCGAGGCGCTCGAGCAGCTCCTCGGCGCGCGTCAGGTTCTCCTCGGGGTTCGGCTCTTCCGGCTCGCTCATGCGACCTCCTCTCGGACGATGCGACCAAGGATGCCGTTCACGAGCTTGCCGGCCTCGTCCGAGGCGTAGCGCTTCGCGAACCGGACACCCTCGTCGATCGCAACCTCCGGCGGGATCTCGCCCTGCTCGAGCTCGTGGATCGCCAGGCGGAGGACGTTGCGCTCGAGCGCACCGAGGCGGTCCGCCGGCCATCCCTCCGTGGCCTCGTCGATGCGGGCGTCGAGATGCTCGGCGTTCGCGGCCACCGCCCGCGCGGTGTCCCAGGCGAAGTCGTCCACCTCACCCTCGTACGTCGATCCGAGGTCCTTCCCGGTCACGTCCCACTGGAACAGCATGAAGAGCGCGGCGCGACGGGACGCCCGGCGGCTCTGGCTCACGGCGCCTCCGATCCAAGTAACACAGTGTCACTTGCCTCTGCCGGCGGGTGCTCCTCGAGGAAGCTCGTGGAGTACTCGCCGCGGGCGAAGCCCTCGCTGCGGATCACCTCGCTGGCCAGGCCGATGGTCGTCGGGAGCCCGGTGACCTCGAACTCGCTCAGCGCGCGGAGGCAGCGCGACAGCGCGAGCTCGCGGTCGGGGGCCCACGCGATCACCTTCGCGAGCAGGGAGTCGTAGTGGGGCGGCACGACGGCGCCGTCCTCGACGAACGTGTCCACCCGGACGCCGGGGCCGAGCGGCGGCCGGAAGCGCTCCAGCCGGCCCGGCATCGGCATGAAGTCACGCGCGGGATCCTCGGCGTTCACTCGAACCTCGATCGCGTGCCCACGACGACCGGCACGGCCGGTGTGCGACAGCGGCTCGCCGGCCGCAACCCGCAGCTGCTCGTGGACGAGATCGATGCCGGTGACCAGCTCGCTGACCGGATGCTCGACCTGGAGCCGGGCGTTCAGCTCGATGAAGTAGAACGAGCCGTCGGGCCCGACGAGGAACTCGAACGTGCCGGCGTTCGTGTAGCCGATCGCGCGGGCCGCGCGCTCGGCGGTCGCCTCCATCTTCTCGCGCGTCCCCGGGTTGAGCGCGCACGACGGGGACTCCTCGATCAGCTTCTGGTGGCGTCGCTGGATCGAGCACTCCCGCTCGCCGAGCGTGAGGATCCCGCCGCGCGAGTCGCCCAGCACCTGGATCTCGACGTGTCTGGCCGGGACGATCGCCTTCTCGAGGTAGAGCGACCCGTCGCCGAACGCCGCCTCGGCCTCGGCCGCCGCCATCGCGTATGCGGCGTCGATCTCGTCCGGCACGGAGACCAGGCGCATGCCCTTCCCGCCGCCGCCGGCCGCCGCCTTCACGAGGACGGGATACCCGAGCGCGTCGGCGGCGCGTCCGACCTCGCCTGCGGAGACGGGCCCCGTTCCCGGGACCAGCGGGACGCCCGCAGCGTCCATCTCGTCGCGGGCCGAAGCCTTGTTGCCCATCCTGGCCATGACCTCGGGCGTCGGGCCGACAAAAACGAGGTCGTTGTCGGCGCACGCCTCAGCGAAGGCCGGGTTCTCGGCGAGGAAGCCCCAGCCGGGATGCACGGCCTCACATTCGGTGGTCGTCGCCGCCGCGATGACCGAGGGGATCCGGAGGTAGCTCTCGGACGCAGCCGGCGGGCCGATGCAGACGGCGCGATCCGCCATCCGCACGTGCATCGAGCCCTCGTCCGCCTTCGAGTAGACGGCGACGGCCTCGATCCCGAGCTCGTGCAGCGCGCGGATCGCGCGCACCGCAACCTCCCCGCGGTTGGCGACGAGGACTCGGTTAAACGGCATCGAGCGGCCTGCCCAGGGCGGGCTCGATCTCGAACAGCACCTGGCCGAACTCCACGGGTTGGCCGTTCTCGACATGGATCCGGCGGACGACGCCGTCGAGGTCGGCCTTGATCTCGTTCATCAGCTTCATCGCCTCGAGGATGCAGAGCGTCTGGCCCGAGGTGACCACCGCACCCTCCTCCACGAACGGCGACGCTCCGGGCGACGGCGCCCGGTAGAAGGTTCCGACCATCGGCGCCTCGACCCGAACGACGCCGTCGGTCGCCGACTCGAGCGCGGGCGGCGCGACGTCCTGCTCCGTCGGAGCGGATGGCGCCGGCGAAGGGCCGGGAGTCGTGGCAGAGGTGTCCAGTTCCTCGCGGCGCCGCACCGATACGCGCATGCCGGACTCCTCGATCGCGATCTCGGCGACGCCGCTCTCCTGGACGATGCGCACGATTTCGCGGATCCGCTCGGCCCGGCCCTGGTCGACGCTACCGCCGATCAGGCGCTCCTCCCCGCTGGCGCGGCCGCGAATTGCCGAGAGCAGCGGCTCGGCCTCCTCGCCGAAGAGCGCGAGCAGGAGCAGCTCCTCCTCGCTGGTCGCCAGGCCCTCCGCGTCCTCACGGATGCCGTCGAGGTCAGCGGCCGGCTCGGGCTCCTGCCCCCCGTCGTCCGAGCTCAGCTCGATCGCGCGGCTCGCGTCGGGGTCGAGGTCGCCCGGCGGTGTCCCGAACTCGCCCTCGAAGAGACCGCGAAGCTCGTCGACGACGAGGCCGTAGCGGCTCGCCGAGAGCACGTGGATGAGCGCCTGCGAGCCGAGGATCTGCCCGATCGGCGCGGCGAGCGGCGGCCAGCCGGCCTCTCCGCGGATCCGCTCGAGCTCGTCGAGCACCTCGTCGAGCCTGTCGCCCATGGACTGGGTCCGCAGGTGCGCGTCGAGGGCGGCGACGAGGCCTGCCGGAAGATTGTGCTGGGCCGCCCGTACCGCGATCCGGGGCGCAAGCGGCGTGACCGGCTCGTCACCGATGTGCTGGTCGATCAGATCCGACGCCTGCCAGAGGTGCTCGCTGTTCACGCCCGACTCGAGCCCGAGCCCTTCGAGGACGTCGGCGAGCCCCTCGCCGGCGACACGGTGGAGGACGAGGGCGACGGCGTACACGGCGCAGGCGATGCGGTCTGCACCCGCCCGTGCGGCCTCGAGTGCCGCGGCCAGCGCGTTCCCGGCCGAGCCCTGGCAGTAGATCCCGATCGGCAGGCCGCTCGCCTGGGAGATCGCGGAGGTGAGCTCGCTGGCGCGATGCGGCTCGAGCGAGCCGGAGGGATCGTGGAGCAGGATCCTCGCGGCGCCGAGCTCGGGCAGCTTCTTCGCCTGCTCGACGAGCGCGTCGGTTTCGCCCGTCGGGCCGGGGCTGTAGATCAGGCCGGCGGCGAACTCCCCGCCGGCGCCGGTGATCGCCTCGCCCGCCTCGCGCAGGTTCATGACGTCGTTGAGCGGGTCGTGGAGCCTGAAGATCTCGATGCCGTTCTCCGCCGCCGTCTTCACGAACCGGCGCACGAAGTCGCCGCCGACCGGCCGCGAGCCGACGAGGAAGCGGCCGCGGAGCGCCATCCCGAGCGGCGTCTTCGTTCGGGACTTGATCGCCCGGATCCGCTCCCAGGGGCTCTCCACGCCTCGGCGCACGGCACTGTCGAACACGCCCCCGCCGGACACCTCGAGCGTCGCGAAACCCGCGCCGTCCAGGATCTCGGCGAGATCGAGGATCGCCGAGGTCGGGAGCCGACCGGCAAGCGGTTCCTGGCTGACGAGCCGGACGGTGGTGTCTACGAGGGCGGGCATCCGCCGGACACTAACGCGAGGCTCGCTCCGCGGCAGGCAGCTGGGCGAACGCGTAGAGGACGAGATAGAGCACGGAGAGGAGCGCGGTCAGCGCGAGGGTCATCCCCAGCGTGCGAGGGTGCGACAGCGGATCGGAGACGCGGGCCCAGACATCGGCGAGGAGCGGCCCCGGGCTCGTGACGAAGTCCCAGCTGTTCCAGCGCAGCGAGCGGCCGAGGTAGATCCCGAACCCGCTCGCAAGGAGGCTGCCACCGACGAGCGCCCAGCCGAGCGCGGCGCCGTGCGAACGCCGGACGACGACCTGCAGTAGGTAGATCGACAGGAAGCCGAGGAACGCCCCCGTCCACGCGAATGCGCTGAAGAGGACGAGGTCGAACCAGAGCGGCGCGTCGTCGCGCGAGCCAAGGTGGATCAGGTCGGTGAGGAGGTACGGCGCATTCGGGAGAAACAGCAGCCAGACCGCCGCGAGCGGGATGAGCCGCGAGAGCCGCGTTCCCCGCCGTTGCATGTCGTAGACCCCCACCGCGGCCACGAGCGGGATCCACGCGAGGAAGAGGTTCCAGGCGAGGAACCGGTACGCGCCGGGCTCGGAATACACCCAGCGCGCCACGAGCAGCGAGGCGCAGAACGCCGTGGCAAGGGCGAGGGCTGCAAGCGCGAGCGTGCGCCGGTCACTCATCGAGAGCATGCCGAGAGTGTAGAAACCGGGCTACGCGCGGCTGATGTAGCGGCGCTCGCGCGTGTCGACCTTGATCCGGTCGCCCTGGTTCACGAAGAGCGGAACCTGGACGATCGCGCCGGTCTCGAGCTTGGCCGGCTTCGTCACGTTGGAGACCGTGTCGCCGCGAACTCCGGGCTCCGTCTCGGCCACGGTCAGCTCGACGGACGCCGGGAGCTGGACGCCGGAAGGCCGGCCGTCCACGGTCATCAGCTGCACGATGCTCGACGGCTGGAGGAAGTCGAGCGCCTCCGAGACCGACTCACGCGAGAGGCTGATCTGCTCGAACGTCTGCTCGTCCATGAAGACGACCTCGTCGCCGGAGTCGTACAGGTACTGCGCGTTCTTCGTCTCGGTGATGACGCGCGGGAACTTCTCCCCGGCGCGAAACGTCTTGTCGACGACGGAGCCCGAGTCCAGGCTCTTCAGCTTCGTGCGGACGAAGGCGCCGCCCTTCCCGGGTTTGACGTGCTGGAACTCCACGATGCGCCAGGCCGAGCCGTCGAGCTCGATGTGCATCCCGTTCTTGAACTGGTTCGTGTTGACGACGTCGGCCACGGCGGGAGGCTAGCGGACGGTCATCAGCTCCTTGGGAAACGAGGAGAGGACGTCGCAGCCGTCTTCGGTCACGGCGACGAGGTCCTCGATCCGCACGCCGCCGACGCCGCTCAGGTAGATCCCCGGCTCCACCGTGGCGACGTGGCCCGCTTCGAGCGTGTCCGTCGATTCCGGCCGGAGAGCGGGCGCCTCGTGGACCAGGAGCCCCAGGCCGTGGCCCAGCCCGTGGCCGAAGTTCTCGCCGTAGCCGGCGTCCGCGATGACGGCTCGTGCGGCGGCGTCCGCGTCGCGGCCCGTGGTCCCGGCGCGAACCGCGTCGAGCCCGGCCTGCTGCGCCTCCCTCGTCACCTCGTAGATCTCGCGCAGCGAGTCGGAGATCTTCCCGACTGCGAAGGTGCGCGTGCAGTCCGAGTTGTAGTGGTCGAGCTTGGCACCGGCGTCGACGAGCACGAGGTCGCCTTCCTGCACCACCCGGTCGCCTGGGACGGCGTGCGGGCTCGCCGCAGTCGGCCCGGCCGCGATGTCGATCGCGAAGGCCGGCTCGTCAGCTCCGAGCTCGTGGAAGAGCTCCGTCATCCGCCAGACGAGCTGCTTCTCGGTCCGGCCGCTGAACTGCTCCTCCGCGAGACGCTCGTACACGGTGTCCGTGATCTGGGAGGCACGGCGGATCGCGTCCAGCTCGCCGGGTTCCTTGACCGCCCGCAGCGACTCGACCAGGCCGCGGCGCGGCACCAGGCTCACTCCGCTTTCGCGGAGCAGCTCGTGGTTTGCGTAGGTCACGGCGTCGGCCTCGAACCCGATCGTCTCGGGGATCCGCCCGGTGAGGTCCGCGTAGATGAACCGCTCGGTCTGCTCGACCTCCACGCCGTCCAGCTCGCGGGCTCGTTCGGCGTAGCGGAAGTCGGTGAAGAGCCGGACGCGGTCCGGCTCGACGAGGACGGCGGCGTTCGAGCTCTCGAATCCGGTCAGGTAGAGGACGTTCGTCGGGGCGGTGACGAGCAGCGGCTCCTCGAGCAGCGCCCGCAGACGGTCTATTCGCGTGTCAGGAATTCGAGTGCCTCCCTGTAGCCGTCGGGGCCCTTGCCGATCACACGGTGCGCGGCGATGTCGGCAATGACCGTGTGCCGCCGCCAGTCCTCCCTGCTCTCGATGTCCGAAAGGTGCACCTCGACGACCGGGCAGCGGGCGAGCTCGAGCGCGTCGCGGATCGCGTAGCTGTAGTGCGACCAGGCGCCGGAGTTCACGACGAGCCCGCCGGCCGACGCGCCGAGCTCCTGGCACCACTCCACGTACTCACCCTCGTGGTTCGTCTGGCGGCAGAGGACGTCGCAGCCGAGCTCAGTCCCCCAGGCGCGGATCTTCCCCTCGAGCTCGTGGAGCGAGAGCCCGCCGTACACAGCCACGTCTCGCCGCTCCAGAACGTTGAAATTCGGGCCGTGCAGCACGCCGACGAGCATGGCGGGAATCTAGTTGCCCGAAACGGACACCTTGCCGGGCTCATTCGCCGCGGCGACCATGGCCGGATGTTTCGGCGTAGGCCTACAGCAGGTTCTACGCTCGACGACGTCGTCGAGGTGCTCGAAGGAATCGGGCAGATGCTGATGCGAATCAACGCGAATCTGGAGGACATCGTCGGCATACTTCGAGGAGAGGACGATGAAGAAGAAGCTGACACCTGAGGATCACGAGCGGATCGATCGGCATCTCGAAGAGAGCCGCGAGGCTCGCCGGAAGATGCAGGAGATCCTCGACCGGGTAGAGGCTCGCCGCCAGGCACGGCACGAGGAATGGCTCAACCGGCCGCGTGGCCTGCGTCGGCTCCTCTTCTGGACGCGCTAGGCGATCAGCTCATCGAGCGCTGACCGCACCTCGGCCTCCGGCCGCTCGACGCCCCAGACCGGCCGGCCCGGTGCCTCCAGGAGGACTAGCCGGACGCGCCCGTCGCGAACCTTCTTGTCGCGCTGAAGCGCTTCCCATGCCCGCTGGCCGTCCACCGAGACTGGCCGTGGGTCGAGCACAGTCTCGACCACGTCCGTCGGGAGACCGGAAAGCCGCAGCGCGGCAAGGAGGCCGAGCGCGACCGCGTCGCCGTGGCGCACCGTGTAGAGCGACGCTGCCTCGAGCGCGTGGGCAAAGGTATGGCCGAGGTTGAGGATCGCGCGCCGGTCGCTCTCGTACGGATCGGCGAGGCAGACGCCCGACTTGTAGGCGGCGCAGGCGCGGATCATCTCCTCCTCTGGGAGGTCCCAGACGTCGACGCCGGCGAGCAGCCCGGTCTTGACCACCTCGGCCATCCCGGCCCGGCGCTCCTCCTCGGGAAGCGTTGAGATCAGACCCGGATCGATCACCACCTCCTGCGGGTAGTGGAACGCCCCGGCGAGGTTCTTTCCCTCGCGGAGGTCGACCGCGGTCTTGCCGCCGATTCCGGCGTCCACTTGCCCGACGAGCGTCGTCGGCGCAGCGATCCACGGCACGCCACGCATGTACGTGGCCGCGACGAACCCGGCGAGATCCGTGGTCGTGCCGCCGCCGTAGCCGACGATCGTCCCGTCGCGGGAGATGCCCAGCTCGGTCCAGAGGCGCTGCGCTTCCTCGAGCGACTTCTCGCCCACGGTGTGCACCTCTGGCAGCTCGAGCGGGTGGAGCCCGAGGGCCTGCGGGTCGGCGATCAGCACGTCGCCCTCGGGCCGGACTCCCGCCTCGATCCGGACCCCGAGAGCGGCGAGCACGACGTCGTCGAGGTCGCGCACGCGTGCGTCGGCAGCCTCCTCGTACAGCCCGATGCGGCGCTCGTAGAGCTGCCTGAACTCTTCGGGATCCCTGGCGAGCGGCCTCGCCGACTCGGCGACGCGATCCCACGCCGCGTCCACCTCGACTTCCACCAGCAAGGTGAGGGCGTGCTCGCGGAGGGCGTCTCGGATCGCCGGCGTTTCAATCGCGCCTCCGCCGAGCGCCACGACGGCGGGCCGCTCGCGCTTGAGCGTCCTCAGGGCCTCCTCGGCCTCGAGCACCCGAAAGCCCGCCTCTCCCTCGCGGCGGAAGAGATCGGGGATCGAGCGGCGCACAGACTTCTCGATCTCCTGGTCGAGGTCGAAGAACTGGCGACCGATCAGGTCCGCGACCCGGGCGCCGAGCGTCGTCTTGCCGGCGCCCATGAAGCCGATGAGGGCGATGTGGCGGTCTAGGGCGTGCGCCATGGGATGCGGTCGAGGTACGCCCGGTGCGCCGCGAGAACGTCATCGAGCGAGTCGCCGCCGAACTTCTCGCGCGCCGCGCGAGCGAGCTCGAAGGCGACCGACGCCTCGGCGACGACCGCGAGTGACTCGACGGCCGCGACGTCGCTCCGCTCGACGAGTGCTTCGCCCGCTTCGGCTGTAACGAGATCCACCGAGCGCAGCGGCCGCATCAGCGTCGGCAGCGGCTTCATCGCCGCGCGGACCACGATCTGCTCGCCGTTCGAGACCCCGCCCTCGATGCCACCGGCGCGGTTCGTCTCCCGGCGGAGGCCGGGAAGGATTTCGTCGTGGGCCTCGGAGCCGCGGAGGCCGGCCAGGAGGAAGCCGTCGCCGATCTCGACCCCTTTCACCGCCTGGATCCCCATCAGCGCCGCCGCAAGACGACCGTCGAGCCGTTCCTCCTTCGTCGCATACGAGCCGAGCCCCGGTGGAACCCCGTTCGCCCGCACCTCGACGACGCCGCCGACGGTGTCCCGGTCGGCGCGGGCCGCATCGACGTCTCCTATCTCCAGCACCGAGCCGGCGACCTCGACGTCGAGCTCGCGGAGAAGCGCGTTGCAGACGGCGCCGGCGGCGACCGTCATCGCGGTCTGGCGGGCGCTCGCGCGCTCCAGCGTGTTGCGGACGTCGTCGTGGCCGAACTTCAGCGTCCCGGCCAGGTCGGCGTGGCCCGGCCGCGGCAATGTCACCGGCTTCGTGCCCTTGCCCTCCGGCTCGCCTTCCGGCGGCCACGGGCTCATCCCCCAGCGCCAGTTGTCGTGGTCCCGGTTCGCGACGACCAGGGCGAGCGGTGTCCCGAGTGTCCGGCCGTGGCGCAGCCCCGCGAGCACCTCGACCCGGTCCTGCTCGATCTGCTGGCGCGGGACTGCGGCCGTAGCCCTGTTGGCGTCGTCCGAGGTCGGCGTCGATCGCCTCGCGGTCGAGCGCGAGACCGGCAGGAAGGCCCGTCAGGATCCCGACGAGCGCCGGCCCGTGGGACTCACCCGCTGTCGCGAGGCGAAGCACCCGTCAAGCCTACGGCGCGCCGCATGACCTCGACCGGCGCGGTCTCACCCGTCCACAGCTCGAACGACGCCGCGCCCTGCGCGACCAGCACCTCGAGCCCGTCGAGCACGCGGGTACCGGCCGCCCTGGCGGCGTCGGCCGTCGCCGACTCCGGATACGGAAGATCGACCAGGGTCTGACCCCGAGCGACGCGCACCACGATCTCGTCCCGCGCCGAGGTCGCGTTGACGACGAGGTCGGCGTCTTCCGTCTGCGGAGGCCAGTCGCCACGCCGGGAGAAGACCCGAGCCTCGGGCAACGCGGCGCGAAATGCAGCGGCGGCTCCACCGTCACCGACGATCACGGCGCGCTCGTACTCGAGGCCCTCGAGGATCGCCGCGTCCGTGCTGGTCGCGCGAAGCGGGTCGAAGAGCAGCGTGTTGACGGACTCCTCGCGCGCACCGACCAGCCGGGCCACGTCCGGCTTGTACGGCGCCGTGACGTTCGCGCCGGCGAATCCGACGCGCCTCGAGATCACGGATCTCAGCCCCGAGCCCTTCGTGTTCGACCTCCCGTGCCTCGTACACCCAGTCGAGCCCGAGCGCGGCGAAGGCGGCGTTGTGCATCCGGGGCGACAACGAGTGCGCCACGGGCTTCCCGATCAGCGCGACGTTAGTAGCCGTTGGCGTTCAGGTAGTTGATGAACTCGCGCTCGCTCGCCGTGAAGAAGTGGTGCACCTTGTCCGGCTTGCGGACGAAGAACAGGTAGTCGACCCGAGCGGGGTGCGCGGCCGCCTGCATCGAGGCGAGCCCGGGGTTCGCGATCGGTGTCGGCGGCAGGCCGGTGTGGATCCGGGTGTTGTACGGCGTCGGGTCGGCGAGGTGCGACTCGCGAAGCGACTCCGTGCCGGGCACGTTGAGCCCGTAGCGGATCGTCGCGTCGATCCCGAGCGTCATCCCGGCCTTCAGGCGGTTGTAGATCACCGCCGCGACGAGCGCGCGCTCCTCGGGCGCGATCACCTCCTTCTCGATCATCGAGGCGATGATCAGGACGTCGTACGGCGTCAGGTTTCTCGTGCGCGCTGCGCGGAGGTTGAGCCGGGCCCAGTTGCGCCGGAAGGTGGTCAGCTGCTTGTTGACAAGCTGCCTCGTCGTCGTCTTCGCCGTGAACTCGTACGTCGCCGGGAAGAGGAAGCCCTCGAGGTGCGGCGGCCGCCCTTCCGTGAGGAACTGCCGCGGCACCCTGGATGCCCCCGCCGTGAGCGCCCGATACCGGTCTGGCTCGAGGCGCGGGCTGACGTCCCTCTTCGCCTGCGCGATCTTGTTGACCTCGCCGATCCGCGTCGCCATCTGTTCGCGCGTGAACCCCTCCGGGAAGATGATGCGCAGCGTCTTCGGTGCCGGCGCGACGGGCTGCGGCGGCGGAGCGGCCTCCTCGCCGCCGCCTCCGAGGATCGCCCAGGCGGAGCCGACGAGGATCGCCAGCACGCCGACGACGAAGGCGAGCGCCAGCACACGGCGCAGGAAGATCCGGCCGTGCGAGGCCTTCGCCCGGTGGCGCCGCGGCGGGCGCGGCGGCGGGATCACGGTTGTCGGTTCTTCCACCATTCCAGATAGCTCGTGAGCAGGTGTGCGGCCGCCCGGGCGTCATCGTCGCCTCCCGGCCCGGCCAGCGCCGTCGTGAACCGCTCGTCGAAGGTCTCGACCGGTATGTCCAGTTCCCGCATGAGGGATTCGACGAAACGCTCGGTCTCCTCCGCCTGCGCTCCATGCTCTCCGCGCAGCGTGAGCGGCAGCCCGACGACGACGCGCTCGGGCTCTTCCGTACGGACGAGGTCGACGAGTCGCTTCATCCCGTCCTCGGTGGACGCCTGCTCCACGGTCCCGAGCGGTCGTGCAAGGGTTCCGGTCGGGTCGGAGACGGCGACGCCGGTGCGGGCGGACCCGTAGTCGAGCGCAAGCACCTTCACGAAGTGGCCGCGATCTCGTTCTTCGCGACCTCGTAAGCCTCGGCGAGCCCTTCAGGGTCCTTGCCGCCGGCCTCGGCGAGGGTCGGACGGCCGCCGCCTCCGCCGCCGATCTTCTCCGCCGCCTTGCGCGCCACCTGCACCGCGTCGAGGCCCTTCTCGACGAGCGACGGGTCGAGGTTGACGACGAGGTACGCGCGGCCGTCGTCGACCGATCCGAGCAGGACGGCGTCGGCCTTCTTCGACTGGCGCAGCTGGTCGGACAGGTCCTTGAGCGCCGAGCCCTTCACGGACTCGACCTCGGCGACCACGATCCCGTTGGACTCGTCCTTGATGACGACCTCCGAGTCCGCCTTGCCCTTCGGGCCCTTCGCGAGCTCCTTCTTCGTGCGCTCGAGCTCGGCGCGAGTCTCGTCCAGCTCCTCCGACCTGGCCCGGAGCGCCGCCCAGGCCTCGCCGGCCGTGATCGCCTCGATTCTCCGGACGCCGGAGCCGACCGACCCCTCCGAGAGGATCACGAACGGGCCGATCTCGGCCGTCGAGCGAACGTGCGTCCCGCCGCAGAGCTCGCGCGAGTAGCCGTCGACCTCCACGACGCGCACCTCGTCGCCGTACTTCTCGCCGAAGAGCATCATCGCGCCGAGAGTCCGGGCCTCCTCGATCGGCGTCACGAACGTGCGGACCGGGAGGTTCTGGAAGACCTTCTCGTTGACGGCGCGCTCGATCTCCTCGCGCTCCTCCGGTGTGAGCGCCTTGTCGTGCTTGAAGTCGAAGCGGAGCTTGTCCGGCCGGACCGCAGACCCGGCCTGGACGACGTGGTCCCCGAGCGTGTCGCGGAGCGCCTTGTGGAGCAGATGCGTCGCGGTGTGGTTCGCCATCGTCGGGAAGCGGACGTTCCACGGGACCGAAGCCTTGACCCGGTCGCCGACTGCGAAGTTCTCACCGCGGAAGGTGAGAACCTGGTCGTCGCCGACCCGCGTCGCACGGACGAGCTCGGCCCGGTCGCCGGTCTCCTCGTTCTCGATCCAGCCGCCGTCGGAGACCTGGCCACCGCCCTCGGCGTAGAACGGCGAGCGCTCGAGCTTCGCCTGGAAGGTGCCGTCGCCGAGGTCCTCGTGGGCCAGGACCGCGGTCAGGACCTCCGTGGTCTCGAAGCCGACGAACTCGGTCGGCGGCCCGCTGACGCGGATCTCGCCCTCGAACGCGGCCGCCGAGCGCGACCGCTCGCGCTGCTCGGCCATGAGGCGCGTGAACTCCTCCTCGTCCACGGCCAGCCCGCGCTCCAGCGCCAGCTCCCGCGTCAGCTCGAGCGGGAAGCCGTACGTGTCGTGGAGCCGGAACGCATCCTCGCCGGAGATCGCGCCGGCGGCGGCGACCTCCTCGAAGAGGCCCATCCCGCGCTCGAGCGTCTGCGAGAACCGCTCCTCCTCCGCGCGGATCGTCTCGGCGATGCGCTCGCGGCTCTCCTCCAGCTCGGGGTACCAGTACGACATCTGGTCGGTGACCAGGCCCGAGATCCGCCAGAAGTCGGTCAGGCCGATCCCGCGTGCCTGCTGCACGGCCCGCCGGATCACGCGCCGTAGAACATAGCCCCGGCCCTCGTTCGAGGGGAGCACGCCGTCGGCGACCAGGAAGGTCATCCCGCGGCCATGGTCGGCCATGATCCGGTGCGCCTTCGTCGCCTTGTCGGAGCTCCGCCACGCGACGCCGCTCTCCGCCTCGATCCAGTCCATCAGCGCCTGGAAGCCGTCCGTCTCGTAGACCGAGATCACGTCCTGCTGGATCGCGGCGGTTCGCTCGAGGCCCAGTCCCGTGTCGATGACTGGCTTCGGAAGCGGAGTCAGCGTGCCGTCGGCGCCGAGGTCGAACTCCATGAAGACCAGGTTCCAGAACTCGAGGTAGCGCTCGCAGGGGCAGCCTGGCCCGCAGTCGGGGCGCCCGCACGAAAGCTCGGCTCCGCGGTCGTAGTACATCTCCGAGCACGGGCCGCACGGTCCAGTCTCGCCCGCCTGCCAGAAGTTCTCGTTGCGCGGCAGGCCGACGATCCGCTCGCGCGGCTGCCCGACCGCCACCCACGCGTCGATCGCGACCTCGTCCTCGCCGAGCCCTAGCCCCGGATCGCCGGCGAAGACGCTCACCCAGAGCTTCTCGAAGTCGAGCTCGAGGTGGTCGCGCATGAACTCCCACGCGTGCTCGACGGCGCCTTCCTTGAAGTACTCGCCGACGGAGAAGTTGCCCATCATCTCGAAGAAGGACAGGTGGTAGCCGTCGAGGCCGACCTCGTCGATGTCGGTCGTGCGGAAGACCTTCTGGTAGGTCGTCATCAGGGTCGCGGGCGCTTCTCTCTGGCCGAGGAAGTACGGCTTCAGCGGCTGCATCCCGGCGCTGATGAGCAGCGTCGACGTGTCCTCTGGAGGCGGGATCACCGGCGCCGACGGCAGCCGGGCATGGCCCTTCTCCTCGAAGAAGCGCAGGAAGCCTTCGCGGATCTCGGCAGTGGTCCGCACGGCCTCGATTCTAGGTGCCGAAGTCGCCTCGGCCCTCCACGCTCTCGGCGCACTTCCGGCACAGACACGCGCGTCTGCGCCGGATACGATCAAATCGGGGAGGAGGTAGGAGGCCCCCAGGGCGGATCAGCGAGGAGCGCGGTTACGCGACTTCGGGCTGTTCGGCGATCTCGTCGCGGATCTTTTCGAGTGATCGCCTGATCAGCCGCGAGACGTGCATCTGCGAGATGCCGATCTCGGCCGCGATCTGCGACTGCGTGAGGCCGCTGAAGAACCGCAAGTGGAGGATCTTCCGCTCGCGCTCGTCCAGCACCTGGAACCCCGGTGCGAGCACGGCGCGATCCTCGGCGACCTCGTACTCGTGCTCGATCGTCCCGAGCGACTCGAGCGGGTCGAGCTCGCCGTCCTCGTCGGAGCCGCCGCCGGTCGAAAGGGACACCGAGCTGTAGGCGCGGCCGCTTTCGAGCGCCTCGAGCACCTGCTCCTCCTCGACCCCGGCCGCCTTGGCGAGCTCCGGGATCGTGGGCGAGCGCCCGAGCTGGACGGTCAGCTGCTCGATCAGCTTCGAGACCTTGACGTTCAGCTCCTGAAGGCCACGCGGCACCCGCACGGACCAGCCCTTGTCACGGAAGTGGCGCTTGATCTCCCCGATGATGTTCGGCGTCGCGTACGTCGTCAGCTCCACGCCGCGCTCGAGGTCGAACCGGTCGATCGCCTTGATGAGGCCGATCGCGCCGATCTGGACGAGGTCGTCGAGCTGCTCGCCGCGGTACGCGTAGCGCCGAGCCAGCGAGCGGACGAGCGACAGGTAGCGCTCGATCAGCTCCTCGCGCGCGGCGAGGTCGCCGTCCTCGTGGTACCGCCGCAGCAGGACCTTGTCGTCGGCGGCCACGCCTAGCCCGCCCCGTTGGTCCCGGTCTGCTTCTGGAGCTCGATCCAGGTGCCGCCTTCGCGCTCCTCGAGCGTCCAGCCGTCCACGACTGCATCCAGCAGCCGGCGGATGGAGAGGCTGTCGCCGGGCTCGGTGTCGAAGTCTGCGCGGAGCTGCTCGCCGAACGGTCCGAGCTCGGCGGCGAGGCTTCCGTCCAGCACGCGAAGCGTGAGCGTGACCTCCTCGGCCCCGTCGCGCCGCTCGAGTAGGCCGTCGAGCGCGAGCTCCAGCTCCTCGAGATGCTCGACGGTCAGGTCGAGCCGCGCTGCGACGCCGCCCAGCACCAGGTGGGCCACGCCGTAGTAGGGCCGCTTTCGCGGCATCGTGAGCCTGATCTCGTCGGTACTCATGGGTTGTGCGGAACCCCTCCTCTGACGAACGCACGCGGGACGTTAGCCGTCACGCCAGTCATGTGCCAGACGACACGACCCGGCCGGCGCCGACGACGACATCTCCGTCGTAGAGCACGGCCGCCTGGCCGGCTGCGACGCCGTAGGCGGGCTCGTCGAGCACTGCGTCGAAGCCGCGTGCCCGTGCCCGGACGCGGCCCGAGACCGCGGGCGAGCGGTGGCGGAGCTTGACGCCGACACGGTCCGCGTCGACGAAGAGGCGGCCGTCCGCCCGAACCTTCGTCCGGCCCAGCGACTCGCGCGGTCCGACGACGACGGCGTTCCGGCCGGGAACGGTGCGGAGGGCGTAGACCGGCGATCCGGCCGCGACGCCGAGGCCCTTCCGCTGGCCCGGCGTGAAACGCCAGAACCCGGCGTGGCTGCCGACGATCTGCCCGCCCTCGTCCTCCACGACGCCGTCCTCCGCCTGGAAGCCGTGGCGTGCGAGAAACGAGCGATAGTCGTCGCCGCCGAGGAAGCACGCCTCCTGGCTCTCCGGCCGGCGGGCGGCCGCCAGGCCTGCCCGCTCGGCCTCCGCCCTCGTCTCCTCCTTGGACTGCTCCCCGAGCGGGAACGAGATGCGGTCGAGGACGCGGGGGTCGAGCCTCGCGAGCATGTACGACTGATCCTTGTCCGCGTCCGCTCCGCGGGCGAGGAGCAGCCGGCCCCCATGCTCGACGATGCGCGCGTAGTGGCCGGTTGCGAGGCGCGCGGCTCCGGCGCTGCGCGCAAACTGCAGGAGCCGTCCGAACCGGAAGAAGCCGTTGCAGCGGATGCACGGATTCGGGGTCTCGCCTCGCCGGTAGCCGCGCACGAACGGCTCGACGATGGCGCGCAGGAACTCCTCTCGCGCGTCGATCGTGACGTGCGGGATCCCGAGCCGGTGGCAGGCCGAACGCGCGGCGATCACGGCCTCGGGCGAGCAGCAGGCACGCTCGACGTCGCTCCCCTCCGGGTCGATCCAGAGGCGCAGCGTCACCCCGACTGCGTTGCGGCCGGCGCGCAGGAGCGCCACAGCGCTGTCGACGCCGCCGCTCATCGCAACCGCGACCCGGTCCGGGTCGCGGCGGGCCCGGAAGATCGGCCCGATCGCGGAGGCAAGCGCGTCGACCGTGAGCTCGTCGCCGCCGACGGCAGCCGCCTCGAGCAACGTCAGACCCTCGAGGGGCCGGTCGAGTCCCTCAGCGTCGGCCGAGACGATGCGGTCGCGGTCGAAAGTCAGCCGGACGAGCCGCCACTCGCCGTCCCTCGACGAATCTCCGACAACCTCGATCACCGGGCCACCGTAGCCGAGAAAGGAGATGGGCCAGCTTCCGCAGGCCCATCCGAGAAAAGTGCCCCACCCTGCCGGTGATGCCTCACGCAATGCGAACCTGGACTAGCCAGGTGGGTGCCGAGCCGAACCGGCTTCTGAGGGCCGGTGCGGACCCGAGCTCCCTTTCACGTGTCGTTGGTTCACGTTTGTACGCGAGGCCACGTACAGGGTCGAGCAGGTCTCACTGTAGAGCACGCCGTCGTGGTCAGGTGCGTGCTGCGAACCGCCAGCGGATCGTGTCCCGTACGCCGACCCCGAGTTCCTCCGCCAGTGCGTCCGTCAGCCCGAACTGGACTCCACCCGGCGTCGCGCCCCGCGCCACGACCTGGGTGAGGACCTCCTTGCCGCCGTGCCCGAGGTAGATCTTGGTGCCGCACGGCAGCACCGGGTGCGCGAAGCCCACGGTCGAGCGCTCGACGATGTGCCCGCACGACGTCGGCCGACCATAGAAGCGCGCGCGCTCCCGTCCCGCGACCGCCTCGTACCAGCCGCCGCCCGGCGGTGCCACGGCCTCCGGGAGATCCTCGGCTCGGCCCGAGTCGCCGAGGCGGTCGGCCAGGCTGAGCGCGATCACGCCGCCGAGCAGCGTCACCGCCGCCAGGAGCACGGCCCGCTGGGCAAGCGCGGGGCTCAAGGTGCGGTCACAGCCTCCGTGCGGGCACCGTCCGCAGTGAGCAGTGCGCCGAACGAATCGCGCACGAGCTCGTCGAACTCGAGCGGGAGTGTCCCGTCGGCCCGCGCGAAGTCGCGCAGCGAGAGGATCATGGCCGTCCACTCTTCTCTCCGGTCGTCGTCGGGCTGCTCGCGGACCAGGCGCTGAAGGTCCCAGACGTTCCACTCGCGCGGCGGGCCGCTGTGGAGGACGGGTTCCGGCTCGGGTTCGGGCTCGGGCTCTGGTTCCGGCTCGGGCTCTGGTTCCGGCTCCGGTTCCGGCTCCGGCTCCGGCTCTGGCTCTGGCTCGGGCGGCGGCGGTTCCGGGACGGGCGGCGGCCCGCTCGCGAGGATCGCCCGCGCGCTGCGCTCGCTCACAGCCAGCTCGGGCTCCTCGGCCGGTTCCGGCTCCGGCTCGGCGGCGGGCTCGGCGTCCACCACCTCGACGTTCGTCGGCGCGGCGGGCTCCTCGGACGGCACTTCGTCGGCCGCCGCCGAATCATCCCGAACGCGAGCGGCTTCGCGCCGGTACGCACGCTCGACGAGCACGACGAGCACGCAGGCACTTGCGATCAGCGCCACGATCACGATCGGCTCGAGCTGGGCGAGGACCGCGCCGGCGGCCACGAGCGCGAGGAGCGCCGCTTCGATCGGGAAGCGGACTGCGAACGAAGACATGCCGTGCAGCTAGCCTCCCTCGGCTTCGCGGCCCCGCTCGACGGCGGCCGCGACCGGCTCGGAGTCGGCCCGCTCGTCGGGCTCGGGCTCCGCGACCGGCTCCTCGACAACCGTCTCCGCTCGGACGAATCCGGGAAAGCGGGGCCCCTCGGCCCAGACAGCCAATTCGAACAGGCAAACGAGCAGCCACGCGACCGCCATCACGACGACGATCGCGGTGGCGCTGAGCTCGGCGAATCCGGCCCCGATCGCAACCGCAATCAGGAAGCCGGCTTCGAGCGCGAACCGCGGCCCAAATCCTCCTTGCACTGTTCGGAAAGGCTACTGGGGCGTGGGGCGATCTTCGTTCTCGTCCTGCTCGGCAGGCTCGTGCGCCGGCTCCGGGTCGGGCGAGCGCACCGGTTCCGGTGCTGCAGCGACAGGGGCGGAGCGCTCGGGCAGTTGGGCAGGAGCCGCCGTCTCCGTCTCGACCTGCGCCGCCCGGACGATCGCCTCGGAAACGCCTGAGACCGCCTCGTCGCCGAGCCCCGCCGCGCCGAGCAGCTGCTCGGCGCCCTGCTGGGCGCGGACCATGATCGCGTTCGCCTGTGCGCGTGCCCACTCGAGCGTCTGCTCGACCTCGGCGCGAGCCGAGTTCGTGAGCTCGGTCGCCTGGTGGCGTGACTGCTCGAGCAGCTTGGCGCCGCGCGCCTCCGCCTCGCGGAGCTCCTGCGTTGCCTGTCTGTTTGCATCGGAGAGCAGTTGCCGGGCCTCGTTCCGGGCTGCGTTGACGATCTCTCCCCGCTGGCGCTCACTCTCCTGCCGGTAGCGCTCGATCTCCGTCTCGCGCCTGCCGAGCTCGGACTGGCGACGCCGAACCTCCTGCTCGGTCTTGCCGAACTGCGCGGCGGATGCGCGCTGGGCATCGTTCTCGAGGACGTCGGCGAACGCAGCCGCTTCGCGGATGAGGTGCAGCGCGTCCATCCGGACGGCGTGCCCGGTCGGCTCGACGTTGGCCGTCTGGCCGGCTGCTTGAAGCACGCGCAGCTGCGACTGGAGCTGGACGACGTGGCGCCGGAAGGCGTCGAACGCGTCGCGGACGCGGTCGGCGTCGTACCCCTGCTCGGCGACCGGCAGGTCTTCGACGCGCGGAAGCGCGGCGATCGCGGGCTGGGCGCGCTCTTCTTCGGCCATCAGGTCCTTTCGTGGGCTCCGGCGGGTTACCGAAAGTATGCCGACAGAATCGGCGGATTTCGACTTCGCCCTTAGCGCCCCGGTTCCTCGACGGTTCGCAGGCCGAGCTCGCGAAGGACGCCGTCCGGCATCGGGGTCGGTGCCCCGGTGAGCGGATCGGCGCCGCTCGCGACCTTGGGAAAGGCCGTGATCTCGCGGATGTTCGGCTCGCCCGCCATCAGTGCGGCGAAGCGGTCGATCCCCATCGCGAACCCGCCGTGCGGTGGCGCGCCCATCGCGAGTGCGTCGAGCAGGAAGCCGAATTTGTCGCGCACCTCGTCCTGGCTCAGGCCCATGGTGCTGAAAACGCCGCGCTGAACGTTCGGATCGTGGATCCGGATCGAGCCCGAACCGAGCTCCCAGCCGTTCCAGATCAGATCGTAGTGCTGGCTGAGCGCAGCGCCCGGGTCGCCCTCGACGAGCTGCTCGTGGCCGGCGATCGGCGCCGTGAACGGGTGGTGCATGAACGTCCAGCGACCGGTGTCCTCGTCGCGCTGAAAGAGCGGGAAATCGATCACCCAGCTGAAGTGCTCCTCTGCCGGTGTCGCGAGCTGCAGCTCGCGGCCGAGGTGGATCCGGAGGCCGCCGAGCACCCGCTCGACGAGCGCCTGGTCGCCGGCGGCAAAGAGGACCGTCGTACCGGGCTCCGACCGAAAGGCCTCGAGCTCTTGCTCGGAGAGGAACTTCGCGATCGGCGACCGCGCCTCGCCGTCCTCGTTGACGAGGTACGCGAGGCCCTTCGCGCCCCACTCCTTGGCGACCTCCTCCAAGCGAGCGAGCTCGGCGCGGGAGAACGCCCGCGGCGCGACCAGGAACCGCACGACCGGGGCGTTCGCGAAGACGCCGAATTCCGAGCCGCGGGTGACCTCGGTCCCGTCCTGGATCTCGAGGCCGAAACGGAGGTCGGGCTTGTCGGTGCCGTAGCGCGCCATCGCGTCGGCGAAAGTCATGCGCGGGAACGGGCGCGTCGGTGGCTCCCGCCCCACTGCCTCGAAGGCGCCGACGACCGACTGCTCGAGGACGTCGAGCACCTCCTCTCGCTCGACGAACGCCATCTCGAGGTCGAGCTGCCGGAACTCGAACTGCCGGTCCGCGCGGAGATCCTCGTCCCGCCAGCAGGTGGCGATCTGGTAGTAGCGGTCGATCCCGCCGATCACGCAGAGCTGCTTGAAGATCTGCGGCGACTGGGCAAGTGCGAAGAACCGTCCGGGCTGGAGGCGAACGGGCACGAGGAAGTCGCGCGCTCCCTCGGGCGTGCCTTTCGTCATGCTCGGCGTCCAGACATCGACGAAGCCGAGCGTGTCCATCGTCCGCCGAATCGAGCCGACAACGGTGTGCGAGAGCCGAAGGTTCCGCTGCATCTCCTCCCGCCGCATGTCGAGCCAGCGGTAGCGCAGGCGGAGCGTCTCGTCGACGTTCTCCTCGTCGAGCTGGAACGGGAGCGGTGTGGAGCGAGAGATGATCTCCAGCTCGTCGACCTGCAGCTCGACCTCCCCGGTGGGCAGGTTGGGATTCACGGCCTCGGGTGCACGCGCGACGATCTCGCCGGTCGCCTTGAGGACGAACTCGTTGCGGATCTCGTGTGCTGTGCGGGCCGCATCGGGGCTCCGCTCCGGGTTGATGACGAGCTGCGTGAGGCCGGTGTGATCCCGCAGGTCGACGAAGATCAGGCCGCCGTGGTCACGGCGCCGGGCGACCCACCCTGCGAGCGTCAGCCGCTGACCGACGTCCTCCTTGCGGAGCTCCCCGGCGTACCGGTCACGCCAACTCATCGGCGGAGCTCTTCGATGATCGCGTCGGCGTCCGGAGTCTGGCCCGGCTCGACGATGATCACCTTGCGCGCGTTGAGGCGGCTCGCCTGGGTGCGCTGGCCTTTAACTGAGCGGCCGGCGTAGTCCATGTCGGCTGCGACGCCTCGGCGGCGCAGCTCGGCGAGGGCCTTCGCGATCGCGGTGCGATCAGCGCCCTCATCGGCCACGAAGAACACATCGACGGCTTCGGGGTCCAGCTCGGGCTCCCCCAGCGAGAGCAGAAGCCGCTCGATCCCGGCGCCGAAGCCGATTCCGGGCGTCGGCGGCCCGCCGATCGCCTCGATCAGGCCGTCGTAGCGGCCGCCTCCGCAGATCGAGTCCTGGGCGCCGATCGCCTCGTCCTTGAACTCGAAGGTCGTCCTGGTGTAGTAGTCGAGGCCTCGCACGAGCGTCGGTGCGAGCTCGTAGCGGACGCCGACGGCATCGAGGAAGCCGCACACCTGCTCGAAGTGGGCGCGGCATTCGTCGCAGAGGTTCTCGCCGATTTTCGGCGCGTCGCCGAGGAGCGCCTGAACCCGCTCGCTCTTGACGTCGAACACGCGCAGCGGCGAGGTGCGGCGCTTGGCCCTCGCGTCGTCGTCGAGCTCGGCGTCGTGCTCGTCCAGCCAGGCCTCGAGCTTCTCGAGGTACGCGGGCCGGCAGTTCGTATCGCCGATCGAGTTCAGGTAGAGCACGTAGTTGGTGACGCCGAGTCGCCGGAGGAGCTCGTCGTAGAGCTGGAGGATCTCGGCGTCCACGGCGGGGTCGTCCGAGCCGATCGCCTCGACGGAGAGCTGCCAGTGCTCGCGGTACCGCCCCTTCTGCGGCCGGTCGTAGCGCCACATCGGGCCGACCGTGTAGGCCTTGACCGGCTGCGCCTCGCGGTGCAGGCCGTGCTCGAGGTAGGCGCGGCAGATCGGCGCCGTGGCCTCAGGGCGAAGGGTGAGCGAGCGCTCACCGCGATCCTGGAACGTGTACATCTCCTTCTGCACGACGTCCGAGCCCTGGCCCGACGTACGGACGAAGAGCTCGGTGTCCTCGAACGCGGGCGTCACGATCTTTCGGTAGCCGTAGAGCGCGCAGAGGCGCTCCGCCTCTCCGACCGCCAGCTGCCACAGCGGCTGGTCGGACGGGAGGATGTCGTGAGTCCCTCGCGGCGCTTCGAACTTCACGACGCTCGCAGCTCGGCGAGGAACGGATTGCGAGTGCGCTCGGTGCCCAGCGTCGTCGGCGGGCCGTGGCCCGGGTAGACGATCGTCTCGGGCGGGAAGCGGTCGAAGAGCGTCCGGATCGAGTCGACGAGCGTGTCCCAGTCGGCGAACGGGAGGTCGGTGCGGCCGACGCTGCCTGCGAACAGGACGTCGCCGGAGAAGAGCATCCCGTCAGTGGCGAAGGCGAGTGCCCGGGCGAGTGGCCCGGCACTTCGACGACGTCGAACGTCAGCCCGGCGACGTCGATCGAATCGCCGCCTTCTAGCCGGACGTCTGCGCGATACGGCTCGATCTGCTGGTCGGGATAGAACGCCGACGGATCCTCGAGGACGGGCGCCTCCCGCTCGGCCATGTACACCGGGGCCCCCGTCGCCTGGGCAAGCGGTGCGATCCCGCCCAGGTGATCCCAGTGGCAATGCGTGACGAGGATGGCCGCGATCCGGAAATCGGGCCCGGCGATCTCGTACCCGGGATCGATCACGACGGCCTCCGCGGCATCGGGGTCGGCGCGAACGACGTAGCAGTTCGTCTGCGTGGGTCCGAGCGCGTACGTGTCGACCGAAGGAGGCATCGGGCGAGTGTAACGACGGGTCTTTCACGGCTCGGAGCCGGGTAGGATCGCCGTCGGTGCAGAGCTGGAACCTGATGGAGCTCGACACGCCCGAAGGCAGTCGGAGCCCGATCGTCCTGCACTCGGACGACGACGCGAGAGCGGTGCTGATCGGGCTCAAGCCCGGCCAGGCGCTCGGGGACCACCAGGTGCACGAGAACGCGTGGCTCGTCGTGCTCGACGGCCGCGTCGAGATCGGCTCCGGTGAGGAGACGGTCGAGGCCGGCGCCGGGACGCTTTTCCGCTTCGAGGCGCACGAACGGCACCGCGTGAAGAGCCCCGAAGGCGCCAGGATCATGCTGCTGCTCGCGCCGTGGCCGGGTGTCGGCCACTATCGCGGCAGCGCGAGCGTCTAGCCGGCGCGCTTCTTGTGCAGCCGGTACATCAGCGCGTCCATCGCGTAGCTGAACGGCAGGAAGAACGCGAGGAGGAAGGCCGTGTTGACGAGCCGCTGCGTCATGGTGAGATCGCCGCTGAGGAAGGTCACCGTCAGGAACATCAGCGGCGCGAAGAGCAGCCCCCGCTTTCCGACCCGGCGCCACGACGGCGGCTGCGGTTCGCGCCCTCCGGACGTTTGGGCCTTCGCACGTTGCGGCGCGCGCTTCCCGTTGCGTGAGATCGGCTCGTCCTCGGGAGCCTCGACCTCCTCGCCGGTGTCGTCGACGTAGACGTACTCCCACTCGTGTCGACGGTCTTTCGCGCGCCGCTTTCTCTGCTTCCTACTGGGCATCGGAACTAGCGTAGCGCCGCCACGCCACGCGGCCGCCTTCGATCACGGCCACAATCAGGTCGCCGCCGAGGTGGTAGCCGAGGTAGCGCCAGTCGGGCGCGTCGAGCAGGACGAGATCCGCGTCGTATCCCGGCGCCAGGCGACCCTTCCGATCCGCGCGTTGGATGACATGTGCAGCGTTGACGGTCACGGCCGACAGAGCCTCCGCCGGCGTCAGCCCGAGCTTCGTCGAAGCGAGCGAGCACACGATCGGGAGGCTTTCGCAAAACGCGCTTCCAGGGTTGAAGTCGGTTGCGAGCGCGACCGCGGCGCCCGCCTCGACCAGCGCGCGGCCGGGTGGCATCGGCCTGCCGAGGAAGAGCGCGCTCGCCGGCAGGAGGACTGCGGTTACATCGCTCTGTGCGAGCGCAGCGATCCCTTGCTCACCCGTGGCCTCCAGGTGGTCCACCGAGCGGGCTCCGAGCTCGATTGCGAGCTCCACGCCGCCCGCCTCGGTGAACTGGTCCGCGTGGAGGCGCAGCGCGAGACCGAGCTCTCTCGCTGCTCCGAGGTACCGGCGGGACTGGGCAGAGTCGAACGCACCCCGCTCGAGGAAGACGTCCGCTGCCTCGGCGACCCTCGCCGCCTCCGGGAGGACTTGCGCGATCACGAAGTCCACGTAGTCGTCCGCGTCGTCGAACTCGGGCGGGACCGCGTGGAGGCCCAGGAACGTCGGGATTCCGCCCTCGGCGGCGATTGCCCTCAGGGAAGCGAGCTCGGTGTCACGTTCGAGCCCGTAGCCCGACTTGGACTCGAAGGTCGTCGTCCCCCACCGCAGCATCCAGCCTCGGTGCCGACGGACGGCTTCCCGGAGCTCCTGCTCACCGGCCGCCCGTGTCGCCAGCACCGTCGAGAGGATGCCGCCGCCGGCCGCGTGCAGCTCCTCGTAGCTCGCGCCGCCGGCACGAAGCGAGAACTCCTCGACCCGATCGCCGGCGAAGCAGGCATGCGTGTGGCAGTCGACAAGACCCGGAATCGCAGCCATGCCCCGGCCGTCGAGCTCCTCGACATCACCCTCGAGCCGGCCGAGGTCACGCATTCGCCCGACTTCCTCGATGCGACCGCCGGCGCAGAGGACGTACGCGTCGTCGAGCACCTCGACTTCACCGAGCGCGCCTCCGCGGAGCGGTGACGCCCGGCCGGCAGGCGTGGCCAGCTGGCCGAGGTCACGGACGAGGAGCCGGCCATGACCGGCGGCCGCGTCCGTCACTCCGCGCGCGGCGGCATCGGCAGGTCGAGACCGTGGTACTCCGCGGCCTCGAGCGCCTCGGGGTAGCCCGCATCGGCATGCCGGAGGACACCGGTGCCGGGATCGGTCGTCAGCACCCGCTCGAGCCGTTCGGCCGCGTCGTCGGTGCCGTCGGCGACCACCACCATGCCGGCATGGATCGAGTTGCCGATGCCGACGCCACCGCCATGGTGCACGCTGACCCACGTCGCGCCTGCCGCGGTGTTCAGCAGGGCGTTGAGGATCGGCCAATCGGCGATCGCGTCGGAGCCGTCCCGCATCGCCTCCGTCTCGCGATAGGGCGATGCCACCGAGCCCGAGTCGAGGTGGTCCCGCCCGATCGCGACGGGAGCCGAGACGTCGCCGCGCCGGATCAACTCGTTGATCGCGAGGCCCGCCTTCGCACGGGCGCCGAGCCCGAGCCAGCAGATCCTCGCAGGCAGCCCCTGGAACGCCACCCGCCTGGGAGCCAGCTCCAGCCAGCGCTGCAGGAGCACGTCGTCGGGAAACAGCTCGCGCAGCGCTGCGTCGATCACCTCGATGTCGCGGGGCTCGCCCGAGAGCGCCGCCCACCGGAACGGGCCGATGCCACGTGAAAACAGCGGCCGGATATACGCCGGGACGAAGCCCGGATATGTGAACGCGTCCTCTACGCCTGCCTCAAGGGCCTCACCTCGGAGATTGTTGCCGTAATCGAAAACATAGCTGCCGAGACGGACGTACTCCAGGAGCCCGCGCACATGTGTCGCAATCGAGTCACGGGCTCGGCTCAGATATGTCTCAGGATCTGCTGCGCGAAGCTCGGCGGCGCCCGCAACGTCCAGGCCCAGCGGCACGTAGCCGGTCAGCGGATCGTGCGCGGCCGTCTGGTCGGTCACGAGGTCGAAGGGCTCCCCGCGACGAGCCAGCTCTGGGACGACCTCCGCGGCGTTCCCGAGCAGGCCAACGGACAGCGCCCGCCCCTCCCTCGCTGCTGCGCGAACCCGCGCCAGCGCCTCGTCGACCAACTCCACCGCCTCGTCGAGATACCGCGTGTCCAGGCGACGCTGAATCCGCTCCGGGTCGACCTCGATGCACAGGACCGCGGCTCCCGCCATCGTCCCGGCGAGCGGCTGCGCGCCGCCCATGCCTCCGAGGCCCGCCGTCAGAATCGTGCGCCCCGCGAGATCCGGCGACCCGAAGTGGGTCTCGCCGGCCGCGGCGAACGTCTGGTAGGTGCCCTGGAGGATTCCCTGGGTGCCGATGTAGATCCAGCTCCCGGCGGTCATCTGGCCGAACATCGTCAGCCCGAGCGCCTCGAGCCGGCGAAACTCGTCCCAGGTCGCCCACCGCGGCACGAGCAGCGAGTTCGCGATCAGCACTCGAGGCGCAGCCGCCTGCGTCCGGAACACGCCGACGGGCTTGCCGCTCTGCACCAGCAACGTCTCGTCGTCCCCCAAGCGCAGCAAGCACCGGACGAGTGCGCGCAGCGCGTCCGGGTTGCGCGCCGCCTTCCCGGAGCCGCCGTAGACAACGAGCTCCTCGGGACGCTCAGCGACCTCGGGATCGAGATTGTTGAGCAGCATCCGGAGCGGCGCCTCGGTCGACCAGGACCGCGCGTTCAGCCTGGAGCCACGAGGTGCACGGATCCGACCCGGGTCACCTACGAGCGACTCCACCCTCGACTCGACCGAATCGACCGTCGTCACTGCTTCGCGCGCTCGCGGCGCGCCTCTCGCTTCTGATCCTTGTACATCCGCCACCACGTCCAGCCGGTGGCGAGCACGAACGCCGCGGCGGCGCCGATCGCCGCGCGACCCGCGTCCTGCCCGGTGAGCAGGAGAAACCCGAACCCGACCACGGCGAGGCCGCCGTAGAACAGCAGGGCAGCGCGAAACGGCCGCTCGGTCCCCTTCGGCTTCGCCGGCCGACCGTTCTGACCCTCGGTCATCTGAGCGCTCCGACCTCGCCCTCGACCGCCGCCGCCACCGACCCGTCCCGAATCGCCGAGGCCACGGCCTCGATGTCAGCGCTCAGCGGCCGATCCTCGACCAGACGCTGCGATAGCGACCGGACGAAACGCCGTGCCGCCTCGCTCCCCCGTCCCGCGGACAACGGCGCGAGGAACTCGACCGCCTGCGCGCCGGCCAGCAGCTCGATCGCCACCGCCCGCTCGGCGTTCCCGAGCACCTGCCACGCCTTGAGGCCCGACGCATTCCCCATGGAGACGTGATCCTCCTGACCGGCGCTCGTCGGGATCGAGTCCACGCTCGCGGGATGCGCGAGGGACTTGTTCTCACTCACGAGCGATGCGGCCACGTACTGGGGAATCATGAACCCCGAGTTGAGGCCGCCGTCTGCGGCGAGAAAGGCGGGGAGCCCGTCGGAGAGGCTGGGATTGACCAGCCGCTCGGTCCTTCGCTCAGAGATGCTCGCCAGCTCGGAGACCGCAATCGCCATCGCGTCGAGCGCGAACGCGACCGGCTGGCCGTGGAAGTTCCCGGCCGAGATGATCTCGCCCTCGTCGACGAGGACGAGCGGGTTGTCGGTGCCGGCGTTGAGCTCCACCGAGACCGTCTCCTCGACGTAGCGGAGGAGGTCACGGCTGGCGCCGTGCACCTGCGGCGCGCAGCGGAGCGAGTACGCGTCCTGGACGCGGTCGCACCATCGGTGCGATTCCATGATCGCCGAGCCGTCGAGGAGCTGGAGGACGTTCTCCGCAGACGCCGCCTGACCTCGCAGGGGCCGGACCGCGTGTACTCCGGGAGAGAACGCCTTTCGAGATCCCTGCAGTGCCTCGACCGAGAGCGCGCAGGCGATGTCGGCGGCGACCGCAAGGCGCCGGGCGCGAACAACTCCAAGCGCCCCGAACGCCGCCATGAACTGCGTCCCGTTGATGAGCGAGAGCCCCTCCTTGGCGCGCAGACGCAGCGGCTCGACCCCGGCACGCGCAAGTGCCTCCTGCCCCGGCAGGAGCTCGCCGTCGAACCACGCCTCCCCCTCCCCGATCAGCGGCAGGGCAAGATGAGCGAGCGGCGCCAGGTCGCCGCTGGCCCCGACCGAGCCGCGGCTCGGCACCTTCGGGAGAACGCCTTTCTGCAGGCACTCGAGGAGGAGCTCCGCGACCTCCACGCGCGTCCCCGACACACCGGCCGCCAGGCCGTTCGCCCGCAGCAACAGCGCAGCCCGGACGATCTCGTCGGGATAGGGGTCGCCCACGCCGCAGGCGTGGCTGCGCAGAAGCCGGATCTGGAGCTCGTCGACCAGCTCGGCCGGGATCGTCTTCGTGACCAGGCGGCCGAAGCCGGTGTTGACGCCGTAGGTGCGCTCGGGGGAGGCGGCGGCGCGCTCCACCACCTCGCGGGCAGCGCGCATCCGTTCGCGCGCCGACTCCGAGAGCTCGACCGGCGCGCCTTCGACCGCGACGGCCCAGACATGGTCGACCTCGAGATCGTCGCCGGTCAGGACCTGGGTCTCGACCACGCGGAGACTCTAGTGCCGCTTCGGGTGATGCTGCCCCGCTTCTGGGTCGCGAGCACCAAGCCAGAGCGCGCACTCCGACGAGCCAAGGCTAGGCAGCCTTGGCGAGGAGGAGGGTCGGCTCTGGCGCAGCGTGATCGCGGGCCAGAAGCCGGCGTGCATTGCCTGGAGCGGCACTAGTCCTCGAGGAGACGTGTCTCGATCAGGCGCGAGCCGTCGAAGCCGTCGATCCGGAGTGCGGCACCGGCCGCCGCCGCCGCAGCCCCGGCAGGCATCAGGCCGACCAGCTCGGCGCGATCGACCTCCGCGCCCAGCGCGGCCGCCTCTGACTCGATCCGCGCGACGATCTCGTGCAGCGCGGAGGCCTCCCAGTCCTCGACGTTCATGCTCACCTGCACGCGGCCCGAACCGGGAAGCTCGAGACCGAGAGCGCGCACCCCGGGAAAGCCGCCGTCGCGCTCCCGGATCGCGGACGCGATCGCGCGCGCATCGTCGAGGGCCGCGCCGCGAAGGTCGACGTTGAAGGCGATCAGCGGACGCCGAGCGCCGACGATCACGCCGCCCGCGGTCGGATGGAGCTCAGGCGGCCCGAAATCAGGATGGAGCCCCTCTGCGAGCCGGGTCGCAAGCTCTTCGGTGCCGCCGCGGCGAAAGAACGCCGGGCCTCGGCCGGGCGCCAGCTCGGCGTAGAGGAAGACCGGCAGGCCGAGGTCGCCCACACGCTCGGCCAATCGAAGGGCCGCCGCCTTCGCCCGCTCCATGTCTGCGGGCCCCAGCGGCACCACGGGAACGACGTCTGCGGCGCCGATCCTCGGGTGCGCTCCCTCGTGTCGGACGAGGTCGATCCGATCCCGTGCGACTGCAATCGCATCGACGAGCGCGCCCACGAGCGCGTCGTCCTCCCCGACCACCGTGAACACCGAGCGGTGGTGGTCGGGGTCGGAGTGCACGTCCAGCAATCGCACGCCGCGCGACAGCGCGGCACCGATCGCCTCGATCGTGGCCGCATCGCGCCCCTCCGAGAAGTTCGGCACCGACTCGAGCGGGAGCACGGGGCCTACTCTAGGAGGGGCGGGCGGAACTCCCTAGCGAAAGCGGTACGGCTACCTGGAGAAGCGTCCGCGGCCGAAGAAGCCGAGGAGGGCCAGTACCAGGATGATGATGAGGATCCAGAGCCAGATCGACATAGAGCCCTTTCGTCGGGTGGGTTACCTGAACCCTTCCCCGTCGAAGCGTCCCTTGAACGTCAGCGAAGAGCCGTGAGGGCCTACTACGAGGCGCGGGCCCGGGAATACGACGAGTGGTGGCTCGGCCGGGGCCTCTACGCCGAGCACCGGCCGCCGGGCTGGGACGAGGAGCGAACGCTGCTCGAGCGGTGGATCGCTGAGCTTCCGCCTGCGAGGACCCTCGATGTCGCCTGCGGCACCGGCTTCATGACGCGCCACCTCCGCGGCGAGGTCGTCGGCCTCGACCAGAGCGCCTCCATGCTGGACGTCGCCCGCGAGCAGGCGCCGAACGCCGAGTACGTGCAAGGGGACGCGCTCGATCTCCCGTTCGAGGACGGTGCCTTCGACCGCGTGTTCACGAGCTACTTCTACTGCCACCTCGAGGAGCCCGACGCGCAGCGCTTCCTCGCCGAGGCGCGGCGTGTCGCCTCGGAACTGGTCGTCGTCGGCACCGTTCTCCAGGACGGCGCCCAGCGCGCGTACTGGGCCGACCGTGTCCTGAACGACGGCTCGCGCTGGCAGGTGTTCAAGCGGGTCTTCGTCCCCGAAGAGCTGGCGAAGGAACTCGGCGGGCGCGCCCTCCACCAGAGCCGGCTCTTCGTCATGGTCGCGGCGCCCTGACCCGGCGTCGCTCGTCGTACCGGTCGATCGCCTCGCTTCAGCGCGACAACCGGGTCTGCCGCGCGTGCGCGGAGGAGGGATTCCCGCTCTTCTCGCTGCCCGTCGTCCAGCCGTTCACCGGACAGCGCGCGTACATCCACGGACAGGCGCCCGGCGTCGTCGAGGGCGAGCAGCGACTGCCGTGGCGCGGCCGGGCCGGCCAGACGCTCCGGCGCTGGCTCGAGCTGGACGAGGACGACTTCTACAAGACCTTCTACTGCGCCTCGGTCACGCGCTGCTACCCGGGCCGTGCGTCATCGGGGAGCGGCGACCGGACACCGACGCCACGCGAGCAGGACCTCTGCTCGTTCTGGCGCGAGTGGGAGCTCCGGCTCGTTCGCCCGGAGCTCGTGCTCGTGGTCGGCGGCCTCTCGGCGAAGCGCCTGCTTGGGATCGGAAGCCTCGGTGAGTCGATCGGGCGACGCTACGAGCTGGGCGAGGCGACGGCGATCCCGCTGCCGCACCCGTCAGGCACCTCGCGCTGGCTGAACGACCCGGCGAACCGCGAACGGCTCGCCGGTGCGCTCGAGGTCGTCAGGCAGGAGCTTTCGCGCCTTCGAACTGCGCCTCTTCGGTCGAGCCCTTGAGGGCCAGCGTCGAGGACTCGCCGCCGGAGATCGTCTGTGCCACCGCGTCGAAGTACCCGGCGCCGACCTCGCGCTGGTGCCGCGTGGCCGTGTAGCCGTCGGCCTCGAGCTCGAACTCCCGCTCCTGGAGCCGCACGTACGCCGGCATCCCCTCGTTCACGTAGCCCCGCGCCAGCTCGAACATCGACGCATTGAGGGCGTGGAACCCGGCGAGGGTGATGAACTGGAACTTGTAGCCGAGCTCGCCGAGCGTGGACTGGAAGCCGGCGATGTCCACGTCCCCGAGATGTTTGCGCCAGTTGAACGACGGCGAGCAGTTGTAGGCGAGCAGCTTCCCGGGGAATTCCGCATGGATCGCCGCCGCGAACTCGCGCGCTTCGCCCAGGTCGGGCTTGGACGTCTCGAACCAGACGATGTCCGCGTACGGCGCATAGGCGAGCGAGCGCTTGATGCACGGCTCGACGCCGCCCCGAACCTTGAAGAAGCCCTCTCGGGTCCGCTCGCCGGTCAGGAACTCGTGGTCGGCCGGGTCGACGTCGCTGGTGAGCAGCGTCGCGGCGTCGGCGTCGGTCCGCGAGATCAGGACGGTCGGGACGCCCAGCACGTCTGCGGCCAGACGCGCAGCCTTCAGCGTCCCGACGAACTGCGAGGTCGGCACGAGCACCTTGCCACCGAGGTGGCCGCACTTCTTCTCCGAGGCGAGCTGATCCTCGAAGTGGACGCCCGCGGCGCCAGCCTCGATCATCCCCTTCATCAGCTCGAACGAGTTCAGGTTGCCGCCGAAGCCGGCCTCGGCGTCGGCCACGATCGGGACGAACCAGTCCCGCGTGACCTCGCCCTCGGCCGTCTCGATCTGGTCGGCCCGCATGAGCGCCCGATTCAGCCGCCGCACGAGGGCGGGGACCGAGTTCGCCGGGTAGAGCGACTGGTCAGGATAGGTGTCGCCGGCGAGGTTCGCGTCGCCCGCGACCTGCCAGCCGGAGACGTAGATCCCCTTCGCGCCCGCCTTCACCATCTGCACGGCCTGCGCGCCGGAAAGCGCCCCGAGCGTCGGCAGGTAGTCCTCGGTGTGGAGCAGCTCCCAGAGCCGCTCGGCGCCGCGCCGCGCGAGCGTGTGCTCGATCTGGACGGAGCCGCGCAGCCGCTCGACCTCCTCCGCGTTCCAGTCCCGCCGGATCCCGTCCCAGCGCGTGTCCCTGCCGTTGCCGCTCATTGCTGCCCCCTCAGTCGATGTACTCGTAGGCCGGGAGCGTCAGGAACTCGACGAAGTCGTCGCTCAGCGCCACCCGCTCGA
Source organism: uncultured Actinomycetes bacterium (assembly GCA_963782765.1). Taxonomy (GTDB): domain Bacteria; phylum Actinomycetota; class Thermoleophilia; order Gaiellales; family Gaiellaceae; genus JACDAN01. The sequence goes on from CAWALC010000002.1 coordinate 272,750, forward strand.
AGATATCTCGCGCCTCGGCGAAGCGCCCGCCCTCGGGCGTCTCCTCGGCGATCACGGCCCGCACCTGCTCCGGCGTGAACTCGCCGGCGTGCACCCACTGCCAGACCTGCGACCGGGAGATCTCAGCGGTCGCCGCGTCTTCCATCAGGTTGTCGATCGCCGCGGCGCCGACCCCGCGCAGCCACGATTCGATGTACCGGATCCCGACGCTGACGTTCTGGCGCAGCCCCTCCTTGGTGACTGCGCCGCCGTCGATCCTGAGGTCGATCAGGTCCGACGCCGAGACCGAGACGTCGTCACGCTGCCGCTCGACCTGGTTCGCGCGCTCGCCGAGCACCCCGTCGAAGACTTCGGTCGCGACCGGGACGAGGTCCGGGTGCGCGACCCAGGTCCCGTCGAAGCCGTCGCCCGCCTCGCGCACCTTGTCCTCCCGCACCTTGGCGAGGGCGCGTTCGTTGACCTCGGCGTCGCGACGGCTGGGGATGAACGCCGCCATTCCACCCATCGCGTGCGCGCCGCGACGGTGGCAGGTCTTGACGAGCAGCTCCGTGTAGGCGCGCATGAACGGCGTCGTCATGGTCAGCTGGCCCCGGTCGGGGAGCACGACGTCGAGCGACCGCAGCCGCTTGATCAGGCTGAAGAGGTAATCCCACCGGCCCGCGTTCAGCCCGACGATGTGCTCGCGCAGCTCGTAGAGGATCTCGTCCATCTCGAACGCGGCGAGCACGGTCTCGATCAGGACGGTCGCCTTGATCGAGCCTCGCCGGAGAGCCAGCTCGTCCTCGGCGAAGTCGAAAACGTGGTTCCAGAGCCGAGCCTCGAGGTGGCTCTCCAGCTTTGGGATGTAGAACCACGGTTTCGTCCGGTTGTGGAACACGTAGAGGCCGAAGTCGAAGAGCGAGGCGGCGACCGGCGCGCCGTCGACCTGCACGTGGCGCTCGAGGAGGTGCCAGCCCCGCGGCCGCACGACGAGCACGGCCGGGTCGTCGCCGAGCTCGTAGCGCTTCTCCCCGGTGTCGAGCGAGATCGTCCCCTCGTTGGCATCGCGCAGGTTGACCTGGCCCTCGACGTTGTTGGCCCAGGTCGGCGAGTTCGCGTCCTCGAAGTCGGCCATGAAGACGCGCGCACCCGAGTTCAGCGCGTTGATCACCATCTTCCGGTCGACCGGGCCGGTGATCTCCACGCGGCGGTCCTGCAGGTCGGCCGGCGCCGCGGCGACCTGCCACTCGCTCTCGCGAATCTCGCGCGTCTCCTCGAGGAAGTCCGGGCGCTCGCCGGCGTCGAGCCGCGCCTGACGCTCCATCCGCGCAGCGAGCAGCCGCTCGCGCTCCGGGTTGAAGCGCCGCTGGAGCGTGGCGACGAAGGCGAGCGCCTCCGGCGTCAGGATCTCCGCCGCGCGGCCCTCGACCGGGCCGAGAACCTCTGCGGGGCTACTCGTTTCCGTGGTCGCGCTCACAGGGCTCCGGGCACGTGCAGGGCGCGTGCTCCGACTTCAGGAAGAGCGCCTTCTTGGGCGCCTGCTCCGCCGGCTTCTGCCGCTTGAACCGCTTGAAAAGGGTCACCGCTGCCTCCTTGGTTCGTTGGAGACGCCCTACCCTAGGCGACTCCCGTTATAAACTCAAAGTGGTTGTTTCGATTCGAGCTATAGAAAGCGTCTATGAGACTGGAGCAGCTTCAGGCGTTCATCGAGGTGGCCCAGCGCCGCAGCGTCAGCCGCGCGGCCGAGGCGCTCTTCGTCACGCAGCCGACGCTGACGGCGCGGCTGAAGGGGCTCGAGCAGGAGCTCGGATCCCAGCTGTTCATCCGCTCCGGCCGGGGAATGCGCCTCTCGGACTCCGGGCGCGCGTTCCTCCCCTACGCGGAGCGCTCGCTGGGCGCGGCGGCAGCGGGCCGACGGCTCCTGACCGAGCTCGCGAAGGGGCAGAGCGGGCAGCTCGCGCTCGGCGCGGCGCCCGCGGTCAGCACGTACGTCCTGCCGAGGATCCTCACGCGCTTCCGGAGGACGCACCCGAAGGTCCAGCTCGCGGTCAGGACCGGACACTCCGAGGAGATCCTCGACCTCGTCCTCCAGGAACAGGTCCAGGTCGGGCTCGGCCGCGCCCTGCGCCATCCGCACGTCGAAGCGACTCCGCTCTACGAGGACGAGCTGGTGCTCGTCGTCGACCCGGACCACGCCTTCGCCGGTGAGGAGGCGATCGGCACGGAACGGATCACCGACGTCCAGCTGATCCTCTTCGACCGCACCTCGAGCTACCACCGGCTGACGAACGAGTTCTTCCGCGGAGCGGGCGCCGTGCCACGCGGTGTGATGGAGCTCGACAACATCGACGCCGCGAAGAAGATGGTCGAGCAGGGGCTCGGCGTCGCGCTCCTCCCCCACACCGCGGTCGCGGGAGAGCTGGAAGCCGGGACCTTGAAGTCGGTCAGGCTCGCGGAGGCGCCGCAGCTGAAGCGCGAGATCGTCGTCTTCCGTCGCAGGGACTCCGGCCCGGCGACCGGCGCGCTGGACTCGTTCCTGAACTGCCTCTCGGACCTGCGGCCGGGGCTCCAGGCCTCGGCTCAGCGCTCGACGGCGTAGAGCCGCCACTCGCCGGGAACGCCCTTCAGCTCCGCCGGGCCCCGATCGGCGAACTCCAGGCCGGAGCCGGCCACGAGCTCCTTCACCGTGCTGGACACGAGCACCTCGCCCGGTCCCGCCTCCGCCGAGACGCGTGCGCCGATGTGAACGGCGATGCCGCCCACCTTCCCGTCGACGAGCTCGCACTCACCGGTGTGCAGCCCGGCGCGGATCTCGATGCCGAGGGCCTGCACCGACTCGATCGCCGCGCACGCGCATCGGATGGCCCGCGCCGGGCCGTCGAACGTCGCGAAGAACCCGTCGCCCGCGGTGTCGACCTCCCGACCGCGAAAGCGCGAGAGCTCTCGGCGGATCCGGTCATGGTGCTCGCCGAGCAGCGCGTGCCAGCCGCGGTCGCCGAGCTCGGCGGCCTTCGCCGTCGAGCCCACGATGTCCGTGAAGAGGACGGTGGCGAGGACCGTGTCGGGCTCTTTGTCGGTCTCGGAGACGACGTCCTCGACGAACCGCCGCATCTCGGCCTGCATCGGCTCCCGATCGCCGAGGACGGGAATCGGGTCGCCGTCGCCCAAGTAAGCGAGCCGGGCAGTCGGGATGCGCTCCGCCACGTAGGGCGCCGTCAGCGCGATCGGTCGGTCCGGAAGCGACCGGCAGAGAACCAGTGTCGGGACGCGGACCGTCGGAAGGATGTCGCGCACGTCGGTATCGGCGTTGGCGCGCAGGTGCGGCACCACGTTCCCGGGGCTGACGCTGAGCCGGAGCGGCCGCGAGAACGCGATCCGCTCCTCGCGGGTCTGCAGCGAGGGGCCGGTGAGCCGGAGCATCTCGTCCCACATGTCGGAATCGGCCCATCCGCGGGCGGTCTCGTCGATGTCCGCCAGGTACTGCTCGCGACTGTCGAGCCACGGCATGTCCGGTGTGCGAACGAAGTTGACCAGCACGTTGCAGAGCACGAGCCCCAGGGTCCGGTCGGCATGAGCGGCGGCGAAGAGGACGCCAAGCGGGCCCGAATCTCCGGCGACGGCGACGACGGCGCGCTCGATTCCGGCCTCGTCCAGCACCGCCCGGATGTCGTCCATCCGGACTTCGAGCGGCGGCGAATCCGGAACGCGATCGGAGAGACCGGTTCCGCGCTTGTCGAGGATGATCACGCGAGCGAATCGGCCGAGCCCTTCGAACCAGGCGCGGCGGTGAGGCTCCTCCCAGTTGAGCTCGAGGTGCTGGACGAACCCCGGGATCCAGACGAGCGGCGTCTCACCCTCGCCGAAGACCTGGTAGGCGATGCTCACATCACCGCTGCGGGCATAGCGTGTTTCCGGCATCTCCATAGGCGTGGCTAGATTCTGACGGTGAGCGACGCTCCCTCCTACCGCAGCACGTTTGCCCGGTTACTCGGCTTCCTGCGGCCGTACAAGTGGTCGCTGATCGTCTCGATCGTCCTCGCGATCGGCTCGCAGGCTGCCGCCGTCGTGATCGCGTTCCTGACCGGGGACGGCCTCCAGGAGGCGGCAACCGGCGGGAGCAGCGAGGCGATCTGGTGGATCGCGCTCGGGATCCTCGTCGCGGGGCTCGTGCGGGCGCTGCTGATGATGGGCAGGCGCCTGATCTCGGGCCGCCAGGCGATCGGGGTCGAGTTCGACATGCGGAACGCGCTCTACGCGAAGCTCCAGCGGCTCTCGTTCGGGTTCTACGACCGGCACCAGACCGGGCAGCTGATGTCCCGCGCGACCGTCGACCTCCAGGCCGTGCGCTTCTTCCTCGGGTACGGGCTGATCTTCTTCTTCCAGCACATCACGACGATCGTCGGCGTCACCGCAGTGATGTACGTGGCGAACTGGCGGCTGGCGCTGGCCGCGACCGCGATCACGCCGCTGATCGTGATCGTCGCCTACCGCTACTCGACCGTCTCCCACCCGATCCTGCGGGACGTCCAGCAGAAGATGGCCGACGTCGCGACCGTGGCCGAGGAGTCGATCGTCGGCGTCCACGTCGTCAAGGCATTCGCGCAGGAAGGGTCGGAGGGGCGGAAGTTCGCCGGCCGGTCCGAGGCGGTGTTCGACCAGAGCGTCAGGGCGAACCGACAGCGCGCGCTGTACGTGCCGCTCCTGTCGTTCCTGCCGCTTCTCGCGCAGGCGATCGTGCTGCTCGTCGGCGGCCGGATGGTCGTGAACGGCGACCTCACGCTGGGCTCCTTCATCTTCTTCAACGTCCTCGTCGTGATGCTCGTGATGCCGCTGCGGATGCTCGGGATGTGGATCGGGCAGGCCCAGCGGGCGACCGCGTCGGGCGAGCGGATCTTCGAGGTGATGGACGAGCCGGAGGAGGTGGCGGATCACCCGGATGCCGTGGAATTGCCGTTCGGCGAGGGACGTGTCCGCTTCGAGGGTGTCTCGTTCGGCTACGACCTCGAGCGCCCGGTGCTGCGCGACGTCGACCTCGAGCTCGAGCCCGGCCGCACCGTCGCACTGATCGGTCACACGGGCTCCGGCAAGACCACGCTCGCGACGCTGGTGCCGCGGTTCTACGACGCCAGCGGCGGCAGGGTGACCGTCGACGGACTCGACGTGCGAGACGCGAAGCTCGTCTCCTTGCGGCGGCAGATCGGGATCGTCGCCCAGGATCCGTTCCTCTTCTCGGACACGGTGCGCGAGAACATCGCGTTCGGCCGGCCGGACGCGTCGCAGGAGGAGGTCGAGGACGCCGCGCGCCTCGCGCAGGCGCACGAGTTCGTCCTCGAGCTGCCGGAGGGATACGACACCGTGATCGGCGAGCGCGGGATCACGCTCTCGGGCGGGCAGCGCCAGCGGATCGCGATCGCGCGGGCGCTCCTGCTCGACCCGCGGATCCTGATCCTGGACGACGCCACGGCTTCTGTGGATGCGACGACCGAGGCGAAGATCCGCCTCGGCCTGCGTCAGGCGATGAAGAACCGGACGACGATCATCATCGCCCACCGCCTCTCGACGCTGGCGCTCGCCGACGAGCTCGTCGTGCTCGACCGCGGCCGAATCGTCGCCCGCGGGGCGCACGAGGACCTGATCCAGCGCAGCCCCGTCTACCGGGAGATCTACGAGCACGGCCTGCTCGAGCGCGAGTTCGCCGAGCGCGTCGAGCAGCGGGCGGAGGCGACGGCTTGAGTGCGGCCGGACGGGGACGGCGGGCCGGCGCGGTTTCGGCACGAACCGGGCTCCCACGCGTGCGCTTCTCGGGGCTAGGCTCGCGCCATCGGGTCGGGGCGGTGGGGTCTTCCCAGGCACGTGGGGTCAACCCGGGGCGAGAGGGCCGGCAATGAAGGTCTGGCAGCCCGGCTCCCATCTCTCGGCGCAGCGCGACGCCCAGGTCGAGGACTGGTCGTGGCAGCGCACCGCGCGCCGGGTCTCCACGCTCGCCCGCCTGACTGCGCCGTACAAGCTGCAGACGACCCTCGCCGTGGTCTCGCTCCTTGCGGCGACCTTGACTGCGCTCGCCCCGCCGTTCCTCGCCAAGCTCGCGCTCGACGACGGGATCGCTGCGCGCGACCTCCAGGCGCTCACCGTCATCGTGGCGCTCTTCGCCGTCGCCGCGCTCGCGAACATGGGCACGAGCGCCGCGCAGACCTACTTCACCGGCTGGACCGGCGAGCGGATCCTCGCCGACCTCCGGAACAAGCTCTTCCGCCACCTGCAGGGGCTCTCGCTCGGCTACTACGAGCGCAACCGCGCCGGCGTGGTCATCAGCCGGCTGACGAACGACGTGGACGCGCTCGACCAGCTGGTCACCGACGGCGTCACGACACTCGTCCAGAACACGCTGATCCTCGTCGGCTCCGCTGCCGTCCTCTTCTACCTCGACTGGCGGCTCGCGCTCGCGACGCTGAGCGTGATGCCTGCGATGGCGATCGCCACGGCCGTCTTTCGGATCCGGTCGTCTCGCGCGTACCGCCAGGTGCGCGACCGTCTCGGCATGGTCACCGCCACGCTGGCGGAGGACATCGCCGGCATGCGCGTCGTCCAGACGTTCACACGGGAGCAGTCACGACGCCGCAACTTCGAGGAGGTCAACGCCCACTACCGCGCGGCGAACCACGACACGGTCGTGAACAACGGCCTCTACTTCCCGTTCGTCGACTTCCTCTCGGCGGTCGCAACGGCGGTCGTCCTCGGCTACGGCGGCTACCTCCTGGCCGGCGGGGAGCTGACGGCCGGGACGCTCTTCGCCTTCATCCTCTACGTCTCGAACTTCTTCGACCCGATCCAGCAGCTGTCACAGCTCTACAACACGTTCCTCGCCGCGATCGCCGCGCTGGACAAGATCATGGACGTGATGGACGAGGAGCCCGAGGTCGTCGACCGGCCCGAGGCGAAAGAGCTGCCGCCGATCGAGGGCCACGTCGAGCTCGAGGGAGTCCGCTTCGCCTACCGCACGGGGCCGGAAGTGCTTCATGGGATCGACCTCGACGTCGCTGCTGGGACGACCGTCGCCTTCGTGGGGCACACCGGCGCCGGGAAGTCGACGATCGCCAAGCTGCTCGCACGCTTCTACGACCCGGTCGAGGGCCGGATCACCGTCGACGGACACGACCTGCGCGACGTCACCCAGGAATCGCTGCGACGGCAGCTCGGAATCGTTCCGCAGGAGGGCTTCCTCTTCGCCGGCAGCGTGCGGGACAACATCGCGTTCGGCCGCGAGGACGCGACGATCGAGGACATCCGCGCGGCAGCAACGGCCGTCGGCGCCCACGAGTTCATCATGCGGCTCGAGGACGGGTACGACACGGACGTCCAGGAGCGCGGAACGCGCCTCTCGCTCGGCCAGCGCCAGCTCGTCGCCTTCGCCCGGGCACTCCTCGCCGATCCGCGCCTGCTGATCCTGGACGAGGCGACATCCTCGGTCGACATCGGCACCGAACGCAGGATCGAGACGGCGTTGCGGACGCTGCTCGCCGGGCGCACCGCGTTCGTCATCGCGCACCGGCTGTCCACGATCCGGGGCGCCGACCGCATCGTCGTCCTGGAGCACGGCCAGGTCGTCGAGCAGGGGTCACATGACGAGCTGATGGCGCGACAGGGCCTCTACACGGCGCTCTACGGCGACTGGGCGGCGGACGTCGCCTGAACAACGTCCCGCTACAATCCGAGCCCCGTTGCGGGGTCGTCTAATGGTAGGACGCTCGGCTCTGGACCGAGTAGTCTAGGTTCGAATCCTAGCCCCGCAGCCTTCAGAAAAGGGCCGCAAATCGCGGCCTTTTTTGTCCTCTGGGTTGTTCTAGGCGACGCCGCCGAGCAAAGCCACGGCGAAGACGCAGAGCGCGATGAAGCTTGCCGCGAGCGCCAGCTTCAGGCCCGCAGTGTTCTCTCTCTCCACGCGGCAGAGAGTGCCAGCGACAACGTTCCCGTTCAATGGGCCGTTCGGCCTATTCCACGAGACAGCGGACCTACCTCTTTGGCTTCTGCGCGCCGCCGCCGTCCGACCGGCTCTCTAGCCTCGCACGCGTGGTGATGGACGTCTTCCGTCGAGCGGCCGCCGAGTTCGTCGGTGCGTTCGCGCTGATCTTCGTCGGCGCCGGCGCCGTCCTCGTCGCTGCGCCGAGCGCGGGCGCCGGAAATCTCGACGTCGCGCTTGCCCACGGCCTCGTGATCGCCGTCATGGCGTCTGCCGTCGGGCACATCTCCGGGGGTCACTTCAACCCGGCAGTCACGCTCGGCTTCCTGGTCACCGGCCGGCTCTCTCCGGTCGTGGCAGTCGCCTACTGGGTCGCGCAGTTCGTCGGCGCCGTCGCAGGCGCGGCGCTCCTGAAGTGGATCTTCTCCGGCGAGGCCGAGGGCACGCTCGGCTCACCGGCGGTCGGGCCCGGGATCGAGCCCGAGGCCGCTCTGATCATCGAGGCGATCCTGACCTTCTTCCTGGTGTGGGTCATCTTCGCCACGGCCGCCGACCCGCGCGGAACCTTCAAGTCGATCGCCGGGCTCGCGATCGGCCTCACCATCACGCTCGACATCCTGATGGCAGGCCCGCTCACCGGCGCCGCGATGAACCCCGCCCGCGCGTTCGGCCCGCAGCTCCTCTCGGGCACCTGGGACGACGTCTGGATCTGGTACGTCGGCCCCTTCGCCGGCGGCGTCCTCGGAGCGCTCGCGTACGAGTGGCTCTACCTGCGCCCGCTCCAGCCCCCGGTCGTCGGCCCGCCCGAGACCGGCGTCGTCGAGCCGCGACCCGGCGACACAGCTCTCTCCTAGAGCAATTTGTACGTGTTGTCACGATCGCTGCTAAACTCCCTCTCCTAGAGACCTAGCGCGGTAGCCGCCGAGGGTCGTAACGCAACCTCTCTCGACTCCCACACCGGGCCTGACGCACGTCAAGCGAAGGATGGTGTGAGATGACGAGATTCATCCACTGGCGCAAGATGACCTGGGCGATCGTCTTGTTTGCCGCGGGGATGGCAGCTTGGCTGCTGAGCAGCGGCGGGGCCACCGTCGCGCTCGTCACCTGGCTTGTCGGCATGGTCTTGCTGAGCGTGGTCTGGTTCGGAACGCGACCGCTCTGGCGTCAAGGTCACGGCGTGCGCTTCCGCCGGCTCCGTGCTCCACTGACTCCGTAGAGAGACCTCACGTGGGGAGCGCGGGGGCCCGCCCGGGAGGCGAACCCCACGCCTGGGAGGCGTACTCCCCATACGCGAATTCGCGTGCGTAATCTCTACCCGCGAATTCGCAGAATGAATCGAAGACGATCCGGCGAAGGGTTGACTGACGAATCAGTCGGGAATTACTGCTCGCGCATCCCCTCGACGAGCAGCTGGACCACATTGTTTTCCGCCTTCACGATGTCCTCGTCGGTGTCCGGCAGCTGTCCGAGGACCCACCCGGTCAGGATCTCGTCGAGCGCGCCGTAGAAAACGACGGCGCCGAGGCGCGGATCGAGCTGCGGCCGGAACTCACCGGCCTCCTGTCCCCGCTCGATGATCCGCTCGAGCGCCTTCATCGCCTCGGTGATCTCCTCGATCTCCTGCTGCACGTGCGGGCTCCGCGTGACCTCGCGGACGAGGACGCGAACGAGATCCGGGTCGCGGCGCCAGGTGCGCAGAAGGAGCGCGGTGACCTGCCGCACCTGCTCGCTCGCGGGCACCCCCGAGCCCTCGACCTCGCGGACCCGCGCCAGCATCAGCGTCCAGGTGTCGCGGAAGATGGTCTCGAGAAGCTCTTCCTTCGATTTGAAGTAGTGGTAGACGAGCCCGTACGCGACACCGGCCTCCTCGGCGATGTCGCCGACGCGGGACGTGTGGAAGCCGCTTCGTGCGAAGACCTTGACCGCCGCGTCGAGGATTTGCCGGCGGCGGTCGGCCTGCCGATCAGCACGCGCCGCCATCAGCGGACAAGTCTAGGAAACGTCAGTCCGTCGCGCGATCGAGGTCGCGGCGCTCCTCCGGCGAGAGCCCTTCCTGGGGCGCGCCGCCGGGACCGGCCATGGTCGTTCCGCCCTCCTCGACGAGGTCGCGAGGGTCGGCGTGGCGGTACTCGTCGGACTGCGTCCCGCCGCGCGGGTCGTCCGACTGCCGGCGCGCAACGATCGGATCGTCGTCGTCGGAACCCAGGAGTCGCCTCAGCCAGCGCACGACCGCGTTCCTACCCGGCCGCCGCTACAATCAAGCCTCCCGGCGCATTCGTCTAGTGGCCTAGGACGCCGCCCTCTCACGGCGGTAGCACGGGTTCGAATCCCGTATGCGCCTCTACAGCTTGCGGCCTCCCGAACAGCCGCCTGACTCTCATCCCAGCGATTCCTCGGTCGGTGTTGTAGCTTCGGCGCGACGCAGAGACAGGAGGAGTCATGGCGCAACGCAGCGTCCTCCCCGCCGCCGGTACGCAGGGGCGAAGCCACTACTTCCCGACAGACCGCGTGCACTTCACGTGGGACGCGGATCACGAGCCGGTGCTGACGGTTTCGAGCGGCGACACGGTCGTCGTGCACACCCGCGACGTCAGCGACAACCAGATCACGCCCGAGTCGACGGCCGATGCGATCGCCTCGCTCGATTGGGACCGCGTCTACCCGCTCGCAGGCCCGATCGCCAGTCGACGGTGCGCAGCCCGGCCACACGCTCGGGATCGAGATCGTCGACCTGCACCCTCAGGGTTGGGGCTGGACGGCGATCCTGCCCGGCTTCGGGCTGCTCGCGGATGACTTCCCCGATGCGTACCTGAAGATCTTCGATCTCACGGGCGGCGACGTGACGTATCTGCGCGACGACATCGCGATCCCGATCGCGCCCTTCCTCGGAACGATGGGCGTCTGCCCGACGGGCGCGAGCGAGCAGGCGGTGATGCCGCCCGGAACCTTCGGCGGCAACCTGGACACGCGCCAGCTCGTCCGCGGAACGACGCTGTTCCTGCCGGTGCAGGTCGAGGGCGCGCTCTTCAGCTGCGGCGACGCCCACGCCGCGCAGGGCGACGGAGAGGTCTGCGTGACAGGCATCGAGTCCCCGATGTACGCCGCGCTGCGGTTCACGCTGCACGAGGATCGTTCGATCCCGGCTCCGCAGTACCGGACGGCGCCGGGCGCGTTGACACCGCATGTGGACAGCGGCGGTTTCTACGGTACGACCGGTGTCGGCCCCGACCTCTACGTCGCTGCGCAGGAGGCGATCCGCGCGATGATCGACCACCTCACAGAGAGCTACGACCTGAGCCGCGAGGATGCCTACGTGCTCTCGAGCCTCGCCGTCGACCTGAAGATCTCCGAGATCGTCGACGCGGGCCAGTATGTCGTCAGCGCCGTGCTGCCGCTCGCAATCTTCCGCGGCTAGATCGCTCGCAGGAGCGCCGCGGTCAACGCACCGAGCGCGATCGCGCCGAGCATCGGTACCCGGGCCAGGAACGCGCCCCCAGCGACGGCCACGCCGGCGGCCTGGGCGTCGACCCGCAGATCGCTGCCCTCGCTGAAGGTCCCGACCACGACCAGCGCCGTGAGGAGCGCCGGGCCGAGCAGCGCGATGACCGCGACCACCGGCCGCGGCAGCTCGCGACCGCCCAGGAGCACCGGCCCCGCGGCCTTGATCGTGAAGTTCGCGACCGCCACGACGGCGATCGAGGCCCAGACGGCGGTCACGTTTCGCGCCGCCGTAGGCCGAGGAGCGCACCGGCGCACGCCGCGATGATCGGGATCCCGGGTGGGGTGACCGGGATCAGCAGCAGCGCAATCGCGGCGGCGATGAGCGCCGCGGCGACGTAGTCGGGCCCGCGCCGGAGCTCGTCCAGCAACAGGTAGAGAAAGAACGCCGGGAAGACGACGTCCAGGCCGATCGCCTCCGGATCGCTGATCGCGTTTCCGGCAAAGACGCCGACGACCGTCCCTCCGACCCACGCGAGGTACTGCGGCAGCGTTGCGCCCATCAGGAGCTCCCGATCGAACCGCCCGCCGCCCTGGTTCGCGAGCGCCCAAGACGCGTCCACAGTCGTCTGCGCCTCGAGCGCCCGCCGGAGCGGCCCGCCCCGGAAGATCGACGCGACAGCGACGCCCATGACCGCGAAGCGCGCGTTCACGAGGATCGCAGCGACGATCGCAGCGAGCGCGGTCCCTCCCGCCTCGAGCACTTCGGCCAACGCAAACTGCGCCGATCCGGAGAACACGATCGTCGACGCCACGATCGGAGCGACGATTCCCCAGCCCAGGTCGCGCGCCAGCACGCCGAACGACACGGCGATCACGAATACCGCGGGCGCGATCGCCGTTCCGGCCCGGAGCCCGACGCGAAACGCCGAACGCTCCCCCGGCGCTTCGAGAGTTGCGTTCGGCGCGGCCACGGCCGCATTGTCGAGATCGGAGGTGTGGCTGTGTCGACCTACTCGAGCGTGAGCTCTCGACGAACCGTCCCGGCGCGCTGGTGTCTCGCCTCCACCAGCACCGCCGACCCCGCCGGCGCCTCGACGACCCACTCCGCCTTCGCCCGGTCGCTGGTCGCATCGTCCGACGCCCACCAGAGCAGCGACCGCCGGTGCACACGACCGTCGAGCTGGCCCAGCTCGACCTTCTTCTCGCCGCCGTGGAGCCGCGCGCCCTCCGGCAGCGTGATCTCCGCCTCCAGCGGCCGCACTGCCTTCCGCTCGACCGCCTTCTGCGACACCGACGTCGGCAGCCAGCCTGTGTTGTGCAGCACGAGCCGGACGAGCCACGACCCCTCCCCCAGCTCCTCGGCCTCCAGCGACAGGATCTCGAGCCGCGGCGAGACGAGCAGGTGCCAGATCGCGAGGTCCGCGTGCGGCGCGATCTCACGCTCGAGGAACTGCGGCGGCACGTTCGCCCACGCGTACATGAGATCCCACCCGCCGAGCTCGACCTCGCCGAGCTGGTCGTGGTCGTACGCGTACCAGTCGACGTAGCCCTTCCCGTCGAGCTGCTCGTCGCTCCACCGGATCAGCTTCAGGTCGTCCTCGGTCGGGTGGTCGCGCATCCAGTCGATGTACTGGTAGCCCTCGATCCCGGACTCGCGCTGCGGGCTCCAGAACTCCGTCGTCCACGAGTAGATCCCGAGGTGGTCGTAGAGCCAGTCGTTGGCGCCGCCCTTGACCGTCTGCTTCGGGTCGTACTTGAAGTCGTGGTAGATCGAGATCGCCGGATAGCCGGTGAGCTCGGTCGCCTTCTCGCCGAGCAGCTGGTACGTCCTGAGGTCGTTCGTCGGGAAGTGCTCGTCGGCGTAGCTCGAGTACGGACGCAGGTGGACGCCGCTGAACGTGTGGTACGCGAAATGGGCGGTGACATTCGGCCGGTCGACGATCGCCTGCACCATCGCGCGGATCTCCGGCTCGGACGTCGGATAGGGGCCGGCGCCGCGCTGCTCGGACTCGACGGCCCACTCCATCGGGAAGTTGCGGTTCAGGTCGAGCCCCTCGAGCGGCGGAGCAATCTTGATCGTCACGCCGTCGTAGTTCCGGATCCGACCTTCCCAGAGCATGCGGAAGTACTCGCCGCCGTCCTCGTCGGCGTCGCGCCGGACCATCAGCCGCGGCTCCTCCGGATGCGCCTTCCAGGAACCGTTCGGATCGCGGACGCGCATCATCAGGATCCGGCCGTCGCCGTCGAGATCCTCCTCGTAGAGCCCGTCGAGCTCCTCGACGAGCGGCCACGGACGCGTGCTCGAGCGGATGAAGCGCGGCCGCTCGGCCAGCGCCAGCTCGGCGCCGTCCGGGTTCAGACGCGGGACCACGTAGAACGCGCGCGTGTCGAGGACACGCGTGACTCGCTCGTCGCTGCCGTACTCGGAGAGCAGCCGGTTGATCACGTAGAGCGCCGCCGTCGCGCCGGTCACCTCGATCGCGTGAATGTTCGCCTCGATCAGGAGCGCGGGCTTCTCGAGCGCCGGCCCGGTCTCGGTGTTCGAGATCGTCGCGAGCCAGATGTCGCGGCCCTCGTGGCTCTTGCCGATCGACTCGAGCGCGAAGAGCTCGGGCCGCCCGTCGGCCCAGCCCTGGAGGATCTCCGTTAGCTCGTCGTACCCGTAGAACCGGTCGAAGGCCGGTTCAGGCGCCAAGTTCGTGTAAGAGCGGCTGCGTGTCGTGGGGGTCGAAGCCGATTCGGCCGGCGATCTCCTCGCTGGAGGGCCGCGTGCCCTCCGCGAAGAGCGAGCGCAGGTGGTCCCCCGTCGCCTTGTTCCGCCACCAGTCCTCGCCGACCTCCTTCGTCAGCCACGTCCGCAGCTGCGCGGACCGGATCCAGGCGCGGAGGTAGTCGGCGGAGTAGAAGCCCGCGTCCATGTCCGCGAGGTACGCGTCCGGCCGGTACGAGACGCCGCTCGCGGCCGTCAGGAGCTCGTGGTACCGCGCAGGGCCGGCGGCCCCGTCGTCGAACCCGCCCCAGAACTCGAGCTCGAACTGGAGCTTCGCCGTGTAGCGCCGGTAGAGCAGCGCCTCGAGGAAGACTGTGGCCTCGGCGTTCTCCGTCGCCTCCTCCTCCGAGAGCCCGAAGTGCTCGACGTGCCAGGCCGGCTCGCGGGAGATCGCCTCGAAGATGTACGAGTAGATCTCGGTCAGCGCGTGGTCGCGCGAGAGGTTGCGGAAGGTGTACGGGAGGTTCGGGTCGCAGTTGCCGTAGTGCAGCGCGTGGCCCGCCTCGTGGAGGAACGCCTGGTAGTCGTGCAGGCCGCCCTGCGCGCGGGTGATCAGGTGGACGACCTTCGGCGGGTCGGCGGCGATCACGCACGCCCGCGGCGACTTCTGCGGCCGGTCGTCGAGATCCATCCGGATGTTCGGCTCCTCGTCCATGTTGAAGCCGAGGTGCCGGAGCGTCTGGAGGCAGACGTCCGTCGCGCGCTCCTTCGTGTACGTCGACTCGAGCGGCGAGAGCCGGCGGAGCCAGGCGACGTGGTACGAGGACGGAACCTCAGGGCGGCCGTCGCCGAGCAGCTTGTCGAACCACTTCCCGGTGAGCCGGCCGTAAACCTCGTCGGCGGCGCGGCTGGCGTCGGTCAGGACCTGCGAGAGCTCGCGGAGGGAGATGCCCTTCTCCTCCTCGTTTCGCGCCACGGCGTTCCCTTCGCCGGAGAGCTCGGCGTCGAGCTCCTCGCGGGCCTGGAGCATCTCCATCCGCTGGTCGTTGAAGCCCGCCGATGCGTCTCCGTGGATCTCTCCCAGTTCCTCGCGCTCTTCGAACGCGTGCAGAACCGCGAGCTGAGCTTGCGCCGACCGCAATGGCAGCTCTTCGCCCCGGTACTCGACGCGGGCAGCGAGGATCGCGTTCTCGAGCTCGTCCTCGCGGGCGCTCAGCTCGACCTCGACGAGGCCGGACTCGCAGGTCTTCCGCAACCGGTAGAGGCGTTCGCGCTCGTCGGGGCCGGCGCCGGACTCCGCCTCGTGCAGCGCGTCCAGCTGCTCCCGCGTGAAGAGCTCGCGGTAGCGCGCGACGATCTCGGCGCGCTCGGAGACCTCCTTCTCGCCGACGCGAACGGCGCGCCCTTCCTCGGCGCGCTCGAAGAGGTATCTCTGCAGCTCCGCCTCGAACTCGGCGGGCGTCCTGACGGCAGTCACGCTCATATCGGATGGGGAATCTACCCGAGCGAGGAGCCCGAGCGACCGACCAGCTCACGCACCGTGTCGCTCAGCTCGTCGATCGAGAAGGGCTTGCCGATCACGGTCGCACCGTCCGGCAGATGGACGCCCGGACTGCCGGTCAGCAGTGCGACAGCCGGGCCGTCCTGCTCGATTGCGGGCAGGAGGACAAGGCCGTCGTCGTTCCCGAGATGCACGTCGAGCAGGATCGCGTCGACGCTCTCGGAGTCGAGCGCGGCGCGTGCGCTCGCGACGCTCTCCGCCTCGACGACCCGGTATCCCTCGAGCTCCAGGTTGACACGGCAAAGAAGCCTGAGCGACGGATCGTCGTCGACAACCAGCACGGTGGCCGGTTCCCCTCCCATCACGCCGAGTGTATCTGCGTCCCTCGGCGTATCTCCCTCGCCGGTTCGCTCGTTTCCCTCTTTGAAGTGGGAAACCAGCCGGAAGCAGAACCGTTGCCGCACGCAGACGAGCGGCAGTGGAAGGACCTCCGCGCCCCACGGCGAGCTTTCGGCGCCGCTCATGGCTGGAGTTCCAGCGCGCGCTGGACCCCCTGGCGCCGCCTAGGCCGCTTCGCCGCGGACTGTCGCGAGACGTCTGAGCGTCTCGTCGCGGCCCAGAAGCTCCAGGCTCTCGAAGAGGCCCGGTGAGACCTTGGACCCCGTGACCGCGATCCGGATCGGCTGAAAGGCGTCACGAGGCTTCAGCTCGAGGCGCTCGGCCAGTGCCCGCAGCTCCCGTTCGATCGGCTCGGCCTCGAACGGCTCCACGCCGGCGAGCGCCTGCTCGGCCTGCTCGAGCACCGGGCCGGCACCGTCCAGCGGCACGGCCGGGCTGACCTCCTCGAAGAAGAACCGCGTGTAGTCCGGGAACTGGTCGAGCTTCTCGATCTTCTCCTGGACGAGGGGCGCCGCTCGGCGCACGAGCTCCTCGTCCCAGTCGACGCCGGCGTCGCGGAGGTACTCGACGACCCGATTCGCGTAGTCCTCCGGGGGGAGCTCGCGGAGATGGACGCCGTTCAGCCACGAGAGCTTCTGGTAGTCGAAGACGGCCGGGCTCGGCGACACCCGCTCGAGCGAGAAGAGCTCGAGGAGCTCGTCGCGGGAGAAGACCTCCTTCTTGTCGTCGTAGGCCCATCCCAGCCGGGCGAGGAAGTTGACGAGCGCCTCGGGCAGGTAGCCCTGCCGATGGAAGTCCTCGACCGACTGGGCGCCGTGGCGCTTGGACAACTTCTTGCCGTCGGTGCCGAGCACGTCCGGTGCGTGGGCGTAGACGGGCGGCTCGGCGCCGAGCGCCTGGAGAATCTGGAGCTGCTTCGGCGTGTTCGAGATGTGATCCTGGCCGCGGATCACGTGCGTGATCTCGTCGAGCATGTCGTCGACGGGGTTCGCGAAGTTGTAGGTCGGGCGGCCGTCGCCTCTGAGGATCACGAGGTCCTCGATGCTCTCGTTGGGCACCTCGACCCTGCCGCGGATAACGTCGTCCCAGCCGGTCGTGCCCTCGTCGGGCATCCGGAAGCGGATCGCGCCCTCGTCCTCGTACGCCTTGCCGTCCTCGACGAGCTGCCTTGCGAGCCGCTGGGCATCGTCCATCCGGTCGAGCTGGAAGCGGACCGGGCCGTTCCAGTCGAGACCGAGCCACTCGAGCGAGCGCTGAATCTGTTCGGTCGCCTCGGCCACTTCGCGGCTGGTGTCCGTGTTCTCGATCCGCAACAGCACCTCGCCGCCCTTCGGCCTCGCGAACAGCCAGTTGAAGAGGAAGGTTCGGACGCTGCCGATGTGGAGGAGCCCGGTCGGGCTCGGAGCCATGCGGACTCGGACGGGCGGGGTCACGTCACTATCGTAGGCGCGTGCTCTTCGGCGGCCATGTCGGCGGCGGCGTGAAGGCGGCGCCGGAGCGCGCCGAGGCGATCGGCGCCGACGCGCTCCAGCTCTTCGTTCAGAGCCCTCGGGCGTGGCGGTTCCCGGAGCACGACCCCGAGGTGTTGGCGTCGTTTCCGGACCGCGCGGAGGCGGCGGGGATCGAGGCGACGCTCGTCCACGCGATCTACCTCATCAACCTTGCGAGCCCTGACGACGAGCTCTACGAGAAGTCGGCCTCCACGCTGCGCTCGACGGTCAACGCGGCGTGCGCGATCGGCGCCGACGGCGTCGTCTTCCACGTCGGGTCCCACCTCGGCTCCGGGTTCGAGGCGGGGCTCGAACGCGCGGCGCCGGCGATCGAGCAGGTGCTCGAGCGGTGCTCCGAAACCACGTGGCTCTTGATCGAGAACTCGGCCGGGACCGGCGGAACGATTGGCCGGTCGATCGAGGAGATCTGCCGGCTCGTGGACCGGCTCGGGGCACATCCGCGTCTCGGCGTCTGCCTCGACTCCTGCCACCTCTGGGCGTCCGGTGTCGACGTCACCGACCCGGCGGCGTTCGATGCAGTCCTCGACGAGTTCGACCGGCTGATCGGACTCGACCGGCTACGGGCGCTGCACGTCAACGACTCGGTGACGCCGCTCGGCTCGAACCGGGACCGCCACGCGAATCTCAAGGAGGGCCTCATCGGCGACGGTCTCGCGACATTTCTCGGTAACCGGCGGCTCCAGGACCTTCCAGCGATCGTGGAGACCGAGGGCCAGCAGGGAAAGGGCGCCGACGAGCATGAGATCAAGAAGCTGCGGGAGCTGCACGCTGCCGGATTTCGCCGGCGACGTGGTCGGCGTAAGGCCGGACGCACGGCCTGAGATCGTCCCAGCGCTCGTCCTCCTCGCCGAGGTAGATCGCCCGCGCCCGCGCCAGCACCTCGCGATGCTCCGGCGGGAGTCGCTCGAGGGCCCAGTCGGCCGCGGCGTCCTTCGGGCCGATCTCGCCGGTCTCGACCGTGCGCCAGATCCTCGCCAGCGTCAGCACGGAGTTGCGCGTGTCGTCCTCGAGGCCGGGCATCACCTCGTCGGCGCCGTGGAGCATCGCGCGGGTGAGGTCAGTGGGCGGCACCGGATCGAGGAGCTCCGACGCCGGCGGCCCGATCAGCGGGCGGCTCGACTGGAGCGCCATCGTGAGCAGCAGGGCGACATCGGGATTGGTGGTCGTCGCCAAGGGCTCGACGTCGCCTCGCTCGAGCGCGGCGCGGTGCCACTCGCCGAACTGAAGGTCAAAGCTCGGCGGGTACCGCCAGGGCTCGAGGTCGGAGGCGACCACGATCGTGAGCTCGAGCGGCCTCGGCCCATGACCCGAGATCGCGAGCAGTCCGTCGGCGAGGCGCCGCTTCTCCTCGATCGTCGCCGGCCGCGCCGAGATGACGAGGACGTCCAGGTCGCTCCTCGGCCGCAGCCCGCCGGCGAGCGCGGAGCCGTAGAGGTATGCGCCGAGAACCGCAGCGCCGAGCACGTCGCCGAGCAGACGGACGACCTGCTCGAGCTGTTCCTCGTAGTCGGGCGAGGAACTAGGCGCTCGGCCGGACCTGCGCGAAGACGCGGAAGCTCGGCTCGCCGACCGGCAGCTCGTGGAACTCGGGGTTGACGCACCCAAGCTCGTCGCTCCGCCCGACGTACGTGCTCTCGACGTCCGCTTGGCACATCGGCAGCGGCTTGCGGCTGGCCCGAACAGCACCGAAGCCCGGGGCTCGGGCTTCGGCTTCCTTCAGGAGCTGAAGGTCGATCTCGACGGAGAAGATCCGCTGCATGCACCCGACGTAGGTCCGCCCGACCTCCTCGAAGGCGTAGAGGAACGGACACGACCGCGCGAGACAGGCGGCCGGGTAGACGACCTTGTCGCAGTGGACTCCGCACCGGCGGCACTCGACCTCGTCCTGCGGCCGGAGCGGAAGGCTCCGCGGACGGTGGGTCGTCGGCTGTGACGCCATACCTGGATTTTGGGCGACGGGTCCGGGGCTGCGCAAGACTTGACAGACAAACCCGATCGCGCTAGTCGCGCGACGCGAGCAGGCGGTCGACGACGTTCAGGACGTCCATCTGCGTGAACGCCTGGAAGTCCGGCTCGGCGTCGACCGGGACGTCGTCGGCGCGAAACCAGAGCGCCTGCACGGTCGTCATCCCGACCCTGGAGGCGCCGAACACGTCGGCATCGAGGCGGTCGCCGACGAAGAGCGCCTCGCCGGGCTCGACCTCGACCTCCTCGAGCGCCCGCTCGAAGATCGCCGGATGCGGCTTGCGCTTGCCCACCTCGGACGAGAGGACGACAGCGTCCACCCGCTCGATCAGCCCCTGCCGCTCGAGCACCGGCCGGAGCAGCCACTCGGGGCTCGCGGTGTTGGAGACGAGCGCGAGCCTGAGCCTTCGTGCTCGAAGCGCCTCGAGCAGCGCGTGCGTCGAGGCCGCGAGCGAGTAGTGCGAGGCCCAGACGTCGTGGGAGGCTCGGAGGAAGAGCCGCAGGTCGTCGTCCTGGAGATCGACGCCGTGATGCGCGAACGAGCGGCGCATCACGTCGGCGATGTCGATCTCGTCCTCGCCGGTCGGGAACAGGTCCGCGTCGTTCTCCGCGAGATAGCGCGTGAACGCCTCGGCCGTCGGGAGACTCTCTCGCTGGAGCGCGGCGAGCCCGGCGGTGTGGCCCTCGAGCGCGATCTCGTCGCTCCATTCGTCCTGCATGAGTGTCCCGCCCCAGTCGAAGAGCACTGCCTCCAGCACGGTCGGTAGGGTAGGCGCCCGATGGCGCGTCGGATCCTCTGGGCCTCGCTGGCCCTTGCGCCAGTCTCGATCGCTCTCCATTACCTCGCCGACATCGGCGACACCCCGGAGTTCGTGCTCGCCTCCGTGGCTCTCATCCCCCTTGCGTGGCTGATCGGCGAGGCGACCGAGCACGCCGCCCACCACACCGGCCCCGGGATCGGAGGCTTTCTCAACGCCACCTTCGGCAATGCCCCTGAGCTGATCATCGCGCTGCTCGCGGTCCACGAGGGCCTGACGGAGGTCGTGCGCGGCTCGCTGACCGGAAGCGTCGTCGGAAACCTCCTGCTCGTCCTCGGCTTCTCGCTGCTGTTCGGAGGCCGGGGGGAGATCGACCGCCCGTCCAGTTTCCTCTCCATCGGGCTCGTCTTGCTCGCCGTGCTGCTGCTCCTGATCCCGGCGGTGCCGAGCTGGGAGGGCGACCCCGAGCGGGACCTGATCGTCAAGCTCTCGATCCCCGTTTCGATCGCGCTGCTGCTGGTCTACCTCGCTGCGACCTGGCTCTCGCTCAGGCGGCACCGGCTGCTGCACATCTCCGACGAGCCGGCCGACATCGCCGGCTGGAGCTTCAGGACCGCACTGGTCGCCCTCGGGATCGCCACGGTCGTCACGGCGCTGATCGCGGAGATCGTCGTCGGCTCGATCGACAAGTTCGCGGACGACGTCGGTCTGTCGGACTTCTTCGTCGCGGCGGTGATCGTGGCGATCGTCGGCAACGCCGCCGAGCACGGAGGCGCCGTCGTCGTCGCGGCCCGCGGCCGGATCAAGCTGGCCGCGGAGATCGCGCTGGCCTCGAGCGCGCAGGTCGCCGTCTTCCTGATCCCGGCGGTCACGCTGCTCGCACTGTTCATCGAGCCGCTTGCGCTCGGGTTCCGGCCCGTCGAGATCGGCGCACTCGCGATCGGCGCGTTGGTGACGGCGGCGCTCCTGGCGCAGGGCCAGTCGAGCCGCGCGCGCGGGATCGCGCTGATCGCGGTCTACGTGGCCGTCGCCGTGGCGTTCTTCCTCGCCGGGGACCGCTAGCCGCCGAAGGTGGACGGCTCGCGCGTGACCGGGTAGGTCGCGAAGGAGAGCTTGACCGGGACGCCGTCCTCGTCCCTGACGATTCGCAAGAGCTCTCCGCGCTCGTAGCCGCGGACGACGCGGTAGACGTCGTCTCCCTCCTGCTCGTACACCGAGCGGCCGAGATCCAGCCGGGCCTCCGGGAAGACGGACTCGAGCTTGCCGGCTCGATACGAGAAGACGATCGGATGGCCCTCGGAGAACCACTGGCCGAGCACGCCCTCCAGCTCCGGCGGCGGCGCCTCCCCAGGGCGCCACTCGTCCTTCACCGGCCGGTAAGCCGCAGCGACTGCGCGGGAGAGCTCGATCCCGAGCACCGAGATCGTCACGCCTGCGCCGTCGTTCGTGAGCACCGCCGCACCCGTCCGCTTCGCCGGAAACGCGGAGACGTGCCCCAGGTAGCCGGCGTGCGCGCCGTCATGCCCGACGAACAGATCGTCGCCGCTCCGGTAGAGCGCGAAGCCGAGCCCGTAGCCGAGCCGCCACTTCGTCAGGTCGACCATCGACTGGAACGTGGACATCTCCTCGACCGTCTCCCCGGCAAGGACGGCCGGGTCCGGGTCGGCGATGAACGCGGCCCAGCGGCACAGATCCTCGGGGGTGCTCCAGAGCTCGGCGGCCGGAGCGACCGCGCGGCCCTCCACCACCGGCTCACGCCGCGGGACGTCCGTGTACGGGTGAACGAGATAGCCGACGGCCGCCGGCTCCGCTGCCGTCCACGTCGTGCGGGTCATCCCGACCGGGCCGAGGACGTGCTCGCTGAGGTAGTCCTCCGCGGCCCGTCCGCTCACTCGGGCGACGACCTCGCCCAGGAGGGAGTACGCGAGGTTCGAGTAGTGCCAGTACGCGCCTGGCGCGAGCGGCCGGTCGGCCTCGGCGAGCCGCGGCAGGAGCTCTTCGCGGGTCGGCATCTCCAGCGTTTCCCAGACGTTTCCGGGCACCTCGCGCTGGAGGCCCGAGAGATGCGAGAGCAGTCCACGGATCGTCAGGTCGTGCTCGGCGCCCTCGAGGTGCCGGTCGAGCCTGTCGTCGAGCGAGAGCCGGCCCTCGTCTCTGAGCCGCATCACCCCGACCGCCGTCACGGTCTTCGTGATCGAGGCGATCCGGTACTGGTGGTTCGGCGTCGCCTCCTCCCCGGCCTCGACGTCCGCGAGCCCGATCGCCTCGCTCCAGACGATCTCGCCGTCCCGGACCGCGGCGGCACTGACGCTGGGCAGCCGGTTCTCGGCCTGAGCCTCCCGGACGATCCCCGAGAGCTCGGCCGCGAGTCCCTCAGGCGCGGGCAAGGACCTGGAGCGCCTTGGGGATGATCTCGACCGCCTGCTCGATGTCCTCGTCGGTGACGTCGAGATGCGTGACGGCGCGGAGCCGGGTCGGATGGATCGTCGCCGAGATGCCGACGCCCGCCTGGTGCACCCGCTCGAGGGCCTCGGGCTGAGAGAGGCCGAGCGGCTCGAGGTCGATCTGGACGAAGTTCGTCTCCACCTCGTCCGTGTCGACCGGAAGCCCCGCCGCGGCGAGGCCCTCGCCGAGCCGGCGGGCGCGCGCATGATCCTCGGCAAGCCGTTCGATGTTGTGCTCGAGCGCGTAGACACCGGATGCCGCCACGATTCCCGCCTGGCGCATCGCGCCGCCGAACATGTGCTTGAAGCGGCGGGCCCGGAGCATCAGCTCGGACGAGCCGGCGACGACGGCGCCCAGCGGACAGCCGAGGCCCTTCGACAGGCAGATCGTCACCGTGTCGGCGCGACCGGAGATCCGCGAAGCCGGCACCCCGAGCGCAACCGCGGCGTTGAAGAGCCGCGCGCCGTCGAGGTGCAGCCGCAGACCGAGCTCCCGAGAGCAGTCGATCACCGCGTCGAGCTCTTCCAGCGGCCACACTCGTCCGCCCGAGCTGTTGTGCGTGTTCTCGATCGAGACGATCCGGGTCCTGGGCGTGTGGAAGTCGTCGTACAGCCGGGCCGTCGAACGGATCAGGTCGGCGCCGATCCGGCCGTTGTCTCCGACCAGCGGCCGGGTTATGAGCCCGGCGAAAGCCGCAGGCCCGCCGAGCTCCGCGATCAGGACGTGGGAGTGCTCCTCGGCGAGCAGCTCGTCACCCGGCTCGCCGTGGAGCCGAAGCGCGATCTCGTTCGCCATCGTCGCCGTCGGGACGTAGACGGCCTCCTCCTGCCCGAGAAGCTCAGCCGCCCGCTGCTCGAGCAGGTTGACCGTCGGGTCTTCCCGCTTCTGCTCGTCCCCGACCTCGGCCGACGCCATCGCCTCGCGCATCGCCGGTGTCGGCTTCGTCTGGGTATCCGACCGGAGATCGATCACGGCGAGATTCTGCCTGCCGCCAGGCGAGGAGGTAGAGGGCAGCGCCGGCCGCTCCGACGGCGGCTATGAGGATCCACATCGCGGCATCCCCGGAGGCGGCCCTCGTCTGGAGCCCGATCGCAGGCGCGAGCGAGAGCCCGAGCCAGCTCGCGGCGTTCGCGGTGCCCAGGTAGACCCCACGAAGGCCCGGCGGCGCCAGGTTCGCGATCAGCGCCTCCGACGCCGGCGCCCAGAGCATCTCGCCGAGCACGACGACGAGCAGGACGACGATCACGATCGGCAGCACGGCGCTCGCCTCGAGCAGGAGGTACGGCGAGGCCATCAGCAGCACGCCGGCCGCCAGCTTGATCCCACGCGGGACGTCGGTGGTCCAACGCGTGATCCGCATCTGGAGCAGGACGATCACGATCGGATTCATTGCGAAGAGGAGTCCCCACGTCGCCGGCGCGAGACCGTGTGTCTGCGTCAACGAGATCGGGAGGAGGAGCTCGAAGGCCGCGTAGGAGCACCAGCCGCCGATCGCGGCGAAGAAGACCGTGAGCAGGGCGGCATCGCGCGCGAGCGGGCGCAGCGAGGGCGCGGCGCCGCCCGTGTCCGCATGGCGGGCGCTCTCGGGAAGCCGGAGAGCGGCGACGAGGGAGAGGGCATACGCGCCGACGATCCCCGCGAAGAGCGGCTCCCACCGCCAGGTCACGAGGAGCGCGCCGATCAGCGGCCCGAGCGTCGCGCCCGCGTTCAGGACGACCCGAAAAGCGCCGTACGCCTCCTCGCGTCCCGCCTCGTCGATCAGGTCGGCGAGGAGCGCGCGCTGCGAAGTGCCTCGCACGGGCTGGACGGCGCCCATGACGACGAGGACGCCGTACGCCCCGAGAATCGGCAGGTCCGGGACGAGCAGCACGGCGGGCGTAGCGGTCTGGACGATCGACGCCGCCACGATCACCGGCTGCCTCCCGATCCGATCCGAGAGCCGGCCGCCGAGGAGGGCGCCCGTGACCGCGGCGAGCCCTGAGCACGTGTACGCGATTCCGACCTCGGTCGCCGCTGCGTCGCGCTCCGTCAGCGCCCAGATCGCGAAGAACGCGAAGAAGGCGAACTGCCCGAGCGCCCCGAAGCCCACCGACGCGAGCACGGGCCGGAGGACGGGATCGACCTCGCCACCGAAGAGCCGTCTGAAGCTGAGCACCGACGCACTGTGGCGATCGTCGTGCATGCATGCCAATGCCGATTCTGATCAGACCTATACGCTACGGTAATGCTGGACCCGCGCCGCCTCGCGCTCCTCCGGGAGGTCGTCCACCACGGCTCGTTCTCGAAGGCGGCCCAGGCCCTCTTCCTCACCCAGCCGGCCGTGTCACGTCAGGTCGCGAAGCTGGAGCAGGAGGTGGGTGTGCGGCTCCTCGAGCGCACGCCGGGCGGACTGCGGCTCACGGACGCGGGCCGGGTCGCGCTCGACCGTGCGGAGGCGATCGCAGGCCACCTCGCCGCCGCCGAAGCCGAGCTCGAGGCGATCGCGACAGTGAGCGCCGGCCGGCTCCGAATGTCTGCTTTTCCGACGGTCGCGTCGACGCTCGCGCTCGAGGCGATCCGGCTTTTCCGTCGCCGCCACCCCGGTGTCGAGCTGTCGTTTCTCGAGGCCGGCACGAGGGCAAGCGTCCAGCGGCTGCGCGCGGGCGACGTGGATCTTGCGCTTGCCTTCCGCGAGCGCGGGCAGCCCGCCCCTCGTTCCTGGGAGGGGCTCCACGCCGACCATCTTCTCGTCGACCCGCTCTACGTCGCGCTCGCGAAGGATCATCCGCTGGCGGCGAAGGAAACCGTCCGCCTGCGCGACCTTCGGAAGGAGGGCTGGATCCAGGCGGTGCAGGCAGGGCCGACGGGCATCACGTATCGCGCCTGTATCGCCGCCGGCTTCGAGCCGCGGATCGTCCACCTCAGCGACCACGCGCCGATCACGCAGGGCCTGGTTGCCGCCGGCCTCGGCGTCACGCTCGTCTCCAGCCTCTCGGTGCCGCAGGCGCGGAAGGACATCGCGATCCGCCCACTCAAGCCGGCGGGGCCTGAGCGCGACGTCTATGCGGTCTCGCTTCCGGGGGCGCTTCAACCACCGGCGATCACGGCGATGGTGGAGATCCTGCGCGAGCTGGTGCCGCGCTACGAGTCGGCGCGGAAGTCGGCGGCGGTTCGGCCGTCGTCGGTCGCGGCGTCCTGATCGGCGCCGCTCGCCACGAGCAGCTCGTAGAGCGCGTCGTTCCCGGCCTGCGACGCGGCGTGGATCGGTGCGAAGCCGCCCTCCTGCCGGGCGTTCGGGTCGGCACCGTGCTCGAGCAGGACCCGCGCCACGGCGGTGTGACCGCCGGCCGCGGCGCTGTGCAGCGGCTGCACGCGGATTCGGTTCCTCGCCACCGTGCCTGGGTCGGCGCCCCGCCGAAGGAGCTCCTCGGCGACCTCCTCGTGCCCGAAGAACGCCGCGAGATGGAGCGCAGTGAATCCGTCGGGGGACCAGCGACCGACGGAGTCGGGCTCGGCGGAGACCAGCTCCCGCAGCCGATCCAGGTCGCCCAGCGCCGCCGCCTCGAAGAGCGTCAGCTCGGGTCGGCCGGCCAGCGTCGCCTCGACGGCCTGGCGATCGCCACGGTAGAGGGCTTCGAGCAGGTCCGACTCCGGGCTCGGCAGTACGCTCATGAGTCCATTCTCACCGGAAGGGGGATGCGCGTTCTCGCCGTCGCGGCCGATCCTCAGGTCGAAGAAAGGAGAAGCGGCATGACCCACACAGCGGCTTCTCTGTGGCAGCTCGTCAGGGATGACTACCTCGTCCGTCGCGGTGCCTGGATCTCGCTCGGCATCGTCTGGCTCGCCGCCGCCTGGGCGGATCTCCGGATGCTCATCTTCATCCCCGCCGTCGCCGGCACGGTCTGGGTGCTCATGCGTCGTCGCGGCGAGCTGCCCGACGACACCGACTTGCTCTAAGCGCCTCGCCGGTTGTCGCGGATTCGGCGCGGCTCCGGCACACACGCGTGCGTCGCGCGGCGATACGGTGAAACCGGAGGGAGGCCCGCGGCCGGCCCCGGAGGCGCCGCCAGCGAACCAGGTCGCCGCGGCGCTAAACGCCCTTCGGGGCTTCCACCTCTGCGGGAGCCGAAGGCTCGCCCGAGAGATCCGGGTGGTCTTCGAACCGGTAACGCACGATCGCTCGCTTCGCGGCCTTCACCTCGTCGAGACGGCCGACCGGACGGTCGTGCGGGGCAGCCTTGATGGCGTCGGGCTCCTCGGCCGCCTCGCGCGCGATCGCCTGCATCGCGTCGGCGAAGGCGTCGAGGGTCTCCTTCGTCTCGGTCTCGGTCGGCTCGACCATGAGCGCCTCGGGGACGATCAGCGGGAAGTAGATCGTCGGCGGGTGGAAGCCGTAGTCCATCAGCCGCTTCGCGACGTCGAGCGCGGTGATGCCGTGCTCCTTCTTGAGATTTCGCGCGGACAGCACGAACTCGTGCATGCAGAGGCGGTCGAACGGGAGGTCGTAGGCGTCCTTGAGCCGGGCGAGCAGGTAGTTCGCGTTCAGCACGGCGTCCTCCGACATTGTCCGGAGCTCCTTGCCCCAGGCAAGGATGAACGCGTACGAGCGGACGAAGACGCCGAAGGGCCCCGTGAAGGCGCGCACCTTCCCGATCGACTTCGGGCGGTCGTAGTCGAGGCGGAAGCGGTTGCCCTCACGGATGACCGCCGGCACTGGCAGAAAGGGCTCGAGGCGATCCCGGACCGCGATCGGCCCACCCCCGGGCCCGCCGCCACCGTGGGGCTGGGAGAACGTCTTGTGCAGGTTGATGTGGACGATGTCGAAGCCCATGTCGCCGGGCCGCGAGATCCCGCACACCGCGTTGAGGTTGGCGCCGTCGTAGTACAGAAGCGCGCCGACTTCGTGAAAGATCTTCGCCACCTCTTCGATGTGCTCGTCGAAGAGGCCGAGCGTCGACGGGTTCGTCAGCATCAGGCCGGCGGTCGAGTCGTCCACCCTGCTCCGGAGGTCGTCGAGGTCGATGTTGCCTCGCGCATCCGTGGCGACCTTCTGAAGCTCGTAGCCGGCCATGGTCACGCTCGCCGGATTCGTGCCGTGCGCCGTGTCGGCGACGACGATCGTCCGGCGCTGCTCCGCCTCGCCGCGGTCGGCGAAGTAGGCGCGCATGAGCATCAGGCCGGTCAGCTCCCCCTGCGAGCCGGCCGCCGGCTGGAGCGAAACCGCGTCGAGCCCGGTGACCTCGATGAGGATCTCCTGGAGGTCGTGCATCAGCTCGAGTGCGCCCTGCGCGCCTTCCTCGTCCTGATGCGGATGCAGGTCGCGGAACCCGGGCAGCGCGGCGACCCGCTCGTTGACGCGCGGGTTGTACTTCATCGTGCAGGAGCCGAGCGGATAGAAGCCGGTGTCGATCCCGAAGTTCCGCGTCGTCAGCTCCGTGAAGTGACGCACGAGCTCGATCTCGGGGATCTCCGGCAGGCGGGCGGCACGCTCGCGGCGAAGCTCTTCGGGAACGGCCGGCGGCGAGAGCTCGGCCGCCCGAGAGACCCGGCCGGCGCGTCGCCCAGGGCGCGACTTCTCGAAGACGAGCCTCATTCGGTCAGGGCCTCTGCGAGGCGGTCGATGTCGTCGACCGTGCGCCGCTCGGTGACCGCGACGAGGAGCGCATCGTCCATCCCGGGGTAGTCGCGGCCGACCGGATAGCCGGGGTTGACGCCGTGCGTGCGCGCTTCGCGAATCGCCTCCTGCGCCTGCCGTCCGACCCGTACGCCAAACTCCTTGAACGTTGCCTGCTCCGGAAACAACAGTGGGAGATCCAGCCGCTCCTTCGCGTGCTCGGCGAGCGCCATACAGGTCTCGCCCACCTCCCGCAGGCCCTCGGGCCCCAGCCAGCACAGATAGACGAGGCCGCCCAGCGCCAACAGGGTCTGGTTGGTGGTGATGTTCGACGTCGCCTTCTCGCGCCGGATGTGCTGCTCGCGCGTCTGGAGGGTGAGGACGTAGCCTCGGCGTCCCTCGACGTCGGTCGTCTCGCCGACGATCCGGCCGGGCATCCGTCGCGTGAACTCCTCGCGAGCGGCGACGAAGCCGTAGTGGGGCCCGCCGAAGGAGAGTGGGTTGCCCGCGGACTGGCCCTCGCCGATGGCGATCGCGCACCCGTAGTTGCCCGGAGCCTCGAGCACGCCGAGTGACATCGGGTCGACGTGGGCGACCGCGAGTGCCTCGGCGTCGTTCGCGGCGGCCGCCAGCTCCGGTGCGGGCTCGAGGCAGCCGAAGAAGTTCGGCTGCTGGAAGATCGCGCACGCGGCGTCCTCCGCCGCTGCTCGAAATTCCTCGGGGTCGGTGACGCCCTCGCGGTGCGGGACATCCACGACCTCCATTCCGAACCCGGGCGCATACGTGCGGACAACCTGGCGGACCTGCGGGTTGACAGTCTCGGCCAGCACGATCTTCGACCGGCCGGTCGCGTGCTTCGCGATGTAACAGGCGTCGGCGGCGACCGTCGTCCCGTCGTAGCCGGATGCGTTGGAGACGTCCATGCCGGTCAGCTCGCACATCACCGTCTGGTACTCGAAGATCGCCTGGAGGACGCCCTGGCTCATCTCCGGCTGGTAGGGCGTGTAGGCGGTGAGGAACTCGCCACGCCCCAGGATGTAGTCGACGACTGCCGGGACGTAGTGGTCGTAGACACCGGCGCCGACGAACGAGAGCTCCTCGCCGGCGTGGACATTTCTCGCCGCGAGCTCCTCGAGACGCTCGACGATCTCCTGCTCGGTCAGCGGGTCGCCGAGCTCGAGCGGCCGGTCGAAGCGAACCCCGGCGGGGATGTCGCGGAAGAGCTCCTCGACGCTCGAGACCCCGATCGTCTCCAGCATCGCCTCGCGATCGGCGGCGGTCAGGGTCTCGTAGGTCACTGCTCGGCGAGAAGCGCCTTGTACGCGTCGGCGTCCATGAGGCCTTCCGCCTCGGACGCGTCCGAGAGGCGGATCCTGAGCAGCCAGCCCTCGCCGTACGGATCCTCGTTCACGGTCTCGGGCCCGTCGACCACCGCCTGGTTGACCTCGAGCACCTCGCCTGAGAGCGGCGACACGACGTCCGAGACAGCCTTGACCGACTCGACCTCGCCGTAGATCCCGTCCTTCGCGATCGAGGCACCGACGTCGGGCGGCTCGAAGTGCACGAGCTCGCCGAGCGCGTCCTGCGCGTACCACGTGATGCCCAGCACGGCCTCGCCCTCTTCGATCCGCGCCCAGTCGTGCTCGGGGTGGTACCTCAGGTCGTCGGGATAGCTCTCGGCAGCCGCCATCAATCCTCCTCGCGCTTGTAGATCGGTTTCTTGACGACGCGGGCGCGCCGCTGCCGGCCGCGCACGTCGATCGTGAGCTCCTCGCCGGGTGCCGCTCGATCGGCCGGGACGTAGCCCATGCCGATGCCCTGGTCGAGCATCGGCGAGTGGGTGCCGGACGTGACCTCGCCGCCGCCCTCGATCGCCATGCCCTGGCGTGGGATTCCCGTTCCCTCCATCACGAAGGCCGTCAGCTTCTTCGCGGGACCGTCGGCCTTGATCCGGCGGAGCTCGTCGGCTCCGGTGAAGTCCTTGTCGAGCGCCGAGACCCAGCCGAGGCCCGCCGAGATTGCGTCGGTGTCCGGCCCGATGTCGTTCCCGTGCAGCGGGTAGCAAACTTCGAGGCGGAGCGTGTCGCGCGCGCCGAGCCCGGCAGGCGCGATGCCACGGGCGACGACGGCGTCCCAGAGCGCCGCACCCTCCTCGGCGGGGACCATCAGCTCGACGCCGGTCTCGCCGGTGTAGCCCGTGCGGTTGACCATCACCTCGATCCCGTCCAGCTCGTCCATCGAGAACGTGAACGCCGGCGCCTCGTCGAGGCCGAGCCGCTCGAGCGAACGGGGCCCCTGGACTGCGAGGAGCGCGTAGTCGTCAGAGATGTCGCGAACGTCCGAACCGGGAAGCTCGCGCTCCTTGAGCCACTGGAAGTCGGTGTCCCGGTTCGAGGCGTTGACGATCAGCAGATAGCGGCCGGGCTCGAGCCGGTAGGCGATCAGGTCGTCGACGATTCCTCCGCGCTCGTTCGTCAGCAGCGTGTACTGGGCCTGTCCGGGCTCGACCCGGTCGAGGTCGTTCGACAGGACGCCCTGGAGGAAATCGTGCGCCTTCGGCCCCTCGACCTCCAGCTCGCCCATGTGCGAGACGTCGAAGACGCCGGCGTCGGCGCGAACCGCCCGATGCTCGGGAATGACCCCCTCGTACTGCACGGGCATCTCCCAGCCCGCGAAAGGCACGAGACGCGCGCCGAGGGCGACATGTCGCTCGTGGAGCGGTGTTCGGCGCAGCGTCTGCACGACGCGCCGGATGCTACCGCCGAGGGTCGGGGCGACCCCGCGCTATTCGCGAAGGAACGAGGGGACTTCGAGCTCCTCGTCCGTGACTTCGAAACGCTCGCGCTCTTCCGGCTCCCTGGGCTTCGGCTCCTCCTCGGGCACCGTCGTGCGCCGGCGGCGGCGGTGCGCCTGCGGACCGAAGCCGGTCGCGATCACCGTGACCCGAACCTCGTCCTTCAGAGCGTCGTCGATGACCGCGCCGAAGATCACGTTCGCGTTCTGGTCCGCCGCGTTCGTGACGACCTCGGCCGCCTCGTTCACCTCGAACAGCCCCATGTCGGGCGGGCCGCTGATGTTGAGAAGGATGCCCGTCGCCCCCTCGATCGTGGACTCGAGCAGCGGCGACGACACCGCGGTGTGCGCGGCCTCAGCTGCGCGGTTCTCGCCCGACGCGGTGCCGATCCCCATCAGGGCCGAGCCGGCGTCGGACATGATCGCCCGCACGTCGGCGAAGTCGAGGTTGACGATCCCCGGGACGGTGATCAGGTCCGTGATCCCCTGAACGCCCTGCCGGAGGATGTCGTCGGCCAGCCTGAAGGCGTCGATGATCGACGTGCGCTTCTCGACCACCTGGAGCAGCCGGTCGTTCTCGATCACGATCAGCGTGTCGACGTTGTCGCGGAGCTCCTCGATGCCGAGCATCGCCTGGTCCGCGCGCTTGCGTCCCTCGAACGCGAACGGCCTCGTGACGACGCCGACCGTGAGCGCTCCTAGCTCGCGGGCGATCTCCGCCACGATCGGGGCGCCGCCGGTCCCCGTGCCGCCGCCTTCTCCGGCCGTGACGAACACCATGTCGGAGCCCTTGAGCGCGTCCTTCAGCTCGTCGCGACTCTCCGTCGCAGCGGCCTTCCCGACCTCCGGGTTCGCCCCGGCACCGAGGCCGCGCGTCGACTCGGCGCCGATGTGGACCTTCAGATCCGCCTCGACGACGAGGAGCGCCTGGGCGTCCGTGTTGGCCGCGATGAAGTCGACGCCGCTCAGGCCTGCGTCGACCATCCTGCTGACGGCATTCGATCCCCCGCCGCCGACTCCGACGACCTTGATCACTGCCAGGTAGTTGCCTGTCTGATCGCGTACGCTCAACGTCCCTCCACCTCAAGCTCGACTGTAGCTCGCGGCTTCGCAAGCCGGTGCAACGCATCAGCCTAGGGGTGATCTACTGCGCTGTCAACGCGTTTCCGGCGCATGAGTCTCAGGCTCGACCTGAGACTCGAGACTTTCTCCGACGACCGGACGCGCCGGAACGCTGACGTCGAGATACGCGGCGAGGTCGCCCTCCCGCCGCATGGTCGCCAGCACGCGGCGCGACACCGCGAGCTTCAATGCGAGGTCCGTTGTCGTGCCCAGCCGGATCTCGAAGCGGTCGTCGAGGACCGCGGTAGCTGTCCCGGAATCGCCCATCTTCACGTACCACACGCGTGGCGCCAAACCCGGTGCCGCTGCTCGAATCGCGGCGACGGTCCGGATCGCTCGCGCAGGCTCCGCCGCGCCGATGATCGCGCCGACGTGGGGATCGACCGTGCGCTCGAGCCAGACGACGGGAAGCGGACGGCGCAGCCGTCGTTCGAGCGGCCGGAGAACCCGTCCCTCCGCCGAGACGAGCCAGTTCTCGTCGCCTCGCCGCAGCACGGCGACCGGCCGCTCGACACTCACTTCGACGCGAAGGCCGTTCGGGAAGGCGCGGTCGTAGCCGAGCAGGTGGACGTGGGGCAGCTTGTCGAGCCGGCGCTGGATCGCCTCCTGATCGATGCGCAGGAGGCTGGTCCCTTGCAGGTCCTCGAGCGCCCGATCGACGAGTCCCGACTGCCCTTGGGGGATCGACTCGACGTCCACCTCGTGGACGGCGAAGACGGCCGTCTCGCGCGCACCGAGGAAGAGCGCGAACGCGGCCGCCATGAGTCCGAAGCCGATCGCGAGCGAGCGGCCGGACGGGACCAGCCGAAGGGCAGGGGACGCCGAGACAGCCGTGCGGGCCACGGCGCCAACTTCGCCGCGGCGGGGAGCGCTCCTACACCCGCTCGCCGGCGGCCGGCAGCTCGATCGGGCCGAGGAGCTGCACTTCGTGCTCGAGCTCGACGCCGAACTCCTCCAGCGCCCGCCTCCGTGCCTCGGTCATGAGCTCGATGGCGTCGAGCGATCGGGCGCCGTCGGCGTTCTCGATGAAGTTCGCGTGCCGCGGCGAGATCTGCGCGCCGCCGATCCGGTGCCCGCGTAGCCCACACGCTTCGAGCATTCGCCCGGCGGACAGCTCGTGGTCCGGGTTCTTGAAGACGCTGCCGAATGTCCGCTTGTTCGTCGGCTGCGCCGCCTTTCGCGCGGCCTGCATCTCCGCGACCGTCGCCTTGATTTCCTCGGCGGGCCGCGGATGGAGACGGAACTCGGCGGCGACGACGACCTCGCCGGGACGCAACGCCGAGCGCCGGTACTCGAGGCCCAGCTCGCCCGGCGTGCGCCAGGCGGAGCCCGACGCGTCGGCGACGAGCGCCCGCTCGAGCACGCCGGCCATGTCCCCTCCGTATGCGCCCGCGTTCATCCAGACGCCGCCGCCGGCCGTCCCGGGAATCGCACATGCGAACTCGAACCCTCCCAGGGAAGCGGCCCGCGCCCGGTGAAGACAAACAGCGAGCGGCGCACCGCCGCCGGCGCGCAGGACGCCGCCGGCGGCTTCGGCTGCTGCAAGCTCGCCGGACAGCTTCAGGACGAGCGCGTCGACGCCCTCGTCCGCCACGAGAAGATTGGAGCCGAGCCCCACCACCGCGACCGCCGCTTCCCGGTCCGCAGCCCACGTCAGCAGCTCCCCGAGCTCGTCGGCGCTCTCGGGCTTGGCAAACCACCTGGCCGGACCGCCGGTCCCGAGGGTGGTGAACCGGGACAGCGGCACCTGTTCGTCGATCGTCATGAGAGCTCCTGGAAAAGGAGATCGGCGCCGCGGTCCACGTCTCCCGCACCGATCGTGAGGACGACGTCTCCGGGTCGCGCGCGGCGGGCGAGGAACCGAGCGCCGTCCTCGACCGACGGAGTCCAGCCGATCTCCATTCCCTGGCGGAGCTCCGCGAGGGCATCGACGACGAGCTTGCCGCTGACGCCCTCGACGGGCTCCTCCCTCGCGGCGTAGACGTCCGTGACGGCGACGACGTCGGCTTCGGCGAGCGCCGCGGCCGTCTCGCGTGCGAGATGCCTGGTGCGGGAATAGAGGTGCGGCTGGAAGAGCGCCAGGATCCGACCGATGCCCTGCTGCTCCCGCAGCGCGGCAAGCGTCACGCGGATCTCAGCTGGATGGTGCGCGTAGTCGTCCACGATCCGGACGTCGCCGGCGACCCCGACCTCCTGCAGCCTCCGACCGGCGCCGCGAAACTCGCGCAGCACCGGCCACGCCTCGCGTCCGTGCACGCCGGCGAGCTCCAGGGCGGCGAGCGCGGCGGCCGCGTTAAGCCTGTTGTGGCGGCCGGGGACGTTGAGCTCGCCGTCGTACGGCTCAAGCGAGTCCCCGCGCACCGCTTGCGGGACGTTCTCGAGCCAGCGCTCGAACAGCTCGCCCACCTCGGAGCGCGATGCGAACTCCGTGTGGTGATCGAGGTCGACGTTGGTGACCACGGCGATCTTGGGACGGAGGAGCTCGATCGTCCGGTCCGACTCGTCTCCCTCGACGACGAGCCAGCCGGAACCGGCGCGTGCATTCGCGCCCAGCTGCGGCACCTCGGCGCCGATGAGGAATCCCGGATCGCGCCCGAGCCGGTCGAGGACGAACGCGATCATCGCCGCCGTCGTCGTCTTTCCATGCGCGCCGGCGACGACGATCGAGTCTTGGAGCGAGACGAGCTCGGCGAGGAACTCGGCGCGCGACCGGCCTTTCACGCTGCCCGCGTAGGCGGTGGAGACGATCGCCTCGGCGCCGTCGGGCGGATCGGGCTCGGGCGCGATCGTCACGTCGATCTCGGCCGGCAGATGCTCGAGGTACGGCGTCTCGTAGCGGTCCCAGCCGGAGACGTCGGCGCCCCAGGCGTGCGCGAGGAGCGCGTAGCCGGACAGGCCGGCCCCGCCGATCCCGACGAAATACAGTCGCCTACCTGCGAGCGGCTGCAAGCTCGAGCACCTCCTCGGCGATCCGGTCGGCTGCGTCCTCCCTGGCCAGTCCGCGCATCGCCTCACGCATCGCTCGAAGTCTCACGTCGTCCGCCAGGAGCGACTCCACGACGGCGCGCGCCCCGCCCAGCTCTGTCTCCGGCATGACAAGCGTTCCGCCTCCGCGCTCGAAGTACCGGGCGTTCTTCGCCTGGTGGTCGGCAGTCGCATGCGGATACGGAACGAGCACCGCAGGCAGTCCCGCCGCCGCCAGCTCCCAGACCGTTCCGCCGGACCGGGAGAGCGCGAGATCGACGGCAGAAAGCGCGGCGCCGTAGTCCTCCACCGTCGGCAGGAGGTGGTAGTCGGCCCGACGCACCCGGGGCACCAGCTCGTCGTGATCGCGCTCGCCCGAGAGGTGGAGGACGACAGGCCCGGCCTCGCCCCACGTCTCCACGGCGAAGTCGTTGAGGCTCCTGGCGCCGGCCCGTGCGCCGAAAATTCCGAGGATCTTCCCATCCGGCGGAAGGGCGAGCCGTTCACGCGCCTCCGCCCGCGGGAGCGGCCGCGACCGCCTCGGAATCGGACGCCCGACGACGAGGTACTTCGGCGGCCCGTGTCCGTCGAGCTCGTACGAGAGGAAGACGCGCTTCGCGAACGGAGCGGCGAGCCGGTTCGCGAGACCCAGATGCGCGTCGGCCTCGGTCAGCGCCGTCGGAATCCGCATGGAGGCCGCGGCGACGACCATCGGCCCGGCCACGAAGCTCCCGGCACCCAGGACGACGTCCGGCCGGCGTCGCTTCAGGATCCGGCGACTCTCGCGAACAGCTCCGCCGGCGCGGAGGATCGAACGCACGAGCTCGACGCTCGGACGCCTTGGCAGCCCCGAGATCCGGAACGAGTCGAGCTCGAAGCCGGCCTCGGGAACGAGCCGGGCCTCAACGCGATCCGGCGACCCGGCGAACGTCACGGCGGCTCCGCGCTCGCGAAGCGCCTCGCCGACTGCGATCGCCGGAAGCACGTGTCCGGCTGTTCCTCCTGCTGCGATCAGGCACACGGGCGCTCGTTGCTCGGCCATGGTCGCCCGCGATGTTAAGGAGGATGCCGACTCCGGCGAGGCCGACGACGAGGCTCGAGCCGCCGTACGAGACGAACGGCAGGGTGATGCCGGTCAGCGGCGCGACGCCCATCACGGCCGCGACGTTGATCAGCGCCTGGCCGCAGACGAGCGTCGTGATCCCGGCCGCAAGCCGTTTGCCGAACGGATCCTTGCAGCCGAGCGCGAGCCGGAAGCCCGCGTATCCGAACGCCGCATACGCGCCGATCAGCGCAGTCGTGCCGACGAGGCCGAGCTCCTCGCCGACGATGGCGAAGATCATGTCCGTGTGCGCTTCCGGCAGGTAGAAGTTCTTCGAGATCCCCTCGCCGAGACCGACGCCGAAGATCCCGCCCGAGCCAAGCCCGATCATCGCCTGGACCGTCTGGTAGCCGGCGCCCTGCGGGTCGTCCCACGGGTTGAGGAAGCTCAGGAGGCGCGCGCGGCGGTACGGCTCGAACCAGGCCGCGGTGAGCACGAGCCCCACGGCGAGCGCGCCCGAGGTGGCGAGAAGGCGAGCAGGCGCGCCGGAGACGACGAGGACACCGCCGAGCATGACGACGACCGTGATCGCCGTCCCGAGGTCGGGCTCCGCGAGGAAGAGTGCGCAGAAGATCCCGACCACTAGCCCGATCGGCTTGAAGAGCTCACCGAGCGTGCGCGGGGCCGGGTGGCGTGACAGGTACGCCGCGAGCCAGACGACCAGGGCCAGCTTGGCGAGCTCCGACGGCTGGAAGACCGCCGGGCCGAACTGGAGCCAGCGCTTGGCGCCGTTGACGGTCGTCCCGATCGCGAGCACCGCGAGGAGCAGGGCGAGGCTGCCAACGATCAAGGTCGGCGCGAGCGGCCTGAGGCTGCGATAGCCCGTTCGGCGGAGGAGCACCAGCAGGACGAGGCCGACGAGCGCGTACAGGCCCTGCTTGCGGAGGTAATAGGACGCGTCGCCGTCTCCGAGCGTCGCCTGGCCGGAGGTGGCGCTGAAGACCATCACGAGCCCGAATGCGACGAGTGCGAGCGTGATCAGCAGCAGGAGCTGCCCTTCGAACTGCCCCTTCTTCACCGGAGCTCCTCGACGAGGCGGCGGAACTCGTTGCCCCGCTCCTCGAAGTCCGTGAACTGGTCGTAGCTCGCGCAGGCCGGCGAGAGGAGGACGATCTCGCCGGGCTCCGCCGCGCCGGCTGCGGCGCGCACGGCCGTCGTGAGGTCGCCGCACAGCTCGTGGTCGTCGATCGCCTCTGCCAGCTCGCCGGCCGCGGCGCCGATCAGGTACGCGCGCGCGCCGCGGGCGCGCAGGTCGGCCGCAAGGTCGGCGTAGCTCTCGTTCTTGCCCAGCCCTCCGAGGATGACGTGGAGCGGTTCGTCGAAGGATGCGATCGCGCGGCGCGCCGCGGCGGCGTTGGTCGCCTTCGAGTCGTTGACGAAGCGCACGCCGCCGATCTCCGCGACCTCCTCGAGGCGGTGGGGCACGCCGGGGAACTCGCGCAGGGCTCGCGCGATCTGCTCCTCTCCGTCGCCGGCCTCGCGGGCGGCGGCGACCGCGGCAGCCGCGTTCTCGCGGTTGTGCGCCCCCGGGATGCGCGGCTCGGCAGGAAGCGGATCGTCCGCCGAGAACTCGACCCTCCTCCCCCGGCCCGGAATCTCGCCGAACCCGCGCGGGACAACGGCGACATCGTCCGGGCGCTGGTTCTCGAAGATCCGCAGCTTCGCCTCGCGGTAGGCCTCCCACGTTCCGTGCCGATCGAGGTGGTCGGGCGCGAGGTTGAGGAGGACGGCGATCCGCGGCCGGAACTCGTGGATGTCCTCGAGCTGGAAGCTGGACAGCTCGCAGACGATCCAGCGGCCGCCGTCGTCGAGCTCGGTTAGCGCGCGCCCGATGTTTCCCGCAACAGGCGCGCCGAGCATCTCGCCGAGGAGCGCCGTCGTGGTCGTCTTGCCGTTCGTCCCGGTGACGCCGAGGATCGGGGTCGAGAGCAGGCGGCCGCCGAGCTCGATCTCGCTCCAGACGGGAATGCCGCGCTCTCGGGCGGCGGTCACGAAAGGTGCCTCGGACGGCACCCCGGGGCTCTTGATCAGGACGTCGACTCCCTCCAGCAACGCTGTCTCCTCGGTTCCGACGTGAACTTCGACGCCGGCCTCGGCGAGCCTGCCGGGATCGGCCTCTGGAGAGCGGTCCACGGCCACGACGCGATCGCCTCGACGCGCTAGCGCAAGCGCCGACGCCCGGCCCGACCGCGCCAGGCCGAGAACGAGCCAGGTCATCCGACGAGGTCGGGGCGGAAGGCGGGGAAGTAGCGGTAGTAGAGGGCGAAGGCCGCACCGCAGAGGATCGCCGCGACGATCCAGAACCGGACCATGATCTTCGTCTCCGACCAGGCCTTCATCTCGAAGTGGTGGTGGATCGGCGCCATCAGGAAGATCCGGCGGCCCCAGTACTTGAACGACGCCACTTGGAGGATCACCGAGAGCGCCTCGATCACGAAGATCCCGCCGATCAGGAGCAGGAGCAACTCGCTGCGGCTCATGACCGCCAACGCGCCGATCGCGCCGCCGATCGCCATGGAGCCGGTGTCGCCCATCTGCACCTCGGCGGGGAAGGCGTTGTACCAGAGGAACCCGATCGCTCCTCCGATCAGTGCCGCGCCGAGGATCGCCATGTCCAGCGAGGCCAGGTCCTGCTCGGCCTGGAACTGACCCGACCGCGTGTAGGCCACGACGTTCATGGCCGTCAGCGTGAGCAGCGCGATGATCCCGATCCCCGCAGCGAGGCCGTCGATCCCGTCCGTGAGGTTCGCCCCGTTGGCCGCGCCGGCCACGATCAGGAAGAGCAGGATGTAGAAGCCGAGCGAGAGGCCGAAGCGCCAGTCGAGAACCGGCACGTAGATCTCGCTCGGCGCGTTTATCTCCTCGACGGCGAAGGCGAGCCCGACCGTGATCGCCGCCAGGAGGACGAGCTTCCAGCGGCCGGCGAGACCGAGCGAACGGCGGTGCCGGAGTTTCGTGTAGTCGTCCGCGAAGCCGACCGCGGCGCAGCCGAGCATCACGCCGAAGACGGCCAGCCCCTCGATCGTGTAGTGGCTGAGCGTCAGGAAGGCGAAGGTCGCCGAGAAGACCAGTAGCAGGCCGCCCATCGTCGGCGTCCCCTGCTTGACGCGGTGGCCCTCGGGTCCCTCCTCGCGGATGTGCTGGCCCATCTCGTTGCGACGCAGGAACTCGATGAACTTCGGTCCGGCGACGATTGAGATCAGCATGGCCAGCAGGCCTGCGGCGAGGACTCGTTCCATTAGGTGGTCAGTTTCTGCGCGACCCGCTCGAGGCCTACCGAGCGCGAGCCCTTGACGAGCACGACGTCGCCCGGCTGGAGGAGCTCCGCAAGTCGCTTGGCGGCCTCGTCGGCGTCGGGCACCCACTCGCCGGTGCCGTAGCTGCGAGCGAGGTCGCCGACGGCGATCACGTGGTCGAGGGGGTCGAGCAGCTCGCCGATCTCGCGGTGGTAGCGGGACCCTTCCGCGCCGAGCTCGGCCATGCCGCCGAGCACCGCGATCCGCCGCCCGCCGTTCCTGGTCGTGAGCTCTTCGAGCGCCGCACGCATCGACGCAGGGTTGGCGTTCCAGCAGTCGTTGATCAGGAGACCGCCGCCGGCGAGCGCGATCTCCTCGCCACGGAGACGGGAGAGCACGATCGTCTTTGCGCCCTCGTCGACTCGGTCGAGCGGGAGGCCGAGCGCCGCATAGACGGCGAGCGCGAAGAGCGTGTTCTCGGCCTGGTAGCGCTCTCGGAACGGGAGCTCCAGCGAGACCGGCTCCCCGAGCACCTCCGCCTCGAGATGGCCGTCCGTCCATGAGCGCAGGCTGACGTCCTCCCCGACCCGAATCGTCCTGAGATCGCCGCGAAGGTATGGCTCGAGCTCACGGGCGCGGGCCGGGACGACGGCGGTTGCTCCGGGCGGCAGCGCGCCGAGCAGCTCGGCCTTGGCTCGGGCGACGCCGGCCACGTCGCCGACGAACTCGAGGTGGACGGGACCGATGGCCGTGATCGCACCCAGGGTCGGCCGCGCGATCTCGCAGAGGTCGCGGATCTGGCCGAAGCCACGCATGGCGAGCTCTGCGATCAGCAGCTCGGTGTCCGGCTCGAGTCGCGCGAGCGTCAGCGGGACGCCGAGCTCGGCGTTGTAGCTCGCCTCGGCGGCGATCGTCTTCCGGTGCGGCGCGCAGAGCGCGGCGAGGATGTCCTTCGTCGAGGTCTTGCCCGTGGAGCCCGTGATCCCGACGACCTGGGCGTCGCTGCGGTCGCGCACGGCTCGCCCGATCGCGGCCATGGCGGCGTGGTCGTCGTCGGGGATCAGCGTGGCCGCAGCGCCGGCGGCGCGAGCCTCGTCGACGTACTCGATCCCACCGCGGACGGCGACGAAGAGATCTCCAGGCGAGACCCGCCGCGAATCGATCTGCACGCCCGTGATCTCGTCCGCCGTCGCCTCCAGCCGGCCGAGGCCCTCGAGCTCGGAAACCGGCAGCGGGATCACGCCGGAGCCCCCAGGCGCCGGAGCGCCTCCCGCGCGACCTCGCGGTCGTCGAACGGGAGCTTGCGGTCGGCGAACTCCTGGCCCTGCTCGTGGCCCTTCCCGGCGATGACGACGACGTCCTGCTCGCTCGCCCACCCGATCGCCTGGGCGATCGCGGCACGCCGGTCCGGCTGAACCTCCACCTCGCCGACCACGCCCGTGAGGATCTCGTCGATGATCGCCTGAGGATCCTCGCTGCGCGGGTTGTCGGAGGTGACGATCGCGACGTCGGCGAGCTTGCTGGCGATCCGCCCCATCTCGGGCCGCTTCCCGCGATCCCGGTCGCCGCCGCAGCCGAAGACGCAGATGAGCCGCTCGCCGGCCAGCTCCCTCGCCGTCCGAAGGACGTTCGCGAGCGAGTCTGGCGTGTGGGCGTAGTCCACGATCACCGTGAAGGGCTGCCCTTCGTCCACCGACTCGAACCGCCCGGGCACGCTGGGCGCGGCCGCCACGCCCTGCTCGATGGATGCCTCCGGAACGCCGACGAGGCGGCCCACGGCGACGGCGGCGAGCAGGTTCTCCTGGTTGAAGCGACCCTGGAGCCGGCTCGTGGTCGGTGTCTCGCGAACGTCGGCCTCCTCGGTGAGACCGAAGGTGAGAAGCGGCGCGCGGTCGAGCGTACGGAGCTCCCCCGCCAGGCGCCTACCCCACTCGTCGCCCACGTTGACGGCCGCGGCCGGCGCAGGCTCGTGCTCGGTGAACAGGCGCCGCTTCGCCTCGTAGTACTCGTCCATCGAGCCGTGGAAGTCGAGGTGATCCTGCGTCAGGTTCGTGAACGCGAGCGCCTTGAACCGGACGCGGTCGAGGCGGCCGAGGACGGAGCCGTGCGACGTCGCCTCCATGACGACGCTGCGGTCGCTGGCGTCCAGCATCTCCCTGAAGGTGCGCTGGAGGTCGATCGACTCCGGCGTGGTGCGCACCGCCGGGCGCGACTGGCGCCCGACGCGCGACTCGATCGTCCCGATCAGGCCCGGCCGCATCCCGGCTGCCTCGAAGATCGAGTGGAGCAGGTACGCGGTGGTCGTCTTCCCGTTCGTGCCGGTCACGCCGGCAAGGAGCAGCTCCTCGGTCGGGCGCTCGAAGAACTCGTCCGCTGCCACCGGCATCGCGGCGCGGGCAGAAGTGACGAGCAGTTGCGGCACGTCGAGCTCCAGCGGCCGCTCGACGACGAGCGCGACCGCCCCGCGCTCCACGGCTTCCGCGGCGAGGTCGTGCCGGTCGACCGTCTCGCCAGGGGCACAGAAGAAGAGCGCGCCCGGGCGAACCTCGCGCGTGTCGTAGGCGAGGTCGGTGATGTCCGTCGGAGCGCCCCCGCGGACCTCCATGGGGCCAAGGGCGGTGATCAGCCGCTCGAGATCCACGTCCGGCTGGAGGCTAGCTCAGGAGGCCGCGTCGGGCGGGATCTCGAGGTACTGGAGCGCGAAGCGGGCGATCTGCTGGAACGCCGGCGCGGCTACCGTTCCGCCCCAGATCGTGCTGGGCTCGTCCACGGTGACAAGGATCACGAGCCGCGGGTCGCTCGCCGGCACCGCGCCAACGAACGAGGCGACGTAGCGCGAAGTCGAGTAGCCGCCGCGCGGGTCCGGCTTCGCGGCCGTCCCGGTCTTCCCCGCGACCTGGTAGCCCTCGACCGCCG
Organism: uncultured Actinomycetes bacterium; assembly: GCA_963782765.1. Lineage (GTDB taxonomy): Bacteria > Actinomycetota > Thermoleophilia > Gaiellales > Gaiellaceae > JACDAN01. Next base: position 315,142 of record CAWALC010000002.1, read on the forward strand.
CCTCGGTGCCGGTTCCCTCGAGGACGACGTCGCGCATCATCGACATCAGCTGCTCGGAGACGGCGCGGGAGATCACGCGGCGCTGCCTCACGCGGTCCGAGAGGACGAGGTGCGGCTGCTTCCAGACACCTCCGTTCGCGACCGCGGCGTAGGCGGCCGCCATCTGCACCGGCGTGACGGCGATCCCGTGGCCGATCGGCAGCGTCCCGATCGTGGATCCCGACCAGTAGCTCGGAAGGATCCCCCGCGTCTCGCCGGGGAAGTCGATGCCGGTCCTCTTGCCGAACCCGAACTTGCCGAGCCAGTTGGTCAGCCGGTCGCGGCCGAGGAGCTGGGCGAGCGTGATCGTCCCGATGTTGGAGGACTGCGCCAGGATCGACGCGACCGTCATTCGCTCGGTCCCGGTCCGGTGCGCCTCGTGGATCTCACGGTCAGCGACCTGGATCTTCGGCGCGAGCGTGAACGAGGTCGTCGGGCTGACGAGACCTTCGGAGAGTGCGCCCGCGACGGTCACGACCTTCAGGGTCGAGCCCGGCTCGTACGTGTCCGTGACGGCGCGGTTCCGCTGCACCTCGCGGGAGGTCTGCGGGAAGCGGTTCGCGTCGAAGCCCGGCTCGGCGGCCAGCGCGAGCACCTCCCCGCTGTGCGGGTCGAGCACGACAGCGGTAGCGGCGAGCGCGCCCCACCGGCGAACCGTCGACCGGAGGATCGACTCGGCGTTCGCCTGCAGGCTCGCGTCGAGCGTCAGGCGGACGTCACGGCCCTCGACGGCCGGCGTCGCCTGGATGACGTCGAGCGCGCGGCCGAAGGGATCGCGGACGACGGTCTCGCGACCGGGCCTGCCGGCGAGCGTCTTGTCCAGCGCCAGCTCCAGCCCGGACAGGCCCTTGTTGTCCACTCCCGCGTACCCGAGCACGTGTGCCCCGACCGAGCCCTGCGGGTAGACGCGCCGCTCCTCGGAGTAGAAGCCCAGGCCCTCGATGCCCTTCCGCTCAAGCGCGTCGGCGCGCTTGGCGTCGGCCTTGCGTGCCACGTAGACGAAGCCGCGGGAGTGGTCGGCCAGCGGGCCGTAGAGCTCGTCCGGGTCGAGACGGAGCGCCTTGCCCGCCGCGATCGCAGCCGCTCGGGGATTGACGACGTGCTTGGGGTTCGCGTAGACGGTCGTTGCCCGCCGGCCGATCGCCAGCTGCACGCCGTTCCGGTCGACCATCGCACCGCGCGGCGCCGGGACCGTGACGGTCGCATGGTGCTGGCCCTGCGCGAGCCGGTCGAGGCCGCGCGCGTGCACGGCCTGCAGCCAGACGGCTCGCCCGAAGAGGCCTGCGAAGGCGAGCGTGAACAGGACCAGCAGAAGCCTGATCCGGCGGTTCGAAAGTCGCTTGTTCACCGCCCGCCGAGGTCGAGGTACGTCGTCGTGGCCGGATCGGCGGGCAGGTAGCCCAGGCGGTTCCGCGCCAGGCTGCTCGTGCGCGCGGAGGCCGAGCGGGTCGCGAGCTCGGACGCGAGCTCGGCGGACTCGGCGCGCAGCTTGTCCCGGTCCCGCGCGAGTTGGTCGAACTGGAGGTTGAGCCGCAGCACGGCGACGTTGAGCGCCACGACGCCGGCCAGCAGGAGACCCACGAGGACGATCCACACGGCACCGCCGGCCGTCCGCCGCTGGACCTTGGCGCGGCGCTTCGGCCGAGTGCCCGCGCGAGAACGTGCGACCGCGACGGCCATCAGGTCTTGACGGCTCCCCTCAGCCGCGCCGAAGCTGCGCGCGGATTGGCGGCGATCTCCTGGGCATTCGGCCTGACCGCCTTCCTGGTCAGCACGCGAAGGGACGGCTCCTTGCCGCACACGCAGACCGGGAAGTCCGGCGGGCAGGTGCAGCCGTGTGCCTCGGCCCGGAAGAACCGCTTGACGATCCGGTCCTCGAGCGAGTGGAAGCTGATGACGGCGATGCGGCCGCCCGGTGCGAGCATCTCGAGCGCGGCCGGCAGGGCAGCTTCGAGCGCCCCGAGCTCGTCGTTCACGGCGATCCGGAGCGCCTGGAAGACGCGCCGGGCCGGATGTCCGTCGCCGAACCGCGCAGGTGTCGGAATCGCAGCCTTGATCGTCTCCACGAGCTCGCCGGTCGTCTCGAAGGGCTGCGTGCGCCGGTCGCGCGCGATCCGCTTCGCGATCTGACGGGCGTAGCGCTCCTCGCCGTACGAGCGGAAGATCTCCGTCAGCTCCCGCTCGCTCGCCTCGTTGACGAGGCCGCGAGCGGAAACCTCGGCGGTCGGGTCCATCCGCATGTCGAGCGGTGCGTCGGCCGCGTACGAGAACCCCCGCTCGGGCCGGTCGAGCTGCATGCTCGAGACGCCCAGGTCGAAGAGGATCGCGTCCGCGCCGCGGCCGTTGTCGGCGAACCGCTCCAACACGTCGGCGAAGTCTCCTGCCAGGAACCGCGCCTTCACGCCGGCGCGGCGTCGGAACGACTCGAAGTACGGCTTGACGCTCGGGTCCCTGTCGATGGCGACGTACTTGCCCTCGCCCCTCAGATCCTCGGCGAGCACGGCGGCATGCCCGCCGGACCCGAAGGTGGCGTCGACCACCGTGTCCCCCGGTTGCACGTCGAGCAGGCGCCGAACCTCCTCGGCGAGGACAGGGACGTGATCAGTCGCGTTTGGCTGCAAGACGCTCGGCAACATGCTCCGCACTCCCTTCGACCTCGTTGAGCTCCCGCCGCCAGGTCTCCCGATCCCAGATCTCCAGGTGATCGTGGATTCCGGCGACAACGACTTCCCGCTCGAGGCCGGCGTAGCGGAGCAGGGCTCCTGGAATCATGATTCTGCCCTGCTTGTCCAGCTCCGCCTCGGCCGCGCCGGAGAAGAAGTGGCGCTGCAGCTTCCGGCCCTCGCTGCTGAGCGGATCGAGACCCGCAACGCGCGACTGGAACCGCTCCTGCCAGTCGCCCCGCGGATACGCGTAGAGGCAGCCGTCCATGCCGCGCGTGACGACGACGCCGTCGGACATGGCGTCTCTGAACCGGGCCGGAAGGGTGAGCCGGTTCTTGTCGTCGATGGTGTGTTCGTGTTCTCCGAGCAGCATGTTCGTGCCATCAGCAGTCTCCCACTTTCCCCCACTTTAGACCACTATTCCCCACTTCGTCAATAGGGAGAAGCGAAATCAGGTCAGGTCTGCGACCTGTCCGCGCCGAAGCTCGTCGTCGGAGGCGGCGGCCAAGCGCTTCGGCACCACCATCCGCCACGCGTCGAAGACGAGCTCGAGCAGCTCCTGCTCGTCGATCGCATCCAGGCGGACGTGCACCCAGTTGTAACGAAGGTCGCCCGGATCCGGCTGCATGAACTTCTCGGGCCAGGTCTGAATCAGCGCGTCCCGCTCCTCCTTGGGGAAGGCGAAGCCCATCACGGTCTCGTCGCGTGAGAACGACAGGTAGACGATCCGGCCGACACGGAACTTGACCCGGCCGCGAACCAGGGCTTCGTACGACCTGGGCAAGCCGGCCGTGAGCGCCCGCACGTGGTCGATCGTCACCACGCTCGAGTCATAGTCGACCGGGGCCGGTCCGCGTCATCGCGGCAGCCGCGCGCTCTGCAGCGAATGCGAGTGCGTGCTCCGGGGCTCGCCCCTCGCCCAGCGCGTACGCAAGGCCCGCGGCGAAGCAGTCGCCTGCTCCGTAGACATCTTTCAGCGGCCCGGGCAACGGCACGGGCGCCCAGCGGCCCTCGCGGTCGCCGGCGGTGAAGCGGCCCCCGGCGGCGCCCTCCGTCGTGGCCACGAGCCGCGGTGCGGGATCGAGGTCGCCCGGCCGGTAGCGCTCACTTGGATCCCGGCCGCTGTGGACGAGCGCGTCGAGCTGGACTCCTGCTGCGGTGAGCGTCGCAAGTTCGCGCGCGGTTGCTACCAAGGCCCGCGCACGACGTGCCAGGCGAAGCGCGTCCGCGTCACCGCCGCAGAAGTAGACCGCATCCGTGTCGGTCAGCTGCTCCCAGGCCAGCGGATCGTCGCCGTGCGGGACGAGCTTCTCGCCGATCACGGTGATCGTCCGCTCGCCGGCGTCGTCCAGGAACGTGAAGCCGCGCCGCTGCGGCGCGTCGCGCGTGGCGACCTCCAGCCTGAGGTCCAGTGCGCGTAGCTCGCGCTCCGACCGACGGCCGACGTCGTCGTCGCCGAGCACCGTGTAGAACGTCGTCTCCGCACTCAGACGCAGGAACTCACGGGCGGCAACGGCGCCTCCGCCCGCCGCCTCGGGCCAGCCCTCGAGGGCCGTCACGATCTCCCCAGGCTCGGGCACCCGCTCGACGCGCACGAAGTCGATCCACTCCACGTGCCCGACGACGGCACATCTCATCTCACACCCTCCGCGGCCTCCACGTTGAAGAGGATGATGGAGGCGATGACCGTCCCGCCGTTCGAGCGCTTCTACGCGGAGAACCGCGACGCCGTGTTCGCGCACCTCGTGCGCCTACTCGGGCGGCAGCGGGCCGAGGACGCGTTCCAGGAGACGTTTCTCCGGGCGCTCCGTGGCTACGACTCGCTCAAGCACGGCCGCTATCTGCGCGCCTGGGTGTTCACGATCGCAACCCGGGTCGCCGTCGACGAGGGGCGGAAGCGGCGCCCGGAACCTGCGGCGGAGCTCGACGGCAAGACGACCGACGATCGTCCCACGTACGCGCAGATCGAGCATCTCGCGGACGAGCTCCCGGAGAAGGAGCGTGCCGCCGTCGTGCTCCGCTACGGCTACGACCTCCCCTACTCGGACATCGGCACCGCACTCGGGTCCAGCGAGGAGGCGGCTCGCCAGGCCGCGTCCTCCGGCGTGCGGCGCCTGCGAAGGAGGCTCACATGACTTCCGTTCCCGACACACTCGACCAGCGCTTCCGGCAGGCCGCCGCGGATGCCGGCCTCGTCGACGTCTCGTTCGACGTGGCCGACACGCAGATCGGCCCGCTTCTCCTCGCCGTGACCGAGCGGGGCCTCTGCCGGATCTCGTTCGATCCGGAGCCCGAGCGGGAGACGGAGACCCTCGCGCGGACCTTCGGGGTGCGCGTGCTGCGCGCGCCGCGCGAGGTCGATTCCGTGCGGCGCGAGCTCGACGAGTACTTCGAGGGCCGCCGACGGGACTTCGACCTGCCGCTCGACCTGCGCGGGCGGGAAGGCTTCTCGCGCGACATCCTCGAGCGGCTCGCGAAGGTGCCCTACGGCCAGGTCACGACGTACAAGACGCTCGCCGTCGCGGCCGGAAACCCGCGCGCCGCTCGCGCCGTCGGGACGATCATGAACCGCAACCCGATCCCGATCGTCCTCCCGTGCCACCGCGTCGTCGGCTCGAACGGCAGCCTCGTGGGATACGGCGGCGGGCTCGACCGGAAGCGTCACCTGCTCGACCTGGAGGCGGGAACGCCAAGGCTTGACATCGGCTGAGCGTAAGCATACGCTTACGGTAAGTGGAAGCTTACGGAGTAGCGATGAACGCCCTCGGCGACCCGACTCGGAGGACGATCTTCGAGCGGCTTGCCCTGAGGCCGATGGCCGTCGGGGAGCTGGCGGGTGAGCTCCCCGTCAGCCGTCCGGCCGTCTCTCAGCACCTGCGGGTGCTGAAGGACGCGGGCCTCGTGCGCGAGCGGGCGGAGGGAACGCGGCGCGTGTACCGCGTCGACATCGACGGCGTCGCGGCCGTCCGCAGCTACTTCGACCGCTTCTGGGATCAGGCGCTCGGCGACTTCAAGGCCGAGGCCGAACGGAGGGAAAGGAGCAAGGAATGAGCACCGCGGAGGCATTGGCGGCCATCAACAAGACGATCATCGTGGAGGCGTCGCAGGAGACCGCGTTCGAGACCTTTACGCGGCAGGCGACGAGCTGGTGGCCGAGGAGCCACACGATCTTCGAGGACAAGGTCGCGGAGATCGTCTTCGAAGAGCGCGTCGGCGGCCGCCTCTACGAACGGAGCACGGAGGGCGAGGAGTCCGACTGGGCGGACATCCTCGCCTGGGAGCCGCACGACCGGTTCCTCGTGCGCTGGCGCGTCAACCCGGAGCGCGGCCCGACCGAGCTCGAGATCCGCTTCACGCCCGAGGGCGACAAGACCCGCGTCGACCTCGAGCACCGAGGCTGGGACGACCCGGAGGGACGCGCGAACTACGGCCCCGGCTGGGAGCACGTCCTCGGCCGCTACACCGAGTCGTTCAAGAGCGAGTAACCCACTCCCCAGACGTTCCTGACGAAGTCACCGCCTGCGGCAGAGAGCTTGCGCCGCAGGCGGGACGCGTGGGAGTCCAGCGTCCGGGTGCGGCCGAGCGAGCGGAAGCCCCAGACATCGCGTAGCAGCTCTTCCTTCGTGAAGACGCGGGTCGGGTCGCCGGCCAGCTTGACGAGCAGGTCGTACTCCTTCGCGGCGAGGACGACCGGCACGCCGGCGACGAGGACGCGCCTCGCTGCGCGGTCGATCTGGAGCTCCCCCACCTCGATGTAGTCGCGCTCGGGTGGGGCAACCCGGCGAAGCACTGCACGGATGCGGGCCAACAGCTCCTCGTAGTGGAAGGGCCGCGCGACGTAGTCGTCGCACCCGCCCGCGAACGCGCGGACACGGTCGACGGCGTCCGAGTCCGGGCGGCCGAGCACGATGACCGGGACGTCGGAGACACGCCGGCACAGCTCCAGCGCGAGCGAGTCCGAGGCGAGGACCAAGTCGGGCCGCGACAGCGCCGCGAGCTCGAGCGCCTCGCCGTCGCCCGCCTCCAGGACCTCGAAGCCGTCCTGCCGCAGGTGGCGCTCCAGGAAGCCCCGTGTCGCTGACTCCGGTTCCGCGAGAAGCAGCGCGCTGGTCATGGCGCCGAAGCTAGCAACGGCCTCCCGCGGGGGAAAGATGTCCTTTCGCGCGGATCTGCGACGAAGAATCCAGAGCCGACGCGACTCTAAGCGACTAAGCGACGAGCTGGAACGCCTCGCCGCGGGCCTCGATCAGCGCCTCGACGACCGCAGGGTCGAACTGCGTGCCGCTGCAGCGCTGCAGCTCGGCGATCGCGTTCTCCTCGCTGAGAGCCGGCCGGTACGGACGCACCTCGATCATCGCGTGGAAGGCGTCGCAGGCCGAGACGATCCGCGCCAGGAGCGGGATCTGGTCGCCATGGAGGGCGTCCGGATAGCCCATTCCGTCCATCCGCTCGTGGGTGGAGCGAACCAGGCGTGAGATCCGGGCGAGTGCCGGCGCGGACCCGAGGATCCGCTCGCCGATGACCGTGTGACGGTGGACGAACACCCACTCGTCCTCGGTGAGTGCCGCCTCCTTCGACAGGATCGAGTCCGGGATCGCGAGCTTGCCGACGTCGTGCAGCTCGGCCGCGAGCGTCAGGTCGTGCAGCTCGGGGCCCGCCAGGCCGAGACGCTCGCCCACGGCGCGGGCGAGCCGGGCGACGGCCGAGAGGTGGCCGTGGAGGTCGGCGTCGCGCTCGTGGAGCACGCTGAGAAGGACCTCACGCGTCTGCCTGCCCGCGGAGGCGCGCCGGCTGTCCTTGTTCCCGTACAGCCGCGTGTCGGCGATGCGAAGCGCTTCGGAGAGGTCGGTCGCCTCGTCGGGCAGGATCGCCGCGCCGTACGCAGAGCCGATCTGGAAGCCCTCGCCCTCGTCGCGGAGCGCCCGCAGAGCCGCTGAGATGATCCGCCCGCGGTCGAGGTTGTCCCCGTCGGCGATCACGCAGAACTCGTCGCCGCCCATGCGGTAGGCGCGCCCGTACGGCTCTGCAGCCACGCCGAGCTTCCCGGCCAGACGGTGGAGCAGTGCGTCGCCGGCCGGATGGCCGAAGGCGTCGTTGTACGACTTGAAGCCGTCGAGGTCGAACATGAGGAGGATCGTCGGCACTCCGGCCTCGATGCGATTCTCGAGGTCATGGAGCAGCAGCCGCCGGTTCGCGAGGCCGGTGAGCTCGTCTGTCTCCGCATCGCGGCGGCTCGTCTCGAGCAGGTGCGCGTTCCGCCTGAACGAGACGACCATGCGGACGATCACGGCCGCCACGGCGGATCCCGCGAGCACGAGCGCGATCGTGTTGATGGGCTGGAAATGGTCGTAGACGAGGACGCCCAGCGCGAGCGCACCGAAGGTCGTCGGCAGCGCGAAGGCCCAGAACCCGTCCACGCGAACGGCCACGACCGGGCGGCGCGGCTGCCAGGCGGCAACGGCGATCAGCGCGATCCCCGCGACCCAGCCGGCATCGAGGAGCGCGCCCTCCTGATAGGTCTCCGTGGCCGTGGCGTACAGGTAGGCGGTGTCGGCCACGCTGAAGACGAAGCAGCCGACGAGGACACAGACCCACGAACGGTCGAGGTGCCAGCCGGTGATGGCGAGGACGAAGGTCACGACACCGATCAGCCCGAGATCGGCGATCACGTACGCCATGTTCGTCCAGACGGTCCAGAAGTCGCCACCTGTCGTCTCGACGATGACGTCGAAGACGAGCGCGGCGCCTACGGACGCAATCGCCAGAGCGGCGATGACGCCGTCGACCCAGAGGTCGGTGCGGATGTCCTGGAGCCGGCGGTAGAGCAGAAGCGCGAGCCCCGCGTAGACCAGCGGGTAGAGCAGGAGGTAGAACCCGTCGGCAACGGACGGGAACGGCACCTCGTCGGCGTTCGCGAACGCGATCTCGTAGTAGAGATCGCCGATCACCCATGCCAGCAGGCCGAGCCCGACGAGCGCCCAGGGCAATCGCGCCTCGGCGCGGAACAGTGGCCGCGCCAGGCAGAACAACGCGGCCGCGATTAGCAGCGCGTTGTAGAACAAGACGTCGCGCAGCCGACCGTAGCCGCTGCCGCCGACGTCCGCGAGGAGGAGCGCAACGTAAACCGCTACGCCGCCGAGCAGCGCGACTGAGACCGCCTCGTGACCGGGTCGGAACGAGGGCAGGCGAAAACCGGGCCGCATGCCCCTCACTATCTGTTGCTTCGGGTACCCGGCGCGTCCCTCGAAAGAGTGAAGCTCAGAGCCGGCCGGAGCGGAGGACGCCCCAGAGGAGCCAGATCCCCAGGATCCCCGAGAGCACGAACCCGACGACCGAGAGCGCGTTGATGCCGAGGATCTGCGGCCCACCGGTTGCGAAGATCCCGAGGAGGCTCGAGGCAAGGAGTCCCGCAGAGACGACGAGCGCGATCACGAGCCGATTCATCGTCACGACGATGCTGTGCATGAACTCGTCGAGGTTCTTGTGGACGAAGCCGACCTCGATCTGGCCGTCTCGGAACTGCTCGAGCGTGTCGTGCAGCTGGTACGGGACCTCCACGGCCATGCGCGCGAGGTTCCAACTTTCCCGCCGGGCGCGCGACGCGATCCGTGCCGGCGTGTAGCGGCTGAGCATGAGGTTCCGCGCATACGGCCGGGCGACCTCGAAGACGTTGAAGTCCGGCGAGAGCTCGACGCTGACCGAGCCGAGCGTGGCGATCGCGCGGTCGAGCAGGATGAACCTCGTCGGCAGCCGGAGGTTCATCCGGTAGATCATCCCGAACACTTCGCGCACGACCTGCATCGGGTCGATCTCCTCCAGCGTTGCGCCGTAGTACCGGTAGAACAGCTCGCGCAGCTCGGCGACGAACTCCTCCTCGCGCTCCTTCGGGTAGCGCACCCCGAGGTCACCGAGCCGTTTCGGCAGCGCCTCCACGTTCTCGTTCGCAACGTCGATGAAGAGCCGCGTGGCCTTTGAGACGTCCTCGTCGGTGAGGCGGCCGGCCAGCCCGAAGTCGACGAGCCCGATCTTGTCAGGGGCGAGGACGAGAATGTTCGCCGGGTGTGGATCGCCGTGGAAGAAGCCGTGGCGGAAGATCATCGTCATCCAGGTGTCGGTGAGCACCTCGGCGAGCCGGCGCCGGTCGGCGACCGCGTAGTCGAGCGTGTCGAGGTCGGCCAGCTGCGTGCCCTCGACGTGCTCGAGCGTGAGGACGCGGGGCCGCGTGTACGTCCAGTAGACACGCGGGACCTTGACGTGCGGGTGTCCCGCGAAGTTCTTGCGGAAGGTCTCGGCGTTGCGCGCCTCGAGCCGGTAGTCGAGCTCCTGGCGGATCGCCCTTGCGAACTCGTCGACGAGCCCTCGCGCGTCGATGAAGTCGAGCGCGCGGACGCGCTCCTTCGCGAGGCGCGCGGCCTGGTACATGAGGTTGAGGTCGGCCTCGATCTGCCGCGGCGCTCCCGGTCGCTGCACCTTGACGGCGACGCGGCGGCCGTTCGGCAGGACGGCACCGTGCACCTGGCCGATCGAGGCAGCCGCCATGGGCACGGGGTCGAACTCGCGGAAGAGGCGCTCGACCGGCTGGCCGAGGCTCTCCTCGATCACCTGCGCCGCCTCCTCGTACGAGAAGGGCGTGACGTCGTCCTGGAGGCCGCGGAGCTCGGCGATGATGTCCGGCGGGAGGACGTCGGGCCGCATCGAGAGGAGCTGGCCGAACTTGACGAACGTCGGGCCGAGCTCGTCGAGCATCTCCCGCAGATGCCGGCCCCGCTCTGAGGGAACCTCGGCGAGGACCTCCCCGTTCTCGCCGACGAGGTCGGTCAGCTTGTTGCGCGTGAAGAAGTAGCCGAAGCCGTGACGGACGGCGACCTGGGCGATCTCGGAGATGCGCCCCAGGCTCCGCGGAGGCGCCTGAGCCATGGGCTCAGTGTTGCACGGGCGGAGCGGAACCCCTTTCGGGCGAGTCCTCCAGCAGCTTCAGGCGGTGCTCGAGCTGGGCGATCCGGAGCTCGAGCTCCTCGACGTCGTCCTTCGTGACCAGGCCGAGCTCGTTGAACAGCCGGTCGAGCGTCGACCCGGCCTTCTCGCCGAGCCGGGTCGCATCGCCGCGCCAGCGCGCGGAGACCTCGTCGATGAGGGCCCGCGCCTCGTCCCGCCGCACCATTCCGCGGTCGGAAAGCTCGTCGGCGAGTGCGTCGGCCCGCTCGGCGGTCAGCGCTGCGGCGCCGACCATGGCGAGAGCGATGCGCTCGAGGAGATCCCGGGCGGTGCCGTTGCTATCTGGCTCGTCCATGAGGGCGAGCGCGGCGGCGCTGGCGCCGGCGCTCCCGCTTCGACGCGTCGGAGCCGCCCGGCGGCATCGCGGGCGCAGGAACCGGCGCAGCGACCTCTCCGTCGCCACCGCCGTCGTCACCGTCGACGGCCCCCACGGGCACCGGCTCGGGCTCCGGCTCCTCGTCGGTCGGCCGGACGACCGGCTCGTCGGCATCCTTCCGGCTGCGGTACTCCGGGGCCTTCTCGAGCAGGACGGCGAGGAACGGCGCCGCGATGAAGATCGTGGAGAACGCGCTGATCGAGATCCCGATGAGGATCGCGAACGCGAAGTCCTGAAGCACCTCGCCGCCGAACAGGTACAGCGCACCGACGGGCAGCAGCGTGATGATCGTGGTGGCCAGCGACCGGCGGACGGTCTCCCAGAGCGACTGGTTGATGATCGTCTTGATCGAGGACCGCCGCATGATCGGCAGGTTCTCGCGCACGCGGTCGAAGATGATGATCGTGTCGTAGATCGAGTACCCGATGATGGTCAGGAATGCGGCCACGGTCGCCGCGCTCACCTCCTTGCCCGCAAATGAGTAGATCCCGATCGCGATCAGGCCGTCGTTGACGATCGTCCGGAGGATCGGAACCGCGAACCGCCACTCGAAGCGGAGCGAGATGTAGATCGTGATCAGGACGAACGAGATCAGGATCGCGTAGATCGCGCCGCGGAGGATCTGGTCGGAGAAGCTCGCCGACACGTTCCGCACGCCCTGCTGCGTCGAGTTGAACTCCTCGTTGACCGCGCCGGTGATCTCGAGGACACCGCCGGGCTCGAGCGGCTCGGTCCGAATCGTGAACTCCTCGAAGCCGCCGCCCGGCGCCTCCTCGCCGCGCCCCTGCACGATTGCGTCGGGCTCGCCGATCTCTTGCATCTTCGCGGTCACGTCCCCCGGGTCGACCGCCTGCTGGGTCGCGAACTCCATCTCGGTGCCTCCGCGGAAGTCGATCCCGAGGTTCAGCCCCTTGAAGATCAGCGAGCCGATCGACGCGGCGATCAGGATGCCCGCGATGGTGAACCAGATCCGACGCTTGCCGACCGCGTCGAACATCTGCCAGCGGGCCATCTTCTGGTGCTCGGCCCCCATGAAACGCGGGTTGTCGAACCAGCGGAACCCGGCTATGAGCCCGAGGAAGGCGCGGGTGGCGAAGACTGCGGTGAAGATCGAGATGACGGTGCCGAGCAGGAGCATGAAGGCGAATCCGCGCACGCCGCCCGTTGCGACCGCGAACAGGACCAGTGCCGTGATCGCTGTGACCACGTTCGCGTCGACGATGGTCGCGAAACCCTTCTTGTAGCCCGACGCGATGGCGGCGCGCACCGACCTTCGGGCGGCCGCCTCCTCCTTGATGCGTTCGAAGATGACGATGTTCGCGTCGGCCGCGACCCCGATCGCGAGGATCAGTCCCGCGAAGCCCGGCAGGGTCATCGTGACCTCGAAGAGCACGATGACCGCATAGAGGAACGCCCCGTTCAGCGCGAGCCCGAGGATCGCGATGACGCCGAGGAAGCGGTAGACGAGGAGCAGGAAGAGCGCGACGACCGCGAGGCCGATCAGCGAGGCCTTGATCGCCTGGTCGAGCGACTCCTTTCCGAGTGTCGCAGAGACGCGCGTGAAGTCGATCTGCTCGAACTCGTACGGCAGCGCACCGCTGCGGAGGACGAGTGCGAGGTCCTGCGCCTCGCCGGTGTCACCGATCCCGGTGATCTCGGCCGAGCCGCCGGCGATCCCGTCGGGGTTCGAGTCCCAGTCGATCGTCGGCGCCGACTTGATCTCGCGGTCGAGGACGATCGCGAAGCCCTGGAGCGCCCGGTCCTTGCCGACCTGGCCGGAGAGCAACTGGCCGCGCTGGGCGATATCCCGCGTGACGTCATGGAACTTCTCGCCGCCGTCGTCCGTGAACTCCATGAGGACGATCGGGCCCTGCGTCTGGCTGAAGTCTTGCCGGGTGCCGTCGAGCTTCAGGTCGCGGCCGGTCATCTCCGGGACCGGGTCTTCCGTGTTCAGCGGGTCGTGCCGGAAGAGGTAGAAGTAATCCTGCTGCGGCGGCGCCTGCTGGACGCCCGGGCAGTAGCGCTCGCCGATGCCGCAGGTGAGGATGATCGTCTTCTCCGGGATCCCCCAGATCCTGAAATTCTTCGGAACCGCCTTCCCCGTACGCGTCCTGTACGCCTGGCGGATCCGCTCCTGCGTTGCCTCCGGGCCGGAGATCACCTTCTTCGCCTTCGGGTCGACGAGGTAGTACTCGGGGATCTCGCCGCGCTTCGTCCGCGGCTGGAGCTCCTTCAGCAGCTGGAACTTGTTGGCACTGGGGACCGGGAAGCCGTTCTCGTCGCGCGTCGGGTCGAGCGTGTTCTCGTTGACGTCGTAGAGCCCGAGCTGCGCCGTCTTGCCGATCAGCTCGCTCGCCTTCTCCGGGTCGTCGACGCCGGGGAGCTGGATCGAGATCTGATCCGCGCCCTGCTGGCGGATCTCCGGCTCGGCGACGCCGAGAGCGTCGACGCGGTTCCGGATGACCTCGATGGCGAGGTCCATGTTCTCGTCCGTGATCTCTTCGTTCTTCGGCGGGATCGCTCTCAGGACGATCTCGACGCCGCCCTGGAGATCGAGGCCGAGCTTGATCTCGCGGTGGAGCGGCGACTGCGGGATCGCCAGCAGCGCGACGCCGACGAGCGCCGCGAGGACGAAGCCGAGCAGGGTGAGATTTCCGCGTCTGGTTGCCACCGCGACCCCTTAGATTAGCTGCGTTCTTCCGGTGTCAGCGACGGCTCCTCGGGCTTCGGAACCACGTTCGCGACCGCTTCCTTGGCGAGCCGGATCTCCGTGCCTGGAGCGATCTCGACTATCAGGTGGTCGTCGGCGATCGTGCGCACCTTGGCGAAGACGCCGCCCGCGGTGATCACCTCGTCGCCGGCCGCGAGCCCGGCCAGCATCGACCGGTGCTGGGACTGGCGCCGCTTCTGCGGCCGCACGAGGAGAAACCAGAAGACCGCCGCCAGCGCGACGAGGAAGATCAACGGCTCCATGCGTTCTGTTTCCTCAACTCCGTTGTACCGAGGCGTTCCAGGGACTCGGCCTTGAAGGATGCCAGCCGGCGGTTCTCGATCGCGTCCCTCGCTCCTGCTGTGACGTCCAGGACGAACCGAAGATTGTGAATTGTGAGTAAGCGAATTCCGAGCACTTCCTGCTGGTTGACGAGGTGGCGGATGTACGCGCGGGAGAAGCGCGCGCAGGCGGGGCAGGCGCAGGCCTCGTCCAGGGGTCTTTCGTCGCGCGCGAAGCGGGCGTTGCGCAGGTTCAGGCGGCCTTCCCAGGTCAGGGCCGAGCCGGTTCGAGCGGTGCGGGTCGGGAGCACGCAGTCGAACATGTCGATCCCCCGCTCGATCACCTCGAGGATCCCGGCGGCGTCGCCGATGCCCATGAAGTACCGCGGCTTCTCCTCCGGGAGCAGCGGCGCGGCCCAGGCGGTGGCCTCGAGAGTGAGCTCGCGCGGCTCGCCCACGGACAGGCCGCCGAGCGCGTAGCCGTCGAAGTCGAGGCTGGTGATCTCCTCGAGGGAGCGGCTTCGGAGCTCCGCGTCGGACGCGCCCTGCGTGATCCCGAACACGAGTTGTCCCGGTGCTCGTGGGGCTTGGCGTTGGCGCTGCGCCCAGAGCGTCGTCCGGCGGACCGCCTCCTCCAGCTCGCGGCGTTCGACGCCCGCAGGCGGGCAGACGTCCAGGCACATCGCGATGTCGGAGCCGAGGTTCGCCTGGATCCGGGCGACCGACTCGGGGGTGAAGGTGGCCGGCGAGCCGTCGTAGACGGAGCGGAACGTCACGCCCTCGTCGTCGGCCGCGAGGATCGTGTCGCGGAGGGAGAAGACCTGGTAGCCGCCGGAGTCGGTCAGGATCGCGCCGTCCCAGCCCATGAACGTGTGCAGGCCGCCGAGCTCGGCGATCAGCTCGTCTCCGGGGCGGAAGTGGAGGTGGTACGTGTTGCCGAGCAGGATCGACGCGCCGGCCGCGCGCACCTCGTCCGGGTGGAGCGTCTTCACGGTCGCCTTGGTCCCGACGGGCATGAACGCAGGGGTGGGGACCTCGCCGTGCGCGGTCTGGAGCACGCCGGCGCGCGCGGCTCCGTCCGTGGCGGTGACGCGGAAGCTCACCGGATCAGCATCGCGTCGCCGAAGGAGTAGAAGCGGTACCGCTCCTCGATCGCGAGCTCGTAGAGGCGCCGGGTCTCCTCGATGCCCGCGAAGGCCATGACCAGCGCGAGGAGCGTCGAGCGCGGCAGGTGGAAGTTCGTCAGCAGCGAGTCCACCCGCCTGAACTCGAACCCGGGTGTGATGAACAGGCCGGTGCGGCCTTGTAACAGACTGTTACTTGCAGCCGTCCTGCCCGGCACTTTGGCTCCTGGGGCGGGATCGCGCGGCGCTTCGTCGGCTTGTAACAGACTGTTACTTGCCAGCGTTTCGACGACTCGCGTCGTCGTCGTGCCCACCGCCAGCACGCGCTCGGCCGTCCGGATCCGGTCCCACGCTGCCGGTTCGACCGAGTAGCGCTCGGTGTGGATCTCGTGCTCCTCGAGCGTTGCGGACTCGACCGGGCGGAAGGTGTCCAGGCCGACGTGGAGCGTGACTCGCTCGACGTCGAGCCGGCCGAGTAGCTCCGGAGTGAAGTGCAGCCCGGCGGTGGGCGCTGCCGCGGAGCCCTCCTCGCGGGCATAGACCGTCTGGTACCGGCCCGCATCGGCCAGCGGCTCCGTGATGTACGGCGGCAGCGGAGTCTCGCCCTCCGGCTCGCCTTCGAGGCGCAGCCGCCATCGCCCTCCGCCGAGCGACTCGAGCAGCTCGACCGGGCCGAGACGCTGGCCCGGCTTCAGCCGCCGCGAGGGACGCGCAAGCCCCTCCCAGAGGCCGTTCGCGCCGACGCGCTCGAGCAGGAGCACCTCCGCCTCTCCCCCGCCCGGACGCTCCAGCCGCAGGCGCGCCGGGATCACGCGTGTCTCGTTCACGACGACGAGCTCTCCCGGCGCCACCTCCTCGGTGAGCTCGGAGAAGCGCCGGTGACGCACGTCGCCGGTCGCCCGGTCGTAGACGAGAAGCCTCGACTCGTCCCGCCGCTCCGCCGGCCGCTGGGCGATCAGCTCCGGCGGGAGCTCGTACTCCAGCGCCGAGGTGTCCATCCGGGGCCAAAGCTACAGTCGCCCCGTGGACTACGCGGCCGTCGAACGGGCTCGCGAGCGGCTGGAAGCTGCCGCCCAGTCGCGCACGCAGCCGGCCGACGTCGAGGCCGCGCTCGAGCGCGCGCGGGCGCAGGTCGAGGAGCTCGGAGAGCTCGCGGCCCGGCTCGAGACCGCCATCCCAGCCGCGGTCGGCGACGCGGTGCAGGACGGCATGCGCGCCGAGGCCCTGCCCGTCGCCCGGCAGCTCGCCGAGGTTCGCGGGCTCGCAGGCCAGACGATCCGGCGCCTGGAGCGGATCGAGAGTGACAACCTCGCCGAGCGGCATTCCCGCGTTGACGACCTCGCGCTCCTCGTCGACCTGATCTCGTCCGGCTGGCAGAGCGTCGACGAGCGGCTCTCGAAGATCGAGACCGCCGTCCAGCAGACGAACGGCGCGATCGTCTACCGCATCGAAGACGCGCAAGAGCGCCGCGCCGGCTAAACGAGCGCCAGGATCGCCGCCGAGACGACGGCCCAGCCGGCGATCGTCGCCAGGATCGGCACGTCCGTCAGCAGCACGTTCTCGGGCTCCTCTCCGAGATCCTCGCGGTGCATCAGCTCGATGTACCGGAAGAGCCCGTAGACGACGAACGGGATCGTCGCCATCATCGCGCTGCCCTCCCGCGCCTCGAACGTATAGAGCGAGTAGGCCACGATCGTGCAGGCGGCGACGATCGTGACGAGCTGGTCGACGAGCGCGAGCGAGTAACCGGAGAGCACAGGGCGTCCGGCCTCGACGCCCGTCGTCGCCAGCTCGCCGCGGCGCTTCGCCAGCGCGAGGAACAGCGCCAGCAGCGCCGTGCAGACGATCAGCCAGGGCGAGATTCGAACGTCGACGGCCTCCGCGCCTGCCGCCGCCCTGATCACGAACAACCCGGAGATCGCCATCACGTCGATCAGCGGGAGGTTCTTCAGGCCGGCGCTGTAGGCGAACTGGAGCCCGACGAAGCCGGCCATGTACGCGAGCGACCCCCAGCCGAGCGGAGCGACGACCGCAAAGGCAAGGGTCGCAAGGATCCCGGCGATGTTCAGCGCACGCTCGGGACGCACCCGCCCGCTCGCGATCGGCCGGTGGCGCTTGAGCGGGTGAAGCCTGTCCCGCTCCGCGTCCCGGACGTCGTTGTAGATGTACGCGGCGCTGGAGGCCAGGCAGTAGGCGGCGAACGCCGCGGTCGCCTGCACCCAGCGCTCCGGGTCGTCCAGCTCCGCGGCGAAGACGATGCCGGCGTAGAGGAGGAGGTTCTTCGTCCATTGCCGCGGCCGCATCGCCGCGAGCAAGCCGCCTGAGGCGGCGGCCTCAGTCGCCGTCATCCCTCGGCGACAACGGGAGCACGAGCTCGAACCGCGCCCCTTCGCCCGGAGCGGACTTCAGGCGGATCCTGCCCCCGTGCGCGACCGCGAGCTCGCGCGCGATGGCGAGACCGAGGCCCGTGCCGGTGCCGTCACGGGTCCAGAACGGCCGGAAGATCCGCTCCTGCTCCTCCGGGGTGATCCCGGGCCCGGAATCCTCGACCGCCACGGAGACGTTGCCGTTCTCGGCGCCCAGCTGCAGCTCCACCCGACCCCCGTCGGGCGTCCACCGGAAGGCGTTCGACAACAGGTTCGAGATGATCTGGAGCACCCGATCGCCGTCCGCGACGATCACGGGCCTGGCGGAGATGTCCTGCCGGTAGTCGATGTCGCGCCGCCTCGCCTCCTCCGCGAACGCGTTGTAGGCGCGCTCCAGCAGGTGGCCCATGTCGACCTCCTCGTGGAGGAGCGTGAAGCGCCGCGTGTCGAGCTTGGCGAGGTCGAGCACGTCACCGACGAGCCGCTCGAGCCGCTCGGCCTCGTGGGCGATCACGTTCAGCGACTCACCGCGTGTCTCCTCGTCTCGGGCAACCCCCTCGCGGAGCGCCTCGACGTGACCGCGGATCGCGGTCAACGGCGTTCGCAGCTCGTGCGAGACCGTCATCAGGAAGTTGCGCTCGAGCTCTTCCGCCTCCTGGAGCCGCGCCGCCATCTCCCGGAATCGCTCGGCAAGCTGGCCGATCTCGCCGCTCGCGTTGATCTCGGGAACCTCGTAGAGGCCGCCGGCGATGTTGTCCGCCGCCTTCGAGAGCGCCTGGACGGGCTCCGTGATGCGACGCGAGAGGTACCAGGCGAGTGCTCCGGCGACGACGATCCCGAAGAACCCGGCGAGCGTCAGCCGTTCGATCAGCGTCGTCCAGCGCTCGCGCAGCTCCGCCTTCGGTTTGGCGGCGACCAACGCGCCGTAGACGCGGCCGTCGACTCGAACCGGATGGGCAACGGCGAGGTACTCGCGGCTCGCGTTGGGCGGCGTGAACTCGAACACCTTCGGCTTGCCGTCCTTCCAGGCGACCGTGTCCAGCGGGAGCGTCTGCAGCCCGGTCGTGCCCGGGAAGACGATCCTGAGGCCGACGTAGAACAGCGTGCTCCCGCTCGCCTGCTCGAGCCGAGAGGGTGATACGTAGTAGGGACGGTCGGTGTCCTGCGCGCGGATCGCCTGTTCGGCGTAGAGGGACGACAGCCCGCGCGCCTCGCGGCGCAGCTCGGCCACGAGCCGGTCCTCGGTGTAGTCCTGGAACAGCCCCAGGGCGATCAGCGTCGAGATCAGGCCGGCGAGCACCGCGCCAGCCAGGAAGAACGCCGGAAGGCGGAAGCGCAGCGACCGGAACATGGCCATGACTTAGTTGGTCAGGCGGTGACCGTGTCCTTGGAGGCGTCCTTGGCGGGCGCCGCCTTGTACCCGACGCCCCACACGGTGACGATCGGGGAGGCGTCTCCGAGCTTGCGCCGGAGCTGCCGAACGTGGACGTCCACGGTCCGCGTGTCGCCGGCGAACGTGTAGCCCCAGACGCGCTCCAGGAGCTGGTCGCGTGTCAGCACGAGACCGTTGTGGTCGAGCAGCTCCCAGAGGAGGTCGAACTCCTTGGGCGCGAGCTGGACGTCGTTGCCGTCGACCTGAACCTCGCGCCGGCCCGAGTCAACGAGCAGCTGTCCGTGCCGGATCTGCGTCGTCTGCGCCTCCTTCCGCTCGGGCGTCGAGCGGCGCAGGATCGACTTCACGCGGGCGACGAGCTCGCGCGGGTTGAACGGCTTCGTGAGGTAGTCATCGGCGCCGACCTCGAGCCCGACGATCTTGTCCACGTCCTCGTCCCGCGCCGTCAGCATCAGGATCGGGACGTCGGAGGTGTGGCGCAGCCGCCTGCAGACCTCGATCCCGTCGATGTCCGGCAGCATCAGGTCGAGGATGATCAGCGCCGGCGACTGGGAGTCGGCCAGGGTGAGCGCATCACGGCCGTTCGGGGCGACCTTGACGTCGTACCCGGCGTTGCGCAGGTACATCGCCACGAACGAGGCAATCGACGCCTCGTCTTCCACCACCAGAACGGTTTGCGCGTCGGACGATGCCATCGCGCCTCTCAGGATAGACCCCGCCGCTCAGTCGCCGGGCGGCAGCGCGGAAAGCTCGATCGGATCGCGCTGGTCGGGGATCGACTTGTACTCGTCGCCGTTGAGCGAGAACGAGCCGTCGAAGTAGACGCCGGCCGCGGGATTTCCCCATCCGTCGAGCCAGCCGGCGCCGCGCCCGACCGCCGAGAGGTTGATCTTCGAGGCATTGATCCTGACCGTGAACTTCCGGTCGTCCGCGATCCGGAACCTGATGTTCCTGCCCGTGTACACGGTCGTCCGCTCGTTGAGAGTCCGGGCTTGCCCGCCGCGAACGATGACCGTGCTCGCATCGCCGAGGGACTCGGTGACGGTGAGCTTGCCTCGGGCGAAACGCCCGATCACGCCGCCCTTGATGCGGAGCTGGATCGTCGCACGACCGTCACGGACCGACAGGGTCCCGTCCTCGACCGGCCCCGGGCGCTGGGCCGAAGCCAGCGCGGCGAGCGCGAGCGAGAGGACGGCCACAGCCGTGAGCAGAATGAGGCGCGCAGGACGCATGGGCAGAAGTATCGCCAGCCGGAGTGTGACCGGTCCTAGCGATCTGTAAGGAAACCGTTATCCCGACGCCCATTTAGGCTCGTTCCGTGGACGAGCTCAGCGTCTTCGGAACGATCGTGCTCGTGGTTGCGGGTGGGCTGCTGCTCGCGCTGCTCCTGATCAAGCTCGGCGAGCGCTTCCCGATTCCCGAGCCGGTGATCTTCCTGCTGCTCGCTGCCGTGGCCTCTGACATCTTTCCGCAGCTCGCCGAGCGCCTCACGATCCTCGAGGTCGAGCGGATCGGCGTCGTCGCGCTGATCGTAATCCTCTTCAACGGCGGGACGCTCGTCGGCTGGCGGCGCTTCCGAGTTGCAGCCGTGCCCATCTTCTCGCTCGGGATCTTCGGCACCTTCGCGACTGCCGGGATCATCGCGGTGGCCGCGCACTACCTCTTCGACTTCTCGTGGACGATCGCCGGGATCCTCGGCGCCGCGCTTGCGCCCACGGACCCGGCGGTGATGTTCTCGGTGCTCGGGAACAAGGAGATCCGCGGCCGCGCCGGCACGATCCTCGAGGGCGAGTCCGGCGTCAACGACCCGGTCGGGATCGCCCTGATGATCGGCATGATCGAGCTCGCGACGCAGGACGGCGCGTCGTTCTGGGTGGTCGTCGAGGAGTTCTCCATCGAGATGACGGTGGGATTGGTCGTCGGCCTGCTCGGCACCGCCGCGATGCTGCCGCTGCTGCGGATCCCGCTGCCGAACCCGGGCCTCTACCCGCTCCGGACTCTCGCGGCCGCCGGCGTCATCTACGGCTTGGCGGCGACAGCGCACGGCTCGGGCTTCCTGGCCGTCTTCGTGGCCGGCGTGCTCCTGGGCGACGCCGACGTCCCACGCCGCGACGAGATCGAGCGGTTCCACACGTCGCTCGCGAGCCTCGCCGAGGTCGTCGTCTTCGCGGCGCTCGGGCTGACGATGGACATCACCAGCCTCCTCTCGAGCACCCGCCTCCTCGAGGGCCTTGCGCTGGCGGTGATCCTGGCGCTGATCGCCCGGCCGCTCGCCGTCTATCCCCTCCTCTTGCCGGTGCGGATGCGCCAGACCGAGCGCGTGTTCGTGGTCTGGGGCGGGCTGCGTGGCGCGGTTCCGATCCTCCTCGCTGCGTTCGCGCTCGTCGCGGCCGTCGACGATGCGGAACGGGTCTACGACATCGTCTTCGTGGTCGTCGCGTTCTCGGTGCTCGTCCAGGGCTCGACGATTCCCTGGGTCGCGCGGCGGCTGAAGATCCCGATGCGCGTCGCGCCTAGGAGTACGTGAAAAACCCCTCGCCGCTCTTGCGGCCGAGCTTCCCCTCGCGCTGCATCTGAAGGAGGCGCTCCGGCGGAGCCATCCGGTCCTCGCCGAGCGCGGCGTGCAGCTCCTCGGAGGCGTGGTTGTGGATGTCGATGCCGACGAGATCCACGAGCTCGCACGGCCCCATCGGCCAGCCGGCGCCGTTCGTCATCGCCTTGTCGAGGTCCTCCGGAGTCACGCCGGCCTCGTCC
Organism: uncultured Actinomycetes bacterium; assembly: GCA_963782765.1. Taxonomy (GTDB): domain Bacteria; phylum Actinomycetota; class Thermoleophilia; order Gaiellales; family Gaiellaceae; genus JACDAN01. The sequence continues at coordinate 336,843 of CAWALC010000002.1, forward strand.
AGCACGCGGACGCAGTCGTTCAGGAGCGGGATGAGGACCCGGTTGACGATGAAGCCGGGCGTGTCGTTGCAGCGCACCGGCTGCTTCCCGGCGCGCTCGGCCCAGGCGTAGGCGGCGTCGACCGCCTCGTCCGAGCTGCGCTCGGCTCGCACGATCTCGACCAGGGGGAGCAGCGGTGCGGGGTTGAAGAAGTGCATCCCGATCACGCGCTCGGGCCGCTCCGTCGCCTCCGCAATCCGGGAGACCGAGAGTGCGGACGTGTTCGTCGCGAGGATCGCCTCCGGCCGGGTGATCCGGTCGAGCTCGGCGAACAGCTCGCGTTTTGGCTCCAGCTCCTCGACGATTGCCTCGACCACGAGGTCGGCGTCGGCGAGGTCTCCGACCTCGGTCGTCGTCGTGAGCCGTCCCATGGCCGCGTCCTTGTCGGCCTGCTCCATGCGGTCCTTCTCGACCGCTCGCGTCAGGAAGTGGTCGATCTTCGACCGGGCCTGCTCGCCGAGCTCGGCAGAGACCTCGCGGCCGACGACCTCGTTGCCGGCCTGAAGCGCGACCTGGGCGATCCCGGCGCCCATGGTCCCCAGGCCGACGACTCCGACGCGGCGAATCTCCATCGGCGCGAGAGCTTAGGGAAGAAGAGTGATCCGCTGCGCGTCTAGAGACGAATGAGGCGCAGAAGGATCATCTTGGGACTGGCGCTCACGGGACTCGTCATCCTCGCGATCGTGGGTGCGGCGGTGCAGCTCGTACGCGGCGAGCGTCCGGTCCTACTGCCGGCGTAGCGTGGAGCCCCCTCTGCGGCCGGGGGGCTCAGCCGCCGGTCGACCGTTGGACGCTTCGACGACGGGTGGGCCCGAAGCTCATCCAGCCTGATCGTGGGGCAGCCAACGGGTCAGACGCGCTCGATGACAGCCGCGATCGCCTGGCCGAAGCCGACGCACATGCTCGCCACGCCGTAGCGCTCGTCGCGGCGGTCGAGCTCGCCCAGAAGCGTCGCTGTCACCCGGGCGCCCGTCGCGCCGAGCGGGTGGCCCAGCGAGATCCCGCCGCCGTTCGGGTTCACGTCGGCGCGCCGGTCCTCGAGCTCGGCGTCACGCATGAACTGCAGCACGACCGACGCGAAGGCCTCGTTGACCTCGATCACCGACACGTCGTCCCACGTGATCCCGGCCCGCACGAGCGCTTTCGCGCACGCCTCAGGGTTTCCGTGCAGCATCCGGTGCGGGTCGACGCCCGACAGGCCGAATGAGACGAAGCGCGCCCGCGGCGTGAGGCCGAGCCGCTCGACCGCCGCCTCCGACGCGATCAACACGCCGGCCGCGCCGTCGCAGATCTGGCTCGAGTTGCCGGCCGTCACCTTCCCGTCCGGGCGAAACGCGGGGGCGAGCTCAGCGAGCTTCTCGGCGGAGGTGTCGCGCCGCGGCGTCTCGTCCACGCCGACGAGCACGCCGACGTGCGGGTTGGAGACCTCGACCGGAATGATCTCCCGCTCGAAGCGCCCCTCGTCGATCGCCTCGATCGCGCGCCGGTGCGATTCGAGCGAGTACGCATCAAGCTCTTCGCGGGACAAGTCCCACTCGTCGGCGATCACCTCTGCGGAGATGCCTTGCGGGACGATCTGCCAGCGCTCGAGGAGCTTGTCCGAGAGGTCGCCGCCGTTCGACCCCATGGGGACGCGGGACATCATCTCGACGCCCGCGGAGACCACCACGTCGAGCTGTCCGGACCACATCGCAGCCGCGGCGTTGAAGTTCGTCTGCATCGACGAGCCGCACTGCCGGTCGACCGTCGTCCCGGCGACGGTCTCCGGCCAGCCGGCGACGAGCGGGACCATCCGGCCGATGTTCCAGCCCTGCTCGCCGATCTGGGTCACACAGCCGAGCTGGACGTCCTCGATCTCGCCGGGATCGACATCGACCCGCTCGACGAGGCCGTTGAGCACCTGCGCGGCGAGCTCGTCGCCCCGAATCGACGACAGCGCGCCGTTCCGTCTCCCGATCGGGCTGCGAACCGCATCGACGATGTAGGCCTCAGGCATCCGACACAGCGTAGAGACGCCACTCGCCCGGAACGCCCTTCAGCTCGTGCGCTCCGCGCTCGTCGAACTCGAGCCCGGAGCCCGCGACGAGATCCTTGACCGTGCTCGACACGAGCACTTCGCCCGGCGCGGCCTCTGCGGCCACGCGCGCACCGATGTGGACCGCCACTCCCGCGATCGCGCCGTCGGCGCCGACTTCGACCTCCCCGGCGTGCACCCCGGCCGTGATGTCGATCCCGAGCGGATGCGACGGCGCTCCGGATCGCCTCGGCGCACCGGACCGCCCTGGCAGGCCCGTCGAAGGTGGCGAGAAAGCCGTCGCCGGCCGTGTCGACCTCGCTCCCGCGGAAACGTCCCAGCTCACGCCGCACGGCCGCATGGTGCTGCTCGAGCAGGCTGCGCCAGCGCCGGTCGCCGAGCTCCACCGCCCGGCTAGTCGAGCCCACGATGTCGGTGAACAGCACGGTCGCGAGGACGCGGCGCACCTCGGGGCCCCGGCGGACGCCCGTCAGGAACTCCTCGACCTCGTCGAGAATCTGGTCGGGATCGATCCACGGCGCATGGTCGCCCACGTCGAGCTCGACAAAGCGCGCTCCCTGGATCCGCTCTGCGATGTAGCGGCCCTCCTCCGGACGCGAGTCGCGGTCGCCCGTTCGATGCAGGACGAGCGTCGGGACGTGGATGGCGGAGAGGATTCCTCGCACGTCGATGTTGCTGTTCATCAGGATCAGCGCCCTCGCCGCACCGGGGCTCGCCGCCGCCCTTGCCCGGCGCCGCCACCATTCGACTTCGGCAGGGCCAGCGTTGGGCGCCATCGTCCCGAGGTCCGCCTCGGAGCCCCACTCCTGCTCCACGGCGTCGGCGTACGCCTGCCGCTCCTCCCACGTCGCGCACCACGGATAGTCGTCGTCGGGATCGCGGCGCTTCGCGTACGTCCCGTAGAGCACGAGTGACGTCGTGCGCTCCGGATACGTCGCCGCGAAGAGCATCGAGAGCGGCCCGCCTTCGGAGTAGCCCATCAGCGCGGCTCGCTCGGCGCCGACTGCGTCCATCACGGCGCGAACATCGTCCATCCGACTCTCGAGGTCGGGAAGGCCGCCGGGCCGGTCGGAGAGGCCCGTGCCGCGCTTGTCGAACCGGATCAGGCGCGCGAACGAGGCAAGCCGCTCGAGCATGTGGGCGTACCCCGGCCCCTGCCAGTCGAGGTCGAGGTGCGAGATGAAGCCCGGGACGAGCACGAGGTCGATTGGCCCGTCGCCGACGACCTGGTAGGCGATGTTGACGTCTGCGCTCTTCGCGTAGCGCGTCTCAGGCACGGACGGCATAGAGCCTCCATTCGCCGGGGACGCCCTTCAGTTCGTGAACGCCGCGGTCCGCGAACTCGAGGCCCGAGCCTGCGACGAGGTCCTTCACGGTGCCCGAGACGAGCACCTCACCCGGTTCGGCCGCGTTTGCGACCCGAGCGCCCACCGGAACCGCGATCCCGGTCAGCTTCCCGTCGTGCCGCTCGCACTCGCCGGTGTGGAGGCCGACGCGAAGCTCCAGATCCAAAGCGCGCACGTCGGCAACGAGCGCCCTCGCGCACTCGATTGCCCGGCCCGGCCCGTCGAATGAGGCGAAGAAGCCGTCGCCGGCAGTGTCGATCTCCTCTCCGCGGAACTGCGTGAGCCGCCTGCGCACCACCGCGTGATGACGGTCGAGCAGATGACGCCAGGCGCGGTCCCCGAGCTGCGACGCGCGCTCGGTCGACCCGACGATGTCGGTGAAGAGGACGGTCGCGAGCACGCGGTCGCCGCGGGCGACGGACGCTTCGACGGCGGCGAGCTTCCGCGTCTCGCGCATGGCGATGTCCTCGGCCTCGTCGTCGATCCAGTGGTAGATGCTCCGCAGGCTCGGCGGAAGCTCCACGAGTCGCGCTCCCGGAATCTGCTCGGCGAAGTACCTCCCCGGCCCTCGCTCGGCTTCGCTCGACAGCACGACCGTCGGGACGCGGACGGAGGGCAAGACCTCGCTCACGTCCGACTCCATCACCATGCGGAAGAACTCGACCGCGGAGCCCGGGCTCAGTCCGCGACGCATGTGCGAGAGGAACCAGCTCCGGAACTCGGGGTCGTGCTGCTTGCTCGGAGCCCACTCCGCGAGCTGCCGCTCCAGGAACTCGGTCCGCCCCCAGCCTTCGCCCACCTCGTCGAGCCACGAGCGCCACTCTTCGTCCGTCAGCGCCCAGGGGTAGTCGGACGTCCGTCGCCCCTTGGCCGTCGGGTCGAAGAGGACGAGGCCCGCGGTTCTCTCCGGGTAGGTCGCAGCGAAGAGCGTCGCGAGCCGGGCGCCCTCCTGCGCCGTCCACAGGATCGCCTGCTCGGAGCCGATGTCGTCCATCACCGCGCGAAGGTCATCCATCCGCGTCTCGAGCGTCGGGACCTCCCGTACCCGGTCGGACAGGCCCGTGCCGCGCTTGTCGACCACGGTCACCCGGCCGAAGGAGGCCAGGTCGTCGAGAAACCGTGTGAGCAGCGGCTGCTCCCAGACGGAGAGGAGATCGCCGGCAAAGCCGCGCGCGAAGACGACGTCGACCGACCCCTCGCCGATGGTCTGGTACGCGATCGCAACGTCGCCGCTCCGCGCGTAGTGGACGTCCGGAACCTGCACGCCCTAGCCCCGTACCGCGTAGAGACGCCACTCGCCCGGCACGCCTTTGAGCTCGTGCGTGCCGCGGTCCGCGAACTCGAGGCCCGAGCCTGCGACGAGGTCCTTGACGGTGCTGGAGACAAGCACCTCGCCCGAGCCCGCCATGCCGGCGACCCGGGCACCGGTGTGGACGGCGATGCCGCGGATGTCCGACCCTGCCAGCTCGAGCTCACCGGTGTGAAGGCCGAAGCGAATCTCGAGGCCGAGCGCGCGAGCTTGGTCGCGGATCGAGACCGCGCACGCGATCGCACGCGCCGGTCCGTCGAATGTCGCCAGGAAGCCGTCGCCGGCCGTGCCCAGCTCCTGACCGCGGAACCGGTCGAGCTCGCGGCGGACGAGTGTGTTGTGCTGCTCGAGCACGCCGCGCCAGCGACGGTCGCCGAGCTCCGCGGCGAACTGCGTCGACCCGACGATGTCCGTGAAGAGGACAGTCGCCAGGACCCGGTCGAGCGCCGGGTGGGGCCGAGCTCCGGTCAGGAACTCCTCGATCTCGTCGACGACGGCGTCCTGGTCACCGACCCAGGGCATGTGGTCGCCGCCGGGCAGCTCGACGACCTTCGCGCCCGGGATCCGGTCACCCATGTAGCGACTCGCCTCGGCGAGAGCCTCGTCCGCGCGGTACAGCACGAGGGTGGGGACGCGGATCGCCGGCAAGACGTGCCGGATGTCGTTCATGGCCGTCATGCGGGTGAGGGCGGCAGCTGCAGCAGGGCTCGCAGCTCGAACCGCCGCCCGCGCGTACGCCTGAACCAGCTCCTCGTCCGCCACGATCGACGGGGAAAGCTGCTGGAGCAGCGGGCGCACGGCGTCCACGCCCCAGCTCTCCTGGATCGACCGCTCGAGCTCCTCGAGCTCGTCGTCGGTCGCCCCCATCGAATAATCCGGCGCCCACCTCGTCCTTGCCGCGCCGCCGACCACCACCAGGGCCTGGGTCCGCTCGGGATGGGTGGCTGCGAACAGGGCGCACATCGTCCCGCCCTCGGAGTGCCCGAGGACTGCCGCTCGCTCGGAACCGACCGCATCCAGCACGGTTCGCATGTCGTCCATCCGGGTTTCGAGCGTCGGGAGGTCACCGGGAGCGACGCGGTCGGAAAGCCCCATGCCCCGCTTGTCGAACAGGATCAGGCGGGAGAACGAGGCGAGCCGAAGATAGAACCGCTTGATCGCGTCGATCTCCCAGCCCGGATCGAAGCTCTGGACCCAGCCGTGGACGAGGACGAGGTCGAAGGGGCCGTCGCCGACGACCTGGTAGGCGATGTTGACGTCGCCGCTCTTGGCGTAGCGCGTCTCGGGAGGCATAGGCTTCAACTATGGCTATCACGACCGCCGAGCGGCGCCTCCTGATCGCCGGTGAGTGGATCGAGACCGGCGACTGGCAGGAGGTGCGCTCGCCCTACTCCGGCGACGTGGTCGGGCGGGTCGTGAAGGCCGGCGCCGACGAGACACGACGGGCTGTCGATGCCGCCGCCGCGGCGATGGAGGAGCCGCTGCCGGCGCACAAGCGCGCGGAGATCCTGGTCCGTGTCGCCGGCGCGCTCGGCCGCCGCCACGACGAGGTCGCGCGGCTGATCTCGGACGAGGCCGGCAAACCGATGAAGGCGGCCCGGATCGAGGCGAGCCGCGCGATGTCGACCTACACGTTCTCCGCCGTCGAGGCGCGAAAGCTCTCCGGCGACATGGTCCCGATGGACGCCTCGCAGGCGGGCGAGGGGAAGCTCGCGTTCACGCTTCGTCGCCCGCTCGGCGTCGTCGGCGCGATCAGCCCGTTCAACTTTCCGCTCAACCTCGTCGCACACAAGATCGCGCCGGCGCTGGCGGCGGGCTGCGCGGTCGTGCTCAAGCCTGCCGCGCAAACCCCGCTCTCGGCGCTCCTCCTTGCGGAGCTCGAGGATGAGGCCGGCCTGCCGCCCGGCTGGCTCAACGTCGTCGTGGGCCCGTCCTCCGAGATCGGCGACGTGCTGGTCGAGGACGAGCGCGTCAAGGTCATCACCTTCACGGGCTCGAGCGGCGTCGGCTGGAAGCTCGCCGAGCGCTCTCCCAGGAAACGGGTCAACCTTGAGCTCGGCAACTCGACGCCGCTGATCGTCGAGGCCGACGCAGATCTCGACGCCGCCGTCGCGGCGACGGCGCAGCACGGCTTCTCGTTCGCAGGCCAGAGCTGCATCTCGATCCAGCGGGTCTACGTCCAGGACGAGGTGTACGACCAGTTCGTCTCCGCCCTGGTGCCGAAGGTGGAGGCGCTGAACCTGGGCGACCCGGCGGACGAGGACACCGACGTCGGCCCGGTCATCGACGAGGACGCCCGCGACCGGATCCTCGAGTGGGTCGAGGAAGCGCGTACCGGCGGCGCCGAAATCCTCACCGGTGGCGGGCTCGAGGGTGAGCTCGTCCGGCCGACGGTGATCGCGAACGCCGCCCCGGACCTCAAGGTCTCCTGCCAGGAGGTCTTCGGCCCGGTCGTCACGGTGAACCGGTACGGCACGATCGACGAAGCGATCGAGCTCGCGAACGGCACCGAGTTCGGCCTCCAGAGCGGGATCTTCACGGGGAGCATCCGGACCGCGATGAAGGCCGCGCAGGAGCTCGAGTTCGGCGGCGTCACCGTCAACGAGGCGCCCACCTTCCGGACGGACCAGATGCCCTACGGCGGCGTCAAGGAGTCCGGCAACACGAAGGAAGGCCCGGCGTACGCCGTCCGCGAGCTCACGGACGAGCGCGTCGTCGTGATCGACCTCTAGCCGCCTGCCCCTTGGGCTTGGCTCTCATCCGCGTTCGCTAGATTCGACGCCAGATGGCAAGGCTCTGGCCATTCGGCCGCTCCCGCTCGGCGGAGGCGGCACCCCGCCGCGCGTCCTCGCCGGGCGTGCTCAAGCGCGAGCGCCGCGCGCTGATTCGCGAGCGCGAGCAGCTCGTCCGCGATCTCGGCGGGATCGTCTACGAGATGTTCAGGCTCGACCGGTTCCGAGTCGAGCTCGTCACCGACCGCTGCCGAACGCTGGTCTCGCTCGACGACCGCATCGACGAGATCGACGCGCTGCTCGCCTCCGCGACCACGCGTGGGCCACGCTGCGAGTGCGGTGCGCCGATCCCGTGGGGCGCGCACTTCTGCCAGAACTGCGGCCGCCCGGCCGGCCCGCGACCCGTCGTCGCCTGCGCGCGGTGCGGCTCGCCGCTGCCGGCCGACGTCCGGTTCTGCAGCAGCTGCGGGACCCCGGTCGAACTCGCGCCGGAGCTTCCGGAGGACACGGAGCCCGACGGGGAGCCCCTCGACGCCGACGCGGTGGCCGCAGCCGGCGGTCGGGATTCGTGAGCCCGGCCGACACGACCTGCCCGCGCTGCGGCGCGACCGTCGAGCCGCTACAGGAGTACTGCGTCGAGTGCGGGCTCCGCGTCCGCGGCGGCGGTGTCGTCCCGACACTTGCGAGCGGGTGGCAGCGGCGCCTGCGCTGGTATCCCGGCGATTGGGTCTGGCCCTCGCTCCTGGCGCTGGTCGTCGCCGTGATCGCCTCCGCGGGCGCGATCTGGTGGACACGGGACGCCGGTGGAGCCGCGGGAACGACGGTCGTCGGCGACACCGCGCCACTTCCGACGGTGCCGACAACGGAGAGCGTCGCGACGACGGGGCAGGCTGCGACCGTGCCGACCCAGACGCGCACGACAACGACCGCGCCACCGTCCCGCCCGGCCAGGCGAGCCCTGATCGAATGGCCGCAGCGCCGGAACGGCTGGACGCTCGTCCTCGTCTCCCTCCCCACCTCGGCCGGCCGGCCGCAAGCCGTCGGCAGGGCCCGTGAGGCGATCCGCAGCGGCCTCGACGAGGTCGGCGTCCTCGACTCCTCGGAGTACGCCAGCCTCCACCCGGGCTACTACGTCGTGTTCAGCGGCGTATACCCGACGATCGGCGCGGCGCAGGATGCCGTGTCGGACGCAGCCGAAGCCGGGTTCGAGAACGCATACGCGCGACGAGTGACGCGTTAGGCCGCGGGTGACGTCTTAAGCCGCGGCGTCAGCGAGGTGCTGATGGCTCGGGCAGTACTCGCGCTCGGGCAGCGGCGTGCGCTGGCACGGCTTGCCCTTTCGGGTCGTCGCCCGGCAGCGCGGGACGCCGCCGTCGAAGGCGCCGGCCTCGATCTGCTCCGTGATGAACGTCACTGCCGCCGTCACGCCCTCCTCGACCGCCCAGGCGACCTGCGCCTGCGCCCTGATCGGGAAGTAGCGGCGGATGTCCTGGAAGAGCGCCCGCTCCGGCTTGGAGAAGTACATCGGGTCGCGCGCCAGCCGCTCCATAGTGTCCTCGCACGCCGCGAGCACCTCCCGGCGGTACTCGAGCTGCGTGTCACGAGACACATGCGGGTCGATGAGATCTTTGATCGAGCGATAAATCGCCCGTGAGTACTGATACATACGGTTCTGGATTGCGAGCTTCTGGGCGTCCATCTCTAAGTATCAGCTCCTCGATTAAGCACCCGCAAATGTCTGTTAAGCGCGCTTTAACAGGTTTTTCACCCGCAGCCTCGGCCGGAGCATAACGAGTTCGGCCCGCTGTTACAAAGTCGCCCCCGATCTTGCCTGAGACGGCAACGAGGGTCGATCGGCAAGAATACGCCGCCCCGTGTCGCACGACACCGACAAGCTGATCCGTCAGCTCTCGCTCGTCGCCTTCCTGATGGCGGAGCGACGAGCCCTCACCGCCCGCGACGTGAAGGGGAACGTCGAGGGCTACTCGGAGATGTCGGACGAGGCATTCGCGCGGCGGTTCTACTCAGACCGCGCGGAGCTGCTCGCTCTCGGCGTGCCGCTCGACTCGCAGCGGGACGAGTTCACCGGCGAGGAGCTCTACACGCTCCGCTCGGAGCGGTACTTCCTCGGCGAGCTCGAGCTCACCGACGAAGAGCTGGCGGCGCTCCAGACGGCGTTCTTCCTGCTGGAGGGGCGCTTCGCATACGCGGAGCCTCTCCGGCTTGCGCTCCAGAACCTCGCGCTCGGACGGCCCGCATTCGAGCGGCCGCCGAGCGGAGCCGCGAACCGCGTCGAGATCCGCGAGATCGACTACTCGCCGGAGACGCCGGGGCGGCTCGCCAAGCTCGAAGGCGCGATCTCCAAGCAGCGCACCATCAAGTTCAACTACCACGCCATCTCGAGGAACGAGGAGCACGAGCGGACGATCGACCCGTACGCCCTGCTCCTCGACGCCGGCCGCTGGTACGTGATCGGCCGCGACCACGACCGCGACGCAAACCGGACCTTCCGCGTCTCTCGGATCCGCGGCGAGATCCGGCTCGCGACCAGGCGCGAGCGGGACTTCCGCCTCCCCGAGGACTTCGACGTCGAGGCACACCGAGGACGGGCGCACTGGCAGATCGGCGACCCGGCCGGCGAGGCGCGCATCGAGGTCGGCGGCGACACCGCGTGGTGGGTGGAGCGCGTCTACGGCCGCGCCGGGCGGATCGAGGACGGCGTCTTCGTCACGCAGTACGCAAGCCTCGAGCCGCTCGTCCGCTGGATCCTCCGCCAGGACGGGCGTGCGGTGCCGATCGCGCCTCCCGCGCTGCGCCGGGAGGTCAAGGCCGCGCTCGAGCTCGCCCGCGAGCGCCACGAGGCAGACCCTCCGGCCCTCGCCAAGGAGGCCGTGCAGGAGGATCTGGAACCGCTCGAGCGGCCCGGCTCTCCCGTCGCCCCCGAGCGCTTCGGCCTGCTCCAGGCTCTGCTCGCCTACCTGCTCGACCGGTGTGGCGAGAGCACCAGCACGGACATCCCCGCCGCCGAGCTCAGCGAGCGCTTCCGCATTCCGCCCGAGGCGCTCGAGGAGCACCTCTCGCTGTTGAACCTCGTGAACTTCGGAGGCGGCTGTTACGCGGTCTACGCCGAGCTGCGCGGTGATCGCGTCCACGTGGACAAGGAGCTTTTCGGCGACACCTTCCGCGCGCCGCCGAGGCTGACGCCGCTCGAGGCCCGCGCGATCCGCCTGGCGCTCGAGTTCGTGGGCCCGATGATCGCGGCGGACGCACACACGCCGCTCGACCGCGTCCGCAAGAAGTTGGAGGAGACGTTCGGCGAGTTCGAGCTGGCCCAGACGCCTCAGCCCGACGTGCCCCGCTCCGAGGTCGATCTCGTGACGACCTTCAGCGACGCGATCAACCAGCGGAAGCTCGTGGAGATCGAGCACCTGAAGGAGGGCGACAGGGACTCGACGACACGGACGGTCGAGCCGTACCGCCTCGAGCGACGCCTGCCCTACTGGTACGTCCACACCTGGGACCGGGACAAGGACGGCGAGCGCAGCTTCCGGCTCGACCGGATCCGCAGCGCGAAGAAGCAGCGCGAGCGCTTCGAGCAACGCGAGGGCTTCGAGCCGAACGAGTTCGAGGGCACCAGGCCGGTGCGGATCTGGTACTCGCCGGAGGTGGCGCGCTGGGAGGTCGAGCGCGGCGCGACGCCGCTCGCCGACGGCTCCGCGGTGCGGGAGACGACGGCGGGTGAGGAGTGGCTCGTCGGCGAGATCCTCTCGTTCCGCGGCGAGGCCGTCGTCCTCGAGCCCGATCTCAGAAAGCGCGTCGCTGCCCGCGCGAAGCAGCTCGCCCGCGAGCTCGGCGTCTCGCGGGTGACAGCAGCGGTTCGCTAGACGGCGAAGCCCTTGCGCCAGCGGCGCACGATCAGCCACTGGAGCCACACGATCAGCGCCGTCAGCGCGAACATGAACAATGTCGCCGCCGACGCGTAGCCGTAGCGCAGGAACTCGAAGGCGTTGCGGTAGACGAACAGCGGCACGTACGTCGTCGAGAACTCCGGTGGCCCGCCCTCGGTGACGACGAGCGCCGGGACGAACGTCCACTGGAGGCTGAAGATCGTGTCGCGCGCCAGCAGCAGGAGCAGGATCGGCGCCATCAGCGGCAGCGTGACCCGCCGGAAGATCCCCCACGCCGTCGCGTCCTCCAGCGCCGCGAGGTCGTAGAGCTCCGTCGGCAGCCCCTGCCGGGTGACGAGGAGGATCACGAAGCCCTCGCCGATCGTGAAGAGGCTCATGATGATGATCGCGGCCCGCGCGTCGTTCGGATGCGTCAGCCACTGCGGCGGCTGAACGCCCCACGCCGTCGTGGTCGGGCTGTCGCCTTGCCAGCGCAGGAGGAGGTTGATCGGCCCGTAGAGCGGGTTGAAGAGCCAGAGCCAGACAAGGCCGTACGCGATGTCCGGGATCACAGTCGGGAGCGCGGCGGACGAGCGGTACGCACCGACGCCGGTGAACCGGCGGTGCAACAGGAGCGCCAGGCCCAGCGCGCCGACGAGACGGAGCGGCACGGCGATCACCGCGAAGACGAGCGAGTTCTTGAGCGCGATCCCAAAGATCTCGTCGTCCATCAGCTCGCGGAAGTTGTCGAGGCCGTTGAAGCTCGGCGAGCGGATCAGGTCGTACTCGGTGAACGCAAGGCCGAAGGTGACGAGCGCCGGCAGCGCGACGAGCGCGACGAGCCCGAAGACATACGGCCCGAGCATGAGGATGACCTGCCGGCGCTCGGTCACGGCCACTCCCTCCGCTCACCGGTCGCTTCGTCGAAGAGATGCGCCGCCTCCCGGTCGAAGGCGGCGCCGACTCCGGCACCTTCCGCGGGGCGCGACTGCGCCGGAACCCTCGCGACGAGCCCGCGATCGAGATGGACGTACGCATCGCTCCCAGCCACCTCGACGAGGTCGACGCGCACCGGCACGCCGTCCGGCTCGATCCTCACGTGCTCCGGCCGGATTCCGAGCACCGTTCCCTCTGGGATCTCGTAGAACCGCCGCGCCGCCTCCGGGCCGAGGAAGTTCATCGCAGGGCTGCCGAGGAACCCGGCGACGAAGCGGTCGCGCGGGCGGCCATAGACCTCGTCCGGCGTCCCGACCTGGCGGACGCGGCCGGCGTCGAGCACCGCGATCCGGTCTCCCAGGGTCAGCGCCTCGACCTGGTCGTGCGTGACGTGCACCATCGTCGCGCCGATCTCGCGGTGAAGCCGCCGCAGCTCCGTCCGCATCTCCACGCGCGTGCCGGCGTCGAGGTTCGACAGTGGCTCGTCGAGGAGGAAGGCGTCGGGCCGGCGCACCAGCGCACGGGCGAGCGCGACCCGCTGGCGCTCGCCGCCGGAGAGCTCGTACGGCCGCCGCTCGAGGAAGCCCACGACGCCGACGAGCTCGGACGCTTCCGCGACCCGCTCGCGGACGACCTGCTTCGGCTCCTCGCGCACGACGAGCCCGAACGCGATGTTCTCGCGAACCGTCAGGTGCGGGAAGAGCGCGTAGCTCTGGAACACCATCGAGACGTTGCGCGCGGCCGGCCGCACCTGCGTCACGTCGCGATCGCCGATCCTGATCGTGCCCTCGTCGACCGCTTCCAGCCCGGCGACGCAGCGCAGGAGCGTGCTCTTCCCGCAGCCCGAAGGGCCGACCACGACGAGGAGCTCGCCGTCCCTCGCCTCGAGATCGACGCCGTCCAGCGCCGTCGTCTCGCCGAAGCGCTTGCGGACCCCCTCGAGCGCGATGCGGCTCATCGCCCGAGCCACCCCGCCCCGCGATCCTCGTGCAGGAAGTACCGCTGGGCGATCACAAAGGCGAGCACGACCGGCGCCGTCGCGACGACTGCCCCGGCGAGCAGCATCGGGTAATTCGTGCGGTCGAGCGTCTCCAGCGACCGGAGGCCGAGGGGCAGCGTGTAGAGGTCAGGGTCGAAGAGGTAGACCAGCGGCTCGAGGAAGTTCCCCCACGACGCGATGAACGCGAGCAGCGCAACCGCGATCGTCACCGGCCGGACGAGCGGCATCCCCAGCCGGCGCCACATCGCGAACGGCGACATCCCTTCCAGCCGGGCCGCTTCCATCAGCTCGGACGGAAGCCGCCGGAAGCTCCAGTAGAAGAGCAGCACGTAGAACGGCGAGAGCCCGAGCAGCGCGGGTGCGATCAGCGGCACCCAGGTGTCGGTCAGACCAAGCCAGCGGAACATCGTGAACCGCGGGACGAGCAGCGCTGTCACGGGAATCATCAGCGCGGCGAACGAGAGGCCCACCAGCACGGCCCGGGCCCGACCGGCCACGAGCAGCAGCGCAAACCCGGCCAGAGAGGCCACCAGCACCGCGAGCGGCACCGTCAACGCCGCGACGATCAGCGAGTTGAGCGTATGGAGGGCGAGGTCGACGAGGTCGAAGGCGCGCTCGTAGCTCGTGGTCGAGATCGGGCGCGGAATCAGCTCGGGCGCGCGCGGCGGGGGCTGGCCGGGCTCACGGAGCGACCCGCTGAGCATGAACCAGAGCGGGAGCAGAAAGGCGACGGCTACCGCTATCGCGGCCGGCTGTCGCCAGCCTCCCCACTTGCGATCGCCGGCCCTCACGTGCCGCCGAGTCTAGAGCTAGCCCTCGGTGCTTTCGGCGCTCTCGCCGCGCTCGAACAGCGGTCGGGTCTTCGCGTCGATCTCGGCGACCACCTTGGCCACGGGCTGACCGAGATACATGCCGTTCTCCAGGAGCCCGTTGGTGACGTCCTCGATCTCGGGCCACGTCGAGACGGTCGGCACGTGCTGGATCGTCTCGATCGCGTCCAGGAACGCCTGCGAGTTCTTGGGCTTCTTCGTCGGGTCGAGGAACGCGTCGGACTCCGCGACAGAGCGGAGTGAGGGGACGGTGCGACCGGTCCTGGCGACGACGGTCGCTCCCTCGGGGCCGAGCGCATACTCGACGAAGCGCCAGGCCGCGTCCTTCGAGTCCGACGCCTCGGTCATGCAGTACGCGTCCGAGTGGAGGATGTTCGCGGGCTCGCGGAAGTACGGCAGCGAGACGACGTCCCAGTCGAACTCCGCCGCCTCACGCAGACTCGGGACGGCCCTGCGTGAGTCCATGAGCATCGCGAGCCGGCCGTTCACGAAGCGGCTCTCGTCGTCCTCCGCCTCGACCTCCTGGTCGGACGGCACGACGCCGTTGAGCGTCCGGAGCTGGAAGAAGGCCTCGACGACCTGCTGTGACTCGATGGAGTCGAGCGTGAACCGGGTCGGATTGTCGTTGTCGTCGACGATCTCGCCGCCGTTCGACCAGACGAACGGCGCGACCCGGATGATCGAAGGCTCGACCCCGAGCCCGTAGATCTCCGCCTGAGCAGTGTTCGGCGCCGGCAGATCGGGATCCGCGCCACGCACCGGCTGCCCGTTCTTGTCCCGGGTCATCTGCTGAGCCCGATAGACGAGCTCGTTCCACTGCATTCCGTCCTTCGGAAGCTCGACACCGAAGCGCTTGAAGAGGTCGCGGTTGTAGTAGACGATCAGGCTGGAGATGTTCTGGGGGATGCAGGTCAGCTCGCCCTGCCACCGGAACGCATCGAGCGCCTCGGGGTAGAAGTCGTCTTCCTGGAAGGCGTCGGAGTCCTCCAGGTAGGGCGCCAGCGGCTCGAGCGCGCCTCGGGCGGCGAACTGGCCGTAGAAGCGGTAGTTCATCAGGAAGAGGTCGGGCGGAGAGCCGCCCGCGAGCGAGGTCGAGAGGCGGGCGATGAGGTCCTCGCGATCGCTCGCCTCGATCAGCTGGACGTCGATGTCCGGCACTTCCTCGTTGAACGACTTGATCAGGGTCCGGTACGCGTTGATCTCGGCGGGATCGCCGAAGATCAGGAAGCTGATCGAGCCCGAGCCGGCCTCCGACTCGTCGCCGCCGCAGGCCGCGGCCACGGGGAGGGCGGTCAAGGCGAGCACGGCGACGGCGAGTCGGAGAAATGTCATGGGCGGCATTGATACGTGGCCTCTACAGCGTGTGTCAAGGCCGATTTTGTGGCTTGGTTGAGCCGTTTTTGGCCCTCTTGCGGTGATATCAGAGCTCATTCGCCCTGCTATCACTCGCCCGCCGAGAAACGAGGAGGGCCGCCCGCGGGCGGCCCTCCTCTGCGTTCCGTTCTCGGACGGGGCTAGTCGTCGTCCCTGTCCAGGTGGCCGGTGTCGAGCTCCCAGACACCCTGGCCGTGCGTCGCGGCGTAGAGCTTCTCCTTGCCGCGATACGGGGGCCGCATCTGGTCCCGGACGTAGATCAGGTCCGCGACCGGCATGCGCGGGAGACCGCTACCGCACTGACGCCAGCTGCCGTCGCCCTTGCTCGCGACGCAGCCGTAGTCCGTGCCGACGTAGATCGTCCCGCTGTCCGAGACAGCGACCGACGTCGCCGGGATGTCGCCCATCCGGTCCCGCGGCTCGTTGCCGTCGAGGAGCTCGAACGTCGACGCACCCGGTACGTACCGGACTTCGAACACGTGGCCGGGCGTCGCCGGCGTCTTCGCGTTGAAGCCGCTGTAGACGACCCAGGCGTGGTTCGAGTCCTTCGGGTCGACGTAGATCGCCGACACGAACCGCGGCGGCGTGTTGGTCGCCGTCGGATCGTCGTCGAGCCGGTCGAACGTCACTGCGGCCGGGTTCGGGTTGTCCGCGTTCTTGGAGATCCAGACGCGGCCGGCACCCGTTGCCGCCCAGATGGTGTTCCCGTCCCAGGCGGGCTCCACGACGCTCGTGTAGCTACCGGCCTTCGTTCCGTGAACCGGTGCGGTTAGCCTTCCGTTCGGACCCGGATCGCCCAGCGGGCGCCAGTCGTCGCAGATGTCCTTCGCCGGCTCGTAGACGCCGTTGTCGTCGACGTCTGCATCGCCGTACCACACGTTGCAGTGCTCACGGTGCGTCTGCTTCGTGAGGAGCGGATTCCGCCCCTGGTTCGTCGAACGGAAGACGTGCTCCCGCGCTGACCAGAGCCAGTGCGGATGCACGGTGTCGTCATTGGCGACGCCGATGAACGCGTTCAGCTCGTTGCCGTAGAACACGAAGTGCGTGTCCGACGTCCAGTTCATGTCGAGCTGGTTCTTCGGGTCGTACGAGACCATGGTCTGGCCCTGCTGGAAGCCGCTCAGGCGGAAGCACGGATCGCCGATGTCGAAGCCGTTGTGGCCTCCGTCGGCGATGTTCGTGTTCACCCAGACCTGCTCGCCGCCGGATCCACCGCCGCCGCCGTTGTCGTCGTCGTCATCGTCACCGCCGCGCCCGATGCACTCGCGCGCGGACGGGAACTCGTCGGTGTCGATACCGACTCCTGCGGGCGGCAGGGCCCCGTTCGGACCGCTGTTCGTGCCTGAGCCAGGCCCATCGCCCCGCTCCCACGAGCCGTTGTCCTGGGTCCCGCCAACGATCGTCTCGAAGTCGAACGGGCTGTAGTCGAGCTGGTAGAAGTGGAGCGTCCGCAGGCCCTTGTTCAGACTCTGGAGCCGCTCCGGGACCTGCCCGAGCATCAGCTGGCAGAACGCGAGCTGAGCGCCCTGGTAGCCCTTCGGCTGGACGCAGTCGCCCGAGTCGTCGATGAACCGACCGTTCGACCGCACGACACCGCCGTCGCCGACGTCGAAGAACTGCTTCCAGTTCCGCGGGTTGACCGTCAGCGCGTGGTGGTCCGGATGGAGCTCGAACGGATAGAAGTCGTGCGAGTCGTCGTCCGTCATGTCGGTGAAGTACTGCGTTCCCGGCGCTGCGCCGCCGTTCGTGGTCAGCGCGACGCCACGGGCGTTGTCACGACCGTTGCCCGGAATGTTCCCGGGGGTGTTCGCCCTCGGGCTCGCCGGACCCCAGTCGTTCTCGCCGTACCGGTTGGCACCCGAGATGTAGACGACGTCCGGGCTTGCGCCCGAGTTCGGGAAGTGACGCGCCGGCACGAACACGTAGTTGTCGTACGAGCACTGCCCGTCGCAGTAGCCGAAGCTCGTGAAGCCGGGCGTATCCGCCACGTTGCTGGTCAGATCGATCCAGCTCGCCGCGACCGTGGCGGCCGGAGCGTTTCGGACCGCGTCGTTCCGGCGGAAGCGTGCGAAGACGCCGCCACCGCCGACGCCGACGTACATCCTGGTCTCGGCGCCGACCTGGACGATGTCGAACTCAGGCCGCTCGGCTCCACCGGCAGCCGTCGCGAAGATCGGAGTCACCGGCAGCATGATCTGCTCCCAGGTGCCCGGAGCCCCGTTCGACTTCGAACGCCAGATGCCGCGGCCGAAGAAGCCGACGTAGACCGTGTTCGGGTCGACCGGATCGATGTAGACGCGCCGTGCACCACGCGGGGAGCACGGGGTCCCGCTGAGCGAAACCGTGTCCGGATGCGAAGCGGTGCAGTCGTTCGGTGCGCCCTGGTGCACGAGCTGCCAGTTGCGCCCTCCGTCGAGCGAGCGGTAGAGCCCGAAGTGCGCAGCTCCCGGGATCAGCGCGTCCGCGCCGCCGCAACAGGAGCTCGTGAGCCCTCGGATCGCACGGCCGGTGGCCGCGAACATCACGTTCGAATCCCCGGGCTTGACCTCGATGGAGCCGACGGCCCGGTTGTAGAAGGGATTGCACGGGCTCGGATTCGGCGCCGGTCCGCAAGCCGGGCCGGACGTCTGTCCGAACGGCCCGCTCCACCGGTTCCCGCCGTTCGTCGACTTGTAGAGACCGACGCCGGCCTCGCAGCCGCTGCCGCAGGCGTTCGGCTCGCCGGTGCCGGCCCAGATCGTGTTGGCCCTGCGGTCGTTCGGGTCGAGCTCGAGCGAGGCGATGCTGTTGTGCTCGAACTCCTTCGACTGGAACTTCCACACGGGGCGGCTTGCGAGCGCGTTCGCCGTCCGCCACACACCGCCGTTCGCGTTGGCGATCCAGAGCCGGCAGCTGCCGCCACCGTCGTCGTCGTCATCGTCGTCACCGCCGCCGCTGCGGCAGTTCGGGTCGATCACCGTGTGCGCGATGCGGCCGCTGAAGTCCGGCGTGCCGGCGTTGTACACGGCGCGATCCCTGTAGGCGTTCGGCAGCCCCTTGGCCCAGGTCGGGCCGAGCGGCTCCCAGCGAGCGGCTCCGCTGCCCCAGTCCGAGCGGCCCTGGACGCGATCCCAGTCGCTACTCGAGCCTGCGATCGCGGACGACGGAATCGACTCGCCCGGCGTCGCGTGCTTCAGCCACTCGTCGTCGGCAGCGGTCCGGTCACCCTCCTGAAAGTTCGACGTGCCCCCTGGCGGCGCGAACTTCGCCGCCTGCGCGAGCTTCTTCGTCATTGCCGGCGACAGCTCGCCCTCCACCTCCGCGACACTCGAGCCGCTCGATGTCGGTTTCATGAGCAGAGCCCCGACGACAGCGGCGAGTGCAAGTGCGAGGACGCCAAACAGCACGCCCACGCGCCTCATGCGTCGTTTCGACAAGTCACTCCCTCCCCTTTTCTCACGCGGTTTGTGCGTGATATCAGCCAGATTTCAAAGACTGGGCGGCGCTATCCTTTGCGAGGTGAGCCGGTCTGTCAAGTTGACGTTGGGGCTCGCGACAGCGGTACTCGCGCTTGGCATGCTCAGGGCTGCTTCTGCCGAGCTCGGATTGGGCCGCGCGGTGATCAAGCTCGCTTCCAAGGCGCCGGTAACCGTCTCGGGGCACGGCTTTCGAAGCCATGAACGCGTGGCGGTCACGGTCTACGGCGTCGGCGGCCCGTTCACGAAGTCGGTGAGTGCCGACGCGAGGGGAACGTTCACCGCCCGCTTCGCCCGGGCCGACGCATCGTGCTCCCCCGTCTCGGCCACCGCTGCAGGCTCGCGCGGGAGCAGGGCCTCGTTCAAGCGGGTCGGGATCCCTCCGCCGTGCGGGATCCCCATCCAGCCGTAGAGGCGGCTAGACCGGGAGCGAGAGCCTGAAGGTGGCGCCGCGGCCGGGCGCCGAGCGGACCTCGAGCGCGCCGCCGTGAGCCTCGGCGATCGAGCGCGCGATGAAGAGACCGAGCCCGGTTCCGGGCTTCGCATGCTCGGCGACGTTGGCGCGGCCGAACTTCTCGAAGATCAGCCGCTGGTGCTCCGGCGAGATTCCGGGGCCTCGGTCGCGAACCTCGATCACGACGCGTCCGTCCGTGGTCTCAGCCTCCACCTTGACCTGGTCGCCAGGCGGCGAGTACTTCACGGCATTGTCGATCAGGTTCACGAGCACCTGGCGCAGCCGGTCGCGATCGCCTCGGACGACCGGGAGCGGGCTCCGCACCACAGCCTCGACGGCGACCTCGTCCTGTCCGCGCTCGGCGGCGGCGGCCGAGTCGCGAACGAGCTGCGCCAGGTCCACCTCGGCGAAGGAGTAGCTGAACGTCCCGGCCTCGATCCTCGAGGTGTCGAGGACGTCGCCGATCAGCTCCGCCAGCCGTGAGGTCTCGTGCGCGATGAGCGCCAGGAACGACTCGCGCTGCTCGGCGGTCAGCTCGCGCCACCGCCGCTCGAGCGTCCGCGCTGAGCCGATGACGGACGCCATCGGGCTGCGGAGCTCGTGCGAGACGAGCGACACGAAGTCGGCGCGAAGCGCGGAGAGCCTGCGGAGCTCCTCGACCGTCGTCCGCTCGGCCTCGTAGGCGCGAATGTTCTGGATGCCGCTTCCGACGAGCCGGCCGAGCAGGCCGAGGAGCTCGATCTCGCCGGCGCTGAACGCATGGGGCTCGCGACGGACCACGGAGATCGCGCCGATCGTCTCCGCGCCGGACAGCAGCGGCGCGACCACGCGCGAGTGGAGCCCGAGGACGAGGAAGTCCCTCTCCTCGTCGTACCGCGACTCCGACATGTCCTCCCGATAGATCGTCTGTCCGCCTGCGACAACGTCTTCCACGACCGAGCCCTCGACCGCGGCGACGGTTCCGGGCGGGAAGACGCGTTCCGCTGCTTCTCCGGCCGCCGCGAAGACGCGCAGATTTCCGTCCTCGAGGAGGACGATCGCCGTCCGCTCGAACGCGATCAGGCCCCGCAGCTCTCTGATGAACGCGGCGAACGCCTGGTTCAGGTCGAGCGACGACCCGAGGGCCCGGGCGGCGCGATTGGTTGCGTCGAGGATGTCCGCGCGGCGCCCGAGCTCGTCCCGCAGCGCCTCCGCCTCGGTCGCCCGGGCTCCCGCTGTCGCACGCTCGTCCCGGAGCCGCTTCACGAGCGTGCCGACGATCACGCCGAGGATCAGCTGTACGCCGACCGGGAGAATGATCCTGTCGAGGTCGAACTCCTGCGGGGGGAAGTGCTCCTCGCGCCACCACTCGCCGAAGCCGAGCAGGACGGCCGAGACGGCCGACATCGCCAGTCCGCCGACGATCCCGTAGCGCAGCGCCGCCTCGATCAGCGGGATGAAGACGAGCTGCCTGATCGGCGTTCCCGGCTCGAACGAGTAGACGAGGATGTAGCCGTAGACCACGACGGAGTCGAGCACGAGCGCGCCGAAGCCGATCGGGCGCCACGCCGCTCTCGACGGCGGGCGGTACGCCAGCCAGAGCAGGGCGACGGCGCCGACCGCGAGCAGCGCTGTGAGCGCCCACGCCCACCGCTCGTACCCGGGCGGGTAGTCCTCCTTGAGCAGGCCGACCTCGAGGATGGCGAAGGGCACGGCGAGGAGGCGCACCCACGCCATCCAGACCTCCGTCCGAGAGCGTCGTCTCGCGTCCTGGCTCACGCGGCTACGGATTCTGCCGTGCGTCGAGGCGGGCGAGCGCCCATTCGGCGTGCTCGCGGAGCAGGTCGTCCTCCGATTGGGCGTAGCGCTCCGCGTGCTCCCGATGCTCCGGGCTGCCGCTGTTCCCCAGCGCGACGAGCGCGTTCCGGCGCAGATAGCGCGGATCGTTCCGCGGGACGAAGAGCCGCTCGTACCGTGTCCGCAGCTCGGAGTCCTCGGCCTCGAGCCAGTCGACGAGCGAGACGTGCGTCTCCGCTCCGGGCGGCGGCGGCGCACCGGCCCGGCGCTTCTCGACGCCCCGGTTCCACGGGCAGACGTCCTGGCAGATGTCGCAGCCGTAGACCCGGTCCTCGAGGGCCTCGCGGACCGGCTCGGGAATCGAGTGGCGCGATTGCGTCCAGTAGGAGAGGCAGGCGTTCGTGTCGAGGACCCCGGGCTCGTCGAGCGCGTTCGTCGGGCACGCATCGATGCAGAGGCGGCAGGAGCCGCAGTCGAGGCCGAGCGGCGGCGTCGGCTCGAGCGCCGCCGTCGTCACGAGCGTGCCGAGCACGACCCAGGATCCGTGCCTCCGCGTGATCAGGAGCGTGTTCTTGCCGTAGAAGCCGACGCCTGACCGCGCCGCCGCCTCGCGGTCGACGTGCTGGTTCGCGTCGACGAGGACGCGATAGTCGCCGCCGAGCCGTCGCCCGAGCTCGTCGAGGCGCTCTCGGAGCTGGGCGTAGGCGTCGCTCCACGTGTAGCGCGGGAGCCGCCCGTCTCCGGGTTCGAGCTCCGGCCCGTCAGCGTAATAACAGAGGGCGGCGGAGACGACGGTATGGGCGCCGGCTAGGAGCGTCTCCGGGTGGCACGACACCTCCGGCTGGGCCATCGTGAACCTCAGGTCGGCGAAGAGGCCGCGCGCCCGCCGTTCGGCGATGTGGCGCTCGGTTTCGGTGTAGGGCTCGGCCGGGGCCGCGCCGATCGCGTCGATCCCGAGCTCCTCGGCGAGCCGCTCCAGCTCCTGAGCGGTCATGAAGGAGATTCTGCCTACGATCGCGCGGAATGAAGGCGATCCGGATCCACGAGGACGGCGGGCCGGAGGTCCTCCGCTACGAGGATGCGCCCGACCCGGAGCCGGGTCCGGGCGAGGTGCTGATCGAGCTGCGGGCCGCGTCGCTCAACCGGCTCGACCTCTGGGTCCGGGCCGGGCTGCCGTCGGTCCCGAAGCCCCGGATCCTCGGTGCGGACGGCGCCGGGCTCGACCCGGAAGGGCGCCGCGTCGTCATCAACCCGGGCATCGAGCACGGCGACCGGATCAGCGTCGTGGGAGAGCACATGGACGGCACGCACGCGGAGCTGATCGCCGTGCCGGAGTCGAACGTCTACCCGATCCCTGACGAGCTCTCCTTCGAGGAGGCGGCGGCGTTTCCGCTCGTCTTCGAGACCGTCTACCGGATGCTGGTCACGCGCGCCGGCCTGCGCGAAGGCGAATGGGTGCTCGTCTGGGGCGCCGGCAGCGGGATCGGCACGGCGGCGATCGTGCTCGCGAGGGCGCTCGGAGCCCGGGTGATCACGACGTCCTCCAGCGACGCGAAGGTCGAGCTCGCCCGCGGGCTCGGCGCGGAGGCGGTCGTCAACCACAAGACGGGCGACGTGCTCGAGGCCGTTCGTGAGGCGACGGGCGGCGTCGGCGCCGATGTCGTCGTCGAGCACGTCGGCGAGGCGACCTGGCAGACGTCGCTCCAGGCGGTGCGGCCGCACGGCCGGGTCGCAGTGTGCGGTGCGACGACCGGGCCGAATCCGAAGGCTGCTCTCCACCGGGTCTGGTGGAAGCAGCTGACGATCCTCGGCTCCACGATGGGTACCAGGGAGGACTTCGAGGGTGCATTCGAGCTGGTCAAGGGCGGCAAGGCGACGCCGGTCGTCGACTCCGTCTACCCGCTCGCCGAGGCGCGCGCCGCGCACGAACGTATGGAGTCGGGCGACCACTTCGGCAAGATCGTCCTCTCTATTCCGGCGTGACGTACGCCGCGGCCAGGCCGCCGTCGACGAGGAACGTCGCGCCGTTCACGTACGACGACT
Source organism: uncultured Actinomycetes bacterium (assembly GCA_963782765.1). Lineage (GTDB taxonomy): Bacteria > Actinomycetota > Thermoleophilia > Gaiellales > Gaiellaceae > JACDAN01. Next base: position 360,059 of record CAWALC010000002.1, read on the forward strand.
CGTCGCTCGCCAGGAACAGCGCTGCATTCACGATCTCCCGGGGCTTCGCGAGCCGGCCCATCGGCAGGTGGATGCGCCGCCGCTCGTACGCGGCGGGGTCGTCGCCGAAGATGCGGAGCAGGAGCGGCGTCTCCACGGGGCCCGGGCAGAGGGCGTTGACGCGGACGCCCTGCCGCGCGAACTGCACACCGAGCTCACGCGACATCGACAGGACCGCGCCCTTCGAGGCCGTGTACGAGATCTGCGACGTCGCCGCGCCCACCAGCGCGACGAATGACGCCACGTTGATGACCGAGCCCCCGCCCCGCTCCAGCAGGTACGGGATCCCGTGCTTGCAGCAGAGGTACACGCCCTTCGTGTTCACGTCCTGGACGCGCTGCCACGCCTCCTCCCCGGTCTCGAGGATCGAGTCGTCGTCCGCCGGCGAGATCCCCGCGTTGTTGTAGAGGACGTCGATTCCGCCGTACCGCTCCGCGGTCGCCGCGTACATCGCCTGGACGCTGGCCGAATCGGCGACGTCGACCTCGAATGCGAACGCCTCGCCCGCCTCGGACGCGGTCTCCTCGGCCGCCGCAAGGTCGACGTCGGCCGCACAGACACTCGCGCCCTCCTCCGAGAAGAGCATCGCCGCGTCCCGGCCCATGCCGCCTCCGGCGCCCGTGATCACGACGACCTTCCCGTCGAGCCGCCCCATGGCGCTAGGCGTCTCCCGTCGCGATGTAGACGTTCTTGACCTCGGAGTACCCCTCGAGCGCGTGCATCCCGAGCTCCCGGCCGAACCCGGACTGCTTGAACCCGCCGAAGGGCGTCGAGACTCGGACGGACGTATTGGAGTTGACGGAGAGGACGCCCGTGTCCACCGCTCGGGCGACCCGCATCGCCCGGCCGACGTCACGAGTCCAGATCGACCCCGACAGCCCGTACGGCGTGTCGTTCGCGATCCGGACGGCCTCGGCCTCGTCCTCGAAGGGGATCACGGCGGCGACCGGGCCGAACACCTCCTCCCGCGCGACAGGGTCGTCGTTGGATGCCTCCACCAGCGTGCAGGGGAACCAGAAGCCGGGGCTGTCGGGTGTGTCGCCACGAAAGGCAACGGTACCGTTCGCGTAGGACGACACCTTCTCGCGGTGCGCAGCGGAGATCAGCGGCCCCATCTCGGTCGCATCGTCCTCGGGGTCGCCGACTCGAACCGCTGCGGTCCGCTCGACGAGCAGCTCGAGGAACCGGTCGTAGACGCTCCGCTCGACGAGGATGCGGGAGCGCGCGCAGCAGTCCTGGCCCGCGTTCCCGAAGACCGCGTACGGCGCACCGGCCGCAGCGGCCTCGAGATCCGCGTCCGCGAACACGAGGTTCGCCGACTTTCCACCGAGCTCGAGCGTGACGCGCTTGATCGTTCCCGCCGCACCCTCCATGACGCCGCGGCCGACCTCGGTCGAGCCTGTGAACCCGATCTTCGCGACCCCGGGATGCTCGACGAGCCGCTGCCCGACCACCGAGCCGCGCCCGGTGACCACGTTCAGCACGCCCTCCGGCAGGCCCGCTTCGAGAGCGATCTCGCCGAGACGCACCGCCGTGAGCGGGGTCAGCTCCGCGGGCTTCAGGACGACGGTGTTCCCGCAGGCGAGCGCAGGCCCGAGCTTCCAGCTCGAGATCGCGATCGGGAAGTTCCACGGGACGATCAGCCCGACGACGCCCAGCGGCTCGCGGAAGGTCAGGTCGACCCCGCCGGTGACCGGGATCGTCTCGCCGTAGTGCTTGTCGACGGCGCCGGAGTAGAAGTGGAAGACGTCGGCGACCATCTGCACTTCGCCCCGCGAGTCGCCGATCGGCTTGCCGACGTTCTGTGTCTCGAGGCGTGCCAGCTCCTCGCCGTGCTCCTCGACGGCCACGGCCAGACGCCTCAGCAGCCGGACCCGGTCACCGGGCGCCACCGCACGCCAGCCCGGAAACGCCCGCTGGGCTGCCTCGACGGCACGATCCGCGTCTTCGGCAGTTCCCTCCGGAACCTCGGCGATCGCCTCCTCGGTGGCCGGATTGACCACGATGGTCATGCCCGCTCCTGCCGGTAGCGCCGCGCCTCCTCGACGAGTCCCTTGAAGAGCGCGAAGTCCTCGCCCTCCTCGGGATGCCAGAGGACGCCGAGCGCGAACCGCTTCTCCGCGTCCTCGAGCCCCTCGACGACGCCGTCCTCCGCCCATGCCACCTCACGGAGGCCGGAGCCGATGCGCCCATAGCCCTGGTGGTGGTGCGACTTCACGGGTGCACGCTCGCCGAGCAACCCACCCAGGCGACTCCCGGCCTCGACCTTGACGTGGTGATCGGAGAACGAGCCCGGGTCGTGCCGGTGCTGCTCGTGACCCACCGTCTCGGGGAGGTGCTGCACCAGGTCGCCGCCGCGGGCGATGTTCAGAAGCTGAGAGCCGCGGCAGATGGCCAGGACGGGCATGTCTCGCTCGAGCGCCGCCTCGAGGAGGTGCAGCTCGGCGGCGTCGCGCTCCTTGCGCGGCACGTCGGTCGCGTCGTGGGCCTCGGCGCCGTACAGCTCGGGGTCGAGATCGCCGCCGCCGGAGAAGACCACGCCGTCGAGCGCAGCCAGGGTCTCATCGAGCCCGTCCTCGGATGGTGGGACGACGAGCGGCCGGCCGCCGGCATGCTCGACCGCGCGAACGTAGGCCAAAGGCACGAGTGCGGCGTCCTCGGTCCACACGCCCCAACGGATCTCCTCCGCGTACGACGTGATCCCGATCAGCGGTCTCATCCGCGCTCGAACAGCCGCTCACGCTCGTAGCAGGTGACGACCTCGTCGAAGAGGCGCTGCTCGGTGCGCGCGTAGTTGAGGTAGTGGTCGACGACCTCGTCGCCGAGCGCCGCCCGCGCAACCGACCCGTCCTCGAGCGCGGCGATCGCCTCCCGCAGCGAGTGAGGGAACCGCTCCGCGTCCGACTCGTACGCGTTCCCCTCGAGCGGCGGCGGCAGCTCCAGCTCGTTCTCGATCCCGTGGAGCCCGGCAGCGAGCAGTGCCGCGAACGCCAGATACGGGTTGACGTCGCCGCCGGGGATCCGCGTCTCGGTCCGCAGCGCCTGCCCGTGGCCGACGATCCGGAAGCCGCAGGTCCGGTTGTCGTGTCCCCAGGCGAGCGTCGTCGGCGCCCAGCTGCCCGCCGCGAACCGCTTGTACGAGTTGATGGTCGGAGCGACGAACACCGCCATCTCCTTCAGCACCGCGATCTGGCCGGCGAGGTACCGCTTGAAGACGTCGGACTCGCCTTCGAACGCGTTCCTGCCGTCGCGCCAGAGGCTCGAGTGGACGTGGCACGAGCTGCCGATCCACGTGTGATCCGGCTTCGCCATGAAGGTGATCGAGCAGCCGTTCAGGTGCGCGATCTCCTTGGCGCCGTTCTTGTAGACGACGTGGTTGTCCGCCATCGCCACCGCGTCGGCGTACCGGAAGTTGATCTCGTGCTGGCCGGGCCACGCCTCCCCCTTGGAGGTCTCGACGCGGATCCCGGCGCCGTGCATCCCGTTGCGGAGCTGCCGGATCAGCGGCTCGTCGTAGGTCGCGGCGAGGATGTGGTAGTCGAGGATGTACGGCACCGACGGGGTCAGGTCGCGGTAGTGCTTCGCGTGCGCCTCCTCGTAGGTCTCCTTGAGCAGGAAGAACTCGAGCTCGGAGCCGAACATGGGCGTGTAACCGAGCGCCTCGGCGCGCGCGACCTGCGCCTTCAAGACCTGTCTCGGCGATGGCCCGACGTCGTCGCCGTCGGTGGTGAGCACGTCACAGAGCACGAGCGCGGTCCCTTCCAGCCACGGGATCCGACGAAGTGTCGCCAGGTCCGGCTCGAGCCGGAAGTCTCCGTAGCCCTGGTCCCAGCTCGCGAGCTCGTAACCCGGAACCGGATCCATCTCCATCTCGAGCGCGAGCAGGTAGTCGCAGCCCTCGATGCCGTGCTCGACCGCCTCCTCGAGGAAGAACTCCGCGTGGAGGCGCTTGCCCATCAGACGCCCCTGCATGTCGGTGAACGCGACGACGACGGTGTCGATCACGCCGCTCTCGACCTCCGACCGCAGTTCCTCGAGAGAGATCACGACCGCGAGAGTAGACCGGCGATCAGGTCTCGATCAAACCGGTCGGCGATCTCGTCGGCCGCTGAGAGCCGCTCCGCCGGGAGGGTCGTCGTCACTGCAGCGCAGTACAGGCCGGCGGCCTTCGCCGCCTCAACGCCGGCCTCGGAGTCCTCGACGGCCGCCGCTTGCGCGGCCTGGACCCCGAGCAAATGGAGTGCGATCAGGTACCCCTCCGGGTCGGGCTTGCTGCGCCGGATGTCGTCGGAGGCGACGATTGCCGCGACCGACTCGAGGAGCCCGGTCTTGGCCAGGACCGGCTCGATCTCCGCCCGCGCCGAGCCCGAGACGACCGCGACCGTGGCCCGGTCGGCGGCATATGCCACGGCGTCGCGGGCTTCCTGGGTCACAGTCGAGCCGTCAGCGAGCTCCCCGTAGCGCTCGATCTTCCGCTCGACGAGCGCCGGATCGTCCCGTCCCAGCCACACCTGGACGATCTCGCGATCCGCCAGCCCGGCGAGCCGGTCGTAGTACTCCTCCTCTGTCAGCGGCTTTTCCTGCTCGGCGAAGAGCTCCATGAAGATCCGGCAGAGCAGCGGCTCGTCGTCGGAGATCGTCCCGTTGAAGTCGAGCAGGAGAGCCTGCACCGGAGCAGCTTAGGATCGCGCGGTGCGGGCGGAGCAGATAGCGGCGCGGGTGTGGCCCGATCGGGAGCTCGAGATCGAGCCGCTCGGCGGCGGGATCACCAACCACAACTTCGTCGTCCGTGTCGATGAGAACGCGTACGTCCTGCGAATCGCGGGCGCCGACACGGAGCTGCTCGGCATCGACCGCGCCGCGGAGCACGAGGCAGCGCGCATCGCCGCCGAGCTCCGCGTCGGGCCCGAGGTGGTCGACTTCGTCGAGGGCTCGCTGATCACGTGCTTCGTCGAGGGCGGCATCGTCCCGGTCGAGGAGATCCGTCGGCCGGGCTGCCTGGGCGAGGTCGCGGCCCTCCTTCGGCGCATCCACGAGGGCCCCGCGTTTCCCGCGCGCTTCGACTCGTTTCGCGTCGTCGAGGCCTACCGCGAGACCGCCGAGGCGAACGGCGTGCTCATCCCGCCGCAGTACGCGGGGGCCAAGGCCCGCGCCGACGAAATCGAGCGTGAGCTCGGCCCGCGGCCCGAAGTGCCCTGCCACAACGACCTGCTGAACGCCAACTTCATCCGGGCGAGCGACGGGATCCGGATCGTGGACTGGGAGTACGCCGGCATGGGCGACCGCTTCTTCGACCTCGCGAACTTCTCCGTGAACCACGAGCTCTCCGAGGACGAGAGCGACGCGTTGCTCGAGGCCTACTTCGGCGAGCTGCGGCCCGACGATCGCGAGCACCTCCGCCTGATGCGCTTCATGTCCGACTTCCGCGAGGCGATGTGGGGCGTCCTCCAGCAGGGGATCTCCAAGCTCGACTTCGACTACGAGGACTACGCAAGCCGTCACTTCGAGCGGGCGCTCTCGTGAAGGACCGGGCACGGGTCGTCGTCATCGGCGGCGGCGTCGGCGGCTGCGCCGTCCTCTACTGGCTGACGAAGCTGGGCTGGGACGACGTGGTGCTCGTGGAGCGCGCCGACCTGACGAGCGGCTCGACATTCCACTCCGCCGGCCTGGTCGGCCAGCTTCGCGGCTCGCTGAGCCTGACGAAGATGATGATGAGCACGCGTCGATCTCTACCGGACGCTCGGCGACGAGGTCGGCCTCGAGACCGGCTGGCACGAGGTCGGCTCACTCCGTCTCGCCTCGTCGGAGGAGCGGATGGAGGAGCTCGCGCGCCAGGCCGGCTGGGCGAAGACGTTCGGCCTCCCGCTCGAGCTGATCTCGGCGGACGAGGCGCAGCGGCTCTTCCCGCCGATGTCCACCGACGGCGTGCGCGGAGCGGCCTACCTCCCAACCGACGGCTACATCGACCCCAGCCAGCTCACGTTCGCGCTCGCCGAGGGGGCCAGGCGCGGCGGCGCCGAGATCGAGACGAACACGCGGGTGACCGCGATCGAGGTCGAGCGGGGCCGTGTCCGGGCGGTCGAGACCGACAAGGGCAGCATCGACACGGAGATCGTCGTCAACGCCGGCGGGATGTTCGCCGCGGAGATCGGCGCGCTTGCGGAAGTCGTCGTCCCGGTGATCCCGATGGCGCACGAATACCTGGTCACGCGCCCGGCCGATCTACCGCTCGACCTGCCGACGATGCGCGATCCCTCGCTGCTCGTCTACTTCCGCGGCGAGTCCGGCGGCCTGGTCATGGGCGGCTACGAGCGGCACCCGGCGCCGTGGGGCCTCGACGGAATCCCGCCGGACTTCAACGGCCGGCTGCTCGACGAGGACTGGGACCGCTTCCAGGAGCTGATGGAGAACGCGATCGTCCGGGTGCCGATGCTGGAGGACGCCGAGGTGCTGCGGCTGATCAACGGCCCGGAGGCGTTCACCCCCGACGGCGAGTTCATCCTCGGCCCGACCGACGTGCGCGGCTTCTGGGTGGCCGCGGGCTTCTGCGCCCACGGGCTGGCCGGCGCCGGCGGCATGGGGAAGCTCGTCGCAGAGTGGATCGTCGAGGGGATCCCGAGCCTCGACGTCTGGGAGATGGACTCTCGGCGATTCGGCCGCCACTACCGGAGCCGCGACTACACGCTCGCCCGCACGCTCGAGGTCTACTCGACGTACTACGACGTCAAGTACCCGGGCCACGAGCGCGAGGCGGGAAGGCCGCTCCGCCTCTCCCCCGCCTACCCGCGGCTCGCAGAGCTCGGCGCAGCCTTCGGCGAGAAGTCCGGCTGGGAGCGCGCGAACTGGTTCGAGCCCAACGCCGCCGCGGGCGACGAGTCGCTCCGGCCCCGCGGCTGGGCGGGGCGCCTCTGGTCGCCGGCGATCGGCGCGGAACATCGTGCGACGCGCGAGGCGGCCGCGATCTTCGACGAGACGTCCTTCGCCAAGATCGAGGTATCCGGCGAGGGCGCCGCCGACTTCCTCGAGCGGCTCTGCGACAACAAGGTGGCACGCGACGTCGGTGCGATCACGTACACGTCGATGCTGAACGAGCGCGGCGGGATCGAGTGCGACTTCACGGTCACGCGCCTCGCCGAGGACCGCTTCCGGATCGTCACCGGAACGGCGTTCGGCCGCCACGACCTCGCCTGGATCCGGTCCCACGCGCCCGACGACGACTCGGTCCGCGTCGAGGACGTGACCTCCCAGCTCGCGTGCCTCGGGATCTGGGGGCCGCGGTCTCGCGACATCCTCGAGCCGCTGGCCGGGCCGCTCGACTTCCCGTACATGCGGTCGCGGGAGATCGCGGTCGGCCCGGTGCCGTGCCTCGCGCTGCGCGTGACCTACGTCGGCGAGCTCGGCTGGGAGCTCTACTGCCCGAGCGAGTTCGGGCTCCGGCTCTGGGACACGATCTGGGAGTCGGGCCGGGAGCACGGGCTCGTCGCGGGCGGCTACAAGGCGATCGACTCCTGCCGGCTCGAGAAGGGCTACCGCGTCTGGGGCGCGGACATCACGCCGGAGGACACGCCCTGGGAGGCCGGCCTCGGGCTTCGCGGTCAAGCTCGACAAGGGCGATTTCCTCGGCCGCAAGGCGCTGGTCGAGAAGCGGGAGCCGGAGCGCCGCCTGGTCTGCGTCACTCTCGACGACCCACGGGCTGTCGCGCTCGGCTCGGAGCCGGTGCGCATCGACGGCGAAACGGTCGGCCGGGTTACGAGCGGCGGTTACGGCTACACGGTCGAGCGCTCGATCGCGTACGCCTACGTCCCAGCCGAGAAGGCGGAGGTCGGCACGCCGGTCGAGATCGAGATCTTCGGGGACTGGATCGCCGGCGAGATCGCCCGGGAGCCGCTGTACGACCCGGAAAGCGCCAACATTCGTGCGTAGCAACATAGGGCAATTGACACGAACCCCGAAAAGGTGGGTCAATTGCACGTCATCGACAACGGAGGCCCGCATTGAGCACGGAACCTGCGGCTGAAACACCAGGGCGCCGCCCGGACGACGAGAGCCTGCTCCACCGGCTGGGCTACGCCCAGGTGCTGTTCAGGGGAATGGGCGGATTCGAGAACTTCGCGATCTCGTTCACGATCATCTCGATCCTCGCCGGCTGCCTGACCTCGTACTACATCGCGTTCGGGCAGGGTGGCCCGGTCGCAGTCACCTGGGGCTGGCTGCTCGTCGGCGCGATGAGCACCATCGTCGCGCTCGCGATGGCCGAGATCGCCTCGGCGTATCCGACCGCCGGCGGGCTCTACTACTGGGCCTCCAAGCTCGGGAGCCCAGCCTGGGGCTGGTTCACTGGCTGGTTCAACCTGATCGGCCAGATCGCCGTGACGGCCGCCATCGGTTACGGCCTTGCCACGTTCGGGACGGCGCTCCTGAACTTCTGGTTCGAGTACCCGAACGAGAAGGAGTACATCTATCTGCTCTACGTGATCTTCCTCGCGGCCGCGGCGGTCATCAATCTGATGAACGTCAACATCACGGCGCTGCTGAACAGGATCTCCGCGTACTGGCACATGGTGGGCGTGCTCGTGATCGTCGGGATCCTGTTGATCGTCCCCGACAACCACCAATCACTTGGTTACGCCTTCGGCGAGACCGTGAACGCAACAGGCTTCGGCTCGGGCAACGAGAACTTCGGCAGCTTCCTCTTCATCTACGTGTTCCTGACCGGCCTTCTGATGGCCCAGTACACGATCACCGGCTTCGACGCTTCGGCCCATCTCGCCGAGGAGACACGAAACGCGTCGCGGGCGGCTGCGGTCGGGATGTACATGTCGGTCGTGGTCTCGGTCATCTTCGGCTTCATCCTGCTGCTCGCGGTCACGCTGGCGATTCCGAGCACCGCAGGAGCGATCGAGAACATCGCATTCATCGTCCCCTGGAGCTGGGCCGAGTCGATGGGCCAGGGGTGGGCGGAGGTCCTGCTCTTCATCTGCGTGGTCGCGCAGTTCTTCTGCGTGACCGCGTCGATCACGTCGGCCTCCCGGATGCTGTTTGCATTCTCCCGCGACGGCGCAGTTCCGGGCCACCGGCGTTGGCGGCAGGTTGGAAAGAACCGCGTGCCGCAGCTGGCCGTCCTCGCGATCGTGGTGCTCTCGGCGCTGATCATGGTTCCGGCGTACTGGAACTACCTCGTCGGGTACCTGGTCGGCACCGGGATTGCGGTCATCGGCCTCTATATCGCGTTCATCCTCCCGGTCATCCTCCGCTTCCGGCTCGGCGATCGCTTCGAGCCCGGCGCGTGGACGTTGGGCAAGCACTACAAGTGGATCGACCTGATCGCGATCGTGTGGGTCGCGTTCATCACGCTGATCTTCCTGCTGCCGCCGTACAAGGCGAGCGTCCCGTGGGCGGACGAGTTCACCTGGGAGGCGCTGAACTACGCCCCGATTCTTGTCGGCGGAGCGCTGCTGCTCTTCGGCGGCTGGTATTTCCTGTCGGCCAAGAAGTGGTTCAAGGGGCCCGTACGGCAGGGCACCGAGGAGGAACTGGAACGGATCGAGCGGGAGTACGAGAGCGGCACGGCGACGTCCGCCTCACCCGCGAAGTAGCCGCGGAACGACTCTGCGAGAGAGCGGGGCTTCGGCCTCGCTCTCTGGCCTCTACTGCACCAGGTGCTCGAACGCGTCGCGCTTGTCGACGATCACGTAGCGGTCTGACTGCTCGACCACGTGTTCGATCTCACCGTTCTCGTGACCGGGCACGACGGCGAAGCGATCCCGCTGGCGCCGAACGTGTTCGTACTCGTCGAGGGTCATCAGCATGCGCGCTTCACACCGATAGCCCATCCCGCATTCGCACTGAAACGTGAATTGCTGCTCAGGCTTGGCCCAAGCCGTCGCGCGCTCGTCGATCGCAGCGAGCTCGTCGTTCACCGTGCGCATCAGCGCTTCGTTGCGGGCCTGCCGGTCGAGCCGCTCCTCCACGATCCCGAATCCTACGCCGGGTGCAGGGGATTTTCAGCTAGCCGAAGCCGAGGATGAACTTGGCGTCGTCGGACATCTTCTCCGGCGACCAGGGTGGGTCCCAGGTCAGCTCGGTCTCGACCTCCTCGACGCCGGGAACCTGGGCGGTGACCTGGTTGATCTGCTCGTCGATCATGGGGCCGACGGGGCAGCCCATCGACGTGAGCGTGTAGATCACCTTCACCTTCGGTCCTTCGACCTCGACGTCGTACATGAGCCCGAGGTCGACGATGTCCATCCCGAGCTCGGGATCCTCGACCTGGCGGAGCGCCTCGACGACGTCGTCTCTCGTAGCCACGAGCCCCAGGGTAGCGCCCCGGTGTCGGACACCGCGGGCTGTCAAGGGGAGTTTGTGCCGAAAGTGTGACTCTGTCGGAAACGCGCTTGCGGACAGGTCTAGAAGCCGGGGAGTCGCACTTCTTCCCGGCGTTCTCGCTGGAAGAAGTGGATGCCCTCGGTGAAGCGCACCCAGTTGCATCGGGTGCACATGACGAGCGTATGCGTCCAGGCGCTGTCGGCGCGGAAGCGGACGCCGCGGAGCAGGTCGCTGTTCGAGACGCCCGTGGCGCAGACGATTGCCTCCTTCGGGGCGAGATCCTCGGTCGTGAAGACGCGCTCGACGTCCTCGATCCCCTGCTCTCGCGCCTCGTCGATCTCCCTGCGGGACACCGGCCACAGCTGTGCCTGGAGCTCGCCGCCGAGACAGCGCAGCGCCGCGGCCGCGAGCACCGCTTGACGCGTTCCGCCGATGCCGATCGCGAGGTGGTCGTTCGTGCCGCGGATGGCGGCGGAGACCGATGCGGTAACGTCGCCGTCCTGGATCAGCTTGATGCGGGCGCCGGCCGCGCGGATCTCCTCGATCAGGTCGTGGTGCCGCGGGCGCTCGAGGACGATCGTCGTGATGTCGCCGACACGCCGGCCGAACGCTTCCGCGATCGCCTCGATGTTGTCGCCGACGGGGCGCCGGAGATCGATGTTCCCGCGCGCGACGGGCCCGACGGCCATCTTCCGCATGTACATGTCCGGAAGCGTCTGGAGCGATCCGGGCTCCCCGACCGCGATCATCGACATCGCGCCGCTGCCGCCCCGAGCGACGATGCTGCTGCCCTCCAGCGGGTCCACGGCCAGCTCGACCTCCTCGCCGCCGCGTCCGAGCTGGACGCCGGTCTGCAGGCGCTCGCCCTCGCCCGCGGCGCCGATCACGACGGTGCCGTCGATGGGAAGCTGCTCGAGTGCCTCGAGCATCCCGGACGTCGCAGCCTCCTGAGCCGCGGCCTCGTCCGCCCGGCCGAGCCAACGAGCGCTCGCCAGCGCTGCACGCTCGGTCCCCCGCGCAAAGCTCTCGCAGAGGCAGCTCCGAAGCGTCCCCTTGCCCTCGGCGCCGACTGCCGTCCCCTTTGCGGCGACGTCGGTCATGATGAGACCCTTACCCGATCGGCCGCGGCCAGAACGAGCTCGAGCACGCCGCCGATCGCCTTCTCGCGCTCCGAGTTCTCGATCACCGGCACTGTCTCGACCTGGGCGCGCTCGACGATGTAGTCCTGGAGGTACCTGATGTCGCCCAGGCGTTCGAGGTACTTGTCCAGCGGGCGGACACCCTCGGATGCGATGTCGCGGATCCAGAAGTGCCCGGCGTGCGTCTCCTCGTTTCCGATCGTGATCACGCAATCGACGACAAGCGCGTTCTCGACCATGCGCGGCAGCATCCCCGGGACGAGGTGGACGCCTTCGATGACCATCGACCAGCCTTCCTCGAGCGAGCGGTCGATCGCCGCTTGAACGCCGACGAGGACGTGTCGCGACTGCTCGAGGAACCCGTGGAGGAGTGGGTCGACCTCCTCCTCCTGCGCCGTCGGCAGGGCGCGGCCGGCGTCGAAGCTCGAGTAGTGGATCGCCGGCAGGAACTCTGGCGTGAAGAGCGCCCGCATCGTCTGGCGCACGAAGTCCGTGGACGTCACGCGCGTAATTCCGAGCCGATACGCGACCTCGGCTGCGACCGTCGACTTGCCCGTGCCCGTGGCGCCTCCGATCAGGATGATGAGCGGGAGGTCGAGCTCGTCGAGCTCCTGGTACCGGCGAAGCCGCCCGATCGCGAGGCTTCCGTCCGGCTCGCCGAGCACCTCGACTGCGAGCTCCTCCATCCGGTCGAAGTCGGCTGTCCGCTTGCCGCTCGCGCCCAGATCCTGCTCGACGCGTCGAGCAACCTCGTACGCTCCGGCGACGCCCAGCCCGGTGCGCATGAGCGCCCTCGCCATCAGGCCCTTCGAGTAGGGATGCTCGTCGGTTCCCAGGTGGAGCGGGTCGAAGCGGCGGCGCTCGGGCATCAGCTGACGGGCTCCGGCTGAGCCGTCTCCGCAAGCGCGCGCAGCTCGTCGTCCAGGTTCGGCTGGCCCTCGAGCGGGACGACGTCGTTGTCCGCGAAGACCACCGGAACACCCCGATCGGCCGCGGCCCGGGCCACGACGTCGATGCCGGCCGCCTTGATCTCGACGACGAACACGTCGGCGTCCGCGCCCTCGACGTCCTCTCGCAGCTGCTCGCGTCGGGAAAGGTTGGACGAGACGGTCACGTCGGCGGCGCCGTGCTCGTCGCGGAGATGCCGCTCGAGGAGGTCGGTCGCCGAGGGGTCGGCCGTCGTGAAGAACGCAACGCGCTTGCCGTCGATCGGCTCGACCGGCCGCGGACGGAGGACGGTTGCCACGACGGGGACGTCCTTGACCTCGCGGATCGCATCTGCGACGTCCGCGTGAGGAGTCCCTTCCTCGGCCATGGTCAGGACGACCAGGTCCGAGACGAGGATGCGGTACGCGTTCAGGTAGCCCACTGCGAGCTCCGCCGGCTGGTGCGCGCCGACGACGAGCACCCGCTTCCGGGTCGCAACCGGCGGGATCGCCGCGCCGCTGCCGTCGAAGATCACGAACTCGGGCTCCCGGCCGAGTGCCTTCTGCACGCCTGCGGCGACGTTGCTCGTCCAGGGGACGCCGGCCAGGCCGCCGCCTGCACGCCGGCAGCCGATCGTCGGGACGCCGGAGAGAGCAGCGGTTTCCAGGTAGTCCGACGCGGCATGAGCGCCCTCGCGCGAAAGCTCCAGGAGATCCTCCACCGTCGGGCGCAGGTCGGCGACCTGCGGCTCCGCCGGGCCTCCCCGCCCCATCGAGACGACCACGAGATCGCGATCGTCGGCCAGCAGCCGAGCGACGTACCCCGTGACCGCCGTCTTGCCGAGCCGCTTGCCCGTCCCGATCACGGCGAGCGACGGGAGGTCGAACGGCTCGTACTCCGGAACGCGGAGCGAGAAATCGGCGCCTTCGTAGGCGATGCCGAGCGCGAGAAACCGGCTCGCGAGGCGGAACCGCTCGCGCGGGCCGAGCACGGGCTCGTCGGAGACGTCCACCGCGACCTCCGGCTCGAATCGCGAGACCGCCTCCTCGAGTTCGTCCACGACCGGAACGCCGTACTCGTCCCCGCCGACGAGCTTCTCCGTCCCGCCGACGAGCAGCGCTCCGACGACCTCGTGCGGGATCTCGGCGAGCGCGTCGCGCACCACCGGCGCGTAGTGCTCCCCGTCGATGAGCGCCAGAGCCCTCACCGGGTCGTCACCTCGCCCTCGATCCTGGCCGTGTACTTCTCGAACGCGCGCGTGTCGAGCGAGAACTGGATGATCCGCTCCTGCCCGTGGAACGGGTACTTGCGCCAGACGTCCACGTGCTTGCCGTGAACCTCGACGACGTTGTAACAGGGCCTCGTATTGCCTCTGAGCCGGATCGAGGAAACCGTGCCGGTGTTGACGACGAACATGTCCTCGAGGCGCCAGGCGTACGGCACGTGCTTGTGGCCCGACAGGACGAGATCGACCTGCGCGCCTTGGAGGCACTCGATGACGTCTCCGGCGTCGTAGACGATGTTCCGCTCGCGGCCCGTTCCCGGCACCGGGAGCAGGTGATGGTGCATCACGAAGATCCGGAACTCTGCGGGTGGCGCGAACTGCTCCTCGATCCACGAGTAGCGGCCCCGGCCGATCTGGCCGTGGTCGAGATCGGGCTCGCTGGAGTCGACGGCCACGACGGTGATCTCCTCCATTCGCAGGACGGAATGGCGGTCTCCGAAGAACTCCTCGAAGTGGAGGTACCCGACGTTTCGGGAGTCGTGGTTGCCCGGGATGACGACCATCCGCTCGCAGTGGAGCCGGTCGAGGTACTCCCGCGCCATCAGATATTCCTGCTTGAACCCGAACGTCGTCAGGTCGCCCGAGCAGATGATGAGGTCGGGCTCGAGCTCGTTGATCTCGGCGACAGCACGCTCCATCAGGCTCGGCACGAAGTCGGGGCCACCGCAATGGATGTCCGAGATGTGGGCGATCGTCCTCGACCCGTCGCGGCCCGGCATGCTCGAAGTGTATGGCGTCGCGCGCGGAGGGCGGTGTCCGAGGCTGTCGGTACTCTGCGGAGCGGGTGGCCGAAAAAGTTCCCGATTTCCAGGCATATCGTGGAGAAGGACAACCATGCTTCGCCCACGAGGTCGAGCTCGAGTGCGCGAAGCTCCTCGACTACTACGGGATTCCGTGGATGTACGAGCCGCACACGTTCGTGCTCGAGAGGGCCCCCGACGGCCGGGTGATCGAGGCGTTCGCGCCCGACTTCTACCTGCCGGAGCAGGAGCTCTACGTCGAGCTGACCGTGATGAAGCAGTCGCTCGTCACACGGAAGAACCGCAAGCTGCGCAAGCTTCGTGAGCGGTATCCGCACGTGAACGTCAAGCTCTTCTATCGTCGGGACATCGAGCGATTGGCACAGCGATACCGACTGGATCTGGCCTCGTAGCACCCGAACAGGACGCGAGAATCGGCGAGGTCTATCTCTCTGCCGAGGACCTCAGGGCTCGGGTCGGCGAGCTCGGCACTGCCATCGCCGCCGACTACGGCGGCCGCGAGCCGATCCTCGTCGCCTCGCTGAAGACCGCGATCGTCTTCCTCTCGGATCTCTCCCGCGCCCTGCCGATCGTCCACAACCTCGACTTCTTCGCACTGGCCGGCTATGAGGGCAACGGAGGCGGCGGCGGACGTGTCCGGCTCCTGAAAGACCTGGGCTTGAGCATCAAGGGCCGCGACGTGCTCCTCGTCGAGGACGTGGTCGACACCGGGATGACGCTCAACTTCCTCGTCAAGACACTTGCGCTGCGGGAGCCACGCTCCCTCACGGCGGTTGCTCTGCTCGACCGCCCGTACCGGCGTCTCGTCGCGGATCTCCCGGTCCGGTACGTGGGGTTCACGGTGCCGGACGAGTTCTTCGTCGGCTACGGCTTCGACCTCGACGGGCGCTGGCGCAACCTGCCGGATTTGCGCCTGGTCAAGCCGAGAAGCTAGAGAACGACCGGCCGCCCCGGAGGGCGGCCGGCGCCGTCGGGAGACGACAGTGCCGCAAGCCAAGAGCGCGCGAGGCTTGCAGCGCGGAAACTATAAGCGCCCAGCTTCAAAAATGGAGCTTTTCTTGCCGGCGGCTAGAGGTAGCCGAGCGGGTCGACCGCGGAGCCGTTGACACGCACCTCGAAGTGCAGGTGGGCGCCGAAGCAATGGCCCGTGCAGCCGACGTAGCCGATCGTCTGTCCCTGCGCCACGGGCCCGCCGCCCACGACGAAGCTCGTCTGGTGCGCGTACGCGGTCGCGACGCCGTTGCCGTGGTCGATGATGATCAGGTTCCCGTAGCCGCCCATCCAGCCGGCGAAGATGACGTTGCCCGACGCCGACGCCTGGATCGGCGTCCCGTAGCCGGCGGCGATGTCGATCCCCTCGTGCATCCGGCCCCAGCGCCAGCCGAACCCGCTGACGACCGGGCCGGCGACGGGCCAGACCATGCCGCTCGCCGAGACCGTGCCGTCGCCCGTGCTCGAGTAGCTCGGGCCTGACGACTGCTGGACCGCGTTGATCCGGGCGGCGAGCTGGGCACTGACCTTCAGCAGCTCCTCCGCCTTGCCCTCGTAGTGCTCGGCGGCCTCGTGGGCCTCGTCTCGCGCCTCGCGCTTCGCGCTCCGGGCCTGCGCGAGGCCCTTGCGCGAGATCAGCAGCTGGTCGTAGGCAGCTCGCTGTTGCTGTGTCCGGATCTCGACGACCCGGGTGACGGCCGCCACCCGATCCTTGGTCTTCCCCGTGCGCTGCTTGAGCGCCTGCATGTGATCTCGCGCGCCGGTGACGTGCTGCACGACCCGCCGGTCCTGCTGCGCGATCGAGTCGAGGTAGTCGATCTGGTCGAGCGCGTCACTGAAGCTGTCCGCCTCGAGGACGACGTCGAGCGTCGTCGGATCCTCGCCCTCGTAGATCGCCACGAGGCGGTCGGCGAGCCGCATCTGCGCCACGGTGTACTGCCCCCGGAGGTAGCGGAGCCGCTCGCTCTGGAGGCGGTAGAGCGCCTTGACCGCCTCCAGCTTCCGCTGGTGCAGCGCGAGATCCTCCTCGAGCGCTGCCAGTCGGCTGGAGACGTCGCCGACCTCGGCCTCGAGCGCCTGGATCCGCTCCGAGACCGATGCGATCTCGGCACGGAGCGACTCTTCGCGCGCACGGGCCCGGTCCGCCTTGGACTGGAGCGCCTGCGCCTGGTCGTCGAGCCGCTGCTTGCGGTCGTAGATGCTGCCCGAAGCGGGAGCCGCGACGAGCAGGACGAGGACGAGGCTGCAGACGAGTCGTCGAGCCATAGGGACCGTGTTCGCGAACCGGGGAGACCTCCCTCCCGGGCTCGGAATGCGGGGATCCTACCCGTCGGATCGGCTGGACGGGAGCTTTGGCGGCGAAAACTGCTGCTCGGAGGCGTCTTTCGGAGTCTCCGATGGCAACAGCGCCGCCGCCTGGCTTCGAAGCGGATACACCTGCTTCCGGTAATCCTCGTCCGTGATCTTCCCGGTGCGGTGATCGAACTCGAGCTCCTTGAGCTCGGCGAGGACGCGGTCGCGCTCCTCCGCCGCGGCAAGCGCGTCGTCGCCCGGCGTCGGCCGGGCGGGCGGCTCCTTGGCCCGCAGGAACGGGACCGCCACGAAGACGACCGCGGCCGCCGCCAGCAGCGCGCCGAGCAGGAGCTCGGGGCTCACGCGCGGGCGAGTGCTTCGCCGCGGCCGTACCGAACCGCCAGCCGGCGCTGCTCCCGGGCATCGGGCCAGAGCGCGACGGCCGCGCCGCCGAGGAAGACGAAGCCGGCGATCCAGATCAGGTTGACGAGCGGCTTCACGAGAACTCTGAGGAAGAGCACGTCTCCGTCGATCTGGTCGGCGATGAGGAACAGGTCCTCCCCGTTCATCCGGTCGGACCGGATCGCCGCCTCGTTCGAGACCTGCTGCTCGGCGAAATAGCGGTTCTTGCCCGGCCGCAGGGTCCCGAGCGACTCTCCGTCCCGCGAGACGTCCACGACGGCCCTGATCTCCTGCGCGTTCGCTCCGCGCGACTCCTCGACGCCGCGGTAGCGCAGGTCGTAGCCGCTGACCGAGACCGTGTCGCCCGGACGGAGACGAGCGTCCGAGATCGTGTCGTAAGCGCTCGACCCGACGACGCCGATCGCGAGCAGGACGATCGACGCATGCACGATGTACCCGCCGTACCGCCGCCGGTTTCGGGCGACCAGCGAGCTGAACGCGCCCGCCCACGACGTGCTTCCCAGCGCATGCCTCGCCCGCGTCCCGCGCACGAACTCGAGCACGATGGAGGCGAGGACGAAGGCGCAGAACGTGTACCCGACGAGGCCCGGGACCGACGAGCCTGCACCCAGGGCGACCAGGATCACGCCGCAGGCGAGGGCAAACGCGGCGGGCCAGGCGAAGATCCGCCCCAACCCGCGCAGCGAGGCACGGCGCCAGGCGATCAGCGGCCCGATTCCCATCAGCAGGAGCAGCGGCAGGCCGAAGGCCTTGAGGAAGAAGTTGTAGTACGGCGGCCCGACCGTCACGGGCTCGCCGCGGAGCGCCTCGGTCAGGATCGGGTAGAGGACGCCCCAGAGGATCGTCAGGCAGAAGGCGACGAGCAGCAGGTTGTTGTAGAGGAAGCTCGCCTCGCGCGAGACGGGCGACTCGAGCCGCGTCTTCGACCGCAGCAGCGGCAGCCGCGACAGGACGAGCAGGATCGACCCCGCCAGCACGATGCCGATGAAGCCGAGGAACCACGGCCCGATCGAGCTCTCCGTGAAGGAGTGGATCGAGCTGATGATCCCGGAGCGCGTCAGGAAGGTGCCGAAGAGCGCCAGCGCGAACGCCCCGATCACGAGGACGACGTTCCAGATCTTCAGCATCCCGCGCTTCTCCTGGATCATCACCGAGTGCAGGAATGCCGTCGCCGCGAGCCACGGCATCAGCGCGGCGTTCTCGACGGGATCCCACGCGAAGTAGCCGCCCCAGCCCACCTCGACGTACGCCCAGTGCGCGCCGAGGAGCTGCCCGAAGCCGAGGAACGTCCAGGCGACGAGCGTCCAGCGGCGGGTGACGACGATCCAGAGCTCGTCGCTGCGCCGCGCCGCCAGGGCTCCCATTGCGAAGGCAAACGGGATCGTCAGGCCGACGAAGCCCAGGTACAGCATCGGCGGGTGGGCCAGCATGTACGGGTTCTGGAGGCTCGGGTTGAGGCCCGCCCCGTCCGCCGGCGCCACCTGGGTCGCGAACGGGCTCGACACCGCGACGAGCATGAATGCGAAGAACGTGATCACGCCGCCGAGGATCGGAACCGACCACGGGAGGAGGCTGGGAGCCGACCGGCGGCTGAGCAGCACGGCGATCGCCGAGAAGCCGGTGAGGATCAGGAGCCAGAGCAGCAGCGACCCCTCCTGCCCACCCCAGAACGCCGAGATCGTGTACCCGAGGGGCAGCTCGCGGCTCGTGTGGTCGGCGACGTAGACGAACGAGAAGTCGTTCTGAGCGAGGGCGGCGAACAGCACCGCCGAGCCGACGAGCGCGGCGCCGAAGGAGGCGACGACGGCGTTCTGAGCCGACTCCGCGAGCCGCTGCCGCCGCTGCCGCGCAGCGATCGCGCCCGCGACGACGGCGTAGACCGCCAGCCCGAGGCACACGATGAGCGCTGCGCGCCCGAGCTCAGGCATTAGGTGTCGTTCTTAGAGGAGTACTTCGACGGGCACTTGGTGACGAGCGTGCCCGATTCCCCGACGAATGTCCCGTTCTGCAACCGGCCCTTGAGCGAGATGTCCCGACCGACCTTGAACATGTCCGGAACCGACCCGCTGTAGCTCACGGGAAGCCGCACGGACGTGTTCCGGTCGATGTCCTTGACGCGGAATCGGATCGTCCGGCCGCTGCGCTGCACCGGCGCGACGACCTTGCCCACGAGCGTGATCTCGCCCGTGCGGCCGTTCAGCTGGCTCGGCCGGAGCTGCGGAGTCCCGCCGGCGATCGACGTGTAGAGCAGGAAGACGGCCAGCATCGCCGCCACTCCGAGGGCGATGACGAGGCGGGCTGGGCTCGAGCGCCGGGCCACGCCGAAAAGTGTAGTGGCGGAGCGATCAGCCTTCGCGCATGGGAGCCGGGCGCCGCCGATCCGGGATCCGGTAGCCGTGCTCCTCGCAGAGGCTCCCCGGCGTGTCCTCGGTCAGCGCGTCGCAGTAGCCCTTCCCGTAGGCGGCCCTCATGAAGGCGGCGACGATCTCGAGGTTCCACTCGCCGACGTCGGCTGCCTCGCGCCACAGGTCGGTGAGGCGGAGGTCGATGTCGAGCTCGAGGAGATCGATTCTGGACGGGCGCTTGGCCATGAGCTCAGGGTAGGAACGCCGTCGGACGACACCTCCAACCCGGAGTACCAAGGCCTAGCTGAAGCCGAGATAGGCGAGGTAACCCCACGCCCCGATCACGGTTCCGTACACGATCAGTGACGCCTTGGGCACCGAAGGCAGGAGTGTCTGCCGTCTCCAGAAACGCACATCGACCTCGCGGATCTCCTCGGATGAAGAGGGAGCCGGACGACCGAGAAACTGACCTCTCCCTGGGTCGAATCCCATGTCCTGCTCGAGTCGTGCGCCGACGCGGATCAGGTGGCGACAGACTCGAATTTGCCGCAGTTCGAAGACAAAGAGTCCGACCGCAACCAACCCTCCGACCAACCCGATTGCTCCGAGGTCGTCTTCATCGCCTGTTGTGAGTAGCAGGAAGATCCCGGCACCCGAGGAGATCGGCAACAGCGCGAGGAGCCTCGCCCTGAAGTCGTCGATGACCTGGAGGTTCTTCGAAACCTCCTGATACGCGACACGGCGGTCTTCCGGTTGGTGTGCTCCCACCCGGCTCCTTCGGTCGGTGACGGCAGCGTAATCGAGCCGAGCCGCTAGCGTCCCGGCGATGGGAGAACTCCACTTCGGGCCCGCCCGTGTGCCCTCGAGGGATTCGCCGGAGGAGGCCGTCAAGATTCTTCAGGAGCGCGGCTACTCGGCCTGCGAGATCGACTTCGAGGGCAAGTTCTGGATGGACTATCCGTGGGCGGAGCGGTTCGGAGAGCTCGCGCGCGACGCTGGCATCGTCCTTTCCGTCCATGCACCGATCGCAGGTTTCGTCGGGCATGCAGAGCGCGGGAAGAAGCTGAACATGGCGATCGGGATGCTCGACCATTCGGCAGGAATCGCTCTCGCGGCCGGCGCCGAGCTCGTCGTGTTCCACCCGGGCTTCCTGCTGGAACGCCCTCGCGAGAAGGCGCTCGACGACGTCGTCGAGCAGGCGGGCGAGCTGCGCGAGCGACTGGAGAAGAAGGGCCGCGGCGTGCCGTTCGGAGTCGAGGTGATGGGCCGCGTCAACGAGCTCGGGACGATCGACGACGTGCTGGCGATCGCGTCACGGCTCGACTGGATACGCCCGGTGCTCGACTTCGCCCACATGCATGCGACGTCCGACGGCGCGTTCACGGACGTGGAGGCGTTCGCACCGGTGCTCGAGCGTGCCGATGCCGTCATGGAGCCAGGCGCACCGTTCCACGTCCACTTCTCCGATATCGCCTACGCGAATCGGAACGAGACGAAGCACCTCTCGTACGGCGAGGGAACCCTCCGGGCGGAACCGCTCGGCGAGGCGCTGTCGAGGTTCGAGCGCCCGACGACAGTGATCAGCGAGTCGCCCGACGAGGAGAGTCACCGAGCGGTTCTAGAAGCCCTGCACGCAGGATGGGCTCCTCGTGATCTGAGCAGATGACGGGCTCGTCCCAGGCGCCTGACTTCATGGACCTGTACCCCGCCGGGGACCTTACGGACGCGGTAGATCAGATCACGAGCGGCTTCGACTTGAGTGGGCACGTCGGCATCTACCGACTCGGTTTCCAGTCCATGGAGGTACCAGGCATTCCCTCGCCAAATTCGAAGCGGGATTCACGTGGATCCATCAAACCACCGGGCCGGTAATGACAAGTCGAGAACCGGCTCCGAGCGCTGGGAGTCGAGCCGGAGCAACTCAATCCCCGCCTGGGACGACTGTTCGGCCTCCGCGCCGAGGTGGTCCATCGCGGCAATGACGCGGATCCGCTCGTAGTTCCGGCCTACTACGTCCTCGAAATGGCTTGTCGCGCCGTGCTGAAACACGAGCTCGGAGTCGCGGGCGGGTGGCCCGCCTCGCCAGGGGATCGGTCAGCCTTGGACATCAGAACTCGGAAAGACGTGGAGCGGCTGCGCAGAATGCCTGAAGTCGTTTGGCACTAGTCGCAAGAGCCTGACAGGGGTCTACGCCGCGCTCTCGGCGACACTCTCCTCGTCCATCGTGCCCTCACGCACCTCGGCGAGCCGATCGGCGAAGACCTCGGCATCGTCGAGCTGGTCCCGCTCCTCCAGGAACTGAACGATTGCGTTGAGGGGCTCCGAGAGATAGCGGACGTACTCCGTCCGCTCGAGCGTCTCGACCGCGTCGCGGAAGAGCGCCTCGGCCTCCTCGTCCCGCCCCTGGGCGGCCCGCACCAGGGCCAGCGTCTTCTTCGTGGTCGACTGGGAGTGCACGTCCTGGATTCCAACCGTCTCGCTCGCCTTGAGGGCGTACATCTCCGCCTCGTCGAGGCGTCCTTGCTCCAGTAGCGCCTCGGCGAGGCTGCGCTGCACCTCGCACAGCGTCCCCCGGTCCTCGACCGGCTTGAGGATGCGGATCGCCTCGCGAAACAGTCGCTCCGCCTCCTCCACGTCGCCCTGCTTCCGCACGATGCGCCCGATCCGCAGGTGCGTCTTGGCGATTTGCGTCGCGGCGCCGACCTCCTCGAAGAGCTCCCGTGCGCGTTCGAACTTGACGAGCGCTTCCTCACGGCGTCCGCGCAGGATGTCCAGCTCCCCTGCCTGGCGGTAGGCGTGCGCCTTGGCGGTCGGGGAGCCGCTCTCCTCCGCGAGTGCGTTCGCGCGCTCGATGAGCAACTCGGCCCGATCGTCCTCGCGACGACTGACGCTGATGGCCGCCAGCGAGAGCAGCGCCTCGCTCTCGACGTCGACGCGGCCGAGCCCGCGGGCGACCTCGAGCATCTCCTCGATGTACGACTCGGACTCGGTGAGGCGCCCGCGCCACCACGCCACCGTCTCGAGCATGCGGAGGGCGTCGATCCGGCTCTCGCCGTCGTCGTCCGGCGCGGCCTCGAGCGCCATTCGGGCCAGCTCTTCGGCTCGCGAGACGTCTGCGTGGCGGAGCAGCGTGACCTCGGAGAGCGCCGCGAGCGCGCGGGCCTCGAGGCCTCGGTCGCCGGCCTCGCGTGCGGCCTCGAGGACCTGGTCCATCTCGGTGGAGAGGACGGGGAAGTCGGCCATGCGCCAGGCGGCGCGCGCCGCCTCGTAGCGCCGCTCGAGGGTCGGTTCGAGCTCCACGGCGCGAATCAGGAGCTTTCGCGCGGTGGCGTTCGCCTCGCGCGCGAGCGCCCTTCGGCCCGCCTCTTCGAGCGCTGCGGCGGCCTCGGTCGCGAGCTGCGCCGGCGGCGACCCGTCGAGCTCCGCGAGCAGCGCGGTCGCATGGTCGAGGTGATAGGCGCGGACCTCCAGCAGCTCCTCGCCGGCGTGCTTCCGGAGCCACTCGGCGAAGCGCTGGTGGTAGCCGGCCCGCGCCGCTTTCGAGAGGCCGCCGTACGCGACCTCGCGGATCAGCACGTGCTTGAACTTGAACGCTTTCTCGCCGGAGATCGACGAGCGGGGCTCCGGGTGCACGAACTCGCGTAGGTGGAGGTCCTCGAGCAGCGGATCGATGTCTGTTCCCTCGAGGACGAGCTCGCTGAGCGCGCCCTTCCAGAAGATCCTGCCCATGACGGCGGCGCCCTGGAGCAGCTCCTTCTCACCCGGCGGCAGATGGTCGATGCGGGCGGCGATGAGCGCCTGAAGCGTGTCGGGGATCCGCTCGATGCCGCCGCCGTTCGCCTCCGAGAGCATCCGGACCGTTTCCTCGACGAAGAGCGGGTTGCCCTCGGTCTTGTCGAGCAGCGCCTGGCGCGCGCCGCGCGCCATCTCTCCGTCGAGCAGTGCCTCGATCAGCGTCTCGCTGTCGTCCCGGCCGAGCGGCTCGAGCTCGATCGCCGTCGCACGGACGCGCCCGCCGCTCCAGCCGGGCCGCAGGTCGAGCAGCTCGGGGCGCGCAAGGCACAGCAGGAGGATCGGGACGTCCCTCACCCACGTGGCCATGTGCTCGATGAGCTCGAGCAGAGCGTCCTCTGCCCAGTGGATGTCCTCGAAGATCAGGACGAGCGGCTGCGGCTCGGCCAGCTTCTCCGCCCACTCGCGAGCCGCCCAGGCGATCTCCTGTTGGTTGCGCTCGCCCTTGACCGCCTCGAGCACGCCGGAGGCAAGCGCGAGCAGGTCGGCGACGGCCTCGTCGGGGCAGCAGTCGCGCAGCTTCTCGAGCGCATCGTCGAGCGGGTCGTCGTCCGCGATGCCGGCCGCCGTCTTGACCATGTCCGAGAGCGCCGAGTAGGTGACGCCCTCCCCGTACGGGAGCGCGCGGCCCGAGAGCACGGTGGCGGCCTCGAGGCTGCCCACGAACTCGTTCGCGAGGCGGCTCTTCCCCACGCCGGCGTCGCCGTAGATCGTGAACAGGTGGGCGCGCCCGTCGCGGACCGCACGCTGGTACGTGTTCTCGAGGAGATCGAGCTCGGCGTCGCGGCCGACCAGCGGCGCTCTGCGTACGCCGGCTCGGCCGCTGACCCCGGCGAGGCAGATGATCTTCCACGCCCAGACGGGCTCGGCGCGGCCTCGGATCTCGACGGGTCCCTCGTCCTCGACCTCGAAGCGGCCGAGCGTGAGCCGGTGCGCGCCGGGGCCGATGAGGATGCTGTTGACCGATGCGGCCTGCTGGAGCCGCGCCGCGATGTTCACGGCTTCGCCGGTCGCGAACGTCGACTCGGACGCATCGTCGACGACCACCTCGCCCGACTCGATGCCGATCCGGACGTCGAGCCCGAGCTCCTTGACGGTCTCGAGAATGCCGAGCGCCGACCGAACCGCGCGCTCCGCGTCGTCCTCGTGGGCCTGCGGGATCCCGAACGCCGCCATGACGGCGTCCCCGGCGAACTTCTCGACGATCCCGCCGTGCGTCACCACGCAGTGGGAGACCTTGTCGAAGTACTGCTGAACGCGCCGGCGCGCGACCTCCGGATCGGTGCCGGAGATCAGCGCTGTCGAGCCGACGAGATCGACAAACAGGACTGTCGCGAGCTTGCGCTCCACCCTTCAAGTGTATGAACGAACGGGGAGGCCAGAAAACTCCCGCTCCCAGGCGTTTTTCTCAGGCAGTTTCAGGCAGCCCGCGGCTGGATCGGCCGTGTTCGGCGTACCAGCGGTGCCGCCGCGAGGATCACGAGGATCGCTCCGGCGGCGAGCAGGAAGTGCAGCCAGCTTCGCCCGCTCGGGGACGACACCGGATGCGCCTCGACCGCAGCCGGCCATGCGGTCGGCGCCTCGAACGCGTCGAGCTCGCGCGTCGCCGGTGCGAGCTGCTCCAGCGCCTCCGTGGTCGGGACGTACCAGAGAAGTGCGCGCGCGGCACCGACGTTCGACGCGATCAGACCCGACGACGGGACGAACAGCACCGAGTATCCGCTCCGGTCGGCCCCCGCTTCGAACGCGATGTCCACGCGGTAGAACGAGGCGACGGGCGGCGGCTCGAAGACCGTTTCCGCCGGGCTGAGCACGTACGCCGCTCGATCCTCAAGCGTGACACACGCCTCTGCTCCACAGACTCGGATGGTCGCCATCCCCTTGGCGTCGGCAGTCGCAGGGAGTACGACGGACACGAGGGCGAGAGCCGCGGCGAGCTTCTTCACGGCTGCTCTACACCGTGATCGAGCGCAGGGTTCCGGGGATAGAGTCCGGGCCGTGCTCGATCCGAAGGTCTTCAAGGCGTACGACGTCCGGGGGATTCATCCGACCGAGCTCGACGAGGAGGGCGCGTACGCGATCGGGCGCGCGTACGTCGAGCAGTTCGAGCCGCGCAGGATCGCCGTCGGGCGTGACATGCGGGTGTCGTCGCCGTCGATGGCCGCGTCGCTGATCCGCGGCGTGACCGACGCAGGAACCGACGTCCTCGACCTCGGCCTCGTCGGCACGGAGATGGTCTACTTCGCCGTCGGCGACCTGGAGCTCGACGGCGGCGTCGCGGTCACCGCCTCGCACAACCCGAAGGAGTACACGGGCATGAAGATCGTCCGACGGGGGGCACTGCCCGTCGGCGGGGACTCGGGCCTGCTCGACATCCGCGACCGGGCCATGGCCCTCGGAGACACGTCCGGGGGTCAGACCCCAGGACAGGTCCAGGAGTACGACGTCTGGCCGGCGTACGTCGAGCGCGTCCTGTCGTTCGTGGACGTGTCTGCGATCAAGCCGCTCCGCGTCGTCGTCGACGCAGCGAACGGGATGGCCGGCGCCATGCTTCCGCCGGTGCTCGAGCGGCTGCCGATCGAGGCGATCCGCTACTACTTCGAGCCAGACGGAACCTTCCCGAACCACGAGCCCAACCCGCTCCTCCCGGAGAACCGCGAGTTCATCGTCGAGCGGACGAAGGCGGAGGGCGCCGACTTCGGCGTCGCGTTCGACGGGGACGCGGACAGATGCTTCTTCGTCGACGACGAGGGCGACTTCGTCCCGGGCGACTTCGTGACGGCACTGCTCGCGGAGTCCGTGCTGGAGAAGAGCCCGGGCGGCAAGATCATCTACGACGTCCGGGCCAGCTGGGCCGTCCCCGAGACGATCGAGGGCGCCGGCGGCACGCCGCTCGTCAACCGCGTCGGCCACGCATTCATCAAGCACCGGATGCGCGAGGAAGGTGCCGTCTTCGGCGGCGAGGTGTCGGGGCACTACTACTTCCGCGAGTTCAGCCAGGCGGACTCCGGCGTCGTCCCGTTCCTCCTGATGCTCGAGCTCGTCTCGCTTCGCGGCCAGAAGCTCTCCGAGATCCTTCGCCCGTACCGCGACCGGTACTTCATCACCGGCGAGCTGAACACGCCGGTGCCGGACGTCGAGGCCAAGCTCCAGGAGCTCGAGGACCGTTTCTCCTCGGAGGGCCAGGTCTCACACCTCGACGGGATCTCCGTCGACGCCGACCAGTGGCACTTCAACGTGCGCCCCTCGAACACCGAGCCGCTGCTCCGCCTGAACCTCGAAGCCCGCGCGAAGGAGCTCATGGAGCAGAAGCGGGACGAGGTGCTCGACGTGATCCGCTCGTGACCGGTCTCGAGCTCGGACGCGTCACGGACCGCAAGCCGCCGTTCAGGTATTCGGCGCTCACCCGCGTCGGCTTCTCGGACACCGATGCGCAGGGAATCGTCTACTACGGCCGGTACCTGCCGTACTTCGACACCGCGCGCGTCGAGTACCACCGCCACCTCGGACTGCTGATGACGAGCCTCGAGGAGGAACAGCAGCCGGTCATGCGGGCAACGACGATCGAGTACCACGCTCCGGCGCAGTTCGACGACATGATCGAGGTGTTCATCCGCGTGTCCCGGATCGGCCGGACGAGCGTGACGTTCGAGTGCGCCGCCTACCGAGTCGACGACGACGTCCTGATGGTGACGGCGAGCCAGACGCTCGTGCTGGTCGACCTGGACGAGCGCAAGCCCTGTCCGATACCGGACTCGTACCGGGAGAAGATCGAGGCGTTCGAGGACGCCTCGTAGCTACTCGATCAGGCCGATTTCCTCGTCCGAGGCGGGTCCGGTGCCGTTCATCGAGAAGCCGTAGCCGTTCACCTCGACGTGCAGGCCCTCGATCAGGCCGTTGAGGATCGAGTACTGGTCGCCGTTGATCTTCACGCTGCCACGGGGATGGAAGATCGTGCCGGTCCAGTTGAAGTTGTTGCCGTCGAGAATCATCTCGTCCGTGCCGGTCGCGTAGAAGAGCAAACCGTCCATGAACGGCGTGAAGCGCTGGTTGTCGCCGTTGATCGTGATCTTGGGCGCCAGCACGGTGATGTTGCCCGTCTGGTTGTTCCCGTTCGCCTTGAACTCCTCGGTCGCGCAGTAGACACCGGGCGGGATCGTCTGAGGTGTCCTGTTGAACTCGAACTTGTTCGCGCGGTACGTGCAGGGGAACTCGGACTCGTGGTAGTACCGCGGCCAGTCCTGGAGCTCGGGCTCGTGCAGCGGCTGGGACTCGCCGCCGAAGCTGATGTTCGCCCCGTTGACGTAGGGGTCGCAGTCGTTCGGCCCGCCGGCCCGCGCGCCGGCGGCGTTGAAGTCGTTGCCGTTCACCTTGAACGGGCCGTTCGAGTGGATCCCGCCGTTGATATTCATGTTGTCGCCGTTCGCGCCGAAGCCGAAGGCGCTACAGCGATGCTCGTACGCGAAGATCGCAAGCGGCGTCGCAGCCGCCAGCTTGGTCGCGACTGCCCTGGCCGAGATGTCGACGGTCGTGAAGCCGAAGATGCGCAGGAAGTAGGTCTCCCCCTTGGTCCTCGCCCTGACCTCGACCTTCTTGGGATCACCGTCGTACGTGAGCTGGACGTCGGCGGTCGCGCCCGGAAGGTTCTCGTCGACGTAGTCCGCGGCGACGCTGCGCGCGCTGGCCGGCTTGCTCGGCAGCTCGGCGGCGGCGGCGAGGGCGCCGAAGTCGGCGGCGGCCTGCGCCTTCCGGTGCTGGACGTACCACGACCCGGCATCGACGACGAGCCCCGCCATGCCGAGGAGCACGGCCAGGAAGACGACGACGATGACGAGCGCCTGTCCGCTCTCGCGCCTCACTGCATCCTCGCAGTCGCGCGGTAGGTCATCGTGCCGCTCTGCACGACCATGCCGAGCACGTCGACCTCGTACGGGTACGAGACCTCGACCGCGACGGGATCGCCGCGGCGCCGGGCGCCCGGCGGCGTGACGTCGACGTCGAGCTCGTCTTCGTCCAGGCCGGTGGCGCTGTCGCGCGCTGCGGCCACGGCGGCGGCGCGATGGTCGATCTTGCGCGAGACGCTCGCCTTGCGCGCGCCGGCCCGGGCGGCCTGCGTGACCTCGACGTAGTCGTGCATCACGAGGCCGAACTGGAGGATCGCGACGAGCACGAGCAGCAGCAGCGGCAGCCCGAGGACGAACTCGACGAGGGACTGGCCCCGCTCGTCGCGGAGACGGGACGATGCAGGCGGCTGGGAAACGGGATGCGTCACACGAGTCGTCAACTCGGGCGTGGCCGCGACACCCGTGAGTCCTAGGCTCGTTATCGCGCCTACGGGGAGGAAGCACATCCCTCCCCGTAGTGATTCGACTCAAGCGGCTCTCACTCGAGAGACCTTGTAAGCCGCGCGCCCATCCGACGGGCGGACGGGCGCCGCAGCTGCCCTCTCCCCCTGCACTCGTTGTAGTCCGGGGTCGGGCTCTGCGTCTATCCCTCGTTCGAGGTACCCCTCCCGTTCGGGGGATCATCCCCCAAAAGGGTGATTTGCACGATTACCTGGGGCTTTGCGGCCGTTCGACCCCTCGTTCGAGCTGGCAATTCCCTCGGATGAGGGATCAGCTCGGGGTGACGCGATACGCGTCGAAGACCGAGTCGACGTTGCGCAGCGAGCCGAGGAGGCCGCGAAGAGCCTTCACGTCGCCGACTTCGGCCGTGTACCAGTTCTTCGCGAGCTGATCCTCGACGGTGCCGCCGTACGAGACGATGTTCGAGCCGTGCTCGGCGAACGTCCTGGCGACATCTTCGAGAAGCCGCGGCCGGTCCCACGCGTCGACCGCGATCTGCACGCGGAAGCTCTTCGTCGACCCGCCGTCCCAGTTCACGGGCGTGAAGCGCTCCGGGTTGCGGCGCAGCGCCTTCACGTTCGGGCAGTCCTCCCGGTGGATCGTGATCCCCTTGCCCAGCGAGATGTAGCCGACGATCTCGTCGCTCGGCACCGGCGTGCAGCACTTCGCGAGGCGGACGAGGACGTCCTGGATGCCTTCGACGTTGATTCCGAGCTGGTTGCTCCCGACCGCCTCCGCCGACCGCGTCGGCTTGAGCGGGACGGTGGCCTCCTCGGCGACCTCGGTCGTCTTCAGGCGCTGGAGGACCTTGTTGACGATCTGGTTCGGCGGCAGCTTCCCGGAGCCGAGCGCGAGGTAGAAGTCCTCGGCCTTCTTGAAGCCCGCCTCCCGGATCACCTGGGCGAGCACCGCCGAGCCCGCGATCTTCCGGTAGGGCAGCTTTTGCTGCTTCAGCGCCTGCTCGAGCGCCTCGCGGCCCTTCTGCTCTGTCTCCTCGCGCGTCTCGCGGGAGAACCACTGGCGGATCTTGTTCCGGGCGCGGGAGGACTTCGCGAGCGTCAGCCAGTCGCGTGACGGCCCTCGCCCGCTCTTCGTCGTCAGCACCTCGACGAAGTCGCCGCTCTGGAGCGAGTAGTGGAGCGGCACGATGCGGCCGTTCACGCGCGCACCGACGGTCTTGTGTCCCACGTCGGTGTGCACCGCGTACGCGAAGTCGATCGGCGTGGAGCCGGCCGGGAGCATCTTCACCTCGCCCTTGGGCGTGTAGACGTAGACCTCGTCGACGAACAGGTTCCCGAGCATCGACTTCTTGTACTCGCGCGGGTCCGACTCGTCGTTCCAGTCGCGGAGCTGCCGCACCCAGTCCAGCCAGCGCTCGTCGGGCTTCCGTCCCTTCCCGCCTCGCTTGTAGAGCCAGTGCGCGGCGACCCCGAGCTCCGCGGTCTCGTGCATCTCCTTGGTGCGAACCTGGATCTCGAGCGGCCGGCCCTGCGGCCCGATCACGGTGGTATGCAGGGCGCGATAGCCGTTCAGCTTCGGCATCGCGATGTGGTCCTTGAAGCGGCCGGGCATCGGCTTCCAGAGCGAGTGGATCAGCCCGAGCGCGCCGTAGCAGTCGCGCGTCCCCTCCTCCGCCGAGCGCTCGACGATCACGCGCATCGCGGTGAGGTCGTAGATCTCGTTGAACTCCTTGCCCTTCTTCGCCATCTTGTCGTAGATGGAGTAGAAGTGCTTTGCCCGTGCGGAGATATCCGCGGGGATGTCGACCTTGTCCAGTTCGCGCTGGAGGACGTACGCCGCCTCGCGCACGTGCTCCTCGCGGTCGGCGCGGCGCTCGTTGACCATCGCCTTGATCTCCGTGTACTTGCGCGGGTGGAGCGCCTCGAACGCGAGGTCCTCGAGCTCCCACTTCATCTGGTGGATCCCGAGCCGGTGGGCGATCGGCGCGTACACCTCGAGCGCCTCGCGCGCCTTCTGCACCTGCTTCTGCTTGCCCAGGTACTCGATCGTGCGGAGGTTGTGGAGCCGGTCGGCAAGCTTGATGAAGATGACCCGGAGGTCCTCGGCCATCGCCAAAACCATCTTGCGGTAGTTCTCCGCCTGGGCCTGCTCGCGGCTCTGGAAGCTGACACGCGTCAGCTTCGTGACGCCGTCGACGAGCTGTGCGATCTCCTCGCCGAACTCGGCCTTGACGTCCTCGAGCGTGACCTGGGTGTCCTCGACCACGTCGTGGAGCAGCGCGGCGGCGATCGTCTCGTCGTCCCGCTGGAGGTCGGCGCAGATCCGGGCGACCGAGTACGGGTGGTGGATGAACTCCTCGCCCGAGCGCCGCTGCTGGCCCTCGTGAGCGGCCGCCGCATAGCGGAAGGCGCGGGCGATCAGGTCACGATCGAGGTCCGGGTTGTACTCGGCGACCTCGGCGATGAGCTCGTTGATGAGGTCTTGATGCCGTTCCGGAGCCTCGAGAAGCGTCATATCCGAATGGTACTCCGCAGGTAGGAGCTGACCTCCCGGCCGCGAAAACACCCGGTCCATGCATCTACGCCGCCGTCATAAGCGCAAGACCATCGCTCTCGCTCGGCTGCTGGCAGGGCTGGAGTCCGAGGCGCGCCGCGAGCGCCCCTGGGAGCCGCGGAAGACGTTTCGGACGTCACTCGGCCGCGTCTAGGCCGCTTCGGGCACCGCCATCGGCTCCTCCGTGAGCAGGGCGCGGAACGCGTCCGACTCGAGCAGCTGCCGCTTCGGGCCGCCGGCCTCCAGGCCGAGCTCGTCGAAGATCGCCTGCGCGGCGGCATCCCTGGTGCCTGTGTCCTTCCGGAACTCGTCGGCCAGCCACTCACGGAGGCTCTCGTGGCGCTCCGGCGCCTCCAGGATCTGGCGGACGACGAGCTGCGGCGCGACCGTGCCGTTCCAGCGGTTCTCCTCGAGGCGGAAGAGGACGTCGTGGCGCACCTCCCGCCGGGCCCGGTCGGCGTGGCGCCCGAGGCCGAACGCGATCGCCGAGCCGGCCGGCCGTTCGCGGTGGTGCACGCGGAACCGGAGATGCTTTCCGTCGGCCGTCTGCGCGACATCCGAGAGATCGCACGACGGGAGGAGCAGCGTCACTCCGGGGTTGCCGAGGCCGAACGGCGCCAGGTGGCCGAGCTCGGTGGAGAGGCCGAGTGTCAGCTCCTCGCCGGAGACGACCGCGTCCACCTCGATTCTCGGCTGAAGATCCTCCTCCGGAAGCTCGGCGTCGACAGCCTCACCGAAGGCCTCCGCGAAGGCTCCGAGCCTGGCGGGGTCGATCGACAGTCCCGCGGCGGCGCGGTGTCCGCCGAACCGCGAGAGATGCTCGGAGCAGGCGCCGAGAGCGCCGTGAAGGTCGAATGACGGGATCGACCTGCCGGAGCCCTTCCAGTCGCCGTCGGTGCCCGCGATCAGGACGACCGGCCGGTTGAACCGCTCGACGAGCCGCGAGGCGACGATCCCGATCACGCCCTCGTGCCAATCCTCGTGCGCGACGACGTAGCCGCGCCGCAAGCGGCGGCTCTCCGGCCACGCCTCCACCTGGGCGACAGCCTCCCGGAGAATTCTGTCCTCGACCGCCTGCCGCTCGCGGTTCAGTTCCTCGAGCCGGCCGGCCAGCTCGGCAGCCTCGGTGTCGTCCTCGGTGAGGAGAAGCTGCAGCGCGGTCTCCGGATGCGAGAGCCGCCCGGCGGCATTGATCCGGGGCGCAAGCCGGAACCCGACCGCGCCCGCGTCGACGGCGGCGGGGTCGACGCCGGCCGAGCGCATGAGCGCCTGCAACCCCCGCTTCTGTGTCCTCGCCAGCGCCTTCAGCCCGGCACGAGCGAGGTACCGGTTCTCGTCCACGAGCGGGACGACGTCCGAGATCGTCGCGATCGCAACCAGATCCAGGTGGCGGCGCAGCGC
The DNA here is from genome assembly GCA_963782765.1 of uncultured Actinomycetes bacterium. GTDB lineage: Bacteria > Actinomycetota > Thermoleophilia > Gaiellales > Gaiellaceae > JACDAN01. The sequence goes on from CAWALC010000002.1 coordinate 392,640, forward strand.
CTCGGATCCCGGCCCGAGCAGTGCCTGACCGAGCTTGTAGACGACACCGGTGCCGCACAGCTCCGGAAAGGGGTAGTCGGACGGCCTGGTCGCGACGATCGGGCAATCCGGCAGCTCGTCTCCCGGCCGGTGGTGGTCGGTGACGACGACGTCGAGCCCGAGCGCCTTGGCGCGGGCCACCTCGGCGACCGCGGTGATGCCGCAGTCGACGGTGACGACGAGCCCGCAGCCGTCCTCGGCGAGCCGGTCGAGCGTCTCGCCGGAAACGCCATAGCCCTCCTCGAAGCGACTCGGTAGGTGCCAGGAGACGTCGGCCCCGAGCTCGCGGAGGACGAGGACGGCGAGTGTCGTGGCGCAGATCCCGTCCGCGTCGTAGTCGCCGTGGACACAGATGCGCTTCTTTGACGCAATTGCGGCACGAATTCGTTCGCAGGCGGCGTCCATGTCGCCGAGCAGGCCCGGGTCATGGCCCGGATCGGCGCCGGCCAGGAATGCCCGCGCCGTGGCGGCGTCGCCGTGCCCGCGCCGGAGGAGCACTCGAGCAGTGGTCTCGCTGATCCCCAGCTCGTGAGCCAGCTGAGCCGACTCCCGGTGCGGGCACGAGGTGATCGTCCAGGTTGCCTCGTGCATCGCGGCAATCCACCGTAGGGAGGGCGCCGGACAGCATCGAGGCGGGCTTGGCACCAAGGCCGCCGCCCCGCGTATCCTCAGATCGGTGAGCGATGCCAACTACGAGTCCGGCGACGACTACGTCGTCCAGTTCCTGGGCTATCGGTTCGCGTTCAACGCCGAGGACTTCGAGGAGCGCGTGATCGGCGCCGCCGTCAAGCTCCGGCTTGTCGAGAGCAACGACCTGGACGAGGACGAGGCCGCTGACCTGGTCGAGCTGACGGCCGACCAGCGGATCGAGGAGGCGCGGAGCGAGCTCGGCCGCTACCTCGTCCGACACTGGGAGGCGCTGGCGGCCGTGGGCGGCGAGTCGCTCGTCTACTGGCTGCGGAAGCTCGTCTTCCGCGGCGCGTGGCTCGACCAGCGCGTGAAGCTGGGGCTGCTCGACGTGGACTGGGACGAGGAGGTCGCGGAGTTCGGCTACCGCGACCCTCGCGGTGACCGGGCGCTGCTCGAGCTCGCCCCCGTGCCGTCCTGGCACGAGCTGCAGTTCCGGCGCTAGAGCATCTACGGCACGGCGTCGGGATCGAGGAGGACGGCCTCGATGTCCCACCGGCCGGCGCAGGCGGCCGGTTGCACATGCGCCTGGCCTCCGGCAAACGCCCCGAGGCTGAAGAAGACCTCCGCTTCGACGCCCTCGCTATCCGCTCCCACGAAGCGGTAGCCGGCGGCGGTCACGGCCTCCTGAATCAGCACCGAGGCCTCGTCCGGCGGCTTCGTCGTCACCGCCTGCACGATGATATTGCGGCCGTCTTTCCGCACCCCCGTGACCGTCCCGATCTGGTCGAAGGACAACCCCGCCGGCAAGAGCGCTGTTCGAGCGGCCGGCGCGGCGCTCGGCTCCTGGCACCGGTCCTTCGGATCGAAGACCCTGAAGCTCAGGACGAACGCCAGGACAACGACGGGGATCGCCAGCAGCAGGAGCTGACGACGACGAAAACGGCGATCGACCACGACAGGATTCTCGCGACGTTTCTGCAGTCAGAGCGCGAGCGACTCGTATGCGATCCTATATTCGGTTAGGGTAGCGGCGGCGACGGAGCGTGGCCCGGGTGATATCACCTGGAACGCGCACCCGGCTTGGTGGGTGAGTGGCGCAATGCGCGCCTAAAAACGGGGAGGTACACGTGCCGATGCACACCAGAAGTTTGGCTCCGACTGCGGTCGTGGCGGCTCTGATGACGCTGTTAGTCATCGCCGCCGCAATCGTGACGAGAGGTGACGGGTCGGAGCCCGTCCCGGCAGTCGTGCCGGCCGTCACGCCCGAGCCCGACGCCGAGGATTGGATGTACCTCCAGCGGGCGAATGCCGACGGGACCATCCCGGATGCGGCCGTCAACGCGGCGATCGCGCAGTCCAAGGCGATGGGCAACAGCGGATCGCCGGCAACTGAGCAGGTCTGGACCGAGCTCGGGCCGAGCAACATCGGCGGGCGGATCCGCGACGTCGCTGCCGATCCGACGACGAAGGACGTCGTGTATATCGCCACCGGCTCCGGAGGTCTCTGGAAGTCGACTGACGCTGGCGCGACGTTCGCCACGGCGTGGGACTCGCAGCTGCCCCAGTCGATGGGCGCAGTCGCGGTCGACTCGAAGGGCGTCGTCTGGGCCGGCACCGGTGAGGTCGACCACGGCGGTGGCTCGGCGTACTACGGCAACGGCATCTACAAGTCGACCGACGGCGGCTCCACCTGGACGCACATGGGCCTGCGCGACGGCGACACGATCGGGCAGATCGTCATCGACCCGCGCAACAACGACCGGGTCTTCGTCGCAGTCATGGGCGCCCTGCACGACTTGGATGACCCGGACCGCGGCCTGTTCATGACCGAGAACGGCGGGGCAACCTGGACTCGCGTCCTCACGCCTCGGAGCACCAACACCGGGGCCGTCGACGTGACGATCAACAAGAGGAACCCCGACATCATGCTCGCGACGACCTGGGACAAGACTCGCGACGAGAAGTCGCGCATCTACGGCCCGCATTCGTACGTCTACCGCTCGACCGACGGTGGCCACACGTGGACGAACGTCCACAACGCGCCGCTCCCGCAGAGCCCGACCGACCCGGGCCTGCAGAACCCGAACACCCTCGTCGGCCGGATGGGCGTCGACTTCAGCGACAGCGAACCGACCCGGGCGTACCTGATCTCCAGCACCGCGGCCGGCGCGTTCAACGGCCTCTTCGTAAGCAACGATGCCGGCGCGACGTGGACGCAGGTCACCCAGACCAGCGGCACCCTCCAGCAGATCAGCGGCGGTTTTGCGTGGTGGTTCGGGCGCGTGTACGTCGATCCGATCAATCCCGACCACATCATCGTCGCCGGCGTCAACTACGCCGAGAGCCTGAACGGCGGCCTCACCTGGACTACGCGGCCCACGAGCGTGATCCACGCCGACCAGCACGGCCTCGAGTTCGATCCGCTCACTCCGGGCCGGGTCTACCTCGGCAACGACGGCGGCTTCTACGTCTCGAACGAGAACGGCAGGGCCGCAGGGCTGTGGTTCAAGACCTCGCGCCTGCCCGTGACGCAGTTCTATGCGATGGACGTCTCGGTTCAGGACGGAACGCGCGTCAACGCCGGCTCGCAGGACAACAACTCGCTGAAGTCCTGGCAAAACGACAACACCATCACCGGCGACTGGATGGCCTACGTCGGCGGCGACGGGATGATGAACCGGATCGACCCGACGAACGACCGGAAGTTCTACGGCTGCTCCCAGAACGGCGGCTGCCGCCGGTTCTTCCCCGGTTCGACGGGCGGCGTCAGCATGACGATCCCGGGTCTGCGCAGGAACTGGGTCGCGCCGCTCGAGTTCGCAGCCGACCCGAGGTTCCTGTTCGGCGCCAGCGAGAACGTCTATCGAATCGACACCGAGCCGGCAGATACGACGCCCCGCGCCTGGGTCCGGATCAGTGGGGACCTCACGGAAGGCACCGAGCCCCGTGCCCCGGGCTTCGGCACGGTCACGGCACTCGGGACGACGACGGCGGACCCGAACCTCGTGTACGCCGGGACCGACAGCGGCCTGATGTGGGTCAGCCGCAACGCAATGGCCGCGCCCACCGAGGTCACCTGGACGAAGCTCCAGAGCGCGGCCTTCCCGGGACGCTGGGTCACGCGCATCACCGTCGACCAGGACAACCCGAAGGTCGCGTGGGCGACGTTCTCGGGCTGGCGCTCGGGTGACGGCTACCCGCATATCGTCATGACGAGCGACGGCGGCAACACGTGGGCGGACATCGCGGGCAAGAAGCTCCCGCAGGCGCCGATCAACGACGTCATCCGCCACCCGTCGAAGCCGAAGTGGCTCTTCATCGCCACGGACGTCGGCGTCTACCGCACCACGAACCTCGGCAAGACGTGGCTCAAGGTCGGGGCCAACCTGCCGCTCGTGCCGGTCAACGACATCGAGCTGCACGCAGCGACCAACACGCTGTACGCCGCGACCTACGGTCGCAGCGTCTGGACGACGTCGCTCGCCGACATCTCCTGAGCTGAACGCGACCGGGCGGCGGGCCTAGAACAGGCTCGCCGCCCGGGCCGCCTCGTCGGCGAGCCCGAGATGCTGACGCCCGTGCTTCGTGACGATCCGTCCGCGCGGCGTGCGCTGGATGAAGCCCAGCTGGAGCAGGTAGGGCTCGTAGACGTCCTCGACCGTGTCCTGCTCCTCGCCCAGGGCGACCGCAAGCGTCGAGAGGCCGACCGGCCCGCCCTCGAAGCGCTCGACGATGGCGCGCAGCAGCTCCCGGTCGGTGTGCTCGAGCCCGCAGCCGTCCACCTGGAGCAGCCCCAGCGCCTCAGCGGCGACCTCGGGGGTGATGACGCCTTGATGACGCACTTCCGCGACATCTCGCACCCGTCGCAGGATCCGGTTCGCGACCCGCGGCGTGCCGCGGGAGCGGCGGGCGATCTCGTCTGCCGCGTCGTCGCCGATCTCCACTCCGAGGATCCCCGCGGAGCGTCGCACGATCAGCGCCAGCTCCTCCGGCTCGTAGTAGTCCAGCCTGAACGTCATGCCGAAGCGGTCGCGGAGCGGCGTCGTCAAGAGGCCGGTGCGAGTCGTGGCGCCTACGAGCGTGAAGGGCGGCAGGTCCAGCGTCAGCGTGCGGGCTGCCGGTCCCTGCCCGACGATGATGTCCAGCCGGAAGTCCTCGAGTGCCGGATAGAGCACTTCCTCGACCGCAGAGCTCAAGCGGTGGATCTCGTCGACGAAGAGGACGTCGCGCGTCTCGAGCGCGGTGAGGATGGCCGCGAGGTCGCCCTTTCGCTCGAGAGCCGGGCCGGCGACGGTCCGGATCCCCACGCCGAGCTCTTCCCGGACGATGTACGCGAGGCTCGTCTTGCCGAGGCCGGGCGGTCCGACGAGCAGGACGTGGTCGAGCGCCTCCCCACGCGTGCGCGCCGCCTCGAGCGTGATCGAGAGCTGCTCCTTGACCCGTGCTTGGCCGACGAAGTCGTCGAGCGAGCGCGGGCGCAGCGAGCGCTCGAGCTCGTCCTCGTCGGGCCGGACCGTCGGCGCGAGGAACTGCGGCGCGGTGCTCACGCCGCCCTTAGGGCCTGACGGACGCGCTCCTCCGGCTCGGCCTCAGGGTCGGTGGACGCGAGCGCCCGCTCGGCCTCCATGACGGAGTAGCCGAGCTCGACAAGGGCGTCGCGCGCGACGAGCTCATGCTCCGGCGCACCGGGCAGCGAGTCGATCGGGCCGATCTTCTCCTTCAGTTCGAGGACGACGCGCTCGGCCGTCTTCTTGCCGATCCCCGGGATGGCGACGAAGCGCGTGGTGTCGTCCAGCGCGATGGCGCGGCGGAGATCTGCGGGCGTCGAGCCCGACAGGATCGCGAGCGCGACCTTCGGGCCCACGCCGGAAACCGAGAGGAAGTGCTCGAAGAGCACGCGCTCGGCCGGGTCGGCGAACCCGTACAGCTGGAGCGCGTCCTCACGGACGTGCAGGTACGTGTCGAGCGTGACCTCGCCCTTCACCTGCGCCTTGCGCAGAGCGCGCAGCGTGGTCTGGACGCGGTAGCCGACGCCGTTCACGTCGAGGACGACGCCGTCGAGCATCCGCGCGACGACCGTTCCCCGGAGACTGCTGATCATCCCGTCGCCCGCAGGAGCTCCGGCGCCATCGCGTGGCAGATTGCGACGGCGAGCGCGTCGGCCGCGTGATGCGGGGCCGGAGGAGCGTCGAGCCGCAGGATCGCCTGCACCATCCGCTGGACCTGCGACTTCTCCGCGCGGCCGTAGCCGGTAACGGCGAGCTTCACGTGTGAGGGGGAGTACTCAGCGCACCCGACGCCGGCGAGCGCGGCCGCGACGACTGCGGCGCCGCGCGCTTGCCCGACAGAGAGCGCGGTGCGGGCGTCGACGCCGACAAACGACTCTTCGATTGCGACCGCCCTCGGCCTGTACCGGTCGATGAGCTCCACGACGCCGTCGTGGATCTTCAGCAGGCGCTCTTCCGGCCGCTGGGACGCGGTGGTTTTCCAGCACCCGAAGTCCACCGCCCGTAGACGGCCGCCCTTTTCGATGACTACGCCGAATCCGCAAGACGCCGTCCCTGGATCGATGCCGAGAACCGTCACGAATCGAGGTTAGGGACCGAATCGGACGTTCCTGCCTGAGTGAAACCGGCACTGCGGCGGGGCCGTAGTGCCAGGCATGAAGGCCCTCGCCGCCCTGACCGGGGCCTGCGGGATCGCCGCCGCCTCCGTCATCGCCTTCGGCTCCGACGCACGGGCCCAGGGCGGCTGTGCCCCGGGGGACACGGCAGTGTCGATCATTGGGTTCGCGTACTCGCCCAGCCAGGTCACTGTCACGCCGGGTTCCTTCGTGTGCTGGACGAATCTGGACGGCAGCCAACACACCGTGACGTCCAACTCGCCCGGCTTCGACTCTGGCCAAATCGACTCGAACGGCACGTTCCGCCATCAGTTCACGTCCGCTGGTTCGTTCGCATACCACTGCTCGTACCCACACAACATGGGTGGGACGGTCGTCGTGAGCAGTTCCGGGCCACCCCCGCCCCCACCCCCGCCCCCGCCGCCGCCACCACCTCCACCGCCTCCGCCTCCCCCGCCACCACCCGGCCCGCGCGCCACGCAGTCGGTGTCGGGAGTCCGCCTCCGGACCGCCCGCGCGGCCGGACGCCGTTGGCTCATCGCCCGCGCGCGGGTCACGATGGCGGCGCCGGCGCGGCTCCAGCTCCTGCGGCGGAACCGGACCGTGGCCAGCGCGCGGAAGCGGTTCCGCGCGGGGCGGAACGACCTCAGGCTCCAGCTCCGGCATTCGCTCCCAAGAGGCACCTACGTCGCCCGGCTGACGATCGGCGGGGCGGCCCGCCCTTACACGGCCCGAATACCGATTGGCTAGCCTCTTCCGCCGTGCGGTGGGCTGCGCTCGCAACCGTCGCTGCCGGGGTCGGAATGGCGCTCTCGGTCGCTCAGCTGGCGCCTGGCCAGAGCATCGACCGTGTCCGCGTCGCGCCGAATCCGCCCGTAGCGAGCGTCCCGCCGGGGCTCTTCCTCGTCGTCGGCTCGCCTGACGCCTACTCGCGGCTCTCCGCCTCCGCCGGCCGCGGCAGCTGGGTGGGGCCAGGCTACGCGCCTCCCGGAGCGCCGAGCCCGTGGGGCAACGTCGCGATCGACTGGGAGGTCGGCTACGACACCCGGCAGCTCGACACCGAGCGCATCGCACTCGCGAACCTGACCCGCGACTGGCAGGAGGACCAGCGCGCGGGCGCATCGATCCCGCACGTCGTCGGCGGTCGCATCGTCGGCGAGATTCCGGGCTTCTTCGTCCTCCAGGTCGTGCGCCAGTCCTCGCCGGCCGAGCTCGTGGTCGCCTTCCCGTTGAGCCGGGACGTCCACGCCTACGTGCGCTTCCTCCTCCTGAAGCCGGAGTCGAACGACTTCTACGTCAACGGCTCGATCCTCGCATCGAGCTGGAACCGTGGTCAGGCATTTGTCGCGATGTCGCGCGTGCGGCTCGAGGGGAACCTTCCACCGTCGCTCGTCTCGATCCGCGCCCGGCGTGGCGGGCGGGTGGTCTCGGGGTTCGCGCTCGACTTCGTGCGCCACCCCGTCGTCCGGATCCCCGTCGTCTTGGAGCGGCAGAGCGGCCGCGGGTGGCGCCGCGTCGCAACCACTCGAACGACGCGGATCGGCGGCTACTCGTTCAGGGTCGCGCCCGGGACGTACCGGGCCCGCGCCCAGCTCGGGTCGCGCTTCTCGGCGACGAGTAGCGCCGTCCGGATCCGCGCGCCGCGCTAGGTCGCGGCGGCTTCGAGCATCCGCTCCGGGATGTCGAAGTTCGCGTAGACGTCCTGGACGTCGTCGTTGTCCTCGAGGGCGTCCATGAGTCGAACGACCTTCTTCGCGGCGGATTCGTCGTCCACCTCGACGGTCGTCTTCGGCACCATCGTGAGGTCGGCCGACTCCACCGTCATTCCCGCCGCCTCGATCGCCTCACGGAGGCTTGTGAGCGCCCCGGGCGCAGCGACCACTCGCCAGCTTTCGCCCTCGCGCTCGACGTCGTCGGCGCCGCCCTCGGCAGCCGCGAGCATGAGCTCGTCCTCGTCGGCGCTCCCGTCGACCAGCACCACGGCGCGCCGCTCGAACAGCCAGGCGACCGATCCGGACTCGCCGAGGCTGCCGTCGCTCTTCGTGAAGATGTGCCGTACCTCGGCCGCGGTGCGGTTGCGGTTGTCGGTCACCGCCTCGACGTAGACGGCGATCCCGGACGGCCCGTAGCCCTCGTACGTGACCGTTTCGTACGAGGCGCCGTCGCCGGCGGGACCGGCGCCCCGCGCGATCGCACGCTCGATGTTGTCCTTGGGCATCGAGGCCTCCCTCGCCTTCTCGATCGCGTTCTGGAGCGCGAGATTCCCGGCGGGATCGGGCCCTCCCTCCCGAGCCGCGACGATGATCGCGCGCGCCAGCTTCGAGAAGAGCTGGCCCCGCTTCGCGTCGGTGGCGCCCTTCTTCCGCTTGATCGATGCCCATTTAGAGTGACCGGACAACGGCGGACACCTCCTCCCGGACCATGTCGAGGAACAGCTCGTGCACACGCAGGTCATCCGTCAGCTCCGGGTGGAACGAGGCAACGAGGAAGCGGCCCTCCCTGAGCAGCACCGGCTCGCCCTCGAGCTCCGCGAGGACCTCCACACCAGGCCCAGTCGAGGCCACCCGGGGGGCCCGGATGAACACGCCACGGACCGGATCGGTCTGGCCCGCCAGCTCCAGGTCGGCCTCGAAGCTCGCGACCTGGCGCCCGTAGGCGTTCCGCCGCACCGACATGTCCACCAGCCCGAGGTGGTCGCGGTCGAGCAGGATCATCCCGGCGCAGGTGCCGAACACCGGCCGCTTGAAGCGCCGAAGCGCCTCCTCGAGCCCGTAGATCTTCGCCAGGCGCATGATCGCCGTCGACTCGCCGCCCGGGATCACGAGGCCGTCGAGGTTGTCGAGCTCGTCCGCCTTGCGAACCTCGACCGGGTGCGCGCCCAGCCGCCGGAGCATGGCCGCGTGCTCCCGGAAATCGCCCTGGATCGCCAGCACCCCGATGCGCATCGGTGAAATCGTACTCACCGCTGGGTGAGCTTCTGGGCGAGCCACTCCTGGCGGTCGGTGTCGGCGTCCGGGCCCATGTGGTGCCCGTAGTCGGGGTACCACTTGACCTCGGCGCCGTCGGCGTCCTCGGCCAGGCGCTCGTACTCCCTGAGCGGCCAGTCGTCGTCGCGCCGCGGGTTCTGGATCAGGACGTCGCCGTCGAACGCGCCCAGCAGCCGGACCGGGTCGAAGTCCCGCAACAACTCGTGGAAGCTGTCGAAGGTCTCCTGGGGCACGAACTCCTTGGCCCAGTAGCGGCTCGGCTCGGCCGGAACGGCCGAGAGCACGAGCGCGTCGACGCGGTCGTCCACCGCCGCAAGACCCCCGGCCGACAGAGCTCCGTACTCCTGGCCCACGACGGCGATCCGGTCGTCGATGTCGTCTCTCCGCTCGAGGTAGTCGAGGGCCCGCCGCAGGTCGACGAGATCGTGCCGCACGATCGACCGGAAGGCGTCCGCCGAGTACACGGGATCCAGGAGGTCCACTTGCGGAACGTCCTGCCTGGTCATCACGCCGCCGACGAGCAGCACGGCGACCCCGCGGGCCGCCAGGTCGAACGCCTCGCGGTAGTAGAACGACCGCGAGAAGCGGTACGGGTGGAGGTACACGGCCGCCGGATAGCGCTTCCCCTGTTCCGCCTCCGGAGGCAGGACGATCGTCGCCTCGACGTCGCCGCCCCGCGGGCTCTGGAACGTGATGTCCGTCGAGCCGGAGTTCTCGGCCTCGATCTTCGTCCGCAGCGGCTTCTTCTCGTCGTAGGCGCCGAGCTCGGCCACGTTCGACGCCGAGTCGCTGCCGCCACAGCCGGTGAACGCGAGCGCGAGCAGGAGGACAGCCGCAGTCCGTACAGCCACGATCGCAACTTTAGTCCGCGCGGGTAGACGATCCTCGATCGAGCGTCTACCCTCGGTGACCGCATCGCTCACGACGAAGGGGGAGAACCGTGGGATCACCTGCAGCACGGGCGACGGTCGTCGCCGCACTCTCGATCGCGGTCCTGGCCGTTGCCACGGCGGCGTTCGCCGCCAAGCCCGGTCCGGGGACCTCGACCGGCTCCGGGACCGTCTTCGCGCCCAACCCGGTCGCGGACTTGCAGAACCAGTCGCTGACCGACCAGAAGGACGCCGACTACGCGGCACTCGCGCCGGCCTATCACGGGGTCGTCCTCACGAACCTCGACGGCAGCGGGTTCCTTCGGGGGGACTACGCCAACATCCTCAGCGAGACCGGCAACCCGGCCTACTCGCCGACGAACGCGTTCAACTACCGCCGGAACGACGACCGCTTCGAGCAGGTCATGGCGTACTACTGGATCACCGAAGCCCAGAAGTACATCCAGCGGCTCGGGTTCGGCTCGGCGCTTCGGCCGATCAACCGGGAGTCACAGGATGTTCGGATCAACCAGTGGGGCCAGGACAACTCGTTCTCCTGGGACAAGAAGGACATGATCAAGCTCGGCAAGGGCGGCGTCGACGACGGCGAAGACGCGGAGGTCATCCTCCACGAGCTCGGCCACGCGATCCAGGACTCGCAGCAGACGCCGTTCGGCTACGGGCTCGGGTTCGAGGCGCGTTCGATCGGCGAGGGCTTCGCCGACTACTGGGCGGTCACGGTCGCCGACGTGCTCGCTCCCACGCCCGATGCTGCATGCGTCGCTGACTGGGACGCGGTCTCGTACACGACCACGACGCCGCACTGCCTGCGCCGCGTGGATCTCAATCTGCGTTACCCGCAGAACGTGAACCCGAACAGCGTTCACGCCACCGGACGGATCTGGTCGCGGGCGCTGTGGGAAATCCGCAAGGAGCTCGGCCATGTCAGGGCCGACACGCTGATCCTGGAGGGCCACTTCGGTCAGCGCGATCCGACGATGCGGACTCTTGCGGAGAGCACCGTCGCTGCCGCGCAGCGCCTCTACGGCGCCGCGGTGGCGAGCACCGTTCGCGCGAAGTTCGAAGAGCGCGGAATCCTCACTCCCTAGAGCAAGGTTGGAGGAGGGGGCGCCTCCGGGCGCCTCCTCTTACCAGCCGCGGGTCTCGAGCAGCTCTTCGGGGGCGAGCGATGCCGCCGACAGCCCGCTCATTGCATCGCCGAGCCCGCGCGAGACACGCGCGAGGATCTCGGCGTCACGGAAGTGCGTCGTCGCCTCGACGATCGCCTTCGCGACTGCCGGCGGATCGGCTGACTTGAAGATGCCCGAGCCCACGAAGACACCGTCCGCGCCGAGCTGCATGCAGAGTGCCGCATCGGCGGGCGTGGCGATCCCACCGGCCGTGAACGTCACGACCGGAAGCCGTCCGTGCTCCGCGACCCACCGAACCAGGTCGAGCGGCGCCTGGAGGTTCTTGGCCTCGGAGTAGAGCTCCTCCTCCGCAAGCGAGCCGAGCCGGCGCATCCCGCCGAAGACCGAGCGCATGTGCGTGACCGCGTTGACGATGTCGCCCGTCCCCGCCTCGCCCTTCGTCCGGATCATCGCCGCTCCCTCGGAGATCCTGCGCAGCGCCTCGCCGAGGTTCGTGCAGCCGCAGACGAACGGGACCGTGAACTTCCACTTGTCGATGTGGTGCGCGGTGTCGGCCGGCGTCAGGACCTCGCTCTCGTCGATGTAGTCGACCTCGAGCGCCTCGAGGATCTGCGCTTCGACGAAGTGACCGATGCGCGCCTTGGCCATGACCGGGATCGTCACGGCCTCCTGGATCTCGGCGATCTTGTCCGGGTCTGCCATTCGAGCGACGCCGCCCTGCGCGCGGATGTCGGCAGGAACGCGCTCGAGCGCCATGACGGCCACCGCACCCGCCTCCTCGGCGATCACGGCCTGCTCCGAGGTCGTGACGTCCATGATCACGCCGCCCTTGAGCATCTCGGCGAGGCCGCCCTTGATCCGCATGGTTCCGAGCTCCGCCATCACCTTCATCCTAGCCAGCCACGGTGAAGTGATCCCGCCTGCGTCCGTCCGGCCAGACGGCCCAGCCGTCGAGGCGGTTCGGGCGGATGGCGAGATACACGAACCCGTGCTCGGCCTGCCCGCGAGCCCGGTGCGGGTAGCCGGCCGGACAGGCCTCGATCGGGTATAGCCGCGGATTCCCGCCGCCGTGGATCACGTAGCGAACTCCACGCCTGGGGCTGAACCGCTGGTAGTTGTGGTCGTGGCCGGAAAGGGCGAGGACGACGCGGTGCCGCTCGAAGAGCGGGACCCAGCGGCGCACCACGTCGGGATGTGACCGGTAGTTCCCGCAGGTGTATGCCGGGTGGTGGAAGACGGCGATCTTCCAGCGGGCCTTCGAGCGGGCGAGGCTCCGCGCCAGCCAGGCCGTCTGGGCAGAATCGACGCGGTTCGAGTCGAGCAGGAAGAGCTCGGCCGGACCGGCGGTGCGCTTGTAGTAGCGGCCGCGCATGCCGAGCGTCCGGAACTCGTACCGGCCTCCCTCGACGCGGGCGTCGTGGTTGCCGATCACGCCGGCGACGGCGAGGCCCCGGCGACGGCCCCAGCCGAAGCTTTCGGCCCAGTTGGCCCGGAACGCCGAAGGGCTCTCGGTGTAGTCGTTGTCCCCGAGCGCGAGGAGCATGTTCGACCGGTTGCGCGCCTCGAACTTGCGCACGCCCTCGCCGAAGCCCCGCTGGAACTCGCCGCCGACGCCGAAGTCGCCGATCGCGATGATCCGGTAGACGCCGGCCGGTTGCGCCTGACCCGCTCCCGGCACGAGCACGGCCGAGGCGACGAGCACGATCGCGGCGAGGCGCACCTTGGACGGTGTTCCTCGCCGCCCTCCCCCCACTGGGGCGACGACTCGTCTAGCGAGCCGTCGCGATCCGCTGAAGCAGGCCTGCAACCTGGAAGGTTCGGAGCCTGCGACGGAGGTCATCCGCAGCCATGTTTGCCGCCTTTCGTTTCCGCAGGGGTTACGAAAAACATCGTCGGAGCGATCAGGCAATCGCGCCATCCCCCGAACGGACCCTTCTCGCCGGCGCGATCAGGCGCTCGGCGGCGAGAGGCTGAGCATGACGCCCTGCGTCGGCAGCTGCTCGAACGACGACGTGAAGAGACGGGTTTCCGTGAGACGGTTGATCGTCTCGGCCTCGCCGGGGCTCAGGTCTCCGTCGGCGAACGGCGGCTTCTCTGGCAGGGCGCTCGTGAGCTCCCCGCCGAGCATGCCTTGGAGGTGCCGGCGCTGGAAGTACACGGCGAAGGTCTGCGGCGGTTGTCCCTCGCCGCGCGGGACCGGCGGAAGGAGCGAAACAACGGTCTGGATCTCGGGCAGGAGCTTGAAGGTGTAGAACGAGAGCTCGACCGCCTGGCGGCGCAGCAGCATCAGCCGCTCCGGCGTGGCCTGGCCGGGGAGTGCGCAGTTCTGGTCGCCGGCGAGGCCGCAGAAGCTGAAGAGCGCGGTCTCGCCGGGTGTGACGACGGAGACGTCGCCCTGGGTGAGCGGCCTGTTTCGCCCGTGACGCAGCGCGATGTACTGGAGCGGCAGTCCGGAGACCTCGCCGGGCTGCGCCGTGACGGCAACGAGCTGCTCGCCGTTTGCTCCTCGGTAATTCCGCGCAATCTCGGTCGCGATCTCGCGCGCCTGCTGGAAGCCGCTCTCCTCGGAGGTGAGGCCGCCGGCCGCGGTCGTCGAGCCTCGAGTCGTCGCGGGTCATGAACCCGAGCGTCACCAGCGCAGCGAGGACCATGACGACGATCACGGCGTAGCCGACCATGAAGCGCCCGCCGTGAACCGCCTTCTGGCGCTCGAATCGCGGCAGCGCTTCTTCCGCCCGGGGGGCCTGCTCGCGTGAAGGCTCGGGGACTACAGCTTCGGCCATGACTCTTCCTCGAGTGGATCGGCAGCGGGGATCTCGAGGCTGACCGACTCGAGGAGGCGCAGGATCTCGTCGCCGTGCAGCTCACGCCGCTCGACGAGTGTGTCCGCCACTTTCGAGACACCGTCGCGGTTGTGCTCGATCAGCTGGTGCGCGGCGACATATGCCTGTCCGAGGAGCTGGGAGGCCATCGCGCGCTTGGTGGGATCGCCGAGCACACCGGCGAGCGGGTCTCCATGGGCGCCGTTTCCTGACCTGTTCATGATCTGGTCGCCGATCTTCTGGTACTTCTTGGCGATCTCCTCACGAACCTCGTCCTCGGTCTTGCCCTTCGGAGGCTTGAACCCGTCGGCGAACTCGATCCGCTCGGGCGCCATCGCGCACGCACCGACCATCCAGGCAGACCGCGCCGTGGCGCTCTGGACGTCGCCGCCGACGCCGGTCGAGTTCTCGCCGTAGAAGACGCGTTCCGCGGCCATCGCGCCGAGCGTCCAGATCAGGCGCGCGAGCTCCTCGCTGCGCCAGGAGCTGAAGCGCTCCTCCTTCTCGAGAGCCTGATGGTGGCCGAGCGCTTCGCCGCGCCGCCGGATCGACAGGCGGGTCGACTCCGCGCCCTTCATGTACGCATGGCCCGCGACTGCGTGGCCCGCCTCGTGGACGGCGATGGCCCGCGTCTCTTCCGGGATGTACTCGATGTTGATCGCCATCCCCGACTCGATGGTCGTCATCGCCTCGACGATCTCCTCCCAGCCGAAGCGCGGCTTCCCCTCGTGGTGGGCATAGGTCAGCGCCATCGAGCAGACCTGCTCGATCATCGCCGGCGAATAGCCGTTCGTGATCCGCGCGATCTCGTCGCGGCGCTTGTCCGAGTCGAGCTCGGGGTCGTGGGAGACCTTGTTCAGGTAGAGGTCGAAGATGTCGAGCCGGTCCTTCTTCGTCGGCGTGCGCAGCCACACGTAGCGGCCCATGCGCCCCGGTCGCGTGAGGGCCGGGTCGAGCGCTTCGAGTGGCACGTTCGTGGCGCCGATGAAGTAGATCTGCTCGGTGCGCGGGCGCGGTGGCGGCATGCGGAGAGACCGGCCGCGGACGCGTCGCGGGACGATGTAGGTCGCGTCGAGGAACGTGTTGATCCTGTTGGTGAAGAGCCTCTTCGTGAACGGCGGGTTGTCGATCCCGTCCATGACCACGAGCAGCTGGTTCAGGGCCAGCTGGCCCTGACCGCCCATCATCGCCCCGGGGAACGCCTGGTTGACGATGGCGCTGACCCGGCCGAATGCGCTCGGGCGTGGCTCAGGCGTGCGATTGGCGAAGAGCTTCTCGCGCCAGGCGCGGGTCTCGAGCACGAGGTCGCCGGTGGAAGTGAGCGAGCCGTTGCTGCCGTGGAACGCGAAGTCCTCGAAGGTCGAGGGCATCGGCGTCGCGAAGCCGCCCATCCCTCCGTCGCCGAGCGCCGACCGTCGTCTGCCGACTGCGTCGATCTCGTCGATGAAGACGATGCACTGGCCGCCCCACTTCCGGGCGAGCTTCTTGGCCTTCCAGGCGAGATAGCGGACGATGATCACGTCCATGCCCATGAAGGTCTGGGCGAAGCCGGAGCCCGGCATGGACACGAATGGACAGTTGAAACCTGTAGCGATCGCCTTCGAGAGCATCGTCTTTCCGGTGCCCGGAGCACCCAGGAACAGCAGCCCGCGCTCGCGCTTTCCGCCGGCCGCCTCGAACGCCTCGCCGGACTGCCAGATGGAGACGACGCGGCGGACCTCTTCCTTCGCCTCGGCCTGCCCGCGGACATCGTCCAGCTTGACGCCCCACTCCGCGTCGCCCGGCTCGAAGCCCTGCATCTGCGTGATGCCCATCAGCATCATCGGGCCGAGCAAGATGACGAAGTTCATGATGAAGAAGAGCGGGAAGATGATCGCGTAGAGCAGCATCGACGGATTCGTGAGGATCGGCTGCAGCGCTTCCCACGGGTCGGTGATCGTGGAGATCCAGCTCGTGTCACCGCCGGGAATCAGCAATCGGATGATCCAGAAGAACGTGATCGTTCCCACGATCCAGACGACCAGCCGATACCGCTTGCCCCAGTACCACGCCCGGCGCCGGTTCACCACGTCGTCCTCGCGCACCTCGGGCTCGTCCGATCCGAAGAGGCTCGGCCACGGGATGAAGCGGCGGATCATGATGTCCATCAGGCCGCGGAACGCGATCACCGCGATGAAGGTCCAGAAGAGCGAGTACCACCGGCTGATGCCGACCTCCTCGCGGAAGAAGAAGTAGACGACAGGGCTGGTGAGGACGGCGACGGCGGTGGCGGTCCGGATCAGGCGCCGCCACTGGAGCGTGAGTTCCTTCGTTGCCTCGTCGGACGGCAGCCCGACGAGACCCTCGCTCGATGCCATCGTCAGAATTTAGACGTGCGAATGTTCACGTTTGATGGAGGCTAGGTTAAGCACCGGCCGTCAGATCTTCGATTCCGCGCAGGTCGAACGGGCCCGCCGCTACCACCGCCCCGTGTATCTCGCCCGCGTTCTCGCCATCGCGCTCGGCCTCCTCGTCCTCGGGTTGCTCAGCTTCGGCGGACCCGGCGATTGGCTCTTCGGCCTCGTCGACGGACTCCCGTGGTGGGGCGAGGCGATTGCGTTCTCCGCCCTCGTCGCGCTCGTCGGCTCGCTCGTCTCGACCCCGATCGCGTTCTGGCGCGGCTACCTCCACGAGCGGCGCTGGGGGTTCTCCACGCAGACGATCGCCGGCTGGGTGTCGGACCGGGCGAAGGGAATCGCGATCGGGGTCGCGCTGACCGTGATCCCGATGGTCGGGCTGATCGCAGCCGTGCATGCCTTTCCGTCGTGGTGGCCTGTGGTTGCCGCGCTGGGCGGCGCGGCAGTCGTCTTCGTCGTGACGTTTCTCGCACCAGTCCTGCTGGAGCCGGTGTTCAACCGCTTCGCACCGCTGGCGGATGCGAGCCTCGCTGCGGAGCTCCGCTCGCTGGCCGACCGCGCGGAGGTGCCGGTGCGGGACGTGCTCGTCGCGGATGCCAGCCGGCGGACGACCAAGCACAACGCCTATGTCTCCGGAATCGGCAAGACCCGCCGCGTCGTCCTGTGGGACACGCTGCTCGACCGGGACGAGCCGGGCGAGGTGCGGCTCGTCGTCGCCCACGAGCTCGGCCACCGCCGCTTCCGGCATGTCGCGATCGGGACCGCGATCGCGATGGCCGGCACGGCGCTGTTCGTGCTCGGGCTCTGGGTGCTGTTCCGGTGGGACGGCCTGCTCGCGGCGATACGGGCCGACGGGCCGGGCGACCCGCGCGTGATCCCGTTCGTCCTCTTCGCCGGAAACGTCGCCGAGCTCGCGATCCGGCCGTTCGGGCTTGCGCTCTCACGTCGCTGGGAGCGCGACGCCGACCGCTTCTCGCTGGAGCTGACCGGCGACGCGGAGGCGTACGAGGCCACGCACCGCAACCTCGCGCTCTCGAACCTCGGCGACCTCGACCCGCCGAAGGCCGCGTACCTCTTCTTCTTCAGCCACCCGTCGGCACCCGAGCGGGTCGCCGCCGGACGCGCCTGGGCCGCCGCGCAGTCCTAGTTGTCGATCCGGCCGCAGGTGCTTCGAGTCACGGTCCGCGTCGCCGGGTCGATCGTGATGATGCAGACGTGGCCCTCTCCGCCGCCTGCCGGGAAGACCTCGCACTCCCACTCCTGGACACCGTCGTCCTTCACGCAGTGGATCGACTTGGGCGACGTGTCGTCGAGGTTGACCACGCCGCCGCCCGCCGCCTCGGCGCGGAACGCCTCCTCGACGTCGCCCGGTGTGAGCTGCGTCGAAGCTCCGGAGGTCGTGACGGCCGTGGTCGCCGGCGGAGAGGCGGAGTCGTCGTCCGAGCCACAGCCTGCCGCCAGGAGCGCGAGGAGAACGACGACCGTGAGAGTCGACTTCATCGGCCGTCGTTGTACCCGAACGACCGGGATGTGAGACGCGACACCATGGGCCCGCCTGGACTCGAACCAGGGACCAACCGATTATGAGTCGGCTGCTCTAACCAGCTGAGCTACGGGCCCTCGCCGGACAGCGTAACCGGGCGCTACTCCAGCGCCTTCTCGTACGTCGCATAGCGACGCGTGACTGCCATGCCCGCCCGCTCGTAGAGCCGCGTGGCGCCCGTCTCGTTCTCCGAGTCGACCTCGAGACCGACATGCGTATGACCCCGACGCCGGAGCGCGGCGAAGCCCGACCGGAGGAGCAGAAGCCCCAGCCCCGCCCGCCGTGAGGCCGGCCGGACCGCGAGATCGAGCACCCAGCCCGACCGGTCCTCGCCGAAGCACAGGGCGGCACCCGCGATCTCACCGTTCTCCTCCGCGATCTGCCAGAGCGACGGGTGGTAGTCGCCGCGTCGGTGACGCCACGCCAACCAGTCCTCGAGCGGGCTCGGCGTGAAGTCCCAGTGCACCGAAAAGGCTTCCTGTTGCATCGCATGGAGGGCCTCGTCGTCCTCGCCGGGCCGGTACTCCCGGATGGTGACTCCCGCCGGCGGCTCGGGCAGACGAGGCTCGTCGGCCAGATCGATCTCCATCCGCCAGAAGAAGCGCACGAGCTCGTGCCCGCGCTGCTCGACCAGCATGCGACCGCCCTCGTTGACGACGTGCACGTGGAACCGCTCGAGGCCGTTCCCGCGAGCCCATTGCTCCGCCTCGTCGATGAGGCGCGAGCCGATCCCCAGGCCGCGTGCGTCGGGATGCACGCAGGACTCGTCGGCGAGGTTCGCGACCTCTCCCTCATGCCGGGCCGACGCATATCCGACGATCTCGCCGCCGCGGAGCGCGAGCCACGCGTCGGTCGCGAGCCGGGGCTCGTCCATCGCCCACCACTCGCGAAGCTCGTCGCCCGAGAACTCCATCGGGTCGTCCTCGCCGAAGTCGGCGCGGTCCCTCGCGACGATCAGCGCGGCGACGGCTCCGGCGTCGTCCAGGGTCGGTGGGCGTACGACGACGTCCTCCACTTCGGTGTGCCAGCGTACCCCCGAGCGCTCGTCGGACCCGTGGATAGGATTGCCGCCGATGAAGGCGTTCCAGGGCGAGCAACGGCTGCGGACCGAGGGCGGCCTCGCCGTTTCGGACATCACGAACGAGGTGATGGAGGCGGTTCGAGAGAGCGGCGTCCGGAACGGGATCGTCTGCGTCTACTCGCCCCACACGACCTGCTGTGTCCGGGTCAACGAGTTCGAGAACGGCTTCCTGGAGGACTTTGCCACCCTGCTCCGCCGGCTCGTCCCGAGCGAGGGTTACTACGCCCACGACGACTGGGACAAGCGCACCGAGAACATCTGCGAGGAGGACATGGAGCGCGGCAACGGCCACGCCCACTGCATGTCGATGCTCCTCGGCAGCGCCGGCGAGTCGATCCCGATCCGGGACGGCGAGCTCTGCCTCGGTACCTGGCAGCGGATCCTCTTCCTCGAGCTCGATCGCGAGCGCGACCGCCGCTGGCTCGTCCAGGTCGTCGGCAGCTAGCCGCGCGACTCGACCGCTTCGGGCTCGCGCACCAGCCCGCTCGCGTCGAACTCGAACACCCAGAAGTCCCGGCCGATGACCGGCACCCCGACGTTGAAGACCGGGATCTCGTCGATGTGGCCGGCGAAGGTGCCGCCGTGGCCGTGACCGTGGAGGACGAGGTCCGGCCTGTGCTCGGCGATCGGCTCCGCGAGGCGCTCGCTGCCGAGATAGGTCCAGATCGTCTCGGGCTCGCCCGCGATCGTCGTCACCGTCGGCGCGTAGTGGAGCAGGACGAGCCGGACGGCCGCGTCGCTGACTCGGCGCAGGCCGCGGTCGAGGGCGGAGACCTCGGCGCTCGTCTCGGCGTAGACGCGACGGAGCAGCGGCTCGCCGAAGTCCGGCAGCAGCGAGCCGGTGAAGCCGCCGATGAAGCCCTTCGTGCCGACGATCCCGATCTCGACGCCGCCGACGGAGACGACCTCGGCCGCCCGCTCGAGGACGTGGATGCCGCCTCCACGCAGGGCCGAGACCAGCTCCTCGTGCCGGTTCGCGTGCCAGTCGTGGTTCCCCAGCACCGCGTAGATCGGGACGCCGATCCCGCGGGTCACGTCGGCGAGCACCTCGGCCTGCTCGGGCTCGCCGTAGGTCGTCAGGTCACCGGCGAGCAGGATCAGGTCGCTCTCGCGCTCCGCATCCATGAACGCCGTCTCGAGCCGGGTCCGCTCCTCCTCGGAGCAGTGGATGTCGCCCGCTGCTGCGACGCGCACTGTCATGCTCCGGTGATTCCCCCTCTGCCCGCTCGGGTAACGGACTCAATTGTGGCCGACGAACAGCCTTTCGGAGACATCAAGGAGAGCGTCAAACGCGTCGCCGGCGCCCTGCGCGAGGCCGAGGTGCCCTTCCTGCTGGGCGGCGGGCTCGCCGCCTGGGCGTACGGGGGCCCGGGAACCGGTCACGACCTCGACGTGATGGTGCGCCCCGCTCACGCCGAGCGCGCCTTGCAGGCACTCGCCGACGCCGGCATGCGCACCGAGAAGCCGCCCGAGGGCTGGCTCTACAAGGCCTGGGACGGCGACGTGCTGGTGGACGTGATCTTCCGCGCGGTCGGCGAGGACGTGGACGATGGGCTGTTCGAGCGCGCCGAGGTTCTCGAGGTGAACGCGGTGCCGATGAAGGTCATGTCCCTCGAGGACATCATGGTCACGAAGCTGCTCGCGCTCGACGAGCACGAGCTCGACTACGAGCGCTCGCTGGAGTTCGCGCGCTCGCTCCGCGAGCGCATCGACTGGCTCGCAGTGCGCCGCCGGACGCGGGAGTCGCCCTACGCCAAGGCGTTCTTCACGATGGTCGAGGAGCTCGGCGTCGTGCCCCGCCGGCACATCTAGCCCGCCGCGTCAGCGGAAGATGTTGAGCAGCGCCGCGAAGACGTTCGTCGTCGGGGGAACCGCTCCTGGCTGGCGCTGCACCTCGAGCAGCTGACACGAGTTCAGCGGGTCCGCGACCGGCGTCTGCGCCGGATACTGATCCGGCGTCGGCGGAGTGTCCGCCGCGGCGTTCCGGTCGATCGTCTCCCAGGTTCCCTGGAAGGCATCCGCGGTCGCGGCCGTGGAGCAGGCCGAGAAGACGAGGGCACTCGCCGCGACGCCCTGGACGTCGCGCATGTCCGTCCGGAGCTTCTTGACCTGTGCCTGCAGGACCTTGACCTGTCGCTGCATGGTCTTGATCTGGCGGGTGAGCTTCCGCTCGGTCGGCGTCGCCGAGGCGGCGGGAGCTGCGAGGACGCCGGCGACAGCCAGCGCGAGGAGCGTTGTGACGAGACCCGTTCTCACGGAAAAACCTCCTGGTGGCAAAAAGGGCAGACCCGGCCGCAGTGTACGCCGAAAGCCGGGTGTTTCTAGATCGCGTTGAAGACCTGGATCTCGCGCCAGGCGGGCCAGGACGGGCCCCAGACGGTCTGGATCCTGAGGTAGCGAACGGCCGGCCACGGCGTCGCTGGCGCGATCTCGACGGTCTGGCCGTCGACCGTCGACGCGTCCAGCTCGTACTGCTCTGTTCCCGGCGCGCCGCCGGCCGTCGCGCGCCCGTAGACCTTGTGAATCGCACGTCCCGCAGGCGTCTGGGCGACGACGAGCCTGAGGAGTGAGATGTCGTACTGGGCTCCGAGGTCGATCTCGATCCACCCGGTCGGCGGTCCGGTCGAGTTCCAGAGCGTCCCGAAGAGGCCGTCGACGGCGTACGAGCCTTGCCCCTCGGGAGCGGCCGAAGAGACGGTCACCGGCTTTCCGAACGCGAGATTCGTCGGTGCGCACGGATCGGTGCGGATCGTCGGCGCGAGCGCCCGCTCGAGCAGGCCGCCTGCGTCCTGGCCGTCCCACATCGGCGGCTCGCCCGTGCGCTCGCCGGTCGTGTCCCACGTCCAGAGGAGCCAGCCGTCGAAACCGGCCGCACACGAGTCGGCCTGCCAGGTCTGGAGCGCCTCGGCCGCGATCGCCGCGGTGGAGTGGGAGGCCGTCGGCGCGCCGAGCTCGGCCATCAGCACGGGCTTGGCGGTGGTCGCCGGCAGCTCGTAGTTCGCGACGTACTGCGGAAGCGTCAGCTCGAGGCCGGAGATCACGCGCGGGCTCACGAAGTCGACCTCGGAGTCGTCGAGCACGGCCCGCATCCGGCTCACGCGCGGATCCCCGATCCGTGCCGGGTTCGGCCCCTGCGGCCAGAGGAAACCGAGCGACACGAGCGCCGTGGGATCGACCGCACGGATCGCGGCCCGAACGGTGTCCGCCCAGTGGACGAGCCCGTCGTCCATCAGGGCCTGGCGCTCGGCCGGGACTGCGAGGTCATACGCCTGTCCGTTTGCCGGCGTCACCGTCCCGGAGGCGAGGATGAGCGGAGCCTGGTCGGAGCGGAAGTAGGCCTCACGCCGCAGCTCGTACGACAGGATCGTCTCGCGAAGGGCAGGCTGGGCCGTCAGCCGCCCGGCGAGCGCGGCCCAGAAGGCGGCGTTGGCGTCCACCCCGGCCGCCGTCAGGTACTGGACGTTCTCGCCTCCGAACTCGGCGGTCGCGCCCCCGGCGACCTGGTCGGCGTAGCTCGTCCCGGACGGGACGCCTTCGGCGACGACGATCACCTGGATCCCGCGCGCCCGCGCCAAGCCCAGGAAGTCGACGACGTTGGCGACGTAGGCGCTCGAGAGGTCGTCGGGCGTGGAGGCGTCGCCGAGAGAGGCGCCGCCCACGAAGACGCGCACGGTGTTGTAGCCGTAGAGATCCATGTCCGCGAGCGCCGCGCCCGCCGCCGCCGCGTCGTAGACGCCCACGTCGAACGTGACGGGCTGGCCGCCGACGAGCCGCTCGTAGACGGCGCCGCGGGAGACGAACGTCGTCCGGGTTCCTGTCAGGTACAGCTCGCCGCTGCCGCCGACGGTGCGCACGCCGACCGTATGAGCGGGCGGAGGAGGCGGGGGTGGAGGCGGGGGTGGTGGCGGTGCGGGAGGAGGCGGCGGCGACGGGGGCGGCGGCGGTCCCGGTGGCGGCGGCGGCGGCGGCGGTGGCGGCGGAGGAGGCGGCGGGTTCCGCGGCCTGCCGAGCTGCGCCGGGCGGGAGACCCGCAGCTTCCCACGCTTCACGCTGCGCGGTCGGCCGCGGGCCGTACAGGTCCAGCGGTACATCTTCCCGGGCACCAACCGAGCGGAAAGCGATGCCGACTTTCGAGCCTTGACGAAGGGGGTGCGACGGCCGCCGATCGAGAACGTCCTGGGGCGCTTGCCGCGGTTCGCGATCCGGAACAGCGTGCGTCCCGGCCGCGCCGTGCGCGCCACCTTGCACGCCCGCTCGGTCATCGTCACGGAGATGCGCGCAGGCTTCGCCGTCCCGCCGGCGTCGGCCGCCCCGGGGCATGCGAAGGCACAGAGCGCGACGGCCGCGAGAGCCGCCGGCGAAATCCGCAGCATTTCAACCTCCTCATCGGCACCGTGAAGCCGATCTGGAGCGGCGGAAACCCCCGTCAGAGTGAGGCTTCGGCGGTGGCGCGCTGTCCTCCCAGCCGCGGATCAGTAGCCTTCGCGCCGCATGGAGCAGGGCGCCGTCCCCGACCCCAGGCGCTGGCGGGCACTCGCGCTCGTCTGCGTCGCGTTTTTCATGGTGATCCTGGACGTGGCGATCGTGAACGTGGCGCTGCCGTCGATCCAGGAGGACCTCGGGATCTCCCGCGACACGCTCCAGTGGATCGTGACCGCCTACTCGCTCGCGTTCGGCGGCTTCCTGCTCCTCGGCGGCCGCGCCGCAGACCTCCTCGGCCGGCGCAAGGTGTTCATGTTCGGAATGGTGCTCTTCACGGGCGGCTCCCTCGCCTGCGGGCTCGCCGACAGCGGGACGCAGCTGATCGTGTTCCGGGCGATTCAGGGCCTCGGCGGCGCGATCGTCTCCCCGGCGACGCTGGCGATCATCAGCGACTCGTTCCGCCACGACCAGGCCGAGCGCAACAAGGCGTTCGGGATCTGGGGCGCCGTCGCGGGCAGCGGCGCCGCGGCCGGCGTGCTCCTTGGCGGCATCCTCGTCGAGTACCTCGGCTGGGAGTGGATCTTCTTCGTGAACGTCCCGGTCGGAGTCGCGATCTTCGCCCTGGCCCCCACGCTGATCTCCGAAGGCCGGGTCGAGGGCGCGGACCGCCGAGTGGACGTCCTCGGCGCGGCGCTCGTCACGTCCGGCCTCGTGCTCTTCGTCTACGCGATGTCGGAGGCGCCCGACGCCGGCTGGGCCAGCGCCCAGACGCTCGGCCTCACCGCGCTCTCGGTCGCGCTCGTCGCGGCCTTCTTCTGGTGGGAAGCCCGCACGCCGACGCCGATCGTGCCGCTCGGGCTCTTCCGGATCCGGCCGGTCTTCGTCGCGAACGTCGTCGGCGTGCTCCTCGGCGCGACGCTCTTCGGCGGCTTCTTCCTGCTCACCTTGTACATGCAGACCGTCCTCGGCTACTCGGCGCTCGAGGCCGGGCTCGCCTTCCTGGCCACGGCCGGGATGACGATTCCCGGCGCGGCGATCGCCCAAGCCGTCGTTACGCGCGCCGGCGTGAAGCCCGTGATGATGGTCGGGACGGCGTTCCTCGCCTTCGCGTACCTCTGGTACACGCAGCTGCCGGTCGACGGGACGTTCTGGACGCACCTGTTCGTCCCGTACGTGATCAGCGGCTTCGGCCTGGCGTTCATCTTCATCCCCATGTCCCTCGCCGCGCTCTCCCGGATCGAGGATCGGATCGCCGGTGTCGCGTCGGGCCTGCTCAACACCTCGCAGCAGCTCGGGGGTGCGGTCGGCGTCGCGCTGATCTCGACGATCTCGAACGAGCGAGCGGACACGCTGGCAGCGGACGGCGAGGATCCGCTGACCGCGCTGACGGGCGGCTACAACGCGGGCTTCGCGGTCGCTTCGGTCTTCGCGCTGCTCGCCGTCGGCGTCGCGTGGGGCGTCCTCAGGCGCGACGACGTTCCGGCCGCAGCCGTGCAGCAGCAGGCACCCGCCGGCTGACGAGCCGGGGCCGCACAGGCTCCTGTCCCGTCGCTGGGCGATCATTGAAGGCGTGACGAGGACGCGCTACCTGCTGTCGCTGGCGGTGCTCGCCGGGGCGTACCTCGGCGCGGCGAAGATCGGGATCGAGCTTCCGGCAGCGCAAGGAGTGGTCACGCCGGTCTGGGCGCCGACCGGAATCGCGATCGCCGCGCTCTTCCTCGGAGGGACCCGCCTCTGGCCGGCGGTCACGGTCGGAGCGTTCCTCGCGAACGCAACGAGCGGCGCGGACATCCCCGTCGCCGCGGTGATCGCGGTCGGGAACACGCTCGAGGCGGTCGTGGGCAGCGTCCTCCTCCGCCGGGCCGGGATCCGCGCCGCACTCGACCGGGTGCGTGACGTGCTGGCCGTGATCCTGATCGCGTGCGTGCTCAGCCCGCTCGTGGCCGCGACGAACGGGGTCACAACGCTCTGGATCGCCGACGACGTGGCCGGCTCCGAGTACGACTCGCGGTGGCTGCTCTGGTGGGTCGGGGACGCGATCGGCGCGCTGATCGTCGTGCCGCTCATCCTCGTCTGGTCGACGAGACCCGACCGCGCGTTCGACCGGCGCCGGGTCGTCGAGGGAGTGCTCGTCCTCGCGCTCCTCGTCGCCCTGAGCGCTCTCGTCTTCCTCGGCGGGTACTGGCGTTACCCGCACCTGCTGTTCCCGGTCCTGATCCTGGCGACGCTGCGGTTCGGTCAGGTCGGGGCGGTGACGGGGAGCTTTGTCGTGACCGCGCTGGCGGTGGCCGGCGCCGACGACGGATCGATCCCGATCGCAGGGCGCAGCACGACTGAGATCGTCCAGATCCTCGAAGGGCTCCTCGGTGCCGTTGCGATCGCGCTCCTCGTCCTCGGGG
Source organism: uncultured Actinomycetes bacterium (assembly GCA_963782765.1). GTDB lineage: Bacteria > Actinomycetota > Thermoleophilia > Gaiellales > Gaiellaceae > JACDAN01. The sequence goes on from CAWALC010000002.1 coordinate 418,602, forward strand.
CGGTGCTCGCCGAGCGCGCGAGCGCGGAGCGACGGGCGGCGCAGGCGCTCGAGAGTCTCAACGAGGCGCAGGCGCTCGCTCACGTCGGAAGCTGGAACTGGGACATCGGGATCGACCGCGTCACCTGGTCGGACGAGCTCTACCGGATGTACGGCCTCCAGCCGGGCTCGATCGAGGTCAGCTACGACGCGTTCGTCGAGCGGGTGCATCCAGAAGACCGAGCCGTCGTCCGGGAGCACGTCGAGCGCGCGTATGCCGACGGCAAGCCGTTCACGTTCGAGCACAGGCTCGTCCATCCGGACGGAGCAGTGCGCTGGGCCCTCTCGCGCGGCCGGGTCGTGACGGACGACGCCGGTGCGCCGGTCCGGATGGTCGGTACGGGGCAGGACATCACCGAACGCAAGGAGGTCGACGAGCTCCGCGACTCGATCCTCTCCACGGTCTCGCACGAGCTCCGGACGCCGCTCACCGCGATCCTCGGCTTCTCGCTGACGCTGCACGAGCGGGGCGAGCAGCTCGACGAACAGCTCCGGACGGAGATCGCCGGCCACCTCTCGAACCAGGCCAGAAAGCTCGACCGCCTGCTCTCGGACCTGCTCGACCTCGACCGGCTGCGACTCGGGCACATGCCGCCGAACTTCAGCGAGACGGATCTCGGCCGCCTCGTGCGCCAGGTCGTCGTCGACTTCGAGTCGGACCACCCGATCGAGCTCCGCGTCGAGCCCGTCATCGCCGAGGTCGACGGCCCGAAGATCGAGCGGGTCGTCGAGAACCTGATCGCGAACGCCGTGAAGCACACACCGCCGGGCACCGAGATCGAGGTCTGGGTGGAGCCGAGCAACGGCGGCGCGCTGATCGGGGTCGACGATCGGGGTGCCGGCGTCGCCGCCGAGGACCGCGAAGCGATCTTCGAGGCGTTCATCCGCGGCGCGACGGCCGGAAGCTCCGGCACGGGGATCGGGCTCGCACTGGTGGCGCGGTTCGCAGCGCTCCACGACGGCCGTGCCTGGGTCGAGGACCGGCCAGACGGCGGCGCGTCCTTTCGCGTTTTCCTCCCCCTGCGCCAAATCTGAATCAACTTTTCCCCGGCTGCCGCGTCGGGAAAGTCGAGACGATGAGACGCCCTGCGGCTGTAGCGGCAGCTTCGCTGGCGGCTCTTGCGGTCTTCGCCGGAGCCGGGGCCACGTCTGCCGCGCGCGACGCGAAACCGAGACCGGAACAGGGCTTCCGGCTCGTGCGCTCCGCGTCCTGCAACGAGCTCGTCGCCGAGGCGAAGCGCCACAGCAGCCGGCTGATGCGAGCCTCCGGCCTCCCCCGCTTCCCCGAGCTGCTCCCGCGCGCCACGAGCTTCGAGGGCAGCCGCCGGCGCGCCGGCATCGACTACTCGACCACGAACGTCCAGGAAGAGGGGATCGACGAGCCCGACATCGTCAAGACGAACGGCTCCCACGTCTTCTACGTCCGCGGCCGAACGTTGTTTGCCGTCGACGTCGACGACGGCCCGCTCGCAGTCGTCGGGACGCTGAAGCTCGAGAGCGAGGTCCACGAGCTCCTGCTGCGGGGAAACCGCCTACTCGTCCTCGGACGCCGTCGCTACAGCGCGTACCAGCCGCTGCCCGGGAGCCCACGCCGGCTGCCGCCCTACGAGAGCGCCAGGACGCTCCTGACCGAGGTCGACGTCCGGGATCCGCGCGCGCCGCGCGTCGTGCGGACCCTGGCGATCGACGGGCAGTACGTCTCCGGCCGGCTGCACGGACCGATCGCACGGATCGTCGTCTCGTCGGCGGTTCCGAACGGCCTCACCTTCGGGCAGACCGTCGAGCAGAACCGCGCGATCGTCGCGGCCGCCCCGCTTCGCCACTGGCTCCCGCGCTACGAGCTGAGGACGGCCCGAGGCGCCGAGAAGAGCCGCTACCTCGTCCAGTGCCGGCACGTCTGGCGCCCCAGGACCTTCTCCGGGCTCGGCCTGCTCACCGTCCTGACAATCGACCTCGACAAGGGACTGGAGCCGGTGAACACGGTGAGCGTCCTCGCCGACGGGCAGATCCTCTACGCCTCGAACGACAGCCTCTACGTCGCGACCGAGCGGTGGGACGCGCGGCCGCCGGATTGGGGCGCTCCTCCGGCGCGACGCAAGACGCGAGACGACCATCCACAAGTTCGGCATCGCGAGCCCGGAGCGGACGCGGTACCGCGCGAGCGGAAACGTGTTCGGCTTCCTGATCGACCAGTGGTCGCTCTCCGAGCAGGAGGGAGTCCTGCGCGTCGCGAGCACGGACACGCCGCTCGACGTGACCGATGCGTCGACAGAGACGGTCGTGACGACGCTGCGCGAGCAGGCGGGCAAGCTGACGCACGTCGGCCGCGTCGGGAACATGGGCAAGGGCGAGCGTCTCTACGCGGTTCGCTTCATGGGCGACGTCGGCTACGTCGTGACGTTCCGCCAGATCGACCCGCTGTACACGCTCGACCTCTCCGACCCGGAGCGACCGCGCGTTCTCGGCGAGCTCAAGATCCCGGGCTACTCGGCCTATCTCCATCCGGTAGGCGAAGACCTGGTGTTCGGCATCGGCCAGGACGCCGACGAGTCGGGACGACCCCTCGGCCTCCAGGCCTCGCTCTTCGACGTGGAGAACCTCCGTCGGCCCGCACGGCTCGCGAACCTGCGCATCGGGCGAAGGTCCAACGCGGAGTACGACCACCACGCGTTCCTCTACTGGCCCCGGTCGCGCCTCGTCCTGGTGCCCCTGCAGGACGACGACTTCAACGGCGCCGCCGCCCTGCGCGTCGGCCGCCGGTCCGGCGTCGATCAGATCCGCCGCATCTCGCACCCGAGCCCGTACGGCTACATCGTCCGCTCGCTCGTCGCCGGCGACAGCCTGTTCACCATCTCGTGGGACGGCATCGAGGAGCGGCGTCTCGGCACGCTCGACCGGGTCGGCTGGGTCGCGTTCCCCCCGAACTGACGGACCTCCCGCCGCGGCAGCGCCGTACTCCTGGCACGACGCAGATCGACCAGGAGGAACGCCGTGAGAGCTCGGATCTTGATCCCGACCATGCTCGCCGCCGCCCTGTTCGCGCCGGCCGCCGGCGCAGACGGACTTCCCGTCGTCGACGTCGACGTCGGGCCTACGGGCGTGACGAATCCCGGCGTGGCGCACCGGTATGTGGCGCTGCCGTCCGGAAAGTCCACCGTCGTCGCACGGGTCGAGCGGGGAACCGGAGAGGTGCGCGGCTTCCGCACGATCCCCGGCCGCCTCACGATCCCGGCGGTCGCCTACGACGGGTCCTCGGCGGGGCTCTCGGTAGACGGGACGACCCTCGTTTTGCTCGCCCCTCGCCCGACCTTCCCCCGCAGGAACACAACCTTCGCGCTCCTCGACGCCGGGAATCTCCAGGAGCGTTCGCGGCTGACGCTCCGCGGTGACTTCAGCTTCGACGCGATGTCGCCCGACGGGCGGTGGCTCTACCTGATCCAGTACACGTCGCCCGACGACCCGCTCCAGTACAGCGTCCGTGCGCTCGACTCGCGGAGCGGCCGGCTCCATCCGAAGCCGATCGTCGACCCTCGCGACCCGGGCGAGGCGATGAACGGGAACCCGCTGACCCGCGCGACGAGCCCGGACGGCCGCTGGGCCTACACGCTGTACGAGGGCACCGAGCACCCGTTCGTCCATGCGCTCGACACCGCCAACCGCTCCGCTCGCTGCATCGACCTCGACTGGCTCCACGGGCACAAGGACCTCTGGGGAATGCGGTTCGTCGTGAGCCCGGACGGCGACGAGCTGCGCGTCCGCTCGGGCGAGGAGACGGTCGCGCTCGTGGACACCAAGACCTGGGCTGCCGCGACCGGAGCCGAGCGGGACGACGGCTGGAGCCCCTGGGTCTACGTGCTGCTCGGCGGGGGTGTGCTTCTCGCTTTCGGCGCGGTCGCGCGGCGGCGCGCCTCGTCCACGAGCTTCGGAGGCGCAACCTCCACGTAGGCGTCCTCGAGGATCCCCGCCAGCTCGTCCCAGTGGAGCCCGCGGTCGAGGCGGACGCCGAGCCAGCCGCGATGTCCGACGTACGGCGGGCGGAAGAACCGCTCGGGATCCGCCTCGACGAGCATCTGCTGGACGCCGTCCTCGGCCGCGCACCAGAGCGCAAACCGTCCATCGCCGTGGTGGTCGTTCAGCACCATCGCGAAGGAGCGCTTCTCGCGGACGAAGAAGGTCGGATGGCCGTGGCTCAGGCGCTCGCTGGCCTCCGGCAGCGCGAGACAGAGCTCGCGGATCCGGCCGAGGACCTCGTCGTACTCAGCCACGCCCGAAGCGGAGGTACGCCGCCCGCCCGATGCGGCCCGCGAGCAGATCCGAGGCGACACCCGTGCCGCGGGCGTTCCAGGTCAGGACGGTCGCGACGAAGCTGCCGCCCGACCAGTAGACGAGACCCGTGTCGTGCAACGCGGTGCTGATCCAGCCCGCCTTCTGGAGCGTCACGGTCGGGCCGGGCGGCAGGAACCGGTCGATCCGGCTCACCTGGGAGTGCGCGAGCAGGTAGAGGAGGAACCTGGCCTGCGACGGCCGGAAGCCTCGCCGAGCCAGCGTGCCCTGCCCGACCGCCGCGAGGTTCAGCGAGCGCATGAGCGTCGTGAGGTCGGCCGCCGTCGTCCGCTTGCCGACGAAGCTCGGCTGAGCTCCCGTCCGGATCGGGATCCGGCCCTGCGTGATGATGTAGCCGCCGTACATGTCCGTGTCGTCCATGTCGAGCGCGCGGAAGAGCTGGTTCACGTAGGCGGCCCCGCCGCTCGTGGAGCCGCCGAGCCACGTGAGCAGGTCGTTCGCCGCCCGGTCGTCGGACGGGATGATCGCCTTGCGCAGCAGCCTGTCGAGCCGGCTCCCGCGTGGCGGCTTCGCGCCCAGCCTGCTGAGGACCTCGATCGCGATCGCGACCTTGACGGTCGACGCGGCGGGGAACCGCGCGCCGGCGTTCCAGGCTGCTCCCGCGCCGGTGCGCAGGTCCTGGACGTAGACGCCGCAGACCCCCGGAAAGGCGCGCGCGAGCGAGGCGATCGCGCGGGCAAGACGGGGATCCTCGACGTTCCTCCTCGGAGGCCCGCGGGGCTCGGCCGCGGCGGGCAGCGAGAACACGGGCCCGACCGTCGTCGAGGCGCCACGCCCTTGCCCGTCGACCGCACTGATCGTGAGCCGGACATCGCGCGCCGGGAGCGGAACCGCGAAGTCGAACCGCTTCCGTCCGACGTCCTTGCTGCCCACGACGCGGCCGTCGATGCTGACGATCACCTTGGTGGTCCCGGCGCCGACGCGTCCGATGACCCGGCCGAAGGAGACCTCGTAGGCCGCGGGTGAGACGACGACTGGTGCGGGCGGTGGAGTCGCGAGCAGCGCCACGGCCTGCCTACTCGCGGCTCGACTCGGCCCAGAGGTTGATGCCGCTGTCCTTTGCGAACCGGTCGATCTCCGCCAGCTCGTCCTCCGTGAAGTCGAGCCGGTCGAGGGCCGCCAGGCTGTCCTCCAGCTGCGAGACGCTGCTCGCGCCGATCAGCGAGGACGTCACGCGCGGGTTGCGGAGCGTCCAGGCAATCGCCATCTGCGCGAGGGACTGACCCCGCCGCTCGGCGATCTCGTTCAGGGCGCGCACCTTCTCCATGGTCTCGTCGGTGAGCTGCTCGGGCGAGAGGGCACTGCCTTGCGTCGCCGCCCTCGACCCCTCAGGAATGCCTTCGAGGTACCTGTTCGTCAGGAGGCCCTGGGCGAGAGGCGAGAACACGATGCAGCCGATGCCGAGCTCCTCCAGGGTGGCGAGAAGCTGCTCCTCGATCCAGCGATTCAGCAGCGAGTACGACGGCTGGTGGATGACGAACGGCGTGCCGAGCGCACGCAGGATCGCGGCCGCCTCGGCCGTCTTCACCGCCGAGTACGAGGAGACCCCGACGTAGAGCGCCTTCCCCTGCCGGACCGCCGCGTCCAGCGCACCCATCGTCTCCTCGAGCGGCGTGTCGGGGTCGAAGCGATGCGAGTAGAAGATGTCGACGTAGTCGATGCCCATGCGGCCCAGGCTCTGGTCGAGGCTCGCGAGCAGGTACTTGCGCGACCCCCACTCTCCGTAGGGGCCCGGCCACATGTCGTAGCCGGCCTTCGAGGAGATGATCAGCTCGTCGCGGTACGGCGCCAGGTCGTCCCGCAGGATCCGGCCGAAGTTCTCCTCTGCCGAGCCGTACGGCGGCCCGTAGTTGTTGGCGAGGTCGAAGTGCGTGATCCCGAGGTCGAAGGCGCGGCGGATGATCGCGCGACCGGTTTCCATCGGCCGGTCGTCGTTCCCGAAGTTGTGCCAGAGCCCGAGCGAGACCGCGGGAAGGAGCAGGCCGCTGCGGCCGCTGCGCCGGTACTCCATCCGGTCGTAGCGGTCGTCTGCGGGGACGTAGGTCACGCGGTAGCCCTCAGCGCGTCAACGGCACGATGAAGCGCCTGTACGCCGCCCGGCTTCGCGGTTTCGTCCCGATGTCGTAGGCGCCTCCGGCCGGGCCGTTGAAGAAGCTGATGAAGCGGACACGGGAGTGGCGCCGGACGAAGGTCGCGAACGCGCGCACGTAGCCGGGATCGTCCACGGAGAGGCCCCACTCCGGGAACATGAAGGGCTTGCGCGGGAAGGCCCGGTAGAGCTCCTCGGTCTTGAAGAACGCGTACCCGCCGCCGGTGTTGTAGTAGTTGTTGCCGTAGGCGTCCACATACTTTCCGCCGGGGTAGTAGGCGCGGTAGTGGTTGCCCGGCACGTTGGGGACGCCGACCGCGAGGGGGTTCCAGACGACCGTCATCTGTGGCGCGCGGGCTGCCGGGATGTCGGTGCGCACACCGGGCATCCGCAGCGCGCGGAGCCGGGCGGTCATCGCCCGGGCGGTGCCGCCGTGCATGAGGATGAAGATGCGCTGGAACGCCTTCCGGTACCAGCGCGACGAATAGGCCGCGCCGCGCCGCGCGCCGCTCGACGTGAACGCGCAGTACGGGTTCTTGGAGTTGTTCATCTCGCCGAGCGGCCGGATGATCGCCGGCTTGCCCGAGTCGGCGATCGCCTGCGCCAGACCGATCAGGTGCGCGTCGCCCTTCCCGAGCGCGATCGCACTGGGCGTCATGATCCGCCCTCGCCCCTCCGGGTGCAGCGCGATGTGCGGGCGCTCGCCGAGTCGGCTCAGGAAGAACTCGTACTTCGAGCCCCACGTCCGGCCCTGGTCCCAGCCGAGGAAGACGAGGCCGGACTCGGTCTTCCCCCCGGTCAGGCGGTCGAAGCGAGCGGTGTTGCCGTAGGCGCCGGACGAGACTGCCGCCTCCGCCGCGGGCGCCGCGAATGCGAGCGCGGCGAGCGTGCAGGCAAGGAGGCGGACGAGTCTCACGCAGGAACGGTATACCGCGAAACGAAGAAATTGCGAATGCGCGCCGCCATCCTCGCAGCAGTCCTCGCAGCGACCGCCGTGGCCGCGTCGGCATCGGCCGCGCCCGCGCCGCGGAAGGTGATCGCGAGCCACTGCAGCGCCAGCGGCGACGTCTGCTACGGCGTCGTCTCGAGGAGCGGTGCCGTCTACTTCGAGCTGACCACCGCCGCCCGCTACTTCCTTCGCTACCGCCTCTGCGTCCGGCCGCCGTCCGGGGCTGCCCGCTGCCGCCCGTACTCCATGCGCCCGGGGCGAATGTGGGCATCGACGGTCAAGTTCGGCGGTCAGTTCCCCCACTCCGGCCCGGGCGTCTACCGCGTCACCTGGCGGTTGGGGTCGAACCCGCTCGGCCCGACGCTCCGCTTCCGCCTGCCACTCCGTCCCAAGGAGCTCTAGCCCGGCGCTACCGTGGCGGCGTGGACCTCGCGCTGCTCGAACGCACGCTCGCCGACGCCGGCGAGCCGCCCTTCCGCGCCAGGCAGGTCTGGGAGTGGGCCGCGCGCGGCGCGGGCGGCTACGACGAGATGACGAACCTCTCCCTGACGCTGCGCGCTCGCCTCGCCGAGACCGTGCCGTTCTCATCTCTCGCCGTCGAGGACGAGGCGACGGCGGCGGACGGAACCGTCAAGGCGCTGTTCCGCACCGCCGACGGCCATCCGGTCGAGGCCGTCCTGATGCGCTACCGCGACGGGCGGAGATCCGTCTGCGTCTCCTCCCAGTCGGGCTGCCCGCTCACGTGCACGTTCTGCGCGACCGGCCAGATGCGCTTCGGCCGGAACCTGAGGGCGTCGGAGATGCTCGACCAGGTGCTCCACTTCCGGCGGATCGAGCCCGTGAACCACCTCGTGTTCATGGGTATGGGCGAGCCGTTCCTGAACTACGACGAAGTGCTCGCGGCCGCACGCCGCCTGCCGGAGATCGGGATCACCCACCGGCGGACGACGATCTCGACCGTCGGCTGGATGCCCGGGCTCACGCGCTTCGTCGACGAGGTCGAGGAGCCGATCCGCCTGGCGCTCTCGATCCACGCCGCCGATCCGCGGCTCCGGTCGGAGCTGATGCCGGTCAACGACCGCTACCCGCTCCCGTCCGTGCTCGCCGAGTGCCGGCGCTACTTCGAGCTGCGGCACCGCAAGGTCTTCGTCGAGTACGTCCTGCTCGCCGGCGTGAACGACTCGCCCGAGCGAGCCGCGGCGCTCGCCGAGCTGCTCGACCCGAAGGTCTTCAAGGTGAACCTGATCCCGTACAACCCGACGGGGATGTACGACGGCTCCTCTCGGGAGGCGATCGCCGCGTTCAAGCGGGTGCTGGACAGGGCGCGGATCCCGTCCACGGTTCGCCTCACCCGCGGCCGCGACATCGCCGCCGCGTGCGGCCAGCTCGCCGCCACCCGGTAGCTCTCTTGTATCGCCCTCCGGTCCGTCGTACGGTGGAAGGCTGCTGCATGCTGATCAACGTCGCACTCCAGGATGGGTTCGAAGGCGACGACGTGCTGATCCGCGTCGACGGCGCCGAGGCCTACCGCGGCGAGGACGTGACGACCAGGACGCAGATCAGCCACGCCGCCGACACACAGCTCGAGGTGCCTGACGGCCCGTTCACGCTGGAGGTCGACGTCCCGACCCAGGAGGCGCGCGAGACCTTCCAGCTCGACCCACGCAGCCAGCCGAACGTCGCGATCTCGCTCAGGGACGGGCAGCTCGTCGCCGCCTACCCGGAGCAGCTCGGCTACGCGTAGAGAGGAGGGAGCCAAGGCCAACCCACACCCGTCCGCTGCGGCACTCATTCCAGAGGAGGAACCCATGGAACCGTACGACGAGGAGCAAGCGCTCCTCAGCGTCGAGGACGCGGACGAGGAGGCAAGACCGGCCCCGGTGACGGAGGCCCTCTCGACGGCCGGGCTCGCGCCCGCCAGCGGCCTCTACGCCAGACCGATCGGCTCGAAGCTGCCGGTCGCGCTCGAGCCGGCGCCGAACGGCATCCGCCCGGTCCGGAAGGAGCAGATCCGGCTGGACGTCGACGGCCGCTACCCGCAGCTGGCGGTCAGCGGCACGATCAGCGGCTATCTCGTCCAGCGCATCCACTGGATCGCCAGGCTGCGCAAGATCGGGCCGAGCCGGTGGTCCGGGGCGATCTGGTACAAGGACGGCGCCACCGCGTCGTTCCCCTACACGAAGGTCGACGTGAAGGCGACGCGGAGCCAGTTCCCGAGCAGCCGCTCGGTGAAGATCGTCTTCAGCGGCGGCGGCGTCCCGAACCGAACCGTTACCTACCGGTTCTCGTCGTCGTACTTCCGCACCGTCAACTTCGAGTTCGACTTCCAGCAGGGCGAGGTCGCCGACACGGCGATCGACACCTGCGCCCATCCGACCCGCCCGGCGTCGCTCCCGTGCGAGAACCTGTCCGTCCCGACCGTGTTCCGCCGGGCCGGCTGCCAGGTGACCACGAACCCGTCCAGCCAGATCCCGGCCCCGCCGGGCACGACCTGGTCGGACATGGAGATGCACGACGCGATGCAGGTTCACTGGTCGCGGAACGCCAGCAAGGCGCAGTGGGCGATGTGGGTCTTCTACGCGTCCCTGCACGAGACCGGCACGAATCTCGGCGGGATCATGTTCGACGACATCGGCCCGAACCACCGGCAGGGCACGGCGCTCTTCGTCGACTCGTTCATCGCGAACGCGCCGGCGAACGACCCGAACCCGGCCGCCTGGATCGACCGGATGCGCTTCTGGACGGCGATCCACGAGATGGGCCACGCCTTCAACCTCGCCCACTCGTGGCAGAAGACCCTCGGCACTCCCTGGATCCCGACGCGCCGACGAGCCCGAGGCGCGCAGCCCCATGAACTACCCGTACTACGTCGCCGGCGGGCAGGCGTCGTTCTTCTCGACGTTCGAGTACCGCTTCAGCGACCGCGAGCTCCTCTTCCTGCGGCATGCACCCGAGCGGTTCGTGCAGATGGGGAACGCGGCCTGGTTCGACCACCACGGTTTCGAGGAGGCCGCCGTCCCGGAGGAGCCGACGATGAAGCTCGAGCTCCGCGTCAACCGCGACCAGGCGCGCTACGAGTTCATGGAGCCCGTCTGGCTCGAGCTGAAGCTGACGAATATCGGCGACCAGCCGCGGCTCGTGGAATCCGACGTCCTCGACGCCGACTCCCTGACGGTGATCATCAAGAAGCAGGGCAAGGACGCGAGGCAGCTCGTCCCGTTCCGGCAGAAGTGCATCGCGCCGGAGCGGAAGGCGCTGATGCCCGGCGAGCCGATGTACGGGACGGTGCTGGCGTCCGCCGGCCTCAACGGCTGGGACGTGGCCGACCCGGGTACGTACCTGATCCAGGCGTCGGCACGTGTCGGCGAAGAGGACGTCGTCTCCGACCCGTTCGTCCTGCGGATCGCCCCGCCGATCTCACGCGACGAGGAGTACTCGGCCGGCGACCTGTTCACGCAGGACACGGCACGGGTCCTCGTCTTCGGCGGCAGCCGCCACTTCGAGGAGACGAACGACCTGCTCCACGAGGTCGTCGAGCGGTTCCCCGAGCGACGGATCGCCCTCCACGCGAGGGTGGCGCTCGGCAACCCGCTGACCGTCGACTACAAGGAGATCGTCGCCACCGACGACGGGCTCGACCTCGAGGTCACCAAGGCAAAGCCCGACGAGGCCGTGAAGCTGATCGAGCCTGCCCTCGTCGACGATGCGGACGCGGCCGCCGAGTCGCTCGGGCACATCCGCTATCGAACCGTCGGGACGCGGATCGCGCGCCGGCTGGCTGATGCCGGAGCCGAGAGCGAGGCGGCGAAGACGATCGACTCGGTGATCGACACGCTGGACGACCGAATTCCGGACGACCGTCCGGTCAAGCCGGAGGTGATCGAGGAGCTGAAGGAGGTCCGCGAGACGCTCGTCGCGCGGCGAAAGCCGCGGGCGAAGGCCAGGGCGAAAGACGAAGCGCTAGCGCCGTTCTCCGAGGGCGGCTCCGGCTCCGCGCCGGGGCCGTCCTCACTCCTCTTCCGCGCCCCAGCGCCGGAGGAGCGACCACCCGTCGAGGTACTCCTCGATCGCCTCGAGGCCCCGCCGAACCTCGCCGCGGACCGAGACCGCGCACGCGTGGCACATGTCGTGCGCACCGCGAGGGGTGGTCAAGTTGCAATTGGCGCACATGGTGAAGCTCAGGATACGGACGGCACCTGCCGGCGCATCCCCCGGAGGACTAGTACCTAGTCGCGGCGCTCTTCGAGGAACTTCTTCAAGCCGAGGAACGGCAGGATGAACGCCGCGATCACCGCGGCCGCCCAGACGATCACCGCCGCGAGCAGCCACGTGACGGCACCGTCGATCGTGAAGCCGTCCGAGAGGAGGTCGGTGATGATCAGCGAGGCGAGCGTCGCGAGCAGTGCCGCACCGCCGAGTATCCCCGGGCCCGCTGCCCGCAGCTGGAGGAAGAGGAATGGCTGGAGCAGCGCGAACACGGCCGTGAAGATCACGACCGCGACGACGAACCCCGCCACGTCGAGCTCCATGTCGTCCAGCACGGCAGCGGCGACGATCAACCCGACAGCGTTCGCCGCGAGCGCGACGATCGTGCGGAAGATCAAGCGAATCACGGCGGTGAATCTACTCCGGTCGCCGGGCGTGTGCCGCAGCAGCCGAAGAGGAGGAGACGAGATGCTCCAGGAGTTCAAGGACTTCCTGTTCCGAGGGAACATCATCGAGCTCGCAGTGGCCTTCGTGATGGGCGTTGCGTTCGCGGCGGTGATCAACTCGCTCGTGAACAACCTCGTCATGCCAGTGATCGCGATGATCATCGGCAAGCCCGACTTCAGCGCCCTCACGTTCACGATCAACGACGCGGTCTTCCGTTACGGCGCGTTCATCACGGACGCGATCCAGTTCGTGGCGATCGCGGCCGCCGTGTTCTTCTTCATCGTCAAGCCGGTCACGGCGATGCTGAAGCGCATGACGCGTGAGCCGGTCGAGGATGGCATGCCCGACGAAGAGCGCCGCCACCAGGAGCTCCTCGCGGCGCTGGGCCAGCTGTCGCGCTGACCCCTAGCGCTTGCGGAGCTTGCGGGCTGCCAATCCGGCTCCACCGGCCACGAGCAGCGCGGAGGCGCACACGGCGAGGACGATCAGCGGGATTGGGATCGAGCGGGCATCCGTCGTGTCCATGCCGAGCGCCTGGCCGATCGGCCCCCCGGAGCCGCTGCTGCTCTGTGGCCGCCGAAGGGCCGTGTCTCGCAACGCCTGCCGGATCTGGTCCTCGATGTCGCTGTACGCCCGGATGTCCTCCGGCGCGCGGTCGAGCGCTTCACGGAGACATGCGACCGAGTAGGGACGCTCGATGCTCGAGCTGTCCGCCCAGTCGTCCAGCACGACCTCCCAGCACGGCTTCGCCGCAGCGGCTGGGCTGGAGCCGAACGTGAGGAGCGCGCACGCCGCAATCAGGAGCGCGGCTGCGAGAGCCGCGAGCGGGCCCGCAGATGATCTGGGCCTCTCGCACACCGTCGACTCCTGTGTTCCGTTGCTCACAAGCTACCACCGTTTCCGCCAATTTCGAGGCTTTTTGGAGGTTCCGATCAGAGCGTCGAGTGTGCAGCCGACGCCTCACGCGGGCCTCACACGACACTCATGCGGAGGAGTGCTCGACGACCGGCAAGATGCGTTCCTCATGGACGAAGCCCCGAAGCCGCTGTCCGGAAAGAACGCGTTGGTCATCGGCGGCGGAGGCGACGGGATCGGGCTCGCGATCACACGCGGGCTTGCGGCGGCGGGAAGCGCGGTTGCCGTGGCCGATGTGGATCGGGACCGCGCAGACGACGCAGCGGCCGAGGTCGCCGCGGCTGGTGCGAGGTCTGTCGGCCTCACGGGTGATATGAGATCGCCCGAGGACGTCGACCGCTTGCCTAAGGAGGACGAATGCCTGTGAAGGAAGCAAGCTCGGAAGAAACGCCGTACGGCCGCTACATCACGTCGGAGGGCTGGTTCGTCCTCAACCTCGCTGACGCGCTCGCGGTGCGCAACGAGGAGAAGGGCGGCGCGTCGTACCCGCTCGAGCCGCGGGAGGCACCGTTCGGCGACTTCGGCGCGCACGTCCGCGTCGTCTGGCCCGGCGACCCGAGCGCGCTCTACCACTCGGAGAACGCGCAGGAAGGGTTCCTCGTGCTCTCGGGCGAGTGCACGCTGATCGTCGAGGAGGAGGAAAGACCGCTGCGGCAGTGGGACTACTTCCACTGCCCGGCCGACACCCGCCACGTGATCGTCGGCGCAGGCGACGGGCCGTGCGCGATTCTCATGGTCGGAGCGCGGCCCGAAGTCGAGACTCTGCACTACCCGGTGAGCGAGGTCGCGGCGAAGTACGGCGCGTCCGCAGCGAAGGAGACCGACGAACCGGACGAGGCGTACGCCGACTGGCCGGGCGACTACCTGCCGGTGCGCCTCCCGTGGCCGCTCGACTCCGACACGAAGCGGTGAACACAGAACGACGGACGGCTCACCCGCCGACCCGCCCACCTATACCGGAGCTCGACCACTCCGGAGGACCGGGTGAGCTACCGGGGACGCTGACGAGGCCCGGCTTGGCTGGGTCCCGGGAGAACTCCCCAAGAAGAACACCCACTGCACCAGCGCGGTTCGACACGCCTAGCTTTGCGTAGATGTTCTCCAGGTGCTTGCGGACCGTGTTGGCGGAGATCCAGAGGATCGCCGCGACTTCGGAATTCGTCTTTCCACGGCTAACCCAGCTGAGGATCTCGTGCTCTCGGGTGGTTAGGTTGGATCTCTGCATCCCTTGGAGCGGTCACCGCCTCCCAGGTCAATTGCCTCAAGCATTGACACTCGCGGGAGGGAGTTCACTAGCCCGAATGGGTCAATTGCGGCATGCCCGGGTCGTTGAGGACCTGCCCGGATCGGCCACGGCCGGGCTGTCGAGGCCCGGTGTCGGACCCCGAAACGTGTCAAGGGAACATTGCGCCGACTTCGTGACAACCTCTGCCGGCGTCGGCGAACCCCACTGAGCGAACAGACGACCTGATCGAAGTCGTCATGGCCCCGCGCAAAGCGGAGCCGAACCTCGATCGGAGTGGAGGCGGGGGGAATCGAACCCCCGTCCGAGGCCGCCCCGAGCAGAGCGTCTACAAGCTTAGGCTGCCCTTCAGATTCGCCCGCCGGCCGGTGGACAGCCGACCAACCGCCAGGCTAGTCATCCTTTGGTGTCGCGCCTCAGGCGATGACGTTCCCTCGGCGCCGAGCCCGTTTTCTGACGCCGCTTGACCGAGCCACGGGCCGAGCTCGGAGCGACGCGCTTCGCTACGGGTTAGGCAGCGAGAGCGAGTGCGCGATTGTTATCCGCACTTGCGTGTTGTTCCCGGTTGTTTTACGAGGCCGACCGGGGACCTCGGCTTGCAACTCTGCCGGAGAACCGACCACGTCGAAACCTGGTCGCCCCCGTATGTCGAGCCACATTGTAGCCCGGCATTTGAGATCGGCCCCGCAGGGGGCTACGGTCAGGCCGATCAGCCGACGACAGTCGGGAAGCGAGCGCTCCGAAAGGGGGAACAGCGATGTTCCGCTTGCTCGCTGCGGCAGGAACGGCGGTCTTCCTCTTGACCGTGACCGGCGCCAGCGTGGCCGCACAAGACCAGTCCGAGACCGTGATCCATGCCTGCATCGAGACGGGCGGCCCGGCGCTGACGCGCTGGGACATCAAGATTCGCCGCGGAGCTCGCTGCGCGCGCGGCGAGCGACCCATCTCGTGGAACAACTCGAACGGCCAGCGAGGGCCGCAGGGCGGCGCGGGCCCGCCCGGTCCCCAGGGCCCCGTCGGTGAAACCGGCCCGATGGGCGATCAGGGGCTTCGGGGCCCCATCGGACCGCCAGGCCCCGAGGGCGCCGAGGGTCCCGAAGGACCCGAAGGGCCGGAAGGGCCCGAAGGGCCGGAAGGGCCGGAAGGGCCTCCGGGCGAAACGGGACCGGAAGGACCGCAGGGCGACACGGGGCCGCAGGGCGAGGCCGGACTGCAAGGTCCGCCAGGCGCCACCGGGCCACAAGGCCCGCAAGGCGAAACCGGCTCCCAAGGCCCGCCAGGCGCCACCGGACCACAGGGCGACCCCGGCCCCCAAGGCGACCCGGGTGCCCAAGGCCCGCAAGGCGCCACCGGACCACAGGGCCCGCAAGGCGACCCCGGCCCCCAAGGCGACCCGGGTCCACAAGGCCCGCAAGGCGCGACCGGGCCACAAGGGCCGACCGGTGCGCCGGGAATCTCGGGCCGCCAGGTCGTCCAGGCCACCACGACGACTGCCGCAAACCCCGCGAACGGAACGAGCGTCGCCGCGAGTGTGAACTGCCCGGCAGGCAAGGTGCCGCTCGGCGGCGGTGCGTCGATCACGCCGACCTCCGGCGCCAACGCGACGAGAATCACCTTCCGCTCGTCGATTCCGACCGCGACCGGGTGGCAGGCCACTGCGGTGACCACCGCAAACTTCACGGGAGGGACGACGGCCTCCATGACCGTCCACGCGATCTGTGCGGTCGTGACCTAGAGGCGAATGGTCAGGCCACGCGATACCCCGGCTCCTCGAACCGCTCGACGCCGCGAACGCTCGGCAGCGATGCGACAACGAGCCCCAGGGCGACCGCGAAGCCGGCCGCGAAGAAGAGCACCGCCTGGATCCCGAAGACGTCGGACGCCGGGCCGGCCAGCGCGAAGCCGATCGGGAAGAAGACGAACGAGCCGACCGTGTCGTAGGCGCTCACCCGGGCGAGCACCGTCCCTGTGACGCGCTGCTGGAGCGCCGTGATCCAGGCAACCTCGCTGAACCCCTCGGTCGTCCCGCAGACGAACCCTGCGACGGCGATCACGAGCGTCGAGGCGGGTAGGCCGAGCACCGCGGCGAGGAGCGCGCTGCCGATCGAGAAGAAGAGCACCGCGACGAACAGCGGCCGCGCCGGGCTCAGGCGGGACGCCGAGGCACTCCCGACGATCACGCCGACGCCCATCGAGGCGGCGATGAACCCCCAGTCCGCCGCGCCTCCGAGCTCGCGGTCGGCCACGACGGGGCCGAGGACCATCAGCGGCGCGATCACCACGAGGTGGAAGAGCGCCGCGTGCACGACGATCACCCAGAGCCACGTTCGGGAGACGAACTCGCGCCAGCCCTCGCGGAGATCGTCCAGGAAGGTCGTCGGCTCGGCCGGCCGCTGCAGCGCCGGAACGCGCAGGAGGAGCAGGGCCACCGTGCTCACACCGAACGTCGCGGCGTCGATCGCGATCGCGGCGCCGGAACCGACCGTCGAGACCAGAATGCCCGCGACCGCCGGGCCGATCGTGTACGAGCCGTTCACGGCGACCGCCATCAGCGCATTGGCCTGCTGGAGCTGCCCCTTGCTCACGATGCTTGGCAGCAGCGCCGTGGATGCCGGCCGCCAGAACGCCTCGCCCGCTCCGTAGACGGCCTGAAGGACGAGCAGGTGCCAAAGCTCGGCACTGCCGGTGAGGAGCAGGACGGCGAGGATCGCCTGCGTGCCGCCGCGAACGACGTCGGAGGCGATCATCACGAGCTGTCGCGGCAGGCGGTCGGCCCACACGCCGCCGACGAGCAGGAGGACGATGATCGGCACCATCCGCACCGCGAGGACGAGGCCGAGGTCCGTCGCCGACCCGGTCAGTTCGAGGACGGCGAACGCGATCGCGACGGGCAGCAGGCCGTCGCCGAGCCAGGACGTCGCCTGTCCGACGAAGTAGAGGCGGAACTGCCGCTCTTCGAGCACGCCCAGTCTGCTCACCGGCAGAGCGTGACGAATAGCGGGAGGGCCCGCGCGAAGCGGGCGTCTAGCGGGACCGCTCCTTCAGCGCCCGCTGCATCTGGCGGTCGGCATCCCGGCGAGAGATGTCGCGCCGTTTGTCCCGCACGTCCTTGCCCTTCGCAAGCGCGATCTCGACCTTCGCGCGCCCGTCCTTGAAGTAGAGCCGGGTGGGGACGAGCGTGAAGCCGCGCTCCTGCACCTTGCCGATCAGCGAGGCGATTTCCCGGCGGTGCAGGAGGAGCTTCCGGTCCCGGTCGGGCTCGTGGTTGCGGTCTCCCGCCTGCTCGTACGGAGCAATGTGCGAGCCGACGAGCCAGAGCTCGCCGTCACGGATGTCCCCGTACGAACGCTGGAGGTGCGCCTGGCCCTGACGGAGGGACTTCACTTCGGAGCCCGTCAGGACCAGGCCTGCCTCGTGGCGCTCGAGCAGGTGATACTCGTGTCGCGCCTTACGGTTCTCTGCGATCAGCTTCTCGCCGGGGGCCATCGGCCCCCATTGTGGCTAGTTCTCCTGGCGCTGATCGATCCCGCGGCCTCTCTTCTTGCCGCCCATGACGTCGTCCTGCTGCTCCTCCTCGACGTCGAGATCCTGCAGCTGCTCCTCGGCCTGCCCGTCGTTGCGCTCTTGCTCGGACATATGACCCCTTTCCGGTCGAAGTTACGGTGACTCCGTGAACTTTCTCATGCCCGCAGAGTGGGCACAACACGATTCGTGCGTCTTGGCCTGGCCCTCTTGGGAGCGGGTTCGCCGGCGTGAGACCGTCGAGACGTGCGACGCCCACGCCGAGACCGTGCGAGCGCTGGCCGAGTACGAGGCCGTGCTGCTCCTCGCCTTCCCGGGGTTCGGCCGCCAGGCCGAGGCTGCTGTCGGAGGCGCGGCAGGGGTCGAGGTGCTCGAGGTCGCGACCGGCACGGCCTGGATGCGCGACTCCGGCCCGATCTTCGTCGTACGGGACGCGAGCGACATCGTGGCGGTGGACTTCCGCTTCAACTCCTGGGGCGACAAGCTTCCTCCCTACCGCCATTCGATCGGCGCCCGTCTCTGCCGCCGGATCGGGATGGAGCGGATCCAGGTGCCGCTCGTCCTCGAGGGCGGCTCGATCGCCGTGGACGGTGCCGGGACGCTGATCGTCGTCGAGAGCTCCGTTCTGAAGGAGAACCGGAACCCGGACGCGACCCGCGAGGAATTCGAGGACGCCTTCCGCCGCTACCTGGGCGTGACCAGGACGGTCTGGCTGCCTCGCGGCCTGCCGGACGACAAGACGGGCGGCCATGCCGACAACGTCGTGGCGTTCGTCGCTCCCGGCCGCGTCCTCTCGCAGCTGCCCGAGCACCGTTCGCTGCTCGAGGCGGCCGGCCTCGACGTGGTGCCGTTCGAGCTCCCGACGAGCCCGATCCGGTACCTGAACTTCTACGTCGGGAACGGCTGCGTGCTCGTTCCGACCGCGGGGACCTCCGACGACCGTCGTGCGCTATCGGTCATCCACGAGCACTTCCCGGATCGAGAGGTGATCGGCGTCCCGGGCCTGCCGCTCGCCGAGGGAGGCGGCGGCGTCCACTGCCTCACGCAGCAGATCCCGCTGGTCTGAGCCCGACCTTGCCCTCCGGGCGATCGATGTCGGTCACCGCGACCTCGACCGGGTCGCCGAGCCTGAACGTTCGCTTCGTGCGCCGCCCGACGAGCGCGGTGCCGAGCTCGTTCACCTCGAAATAGTCGCCGGCCAGGCGCCGAACGGGAACGTAGCCCTCGAAGACTTCGGCGAAGCGGACGAAGAGCCCTGAGCCGATCACGCCGTTGATCTCGCCCTCGAACGTCGCGTCCCAGCCGCGGTCGAAAAGGAGAGACTCGAGCAGCCAGGCGAGGCAGATGTCGTCGGCGCGGTACTCGATGTCCGCGTACCGGCGCTCCTGGACGGACGCGTGCTCGGCGGCGTCGGCCAGATCCTCCGGGAGTGCCTCGTCGGCCGCGCCGAGCTCCCGGAGGAGCGCGCGGTGGACGACGAGGTCGGGATAGCGGCGGATCGGCGAGGTGAAGTGTGCGTAGGCCGGGCTCGCGAGGCCCGAGTGCCCGAGGTTGCGCCCGTCGTACCGCGCCTGCTTGAGCGCGCGCAGGACGAGCGCCGGAAACGCCTCGACCCCGCGGCCGGACCGCTCGACGTAGTCGGAGACGCGCTCGCTGGTGTCTGCGGCGAGCTTCGCGGCGACTCCTGGGGTCAGACGCTCACGCTCCGGCGCCGGCGGGGTCGGCACCTCGAGCGCGGCGAGCTTCGCGAGCAGGTGGAGGACGGCCTGCGGGTCGGGTCGCTCGTGCACGCGGTAGAGCGCCTCGCGCCGCCGGCCGGCCAGCAGCCCGCCGACGGCTTCGTTGGCAAGGATCATCAGCTCCTCGACGAGCATGTGCGCGTGCGGCTCGGACTCGAGCCAGGCGCGCTCGACGCCGCCGTCCGCGTCGAAGGCGAAGGTCACCTCGCGGGTCGTCACGCGAAGGGCGCCGCGGGCGAAGCGCCGGCGACGCAGCTCGAGCGCGACGGTCTCGGCCAGCCGGAGCCCCTCCTCGATCTCGGTCTCCGCGGCCTCCTCCCCGCGGAGGATCCGCTGAGCCTGCCCGTACGTGAGCCGCGCCCGGCTGCGGATCACGGAGCGATAGAACGCGGGCTCCCCGAGCTCGAGGTTCGCGTCGAACGGCACCTCGACGGTGACGCAGAGTCGATCCTCGTGCGGGCGGAGGCTGCACAGGTCGTTGGAGAGCTCCGGCGGCAGCATCGGCGCCACGCGGCCGGGCACGTAGAGCGAGAAGGCTCGTTCGGCTGCACCGCGGTCGAGCGGCGAGCCGGCCGGGACGAAGTGCGAGACGTCGGCGATGTGCACCCAGGCGCGATAGCCATCGCCTTCCGGCCGCACCGCGATCGCGTCGTCGAAGTCCTGCGCCGTGTCGGGGTCGATCGTGAAACAGACCTGCTCGCGGAGATCGACCCGGCCGTCGAGGCTCGCCGGCGGCGGATCGTGCGGCTCGAACTCCGTCCGTGCCCCCTCCTGCTCCAGCAGCGCCTCGAGGACGTTCGGGAGCCGGTCGGCCGGGCCGAGCGCTTTCTCGAGCCGCGCCCGCCCACGCCCCGTGGTCACGACGGCGAGGTCGCCCGGGCCGATGTCGCCGAGCCCGCGCTTGTCCAGCGTGAGCGGCACGCCGGGCGTGAAGTACGGCTCGCCGACGAGGAAGCGCCCGCGCCGAGCGATCTCGACGACCAGGCGGTCGGTCAGACGCGGAGGAAGCGGCGGAGCGTGAGCCCCGAGCCGGCGGCGCCGAGCAGGAGGCCGAGCCCGAGGAGGATCATCGCGTTCAGCCAGAAGCCGAGCGCCTGGACGTCAGGGTCGCTGGTCAGCCGCGGAAGCAGCGACGGCAGAGCCGCCTCCTTGCTCACGAAGAGCAGGATCACCGCGAGCAGCGACCCGACGAGGCCGCAGATCAGTCCCTCGAGCATGAACGGGCCTCGAACGAACCAGTTCGTGGCCCCGACGAGCTTCATCACCTCGATCTCACGGCGCCGCGCGAAGATCGACAGGCGGATCGTGTTCGCGATCAGGATCGCCGCGGCGGAGAGGAGCACAAGGACGGCGATCCCGAAGATCGCGTTGATGATGTTCGCGACCCTCAGGATCCGCTTCGCCTTCTCCTTGCCGTACGTCACGTTGTGGACCCCGTCCGGGTAGGGGCTCGCTTTCGTCCCGGTTCCGACGGAGGCCGCGATCTCCTCGACGTGCTCGGCCTGCGTCGGGTACACCGTCCAGGCCGGGCCGAGCGGGTTGTACGGAAGGTCGTTGCTGAAGATGTCCGGGCGCTGGCGGCGCATCTCGCGGAGGCCCTCCTCCGCCGAGATGAACTCGATCCGCTCCTTGTCGACGCGGGGATTTCTCTCCAGCGCTACCCGCACCGCGTTCACCTGCTGCGGCGTGGCGTCCCGGTCGTGGAAGACCTTGACCACGAGGCCGGCCTTGACGTCGTCGCTCCACGAGCGCGCATAGGTCGCGAACGCGATCACGAGGCCGAGCAGGAACATCCCGATCAGCACCGTCATCGTCGCGGCGACGGTCGTCGAGAGGTTCGCCCCGATCGAGCGCACCGCCTCGCTCAGCATCATCTTGAGCCTCATTCGGACGCGTACCCTCCACGCCGCTCGTCGCGCGCGATGCGGCCGTCCTCGAGCGCGATCACTCGGCGGCGCATCTTGTCGACCATCTCGCGGTCGTGGGTCGCCATCAGGATCGTCGTGCCCGACCGGTTGATCCGGTAGAGCAGCTGCATGATCCCGACGGACGTGTCCGGATCGAGGTTCCCGGTCGGCTCGTCGCAGACCAGCAGCGGCGGGTGGTTGACGAACGCGCGCGCAACGGAGACGCGCTGCTGCTCGCCGCCCGAGAGCTCGTCCGGATACGAGTTCCCCTTGTGCGTCAGGCCGACCAGGCCGAGCACCTCCGGCACCTTGCGCCTGATCGCGTTGCGGCTCTCGCCCTGCACCTTCAGCGCATAGGCGACGTTCTCCGAGGTCGTCCGGTCGGAGAGCAGCTTGAAGTCCTGGAAGACGCAGCCGATGTTGCGGCGGAGCTGCGGCACCTTCCGGTGCGGGAGCCGTCCGAGGTCGCGCCCGCCGATGATGATCCGGCCGGTCGTCGGCTCGAGCTCCTTCAGCAGGAGGCGGATCATCGTCGACTTGCCCGAGCCGGAGGGGCCGACGAGGAAGACGAACTCACCCTTGTCGATCACGAACGACGCCGCCTCGAGGGCGACGACGTGCGGGTCGTAGGTCTTCGAGACGTTCTCGAAGACGATCATCGCCCCCGCGCCCGGCGCGGCGGCCGTCGTCTCCTCTTCGCCCGGCTCTGCCAGGGCAGTTGGCGTTTCTGTCACGAAGATGTCTTCCTCTACAGCGGTCATCGCAGTGCGCGCGCTCACGGCGGCGTCGCTTGGCCTGGAACGACGCACCAGCTTAGCGAAAGGCCCTGCTAGACGACCTTTCCGGCCGCCTTTTCCAGGAGGTATGCCTGGATGAACGGGTCGAGGTCGCCGTCGAGAACGCCGTCCGTGTTGCCCGTCTCGTGCTCGGTCCGGTGGTCCTTGACCATCTGGTACGGATGGAGGACGTAGCTGCGGATCTGGCTGCCGAACCCGGTGTTCTGCGCCTTCCCGCGCTCGCGCGCGAGCTCGGCCTCCCGCTCCTCTTCGGCGACCTCGGCGAGGCGGGACCGCAGCAGCCTCAGCGCCGTCTGCTTGTTGGAGGACTGCGAGCGCTCGTTCTGGCACTGGACGACGATCCCGGTGGGAATGTGGGTGATCCGGACCGCCGAGTCGGTCTTGTTCACGTGCTGGCCGCCGGCTCCGCTCGCGCGGTACGTGTCGATGCGGAGATCCCCCTCGTCGACCTCGACGGCGGCCTCGTCGGCCACGAGCGGCGCCACGATCACCTGCGCGAACGAGGTCTGGCGCCGGTGTGCGGAGTCGAACGGGGAGAGGCGGACGAGGCGGTGGACGCCGCGCTCGGCCTTCAGCGTGCCGTACGCGTTCTCGCCCGCGACCGTGATCGCGGCGGACTTGAGGCCGGCCTCCTCCCCTGGGCTCGCCTCGATCGTCTCGGCCTTGAACCCTCGGCGCTCGGCCCAGCGCAGGTACATGCGGACGAGCATCTCGGTCCAGTCCTGGGCGTCGGTGCCGCCCTCGCCGGCGTGGATCGTGACGAGCGCGTCGCCGACGTCGTACTCGCCGGAGAAGAGGGCGTCCTCACGGAGGTGGTCGAGCTCCTGCTCGATCGGGCGCAGGTGCTCGTCGAGCTCGTCGGCGAGGTCGCCGTCGAGGGAGAGCAGCTCCCGGGCGTCCTCGTAGTCGCGGACGAGCCGCTCGTAGCGCTCGAGGCGTCTCGTCAGGCGTGCGTGCTCGGCGGAGACGTCGGCGGCGCGGCGCTGGTCGTCCCAGAAGCCGGGCGCGCCCATCGTCTGCTCGAGCTCTGCACTGCGGGACTTGAGCTCAGAGGGGTCAAAGGTACTCACGGACCCAGGCGAGCTGGGTCCCGATCCCCTGGAGGCGCTCCTCGACGGTCTGTGTCGTCTCTGCCATCGCGGCGTGATGGTAGCGCCAGGCGGCGGCCAGGCTCGCCGGTGCGGTTTCGGGACCAGGGCCGAGCGACGGCCGGCGCAGCTCAGTCGGCTGCTGACCTCGAGGCCACGGCCGCGGCGAGCACCCAGTTGAGCAGGCGAGCGGCGCGGACCGCGGGACCGTGGACAAATTGACACACCCTCGGCGCACAAGCCCCGGCCGTACCCGCCAGGTCCGAGGGACAGTCCCTCGCGCCCGCGCCGCCGCGGAACGGGCTCCGCCCGTTCCGCTCCAGGATCTCCGAAGAATCACCGCCGCGTGAGGCCGAGCAGCCGCGCCGCTCGGCGCGAAGCGCCGCACGGCTTCCGGAAGGTCGCTGAAAGTCGTGAGACTTTCAGCGAATGACCCGGCGCAGCCGGGTCAGGCTCCGTGGCATTTCTTGTACTTCTTGCCCGAGCCGCACGGGCACGGGTCGTTGCGTCCGACCTTGTCGAACTCCGAGCTGACGCGCTGCTTGGTCGCCACCGCTCCGCCTCCGCCGCCGATCGAGCCTGCCGCGACCGCCGTCGCCGAAGCGCCGACCGCCGCGCCCGCGCCCGCCGCGGCGATTGCATCGGAGCCGGCGAGCGACTCGTGCTCGTAGGCGTAGTCGCCGTCCTCCTCGAAGCCCTGCATCTCCTGGAGCGCCTCGGTGTCGCCGGCCTGCACCTCGGCGTGGAAGAGCAGCGAGACGACCTCGGCGCGGATCACACGCCCGAGCTCCTCGAACATGATGTGACCCTCGTGGCGGTACTCCACGAGCGGGTCCTTCTGGGCCATGGCCCTGAGGTGCACTCCCTCGCGGAGGTAGTCCATGTTCTCGAGGTGCTCGCGCCACCGCTGGTCGACGACCTGGAGGATCACGTAGCGCTCGACCTGACGCGCGACCTCGTCGCCCCACTCCTTCACGCGCTCGTCGTACTCGTCCTTCGCGTCCTCGAGGAACTCCGCGACGATCCCCTCGCGATCCTTGCCCTGGATCTCCTCGAGGACGACGCCCGTCCGGTAGAGCGCGTCCATCGCCGTGATGAGCTCGGGGAGATCCCACTCCTCCTGGAACTCCGACATCGTGTGCTCCGCGACGATGGTCTCGATGATCTCCTCGAGCCAGTCGCCGACGTCCTCGGAGAGGTCGTCGCCCTCGAGGACCCTGCGCCGCTGCTCGTAGATGACCTGGCGCTGGACGTTGAGAACGTCGTCGTACTTGAGGACGTTCTTCCGCATGACGAAGTTCTGCTCCTCGACCTTCTTCTGCGCGCTCTCGATCTGCTTCGAGAGGATCGAGGCCTCCATGGGCTGGTCGTCCGGGAGCTTGAAGCGCTCCATGATGTTGTAGATCCGGTCGCCCGCGAACAGTCGAACGACCTGATCCTGGCCCGAGAGGTAGTAGCGGGACTCGCCCACGTCGCCCTGGCGGCCTGAACGGCCGCGAAGCTGGTTGTCGATGCGGCGCGCCTCGTGGCGCTCGGTGCCGAGGACGTAGAGGCCGCCGAGGTCGCGGACGCCTTCGCCGAGCTTGATGTCGACGCCGCGGCCGGCCATGTTCGTCGCGATCGTGACGGCGCCGACCTCGCCGGCGTCCTTGATGATCTCGGCCTCGCGCTCGTGCTGCTTCGCGTTCAGGACGTTGTGTGCGACGCCGCGGCGCTGGAGCCGCTGGGCCAGGTGCTCGGAGGTCTCGACGTCGATCGTGCCGACGAGAATCGGCTGGCCGGCCTCGTTGCGCTCCACGATGTCTTCGACGACCGCGTCGAACTTCGCGTCCTTCGTCTTGAAGATCAGGTCGTTGTTGTCCTCGCGCACAACCGGGACGTTGGTCGGGATCTCGACCACGTTGAGGCCGTAGATCTCGACGAACTCCTTCTCCTCGGTCTTGGCGGTGCCGGTCATGCCGGCGAGCTTCTCGTAGAGGCGGAAGTAGTTCTGAAGCGTGATCGTCGCGAGGGTGACGTTCTCCTCCTGGATCCGGACGCCCTCCTTCGCCTCGATCGCCTGGTGGAGGCCCTCCGACCAGCGGCGCCCCTCCATGATCCGGCCCGTGAACTCGTCGACGATCTTGACCTCGCCGTCCTGGACGACGTAGTCCTGATCCTTGTGGTAGAGCGCCTGGGCCTTCAGCGCCTGGTTCAGGTGGTTGACGAGCTGGACGTTGCGCGGGTCGTAGAGGTTGTCGACCTTGAGCGCGCGCTCGATCTTGTCGATCGCGGACTGGCTCGGCGACACGGTCTTGTGCTTCTCGTCGTAGGTGAAGTCGAGACCGGACTGCTCGGTCTCGTCGATGCCCTTCGGGGTGAGGCCCTGGCTCTGCACGCCTTCGAGCGTCTTCACGACGCGTGCGAAGTCGTAGTAGACCTGGGCGGCGACCTCGGGCTCGCCGGAGATGATCAGCGGCGTCCGCGCCTCGTCGATCAGGATCGAGTCGACCTCGTCGACGATCGCATACGCGTAGCCGCGCTGTACGGTCCCCTCGAGCGCGACTGCCATGTTGTCGCGGAGGTAGTCGAAGCCGAACTCCGAGTTCGTCCCGTAGGTGACGTCCGCCTCGTACGCCCTCGTGCGTTCGGCGAACGGCATCATGTTCTGGATGAAGCCGACCTTCATCCCGAGGGCGTCCCAGACGGGCTTCGTCCACTCGGGGTCGCGCTTGGCGAGGTAGTCGTTGACGGTGACGAGGTGGACATTCGAGCCCGTCAGCGCGTTCAGGTACAGCGGCATCGTCGCGACGAACGTCTTTCCCTCACCGGTCTTCATCTCGGCGATGTCGCCCTCGTGGAGCGCGATTCCGCCCATCAGCTGGACGTCGAAGAGCCGCACGTCCATCGTCCGCTTGAACGCCTCCCGGACGGCGGCGTAGGCCTCGAAGAGGATGTCCTCCGTCGTCTCGCCGTTCTCGATCCGCTGGCGGAACTCGGCCGTCTTCGCCGGCAGATCGGCGCTCCCGAACTCCTCTTCGAGCGTGCCGATGTACGCGGCCTGGTTCTTCAGTCGCTTGAGCCGCCTGCCTTCGCCGACGCGGAGGAATTTCTCGAAGTTGCCGAGGTCGGTGGCCACAGACCTAGGGTATCGGAGGTACGCCGCCCGACCCTGAGCGCGGATTACGCGTTCACAAAGGGTTTACCTGGACGGCCCAGAGGTTGCCGTCGAGTCGCTCGGCGCTCAGGACGAAGTCGGGGTGCACGGCGGCACCGTGCTCCTCGAGGGCAGGGATGCTCTCCCAGGCCGGGCGCTCGTCGACAACAAGCGTCCGCTCGCCGTCCTGCACCGCGAGGCTGATCGTGTCACCCGGGATCTCGTCTCTCAGCTCCACGACCTGAATCGAGTTGGCCGCCACCGCCCATAGGTCGCCCTCGCTGCGGACCGCCCTCGCCCGGTAGGGCGGCGCGATCGACTGCTCGACCGCCTCCGCCAGCGGAGAGAGCGCCTCTTCGGGCAGCTCGTCGTCCACCAGGAGGGTGGAGTCGGGGAGCGCAGTGAACTCGAACGCATCGCCGGGCAGTCCCGGCGCCTCGGCGGTGCCGACCGCATCCCACTGGCGCGGCTTGCCGCCGTGGAGGACGTCCAGCGTGCCCGCGAAGGACGGCGGGTAGACGGGTGCGTGCTTCGACCGCCACTCGAGCAGGCCGGTGCCTTCGGCGAGCTGCTCGTGCAGCGGCTTCTCCCGCCGGCGCAGAAACGGCACTTCCTTGTTCTCAGATCTGCGGCTCGATCAAGCCGTAGGCGCCGTCGCGCCGCCGGTAGACGACGTTCATGTCGCCGGTGTCGGCGTTCTGGAAGACGAAGAAGTCGTGGCCGACGAGCTCGAGTTGCAACACGGCCTCCTCCGGCCCCATCGGCTTGACCGCGAACTGCTTGGACTTCACGATCCTCGGTTCCTCGTCCATCGGGATCGCATCCTCCGGGATCCCGGCCTCGGGCAGCTGGCGATCGCGCCTCGACCGCCGCTTTTCGCGGTAGCGCTTCACCTGCCGTTCCAGCTTGTCCACCAGCTGATCGATCGAGGCCTTGTGATCCGCGGACGCTTCCCGCGCCCTGAGGATCGGCCCCTTCGTCCAGATCGTCGCCTCGGCGACGTGGTTCTGCGCGATCGAGGGGTTCCGCTCGACTGCGAGCTCGAGCTCCACGCGCGTCGGGTCCGCCAACTGGCGCCCGAGCTTCGAGAGCTTCTCCTCCGCGTACTCACGAATCGAGTCGGTGACCTCGACGTTCTTGCCCTTCACCTGGAGTCGCACCAAGCCCTCCCGAGATCGCCGTTGCCGGTCGAGCAGTCGATTGTATTGACCGGACGGCACGCGCGAAGGTGACCACGTCGACCCGCGCCGCTCCGGCCTTGCGAAGCGCCGACGCCGCGGCCGTCGCGGTGGCTCCCGTCGTGTACACGTCGTCCACGAGCACGAGCCGTTTCGGGACTCGCTCGTGGACGGCGAACGCCCCCGCGACGTTCCGGCGCCGCTCGGCCAATGCCAGGCCGCGCTGGCGCCGCGGCACGCGGGTCCGGCCGAGTGCGCTGATCACGGGCAGGGCCCATCGTCGCCCGAGCTCTCGGGCGAGGCACTCCGCCGGATGGTGGCCTCGGCGAATGCTCCGGTCGCCGTCGGGCGGAATGAACGCGATGACGTCGGCGACCGGGCACGCGAGGGAGTCCGAGACGACGTCCGCCGCCAGCTCGGCCAGCCGCCGGAGCCCGCGCTCCTTCCACGCGGCCACGACTGCGGGCACGGTTGACTCGTAGGCGACCGCTGCACGTGCGGAGGCGAACGCGAGCCGACGGCCCGAGCACTCTCGACACCGGCGCACGGGCCACGCCGTCGGCGCGCCGCAGCGCTCGCAGTGGATGCCGAGCAGGAGTGGGAGCGCAGCCCGGCAGTCCGCGCAGAGATCCTCACCCAGACGGGCGCAGGCAACGCAACGGCGAGGCAGGAGAAGGTCGAGAAGCACATCGTCTCGACGCTAGTCGGGAAATCCGCGCGAGTGGCGCACGGATCTGCGCCAAGATTGCTACTTCTCGAGCGAGTACTCGGCGCGCGCGGGAAGCCCGGCGCGCTCACGCATCAGGTTGTCGGCAACGAGGAGCTGGTGCGGGTCGCCGATGTCCATCCAGTCTCCGCCGAAGCGGTACCCGTAGACCGGCTCGCGTGGGTAGAGCCAGACGACGAAGTTGCCCGGAGCATCGGGCGATCCTCCCTCGCGGAGATAGACCGGGATCAAGGAGGCGAGCTCCGCGGAGTAGACGTACGACGCGGTGACCGCAAGGTCGCTCCGCGGTTCCGAGGGCTTCTCCTCGAGTGACACGACGCGGTCGTCCTCGTCGAGCTCGGCCACGCCGTACTGCCTGATGAGCTGGGTGTCTGCAACGCGGTGCACGGCGATCGCCGCCTCGCCCTTCTCGTGCCAGAACGAGACGAGCCCGTCGAGCCCGTAGCCGATCAGGTTGTCGCCGGCGAGCACGAGCAGATCCTCGCCTTCGAGCCCGCCTCGCTCGATTGCGAACGCCATGTCCCCGACGGCTCCGAGCCGGTCGTCGTTGGACGTCGTCCCGTCGTCGTGGACGACCACGCGCAGACGCCGCTCGCCGCGATCCGCCCACTCACGGAAGTCCGGCGCAAACCGGGAGTTCGTGACGACGTGCACCTCGTCGACCTCGCCGACCTCGGCGATCCGGTCGTAGAGGTAGTCCAGCATCGGCCGTCCGGCCAGCGGGAGAAGCGGCTTCGCGACCTGGTCGGTGAGCGGCCGGAGCCGGGTGGCATACCCGGCCGCCAACACCAAGGCTCTCAGGTCTAGGTCCCCTCGTTCCAGGAGGCCAGGTAGTTCGCCTGCTCCTCCGTCAGCCGGTCGATCCGAATCCCCATCGTGTCCAGCTTGAGCCGGGCGATCTCGCGGTCGATCTCGTCGGGCACCGGATAGACCTTGCGCTCGAGCTCGGCGGCGTGATCCACGGCGTACTCCGCGGCAAGTGCCTGGTTCGCGAAGGACATGTCCATCACGATTGCCGGATGCCCCTCGGCCGCGGCCAGGTTGATCAGCCGGCCCTCGCCGAGGAGGTAGAGCCGGCGGCCGTCCTCGAGAGTGAACTCCTCGACGAACGCACGGGCCTCGCGCGACTCCACCGCCAGCTGGCGAAGCGCCGCGATCTCGATCTCGACGTTGAAGTGACCGGTGTTCGCGAGGATCGCGCCGTCCTTCATGCGCTCCATGTGCTCGCGCGCGAGCACGGACTTATCGCCGGTCGCCGTGCAGAAGATGTCGCCGACCTGGGCGGCCTCCGCCATCGGCATCACCTCGAACCCGTCCATCGCGGCCTCGATCGCGCGGAGCGGATCCACCTCGGTGACGATCACGTGCGCGCCCATCCCCTTCGCCCGCATGGCGACGCCCTTGCCGACCCAGCCGTAGCCCGAAACGACGAAGCGCTTGCCGGCCAGGAGGACGTTCGTCGCGCGGATGATCCCGTCGATCGTCGACTGGCCGGTCCCGTACCGGTTGTCGAACAGATGCTTCGTCTGCGCCTCGTTGACGGCGATGATCGGGAAGCCGAGCGCGCCGTCCGCCTCGAGCGCCTTGAGCCGGATCACGCCCGTGGTGGTCTCCTCCGTCCCGGCGATGATGTCGCCGAGCTGCTCGCGGCGGTGCGCATGCAGGACGCCGATGACGTCGGCGCCGTCGTCCATCGTGAGCTGTGGCTTGTGGTCGACGGCAGCCTCGATGTGCTGGTAGTAGGTGTCGTTGTCCTCGCCCTTGATGGCGAAGACGGACACGTCGAACTCGTCCACGAGCGCTGCGGCGACGTCGTCCTGCGTGGAGAGCGGGTTCGACGCGCAGAGCACGACGTCGGCGCCGCCGGCCTTGAGGGTCCGGGCGAGGTTCGCCGTCTCGGTCGTGACGTGGAGGCAGGCAGCCACCCGGTAGCCGGAGAGCGGCTGCTCCGCCTCGAAGCGCTCGCGGATCGCGGCGAGCACCGGCATCTGCCGGTCCGCCCAGGCGATCCGCCGCACGCCCTCGCTTGCAAGGGACAGGTCTTTGACGTCGTAGCGCTTCGTGGTTGCCATCAGCTCTCTCTCTGTCTCGTTGACTGCGGGAGTGTAGTTAGGCGGCCAGGAGCCGCTCGTGCTTTCGCTGCTCCCAGTCGACCCAGTCGGCCGACCCGACCTCGGAGCCTGCGAGCCACGTGTCGACGGCGCCGCGTAGCTCCGGCTCGCGGCGCAGCCGGGCAGCGAACGCGATGTCGGTGAGCTCGGCGCCGAACCGGCTCCGCAGCTGCCGCAGCGAGCGGAGCTGGTTCAGCTCCCTCAGGCCGTAGAGCCGGTAGCCGGAAGCCGACCGCCGTGGAACGACGAGCCGGGCGCCTTCGAGGTAGCGCAGCATGCGCGCCGACCATTCGGTCGCATTTGCCGCCGCACCGACGGTGAGCCCTTCCATCGCGCGTACCTTAACACATGCGTGTCAAGGTTAGGGAGCCGAGGTTCCCTCCCGCCCGTACATGTCCTCGAGCCGGACGACGTCGTCGATCTGTGGGGTCGAGGCCTCGAGGATGGTCGTGTCCTCGAGCGCCCTCACCCGGTGGACGGTGCCGGGCGTGATCCGGAAGGCGGCGCCCGCAGTGACCACCTCGCGCGACGGCGACTTCTCGCCCGCGGCGGCCATCTCGATCTCAGCACGGCCCTCGAGCACGTACCACGACTCGTCCTTCTCCCGGTGGAACTGCAGCGAGAGGACGTGGCCGGCGTGGACGACCAGCAGCTTTCCGCAGTACAGATCGGTCAGCGCCCAGATCAGCTCGTAGCCCCACGGCTTGTCCACTCGCCGGGGCTGGAATGCCCAGCGGTCGAGCAGCGTCAGGTTCGGCGACAACCGGTCCCTCGACACATGGCGATCATCTCACTCGACAACGGGGAACCGCTCGGGGTTCGACTCGACGAACTCCTGCGCGACGCGGAGGTCCTTGGGCGTGTTCACCGTGAGCCAGAGACCCTCGTGGCGCCACGCGCGGAGGCGGCCTTCCGCCGCCAGCTCGGGGAAAGTGGTCGTCTCGTGGTCGCCGCGCTCGGGGAGCCGCGCGATCGCCTCGTTGTCGAGGACGTAGAGGCCCGTGTTGACCCAGAAGGGCAGGAGAGGCGCTTCGCGGAACCCCGCAACGACGTCGTCAGGACCGAGGTCGACGACGCCCAGGTGGCTCCGCAACGGTGCGACGGTGATCGTCGCCGCCGGGCTGGTCTCCAGGTGCCGCGCGAGCAGCTCGCGGAGGTCGGTGTCGAAGAGCTCGTCGCCGTTCAGCGCGTAGACCGGGCCGGTTTCCCGCCGCTCGCGCGCGGCCAGCCGAAGCCCTCCACCCCGGCCCAGCGGCTCCGGCTCGCCGACGAGCGCGAGCTCGACGCCGAGGCCTCCGAGCTCCTCCTCGAACGCTTCCTCCTGCCCGGCGGCGCAGCTGATCAGCACACGGTCGACGCCGGCCTGCGCGAGCAGGGAGATTTGATACGCGGCCAGCGGACGACCCCCGACATGGACGAGCGCCTTGGGCCGGCCCTGGGCTGCCTCGCCCAGCCGCTCGGCCTTCCCGCCGGCGAGGATGATCGCCTCCACGGCGCTCAGGCCAGTTCGTGCTCGGGCTCGCTCGTCTCGGGCAGCCCCGAGAGCGGCGACGTCGGCCTGCCCACGCCCTCGTAGGCGAAGCCCGCCTGGCGCACCGCGTCCGGATCGAGGATGTTGCGGCCGTCGACGATCAGCGGGTTCCGCATCGTGTCGCGGACCTCCGCGGAGGCCAGACTCGCGCAGCTCCGCCCACTCGGTGACGATGACGGCGGCGTCCGCGTCCTTCACGGCGTCGGCGACGGACTCGCAGATCTCGACCCCGTTCATCAGCGCCCCCGGGCTCGCGACCGGGTCCCAGCCGCGCACCTCCGCCCCCTCGGCCAGGAGCCTGGAGGCGAGGACGATGCTCGGCGCCTCGCGCATGTCGTCCGTGTTCGGCTTGAACGCGAGCCCGAGCAGCGCGACCCGCTTCCCGCGTAGCTTCCCGAGATGCTTCTGGAGCTTCGCGACGACGCGGCGCTTCTGGAGCTCGTTCACCTCGATCACCGCCGACAGCAGCTGGAAGTGATAGCCGGAGTTCGACGCGAGCTGCTTGAGCGCGGACGCGTCCTTCGGGAAGCACGAGCCGCCGTACCCGATCCCCGCGCGCAGGAAGTGCGGGCCGAGGCGGTGGTCGAGCCCGATGCCACGGGCGACCTCCTGGACGTCGGCGCCGACGAGCTCGCAGACGTTCGCGATCTCGTTGATGAAGCTGATCCGCGTCATCAGGAACGCATTGGCCGCGAGCTTGATCATCTCCGCCGAGGCGACGTCGGACCGGACGACCGGGGCGTCGAGGCTTGCATGCAGCTCCTCGACCCGGTCGCCGTCCGCCTGGTCGAAGGCGCCGATCACGATCCGGTCGGGCGACATGAAGTCGTGCACCGCCGTCCCCTCGGAGAGGAACTCGGGATTCGACGCGTAGCCGACGTGATCCAGCCCCCGGGCGTCGAGCGCCGCGCGCACCTTGTCACCTGTCCCGACCGGCACGGTGCTCTTCATCACGAGCACGGGGTTGCCGGAAAGCTCGGGCAGGTCGTCGAGGACGCTCCAGACGTAAGAGAGGTCTGCGTCTCCGGAGTACGTCGACGGCGTCCCGACGCAGACGTAGAGGAACTCGGCGTCCGACGCGGCCTCGGCAGCGTCGAGAGTGAACGTAAGGCGCTCGGCGTTCCGCTCGACGAGCTCCACAAGCTCGGGCTCGTGGAACGGCAGCCCTCCCGCTCGCAGAGCGTCGATCCGCTCGGGGGAGACGTCTCTCACGACAACGTCGTGGCCGAGCTCGGCGAGGCATGCGCCGGTGACGACGCCGACCCAGCCCGCGCCGAAGATCCCGATCTTGCTCACTGCTTCTTGCCTCCGAGCGGCCTCAGACCGCGGGCGATCGAGAGCATCGTCTCGTTCGACAGCGTGTCGCGAAGGGTGTTCACGACCCAGTAGTTCGCCTCACCAGTGCGAAGCACGACCATGTGGAGCCGCGCCCCGTCGTAGTAGAGGTCGAAGTCCCGGTTGCCGAACCGCCGGCTCACGTTCTTGCTCTCGAGGACCGGCGCGTCCTCCCAGCTCGTCTGCTGGATGCCCCAGTACTCCTGGGCGCCGGTGCGGAACGTCATCCGCACGGCCCGCTCGCCCTTCTTCATCGCATAGACGCGCACCGGGTTCTCGAAGTGCAGCGAGGAGCTCCGCTCGATCAGGCTCGGCACCATCAGCGGGAAGTCGACGCGATGACGGACGGCTCGCAGCTGCGAGAGCGACGCCGACGGGTTGCGCACCGTGTTCGGCGGCTGCCGCTTTGGCGTCCGGTCGGCCGGCGCGGGAGCGAGGTTGTTGTGGAAGGTCGTCCCGACCACGACCACGAGCATCGCGGTGTTCGCGAACCCCGCGATTGCCGGGGTCATCGGGCCCTTGACGACCGCGGAGCCGAAGAGGTTGCGAACCGCGCGGGCCGCGGCACCGGCGCCGCGCTGCTGCGGGTCGAAGTAGACCTCAGTCTTGAACCGGTTCGGCGGCGGCGCATTCGCGAGCACGCCCTCCGGCGGCGGCAGGGTCCTGTAGCCGCGCTGACCGAGCAGATAGCTCGCGTTGGCGGCCGAGCCCGTGACCCCGTTCCCGTTCAGGACGACCATGGACGTCCGGCCGGGCGGCGGCGCCTTGGCTCCGGGAAGGCGCGGGCGCTGCCCGAGCGCTGCCGCGGTTGCCTTCTCGCCGGCGACGACGTCCGGGGTCTGGAACTCCTCCACTGCGGCCGCGATGTTCGAGCCGTCGGTGCGAAGCGGATCGCCGGCCGTGCCGGAGCCGTAGAGACCTCCGATCTTCGACTGGAAGATCCGGCCCGACGGCAGCTGAAGCGCGAAGAACGCCCAGGCGCGGAACTCGTCTGGCTCGAGCGCCTTCTCGGCGCCCTTCGCGATCCTGATGTTGTCGCGGGCGATCTTGGTCAGCTTCGGGATCGTGCCGGGCGAGGTGATGCTGAACGCGCTCGAGACCCGCTCGCTGAGCGAGCGCATGAAGAGCCGCTGGCGCTCGATGCGGTAGAGGTCGGAGTCCGTGTGCCGATAGCGCACGTACGACAGCGCCCCGCGGCCCGACACCTGCTGGTAGCCGGGCTGGAGATCGATCGGCGGGAACGTGCCCTCCGGCCCCGGGTTCGAGTTGTCGTTGAAGTAGCGGCGGTCGACGTCGATCCAGACGCCGCCCATCTTGTCCACGGTCTGGATGAAGCCGCGGTAGTCGATCGTCACCAGGTAGTGGACCGGAAGGCCCGTCAGCTGCTTGACGGTCTCCACGGTTCCCTGGAGCCCGCAGAGCGCGTATGCCGAGTTGATCGGGCCCGGGAACGACGAGCGGCCGGGGCAGTGGATGTCGACCATCAGGTCGCGAGGGAACGAGATCGTGGACATCGTCCCGACGTTGGGGTCGGCGCGCAGCAGCATGACGGTGTCGGCCCGACCGCCCTTCTCCTCGTCCTTGGCCCACTTCCGGAAGTCCTGGCCGACGACCATCGCGATCGCCGGGCGGCCGGGCAGCACGATGTCGAGCTTCTCCGCCGCCTTGCGGATCTGCGGATCCTTGCGCGACGCGCGGTCGATGTCGACGACCGTCTGCTCGCCGTCGAGCCAGTAGCCCCCGGCGATGCCGAACACGAGGGAGGTCATGGCGACGAGCAGGAAGAACAGAATGCGTCCGATCAGACCCGGGATTCCGCCACGGCGGCGAGGCTGCTGGTAGTGGCTAATCGCGGTCAGGCCGGCAGGCGGCAGCGTTGCGCGGCCGTTCCCGTTTCCGTCGGTCGTGCGACCGACTCCTCGCTTCAGCGTCGTTCTCATAGAAATACGACAGACGCCCTCACGGGCGCCTCCCGAGGAGGATAGCTCAGACTGCGGCGGGAGCCGTCTCTGCCTCCGGGTCGTACGCGAGGTTGGGTCTGAGCCACCGTTCTGCCTCCTCGAGGGAGATTCCCTTCCTGGAGGCGTAGTCCTCGACCTGGTCGCGTCCGATACGGCCGACGGAGAAGTAACGAGCCGCCGGGTGCCCGAGGTAGATCCCGCTGACCGCGGACGCCGGCAGCATCGCGCAGGTCTCGGTCAGGTCGACGCCGACCTCTGCCACGGGCAACAGCTCGAACAGCGTCCGCTTCTCCGTGTGGTCGGGACAGGCCGGGTAGCCGTACGCCGGCCTGATTCCACGGAAACGCTCGGCGATGAGCTCGTCGGTGGAGAGCTCGGGGCCCGTCTCGTACCACCTGCGCCGCGCCTGCTGGTGCAAGTACTCGGCGAACGCCTCGGCGAGCCGGTCAGCAAGCGCCTTGACCATGATCGCGTGGTAGTCGTCGTGCTCGGCCTCGTAGGCCGCCGCAAGCTCGTCGGCTCCGTGGATCGCCACGGCGAAGCCCCCGACGTGATCGCCTTCGGGCGCGACGTAGTCGGCGAGCGAGCGGTTCGGGCGGGCATCGCCGTACGCCGACTGCTGGCGCAGCATCGCGAGCCGCGTCCCGTCCTCGAGGAAGATGTCGTCGCCGTCGGAGCTCGCCGGCCAGAAGCCGTAGGCGCCCTTGGCTTGCAGCAGCTTCCCTTCGAGGATCTGGGTGAGAAGCGCCTGCGCGTCGTCGAAGAGCTCGCGGGCCGCGGGCTGCTCGAGGATCGCCGGGAACTTGCCCTTCAGCTCCCATGCGTGGAAGAAGAACTGCCAGTCGACGAAGCGGACTAGCGTCTCGAGGTCGGGCTCGACGAGGCGTGTGCCCGTGAACTCCGGCGCGGCAAGCTCGGCGAAGTCGACCTCCTCGGCATTCGCCTTCGCGTCCTCGATCGGAAGCAGCGGCTTCCGCTCCTTCTCGGCGTGCTGGTCGCGGAGCCGGTCCTGGAGCTCGGCGTTCTCCTGCTCGAGCGTCACGCGTCTGGCGGAGTCGAGCAGGTCGGAGACGACGCCGACCACGCGCGAGGCGTCGAGGACGTGGATCGTCGGCTGGTTGTAGGCGGGAGCGATCCTCACGGCGGTGTGCTGCTTGGAGGTCGTCGCGCCGCCGATCAGGAGCGGCAGGTCCATCCCGCGCCGCTCCATCTCGCGGGCGACGTTCACCATCTCGTCGAGCGACGGCGTGATCAGGCCGGAGAGGCCGACCACGTCGCAGCCGTGCTCGAGCGCGGTGTCGAGGATCCGGTCCGCCGGCACCATCACGCCGAGATCGACGACCTCGTAGTTGTTGCAGCCGAGGACGACCCCGACGATGTTCTTGCCGATGTCGTGGACGTCGCCCTTGACGGTGGCGAGAACGACCTTTGCTGCGGGTGGGCGACCACCGTCCTCCGCGGCCTCCTCCTCCATGTACGGCTCGAGGTAGGCAACGGCGCGCTTCATTGCGCGGGCGCTCTTCACGACCTGCGGGAGGAACATCTTCCCGGAGCCGAACAGGTCGCCCACCACCTGCATCCCGCGCATCAGCGGCCCCTCGATCACGTCGAGCGGCCTCGGCAGCTCCTGCCGGGCCTCTTCGGTGTCGGCCTCGATGTGGTCGACGATCCCGTGGACGAGGGCGTGCTCGATCCGCTTCTCGACCGGCGCCTCGCGCCAGGCGGTGTCGAGCTCCCGCTTCGTGCCTTCGCCGCCGACGGTCTCCGCGAAGGTGACGAGGCGCTCTGTCGAGTCGGGCCGCCGGTTGAAGATCACGTCCTCGACGTGCTCCAGGAGGTCGGGCGGGATGTCCTCGTAGACCGCGAGCTGGCCCGCGTTGACGATCCCCATGTCGAGCCCTGCCTGGATCGCGTGGTAGAGGAACGCTGCGTGCATCGCCTCGCGGACGACGTCGTTGCCGCGGAACGAGAACGACAGGTTCGAGATCCCGCCGCTCGTGCGGGCGCCGGGGCAGCGCTCTTTGATCAGCGGCAGCGCGTCGATGAAGTTCTTCGCGTACTCGTCGTGCTCCTCGATCCCCGTCGCAACCGCGAGGACGTTGGGGTCGAAGATGATGTCCTCGGGCGGGAAGCCGGCTTCGTCCACGAGCAGTCTGTACGCGCGCTCGCAGATCTCGACCTTGCGCTCGACCGTGTCTGCCTGGCCCTGCTCGTCGAAGGCCATCACGACGGCGCCGGCGCCGTAGCGGCGGATGGTGCGGGCCTGCTCGAGGAAGGGCTCCTCTCCCTCCTTGAGGCTGATCGAGTTGACGACGCCCTTGCCCTGGACGCACTTCAGCCCCGCCTCGAGGGCCGACCAGCGCGAGCTGTCGACCATGATCGGGATCCGCGCGACCTCGGGCTCGGTCGCGACCACGTTCAGGAAGGTCGTCATCGCCTGCTCCGACTCGAGCAGGTCGGCGTCCATGTTCACGTCCAGGAGGTTCGCGCCGCCCCGAACCTGCTCGAGCGCGACGTCGACGGCGCCCCCGAAGTCGTCCGCCTCGATCAGGCTTCGGAACCTGGCTGAACCGGTCACGTTCGTGCGCTCGCCGACCATCACAAATCCGGTGTCTGGCCCGATCTCGAACGGCTCGAGACCGCTGTAGCGCGTCCGGCGTTCTCCACCGGAGACACGTCTTGGGGTCAGACCCCGGGACACGTCCGCAATGGCTACGACGTGCTCGGGCGTCGTCCCGCAGCAGCCGCCCACGACGTTGACGAGACCCTCGCGGACGAACTCCCCGAGGATCCGGCTCGTGTCGCCCGGCTGCTCGTCGTGCTCGCCCATCGCGTTCGGGAGGCCGGCGTTCGGGTGGCAGGCGACGTACGTCGTGGCCATCCGCGCGAGGTCCTCGACGAACGGCCGCATCTCGGTGGCACCGAGGGAGCAGTTGACGCCGACGATCAACGGGTCGGCGTGCTCGACCGACGTCCAGAACGCCTCGACCGTCTGCCCGGAGAGATTCCTCCCGCTGCGGTCGATCGCAGTGAACGAGATCCAGAGCGGAAGCTCCGGCGCGACGTCCTTGGCGGCGACGATCGCAGCCTTCGCGTTCAGCGTGTCGAAGATCGTCTCGATCATGAGGATGTCGACGCCGCCCTCGGCCAGGGCGCGGATCTGCTCCGCATAGGCGTCGCGAACCTGGTCGAAGGTGGCGCTCCGGAACGCCGGGTCGTCCACCTTCGGCGACAGCGACAGAGAGACGTTCAGCGGCCCGATCGAGCCCGCCACCCACGCGGGCCGGTCGAGCTCGTCCGCGGCCTCCCGCGCGAGCCGCGCACCCTCGGTGTTCATCTCGTGCGCGAACGACTCGAGCGAATAGTCGGCCTGCCCGATCGTCGTCGCGGTGAACGTGTTGGTCGTGACGACGTCGGCGCCCGCGGCCAGGTACGAGCGGTGGATCTCGCGAACGACTTCGGGCTGCGTGAGGTTCAGGAGGTCGGGATCGCCGGCGAGGTCTTTCGGGTGGTCCGTAAACCGATCTCCCCGGTAGGCCTCCTCGCCCTTGACGGTTTTCTGGATCAGTACGCCGTACGAGCCGTCGAGCAC
Organism: uncultured Actinomycetes bacterium; assembly: GCA_963782765.1. Lineage (GTDB taxonomy): Bacteria > Actinomycetota > Thermoleophilia > Gaiellales > Gaiellaceae > JACDAN01. The sequence goes on from CAWALC010000002.1 coordinate 457,457, forward strand.
GACGATTCGCTCGTCCAGGAGTTCCTTGAGTTGTTCGATCGTCGCCTTCATGAAAAACGCTCCTGCCCGAAGAGGTCAGGAGCGGAGGCTCCCGAGGGCTCTTTAGGCGTTTGGTAACCCGGTCGCCAAGCTGCCGTTCAAAGCTCTCCGGGAACTTGTAACTGTAGCCAGTCGAGCAGGGCGCCGCCCGCGACCTCCAGAAATCCCGGCTCGACCTCGGCTCCGTGCTCGACCAGCAGCTGCGCGACGGCGACGTAATCGCGGTCGGGGATGTCGAACGATCCGGAGGCGAGCACGGCCCACGCAAGCGGCGTCTCGAAGTCCGCAGGTGAGCGCGCAGATGCGTCCGCACCCAGGTCGAGGAGCCCGCGGACGACCTCCGGATTCCCCATCCAGGCCGCATGGTGGAGGAGCGTCCCCTTAGGCGACCCGCCGACGACGCCGACGAAGTCGACTCCCACGACGTCGACCACGAGATCGAGCTGCCCGCGGAGGGCAGTGAGGATCAAGACCTCCTGCGCGTCGTAGTCGGGATCGTCGGACAGCGGCTGCGCCGGCCGCTCCCCGAGCGCGACGGCGGCGACGGCGGCGTCGTCCGGGGGCAGCGCGGTCGATGCGCCCAGCTCCTCGAGCGTCGTCGCCACGTCGTCGCGCCCGCGCAGGACGGCATGTGCGTACGGCGTGCGCAGCCGGGCGTCGCCGCGCCACGTTTCCCCGCCCGGCCGATCGAGATCCGCACCGAACTCGTGCAGCAGGCGCACGAACTCCGGGCCGCGGCCTCGGCGAATCGCATGAGCCACGTGAGCGTGCTCGTTCGGGTCGGCGCCGGCCTCGAGCAGCATGCGAACCGGCTCGATCCGGTCGTAGTCGAGCGCGTGAGCCAGCGCATTCGTGCCGCTCGTCTCGGCGCCGTGCTCGATCAAGAGGCGCAAGCACTCAGGGCTCTCCGCGGCGACGGAGTGGTAGACCGACTCGCCGTCGTCCGGGTTGGCGCCCGCCTCGAGCAAGACACGGGTGAGCTCCGGGTCGTGCACGACGCCGGCCGCCCCGTACAGCGCCGACATCTCGCCGTACTCGTTCGTGAAGGTCGCGTTCGGATCGGCGCCGCGCGCCAGGAGCTCTCGCGCGAGCTCAGCGTTGGCGTAGACCGAGTGGCAGACGTAGAGGATCGGTGCCCAGGTTCGCGGCCCGCCCGGCTGGTTCGGGTCGCCGTCCCAGCCGCGCCCGAGCACCAGCCGCGTCCACGGGTCTTGCTCGATTTCGGGCCGTGCGGCGAGCAGCGCGTCGGCCCGCTCGCGCCGTCCGCTCGTGGCTGCCTCCACGAAGGCGCCGACGCTTGCTTCGGCGGCCGCAACGAGCTCCGGCCAGCTCCGGTATCCATGCTCCCGAGCGAGCACCAGCTGGGCGTTTGCCAGGATCGTGTCGCGACCGCCGAATCTGCTCGTCGCCGCCTCGTCACCGCCCCGCGCCGCCTTGACGAGCTCCTTCGCCTGCTTCCTCAGCTGTTCGAGATTCATGCGACCTCCCTCCTTGGGCCCGTGTCCGCGGTTTCGGGCGGAGAAGAGATCGGTTCTGGGTGTTGCGCTTCCCGAGGTGGGCGCTGCCCTGCCCGCGGACCGGATGCGTCCTCGAACGCACCGCCGATTCTACGATGATTTCTCGCAGCCTCTACGGTCCAAAGGGCATGACGACATTTCTCAACATCACGATGTCCCTCGACGGGTTCGTCGCCGGGCCGAACGCGACGCTCGAGGAGCCGCTCGGCGAGGGCGGGGAGCAGCTGCACGAGTGGATCGTCGGCCTCGAGAGCTGGCGGGAGCAGCACGGGCTCGAGGGCGGAGAGACGAACGCCGACGCCGAGCTCGTCCGCGAGACGCGCGACCGCACGGGCGCGTTCGTCATGGGTCGGCGGATGTTCAGCGGCGGCGAGGGCCCATGGGAGGACGACCCGAACGCGAACAGCTGGTGGGGCGACGATCCGCCCTTCGACGGGCCGGTGTTCGTCGTGACACACCACGAACGCGAGCCGCTCGTCCGCGGAACGACGACATACAGCTTCGTCGACGGGGTCGAGGAGGCTGTACGGCAGGGACGGGAGGCCGCCGGCGACAAGGACGTGCAGGTCTCGGGCGGGGCGAACGTCGCCCAACAGGCGCTCGACACCGGCCTGCTCGACGAGCTGCACATCCACGTCGCGCCGGTGTTGCTCGGCTCGGGCGTCAGGCTCTTCGATCGGGTCGGAGCGGAGGCCGATCGAACTCATTCGCTCGGCGGAGTCACCGCAGGTGACCCACCTCGTGTACCGAATCGGCGGCTAGCTCAGCCGGCGCGAACGGGGCCGCGGGTGCCGCCGCCGCCCGCGTAGACCTCGAGCTGGTTCTCGGCGTGGCGGATGCGCTGCTCGACCTGCCAGCGGTCGGCCTGCGACTCGCCGCTCTCGATGCGCTGGAGCTCGGCCTGCGCCTCGTCGAGCTGCTCGCGGGCTCGTTCGGAATCGATCTCGCGTGCGTCGACGGCGTCGTCGACGAGCGCGAGCGCCCGGTCCTGCTCGACCTTGAAGAACCCCGGCCCGGTCGCGAACTCGCGGATCTCCTCGTCACGCCGGATGTGCACCCTGGTTCCGCCCGCCTTCAGGGTCGCGACGAGCGGGGCGTGCCGGGCGAGGATCCCGATCTCGCCGTCCTGGCCCGGGACGATCAGCATCTCGACCTCGCCCTCGAAGGCCGCCCCGTCGGGCGTCACGAGCGAAAGGTCGAATGTGCGCCGCTCGTCCGCCACTACGCGGGAACGGGCTCGGCGGGCTCGGCCTCAGGGGCCTCTTCCTCGGCCTCGGCCTCCGGCTCCGCCGGCTCCTCGCCGCTCATCTCGCGGCCCTTCTGGACGGCTTCGTCGATCGTCCCGACCATGTAGAACGCCTGCTCGGGCAGATCGTCGTGCTTGCCGTCCAGGATCTGGGTGAAGCCCTCGATCGTGTCCTCGAGCTTGACGTACTTGCCGGGAGTGCCGGTGAACTGCTCGGCCACGAAGTTCGGCTGCGAGAGGAAGCGCTGGATCTTGCGGGCCCGCTGGACGACGAGCTTGTCCTCGTCCGAGAGCTCGTCCATCCCGAGGATGGCGATGATGTCCTGGAGGTCGCGGTACCGCTGGAGCACCTCCTGGACGCGCGTCGCGGTCGAGTAGTGGTCGTCGGACACGATGCCCGGCTGCAGTGCCCGGGAGAACGAGTCGAGCGGGTCGACGGCCGGGTAGATCCCCTGCTCGACGATCGCGCGCGAGAGGGTCGTCGTCGCGTCGAGGTGGGCGAACACGTTCGCGGGCGCCGGGTCGGTGAGGTCGTCGGCGGGGACGTAGATCGCCTGGATCGAGGTCACGGAGCCGGTTCGGGTCGAGGTGATCCGCTCCTGGAGCTGGCCCATCTCCGTCGCCAGCGTCGGCTGGTAGCCGACGGCGCTCGGCATCCGTCCCAGGAGCGCCGAAACCTCGGAGCCCGCCTGGACGAAGCGGAAGATGTTGTCGATGAAGAGCAGCGTGTTCTGGCCCTGGTCGCGGAAATACTCGGCCATCGTCAGGCCCGAGAGACCGACGCGGAGGCGGGCCCCCGGCGGCTCGTTCATCTGTCCGTAGACGAGGGCGACCTTGTCGAGCACGCCGGACTCCTCCATCTCGAGCCAGAGGTCGTTGCCCTCGCGCGTGCGCTCGCCCACGCCGGCGAAGACGGAGACGCCGCCGTGCTCCTGCGCGACGTTGTGGATCAGCTCCTGGATGAGGACCGTCTTGCCGACGCCGGCGCCGCCGAAGAGACCGATCTTGCCGCCCTGCACGTACGGGGCGATCAGGTCGATGACCTTGATCCCCGTCTCGAAGATCTCGACTGTCGGCGAAAGCTCGCGGAAGCTCGGCGGGTCACGGTGGATCGGCCAGCGCTCGACGTCGCCCGGGTCGTCGCCCTTGTCGATCGGGTCGCCGACCACGTTCCAGAGCCGGCCGAGCGTGACGTCGCCGACCGGAACAGTGATCTTGTCGCCGGTGTTCTCGACGTCGAGCCCGCGCGCGAGCCCGTCGGTCGAGTCCATGGCGACGGCGCGGACGCGGTCGTCGCCGAGGTGCTGCTGCACCTCGGCGATCAGCACGCGGTCGCCGACCGTGATGCGGAGCGCGGAGTTGATCGCCGGCAGCTCGTTCGGGAAGACGGCGTCGATGACGACGCCCTTGATCTCGACGATCTTGCCCCTGTTCTTCTGGTCCGAATTAGTTGCCACGAGCCTCCCGCATCCTCAGTCGAAGTAGAAATGGGCGGCGCCACATGGGCAGGCGCCTGCCAGGCGGAAGTCTATCGGAGCGTTCCTGCTCCAAGACCAGTAAGACGGTGCCGCTCTGACGCGTCCGCCAACCTGGCGGCATGGTCGAGCGCTCAGACGTAGGACGTGATCGGCGAGGCGTACACGCCTCAACCGTACCCCTCGGTTGCTAGGTAATGGGGAGGTTGAGGCCGCCCGGCGAGATCTGGCGGGCGGGGCGCCGGAGCATCTCCCGGCGAATGTCAGTGAACTCGCGGCTTTCGAGCGTGTTCGAGACGCCGGGCGCGCCGAAGCTGAGCGTCGGATTGTTCGTCTCCACCGTCCTGAGCGCGCCGGCGACGCCGAGCGTCGTGAGCATGAGCGCGGCGGCGGCCGCGATCTCGACCGGACGGCGTGTGCCGAGCCTGCGACGAGCCGGCAGGGACACCGGCTGCTCGAGCCGGGCGAGCGGCGTCGTGCGCATGTGATCCGTCAGCGACTCGAGCTCGTGCGCGAACGACCGGCACGGCTCGCAGCGCGCGAGGTGCGCGACGAGGAGCGCCTGCTCGAACTCGGAGAGCTCGCTGTCGAGGCGCAGCGACGCGCACTCGCGAGCGCGCTCACATTGTTTCGTCATCGGTTTCACCAGGCGCACGTCCTTTTATGACGGAGCATCCAAAACATAGTTAGCCGGGCGGCTGCCAGGCAACCGCGTTCTAAACCAGGTCGTAACGATTGTCGGCAGCGACGCCGACGAGAATGAGCACGAATCCGAGCACGATGAAGACCGCAGAGAGGTTGATGTTCTCGTCGCGTTCCGAGGGCGAGGCCCACCGCACGAACCGGGAGCCCCAGAACAGCGGCGTGTCCTTGTCACGACGGAACCGAACGGGCCCGCGGTTCCCGACAAAGAACCCTGCGACGAGCATGAACGACCCCGTCAGGTAGAAGCCGACCGAGATCGACCGTGCAGTGTCGGCACCCAGTGCGATCCCGAACACGAGCGCGCCGACGACGCTGAGCGCCGAGGCGAGGAGGAAGAGCCCTGCGAGGCGGCTGAGCGCCGCGACCCACATCTAGGTGGTTGGCGTCGGCTCGGCCGATGGCTCGGCCGGAGCCACTGCGGCCCGTCCACTCGGCCGCCGCATCTCTTCCTCGGTCAGCGGCCAGCTCTCGAGCGGGTAGTGGCACGCCGCGATATGCCCTTCCCCGAACGGGTACAGGGGCGGAGGCTCCACGTCGCAGTGGCCCTCCTGGAACCGCGGACAACGTGGGTGGAAGTTGCACGCGGCCGGCGGGTTGAGCGGGCTCGGTACGTCGCCCTGGAGGACGATCGGCTTGCGCGCGCGGCCGAGCTGCGGGTTCGGGATCGGCACGGCCGAGAGGAGCGCCCCGGTGTACGGATGCTTGGGCTCGGAGTAGAGCTGGTCGCGATTCGCCGTCTCCGCGACCTTTCCGAGGTACATGACGAGCACCCGGTCGGAGATGTGCCGGACGACGTTCAGGTCGTGGGCGATGAAGATGTAGGTGAGGCCGAACTGATCCTGAAGGTCCTTGAGGAGGTTCAGGATCTGCGCCTGCACGGACACGTCGAGTGCGGAAACCGGCTCGTCGCAGACGATCAGCTTCGGGTTGACCGCGAGCGCACGCGCGACGCCGATCCGCTGGCGCTGCCCGCCCGAGAACTCGTGCGGAAACCGGTTGTAGTGCTCCGGGTTCAGGCCGACGACCTCGAGGAGCTCCTGCACGCGGCGCTTGATCTCGGCGGCAGTGCCCATCTTGTGCACCTCGAGGGCCTCCGCGATGATGAAGCCGACCCGCTTCCGCGCATTCAGCGATGCGAACGGGTCCTGGAAGATCATCATCAGCTCGCGGCGGATCGGCCGCATGTCGGCGCGGGACAGGTTCGTGATGTCCCGCCCTTCGAACACGACCTTGCCGCCCGTCGGATCGAGCAGCCGCATGATGCAGCGCGCCATCGTCGACTTGCCGCAGCCGGACTCGCCGACGACGCCGAGCGTCTCGCCCGAGCGCACACTGAACGAGACGCCGTCGACCGCCTTGACCGACGCGACCTCCTTCTGGAACACGATGCCTCGGGTGACCGGGAAGTGCTTCTTCAGATCCTCGACGACGAGGAGCTCGTCACCGCTCGTGATCCGCGTCCGGTCGTTCGTGGAGGGGGCCGCGGACACTCCTAGCTGGCCTCCGCCATCGTTCCGGCCAGGAGCTTCGCCGCCTCGCGGTCCTTCGTCTGCTCGTCGAGGTGGCAGGCCTGGAGGTGAGCCGGGTCGTTGCTGATCGGCCGCAGCTCCGGCTCCTTCTCCTTACAGATGCTCATCACGTACGGGCAGCGCGGGTTGAAGCGGCAGCCGCGCGGCGGGTTCAGCAGCGACGGCGGCTGGCCCGGAATCTGCGTCAGCCGCTCGGTGTCGGCGTCGAGCCGCGGCAGCGATCCCAGTAGCCCCCACGTGTACGGCATGTGGGGGCGGTTGAAGAGGTTCTCGACGGGCGCGTTCTCGACGACGCGCGCCGCGTACATGACGACCACGTCGTCCGCGGTCTCGGCGACGACGCCGAGGTCGTGCGTCACCAGGATGATCGCGCTCCCGAACTCGCGCTGGAGCCGGTTCATCAGCTCGAGGATCTGCGCCTGCGTCGTGACGTCCAGTGCGGTCGTCGGCTCGTCGGCAATCAGGAGGTCCGGATCGTTGATCAGCGCCATCGCGATCATCACGCGCTGCCGCATGCCGCCCGAGAACTGGTGCGGGTAGTCGCCGATCCGCCGCTCCGCTCGGGGGATCCCGACGGCCTTGAGGAGCTCGAGCGCCCGCGCCTTCGCCGCCTTCGTCGTGACGTCCCGGTGGAGCTGGATCGCCTCCACGAGCTGCCGGCCGATCGTGTGGACCGGGTTCAGCGACGTCATCGGGTCCTGGAAGATCATCGCGATGTCGTTGCCGCGAATGTCCCGGAGCTTGCTCTGCTTCATCGTGAGCAGGTCCTCGCCGTTGAAAAGCGCCTCCCCGCTCGTGATCGTGTTCCGGCGGTTGTTCAGCCCCATCATCGTCAGGCAGGTGACGCTCTTTCCGCAGCCCGACTCGCCCACGATCCCGAGCGTCTTTCCCTTCTCGACCGTGAAGTTGACGCCGTCGACGGCCTTGACGATGCCGTCGTCGGTGCGGAAGTAGGTCTTCAGATCATTGACCTCGAGCAGGGCCATCTAACGCATCTCCTGGGTTGGGGCTACGAGAGCCTAATGCGCGGATCGATGATCGCGTACAGAAGGTCGACGAACAGGTTGAAGACGATGACGCAAATGGTTGCGAACACGACAATTCCCATCACTGCTGGGAGGTCGAAGCCCTCCAGGGCCTGGAGCGCACTCCGGCCGAGCCCCGGTAAGCCGAAGACGGCCTCGGTGAAGATCGCTCCTCCCAGGGCGACCCCGATGTCCATGCCGAGCATGGTCACCACCGGCAGCATCGCGTTCCGGAGGACGTGCGAGCGCATCACGAGCCACTCCGGCGCACCTTTCGCGCGCGCCGTTCGCACGTAATCCTCGTTCATGGCTTCTAGGACGTTCGCGCGGATCATTCGGACGTAGAGCGCCGCGAAGAGGATCGCGAACGTGATCCACGGAAGGATGAGCGAGTGCGCCCACTCGATCGGTCCACCGCAATCAGTCGATGGATTGATCATGTCGCAATATCCGCCGAGCGGCGTCAGGCCCGCCTTGTACCCGATGAAGTAGATAAGGATCAGGCCGATCCAGACGGGATGTGCCGAGATCCCGATCAGGACGAACACCATCGCGGACCGGTCTAACAGCGACCGCGGGCGCAGCGCCGAGAGGATCCCGATCGGCACCGCGATCAGCATCCACAGGATCGCGCCCCCGAAGACGAGGGAGGCCGTGACCGGAGCGGCGTCCTTGATGATCTCGGTCACCGGCTGGCGCGTGGCGTACGAGCGGCCGAGCGAGGGTGCCTTGAGGTGGAAGCCGCCGTCGAAGCTGATGGGCATCATGGCGCCGAGGAAGCGCCCGTACTGCTGATACACCGGGTCGTCGAGCCCCATCTGCTTGCGGACTCGCTCGACCTGGTCGGGCGGCGCCTGCGGCCCCGCGATCAGGCGGGCCGGTTCGGCCGGGACGAGAAAGAAGATGATGTACGAGACAATCGTGACGGCGAGGAAGAGGACTCCCGCCCACAAAAGTCGCCTGATCAGATACCTGTGCATTCGCGCCGCTCCTGCGTCTGGTGGAGAGGGGTCACAAGCTTACCGCCGGCGCTTCGAGTGCGCCTCATTGATTGAAGTGAAAGGGCGCCGGCCGAAGCCGGCGCCCTTTCGGTCAGACGCGTTCTACCTGGTGAGGCAGAGAGCGCTGTAGTCCCACGTGAACACCGGGTGGTAGTGGTAGCACCCGACGCGCGAGGACACGTAATGACGATCGTTCGGGCTCGAGTACGTCGCAAGCGGCGCACCGTTCCGGACGAGGTCATGATCGAGGTTCGAGAACGCGCGATAGCGCGGCACGCCAACCAGCGTCTTCGCACGGCTGATCTTCCGGTTGAAGGCAGCCGAGTTGAAGTACGAGAAGTTGACGTTGTTGGCAGGCCGGATCGTCGTTCCGTCGACAAGGAAGATGAAGTCGTACGGATCGAAGTAGTCCATGTGCCAACCCTCGAGGGTCAGGTCGAACGGCTCACCACGCCGTCCCGTGAGCTCGAACTGCGTAGCCCGCGGGAACAGCTTGATGTCCATGTTCAAGCCGATGTTCCGCAGGTTCGCCTGGACGATCTGACACGTCGCCGGAGCCGGAGCCCGGTTCGAGCAGTAGAACACGCCATCCCCGCCCCGCTGCTGACCGGACGAGAGTGACCTCGCCTGGCTCAGATTGGGCCGCCGCGGGTAGATGGAGACGTTCCGGAAGCCGCGCATGCTCGGCGGCATGTACTGGTCGTTCGTGACGCCTGCATAGGCACCACGCTGGGTGAGCATCGCCTGACGATCGATGGCGAAGTTCACGGCCTTCTTGAGCCGAACGTTGCCGGCCGTTGAATGCCGACCACCGCTCGGGGCACCGAAGAGCCGCCGCTCGTGGTTCATCGCCAGGTACAGGATCGTCGGCGCCGGGTTCGCGAAGTAGCGACCCGGAGACTGCTTCTTGACGCCGTGCTGGCGACCCAGCTGTGCGTGCGCCGCCGGCGGGATGTCACCCGTGTCGGTGGAGCCGCGGTCGATGTTCAGCTTGATCGTCTCGAGCGGGAGCCCGATGTCGATCACGAAGCTGTTCACGTTGCCCTTGACGGGGCCACGATAGAAGCGGTTCCGAGCCAGCACGATCTGCCGGTTCTTCGTCCACTCCCTGATGAAGTACGGGCCCGACCCAACGACCGGGGCCGAGACGCCGTCCGGGTTGACCGGCATGTTCGCCGGGATACCGCAGAAGAACGGCATCGCGAGGCGAGACAGCAGGTCAGGAGCCCGCTTCGACATCCGGATCCGAAGCGTGTACGCATTCGGAGTCGTGACGCCGGAGGCCCGCGACGCACGGCCGTCGATGACGGCAGCAGCGCCGGCGATGTCCTCGATGAACGGCTGAGCCGGAGAAGCCATCCGCTTCTGCAGCGCGCGGTTGATCGCCCACGCGAAGTTGCGCGCGTTGAGCGGCTGCCCGTTGCTGAGACGGTAGGTCCTCTTCAGCTTGAAGGTGTAGATCAGACCGTTACGCGAGATGGTCGGGAACCCCTGAGCAACCTCGGGCACGAGCCGGGACCCACGGGGGGCCGGAGCGTGCGGGTAGTTCAGGAGCATCGAGCACGTCGAGTAAGCGATCGTCCACGACGGCACGTAGTACCAGAGCGACGGATCGACATAGTCGATGTCGACGCTCAGGCTGTGCTTAAACGTGCCGCCGACTCTTGCGTCTCCGGTCTGCTTGCCCTGAGGAGCAGCGCTCACCTGCGGGCCCGCAACTGCGGACGCCGCAAGCAGCCCGGCACCAACCAGGAGCATCGCGACCGAAAGCATGAGTCGTCTTTGCATGAGACTCCTTTCCGCGTTTCGAGCCGATACAGGCGGTTGCGTCGGCCCAGGACACATATGCGTCCCGTCCGATCAGACGAAGGTGATGAGAGTTAGTTAGCGGGTGATTAAGAGAACTGCTTGACCCGCATCAGTGCGCCGATCCACGCGGATCGAACGCGTCCCGCAGCCCGTCGCCGAGCAGGTTGAACGCGAGGGTCGTGATCAGCACGGCAGCGCCCGGCCAAACCATCAACCAGGGCTGCTGGAGGTAGAAGTCCGGCGCTGTCGAGAGCAGCGATCCCCAGCTCGCCGTCGGTAGCTCGATGCCCACGCCGAGGAACGAGAGACCGGCCTCGAAGAGCACGAACTGGGCGACGATCAGGGTCGAGTAGACGATGATCGGCGCGACCAGGTGTGGCAGCAGGTGCGACCGGATAATGCGCCAGTCGCTCGAGCCGACCATCTGCGCCGCCTCGATGAACTCCTTCTCGCGGAGCGACAGCACCTGCGCGCGGATGATCCTGGCCGGATAGAACCAGCCGAAGACGCCTCCGACGAGAATGAGCATCAGCACCCCGGGGGATAAGACCCCGCCGAGGGTGATGTCCTGCAGGCGGTCGCCGACCGTGGCCGCGAGCGCGATCACGAACAGGAGCAGGGGGAACGCCATGACGATCTCCGTCAACCGAGAGATCAGGGCGTCGATTCCGCCCCTGAAGTAGCCCGCTGTTGCTCCTAAGAGGGTGCCGATAAGCATCGAGAGGAACGTGGCCCCGATCGCCACCTCGAGCGAGACCCGCGCGCCGTACATCAGGCGCAGCAGCTCGTCGCGGCCCAGCGTGTCCGCGGTGCCGAGCGGGAAGTACACGGCCTCCTCGGCGCCCGTCTCCGGGTTGAAGTTCGTGGCGTGCGTGTTGGGCCCGACCGGGACGAGGTTCATGTCCACGCCGACTCCGGGCGTCGGGAAAATGTCGTTCGGCCCGTGTCCGAGCCACTTCTCGACGAGCGGCGCGCCGGGGAAGGCGGCCAGGATCAGCAGGATGATGACGAAGCCGCTCGCGATCGCGACCTTGTCCTTCCTGAAGCGGATCCAGACCTGCTCCCAGTAGCCGCGGGCGCGGACCGCCTGGATCTCGCCGAGCTGGCCCCCGCTCTCGAGTGCGACCTCGGCCGCGAGGCCGGCGCCTGCCGAGAGAACTTCTCTACCGGATTCTTTTTGCGCCATCGGGGGTCTAGAGCATAAACGCGCGGAGCGCCTGCCCTCGATTAGACGTTCTGATCGGCTCGGGGGTTAGGAGGCAGTAAGGGCGTCGGCGCCGGCGACCACTTCCAGGATCTCCTGGGTGATCTCGGCCTGCCTCGCCCGGTTCATCGCCAGCGTGAGGCTGTCGATCAGCTCGGCAGCGTTCTTGGAGGCGTTGCGCATCGCCGTCATTCGCGCTCCCTGCTCGGACGCGGCGGACTCGAGGAGCGCCCGGTACAGCTCCGTCTCGACGTAGACCGGCAGCAGCCGCTCGAGGATCAACTCGGGCTCGGGCTCGTAGATGAAGTCGCCGACGAGCGTTGGCGCCTCGTCGCCCGACTCGAGCAAGCTCTCCGGGATCGGGAGGATCTCCTGCTCCACGACCCGCTGGACGAGCGGCGACTCGAAGTGGTTGTAGACGACGATCACGCTGTCGACCTCGCCCTCCGTGTACAGCTCGGCGATGTGGTGCGCGATCGCCTGGGCGTCCGCGTAGGCCGGCCGGTCGCTGAACCCGATCCACTGCTGCCCCAGCTCGTAGCGCCGGAACCTCAGCGTCGAAGCGCCCTTGCGGCCGGACACCAGCCAGCGCACGTCGACGCCCTCCCCGCGCAGGCGGCGCTCGACGGTGAAGACGTGACGGAGGATCTGCGCGTTGAAGGCGCCGGCCAGGCCGCGGTCGCCGGTCAGGGCGAGGATCGCGGCCGTCTTGATCTCCCGCCGCTGAAGGAGCGGCAGGCCCCGCACGGACGTGCTCGCCCGGGCCGTACCGACCATCAGCTCCATCATCCGGTCGGCGTAGGGCCGCATCGCCTCGATGCGGGCCTGGGCCCTTCGCAGGCGCGCGCCGGCGACGAGCTCCATCGCCTTCGTGATCTTGCGCGTGTTCCGGACCGAGCGGATCCGGCGCTTGATGTCCTGGACCTGGGCCATGGGTCAGACGGTGGCCGTCTCCTGGACGGAGAAGCTTCCCTGGAACTTCTCGACCTCCGCCTTGAGCTTCTCCTCGAGCTCGCCGGCCAGGTCGCCGCTCTCGCGGATCGTCTTGTAGCCCTCGCCCTCGGTCCGCAGGTACTCGCGAAGCTCCTCCTGGAACCGCGGCACCTGATCGGACGGCACCTCGTCGAGGTAGCCGTTGACGGCGACCCAGATCGCCACGACCTGCTCCTCCATCGGCCACGGCTTGTACTGCGGCTGGTTCAGCGTCGCCACCATCCGTTCGCCGCGGGCGAGCGTGCGCTGCGTCTGCGGGTCGAGCTCCGACCCGAACTGCGCGAACGCCTCGAGCTCGCGGTACTGGGCGAGGTCGAGCCGCAGGCGCCCGGCGACCTTTTTCATCGCCTTCGTCTGCGCGTTGCCGCCCACGCGCGAGACCGAGACGCCGACGTTGATCGCCGGCCGGACGCCGGAGAAGAACAGGTCGGTCTCGAGGAAGATCTGCCCGTCGGTGATGGAGATCACGTTCGTCGGGATGTAGGCCGAGATGTCGCCGGCCTGGGTCTCGATCACCGGCAACGCGGTCAGCGACCCGCCGCCGAGCTCGTCCGACAGCTTCACGGCCCGCTCGAGCAGCCGCGAGTGGAGGTAGAAGACGTCGCCGGGGTACGCCTCGCGGCCGGGCGGGCGCCGTAGGAGCAGCGACATCTGCCGGTAGGCGTCCGCATGCTTGGACAGGTCGTCGTACATGCACACCGCGTGGCGGCCGTCGAAGAGGAAGTGCTCGCCCATCGCGGCGCCGGCGAACGGCGCCATCCACTTGATCGGTGCGGCCTCGGCTGCGGAGGCGCTGACGATGATCGTGTAGTCCATCGCACCCTCGTCCCGCAGCCGCTCGTACACCTGCGCGACCGTCGACGCCTTCTGGCCGATGGCGACGTAGATGCAGATCATGTCCTGGCCACGCTGGTTGAGGATCGTGTCGACCAGGATCGCCGTCTTGCCGGTGGAGCGGTCGCCGATGATCAGCTCGCGCTGGCCACGGCCGATCGGGACCATCGAGTCGATCGCCTTCAGGCCCGTCTGGAGCGGCTCGTGCACCGGCTGCCGGTCGACGACCCCGGGCGCCTTGAACTCGAGCGGCCTGCGCTCGGTCGTCTCGATCGGTGCGCCGCCGTCGAGCGGATTGCCGAGCGGGTCGACGATGCGCCCGATCAGCGCGTCCCCGACGGGGACGCTCGCGACCTGGCCGGTGCGGCGGACGGGCTGGCCTTCCTTGACGAGCTCCCAGTCGCCGAAGAGCGCCGCGCCGACGTTGTCCTCCTCGAGGTTGAGGGCGATGCCGCTGACGCCGTGCTCGAGCTCGAGCAGCTCCAGCGCGACGGCGTTCTCGAGCCCGTGGATGCGGGCGATGCCGTCGCCGACCTGGAGCACCCCGCCCACCTCGGCGAGGTCCGTTTCGACGTCGTACTGCTCGATCCGCTCCTTGAGGATCGACGTGATCTCGTCTGGTCTGAGGCGCAAAGCGCTAGCTCCTTCCGGTTCCTGTCAGCTGTCGGCGGAGGGTGTCCAGGCGGGACCGGACGCTCGCGTCGACGCGATGCGATCCGGCCGTCAGCACGAATCCTCCGATGAGATTGGGGTCGACCCTGCGGGTCGCGCGAAGCTTGCGGTCGGAGACGCCCTCGATCCGCTCGAGGATCTGTCGGGCGGCGTCGTCCGAGAGCTCGACGGCGGTCGTGAGCTCGACGTCGAGGACACCTTCCTCGCGCGCGACGAGCGCCTCGAACTCCTGCATGATCGCCCGCAGCTCGTGCGTCCGGCCCTTCTCGGCCGCAAGGAGCAGGAAGTTGCGGACGAGCTCGTCGACGTCGGCGAGGATCGAGCGCAGCGCCTCGACGCGCTCGTGCGTGTCGATCTCCGGGTTGTCGAGCAACGCGCGTAGCTCGGGCACCTGCTCCACGGCCGTGAGGAACTCCTCGAGCTCCTGCCGGACCGTGTCGAGGTTGCCCTTTTCCTTGGCGGCCTCGAAGAGCGCGTTCGCGTAGATGCGCTGCGCGACGGCCATTAGTTCTGACGGCCGTCCTCGAGCACCGAGAAGTCGAGGTCGCCGATCGCATCGTCGATCAGGCGGCGGTGGTCGTCGTCCGTGAGGACCTTGCCGGTCACCTTGCTCGTGGCAATCACGGTCAGCTCCGCGACCTCGCCGCGAATCTGCTCGAGCGCGCGGCGCGTCTCGGCCTCGATCTGCTTCGCCGTGTCGTCGAGCCGGCGCTGCCGCTCGGCTTCGAGCTCCTCCTTCATCCGCTCGCGCTGCGCGTCCGCCACGCGCCTCGCCTCGGCCAGGATCTGCTCCGCGTCGCCGCGCGCCGACTGGATCATCGCCTCGTGCTTCCTGACGAGGTCGCGCGCCTCGGTGCGGGCATTTTCCGCCTCCTCGATTGCCTGGCGGATCCGCTCCCTTCGCGCGTCGATGGCCGTCTGGACGGGACCGAAGATGTACCTCCGCAGCACGAAGAACGTGATGCCGAAGCACACGAGCGTCCAGATCATGAGGCCGGGGACAACCTCGATCAGCGGGTTGGCGGCGACGACTGCCATGAACTAGACCAGGACGAAGGCGAGCAGCCCGCCGATGAGGCCGTAGAAGACGACTGCCTCGGTGAGCGCGAAGCCGAGCCACTGGATGCCGGTGAGCTCACCGCGGAGCTCCGGCTGCCGCGCGACGGCCTGGATCATCGAGCCGAAGATGTTCCCGATGCCGATGCCGGCGCCGAGCGAGCCGAGGCCGATGCCGAGAGCGAGCGCGACCGCCTTGCCGGCGTCGACGCCGTCCTCGGCGGCCGCGAAGACGATTGCAGCGAGGTTCATTCCTGCTCCTTCCTAGTGCTCCGGCTCGATGGCCGAGCCGATGTAGATGGCTGACAGGGCGGCAAAGATGTAGGCCTGGATCGAGACCACGATCAGGATCTCGAAGAGGTAGAACGCCGTCGCCGCAGGGACGACGAGCGGCGCGAGGACCACCGTCTCGAGCACGAACATCAGGCCGATGAACGTGAGGATCAACATGTGGCCGGCGAGCATGTTCGCGTAGAGCCGGACGGACAGCGAGATCAGGCGCATGAACTGTCCGAGGATCTCGAGCGGGACGATCAGCGGGTACATCGCCTTGGGCACGTCGGGGATCCAGCTCTTGAAGTACTTGACGGCGCCGTTCGCACGGATGCCCTCCACGTGCGTGAAGACGAACGTCATGAGGGCGAGCGTCAGCGTCACCGACAGGGTCGACGTGGCCGCGTAGATCCCGAACGTCGGGAGCTCGAGACCGAACAGCTCGAACGTCTCGTCCGAGAGCGGCAACGGGACGAACCCGATCATGTTCACCACCCAGATGAAGAGCGCGAGCGAGGCGACGTACGGGAACCAGCGGGCGATCGCCTTCGTCGGGAGGCCCTGCTCGGCGATCTGGGTCTGCGTGATCTCGTAGACCCACTCGCCGACTGTCTGGCGGCGGTCCGGGTCGGTGCCCAGCCGCCAGCGCATGAGCAGCCAGCCCAGAAGGATCGTCAGCACGGACCCCAGGATCAGGTAGGCGACCGCCTTGTTGATCGAGAGGTCGAGCGGGCCGAGGTGGATCGGGACCCACTCGTGGAGCAGCCACTCGTGCGACGGGTCGAACTTCTCCTCCTCCTCGCCCTCGACCGTGGTGGCGAGCGCGGAGGCCGGAAGCGTCAGGGCGAGACCGACGGCGAATGCAAGCGCGCGCCTCATCGGTGCGCCGGGCTCCCGAAGTAGGTCAGCAGCGAGAGGCCGAGCTCGAGCGTGTAGGCGAGCGCGTAGACCGCGCCCGCCGCGAGGCCGACCTCCTGGTTCGACGCCGCGACGACGATCACGACCACCATCACGGCCACCGGCCTGAACATCATCCCGACTCCCCTCACGCCTGAGGCGGCGAGATTATCGGCGCCGAGCTGCAGGCGTGAGAGCAGGAGGCCGAGCGCCTGCGCGCAGAGCCAGAGGATCGCGCCGAGCGCCCAGCCGCGGAGCGGCCAGCCGGCGGCGATGAAGACCGGGAGCGCGAGCGCGACGACGGCTGCGCCTCCAGCCATGGGCACGAGCCGGCTCGGGATCGGCCGGGGCGTCGCCCAGACGTCCTTCACGAGAACACGTTCCGGTAGCGGCGGTAGACGGCGAAGATCCCGGCGGGGATGCCGAGGATCGCCCCGACGAGGGCTCCGATCGGCCAGGCGCCCACCAGCCAGCCCACGAGCGCGCCGACGCCGATGCCGGCCACGGTGGTGCCGAGAAGGACGGCGCCTGCCCCGGCCGGGTCTAGCGACGCGCGAGGGGCGGGCTCCATTCCGTGCCGAGCATACCAAAGCTTGTAACAGCGGAAACCCGCATGGTTCAGCGAAAACTGCGCGAGCTTGTAGCGCGCTCGTCCGTTCTCGCCCGCGCGCTATAGGAGGGCGTCTACCCGCGCTTCTCGGGCTTGGTCGGATCTCGCGGAGGCGGCGTCGGAGGCGAGTTCGCTCCCGCCGGACGACTTACGCTTTTGCCAGAACCACTATCCATAAGACCACCTCCGCTGCCAGACACAGGCTACCGAGTCGGAAGCACCAGAAGAGACGTTCGAGCTTCCTTTGGTTCTGATCCCAGTTTCGCTCGTTCGTGCGAGCGAGAAACACCTCGAGGTCACGGGCCGAGCGTCGTTCAGGGACCTCGAGATGATCCTCGATGAGGGCGCTCGCTCCAACTGAGAATCCCCAGGTCCATGGCCAGAGGATCGCGATCGCCAGAGCAGACAGCAGCGCAAACGAGCCGATTGCGAGCCATGACGCCGGCGTCAGATCGGGCTCCCGGGCGAGGGCTTCGCTTCCGAGGAAGGCAGTCGTTATCGAGGCGGCGGCGAGAAGGGTGCCAGTCCGGGAGCGCAAGCCATCGAGAGCCGCCTCTTGAGTTGAGATCGCGCGAAGCGATTCTCCGTAGATGATTCCCTCAGTCGTTTCCGTCACAGGCAACAGCATGCCTGATCGACCGGATGACTATGCGGACCGGCGTGCGTCCTCGCGAGCCTGCTCCTCGCGACGGCGGATCCGCGGGTTCGCGAGCTTGATGATCTCGAGGAGGTACGCGATATAGACCGACGCGGCGATCGCGAGGAGCGCCATGCCGCCGGCGAGGAGCGTGTTCGAGAGGTCCCAGTCGCCGCGCGGGCGCGGAGGCAGGAAGCGGGTGGCGAGCGCGGCCGCGGCGAGGATCCCGCACCAGGCGTACATGTAGACAACGGCCCGCTTCTGCGAGAAGCCGATGTTCATGAACCGGTGGTGGAGGTGAGTCCGGTCGGCCTCGTAGAGCGGCTGCCGGTACTTCAGCCGCTTGGCGAAGACGAATGAGGTGTCCACGATCGGGATCGCGAGGACGAGGAGCGGCAGGACGAGCGTCGCCAACGCGGCCGTTTTCACCAGCCCCTCGATCGCCAGAGTCGCGAGCAGGAAGCCGAGTAAGAGGGCACCCGAGTCGCCCATGAAGATCCGCGCCGGGTAGAAGTTGTGGTGCAGGAACCCGAAGCAGGCGCCGGCGACGATCGCTGCAAGGAGGGCCGCCTCGGGGGCGCCGAGCGAGAGCCCGATGATCGCGAACGTCGAGCCGGCGATCGCGCAGATGCCGGCCGCCAGGCCGTCCATCCCGTCGAGGAAGTTGACCATGTTCATGATCGCGACGACCCAGACGATGGTCGCCGCGCCCGCCGCCCACTCGGGCAGCTCCTGGCTGCCGAAGCCCGGGAACGTGAAGCGGTCAACCGTCACGCCGAACCCGACGGCGACGGCGCCTGCGGAGACCTGACCGCCGAGCTTGCCCCACCACGGCAGCCCGCGGAAGTCGTCGATCGCACCGACCGTCGTCGCGATCGCGGCGCCGAGCAGGATTCCGCGGTACGGCCCTTCGAGATCGAGGAATGCGAGCGCGGGTACGAAGATCCCGAGCAGGAGCGCGATCCCGCCCAACCGGGGCACGGGATGCGTGTGGACCCGCCGCGTCTCCCCCGGCTCGTCGACGACGCCGATGTACCGTGCGAACCGCCCGACGCCGGGCGTCAGCAGCAGGACGACCGCGAGGGCGAGCAGGAACCCCCAGACGACCTCCGGGTTGTCGCGAAGAGTCTCCAACGACCTCTACTTCGTGCCGTACAGGCGGTCTCCGGCATCGCCGAGACCCGGGACGATGTAGCCCTTCTCGTTCAGCCCGCGGTCGACCGACGCCGTGACGATGCGAACCTCGGGATGCTCCGCGTGCACGCGCTCGATCCCCTCGGGCGCCGCGACGAGGCAGACGAGGGTGACCGTCCTGGCGCCTGCGTCCTTGACCTTGGTGATCGCAGCGACACTCGAGTTCCCGGTCGCGAGCATCGGGTCGAGCACGATCGCGTCGCGGTCCGCGAGGTCGTTCGGCAACTTCACGTAGTACTCGACGGGCTCGAGCGTCTCCTCGTCCCGGTAGAGACCGATGAACCCCACGCGTGCGCCGGAGACGAGTGAGAGCACGCCGTCGAGCATCCCCATCCCCGCGCGGAGCACCGGACAGACGGCGACCTTCTTCCCGGAGATCCGCTGCACCGTCGTCCGCTCGAGCGGCGTCTCGATCTCGACGTCCTCGGTCGGGAAGTCCTTGGTCGCCTCGTAGGTGAGGAGCAGCGTGACCTCGTTCGCGATCTTGCGGAAGTGGACGGTGGGCGTGTCCTGCTCGCGCAGGTACGAGAGCTTGTGCTGCACGAGCGGGTGCGTGACCTCGATGACGCGATCGGTGGCGACGGCGCTCACGCGACGTAGGTCGTGAACCCGCGGAACCCCGGATAGAGCGGATGCTTGTCGCAGAGCGCCGCGCTTCGCGCGGCGAGGGCTTCGACGTCGGCGCCGTCCTCGAGCGCCTCGACGATCACGCGGCCGACCTCGGCGAAGTCGTCCTCGACGAAGCCGCGCATGGTCGCCGCCGGCGTGCCGATCCGGACGCCCGACGCGACCGTCGGCGGCTGCTCGTCGAACGGCACCGTGTTGCGGTTCACGGTCAGCTTGACCTCGGCCAGCCGCTCCTCTGCGTCCTTACCCGTCCACTCCGTCCCGCGGAGGTCGAGCTGGAGGAGGTGGGTGTCGGTGCCTCCGGTGAGGACGTCGAGGCCGCCCTTCATCAGTGTGTCCGAGAGCGTGTCGGCGTTCGCGCGCACCTGCCCCTGGTAGTCCTTGAACGCCTCGGTGGCGGCGATCCGGAAGCAGGTCGCCTTCGCCGCGATCGTGTGCTGGAGCGGCCCGCCCTGCATCCCCGGGAAGACGGCCCGGTCGACGGCCTGCGCGTGCTCCTCGCGGCAGAGGACGAACCCGGCGCGCGGCCCGGCGAGCGTCTTGTGCGTCGTCGAGGTGACGAAGTCACAGTGGTCGACCGGGTTCGGGTGCAGACCGGCGGCGACGAGCCCGGCGAAGTGGGCCATGTCGCAGAGGAGCAGGGCACCGACCTCGTCCGCGATCCTCCGAAACTGGTCGGTCTCGATGGTGCGCGGATACGCGGACCCGCCGCAGACGATCAGCTTCGGCCGGTGCTCCTTCGCGAGGTGGAGCACGTCGTCGTAGTCGACCATGTTCGTCTCGCGGGAGACGCCGTAGTGGACGATCGTGTAGAGCCGGCCGGAGAAGTTGACCTTGAGCCCGTGCGTGAGGTGGCCGCCGTGCGAGAGCTCGAGCGACAGGATCGTGTCGCCCGGCTTCAGCGCCGCCATGTAGACGGCCATGTTCGTCTGGGCGCCGGCATGCGGCTGGACGTTCGCGTGGTCGGCCCCGAAGAGCGACTTCGCGCGGTCGATCGCCAGTTGCTCGATCTCGTCGACGACCTCGCAGCCGCCGTAGTAGCGCTTGCCGGGGTAGCCCTCGGCGTACTTGTTGGTCGGCGTCGACCCGATCGCCTCGAAGACGGAGGGCCAGGTGAAGTTCTCGGAGGCGATCAGCTCGATCTGCCCGCGCTGCCGCTCGAGCTCCTGGCCGAGCAGGTCGGCGATCTCCGGATCGACGTCGGAAAGGCCGGCGGTGCGGAGCTGCTCGAGCGTCTCCTGCGCGATCGCCATCCCGGGGATCGTACCCCGGACCCCGGCCCGTATCCGCGCGCCGTTCCATCCCGTTTACGAATCGTGCGGCGCGCTGCGGTGCTTACGGTCCTGGGGGTCTGCCTCGTGGTGCCGCCGGCGGAGGCCGGGCTGAATCCGCTTCGGTTCGGTTCGATGGAGTGGCCGGCGGTGGCACCCCCATGGGCGTCCTCGGCGACCGACGCGACGGTCCTCGCCTCCGGAGACATCGGCGACTGCATCGGCAACGGGGAGTATGAGACGGCGACGATCATCGACGGGTATCCCGGCGCAACGGTGGCGGCCCTCGGAGATCTCGCCTACTACGCGGGGACGCCGGACGAGTTCCAGTCCTGCTACGAGCCGAACTGGGGCCGGCACAAGGCGCAGACGAGGCCGACGCCCGGCAACCATGAGTACGGAACCGCCGGGGCGAGCGGCTACTTCGGCTACTTCGGCGCCAACGCCGGCCCGGTGGGGAAAGGCTGGTACAGCTACGACCTCGGCAGCTGGCACGTCGTCGTCCTGAACAGCAACTGCGACCCCGGCGGGATCGACTGCCGGCCCGGCGGCGAACAGCTCGAATGGCTTCGAGCCGACCTCGCGGCGCACCCTGCCGACTGCACGCTGGCGTACTTCCACCACCCGCTTCACACCTCGGGGCAGCACAACGGCGACGCGAACCTCCAGCACGTGCGCCCTTTCTGGGACGCGCTCTTCGAGCACGGCGCCGAGCTGATCCTCAACGGACACGACCACGACTACGAGCGCTTCACGCCGATGACACCCGGCGGCGTTCGAGACACTGCGTACGGCATCAGGCAGTTCGTCGTTGGCACCGGTGGAGCGACCCTGCGCGGGCTCAAGGTTCCGCGCCCGCCCACGAGCGAGAACTTCTACTCGGGCACGCACGGCATCCTCAAGCTCGTGCTGCGCGACGGCGGCTACGCGTGGGAGTTCCTCGGCGAGCCCGGCACCTCGTTCACCGACGGCGGCGCAAACAACTGCCACGGCGCGCCCGACTCCTCGCCGCCCGGCGCGCCGCAGGTCACGAGCTCGCACATCTCGGCCTGGTCGAACGACAACACGGTGGACGTCGCATGGAGCGGAGCGTCGGACTCCGGCAGCGGCGTCGACGGCTACTCCCTCACCTGGACGCAGGCCGCCGACTCCGTCCCGGACACCGTCAAGGACGTCGAGGAGAACGTCGGCACGGCAACGAGCCCGCCGCTCGCGGACGGCGACTGGTGGTTCCACCTCCGGACCGGCGACAACGCCGGGAACTGGAGCGGCCCGGTGCACCTCGGCCCCTTCCGGATCGACCGGGCCGTTCCGGCGAACGCGGCGCTCGGCAGCCCCTCCCACATCCCCGGCGCCTGGTCGAACGACCCGACGGTCGAGCTCGCCTGGTCCGGGGCGACGGATGCCCACAGCGGCGTCGACGGCTTCTCCTACGCGTGGACGCCGCAGGCAGCGACCCTCCCGGACGACGCGAAGGACGCGGAGGAGACAGCAGCGTCGACGACCAGCCCGACGCTCGCCGACGGCGACTGGTGGTTCCACCTCCGCACCCGCGACAACGCCGGCAACTGGAGCAGCGCCGTCCACATCGGCCCCTTCAGAATCGACACCGTCGCGCCGACGAACCCGACGGTCACGAGCCCCAGCCACGACATCGGTTCGTGGTCGAACAAGCCGAGCGTCGTCGTTCGGTGGGACGGCGGAGCCGGCGAGAGCTACTCGGTCGAATGGTCGGCGTCGGAGTCGACAGAGCCGGACGCGGTCGCCGAGGGAACGGCGACGCAGTCGGAATCGGTCCGGCCGGACGGCGCCTCGTGGTTCCACCTCCGCACGCGGACCGAGGCCGGCGCCTGGAGCCACGCCTCGCACATCGGCCCGTTCCTCATCGACACCGCGCCACCCGAGACGCTGATCGATTCCCACGCCGGGACGAGGTTCACCTTCGTCAGCGAGCCGAGCGCAACCTTCGAGTGCTCGCTCGACGACGGCCCGTTCGCGGGGTGCGCATCGCCCGCGACCTACCCCGGCCTGGCGCCCGGCGCTCACGTGTTCCGCGTCCGCGCGCTCGATCCGGCACGGAATGCCGACCCGACCCCGGCCGAGCTCCGCTGGACGATCGAGGCAGCTCCGCCGCCTCCTCCCCCGCCGCCGTCTCCGCCTCCTCCCCCGCCGCCCCCTGCAGATCCCCCGCCCAAGCGGCCGCCGCTTGAGGCCAAGCAGTGCGTGGTTCCGCGCCTTGTCGGACGGACGATCCGGTACGCGCGCCGGCTGATCACCCGCGCCGGGTGCCGGGTCGGACGCGTCCGTGCGGCCTACTCACCACGGGTTGACAAGGGCCGAGTGATCTCGCAGAGCCCGGGCGGCCGCCGCCGAGTCGCACGCGGGACGCGCGTGAACGTCGTCGTCAGTCTTGGTCGGGAGCCGGTGCCGAGGCGCCGCTGATCCGCCGCAGCGCCTCGCCCGCAGAGACCGTCCCTTCACGCAGCACGGCAGGCTCGGCTCCTGTCAGGTCGATCACGGTCGAAGGCGTTCCGGGCAGCTCGCCCGAATCGAGCTCGGCGGCGCAACCCGCTCGCAGCTGCTCGGGGACCTCGTCGAGGCGGCGAGGGTCTGGACCGCCGGGGAGGTTCGCGCTCGTCGCGGCGACGGCGCCGACCTGATCGAGCACCATCTGCGCCTCCGCCGGCAGCTCCGGCACGCGAACGCCGATCGTCTCCGGGCGCTCCCCCGTCAGCCAGCGGAACCGCCTGCCGGGGTTCGGGAGCACGAGCGTGTAGGGCCCCGGCAGCAGCTCCCTGACGACGTTTCCCGCCAGCCCACGGAGCTCCGGCACCGCATCGAACAGCACGTCGATGTCGGAGGCAAGGAGCGCGGTCGGCTGGATCTCCCCTCTCCCCTTGAGCGCATACAGCCGGCGCACCGGTTCCTCGTGGTACGCATCGGCACAGAGGCCGTAGACCGTGTCGGTCGGCAGCACGACCGGACTCCCGGCCTGGATCGCCTCGACGACCTCGCTCACCGCCGCCCTTCCACGATCCGCTCCCGCCCGGTGAGATCGTCGGAGACGAGGACCTCGCGGAATCCCATGTCCTCCAGCAGGCCGGCGACCGCCGCTGCCTGGCCGTCGGCGACCTCCAGCACAAGCGCGCCTCCCGGTGCCAGCGTCTCCAGCGCAGCCCAGGCAACCGCGCCGTGTCCTCCTTCGCCGACCAGAGCCTCCCGCGGCTCCGCGCGCAGCTCGGGCTCGAGTGCGGCCAGCTCGTTCGGCGCGACGTAGGGCGGGTTCGAAACGACCAGGTCGAACGGGCCGACCTCGCCGGCCAGCAGGTCGCCCTGGACGAACCGCACGCGCCCGTCCACCGACGCGCGCCGCCGGTTCTCCTCGGCGACCTCGAGTGCGGACGAGGAGACCTCGGTCGCGACGACCCGGGCATCTCGGCGCTCGTCCGCGATCGCGAGCGCGATCGCGCCGGACCCGGCACCGATGTCGAGGACGAACGGCTCGTCGACGCCGCGAAGAAGGACGAGGCAGCGCTCGACGACGCTCTCGGTCTCTGGGCGAGGGATCAGGACCCGCGGATCGACCTTCAACGTCAACCGCCGGAAGCCCCACTCCCCGAGGATGTACGCGAGCGGCTCCCGCGAGGCTCGCCGGGCGACGAGCGCGCGATAGCGATCGAGCTCGGCGGCGGTGAGGTCCCGCCCGTGCAGTGCGCTGCGGCTCACGCCGAGCACGTGCGCGAGCAGCCACTCGGCGTCCACGGCCGGGGAAGGGCAGCCGGTCTGGTCGAGCGCCGCGGCGCCCTCCCGGAGAGCCTCGCGGACCGTCATACCGCTGCGGCTTCGAGCGCCCGGCGCCGCTCCTCGTCGCCGAGCGCGCCGGTGAACTCGTCCAGCTCGCCGCCGAGCACGGCGTCGAGCCGGTGCGCCGTCAGCTTGACGCGATGATCGGTGACCCGGTTCTCCGGGAAGTTGTAGGTGCGGATCTTCTCCGCCCGCTCCCCGGTCCCGATCTGCGAGCGCCGCGCGCTCTCGAGCTCGGCCCGCTGCTTTGCCCGCTCGAGCTCGTACAGCCGGGCGCGCAGGACGCGAAGGGCCTTTGCGCGGTTCTGGATCTGGGACTTCTCGTCTTGCATCGATACGACGAGGTTCGTCGGCAGGTGCGTGATCCGCACGGCGGAGTCCGTCGTGTTGACGCTCTGACCGCCCGGGCCCGTCGAGCGGTACACGTCGATCTTCAGGTCGTTCGGGTCGATCTCGACCTCGACTTCCTCCGCCTCCGGCATGACCGCCACCGTCGCCGTCGAGGTGTGGATGCGCCCCTGCGACTCCGTGGCCGGGACGCGCTGCACGCGGTGCGTGCCCCCCTCCCACTTGAACACGGAGTAGGCGCCGTCACCCTTGACCGCGAAGGTGACCTCCTTGAAGCCGCCGCCCTCGTTGGGGCTCGCCGAAAGCTGCTCGGTCGAGAACCCCCGCCGCTCGGCGTACCGGGTCAGCATGCG
Organism: uncultured Actinomycetes bacterium; assembly: GCA_963782765.1. Classification (GTDB taxonomy): domain Bacteria; phylum Actinomycetota; class Thermoleophilia; order Gaiellales; family Gaiellaceae; genus JACDAN01. The sequence continues at coordinate 482,576 of CAWALC010000002.1, forward strand.
GAAGATGTCAGCGGCCCACAGGCCGGCCTCGTCGCCGCCGACGCCCTGACGGACCTCGAGGATCACGTCTTTCGAGTCGGCCGGATCCGCTTCGACGAGCGCGAGCTTCAGCTCCTCCTCGAGCCGCGCGATCTCGGTGGGGTCCGGCGCGAGCTCGGCGAGCTCGGGGTCGTCTCTCGTCGCTTGGAGGTCTCTCTGCGCCTCGCGCCATTGCTGCGCCAGCTTGTACGGGCCCTCGAGCTCCTTCAGTCGGCGCCCGGCGTCCGCGGCCTGGCGGCGGTCGTTGTAGACGGCAGGGTCGGACATGCGCTCCTGCGCCTCCGTGTACGAACGCTCGAGCTCGTCGACGAGCTGGTCGATCCCGGCCATCGCGAAAGGTTAGATCAGCCTTCTACGGGTACATCGACCGTGGATGGCGATGCGGCTGCTCACGCTGGTCGCGCTTGCCGTTGCCATGAACGGCTGCGGCTCGACCGGCGGCGGCAGCGGAAGCGCCGGCGACGCGCTCGCGTACCTCCCCGGTGATGCCGCGACCGTCTTGCTCGTGTCGACCGACGTCGACAGCGAGCAGTGGAAGCAGTTCGACGAGCACATCCTTCGGCGCCTCGTGGTCGGGGAGGAATCCGACCAGGACCTCAGCCTCGACGAGTACGCCGACAAGACCTTCAAGGAGGTCGGGCTCGACTGGCAGGACGACGTCAAGCCGCTGCTGGGAAACGACATCGCGATCGGCATCTCCGGCGATCCGTTGTCGTTCTTCGGCGGCGATGGAGAGGCGTCGATGGTGGCCGCTCTGGAGACACGCGGCGGCGACGTCGAAGAAGTGCTCCAGAAGGCCGACCTCCGGCCGCAAGGCGAGGTGAGCGGGGCGACGCTGTATCGGTACGAAGGCCAGGGCGAGCCCGCGGTGGCAGTCGAAGACAGCGTGCTCGTCGTCGCCGACGACGAGCAGCGCCTCCGGGAGGCTCTTGCCCGCCGCGACTCCGGCGACGGGCTCGACGAAGACACCGTCCAGGAGGAGCTCGCGGACCTCCCGTCGGACTCCTTCGCGCGCGGCTTCGGCACGCTGGCCGGGCTCGCCGAACAGGAGCAGCTGCGTCGCTTCGCCAACGTCGGGTTCCTCGACGTCCTCGAGACGTGGGCCGCCGCGGTTCGATTCGAGCAGGACGAGCTCAACGCGGAAGTCGCCGTCCGACTCGACGAGGAGCAGGTCGAGGAGGAGGACCTCCCGGTCGTCAGCGGCGAGGACTCACCCGAGATCGTGCCGCGCGACACGGAGATCTCGGGCGGCAACCTCAACCAGAGCCAGACGACCGTCTTCCTCCTGCGCACGGTGCAGGCCGCGTACCCGAACTCGCGGTTCGTCAGAGCCGTCGACGCGATGGACGAGGACCTCGGCATCAGCTTCGAGGAGGAGATCCTCCGGCAGTTCAACGGCCCCAGCGCCTCGTACGTCAGCCCGGACGGCCGAACGTTCGCCGCGCGCAGCGAGGTGCGCGACCCCGAGGCGCTGCGCGAGCTGCTCCCGCGGATCGCCCCGCACCTCCCGGCGCTCGTCGAGGGCCTTCAGGGCCTCCAGTCGGAGGGCATGGCGCTGCTCTTCCTGCTCGCGCCCGACGCGCCCGCCGCGGCGCCGATGCAGGGCGTCAAGGTCGATCCGCCCACGAGCCCGGACGGGCTGTACCGCATCTCGGGCCTGACCGGCGACGGCCCGTCGGAGCTGCATCTCGGCCTGATCGGCGACGTCTTCGTCGTCGCGTCCGACGAGCAGCGCGCGAGGGAGATCGCCGCCGCGGACACCGAGCCCGCGGAAGGAGCGCAGGGAGCCGGCGTCCTCCGCGCCGACCTCGCGAAGATCAGCCGCGAGATCGGCGATTTCTTCTTCCTGTTCCCGCTCCAGGGCAAGGAGCTCGTCGCGTCCCTCGAGGCGAGCACGGACGAGCTCCGCGCGCGGGTCCGGATCGAGCTCGACTAGGCCATGACCTCGACCTTGCGCTCTGCAGGGTCGAGTCGGCCTTCGCGCTGGAGGACGTCCTTCAGCGCGCGGATGGAGACTTCGAGCTGGTCGAGCGCCGGCTCGCGGGTGGTGAGCCGCTGGAGCCAGAGACCCGGCGCGAGCAGCGTCATCAGAAAGCGATTGTCGGTGTGCTTCCCGGCGAAGCGGATCAGCTCGTAGGCGATCCCGGCGATGACCGGCAGCAGGGCGATCCGCGAGAGGATCAGCCAGTACCAGGCGGGCTGGCCGAAGAACGCGAAGACGAAGATCGCGATGACCATCACCCAGAGCAGGAACGCCGTGCCGCAGCGCGGGTGGATGAGGCTGTAGCGCTGCACCGTCTCGGGCGTCAGCTCCTCGCCCGCCTCGTATGCGTTGATCGCCTTGTGCTCGGCGGCGTGGTACTGGAACACGCGCTTGAGGTCCGGCAGGAACGAGATCAGGACGAGGTAGAGGATGAAGATCGAGACGCGGATCAGGCCCTCGACGACGACGAACAGGCCCGTCTGGTCGATCGGCAACCAGCTCGTGATCAGCGCCGGCGTGACCTTGAAGAGGACGAGGGCGAAGCCGATGGCGATCGCGAACGCGAAGATCAGCGCGCCGCGGCCGATCTCGGTGGAGACCTCCTCGTCGTCCCCCTCCTCCTGCGCCGCGTAGTTGGCGGAGATCGCGAGCGCGCGGAAGCCGATGGCCAGCGATTCGCCGAGCGCGATGATTCCGCGGATGACCGGCAGCCGGAAGAACCGGTGCCGGACCATGACCGAGTGGATCTCGCGCTCGACCGTGGCGATCTCCCCGTCGACCTTGCGTACGGCAAGCGTCCAGTTCGAGGGGCCGCGCATCATCACGCCCTCGAGGACTGCCTGACCCCCAATCGGAGCTGCCACTAGTTCAGCTTAGGTCAGCCGCGGCGCGCGCCGCCGGCCCGCTCCAGTCGCCGCTGGAAGCGCTCCACCCGGCCGCCCGTGTCGACCAGCTTCTGCTTGCCCGTGTAGAACGGATGGCAGTTCGAGCAGATCTCGACGTGCATCTCGGCCTTCGTCGACCTCGTCTCGAACGTGTTCCCGCAGGAGCACTGCACGGTTGCGAGGACGTAATCGGGATGGATGTCCGGCTTCATGGCCGGGCCAGGATAGCAGCGGCGGTCTCGGCCGCGACGTTGCCGCCCGTGACGACGCAGACCACGGTTTTGCCCTCCTCTGCGGCAACTTTGCCGGTCATCAGCGCCGCGACGGCCGCGGCACCTGCGGGCTCGCACGCGAGCTTCGCCCGCTCGTAGAGGAAGCGCATCGCCGCCTCGATCTCCTCCTCCTCGACCTGCACCGTGGTGATCCCGCGATCCTGGACGACCCGTAGCGGCAGTTCGCCGGCGAACGGCGCGTTGAGGCCGTCGGCGATCGACGTGGGGCTCACGGTCACCGGCCGACCGGCTTCGAGGGCTGCGGTGAGAGCGTTCGAGAGCACCGGCTCGACACCGACGACGCGCACGTTGGGTATCGCCGTCGCGATCCCGGAGATGAGCCCGCCGCCTCCGACCGGGACGACGACGACGTCCACGTACGGCACGTCCTCGGCGATCTCCAGCCCGACCGTTCCCTGGCCGGCGATCGTGTTCGCGGAATCGAACGGATGGACGAGCGTGCGCCCGGTCTTCCGCGTGAGCTCCTCGAGCCGCTCGAACATCTCGCCGGGGTCCTCGGCCTCCAAGTCGACCTCGGCGCCGTAGCCCCGCGTCGCAGCGATCTTCGCCGCACTGGCCGTCCGCCACATCACGAGCAGCGCGTCGATTCCTTCGAGCGCCGAGCAGTAGGCGAGCGCCTGCGCGTGATTGCCCGCCGAGGCCGCGATCACGCCGCGCCGCCGCTCCTCCTCCGAGAGCCGGCTCAGCGAGTTGAGCACGCCGCGCGGCTTGAACGATCCCGTGCGCTGGAAGAGCTCGGCCTTGAGGAAGACGCGCGGCCCGAGCGTCGCCGAGCTGAACGTCGGCGTCCGGTGCAGCCGCCCGGCGATCGCGTCCCGCGCCTCGATCACGTCCTGAAGGCCCGGCAGCACGGCACCGATCGTATGCCGCCGAACCGTTCCGGCGCCGCGGGCGAGCCCAACGCTCAACCGGGCGCCGGCTAGGTCAGCTTGTATTCGGGCCCGGCGCCGCCCTCGGGTGGCGTCAGGCGCCCGCCCTTCGCGGTGATCGCGCCGCACTGGACGCAGTTGGACGGCGTGACCTCGACGCCGCCGCCCTCCTTGGCCTCGTAGACCTGGGCGGGGCACATGTGCTCCCACATCCGCGCGACCTCTTCGGGCACGTCCGTCCGCAGCTCGATGTGGTTCGGCGCGTCGTCGCGCGTCTTGTTCCCGGAGAGGAAGACGGACGAGAGCTTGTCGAAGGTGAGCTTGCCGTCCGGCTTGGGATAGCGCGACGCGCGCTTGGTGCGGATCAGCTCCTGCTCTGCGTCCCGCTCGGTCTTCTTGTCGCCCGGCGGGAACTTGCCGAAGCTCATCGTCATCGCGCCGGCCATGGCGCCGCCGAGCCAGAAACCCTTGCCGAACGCCTGGCGCATGTTGCGGACCTTCTTCAGGTCGTCCCAGATGAACGTGTCCCGGATCGCCTGGTCGTACGAGGCGAGCGCTCCGGGCGTCCAGGGCGTCGTCCCTCGCTGGAGTGCCGCAAACGCCGTCTCTGCGGCGAGCCGGCCCGACTCGATCGCATAGTGGATGCCCTTCAGCGCGGGAACGTTCACGAAGCCGGCGCCGTCGCCGGTGATCAGCAGGCCCGGTGCGTGCATCCGCCTCGGGACGGCCACGTAGCCGCCTTCGGGAATGGTCTTCGCGCCCCAGCCGATCCGCTCGCCGCCCTCGAGGATCTTCCGCACGAGCCTGTGGGTCTTCAGCTCCTGGAGCAGGTCGTGGGGCGAGACCTCGAGGTCGCGGTAATCGAGCCCGACGACCATCCCGAGCGTGACCATGTCGACGCCCATCGGGTAGATGAACGAGCCGCCGAACTCCCGGTACTTGCGCCCCCCGCGGAGCGGCCACCCCATCGTGTGGATGACGCGGTCGAGCGGCTTCGCGACCTTCCAGATCTCCTTGACGCCGAGCGCCCAGACCTGCGGGTTCTCGCCCGCGAGGCCGAAGCGGCTCATCGCGACACCGGTCAAATGGCCCTGTGTGCCTTCGGAGAGGACGGTGACCTTGGCCGTCACGTCGGAGCCGGGCTCGAAGTTCGAGAGCGGCTCGCCGTCGCGCCCGCGTCCCTTGTCGCCGGTCCGCACCCCGACGGCCCGGGCGCCCTCGACGAGCAGCTTCTCCGCTGCGGTCTCCGGGAGGATGTACGCGCCGCCGGCCTCGGCCTGCTCGCCCAGCCAGCGACTGAGCTCGGACAGCGAGGCGACGTAGTTCCCGTCGTTGCGCATCGTCGGTGGCGCCGGGATCCGAAGCGCCGAGCCCTTCGTGAGGTAGAAGACCGACTCGTGGTCGACCGGCCCGTAGAACGGCATGTCCTCCACACGGGCCCGGTCGCGGAAGAGCCGGCGCAGCGCCCGCGGGTTGACCACGGCGCCGGAAAGCGAGTGCGCCCCGACCCCCTTGCCCTTCTCGAGCACGGCGACCGGAACCTCGCCGAGGCGCTCCGCGGTCTCCGGCGAGTCCTCGAGGAGCTGGCCCAGGCGGATCGCGCAGGCGAGCCCGGCCGGGCCGGCGCCGACGATCAGGACGCCGACGTCGATCCGCTCTTCCGGCGGGTCGGTCGGCGGGACGACGTAGTCGCGCGGGTCGAAGGGCGGTGCGAACTCTGCGGGTCTCACGACTTGCGCGCGCGGACGAGCTCGGTCAGCTTCGGGACGATGGCGTTCAGGTCGCCGACGACGCCGAGGTCGGAGTACTCGAAGATCGGTGCGTTCGGGTCCTTGTTGATCGCGACGATCACGCCCGAGGACTGCATCCCGACCTTGTGTTGGATCGCCCCGGAGATCCCGCAGGCGATGTAGAGCTTGGGCGAGACCGTCTTGCCGGTCTGGCCCACCTGCGTCGCGTACGGGTACCAGCCGGCGTCGACGACCGCCCGCGTCGCAGCGACAGCACCGCCGAGCGCCTGCGCCAGCTCCTCGACGAGCTTGAAGTTCTCCGGCGCGCCGAGCCCTCGGCCGCCCGCGACGATCACGTCGGCATCCTCGATCGACGGGCCCTCGCTCTCGGCGTGGGCGCGCTCGACCATCGTCGCCTTCGTCGAGAAGTCCTCGAACTGCGCGTCCACCTCCTCGACCTCCGCTTCCCCTCCTGTCTCCTGCGGATCGAAGGTCCCGGCCCGGATCAGCGCAAGGCGTGGCTCCGAGCGCCAGCCGACGTCCACGAAGACCGAGTCGCCGAGCGCCGGGCGCTTCCCGATCAGGTCTCCGTCCTGCTGGACGAGGTCGGTCAGGTCCCAGTTGAGCCCCGCCTGGAGCCGCGCCGACAGCCCCGCCGCGACGTCGGCGGAAAGGACCGAGGCCGCGAAGACGACGGTGTCGAAGCCGCGGTCCTTCACGATCGAGGCGAGCGCGTCCACGCGCGGCTGCGGCAGCGGCGCCTCGAGCTCCGGCTTGTCGACGACGAGCACCTTGGCGGCGCCGAACTTGCCTGCCTCGGAGGCGATGTCCTTGACCCCGGAGCCGAGCACGACTCCTGTGACGTCCTGGTCGAGCGTGGCTGCCTTCGAGAGGACGCCGAGCGACGGCTTCAGCAGCTCGTTGTCGTGGTGCTCGAGGAAGACGAGCGTGGCCACTAGATCAACTTCCGTTCCACGATGAAGTCGGCGATCTTGTCCGCGGCGCTGCCGTCGTCCTCGATCTTCACGGTGTCGCCGCGCGGCGGCGGGTCGTTGAGCGCCTCGACCGTCGTCTTCGACCCGGCCTCACCCACGTCTTCCGCCCCCAGCTCGGAGACGGACACCGTGCGCTGCGGCTTGGAGCGCGCGCCCATGATTCCCTTGAGCGACGGGTACCGCGGCTCGTTGATCGCGTCGGAGACCGCGAGGACGGCCGGGGTCGGCGCCTCGATCGTGTCGTAGCCGAACTCCGTCTGGCGCTTGCCGCGCACCTTTCCGTCGGAGACCTCGAGCTCGGCCACCTGCGAGATCACGGGCAGCCGGAGCCGGTCGGCGATGGAGGCCCAGAGCACGGCGCCGTCCGAGTCGCTCGACTGTTGGCCGAAGACGATCAGGTCGGCGCTTTCCTTCTCCAGCGCTGCAGCCAGCGCGTTCGTCGTGGCCACCAGGTCGGAGCCCTCCGCAGCCTCGTCGGTGATCATCAGCGCCTCGTCCGCGCCCATCGCGAGCGCCTTGCGAACGGAGTCCTGCGCGGCGGCCGGGCCCATGGTCACGATGACGACCTCGCCCCCCTGCGCTTCCTTGATCCGGAGGGCCTCCTCGACGGCGTGGACGTCGAACGGATTGATCGCGCCCTCGCCCGACCGGTCGAGCCTTTTCGTCCCCGGATCGATCTTCCGTGCCTGCTCCGGCACGTGTTTTACGCAGACGGCGATCTTCACGGCCCGAGACTCTACTGGCGCAACAAAGCCCTCAAGTCGGTGAGGGATTCGCCGAAAGCTCTGCTAGGGTCTCGCCCTTCGAGCGCGAACCGGAGCGCTGAGGTCCCAGCAATGAGACGCCACCGGACGACAGCCCGAGGAATTCTTCTGCTCGCCATCGCCGGCGTCACCGCCGGCCCGGCGGCTGCGATACCCGACTCCGGATACGTCCCGAAGAAGGTGAAGGCAGTTGCAGGGACGACGCAGCAGCAGCCCGCCGGGAAGCGGATGATCTTCCCCGTCCTCGGCAAGTTCCGGTACGGGAACGACTACGGCGACCCGCGGGGCCAGGGCGCCCACCAGGGGATCGACATCATGGCGCCGCGCAAGGCGCTCGCGCTGGCGGCCGAGGCCGGGCGGGTCAAGTTCCACGTCACGTCTTCGCGGGCCGGGTGCATGCTCTATCTGAACGGCGTCAGCGGGACGACGTACCTCTACATCCACCTCAACAACGACCTCGGGATGACGAACGACAACCGCGGCGCCTGCAAGCCCGGCGTCGCGTTCGCGCCTGGGTTGAAAAGCGGCATGCGCGTCGCCGCCGGCGAGCCGATCGGATTCGTCGGGGACTCGGGTGACGCGAACGGCATCGAGCCGCACCTCCACTTCGAGATGCATCCGAACGACGGCGCATCGACCAATCCCTTCACGCACCTGAACCGTGCGTACCGGCTTCTGTTCGCCGCCCCGAGCAAGCTCGACACTGCGCTCTGGCTGAAGGGCAGCGTCCTGGCGCAGCAGCCCGAGGCGCTGAAGGTGAACGTCAACAGCCTCGGAGTCCGGACGACGGGCCTGAAGCTGAACGGGATCAGCCGCCCGGTGCAGCTCGCGATCTCGCCGATCACGATCATCGAGCGGCTGGCCGGCCGCCTCGCGGGCGATCAGCGCGCCACGGTGTGGACGGAGATCTTCCCGAACACGCTCGACGCGCAGCTCGGCAAGCCGAACGCGATCACCGCCGAGCGGATCCTCTTCACCCGCTAGCCGCGAGGGACCCGGGCCGCCGCCGCCGCGACCCCGGGAGCGTCACGCAGGTCGAAGGGCGCAAGTAACACTGTGTTACTTGGCCCTCGAAGCTCGACGCGTTACCGCGGCTGCGCCACGACGAGCTAGCGCCTCAGAGCGGGGACGCCGACGCCTGACAGGTGGTCTGCGATCGCCTCAGGCGGCCGGGCACGGAACGCAACCTCGACGAGCACGGATGCCGTGCTCGGTCCACGGCGGATCCGCCTGGACTCGTGGACGAGCTCCCGAACGCGCTGGTAGCTCGGCCTCGTCAGCCGCAGGCGTTCAGCTTCACGTCCGACACGGCGCGAGGTCTCAGCGATCGGGACCGAGCGGTCGTCGAGCCGAACGATCGCCTCGATCAGCCTCGGTGAGATCCGCGGGGCGAACGTCGCCATGCCTCTGAGTGTGGCGGCCGTACGGCGCGAGAAATGTGCCGAGTCTGCGCCAGACGAGCCAAGTAACACTGTGTTACTTGGCCTTCGAGGTGCCAGGCGCTACCGCCCCGTGAACTTCGGCTCGCGCTTCTCGGCGAACGCTGTCAGGCCCTCTTTCGCGTCCTCGCTGGAGAAGAGCTCGCCGAAGCGTTCGCCCTCCCGGCCGAGGTTCTCCGAGTGGTCGCCCCCGAGGGCGCGGTTCACCGCCTCCTTTGCCGCAGCGAGCGCCAGCGAGCTCTTCGTCGCGAGGCCGGCCGCGATCTCGAGCACGCGCGGCATCAACTCCTCGGGCTCGTAGACCGCGTTCACCAGCCCGCGATCGCGTGCCTCCTCGGAGTCGACGGTGCGGCCGGTGAGGATCAGCTCCTTCGCGAACCCGATCGTCGTCGCCCGGGCCAGGCGCTGCGTGCCTCCCCACCCCGGGATGATTCCGAGGTTGACCTCCGGCTGGCCGAGCTTGGCCTTCGAGGACGCGTACCGGAGGTCGCAGGCGAGCGCGAGCTCGCAGCCGCCGCCGAGCGCGAAGCCGTTGATCGCCGCGATCGTCGGCTGCGGCATCGTCTCGAGCAGCCGGCCCGCCTCGTGGCCGAGCACGCCCCACGCCTTGGCCTCGGCGACGTCGAGGCCGCTCATGTACTTGATGTCGGCCCCGGCGATGAAGGCGCGGTCCCCGGCGCCGGTGAGCAGGACGACCCGTGTCCGCGTGTCGGTGGAGAGCTCGGAGAGGCGGTCGCGCAGCATCGTCAGCGTCTCGACGTCGAGCGCGTTCATCGCCTCGGGGCGGTCGACTGTGACGATCGCGACCGGCCCCTCGTGCCTGACGTCGATCAGCTGACCGGAACCTTCTCGCGCAGGAAGTCGACGATCTCGCTCGTGGGCGCGCCCGGCGTGAACACCTCGGCGACGCCCTTTCGCTTGAGCTCCTCGGTGTCCTCGCGCGGGATCGTCCCGCCGACGACGACCAGCACGTCCTCCAGCCCGTTCTCCCGCAGGCCGTCGACGATCTTCGGCACGAGCGTCATATGGGCGCCGGACAGGATCGAGATCCCGACCGCGTCGGCGTCCTCCTGGATCGCGGTCTCGACGATCTGCTCCGGCGTCTGGTGCAGGCCGGTGTAGATCACCTCCATGCCGGCGTCGCGCAACGCACGCGCGATGATCTTCGCCCCGCGGTCGTGACCGTCGAGGCCAGGCTTCGCGATCACAACTCTGATCTTCCCCGCCATCCCGGCTCTGAGTATAGGAACCACCTTTCGGTGGAAGAGGAAGCGTCCGGCGCGCGTCCGGGTATAGGCCAGACTATGCAGATGAAGCTCAAGGTGATCGGCTGCTCGCCGGCGTGGCCCAACCCCGGCGGCGCCCAGTCGGGTTACCTCGTCGAAGGCCCTCCCGGACGCGTGCTCCTCGACTGCGGCGCCGGCGTGCTCGCGAAGCTCCGAGAGCTGGAGGACTGGCCGCACGTCGACGCGATCTGCCTGACGCATTTCCACCTCGACCACTGGGGCGACGTCGTCCCCTGGGTCTGGGCGCTCTGGTTCGGCCCCGCGGCCGAGCAGCCCCGGCCGGACCTGTGGGTGCCTCCCGGCGGCGACAAGCTGCTCAGCGAGATCGGCGAGCGGCTCGGGACGCCGGACATGTTCCACAAGGCCTTCACCGTCAGGGAGTACTGCGAGGGCGAGGACTTCGAGACGGCCGGCTTCCGGATCACGCCCCGGCGGGTGCTCCACTACGACCTCCGGGCGTACGGCTTCCGGGTCTCGTGCAACGGCAAGACGATGGCGTACTCGGGCGACAGCGGGCCGAGCGACCAGCTCACCGAGCTCGCGCGGGACGCCGATCTCTTCCTCTGCGAGGCGACCCTGCTCGAGCCGAACCCGGAGGGTGGGACGCGGGGGCATCTCGCCGCTGACGAGGCCAACGAGGCGTTCCGGGCTGCGAACGCGAAGCGGCTGCTGCTAACACACCGGCCGCAAGAGCGCCCGCTCGAGCCGGAGTACGAGCAGGTGCACGACGGCTACGAGACGGAGATCTAGGCCGGGCGGTTCCGCGAGGCCCAGGCCGCCTCGGCCCGGCGGCCTCGACGCCAGCTGCGCACGTAGTACGCGCTGACGATCAGCGGCACGAGCAGGAGGAGGCCGAGCGGCGCCAGCAGCCACTTCGCGTCCAGGCGCGCCTCGCCGCCCTGCAGCGAGCTGTCACCGAGGTTCGGCACCCCGCCCGAGCCGGTCGGCTGGGCGGCCGGTGCTGCCGCGGCCGCGTTCGCTCCGGTCATGCCGACCGGCGCCCACGAGGAGACGAGCCACTTGTGGTCTCCGTGCCCGGTCGGCGTCAGCTCCATCGCGAACATCGACGGGCGGAGCTTGGAGGCCGCGGTCGGGAAGAGCATCACCTGGAGACCGAGGGCGTCGCTGTACGAGTACTCGATCTTCCACCGCGCCTCCTCGACCGGGAAGGGCACGACGGGAATGTCCTGCGTGCTCCACTGCGCCCGGGTCAGCCCGGCCTTCAGGGTCGGCGCGGTGAGGTCGTACGAACGCTCCACCTTGCGGCGGGCGACCGCGTAGGTGACGAAGTTGGCCGCAGTGGCGAGCGCCTTGGCGCGGTCGACTCGCGTGAGCTCCACGCGCGGGGGCTCCTTGTAGACGTACGCCTGATCGTCGGAGAACTCCTGCGGCGCCTGGCTCCCCGTGTTGGGCCACATGACGCCCGCGGCGACGACGAGCGCGACGACCACGACGGCCCCGCCGATCCACGCCAGCCGCCTGCGCATCCGAGCCGAGAAGAGAATGCTCTTCACGCCCGGAGCATAGGTCGCGGTCGGGTGGTTACCCCTGCTGCGGAGCGCTCGGAATGGGCGGCGGTGCGTACGGCGCCCAGTAGTCGACGAGCCACTTCGCGTTTGCGCCAGAGCCGAACTTCTTGAGCCCGATGAAGAACACCTGCGGCTTCTCCTTCGAGCCCTTCCCCGGCTGCATGACGACCTGAAGCGAGACGTCGTTCGGATACGACCAATCGACCTTCACAGGCGACTCGTTCACGGCCGCATTCGGATACGGGACGACCGGGATCTCGCCGGTCATCCACTGCTTGAGCGTCAGGTCCTGCTTGATGCTCGGCCCGGAGATCGCCCAGGCGTCGCGGAGGTTCTTCCTGACGACGGCGGTCTTGATGAACTGGACGGCGATCTGGCGCGCCTCCGGCGGCAGCGGGACGGTCTTGTCCGCGGCCACGTTCTTCGCGGGCTCGTTGCTGAACGTCTCCTTGGAGGCGTCAGCCCGAACCTGCGTCTGCCAGAACGCGAGCACGCCGAGCAGCAACACGGCGCCCGCGATCCACGGGAGCGCACGGTTGAACGATCTGGAGCTGAACAGGCCGCCTTCCACGTCTCGTCACAGGTTAGACGCGATTTTGGGCGGCTCTGTTAGCAGGCCGTTGCGGTCTCGTTAACAGCCTTAGAAAACGGGCGTCTCGCGCCACACACCCCACACCTCGCGGAGGGTGTCGCACATCTCGCCCATCGTCACGTACGCACGGGAGGCGTCCACGATCAGGGGCATGAGGTTCTCGTCGCCCTCGGCGCCACGTCGGAGCGCCGCCAGGGTCTCCTCGACCTTCGCCGAGTCGCGGCGGTCGCGCAGCGCCTTTACCCGCGCGATCTGCTTCGTCCTCGAGCGCCGGGTCGATCCGCAGGATCTCGAGCTCCGCGTCGTCGGCCTGCTGGTACCGGTTGACGCCGACGATGATCCGCTGCTTCGCCTCGACCTCCGACTGGTAGCGGAAGGAGGCGTCGGCAATCTCGCGCTGGAAGAAGTTCTCCTTGATCGCCGGCACCACGCCGCCGAGCGCGCGGATGCGGTCGAAGTACTCGTAGGCCTCGGTCTCGAGCCGGTTCGTCAGGTCCTCGACGAAGTACGAGCCGCCGAGGGGGTCGATCGTGTTGACGACACCGGTCTCGTGCGCGATCACCTGCTGCGTGCGGAGCGCCAGCCGGACCGCGTTCTCCGTCGGCAGGGCCAGCGCCTCGTCGAAGGAGTTCGTGTGGAGGGACTGCGTCCCGCCGAGGACCGCCGAGAGCGCCTCCAAAGCGGTCCGGACGATGTTCACCTCCGGCTGCTGCGCGGTCAGCGACACGCCGGCGGTCTGGGTGTGGAAGCGCATCAGCCACGAGCGCGGGTTCTTCGCGCCGTAGCGCTCGCGCATCTCCCGGGCCCAGATCCGCCGCGCCGCGCGGTACTTGGAGATCTCCTCGAAGAAGTCCAAGTGAGCGTTGAAGAAAAACGAGAGCCTGGGCGCGAAGTCGTCGACGTCGAGGCCCCGCTCCATCGCAGCCTCCACGTACGTGAAGCCGTTCATCAACGTGAAGGCGAGCTCCTGGAGCGCGTTCGAGCCGGCCTCGCGGATGTGGTAGCCGGAGATCGAGATCGGGTGCCACTTCGGCATCTCCTGCGCGCAGAACTCGACCATGTCCGTCACGAGCCTCATGGAGGGCTCCGGCGGGTAGATCCACTCCTTCTGCGCGATGTACTCCTTGAGGATGTCCGTCTGGATCGTGCCTCGGAGCTCCGAGCGCGGGACGCCCTGCTCCTCCGCGACGCACGCGTAGAACGCGAGCGCGATCGGCGCCGTGCAGTTGATCGTCATCGAGGTGGAGACCTCACCCAGCGGGATGCCGGCGAAGAGCGTCTCCATGTCCTCGAGCGAGTCGATCGCGACACCCTCCCGGCCGACCTCGCCCAGCGAGCGCGGATGGTCTGAGTCGTAGCCCATCAACGAGGGCATGTCGAACGCCGTCGAGAGGCCGGTCTGGCCGTGGTCGAGGAGGTAGCGGAACCGCTCGTTCGTCTCGGCGGCCGTGCCGAACCCGGCGAACTGCCGCATCGTCCAGAGCTTGCCGCGGTACATCGACGGGTAGACGCCGCGCGTGAACGGGTAGACGCCGGGGTAGCCGAGGTCGCGCTCCTCGTCGATCGCGACCGAGTCGGCCGTGTAGAGCGGGTCGACCTCCAGCCCGGAGATCGTCGAGAAGAGCTCGCCCTGGCGCTCGGGTGACGCCTCGTAGAGCTGGCGGCGCCACTCGGCGATGCCGTCGAGCGAGGCCGGGCGGTCTTCCGTCGTCGCCATGCGGCGAAGTGTACGAAGAGTGCCCTTATGTATCGCAACAGATCGCCCGATAGAGGGATCGAAGCGCGATGGAAGCCACTTCGCCTGCCCTCACGACGACGCGCGCGCCGAGAACGGAACGGCCGCCGCGCCTCGTGCTGCGCTTCGCCGTCTACACGGGCTTCGTGCTGCTGGTCGCCGGACTCGCGATGCTCTACGTCCTCGAACGGGACATCACGTCCGGCGCGGAGCAGCGGGTCGAGTCTCAGTCGCGAGCGGTGGCTGAGGCGACGCTCAAGCAGCATCTGACCCGGGCGGACTTCGCCCGGCCGGTGACGGCTAAGCGCCGCGACGCGCTCGACACGGTGTTCCGGGACCGCGTGCTCCTCGCCGGCATCGTGCAAGCGACCCTCTACGACGACGACAGGCGGGTCACGTATTCGACCAACCACTCGCTGATCGGCAAGGCGAGGCCGAGCGACACGCTCGACTCGGCGCTGCGGGGCCGGGCGGAGCGGTCGGTGAGGGTGCTGGACGTGTCGGGCGAGCGCACGAAGGTCCTGCGGACGACCGTCCCGGTTCGACCGGGACGCAGTGAGCAGCCGATTGGGGCGCTTTCGATCTCCCAGGACTACCGCGCAATCGACCTCGAGATCCGGGAGGCGTTCCAGCACGCGGCCGTCATCCTCGGCCTGGCGCTGCTCGTCCTCTGGGTCTCGCTGATCCCGCTGCTCCGGCGGACGACCAACCAGCTCCACGCCCGCAATCTCCTGCTCGCCGATCAGGCCCGCGACCTCGAGCACGCGCTCCTCGAACGGAACCAGGCACAGGAGAGTGTCTTGCAGCTGGCGGCGATCGTCGGGGCCTCCGACGACGCAATCACGCGGACTTCGTCCGACGGGACGGTCGTCACGTGGAACCCGGGTGCCGAGCGCCTCTTCGGCTGGCGGGCCGAGGAGATCGTCGGCAGGAAGCTGGCGGTCGTCGTCCCGCCGGACCGCCTCGACGAGCTGTCGGTCGTTGCGCGCAAGATCAACGCGGGAGCCGGGGTCGAGGATCACGAGACGCGCGGTCTCCGCAAGGACGGGACCGAGGTCGCGGTCTCGCTGACGGCCTCGCCGATCCGCGACGACACGGGCGCCATCACCGGCACGGCAGTCATCGCCCGCGACATCACCCACCTCAAGCGGCAGCAGGCGCAGCTCGAGGCGCTGCTCGCGAAGGAGCGCGTGGCGCGAACAGACGCCGAGGATGCGCACCAGGCGCTCGCCGAGCAGAACGAGCGGCTCCGCGAGCTCGACCGGCTGAAGGACGAGTTCATCGCCCTCGTCTCCCACGAGCTCCGCACGCCGCTGACGTCGATCCACGGATATCTGGAGCTCCTGCTCGACGGCGGCGCCGGCGACCTCGACCCCGAGCAGCAGCGGTTTCTCTTGGTCGTCGAGCGGAACTCGAAGCGGCTGATGCAGCTCGTCGGCGACCTGCTCTTCATGGCGCAGGTCGAGGCCGGCAAGCTCGCCCTCGACCTCGAGGAAGTCGACCTGAAACAGGTGCTCGCCGAGTGTCTCGAGGCGGCGAAGCCCGTGGCCGACGAGATGCAGATCGAGCTCCACGCCGAGCTCGCCGAGACGCCCTCGATGCTCGGAGACCGCTCGCGAATCGCGCAGGTGCTCGACAACCTGATCTCGAACGCGCTGAAGTTCACTCCCTCCTCGGGCCGGGTCTCGGTTCGCGTATCCCGCACAGGCGGCGACGCCGTCGTCGAGATCGCCGACACCGGCGTCGGGATTCCGGCGGAGGAGCAGGGCCGGCTCTTCGAGCGCTTCTTCCGCAGCTCCAACGCGACGGAGCAGGCGATCCCCGGAACCGGTCTCGGCCTGACGATCGCGAAGGCGATCGTCGAGCGCCACGAAGGCTCGATCGAGATCGAGAGCTTCGAAGGAAAGGGCACAACCGTGCGCGTCCGGCTTCCGCTCGGCGCCGCGATTTCCGAGGAGGTCGCAGCGTGAGCCCCAAGCCTCTCGTGGTCGTCGCGGACGACGATCCGGACATCCTCCTGCTGATCACGCTCACGCTCGAGCGGGACGGCTATGACGTGGTCGCGGCGAAGGACGGGATCACGGCCTTCGAGGCCGCGGTCGAGCGTGTGCCGCACCTCGTCCTCCTCGACCTGATGATGCCCGGCATCGACGGCTACGAGGTCACGCGTCGCCTTCGGGCCGAGCAGGTCACGAAGGACGTCCCGATCGTGATCGTCACCGCCGCGGCCGAGGAGAGCCAGGCGGCCCGGGCACTCGAAGCGGGTGCGGACGCGTACATGAAGAAGCCGTTCAGCCCCCGCGAGCTGCTCGCGAAGACGGCGTCGCTGATCCTCGAGCGCCGTCCCCGCTCGAGGCTGGCCTCCGCCTAGCTTTTCCGGGGCCTGTAGGCGTAGCCGAAGCCGCGGCGCGTCTCGATCGGAGTCTGGTCCGGCGCCTCCGGCGACAGCTTCCTGCGCAGGTACCCGACGTAGAGCTTGACCTGCTCGCGCGAGGCGTCGCTGTCGCCCCACACGAGCATCAGCAGCTGCTCGTTCGACAGCACCTGATTCGGGTGTTGCACGAAGGCCGTGAGGAGCTTGAACTCCAGCGGTGTGAGCTCGACGGCATCGCCGCGCGCCGTGACTTCCCGCTGCGCGAAGTCGATCGTGAGGAACGGGTCCGAATACGACTCGGCCGCGGCCGTGTCACGCCCGCCGGCGCGCCGGAGCAGACCCTCGATCCTGGCCAGGAGCTCCTGCCGTCCGAACGGCTTCGTCACGTAGTCGTCGGCGCCCGCACGCAGGCCTCGCGTCTTCTCGAGCTCCTCGGAGCGCGCGGTCAGCATCACGACGGGCACGTCGCTGAGCTCGCGGATCCGCTCCAGGGTCGTCCACCCATCCATTCCGGGCATGCCGACGTCCAGCAGGACGAGATCCGGCCGCCCGCCGTAGAGCTCCTGGAGCGCCTGCCGGCCGTCCGCCGCCTCGGTGACCGCGAACCCCCGCCGCTCGAGGAGCTCCCGTAGGAGCCCACGGATGTCGGTGTCGTCGTCGACGACGAGGATGCGCTGCCCACTCATCGCCTGAGAGCGTACGAGGGGCCACGGACGCCCGAAACCCCTGTTCTCCTACCTCGAAGGGGGGATTTCCGGAGCTCCCAAACCGTTCTCATACCGAAATCCTGCGCCCCTCCCGCCGGGCGTTACGAAGACGTGTCTGCCTCCCCCGGACGGAGAGGCGTGACAGAGATGACAGGACATCTTCTTCGAATCATCGGCGGCGTCGGAGCCACAGTGGCAACAGCGTCGGTCGTGGGGACAGTCGTGATCGCCGGCGGCGGCGCGAACGACGGCAAGCGCCCCAGTGACCGATCGGCCCTGCCGCTCTCCGAGGTCGTGCTTCCTGCGGACAGCACGAGTTCGAACGGCCGTCGCGGCGACGGTCTGGGACGCCGGGGCGACAACAGTGTGGAGGACGATGCGGCGTCCTCCGGCACGAACGACGCCGGCGACGATTCGACTGGGATCGACGTCAATCTCGGAACACGCGGCAACGTCTCTCCGTCCACTCCAGTTTCCTCGACGCGCGACAGCGATAGCGCGCAGCCCGGGGCGGACGGGCCCGCAGGTCCCAAGGGGGACACGGGCCCGCCCGGCGCTCCCGGAGCAACCGGTTCCACCGGCCCGGCCGGCACGAACGGCTCGCAGGGCGAGCCCGGCCCGACCGGCGCTGCCGGTCCTTCCGGTCCGCCCGGCCCGTCGACCGGCGCCACCGGCCCTCAGGGGCTGGCCGGCGCGACGGGCGCTCAGGGCGTCCAGGGGCCGCAGGGCCCGATTGGCCCCGTCGGCGCGACGGGCGCCAAGGGAGACACGGGCGCGAAGGGCAACACCGGCGCGACGGGTGCCACGGGCGCCCAGGGCGCACAGGGAATTCAGGGCAACACGGGCGCCACCGGCGCCACCGGCGCGGCGTCACCGGCGCTGCAGGCGTCGACGGCGCGCAGGGCCCCGCCGGGCCGCAGGGCCCGATCGGCGCCACCGGCGCGACCGGCCCCCAGGGCGCACAGGGAATCCAGGGAATCCAGGGCATCCAGGGCGAGACCGGCGCCACCGGCGCAGCAGGCGCCGACGGCGCGCAGGGCCCCGCCGGGCCGCAGGGCGCGACCGGAGCGCAGGGCGCAGAGGGAATCCAGGGCGAGACGGGCGCCACCGGCGCACAGGGCACACAGGGAATTCAGGGTCTGACCGGCGCAACCGGTGCTGCAGGCGCCGACGGTGCAGATGGGCGGCGCTGACGGCGCTGACGGCGCGCAGGGCCCCGCCGGCCCGACGGGGGCACAGGGAATTCAGGGCATCCAGGGCGAGACCGGAGCGACCGGCGCCACCGGCGCAGCGGGTGCAGACGGCGCGCAGGGACCGGCCGGTCCGCAGGGGCCGATCGGGGCAACCGGCGCAACCGGCGCGACCGGCGCCCAGGGCGTCCAGGGCGTCCAGGGCGAGACTGGTGCCACGGGCGCAACCGGCGCCGCGGGTGCAGACGGCGCCGACGGCGCTGACGGCGCTGACGGCGCTCAGGGCCCCGCGGGGCCGCAGGGCGCGACCGGCGCGCAGGGAATCCAGGGCGAGACCGGCGCCACCGGAGCCCAGGGCGAACAGGGCATCCAGGGCGACACCGGAGCGACCGGAGCGCAGGGCGCACAGGGAATTCAGGGCCTGAACGGCGCAACCGGTGCTCAGGGCATACAGGGAATCCAGGGCGAGACCGGCGCCACGGGCGCCACCGGCGCCGCGGGCGCTGACGGCGCCGACGGCGCGCAGGGCCCCGCCGGCCCGCAGGGACCTGTCGGCGCAACTGGCGCGACTGGCGCCCAGGGTGCACAGGGAATTCAGGGCGAGACGGGCGCGACCGGCGCCGCGGGCGCTGACGGCGCCGACGGCGCTCAGGGCCCCGCGGGGCCGCAGGGCGCGACCGGCGCGACCGGTGCAACGGGCGCGCAGGGCGATCAGGGCAACCAGGGCCCGGCCGGCCCGCAGGGCCCGATCGGCGCGACCGGCGCACAGGGCGCACAGGGACTTCAGGGCGACACCGGCGCCACCGGCGCGCAGGGTGCCCAGGGCACGCAGGGACTGCAGGGCGACTCGGGCGCGCAGGGCGCGACCGGCGCTCAGGGTGCGGCCGGTGCCAACGGAGCTGACGGTGCAGACGGCACGGACGGCGCGCAGGGACCGCAGGGCCCCGCCGGCCCCGCAGGCGCAACGGGCGCTGACGGCGCCCAGGGCCCGCAGGGCCCCGCCGGCCCGGCCGGCGCGACGGGTGCCACCGGCGCCCAGGGCCCGCAGGGCGTCCCCGGGATCACGACCGTCCGGAAGACGGACGCCGACAACTCGTCCGGCTCGACGACGATCCAGAGCGCGACCGGCCTCGGCTTCACCCTGGCCGCGAGCACGACGTACAGCTTCGATTACTACATCCTCTTCCAGTCCGCGAACGCGAATACCGGCATCCGGCTCGCGCTCGACGGCCCCGCAACCCCGGCATCGATCGCTTACACGGTCAACATCCCGAACGCGGCCGACGGCACCGCAGCGTTGTTCTCCGGCTGGGGCACGGGCTACGACGACACCGTCAACGGCACAGGTGTGCAGACGGCGGCGACGACCTACGTTGCGCGCATCCACGGCGTGATCACCACGGGCGCCGCGGGCGGCACGCTCTATCCCCGGTACCGCACGGAGACGAACGGAACGGCCGTGACGATCAAGGCCGGCTCGTGGGGCTCCCTGTATCCGAACTAGGAAGGGCTGGGAATGGCGTTCGTCGCATGGCTGCAGTGCTCGGTTCCAGGCAGGGACGCGGGAAGCGCGCACATCGACAGGGTTTGGGGGCGAGTCGGGATGCGGCCGGGGGACGACGTCCGTTGCGGCCCGGCGGCTCAACCGTCAGCTCGCCGACTGTATCCCTCAAGTCAGGGATGCCGGCTGCCGATGGAGAAACAGCGATGACCGAACAGAGGACGTCAGTGCGCAGTGCGGAACACCGGACTACGGTGGACGCCAAGGCCATCACCTTGCCGCCGCTTCGTCTCCCCCACCTCCGGCTCGGCGCGCTCATCGCCGTCGGGCTCGCGGCCTTCCTCATCGGTTGGATGGCCATGAACCGGGGCGGCGACGTCGCTCCGCCCGCCGCGGGTAGCGGCGCCTCCGCTGCGTCGGAATCCGAGCTGAAGTCGTTCGCCGACTCGGCCTCGCACCCCGTCTACTGGGCCGGTCCCAAGGAGGGCCACACGTACGAGCTCACACGGACGACAAACGGCTTCGTCTACGTCCGGTATCTCCCGGAGGGCACCGAGGTCGGAGATCCCCGCTCGCGGTTCCTCACGATCGGGACGTACCCGCGCCCCGGCGCGTTCGCGGAACTTCAGCGGGCCTCGAAGGCGAAGGATTCTGTCAGCGTCAAGATCGGCGACGGCGGCCTGGCGGTCTTCAGCGAGGCGCGGCCGACGAGCGTGTACGTCGGTTACCCCGACGCCAAGTACCAGGTCGAGGTCTTCCACCCCTCGCCCGACGAAGCTCGCCGCCTGGCACTCTCGGGCCAGGTCGTCCCCGTCCAGTAGGCGTCGCCGGGAGGCGGCGCAGTGACGCTCTTCCTCTGCTGGCTGGTCTTCCCGCTGCTCCTGGCGGCGATCTGCCTCGGGTGCGGGCTTGCAGTCGAGCGCTGTAGTCGGACACGCATCCAGCCACAGCTCGTGGTTCCGGTCGGCTTCGCTGCGGTCGTCGTCATCGGGCTCTTCACGACGGTCTCGCCGCAGACTGCGCGCCTGACGCTTCCTCTGGTGCTCGCGGTCGCCGCACTCGGCCTCGCGAGCTCGTCGCCCCACGCGCTGCCACGGCTCGACCCGTGGGCGGTGGGATCAGCCGTCGTGGTCTTCGCTGCGTTCGCGGCGCCGGTCGTCCTCTCGGGGGAAGCCACGTTCGCCGGCTACATCAAGCTCGACGACACCGCGACGTTCCTCGCGCTCGCGGACCGGGCACTCGAGCACGGGCGAAGCCTCGAGGGGCTCGCGCCGTCGTCATACGAAGCCGCGCTCGCCGTCAACCTCCACTTCTATCCGCTCGGATCGCTGCTCTCGCTCGGGATGGGCTCCGCCCTGACCGGGCAGGACGCGGCCTGGCTCTTCCAGCCGCTGCTCGCGCTCCTCGCCTCGCTTCTCGCGCTCGTCCTGTACCAGCTCGCATCCCTCGTGATCGCCAACCGGCCGTTGCGGGCGACCGCGGCGGTTCTGGGCTCACAGGCGGCGCTGCTCTACGGCTATGCGCTGTGGGGCGGCGTGAAGGAGGTCGCCGCCGCGCTCCTCGTCGCGCTCGTCGCGGCCCTGGGCGGCGCGCTCTTCCCCTCCAACCGCCGCGGGCTCGCGGTGCTGCCGCTCGCCGTCGCCGCCGCGGCGCTCGTCGGAGTGCTGAGCGTCGGTGCCGCCGCCTGGCTCCTTCCTGCACTCGCGCTTGCCGCCTGGGCGCTCGTCAGGCGAGGCGAGCGGCGTCGGCCGCTGCTCCTGGCCAGCTTCGCGGCCGCGCTGGTGATCCCGTCGCTGACCGTGGCGCGGATCGTCCTCGGGGACGGCGTCCTCGGCTCGCTCCGCAACTCCGGCGAGCTGGGCAACCTCATCGCACCGCTCAGCCCGTTGCAGCTCGGTGGCATCTGGCCGACCGGCGACTTCCGGCTCCGGCCCGAGGATCTCACCGTCACGTACGTGCTCCTCGCCGTCGTGGTGTTTGCGGCCGTTGTCGGGATCGCGGTTGCGGTCTCGCGGCGAGCATGGGAGATCGGCCTCTACGCGGCCAGCGCCCTCGTCGCGGCGCTCGCATTCGCAACGTTCGGGTCCCCTTGGCTCGAGGCGAAGGCTTTCGCGATCGCTTCGCCGGTGCTCGTCTTCTCGGCGGTCGTCGGCTGCTCGGCGCTCGTGGCACGCGGAAGGAGCATCGAAGGATTCGTCGCCCTTGCCGCCGTCGCGCTCGGCGTCCTCTGGTCGAACGTGCTCGCCTACAGCGAGGTCAACCTCGCTCCGCGGGCCCAGCTGGCCGAGCTGGAGCAAATCGGGGAGAAGTTCGCCGGCACCGGCCCGGCGCTGATGACCGAGTACCAGCCCTACGGCGTTCGCCACTTCCTCCGCCGGCTGGATGCGGAGGGCTCGTCCGAGCTGCGGCGCCGCCCGGTTGCACTGACGGACGGCTCCACGCTCGCGAAGGGCCGCTTCGCCGATCTGTCGGCGTTCCGGCCGGCCGACATCCATGTCTACCGGACGCTCGTTCTGCGGCGCTCGCCGGTCGCCGGCCGACCGCCGTTCTCGTACCGGCGCGCGTGGTCCGGGCGCTTCTATGAGGTCTGGCAGCGAGGCGAGGCGGTCGCGATCGCTGCGCCGCAGGCGTGCTCAGGCAGGGCGACGCAGCTTCCGGTGCGACGGGGGCCGATCGCGGTGAGCGTCGGGCGACCGGGCCGCTACGAGCTCTGGGTCGGAGGCTCGTTCCGCGGACGTCTCTCGACGCTCGTCGACGGCCGCAAGGTTGGATCGGCGCGGCACCAGCTGAGCACCGAGGGGCAATACGTCTCGCTCGGCGAGGTCACGCTCGAGGGAGGAGCGCACACGGTCGAGATCGAGCAGACGAGCTCCTGGCTCCGTCCCGGCTCGGGAGGGCCCGCGAGGCCAATCGGGCCGCTGGTGCTCTCGCCGGTCGAGCGCTGCTAGCCGACCGCGACCTCGACGAGGAACGTCGCGGCGATCACCAGGAGGGCGACGCCGATCGCCCGGCGAAGCGTCTCCTCCGCGATCCGGCCGGTCAGGCGGGCGCCGAACCAGCCGCCGGGAAGCGCGCCCGCGATGCCCGCAGCGAGGATGGGCCAGTCGACGTTGCCGAGGAACGCGTGCGTCACAAAGGCGACGGCGCCGAGCGCGAAGCCGATCACGAGGTTCGTCCCGACCGCCCGCCTCGCCGACAGGCCGACACCGCGGAGCAGCGCCGGCATGCGGAGGGTTCCGAGGATCACCCCGACGGCGCCGCCCAGGACGCCGATCAGAAACCCGAAGACGACCGCGGGGGTCAGCTTCGGCTCCGACGACTCTCGTGGACGGACCGGCCGGACGAGCAGGTCGAGGCCGTTCCACGCCAGGATCGCCGCGATCGCGACGAGCAGGAGCTTCGTGGGCAGCTCATCCGTGAGCAGCGCGCCGACGACGGCACCGAGGATCGAGGGCGGCGTCATCCACGCCACGATCTTCCGGTCGACGCGGCCCTCGCGGGCATGGCGATAGCCGCCGGACGCGGCCGAGGCGGCGCTGATCGCGATGTTCGTCCCCGCGCCTGCAGAGGCGTCGCCGGAGAGGAGCAGGATCGCCGGCAGGCGGAGGGTTCCCAGCACGAGCCCGACCGCGGAGCCGAGGTAGCCCGCGACGAAAGAGGCGCCGAACGCTAGGAGGAGCTCCCAGGCTTCCAAAGCACTTCCGTGCCGGGATTGGAAGCCCGGGCGAGGATGAACAGGAGGTCCGAGAGGCGGTTCAGATAGATGAGAACAAGGGGGTTGATCTCGACGCGCTCGGACGCTTCGAGCACGTCGCGCTCGGCGCGCCTGCACGTCGCCCGCGCGACGTGGAGGCGGGCGCCAAGCTCGCTGCCGCCGGGAAGCACGAAGCTCTTGAGCTCCGGCAGGTCGGCGTTGAACCGGTCGCAGTCGGCCTCGAGCTCGTCGATCTGAGCCTGGGTCGTCCTCAGGCGGTCTGCGATGCCGAACGGGACGCTGATGTCGGCGCCGACGTCGAACAGCTCGTTCTGGATTCGGGAGAGCACGGCGCCCAACTCCGCCGGTGGGTCGGCCGCAAGCGCGAGCCCGAGCAGCGAGTTGACCTCATCGACCGTCCCGAACGCGGCGATCCGGCAGTCGAGCTTCGGCACCCGGCTCCCGTCGCCGAGGCTCGTCTCGCCCTTGTCGCCTCCGCCCGTGTAGATGCGGGTCAGGCGAACCGGCTCGTCCTTCGCACGTGCCACGACGAGAGCTTAGGCGCCGAGCCGGAAGGTCTCGCGCGGACGCCACCTGTCGGGCTCCGCCTCCTCCATCAGCATCACCTCGTCGATCTCAAAACGCGCCGGCAACAGGCCCGCAACACGCTTCTCGACCCCCACGAGCGCCGCGGCCGGGTCGTCGCCGCCCGTAAGGATCAGCGACGCGTGCGGCGGCGGGTCGATTCCCTCCTCGCGGTAGGGCGGGTACTGCGGGAAGCGCTGCCAGAGGGCTCGCATCATCCCGCGGAGCGGCTCCTCCGGATCCGGCGCCGCATACACGGCACCCCCGTCCTCCCATTGCTCGAGCCGGTCGAGCACCAGCTCGAACGGCTCGTAGGACGCGAAGAACTCGCGCAGCTCGTCCCGATACGCGTCCACCTCGTCGACCGGGGCGAACGGGTAGAGCAGTGTCAGCGAGAGCGGCAGACCCTCCGGAATCCGCTCGGGGTAGAGCTCGTCGTGCGCCGCGGCCAGCTCGGGATGCTGGTCGGCGAGAAGCAGCGTGAGGTACGTGTCCAGCTATCCGGCCGCCAGCTCGCGCTTCTTCAGCTCGAGCACCGACCTGGCGATGACGAGCCGCTGGATCTCGCTGGTGCCCTCGTAGATCTCCGTGATCTTCGCGTCGCGGTAGAAGCGCTCGACCGGAAACTCCTTCGTGTAGCCGTAGCCGCCGAGGATCTGGATCGCCTCGGCCGTCTGCCGGCGCGCCATCTCCGACGCGAAGAGCTTCGCCTTCGCCCCCTCCTCCGTGTGCGGCCGACCCTGCTCCTTCAGCCACGCGGCCCGGTAGACGAGGAGGCGCGCGGCGTCGATCTCCGTGGACATGTCTGCGAGCTTCCACTGGATCGCCTGGTGCTCGCCGATCGCCTTGCCGAAGGTGCGACGCTCCTTCGCGTACTCCCGCGCCACGTCGTAGGCGGCCTGAGCGATCCCGAGTGCCTGCGCGGCGATCCCGATCCGGCCGCCGTCCAGCGTCGCCATCGCGACGTTGAAGCCCTTGCCCTCCTCGTGGAGGAGCCGGTCTCGCCCGACCTCGGCGCCGTCGACGACGATGTCGTTCGTCACCGACGAGTTCAGGCCGAGCTTCTCCTCCTCGCGCGTGACCCGGACGTGGTCGGCGTCGAGGACGAACGCCGACACGCCCTTCGCTCCGGGTGTGGCGGAGTCCGTGCGGGCGAAGAGCAGGAAGGTGGAGGCGTGCTCGCCGTTCGTGATCCACTGCTTCGCACCGGTGATCGTCCAGCCGTCGCCGTTCGGCTCCGCCTTCGTGCGCAGCGACCCGGCGTCGGAGCCCGCCTCAGGCTCGGTCAGCGCGAAGGCACCGATGCCCTCACCCCGCGCGAGCGGCGGGACGAAGCGCGAGCGCTGCTCGTCGGTGCCGAAGGCGAGGATCGGGAGGGTGCAGGCGCTCGTGTGCACCGCGACCGTCACGCCCACACCGGCGTCGGCGCGCGAGAGCTCCTCGAGGACGAGGACGTAGGAGAGGAAATCGGCGCCCGCGCCGCCGTACTCCTCCGGCACGCAGACACCCATGAGCCCGAGCTCGGCGAGCTTGCCGTAGAGGTCGCGCGGAAAGTGGTGCTCGCGGTCCCAGTCGGAGGCGTGCGGGGCGATTTCCGCGTCCGCGAACTCGCGTGTCAGCGAGCGGATCTCGCGCTGCGGCTCGGTGAGGTCGAAGTCCACGCGGCGAGTATACGAAGGCGCGGATATTGCATATCTGTTATACGAAGGAGAACATATGTGTTATCCTGAGGACGTGCTCAGCGCAGATCTCATTCGCGAAGCCCGTCTGCGCTCCGGCTTGACCCAAGCAGAGCTCGGGCGTCGCGTCGGGAGGCCTCAATCCGCAATCGCCCGGTGGGAGAGCGGCCGAGTAGCGCCGAGTGTGGAAACGCTTCGTGAAGTGATCCGCGCCTGCGGCCTGGAGCTCTGGTTCCACCTCTACAACTACGACGACTCGTATGTGCCGTTTATCGAGAGGTATCTCGAGCTCTCACCCGCCGAGCGGGTTCGCCACATGGTCGATGTAGCGCAGAAGATGCAGCCGCTGAGAGACGCAGTTTCCAAGGCCCGTGGCGCCTGAGCTCGCTTTCGAGCGCATCCTCGAAGTCCTTGTTCGTCACCAAGTTCGTTTCCTCGTCATCGGCGCGGTCGCAGCGATCGCACAGGGGTCGCCCCTGCCGACCGAGGACGTCGATATCACGCCGGCGCGCGATCCCGAGAATCTCGAACGCCTTGCTGCGGCCCTCCTCGAGCTCCAAGCGACCCTTCGAGTAGAGGGCCAACCCGAAGGCGTCCCGTTCCCCTTCGATGCCAGGTCGTTAGCTGGGAACGAGATCTGGAACCTCGTCACACCCTTTGGCGCGCTCGACGTCATCTTCGTCCCTGCGGGAACTCGCGGCTTCGACGACCTCCGCCGAGACGCATTCGTCGTCGATTTCGGTCACTCGCGCGTGTCAATGGCGTCGCTCGCAGACGTCATCCGCTCGAAGGAGGCTTCGGGTCGGCCCAAGGACGTCAGCCGCCTTCCAGCGCTGCGGCAAACGCTCGAGGTGATTCGCAGGCGCGAGCGCGAGCGCGGTCAGTCGTAGCGGAAGAAGCCCTCGCCGGACTTTCGTCCCAGCCGCCCCGCCTCGACGTGCTCGCCGAGGAGTGGGCACGGCGCGTACTTCTCGTCGCCGAGCCCGTCGTGGAGGACTTCCATGATCGCGACGCACGTGTCGAGCCCGATCAGGTCGGCGAGGGCCAGCGGCCCCATCGGGTGCGCGAACCCGAGCGTCGCGATCGTGTCGATTGCCTCCGGCTCGGCGACCCCGGTGTGGAGCGCCCAGACGGCCTCGTTGATGAACGGCATCAGGATCCGGTTGGAGACGAACCCGGGGAAGTCGTTCGCCTGAGCCGGCACCTTGCCGAGCTCTTCGGCGAAGGCGACGACGGACCTCGCTGTCTCGTCCGAAGTCTTTTCCCCGCGGATCACCTCGACGAGCTTCAGCACCGGCACCGGGTTGAAGAAGTGCATGCCGATCACCTTCTCCGGCCGGCCGGTTGCGGCTGCGAGCGAGCCGATCGGGATCGACGAGGTATTGGATGCGAGCACCGCCTCGGGCGGGAGCGTCGAATCGGCCAGCCGGAAGATGTCCTCCTTCACCGAGAAGTCCTCGACGACGGCCTCCACCATCAGGTCGGCGGGGACGAGGTCGTCGACCGGCTCGATCCGCGCGAGCACCTCGTCGGGGTCGGATCCCCCCTTCTCCGCCAGCTTCGCCGCGCTCTTGCGGATCGACTCGAGGGCCCGGTCGGTCGCACCCGGCACGGCGTCGTGAAGCAAGACCCGACAGCCGGCCGCCGCGGCCACCTGGGCGATGCCGCTGCCCATCTGACCGGCGCCGACGACGAGGACCTGCTCGAACTCCACGCCGCGGCAGGCTAACGTCAACCGCCGTGACCGACCTCTGGTACGACGAAACGGGCGAGGGGCCGCCCCTCGTCCTCCTGCACCACGGTGTCGTCGACTCGCGGATCTGGGAGCCGGTCGTCCCACGGCTAGCCGAACGGCACCGCGTCATCCGCTACGACCAGCGCGGCTTCGGACGCTCGCCCATGCCGGACGGGCCCTACTCCGTCGTTGACGACCTGATCTCGGTCCTGGACGCTGCCGGCCTTGACCGAGCCGCCCTTGTCGGCGCCTCGCGGGGCGGCAACATCGCGTTGGCGACGGCCCTCGAAAGGCCCGATCGCGTCTCGCAGCTCGTTCTCGTCGGCTCCGGGCTGCCCGGCTACAGCTGGAGCGTGGAGTGGACGCCAGAGCAGATCGCCCGCTGGGAGCGGGCCGAGGCCGACGACGACTGGCCGGCCATGGCCGAGCTCGACATGGAGGCCTGGGCGCCGATGGGCGCCGACGCCGAGCTACGGGCGATGTTCGTCGAGAATGCGGTCGGGTCGAACAGCGAGGATCCGGCCACCGACGAGCCCGTCGTCGAGCGGGTGAGCGGCATAGCCGCTCCCACCCTGGTGGTCACGGCGGGCCGGGACGTCCCCGGGATCAACGAGATCGGCGACCGGCTCGCCCGGGAGATTCCCGGTGCTCGGTCGGCCGTAATCCAGGAGGCCGATCACATGATTCCCTGGCGGACGCCTGAAGAGCTCTCTCATCTGATTCTCGACTTTCTCTCGGGTCGCTAGAAGTTCGGTTCGCGGGTCGGGTCGTGGCCGAACGGGTCGCCGCCGTGCGGCAGGCCGTTCCGGCCGATGGGGATCAGGAGGGCGCCGGCGATCGCGAGCACGAAGACCGTGAGGCCGCTGATGCTCCCCTTCTTCTTCGCGCGCGCGGGAGCCTCCGTCCGGCGGAGCGTTTCGGGCACGCGGCACTCGTCGGAGGAGACGGTTGCAAGCGTGCGCGGCGGGGTCGCGGAGGCGACGCCGTCACCGCAGGGGTACGCGGCCGCCTGCTGCGGCTGCGCAAAGGCAAACGCGAGCACCGCAAAGCATGCAGCGGCTACCGCCTTCGCCTGTCGACTCCCCTCCCAAGCCCCCCGGCGTGGCCGCACGCCCAGGGAACCTTTCCTCATCATTAGCTCAGACGCAGTATGCGTGGGCCGGTTGGGGTCTTGCCGAAAGATCCCCCTTCCGGGTCAGTGGGTTGAAAGCGAGGTCAGACCTCGATCAAAAGGGCGTCGCCCTGGCCGCCGCCCGAGCAAATTGCCGCCAGCCCGAGCCCGCCGCCGTTCCGGCGGAGCTCGTAGATCATCGTCGAGAGGATCCTGGCGCCGGACGCGCCGATCGGATGGCCGAGCGCGACCGCCCCGCCGTTCACGTTCACCCTGTCGGGGTCGACGCCGAGCATCGCCGTCGAGTTGAGGGCAACCGACGAAAATGCCTCGTTCAGCTCGACCCGCTCGACGTCGTCGATCGACTTGCCGGCCTTCTCCAGCGCGATCGCACCCGCCTTGGCCGGTGTGCGGGCAAGGTAGGCGAAGTCGTCGGCGACGTACGCCTGCGAGACGATGGTCGCGAGCGGCTCGAGACCCCGCTCCTTCGCGAACGCCTCGCTGGTGACGACAAGTGCACCTGCACCATCGTTCACGCCCGGCGCGTTGCCCGCCGTCGTCGTCCCCTCCGGGTCGAACACCGGCTTGAGCGCCGAGAGCCTCTCCAGCGAGGTGTCTCGCCTTGGGCCCTCGTCGTGGTCGAGCTCGCCGACCGGGACGATCTCGTCCGCGAAGCGACCCTCGTCCTGCGCGTTCACCGCGCGCTCGTGCGAGCGGAGCGCCCACGCGTCCTGATCCTCACGCGAGATCCCGAGCTCGCGGGCGACGAACGACGCCTGCTCCACCATGTGCTTCTTGTCGAACGTGGACGTCAGGCCGTCGTGGGTCATGAGGTCGATGAGCGTTCCGTCGCCGAGCCGGTAGCCGAAGCGCGCCTTCTTGAGGACGTAGGGCGCGTTCGACATCGACTCCATCCCGCCGGCGACGACGACGTCGTGGTCCCCGGAGCGGATCATCAGGTCGGCGAGCTGGACGGCCCGCACCGACGACGCGCAGACCTTGTTGATCGTGTCCGCCGGAACCTCGATCGGGAGGCCGGCCCCGATCGCCGCCTGGCGCGCGGGCGCCTGGCCCGCGCCGCCCTGGAGCACCTGCCCCATGACGACGTACTCGACCGCCTCGTTCTCGAGGCCGACGCGGTCGAGCGCATTGCGGATCGCGATCGAGCCGAGCTCGGTCGCGTCGAGGTCCTTCAGGCCGCCGCCGAGCTTTCCGAACGGCGTGCGGACGGCGGAGACGATGACTGAGCGCATGGCAGGTCAGGGTAACAATGGCCCGATGCCTGCCCGAGTCGCCAGATTCGTCAACGTCGTCGGCCTCGAGCTGCTCGGCGGGCTCCTCGTTCTCGCCCTCGGCGCCTGGGTCTTCGGGGTCATGGTCGAGGAGCTCTCCGATGGTGACATCCATCTGGACACGCGCTTCGCCGCCTGGCTGCACGACCGGGCGACGCCGGCCTGGACGAGCTTCTTCGAGAAGGTGACGTGGCTCGGGAACGTCCCCGTGCTGGCGGTCGTGACCCTTGTGGCCGGAATCGTCCTCTGGCGAATTCGGCGGAGGGACGAGCTCGAGCTCCTGCTCCTCGCGGTCATCGGGACCCAGATGCTGACGCTGGGCCTCAAGCTCGGGTTCGCGCGCGAGCGCCCCTTCTTCCCCGATCCACTCGCGACCGAGAGCAGTTACTCGTTCCCGAGCGGGCACTCGTCGATGTCGCTCGCCGCGTACGGGACGCTCGGCTACATCGCCGCACGGCATGCCTCCAGCAGGCGGAAGCAGATTGCCGCGCTCGTCGGTTCGGCGACCCTTGTGCTGCTGATCGGGTTCAGCCGTCTCTATCTCGGCGTCCACTACCTCAGCGACGTGATCGCCGGGTTCAGCCTCGCGCTCGCCTGGGTCGCCCTCTGCGTGGTCCTCCTCCATCTCCGGCTGCGCCTGAGGGCGCGGCGTCAGACCTCGCGGTAGCGCGCCTCCGCGAAGCAGTAGACGCCGTAGGCGATCAACCCCGCCGCGACGATCCCGAGCAGCGTGTCCCCGTAGTCCTCCTGAAGGATCTGCGCAAGCGCGCCGTCGAGCCCTACCGCTTCCTCCGGGTCGTACTGCCACGCCGCGCGGACGAGGAAGAACCCGATCAAGCCGAAGACGATCCCGCGGGCGAGGTGTCCGACGACGCCCACGATCGTGAACGCCTTTTCCTCGAGCTCGCTCATCTTCCGAAGCTTCAGCTTCTTCCGGAAGCTCCGCGCGATCCCGCGCCAGACGTTGAAGACGCCGGCGCCGATGATCGCGAGCCCGACGGCGGCCACGAGCCAACGGCCCAGCGGCCACTCGAGGACCCGGGCGGTCGCCCGGTCCTCCTCCCGGGAGCCACCGGACTCGTCCGCGCCGGCCAGAGCCGCGACCGCGATCGCGAACAGGCCGAGGTACAAGGCCGAGCGCGCGAAGTAGCCGACGCGCTTCAGCCAGCCCTCCTTCTTGCCGCCTTCCAGCGGCCGCCCGAGGACGCCCTGTGCGAACCGCCAGGCCGCGTACCCCGCGAGCCCGACGGCAAGGAGGAAGAGGAGCGTCTTCCCGTACCAGCTGTCCGCGAGGGTCGAGATCGCGCCGCCACGGTCCTGAAGCCGCCCGCCGCCGCCGATCGCCACGTCGGCCGCGATCACACCGACGAGCACGTAGAGGGCGCCCTTGGAGACGAGCCCCCAGCGCGCGAGCGCCTCGCCGAACGGGCCGCGCGCGACATCCTTTGCCTCCTGTTTCACGTCGGCCACGGGCGGGGACAATACGGCGTCACGCGTTTCTCGACCGTGCTCAGGTGGTAGGACCACTCCAGATGGCGGAAGAGCATGTGAGCGCGCTGATGGAGCTCGGCGAGCGCGAGGGGTGCCTCGAGCTCTCGGAGGTCTCGCGCACCATCGAGGAAGCGGGGCTCGACGAGGAAGACGTGGAGCGGCTCTACCAGGACATCCAGGACCGAGGAATCGACCTGTCGGACGACTGCGGCAGGTCGGCGACCGACTCGACGTACGTGAACGGCGACCTCGCCGTCTCGACGACCGACGCGCTCCAGCTCTTCCTCAACGAAGTCGGCCGCTACAAGCTCCTGACCGCCGACGAGGAGGTCGAGCTCGCGAAGCGGATCGAACGCGGCGACCGAGAGGCGAAGGACCTGATGATCAACTCGAACCTCCGCCTCGTCGTCTCGATCGCAAAGAAGTACCAGGGCCACGGCCTCTTGCTGCTCGACCTGATCCAGGAGGGGATCATCGGGCTGATCCGCGCCGTCGAGAAGTTCGACTGGCGCCGGGGCTTCAAATTCTCGACCTACGCGACCTGGTGGATCCGCCAGGCCGTCCAGCGCGGGGTCGCCAACAAGGCGCGTGAGATCCGCATCCCCGTCCACATCGTCGACCGCGAGCGGAAGATCGCCCGCGCCGAGCGCGAGCTGGTCGCCAAGCTCGAGCGCGCGCCGACGGAGGAGGAGATCTCGAAGGCGACCAAGCTGCCGCTCAAGCAGGTGCGCGAGGTCCGCGAGGCCGCCCGCGCGGTCACCAGCCTCGACAGGCCGGTCGGCGAGGGCGAGGCGTCGTACGGGGACCTCTTCGCCGGTAACGAGGAGCCGCCGGAGGAGCTGATCCAGGTCAGCCTCGAGCAGGACGTCCTGCGCCGTGCCGTCGAGAACCTCCCCGAGCGCGAGCAGGAGGTCGTCAAGCTCCGCTACGGGCTCAACGGCGACGGCAGCCCGCAGTCGCTCGAGGAGATCGGCCGCCGCCTCGGCCTCACGCGCGAGCGGGTCCGCCAGCTCGAGGCCAAGGCGCTCGAGCAGCTAGCGGTCAACCGCGAGATCGAAGCCCTCCGCGCCGCTTAGGCGGCGGCGAGTCTCGCTTTCCGGATCTCGAACGCGTAGCGGCAGGCGACGACGCCCAGGATCGCGCCGACGACGGCGACGCCGGCGAAGAAGCCCCACATCGCCGAGTCGCCGAAGCCTCCCCGCACCTGGAGGCCGATGAAGGGCCCGAGCGCGAATCCCGCCGAGGACGTGCTGGCGAACGCACCCATGTACGCGCCGCGGAGATCGGCCGGTGCAAGCCCGGCGGCGATCGCCTGCGACGTCGGGATCCAGAGCATCTCGCCGAGGACGAAGATCAGGATCACAACGGCGATCACTGGCACCGAAGAGTTCAACGAGAGCAGCAGGAACGGCCAGCCCATCAGCAGCATCGCCAGCGCGAACTTCGGCGCCGCCGGGTAGCGCTCGACCCGCCGCGTCAGGCGGAGCTGAAAAAGCGTGACGAGCAGCGGGTTGACGATGACGAGGAAGCCCCAGGCGGCCGGAGTCAGGCCGTACGAGTCGACAGCGGTGATCGGGAGGACCGCCTCGAAAGCGAAGTAGACGAGGTGCGCGAGCACCATCGCGACGAGGAAGAGCAGGAACGCCCCGTCCCTGCGGATGACGCCGAACGACCCGCGAGCCGGCGGCTCGTCCGGGGCGTAGTCCCCGCGCACCGGCAGCAGCCGCCAGGCGAGGAAGAGCTCGAGCGCACCGATGACCGTGACCCCGATCCAGAGCACGTCGTAGTTGCCGGTGATGAGCAGGGCGCCGCCGATCGGCGGGCCGAGCGTGACGCCGAGGTTGTTCGCCACGCGCAGCGACGCATACGAATGCTCGTGCCGCTCGGGCGGAACCACGTCTGCGACCAGCGCCTGCGTCGCCGCCATCGCGATCGGCCCGAACAGCGACAGCAGCAGGAGCAGCGGGACAGCCGTCTTGTAATCGTCGACGAGCGTCCAGCTGAGCGGGACGAACGCGGTCAGGCCCCAACCCGCGAGGATCACCGGACGGCGGCCGAGGTGGTCGGAGACGTGGCCGCCCAGATAGCCCATGCTCGCCGAGGTGACGGCGGCGGCGACGAAGTACAGACCAAGCTGTGACGACGAGGCGTCGAGCTCGTCGATCGCCCAGATACCGACGAACGTCCAGCAGGCCGACCCGCCGAGGGAGCCGACGAAGCCGACGATCAGGAGCGGACGGAGCGCTCGTTCGACCTCGTCGCCCCAGATCAGTCTGAAAAGCCGGCCCAGCATCCCTGGACTCTATTGATAGAGGAAGAGGTATTAGCGCCCTGATCCCACCGCCTTCAGGCAAGGTTCCGGGCGTGAAGGTCACCATCGTCGGCGCCGGGAACATGGGACGCGGAATCGGCACGCGCGCCGTCGCCGGCGGCCACGAGGTCGAGATCGTCGACCGCAACCCCGAGGATGCGCAGGCGCTCGCCGAGGAGCTGGGCGGCGGTTCGACTGCCGTTGAGCCGGGCGGACCCTTCGGCGGCGACCTCATCGTCCTCGCGCTCTACTACGCGTCGATCGCCGAGGCCGTCGAGCAGTACGCCCACCAGCTGAAGGGCCGAACGGTGGTCGAGATCTCGGTCCCGCTCGACTGGGACACGATGGACGGGTTCGTCGTGCCGGGTGACACGTCGGGGGCCGAGGAGGTCCAGAAGCTCCTGCCCGAAGGCACGCCGGTCGTCAAGGCGTTCTGCACCACCTTCGCCCGCACGCTCATGACCGGCGAGAAGAACGGCGTCGCGCTCGACGTCCCGATGGCCGGCGACGACGAGGTCGCGAAGGGCCAGGTCGCGGAGCTGGTCGAGGGCGGCGGCATGCGGCCGATCGACCTCGGGCCGCTGCGCCGGGCGAGGCAGCTCGAGAATGCCGCCTTCATGCAGATCGCCGCGCAGAAGGGCCTCGGCGCCGGCTTCGACACGGCGCTGAAGATCCTCGACTAGAGCCGTGACCACGCTCGCCCCCGCCGAGGTCGAGGTCGAACAGCCTGTCGAGGCCGACGACCCCGAGTACGACCGTCCCTGGGTCGTGATCGTGTGGAACGACCCGATCAACCTGATGTCGTACGTGACGCTCGTCTTCCAGAAGCTCTTCGGCTACTCGCTCGAGCACGCGACGAAGCTGATGCTCCAGGTGCATCACGACGGCAAGTCCGTCGTGTCGACCGGCACGCGGGAGAAGGCCGAGCTCGACGTCGCCCGGCTCCACGGCTACGGGCTGTGGGCGACGATGCAGCAGGACTGATGTTCCGCAGCTCGATCCGTCGCGGGCCCGAGGGCACCGTGCGCCTCGACCTCGCGGAGGAGGAGCGTGGGCTCCTCCGCCAGGTCGCCGAGGAGCTGCGCGAGCTGCTCCGCGAGGAGCCCGAGGATCCGTCGCTCCGGCGCTTGTTCCCGACGGCACACGAGGACGCCGAGCGCGAGCGCGAGTACCGGGAGCTCACGCGCGATCAGCTGGTCACCTCGCGCGAGAAGAGCCTCGACCTGCTCGCCGAAACCGCCGGCAGCGACCTCCTCACGAGCGACGAGGCCGATGCCTGGCTCAGGGCGCTCAACGACGCCAGGCTCGTCCTCGGAACCCGACTGGACATCACGGAGGACTTCGACTGGGACGAGTTCGACGAGTCGACGCCGCGGGCTCCCGAGCTCGCGCTCTACGCCTACCTCTCCTGGCTCCAGGAACAGCTGGTCGAGGCGACCTAGCGGGACGCTACGCCGGCGTCGCCTCGCGCTCGCGCTTGCGGCGCGAGGCGAGCGTCTGGCGCTTCGTCGCCGACAGCTCGGCCTTGCGCAGGCGGATGCTCTTGGGCGTCACCTCGACGCACTCGTCCTCCCGGATGAACTCGAGCGCCTGCTCGAGCGAGAGTGGCCGCGGCGGGATCAGGCGCACGAGCTCCTCGGCCGACGCGGAGCGCATGTTCGTCAGCTTCTTCTCCTTGCCGGCGTTCACGTCGAGATCCTCGCCGCGGGCGTTCTCGCCGACGATCATGCCCTCGTAGAGCTCCTGCCTCGGGCCGATGAAGAGCGACCCGCGCTCCTGGAGCGCGGTGATGGCGAACGCCGTTGCCTGTCCCCGCCGGTCGGCGACGAGGCTCCCTGTCGGCCGCGTCCGCA
This sequence comes from uncultured Actinomycetes bacterium, assembly GCA_963782765.1. Classification (GTDB taxonomy): domain Bacteria; phylum Actinomycetota; class Thermoleophilia; order Gaiellales; family Gaiellaceae; genus JACDAN01. The sequence continues at coordinate 518,238 of CAWALC010000002.1, forward strand.
TCTCCCCGTGCCAGGGCTCCCAGCGCTCGAAGACGTGGTGCAGGATCCCCGCCCCGCGCGTCTCGGTGAGGAACTCCGTCCGGAAGCCGATCAGCCCGCGCGCCGGGACGAGGTACTCCATCCGGGCCCAGCCGGTCCCGTGGTTGACCATCTGCTGCATCCGGCCCTTTCGCAGCGCCAGCATCTGCGTGACGACACCGATGAAGTCCTCCGGGACGTCGATCGCCACGCGCTCGACCGGCTCGTGCGTCGTCCCGTCGATCTCCCGGGTCAGGACTTCCGGCTTGCCGACGGTGAGCTCGAACCCCTCGCGGCGCATGATCTCGACGAGCACCGCCAGCTGCAGCTCGCCGCGCCCCTGCACCTCCCAGACATCTGGTCGGGACGTCGGCCGCACGCGCAGCGAGACGTTGCCGACGAGCTCCTGCTCCAGTCGTCCGATCAGCTGGCTCGCGGTCAGCTTGTCGCCCTCGGTGCCGGAGAGCGGCGAGGTGTTGATCCCGAGCGTCATGCCCAGCGAGGGCTCGTCGACGGCGGTCACAGGCAGCGGCCGCGGATCCTCCGCGTCGGCGATCGTCTCCCCGATCGTCACCTCGGGCAGGCCGGCAAGCGCGACGATCTCGCCCGGCCCGGCCTCCTCCGCCGGGACGCGGTCCAGCGCCTCGGTCACGTAGAGCTCGGTCACGCGCGCCTTCTGGATCGTCCCGTCGGCTCGGCACCACGCGACCTCCTCGCCCTTGCGGATCGTTCCGTGCAGGACGCGGAGGAGTGCGAGGCGGCCGACGTACGGCGACGCGTCGAGGTTCGTGACGAGCGCCTGGAGCGGGTGGTCAGGGTCGTACGACGGCGGCGGAATCGTCTCGAGCAGCGTCTCCACGAGCGGGTTCAGATCGTCGGCGAGCTCGTCGGTCGCGAGGCCCGCGCGACCCTCCCGCGCGTTGGCGTAGACGATCGGGAACTCGATCTGGGACTCGTCGGCATCGAGGTCGAGGAAGAGCTCGTAGACCTCGTTCACGACCTCGGCGGGACGCGCGTCCGGCCGGTCGACCTTGTTCACGACGAGGACGACCGGCAGCCGCGCCTCCAGCGCCTTCCGGAGGACGAAGCGGGTCTGCGGGAGCGGGCCCTCACTCGCGTCCACCAGCAGAAGCACCCCGTCGACCATGGTCAGGCCTCGCTCGACCTCCCCGCCGAAGTCCGCATGTCCGGGCGTGTCGACGATGTTCACCTTCGTGTCGCCGATCTGGACCGCCGTGTTCTTGGCGAGGATCGTGATGCCCTTCTCGCGCTCGAGGTCCATCGAGTCCAGCACGCGCTCTGCGACCTCCTGGTTCTCGCGGAACGAGCCCGATTGCCAGAGGAGGGCGTCGACGAGCGTCGTCTTCCCGTGGTCGACGTGCGCCACGATGGCGACGTTCCGAAGATCCTCTCTCCTGGCGGTGTGCTGGCTGCGTGCGGGCAAGACCGGCCAGCGTAGCGCCGGTACCCTCCCGCGGTGCCCAGCGAAAAGCCGGAACCGATGACGCAGGCCCAGAAGGCGCAGCTCGAGTCGGAGCTCGCCGAGCTCGAAGGCCCGCGGCGGGCCGAGGTCGTCGAGGCGATCGCTACCGCCCGCGGGTTCGGCGACCTGTCGGAGAACTTCGAGTACCACGCGGCCAAGAACGACCAGGGGCTGCTCGAGCACCGGATCCGCCAGATCCGCGACCGGCTCGACCGTTTCGTGCTGGTCGACGAGACGTCCTCGGCGAGCGGCAAGGTCGGCGTCGGCTCGAAGGCCGAGATCGAGGACGAGCACGGGGAGCGGATGAGCGTGGAGATCTCGAGCGTGGGCGGCGTCTCGCCCGACTCACCGCTCGGGCGCGCACTTCTCGGTGCCAAGGCGGGGGACGAGGTCCACGTCCACGCGCCCAAGGGCTCGTGGCGCGCACGCGTGCTCTCCGTCGGTGTTTGACCACGTCACCATCCGCGTCTCCGACCGGGCGGCGTCGGAGGCCTTCTACGCACTCGTGCTCCGGACGCTCGGGCTCGAGGCCACCTATTCGGAGGACGACTTCAGCGAGTGGAACGACTTCTCACTCTCCGGCTGGAGCCCGGGGAAGCCCGTCACCCGCCGGCTGCACGTCGGGTTCGTCGCGCCGTCCCGCGAGGCCGTGGACGAGTTCTGGCGAATGGGCACCGGCGCGGGCTACCGCAGCGAGGGCGAGCCCGGCCCCCGGCCGCAGTATCGCGAGGACTACTACGGCTCCTTCCTCCTCGACCCTGACGGGAATGTCGCAGAAGCCGTCCACCACGGTGCGCTACGCGAGGGCGGCGTCATCGACCACCTCTGGTTCCGCGTCGCGGACGTCGCGGCGGCGAAGGAGTTCTACGAGGCCGTCGGGCGCCACGCGGGCTACCGCCTGAACAGCGACAGCCCCGAGCGGGCGCAGTTCGCGGGCTCCTCGGGGTCGTTCTCGGTCGTCTCGGGCGAGCGGACGGATCCGTTCCACATGGCGTTCCCGGCGGGCGACAACGGTATCGTCGACGCCTTCCACGCCGACCTCGTCAGCCTGGGCTATCGCGACAACGGAGGACCGGGCGAGCGGCGGAAGTACCACGACGGCTACTACGGCGCCTACGTCTTCGACCCCGACGGCCACAACGTCGAGCTCGTGAACCACAGCCGCTAGTCCGTACGCCGGGCGAGGGCGAGCTCCGCCAGCCGTGAGGAGCCTGCCAGGATGGCCACGCGCGACGCCCTGGCCGCGCGCAGCGTTGCCGTGCGCCTTCCGTCGCCGAGCATTGCGAGCTCACCGACCACCGCGCCGGAACCGATCTCTGCGACGGTCTCACCGTCGACCTCGACCTGGAGAACACCGTCGAGGAGCATGAACATGTCGGTTCCTGCTTCGCCCTGCTCGACGAGGCACTCTCCGAGGCCGAGACGGCGCCTCTCGGGCTTTGCGCCGCCACTCCGGAGCACGATCTCGTCGAGCTCCTCCTCCAGCCGGCCGCCCGCCCACGGCGACTCGTCGAACCACTCGCGGTACCAGCCGTCGTAGTCGGCGACTCCGTGCTCCGACGCCAGGCTGCCGTCGGGGCCGTAGAGGGAATGGTGCGGAAACGGGCTCGCCGCGACGAGCCTGCCCTCCGATGAGCCGTCCGCGCCAATGGTCAGCTCAACCGTCGTCCAGGCGGTTGCGGAGCCGATGTGCAGATAAGGCTTGCCGCGAAGCGCCCGCGGTGCAGGCAAGCCGATCCGGCCGCCGACCGTCTGCTGGAATCGCACGAAACCGTCAGCGACCTCCGCGTCCGGGCGGATGACGGGAAACTCGACCGCCGGGAAGGCGATCTGCTTATTGGCGAGGTCGAGCCGAGCACCCGCAACGACTCCGCGGCCGTCGCGGCCGTGGTCGACGATGCGACCGTTCTCGACCCTGATCCATGCGCGAAGCTCGTTCGCCTCGCGAAACGCGTCGGCGTCGCGCAACCGATCGAGGTCGCGAAGCGGGTCTGGAGGCGGCTCGTCGTAGTGCGCCACGGCGATCCCTAGTGGAAGGCTCGGCATCGCATCGAGCACGGCGAAGGGGAGCCACGAGATCGCCGTGACGGACGACTCGATTCGCATCAGGCGGTGGCCTCGAGAGCGGCCGGGACCGGCGAGAGTTCATGGACGAGGCCAGTCACAACCTCCTGGAGCTGCTCCTGCAGCTGCTTGTCCGTCAGGCGTCCCTCCTCGTCGAATCGGGTAGGCGCGTGCCCGACCGCAACGTCGCCTTCAAGGACGCGGGCCCCGATCGTGCCGAGCACCTTGCGCAACTCGGCCTGCGACCAGACCGCGCCGAAGGCACCCGTGCTCGCCCCGATGACAGCCACGGGCTTGTTCCGCAGCGGGTTCGACCGGAGCGGACGGGAAACCCAGTCCAGCGCGTTCTTCAGCACGCCGGGGATCGACGCGTTGTACTCCGGTGTCGCGATGAGGACGGCGTCGGCGTCGGCGATCGCTGCGCGCAGCGCAGCGACAGGTGCCGGCGCCGGCTCGACGTCGTCGTCCTCGTCGTAGGGCGGGATCGCCTTGAGGCCCTCCCACAGCTCGAACCCCACTTCGTGCGGCAGCAGCGCCGCCGCCGCACGAAGCAGCTTCGTGTTGTAGGACGCGTCGCGCAGGCTGCCCGAGATGCCCAGGACCCTCATCGGAGCTAGGCGGCCCTCACGAAGTAGAGCTCGGTGACGATCTTGACCTCGTCGCCGACTGCCGGCTGGCCCGTTGGCAAGGGGATGTTCCAGCTGACGTCGAAGTCGTGGCGGTTGACGGTCGTGGACAGCTCGAGGCCGATTCGCTCCTGGCCGTAGGCGTCGACGATCGGAGCCGTCAGGGTTCCGGTCACCTCGGCGGGCTTCGTGATGCCCTTGATCGTCAGCTCCCCGCGGGCGAGCACGTTCTCGCTGTCGAGATCGATGTCGTTCGCGGTGAAGCGGAGCTCAGGATGGCGCCCGGCGTCGAAGAATTCGGGCGACTGCAGGTGCGCCGCCAGGTTCTCGTCCTTGACGTCGACGCTGTCGACCTTGGCCGCACCGTCGAGGGTCGCCTCGGACTCGTCGACGGCGAGCGTGGCCTGGACCTCGCGGAACTGGCCCTTGAACGTGCCGACGAGGTAGGGAACCTCGAAGCCGACCGACGAGTGAATCGGGTCGAGCTGCCAGGTTCCCGTCAGTGTGCGGCGAAGTTCGGGGGTGGTAGTGCTCATTGTCATGCCTCCTTGAGTTCGCTATAGTTGAGTCCGCAAGCAATGGTAGCGAGGAAAGATTGAGTAGTCAAGTGTTGAGCACACAACGGTCGGTGAGCCTGGACGCCTGGGTGCGCCTGCTCCAGGCGCACGCGGCGACGACGCGTGCGATGAGCGGCAGCCTGCTCGCCCGGCACGGCCTGACGATCAACGACTACGAGGCGCTGATGCGACTCGCGCGCGCGGACGAGGGGCGCATGCGTCGCGTCGATCTCTCCGAGGAGCTGCTGCTGACGGCGTCGGGGATCACACGCCTGCTCGACGGGCTCGAGGCGGCCGGCTATGTCGATCGGGCCGCGTGCTCGAGCGATCGACGGGTCGTCTACGCAGTGATCACGTCTGCCGGCCGGGACAAGCTCGAAGAGGCCTCCGAGTCGCACTTCGCCGAGGTGCGGGCGCTGTTCGAGGAGCGTTTCGGCGCCGACGAGCTCCAACAGCTGGCCGACCTGCTCGGGCGGCTGCCGGGCGCCGAGAACGCCGCCGGCGAAGACTGCAACGTCGACTGAGAGCGCCGGCCGAACCGCCGCCGGCGGCTCCGAGTAGACGGCGTACCGCGGTCCCGCCTGTGCTCGAGGCGCTCGGTCGCGCCGAGGTCGAGCACACGCGCGCAACAACCGGATGCGGGCGATCTAGACGGAAGGCCCCGTTGCCGGGGCCTTCCGTGTTTGGGGAGGGAAGCCTAGGCCCTCGCCTGTGCGACCTGGAGCACGACCACGCGGCCGAGCAGCGACTCGCTGTCGAGCGTGTCCGGGTCGGACACGGCCCGCTGGCCGCTGACCTGAAGCGTGTAGGTGCCCGGGTGGGCCGCGGCGGCCTTCAGGTCGATCAGGAGGCTCGCCGTGCCGGCGCCGGAGGGCGACTCGGTCGTGGTCCCGAGCTCCTGGCCGGTTCCGTCCAGGACGGTGACCGTGTAGATCATCGCGTTTGCGCCGACGACTGCCAGCGACGGATGCGAGAGGGAGACCTTCAGGTGCGTCGTCTTCGACGAGACATCGGTCGTGAACGTGCGCGAGTCGGATCCGGCGACAGCGGCGCGCGGAGCATCCCACGTCCAGAAGTCCGACTTCGGCACCGTGTAGCCGGTCGAGCCGAGCACGCGCTGGTCGGCGGCGCTCTGCGCCCGGTTGATCCGCGTCGAGACACTCGAGCCGCGTACGAGGTCGACCGCGGCCGCGAGGTCGATGTGTCCGTAGCCGATCTGCCAGAACGCAAGCTGCGTCCCGGCCGCGTCCGTCACCGGGGCGGCGGTGCCCTGCAGCGCGTTCCGAACCTGGCTCGTCGTCAGCGACGGGTTCGCCTGGAGCAGGACGGCCGCCGCACCGGCCGCATGGGGAGAGGCCATGCTCGTCCCGGACGCCGTCGCATTCCCGTAGGCCGGCGGCGGGCAAGGCCCGATCACCGTGCCGGCGGTGTCGCAGGTCGAGGAGATTGCGACGCCCGGCGCGGTCACGTCCGGGTGGTAGATACCGATCCGGTTGCCGTTGAAGACCGTGTGGCCACCGGCGCCGATCGTGACGCCCTGCGAGTTGTCGTACCGCAGGCCGTTGGACGAGAAGTCGCCGCGCACGTGGCTCACGTTCTCGGCGGCGACCGAGGTCACCCACGGCGCCTGCGAGAACGGGTTGAGCGACATCTCGGCGTTCGTCCGGCCGCTGTTCCCGGCAGCGAAGACGACGTTCACGCCGAGGTCGGCCATCGCACGGGTGGCGACGTTGACGGGCGCGCGCGGGTCGAACTGCTGGAACGAGTTCCCCCACGAGTTGTTGATCACCTTGACGCCCCAGAGCTGCGGCTGGTCGAGCAGGTGGTCGTAGGCCGTGACGACCGCGGTCGTGAAGAGAACTTCGCCGATCGAGTAGCAGACGAGGTTCGCGTCGGGCGCGACGCCGATGTGGTTCCCGGCGGTATGGCCGTCGGCGGCGATGATTCCGGCGACATGCGTGCCGTGACCGGACCCGATGTCGGTGTTCTGGTACGGGCCGGCCTCGACCGGGACGACGAGCGTGTTGCTCGAGTCCGGCGGGATGTTGACGTATTCCGTGCTGTAGAGCTTCAGGTTGTGGGTGACGTGGTCGGCGAGGTCCGGATGGCTCGCATCGCAACCCGAGTCCACCACTGCGACGGTCGTCGCCTTGCCGGTGAAGCCGTTGGCGCGCGGGATCGCCGAGCCCATGGCATCTGCCGACGCCTGGTCGAACAGCTCGATCGGGTCGTCCGGATAGACGTCGTTGGCGTGGCCGAGCGCCACGGCGCTCTGCATCGACCCGACGGTGCCGCGGACGAGCGCGAGCGGCAGGTGTTTCATGGCCTGGACGGTCAGGCCGTGTGACTGGAGCGCCGCAACGTCGAGAGCGGTCGGCGCGGAGTCGAACGTGGCGATGCCGCGTACGACGGTGAGCGAGGAATGTCCGGCAGCGAGCCGATCGATCCCGACGGTCGGGTCCCCGGCGGGCAGGCTGGCCCCGGCCGGGCCGGGCACGAGCGCTGCGAGCACGGCGGCGAGCCCGAGCAACAGTCGCAACTTCATAGGTTGGTTCCTCCCAAGCGAGCTTGACAACGCGATTCCTGGGAATTGCCTGCTCGCGCGGGAACTAAACGGATTGACTAGTCAGTCAACGGTCGCCGTGCCACGAGTCCCAGAGTGACGCGTACGAGCCTTCCCGCTCAACGAGCTCGTCGTGCGTACCGACTTCGGCGAGCAGCCCCTCCTCGACGACCGCGACGCGGTCGGCGTCGTGCGCGGTGTGGAGGCGGTGCGCGATCGCCACGACCGTGCGGCCCTCGAGCACCGAGCCGAGGGAGCGCTCGAGGTGACGCGCCGCACGGGGGTCGAGCAGCGAGGTCGCCTCGTCGAGCACGAGCGTGTGCGGGTCGGCGAGGACGAGCCGGGCGAGCGCGAGCTGCTGTGCCTGCGCCGGCGTGAGCGGCAGGCCGCCCGCTCCGACCACCGTCTCGAGGCCGTCCGGCAGCGCCTCCGTCCACGCGAGCGCGTCCACCGCGTCGAGGGCCTGGCGCAGCTGGTCGTCCGAGGCGCCCGGCCGCGCGAGCCGGAGGTTCTCGGCGAGCGTGCCGACGAAGACGTGCTGCTCCTGCGTCACGAGCGCGACCTCCTTCCGCAGCGCGTCGAGCGGGAGGTCGACGAGCCGGACGCCGCCGACCTCCACCCGCCCGACGCGCGGCGGGTGGATGCCGGCCAGCAGGCGGCCCAGCGTGGACTTGCCGGCGCCCGAAGGCCCGACCACCGCGACGCGCTCTCCCGGCGCGAGGTCGAGGTCGATTCCGTGCAGGACGTCGCGTTCGGCGATGTACGCGTAGCGCACGTCCCGGGCGGTCAGGTCGTCGCCCTGCGGCTCGTCTTCGGTCGCCGTCCGGTCCGGTGGCACACGTGCGATCCCGACGAGGCGCGCGAACGACGTCGCTCCGACCTGGATCTCGTCGAGCCACGAGATCAACCGGTCGACCGGGTCCGCCAACTGCACGACGTAGAGCGCGATCGCAGTGATCTCGCCGATCGTCGCGTTTCCGTTCGAGACGAGCCAGCCGCCCCAAGCCAGTGACGCGGCGACCGGCAGCACGTATGAGAACTCCGCGGTGGGGAACCAGATCGTGCGGAGCCGAAGCGTGCGCCGTTCCGCCCGGTAGGCGTCCTCGAGGTCGGCGTCGATCCGGTCGACCCGTTCCTCGCGCAGGCCGAGCGCGTCGATCGTCCGTCCACCCTCGACGGTCTCCCCCACGCGCCCCGCGAGCGTCGCGTAGGTCGCCCGCTCCCAGAGATACGCGTCCGGCGCGCGCTTCAGGTACCAGCGGGTGCCGATCCACAGTGCGGGAACGCCGGCGAGGCACGGCAGCGCCGCGACGGGGTTGACCCAGAAGGCGGCGCCGACGGTCAGGACCGTCGTGACCGCCGCGATCAGCGTCTCGGGCACGGCGAAGCGGATCGTCCGCGCCATCGAATCGACGTCGGCCGTCGTCCGCGAGATGAGGTCCCCGGTCCCGGCGCGCTCGACGGTCGAGAGCGGGAGGCCGAGCACACGGCGCATGAAATCCTCTCGAAGCTCGGCGAACATCTCCTCCGCCAGGACGAACGAGGCGCGGCGCGCGAGCCAGGTCAGCACCGTCTGCGCGAGCAGGAAGACGGCGAGGACCAGGACGACCTTGTCGACGTACGCGCGGGTCGTCCCTTCCTCGACGGACTCGACGAGCCGGCCGAGGAGCGGCGGTCCGGCGAGGCCCGCCGTCGCCGCCGCGGCGTGCAGGCCGATCATCCCGAGCAGCGCCCGCCGGTGCCGGCTCCCCAGCGAGCGGGCCTGGCTCCGGAGCTCCGGCCCCTCGGCAATCGGGAGCAGTTCGCTCACAGGTCCTCCCCACGCGTGACCGTCTCTCGGTAGTCCGGGCGATCGGCGAGCAGCTCGCGGTGCGTCCCCTGCGCAACGACCCGGCCGCCGAGCACGAGAACGACCTTGTCCGCCTGGTCGAGCACGAGTGGGCTCGTCGTGACGATCAGGGTCGTGCGGCCCGCGCGCTCGTCCCGAAGCCGACGCGCGATCCTGGCCTCCGTGTGGGCGTCGACGGCGCTCGTCGGCTCCACGAGGACGAGCACCTCCGGGTCGGCGAGGAGCGCGCGGGCCAGGACCAGGCGCTGCCGCTGCCCGCCGGAGAACGAGCGCCCTCGCTCGTCGACGTCGGCGTCGAGGCCCTCCGGAAGCGCCTCGAGGACGTCCTCCGCGTTCGCGACAGAGATCGCCTGGAGGATCTCGTCGTCGTCCGCTCGGCTCCAGGGGTCGAGCTCGGAGCGGAGGGTTCCTGCGAACAGGACCGGATCCGCCTCGCTGACGACGATCCGGCGGCGGACGTCGCTCAGGCACAGCTGCTCGAGCGGCGTCTCGCCGAGCAGCACCCCGTCGCCGCTCCCGAAGCGTCCGAGCCGGTCCGCGATCGCGGTCGACTCCTCCGGCCGGGCCGAGACGAGGCAGGTGACGAGCCCGGGCTCCACGGTGAGACCCGACCGCTCGTCCACGAGCGGGACGCCCGCCGGAGGCTCGTCCGCCGGCGAATCCGGGTCGGAAACGTGCGGCTCCACCGTGAGCACCTGCAACATCTGCCGAGAGCCGACGTACGCCCGAGTGATCTTGTCCACGGCCTCGGCCGCCGTTCTCAGCGGGATGACGAGGAACGCTGCGTAGCCGTAGAAGGCGACCAGCTCGCCGATGTCGATCTGCCCGGAGACCGCGAACCGGGCGCCGAGCCACGTGACGAGGACGACGAAGATTCCGGGGATGAAGACCTGCGCGGCATCGAGCGTCGACTGGGGCAGCGCGACGCGGACGCCGGCATGGCGGACCTCCTGCGAGCGGTCTTGGTACCGGTCGTAGAACGCCTGCTCGCCGCCGATTCCCCGGAGCACTCGCAGCCCGGCGGCGGTGTCCGCGCCGAGCGCAGTCAGCTTCCCGACCTCCTCGCGCTGGTCTCGCTGCCGGGTCTGGAGCGGCTTGATCACGAAGCCGAGCAGCAGCACCAGCACCGGCACTCCGACGAGCACGACGAGGCCGAGCACGACCGACGACGAGAGCAGGATGAACGCGACGACGACGTACGCGACGAGCGCGCCGGAGAGCCGCGCCGTGATGTCGAAGGCGCCGCCGGCGCGCATCGCGTCGTTCGAGACCGTCGCGACGACCTCCCCCGTCGAGAGCCGTCCCCGCACCGCCGGGCCCGAGCGCGCCGAGTGATGCGAGACGACCTGCGCCAGCCGGAACGACGCCTGGAGCCAGTTGAAGACCGCGTAGCGGTGCCGCATGATCCCCGCCCCGGCCTGGACGGCGCCGAGGCCGAGGAGCGCCAGCGCCCACGCGGCGAGCGTGCGGTTGTTGCTGTTCACGATCCCGTCGTCGATCGCCTGGCCGATCGCGAAGGGCATCAGCGCCTGGGCGACCATCCAGAGGACGCCGAAGAAGATGCCGGCGAGCAGCGTCGGGATCTGGTGGCGCCCGACCCAGAGCAGGAGCTTCGCCGGCGACCGCGTGTCCGGTACGCCCGGGTCTTCCTCGGGCAGGCGGACGACGCCGGTCCAGCGGCGCGGGGCGTCGAGGGTTGCCGAGGAGGCCTGGTCCATGCGTCTGGCGGGACGTCGTCCCGCCGCCTGATCGTAGTCAGAGCCCGAGGGGCCGGCCTAGGGGGTCTTGACTGCCTTCACGATCGCGCCGTGCATGCCGTCGGCGACGGCGTGTGTGAAGTCGACGGAGACGTCCCGAAAGCCGGCCGCTTCCAGCCCGTCGAGGTACTCGCCCTTCGACAGCGCGCCCGCGATGCAGCCGACGTAGCTCCCCCGCTCCGCCCGCTCCTCGGGCCCGAGCCAGTCCTCGGCCACGACGTCCGAGATCCCGATCCGGCCGCCCGGCTTCAGCACCCGCGCCATCTCGGTGAGCACAGCCGCCTTGTCGGTCGAGAGGTTGACGACGCAGTTGGAGATCACGACGTCGACCGAGCCGGCCGGAAGCGGCACGTCCTCGATCGCGCCCTTGAGGAAGTGGACGTTTCGCATGCCCGCCTCTGCAGCGTTTCTCTGCGCGAGGGCGAGCATCTCGTCGGTCATGTCGACGCCGTACGCGGTTCCGGTCGGGCCGACCCGCTTCGCCGAGAGGATGACGTCGATGCCGCCGCCGGAGCCGAGGTCGAGCACGACGTCGCCTTCCCGGAGCTCGGCGACCGCTGTCGGGTTCCCGCAGCCGAGCGACGCGAGCGCCGCGGCGTCCGGAAGCTGGCCGCGCTGCTCGATCGTGTACAGGGCTTCGCCGAAGGCGCCGTCCTCGCCGTCGCAACCGGCATTGCCGCAGCAGCTGCCGTCGTCGTTGCAGCCGCAGCCTCCTCGATCGACCGACAGCGCCGCCTGCGCGTAGCGCTCGCGGACCTGCTCACGGAGGTCGTCCGCCGTCGTGCTCATCGGATCACCTCCGGGATTCGGACGATGCTCTCGAGATTCGAGACCGCGTTGGGATTGAGGCTGAAGTAGGCCCACTTGCCGCGCTGCTCCCGGTCGAGCAGCCCGGAATCGGTCAGCTTCTTCAGGTGATGGCTCACGGTTGCCTGGCTGAGCCCGAGGCCCGGGATGAACTCGCAGGCGCACACGGGCTCGTCCGCGCGGGCGAGCATGTTCACGATCCTCACGCGGGCCGGGTCGGCGAGTGCCTTGAACACCGCCGCCGTCGCCTCGACCTCCTCGTCGTCGAGGGTCGGAGCCCCGAGCGGCCGGCAGCAGTCGATGACGTCGAGAGTCGTCATATCGATATTTATCGTAACGATGTTTGTCGATATGTCAAGCCACAAGAGAGGCCCCGCCAGAGCGAGGCCTCTCGAGACCGCTACTCCGCCTCGACCGCGGCCGGCACGCCGCTCGGCTCCTCGCCGTGCGCACCGACCGCCTCGCCGCGCGGAAGCGTGGCGGCGACCAGCGCCGAGGCCACGAGGAAGATTGCGCCGACGAGGAATGCGAGGTTGTAGCCGCTGTTCAGCGCCTCGATCGCGCCTTCACCGGAGTCGACCAGGCTCTCCGTCCTCGCGTCCGCGATCGCAGCCAGTGCCGCGAGCCCGACCGCGCCGCCCATCATGAACGCGGTGTTGACGACGCCGGACGCGAGGCCCGCCTGCTCCTGCCTGACGCCGCTCATCGCGGCGAGCAGGATCGGGTTGAAGGCGATGCCGGCACCGAGGCTCGCGGCGAGTGTCGCCGGGAGAACGTCGACGAGCCAGTTGCCGTCGACCGGCGTCCGTGCCAAGAGCAGGAGCCCGACGGTCATCAGGCCGAGACCGACGATCAGGGGCGGCTTGATCCCGTAGCGCATGACGAGCCGGTCGGAGAGCAGCAGCGACGAGGCACCCCAGAGCACCGTTCCCGGCAGGTAGGCGAGACCGACCTCGAGCGGGCTGTAGCCGAGCACGAGCTGGAGGTACAGCGCCGAGAGGAAGAAGTAGCCGAACAGCCCCGCCGCCATGAGCCCACCCAGGATGTTGGCGGTGGAGACGCTGCGGTTGCGGAAGATGCCGAGCGGCATCAGCGGGTTCGCGATCCGCGACTCGATCACCAGGAAGGCGACCATGAGCACGGCTGCGATGCCGAGCAGGCCGAGCGTCTGCGCCGAGCCCCAGCCCTCCTCGTTGCCGTTGACGATGGCGTAGACGGCCAGCATCAGCGAGCCGGTGACGGTGATCGCACCGGCGAAGTCCACCCGTCCGGTTGCCATCGCCTCGCCGTCCGCCGGGAGGAGCCGAAGCGTCAGCAGGAAGACCGCCACGCCGACCGGCAGGTTGACGAGGAAGATCCAGTTCCAGCTGAGCAGGTCGGTGAGGATCCCGCCGGCGAGGACGCCGATCACGCCGCCGCCCGAAAGCACGAACCCGAACACGCCCATCGCCTTGGCGCGGTCGGCCGTCTCGGTGAAGAGCATCATCAGGAGCGAGAGCGCGACTGCGGAGACGACCGCACCTCCGAGGCCCTGAACCGCACGCGCCGCGATCAGGAATCCCTGCGAGGAGGCGACGCCGCATGCGAGCGAGGCGGCAGTGAAGAGCGCGATGCCGGACAGGAACATCCGCCGGTGGCCGAAGAGGTCGCCGAGCCGGCCGCCCAGCAGCAGGAAGCCGCCGAACGTCAGCAGGTATGCGTTGACGACCCAGGCGAGCGACGTCTGCGAGAAGCCGAGATCGTCGCGGATCGACGGCAGTGCGACGTTCACGATCGTGCCGTCCAGGACGATCATCAGGTCCCCGAGACACAGGACGTAGAGGGCGAGCCACCGGCGTCGCATGTCCAGCGAGTTCATAGGAGGTTTCCTTTCGGCGCTGTCATCGTGTTCACAGGCTTAGACGGGACAACGTCGAGGAACTCATCGGTCATCCCGGCGATGAGTTTCCCCGTGGCGACCGGTCTTAGGTGCAATGGGCGCAACCGCGCCAAGAACCGTCGGCCTCGCCATCCGAGGCCCGATCACCCGTGCCGACCTGCCCGGCCTCTGCGACCGTGTCTGCACGCTGCTCGGGGACGCTTCGGGGAGCATCGTGCTCTGCGACGTCCACGGAGTCGAGCCCGACGCGGTGACGGTCGACGCCCTGTGCCGGCTCCAGCTCGGCGCCCGCCGGCACCAATGCCGGGTCCGGCTCAGACACGCGTCGCCCGAGCTCTTGGAGCTCGTGGAGTTCATGGGCCTGACCGATGTCCTGCCCGACCGAGACAAGGAGGAGATGATGGGCACCAACGGCTCTCGCAAGATGTTCGTCAACCTCGCCGTGAAGGACCTGGACCGCTCCGTCGGTTTCTTCGAGGGGCTCGGCTTCTCGTTCAACCCGGAGTTCACGGACGAGACCGCCACCTGCATGGTCGTCAGCGACGACGCGTTCGTGATGCTGCTCGTCGAGGAGAGGTTCAAGGACTTCACGTCAAAGGAGCTCGCGGATCCGACGAAGGCGACGGAGGCGATCATGGCGCTCTCGGCGGACAGCCGCGAGCAGGTCGACGAGCTGGCGGACAAGGCCCTTGCCGCCGGCGGCTCGCCCGCCGTCGACCCGATCGAGATGGACTTCATGTACAGCCGCAGCTTCCACGACCCTGACGGTCATCACTGGGAGCTGGTCTGGATGGACCCGAGCGCGGGCGGGCAGTAGCCCGCGAGCCGCGACGGGCCGCGAGGGACTGTCCCTCGGACCCGGCTCGCGGGGCCATGCTGTTCGTGACGAAAGTGCGCCGAGTTTCGCTCAGACGACCGATCCGCCTTCGCTCTGAGCGACGAATGCCGGCGGAGGCTGTCCTCGCTGGACGACCCACCCGGTCGGTCGTGGCTGGACCGAATCCAGGCTAGGAGCCGAACTGGAGCGGCAGGCCGAACAGCGGGAAGACGCGCTCCGTATCGAGAAAGAACGTGAGCTCGACGATCCTGCCGTCCTCGATCTCCACGACCTGGAGCGCCCACGGCTCGTAGCCTCCACCGGGACTCGGCCTGTACTGGCCGAACGCCGGGGAGCCGTTCGCTGCCGGGGCGGGGATCACCTTCGAGCCGCGGCAGCTCGCGCCCGGACCGACCCAGAAGCTCAGGATGTCCTCGCGCCCGGTCAACCAAAGCGTGTACGGCGGCATCGACTGAGTTGCGTCCTCCTTGATCAGCGAGGTCAGCGCCTCGATGTCGTAGTCCTCGAAGGCACGGACGTAGCGCGCGAGCAGATCGGCGTCGGCTTCGTCGACGGAGCCCGGCGTCTCCGTGGCACTCACGTCACTTGCCTCGAGGGTGGCCCGGGCCCGCTGGAGCGCGCTCGTCACCGACGCGACGCTCGTCTCGAGCAGCTCTGCCACCTCGCTCGCCTTCCACCGCAGCACCTCGCAGAGGATCAGCACTGCACGCTGCCGGGGCGGGAGGTGCTGGAGCGCCGCGACGAAGGCGAGGCGGATCGTCTCGCGCGCCTCGGTGACCGCGGCAGGATCGCCGTCGGACACGACACGGCCGTCCGGGATCGGCTCGATCCACGTCACCTCCGGGAGGGTGTTCAGGTTCGCCTCGACCGGCTCACGCGAGGGACCGAGGTCCATCGGGCGCGCACGACGCTCGCGCCCGACGAGCATGTCGAGGCAGACGTTCGTCGCGATCCGGTAGAGCCAGGAGCGCAGCGCCGCACGCCCCTCGAAGCGGTCGATCCCGCGCCAGGCGCGGATCATCGTCTCCTGCACCGCGTCCTCCGCCTCGAACGGCGATGCGAGCATCCGGTAGCAGTACGCCGTCAGCTCGGCGCGATGCTGCTCGAGCTGGAGCTCGAGGTCTCGTGTGGCGGGGGCGGCCACGGGCGCCATCCTAGGCGCTCGGCGCGAGGTCGCCGGATCAGCAGCGGCGAAGCTTGGCGCAGGCGCGCTCGATGCGGACGGCGAAGTTGATGTTCTGTCCGCCGCCGGAGACGAGGACGCCGACAACACGGCCCTTACGGTCGACTGCGGGGCCCCCCGAGTTGCCGGGATTCGCCGCGGCGTCGGTCTGGATCGTCTTCGGCGTGACGCGGCTGACGATGCCCGTCGTCACCGTGCCGCCGAGCCCGTACGGGCTGCCGACGAGCAGGAGCCGGTCGCCGACCTTCGGCTTCGCCCGGAGCCGCTTCTGCCAGAGCGGCTTGGCGCCGTCCGGCCGTCCCTCGACCAGCACGAGCGCGAGGTCGTTCTTCGGGTCGCGGCCCACGACGTCGCCGTCCCACGTGCCCTTCTTCTTCTGGAGGACGACGCCGCCGTTCCACCCGTCGACGACGTGGTTGGCGGTGATGAAGAACGTCCCCTCGCCGGTGCGCCACGCCGCGAAGGCAGTGCCGATGCTCCGGCCGGCGATGACGGTGAAGACGCTCTTCTTGGCGCGCCCGGCGAGCCCGGTCACCCTCAGCTCGCGCTCGGTCGACCTCACCCGCCCCGCAAGCTTGTCGTTGTCTTCGTGCACGAATCCGAGCTCGCGCTCGATGCGCTGCGCCTTCAGCTGGGCGATGTTCGCCGCGTCGAGGGCGCTCTGCTGGCGCACGAACGAGAGGAGGGCGATCGCGATCGCGAGGACTGCGAGCACCAGCGGGATCCACGGGCTGCGCAGCCATGTCGCGCGCGCCGTGTAGTCGTAGTCGTCGTAACTCATGGGCGGCTGGGTTTCGTATCGCCCCGGCTCGCGAGGCCGCCATCCCTCACCCGAGTGACGGCCCGATGAGTTTGCGCGTCGCCGCGGGTTCTACTCTCGACGAAAGGAGGCCGGATGGCCAACGTTGAGACCACCGACGTCACAGTGGCGCCGATCGACGAGATGGATCCGATCCACGGCGGAGTGGCACGCCGCGCGCGGGCGGAGCTGGGCGTCTCCGCCTGGGGCATGCAGGTGCTGACGCTGCCGCCGAACTGGGAGGGCTACCCGGACCACAACCACGCCGACGACGCATTCGACCCGGGCCAGGAGGAGGTCTACATCCCCATCTCCGGGTCGGCGACGCTCGTCGCCGGCGAAGAGCGGTTCGAGCTTCGGCCCGGGCTGATGGCCCGCGTAGGCCCCGAGCAGTACAGGCAGATTCGGCCGGGGCCGGACGGAATCCGCCTGATCGCGCTCGGCGGCAAGCCCGGGTCGTTCGACGCCCCGTCCTGGACGGAGCTCGGGGCGCCGCCGCCGGGGGAGTAGCGTCGGGTCATGGAGCTGCTGGCGGCTGCCGCGGCGGGCGACGAGCAGGCGTTCGTCCAGCTCACGGCGCCGCTGCGCCGCCGGCTCCACGCCCACTGCTACCGGATGCTCGGCTCAGTCCACGACGCGGACGACGCGCTCCAGGAAACGATGCTCCGTGCCTGGCGCGGCATCGGCCGCTTCGAGCCTCGGGCCGAGCTCTCGTCGTGGTGCTACCGGATCGCGACGAACGTCTGCCTGCGGATGATCGAGCAGCGAGGCCGCTGGGACGCAGCGTCCGTGGACGTGTTCCTCCAGCCGTACCCCGACGTCCTGTTCGAGGCCGCGACGCCGGAGCGGGAGGCCGAGCGCCGCGAGACGATCGGCCTCGCGTTCGTGACCGCGATGCAGCTCCTGCCGCCGCGGCAGCGTGCGGCGCTCGTCCTACGCGACGTGCTCGGCTGGTCGGCTCGGGAGACCGCGGACGTGCTCGGCGTCAGCGTGGCCGCTGCGAACAGCGCGCTCCAGCGGGCGCGCGAGCGGGTCGAGCGCGAGCGCCGCGAGGGCACGCTCGCCCGTACGCATCGGCCCGCCGACGAGCGCGCCGAGAAGGCGGTGATGCGCCGGTTCGTCGAGGCCTGGGAGGCGGTCGACATCGAGCGTCTGACCGTGCTGCTCGCGGACGACGCGCTGCTGACGATGCCGCCGGAGCCGATGCACGTCGTCGGCCCGGCCGAGATCGGCGGCTTCTTCTCGACGGTGCCGATGGACGGACGGCTCGAGCTGATCCGTCTCCGGCCGACGCGCGCCAACGGCCAGCCGGCGCTCGCGGCTTTCGTCCAGGAGGAGCCGGGCGAGCCGTTCCGCAGCTACGGGATCATGGTGTTCGCCCTCGAGGGCGACCGCGTCGCTGGGATCACCGGCTTCGCCGGCTACCCGGAGCTGTTTCCGGTGTTCGAGCTTCCGTCCGAGCTCAGCTGACCGACACGTCCGGAAGCCAGCCCTGGCGGTAGCGGGTGGGCTCGCGCGCACCGAGGTGCCCATAGGCCTGCTTGGCGTCCGTGGTCTCCTCCTCGACGCCTGCGCCGTGCCGGAGCGCGGTCTCGTCGACCGGGTAGCCGCCCCAGTCGCGCCCGGTCGAGCGGTCGCGGGCACCGACGGCGAGCACGACGCAGCTTCCCTCTCCGGCTCCGACGATCACGTGCTTGGTCTCGGCCGGACAGTGGACGAAGTCCCACTGGCGGAGTGGGCGCTCCTCGCCCTCGACGATCAGCAGCGCCTCGCCGGCGAGCACGAGGAAGTCCTCCTGGTCGGCCTCCCAGTGGTACATCGACATCGGCTCGCCCGGCTCGAGCACCCTCAGGTTGATTCCGACCTGCGGGAAGTCGGCCTCGCCCTCGAAGTTGCAGACGGCGCCGCGACCCGGCGCGGCTTGCCACTGTGCGTCGCGAGCGTTGAGGACGAACCAGCCGTCCTCCTTGGGCACCAGCCCCTGCTCGGTCGGCTCGAGTGGCGATTCCGGAACCATCTCCCTCGCAGTCTTCCGTAGACGGAGACGTGGCGCGGCACGCTTGGTGTCAGACACCGAAGCGTGTCAAGGGCAGACTGTGCCGAAAGCGTGACAAGACGAGAAAGGGCACGTTTCCAGGGCTTTCGAGGTAGCGGCGACCGCCGGATCTTGCTAAACGAACATATGTTCGCTTACATCTGGAGGGTGCAGCTCGCCCTCGATGCGCTCGACCGGCTCGTGGACACGCTCGAGGAGCGCGGGTCGCTCTCGGCCGCCGAGGCCGCCCGCTTGCTCTTTGCGACGTCCTCGATCCCCGAGGGCCTCGCCTGCTCCTTGCTGGCTGAAGTGACCGCCGGCGACAGTCGAATCGCCTGCGTCGGCGCCACGGTCTCGCTCGCCGGAAGACGAGCTGATCCCTTGCTGGAGGAGGCCGAGTTCGTCGTCTTCGACCTCGAGACAACCGGGCTGGCGGCCGCGCGCGACCGGATCTGCGAGGTGGGCGCGGTTCGCGTGCGGGCCCTCGAGGTCGCCGACTCCTTCGAATCGCTGGTGAATCCGGGCGTCAAGCTCCCGGAGCAGATAGCCCGGCTCACCGGCCTCCGCGAGCAGGAGCTGCGCCATGCCCCGCCCGTCTCCGGCGTCCTCAGGCGGTTCCTCGCGTTCGCGGGCGACGAGCTCCTTGTCGCGCACAACGCCCGCTTCGACCAGCGCTTCCTCGAGCGGCAGCTGATCCTGCTGCACGGTCGACGCTTGTCCGAGCCGCCGCTGTGCACGGCGGCGCTCGCCCGTCGCCTGCTCGAGGGCCGCGTGCGCCGAGTCGGCCTCGCCTCGCTCGCGCACTTCTTCGGCGTTCCCACCAGGCCGTGCCACCGCGCCCTGCCCGATGCCGAGGCGACGGCCCAGGTGCTGATCCACCTGATCGGGCTGGCCCAGGAGCACGGGGCGCGGCGGTTGTCCGAGCTCCGTGCCCTCGCCGCTCCGCGCAAGCGCCGCGTCTACGACAAGCGCTCCCTCGCACGCGGTGCCCCGACCCGGCCCGGCGTCTACCTCTTTCGCGACCGCCACGGACAGGTGCTCTATGTCGGCCGGGCCCGCGACCTGCGCGCCAGGCTTCGTTCCTATTTCCGCAGCGAGACCCAGAGGCCGTCTGTGGAGGCGGCGCTCCTCGCGCTCGAGCGGATCGAGTGGCGCGTGCTGGGCTCCGAGCTCGAGGCCGCGCTCGAGGAGCTCCGGCTGATCCGGGAGCTGCAGCCGCCGGCCAACTCCCGGAGCCGCCGGAAGGAGCACGGCGTCTACCTCAAGCGCCGCGGCGAGGACTTCGTCGTCAGCAAGACCGCGACCGCGCTCGGCCCGATCGGCAGCCGCCGAAGAGCCTCGCTGGCGGCGCGCGCGCTCGGGCTCAGCACTACCGAAGAGCTCGATGACCTCCTCGAGGGCGGGCCGCTGCCGCGCCTTCGAGTGCGCCTCTCGCACCTGGCCGAGAGCCTCCGCTACGAGGAGGCGGCACGGCTGCGAGATCGCATCGAGGCGCTCGAGCACGTCGTTGAGCGCCTGCGCCGGCTGGACGGTCTGCGCCGGTTGGAGGTCTGCCTGATCGCTCCCGGACTCGATCCGGGCTGGCGGAAAGCATTTTTCGTCTCCGGCAGCGGCGTCCGCGCTGTTCGCTCGTTGCCGCCAGGGGCCGGCGTGAGGCTCGAGATCGAGGCAGGGCTGGCGCTCTGTCGGGCTCATGGACGAGCGCCGGACACGCTGTCACCGGCCGAGGCGGAAGACCTCCTGCTCCTGGAAGGCTTCATGCGCCGTCCGCCGCCCGAGCTGGCGGTACTGCCGCTCGACGTCGGGCGGATCACGGCGCACCTCATGCGCAGACGGCTTCGCCGGGCAGCGTGACGGTCAGGCGTCGGAATCCGCGCGCGCCAGGACCGCTTCGAGCCGCTCGAGGCTGGCCGCCGGCCACAAGGCCTCGCTGTCGTAGTAGACCTCGAACGCCGGCACCGAGTCCGGGAGCTCACCCAGCTCAACTTGGACTTCGTGAAGATATGGACGTCCGGCGTGGCCGCTTGCGGGGCGCCCGCGAGCAGCTCCACACGGTCGGCCTCGATCAGCAGGTTGATGACGAAGGCGCTTCCGGTCTGGCGCTGGCAGTTCAGGCAGTGACAGCAGTGCGTGAAGAGCGGATCCGACGTCAGCCGGTAGCGGACCGCTCCGCAGGCGCAACCACCCTCACGCGCCACGCCCGTCACCTCGACAATCATGCAGCCCATGACCGGCTACGTGCACGGCTACGGGACGCCCGAGCAGGAGCGGCTCGTGGAGCAGGCGGAGCACTGGCGCCACCGGCTGATCCGCGACGGCACGCAACTCGAGCCCGGGACGCGTCTGCTCGAGGTCGGGTGCGGCGTGGGCGCCGTGCTGGCGGTCCTCGGACAGGAGTTCCCCGGCGTCCGCCTGACCGGTGTCGACATCGAGTCGAAGCAGCTCGCGTACGCGCGCGGGCACCTCGAGCGGGCCGGAGTCGAGGCCACGCTGCTGCAGGCCGATGCGCTCGCGCTCCCGTTCGAGGACGAGTCGTTCGACCACGTCTGGATGATGTGGTTCCTCGAACACGTCGCCGATCCGCCTTCCGTCCTCCGCGAGGCCCGACGCGTGCTCGTCCCCGGCGGCGCGATCACTGCGATCGAGGTCGACTACTCGACCGTGCGCGCCGAGCCGTCCACGCCCGCGATCGAGGCGCTGTTCCGAGCGATGGTCGAGGGCATGGCCGCCTCGGGCTGGAGCGATGCCGGCACCCGGCTGCCGGGCTGGCTCCGCGAGGCCGGGTTCCATGAGGTCGACGAGGGCCGGCGCTCGTTCTGGTGGCAGGACGAGGACCTGCCCGGCCAGGCGAACTACGCCGCTGACGTGGTGGAGAGCGCGCTCGCCGACAGGGAGGAGTTGCGCCCAGGGCTGGAGGACCTGCGCACACTCCCGGACCAACCCGGCGCGGGCCTCGGCTGGATCCTGCACAAGTCAACGGCTGTTCGCTAGTGCCGGGCCCCTCGAGCTACGACGCAATCGTTATCGGCGCCGGCCACAACGGGCTGGTGACGGCCTGCTATCTCGCCCGCGCCGGCAAGCGCGTCCTCGTCCTCGAGCGGCGCCACGTGGTCGGCGGCGCCTGCGTCACCGAGGAGACCTTTCCCGGCTTCAAGGTCTCCACGGCCGCCTACGTCAACAGCCTCTTCCACCCGGCGATCGTCCGCGACCTGAAGCTGGCGTCCTACGGCTACGAGGTCCTCCCGCGAGACCCCTCGTCGTTCACGCCGTTCCCCGACGGGCGGTCGCTGACGATGGGCCCCGACGCCGAGCTGACCCACAGGGAGATCGCGAAGTTCAGCGCGCGCGACGCCGAGCGCTATCCGGAGTACGAGGCGATGCTCGAGCGGGTGGCGGCGCTGGTCGAGCCGACGCTGACGATGGCGCCGCCCGACGTGCTGAAGCCGCGGCCTCGTGATCTTCGGACGCTCCTCTCGCTGGGACGCGCGTTCCGGCGGCTGGGCAACGCCACGGGCGAGGCTGTGGAGGTCCTCACCGGCCCCGCGCGGCAGATACTCGACCGGTGGTTCGAGTCGGAGGAGCTGAAGGGGACGCTGGCGACCGACGCGATCATCGGCGCGATGGCGAGCCCGTCGATGCCGGGCACCGCCTATGTGCTCTTCCACCACGTCATGGGCGAGACCGGCGGCAGGCGGGGCGTGTGGGCCTATGTGCGAGGCGGCATGGGCGGGCTCACGCAGGCGCTGGCGGCGGCGGCTCGCGACCTCGGCGCCGAGATCCGCTGCGAGGCCGAGGTGGCGCGCATCCTCGTCCGCGACGACCGCGCCGTCGGCGTGGCGCTGGCAGGCGGCGACGAGTACCACGCCCCGATCGTGGCGAGCAACGCCGACGCCCGCGTGACCTTCCTCGGCCTGCTCGACCGGAGCGAGCTGCCCGACGCGTTCGTCGCCGACGTCGAGCGGATCAGCTACGCCAGCGCGTCGCTGAAGATCAACGTCGCCCTTGCCGAGCTGCCGGACTTCCGGGCGCTGCCCGGCACCGCGCCGGGGCCGCAGCACCGCGGCACCATCCACATCAGCCCGGACCAGGACTACATCGAGCGCGCGTTCGACGACGCCAAGTACGGCCGCCCCTCAACCGAGCCCGTGCTCGAATGCACGATCCCCTCGGCGGTCGACCCGACGGTCGCGCCGCCCGGCCGTCATCTGATGTCGATGTTCGTCCAGTACGCGCCGTACGACCTTCGCGACGGATCCTGGGACGACCAGCGCGACGCGTTCGCGGACCGCTGCTTCGACCTGCTCGACGAGTACGCGCCCAACTTCAAGAACTCGGTGCTCGACCGCCAGGTGCTGGCGCCGCCCGACCTCGAGCGCGTCTTCAACCTCACCGGCGGCAACATCTTCCAGGGCGCGATGACCCCGAATCAGCTGTTCCTGTTCCGCCCCGTACCGGGCTACGCGAACTACCGGACACCGATCGGCGGCCTCTACCTCTGCGGCGCAGCAGCCCATCCGGGCGGCGGAGTGATGGGCACGCCGGGCCTCAACGCCGCTCGAGAGATCCTCGGCAAGCGTCGCCTGCGCGCATCGGTGTAACGCGCACGCATCACTCCGCCTTCAGGCTCGCGATCAGCTCTTCGAATCCTGGCGCCGAGAGCACGGTCTCGCCGTGACCTTCGACGAAGAACCGGGCGCCGAAGCCTTGCACCTCGTCGACGAGCGGCCCGAGGCGCTCGGTGTAACCGCCGGACGGAGCCTCGTAGAGGCAGTCGCCGAGGAAGAGCACGCCGTCGGGCTCCACGTACATCACCGTCGAGTCGTCCGCATGGTCGCCCCCGACGTGGCGCACCTGGACGCTTACGCCACCCAGCTCCAGCTCGAGGCCGTCGCGAAAGACGATCTCGGCGGGCGCGATGCGAACGTCGCGCGGCGACGGCAGCTCTGCCTTGACGTTCTCGGCGTGCGCGGCTGAGACGTCGCCCGACGCAACTCTCCGATCGAGCGCCTCGTCGCTCCAATCGGTCGCGGCAAGCTGCCTCAGAGCTCCCGCGGTCCGCTCGTGAGCCACGACGTGGGCTCCCAGCTCATGGGCGCCGAACACGTGATCCCAGTGTGAGTGCGTGAAGACCACGTGGGTTGGCTTTGCCACCCCTTCGTGTGCGAGGAAGCTCGAGAACTCGCGAGCGTGCGCCGCAGACGATCCGGCGTCCAGCCAGATCGTCTGGAGGTCGCCGACCACCGCGCACAGCGATGGACGGTCTGGCGGGGCGGGAGGAAGCCAGTAGACATGCTCGGTGATCGCTGCCGGGCCGCTCATTGGGCGTTCAGTCGTCCCAACGAACGACGATCTGGTCACGGAGGCCGGGAAGCGGGAGGGATTCCGCCTCTGCCTCGACGGCTTGGCGTTCCGCGGTGGCGAGGCGTCGCCACGTCTGGATCGCCACGACAGTGTTCGCGCGTCGCCAGGTTCCGACGACGTCGCCCCCGACCAGCACCGCGCCGGGCCAGACGCGCGAAGTCCACAGCTCGCCTCGCCGGTTTTCGTCGGGGACCAGAAGCTCGCGATCGACTCCGTGGAGCAGGAAGTATGGGTCGCCACTCGGGAGGAGCCGAGCCGGCGCAGCGGGGGAAGGAGCGGCCCTGAAGCTCGGCTCGTCGGCGGCCAGGATCCACTGATCGCCGAGCGGCGTTCGCACAGCCATGACCTCCTCGGCCAGCGCTTCGAACGCCGCGCGGCCCTCGCCAGAACCGATCCCGGCCCACTTGGCGAAGGCTGCGGGCGTGGTCGGCCCGAAGACGTGCAGGTACCTGCGCGCGAGCTCGAGCCGAGCCTCACATGGATCGATCTCGGGCCGCGGAACCGTCCAGATCACCGGCAGCCGTGCGCCCTCCCATCGCATCAGGACGGTGCCGGTCGGCGCGGCATAGCGCAGCCGATTGGGATGAACGCCCAGCCCTCGTCCGGCCTCGTCATACCGCATCCGTCGACCGTCGAGGAACGCGTGCAGGCGAGCGGCGGTGTCCTCGGCGCGATGCCTGCCCTTGGCGTCGGCCGGCAGCCGACCGAGCGTGAAGACCGCTCGATCACGCGCGGCGACGACGTACGCGTTGAACCGAGGCCCCCACAACTGGACGAGCGACAAGTCCTCCCAGGTCGACGGCCCGGTCCCCGCCACGCGGGCGTGAATCGAGAGAACGGCAGCGCGCGGCATGCTGTCCTGCAGGCCGACCCACGCTGCACGCTCGAGCGAAGAGCTGCCCGGCGGCAGCCGCTCGTCGAGCGCGCCCGCCCTGCGTCGGTGCGCCAGTACTTGCGCGCGGGAGAGGTCGAGCTTAGGCGTCGTCACCGGTTCCTCTTTTTCAAGTTGATGGGTCGCGTCCGTTGCGATGACGGTCGCTTGGCGGGCGCCCTGGCCCGGAGGTCGAGGGCGAAGTTCTTGAGGGCGCGCACGAGCCCGTCGCTGGGGCGGCGGATGATGTCGCCGTGGTTCTGTCCGGACGCGACGTAGAGCCCGGAATCGCGAGCCGCTGCGATCTGCGCCTCGATCGTAGCCTCGTCCAGATACGGGGCTCCGTCCCACGGCGCATCCGCGTGGACGACCAGTACAGGCACGGCGACCCGCGAGAGCGCGCCGAGGGCGTCCGAGCGCGCGACCGACGCCCATTCCCCGGCGAGCGCTTCACGCAGGCTGCGCCGGCGCAGCCTGCCGTTTGGCAGGGGAGCGAGCTCCATCCGGTCGCTGCGCTCCAGCCAGCGTCTCCAGGGCGAGTCCTCAGGCTCGGCCAACCAGCGACGGTGATACTCGTCAAAGGAAGCGAACCGCTGCTCGAGCGACGGGCCGAACTCCTCCACGACGAACGACGCACGCTCGACGAAGGCCCGGTCGCCGACCACGGCGTCGAAGAGCACCAAGCCGCCGACGCGATCCCTTGCGGCTTCGGCGGCGAAGGTGGCGATCGCGCCGCCGATCGAGTGGCCGAGCAGGATCGACCGCTCGAGCCCAAGGGCGTCGATCAGCTCGAGCACGTCCTCCACGTGCTCCTCGACGCCGTAGCCCGTCGGCGGCTTGTCGGAGAAACCGTGTCCGCGCAGGTCGACCGCGACGAATCGCACGTCGGGCGCGAGCCGCTCGCCGAGCGCCGTCAGACCGTATGCGTGTCCCGCGGAGCCGTGGATCGCGAGGATCGACGGCTCCTCACCCGGCCAGTCGACGACGTGCATCGTGATCGCCTCCACCGGAACGAGCTCGTCCAGTGGTAGGGCTGAGCCCGTCAGGGTCCCGCTCTCGAAACGACGCGCCAGCTCCGCCCGCGGCTCCGCATGGAGCTCGGTGCGGACAATTCGCTGATAGCGGTCGTACGCATACCGCGCCTCGTCCTCCCGTCCGGCGGCCTCGAGCGCCTGCACGAGCAGCACATGGCCGTCCTCGAGATACGGGTCGACCTCGGTCAGTCGGCGGAGCGAGGGGATCGCATCGCCCGGGCGACCCGCTGCGAGCGCAGCACGCGCATGCGCGACGGTCGCGCGCCTGAATGTGCGGCGCAACTCGTCCTCTTGGACGTAGAACCAGTTGTGGAAGTCCGCTGATGCGGCGACGTGAAGACCCGTGCAAAGGTCGCCCCGATAGAGCGCCAGCGTCTCGGGTGCGCCGGAGGCCGCGGAGTCGTCGAGGATGCGCTCTGCGCCCGCTCGGAAAGCCGTGACGTCCGTCGGGATCCGAGCAGCGACCGCTTTCCGGTCGATCGCGAGCGCGTCGGGCAAGCGCGACCGGAGGTAGCTCAGGTGCCAGCGCAGGCTCTCTCGCGGTGTGGCCGCGTCGGGAAAGAGCAGGTCGGCGAGAACCTCGCGCTCGATCGGCGCGCTGTCGAGGGCGAGCCGGACGAGCAGCGCAAGCGCCTTCGGCCGGATGTCGAGCGTCCGGAGCTGCCCGTTCGCGAGCAGAGCCGCCGGGCCGAGCAGGCAGAGCACGGACCGATTATCGATCGATCGTGTGCGCGAGCGTGTGCGCGCTTTCGCCGCTCTAGCGTCGAAGGCTCCGGTCACGGCCCAAAGGAGGTCGCATCATGTTCAAGCGGCGGATCTTGTTCGGCGCCGCGGTGGCGGTTGTGCTCGCCGCGTCCACTTCGGCCGCCCTCGCCCACGGCACGTCGGGAAGCGCGACGAAGGTGCGCGAGCTCGAGATGGAGCTCGTGGGCCAGGTACAAAACTCTGCGCCCGGCGTGTCGCCTGCGACGTCGATCCAGTACGGGTACCTCTCCTATCTGGGCGGGCTGCCGACCTTCCGGGCGGCACCGCCAAGCGAGGCGACGACGCTGTTCACCTTCTACACGGACACGACGACCACGCAGGTGATCAACAACGGGTCGATTCGCGTCATCAACCGCGAGGGGACGGTGACGATCTACAGCGACCCGGGCGGCGGCAGCTTCGCCAACCCCGACAGCTTCCGCGACGGCACCCCGGTGCTCGTCGCCGGCCTGCACCAGCAGGTGATCGTGGACACTGCGACCGGCGCGTTCACCGCGCAGAACCTGAACACGATCACGTCGACGCGCCGCTTCGAGGGCCCGAGCGGCACGCTCCAGCTCGGCAAGGCCGGCGACCGATTCAGGACGATCATCTCCGGCCGTCTCAACGCCCCCGGTCCGCCGTCGGCCTACATGGCCGGCTACACGTACTCCGTCGGGGGTCCGAGCAGGGAAGGACACGACGGCCGTGAACGCGACGATTGACCTCCGTCCGAGTGACGGCTCCGTCCTCAAAGGCGACTGCTTCACCGCGAGGGTGAAGTAGCCGTGCACCGGCCGCTCGCCCGCGGATCGCGGCGGGCGAGCGGCCGGTGCTCACGCGACGGTCGCGGGTTCATATCGCCCCGCAGCCATGACCTCCTCGGCCAGCGCTTCGAACGCCGCACGGCCCTCGGCAGAGCCGATTCCGGCCCACTTGGCGAAGGCTGCGGGCGTGGTCGGCCCGAAGACGTGCAGGTACCTGCGCGCGAGCTCCAGGCGAGCCTCACATGGATCGATCTCGGGCCGCGGAACGGTCCAGATCACCGGCAGCCGTGCGCCCTCCCATCGCGCGCTTCGTGATGGCAGCGTCTACGTGCCGGTCACGACGCTGAGTACGTCAGCGGACGTCGACGTAAGAGACCTCGATCGCGTTGTTTCCGTAGCCCAGCCGATTCCATGGCGGGACCTCGGGTTGGACGTTGCCGGCGGCGTCGGTTGCGCGCGCGCGGAGGCTGTGGCGCCCGATCCCGCTTGCCTTCCAGTCGAGGGACCAGTCCTGCCACTGGGAGGGGTCTTTCGGAGGCTCGACTTGCGCAGCGTGCCAGTCGCCTTCACCGGTGAAGCTGACGTCGACTGAGGTCACCGATCCTGTGCCGGACCAGGCTTTTCCGCGCACGGTGTACGTGCCGGCCGGAATGACCGTGCCGGGGGCCGGATCGGTGATGCGGGCGCGAACGCGCATCAGATCGACGGGCTCGTGCGGCCGATCGGGCCACTCGTAGATGTAGTGGCCGGTCTGGAACTCGCCGACATACGGTTCGGTGAGAACGTCGATTCGCTTCAGCCACTTGACGGAGGCGACGGCGTACCAGTGGGGGACGATGAGCCTGAACGGGGCACCGTGGTCGGGCGGTCAGCGGTTCGCCGTTCATCTCGTAGGCGATCAGGATCTCCGCTTCAGGGTCGGTCGCATGGTCCAACGCGAGCGAGCGCACGAACGCCAGGTCATCGCGGTTCGTCTCCGGCAGGACGGGCTCGAGATGGTACGGCGCCGTGGTCGGCACCTTCGAAGCGAACCTCGACGCCCTCCGCCGTGGGCTGCGCCTGCTCCAGGACGTCGCGCAAGAGTGCGCCGGTCCAGCGCGCAGTGGAGACGGCGTAGTCGCCCCAGGGCTCGCCGACCGGCAAGGGCCGCGTCGCAAGTCGTCCGTTTCCGGCGCACTCGAGCGTGACGGCCCGCTCGACCGACGCCATCTGGCGCAGGTCGTCGAGCGTCAACGTGGTCGGGTTCCCCACCGCGCCGCCGATCTCCAGGTTGCCGTCGTGAGCCGGCACCGCGAAGTTGCTTCGGACGTAGTGGAGCTCGACCGGAGTGATGTCGCCCGCGAGTGCTTCCGGCGGCGCCTCTGCGTTGTACGGCGCCGGGTTGATCATCTTGAGCGCGGCGCGGTCTCGTTCGAGGTCGTGTGCCACTGCCATGTCTCAGCCTCCTCGCCGATGACGGAGCATCAGTAGTCAGGGTCCTGAAAGGTCGGGTCGCGGCCTTCGTTGAAGGCGCCGATTCCCTCGATGCGGTCGGGATGGACGGCGGAGCGCCAGTGGGCCGCCATCATGATCGCGATCGCCTGCTCGACCGGCTGGCCCTCGCCCATGCGCACGGCGCCCTTGACCGCCTGAACCGCCGTCGGCGAGTTGCTCGCGATCTTCTCCGCGATTCGCTGCGCCGCGTCCATCAGCTCGCCCTTCGGGTAGAGCTCGTTGACCATCCCGAGCCGGTGGGCCTCCTGAGCACTGATGGGGTCGCCGGTCATCAGCATCTGGAGCGCCTTTCCGGGTGGGAGGACGCGTGGGAGAAAGACCGGCGAGCCGCCGCCCGCTGCGAGGCCGATCATCGCCTCCGGCTGGCCGAAGGTGGCGTTGTCGGACGCGATGATGAAGTCGGTGCTCTGGGCCAGCTCGGAGCCCCCGCCGTACGCGATGCCGTTGACGGCGGCGAAGATCGGCTTGCGCAGCTGTCGCACCGTGTAGAGGGTGCGGTCGAAATCCTGTCGCTGGCGCAGCCAATCCTCCTTCGTCATGTTCTTGCGCTGGCGCAGGTCGCTGCCGACGGAGAACGCTCGATCGCCGGCGCCCGTGAGGATCACGGCGCGGACGGCAGGACGGACGGCGATCGAGTCCAAGATCTCGGTGAGTCGGGCTCCCATCTCGGTCGTGATCGCGTTGTCCGCGTGCGGCCGATTCAAGGTGATGACTGCCACGCGATCATCCGAGCTGTCCTCCACGAGGACCGGCTGATCCGGCTCCGCGGCATCGGCCGGGGGCGCGGCGAAGTCGAGCGCTTTCCAACGGTCTGTGCCTGTCGTCGTTGTCACGTCGGTCCTCCCTCGATGCGTGCCTGTCAGGTCTCCAGTTCCGCGAGCCAGCGCATCGCGCGCAGCCCTGGGGCGAAGCAGTACTCGCCGCCGCGTGTGACCACGAACGGCGGCAGCGTCTGCAGCCGGCGGCGGATCGGCCGCTGCGGGATCGTGAACATCCCCGATCCGTCGCGCGGTCCCACAAGGGGGTCGCTTTCGCTCGGTGCGCCGATGAAGATGCCGTCGTTCAGCCACTGCGTCTTCACGAACTCGAACTGCCGCTTCGGATGCGCGCCGGCGAAGACGAAGATGATGCCCCGGTCGGCGCCGTCGTCATCCAGCACGCCCTCGGGCAGCATGGGGCCGTAGCTCGTGCCGCGCCGGATCATGCGATGCAGGCGGACGTCGACGCTGCCTTCGTGCTCGAGCGCGTCGCGCGGGTTCGCCCGCCGCGCGTGCGCGCCGGCCGGACACTTCAAGCCCCGCAGATCGTCGCCGTAGACGAAAGTCGTTGTTCCGCTGCGGATCTGCGCCGAGCTCGGGATCATCCTGCTCGGGTGAAAGCGCGAGCGGCGCGCCGCTCTGCCAACGGCCGACCATCTTGGCGCCGAGCAGCGCCTCCTCCTCACGGTTCGCCGCCTTCTCGCGGAGATAACGGCGGTAGGCGGCGACGCGGGTGTGCAGCTTGCGGAAGACGACGTAGGTGCCGTTCCGGCCGAGCACCTCCGGAGTCGGCATCGGGGGCAGGCTCCCGGTCTCGTCCGGGTAGCCGAGGATGATCTCGCCCGCCTTGAGCGGCGCCTCGCCGGAATTCGAGCCGGGGATGCCGCTGCCCTCGACGGAGGGCTGGCCGATACCGTCCTTGAAGCCGAAGGAGGTGCGTCCCGTCGGCAGCTGGTAGCAGTCCTGACGCCAGATCACCTCGATCCCGGCGAGCTCTTCGTACGTCTTGCGCGCCCGCTCGAGCACCGCTTCCAGCCGGGCGGCGTCAGGCGACAACGCGGCAAGGGCTACGTGGACGTCGGGGGTCCCGAGCGGCTGCTCCCAGTTGGCCGGGCTGCTCTCGCCGACGTCGCCCAGCTCGACTGCGCGCGCAGCCATCCCCTGTCGGAACTCCGGCGCAAAGCTGTCCAGAGAGTCCTGCGGCACACCGAGCGCTTTCAAGCCCTGGTACGTGAAGGCAGTGGTGATCCAGGCGTCCTGGGCGGGATCTGGGGTGGGACGGCCGGAATCGACGACTGAGAGAAGCCGACGCACCAGCTGCCGGCCCGCACTACGGTCGTCTACGCGAATCAGCAGGTAGGCGCCGACGTAGGGCGTGGGCCGCTCGTGCAGGGCCCCACTCTGGATGTCGTCGAGCTCCAGGCTGACGCTTTCTCCGCCGGTCAGCGTGTCCACTGGAGCGGCCATCTCTAGTGGTGGTGCTCGGGCGGTTCGGGAGGATCCTCATTCGCCGCTGCGAGGTAGGGGAAGGTGCGCGCGGCGGGCCGGGTTGCGCGATCGACGCCGTCGCGGATGATCGGCCCGTTGCCGGCATTCACGAGCAGCGTGAAGATCCGGTCCATCACGTCGTCGTTCAGCGCACGGCCACCACAGGTCTCGTGTGGACGGCCCTCGCCGGCGGCGCGTTCGATCTCGAGGAAGGAACCCTGCTCCGCGTAGGGCTTGCCGATGTCGACGACGAGGTAGTCGGCGAGCACGAGCTCGGTCAGCGGGTGGATCCCGTTCTCCGAGGGCCAGTCGGTCTTCCCGTCGAGTCCGTCCCAGAAGGCGAGGTTGGCATTCAGGCGCGCCCGATAAGCGCCCTGGTAGCCCTCGGCGAGATGGAACGCGTCTTCCATGTTGTAGAGATCGCGGATCTCGAGGTCGCGATTCACCGGGTCGAACTGCTTCGGCGCCAGCATCAGGTTCTTCACCTCGGGCCTGCCGACGCGCTCGATCCGAACGTTGAGCTTGCCGCGCGTCAGCGTCTCTGCAACCACCCCGACCAGCCCCACACCACCCAGGAGCTGCGCACAGTCGACCTCGATCACGAGGGCGAGGACGTTCTTGCCGTCCAGGTAGATCGCGCCCGGATCTGTGAAGGCGAGCTCGCCCGTCGCGATCGTCTTCAGCGCCGCGGGGGCGTCCATCATGAACGGATCCCAGCGCGGCCCGGCGAAGACGCGAACCCCATGACCCTGGCCGCCCTGCTCGTCGTTCACGCGGAACCGAACCACCTTGCCCGTCGGAGTCGTAAGTGTCCCTTCCTGTCCGTGGGCACCGTTGCCCGCGGAGGGATCGGAGAACACGCAGTCGAACGTGAGCTCCTCCTCTGCGACGGCGAACGGTGTCGGATCGGTCGCTGCCCGTCCGGTGAGCGGGCTCAAGCGGAAGCGGTAGATGAGGCCGTCCGAGAGGAGGGCCGACGCGGGAGCGAACGGCAGCGTGTTCATCACGAGCACGAGATGTCCCGATCGCTCGGGACTCGGGAACGCATAGACATCGGTGATGTCAGCGATCGGGTCGGCAAGCGCCCGCGGGCCTGAGATGTGATCCGACACCCGTGCTCCAGTCTTCGGCGGTGGGCTTAGTCGGCGGCCTCTTCGAGCAGCGGCTTCAGCGCCGGGTTCTGCAGCGCCTCTGCGGCCTCCGGGTCGTCGAGCACCTGCTGGAACGCCGTGTTCACACGCTCGGCCTTCCGGATCTCCTTCACCGTGCCGCCGTAGTTGCGCGCGTAGGCGGCCGCGGTCACCTGAGCGCCGAAGACGAACGACCTTACGGCGGCGAGGTCAGGCAGCCCCTCGTATCCCTCGACGTGCTTGAAGATCACGTCGAAGAGCGCCAGCGTCGGCCCGGACGTGAAGAAGTCCTCCATGTAGACATCCCACGGCCCGTCGAAACTCGTCGCGAACAGCAGTCGCGTGTCGTCGTCGAACAGCACGAACCTGGCCTCGTGAATCGTGGCGATCGCCATGTTGTGCTCTCCCGGCCGGTACCCCGGCGTTTCCTGAAGCTCCTTTAGTGCGTCCCGCAAGGCGGTCGCCTGGCCCGGCTTGACCCGGAAGAACAAGCTGAACTCACTCGTGGAACCGACGTTTGCGCCTGGTCGGGCCGTCGCGGGTGCGGGTGTCCCCATTCCTCACTCCCTCGTATCGATCTGGATCGGAATATGCGGCCGCGAGAGAACTCTCCCATGGCCCCGATCGGCCCTCATCACCCCGTTCGCATGAATGACCAAGGTCTACTCGGAGTCGGCAACGGTGCTGGCCAAGGCAGCGCCCCATACCCGCACGCAGCCCGCGCGCACCTCGTCTTACTCGAAGGGGGCCGGCGAATGCCGGCCCCCGGAAAGCGCCTCTTTCGTCGTCAGTCGTCCTCGTCTTCGTCGTCTTCGCCGTCGCCGTCCCTGTCGCGGTCGGGACAACCGTCGTCGTCGTCCTCGTCCTCGTCCGACCGCCCGTTTCCGTTCGCGTCGTCGTTCCCGTCCTTGATCCCGTCGAAGTCGGAATCCGGGACGCCGAGGAGGGTGAAGAGCTTGACCTCCATGCTGTCGATGAGGCCGTCGCCGTCCTCGTCGTTCTCCTCGGGACAGCCTTCGGTCGGGTCTTGGCCGAACGGCTTGGGCGGCGCCGGCAGCGTCACCTTGTAGATGTCGATCGCATTGCGCCCGGCCGGACCGAGGTTGAAGTCGCCGGTCGCGCCCCAGTACGTATACGTGCCATCGGCGTTCTGCTTGACCTTGAAGACGGCTGAGACCCACTCGTTCGCCTTGGTCGGAATGAAGAAGCCGGCCTCCTTGAACTCGACCGTCCCGTCTCGGTGCTCGATGAAGTCCACTACCTGCGTGCCCTGGGAGTACCAGCCCATGAAGATCCGGTTCTGGCCGGGGATCTGGTGGAAGACGTGGGCCGTGCAGAGGTTCACCATCGGCTCCGTACGGATCGGAGCGCGGTAGATCGCCTTGCCCCCGCCCGGTTTCTGGGCGTACGCCTGCCAGGCTGTACTCGCTGCGGCAGGACTCGGATCGGCGCCGGCGGGTGTCGTGCCCTGCAGGTAGGCGACGCGGTATGCATGGATGCCGCCGTTCCCGAGGACGTTGTCCACGGCGGGACTACAGGTCGCACCGCCCGGGAGAACGCCGCCGCCGCGCTCGTCGGTGGTGAGGATCAGCCGCCGCGACGCGCTGAGCTCCGCCTCGTGCGAGATCTCGACGTCCTGCGTGGCGTCGTACATCGGCGGGTCATTGCCTTTGCGGCCCTGGTGGAAGACGGCGCCGAGGAACCTCACGCCGGCAAGCGAGGGCGAGCCGATCGCCTTCCAGCCCGGGATCGTCAGGTCCTGGCCGTTCTTCCCGACGACGCAGTCAGTGACCATCGCGCCGGTCTTCGTGATCGTCGACGAGCTCGGGCGGACGCTGCAGGGGAGCGGTGTCCCGCGCGGCTTGCCGTTCCTGTCGAATGCTCCGCTCAGGTCGAAGTAGAGCGTCGCGTTGACGCCTGCGCAGACCAGCTTGTCGTCGGGATAGACCTCGAGCTCGTGGCAGCCCGCGAGAGCGTCGTGCGTGTGACCCAGCGCGATGAGTGCGCTCGGCCACCGGTAGCGGTACACCGAGGGGCGGCACCTCGCACGTTTCTGCGCCAGCGTCGTGCCGACGGAGAAGTTCATGCACGTGGACATGTCCACGACCTCGAAGCCGTCGAGGTTTGCGCGCGTGCCGAACCCGGCGGCCGGGTTTTCATTCGCGCGCTCGCAGGAGGTGTCATTCGCATTGCAGGTCACACCGACGAAGTCGGACGTGACCGAGTAGGCGATCTGCGGTCGCTTCGGACTGATGTTGACCGTATGGGACTCGCCGATGTGGCTCGTCAGGCCGATCTCGAGCGGCATGTTCACGTCGGTGATGTCGATCAGCTCCAGCCCGCCCTGCGGCCCCCCCACGCCGAACAGCGCGCCGTTGTCGTGGCAGCGACCCGGGTTGTCGGTCGCGTCGACGAGCAGCTGTGCGTCCGTCTTCACCGAGAACGGGTAGGCGGTATTGAGGAGGGCGTGCCCCTTCGGGGTCGCCTCGACATCGTGCTGGAGGCCTGTCGCTGCCGACGGATCGGAGATGCAGTCGGCGGAGCCGTGTCCCGACACGTAGTGCGGGTGCGACGTGGGGCTGCCGTTGTGCGTCAGCTTGACGATGTTCTGTCCCGCGTCGTTGCCACCGGCGGCAAGCGTTCCGACGGACGCGTAGATCTCGCCCCGCTGAGTAAAGAAGTCGATGTCGGTGTGCGGGTTCCCAGTAGGGATCGTGGCGACGAACTGCCAAGCGCCCGCAGGCCCGGAGACCGCGGTCGTGCCGGGAGCCGTCGCGGCACCGCCCGGCGTGAAGTGGTCGAACTCGTGCCCGCTGGCCGAGGTCGTTAACGCGAAGAACGTCGCGAGCGCGAGCGCCGCGACGATGACGTGTCTCATATCGAGCCTCCTAAGGGCCGAAGGGAGGCCGGCTGATCGCCGGCCTCCCTTCTCTTCCTGTTTCGTCAGGGCGTCACCACCAGGGTGGTGGCGGTGCCCACGGGCGACAGGTCGATGCCGAGGGCTCCGAGGTAGGCCCGGTTCATCAGCACCGAGCCGACCGCGGCGGACGAAGAGACCTTCGCCGTCAGCGTGACGGTTCGAGCCGCTCCCGCCGCCACCGGTCCGGTGTTCCAGGTGACAGTCCTCGTCGCCGGGTCGTAGACGCCTCCGCCGGTCGAGGACACGTACGTCAGATCGTCGGAGAGCAGGTCGTCGATCTCGCAATCGACGTCGTCCCTGCTACCGGTGTTCGTGTAGGTGATCGTGTATTCGACCGTGCTGCCCGGCGAGGCGACGGGAGCTCCGATCTTGGCGACGTCGTCGTCGTGTTCGCACTCGTCGTCGCCGTCGTCGCCGCCGCCGCCACCGCCGCCGCCGCCGCCACCACCGCCACCATTGCCGCTGGTGGTGGAGAAGACCTGCAGCTCGGCGATGTGCACCTCGTCGTCGCGCTCCGCGAGCACGACGTCGAGGTCGCCGAACGGTGTCGCCGTGCCTGGGCTACCGGTCTCGCAGTCCGAGTTGTTCGCCGGATCCGCGTCCTGATCGCCCTGGAAGGCGGGGTTACCGGTGCACTGGTTGTCGAGCACCCGGATCATCACGTGCGTCGCGTTGACGGCTGAGGTCAACACGAAGTGGCGCAGGATGAGCTCGGGAGCCGTCGGCCGAGGTGTCGTCCCCGGGAACGCGTTGATGTTCCCGTTCCCGACGATCGACCTGAGCGCGAAGTTGGTCGGCACCGAGCAGAACGCATCGCTGCCGCTACAGGTCCGGATCTCGAAGCTGCGGAGCGCCGTGAAGCGGTTCCCGCCTCCGGCGTGCAGCATCGCGCTGACCTTCACCTCGCGAACGGACCGCGGCGTCGTGCCGCCGAGGTTGACGATGATCGACGGATTCGTCGTGTCGACCTTTGGCTGGTTGGGGCCGTAGTCGGCGTTCGTCGCCTCCGTGTCGTCGATGAGGTTTCCGAGCTGGGTCCACGCGCCCACACCGGGCTGGGCGGTCGCACCCGAGCTCGACGACGCCCAGTTCCTCACGAACGGAAGAGCGAACGTGAGCGACTGGCCGGCCGAGAGCGTGAGCCGGAAGCGGATGTGCCCGAACCCGTTCGCCTTTGCGACGAACTCGTACGTGCCCGGCACGAACCTCGCAACGCTGTCCAGGTTGTTGCCGTTCGCACCGGCTGCACCGTTGTTGGTGCTCGAGTCGGTGTCGGCGATCGGCGACGTGCGCGCCTCGTAGTGGCCGACGTAGACCCGGGCCGGCGTCGGCGAGGTGGCCGACGACGTGAACGTGACCGTCGCCTCGCTGTGCACCGGCGACATGTGGTCCGGCGCCGGATCGGTGTCCGTATCAGCCGCCGTGTTCGAGCTCGTCGCGAACTGGCCGAAGCCGTAACGGGCGAACTCGTTCCACAGCTCGCTTTGGTTGGCGCCGCCGAAGAGGGTCATGTCGGCGGCGAGGATGTGGTTGCGTGCCTCGAGCATCGACGGTGCCGTCGGCATCGTCAGCATTGCGGCGAAGTAGAGCTGGATCCACCGCCGGTTGCCCGGGCAGAGGTTGGCCGGGCGCTTGCCGTCGGCGCACTCGACCTGCAGCGCCTGGTTCGAGGACGGGAATGCCGCGTCGTACTTCAGGCGCAGCGCCTCCCGCAGCCGGAAGTTCAGCTTCGTCCAGATCTCGCCGTCGGCGTGCACCTGCGGACCGGTCAGGTCGTAGCCCATGTTCCCGAACTGGAGGGGGTTGATCGCCGGATTGACGCCCGCCGTCGGGAACGCACCGGTCGGTGCGAGGTTGCCCGGGTAGTTGCGGATGCCCTGGATCCGGTCGCCCGTCGCGTACGCGCCAAGCGCGAACGGGTTCTGGCCGGGGACGACCGTCGCATAGCCGTACTCGTTCAGGTACTCGGTCGCGTGGAAGTCGCCGAACGACTCTCCCATCGCTCCTGCGTGGTGACCGCCGCGCGTGCCGCCCTTGCCGATCATGCGGTTCTCGGTCAGGTGGCCGTACTCGTGGCCGATCACACCCATGTCGAAGTCGCCGTCCACGCACGGCGCGTAAAACGCGCCGGCGAGCGGCTGCCAGAGGTACATGTTCGTGATCGGGGGAGCGCCGTCAGGCGTCGTGACCATGTTGGCGTTGTCGCGACCGAGGTAGCTCGGCGACCCGCCGGTCAGCCCACCAGCCTGGGCGTCGCCCTGGACCGGGTCGTGCTCCGATCCGGCTCCGAAGAAGTTGTGGAACTGCGCGTTCCAGTTCTCCTCGGTGAAGCCGAGGAAGTAGTCCCAGTCGTGCAGACGGTTGTGCATCGCGAACAGGTTGGTGACCGCTGCGTCGATGTCGTTCCGCTGCGCTGACGGGAACGTCGTCGCCGGGTTGCAGTCCTGCGCTTCCCACTGGTTCGTCCAGGGGAAGCTGTAGTCGCGGACGCCCGACGTCACCGGCGGCACGCCGAACGGCTGGAAGGCGCCGCCCGGAGTGAGCGGGCTGATCCACGCCTCGCGGCTGAACGCGTTGTTGCCGATCGTCGTGAACGTCGGCCCGGTCGGTGGGAGGACGTCCCACGGCACGCGTGAGGCGAGGTTCTGGACGTCCGGCTTGCCGGCGGCGACGGTGTCACAGCCCGGAATGGGCGTGAACGTCGGAGCCGGACCGGTCGCGTCCCAGCACCAGACCTTGCGGATGTCCGTGTCGGGGATGTTCCACGGGTCCTGAGAGAGCGTCCCGAGCAGTGGAGAGTTCGGGAACACCTTCCACCGGGCGATGTACGCCGGATTGACAGGGCTTCCGCCGCTCGTGTCCTGCTCGTTGAAGACGATCGAGCCGGCGTAGTTCGTGGGCGGCAACGGGTCGACGCCGTCCTCGAAGTCGCAGATCTGGACCGTGTAGCTGCCTGCCGCAACGTCCCCCGGCGGGTCGTAGTTCATGACCTCCGGGCTGGTCAGCAAGTCCTGCGTGGCCACTGGGGAGCCGTTGAGCAGCAGGACGATCACGGCGTCGTTCGCGGGGTTCACCGCCCCGACCGTGACGATGATCGACTCGACGCTCTCCGTCGGTTCGACGACCCAGGGGCCCTTCGGCGCGTCGCAACCGGCCGGTCCTGTCGAGTCGCCGGGCTGGAAGTTGCCGTTGAAGACGTCTGCCGGCGGATGCGAGTTCTCGACGATGTTCGTCCGCACCAGCACCGCACCGGTGACCGCGTCGACGAAGCTCAGGTAGCCGCGTGTATCGCCGCCGGCTTCGTTGACGAGGACAGTCTCGTAGGCCGGCCGAACGCCGTTCGCCGGCGTGGGAACGGCAACGAGCCGGGCCCTCTGCGCCTCCGTGAAGCCCGAGACGGCGAACTGCTTCCACCCTCCGGCCTGCTTGGCGTTCTGGACGTTGACGACGGACACCGAGTAGCCGACATCGGCGGCCGCATTCGTCCACGCTTCCTGCGCGGTGAGCGCCGGCTGGGCAGCAAGACCGGTCGAGCCGGTGACGCCGGAGGAGGCCGACGCGATCTTCCATCCACTCGCCGGCGTTCCGGTAAGGCTGACCGTCAGCGTTCCGTCCGGCCGCACCGCCAACCCGCCGAAGTACTGGCGGAACGTGACGACTGCGGCATTGCTCTCGCGGAACGTGTGGGCGCTCTCAACCTTGAGCCCGTCGGTCGAGCTCAGGCGGAACAGCGCCTTGTTGGCGCTCACCCAGTTGCGGGCGACCGTCGCGGCGTCCGCACCGCTGAGGCCGGTTGCGAGGTAGCCGCCGTCCTTGGTCAGCGACCTGGGTGTTCCGAAGTCATTCCAGGTCGCCATCGCGCCCAGCGCAGACACGGTCTGCTGTTGGGCGGCCGTTGGTTGCACCTTTCCGGATCGCGCATCGCGATCGCCAGGCACTCCCGCAGCCAGTGCGGTGTTCGCTGCGACGAGTGTTGCCGCAAGCGACACGGCAATGATTACGGCCCGTCCAAGCATCCTCGTTGCCGGACGCCGGCGGGCCGATACGTGCTGAGAATTCATTCTCCCTCCCTGCGCGGCTCGTCCGAGAAGGCGTGGACGAGCGATAACCCAACGAAACAAGAACGCGCCGATTACGCAGGGAGATACGGCTTGCAGAATGCATCTTTCGAGATTGATTTGTCAGTCAATTTCGTGCGGCATTTACATCGGTATTGACTGACGAATCAATCGATTCCTAGACGCAGCTAGACCAGGCCAACATGCGCCGATAGATCCAAGCCACAGGAGCCAGACAGGGACGACGTGCGACGAGCGAGCTGCGCGACGAAACGGCGACTGCACTCGAGGAGCCGGCTTCCGGCGCAGAAAGGCCCCGTTTCCGGGGCCCTTTCCAGTAGCGGGGGCAGGATTTGAACCTGCGACCTCCGGGTTATGAGCCCGGCGAGCTACCTGACTGCTCCACCCCGCGTCGCTGGTGGCGATTGTAGCGCAGCTCTACGCTGAACGAACGAGCCCGACGGGGCAGCTCACGCCCGTCCCGCCGAGGCCGCAGTAACCGTTCGGATTCTTCTGGAGGTACTGCTGGTGGTAGTCCTCGGCGTAGTAGAACGGCCCGGCCGGCGCGATCTCGGTCGTGATCTCGCCGTAGCCCGCTCCGCGCAGCTCGTCCTGGTACATGTCCCGCGAGCGCTCGGCCGCCTCGCGCTGCTCGTCGTTGTCGTAGAGGATCACCGAGCGGTACTGCGTGCCCACGTCGTTGCCCTGGCGCATGCCCTGCGTCGGGTCGTGGTTCTCCCAGAACAGGCGCAGGAGCTCCTCGTAGCTCGTCTGCTTGGGGTCGAAGACGACGAGGACGGCCTCCGTGTGCCCGGTCTGGCCGCTGCACGCCTCCTGGTACGTCGGGTTCGGGGTATAGCCGCCGGCGTAGCCGACCGCAGTCGTGTAGACGCCCGGCGCCTGCCAGAAGACGCGCTCGGCGCCCCAGAAGCAGCCGAGGCCGAAGACTGCCTGCTGGAGGCCCTCCGGGAACGGCGGCCGGAGCGGCGTGCCGAGGACCTCGTGGCGCTCGGACACCGGCATCGCCTCGTCGCGGCCCGGGAGGGCGCGATCCGGCTCGACCATGGACACGTCCTTATCGCGGAAGAGGAACATGCGGCTAGCGTAGCCGCCGCCATGCGTGTCGCCGCGATCGACCAGGGGACGAACACCACTCGGCTGCTCGTCGCCGACGTCGACGACGGACGGGTCGACGACGTGGTGGCGCGGCAGGAGATCACGCGCCTCGGCGAGGGTGTCGATTCGCGCCGCCGCCTGCTGCCGCTGCCCATCGCGCGGGTGCGGAACGTCCTCAGCGATTACCGCCGCGAAGCGGAGCGACTCGGCGCCGAGCGCGCGCTGTTGATTGCGACGAGCGCAGTCCGCGACGCGGAGAACGGCGAAGCGTTCCTGGGGGAGATCGAGTGGAGCTACGGCTTCACGACTCGGCTCCTCGGTGGCGAGGAGGAGGCCGAGCTCACCTTCCGCGGCGTCACGAGCGACCGGCAGCTCGACCGCCCGACGCTCGTCCTCGACATCGGCGGCGGCTCCACCGAGCTCGTCGTCGCCGGCCCCGACGGCGTGCGTTCGAGGCTCAGCGTCGACATCGGCTCGGTCCGGCTGACCGAGCGGTTCCTCCACGGCGATCCGCCGTCCGCGAGCGAGCTGGGCGCCTGCGCGGGGCATGTCGCGGCATCGATCCCGGAGGATCTCCTGGTCGACGACGCGATCGGCGTCGCAGGGACGATCACCAGCCTCGCCGCGATCGAGCTCGGAATGGACGAGTACGACCGCGACCGGATCCACGGCCACCGGCTGACGCTCGAGGCGATCGACCGCGAGGTCGACCGGCTTGCGCGGATGCCGCTCGCCGAGCGCGCACGCGTCACCGGCCTCCACCCCGACCGGGCGCCGGTGATCGTCGCGGGCGGGATCATCGCGCGCGAGACGCTGAACCGGCTCGGCCTGGATGCGCTGACGGTCAGCGAGCGCGACATCCTCCACGGCATCGCACTCGAGGCGGCGCAGCTGCCGGAGCCCGTGGAGGGCGACGCGCCGCCCGGCGCCTACACCTGCTGCTAGGGCAGGACGGGCAGGTCCGGCAGGCCCGGGACCTCGGGGAGCTCGGGGACGCTCGGCACCTCGACCGGCAGCTCGTCGGTCGGTAGCGGCGGAACCTCGACCTTCGGGATCGGGAGCTCGGGCACCTCGGGAAGCGGAGGGAGGCCCGGGACCTCCGGGAGAGCGGGCGTCTCCGGGCCGGCCGGCGGGCCGGGCACGGCGGGAGTCGCCGGAGTCGCCGGTGAAGCCTGGGGCGCCACGGGGGGCGCGGCCGGAGCGGGCTGGGGTGTCGAAACCACGGCTGCGCCGGGGCGAGCGTGCGGTGCGGGCGTCCTCAGCGAGATCTTTCGGCGCCCGGGCTTGGCGGCCGGACTGCGACTCGCGCCGGCATTCGACGGGTGCTGAACGCGGACGGGGGAAGCCTCCCGGACCGGGGGCCCGGCTGCCGGAGCAGGCGCCACCCTGGCCGCCGGGCTTCGAGCCGGCTCGCGCACCTCTGCCCTGTCGGCCACACCCCCGGCGACTGCCCCGACCCCCACCACCGCGGTTGCGCCGACCGCCAGCTTGACGGCCGCCCCGCCGCCCAGGAGCGACTTGAGGCCGGCGAGCAGCGATGCGACGTCGAATGCGTGCCGCCGACGGCGTTCCTCACCGCCGAGGTCGAGCGCCAGCGCCTTGCGCGCGCGACAGATGAGCGCCTCGACGGCCGAAACGGTCACGCCCAGTTCGGCCGCGATCTCGGCGTACGAGCGTCCCTGCCACTCGCGTTGGAGGAACGCGCGCCGCTGCATCTCAGGGAGGCGAGCCAACGCCTCTTGAAGGCCGACGAGCGCGTCCGAATCGTCGTCTGACCGACCGGCGAATGCCTCCAGATCCTGGGGATCGCGGACCAGCTCGACGGCCCTGCGCCGTCCGCTCGCCCGATGGCGACCGAGGCAGACGTTCTTCGCGATCGTCAGCAGCCACGCGGTTTCGTACACCGGTACGACGCCGCGCCGAAGGGCGCGAAACGCCTGCATGAACGTCGTCTGCGAGGCATCCTCGGCGTCCTCGCGGCTGCCGAGCATCTTCAGGCAATAGCCGAAGACGCGCGAAGAGTTCCGCTCGTACAGCCGCTCGGCCGCGGCCGTCTCGAGCCCGGTTACGGCTGGCTCGGCGACGCTCACTCGGTCAAAGGGTCGCTCGACGGCCGCCCGAGCGCACTCCCTCGAAAGGGGGATCTTCGAAAACGATGCGCAAGCATCGGCCCGACACGGCATCTCTCCGGACAAGCCGCAAGAACGACCTCCGAGAGGAGCCCAGTTGCCAGCCGCCAGCGCGCCGCACCGCGTCCTGATCGTCGACGACGACCCGGCCTTCGCCGAGCTGATCACCTGCGTCCTCAGGATGGACTGCGTGGACGTGCTTGCGCATGCCCTCGACGGTGCCGAAGGGGTGGAGCTCGCGCTCGAGCTGTCGCCGGACGTCGTGCTCATGGACGTGCGCATGCCGCGGATGGACGGCCTCGAGGCCACCCGGAGGATCCTGGCGAGCCTCCCTGAAGCGCGAGTGCTCGTCGTCAGCTCGTCGAAGGATCCCGACGACGTCCAGCGCGCCCTGGACGCAGGCGCGTCCGGCTATCTCCCCAAGGACCGCGCCACGGCCGAGCTGGTCGAGCGGCTCGACCAGCTCGCGCCGCTTCGAGCCGCGCCCGGGCGGCGGAACAAGCCGTTCCGCGTCTGTCTGGCCGGCTAGGCGCCGAGATCCGAGTCGAGCGGCGGCGGGTCGTCCTCCGCGAGCCGCCGCTGGAGCCCGCTCCGCGACAGGACTCCCACCAGGCGCGCGTTCTCCACGACGGGAACGCGCTCGGCGTCCTTCTCCTCCATGAACCGGAACGCCTCGTCGACCGGCGTGTCGGCGTCGACCGTCCAGTGCGGCTCTTCTGCGATCTCCCCGACCGGCGTCTCCCTGGGATCGCGGCCCGTGGCGACCACCTCGCGGACCAGCGTCTTCCGCGTGACGACGCCGACGAACCGCTCGCCGTCGCAGACGAAGACCGCCCTGACCTCGGGCCGGGCCAGCGCCTGGCCAGCGTCCTGGGCGCTGTCGCCCACGCCGAGCGTCGGCGGGTCGGACACCATCGCCTCGCGGACGACGGTCACGGGTAGATCCCGCGCGCCGTCAGCGCGCCGGCGACCTCGCGGATGGCGGCGACGAGCGCCGCTTGCCGCAGGGTGACGCCGAGCTGGTCGGACAGGTCCCAGACCCGGTCGAAGGCGTCTCCGAGCTTCTCGGCGAGCTTGAGCCGGATCTCATCGCGGTCCCAGAACAGCCGCCCGAGATCCTGCACCCACTCGAAGTAGGAGACGGTGACGCCGCCGGCGTTCGTGAGGATGTCCGGCAGGACGACGATCCCGCGCTCACCGAGGATCGCGTCGGCCTCGACGGTCGTCGGGCCGTTCGCGCCCTCCGCGACCATCTTCGCGTCGATCCGGCCGGCGTTGTCGGCGGTGACCTGATCCTCGAGCGCGGCGAGAACGAGGATGTCGCACGGAAGCTCGAGAAGATCCGAGTTCGAGACGTGCTGGGCATCGGGGTACCCGTCCAACGAGCCCTGTTCCTCGATCCACGCGTCCGCGGCGGCCAGGTCCAGCCCAGCCTCGGAGTAGATCCCTCCGGAGATGTCCGAAACGGCCATCACCCGGGCGCCGCGGGCCGCGAGCTCGTGCGCGGCAACACCGCCGACGTTTCCATAACCCTGGACGACACAGCGTTGCTCGCCGAGGTTCCAGCCGAGGCGTCCGCACGCTCGCTCGACGACCATCACGACGCCGGCGCCCGTCGCCTCGCGGCGGAAGACGGAGCCGCCGATCGAGACCGGCTTTCCGGTCACGATCTCCGGCACCGCATAGCCCTCGACCATCGAGTACGTGTCCATGATCCAGGCCATGGTCTTCTCGTTCGTGGCCATGTCCGGGGCGGGGATGTCCTCCTCGGGCCCGATCACCGGCCGCAGCTCGATCGTGTAGCGGCGGGTCATCCGCTCCAGCTCGGTCGCGGACATCTCTCGCGGGTTGCACCGGATGCCGCCCTTCGCGCCGCCGTAGGGGATCCGCAGCAGCGCACACTTCCAGGTCATCCACATCGCGAGCGCGGTGCACTCGCCGAGCGACACGTGCGGGTCGTAGCGGAGGCCGCCCTTCGTCGGGCCGAGGACGGTCGAGTGCTGCACGCGGTAGCCCGGGAGCACGTGCAGCGAGCCGTCGTCGCGACGCACCGGCACCGACATCATCACGGCCCGCTCCGGGTACCGCAGGCGCTCTGCGACATCCTCCTCGACGTCCGCGTGCTCGAGCCCTTGCTCGAACTGCGCAAGCGCCATGCGGAAGAGCGGCGTATCCCACTCGAGGGCTGCCTGTTCGACGTCGAGCGCCACGGGCAGCAGAGTCTAGGTCGCCTTCCGCACAACCAGAAGCAGCTCCGGGTCGAGCCGCTCGACCACCACCTCGTCGCCGGCGTCCGCCCCCTCCTCGCAGCGCGCCCGCCACAGCTCGCCGGCGACGCGCACCTGCCCTTCGGGCCGGCAAGGCGCCACCACGATGCCGCGTGATCCCGGCAGCGCCTCGGCC
Organism: uncultured Actinomycetes bacterium; assembly: GCA_963782765.1. Taxonomy (GTDB): domain Bacteria; phylum Actinomycetota; class Thermoleophilia; order Gaiellales; family Gaiellaceae; genus JACDAN01. The sequence goes on from CAWALC010000002.1 coordinate 562,969, forward strand.
CCGGTCACAGCCTTCCGCCGCCGGGAGAGCCAGAACCAGAAGCCGGTCTCCCCCACCTCGACGATCAATGCAGCCGCGACGAGTGCGATCCCCCAGCCGGTCGGCAGCCAGATGACTGCGACGACGATGGCCAGGACGAGGAGCAACGGATCAGTGAGGTGCCGGGGGCGGGACTCGAACCCGCACGCCCCCGTAGGGGACAGCTGATTTTAAGTCAGCCGCGTATAGCCAGTTTCGCCACCCCGGCCGGCCAAGGATAGGCGCTACTGGTTGCCGGGCTCGAGGTTTTCGCGGCGGAAGCAGCCCTGCTCGATGTCGTTCTTGCACGACTCGGGGCCGGCGAAGCCGAACTCCTCGATGAACGTGTCGAAGACCTGCTCGTCGAAGGTCTTGCCCTTGGCGATGTGGGTCCACGCCGTCAGGGCGATCTGGTCGCCGAGCCGGTCATCGGGCGCCATGATCAAGCCTCTCGGATCCTGGTTGTAGTACTCCTGCATCCGCGCGACCGTGTCCTCCGAGACGTCGGGCCCGTAGAACATCCCGATCGCGCCGTGCTCGAGGTTGTGGACGTAGTTGATCTCGGAGACCTGCTGGTCGTAGACGCCGTAGACGACCGTCTGGTTCGAGTGCGGCCCGCTCGTGCCGGGCACGGTGTTGTACTTGAAGTCCGCCTCGAGCTCGGGCACGTGATCCCGGCCCTGGCCCTTCGTCTTCTGGTACGTCCACCCGGCCGACCTGATGGTCGCGATCGCGCCCTCGCTGGGCTCGCCGTCGTCGCCGCCGCCCAGCAGCGTGAAGCCGCCGACGACGAGCGCGAGCATCACGAATCCCGACGCGCCGATCGCATACAGGAGCTTCCGGTTCCGCGTGTCGTCGCGAGGCGTCGCCCGCTGCTTGGGCGCCTGGACCGCACGTCTCGGCGGCGGGGGTGTCTTGACTTTCCTCGCCATCTTGCGCGGGGATGGTAGCTACGACGGCCATGCGGTCGACGTGGTTCATACTCCTTGGCTGCCGCCCAACGATCGGAGGAGAGATGAGCTTTCTCGACAAGCTGCTCGGAAGAAGCAAGCAGGCAGCCGGAGACATGAAGGACGATCCCGAGATGCGCCGCGAAGGGATGCACCAGGAGGCGCAGGGAGCCGCCGAGGACCGCGCCGAGCAGGCGGAGGACATGGCGCAGGAGGCCCGCGACGACGCCGACGCGCACCGGGCCGAGCGCGAAAACCCGCTGTAGAGCCACGATCGGGGCGGCGCGCGGGCGCCGCCCCGATGACGTCCGACCCCATCTCTAGCGTTTGCAAGTCCTATGGGGACTGCATTGCTCACCCTCGGTTTGGCCGCCGCTGTCGCGATCGCCGGCACCGTCGTCGTGCGGACGATCCGCGAGCTGATCGAGAGCCGCCTCGGGTCGGTCGAGGAGCGCTTCGACCGGCGGCTGTCCGAGGTGAACGAGGGCTTCGACCGCAGGCTCGAGGGACTGGACGGACGCCTGCTCTCGAGCCAGCAGACGGCCGGGCAGACGGCGACGCAGATCGTCGACCGGCTGAGCAAGCTCGACGGGACCGCGGCGCAGATGCTCCAGAAGGCCGCCGACCTGGGTCGCCTCGAGCAGGCGCTTCGACCGCCGAAGGCGCGTGGCGGCGTCGGGGAGATGCTCCTTGCCAACCTCCTCCGCGACATGCTCCCGGCGGACGCGTACCGGCTCCAGTACACCTTCCGGTCCGGCGAGCGAGTGGACGCCGTGATCCGGGTCGACAAGCTCCTGCCCGTCGACGCGAAGTTCCCGCTCGACAACTTCGAGCGGCTCGCGAACGCGGACGGCGACGACGAGCGCGAGCTCCACGAGAAGGCGTTCGGCCGCGACGTGAAGGGCCACATCGACGCGATCTCCGCGAAGTACATCCGGCCCGCCGAGGGGACCTTCGACTTCGCGTTCATGTACCTCCCCTCCGAGGCCGTGTACTACGAGCTCGTCTGTGGCAAGACCGGGAACCTCTCGGCGTACGCGCACGGAAAGCGCGTCATCGCGGTCTCGCCGAGCACGCTCCACGCGTATCTGCTGATGGTCACGCAGGGGCTCCGCGCGCTCCAGATCGAGCGCCACGCCCAGGACGTGATGGCGTTCTGCGCCCAGATCGGCAAGGACTTCGACCGCTTCCGCGGCGACTTCGAGGTCGTCGGCAAGCACATCTCGAACGCGCAGACGAAGTACAGCGAGGCCGATCGGCGCCTCGAAAGGCTCGGAACGAGCCTGGAGCGCGCGACCGAGTGGGAGCCGGAGGCCGTCGAGGCCGCCGAGGCACAAGAGCTCCCGCGCGCGCTGGACGCCGCCTAGCCCCGACTAAGATCGTCCCTGATGGCCGGGGACGTTTTCGGAGCTCGCTCGACGCTGGACGTCGGGGGCGAGAGCTACGAGATCTACCGGTTGGCGCCGCTCCAGGATCGGTTCGACGTCGAGCGGCTCCCGTACACGCTGAAGATCCTGCTCGAGAACGTCCTCCGCACCTCGACCGAGGAACACGTCCAGGCGGTTGCGGAGTGGGTCGCGAAGGACGACCCGTCGCGGGAGATCTCCTTCACGCCCGGCCGCGTGATCCACCAGGACTTCACCGGCGTACCGGCGATCGTCGACCTCGCGGCGATGCGGCACGCGATGCACGACCTCGGCGGCGACGCCGCGAGGACGAACCCCCAGCTGCCCGCCGAGCTCGTCATCGACCACTCGGTTCAGGTGGACGCCTTCGCGAACCGGATGGCGATCCGCGTCAACACCGACCGCGAGTACGAGCGAAACCGCGAGCGCTACGCATTCCTGCGCTGGGGCCAGCAGGCGTTCGACGACCTCAAGGTCGTCCCGCCCGAGACGGGGATCGTCCACCAGGTGAACCTCGAGTACCTGGGCCGGGTGGTCGAGGCGCGTAACGGGCAGGCCTTCCCGGACACGCTGCTCGGCACCGACTCGCACACGACGATGATCAACGGCCTCGGAGTGCTCGGCTGGGGCGTCGGCGGGATCGAGGCCGAGGCGGCGATGCTCGGCGAGTCCGTCTCGATGCTCGTCCCGCAGGTCGTGGGTTTCCGTCTGACGGGGGCGCTCCGCGAGGGCGCAACCGCGACCGACCTCGTCCTGACGGTGACGCAGATCCTCCGCCAGACCGGCGTCGTCGGAAAGTTCGTGGAGTACTTCGGCGCGGGCGTCTCCAACCTCCCGCTCGCAGACCGGGCGACGATCGGGAACATGTCTCCCGAGTACGGCGCGACCTGCGGGTTCTTCCCCGTCGACCAGGTGACGCTCGACTACCTCCGCCTGACGGGACGTGAAGAAAACCGAATCGCGCTCGTAGAGGCCTACTGCAAGGAGAACCTGCTCTGGCACGACCCCGAGCACGACCCGACCTACTCGCAGGTCGTCGACCTCGATCTCGGCGATGTCGAGCCCAGCCTCGCTGGGCCGCGGCGGCCGCAGGACCGCGTGCCGCTGACCGAGGCCAAGCGCTCCTTCCTCGGTGCGCTCGAGACCTTCGGCGTCGACTACGGAACCTCGCTCGACGAGCAGCTGGCGGAGACGTTCCCCGCCAGCGACCCGACCATCGAGCAGCATCCGTTGCACGACGGCGCCTCGGAGCCGGACCCTCTGCCGGTCGCCGTGCCCGACGTCATCGTCGCCGAGCGGACGAAAGCGGTGCCGGTCGAGCTGGACGGCGAGCGGTTCGAGCTCGAGCACGGCGCCGTGGTGATCGCGGCGATCACGAGCTGCACGAACACGTCGAACCCGAGCGTGATGATCGGCGCCGGCCTCGTCGCGAAGAAGGCGGTCGAGCGAGGGCTGCGCCGAAAGCCGTGGGTCAAGTCGAGCCTCGCACCGGGCTCCAAGGTCGTGACCGAGTACTACGAGCGCGCCGGCCTGACGGAGCACCTGGAGACGCTGGGCTTCCACACCGTCGGCTATGGCTGCACGACCTGCATCGGGAACTCCGGGCCCCTGCCGGAGGAGATCTCCGCGGCTGTGGCCGAGGGTGACCTCGTCGTCTGCTCCGTGCTCTCGGGGAACCGGAACTTCGAGGCGCGCATCCACCCAGAGGTGAAGGCGAACTACCTCGGGTCACCCCCGCTCGTGGTCGCCTACGCCCTCGCGGGCCGGATGGACCTCGACCTGACGACCGAGCCGCTCGGGCAGGGCAGCGACGGCGAGGACGTGTACCTCTCGGACATCTGGCCCAGTGCCGAGGAGATCAGGGACACCGTTCAGGGCGCCGTCCAGGGCGAGATGTTCACCCGCACCTACGCCGACGTCTTCAAGGGCGACGAGCGCTGGAGCTCGCTGGAGATCCCCGAGGGCGACCTCTACGACTGGCGCGAGGACTCCACCTACGTCCGGCGCCCGCCCTACTTCGACGGCATGTCGCCCGAGCCCGGAACGGTCGAGGACATCGACGGCGCGCGCTGCCTCGTCCGCGTCGGCGACTCAGTCACCACCGACCACATCTCCCCGGCCGGCGCGATCAAGCCGGACGGCCCGGCGGGCAAGTACCTGATCGAGCACGGCGTCGAGCGCAAGGACTTCAACTCCTACGGCTCGCGGCGCGGCAACCACGAGGTGATGGTGCGCGGGACGTTCGCAAACGTCAGGCTCAAGAACCTGCTCGTGCCCGGCAGCGAGGGGACATGGACGGCCCACTTCCCAGACGGCGAGGAGATGACGATCTACGACGCCGCCGTCCGCTACGCGGAGGAGGGCACGCCGCTGATCGTCATCGCCGGCAAGGAATACGGCTCGGGCTCGTCACGCGACTGGGCGGCGAAGGGCCCGAAGCTCCTCGGCGTCCGCGCCGTGATCGCCGAGACCTACGAGCGGATCCACCGCTCGAACCTCCTGATGATGGGGATCCTCCCGCTCCAGTTCATGGACGGCGAGAGCCCCGAGACGCTGGGCCTGACCGGACGCGAGGAGTTCTCGGTGGAGGGCGTCGAGAACGGCGAGGCCCGCGAGGTCACGGTCCGGGCCGACGACAAGGAGCTCAAGGCCCGCCTGCGGCTCGACACCCCGCGCGAGCGCGAATACGTCCGCCACGGCGGCATCCTCCCGTACGTGCTGCGACGGCTGCTCGCGGCCTAGTCGTTCGGGTCTCAGATCGAGTCTCGGAGCGCGTTCGCCGCGGCTTGCAGGCGGTCGCTCACGTCGGTGAGCTCCTTGGCCGCCAGCTCGATCCGCTCTTGCTGAGTGTCCGAACGCTCTCTCTGGCTCTCCGCACGCTGGGTGAGCGCCCGGAGCTGCTCCGCCATCTCTTCGACAGTTCGAGTCAGCGTCGCAAGCTGTCCGGCGACGCTCGCGATGTCCTCCTTCGTCGTCATCCCGGGGAAACTTTACGCTCCTAGCGAGGTTCGTCCTCGTACCGATGAATCTCGCCTGGCGAGCTAGAGCTCGAGAAGCCAGTTGTCCCCGCGGCGGACCTCGCGCATGCCCACGCGTTCGTAGAGCCGGAGCGCGCCGGTCACGTTCTCGGCATCGACGCCGAGGCCGACCTTGCGAAAACCGCGGTCGTGCAATCGCGCGATCGCCATGCGGAGGAGTGCCTCACCAAGCCCTTGACGCCGCCAGCGCGGCCGAACTCCGAGCGACTCGATCCAGCCGAGATCGGTCTGGGCGGCCCGCTCGGAGAGCCCGAGCACGAAGCCGGCGAGCTCGCCTTGGTCCCAGGCGAGAAGCCAGAGCGACGGGTCGAAGCCTCGGGCCCCGAGGTAGAACTCGCGGAAGTGCGACCGCGTGGCCTCGTCGAAGAACGGATCCTCGGCGAAAGCCTCGTTCAGCGCCGCCCGGAGAGCATCGGTCGCTGCGGGCTCGTACGTGCGCGCCTCGATCCCGGGTGGCAGCGCCGGGGCTACGGGCGGGCGCTCCCCGAGGTCGACCTGCATCGTGAAGGCGGAGCGCCAGAGGCGATAGCCGCGAGCGGACAGGACCTCCGCAGGCTCGAGCCCCGCCGGGAAGAAGACCCGGACCAGCGAGGCGCCGCGGGCGCGCGCCTCGTCTTCCGCCCACTCGAGGAACATGTCCCAGTGGCCAGGAGCAGCAAGCTCGACCGCGACGGTCTCGCCGCTGACGACGATGTCGCCGTAGCCGACGACCCGGCCGTCCTGCTCGAGCACGCGGAGCCAGTCGGGCTGCAGCTCCGTGTTCCGGCACCAGGACACGATCTCCTGAGCGTCGATCGGCCGCTGGTCGCCGTACGCGGCGCGATAGAGCTCCACGACCGCCTCGGCGTCGCCCTCCCGGAGCTGCCGGAGAACGGTCAGTAGCGCAGGATCGCGGCGATGCCGCCGACCGGCTCGAGGTCCGGCCGGTGGCGGAGCGCCAGCACCTGGCCGCCGTGAGCAAGCACCTGGTGGACGGCGAGGTCGAGACCTTCGTCCCGCTGCTCCATCTCCGTCCCGTCGAGGGGGCATCGCCCGCCCTTGAGGCTGACCCGGCCGCACGCCGGGCATTGCCATGCCGCCTGCTCGACACCCTCCTGGAACACGAGGCACTCGACCCGCCCATCCGACGCCGCCTCGAGCGTCTCCTCCCAGCCGGACGCGGCCCGGCCGCTTCGGCCGGCCTCGTTCCTCCAGCGCTCGACGAGCTCCGACTCCCGCTTGCTGTGCCACTCCTCGAGGACGGGCTGGGAGACCTCGTAGAGCTCCGTCGCAGAGGCGTGCGCCTCGGCGGTCGTCCAGCCGACGATTGCATTCCGGGCGTCGGCGGCGAGGACGGCTCCGAACTCGCTCTTCAGCTCCTCCGGGCAGACGACGACCACTCCCGGGAACTGGAGCCTGCGCAGCTGACGCTCGAGCTCCCCCGCGACCGTCTTCAGATGGTTCTTGGCGAGCTCGTCGATGTGGCGCTGGAATCGCGACTGCGACCAGCCGCCCTGGTCGTGCTGGCCCGGCTGCTCCTCCGAGAGGTCGCCGATCTGCTCGAGCCGGCCGGCGCGCAGGCGGTAGAGGAGCCCGAGCTCCCGTCCCACATGGGCAACGACCGCACCTTCGCCGCGCCCGACGAGCGGGACGAGCGGCGCGAGATAGAGGTCGCGGCCGACCTTGATCTCGTCTGGCACCGGCTCGCTGAGCGGCAGGGCCTCCCAGACGTTGTCGAGCCCGGCGCAGAACACCGCGACGCCGTGGGCGCCGTCACGGTCGAACTCCTCGCTGAAGTAGTGCTTGATCCGTTCGAAGTCCTCCCGCAGGCCGACCCGCTGCTCGTGCGTCTGGTTTCCGCGATTGGCGCCGTTCGACTTCGAGCCCTGGTCGACGAGCGAATTGACCCGCGTCGCCGCATCGCCGGCCGTCGGCGAGTCGCTCGGGTCGAGGTCGAGGTAGAGGCTGATCGCGCAGCCCTTCGCCGCGCGGAATCCGGCGAGCTGCCGCAGCGTGTCCCAAGTCACGGAGCTGGCCACGAGCAGCGATTCTAGGGGTTATGAGGGTGTGGACTATCGGGCACGGGACCAGGCCGGCGGAGGCGCTCATAGAGATGCTCGAACGGGCCGGAGTCCAAACGCTCGTGGACGTCCGGCGCTACCCCGGATCGCGGCGCAATCCGCAGTACAACCGCGGCTCACTGGAGCAGGTACTTGCCGGCTCCGGGATCGCGTACCGCCATGTCGAGGCGCTCGGCGGTCGTCTGAGTGGCGAGCCCGGAGAGGAGCGATTCGCCTGCATCCGGCAGCCCGCGTTCCGCAGCTACGCGGCCCGAATAGGGACGGACGAATGGCAGGAAGCGCTTCTCTCGGCCCTTGCCGAGGCCGCGCCCTGCGTCATGTGCGCCGAGACTCCCTGGACGAAATGCCACCGCCGCCTCATCGCCGACCTCCTCGTCACACGCGGCCACGAGGTGCTGCACCTGTCACCGGACGGCGTCGAGCCTCACCGCCTCCCCGACGAGGCCGAGGCCCGGGACGGTCGTCTCTATTTCTGCAGCGAGCTCGTGGCCTAGCGGACGCGGGTGAACGTGAGCGTCCAGCGGACGCGCTCGGTCACGTTGCCGTCGTACTCGCCCTCGATCGTCGTCTCCTGGGTCGTGTCCCCGCTGATGAAGAAGCGCGGGACGTCGCGGCCGAAGACGTCCGCCGCGGAGAGCGGCGCGTCCGCGAGGCCGAGATCCGTGCGCAGCCCGCGGATGTCCGCCGGCTCCTCCGGACACGAACCGCGGAAGGAACGCGCGGGGAAGGCTCCCTGGAGCTTGGCGAATCGGGCGATGCCGCCGCGAGGCGAGCTCAAGCGGACGGTCGCACCGCGGAAGGACGCGCTCTTCCGCGCGCACCGCTGCTGCCGGATCGACCGAGTACAGCGCGGCCCGCGCTGATCGACCCGGATGGAGCCGCTCTGGGTCGCGCTCCCCGCGATCGCGCGCACAAGCGACGGCGAGATTCCGAGCCGTCGGCCGGCTCCTCGCCCGGTGAAGACGATCCTCGACGAGCGACGCGTACCGAGCGTCATCCGCCACCGGCCGGTGTGCGTCGTCACCTCCGTGCACTCGCCCTCGACGGTGCGCATGACCGTCCAGTCCTTCGTCAGTGTCCCGGTCAGCGTGACCTTGAAGGCGGCGCGCTGCGGCGTCGCTGCGCCCGCGGCTCCCCACCCGAGGGACACCACGCACACCAGCAGGATCAAGACCCCGTGAAGCCGCAGCACTACGCGCTCCAGATAAGCACAGCGCGCGGACAAAGGGAAGTTTCGAGTCGTCCGCTTCGTTCAATACTGTTGACGAGCCCTGTGCGGGCTCGGCGCATGCTTGGAGGAGAACATGACTGAGAACGGGGTCCGCGACCTGATCATCATCGGAGGAGGCCCGGCCGGCTACACGGCCGCGCTCTACGCTGCGCGCGCGAATCTCGAGCCGCTCGTCATCGAGGGGTTCCAGTGGGGCGGCCAGCTGATGATCACGAGCGACGTCGAGAACTACCCGGGCTACGCGGAGGGCGTGCTCGGGCCGGAGATGATGAAGGACTTCCGGCGCCAGGCCCAGCGCTTCGGCGCCGAGTTCGTCAGCGACGACGTCACGCGCGTCGACTTCTCGGAGCAGCCCTTCCGCGTCTGGGTCGGCGATGACGAGTACCGCTCGGAGGCAGTGATCGTCTCGACCGGCGCGAACGCGCGCCAGCTCGGGCTGGAGTCCGAGGTCGCGCTGCAGGGCCGAGGCGTTTCCTACTGCGCCGTCTGCGACGCTGCCTTCTTCCGCGAGCGGAACGTCGTGGTCGTCGGCGGCGGCGACTCGGCGATGGAGGAGGCGACCTTCCTCACGAAGTTCGCGACCAAGGTCACCGTCGTACACCGGCGCGACGAGTTCCGGGCCTCGCAGATCATGGAGGACCGGGCGCGGGCGAACGACAAGATCGAGTTCGTCACCAACGCCGTGGTCGACGAGGTGATCGGCGAGAACGGCGTCACGGCCGTGAAGATCCGCGACCTCAACACGGACGAGATCACGGAGCTGCCCGCCGACGGACTCTTCGTCGCGATCGGCCACGACCCGAACACGAAGCTCTTTGTGGACTGGCTCGACCTGGACGACGGCGGCTACATCATCACGAAGCCGGGCTCGACCGAGACGAACATCGAGGGCGTCTTCGCGGTCGGCGACGTCGTCGACCACGTGTACCGCCAGGCGGTCACGGCAGCCGGGATGGGCTGCATGGGTGCGCTCGACGCAGAGCGCTGGCTCGCCGCGCGCGAGGGCCATCTGGCCACCGCGCTCGCCGCGCCGCGCGAATAGCCTGGCCCGCTAGCCGATCGGGCCGCCCGGCGGGCGTTCTCGAATGATCTCGAAGCCGAAGCAAACCGTCTGCTGCTTCGGGATGGGCGGATCGGCGTCGGGATCGGGCGCCCAGAAGGTCCGGCACCGCGTGAACCGGATCGAGAACGGGAACCAGTCCGGGCCGGGCTTTCCGCCGGTCACCCGCGGCTGAGGGCTGAACTTGATCTGGAGCCCGCGCGGGAGCTTCACGCCCGCTTGCTCGAGAGCCGGGGCCGGGTCGCGGCGAAGCTGCTCCTGGAGTCGCGGCTGGCGAAGCGCTTTCCCGAGCAGGCCCTGCATCGGCTCACTTCCCGCGATCGTCTCGGCTCGCCCCATCAGTCGTTTTCCGGCAGGGTCCATGTCGCTCCTTCCGTTGAGTCCGGCGACGTTAACGCGGTTCGAGCCGAGACGACGGGCAGAGGTCGTTCACGACGCAGACCGCACACCGGGGATTGCGGGCGTCGCAGACCCGGCGGCCGTGCCAGATCAGGAGGTGCGGGAAGATCCCCCAGTGCTCGCGCGGGACGAGCTTCTGGAGGTCGCGTTCGATCCTGACGGGGTCCTCCTGCTTCGTCAGGCCGAGGCGCTGCGACAGCCGGCGGACGTGCGTGTCGACGACGACCCCCTGCGGCTCGCCCAGCTCGGCGGCAACGACGTTCGCCGTCTTGCGCGCGACGCCCGGAAGCCGCAGCAGATCCTCCATTCGCCGCGGCACTTCGCCGTCGAACTCCTCGATCAGCACGCGCATCGTCCCTCGCAGCGACCTCGTCTTCTGCCGGAAGAAGCCCGTCGCGAAGATGTCTTGCTGGAGCTCCTCCTCCGGCACGGCGAGATAGTCCTCCGGGCGGCGGTACTTCTCGAACAATCGCTCGGTGACCCGGTTGACGTTCACGTCCGTCGTCTGGGCGGAGAGCATCACGGAGACGAGCAGCTCGAGCGGGCTGCGGAACGTGAGCGCGATCGCCGCATCGGCGTGCTCGGCCCGCAACCGCTCGATGATGGGGACGATCCGCGTGCGCTTGGGCCCGACCCGCCTGCGGGCTTCGCGGACGTAGCTACGCGCCACTGAGCGCCGCCGCGGGAATCTGCGGTCGAGCGTTCGGCAGCCGCGGGCCGGCGCAGACGAGATCCAGCGCCGGGCAGCCGTGGCAGACCTCACCCGGCGTCGGCCGGAAGTCACCCGCGTTGATTCGCGCGATCGCCTCGGAGAGGTCGGCCTCGAGTGCGGGCAGCTCCGAGCGGTCGAACGTCCGCGAGACGACGGCGTCCGGGCGCTCGAGGAACTGGTAGACGACCTCGACCTCCTCCGCCCCGGCCCGGAAGCAGGCGAGCGCGTACACGAGGCGCTGGAGCGAGTAGCTCTCCTCGATGATCTCGTCGGGGTTCGAATCCTCGAGCAGGTTGGTCTTGTAGTCGAGGACGAGCGCGCGATCCCCCTCGCGGTGCAGCACGTCGAGCCGCCCGTGCAGGAGCACGCCGTCGTGCTCGAACGCGAACGGCCGCTCGACCTGTGCGTTCGGCAGAGCCGCGATCCGGCGCGCGAGCTCCGACTCGCAGTAGGACGAGACGAAGCCCGCGATCCGCTCCAGCTCCTCGTCTGTGACCGCCGGATACCAGGAGTGGACGAGCTCGAGATCCGGCGGCGCCGGCGCCGTGAGGTCGACGAGCTCGAGGAGCCGGTGCGCGGCGTCGCCGATCTCGGTTGCAGCGAGGCCCGTCGAGCCGGGGACGCGGCCGCTGTCGTCGCTGGGGCGCATGCCGACGACCCGCTCGGCGTAGTAGCGGTACGAGCAGCGGTCGAAGAGCGACAGCGCCGTGTAGGAGAGCGAGCGCACGGCGTGGAGCGGCGGCGCTGGGATCTCCGCGAGCGGAGGAAGCTGCGGCGCCGGCGGCGGAAGCGTTCCGGCGCCGTTGGCCGCGAAGAGCTCCAGCTGGCCGTCCTCGGCGGCCGGCGGCGCCTCCTCGACGGCCGCCGGCTCCGGCGCAAACAGGTCCAGCCGGAGCAGCAGCCGCGCGTGCTCGCGCTCGAGCTCGACCGGGCCCTCGGCGGCGGCCTCGAGCTCGTTGCCCGCCTCGAGCCGCGCCAGCGCCCAGCCGAGCGGCGTCGACGCGTCCGCGGTGCTCGAGGGATCGACGGCGCCGGACACGATCAGCCGGTCGATCGCCCGCGTCATCGCGACGTAGTAGAGGCGCAGGCGCTCGGCGCGATCCTCTGCCTCACGCGCCTTCCGAACTTCGTCGTAGCCGAAGACGCCGCGCCGCTTGCTCGTGATCGGATCGGCGACGCGGAACCCGAAGCGGCCGTCCGAAAGCGCGAGGAGCTCGTCCGGCCCCGGCGGTGGCCGGTCGCGGCCCGCATCGGCCACGATCACGACCTTGAACTCGAGTCCCTTGGCCGCGTGGATCGTGAGCAGCCGAACCGCGTCTGCGCCCTCCTCCTCTGCGACGGCCTCGAGCTCCTTGGCGCCGACGGCCTCCTGGTCGCGCATGAAGCGGAGGAAGCCCTCGATGTCTCGCCCGCGCAGCTCCTCGTACGCACGCGCCAGCCGGGCGAGCTTGCGGAGATTCGCGTATCGCCGCCGGCCGTCCCAGTGCGCGAGCACCGCGAGGTCGTAGTCGTGCTCGACGAGGATCTGCTCGCAGAGCCGCTCGAGCGGCAGCCGCGTCGATGCCGCCGCGAGGCGCTCGTAGCGCTGCTTGAACGCACGAAGCAGGCGCCCGTCGTCCGCGCTGACCGCCTCGGGGAAGGATCGCTCGAGCCCGGCGAAGATCGGGCGGCGGCCGGCGGCTCGGCGAAGGAGGAAGAGCGTGTCGTTGGAGACGCCGACGAACGGCGAGGCGAGGACCGAGACGAGTGCCTGGTCGTCGTACCTGTTCTGGAGCAGCCGCAGGTAGTTGACGAGGTCGACGACTTGCTGCTGTCCGAAGTAGCCGCGACCGGTGGCGCGGTACGTCGGGATCCCGAGGGCGCGCAGCTCCTGCTCGTACCACTCCGCGTCCGTTCCCGCAGCGAAGAGCAGGACGATCTCCCCCGCGGTGGCGGCGCCGCTCTCGATCAGCTCACTCACCCGGCCCGCGACGTGGCGCGCCTCCGCCCGCCGCCAGTGCGTGCCGGTGCCGGAGTACGTCGTCTTGTCGGTGACGAGCAGTTCCACGGGGTGGCCGAAGACCGGGTCGGGGAACTCGCCGGACGCGGTCAGCTTCTGGAACCCCTCGCCGAAATCGCCTCGGAACAGGTAGTTGACGGCCTCCAGCACCTCGGGCCGGGAGCGGTAGTTCTGGACGAGCGGCAGGCCGCCGCCGGAGAGCTCCCGGCGCTCGCGGAAAACGGCGACGTCTGCGTGGCGGAACCCGTAGATCGACTGGAACTCGTCCCCGACGAAAAAGACGTCGCGCTCGCCCGGTGCATCGGCGAGAAGATCGATGAGGTCGCACTGGAGGCGGTTCGTGTCCTGGAACTCGTCGACCATGATCGCCTTGAACCGCAGCGCCTCCCGCTCGCGGATCTCCTCGTGGTCGCGGAGGAGCGCGCGGGCGGCGAGCTGGAGGTCTTCGAAGTCGAGCGCCGACTCGCGGCGCTTCGCCGCGGCGTACGCCTCTGCGAACCCGTTCAGGAGTTGCTGGAGGAGATCCCGGTCGCGCATCGCGAGCTCGTCGAGCGCCGCCTGCTCGACCGCGACCCGGGCCTCCTCGAAGCTGGCGGAGCGCTCGCCGCGCGCTCGATGGGCCGAGAGGTCGAGCAGGTCGTCGGCCCGAGGCTCGCCTGAGACGGCGTCCAGGAGCGCGGCCGCACTCGTGCGCTGAAGCTCGGTCGCCGAGGCGTCCTCGACCAGGCAACGGGCCGCCTCTCGCAACTCGTCGAGGCGCTCGCCGATCGGCGGCCCCTCGCCGAGCTCGAGGACGAGGTCGCGACCGGCCGAGCGGAGCGTCTCGTAGATCCCCGTGATCATCCGCCGGAGCCCGCGTGCGCCGTACGTCGTCAGCAGGCGGGCGCGCTCGTCGTCCTCCGGCGCGCAGAACGCGTCGAGCGCCTCGTCGAAGGCCTCGCTCGAGAGGACGGAGGCCTGCGCGTCGTCGAGCTCGCGGAAGCGCGGATCGAGGCCTGCCTCGAACGGGGACGCCTTCAGCAGCCGGTTGCAGAACCCGTGGATCGTCGAGATGTACGCGCCGTCGAGGCTCCGGGCCAGGTCTGCCCGCCCTCGGCGCCGGAGCTCCGCGCGGATCCGGGCCCGCAGCTCCCCCGCCGCGCGTTTCGTGTACGTGATGACGAGGATCGACTCGACGTCGAGGCCCCGGTCGCACACCGCCTCGACGAAGCGCTCGACGAGGACCGCGGTCTTGCCGGTCCCCGCGCCGGCCGACACGAAGACCCGTCCGCGCGCGTCGACCGCGGCCCGCTGCTCGGCGTTCGGCGTCCAGGTCATGCCCGCCGCACCCGGCACATCGTCCAGAGGTCGCACCAGGCCGGGCACTCGCCGCCCTTGGGATCGTGCAGGACGTCGCCTTCCCGGATGCGGCCGGCAAAGCGCCCCGCCGTCTCCTTCGCGCCCTCCACCTGCTTCCAGAACGCCTCCTCGTCGAGGTAGTCCGCCTTCGCGAACCCGGGCAGCGCGTCGTCTTTTGCCTCGGCTCGGAGCAGGCCGCGCGGGCCGCGTTCGCCGGAAAGCGGCCGGTACACGCCGCCGAGCGGCTCGATCCCGACCAGGTCGCGGAGGACGAGCATGTAGAGCGGGATCTGGAGCCTGAGCTCCTTGTCGATGTCCCGCGCAGACGGTGCGCTCTTACCGGACTTGTAGTCCTGGACGATCCCGCGCGCGCTGAACGGGTCGACGTCGATTCTGTCGATCTTTCCGGAGAGGACGACCCCGTCGCCGAGCTCGAGCCCGCGCTGGAGCTCCGGCACCGAGCGCTCGCTGCCGAACGAGACCTCGAACCTGCTCGGCTGGAGCGGCAGCTCGGTCTCGGCCTCGGCGCGCACGAGCCGCTCGAGGTCGCGGGCAAGGGTCTGCTGGAGCTCGCGCCGCTGGAGCTCGGTCATCTCGACGCGGACGCCGGCGAGCGCCTGGTCGAGGCAGGAGCGCATGAAGCGGACTGCGTCCTCGACCCGCTCGGGGATCACGCGGTCGGAGCCGAGCTCTTTCGGCAGGCCCTTGAAGAACCGGAAGAGCGCCGAGTGCGCGACCGAGCCACGGAGCCTTGCGTCCACCTCCTGGTCGATCGTCTTCGGGTCGATCACGCGGTCGAAGAACCAGGCGGAGGAGCAGTCGGCGAAGCGCTCCAGCTCCGTGACGTTGAAGACGGAGCGGGCGCGAAGCTCGCCCAGGACGAGCGGATGTGTGAGCCGGGTCTGTCTGGTGAACGCCCGCCGCGCGCGCTCGAGGCGCCGAGACCAGCCGTTCGCGCTCGCGAGCCCGTCGGCGTCGTCGCGGCGCGCGTCGTCCGCCCAGAGGCCCGCGACAGCTCGGAGCCGCTCGCGCTCGGTCGGCGCCGCCTCGAGGCTCCAGGTCAGCGCCGACAGCGGCCGCCTCCTGGTCCAGCGGTTGACATCCTCAGCCGGGAAGAGCGCCACGACCTCCTCCCAGAACGGGCTCGCCTCCCTCGGGCTCCCCTCGTCCGATGCGGCCTCGCGAACGAGGTACAGCCGCTCGGTCGATCGCGTGCACGCCGTGTAGAAGAGGTAGCGGTCGCGGGCAACCGCATCGCCGCGGCGGAGCCTGGCACCGATCCGGCGCCGCTCGTCGTCTCCGAGGAACGGCGTCGCGGGCGAGCGCCGCGGGAGGCTTCCCTCCTCGAGCCCGACGACGAAGACGTGCTCGAAGCGGCGCGTTCGCGCCCTGGTCAGATCGAGCACGGGAACCCGGCCCGCCTCCGTGGCCGCCGGGACTCGGACCGGAGCTCGCTCGAGGGCCGCCAGCACGTCCTCCCGGGACACCGGCGACGCGATCCGCGCCCAACCCTCGAGGTCCTGGAGCACCCTGCGACACCCCTCGTACGCGCGCAAGTCGTCCCGCGAGGGCTCGTCCGCCGGCGGCTGCTCCAGCCCGTAGGCATTCACGATCATCGAGCGCGAAAGCTCTCGCACGGCCTCGACCGGCGACTCGGCGGAGCGAACGGCGTCCAGCGCCGGCAGCCGGGCCTCACGCAGCGCCTCGAGCTCCTCCTCGACGCGGTCGGCGCCCTCGATCGCACGGCCGCGCAACCGGCCCTCCACGAAGTCGACGCTACCGCGCCGCAGGCCCGAGTACGGGGAGCGCAGGTAGCGGAAGAGCTCGGGCCGGTCCGCCCCCGACCAGGCGAACCGGAGCAGAGCCATCAGCGCCTGGCCGAACGGCGTCTGCGGCAGCCGCGCCGGTGCGTCGATCGCATACGGGATTCCGAGAGTGGAGAAGGCGGTCTCGAGCGGCGCGCGCCAGCGCTCCTGCGACGGGACGACAACACCGACCTGGTCGGGTGCGGCGCCCTCGCGGAGCAGCTCGAGGATCTCCTCGCCGACGAGCTCGAGCGCGCCGCGGGCCCCGGCGCCTTCGAAGAACCGGATCGCTCCCTCGAGCGGAGGTGCGTCACCGGCGGGGCTTCCGAAGAGGCCGCGCTCGAGGTGCGCGAGCGCGGGGTGCGCGACCTCGGCGTAGCGGGGGCCGAGCTCCGTGAGCTCGCCGTCGGCGAGGCGGGCCAGCTCGGTGGAGGTCTCCCCCAGCCACTCGAAGGCGGCCCGGCCCGGCTCGTATGGGAGCGACACCGTGACCTCGGAACGCCCGGCGAGCGCGCGAATCAGGGCCCACTCGGTCTCGGTCAGATCTTCGAAGCCGTATGCGAAGACCGGATGCCCGTCCCACGCGTCGAGCTCGTTGGCGAGGCGGTGGGCCGCGGCCGCCCGGAGCTGGTGTCGGTCCCAGAGGCGCAGCCGGTCGAGCTCCGCGCGGTACGACGCATAGAGGAGCGCGAGGGGGCCCTCGAGCTCCTCGGGCGAGACGAGGCCGGACTCGACTTCGCCGACGGCGTCGCGCAGCGCGTCGGCGAAACCGAACGAGCGGGCCGATTCCCCGAGGCCGTTCAGGGGAGTCTTGGCGACGGCAGCCCTGAGCGCGAGCGTCTGCTGGACGTCGGCGGCTACCGGTCTCGTGTCGGGATCGGCGGCTGCGATGCGCTCGAAGACTCCGTCGAACGTCGTGATCGACCCGCCGAGGAGCGCGGGCGAACGCCGGAGCAGCTCCCGTTCCGCCCAGTCGACGTCCGGGCGGTTCGGCACGATGAGAACCGGATCCTGGTCGAGCGCGGCCAGGTACCGATCGAGCAGCAACTCGACCTTGCCCGCGTTCGCCGGCCCGGCGAGCAGCGTCAACCCCATCGGCCTATCGTAGACCTGCCCTAAGACGGCTCCTTCGAGCCTGTGGAAAAGCCGGAGGGCGGGTTTCCCCGCCCTCCGTAAGACCTACGCCGCGGCTGCGGACTTCGGACGCCGGCCTCTGCGCGCCGCCGCCCTGCCCGGCATCTTGCTCGAGCAGTCATCGCACAGATCGGCCTGCTTCGCGCCTCGGCGCGCATCGGAATAGGTCAGGCGCAGTGTTGCGCCCTTGCCCTCTCCGACTTCCTTCCCACAATTGTCACAAACGAGCACAGTCTTGCGAGCCATGTTAAGGGCCTCCTTTAGCGATCAGGATTCGCGAAGCGTAATCGAAACGCCGAGAGGAATTCTAGGCTGCCGCCCGCGACCGGCGAATACGCCAGGAACGGAGAAGCGAGACGAGCGCTTGCTCCTCCCTGTCGAGCTCGATATCGCGTGCACCGACGACACGCAAATGTCGGGGACGAAAGTCGTCGATCGTGCGGCCGTCGAGATACTGCTCGACGACGGCCGGGCTGACGTAGGAAGACCGCGCGACCGCCGGCGTGTTTCCGAGCCGCTCGCCGACGTTGCGCATCACGGCCGCGACGACCCGCTTCGACTCCGTCTCGGTCTCGCGAGGACCGCATTCGGCAAGTGCCACGGCGGCGATCAGCGTCCCGCCCCAGGTTCGGAAGTCCTTAGCTGTGAACTCCTCGCCCATGTGCTCGCGGATGTACTGGTTCAGTTTGCGGTTGCTCAGGTTGCTGTAGCTGCCGTCCGGAAGCTCGTAGCGGAAGAGCCGACGGCCGCCCTCGAGCGACCTCAGGGCCTTCATCGCCTCGGCGAGCTCGGCGTCCACGACCGCGGTTCGGGCCCAGACCTTGTGCTTCCCGCGGTACTTGAACGAGACCCGGCTCCCCCGGACGCTGACGTGGCTCTTGTTCAGGGTCGTGATTCCATAGCTCCGGTGCTGCTTCGTATAACGATCGGCTCCCACGCGGAACCACCCGAGATTGATCAGCTTCACGGCGAGCGCACATGTCCACTCCGGCGTGAACTCGTCGCGATCGAGGTCCTTGGACATCGCTTTGCGAATGTCCGGCAGATGCTCGGCGAAGCGCACGAGCTTGTCGTACTTCGCCTGCTCCTGCTGAGCGCGGTACTCCGGGTGGTACAGGTACTGGCGCCGGCCGGCGGCGTCGACTCCGGTCGCCTGAAGCTTGGCATTCGGCCGCGGTGAGATCCAGACATCCCGCCACGCCGGCGGAATGACGAGCTCCTCGATGCGCTCGAGCTTGTCCGGGTCGGTGATCCGTTTACCGCGCGAATCCTCGTAGCGGAATCGCCGCCTCGACCCCACTCTTCGCCATCCTCCTTGCCTTGCCATCGTCCAGCTTGTCTCTCCACCGACCGCGTCTTTGAATCCCGCGTAGGATCCCGCGCCGATGGACGTCGACACGATCGTCGTGCTGGAGGGGGACGAGACCGGCCAGGAGCTGCTCGAGGAGTCCCTTCGGGTCCTCGCCCCCGACGTGATCGGCTTCGAGCTGGACCTCCCGCGCTACGACCTCTCGCTCGAGTCGCGGCGGAAGACGGACAACGGCGTCGTTCACGAGGCCGCGGCCGCGATCAGGGAGCACGGGCTCGGGCTGAAGGCGGCGACGATCACCCCCGAGGGGAAGGACGACGTCGGCTCACCGAACCGGATCATCCGTGAGGAGATCGGCGGCAAGGTGATCGTGCGCACCGGCAGGCGGATTCCCGGCGTCGTCCCTTTGGGAGGTGTCCACGCGCCCATCTCGGTCGTCCGCATGGCGGTCGGCGACGCGTACGGCGCGAAGGAGTGGCGCGAGGGCGACGGCGAGGATGAGGTTGCGTTCCGGACCGAGCGCATCGAGCGGCGCATCTGCCGCTCGGTCGCCGAGTTCGCGTTCCGGCTCGCCGACCGGACGAGCGCCAAGGTGTTCGGCGGGCCGAAGTACACGGTCAGCCCGGTCTACGAGGGGATGCTGAAGGAGGAGATGGATGCCGCGGCCGAGCGGCACCCGGAGGTGCCGTACGACCCGCAGCTGATCGACGCGACCTTCGCGTACCTCGTCACCTCGAGCGGCGCCCCGCTCGTCATCCCGACACTGAACAGGGACGGCGACGTGCTCTCGGATCTCGTGTTGCCGCTCTTCGGCTCGATCGCCGGCGCCGAGTCGCTACTCGTGGCGTTCGACGACGACTACGTGCCCGACGTGGTCATGGCCGAGGCGGCGCACGGCACAGCGCCGGCGCTGCAGGGCAAGAACATCGCCAACCCGATGGCGATGATCCTCGCGGCTGCGGCCTTACTCGGCTACGGGGAGGAGCAGGCCCAGCAGGCGGGCCGTGCGATCCGCGAGGGCGCGCTGGAGGCGGTCGCGGACGGGATTCGAACGGCTGACCTGGGCGGCCACTCCTCCACGAGCGAGTTCACCGACGAGGTCATCCGCCGCGCCAAGCAGAAGCTCGACGTCTGGTCGAGCCTCTGAGCCCAGGTACCACTGTGTACGAGCCCTAGGCGGCGCGGATCTCGGCGCAGTCGCCTTCGGCCCACGCGGCGAGGAACGCGCGGACGACGGCGGGATCGAACTGCGTCCCCGCGCACTCGCGCACCTCGGCGAGAGCACGCCCGACCGGAAGCGCGGTGCGGTACGGGCGGTGGGAGATCATCGCGTCGAACGCGTCGGCGACGGTGAGGATCCTGGCGCCCGAGGGGATCTGCTCCTGGGCGCGCCCGCTCGGATAGCCGGCGCCGTCCCAGCGCTCGTGGTGGAACAGGACGTACGGCAGAGCCGGGCGGAGCGCCGTGAACGGGCGGATCAGCCGGGCGCCTGCAAGCGGATGATCGCGCACCTGGATCCGCTCGCGCTCGTCGAGCGGGCCCGGCTTGTGGAGCACGGCGCTGTCCAAGTTCAGCTTGCCGACGTCGTGCAACTGGCCGCCGAGCCGGAGCGCGTCGAGCCGTGCGCTCCGCCACCCCAGCCTGCGCGCGATCACCTCCGCGATCGCGCTCACCCGGGCCGAATGGCCGCGGGTGTACGGGTCCCTCGCCTCGATGGCGTGCGACAGCGCAGTCAGCACCACGCGTGCCTCGTTCAAGAGCGCGCTTAGGATTCCTCCGCCAGTGAGGGTCGTCATTCCGAAAGAGCCGCCGGGGGAGCGCCGTGTCGCGCTCGTCCCCGAGATCGTGAAGAAGCTCGCGGCGGGCGGGTTTGACATCTCGGTCGAGCAGGGAGCCGGCCAGGAGGCGAGCTTTCCGGACTCGGAGTACCGCGACGCCGGAGCCGGTGTCGTGAGCCGCGACGAGCTCTATGCCGACGCGGAGGGCGTCTTGAAGGTGCAGAAGCCGTCGGCCGAGGAGGTCGAGCGGCTGCCCGCCGGATCGATCCTGATCGCGTTCCTCCAGCCGCTCACCGATCCGGACGGCATCGAGCGGCTGGCTCGGCGCGGCGTCACCGGGTTCGCGCTCGAGTCGATCCCACGGATCACGCGGGCACAGTCGATGGATGCGCTGTCCTCGCAGGCCACGGTGTCGGGGTACAAGGCCGTGCTGCTGGCCGCCGACCGCCTGCCCAAGTTCTTCCCGATGCTGATGACCGCGGCCGGGACGGTTCCGCCGGCGAAGGTGCTCGTGCTCGGTGCGGGCGTTGCAGGGCTCCAGGCGATCGCGACGGCGCGACGGCTCGGGGCCGTCGTGTCCGGATTCGACGTGCGACCCGTCGTGCGCGAGCAGGTGGAGAGCCTCGGCGCCACGTTCCTCGACCTCGGCGTGGTCGGCGAGGAAACCTCCGGCGGCTACGCGACCGAGCTCAGCGACGAGGAGCAGCGCCGGCAGCAGGAGGAGCTGGAGCGGCGCATGGCGGACTTCGACGTCGTCGTGACGACGGCGCTGATCCCGGGGCGGCCGGCGCCGAAGCTGATTCCCGCTTCAGCGGTCGAGGCGATGCGCGCCGGGTCGGTGATCGTCGACCTCGCGGCCGAGGCGGGCGGGAACTGCGAGCTCACCGAGCCCGGTAAGGAGGTCGAGCGCGAAGGCGTGACGATCGTCGGCTACACGAACCTACCCGCGACCGTACCCGTGCATGCGAGCAAGCTCTATGCGCGAAACGTCCACGCGCTGCTCACGCATCTCGCGCCCGACGGCGAGCTGCACCTGGACTGGGACGACGAGATCACGGCGGGCGCGTGCGTGACGCGGCGCGAGGAGGTGCCGGCGTGAGCACGCAGCTCGTCGCCGAGCTGACGATCTTCGCGCTCGCGGTCTTCATCGGCTTCGAGTTGATCTCGAAGGTGCCGACGATGCTGCACACGCCGCTGATGTCCGGCACGAACGCGATCCACGGGATCGTCCTGATCGGCGCAATGCTGATCGTCGGCACCGCCGACTCGACGCTGGAACAGGTCTTCGGGTTCGTCGCCGTCGTGTTCGGCACGATCAACATCGTCGGCGGGTTCCTCGTGACCGACCGGATGCTGGAGATGTTCAAGCGGCGGCCTGGCGAGGACACGGAGAAGCGTGAGTAGGACCTGGATCGACGTCGCCTACCTCGCGGCGGCGATCTGCCTCGTCATCGGGATCAAGCGGCTCTCGCACCCGCGCACGGCCCGCTCGGGGAACCTCGTCGCCGCCGCAGGGATGGCGATCGCGGTCGGGTTCACGTTCGCGATCGAGGGGCTCGAGCGCTACTGGCTGATCGTCGCGGGCATGGCGGTCGGAACGGTGATCGGCGTCGCCTCCGCGCGGCTGGTGCGGATGACCGCGATGCCGCAGATGGTCGCGCTCTTCAACGGCGTCGGCGGCGGCGCGGCCGCGCTGATCGCTGCGGCCGAGTACCACAACCATGCAAGCGATCCAGGGCGGCTTCGGGGAGAGCTGCTCGTCGGGATTCTCTTCTCGGCGGTCGTCGGGTCGGTCAGCTTCTGGGGCAGCCTCGTGGCGTTCGGAAAGCTGCAGGAGCTCGTTCCCGGCCGGCCGATCGTGGCGCCGGCGCAGAACATCACGATCGCGGTTCTGGCGCTGACGCTCCTTGGTGCGATCGCGCTCACGGCCGTGACCGAGCAGGGGATCTGGCTCGCCCTGGTGATGATCGGCGCGCTGATCTTCGGCTTCCTGTTCGTGCTGCCGATCGGCGGCGCGGACATGCCGGTCGTGATCTCGCTGCTGAACGCGTTCACCGGGTTGGCCGCCGCGTCGACGGGGTTCGTGCTCGACAACACGGCGCTGATCATCGGCGGGACGCTGGTCGGCGCCTCGGGAACGCTGCTGACGATCCTCATGGGCAAGGCGATGGGACGGCCGCTGCGGCTGACGCTGTTCGGAGCGTTCGGCGCGGCGCCGGCGGGTGCGGGGGCCGCGGTGGCGGCCGTCGACGGCGACGGGTCGGTGCGGACCGCCTCCGCCGACGACATCGCCTACATGCTCGCGTACGCGCGACGCGTCGTCTTCGTCCCGGGCTACGGGCTCGCCGTGGCGCAGGCGCAACACGACGTCCGCAATCTCGGAGACCTGCTCGAGGAGAAGGGCGTCGACGTCCGCTACGCGATCCACCCGGTCGCCGGGCGCATGCCGGGGCACATGAACGTCCTCCTCGCGGAGGCCAATGTGCCCTACGACGAGCTCTTCGAGATGGACGAGATCAACCCCGAGTTTCCCGCAGACGGACGTCGTCGTCGTCGTCGGCGCGAACGACGTCGTCAACCCGGCAGCGAGGAACTCGCCGGGGAATCCCATCTACGGGATGCCGATCCTCGACGTCGACCGCGCGCACAACGTCGTCGTGATCAAGCGCAGCCTCTCACCGGGGTTCGCCGGCGTGGACAACCCGCTCTTCTACGACCCGAAGACCGTGATGCTCTTCGACGACGCGAAGGTGGCGCTGGAGAAGCTCGTCACGTCCCTGAAGGCCGTTTGACGCCGGTTCCTGTGTTCGGCGCGGCGGTGGTCGAGGCCGCGGTGCCTCCCGCGCGGGCGGTCGAGGTCGTCCGGGACGCTTTTGTGGCGTATGCGCGAGGCGAGTGGTCGATGCCGCCGAAGGTCTACGTCCCTGCGTATCCGGCCGGCGACTTTCGCGCGATGCCGGCGCTCGGCGGCGGTCACGCGCTTTTGAAGTGGGTCACGTCGTTTCCGGGCAATCCCGCCGTGGGGCTCCCGACGGTTTCAGGGCTCGTCTTGCTGTCGGAGACATCGAACGGCATGCCGGTCGCCGTGCTGGACGCGGGCGCGGTCACGGCGCTGCGGACCGGCGCGGCCGCGGTGCTCGCGGCCGAGACGCTGGGGCGGCCGGATGCGGGGCCTGCCGCGGTGATCGGCGCCGGCGTGAACGGGAGGGCGGTCGCTCGGACCTTCGTCGCCCGTGGCCGAGACGTGATCGTCTGGGACGTGGACTACGGGCGGGCGCGGGCGACCGCCGAGGAGGTTGGCGGCCGGGTGGCGGCGAGCGCGGCCGAGGCACTGGGCGCTGATCTCGTCGCGACGGTGACCCCCGGCCACGAAGTCGTCTTTCCGGATGGGAGTCTCCGGCCGGGGCAGCACGCGAGCCTGATGGGCGCGGACGGGCCGGGCAAGTCCGAGATCGCAGTCGGCGAGCTGGCCCGAGTCGCGGATCTTCTGCGACGACTGGGAACAGGCGAGCCATAACGGCGACCTCGCGCACGCGGTCGAGGCCGGCGCGATCATCCAGGACGACGTGACCCAACTCGGCGACGTTCTTGCCGGTACGACGCCGGGCCGCCAGTCCAATGAAGACATCACGATTCTTGACTCGACCGGCCTGGCGATCCAGGACCTCGCGATCGCACTGGCGGTGATGGAGCGCGTAGACGAACTCGCCGTGCCGAAGATCGACCTCTAGGACGACTCCCGAATCTTCCAGTACGAGTCCTTGCGGACGATCTTTCCATCCTCGTCGAAGGTCCAGAGATCGCAGCCGCGTACTTCGATGCTCTCGCCCTCGACCGTCGTGCCGCTGATCGTCCATTCCGACGAGCCGCGGTTGCCGCAGGCGAAATGCTCGTCGCCGCCGTAGTGAACGTCCGGGATTCCCTCGAAGCGGGCAGCGAGGCCGCGGGCGACTTCTTCCTTGCCGACGAAGCGACGTCCCCACTGGTCCGGGCCTCTCGGCGATTCGAAGACACAGTCCTCTGCGAAGTGCGCCATGATCGAGTCGAGGTCGTGCTCGTTGAACGCATGTGTGACCTCGCGGAGAACCTCGAGCCTGGCTTCGTCGGTCATGAACACCTCCCGCGCTTTGCGACCTCTCCGGTCAGCCAAACAGGCGTTCCTCCCCACGTCAACCAGCGGGCGATCGGTATTGAGGTGGTGAACCGCTCCCGGCCGGACGCTGACGAGGGTAGCTTTGCGGACGTCCAAGAAACCGATATCGGCTGAGGGGTCGAGAGGGGAGTGCGGATGAGCAAGGTCGTGCATTTCGAGATTCCCGCTGACGACACCGGTCGCGCGAAGGAGTTCTGGTCGGGCCTGTTCGGCGTCCAGTTCCAGAGCTACGACGGCCCCGTCGAGTACCACATGTTCGCCAACGAGGACCAGCAGAGCGGCGGCGGGTTGATGCCTCGCCAGGAGGGCCAGGACGGCCTTCGCGTGTACTTCGCAACCGAGGACATCGACGCCGCGCGGGAGAAGGCCTCGCAGCTCGGTGGGTCGGTGGAGGACAAGCAGCCTGTGCCCGGGATGGGCTGGTTCGCCCATGCCAAGGACACCGAGGGCAACGAGTTCTCGTTCTGGCAAAACGACGAGAACGCTCCGACGCCGGACCAGGGCTAGAGCAGCCGCCCAGGATCGAACAGCTCGAGCTCGGGCTCGCGCCGGCCGAGAATCGCTTTCGCGACGAGCTCGCCGGATGCGAGCCCGAGCACGTTTCCGTGTCCCGAGTAGCCACGGGCGACCCACACGCGGTCGCGCCCGGGAACCGGACCCACGAGCGGACGGTCGTCGGGCGAGGTCCCGAAGATCCCGGACCAGCGGTGGGTGATCACGGGCAGGTACCCGACGAGGTCTCGGAGGAACGACTCGAGTGCAGCCTGGACGGGCTCGGTCGTCACCTCCTCCGCCGTGAACTCGGCTTCGAGCGTGACGTCACGCCGACCGCCGACGACGAGCCGGCCGTCCGGCAGCTGCTGCCAGTAATCGAACCCCCGCCGCGCGTAGTGCGGTCGCTCGTACAGGAGCTCGCGCAGCGGCTCGGTGGCGACGACCTGCCCGCGCGTGGGCTGCACGACGTGGTCGAGCTCCGGGACAAGGCCACTCGGGTAGCCGTCCGAGGCGATCACCACGTGCTCGGCGTCGAGCTCGTCCAGGGACGCGACGCGTGCGCCCTCACGGATCTCCGCTCCGGCCTCGACGGCCCGGGAAGCCAGGCGCCGGACCCAGCGCCCGGGTTGGAGCGCTCCGTCGTCCGGCTGGAGGATCGCGGCCAGGTAGGTGCCGGAGAGCCGCTCGGGCAGCTCGTCGATCCATTCCGCCGCGAAGCCGTCCGCGAGCAACGCGTCGTGCTCCGCTCGCAGCTCGTCTCTCTCTTTTTCGTCTGCGGCCAGCCGGAGGCTGCCGACGCGCCGAAACGCGTCGCCGGCGAGCTCGGCCATCCGATCGAGCGCGCGCTCGGTCAGTCGCCAGAACGCTGTTGCGCGCTCTGGTCCGAACGTCGCCCGTGCGGCGTCGTAGCGCATGGCGCCGCCGCGGAGAGCAAAACCGCCGTTCCGCCCGCTGGCGCCGGAGGCGATCGTGCGCGCCTCGTACAGCCGAACACGCATGCCAGCCTCAGCCAGCGTGAGCGCGCAGGAGCAACCCGTGACGCCCCCACCGACGATCGCGACGTCGACAGAACCGTCGTGGCGCTTGCCGGCCAGGGGCTCAACGGGCTCGTCCAGCCAGTACGGCGTGTCCACCGGGCGATCGTAGACACCGTCATCGAACCGCCCTGTACACACCGTCGGCTGCGGCGACCAGGCCGGCGAGCTCCAGCTCCGTCAGTGCGACGCTGACCGCGCCGGCCTCCAGCGAGGCCTTGGCGACCAGCTCGTCCGCGGCAGACGGCGTGTCGCGAACCAGCACCAGCAAGCGCCTGGCGGCCTCGGAGACATCCGGATCCTCCTCCGCCGCCGCAGCGCGCTCGATGCCGAGCGCTTCGAGCACGTCTCCCGATCCGGTGAGCGGCGTGGCGCCGAGCCGCAGGAGCGCGTTCGATCCGACCGAGAGCGCGCTCGTGATCTCACCGGGCACAGCGAAGACCTCTCTGCCCTCCTCGAGTGCGAAGTCGGCCGTGATCAGCGCGCCGCTCCGCTCCCTCGCCTCCACGACCACAACCGCCTCGCAGAGCCCCGCGATGATCCGATTCCTCGCCGGGAACCTCCACGGCGCCGGTTCCACCCCGGCTTCGTACTCCGAGATGACGAGACCGCCGTCTTCCATCCGTCGTGAGAGCGACGCGTTCACCGCCGGGTAGTCGCGGTCGATGCCGCACCCCAGCACGCCGACTGTCGGCCCGCCGCTCTCGAGGGCGCCACGATGTGCCTCGCCGTCGATCCCTCGCGCAAGCCCGCTGACGACGACGAGGCCGGCAGCCGCGAGCTCACGGCCGAGCATCCGCGCGACCTGGGCGCCGTACGGCGAGCACGATCGCGCCCCCACGACGCCGACCGCTCTCCGCCCGAGCAGCTCCGGCTCACCCGAGCCGCGCAGATGGAGCGACGGGGGCGGATCGAAAATCGCCTTCAACCGCGGGGGAAAGCGCGCGTCGGAGCGCGCGAGCTTCACTGCACCAGCTCCCGCGGCGAGCGGTAGGCGAGCGCCTCGGCCACGTGCTCCTCCTCGACTGCCTCCGCGTCGGCGAGGGCGGCAACCGTCCGTGCGACGCGCGCCACTCGAGCCCGCCCGCGGCCCGAGAGCGGCAGCCGCTCGACCGCCCGGTCGAGCAGCGCCGTCGCCGGATCCGTGCGCTCGAGCGGACGACCCGCGAGTCGTCGGCGAGCCGCAGCCACTCGACCGGCGACCGCACTCGAGGCCTCGCCCGCCGTCCCGCCCAGCTCCGCCGCGCGAGGACGGGGCAGCGCGACCACGAGATCGAAGCGATCGAGCAGCGCACGCGAGAGCTTCTCCCGAAACGCCGCCAGTCGTTGAGCCGAGCACTGGCAGTCCGCACCCGCGTCGCCGCGCCCGCCGCACGGACACATGTTCATAGAAGCGACGAGTTGAAATCGCGCCGGGAAGACCGCCCTCCCGCCGACTCGAGCAACCGCGATCTCGCCGTCCTCGAGCGGCTGGCGCAGGGCCTCGAGAACCGGTCGCTGGAACTCGGGGAGCTCGTCCAGGAAGAGCACGCCTCGATGCGCGAGCGTGGCCTCACCCGGCCTCGGGCCCGGGCCACCACCGACGATCGCCGCCACCGAGGCGCTGTGG
Organism: uncultured Actinomycetes bacterium; assembly: GCA_963782765.1. Taxonomy (GTDB): domain Bacteria; phylum Actinomycetota; class Thermoleophilia; order Gaiellales; family Gaiellaceae; genus JACDAN01. The sequence continues at coordinate 590,497 of CAWALC010000002.1, forward strand.
TGCGGCGACCGGAACGGTCTCCGGTCCACGAGCGGCCGCTCCTGCGACAGCAGCCCGACGACGGAGTGGATACGCGTGACCTCGAGCGCTTCGTCCCTCGTCATCGCCGGCAGCACCCCGGGAAGGCGCCGCGCCAGCATCGACTTGCCGATTCCCGGCGGCCCCGCGAGGAGGAGATTGTGGCCGCCGGCCGCAGCCAGCTCGAGGGCTCTACGCGCTCGCTCCTGACCCCGCACGTCCGCCAGGTCCGGCACGTCGGGTCCCACGTGACCGTTGGACGCTGACTCAACCGGCGACGGCTCGTGCTCGCCGCGAAGGTACCCCACGACCTCGGCCAGATGCTGGGCGGGAATCGGCTCGACGCCGGCCAGGGCCGCCTCCGCCGCCGACTCGGCTGCACAGACCAGACGCCCGAGCCCGGCCCCACGCGCACCCTCGGCGGCCGCGAGCACGCCGGCCACAGGCCGCAGCCGCCCGTCGAGCGCCAGCTCGCCGATCGCCGCATGCCCAGCCAGGCGGTCTGCCGGGAACTGTCGCGACGCCGCCAGGATCGCGAGCGCGATCGGGAGATCGAATCCCGATCCCTCCTTCCGCAGCGCCGCGGGCGCGAGGTTGACCGTGATTCTGCGCTGTGGCCACTCGAGCTCGGCGGACGCGATCCCGCTCCGGACTCGATGCTTCGCCTCCTGGCACGCCCGGTCGGCCAGGCCCACGATCGCGAGCCCCGGAACCCCGTTCTGGAGGTGCGCCTCGACCTCCACCTTGCGGGCCTCCAGCCCTACGAGAGCATGGGTGACCGTCCGTCCGAGCACACCCACCGACGGTACGGGTCAATGTCGTACGTGTCTGCGCCAGCTTTGCGCCGAAAGGGCGCTAACGCGCGATCAGGACGTCCTCACGAGCGTCTCTCGAAGCGGGTTCCGTCTGGTGCTCAGGTCGACGTCACTCGGGAATCTGCCGCACCTCCTGCGCCCGAAGCCGCGCAGCTTCTCGCGCAACCTTGCCCCGGATCATGGGGGGCACATCGGGGTGGATACCGACGAGCGCGACGGCGTCGTCGACGAGTCCGAGCTCGACGTCCCCGCCCGGCGGCAGCCGTCCTTCCAGGTACCAGCCCACAGCCGACTCGGCGAGCCGATCGTAGGCGTTGGACGTAGTCGCGAGAATGTGCGGGCCGAGGTTTGAGCGATCCTCGCCGCCGCTCGCGACGCCCCACACGCCGCGAATGCCGGCGGCCGTGAGCGCGCCAAGAGCGCAATCGCCTGCTGCGGCGAAGACGACACCTGAGCCGGCGTCGATCTGCCGGTTCGCGATCCTCTCGCAGGTCGCCTGGTTGTCGTAGTCGAATGAGTAGGCGCTGCGAATCTCCACGCCTGGAAGGGCGCGCTGCACCCCCGTTGAGAACCCCTGAACCAATGCCTGCTGCTGTGGGAAGTACGGCTCTCCGCTGATGATCGAGACAACGCGTCGACGACCCTTGGACAGTGTTCGCCGGGCCTCCATGAGGCCGCTTAGGTAGCCAGCAAGATGGGCGGCGCCGCCGGCGCGTAGCTTCAGCGCAGTTGCATTGGGAGCGCCCCCGAGTTCGGCCCCCTTCGCACAGCAATAGTCGAGGAAGACGAAATGAGTGTCGGGGTGCTGCGGGACGACGTCGAAGAACCGCGGCCCCGTGAGCCCAAGAGGCCAGAGCACGAGATCGAACTCCCCGGACCGGAGCCGCGCAGACAGCCGCTCGACATCTTCTTGCGAACCTGGCGCGAAGCCGCCCAACGGTGGGCGGCGCGGGAACAGGTCGACGATCTCGGTCTCGAGCTCGTGCCTGCGCTCGGCATCCAGAAGCCCGCGTACGAACGGCCTCCAACCTGCTTCCTCGCGGCTGCTGAGGCTGCCTGGTTCCCACATTCGGATCAGGGCGACGCGAGTCGAGCCCCCGGAGCCCGGCAGCCCTGCATCGGTCAGGACGAACTGGCGGATAGCCATCGCCGTCGCGGCGACAGCCAGTGTCCCCGCGAGGACAATCGCGGACAGTCTCCGAGCTCTCATCAACTTCGTCCGCTGACCGTTGCGGGCCTGCACCGGCTGCGCCGGCGTCCGAAGGTGAGGCTCCTGGCGGACGATCTGCCCCGCGAGCCGCTGAAGTTCCTCGCCCGGCCGGAGGCCGAGCTCGTCTTCGAGGTCGCGCCGCGTCCGCTCGTAGACCTCGAGTGCCTCTACGTGGCGACCCGATCGATACAGCGCGACCATGAGCTGCGCGACGAGGCGCTCGCGATACGGCGTTTCCTCGACCAGCCGCCGCAGCTCTCCCACGAGCTCCCCATCGCGGCCAAGAGCGAGATCCGCGTCGACCCGGATCTCGAACGCCCGTGAGCGAAGCTCGCCTAGACGCTCCGCCTCCGCACGACTCTCCAGGTGCAGCATCACGTCCGCGAGAACAGGGCCGTGCCAGAGGCCGAGTGCCTCCTTCGCGATGGACGCGGCACGCGGATGGTCACCGGCGGCCAGCGCCTGGGCTGCTTGGTCTACGAGGTCTTCGAAGACCTGCGAGTCGAGAACGGCCCCACCGAGGTCGATCCGGTAGCCGCCCCCCAATCGCTCGACGGCAACCCCGAACGGGGAGAGAGCCCGGCGGAGCCGGGACACGTATGACTCCAGGCTGTGCGCTGCGGAAGCCGGGGGATCATCCCCCCAGACCTCATCGATCAGGCGCTCGACGGGTACGAGCTCGCCCCTGCGGAGAAGCAGGGCTGCGAGAACAGCCCGCTGCTTGCCCCCGCCGAGCTCGAGCGCGCGTTCGCCGACCTCGGCTTCGAGCTCGCCGAGAATGCGAAACCGAAGAGGTTCTGACTCGCCCGTGTCGTCTAGCTAACCACGCTTCACAGTTCCTGGAAAGCAGACGAATTCGAGCTTTCTGCGAGCCGGCTGCAAGACCGCCGACCGACCCTCCATGGCGACATCGAGTTTCCCCCCACGGAGGTAGGCATGAAAGCGATACAGGCCATACTCGTTGCGCTCGGCGCGGCGATCATGTTGACGTCTGTTGCGGCGGCCGGCCCTGAAGCAGCGAAACAGCGGGTGGTGATCAACATGAAGATCTACCCACAGAAGACCTTTGTACTTCTGCCGCTACGGGCCGGACCCCTCGAGCCCGACACCGGCACCATCAGCAGCAACTGGACGAGCATCGCCGGACGCGACGTGATGCGCGACGGACAGAAAGTCACGATCTACAACGGCGCCGTGACGACATTTACCGGGAAGCGAGGAACCCTCACGATTCGCGACCGGAACGAGTGGGTCGAGGTCGGAAACAACGACCACATCGGCATCAGCACCTGGAAGGTCGTGCGCGGGACCGGTCAGTACGCCGGGATCGTCGGGAAAGGCCGGGGTGGCCATGCGGGCCTCGGTCGCCCGTGGTACGCGCGCTACGAAGGCTTCCTCACCCGTCCATAGTGCGTTTCACGACACGGGTAGCGCGCGAGCGCGTGCTACCCGTGTCAGCACGCTCGCGCGAGCTGCCGAAGCCGGCGCTACCGCGCGATCAGAATGTCCTCGAAGAACTCTCCGGCCCGCCGGCCCGTCCGGCGGTTCACGTGACGGCGAAGACGTTCCTCGAGCCGCAGGCCCGCCCGATCGAGGATCTGCGGATAGAGCTCGCGCCGGTCGTGCACGACGATGACAACCGGTGCGCGACCGCGCAGGGACTTCCTCGCGTGCGCAAGCACCGATGCGATTCCCTCGACGTACTCCGCAAGCGCCGCCGAGCTCGTCCCACGAACGGCGGCGCCGAGCTCGACCGCACGCCGGTCCTCGAGTCCCAGCAGCTCGTAGGCGTACCGATGTTGCTCGTGGTAGTCGATCAGACCCGGGTACGGCGGCGACGTCACCACCGCGTCGAACCGGCCGCCGAAACCCACCTCCCGTGCGTCCCCGTGCAGCACCTCCGCCCCGCGTCCACGCGCGCGCACGCGCGAGAACTCCTTGATCCGCGCCAGCGTGTCGAGCGTGTACCGCCGCAGGAAGTGCTCCGCGCGCTCGACCGGCCGGCAGATCCGCTTGTGCTTGTGGCACCAGTACGGCTCGACCTGCGGGGTGCGCGGGAAGTCGAGGTCGAAATGCGTCGTGCGGCGCGCGGACCGGGCGGCGCGGGCGAGGATGACGCGAAGGACGTCGCCGTGCTCGTACTCGCCGACGAGGTCGCGGAAGGCGAGGAGCTCCGAGGCCGCCCGTGGCGCATACCACTCGGCGGCGTAGCCCGTCGCCGCCGGCCCATCGCCGTCGAACGCCTCCACCCGCCGAACCACGTCGCGAAGCTCGGACTCGAGCGCAAAGAGGTCGTAGCGCCGCGTCTTGACGCCCATGAGCAGGCAGTTGAACGCCGCGATGTCGACCCCGACCGCATCCCGCCCGCTCTCGAGCGACTGGACGAGCGTCGTCCCCGAACCGGCGAACGGATCGAGCACGCGCCCCCGGGCCGGGACGTACCGCCCCAGCAGCGCCTCGACGAGCTGCGGGATGAACTTTCCGAGGTACGGGTGGAGCCGGTGAACGTGCTTCGTCCGCTCGCGCTCCGGCAGTTCGCGCTCCGACCAGGAGAGCTCGAGGTCGATCTCGGCGTAGAGCGCGTCCTGCGTCGGGGCCACGAAGAACCTCCTTCGCCGGACGGCGGACGAGTCCTAGAACGCGTTCGCCACGCGCCGCACGCCGCGCGGCGTCACCTCGACGACGTCGAACCGCACCTCCCACTCCGCCGCCTCGGGATGAAGCCGCCAGCCACGCCTCCGCCGCTCGGCGCAGGCGCTCCTGCTTCTCCCACCCGACCATCTCGCCGGGGTCGCCGAACCCCGAGCCCAGCTTCGCCTTCACCTCGCAGAAGACCAGCTGCCGCCCGCGGCGCAGAACGAGATCGACCTCTACCCGGCCCGGCCGCGAGTTTCGCTCCAGCACCCGGTAGCCGCGAAGCAGATAGAAGAGGCGCGCCCGGCGCTCGGCCTGCGCGCCCGTCCGGTTCATTCCTCCTCGAGCCTTGCGGCCAGCTCCTCCGGCGAGAGATAACACAGCGCCTGGAACGACCGCCGGTGGATCTCCGACGGCCCCCGCTCCCGCACGACGGCCGAGTGCCGCGGCGTGATGTAGCCGACGTGGGACGAGAACCCATAGGCGGGGAACAGCGCGTCCATCCGACGCATCGCGCGATCGCGCACAACCTTGGCGATGATCGACGCCGCCGCGATCGCCGCCGAACGCTCGTCCCCGTCCACGACCGCCGTATGCGCAGGCGCCGCAGGCCCCAGGCGGAACCCATCCACCAGGCACGCCTCCGCCGGAGGCGCCAGCTCCCGCAGGCACGAGCGCATCCCCTCGAGGTTCGAGCGATGCAGCCCGCTCCGGTCGATCTCGGACGACGACACGACCCGCACCGTGAACGACTTCGCGCAGCCGACGACGCCGTGGAAGACCTCTTCGCGCTCCTCCGCGGTCAGCTGCTTCGAGTCGTTCAGCCCCGCCAGCGGGCGGCAGCGGTGGTCGCGCAGGAACTCGTAGTCGAACAGGACGCCGGCGACGACCAGCGGCCCGGCCAGCGACCCACGGCCGGCCTCGTCCACGCCCGCGACGAACCGCCGCCCGAAGCGACGGTCGAACTCGAGGAGTCGCCTACCCCTTTTCGGTTTCCGGCTCGGGCTGCTCGGCGACGGGCTCGTCGGCGAGCTGCTCGTCGACCTCGGGCTCCGAGCTCTCTTCCGGCTCGGAATCTTCGACGGGAGGCTGCTCGGCGGGTACCGGTGCGGCACCGGCCGAGGATAGCCGCACCCCATCACGGCGCTCGCGGACGCGCGCCTTCTTGCCCACTTTCCCGCGCAAGTAGTAGAGCTTCGCGCGGTTCACGTCGCCGATCGCCATGACTTCGATCCGCTCGATCTTCGGCGAGTGGAGCGGGAAGGTTCGCTCGACGCCGACGCCGAACGACTGCTTGCGCACCGTGAACGTCTCCCGGGAGCCGGAGCCCTGTCGCTTCAGGACGATGCCCTCGAAGACCTGGATCCGGCGGCGCTGTCCCTCGATCACCTGGAAGTGGACACGGACTGTGTCCCCGGCCTTGAACTCCGGCCGGTCGGCGCGCAGCTGTTTGCGCTCGAGTGTCTCGATGGGGTTCGCCATGGCAAAGGGTCGGGCGGCGGCCCGACCGCGGGATGCTAGCGCAAGGCGATTCTGTTCGGCGGGAAATAGACGGCGAACACCTTGCCGATCAGGTTGTCTCGCGGCAGCGGCCCCCACTGGCGAGAGTCGCACGAGGACACACGGTTGTCGCCCATGACGAAGAAGTGGCCCTCGGGAATCCGTCGCGGCGGTTCCCTGTCCGAACCACGACGGTCAGGCTCGACGTACGGCTCCTCGAGCCGCCGGCCGTTGATGAAGACGAAGCCGTCCCGCAGCTCCCACGTCTCGCCCGCCAACGCGACGATGCGCTTGACGAACGTCCCTCCGGCGTTGCATTCCCGCCGCGCTTGCTCCGGCGTCTCGAAGACGACGATCTCACCCCGCTCGGGATCCTTGAAGTGGTAGATGAACCGGTTCGCGAGCACGCGGTCGGAGATCCGCGCCGTGCAGCCCGCCTCGACGCCGGCGCAGAGCAGCGTCGGCTCCATCGACGCCGTCGGGATCCGGTACGGGTTGACCACCCACTGCTTGATCGCCAGGACGATCGCGACAGCGCCGACGATCGTCACGACCCAGTCGATCGCGACCCGCCACGGCCGAGGAAGCCGTCCGGTCAGCCGATCCACCGGATTCCTCATACGGAACCCGCTCTAGCGCAAGCCGATTCTTCTCGGCGGGAAATAGATCGCGAAGACCTTGCCGATCAGGTTGTCCCGCGCCAGCGGCCCCCACACGCGCGAATCGCACGACTGGGCCCGGTTGTCGCCCATCACGAAGTACTGATCCGGCGGGATCTTCTCCGGCGGCCTCGTGTCGACGTCGCGCCGGTCCTCCTTCACGTACGGCTCGTTCAGCCGCCTGTTGTTGATGTAGACGAAGCCGTTGCGCATCTCCCAGGTCTCGCCGGGCAGCCCCACGATCCGCTTGACGAACGTGCCGCCCGCGCCGCAATCCTTGCGCGCTCGCTGCGGCGTCGTGAAGACGACGATGTCGCCCCGCTCGGGATCCGTGAAGTGGTAGATGAAACGGTTCGCGAGCACCCGGTCGGAGAAGCGCGAGGTGCAGCCGAGGCCCGAGCCGGCGCAGTGAAGCGTGGGCTCCATCGAGGAGGACGGGATCCGGTACGGGTTCACGACCCACTGCTTGATCGCGAGCACGATCGCGACGGCGCCGACGATCGTGACCACCCAGTCGATCGCGACCCTCCAGGGCCGCGGCAGGCGGTGCGTGAGACGGTCGACCGGGTTTCTCATGCTCGATCCGCTGTCCGGGCTCGGCTCTGCTCCTGCCGCCAGTCGGCGATCCGGCCGTGGTCGCCCGAGAGGAGAACGTCGGGCACCGTCCAGCCGCGGAACTCCGCCGGCCGCGTGTAGTGCGGGTACTCGAGCCCGCCCTCGAGCTCGGGCGAGAAGCTCTCCTCCGAGCCGGATCCCTCGCCGAGCGCGCCCGGCAAACGCCTCGCCACCGCGTCGGCCACGACCATTGCGGGCAGCTCGCCGCCGGAAAGCACGTACGGCCCGATCGAGATCGCGTCGCTCGCGAGGTGCAGCAGGATCCGCTCGTCGAAGCCCTCGAACCGGGACGAGAGCAGCGTCAGGTGGTCCTCCCCGGCGAGCTCGTCGACGACCGCCTGGTCGAGCTGGCGTCCCTGCGGCGTCAGCGCGACCACCCGGTGCTCCGGTATCCCGCCGTAGACGCCCTCGAGCGCCGCCGCGACGACGTCGACCCGGAGGACCATTCCTGCCCCGCCGCCGTACGGCGCATCGTCGACCTCGCCGCCGGGGGCCCAGTCGCGGTAGTTGAAGAGGCGCAGGTCGAGCTCCCCGCCGAGGACGGAGGCGACGGGACGTTGTTCGGAGACGGCAGCGAAGACATGAGGAACGAGCGTGAAGACGTCGAGGCGCAGGGTTTCGGCAGGTTAGTTCTCCGGCGCGAAACCGGGTGCCACCAGGATTCGCCGCCCGTCGAGGTCGACCTGTCGGACACAGGCCTCGACGAGCGGGAGCAGGATAGCCGTGTCGAGCTCCAGCGCGTCGTTCGCCGGGCCCGGCACGACGTCGGTGACGACGCCGAGCCTGCGCCCGCCTTCCTCCTCGACCTCGAGGCCGACGAGCTGGAAGACGTAGTACTCGCCCGGCTCCGGATGAGCCAGCGCCTCGAGCGGGACCTCGAGCGGCGTCCCCCGCGGAACCGGCTTGTCGAGGCGGATCACGAGGCGCCCGCCCGGCCGCTTGCGCTCCTCGACCCGGACTTCCTCGCCGCCCGCGCGAAGGACGGCGCCCGGCTCGAAGCGCTCGGGGTCCTCGCTCGCGTGCTCGACGACGAACGAGCCGTCCAGGCCGTGCGGCTTGCCGACCCGCCCGACGGTGACGAACTGGTCAGTCAGCGATCTCGAGAACCAGCCGCCGGCGCTGACGCGCGCCGCCGGCACGGACGATCGCCCGCAGCGCCCGCGCGATCCGTCCCTGGCGGCCGATCACCTTGCCGACGTCGTCCTTGGCGACGTGGAGACGGAGGACGAGCGCGTCGTCGCTCTCGACCTCTTCCACGCGGACCGCGTCGGGCTCGTCCACGAGCTGCCTCGCAAGGTACGCGAGCAGCTCAGCCAATGTTCTTGATCTTGAGCAGGCGCGAGACGGTGCCCGAGGGCTGTGCTCCCTTGCCGAGCCACTCTCGCACCTTCTCCTCGTCGAGCTCGATCGTCGACGGGTCGGTCTGCGGGTTGTAGCGGCCGACGATCTCGATGAACTTGCCGTCCCGCGGCGAGCGCGAGTCGGCGACGACCACGCGGTAGATCGGGTTCTTCTTCGACCCGACCCGCGTCAATCTCATGCGAACTGCCATTTCACCTCCGTTGTGCCTTCATCAGTTCCGGTGGGAGCCCGGGCATCTTGCCCTTCCCCATCTGCTTCATCATCTTCTGCATCTGCTTTCGCGCGGAGAGCAGCTTGTTGACCTGCTGGATGTCGGTGCCGCTGCCGGCCGCGATCCGCTTGCGCCTCGACCCGTCGATCAGGTGCGGCATCCGGCGCTCCTGCGGCGTCATCGAGAGGACGATCGCCTCCACGCGAGAGAGCTCGCCCTCGTCGACGTCGAGCCCCTTCAGCTGGTTCCCGAGGCCCGGGATCATGCCGAGGACTCCCTTGAGCGGGCCCATCTTCCGCAGCATGCGGTAGCTGGTGAGGAAGTCGTCGAAGCTGAACTCGCCGGCGCGCATGCGGGCCTCCATCGCAGCCTGGTCCTCTTCGGACGCGGCCTCCTCGGCCTTCTCGATCAGCGTCAGGACGTCGCCCATCCCGAGGATCCGCGAGGCCATGCGGTCGGGGTAGAAGTACTCGAGCTGGTCGAGCTTCTCGCCGACCGAGGCGAACTTCACCGGCTTGCCGGTCACGGCGTTGACGGAGAGCGCCGCGCCGCCGCGCGCGTCCCCGTCGAGCTTCGTGAGGACGACGCCGTCGAACGCGACCCGTTCCTGGAACGCCTCGGCGACGGAGACGGCCTCCTGCCCGGTCATGGCGTCGAGGACGAGCAGGACGTTCGTCGGCTTGACGGCGTCCCGGATCCTGCCGAGCTCGGCCATCAGGTCTTCGTCGATCTGGAGGCGGCCGGCCGTGTCGACGATCACGACGTCGCGGCCCTGCGCGCTCGCCTGCTGAATCCCCACCTTTGCGGCCTCGACCGGATCCGTGCCGGTGAAGACCGGGATCTGGATCTGCCGGCCTAGCTGCTGGAGCTGGTCGACGGCGGCCGGGCGCTGGAGGTCGGCGGCGACGAGCGCCGGAGAGCGGTCTTCCTTGCGGAGCAGCAGCGCCAGCTTGGCGGCGGCGGTCGTCTTGCCCGACCCCTGGAGGCCGGCGAGCAGGATCACCGTCGGCCCCTTGCCGGCGAAGACGAGCTTGGAGTCGCCGGTGCCCATCAGCGACGCGAGCTCCTCGTGGACGATCTTCACGACCTGCTGGCCGGGCGTCAGGCTGCGAGCAACGTCCTGACCGAGCGCGCGAGCCTTCACACGGGCGACGAAGTCCTTGACGACGCGGAAGTTGACGTCGGCCTCGAGCAGCGCAAGCCGGATCTCGCGCATCGCGCGCGTGATCACCTCTTCGTCGAGCTTTCCCCGGCTCCGGAGCGGGCCGAGGGCTGCGTTCAGCTTGTCACCGAGCGTGTCGAACATGGGCGGAACAGTGTAGATACGAGCCTCGCGGCCTACTATCGCTCCATGGCCGCCCGGAAGACGGTCACCGTCGTCTTCTCAGACATCGCGAACTCCACCCCGCTCGGGGAAGCGCTCGACCCTGAGGTGCTGCGGGGCGTGATGGAGAGCTACTACACCGTCGTGCGCCGCGAGCTCGAGCGCCACGGCGGCACCGTGGAGAAGTTCATCGGCGACGCGGTCATGGCCGTCTTCGGCATCCCGGCCGTGCACGACGACGACGCGCTGCGGGCGATCCGCGCAGCGATCGACATGCGTACGGCGCTCGGGGCCCTCAACCAGGAGCTCGAGCAGACCCACGGCGTGCGGCTCGCGATCCGGACGGGCGTCAACACGGGGGAGGTCGTCGCCGGAGACCCCACCGACCGACAGTCCTTCGCGACGGGCGCCGCCGTCGCGACAACGCAGCGGCTCGAGGCCGCGGCTCGCTCGGGCGAGATCCTGCTCGGCGACTCGACGTACCGGCTCGTCTCCAACGCGGTGCTCGTCGAGCCGATGGAGCCGCTCCACCTGAAGGGGAAGGCGGAGCCGGTTCGTGCGTGGCGTCTGCTCGCCGTTGTCGAGGGCGCGCCTCCCTTCCCGCGGAGGCTCGACACACCGATGGTCGGGCGCGAGGAGGAGCTGGCGGCGCTCGAGACCGAGCTGGACGCGGCCGACCGCGAACGACGGTGCCGCCTGGCGACGATCGTCGGCCCGGCGGGCATCGGGAAGTCCCGGCTCGGCAATGAGGTCTTTTCGGCCACCCGCGGCCGTGCGACGACGCTCGTCGGGCGCTGTCTCGAGTACGGCGAGGGGATCACGTACTGGCCGCTTCGCGGGATCGTCCTCTCCGCGACAGGGAGCCTGACCCAGGAGGGGATCGCGCAGTTCCTCGAGGGCGCGGAAGACGCGGACCGGATCGCAAACAAGCTCGCGGGCGCCGTCGGCTCAGAGGAGGCGCCGCCCGGCGGCGAGGAGACGTTCTGGGCGGTGAGGCGCTTCCTCGAGCACCTGGCGAGGGAGCGGCCGATCATCATCGGGATCGACGAGCTCCAGTGGGCCGAACCGACGTTCCTCGACCTCCTCGAGTACCTCGTCGGCTGGACGGCGGACGCGCCGGTTCTCGTCCTGGGCCTCGCCCGGCCGGAGCTCCTCGAGCACCGGCCGACCTGGCACGCGACCAGCTCGCTCGTGGTCGCGCTGGAGCCGCTCTCAGGCGCCGAGTCCGAGCGCCTCGTCGAGGTTCTCGGCGGCGAGGTGGATGATGAGGAGCGGGATCGGATCCTCGCAGGCGCCGAAGGGAATCCGCTGTTCGTCGAGCAGATGCACGCCCTTGCCATCGAGGGCGAGCGCGCGACGGCGATCCCACCCACGATCCATGCGCTGCTCGCCGCCCGCCTCGACCGGCTGCCTGCCGAGGAGCGCTCGGTGCTGGAACGCGCCGCGGTGATCGGGAGGGAGTTCACCGCCGGGGCGGTCGGTTCCCTCTCTGGTGACGAGTGGGTCGCGTCGACGCTCCTCTCGTTGGTCCGGCGGGACCTGATCGAGCCGGACCGCACGCTGATCCCGGGCGACGACGGCTTCCGCTTCCGGCACATCCTGATCCGCGACACCGCCTACCTCGCGCTTGCCAAGGAGAGCCGGGCCGGGCTCCACGAGCGTTACGCCGACTGGCTCGCGCACGCGGCTGGCGAGCTGGACGAGATCGTCGGGTACCACCTGGAGCAGGCGTTTCGATACGGGCAGGAGCTCGGAACGACCGACGCGGAACTGGCGACTCGGGCCGGCGAGCGGCTCGCTCGGGCCGGACGCCGAGCCGCCGCACGGGGCGACCTTCCTGCGGCGGTCACGCTCAGCACTCGGGCCGCTGCGCTCCTGCCCGATTCCCACGAACAGCGACGGGAGATCCTGCCGATTCTCGCTGCGGCGCTGATGCGCACTGGTGACTTCACGCGGGCCGAGCGGTTCCTCGACGAGGCGCTCGAGTCGGCGCGGGCGGCGGGTGACCGGCGCCTCGAGCTCCGCACGTTGATCGAGCGCGAGTTCTTCCGAACCTTCACCAAGCCCGAGGGCTCGGTCGAGGAGATCGTCACCGTCGCAGACGAGATCATCCCGCTCCTCGAGGATCTCGACGACGACCTCGGCCTCGCCAAGGCCTGGTGGCTGAAGAGCGAGGTCCATGTGAACGCATGCCGCTGGGGCGAGCGGGCGAACAACCTCGAGCGCGCGCTCGAATACGCCCGGAAGGCGGGCGACGCGGGCGAGTTCACCGCGCTTGCGGCGCCGCTCGCTCAGGCGCTCTACTACGGGCCAACGCCGGTTGACAACGCGATTGCGCGCTGTGAACAGCTGATCGCCGAGAGGCCCGACGACAGGTCGTTGAGTGCCTCGATCACGAGCGCGATGGCAGGGCTCACTGCAATGCGCGGCGATTTCGAGGAGGCTCGCCAACTTCAGGCGAGCGCTCGTGCCCTCCACGAGAAGCTCGGTCAGCGCCTCCGCATCGCGGCTCGGGCGATCGTCGCCGCCGACATCGAGGTCCTCGCTGGTCGACCGCAAGAGGCGATCGCGATCATGCGGTGGGCCTTCGACGAGCTGCAAGCGATGGGCATCACCAGCGTGATGTCCACGATCGCTGCGTTCCTTGCGGACACCCTCGCGTCCGTCGGTGATGACGGCGAAGCTCTCCGCTACTCGGAACTGAGCCGTGAGCACGCCGCTGACGAGGACATCGCGACCCAGGTGATGTGGCGTTTGGCCCGGGCAAAAGCCGGGCGTGAGCCGGAACTCGCACGAGAGGCCGTGCAGCTGGCCGAGCGAACCGATTACCCGGATCTCAAGGCCCGAGCCTTCCTCACCATCTGGCAGGTCGCGGCGGACAGCGGCGCTCGGCGCCGCGCGCTCGCGGAGTACGAGCGCAAAGGCAATGTTGCAGCGGTCGCTCGCCTCGCCGCGAGCGCACTTCCGTCGTAGGATCGCGTCAACTGCGAGGAGGTGGACATGGAAGATCCAGACCAGACCAGTCCCGAGGACTACGAGCGCGGCTTCAGGCGCGAGTTCAAGGACGCGGTCGATGCGGCGCTCGAGCGTGACGATGTCCCGGTCGGCGATACGCGCGTGATCGACTACGTCGAGGTGAAGAGGATCCGGAAGAACCCGCTCCACGACTACCGGGTCTTCTTTAGATAGGCCGCACAACGGAGCGATCGGCGGCCTGCACCTGCTCCAGGAAGGAGGACGAATGTCCGGGCACCGCGAGAAGAGGTACGAGGGCAAGTCCACCGAGAGCTTTGCGGATGCGGCCGAAAAAGCCTTCGACGGTTACAAGCGAGAGGTCTTGAGAGGCAAGAAGGCTCCGCATCCGATCAAGTTCCGTGTCGCGGAGATGTACGTGACCGCGAGCAACCCGCTCCACGACTTCATCGTCGAGCTCGAGCAGATCCAGCCCTAACCGAGAGGAGAACGCATGGCAGAGATCGCGAAGGTCATCACCATCATCGGCCAGTCGCCGGAGAGCTTCGCCAAGGCGGCCGACGCCGCCGTTCAGGAGGCGTCCAAGACGCTGCGCGGGATCTCCGGCGCCGACGTCGTCTCGATGAGCGCGCTCGTCGAGAACGACAAGATCAGCATGTACCGCACGACCGTCAACATCGCGTTCGGGGTGGAGCGTTAGCTCAAGAGTGCGTTCGCGTAGTCGCGGGCGTCGAACGGCCTGAGGTCGTCGAGCCCTTCCCCGACGCCCACGAGCTTGACCGGGAGACCGAGCTCGTGGGCGATCGCGAGCGCGACTCCGCCCTTCGCCGAGCCGTCCAGCTTGGTCAGGGCCACACCGGTCACGTCAACCGCCTCCCGGAAGAGGCGCGCCTGTTGGAGCCCGTTCTGGCCGGTCGTGGCGTCGACGACGAGCAGCGTCTCGTGCGGCGCGCCCGGTAGGCGTCGCTCGATCACCCTTCGGACCTTCGCGAGCTCTTCCATCAGGTTCGTCTGCGTGTGCAGCCGGCCGGCGGTGTCGACGATGACGATGTCGCGCCCGCGTGCCGTCGCGGCTTCGATCGCGTCGTAGGCGACGGCGGCAGGGTCTCCCCCGCGCTCCGAGCCCACGAAGTCGGCGCCCGCTCGCCCGGCCCAGATCTCCAGCTGCTCCTCGGCGGCAGCGCGAAAGGTGTCGGCGGCGGCCAGGAGGACGGAGTGGTCGTGCTCGCGAAGCTTCTGCGCCAGCTTGCCGATCGTGGTCGTCTTCCCGGTGCCGTTGACGCCAACGACGAGGATCACCGTCGGCTCGGCGCTCAGGTCGAGCCGTGGAGGCCCTCCCAGGAGCTCGGCGGCCTCCCCGCTGAGCGCGGCGCCCAGCTCGCCGACCTCGCCACGAGCCTCGAGCCGTTGGACTAGCTCGGCCGTCGTCGGAACGCCGACGTCAGCGGCGATCAGCGCCTCCTCGAGCCGCTCCCAGGCTTCGTTGTCGGCCGGGTCGAACGCGGCAGCGGCGATCTGCTCGGTGAGAGCCCGGCGGCTCTTGCCGAGAGAGTCGCGCAGGCGTGACATGAACCCGGCCTGCTCCGCCTCGGTCTCGTCCGGCGTCTCGGTGTCGCCGAGAAACTCGCCCCAGCTCCTGGCCATCGCGGGAGGCTAGCCTCAGGCCGCGGCTTCGGCGCTTGCCTCGCGCGGCAGGCGGCGCGAGACGACCTGCGAGACGCCGTCGCCGCCCATCGTGACGCCGTAGAGGACGTCGGCGGCCTCCATCGTCTTCTTCTGGTGCGTGATGACGATGAACTGGGCGCGGTCCGAGAACCGCCGCAGGAGCTCGACGAAGCGGCCGATGTTCGCATCGTCGAGCGCCGCCTCGACCTCGTCCAGGAGGTAGAACGGGCACGGGCGGGCGAGGAACAGCGCGAACAGGAACGAGATCGCGCCGAGCGCCTTCTCGCCGCCCGAGAGCAGTGAGAGGCGTGTGATCCGCTTGCCGGCCGGGCGAAGCTCCACCTCGATCCCGGGGGCCGCCTCCTCGTCGTCGCCCTCGCTCTCCCCGGTCAGCCGGAGCCGGCCGTGTCCGCCCGGGAAGAGCGTCGCCGCCACCTCCTCGAAATGCTCGCTGACGGCGCCGAAGGTCTCGGAGAAGCGGCGCTCGACGGTGCGGTCGAGGTCATCCCTCAGCTTGGCGAGCTCGTCGAGGCTGCGCTCGAGGTCCTCGCGCTGCGCGGTCAGCTCGGCGAGGGATTCCTTCTCGCGCTCGTACTCCTCCGCCGCGAGCGGGTTCACGCGTCCGAGCTCCTCTCTCCGGCGTCCGAGGCGCTCGAGGCGCTCGGCGATCGCCTCGCGGTCGTCTCCCTCCGCCGGCTCGGCTCCCGCCGCCTCCAGCCGCCGCTGGGCCTCGTCGCGCTCGGCCTGGAGACGTGCGAGCTCGACGTCGATCGCGCCGGACGCGGCTGCCGCCTCGCCTGCCTCCCGGCGGATCTCGGCCTCTGCTCCACCCAACCTTCGCAACTCGTCGGCGAGCCCGGCGGTCCTGCTCGTGCCTGCGTCGGCCCGCGCACGGAGCGTCGGCTCCCACCGGTCGCTCGCCGTGCCGGCAGCCGCGAGCGCCCGCTCGAGCCGCCGGGCGGCGGCGATGTGCGGGCGGTACCGACCGTCGTCGAGCGCCTTCGACGAACTGGGCTCGTCCACGACCGCCTGCGCCTCGCGCTCCAGCTCGGCGACCTCGCCGGCCACTGCCCGGCGTCGGGCCTCGAGCTCCAGCAGGACCGCCTCCGCAGCCTCGCCGAGGAACCACAGCTCCCTCGTTGCCGGGTCGTAGCCGATGCCTTCCCGCGTCACTGCAAGCTTCGACTGGGCGAGAAGCTCGTCGCGCTCCACGATCACGAACTCGTCGACCGCTTCGTCCACGACCACGTTCAGGCTTCCGAGGCCCCGGGCGCGAGCCTCATCCACGAGCCGGAGTGCCGCCTCCTCGTCGGGCGCGACGACGGCGGCGCCACGGCCGCGGAGCGCTGCGACGACGGCACGCTCATCCCCCGGAGCGACCTCCAGCCTGGACAAGAGGAGCACGTGCCCGGCTTCGGCGAGAGCGCGCGCCGCCGGAGGGACGCCCTCGCGCTCGGCGAGCGTCCGCTCGAGGGCCGCGAGCCGCTCGCGCGCGAGCCCGGCCTCCTCGCGGAGCTTCTGGCGGCGCTGGTCGGCTGCCGACGGGCCCGTGGGAAGCCGGGGTCGGCTCGCAGCCTGCCGGAGAGACTCGACGAGCGCCGCCGCGCTCTCGCGGCGCAGCTCCAGCCGCTCGCCCCCACTCTTGAGCCGGTACAGCGCAGCGGTCGCCGACTCGCGCTTGCCGGCGGCGTCGGCGAGCTCCTCCTCGGCGCGATGCCGCTCGGCGAGCAGCTCTTCGAGCTTGGACTCCGTCCGGCGCTTTGCGTGGTCAGCCGCTGCTCGCCGCTCCGACGCCTCGCCGATCCGTTCGTCGACCGCAGCGAGGTCGAGCTTTGCGACCGCCGCCTCGAGCGAGGCGATCTCTCCGCCGAGCTTCTCCGCCCGCTGCGCCGCACTCGCCTGGAGCGCGAGCGGGCGGAGCCGCTTCTTGACCTCCGCCTCGATGTCTCGCGCCCGCGCGACGTCCTGCCCGACCCGCGCGAGCTTCAGCTCCGCCCGGTGCCGCCGGCGCTTGAACTTCCCCAGCCCGGCCGCCTCCTCCACGAGCGCGCGCCGCTCCTCGGGCTTCGACGAGAGGATCTGCTCGACCTTGCCCTGCGAGATGACGGAGCCCGCGGCGCCGCCGAGACCGACGTCTGCCAACAGCTCCACGAGATCGGTGCGCCGAACCGCCGTGCCGTTGATCAGGTACTGGCCCTCGCCGCCCCGGTGCAGGCGCCGCATGACGGAAACCTCGGCCGGGAGGTCGGCGAGCGTGTCGTCCGCGTTGTCCAGCACCAGCTCGACCTGGCAGTACGGCGCCGCCTGCCGGCCGCCGGAGCCCGCGAACAGCACGTCGTCGGGCTTCTCCGCACGAAGCTCGTTCGGGCTCAGGCTGCCGGACGCCCAGAGCAGCGCGTCGGCGACGTTCGACTTGCCTGACCCGTTCGGCCCGACGACCACGGCGACGCCCGGCTCGAGGCGGACCTCGACCGGTTCGGGGAAGGACTTGAAGCCGCGGATGCGGATGGCGCGGAGATGCACGCCGCCCGAACGCTAGTGGCGCGGGCGGATGTCGCACGCTACGCAAAACACATTCGAAACCCAGGCGGCGTACAACCTCAACTTGCCTCTCCTGTACGCAAAAACCAGAGTACCCAGCGGAGCCGCCAAGAACCCCGCCGGACGGCTAGGGAAACCCACCCAAGACTGGCTGGTGGCCAGCCCGCCGTCTCTCTACGGTGAGCCAAAGGACGCCGCCGCCCGTCCTTGATTGTGCCGTCAACACACGGAGGACCACGTATGAGAGTCAGCCGATCGCGGGGCCGTGGGCTGCTTGCGCTTGCCTTCGGATTCGCAGTGCTTGCGCCAGGTGTTGCAAACGCAGCCTCGTTCGGACCACCGACCGGCTTTCCGACCGGAGGCATCAGGCCCAGCGCCCTCGTCGCCGCCGATCTCAACGGTGACGGCGCGATGGACGTCGCCGTCGCAAACGGGAACACCGACAGCGTCGGCGTGCTGCTCGGAAACGGCTCGGGCGGCTTCGGCTCTCCGGTCACATATCCGACCGGCGCAGGCCCGATGTCGGTCGACGCCGGGGATCTTGACGGGGACGGCGACGCCGACCTGGCGGTCGCCAACCGGCTCAGCCACGACGTGTGGGTCTATCTCGGCTACGGTTCCGGGGGATTCGCCGCCGGCACGCCCTACGTGGTCGGGAACCAGCCCCACGCAGTCGCGATCGGCGACCTCGACAAGGATGGCAATCGCGACCTCGCCGTCGCGAACCGCGTCTCGGACACGGTCTCTGTGCTCCTCGGGGACGGCTCCGGATCATTCGGCCACCGGACGGACTTTCCGGCTGGTGACGGCCCGTACGCGCTTGCGCTCGGCGATCTCGACGAGGACAGCGATATCGATGTGGTCGTTGCGGCGTTCGAGGCCGACCAGGTGACGATCCTCCACGGCGACGGCGAGGGGAATCTCGACGCGCCCGACCAATACACCGCCGACAACGGCCCGCAGGGCGTCGCGCTCGGCGACCTCAAGGAGGACGGCCACCCCGACATCGCCGCCGCGAACCTCTTCAACGATCTCGCCTCGGTGCTGATCGGGGACGGCTCAGGGGTCTTTGCGCCGCACACGAGCTTTGGTGGTGGCGACGGCCCGAAGTCGATCGCGATCGGCGATCTCGATGGCGACGGGCACAGCGATCTGGCGATCGCCGCTTCGGAGAGCGACACCGTGTCGGTCCTCGCGGGCAATGGCGCGGGAGCGTTCGGGCCGGTCGAGTCGTTCGCCGCCGGCGACAGCCCCTCCTCGATCGCGATCGCGCAGCTGGACGGAAGCGGCCTCCCGGACATCCTGGTGGCCGACCGCTTCGGCGAGCTCGTCTCGGTGCTCCTCAACCAGGCCTCACCACCGGTCACTGACACGACGGGACCGTCGCTGACGTTGCCGGCGGGCATCGTCGTCAACGCGACGACGCCGGCAGGCGCGGCTGTGACCTACGCGGCCTCGGCCACCGACGACCAGGATCCGTCGCCGGCCCTCAACTGCCCGCCTTCGTCCGGGTCGACCTTCGCGATCGGGACGACGGCGGTCAACTGCACGGCGACGGACGCAACCGGCAACTCCTCGAACGGCTCGTTCAACGTGACCGTTCGCGGTGCGCCCGAGCAGCTCGTCGACCTGATCGACAAGACGCTGGCCCTGCGCGGCCTCGCCCCGGTGCATGCGGGCCTCCGGTCCCAGCTCCAGTCCACGTTCGCCTGCCTCATCCAGCGGAATCGGAAGGCGGCGTGCTACGGGCTGGACATCTACATCTACGTCGTCCGCATCGCGGCCGGCGCGCGCTGGATCACCTCGGCGCAGGCCGGCAGCCTCGTCGCGGACGCCACGCGCATCAAGGCCGTCATCGGCTGCTAAGGCTCTGAAGGTCCGCGCCGCCCTAGGCGGCGCGCACCTTCTCCAACGCCTGCTTGGCCGCTTCTTGCTCGGCGGCCTTCTTCGACGAGCCGACGCCGACACCCAGGTGGTCGCCGTCGATCACCGCGGCCGAC
Organism: uncultured Actinomycetes bacterium; assembly: GCA_963782765.1. Lineage (GTDB taxonomy): Bacteria > Actinomycetota > Thermoleophilia > Gaiellales > Gaiellaceae > JACDAN01. The sequence continues at coordinate 610,024 of CAWALC010000002.1, forward strand.
GTGAACTTCCGGTCGTGCGGCGGCCCTTCCACCTCGAGCACGGAGTAGCTGACCTGCCGACCGAGCGCGGCGAGCTGCTCCTGGAGCTCGGTCTTGTAGTCGACGTGCGTCGTGGCGGCGTAGTCGATCCGCCCGCCGAACGCCTCGACGATCGCCTCCTCGATCGGCTCGAAGCCGTGCTCGAGGAAGAGCGCCGCGAGCGCAGCCTCGAGGAGCGCCGCGAGGACGTTGCGGTTGCGGGCGAGGCGATCGAGCTCCTCGGGCGGCACGATGCCGTCGCCCTTCTCCACGAGCCGGCCGCCGAGCCCGAGCTCGCGCGAGACCACCGAACAGCTCGCCCGCGAGACGACGTGCGAGCGGATCTTCGCCAGCCGGCCCTCCGGCAGGTCGGGAAAGCGCTCGTAGAGCGAGCGAGCGACGGCGAGCTCGAGGACGCTGTCCCCGAGAAACTCCAGCCGCTCGTACGAGGACGCCCGGTCGGGCGCCCACGAGGGATGCGTGAACGCGTTGTCCGCTCGTTCGGCGGGCAGCTCGTCGATCAGCCGCGCGAGACGGCCGGGCTCGCGGTGCGGAGCCTGGCTACTGGTGCGACGTGACGTATTCGACAGCCTGACCGACCGTCTGGATCTTTTGGGCGTCCTCGTCCGGGATCTTGATCCCGAACTGATCCTCGAGCTCCATGATCATCTCGACGAGGTCGAGCGAGTCGGCGCCGAGATCCTCCTGGAAGTTCGCCTCTTCCGTGATGTCCGCTTCTTCCACGGACAAGCGCTCTGCCAGGACCTCCCTGACGCGCTCGTAGACTTCGTCGCGGGACGCTGCCATGTGACCTCGCTTACGTTCGATGGACTGAGAGCGCGCCGATTCTACGGGACCGGCGTGCGGAGCGGCTCGACTTCCCGTCCGCGGTACGTCTTGCACGTCGGGCACATCTGATGCGGCCGCTTGGGCCGATGGCAGACCGGGCACTCGTTGACCCGCGGGGCCTCGAGCTTGTGCGTCGCGCGACGCTTGTCGCGGCGCGCTTTCGACGTTTTCCTCTTGGGGACTGCCATCGCGGCTCGGGATGGTAGCTAAAGCCTGTCCTTGAGGGATTCTAGGGCCGCCCAGCGCGGGTCGCCGCGCTCCTCGGCATGCTCGTGCGGGTTCTCGTTCAAGTCCTCGCCGCACACCGCGCAGAGGCCGGCGCAGTCCTCCCGGCAGAGGATCTGGTCCGGGAGCTCGAGCGCGACGGCGTCCCGCGCCCACGCCGACAGATTGAGCCGGTTCCCGGTCACGTACTGCGTGCGGAGCTCCTCGGCGTCGCCGGGATTCGTCGCCTGGTATTCGCGGGCGTAGACGGGCAGGTCGACGACGGCATCCTTGAGACAGCGCACACACGGTCCGTGGAGCCTGGCGCGGAAGCGAAGCTCGAACGTCGTCCCGCTCGAGCCGCGGTTGATCACGAGCTCGGCGTTCACTTTTTCGGGCACGGGCAGGTAGCGCTGCCCACCGAGGTCGAACGGCGCCAGCTCGATCTCCTGCTCGTCGCGGTACTCCTCGCCGGGGCGGAGCCTGGCCTGTCTGAGGTCGAACGTGGTCATTGGATGAGGGTAGCGTCGCGCCCCGCCTCGATGAGAGCCTCGAACTCCGCGATCGCCTCCTCTTCGCTGGGCGGTGATTGGATGACGGGCACGACCTCTTCCGCCCGCGGCCATTCCGAGGCGGCGAGCGGCGACGCGTCGTAGGCGGTGCGCCTGTGACGGACGTCCGGCCCGAGCTCTACCCAATGGGCGCCGAACGCGCCGTACGGAAGCCCGATGCTGCCGGCGTTCACGACGCGCTTCTCCCCAAAGAGCCGGTCGAACTGCATATGCGTGTGACCGCAGACGACGACGTCGGCCTCCACGCTCTCGAGGATCACGGCGAGTCGCTCGTCCGACGCGGTGCGCAGGAGCATCTCCTCGTCGCTCCTCGGCGAGCCGTGCACGAAGAGGACTCGCCCGAGCGCCTCGATCTCGAGCTCGAGCTGCTCGGGCAGCGACTGGAGCCACGCAAGGCGTTCAGGCCCGAGTTCCTTTACTACCCAGTCGTCGCCCGGGTCCCGGTCAGCGTTCCCGCGGATCGCGAGCGCGTCGAGCTCCCGGATCCGGTCGACGGCCTCGGTAGGGAACGGGCCCCATGCGAGGTCGCCGCCAAAGACGAGCGTCGCGGAGCCGATCTCGGCAAGCGCGGCTTCCAGCGCGGCAGGGTTGCCGTGGACGTCGTAGAGCGCCGCTACGCGCGAGCTACTGGTACGGCTGGTCGTCGTTGGAGCCCGGGCTGGCGATGCCGGCGACGACGGTCTCCTGCGAGCGCTCGTGGAGCCGCTCGCGGCCGCGCTTGACGGCCCCGAGGAACTTGTCGAGGTTCACCTCGAGCGTCGAGAGGATGCTGTCGGCCCAGTCCTCCATCTCGAGTCGCGTCTCGCGGGCGGAGCGCCGCGCCTCGTCGATGATCTCCTGCGCCTGCCGCTCGGCCAGCTTGACGATCTCGGTCTGCGAGGCCTCGCGAACCGCCTGCTCCCGGGCCTCGCCCAGGATCCGGTCGCACTCGCGCTTCGCCTCGGCGAGCATCTCCTGCCGCTCCTTGACGATCCACCGGGCCTGCTTGATCTCCTCCGGGATCGTCGCCCGCATCTGGTCGAGGATCTCGTAGATCTCCTCGCGGTCGATGCGCACCTGGTCGGTCAGCGGCACCGCCTTCGCGTTGTGCACGAGGTCGTCGAGCTTGTCGATGAGAACGAGGACGTCCATGTGCCGGGAATGTTACTCGGAGGGTGAGACGGGGGCGCCGGGGCGACCGTCGCCGTACAGCTCTCGCAGCCTGCTGGCCACGGCTTCGGGCACAAGTGCGTCCACATTGCCACCGTACGCGGCGATCTCCTTGACGCCGCTGGAGGACACGAAGCTGACCTCAGGGCTGGCCATCACGTAAACGGTTTCGATGTCGGGCGCGAGCGTCCGGTTGAGCTGGTTCATCTGGAATTCCCACTCGAAGTCGGAGATCACGCGGAGGCCCTTCACGATCACCTTGGCGTCCCAGCGGCGGGCGAAGTCGACGACGAGCTCCTTGAACACGTCCACCTCGACGTTGTCCACTTCCGACAGGGCGGCTTGCAGAAACTCCACCCGCTCCTCGACCTTGAACATCGGCTGCTTGTGCGCCGGGCTCCCGACGACACCCACGACGACGCGGTCGAAGATCTCCGCAGCCCGCCGGATCACGTCGACATGGCCGTTCGTGACCGGGTCGTAGGTGCCGGGGTAGATCGCGGTGATCAATGCTCGAACAGTGTGAGGCGGGCGGAGCCGTACTTCCGGCTCGTCCGCTGCTGCAGCGGGAGCTCGGGCTCCTCCTTTGCGTGGGTCTCGACCACCGCGAGCCCGTCCTGCGCGAGCACGGCGGGAAGGTAGAGCGCGATGCGGTCTTGCAGCGAGGAGTACATGCGGTAGGGCGGGTCGAGCAGCACGAGATCGTAACGCCTGCCCGCAGCGGCCTCCTCCGCGAGAACCTGGATCGCGTCCCGGTGGAGGATCGTCGCGCCCCTGAGCCGCAGCTTCTGGACGTTCTGGCGGATCGAGTGGTAGGCGGCCTGGTCGGCCTCGGCGAAGACGGCGCTCGCGGCGCCCCGCGAGAGCGCCTCGAGCCCGTACGCGCCCGAGCCGGCGAAGAGGTCGAGGACGGACGCACCGTCCACCGGCCCGATCAGGTTGAACGCCGCCTCGCGCACGCGGTCGCCCGTGGGCCGAACGTCGTGCCCCTTCGGCGCGAAGATCTTCGCGCCCCGCTTCTCTCCGGCGATGATCCTCACCGCGCGCTCAGGGTGTCAGAGAACCGATCGAACCCTCGGGAGAAATCGTCACACATTCGGCCCACTTTTCGCTTGACAGCTCCCGGTGTCCGACACCGGCGTGCGGCGTGGCGATTCCGGGCTCGTCCTAAGCCGACGGGTCCCGGTCGGCGAAGAGGCGCTCGACCTCGTCGTTCAGCGGGCCTTCGTAGGCGACGAGCTCCTCGGCCACACCGCGGGCGCGCTCGAGGAGGTCGCGGTCGGCGCGCAGGCGCGTGAAGCGGAACTCCGAGAGGCCTGCCTGGCGCGTGCCGAGGAGCTGCCCCTCGCCGCGCAGCTCCAGGTCGACTTCGGCGAGCTCGAAGCCGTCTGTCGTCCCAACGAGCGCCTCGAGTCGGGCTTGCGCGGCATCCGTGAGCTCTTCCTTCTGGCGGGAGATCAGCAGGCAGTACGACTGCTCCGCCCCACGGCCGACCCGGCCCCGGAGCTGGTGGAGCTGCGCGAGCCCGAACCGGTCGGCCTCCTGGACGATCATGATCGTCGCGTTCGGGACGTCGACGCCGACCTCGATCACCGTCGTCGCCACAAGGACGTCGAGGTCGCCCGCCTTGAACTGCGCCATCAGCTGCCGGCGCTCGTCCGTCTTCAGGCGGCCGTGCAGCAGCCCGACGCGATAGCCGTGGAGCTCACCCTTGCGCAGCCGCTCCGCCTCTCGCTCGGCGGCGCGCGCCAGGCTCGTCTCCGACTCCTCGATCAGCGGACAGACGACGTAGGCCTGCCGCCCGTCGTCGAGATGCCTCCGAAGCCGCTGGTACGCGGCACCCGACCGCTCCTCCGTGACCCAGGCGGTCTCGATCGGCTTCCGGTTCGCGGGCGGCTTGGCGATCTCCGTTACGGACAGGTCGCCGTACACGGTCAGCGCCAGCGTGCGCGGGATCGGGGTCGCCGTCATGTGCAGGACGTGCGGCCGGCAACCGGTCGTCAGCGCCGCCCGCTGCTCGACACCGAACCGATGCTGCTCGTCCACGACCGCGACGCCGAGGTCGCCGAGGTCGACACCCTCCTGGATCAACGCGTGCGTGCCGACGACGACCTGCGCGGCCCCGACGTCGTGCTTGACGGAACGGGTCAGCAGCGCGATCGGGACGCCGAGCTGCGTGCAGATCGGGTCGATTGTCAGGAAGTGCTGCTCGGCCAGCGTCTCGGTCGGCGCCATCAGCGCGCCGCGCTTCCCTGCCTCCACGGCCCGCAGGAGCGCGTAGAGCGCGACCACGGTCTTGCCCGACCCAACGTCCCCCTGCAGGAGGCGCTCCATCGGGCGCTCGGCGGCCAGGTCCGCGTCGATCTCGGAGATCGCGCTCTCCTGGCTCGGCGTCAGCTCGAACGGGAGGACCTCGCGGTAGCGCGCCACGAGCTCGCCGGGCTCGCCGAGCGCCGGCGCGCGTTCCTCGTCACGACCCTCGCGGCGCCGCGCCAGCCCGACCTGGAGCGCCAGTAGCTCGTCGAACGCGAGCCGCCTCCGCGCCTGCTCGCCCAGCTCCTCGCTCGCCGGATGGTGGAGCGCCACCAGCGCGTCGGACCTGCCCGGCAGCCCTTCGCGCGCCTTGACCTCCGCGGGGAGCGGGTCGACCACGTCACCGGCGAACACCAGCGCCTTGCCGACCACCTCGCGGAGCTTCTTGACGGTGATCTCCTCGCTCGCCGGGTAGACCGGCGCGAAGTCGGCGGTCGCGGCGACGCCGTTCACGTCGTAGGAGCGAACCGTGAACTCGCTGCCCTTCAAATTGCCGCGCAGGCGGACTCGTGTGCCCGGCTGGAGCCGGTCCTTCAGCCAGGCCTGGTTGAACCAGACGGCCGTGATCTCACCGGAGTCGTCGGCGACGCGAGCCTTTACGAGCTGCAAGCGGCGCGCGCGCTGGACACGGACGCTCAGAACCTGGCCGGCGATCGCCGCCTCGTCCTCGCCGAACAGGTCCGAGATCGCCAGCTCCGGCGCCGCGGGCTCGTAGCGGCGCGGCCGGTACTCGAGCGCGTCCCGGATCGTCCGGAGCCCCAGCGCTGCCAGACGCTTCTTGACCGTCGGCCCGACTCCGTCGAGCGTCTCGAGCCCGAGCTCGAGCCGCTCGGGCCGGGGCGAGCCCGGGAGGCGCGGCCACGACGGGGGCTCGTGAACGCCCGCGAAGCCGCGCACCAACCTCAGGCGCCTTCCGGCGAGTGCTCTGCCTCCTCGGGCGGCAGGAAGGCGATCTGAAGCTTCTCGATCCGCGTCCCGTCCACCTCGATCACGTCGAACTTGAGCCCGTTCCACGTGACCTCGTCGCCGGCCTCGGGAGCCCGACCGAGCTGCCCGAAGACGAAGCCGGCGAGCGTGTGGTAGTCGTCGTCCGGCATCTTGACCTCGAACTCCTCGTTGAAGTCGTCGATCGGGAACGTGCCGTCGACGCGAACGGTCTGTTCGTCGATCCGCTCGAGGGACTCGTCCGGCAGGTCGTACTCGTCCTCGATCTCTCCGACGATCTCCTCGAGGACGTCCTCCAGCGTGACGATCCCCTGCATCGAGCCGTACTCGTCCACGACCACGGCCATGTGCTGGTTCTGCGCCCGAAACTCGGAGAGCAGGGCGGCGAGATCCTTCGTCTCCGGGACGAAGTACGGCTTGCGGAGCAAGTCCTCGATCACGACGTTGTCGATCCCCTTCTCGTACAGCGCGGAGAAGAGGTCTCGGACGTGGAGGATCCCCTCGACGTTGTCGAGGGACTCGCGGTAGGCCGGATACCGGGTGAAGGGCGAAGTGACCAGGGCTGCAAGGCACTCGCGTGGCGGCAGCGCAACCGAGATGGCCACGACCTCGGGCTTGTGGACCATGACGTCGTGGACCTCCTTGTCCGCGAACCTGAAGGCGGCGTAGAGAACCTCCTGCTCGACGCCTTCGACCACGCCGGTCTCCCCCGCCTCGGCCACCACCGCGCGAATGTCTTCACGCGTGTGCACGACGAGACCCGCCGGCGCAGGTCGGATCCCGAACAGCCGGACGACGGCGTTGGCCGAGGTCTGCAGGAGCCAGACGAGCGGGTGCGCGATGCGGCCGAGCAGGTCGATCGGCCACGCAAGAGCGATGGCGAGGCGTTCGGCGCGCTGGAGGGCGATCGCCTTCGGCACGAGCTCGCCGAGCGAGACGCTGAGGAAGGTCAGGAAGAGAAATGCGATCAGGAAGGCGACGGTGTCCGACTGGACAAACGTGAACCAGTCCGAGACCAGCGGCTGTCCGATGGCGCCCATCGCGATCCCGGCGATCGTGATCCCGACCTGGACGGTGCTGATGAACCGCACCGGATTGTCCATCAGCTCGAGCGCGTGCCTGGCTCCGTGACGGCCGGCTTCCGCAAGCTCGTGCAGGCGGTTGCGCCGCGCTGTCACGAGCGCGTACTCGGCTGCGACGAAGATCGCGTTCCCCAGCACGAGCAGGAGAACCACGACGATTCGGAGGAGATCGCTCATGCCCGGCTCTCCCGGGCCTGAGTACTAGGCGGTCGGTCGTCGTCCAAGGAAGTCCTCGGATACTAGAGAAACGACGCGGACGAACCGGCCGAGGACGAACGTGTGTTCTACACTTTCGCGATGGGCGTCGAGTATCGCGAAGAGCCTTGCCGGAGCGCGCTGAACCGGGTGAAGGGGATGGGGTTCACCTGGTCGCTGAACCCGTATATGGGCTGCGTCCATCGCTGCACGTTCTGCTACGTGCGGGCGTTCGAGCGGCGCGCGGACCGGCCGAGCGACGATCGCTACGGCACGTCGATCCGGGTGAAGACGAACATCCCGGAGGTGCTGCGCCGGGAGCTTGGGCGGCCGTCGTGGGAGGGCGAGTCGGTGGCGATCGGGGCGGCGACCGACCCGTACCAGCCGGCCGAGGGGCGCTACCGCCTGACCCGCGGCTGCCTCCAGGCGCTCGCCGAGTTCTCGAACCCGTTCCAGCTGATCACGCGGGGGCCGATGATCGTGCGCGACGTCGACGTCCTGACCGAGGCCGCGCGCCGGGCGAAGGTCGCGGTCACCTTCTCGATCCCCACGCTCGACGAGGAGGTCTGGCGCAAGACCGAGCCGAGCACCGCTCACCCGCGCCAGCGGCTCCGCGCGCTGAAGGAGCTCGTCGACGCGGGGATCAAGGTCGGCGTCGGCATGGCGCCGATCCTGCCCGGGATCTCGGACCGCCCCGAGCAGCTGCGCGAGGTCGTCACTGCGGGGCGCGAGGCCGGCGCGACGGGGATCTGGACGAATCTCCTCAACCTCCGCCCCGGGACGAGGGAGCACTTCCTCGAGCACCTCGCCAAGGACTTCCCGGAGCAGCTGCCCCACTATCTGGAGCTCTATCGCGGTGGGCGCGCGTACCTCCCGAGCGCCGAGTCCAAGCCCGTGCGAGACGAGGTCGCGGGCCTCGCACGGGAGCTGGGCGTGCGGGACCGGCGCCGCGTTCGGCTCGACGGGACGCAGCACGACGAGCAGCTCCAACTCGCCGTCTGACAGGACTTCTTGCTTGAGGCCTAGAATTCCACGCCCGTGAGTGACGAGCAGAGCGACGACGGCCGCCCCGAGATCACCTGCCTGATCGTCGACGACCATGAGGTCGTGCGCGAGGGGCTCCGCCTGTCGCTGTCGCGCGCGCCGCACATCCGCGTGATCGGCGAGGCGTCCGACGGGGCGTCAGCCGTCTCGCTCGCCGAGCGCCGGAAGCCGCACGTCGTGATCATGGACGTCCGCATGCCGGGCATGGACGGCCTGGAAGCGACGAAGCACCTCACCGAGCGGGTGCCCGATACGGCGGTCCTGATCTTCACGGCGTACAGCGAGCGGAGCCTGCTGAGCCGCGGCCTCGAGTCCGGAGCGAAGGGCTACATCCTGAAAGAGGCGCCGCACGCGAGCCTCGTGAAGGCGATCGAGAAGGTGTCGGCCGGGGACGGCTACGTCGACCCGGCCCTGATGCCCGCGTTCCTGCCCGGCAAGGGCGACGACATGCTCACCGGCCGCGAGCGGGAGATCCTCCAGCTCCTCGCCGACGGCATGTCCAACGCGGACGTGGCCGCCCGGCTCTTCATCAGCCAGGAGACCGTGAAGAGCCACGTGCGCCACATCCTCACGAAGCTCGAGGCAGACACGCGGACGCACGCGGTGGCGATTGCGCTTCGCGAAGCGATCATCGACTAGCGCGGCCGTCCTCGTCGGGGTCGTTGCGGCCGCCGCGCTCGCTGCGCTGGCAGGCGCGGCGGCGGGAGCGGACTGGCTCGCCTACGGCTGCGGCGGCGTCGCCGTGGTCGCCACAGCCGCGCTCGCGATCATGCTTCTGCGGACGCGGCAGGAGGAGGCCGAGCGCTCACGGCACGCTGACCAGCTAATCGCAGCCGAGCAGGACGAGCGACGGCGGCTTGCGCTGTTCCTTCACGACGTGCCCGTCCAGTCCATGTCCGGCATCGCGTTGATGCTCGACGGCGTCGTCGACGCGATCGACCGAGGGCGGTTCGAGGATGCGAAGGAGATCCTCGACAAGGCCGTCGGCCGGCAGCGGGAGACGATCCGCGAGCTGCGCGACCTCTCGTTCGCGCTCGAGCCCGTGGTCCTGCGCGACCAGGGCTTCGGCCCCGCCGTACAGGCGCTCGCCGACCAGGTCGAGGTCTCACAGGGAGTTGTGGTCGACCTCGACGTCGAGGCCGCCGACGCCTTGGCGAGCCGGGCCCAGATCGTCCTCTACCAGATCATCCGCGAGTCCATCGACGCCGCCCTGCGACGGGGACCTCCGACCCGCATCTCCATTGCCATCGGCGAGGTCGACGCAGGAGCGGTCGAGACGCTGATCACCGACGACGGCTCGGGCGAGCGGCGGCGGCGAGTCTTCGAGGCGCTCACGGAACGGGCCAGGACGCTCGGCGGCACCGTGGACGTGGAGCGCAGCTCGGACGAGGTCGGCACAGCGGTGCGCATCACGCTGCCGCCCTACACGGCCCGCGGTTAGAGTCCCGCCGCGATGGCGGACACGCATCTGCTCTTCGTCTGGAAGACGACCGGGTACGAGCTGCACGAGCGAGACGGCGAGCTGCCGTCCGTGGGAAGCGTGGTCGAGCTCGACGAGGGTCTCCGGCAGGAAGTCAACCGTCTCGCCCCTTCGCCGCTGCCAGGCGACGACCGGCGCGCGGCGTATCTCCAGCCGCTTCCGGGCTAGCCGACCGCCGACTCGGCGGCGACGAGCCCGAGGACGAGCGCGGTTGCGAGACCGCTCGACCAGCCGCCCGTCGAGATCCCGCCGACGTCGGCGCCCGCGGCGAAGAGCCCATCGACAGGTGCACCCTGGCCGTCGAGGACCCGGGCGCGATCGTCGACCCGGATCCCGCCGAGTGTCTGGGTCACCCCGGCCCGGACGAGGACGCGCACCCGGTCTTCCTGCACCTCGACCGGCGCACCCGCCTCACGCGCCGCCTCGATCATCTCGCCCACCGTCCGGTCGCGAACGCGTTCCGCGAGCACGGCCTTGTCGACCGTGAACCAGGCGCGGCCTTTCGGCCAGCGTGCGATCTGTTGCGCAACGTCGATCTCGGACCAGCTCGGTACGCCGGTGAAGGTCTCGGAGCCGTCCTCGGACGTGATCGACGCGAACCTCCCGTAGAGCTGGCCGAGGCGCACGAAGTCCCCCTCTGCCACGACGTCCAGCGCCGCCATGGCACGGCCGTAGAACTCCTCGAGGTCGCCGGCTGTGTCCGCGCCTCGGGAGCAGGCGTGGTCGAGCCCGTCGCCCGCGCTCCACTGGTTGGCGCGCAGGAGCAGTCCGCGCTCACGGGCCAGGCGGACGGGAAAACCTCCGGTGCCGAGGATCGTCGGCTCCTCCGTTGTCTCGCCAAGTCGCACTCCACGCGCGAGCGTCGCGACCAGCTGCCGCGGGTCGAACCGGGCGCCGACCGTGAGCGGGTTGCCCGTCTCGCGCGTGACGATCTCGACTCCCTGCGCCTCGAGCCAGTCCATTGCGCCGTCGAACCGCTCCAGGATCAGCCGCTGGAGCGCCGGGTCGCCGCCGGGGCACTGCTCTCGGAAGACCTCCCACGAGCGGTAGCGCCACGCGAAGCCGCTCGACAGCAGCATCGAACCGCCGGCGCGCATTCCCTTCTCGTAGACGACCGGCTCGGCGCCGAGCTCGCGTGCCCTGGCGGCCGCCACGAGGCCGGCCATCCCGGCTCCGGCGATGTGCAGCGTTACTGGAGGGCGAACGTCGGCTTGTGCTCGACGTACTCGAGCCGGACGCGCTCCGGGAGCCAGACGAACACCGCGAGCGTGTTCGGCGCGTCCACGAAGTCCTGCACCTCGATGTCCCGCTCCTCGGCCGCCGCCCTGTGGCCCTCCGCCGAGTCGACGAGCACCGCGAGGTGGTTGAGCAGCGGCGCTTCGGGGTCACCCGGCTCGCCCTCGTGGAACTCGACGTAGGCGCCGGCGACCTCGACCCGCGGCGCGCCGTCGGTGCCCGGGTCCGTCGGCTGGAAGCCGTAGTCGCGGTACCGCTGCGCCGTCGCCTCCGGATCGGAGGAGAACAGCGCGACGTGGTCGAGGTCGTACTCCGTCTCGGTCGGCGCCTCGACGAGCCCCAGGTTCACGCCGTCGCCGAGGTCGAAGAGCGCCGTGCCGTCCGTCCGCTCGACGACGACGCTGTCCGGCAGCTCGTTGAGCGCCGCGTCCAGGTCGTTCACGCGGAGCGCGACGTGCTTCAGCGCCCCGCGCTCGCGGGGAGCTTCGGCGTCGAAGAGCGTCAGCTTTCCCTTGCGCGCGTCGGACCCGACGAGCGTGAAGCGGTCGGTCCGCTCGATGACGTGCATACCCAGGTGGGTCGTGACGAAGTCAGCGACGCGATCCCGGTCGGCGAGCCAGTATGCGACGTGGTCGAGGGTCTTCGGTCGCACGGCGCGGGCAATATAGCCAGCACCGTGCGACCTGCGGAAGCCGATCACTTCCTGCGATCGACTGCGCGCTGCAGCTGCTGCTTGTTCATCGTCGAGCGGCCGTCGATGCCCATCCGTCGGGCCTCGTTGTAGAGCTGCTCCTTCGTGCGGCCCTTCGGCCGGTTCGTCCCGGAGCGCTGGCCACCGCGGCGGCTGGAGGACATGTCCTGCCGCGAGGTTCTCGACGAGGTGCGAGCCTCGCCCGAGCGGGCGCGTTCCTTGTTGACCGTGCGGGCCGCGATCTCCTTGGCCCGTTTCGTCGACGCACCGCGATCCTTGGCGCTGTCCTTGATGTGCTCGTACTGCCGTTCGCGCTTGTTGCTCCACGCTTCCTGTGGCATACAGACCTCCTTTTCGGAAGGCCTACCCCGTCTGCGGAGCCTCTAACGCTCGTCGAGCGGAGGGTTCTGCACGTTGTGCTCGGTGGCGTACTCGTTCGTGAGGTTGTTCACCACGTCGGCACCCTCGCCGTATGCGTAATTGATCTTCACGAACGGCTCCCACTTATCGGGGAGCGCATCCTCGGGGAAGATCGCCTCGACCGGGCACTCCGGTTCGCATGCCCCGCAGTTGGCTGTATAGACGCCGCCTGCGAGCGTGAACGCGTGCTTGCCGGGAACGACGGCACAGTAGGTGTCCTCTGCATCAACGGCATTTTCTTCCACGTTCATCACCCGCCAAGAGACCTCCCGAGTCGCGAGGTAGAGCCAGCGGATGGGGCGGCTGCGGACGCCGAAATTCGTCGCGCGGCTTGCTTCCTCGCCTGAGCCGACCGCGACGTACCCGGCAATCACCGCTGCCTGCTCGAGCCAGGCAAGCGCCTCGTGGTCGGTCGAGCGGAGCCGCCAGGACCCCGCCTTGACGGGATCGCCGTCTGCGGCGATCCATCCGTCGACGAAGCCGGTGATGTACTCGGTGTCGGCCGTCTCTGGCAAGAGTCGCTTGAGATTCGCCGACGAACGCACGACGCCGGTTCCGACGTAGCCGGGATGGACGTCGAGGCACGGGGAGAAGTTGACCTGGTCGAAGAAGTCGCGGAACCTCGCCACGCGCTCGCCGTAGAGCTGGACGTAGTGGAGGTGCTCGCTCGAACGGATCTCCTGCTTGTTCCAGCTTCCGTCGCCGAAGACGAGCCCGTGGAGAACGCCGAGGCGATAGGTCTCGCCATCGCGACGGGGCTGAGCGCGCATCGACGGCACGAACTGGCCCGTCTCGAGCGAATCGGTGCGCTCGCCATCCGCGAGGAGCCACGAATGGGTCGGCGTCGCCCAGATCGTCCGACGGAACTTCGAGATGTTGCGCGTCGTCAGCCTCGTCCCGCCGTAGCGGTCGCGTTCGTCGAACGCCGGCGCCAGCTCGAGCTTCACCAGCGGCTTCCGGCGAAACCGCTTCACGAGTGCGGGCTTGAAGCCGTCGTCGGTCAGCACTCGCACCGCCTGGTTCTCGACCTCGGCGAAGGTCCGGATGCCCTTCGAGGTCACGAACCGCTCCGTCGGCGCGAAGCAGTCGATGCACTCCTCGGGATCGATGATCAGCAGCCGCTCGAATTCGTGGATGCAGTCGACGGGGCAGACGTCGACGCAGGAGCGGTCTTTGATGTCGATGCAGGGCTCGGCGATGATGTACGTCACGCGCTGGACCCTATCTAGGGAATCAGCTGCTCGATGAGCTCAGGCGCGCGTTCTGTCAGCGCCGACTTCGCGACCACCTGGTCGAAGCCGGCTTCGTGCGCACGGCGGAGGCCCGCGGTGTCCTTGTGGTTCGAAAAGCCGAGGATCGGGACGTCCGGATAGGCGTCCGCGACCTCGTCCGGATCGGTTCGGCCGACGTCCGCGATCACGAGGTCGGGGGGATCGACCGAGTCGTTCGTGACGAGGTGGTGGCCCTCGAGAAGCGCCTCGAGCTTGCCGCGGATGAACAGGTCGACGCCTTCGAGCAGGATCGTCGCCACGACCGCTCGAGGGTAACACTCCGCTTTGTGGACGAGTGGTTGCGAAACGGTCTCGATCTGATCCGCCGCGGCGAGTACTTCGAGGCGCATGAAGATCTGGAGGAGGCTTGGCGTGCGGCCGAGCCGGCGGAGAAAGACTTCTTCCAGGGCCTCGTCCACGTCGCCGTCGCCTGGCACCACGCCGGGCGCGGGAACCGGCCAGGCTGCGAGCGGCAGCTCGCGAAGGCTGTGCGCCGCCTCGAGCCGTTCGCGCCGGAGCACCGGGGCGTCGACATCGCCGCCGTACTCGTGTCGGTCGACGCCGCGCAGCGGGTGGTCGAGTCCGGCTCGCTGGAGCTGCCGAGGCCGCTAGGTCCCTAGGCCGACCAGGTCGAGGGCCCGGTCGAACCCGACCCGGATCCACCCGTCGCGGTGGAAGAAGAACGCCAGCCCGAGGAGGACGAGCAGCGAGCCGCTGACGATGCGGATCACCACGTAGTGGTCGCGCAGCCAGCGGAAGGCTCCCATCGCGCGCACGAAGGCGATCGCCGCAAGCACGAACGCCAGCGCCAGCCCCGCGGAGTAGGCGGCGAGGATCGCGGAGCCCTCCAGGATCTCCTCAGCGCTTCCGGCCAGCACCAGCACCGACGCGAGAACGGTGCCGATGCACGGCGCCGCGCACACGGCGAAAGCGGCGCCCAGGAGGAGGCCCGAGCCGCGCCTGCGCGCTCCGGTCAGGAGCCCCGGCGCGACAAGTCTCTCGGGCCAAGGCAGGAGCCCGAGGAACGCGAGGCCGAGGACGACGAGCACGAAGCCGGCGAGCTCCGCACGGCGGTTCGCGTCGAGAAAGCCGCCGAGCGCCGCCGCCCCGGCGCCGAGAACGACGAAGACCGTCGTGAAGCCGAGGATGAACGGGATGCTCGACCGCGCGACCCGCCTTCCCACCCCGGCCTCGCCGAGCCGGTCGGCCTCGACGGCGGAGACTGCCGACAGGTAGCCGGGCACGAGCGGCAGGACGCAGGGCGTGATGATCGACAGCACCCCCGCGAAGAACGCCAGGGGGAGGGCTTCAGCCATCGAAGCGGGCGAGCTCCCGGTCGAGCCTGCGCTCGAGCTCGGGATCCAGCGGCGGGCGGCCGTTGTCCGGCACGACCGGCTCCGGGACCGGCCGGCCACGGCTCCAGCGCCAGACCAGGATCGAGATCACCGCCGCGCCGGCGAGCAGGCCTGCGAGCGGCAGGAGCCACGCCACCCAGTGGAAGCCCTCGCGCGGCGGCGCCGCCAGCACGGCGGGCCCGAACTGCGCGACGAGCTCGTCCTTGATCTGCCCCTCGGGCACGCAGGCTTCGGCGCGGGTCTGAATGAACTGCTTGATGTCGCGCGCGATCGGCGCGTCGGACTGATCCAGCGTCGTCTTGCACTGCGGGCACATGACCTCGCCCTCGAGGTCGGCGAGGGTCGGACAGGCCGCAGCCGCCGGACCGGCAAGAGCCAGTGCGGCGACCGCGACGAGCAGCAGCCTCATGCCGCCAGGAGCTCCTGCACGCACTCGTCGTAGCGATCGCGGTTTCGCTCGATGTGGACGCCGCCGAGCAGCCGCTCGCAGACGAGCTTGCCGTCCGGGGCGACGAAGAACGTCTCGGGTGCGGCCTCGACGCCGTAGTCCGAGATCGTGTTCCCCGGCCCGTCGTACGCGAGCGGGTAGCTCATGTCGTTGTCGCGCGCGAAGCGTCTCGCGGCTCCCTTGAGGTCGTGGAAGTCGACCCCGAGCACGATCAGCCCGCGACCCTTGTACCGCCGCCAGGTGTCCTCGAGCACCGGCGCCTCCTCCTTGCACGGGTCGCACCAGGAGCCCCAGAAGTTCACGACGACCGGGCGTCCTCGGTACTCCGCGAGCGAGATCTTCCCGTGACCGTCGAGCCGATCGAGTCGAAAGTTCGGCGCGCTGACGATCTCGCCGCGCCCGAGTTTGCGCGCGGCGCCCTCGTCCTGCGTCGCGACCTTCCAGACGAGAAGCGCGAAGAGCCCGGCGACGAGCGCGACGGAGAGACCCTGGGCCGCGAGCTTCAGACGGCCGGACATGGCCTACAACCTACGCCCGGACGATGAAGACCGGCGTCCCGACCCGCACGCGGCCGAACAGCCACTCGGCCTCCGAGATCCGCATGCGGACGCAGCCGTGCGACGCCGAGTAGCCGATCGAGGCGGGGTCCGGCGTTCCGTGGATGCCGACGCCGGGCGCGCTGATGCCCATCCATCGCGTCCCGAGCGGGTTCCCCGGCCCGGGCGGGACAGGCTTCTCGTTCTTCGCCCAGTCCGAGTCCGGCGGGTACCACCAGGGATGCCGCTGCATGGTGACGATGGAGAAGCGACCGATCGGCGTCGGGTAGGACGACTGGCCGGTCGCGACGCCGAGCTGCTTCCAGAGCCGCATCCCGCGGAAGAGGTTGAGCACCTTCGACTCGCGCCGGATCACGATGATGGGCCCGAAGCGCGCGCGTGTCACGGTCGGGTTCACGCGCTCGGCGCGGATGCGCAGCGGCGAGCGCCGGTGGGAGCGCAGGTGAGCGACGATCGCTCGCACCGCCGGGCGCTGCTTCAGCACCCGCCCGGTCTCCTCCTTCGTGATCCAGGGGCGGGAGCCGCGGAGGCCGGCGAGCTCGGCGTTCTTCCCGCGCCTGTCGAAGCGCTTGCCGAGCGCCTTCACGTACCGCGCAACGCCGCCGCGTCGCAGCGTGACGAAGAGCGGGAGCCTGGTGCCGGGCGCCGCGCGGCGCGCCTGGTCGATCGCGAGCTTCACCCGCGCGGTCGCACCGAGCCGCTGGGGCGTGACGAGGATCATCTTCCGGCCGAACACAAGCGTCAGCGACTCGCCGAACTCGGCCTGAACGAGCGCGGTGGCACCGCCCGGGGTCATCCCGCCGACCTCGATCCGGCCGACGAAGACGCCGTCGGGGATCAACTCCGCCTGCGGCGCGCGCGTCGTGGTTGCGACGGTCGTCGTTGCCACGGTCGTCGTGACGCCCGTCGTCGTGATCGGGAGCTGCGAGAGGCCCGGCGAAGCCACGACGGCAGCGGCGAGCAGGCCCGCGGCCGCGCACGCGAGCACTCCCAGGGAGACCGAGACCCCACGCCTCACGGGCCGCAGTGTAGAGAAAAGGCCTGCTAACTCTCGGGAGCGGTTGGCAGCGGATCCTCCTCGAACCGTCCCCCGGCCGCGGCGAACTCGACGATCATCCTGTCGGTGATCCACTCGACGGGCGCGCGGTCGTCCGTCCACGGGTCGTCCGCCGGCTGAACGGGCCTCAGATTCGCGCGCAGGTCGTCCACGAGGGGACGGACCTCTCCCGGCGCCGGACGCATACTCCCCGTCGGCTCGCCGTCCTGGCCGATGACGATCTGGTTGAAGCGCAGCGGCTGCCACGCGAACGCTCTCGGGAGGACGGTCGCGAGCGTTCCTCCGATGTTGTCGGCAAGATCGTGGTTGTCCGGCGTCGTGGCGACGTTCAGCGCCACGATCCCACCAGGGTTGAGCCGCTCGCGGACAAGCTCGAAGAACTCCTCTGTCGCGAGGTAGAACGGCACATACGGCGGCCGGTACGCGTCGACGATGATCACGTCGTAGGAGCTGTCCGTCTGCCGGAGGAACGACCGCGCGTCCTCGTCGTGGACGGTCAGCGTGCCGATGTCGCCCATCTCGAAGAAGCGCCGCCCGGTGTCGCTGACGGCAGGGTCGAGCTCGACGCCGTCCACCTCGGCAGACGGGTAGAAGCGCTCGTACGCCCGGGCGGCCGTGCCGGCGGCGTTTCCGAGCATCGCGACACGCTCGGGTTGCCGCCCGAGGAGGTCCACCACTGCGACGTACGTGTCCCAGACGCCGCCGGTCAGCACCTCGTCCTCCCGCCATACCGAGTGCGTGGCGAGCCCCTCGTCGAGGTAGAGCCGCCGGACGCCTTCCTCCTCCACGACCTGGATGAACTGGTAGCGCGACTCGTCCTCGAAGATCAGGCCGCTCTGTCCCTTTACGGCACCGGGCGGGATCAGGAGCAGCGCCACGAGACCGGCGGTGAGCAGCAGCCAGCGACGCCCGAGCAGGACCGCTCCACTCGCTCCGATCAGCGCCGCCGCCGAGAGCAGCGTGCGCTGCGTGCCGATCGCCGGGATCAGGATCAGCGCGGAGAGGAATGTGCCGAGCAGGCTGCCGATCGTGGAGACCGCGTAGAGGCGGCCCGCGACGGTTCCTGCGCTCTCGACGTCCCGGATCGCAAGCCGGATCGCGAACGGCGCCACCATCCCCATCAGCGTCACCGGTGGGACGAACAGGACAAGGACGCCGAAGAACGAGCCGATCGCCGCCCCGGCGGAGACCCGGTCGAGCCCCTCGACCGAGAAGTCAAGGATCGGGCGGGCGACGAGCGTCGCGACCGCGACGAGACACGCCGCGGCGGCGACGACGAGGCCGAGCGCCCTGGGCGTCGGATGCCGGTCGGCGAGCCGGCCCCCGAGCCAGTAGCCGAGCGAGAGCGACGCCAGCGTCAGCCCGATCACGTTCGCCCAGACAATCGTGGAGTTCCCGAAGTACGGAGCGAGAAGGCGAGAGGCAGCGATCTCCGTCGCCAGCGTCCCGACGCCGGCGGCGAAGACGACGCCGGTCAGCGTCGCGTGAAACGAGGGCCGCCCTAAGCTCATGGGGACAGGATGAATCCTGTCCCCATCAACCCGGAATCTTCTTGACGACGACCACGGCCGAGTCGTCCGCGAGCCCGCCGCCCGCGAACGCCCGGGAGTCCTCGACGACGGCCCGCGCCAGCTGCTGCGCCCGCAGGTCGCGCTGCTCGCTCAGGAGCCGGTCGAGCCTCGTCTTCCCGTAGAGCTCGGCGCCGACCCGGGACTCCACCACCCCGTCCGTGTAGAGCACGACGGACGCGCCCGGCTCGAGTGTCGCCGTGGCTTCGGGGTATTCCTGGTCCGGCGCGATCCCGAGCGCGAGCCCGCGCGCCGCCAGCTCCTCGACCGAGCCGTCGGGCCGCACCAGCCGCGGCTCCGGGTGGCCCGCGCCCGCGCAGGCGAGCTCGCCGGTGACCGGGTCGAGGGTCAGGTAGAGCATCGTCACGAACTTGCCCTCCTCCACCTCGTCGAGGACGACCTGGTTCGCGATCCGCATCAGCTCGGACGGCTCGGGATGCTCACGGGCCAGCGATCGGAAGACGAACTTTGTCATCGCCATGTCGGCCGCGGCGTCGATGCCCTTGCCGGTGACGTCGCCGACCACGACGGCGAGACGGCCGTCGGGCAGGACCGTGTAGTCGAAGACGTCGCCGCCGACCTCCAGCCGAGCCGAGGATTCGTAGACGCTGCCGATCTCGAGGCCGGGGAGGTCCGGCGGCTCGTCCGGGAGGAGCGAGCGCTGCATCGCGTCGGCGAAGTGCACCTGCTGCTCGTAGAGGCGCGCATTGCCGATCGCGAGCGCCGCTTGCGCGGCCAGCGAATGCGCCGCCTCGAGCATCTCGGTATCGATCGGACGGGCCGGATCGAGCGAGATCAGGGTGAGCGCGGCCATCACCTCTCCGGTCGACACGATCGGGACGAGCGCTGCCGTCGACCCGCGCTCGAGAAACGGGATCAGCAGCTCGTGGCCGCCGCTCAGGCGCCGCGCCAGCTGGGGCCCGAGGACCGCCGGAGTCGCCACCTCGATCCGGTCGAGGGGCTGCGGGCGGCTCAGGATGGGGTCGAGTGCGACGCCGAGCCGCGCGTCCGGGACATGGATGGCTCGAGGGACGAGAGAGTCTCCGCGCTCGTCGGGCATCCGCAGGACGGCGGCGTCCACCTCGAGGAGCTCGACCGCGGTCCGGGCAATCGCGCCGACTGTCTCGTCCAGCGACAGGCTCTCCGAGAACGACCGGGAGATCTCGTAGAACGCCTCGAGTCGCTTGGCTACGACGAGCTCCGCGTCGAGCGCCTCCTGGCGCTCCCGCGCCAGCCGGGCCGTGTCCTCGTGCAGGCCGGCGTTCTGGACTGCGACCGCGAGCTGGCCGGCGAGCGCGGCGAGCAGCGTGGACTCGCTCTCGGCGAGCCGCCGCGTCGCCGGGAGGTAGGCGACGAGCAGCCCGATCAGCTGTCCGGCAGCGCGAAGCGGAACCACGACGGCGGCCTCGATGCCCGACTCCTGGACGGCATCGCGAACCGACCCGAGGCGCGGGTCGCTCGTCGCGTCGCGCACCTCGACCACCGGCCTCGCGCGCAGGCGGTTGAGGATCAGGTCGAGAAGGCCCTCGGCGACACGGACGTGCGGGCCGGCGAGCCCGCGCTCGGTCGCAGTCTCGAGCCCCCCGGCCTGTCGGAGGTACACCGCCGCCCGTTCGGTGCCGAGCAGCTCGCCGACCCGGTCGACCGCGGTCTCGAGGGTGTGTGAGAGCGAGAGCTCTGCGATCGCCTGTCCGACGACCGCGAGCAGCGCCTGGCTCCGCTCGAGCTCCTGCGCGAGGTCGCTCGTGCGCTCGCCCAGCCGCACGGCGTGGGCGGCACGGGCCCCGAACGCCGCGAGCCGCGCGAGCTCGTCGACGCCGGGCTCGTCTCCAGGCTGAAAGACGAGACGCAGGCCGCCGACCGATGGCTCGCCGAGCCGGACGAGCACGACACCGTCCTCGAGCGCCACGCTGCCGTTTCCCGCGAGCAGCTCGTCCCCGTCTCGCACCGCCGCGGCCGCATCCGAGAGATCCGTCGCGACTCCGGCCGACGCCACCGGCTCAGGTCGGTCGTTCGAGCGCCAGAGGATGCACGAGCGTGCGCCCGTCGCTTCGAGCGCCAGCCGGGCGATGCGCTCCCCGCTCCGCGACTCCTCGGCGACCACCGCGAGCGCGCGGCCCGCGATCTCGAGCGTCGCGCCTCGGACGGTCGCCGGCGATTCCCCGTCGGCCGGGTCGACCGCACGAACGAGCAGCGAGGCGTGGCTTGCGATCACCCGGGCGAGCAGGATGTCGCCCTCCGAGAACGGCTCACCTGCCCGCGCCAGCTCGAGCGTCGCGACCACGCGTGCTTCCGTGCCTACCGGACAGATCAGGACGTGCGACGCGCCCCACCGCCGGGCGAGCCGGCGGATCGACGCCGGCACGTCGTCGTCCTCGGTCAGCTCGTCCGGCCCGACCGCGTCCGCGTCGATGCGTGAGCCTTCGAGCTCGGCGCGGAGCGCCGGCGACGCCGCCCAGACCCCGCGAGCCTGCAGGTCGGTCCCACCCCGCTCGGCCACGCGGATGACGGCCAGCGTGGCGCCGACTCCGGTGGCCGCCGCCGTCGCAAGCACCCCGAGGGCTGCGTCGAGATCCTCCGAGTCCACGAGGTCGCGACCCGCTGCCGCGAGGCTCCGGAGCGCCGCCTGCGAAACCTCCTGTCCGCCTGGAATCACCCGACAAGTTTTATAGAGTGCGCCGATGGCCGAGCCCGCCCGGCGCCCCGATGCCGTGGAAGAGCCGCCGCTACCCGACCCGATCGCGGTCGAGCGGACGTACCGATTCCACAAGACCCGCCGCCGGATCAGGCAGGAGCGGAAGCAGGAGCGGGCCCTTGCGCGGCTGCGTTTCTTCGCCGTCCTGCTCGCGCTGCTCGTGCTCGCCGCGTATCTCTCGCTCGTCGTCTGGCGGCAGATCGAGCGTCTGTTCGGACTCTGACCGGCCCATCGCGGATACTTCCCGCCGTGGAGTCGCCCGAGACCTATCCGCCCGAGGCGTACGAGCCCGAGGAGAGCCCCGAGCGGTTCGCGCCGGACGCGGCCTGGCTGTGGGGCGCGGGCGAGCGCCTGACCTGGCTCGGCGGGATGGTGCTGGCGCTCTCCACCCTGATGGGCTGGTACGTGAACAGCTCGGGCGACCTGACGGTGGCGGTGATCGGCTGGCACACCGGCGCCCTGGCGAAGATCGTCCTGCTGCTCGCCCTCGCCGTCGTCGCGCTGCACCTGCTCCACGCGGCCGGCATCGAGCTCCCGGCCACGGTTCCGGAGAGCCTGGTCGTGATCGTCCTCGGATCGCTCGCGACAATCATGGTCCTGATCCGCGTGATCTCGATCCCCGACGACTTCCAGCCCGCGAGCCGCGGCATCGGCATCTGGATCAGCCTTCTCGCGGCCGTCGCCGTGATCGTCGCCGGCCTCTTACGGGCGTCCGAAGAGCTCTAGAGCGTTACGCTCGCAGCAGTTCCTTGGTCCGCGTGATCAGATCCTGCGGATTGAAGGGCTTGCCGAGAAAGCCCTGGGCGCCACGCGCGACCGCATCGCTGTCGGAGCTGTCCGCCTGGCCGCTGAACATGATCACCGGGATCGAGCCCATGCCGTGGCGTTCCTGCATCCGGCGCAGCATCTCCCACCCGTCGACGCCCGGCATCATCACGTCGAGGAGGATGAGGTCGGGCGGGTGCTCTTCGAGCGCCTCGAGCCCCTCCTCGGCGCTCCCGGCCTCGCGCACGACGTAGCCGTCCATCTCGAGGTTGACGCGGACGAACTCGCGGATCCGGGGATCGTCGTCGACGATCAGAACGAGCGGCGTTCCGCGGACGCGCGAGCCGGCGGCGTTGGCCGAGCCCGAGACGAACGCGTCCAGGTCACGCCGGCGGTAGCGGCGGTGGCCGCCGGGCGTGTAGAAGGCCGGCAGCCGGCTCTGGTCGGACCACTTGCGGATCGTGCTCTGCGCGACGCCGAGGTACTTCGCCGCCTGACCGAGGGTCAACCAGTCGCCGCCGTCGTCTCCGTGCGGCTGCCTTCGTGCCCTACCCCCGACCTCGGCCACGGCGGGAATCTAATCAAAGCTGCAGTTTCTTCGCGTACGAGCCGGAGAATCACGGTGTCACGGTGACGGTACGCGTCTCCGTGGCCGAGTTCGTCTGCGTCCAGGGCTGGATCGTGCGGAAGCTCGTGACGGGCTTCGCGGGCTCGGGGCGATCCTCGAGCGCCTGGCCGACGGCAACGCCCACGCCGAAGACAAGGACGACCGCGGCCAGCCGAAGCACCCAGCCGACGACGCCGACGCCGCGCTTGCGGCGCCTGCGGGTGGGGACGCCCGTGCTCATGGCGCGTAGTCGGTCGCGCCCCGCGCGTAACGATGGAACGCGGCGTCCTGCGCGACCGACACCTTGGCCGCCCACCCCGGCCGGCCCGCGCGCTCGACGACCGCCTCGTAGACCCAGCCGTCGTCGCCGCCGTACAGGTCGGCGAGCTGGGCGAGCGTGAAGTGCTCACCGATCCGGCGCCGGAGCGCCTCGGTCACGGCCTCGACCTGCGCGATCAGCGTCTCGTAGGCATCCGGGTCGGAGACGGCGGCTGTCAGCCGCCGCTCGCCGTCCTCCCACTGATGCCTCGCGGTGTCGACGTAGCTCGCCACGGCTTGGTGCTTACCCACGATCGTCCAAGGTGCAGCACCGATCGGGCCATTTCGGCTCGATCTCGGCGTAGATCCGTTCGCCCAGCTCGTAGCCGGGCCGTGCGAGCGCGAACGCGATGTGCGCGTGGAGGCACTTCAGCCGGCGCGGGTTCGCGGTGCCGCCGATGCCGAGGTCGAGCGAGGTTCCCCCCTCACGCCCCACGTGGCCGTCGGCGAGATCGCGGCGAATGACCCGCTGCTCGGCGGTCGCCTCCTCGAGGCTCCTCGCAAGCCGTTCGTCGCCGGAGGCGAGGTCTCCCCAGCGCTCGATCCCGCCGGCCGCCTCGAGCCTGGCCACCGCGGCGACGAGGTGTCGGCACGTGAGGTAGAAGGTCGTCGGGAAGGGATCGCCCGCGCTGTCGTACGGCGCCTGGAGCGTTACCGCCGGAGCGCCGAACGGGCACCGGGCGGCGACACGCAGAAATGCCCGGGGCTCGCGGCCCAGCTGGCGCTCGACGATCGCCCGGTCATCCACCGCCTCCGATCCTAGTGTCGGCGTTCTGTCGCGCTCGCCACTCGTCGATTCCCTTCACGATGAAGAGCCGCTCGCCGGGCTTCACGAGGCCCAGGCGGCGGGCGCGCCGGGCCAGCGCCTCCGGTGTGTCGGACTCGGCGACCTTGCGGGCGAGCTCGTCACGCTCGGCGCGCAGCGACCGCACCTGGGCCGCGCGCTCCTCGAGCGACGCCTTCGTGTCGAGGTAGCTCTTGAGCGGCCGGTAGTAGAGGAGGCCCACGACGAGGATCGTTGCGACAGCCAGCCACCGCATGAGCGGTGGACGGCGGCGCCGCATGCGGCGCGCAGGCCGCTTGGACTGGGACCGGGACGGCATGTGCCCGTCGGTTCGGGAGCGCCTACGCCGCTCCTGCTTGAAAGACCTAGGCGTACGAGAGCTTGATCATGTCCGTCGTGCCGGGGATGTTCACTGCGGTCCCCGCCGTCAGCACCACGAGGTCGCCCTCGTCGAGCAGGCCGGACTCGCGGCCGGACTCGAGCGAACGCGTCCAGAGCTCCTCGACGTCGGCCGCCTCCGGCATCTGCATCGGCGTCACGCCCCACTCGAGCGCCATGTGCTGGAGCGCCGACCGGTGGTGGGAGAGGCCGATGATCGGGCGGCGCGGGCGGAGCCTGGCGACGACCGACGCCGTCCGTCCAGTGAACGTCGGGACGAGGATCGCCTTCGCGCCGAGCGTCTCCGCAAGGTCGCAGGCGGCATTGGACATGGCCTGCCCGACCGTGGGCTCGTCGCCCGGCTGCGGAAACTGGTGGCGGTACTCGATGCTGGGCTCGATCGTGCGGGCGATCCGCTCCATCGTCCGGACCGCCTCGAGCGCGTAGCGCCCGATCGCCGTCTCCTCCGAGAGCATCAGCGCCGAGGTGCCGTCCAGGACCGCGTTCGCGACGTCGCTCGCCTCGGCGCGGGTCGGCTCGGCGTGGCTCACCATCGACTCGAGCATCTGTGTCGCCGTGATCACCGGCTTCCCGCGGTCGAGCGAGGCGAGGATGATCCGCTTCTGGAGGAGCGGCACCACCTCGACGCCGATCTCGACGCCGAGGTCGCCGCGCGCGACCATGATCGCGTCCGCCTCTTCGAGGATCGACGGCAGCGCGTCGATCGCCTCCGCCTTCTCGATCTTCGCGATCACGTGCGCGTCGACGCCGGCCTGCCTGATCAGCCCCTTCAGGTCGCGGACGTCGGCGGCCGAGCGCACGAACGAGAGCGCGACGAAGTCGGCGCCGAGCTCCAGCGCGAACTCGAGGTCGTCCGTGTCCTTGCGGGTCAGGGCCGGAATCGGCACCGGGACGCCGGGGACGTTCACGCCCTTGTGGGACGAGACCAGGCCGCCCACCACGACCTCGCAGCGGGCGCGTCCCGCCTTCACCGCATCGACGCGCAGCCGGACGAGCCCGTCGTCGATCAGGACGTCGTGCCCGGGCTGAAGCACCTGGCCGATCACCGCGGGCAGTACCGGCAGCTCCCCGTCGCGACGCCCGTCCTCGCCTCCGGTGACAATGATCTCGTCGCCGTCGGCGAGCTGGATCGGCGCATCGAGCTCGCCGACGCGGAGCTTCGGGCCCTGGAGATCCGCGATCAGGGCGATCGGATGACCGACCTGCTCGCGGGCCACCCCCACCATGCGCGCGTATTCGGCGTGCTGCTCGTGCGTCCCGTGCGAGAAGTTCAGGCGTGCGCCGTCCATCCCCGCCTGCGCGAGCGCGACGACGCGCTCTTCGGTCGCGCACGCCGGGCCGAGTGTCGCGACGATCTTCGTGCGGCGAGGGACCGCGGTCGCCATCGAGGTCAGCGTAGCGAGAGAGGGAGCGACCGTTCGTTCGTGCGGGAGCCGTCCTCTGCGGAGATCTCGAAGACGACGAGCGTTCCCTGCCCGGCTTCGGCCTCGTACGGCACCGCGAAGCGGAAGGTCCCGCGCGTGCCGCTGCCGGAGGTGGCGGTCACGAAGTCCTTCTTCAGGACCTTGTCGGCGGCATCACGGAGCTCGTACTGGAACGTCGCCTCGAACGTGTTGGCCGTGCCGGTCACCTCGAACCCGGGCTCGACCTCCTCGCCCGCGAGCGGCGACTCGACGAGGATCGCCGGCGTCTGCTCCTCGAACGCGGCCCGCCCGACCGGTGGGCCGCCGTTGAACGAGACGCGCTT
This sequence comes from uncultured Actinomycetes bacterium, assembly GCA_963782765.1. GTDB lineage: Bacteria > Actinomycetota > Thermoleophilia > Gaiellales > Gaiellaceae > JACDAN01. Next base: position 635,793 of record CAWALC010000002.1, read on the forward strand.
CACCGAGTCTCGAACTGCGTGAGCGTGTACGCGATCTGCGCGAGCGCCTGGCGGTCCGTGATCGCGGGATCGAGCTCGATGGATGCCACGCCGTTCTCGATCGTCAGGAGCGTCAGGCTCGCCGTCCCCGATCTCGTCCGGAATTGCAGTCGTGAGGTCTGTCTCCGGGCCTTCGAACAGCTCCTGGATCGTCTTCGTGGCGACAGCCGGCCCCGAGACGATCGCGCGCTGCTCCGGCCAGACCTTGCCGTCCTGGAGGAAGTAGAGCGACGACGAGCGACGGCGCCTCGCTCGGCACCGTCGACGCCGTGGTCTCGGTCACCGTCTCGCGGACGGTCACGGTCGTCGTGTCGTCGCCGCCGCAGCCGGCGGCCAACAGGAGCCCTGCGAGGGCGCTAAGGACGAGTCTTGAACGCATCCCAGCCGGGGTATTCGGCGTCTGCGCCGAGCTCCCCTTCGATGCGGAGCAGCTGGTTGTACTTCGCGGTGCGGTCCGAGCGCGAGGGCGCGCCGGCCTTGATCTGCCCGGCGTTCGTCGCGACGGCGAGATCGGCGATCGTCGTGTCCTCGGTCTCGCCCGACCGGTGGGAGATCACTGCCGTGTAGCCGGCGGACCTGGCCAGCGCGATCGTCTCGAGCGTCTCGGTCAGCGTCCCGATCTGGTTGACCTTCACGAGGATCGAGTTGGCGACGCCCGCCTCGATTCCGCGTCTCAGGCGCTCGACGTTCGTGACGAAGAGGTCGTCGCCGACGAGCTGCACACGCTCGCCGAGGCGCTCGGTCAGCGCCTTCCACGCCGTCCAGTCCTCCTCGGCCGCGCCGTCCTCGATCGAGACGATCGGATACCGCTCGACGAGGCCGGCCCAGAAGTCCGTCAGCTCCTCGGGAGTCGCCTCGCGCCCTTCGAACCGGTAGCTGCCGTCCTCGCCGACGAGCTCGGTCATCGCGGGGTCGAGCGCGATCGCGATCCGCTCGCGGTGGCCGGCGCGCTCGGCGGCCTCGAGCACCGCGTCGATCGCCGCCTCGCTGGACTCGAAGTTCGGCGCGAAGCCGCCCTCGTCTCCGACAGCCGTTGCGAGCCCCCGCTCCTCGAGGAGCTTCTTCAGCGTGTGGAAGGTCTCGACGGCGATCCGGAGCCCGTCCGAGAAGCGTCTCCGCACCGCCCGGAACGATCATGAACTCCTGGAGGTCGAGCGAGTTGTCGGCGTGCGCCCCGCCGTTCACGACGTTCAGCATCGGCACGGGAAGCACGTGTGCCTCGGGGCCGCCGATCCAGTGGTAGAGCGGGACACCGGCCTCCGCGGCGGCCGCCTTGGCGACTGCGAGGGAGACCCCGAGGATCGCGTTGGCGCCCAGCCGCCCCTTGTTGTCGGTGCCGTCGAGCATCACGAGCGCCGAGTCGACGCCGGCCTGATCCTGGGGGTCGAGGCCCCGCATCGCCGGTGCGATCTCGCCGACGACGTTCTGGATCGCCTGCGAGACGCCCTTGCCGAGCCAGGCCGACGAGTCCCCGTCGCGGAGCTCGACAGCCTCGAACTTCCCCGTCGAGGCGCCGGAGGGCACCGCGGCCCTGCCGGCCGTCCCGGATTCGAGCAGCACCTCGACCTCGACGGTCGGGTTGCCCCGGGAGTCGAGGATCGTGCGGGCGCGGACGTCCTGGATCGGGCTCAGCGGAACTCCTCCTTCGCGGCGTCGAAGTATCGGTCTTTCTCGTCGAGCGTGAGCGAGGTGAACTCCCTGCCCTCCGCTCGCGGCGAGCTCCGACGCCCGCTCGACCCGGTCCGCGAAGCGCCGGGCCATCGCACGCAGCGCCAGCTCGGGGTCGACGTTCAGCCGGCGCGCAACGTTGACCGCCGCGAAGAGCACGTCTCCCAGCTCCTCGAACACGCGGGGATCCGGCTCGGCCTCCGGCGCCGGCTCGCCGGCCTCTGCCAGAGCCTCCCGCAGCTCCCGCAGCTCGTCGTCGAGGTCGGCCAGCGCACCCGCCGTGTCCGGATACTCGAAGTCGATCGCCGCGGCGCGCCGCTGGAGCTTCCGCGCGTAGAGCAACGCCGGAAGCGTCTCCGGGACGTGGTGGAAGATCCCCTCGCGGCTCTCCTGCTCGGCCTTGATGCGCTCCCAGTTCTCCCGCACGCGGCCCGGCGTCTCCGCGTCCACCTCGCCGAAGACGTGCGGGTGCCGGCGCACGAGCTTCTCCTCGATCCCGCGCGCGACCGACTCCAGCGAGCCGGCGCCGCGTTCCTGGAGGAGCAGCGCGAGGAAGTAGGTCTGGAAGAGCAGGTCGCCGAGCTCGTCCTCGAGCTTCGCGTCGTCCAGGGCGAGGGCCGCGTCAGCGACCTCGTAGGCCTCCTCGACGGTGTGCGGGACGATCGTCCGTGCCGTCTGCTCCCGATCCCAGGGGCAGTCGCGCCGGAGGCGCTCGGTCAGGCGTTGGAGATCGAGAAGGGCGTCGGCGAGAGACTCGTTCGAACTAGCCAGTGGCCGGTTCTTCGGTCTGCTTCGGCTTGTAGCCGACCTGGTACGTCGTATCGCCCTCGAGGTCCTTGCGCATCTCGGCGACCCACTTCTCCATCTCCTTGTTGCGGTTCTCCTGGAGGAGCTGCTGCCGGATCGCTTCCTTGACCTGGGGGAACGGGGTCGACTGGCTCTTCTTCACCGGGCCGAGGGCCTGGATGATGTGCCAGCCGTACTGCGTCTTCACGGGCTTGGAGATGCCGTTGTCGCCGATCGTGAAGGCAGTCTGCTCGAACTCGGGGACGAGCTGGCCCTTGGTGGCCGTCATCTTCCCGCCCTGGTTCTTCGAGGCCGGATCCTGCGAATGCTGCTTCGCGATCGCCTGCCAGTCGCCGCCGGCCTTGAGCTGCGCGTAGAGGTCGTCGGCCTTTGCCTTCTCCTTGACGAGGACGTGGCGCACGGGGCGCGTCTCGGGCGTCCCGTACTGCGCCTTGTTCTTGTCGTAGTACGTCTTGACCTGCTCGTCGGAGACCTTCACTTCCTTGGTGACCTTGTTGAAGATCGCCTCCTGGACGAGGTTCGCGCGGATGATGTCGCGCGCCTGCTCGGAGTTCAGGCCCTGGGCCTTGAGCTCGGCGTCGAACTTCTTCTTGTCGCCCTGGTGGCGCTCCTTGACGTACTGGTCGATCCGCTTGTCGACGGCATCGTCGCTGACGTCGATGTCGAGCTCGCTCGCCTTGACCTCGAACTGGGTGCGCTGGACGAGGAAGCGCATCGCCTGGTCGCGGAGCTGCACGTACTCGGGCGTGCCGACCTTCGGGAACGGCCGCTTCTGCGCGTCGTAGCTGCGCTTCGCGTACGTGATCAGGTCGTCGAACTCGGACTTCGGAATCGACTGGTCGCCGACGACGGCAACCGAGTTCGACGGCACCGAGTCGGAGCCGCCGTCGTCGCTGCCACAGCCAACCGCGAACACGGCGAGCCCGAGGGCGAGGAAGAGTGTCGAGAAGACCCGTTTCATGAAAAACGCGCCGACCTATGCTGCGCGACGCGTGTCGAGAATAGCATCGACTAACCGCACTGCTCCCTTAAATACATCGTCTCTTAACGAGATTTCATTTCGGGCTGTGGTGTAGATCGCGGTGTCGATCCGGGTTCGGAGCTCACGCAGCTCTCCGGAGCCGAGAACAAGCGGTCCGACGGTCGCCCGCCCGCCTCGGAAGACGAGATAGTCGGCCCCCAGCCGCGCCACCTTGATCCTTACTTCCTGGATTGCAAAGAGGTTCTCGACGGGCTCGGGCAGTGGGCCGAACCGGTCGATCGTGGCGGCCTCCAGCTCGCGCAGCTCGTCCTCTGTCTCGGCGAGCGCCAGCCGGCGGTGGAGGTCGATCCGCATCGCCTCCGAGTCGACGTACGTGTTCGGCACGTAGGCGTCGACGCGGGCGTCCACGCGCACCGGCCTCGCGGTCGGGCGCCGCTCGCCCGAGAGCTCCGCGACCGCCTCGCCGAGCAGCTCGACGTAGAGCTCGAACCCGAGCGCGGCGACATGGCCGGACTGCTCGGCGCCGAGGAGGTCCCCGGCGCCCCGGATCTCGAGGTCTCGCATCGCGATCGCGAAGCCGGCGCCGAGCTCGGTGTGGTCGGCGAGCGTCGCCAGGCGCGCGCGGGCCTCGGGCGTCAGCTCGGACGCGTCCGGATAGAACAGGTACGCGTGGGCCAGCTCGTCGGAGCGGCCCACCCGCCCGCGGATCTGGTAGAGCTGGGCGAGCCCGAGCGCGTCGGCCCGCTCCACGATCAGCGTGTTCGCCTGCGGGATGTCGAGGCCCGACTCGATGATCGTCGTCGAGACCAGCACGTCGGCGTCGCCCCGCAGGAACGAGAGCATCCGGTCCTCGAGCTCCTTCTCGCGCATCTGCCCGTGCGCGACCACTACGCGGAGGCTCGGCGCGAGGCCCTGGAGCCAGGCGGCCCGCTCCTCGATCGTCTCGACGCGGTTGTGGAGGAAGAACGACTGGCCCCCGCGCGCGACCTCCCGCTCCAGCGCCTGCTTGATCAGGTCCTCGTCGAACTCGCCGACATGCGTCCGGATCGGGCGACGGCCCTCGGGCGGGGTCTCGATGATCGAGATGTCCCGCAGGCCCGAGAGCGACATGTGGAGCGTCCGCGGGATCGGCGTCGCCGTCAGCGCGAGCACGTCGACCTCGAGCCGTAGCTGGCGGAGGAGCTCCTTCTGGGCGACGCCGAAGCGCTGCTCCTCGTCCACGATCACGAGCCCGAGGTCCTTCGGGATCACGTCCCTGGAGAGGACGCGGTGCGTCCCGATCAGGACGTCCACCTTGCCGGCGGCGAAGTCCCGGAGCACTTCCCTCGTCTCCTTCGCGGTCCGGAAGCGCGAGACCATCTCGACCCGGAGCGGGAAGTCGCGGTAGCGCTCGCGGAACGTGTTCCAGTGCTGCTGCGCGAGCACGGTCGTCGGGACGAGCATCAGCGTCTGCTTGCCGTTCAGCGCGACCGCGAAGGCGGCGCGGACCGCGACCTCCGTCTTGCCGAAACCGACGTCGCCGCAGACGAGGCGGTCCATCGGCCGCGGTGCCTCGAGATCTTCCTTGACTGCCTCGATCGCAACACGCTGGTCGTCGGTCTCCTGATACGGGAAGCTCGTCTCGAGCTGTTCGAGGTATTCGTGGTCGAGGTCGTACGCGACTCCCGGCGCCTGCTGTCGCTCGGCGTAGAGGCGGATCAGCTCGCCGGCGAGCTCGCGGATCCCTTCTCGCGCCCGGCTCTTGAGCAGCTGCCACGCCTTGCCGCCGAGCTTGGAGAGCGCCGGCGCGCCGCCGTTCGAGCCGATGTACCGCGAGACCTTCCCGAGCTGCTCGTGCGGGACGTAGAGGCGGTCGTCCCCGCGGAAGGCGACGAGGAGGTAGTCGCGCGTGACGCCGGCGACCTCCTTCGTCTCGAAGCCGAGCAGCTTCCCGACACCGTGATCCTCGTGGACGACGTGGTCGCCGGTGCGCAGGTCGGCGAAGGACTGGAGCGCGCGGCCGACGCGGTGCTCGGCGCGGCGGGGCTTGCGTCGGAAGACCTGGGTGTCGGGGAGGAGCGCGAGGCCGAGGTCGCGCCAGACGAATCCTCGCCGGGCCGGAGAGACCGCGTAGAGGAGCTCGGCCTCGCCGGGGAGCCCCTCGCCCTGCTCGAGGAGACGGGCCTCGACCCGCCGGAGGAGGTTCTGGTTTCTCAGCGCCTCGCCGCGGTGCGCGAAGGCGACGATCGTTCGCAAGCCGCCGCGAACCAGCGAGGCGAGCTCCTGCTCGGCCTCCGAGAGGCCACGTGCGGCGATCGCGGGGCGCTGCGCCTCGAACGAGATCGGCTGCCCGGTCGGGAACGGGTCGAGCTCGGCGGCGCCCTCGAGCGGCTGCGGCGGGAAGCCCTCCTCCTCCCAGACGGTTCGGACGGCGTCCGGCTGCCAGACCAGGTCGGGAGCCCGCGCCAGCGGCGGGACGAGATCGTCCGGCGCGGGCAGCGCCTCCTCGTCGTCCGGCAGGGTCGGCTCGGCCAGATCCGCGCGTCGCTCGAACGCCGGGTAGATGACGGCGGTCTCGACCGGGTGAAGCGTGCGCTGTGTGAACGGCGAGTACGCGCGCATCGACTCGATCTCGTCGCCGAACAGCTCGAGGCGGAGTGGCTCCCGGCCGGTCGTCGGGAACACGTCGATGATCCCGCCGCGTACGGCGAACTGGCCGCGCTCCTCTGCCCGCTCCACGCGCTCGTACCCGGCCAGTGCAAGCCTCTCGGTCAGGTCCTCCTCGCCGTCCTCGGGCAGGCGAATCGGCTCCGGCCGATGGGTGGAAGGCGGCAGGCCTTCGGCGATCGCGGCGGCCGAGGCCGCGACGAGCCCTCCGGCGGCGAGGACGTCGAGCGCGCGGGCCCGCTCGCCGACGAGGTGTGGCGCCGGGTCGAGCCCGGAGCCCCAGCGAACGCCGCGGCTCGGCAGGAGCGCGACGTGGTCGTCGCCGATGAACCAGGCCGCCGCCTCCGCGGCATCGCGCGCGTCGGAATCCTCCGGGAGGACGACCACGAGGCCGCGGTCGAGCCGGAGGTGGAGAGCCGCGAGGAGAAGGGGCAGAGCCGGCTCGGAGACACGGGCGCGAGGGCCTTTGCGGTCGGCGGCCTCGACGGCGAGGCCCTTGTGCGCCTCGGAGATCTCGTCCGCGAACGCCTGGAGGCGCTCGCTCTCTGCGAGCTCGTGCGCGACGACGTGTAGCACCGGGCGGTCCACGACGAACGCCGGAACGGTCAGGTTCCGGGGCCGTCCATGGTACGCGCAGGGACAATCGCGGGATGGGCGCGCTCCTGATCCGAACGGGGACGTCGGACGATGCCGAGACGCTGTTCGCGATCCACAAGGAGAGCGCGATGACGGCGCACGTCGAGATCTTCCCGCCCGAGCGGTATCGGTTCCCGGACGACCGGATGCGGGCGCACTGGCAGGAAGCGGTGCGCGACGACGGGACCGACGTCCTGGTTGCTGAGCGGTCGGGGGCTCCGGTCGGGTTCGCGACCGTCTCGCCGGGCTGGCTGAGGAACCTGTTCGTGCTCCCGGCCGAGTGGAATCGCGGGACGGGCGGCGCGCTGCACGACGAGGCCGTCGACATTCTGCGACGCCATGGAGAGGTAGCGCAGCTGTGGGTGCTGGAGGCGAACGAGCGTGCCCGGCGCTTCTACGAGCGGCGCGGGTGGAGAGACGACGGCGGACGATCGCGCTCCGACTTCCCGCCGTACCCGGTGGAGCTCAGGTACGCGCTCGAGGTCGGGGTCGGGAGCCCACGGTCGGACCCATCCCCAACCCCCACCCACCCAAGGGGATGAGCTTCGAGGCTAGCCGCCGACTCCGCACGTGGCTGCACAGATTCCGCGCCGAGAGTGCGTCAGGGTGCCCCGAAGAAGACGCGCTCGACCGGCTCCTCCGGTTCTTCTCGCTCTTGAAGCCCGTCCTCGTCGCCGCCCCCCGCCGACGCCGGCCGCTCGACATAGGCGCGCGCCTGCAATGTGAAGAGCTCCGCGTACAGGCCGTCGCGGGCCATCAGGTCCTCGTGGGATCCCTCCTCCACGACGCGCCCCTCGTGCAGCACGTAGATCCGGTCGGCGGACCTGACGCTCGAGAAGCGATGCGAGATGAGCACCACCGAGCGGCCGTGCAGCAGCTCCCGCATCCGCTCGAAGAGGTTGCTCTCCGCCCGCGCGTCCAGGGACGCGGTCGGCTCGTCGAGGATCACGAACGGCGCGTCCCGGAAGAACGCCCGGGCCAGAGCCACTCGCTGCCACTGTCCGATCGAGAGGTCGAAACCGCCCGAGAACTCGCGCCCGAGCATCGTCTCGTACCCCTCGGGCAGCGACGCGAGGAACTCGTGCGCGTCCGCGCGCGCAGCCGCTTCGAAGATTGCCTCGAGGTCGTCGATGCGCTCCTTCCGTCCCAGGCCGACGTTCTCGCGCGCGGGAAGCAGGTAGCGCTCGAAGTCCTGGAAGATCACCGCGACGGCACGGCGAAGATCGTCGGCGTCCACATCCGCGAGGTCGAGGTCGTCCCAGCGGATCCTTCCGGTCTCCGGCCGGTACAGCCCGGCGAGCATCTTGGCGAGCGTCGTCTTGCCCGACCCGTTCTCACCGACGAGGGCGATGATCTCTCCCTTGCCGATCTCGAGGGACACGCCGTCGACGGCCGGACGGTCCGACTCCGGATAGGTGAACGACACGTCTTCCACCGTCAGTCGATCGAACGACTTCGGCGCGGGCGTCCGGCCTTCGGCTTCCTCGACGGATGGCTCGAGCGTCAGGAAGGACGAGTAGTCGCGGATGAAGAGCGTGGCCTCGTACAGGGATGTCGCGCTCATGTGGAGACCGCGCAGCTGGTTCGCGAGCTGGTAGAGACCGAAGACCGCAGCGCCGGCCGCCGCCAACGACATGCGGTCGGTCGTGTACAGCCACGCAAGCATCGCGATCGTCCCGACCGTGACCGCCGACGATGTGACCGAACCGAGCAGCGCGCGGCCCGTCCTGCGCTTCGCCAGCTTGCGCAGCTCGGCGATCCGCTCGTCGTAGAGAGTGTCGTACCGGCGGCGGAGGAAGCCGGCCAGGTTGAAGGCGCGCACCTCCTTGGCCGCGTTCCGGCCCATGAGGATGTTCTGGAGGTAGCCGCGCTGCCGGTCGTTCGGCGTCATTCCCCGCGTGTAGTGGTAGAGGTCGCGCGTGTTCAGCGACGCCACGACCCAGAGCGGCAGATAGCCGATGAGCACGAAGGGGAGCAGGAGCGGCTGGAGCGCTGCCAGCGCGAAGATGATCGCCGCAGCCGTCACGGCGGCTCCCACGATCCCCACCAGGCCGTTGACGGTCTGAAGCGCGCGGAACTGCCCCTGCGCGCGGGCGCGCTGGAGCCGGTCGTAGAACTCCGGAGACTCGAACGCGAGCAGGTCGATCCTGGTGGAGACGTCGAGCACGCGGTCGATCGCCCTGCGGCCGACGAGCTCGCCGAGGACGCGGCTTTGTTCACCCTGGATCGCCCGGGCGAGATCGAGGGCAACCGTGACTGCGACGAGGGCGACGAGCGGTGGCGCGATCTCCGCCAGGTCGGCGCTGCCGGCGTTCCCGAGAACCGACTCGAAGACCGCCTTCGCGACGAAGAGCTGCACCACAACGCCGACCGCAGCCAGAAGCTGCAGGCTCGACGTGAGCAGGAAGATGTTGCGGCCCGGCGCTCCAGACCAGCCGGATCGAGTCGGCGAGGAGGCCCGGCAGGTCGCGCCACGTTCCTTCCGACCCCTCCGGGTGCATGACGTCCCACCACGTGCGGCCTTGGCGCGGACCGGGAGCGGCACCCTGGCGCCGTCGGGCGCCGTCACCTACCGAGACGAACACGCGATCCATGCCGCTAGTTGTACCGGCGCTGCGCCTCCTCGAGGCCGTCGCGGGCCATCGTCTCGACTGCGTCCGCTGATCGCCCGATCAGCGCGTCGACGTCGATCTCGGGCTCGAATCCTCCCAGGACGTAGTCGGCGACGCTCCGCCGGTCGCCGCGCCCAGGGCGTCCGACCCCGATCCTCAGGCGCAGGAAGTCGTTCGTCCCGACTGCCTGAGCGATCGAGCGCAAGCCGTTGTGGCCCGCCAGCCCGCCGCCGAACTTCGCCTGCAGCCGTCCCGGCTCGAGGTCGACGTCGTCGTGGACGACGAGGATGTCGGCCGGGTCGACCTTGAAGAACTTCCGCGCGGCTCCGATCGATTGGCCCGAGACGTTCATGTAGGTCTCGGGCTTGAGCAGCGCGAGCTTCAGCTCGTCGAGCCGCGTCTCCGAGAGCTGCCCGGAGAACTTGCCGCGGAAAGACCCGCCGTGACGCCGAGCCAGCTCGTCCATGACCATCCAGCCGGCGTTGTGGCGCGTGCGTTCGTACTCGCGACCGGGATTGCCGAGGCCTGCGACGAGGAGATCCAGTGTCGAGGCTCGCTCGCCCCGACTGAAGAGGCGCAACTAGCCCTCGGTCGTGCCGGGCTCTTCGCCCTCGCCCGAGGCGGCCTCGGCAGACGGCTCCTCGCCCTCGGCTGCACCCTCCGGCGGCTCCTCGCCCTCGGCCAGCTCCTCGCCCTCCTCGAGCTCCTCTTCCTCGGGCTCGGGCTCGACGATCTGCGTCGGCAAGGTGACCGTTGCAAGCACCGTCTCCTCGGGATCGTCGAGGAACGTGACGCCGTCCTGCCTGGCGACGTCCACCAGGCGAAGCGTGTCGCCGATATGCATCTCGGAGATGTCGACCTCGATCCGCTCGGGGATCTCCATCGGCAGCGCCTCGACGTTGATCTCGCGGGACACCTGTGAGAGAACGCCGCCTTCCTTGGTGCCGGCGGACTCGCCGACGAGCTCGATCACGACCTGCGCCTGGATCGGCTGGTCGAGGCGGACCTCCTGGAGGTCGATGTGCGCGATCCGGCCGGTGATCACGTCCTGCTGATAGTCCTTGAGGATCGACGCGTGCGTCGTCTTCTGGCCTTCGAGGACGACGTCGAGGATCGCGTGCAGGCCCGAGGGGCCGGTCAGGACGCGCCGCAACTCCCGCTCGTGGACGCAGATCGCGTGCGGCGTCTTCCCCCGCCCGTAGAGGACGCCGGGGATGATCCCCTCGCGGCGCAGGCGGCGCGAATCGGAGGAACCACGTCCCTCGCGCTCCGCGACCTCCAGCTTGACTCGTTCACCCGCCACGGCGCGGCAGTGTAGCGGCGCGAAGGCCACGCTCGACGAGCGCGTACCACCAGTCGAGCTCCGGCGGATGCTGTGCCGTGGCGATCGCATCGGCAGCGGCGAGCAACGCGCGCTCCTCGTCGAACGGCCCTCGAAGCGTGACGACGACCCACTCGTCTCTCGGCAGGGCGACATGGACCGCCCGGATCGGCTCGTCGGCATGCTCGATCGTCCTCACGATCTGATCGCCCGGGCCCTGCGGGAGCGCGAGCGCGTCGCGCACGTCGCCGAGCTCGGCCAGGAAGGGCGTCGCGTAGGGAAACAGCACGTCGCCGGCGCCGGCCCTGACCGCGTTCGGCGTCTCCGTCGGCAGGAGACCGAGCTCGCGCGGGTCCTTGAGCGCGCTCGCAGGCGCGACGGCGGCAAGCACGATCACGGTCGCGACGAGAACGGGCCAGGCGCGGGCGTGGACCCAGCGGCGCAGCCAGGCCACGCCGACCCCGATCGCCGCGGCCCAGAGCGGCAGGCCGTAGAAGAGGTGCCGGGGCGAGAGATCCGGCTCGGACCCAGCCGGCACGAGCACGAACAGCACCGGCGGAACGGCGACGGCCGCGGCCAGAACCGCGACCGCCGGCTTCTGAGCCGCAAACACGACGAGGCCCGTGACCGCCAGCGCCGTGAAGACGAGAAGCAGAACGCCGCTGCCGCCGGCGAATGACGAGACTGCGGCGACGAGCTCATCCCCGGCGTCGCCGGGCGACGCGAGCGCCGAACCGCCCTCCCCCACCTCGGAACGGCCGGCGAGCCGGAGGTCTGCAAGCACGAACGGGATCGCAGCGAGGGCCGCAACCGCAACCGGCAACGAATCCCACACCGATCGCCGTCGCCAGACCACGGCCGCGACGGCCAGGGCGACGAGCGCGGGAATCAGACCGTAGGGATGAACCGCCGGGAGCAGCCAGGCACCGGCGGCAGCGGCGGTGACGGCGCCGCGGGTCCGAAGCTCCAGGGCCCGCACGAAGAGGTCGGCCGCCAGCGCTGCGACGAGGACGTACAGCGCATACATCCGGCCGAAGCTCCCGTAGACCGCGAGCGCTGTCGAGGAGGCCACGACGGCCGCGGCAACCAGCCCTGCGGCCGGGTCGCCAAGCCGTCGCCCGAGGTCGAAGCAGAGCGGATCACAGCCGCGAGCGCACACACGACGGAGAGCCAGCGGAGCGCCTCGGCGCTTGCGTCCACCGCGAAGACGCCGTGCGTGAGGACGAAGTGGAGCGGTGCGCCGCCCCGGTCGACCATCACCGTCTCGAGCACCTCGCCCAGCGGACGCATCGAGATCAGGCCGGCGACGGCCTCGTCCTCGTACAGCGGCTTGTCCGAGACGTCGGGCGCAGTCCGGTACAGGAGCAAGCCGCAGAGCGCGGCGATCACACCGCCTGCGAGCAGCCGGTCTCTAGAAGAGCTGATTCGCGCCCTGGAAGACCGCCGAGACGGACTCGTCGGCGAAGACGTTCATGATCGTGTCGGCAAGGAGCCCCGAGACCGGGAGGACGGTCAGGTTGTCCGGCCGCGCGAGCGGGTTCAGGGGCACGGTGTCAGTGACGACGATCTCGGCGAGGTCGTCGGTCGCGAGCTTCTCGAGCGCGTCGCCGACGAAGTGGCCATGGGTCGCGAAAACGTAGACCTCCTTCGCGCCGGCCTCACGCAGAGCCTTCGCGCCGGCGAGCAGCGTGCCGCCGGTGAGGATCATGTCGTCCCCCATCAGCGCGATCTTGCCCTCGACGTCGCCGATGACCTCGGTGATCGAGGCCTGGTCGTGCGCCGGCCGCGTCTTGTTCATGATCGCGAGGTCGGCCTCGAGCATCTGCCCGAAGCGGCGCGCCAGCTTCGCGCGCCCCGCGTCCGGCGAGACCGACACGACCTTCTCGCCCGAAAGGCCCTTGTCGCGGAAGTACTGCGCGAACAGCGGCAGTGCCGTCATGTGGTCGACCGGAATCGTGAAAAAGCCCTGGATCTGGCCGGTATGGAGGTCCATCGTCAACACGCGGTCGACCCCGGCGGCCTTCTCGAGCGTGTCCGCCAGGAGCTTCGCCGAGATCGGCTCGCGGGGCGCCGACTTCTTGTCCTGCCGCGAGTACGGGAACCACGGCATCACGGCCGTGACGCGCTTGGCCGAGGCGAGTTTCGCCGCGTTGATCATCTCCAGGAGCTCCCAGAGGTACGCGTTCACCTTGCCGACGCCGGCGCACGACTGGACGATGAAGAGGTCGGCGCCGCGAACCGATTCCTCGTACCGGCAGTAGACCTCGCCGTTCGCGAACGTCTTCAGCTCGACGGGGCTGCACGTGACGCCGAGCTTCGCTCCGATGTCCTCGGCGAGATCAGGATGCGATCGGCCCGAGACGAGCATGAGCCGTTTCGACGGACCCCGCTCGAGCCAGTTCTGCGGCTTCGGCGTCGCCTGAGTGGCCGGCGCTTCCAGGCCGGGCAGCGGCGCGACCTCAGTCGTCGTCACTGGTTCCTTCGGTTTGGTCGGTTCCACGCTCGGCGTAGCCTTCTTTGTTTTCCTGCCGCGCCCGCGCGATGCCGAGCGCGCCCGCCGGGACGTCCCTTGTGATGACCGATCCCGCGCCAATCCAAGCACCGTCCCCAATCTCGACCGGAGCAATGAATGAATTGTGGACCCCGGTCCTGACGTTCCGGCCGATCGTCGTGCGGCCCTTCGGCTGACCGGGCTTGTGCGCGAAGTTCGCGGTGATGTTCCCTGCACCGATGTTCACGCCCTCGCCGACGTCGGCGTCGCCGATGTAGGAGAGGTGAGGCACCTTGGTGCCCTCGCCCACGCGAGAGTTCTTGATCTCCACGAATGTGCCCGCTTTCGCGCCCGCCTCGAGAACCGTGCCGGGGCGAAGGTAACAGAACGGGCCCACGAGCACACGGCGGCCGATCTCGGCGTCGACGGCGACCACGTGCGGCCCCACGCTTGCGCCCTCGCCGACCGTCGTGCGGCCGTTCAGCACCGTGAACGGGCCGATCACAGCGTCCGGCCGGATCTCGACCGATGCCTCGATCCACGTCGTCGCCGGGTCGACGATCGTGACACCCGCGAGCATGTGCGCCTCGTTGATTCGGTCGCGGAGCGCTGCGGCGGCCGCGGCAAGCTCGACGCGCGTGTTCACGCCCTCCGGCTCGGTCGGGTCGTCCGCCTTGTACGCGGCAACGCGTTCACCGGCGTCGACGAGGTGGCGCACGGCGTCCGTGAGGTACAGCTCGCCCTGGGCGTTCGCCGGATCGAGCCGTTCGAGGGCCGGCCAGAGCGCATCCCCGCGGAAGACGTAGATGGACGAGTTGACCTCGTCCAGCGCGAGCTGCTCCGGCGTGGCGTCGGTCGCCTCGACGATGGCGCGGATGCCACCGTCGTCGCCGCGGACGATTCTGCCGTAGGTGCCGGGATCGTCCCTGCGAAACGTGAGCACGGTCGCGGCTGCGCCTGCGTCTCGATGTGTCTGGAGGAGCGACGCGAGGGACTCGGTGCGAAGAAGCGGCGCGTCGCCCGAGAGCACGAGCACGTCTCCCCTATGCGCCGCGAGCGAATCCTTCGCCGAGGCGAGTGCGTCGCCGGTGCCGCGAGGGGTCTGCTGGACGGCGACATCGACGCCGTCGAACTCGCCGGCAAAGTCCGGCGAGCTCACGACGACGAGACGCACGGGATCGAGCGCCCGCCCGGCCTCGATCACCCAGTCGACGAGGCGCCGGCCGAGCAGCGGGTGGAGATGCTTCGGCGTCGCCGAGCGCATCCGCGTACCGAGACCGCCCGCGAGGACGACGGCAGCCAGTTCCGATCCGTTCACGGGCTCACGCACGATGGCTGGGGCGCCAGGATTCGAACCTGGGATCGCGGGACCAAAACCCGCTGCCTTACCACTTGGCTACGCCCCACCGATTGTTCAAGTCTGCCACCGCCTAGCGGCGGCTGAAGAGGACGACGAGGGCGACGACGGCGAGAATCCCGATGGCGACGAACGCGAGGGTCGTCACGACCAGGAGCAGCAACGGGATCAACGCGACGAGCGCCTGGGAGACAGCGGCGATCCAGGCGACGTCGTGCAGCGGCTGGCGGAGCCTTCTCCCGATCCAGAGATAGAAGACGATCACCGCGACTGCGACGACGATCGCCAGCGGACGGTTGATCGCTCCGAAGACGAAAAGGATCGCCTCGACGACGGCGATCACCAGTGCGATCGTCGTCCGTTGGCGGCGGAGCCAGCGGCCGGAGCGCGTGGATCCGTGCTCGAGGACCGGCTGCTCGATCACGCGGCGGACGCTACCAGCCGGGTGTGGTGATCCAGGTCTCGCCGCGCGCCGCCAGCGCGGCCGCAGCCGTGACTGCCTGGGCCTCCTCGGCGAAGAGCCCGTAGACCGCCGGCCCGGCCCCTGTCACGTCGGCGCGGAAGGCGCCCCGGTCGATCAGCTCACGGGCGAATGGCGAGCTGGCCAGGTCGTTCGGAGGCAGGCCCGCGAGGTCGCCGAGGACGAGCGCCCTCGTCAGCTCCGAGCGCCGCTGCTCGAAGCCTTCGGCGCCGTTTCGGGCGTCGAAGGCGTCGTAGACCGCGGCGGTCGAGTTCTTGTGCCCTCCGCGGGGCAGCGCGAGGACGATCCAGTAGTCCTGGGGCAGGTCGAGGGGCGTGAGGTCGGTGCCGTCGCCCTCGCCGAGCTGCGGCCCGGCGGTGAGGAAGAACGGAACGTCGGCGCCTAGCTGCGCGGCGAGGCCGTGGAGGTCTTCGGCGGTCAGGGCACCGTCCAGCGCCTGGTTTGCAAGCTTGAGCGCGGCGGCGGCGTCCGAGCTTCCGCCGCCCAGGCCCGACGCGACCGGAATCTGCTTCTCGATCGTCGCGTGCCAACGGGGCTCGACGCCGGCGTGGACGGCGGTGAGCTCGAGAGCGCGGCGGACGAGCGTGTCGTCCGGGAAGCCTCGAACGTCGAGCGACTCCGCCGGCTCGAGGCGAACGGTGTCCGCGAGTGCAATTCGCTGGAGGACCGTCGCGACCTCGTGCTTCCCGTCGGGCCGCTGCGCACCGACGACAAGTGCGAGGTTCAGCTTCGCCGGAGTCAGGAGCGCGTTCATCGAAGCGCGGCGGCAAGCTCGACGAACTCCGGCGGCGACAGCTCCTCGGCGCGGGCCGTCGGCGGCCGACCGATCGCGGCGAGCGCGACTTCGGCCTTGGCGCGGTCCGCGAGCCCCGCCAGTTCGAGGGAGTTGGGGAGGCGCTTCCGGCGGTGCGCGAACGCCGCCTCGACGACGCGCTTGAGCTCGCCCGGCGGAATCGGCGGCCGCGTCTCGCGGCGGCGAAAGGCGACGAGCGCCGAGTCGACGTTCGGCCGCGGCCGGAAGACCTCGCGCGACACCGGGTGTGCGCCGGTGCGCTCCGTCGCTAGCTGGATCAGGACGGAGACCGCGCCGTAGGCCTTCGTCCCGGGCTCGGCGAAGAACCGGTCGGCGACCTCCCGCTGAACCATCACGCACCACGAGCTCACGGAAGGCAGCCGGTCAAGGCTCTCGACGACGATCGGCGTGGCGACGTTGTAGGGCAGGTTGGCGACGAGCTTCGTCGGCGCCGGGTCGAGCTCTGAGAGATCGACCTTCAGCGCGTCGGCGAAGTGGAGGCGAACGTTCCGCGCTTCGCCGAATCGCTCCTCGAGGTGCGGCCCGAGCCGCGTGTCGAGCTCGACGGCGTGGACGACTCCGGCGTGCTCGGCCAGGTAGGCGGTCAGAACTCCCTGTCCCGGCCCGATCTCGAGCACGACGTCATCGCCTCGGACATCGGCCAGGCGCCCGATCACGCGGACGATGTTCTCGTCGATCAGGAAGTGCTGCCCGAGCTCCTTGCTCGGGGTCGGGAGACCGCTCACGCGAGGCCGAACGCCGCGTCCGCATTTCGGTCGAGCCGGGACGCCAGCTCGTCGTGATCCACACCCCGAAGCTCGGCAAGGGAGGCGACCGTGTGGACGAGGTTCGCAGGCTCGTTCGGCCTGCCCCGGCGCGGCTGTGGAGAGAGGTACGGGCTGTCGGTCTCGGCCAGCAGCCGGTCGTCAGGGATCTCACGGACGGCCGCGCGGATGTGGTAGGCGCTCGGGTAGGTCACGTTCCCGGCGAAAGAGACGTAGTAGCCGCGCTCCAGCGCGGGCCGGAGCAGCCCAGACGACGAGAAGCAGTGGAGGATCACGGTGCCTGCGAAGTCGCCGAGCGCCCGTGCGACGTCGGTGTCGGCGGCACGACAGTGGATGACGACGGGCTTGGCGAGCTCCTCCGCCAGGGCGAGGTGGGCCTGGAAGAGCTGCCTCTGCGCCTCGTGCGGAGCGTAGTCCCGGTAGTAGTCGAGCCCGGTCTCGCCGACTGCGACCGGATCAAGGTCAGCGAGCCTGCCGAGCTGAGACGCGTCGGCCTCGCCGGCCTTGTGGGGATGGATCCCGAGAATCGGGAACACGGCCTCGTTCAGCGTGCAGAAGTCCACCACCTGCCCCCACGATTCCGGCCAGGCCCCGACCTCGAGGATGCGGTCGACTCCGGCCTCGCGGGCTCGGGCGACCAGCTCCACCGGCGTTTCAGCGCACGCGTGTAGGTGCGCGTGCGTGTCGATCACGCAGCGGCGGCGGGCGCCTCGACGCGGGGGAAGAGCGGCGTCGCGGGCTCGACGTCCTCTGCCGCCACGGTCGAGCCGGGTGCAACGCCCGACCAGGCGAAGTCCTCGGGCTGCCCGAGCGCCCGGAGGATCTTCGGTGTCGTCTCCGGCAGATACGCGTGCAGCGCGACGGCCACCACGCGAAGACCGTCTGCGAGCGCGTAGAGCACCCGGTCGAGCTCGTCGGCGTTCGCGTCGTCCTTCGCGAGCTCCCACGGAGCAGCGTCGGTGACGAATTTGTTCAGCGCGCGGACGGTGTCCCAGATCGCATCGATCGCCCCGGTGAGGTCGAAGTCGTCCAGTCGCTTCTCGACGTCTGCGCCGAGGGAGTCGAATGACGGCGCACCTTCGGCGCCGGGCGCGATCGGGATCCGCCCGTCTCGATACTTCGCGATCATCGCGGTCGTCCTCGACACGAGGTTGCCAAGGTCGTTGCCGAGCTCGCGCTCGTACCGCTCGTGCAAGGAGTCGATCGAGACCGAGCCGTCCTGCCCGAACTGCACGGACCGCGTCGCCCAGTAGCGGACGGCATCCGAGCCGTAGACCTCGATCAGCCCGAGCGGGTCGATCACATTCCCCAGCGACTTGGAGATCTTGCGCTCGTCGAGCGTGAGGTAGCCGTGGACGAAGATCCGCTGCGGCACCTCGTAGCCGGCCGAGAGCAGCAGCGCCGGCCAGAACACACAGTGGAACCGGAGGATGTCCTTGGCGATCAGGTGCCGAACGTGCGGCCAGTACCGCTCCCGCAGGTCCTCGCCGGGCTGCGCGTAGGTGAGCGCGCTGAGGTAGTTGATGAGCGCATCGACCCAGACGTAGACGACCTGCTCGGGATCCCACGGGACGGGCACGCCCCACGGCTGGCCCGCGCGGCTGAGGCTGAAGTCCTGGAGACCGCCGGCGATGAAGCTGCGTGCCTCGTTCCGGCGGAAGTCGGGCTGGACGAAGTCCGGCCGCTCGTCGTAGAGCTTCAGCAGCGGCTCCTGGTAGCGCGAGAGCCGGAAGAAGTAGTTCTTCTCCTCGATCCGTTCCGGGACCGTGTCGTGCTCCGGGCACTTCCCGTCTACGAGCTCGTCCTCGCTCTTGAACGCCTCGCAGCCGACGCAGTAGAGCCCCTCGTACGTGTCTTCGTAGATGTCGCCGTTGTCGTAGATCCGCTGGACGAAGTCCTGGACAAAACGCTTGTGACCCTCGTCTGTGGTGCGGATGAAGAAGTCGATGCCGGCGTTGACCTGCTCAGGAACCTCGCGCCACTTCTCGGCGATCTCGTCGACGTAGACCTTCGGATCCAACCCCTGCTCCTCGGCGACGCGGTACACCTTCGATGCGTGCTCGTCGGTGCCGGTGAGGAAGAACGTGTCCTCGCCTCGCTGCTCGTGATGGCGCACGAGGATGTCGGCCGCGAGCGTCGTGTACGCATGCCCGATGTGCGGCGTCGAGTTCACGTAGTAGATGGGTGTCGTCAGGTAGAAGGTCATGGGCGTCCATGATAGGCGCGGGCCTCTCGGTCACCCGAGGCGCGGCGGGCGTCTCCCGACGCCTTCGCCGTAGAGACGAGCAGCCCGGCGACGGCGAGCGCGGCCGCAACGACGAGGATCCACGGAGGCCGGGAATCACGCGCGTCCTCCGGCGCGAGTCTCGGCGCGCTCGACGGCTCCACCGGGGCAGGTGGGGCCACGGGCACGATCGCCCGGGCAGCGGGGCGTGAACGCGTTCTCGACGCGACGCTCGCTGGCTGCACCGGCGCCACGAGCTCGCCGGCCCGGCTCACCATCGGGAAGGAGGGCTTCCTTCCCTCGGCAGGCCTGGAGGGTGGGCGCGTCCCCTCTGATCGCGTCACGTTGTTCTGCGCTCGGCCCGACGTGCGCCTCCCGCGCACCGGTCGCGCGACAACTGCCGCCGCCGCACCGGCCGGAGCCGTCCCGCGCAAGACCTCGTCCGCCGGCGTCGTCTCGGCAGGCGCGGGCTCGACGGCCACGGGCGGCGGCTGCGGCGCCTGAGTGGCCGGTGCCGGCGCTGCAGCGGGCGGCGGAGCAGCCTGGCGCGGAGGAAGCAAGGTCAACGGGTCCACGTAGCCGCGCGGGTCGTCGGCTCGCCGAGTGCCGAGCTGGACGTGCGGGACCGGCTCGCCAGACGCCGCAATCGTCCCGACCACCTCCCCCTCGGCGACACCGTCTCCGTCCGAGACCAGGACCGTGCCGAGCTGCGTGAGCGTCACCGCCCAGCCGTCCGGGGTCAGAATCGACACGGTCCGGCCGTTCGACGGCAACGAGCCGGCGAACGTGACCTGTCCTTTGGCGGGTGCCAGGACCTCGGAGCCCGGCAGACCCGCGACGTCGATCCCACGGTGCCCGGTTGCGGTGTAGGCGCCGCCTCCGTAGTCGAAGCCGCGGATGACCTCGCCGCCTGCCGGCCAGGTCCAGGCTGAGGCCGCGGACGGAGCAACCAGAGCGACGAGCGACAACGCCGTTGCCAATCGGGTGAACATGTGGCGAAGCTAGCAAGGCAACCGGCTGTTGTCGAGGACGGCTACAGCGAGGCGTCGTAGAGACGCTTCTTCGCGATGCCTGTGAGCCGCGAGACGACGTCGGCCGCCGTCTTTCGGGACGACCCAGCAAGGACGAGCTCGGCGACGGCTGCGAACGCCTCGTCCTCGTCGGCCGCAGGCTCGACGTCGGCCGGCCCGAAGACGAGCGTGATCTCGCCCTTTACGCCGTCGGCAAAGCGTTTTTCCACGTCCGAAGCAGGCCCGCGCACCACCTCCTCGAAGCGCTTCGTCAGCTCCCGGCAGACCGCCACCTGCCGGTCGGGAAGCGCCTCCGCCAGGCTCGCCAGCGTCCGGGGCAGGCGGTTCGGCGACTCGAATGCGACAAGAGTGTGACGCCATTGCGCCAACTCTCGCCAGAGCGCCGAGAGCTCGCCGGCGCCTCGCGGCAGGAACCCGACGAACTGATACCGATCGACCTCGAAACCGCTGGCCGCGACCGCACTCTCGACGGCGGAAGGGCCGGGCAGGACGGAGACCGGGATCCCGGCTTCGAGCGCGGCGCCGACCAGCCGCGCGCCCGGGTCGCTGATGCCTGGCATCCCCGCGTCGGAGACGAGTGCCATCCGCTCGCCGGATACGAGGCGCGGCACGAGGTCAGCCGTCCGCTTCGCCTCGTTGTGCTCGTGGTAGCTCAGCAAGCGCGCCTCGATCCCATGGCGGGAGAGCAGTCCGCGGGTGTGGCGCGTGTCCTCGCACAGGATCAGATCCGCCGACCGCAGCTCCTCGAGGACGCGGAGCGTGACGTCGTCCAGGTTGCCGATGGGAGTCGCGCAGACCGCGAGCGGCACGACTAGTTGGAAGCGTCGAGCGTCTCGAACCCGACGAGGGCCGCACCGACCATCCCCGCCTCGTGGCCGAGCTCCGCAAGCACGATGCGCACGACCTCCCGCGGCAGCGGAAGCCCTTCGACGGCCAGCGTCTCCCGAGCCGGGCGCAGGATGAGCTCCCCGGCGTCGGCGAAGCCTCCACCGATGATCACGAGCTCGGGGTTGAAGATGTTCACGAGCGATCCGATGCCGGCCCCGAGCCTGTGCCCGAGCTCGGTCAGGTCGGACAGCGCCCCCTCGTCGCCGGACTCCGCCGCATCGACCAGGCGACGGGCATCGGCGTGCTCGCCGAAGCGCGCCCGGGCAAGCGCGTTGGCCGCCGACCCGGCCGCGAGCGCCTCGAAGTGGCCGTGCCCCGTGCAGGCGCCCTTGCACGGCGGGCCCCCGTAGTCGAGGACGATGTGGCCCAGCTCCGCGCCTGCACCCACGGACCCGCGGAACGGCCGGCCGTCGAGGATCAGGCCCCCTCCGATGCCGGTGCCGAGCGTCAGCAGCACGACGTTGGACGCCCCCTTGCCGGCGCCCAGCTGCCACTCGGCGATCGCGGCCGCGTTTCCGTCGTTGTCGATCCCGACCGGGAGGCCGAACCGGTCGCGCATCCGGCCCCGAAGGTCGACGTCGCTCAACGGCACGTGGACGGACGAGACGGCCTTCCCGGTCCGCTGGTCGATCTGGGACGGAACCCCCATTCCGATCGCCACCACGTCCTCTCCCAGCAACGACTCGACGACGCCTTCCAGTGCCTCGAGGAGGTCCTCCTCCGAGGTGACCGGGGTCGGAACCGTGTGCCGCCGGTCGACCGTCCCGTCGCGACCGACGACGCCGGCGAGGATCTTCGTCCCGCCGCAGTCGACGCCGATGGCTCGTGAGGCGCTCACGGGCGGCGGCTACGATACCCCGCCGGATGGCCCGCGAAGACAAGCCGTACCGCGTCTACCGCGGGGGCCGTGCCACAGGCGGCGTGCCCACCCTCCAGAGGCCTCCCAAGCCCGAGCGGCGGAAGCAGGCTTCCCGCGAGGCACCCAAACCGCGGCGATACGCCGGTCCGGGGCCCGCAAAGCGGACCCGTCGGTTCGGCACCGGGCGGATCATCACGCTCGTCGTCGTCGGCCTGATCCTGCTGCTGATCGGCTGGACCGTTGCCGGCTACCTGGCCGTGCGGCGCGGCGTGGAGAAGGCCAACGACCGGCTCGGCGAGCCCGCGAAGGCGCAGCTCGTCCCGCAGGACGGCTGGATGCTCTCGCAGCCGAGCACGACGCTGATCGTCGGCAGCGACCACTCCTCGCATCCCACCCGGCGCGGAAACCGGCTCGCCGACTCGCTGATGCTCCTTCGCACCGACCCCGACCACCACGGGATCACCTACCTCTCCATCCCGCGCGACCTCGAGGTGGAGGTCCCCGGTTTCGGCCTCGAGAAGATCAACTCGACGCTCCCGAATGGCGGGCCGGCGCTCACGATCCGCACGATCCGCGAGGCGTTCGGCGTCGAGGTGAACCACATCATCCTCCTGGACATGACGGCTTTCAGGGAGGTCGTGGACGCACTCGACGGCGTCGTCGTCGACGTCCGGAAGCCGGCGGTGACGAAGGTCGAGTGCCCGTACCCGAGCGCCGCCCGCTGCGAGCGGTGGGGCGGGTGGCGATTCGGCCGCGGTCGCCAGGAGCTGGACGGCCGCCACGCGCAGATCTACGCGCGGATCAGGACGAACCTCCTGGATCCGAGCGAGAGCGACCTCAACCGCGTGGGCCGCCAGCAGCAGGTCCTCCAGGCGACGCTCGACGAGATGGTCAGCTTCGGCACCTTTCTCCGGCTCCCGTTCATCGGCGAGGATCTCGTCAGCCCGCTCACGACCGATCTCTCGACGAACGAGCTCTTCCAGCTCGCCTGGCTGCGGTTCCGCTCCTCGGAGGACCGGACGGTCTACTGCCGGCTGGGCGTCACCGGCGACGGGGACGACAACGCCGCCGTGCTGTTGATGTTCAGTGGCCGCTCGGCGATCCAGCCGCCGAGCCCGATCTCCGGCGCCGGCTGCCTGCGCGGGACGCCGCTGACCTAGGAAGCTTCGGCGGCCGGCGTCTTCTTCTCGGGCTCCTTCTTGTCGCCGCCGCCGGACTCGGGCTTGTCCGCCTTGTCGCCGTCGCGCGACGGCTTGCTGCGGCCGCCGCGCCCGTAGTCCGTCGAGTAGAACCCCGAGCCCTTGAAGTGGACGGCGACCGGGTGCAGGACTCGAGTCAGGGGCCCCTCTCCGCACGTCGAGCACACTTCGGGAGCCGGCTCGTGGATGCCGTGAAAGAGCTCGAAAACGTGCCCATTCGGGCACTTGTACTCGTAGATCGGCACCCTTGAAGAGGATAGCTGCGCCCTAGGAGGGCGCCTGCTGCCGCTCCTCCATGGTCTCCTGATAGCACGGCGCTCCCTCGAAGGCCGCGAGGCCGACGGGCCGACGGTCGCGCTTCCGCCGCCGTCGCCGGGCCGCAGCCAGGACCGCGGAGGCGCCGACCGCGCTGCCGATCAGGAAGGAGCGCAGACGCCGCGCCTGGTTCCCACCGTCCATGGGACGATCCTAGGCGTGGAACCGGTGATCTGCACCCTCGGCGACCTCCTCCTCGACGTGGTCGTGAAGCTGAACCGCCCGCTCGCGGAGGGCGACGACACGCACGGGAAGACGCGGGCCGGCGCCGGCGGCCAGGCCGCGAACGTCGCCGCCTGGGCTGCCGCGCTCGGCGCCGAGGCGCGCTTCATCGGAAAGCGAGGAGCGGACGGCGCCGGCGAGCTCGTCGAGGCCGATCTCCTCCGGCGTGCCGTCGACGTCCTCGGCCCGCCGCCCGTGGGCAGGAACGGCGTCGTCGTTTCTCTCGTCGATCTCGACGGCAGCCGGACGATGGTCTCCGACCGCGGCGTCGCGCCGGAGCTCGCGCCTGACGAGCTCGAGGCCGAATGGTTCGACCGCGCCGGCTGGCTCCACCTCTCCGGCTACTCGCTGATGGGCGAGCCGATCGGCGCGGCTGCCGAGCGAGCCGTCGAGCTCGCGCGCGAGGCCGGCGCACGGATCAGCGTCGATCTCTCGTCGGTCAACCTGATCCGCGAGTTCGGCCGCGACCACCTCGCGGAGCGCCTGGCGAGGATGCGGCCCGACGTCGTCTTCGGCAACGAGGCGGAGCACGAGGAGCTCCCGGTCGCCACCGAGCTCCGGATCACGAAGCGCGGCCCGCGCGGGGCGTCGATCGACGGCCGCGACCTGCCTCCGGCGCCGGGCGAGGTGATCGACACGACCGGCGCAGGCGACGCGCTCGCCGCCGGCTACCTGGTCGGAGGGCCCGAGCTCGCGATGGAGGCGGCGGCGCGGTGCGTCGGCAATCTCGGGACGATGCCGTGATCCGGGTCTCTGACGAGGTTCGCGAGGCCGGGGCTGTCGTTGCGCTCGAGACGACGATCGTCGCGCACGGTTTTCCGCCGGGCGAGGGCTTGGCCGTCGGTCTCGAGAGCGAACGGCGCGTGCGGGCCGCCGGCGCCGTGCCGGCCACGATCGGCGTCCTCGACGGCGAGATCCGCGTCGGCCTGACCGAGTCCGAGCTGGAGCGGTTCGACTCCTCGGCGCGCAAGGCGGGGCCGCGCGACCTGGCCGCTTGTGTTTCAAGCCACGAAGTCGGCGCGACGACGGTGGGAGGAACGCTCGCCGTCTGCCGCGCGGCCCGGCTCCGGTTCATGGGCACCGGGGGGATCGGCGGGGTTCACCGCGGCAGGCGCTTGGACATCTCCGCCGACCTGCTGGAGCTCTCGCGCTCCGAGGTGGTCGTCGTGAGCTCCGGCGTGAAGTCGCTGCTCGACGTGGAGGCGACGGCGGAGATGCTGGAGACCCTCGGCATTCCGGTGCTCGGCTGGCGGACGGACACGATGCCTCGCTTCTACGACGCGGCCGGCGGGCCGGCGGTGACGGAGCGCGTCGAGAACGCCGGCGAGGCCGTGCGCCTCGCGCGCCTCCACTGGGAGCTCGGCGGCTGCGGCGTCCTCGTCGCGCGGCCGCCCGACACGAGCATCGACGTGGACGACCTGATCGACGAGGCGCTCGAGGAAGCGGAGCGGCAGGCAATCGCCGGCCAGGCGGTGACCCCGTTCGTCCTGTCTCGGCTCCACGAGCGGAGCGACGGGCGCACGCTCGAGGTCAACAGGGAGCTCGCGGCCGCGAACGCGGGACTCGCCGGAGAGCTGGCGGTGAACGTGACATGAAACACGAGCTGCGCTTCGACTTCCCAGGGCTTCGCGTCGGCGTCGCCGAGTACGAGGAGGGCCCGACCGGCTGCACGGTCTTCCACCTGCCGCCCGGCGGCGCCGCCTGCTCGGTGGACATCCGCGGCGGCTCGCCCGGAACGATCGGCAACTACGAGTGGGCGCACGCGGTCTGCTTCGCGGGCGGCTCGCTCTACGGCCTGGAGGCGGCGTGCGGGGTCGCCGCCGAGCTGATGGCGATGCGCGGTCACACGGTCGGGTGGGAGGACGTCGAGCTCGTCCTCGGCGCGATCGTCTACGACTTCGGACGCCGCGACAACGCGATCTACCCGGACGCCGAGCTCGGGCGGCAGGCGCTGCGGGCCGCCGAGGAGGGCGTCTTCCCGCTCGGACGGCGCGGCGCCGGGCGCTCGACGACGGTGGGCAAGACGTTCGGGCTGGAGCAGGGCGAGTTCTCCGGCCAGGGCGGGGCGTTCCGCGAGATCGGGCCGACGAAGATCGCCGTGTTCACGGTCGTGAACGCGTTCGGCGCAATCGTTGACCGTGACGGCGCGGTCGTCCGCGGCCACTACGACGCGGACCGCGACCTCCGAACGCCGCTCGTCGAAGCCCTCGAGGAGCAACTGCCCCGGGCCGCACCCGGGAACACGACGCTCACGCTGGTCCTGACGAACCAGCAGCTCACGCGCCGCGAGCTTCGCCAGCTGGGCGTCCAGGTGCACGCCTCGATGGCGCGGGCGATCCAGCCCTTCCACGCGCTCGTCGACGGCGACGTGCTCTACACCGTCTCCACGAACGAGGTCGAGAATCCCGAGCTCACGAGCATGAGCCTCGGGGTCATCGCATCGGAGCTGGCCTGGGACGCCGTGCTCAGCTGCGTTGCCGACGAGCCCGCAGCCAGTACCGGATGAAGTAGAGCGGGACAGCGACTCCCGCGACGAGAAACGTCGCGATTCCCCAGGCGGTCGCGTGCTTGTTTCCGTGCTTGTCGGCGTGGGCGAACACGGCCAGCGAGGCCGCCGCCGCCAGGGCGGTGACGATCACGAACTCGCCGAACGTCAGCCGGTACACCCGGCGCAGACTACGTCTGCGTGATCCCGCCCAGGAACTCGTCGATCGAGAGCGCCGTCAGCGTCTGCAGCTTCGCGCTCCCCCTCGCGCCGAGGGCGACGGAGACGCGGGCGACCGTGGCGGCGTCGGGCGCCTCGACCACGTTGACGAAGTCGAACGGCCCCAGCGTCGCCCACTGGTGGAGCACCTTCGCCCCGAGCTCCTCGACGTCGCGATTGACCTCCCTCAGCCGGTCCGGGTTCGCCTTCAGCGTCTGGACCCCCTGTGCGGTCAGGGACGTCAACAGGATGTAGGTCGGCATTGCGCGGCTCCTTTCGGCGAGGGCGACAGGTGCCGGAACTCTAAGGCCGTCTGGGGTTCGCGAGCCTGGCGGACTGGTCGAAATACAGCAGTGCCGACCCGAGGAACAGGAGCGGCGAGACGAGCACCAGCGGGATCAGGGCGGCGAATGCCCGGCTCTGCTCGCCGAACTGGCCGAGGAGGAACGCGAGCGAGACAGCGCTGATGAAGCCGACGATGATCAGCGCCGCGAGCGAGCCGAGCGCGTGCGCAAAATCGGCTCGCCCGAGCGCGATCGAACGCTGGACGGACTGGCGCAGGCCCTTCTCCTCGATCAGCGCCACCGGCACCGCCAGCCCGAAGAACGCCAGCCAGATCAGGCCCGGGAAGATCAGCGAGACGGTGAGGAACGGCACGGGAGCGAAGACGAGGACACCGATCGTGAGTGCCGTCAGGATCGACCGTCGTTGCACGCGGATGCTGCCGGCAAGCAGCGTGGCGGCGACGTAGCAGACCGTGAACACGAGCGCCCCGCCGGTCGCGAGGAAGATCAGCCCGGTGCGGCCGGGAAGGGCGTTCACGGTCAGGACGACCACGAGCGGGCCGATGCCGAGGGTGAGCGCCGCCCAGAAGCGGCGGCCGTACAGGCGGAGCGTCTCGGCGACGAGCTGCCCGGCGGTTCGCGTCTCCGGGGGCGCGGGAGGCGGAAGCTCGGGCACGCGCCAACGCTAGCGCCCCTCATCGTTCCGGGGGACGCTGGTGCCACGTGCTCTCCCCATCGTTTGGGCAGCGGGAGAAAGGTGTCTGCGGCGTTCTCGTCCTTCGTCTGCCTCGCATCGAGGAGTTCTCCGCCAGGGCTCGCTTCCCGCGCATGAGCGAACGTTGCCGGCCCGCGTCGACCGGCAGCGCCTGGCGCCTCCGCTAGCGCCGTATATTTGCGCGGTGCCCTACCGCGCGATCGAACCGGACGAGCTCGAGTGGGAGACGCGACCGACCGAGCCCGGCGAGCCACAGCGACAGACGGGCCAGCTCACCGAGCGGACCGGGTTGCGTCACGCGCGTGCCAACCTCTGGCGCTACGAGCCGGGCGCGAAGGGCCGCCGCCACCGGCACCCGACGCAGGATGAGACCTTCGTCGTCATCCGAGGGTCATTGACGATGTATCTCGGAGAGCCGCCGGAGCGCCTCGAAGTCGGCCAGGGTGGAGTAATCCACGTCGAGGCCGAGACGCCGCTGCAGATCCGGAACGAGGGCGACGACGAGCTGCTCCTCTACATCCACGGGTGGCCCCCCGAGAGCGCAAACGCCGAGATCCTGGAGTCGGCGGTCTAGCGATGGCGACCGTCCTGTGCGTGCTCTACGACGATCCGGTCGACGGCTACCCGACGTCGTACGCCCGCGACGACATCCCGAAGATCGAGCGCTACCACGACGGCCAGACCACCCCGACGCCTGCGCGACTCGACTTCGACGGCGGGCAGCTGGTGGGCAGCGTCTCCGGCGAGCTCGGGCTGAGGAGATTCCTCGAGGAGGGCGGCCACCGGTTCGTCGTCACCTCGGACAAGGACGGCCGGGACTCGGTGTTCGAGCGTGAGCTGCCCGAGGCCGAGGTGGTGATCTCGCAGCCGTTCTGGCCCGCCTATCTGACCGCGGAGCGGATCGCGAAGGCGCCGAACCTGAAGCTCGCGATCACCGCAGGAATCGGCTCCGACCACGTCGACCTCCAGGCGGCGTCCGAGCGCGGGATCACCGTCGCCGAGGTCACGTACTCGAACAGCATCAGCGTGTCCGAGCACGTCGTGATGCTGATCCTCTCCCTCGTCCGGAACTACATCCCGTCGCACCGGTGGGTGGTCGACGGCGGCTGGAACATCGCGGACTGCGTCTCACGGTCTTACGACCTCGAGGGCATGCAGGTCGGCACGGTGGCTGCTGGGCGGATCGGCTCCGCGGTGCTCCGCCGGCTGAAGCCGTTCGAGGTCGGGCTGCACTACACCGACCGCCATCGGCTCCCGACGGAGGTCGAGGAGGAGCTCGGCGTGACGTTTCACGAGGACGTCGAGTCGCTCGTCTCGGTCTGCGACGTGGTCACGATCAACGCGCCGCTTCACCCCGAGACGGAGCACATGTTCGACGAGGAGCTGATCTCGAAGATGAAACGCGGCGCCTATCTCGTGAACACCGCCCGGGGGAAGATCTGCGACCGCGACGCCGTCGCGCGGGCGTGCGAGAGCGGCCAGCTAGCCGGTTATGCGGGCGACGTCTGGTTCCCGCAGCCGGCGCCGAAAGACCATCCCTGGCGGACGATGCCGCACCAGGGGATGACGCCGCACACGTCGGGCACGAGCCTTTCCGCGCAGGCCCGCTACGCGGCCGGCACGCGCGAGATCCTCGAGTGCTGGTTCGACGGCCGCCCGATCCGCGAGGAGTACCTGATCATGGAGGCCGGCCGTCTCGCCGGCGCGGGCGCGCACTCCTACAGCGAAGGCGATGCGACGGGCGGCTCGGAGGAGGCCGCCCGATTCAGGAGCTCCTAGCGCCGCCTGCCCCGGCTGAGGACGAGGTTCACCTTCGTCAGCTCGGCAAGCCGCGCACCCGGGCTCGGCCGCTGCGAGATCACGCGGCCGCGCTTGACCTTGGCGGAGTACTTCCGCTTGACCTTTCCGAGCGCGCAGGTGGACCTGGCCAGTGCAGTCCTCGCCGCCGCAAGCGCCTTGCCACGGACGTTCGGGACGACGCAGAAACGGATGGCGACGTACCGGGCGACAGCAAAGTTGCTCGCGTTCCCGTCCGGCGTCGGGCTGGTGAAGCCGGCAACTGCGAGTTTCCCGTCCGGACCCAGCACTGCATCGTTTCCCTGGTCGTACGCACCGAAATCGGTGCTGACGCGGCCTCCACGTCCGTAGGTCGAATCGACCGACCCCGTCCGCGTCAGGCGCACAACCCCGAAGTCGCCGGTGCCGGGGCCGACCGACATCGTTCCGATCGCGAGAATCCGTCCGTCCGGCTGCAGCTCGACCGCAAATGCAGACGCCTGCTGGAAGGCGGTTCGACCGTTGCTGCCGAAGGAGCGATCGACGGTGCCGTCCGGGTTCAGTCGACTGACCTGCGAGTCGGCCAAGACGATCTTTCCGTCCCGCTGAAGCGTGATGTCGAACGCCGCGGACCCGGCCGGGGCGAATGGCCCGAACACGATGCCGTCGCCGTCGAACGACGTATCGAGCGTACCGTCGGCGTTGTACCTCGCCACTGCCATGTCGGTTCGATCCCCGAGCGACCAACCCGCGGCCACGAGTTTTCCGTCGGGCTGGATCGCGAGGTCGAAGATGTCGTCATCCGCAGCAGTTATGGGGGTGGTGACCAAGCCGTCGCCGTCGAAGCTCGGGTCGAGTGCGCCGTTCGGCTGGAAGCGCGCGATGCCGAAGTCGTATCGCGAGCCCGGATTTCGCGTGCGCCCGGCGACGACGATCTTTCCGTCCCG
Organism: uncultured Actinomycetes bacterium; assembly: GCA_963782765.1. Taxonomy (GTDB): domain Bacteria; phylum Actinomycetota; class Thermoleophilia; order Gaiellales; family Gaiellaceae; genus JACDAN01. The sequence continues at coordinate 665,575 of CAWALC010000002.1, forward strand.
CTGCAGTGCAACCGCGTTGGCCCCGTCGAGGCTGCTCGGTGCGAACGTCATCAGCACCTTGCCGCCCGAGCCGAACCCGCCGTCCAGAGATCCGTTGGGGTTGTACCGCGCCAAGGCGAAGTCGATAGGCCGAACAGGCTCCTGGAAACCGGCGCCGACGGCGATGATCTTGCCGTCCGGCTGGATCACCACGTCGGAGGCGTAGTCGAAGCGGCCGCCGAAGTCCGTCGAGACCTTCCCGTCCGCGTCGAAGGTCGGATCCAGGCCCCCTCGCGGCGTATAGCGCGCCAAGAGGAAGTCGTCGGCAGGCCCGGGGTCGAAGCGCTCGCCCGCCACGACCAACTTGCCGTCTCGCTGCAGTGCTACGGCCCAGGCGCGGTCGTTTCCGCCGAAGTCGGTCGTGACCTTGCCGGCCGAGCCGAACGTCGGATCGAGGTCGCCGCGTGCGGCAGAGATCCCTCCCGCCAGGATCCCTGCCGCCAGGAGCGCGGCGAGAACGTGGAATGAATGCCTCTTCTGCACGCTTCGAGTGTCAGGGAGGCCGCTCACACGGCGCTCACGTGCGGGTCACACGCGGTCAGGCCGCGGCGGGCTCGGCGGCTGGAGCCCTCTCGAACGCGAGTTCGCCGTCCGTCGCATCGACGCGCACCGTGTCGCCCTCGGCGAACTCGCCCTCGAGCAGTCGCAGTGCGAGGGGGTTCTCGACCAGGCGCTGGAGAGCGCGCTTGAGCGGTCGGGCGCCGTAGGTCGGGTCCCAGCCGGCCTCGGTGATCAGCTCCTTCGCGGCGTCCGTGAGCTCGAGTGAGAGCCCGCGCTCGGCAAGCCTGTCCCGCAGGCGCCGGAGCTGGAGCTCGACGATCTCGCCCAGCTGGTCGCGGCTGAGCGCGTGGAACTCGACCACCTCGTCGATCCGGTTCAGGAACTCCGGTCGGAACACCTCGCGCATCTGCTCGGCCGAGCGCAGGTTCGAGGTCATGATGATCACGGTGTTGCGGAAGTCGACCGTGCGGCCATGGCCGTCGGTCAGGCGGCCGTCGTCGAGGATCTGCAGCAGCACGTCGAAAACCTCCATGTGGGCCTTCTCGATCTCGTCGAGGAGGAGCACGGAGTACGGGCGGCGGCGCACGGCCTCCGTGAGCTGCCCACCCTCGTCGTAACCGACGTAGCCGGGCGGGGCGCCGATCAGCCGCGCCACCGTGTGACGCTCCTGGTACTCGGACATGTCCAGCCGGATCGTGGCCCGCTCGTCGTCGAACATGAACTCGGCGAGGGCCCGGGCAAGCTCGGTCTTGCCGACGCCGGTCGGGCCGAGGAAGACGAACGAGCCGATCGGGCGGTTCGGGTCCTGGAGCCCCGATCGGGCGCGGCGGAGCGCGTTGGCCACGGCCGAGACCGCCTCGTCCTGGCCCACGACGCGCTCGTGCAGCCGCTCCTCCATGTGGATCAGCTTCTCGGTCTCTCCCTCGAGGAGCTTGTCGACCGGGATGCCCGTCCAACGGGCGACGACGGCGGCGACGTCGTCCTCGTCGACCTCTTCTTTGACCATCGGGTTCTCGATCGGCGATCCGTCTCGTTCTGCCAGCTCCCGTTCGAGCTGCGGCAGCTCGCCGTACCGGATCTCGGCGACTCGCTGAAGGTCGCCCGCCCGCTCGGCGCGCTCGGCTTCCATCTTCAGCTCGTCGATCTGCGTCATGACCTCCTTGACGCGCTCGAGCGCCTCCTTCTCGGTCGACCAGCGCGCGGCGAGCTCGTTGCGGCGCTCCTTCGCCTCCGCGAGGTCGCGCTCGAGCGGCTCGCGAACCTCGTCGGTCTCCTTGGCCATCGCGGCGAGCTCGATCTCGAGCTGGCGCACCCGGCGCTCGGCCTCGTCGAGCTCGATCGGGGACGAGTCGATCTCCATGCGAAGCCTCGACGCGGACTCATCCACGAGGTCAATCGCCTTGTCCGGGAGCTGGCGATCGGAGATGTAGCGGTCGGAGAGCACGGCGGCGGCGACGAGCGCGGCGTCGCGGATGCGGACGCCGTGGTGGGCCTCGTAGCGCTCCTTGAGCCCGCGGAGGATCGCGATCGTGTCGGCGACGGACGGCTCGCCGACCAGGATCGGCTGGAAGCGCCGCTCCAGCGCGGCGTCCTTCTCGATGTGCTTGCGGTACTCGTCGAGAGTCGTCGCGCCGATCGCGCGCAGCTCCCCGCGCGACAGCATCGGCTTGAGCATGTTCGCGGCGTCAACCGCGCCCTCGGCCGCTCCGGCGCCGACGATCGTGTGCAGCTCGTCGATGAAGAGGACGATCTGGCCCTCGGAGCTCTGGATCTCGGTCAGGACGGCCTTCAAGCGCTCCTCGAACTCGCCGCGGTACTTCGAGCCGGCGAGCAGCGCGCCGATGTCGAGCGCCCAGACCCGCTTGCCCTTCAGTCCTTCGGGGACGTCGCCGGCGACGATCCGCTGCGCGAGCCCCTCCGCGATCGCCGTCTTGCCGACGCCGGGGTCGCCGATCAGCACGGGGTTGTTCTTCGTCCGGCGCGAGAGCACCTGGATGACGCGGCGGATCTCCTCATCCCGCCCGACGACCGGGTCGAGCTTGCCGCTCTCCGCAAGCTCGGTGAGGTCGCGGCCGAACTTCTCGAGCGCCTGATAGGTGCCCTCCGGGTCCTGGCTCGTGACGCGCTGGCCGCCGCGAACCTGCTGGAGCTTGGCGACCAGCTGGTCGCGCGGGACGACGTCGAGCGCGAGCAGCAGGTGCTCGGTCGAGACGTACTCGTCCTCGAGCTTGCGCGCCTCGTCGAACGCCTGGTCCAGGACGCGCGAGAACGCCGCCCCGACCTGCGGCTGCTGTGCGCCTCCCTGGACAGCGGGCTTTCCGCGCAGCGTCGTCTCGGCCTGGGCGCGCAGCTCGGCGGCGTCCGGCACCAGCTGTTGCGGCAGCTCCTGGTCGAGCAGGGCCAGGGTCAGGTGCTCGGGGTAGATCTCCGGGTTGCCCATCCGGCGCGCGAGCTCCTGCGCTGCGCCAACGGCCTCCTGTGATTTCAGTGTCAGCTTGTTGAAGTCCACCTAGTTCCTCCGCGCGGGCAGCGTCGGCTCCTGCCAGAGCACGAGCTCGCGCTTGTACTGCCGCTCGACGTCGCGCATCTGCTCGCGCAGCTCGCGCTCCATGCGCTCCATCCGGCGCTGCATGCGATTCATCTGATCCTCGAGCCGCAGCACCATCTCGACCCCGGCGAGGTTCAGCCCGAGCTCGGTCGTCAGCTGCTGGATCAGGCGCAGGCGGTCGAGGTCGGAGTCCGAGTAGAGCCGAGTGTTGCCGGCGGTGCGCCCTGGCCTGACGAGGCCCTTCTGCTCGTACATCCGCAGCGTCTGCGGGTGCATGCCGACGAGCTCGGCGGCGACGCTGATCATGTACCGGCCTTCCATCACGAGACCTTCCTCAGCTGTTCGTAGAGCTCGCGCTGCTTCTTGTTCAGCTTCTTCGGCACCTCGAGCTTGAGCCGTGCGAGGACGTCGCCCTTGCCGCCCTTCAACTTCGGGGCGCCACGGCCCTTGATCCGCAAGAGCTTTCCGTGCTCCGAGCCCGCGGGGACCTTCAGCGAGACGGCGCCCTCGGGCGTCGGCACCTCGACCTCGGTGCCGAGCGCGGCGTCGGCGAGCGACACCGGCACCTCGACGACGAGATCGGCACCGCGCCGCTGGTAGATCGACGACGCCGCCACGTGAGTGACGACGTGCAGGTCGCCGGGCGGTCCGCCTGCGACGCCCGCCTCGCCCTTGCCCTTGAGCCGGATGCGCGTGCCGTCCTTGACCCCGGGCGGGATCTTCACCGAGTAGCGCTTCGTCCGCCGCTCACGGCCGGTGCCTCGGCAGCGCCCGCAAGGATCCTCGATCACCGTCCCGTTCCCGCGGCAGCGCGGGCACGGCTGCGAGAGCGCAAAGAGGCCCTGGCTCTCGGAGGTCACGCCGCGGCCGCGGCACTCGGGGCAGACCTTCGGCGAGGTGCCCGGCTTGGCGCCGGAACCGCCGCAGTCGCGGCAGGCGGTCTCGACCTCGACCGGGATCTTGGTCTCGATGCCCCTGAGCGAGTCCTCGAACGAGAGGTTGACGTGCGCCTCGAGGTCGGCCCCGCGCTGGGCGCGCGACTGCTGCTGCCTTCCGGCGCCCCGGCCGAAGATGCCGCCGAAGAGATCCCCGAGGTCGAAGTCGCCGCCGAAGTCGAATCCTCCTCCCCCGCCGCGCGGGTCGAAACCGCGCCTCCCGTCCGACGAGCCGAACTGGTCGTAGGCCTGCCGCTTCTCGGGGTCGGAAAGGATGTCGTACGCGGTCTGGACCTCCTTGAAGCGCTCCTCGGCCGCGGTGTCGCCCGGGTTCTTGTCCGGATGGCACTCGCGCGCAAGCTTCCGGTAGGCCTTCTTGATCTCGTCGGCCGAGGCGCCCTTCGGGACGCCGAGGACGGAGTAGAGGTCCTTAGCCGCCGTCGCCACTCGAGACCACAACCCTTGCCGGCCGGAGCACGCGGTCGCCGAGGCGGTACCCCTTCTGGATCACCTCGACCACGGCGCCTTCGTCGGCGTCCGACGGCTGGGAGAGCAACGCCTCGTGGACATGAGGGTCGAACCGCCCGTCCGTCGCAACCTCCTCGAGGCCTTCCTTGCGGAGGGTCTCCGCCAGCGAACGTGCGACGAGCGCGACGCCCTCCTCGAGCTTCGCCTCCTCGTGCGCCTCAGCCGCCTCGAGGGCGCGTTCCAGATCGTCGAGCACCGGCAGGAGCTCCTTGACGAGCCGCTCGTGGGCCCGCGCGACCAGGCTCTGCTGGTCGCGCGCTGCCCGCTTGCGGTAGTTGTCGAAGTCCGCCTGGACGCGCTGGAGCGTGTCGACGAGCTCGTCGCGCTCCCGCTGGAGCGTCTCGACCTCGTCGACGTCGGCGGTTGGCGCCGGTTGAACCTCGGTCTCCGTGTTCTCGACTTCCTCCGGCATTACGAGGTCTTCGCCTCCTCCTCGTCGATGACCTCGTAGTCGGCCTCCTCGACGACCTCGTCGTCGGAGCCGCCGCCGTCACCCTCGGACGGCGAGGCGGCCTGCTGCGCGGTCGCCTGGGCGTAGATCGCCTCGGCCAGCTTCTGCGACGCCTCCTGGAGCGCCTCGGTCTTCTGCCGGATCTCGTTCGGGTCCTGGCTTTCGAGAACCCCGCGCAGCTCCATGATCCGGCCCTCGATCGTCGAGGCGTCGGACTCGTCGAGCTTGTCGCGGTGCTCCTTGAGCGTGCGCTCGGTCTGGTAGGCGAGCGACTCCCCCATGTTCCGCGCGTCGGCGAGCTCGCGCAGCTTGTGCGCCTCGTCCGCGTGCGCCTCCGCGTCCTTGATCATCTGCTGGACCTCGTCCTCCTTGAGGCCCGACCCGCCCTCGATTCGGATCTGCTGCTCGTTGCCGGTGCCGAGGTCCTTGGCAGTCGCGTGGATGATCCCGTTCGCATCGATGTCGAAGGCGACCTCGATCTGCGGCATGCCCCGCATCGCCGGCGGAATGCCGACGAGCTGGAACTTGCCCAGCGTCTTGTTGTAGAGCGCCATCTCCGACTCGCCCTGGAGCACGTGCACCTCGACCGAGGGCTGGTTGTCCTCGGCGGTCGTGAACGTCTCCGACTTCTTGGTCGGGATCGTCGTGTTCCGCTCGATCAGGCGAGTGAACACGCCGCCCTTCGTCTCGATGCCGAGCGAGAGCGGAGTGACGTCGAGCAGGAGGATGTCCTTGACCTCGCCCTTGAGGACGCCGCCCTGGATGGCCGCGCCGACGGCGACGACCTCGTCCGGGTTCACGCCCTTGTGCGGGTCCTTGCCCGTGAGCTCCTTGACCTTCTCGGCCACGGCCGGCATGCGCGTCATGCCGCCGACGAGGACGACGTGGTTGATGTCCTTCGACTCCAGGCCCGCATCGGACAGGGCCTGCTTCGTCGGGCCCACCGTCCGCTCGAGCAGGTCCGCGGTCAGCTCGTTCAGCTTCGCGCGGGTGAGCTGGAGGTCGAGGTGCTTCGGGCCCTCCTGCGTCGCCGTGACGAACGGCAGGTTGATCTGCGTCGTCATCGTGGACGAGAGCTCGATCTTCGCCTTCTCCGCGGCCTCGTAGAGCCGCTGGAGCGCCATCTTGTCGGCGGCGAGGTCGATCCCCTGGTCCTTCTTGAACTCGGCGACCATCCAGTCGACGACCGCCTTGTCGAAGTTGTCGCCGCCGAGATGGTTGTCGCCCGCAGTCGACTTGACCTGGAAGAACCCCTCCGCGAGCTCGAGGACGGACACGTCGAACGTGCCGCCGCCGAGGTCGAAGACGAGGACCGTCTGCTCCTCCTCCTTCTCGAGCCCGTAGGCGAGCGCGGCCGCAGTCGGCTCGTTGATGATCCGGACGACGTTGAGGCCGGCGATCTTGCCGGCGTCCTTCGTCGCCTCGCGCTGCGCGTTGTTGAAGTAGGCCGGGACGGTGACGACGGCGTCGGTGACCGGCTCGCCGAGGTACGCCTCGGCGTCGGCCTTCAGCTTCTGGAGGATCATCGCGCTGATCTCCGGCGGCGCGTACTCCTTGTCGCCGGCCTTGACGCGAACGTCGCCGTTCGGGCCCTTGACGACCTCGTAAGGGACGATCGTCATCTCCTCCGAGACCTCGTCGTGCTTGCGCCCCATGAAGCGCTTGATCGAGAAGATCGTGTTCTGCGGGTTCGTCACCTGCTGGCGCTTGGCCGGCGGGCCGACGAGCCGCTCGCCGTCGCCCGTGAACGCGACGACGGACGGGGTCGTGCGCCCGCCCTCGGCGTTCGGGACTACGGTCGGCTCACCGCCCTCCAGCACCGCCATGCAGGAGTTGGTCGTGCCGAGATCGATGCCGATCGTCTTTGCCATGTGCGTGCTCCCTCTCCGTAAGGACGTTAGGACTGAGAAAATCTAAGCGGCATCGTAGCAAGTATGGAAGCGCCGTTAACTGCTTGAATGCCGCGAGCCGTGGCCGATCCTCGCGTCCAGGAATACGCCCGACTGCTGGTCGAGCGCTCGATCGACGTTCAGCCCGGGTGGCAGGTCATGGTCATCTCGCAGCCTGCCGCGAGGCCGCTGCTCGAGGAGGTCGTCCGGCTGATCGGGCGCCGCAAGGCATACCCGATCGTCCGCTTCAGCTATGCGATGGAGCAGGTGCCCTTCAACTGGATCTGGGCGAAGGAGGCGCCGCTCGAGATTCTCGAGGAGCCCGCACCCGTCGACCAGCTCGTCTGGGACAACGTGGATGCCTGGATGCTGCTCGGCGCGCCGGAGAATCCGCGCGCCGGCGCCGACGTCCCGCCGGAGAAGCGCGAGGCGATCAACAAAGCGCATGCCCCTTTCCTCCAGCGGCGCCTCCGGATGGAGATCCCGTGGGTCACCTGCCGCTTCCCCTCCCCCTCCCTCGCGCAGGAGGCCGGGCTGACGAACGAGCAGTTCGAGGACTTCCTCTACGGCGCCGTCCTGCTCGACTGGGACGCCGAAGGCGAGAAGATGAAACGGATCAAGGATCGCTTCGACCAGGCCGATGAAGTGCGGATCGTGGGTGCCGAGACCGATCTCCGCTTCAGCCTCGAGGGTCGCACGGGCGAGGTCGACGACGGCCACGCGAACATGCCCGGCGGTGAGGTCTTCTACAGCCCGGTCGAGGACTCGACCGAGGGCGTCGTCAGCTTCGTCGAGTACCCGGCGTACCAGGAGCCGGACCTCGTCGAGGGCGTCCGGATGCGCTACGAGGGCGGCAAGGTGGTCGAGGCGTCAGCGACGAGCAACGAGGAAGCGCTGCTCTCCAAGCTCGACCGCGACGAGGGCGCGCGGATCCTCGGCGAGTACGGCATCGGCTGCAACCCCGGAATCCAGCGCTACATGAAGAACACGCTCTTCGACGAGAAGATGTACGGGACGATCCATCTTGCGGTCGGCGCCGGGCTCCCGACGATCGGGGGCAAGAACGTCAGCGCCGTGCACTGGGACATGGTCAAGGACCTGCGCAACGGCGGCCGCATCGAGTGCGACGGCGAGATCGTCCAGGAAAACGGTGAGTGGCAGTTCTGATCTCGTAGAGCTCGTCGAGCACGATCCGAGCTGGGCCGAGCTCTTCGAACGAGAGCGGGACACGCTGGCGGGCGTTTTCGGCGGGCAGGCGGCCGGGATCGAGCACATCGGCTCGACGTCGGTGCCGGGGCTCTGCGCCAAGCCGATCGTCGACGTGCTCGTCGGACTACGCGAGCTCGAGCTCTCGGAGCAGCAGGTCGACGCGATGCGGGGGCTGGGCTACGAGTTCCTCGGGGAGTACGGCCTCGCCGGCCGGTTGTTCTTCCGCAAGCACCCGCACACCCACCACGTCCACGTCGTCGAGCACGGCGGCGTCCACTGGGAGCGGCAGCTGACCTTCAGGGACGCGCTTCGCTCGGACGCCGAGGAGCGGCAGCGGTACGACGAGTTCAAGCGGCGGCTGGCCGCGGAGGGTCATCCGCGCGACGTCTACACCGAGCTGAAGACGCCGTTCATCCGGGAGGTCGAAGCCCGGGCTCGGGCGCGGGGCGTCCGACCAGCCGTCTGAGGGTCGCCGCGGCAGCGGGCTCGGCGACGACGATCCCGGCGAAGATCGCGGCACAGCCCGCGAACCCGAGCGCGCCGATCCGGTCACCCGCGAGCAGGTAGCCGAACAGGCCGGCAAAGACGGTCTCGAGCGAGAAGACGATTGCGATCCGGGTGGCGCTGACCCGGCGCTGCGCCCACACCTGAACGACGTACGCGAAGGCCACGGCGAAGAGGCCGGTCACGAGTAGCGCGGCCCAGACGGTCGCCCCGCGGGGAACTGTCAGCTCTTCGACGGCGAGGGAGACGGCTCCGAGCGCCACGGCGGCGGCCGCCACCTGCACGAAGGTCAGCGCGAAGACGTCGAAGCGGTTCGCGTACCGCTCGACCATCACGATCTGGAACGCCTGGACGAACGCGCTGACGAGGACGAGCAGGTCACCTTTCCCTGAGCCCTGCGGGACCCCCGAGAGGAGCGCCAGCCCGACGAGCGCGAAGGCGACACCGGCCCAGAGCGCGCGCGGAATCGCCGTCCGGAAGAGGGCTAGTCCGATCAGCGGAGTGAAGAGCACGTACAGGCCCGTGATGAAGCCGGTGCTCGTCACCGTCGTGCGCTCGAGCCCCGCAGTCTGGAGCCCGATCCCAAGTGCGACGAGGACGCCGAGGACGGAGCCGGCGACGAGGCCTTCCCGGCCGAAGCCGCCGAACCGTCGGACGGCGACGGGTGCGAGCGCCGCGGTCGCGATCAGGTACCGAATGGCCAGGAACGCGAGGAGCGGATAGAGCTCCACGGCGTCCTTGACCTGGACGAACGTGACACCCCAGACCGCCGTGACGAGGATCAGCGCGGCGGTCGCCACGCCGCAGATCCTAGGGCGCCTGGATCGGCTACGGACTTCGAGGCGGGCTAGGCGACGTCGTCGGTCTGGCCGCCCTCGCCTGCGTGCGTGCTGGGCTCGTTGTCCTCCCAGCCGCCGACGTCGACCGGCTGGCCGCTCGGCCCCTCCTGGTCGATCGTCTCCTGCGTGGGATTGGGCTCGCTCTCGCGCGTGCCTCCGGTGTCCTGCTCGCTCATGTCGGCCTCCTTGTCGCGTGTGTAGCCGCGTTCCTTCCGCAACTCCCGGCGGGTTCAAACCTGCGCCTCGGTACGCTTGCCGCATGGATTCGCTCACCGACGGCTGGGGCCGCGAGATCAAGAGCGTCCGAGTCTCGGTGACGGACAAATGCAACTTCCGCTGCCGCTACTGCATGCCGGCCGAAGGCCTGGAGTGGCTCGGACGCGACGAGCTCCTGACCTTCGAGGAGCTGTCCCGTGTGGTCGCCGTGCTCGCGAACATGGGCGTCGAGGAGGTCCGGCTCACCGGCGGCGAGCCGCTCGCCCGCCGGGACCTGCCCGTTCTCGTCTCGATGCTGGCGGAGATCCCCGGCGTCACCGATCTCTCGCTGACCACGAACGGCGTGCTGCTCGACCGGTTCGCCGGCCCGCTCGTCGAGGCCGGGCTCCGTCGGCTGAACGTCTCGCTCGACTCGCTTTCCCACGTTCGGTTCGCCGAGATCACGCGGCGCGACGCGCTCGACCGGGTGCTCGCCGGGCTCGAGGCGGCGGAGGCCTACGAACAGCTGCGCCCGATCAAGGTCAACTGTGTCGCGATCCGAGGGTTCACGGAGGAAGAGGTGCCGGCGCTCGCCGATCTGGCCCGCCGCAAGCCCTACGTGGTGCGGTTCATCGAGTTCATGCCGCTCGACGCGGAGGAGCGCTGGGCCGGCGACGACGTCCTCACCGGCGCGGAGATCCGCGCGCTGATCGAGGAGCGCTGGCCGCTCGAGGAGATCCCCGCGAAGGCGTCGTCCACGGCGCGCAGGTTCCGCTTCGCGGACGGCGAGGGCGAGATCGGATTCGTGAACCCGGTGTCCGAGCCGTTCTGCTCGTCGTGCGACCGGATCCGGCTGACCGCCGACGGCCAGCTCCGCACCTGCCTCTTCTCGCGCAGGGAGTGGGATCTCAAGACGCCGCTACGCGAGGGCGCGAGCGACGAGGAGCTGGCAGGCCTCGTCCGCTGGGCCGTGAAGCACAAGGAGCTGAAGCACAAGATCAACGACCCCGGCTTCGTCCGGGCGTCGCGCTCGATGTCCCAGATCGGCGGCTGACTACTTGACGCCGAGTCGCACTCGGTAGCCGACCAGCGTCCGCACCCGGCCTTTGCCGATCACCCTCCGCGTCGTCTCGTCGAAGCGCGTCAGGCCGAGCTGATCCTCCGTCGCGCCGAGTGCGATCAACTCCGGAACGAGGCCGAGGCTGCGGACGTAACCGACGAGCTCGTCGGCGCCGGCCTCCCTCTCCTCGTGGAGGACGAGCTCACGCACGAGCGCGAAGAGACCGCTCGTTCGAATCACCTCCAGGTGCTCGTGCTTGGGCCTCCGCGTCCACCCCGCGAAGAGTCCGAGCTCGTCGCGATACAGGGCGCGGAGTCGAAGGTGCTCGAAGAACGCCGCTTCGATCTCGGAGTGAACGGCGGGCACCGCGTCGTAGTCGTAGGCGGCGAAGACGCCGCCCTGACGGAGAATCCGTGCGGCCTCGGTCAGGGTCGCCTCGCGGTCCATCCAGTGGAAGGACTGGGAGCACGTCACGAGGTCAACGCTTGATTCGGCGAGGCCGGTGTCGCTTGCGTGACCGTCGACGTACCTGACATGCGGCCTCGGCGTCTCGTCGGCGACCCCGCGCATTGCGGGATTCGGCTCGATCCCGATGACCTCGTCGGCGAGCTCCGCCCACGGCTTCGTCGAGAGCCCGGTGCCGCTGCCGAGATCGACGACGCGCTGCAAGGGCGGCCCTCCCGCGTACCGGGCCAGCACCTCGAGCAGGACGGACGGCGGCTGCGGGCGGAACACGTCGTAGTGCTCGGCGAATCCTTGCCGGAGGTAGCCGCTCTGACGAATCGCCTCGTTGGAGAACTCGGTCATTTGCTGTGCCTCGGGGTTTCGGGACCTCCGCGGCCGAGGTTAGACTTCGTTGTTTGACCGCCGCCGCCGCAGCCGTCAGCCGTCAGCTCCCCCGCGGATGGCTCGATCTCTTCCGCCAGCTCCTGATCTGGTTCGGGTTCATCCTCGCGTACCAGGTCGCGCGCGGAATCGCAGACCGCGACGACCGCGCGGCGTTCGACAACGCCCGCGGGATCATCGATTTCGAGAGCCGCGCGACCGGCCTCTGGGAACTCTCGCTCCAGAGCTGGGCCGAGTCTTCGCGCTCGATCGCCGTCTCCATGCAGTGGACGTACTGGCTCTCGCAGTTCGCCGTCGTCGGGATCGCACTGCTGTGGGTCTACCTCCGCCGGCACGAGTCGTTCATCCGCTTCCGCAACGTCCTCATGCTGGCGAACGTGATCGGGCTGATCGGCTACGTCCTGCTGCCGACGGCGCCGCCGCGGATGCTGCCCGAGTTCGGCTTCGTCGACACGCTCGCCTCGCTGGGCGCGCCGAACCACGGTTCCAGCTTCATCCAGCTCGCATCGAATCCGTACGCCGCGATGCCGAGCCTCCACTCCGCGGATGCCCTGATCGTCGGGATTGCGCTTGCGGTCTTCGTGCGGTCGTGGATCATGAAGGCGATCTGGCTCGCATGGCCGGTCTGGGTCTGGATCTCGGTGATGGCGACCGGCAACCACTTCTGGCTGGACATCGCCGCCGGGATCCTGGTCGCCGGCGTCGCGGCGCCGATCGTCTACCGGGCCGAGGTGCGGCGCTTCTTCGCCCGGCGAAGAACAGCCGCCGCGACCTAGGCGTGGCGCGCGAAAGCGCGCTCTTGCGCGTCAAGGAGGGCTATACAACAGGCGTCCGCCGCCTGGCGTCCCGCTCGATGCGCGGGCTCGCCCGGACCCGGGTGACGCCCGACGCGCTCACGGCGCTCGGCCTCACGATCTGCTTCTCGGCGGCGGTCGCGGTCTACTTCGAGTACCGCAACGAGATCCTCTGGTTCTGGACCGGCGCGATCCTCTTCTGGTCGGGATCGCTGCTCGACGTGCTCGACGGAGCGCTGGCCCGCCAGAGCGGTCGCGGAACACCGTTCGGCGCCTTCCTCGACTCCACCACCGACCGCATCGGCGAGGCGGCGATGCTCGGGGCGATCGCGCTCGTCTTCGCCCGGGACGGAAACGAGTGGGCGCTCGGCGCCGCGTTCGCCGCGATGACCGCGTCGTTCCTCGTCAGCTACACACGGGCCCGCGCCGAGGCGCTCGGGCTGAAGGGCGACGTCGGGCTCGGCAGCCGGGCCGAGCGGGTCACCGTGATCGTCACCGGCCTCTTCCTCGCGCCCTGGGGGCTGCTTCCCTGGGCTGTGTACCTACTGAACGTCACCGCGTGGCTGACAGTCGTCCAGCGGATCCTGCACGTCCGGCGCCAGCTCAAGCAGACCTAGGGTATCCTGCTAGCACTTGAGTGCTAGCAGGAAGGACGTGCTCGTTCGGATGCCGGACGAGCTGAAGGCAAGACTGGCGACCGAGGTCGCCGACCGCGGGAGCAACCTGAACGACGTCGCGGTCGGAATCCTCGCCTCGCGCTTCGCCGTCCCCTTCGAGCCGAGCGGACGGAAGGGCGCGCCGCCCAAGGGCGAGGGCGACGTCCTCCTCCGCATGCCTGCCGACCTCAAGGACCGGCTTCAGCAGCGCGCCGCAGACCGCGGCGCGAACACCAACGAGCTCATCAACGAGATCCTGGCCGAGGGCCTCCCCGGTCCGGAGAGGAGGACCCGACCAATGGCAGCAACGAACGGAAAGGCGCCGCGCAGCGAGGACAAGGTCCGCGTCGCGATCATCGGCGTCGGGAACTGCGCCAACTCGCTCCTGCAAGGCGTCGAGTACTACAAGGACGCGCCTCCAGACGAATTCGTCCCGGGCCTGATGCACGTCGACCTCGGCGGCTATCACGTCCGCGACATCGAGTTCACGGCGGCCTTCGACGTCACGACCGACAAGGTCGGCAAGGACCTCTCAGACGCGATCTGGGCGCACCCGAACGACACGTACAAGTTCGCCGACGTCAAGAAGACCGGTGTCACCGTCTCGCGCGGGATGACCCACGACGGGCTCGGCAAGTACATCTCGGAGGTCGTCGAGAAAGCGACTGGCGACACGGACGACGTCGTGCGGATCCTCCAGGAGACCGGCACCGACGTCGTCGTCAACTACCTCCCCGTCGGCTCGGAAGAGGCGACGAAGTGGTACACCGAGCAGATCCTGCAGGCGGGCTGCGCGATGGTGAACTGCATGCCGGTCTTCATCGCGAAGGGCGGCTACTTCCGCAAGCGCTTCGAGGACCGCGGCCTGCCGATCATCGGCGACGACATCAAGTCGCAGGTCGGCGCGACGATCACGCACCGCGCGCTGACGCAGATCTTCCGCGACCGCGGCGTCAGGCTCGACCGGACGATGCAGCTCAACGTGGGCGGCAACTCCGACTTTCTCAACATGCTGGAGCGGGAGCGGCTCGAGTCCAAGAAGGTCTCGAAAACGAACGCCGTCACTTCGGTCCTCCCGTACGACATGGGGGAGAAGAACGTGCATGTCGGGCCGTCGGACTACGTGCCGTGGCTGACCGACCGCAAATGGGCCTACATCCGGATGGAAGGCTCCAGCTTCGGCAACGTCCCGCTCAACGTCGAGCTCAAGCTCGAGGTCTGGGACTCGCCCAACTCCGCCGGGATCGTGATCGACGCCGTCCGGCTTGCAAAGCTGGCGCTGAACCACGGGATCGGCGGCGCGCTCGAGGCGCCGAGCGCCTACCTGATGAAGTCGCCGCCGAAGCAGATCGACGACGGCGACGCGTTCGACGGCGTCGAGCGCTTCATCAAGCAGTACGCGCGCAAGCAGGCGCGCGCCAAGGCGACCGCCTAGCGCCCGAGATGCGAGAGGGCCGGCTTGCGCCGGCCCTCTCCGTTCGTGCGAGTCAGCGCCGGCGACTAATCATCGTCGTCATCGTCATCGTCGTCGTCCCCGCCACGGTCGCTGACGAGCGTCGCGCGCCCTTGACCTTGTGGCCACGACGCGGTATCAACCGCCCGACCCCGTCCGCTGTCAAGACGAGAAAGACCGAGGTTTCGGGACATAAAGAGAGGGCCGGCTCGGCCGATTTGTCAAGTCGCCGCGCCTGATGGGGCGACGAACACCCGCGGCTAGACTCGACGCGTGGGCCTCCGGATCTGCCTGGTTACGCCCTTCTCCTGGTCACAGCCTCACGACGTGAACGAGCACGTCGCCGGCGCTGCCGGGGAGCTCCGCCGCCTCGGCCACGACGTGACCGTCCTGGCGCCCTCGGGGCGGACGTCCGACCTGATCGCCGGACGCCGGGCCCTCGAGGACGGGGCGAACGGCGAGGTGATCGCGGTGGGCCCGGCCGTGCCGATCTCGCGCCGGAGCCGGATCGGATTGCCCGTCGGCGTCCGCGCCAACCTCGCACTCGCCCTCTCGCGCGGCGCCTATGACGTCGTGCACGGCTTCGAGCCCGGGCTTCCGAGCCTCTCGTACGTGGCGCTGCGGGACAGCCACGCGCTGTCGGTCGCGAGCTTCTTCTCGCCCGAGCGGCTGGGCTACCCGCCGAGTAAGGCGCAGCGCGGCCGCCTGCTCGCACGCATCGACGCGCTGCTCGCCGTCTCTCCGGAGACGGCGGCCGCTGCGGCCCTGCGGTTTCCCGGTGACTACCGTCTGACGCCGCTCGGCGTCGACACGGAGCTCTTCCACCCGGTCGAGAAGCGCGACGTGATCGTCTGCGAGTGGCGGCCCGGCGAACGCCTGCTCACGAAAGCGCTGTACTCGATCCTGAAGGAGCTCCCGGGCTGGGAGCTGACGCTGCTGAGGACGAAGGCGCTGGCCGGGCGTCCTTCGATTCCGGCTGCTTTTCGCGGCCGTGTCCAGGTCCGGACGGCGCGGTCGGGTGAGGCGCGGGCGGCGATCCTGAACGAGGCGCCGATCTTCGTCCCCGCGCTCGACGGGCTGCGCCGAGTCAACCTCGAGGCGCGTGCCGCGGGTGCGGCGATCGCATCCCCGCCCGGCGTCCTGGAGCAGCCTGCCCTGGCCGCGGCCGCCGTCGCACGGTTGGCCGAGAGCCCCGAGCTCCGCGGCGACATCGCGGCCGAGGCGCGGCGGAGCGCCGAGGGTGAGAGCTTTGCCGAGTTGGGCCGCGAGCTCGACGACCTCTACCGCTCGCTCGCCGGCCGCCGGCGCAGCTCCAAGGAGCCGGAGCCGCTGGCGGACCGCCCGTGGATCACCTGCGACCTTCACATGCACACGTCGTGGTCGCACGACTGCCTCGTCGAGCCCGACGAGCTCGTCGAGCACGCGGTCGCGGAAGGCCTCGGCGCGATTGCGGTCACCGACCACAACGCGTTCGGCGGCGCGGAGGCCGCGGTGGAGGCGGCGCGCGACACCGATCTGCTCGTCATCCCCGGCGAGGAGATCAAGACGGACAACCAGGGTGAGGTGATCGGCCTCTTCCTCCAGCGCGAGATCGCGCGGGGCATGTCCTTCGCGGACACGATCGCGGCGATCAAGGAGCAGGGCGGCCTCGTCTACCTCCCCCACCCCTTCGACCGAATGCACTCGATCCCGGACGCGAAGACGATCCACCGCCACCTGTCCGACATCGACGTCTTCGAGGTCTACAACGCCCGCCTCCTGTTCGAGGTCTACAACGACGAGGCGCTGCGCTTCGCCCGCAAGTACAACCTGACGATGGGAGCGGGCTCGGATGCGCACGTGCTCCAGGGAGTCGGGACGGGCGGCCTGCGGATGCGCGCGTTCCGCGACCGCGACGAGTTCCTGGTCAGCCTGCGGACCGCCGAGGTCCTCCGCCGGCCGCGCTCGCTCGCCTACCTCCAGGCCCTCAAGTGGACCGCTCAGGTCAAGGAAAGGGTGTTGGAGGGCAGAACCTGAACCGTGCCAGCCGTGCCTGCCACAGACGAGATCCACGAGCGCTACCTCCAGAAGGCGATCACCGAGACGAACGAGCTCGGTGACGAGATCCGCAGGGCCGGCGAGGGGCGGGTGCCGGCGATCGGATCGGGCCATCCGCTCGCCGACATCTTCCTGCTGAAGTTCCGGCCGCAGCACTCGGAGATCCAGGAGGGCGTGGCGTTCTTCGGGCGCGCGGGCCAGGCGCTCGTGAAGTCGCTCCAGCGGCTCCACATCGACCCGCTCGCGGTGTACGGGACGAACTGCTTCAAGTTCGACGGCGGCGACGAGGAGCAGGCGGCCGAGTGGCTCCTGCGCGAGCTGCACATCGTCCAGCCGAAGCTCCTGGTGGTGATGGGCGAGGATGCGCTGGCATTCCTGAACGAGCTCGGGTTCCCGCTCTCGTCGGAGCTGGAGGCGAAAGCCGGCGAGCTTCAGCAGTGGACGCCGACGGTGGAGGCGCTCTACGTTCCGGACATCGACGCCTCGCTGGACGAGCAGGCGGCGAAGACGCGCTTCTGGCGGGCGTTGAAGGCGCTCGGCCCCTGGTGGGCAGAGCTGCCTCCGTACTGAGGCGCGGGGTCGCGACCCCGCGGGTCGCGGCGTTCGCGGTCCTCGTCGTGGCGATCGGCGCGTACTACGCCTGGCACGAGCGCGTCGTCGACCTCTCGAAGTGGTGGGACATCGCGTTTCTGGCGCTGTGCCTGATTCCCGCGATCTTCGGCCTGGTGTACCTGGCGCTGCCGTTTCGCACCTCGCATGGGTTGCTCTGGCTGGCATTGGCGCTGCTCGTGCTGGTCGTCTTGTTGGAGCTCGCAGAGCTGGAGTCGCTCTCGAGCTTCGCAAAGCTCGCGCTGATGACGTCGCTCGGGTTCTGGTTCCTGGAGTACTTCGAGAGCGTCCTCTGGGTGGCGCTCGTGGCGCTCCTCATCCCGTGGGTCGACGCGTTTTCGGTCTGGCGCGGGCCGACGGGGCACATCGTCGAGGAGGAGCCCGGACTGTTCGACCGGGTCGCGTTCGAGTTTCCGCACCCGGGCGAGCCGAGCGCTGCTTTGTTGGGCCCGCCGGACCTGTTGTTCTTCGCGCTGTTCCTGGCGGCTGCGGCGCGGTGGGGGCTGCGGGTCGGCTGGACGTTCGTCGCGTTGTCGCTCTCGCTTGGGTTGACGCTCGTGATCGGCGTCGTCTGGGAGTCGGCAGGGCTGCCGGCTCTCCCCGGGCTCGCGTTCGGGTTCCTGATCCCGAACGCGGATCTCCTGTGGCGCGAGTTCCAGCGCTGGCGCCGCGAGCGCGGCGAGCCCGCTGAGTCGTCGGCCTGATGGCGCAGGCCGCGCAGGTCGTCGGCGCGCTCCTGATCCTCGCCGCCTACGTGCTGGCGCAGTTCGGCGTCCTCGACCAGCGCTCGTACTGGTACCTGTGGCTCAACCTCGTGGGCGCGGGCGCGCTGACGGTGCTCGCGTGGCACGAGCGCCAGTGGGGCTTCCTGCTCCTCGAGGGCGTCTGGACGCTCGTGACCGCGTGGTCGCTCTACGGCCGCCTGCGGCCCGCGGATGCCTGAAGTGGCTCGCCGGGCCGCGTGCCGGTGCCAGGCACCAAGACGTGGCTCGAAGGACTAGGACCGCTCGAGGAGAGACACGGACTCGACGTGCGGGGTGTGCGGGAACATGTCGACCGGCCGCGTTCGCTTCAGCTCGTAGCCCCAGTCCTCCCGGAGCTGCTTGGCGTTCCCCGCCAGCGTGGTCGGGTTGCAGGAGACGTAGACGATGCGCGGCGCTCCGATCCGGCCCAGGCGCCGAACCGCCTTGTTCGAGAGGCCGGCACGCGGCGGGTCGACGACCACGATGCCCGGGTCGCCCGAACGGTCGCGCAGCTCCTCGACCGCCTGGCCCACATCGCCGGCGAAGAACGCCGAGTTCGCGATGCCGTTCAGGTCGGCGTTCTCGAGCGCGCATGCGATCGACTCCTCCGAGACGTCCACGCCCCACACGGTCAGCGCCTTCGACGCCATCGCCAGCCCGATCGTCCCGATCCCGCAGTAGAGATCCCAGACGGTCTCCTCGCCCGTCAGCCCCGCGGCCTCGATCGCGAGCTCGTAGAGCCGCTCCGCCATTTCGGTGTTCGTCTGGAGGAACGCGGTCGGCCGGACACGGAACCGGAGCCCGAGCAGCTCCTCCTCGATCGCCTCGTCGCCCCAGATGAGCGTCGTCGGGAGGTTCGTCACCTCCGCCGGCCGGTCGTTCACCGCGTGGTGGATCGAGCGCACCTCGGGGAACCGCCGCAGCGCCGCGACGAAGCCGTCGGCGTCGAGCTTCCCCGGCGCCGTCACCAGCTGGATCAGGACCTGCCCGGTGTTCCGTCCCTCGCGGTAGACGAGGTGGCGGAGGAAGCCCGTGCCTTCGGCCTGGTCGTACGCCGGGTGGCCACTCTCGCGCGCCCAGGCCCGCGCCGCTTCGCGGATCCGGTTGCCGAGCTCCGTCGTCAGCCAGCACTCGGCGATGTCGATCACCTCGTCCCAGCGGCCCGCCTTGTGGAACCCGAGCACCGGCCCGGCCGGCCCCGGCGAGAACGAGTACTCCAGCTTGTTGCGGTACCGAAAGACCGAGGTCGCCGGAAGGATCGGCTCGAGCGGCGGCTCGGGCAGACCTCCGATCCGGATCAAGGAGTCCCGAACCTGCGCCTCCTTCGCCGCGATCTGCGCCTCGTAGTCGAGATCCTGGAATCGGCAGCCGCCGCAGGCCGGATAGTGGTCGCACGGCGCCTCGACCCGCTGCGGGCTCGGCTCGAGCACCTCGACGGCGAGCGCCTCCGCGTGGCGCCGCTGCACCTTCGTCACCCGCGCACGCACCCTGTCGCCGGGGAGCCCTCGCCGGACGAAGACGACGAAGCCGTTTGTCCGCGCAACGCCGTTCCCGCCGTAGGCGAGCGACTCGATCTCGAGCTCGAGCTCGTCGTTCCGGGCGAGGGGCGCGGCCATCGCCCCACCGTAGCTCAGCTGATGTCGCGCCTCTTGAGCCGCTCCGTGCCCGCAACACCCAGCACGGCGATCCAGGCCAGCGAGACGCCGACTCCCGGCCAGTAGGAGAGGATGTCCTCGCCGCCCGTCCCGTCGACCGCGTCGAGGGCCTGAATCGGGAGGTACGGACTGAGCCCCTCGAGGTCGAGCCAGCCGAAGACGCCAACCAGGAGCGTCTCCACGAGGAAGATCCAGACCAGCGTGCCGACGAGCGCCGCGACCTGGCTCTGGACGAGAACGCCGATCGCGACGCCCATGAGCGCCCAGAGCAGGACGAGTGAGAGCATCTGCGCGGCGCGGATCGCAATGTCGGACTCCCCCAGGTGGATGTCGACGTCGAGCGCGAGCAGCCAGGGAATCGCGACCGCGGCGACGACGGCAAGCGCCAGCACCGCGAACAGGAGGGAGAGGAGCCCGGTCGCGACCGCTTTTGCGGCGACGATCCGCTCGCGATGCGGCTCGCCAAGTACCGTCGGCGTGATCGTTCCGTGCCGGAACTCGGTCGTGACGATCGTGATCCCGAGGATGATCCCGATCAGCGAGGCGATACCGGCCGCCTCGACGAGGCCGAGCTGGAACTCGAGCAGCGGCCTGCGCTCGTCCTCCGCTGACCCCGTGTCACCCGCGACGGCGATCCCGGTGAGCAGAATGATGACGCCGAGGTACACGTACCAGCCGCGCGTCGTGCGCACCTTGAGGAGCTCGGCGCGAACGAGGTCGGTCACTCGGTCGTCTCGCCTCCCGTCAGCTCCAGGAAGACCTCTTCCAGCGTCGCGCGCTCGACGCCGAGCTCGTGGAGGACGACCCCGTTTGCCGCCGCGAGCTCGCCGACCCGCTCGGGCGGCATCTCGACCAGGAGGACGCCGTCGGCCTCGCCGACCTTGACGCCCTGGGCCGTGAGCAACTCGCGCAGCTTCCCCGGGTCGGGCGTACGGACCCGCGTCGCCCCCTGGGCGCCGGCGAGGACCTCCGCCATCGCCGCCTGCTGGATCAGCTTGCCGCGGTGGATGATCACCACGCGGTCGACGGTCTGCGCGACCTCGGCGAGAACGTGGCTCGAGACGAGGATGGTCCGTCCCTCTGCGGCCAGCGAGCGGAGCAGGTCGCGCAGCCAGCGGATCCCGGCCGGGTCGAGCCCGTTGGCCGGCTCGTCCAGAACGAGCACCTCAGGATCACCGAGCAGCGCGGCCGCGAGCCCCAGCCGCTGCCGCATTCCGAGCGAGTAGCCCTTCACCCGCCGCTTGGCGCCGGCGGTCAGCTCGACGAGCGAGAGAACCTCCTCGACCCGCGAACGCGGGAGCCCGGCAGCCGAGGCGAGCACACGGAGGTGGTTCCGGCCCGAGCGCCCCGGATGAACCTCGCTCGCCTCGAGCACCGCACCGACCTGGTGGAACGGCCGCGTCAGGTCGCGATAGGGCACGCCGAGGACGACGGTCCGCCCGGCGTCGGGGTGCACCAGGCCGAGGATCGAGCGCAGCGTCGTCGACTTGCCGGCGCCGTTCGGCCCGAGGAAGCCGGTGATCGTGCCGGGCTCGACGCGGAAGCTCAGGCCCGAGACGGCCTGCGTCTTCCCGAACCGCTTGCTGATGTCTACGACTTCGATCATGCGAGCTCGGAGAGCAGAACCTTGCGGTCGCGGGGCCCGTCGAGCTCGCAGAAGAAGATCCCCTGCCAGGTGCCGAGCGCGAGCCGGCCGTTCTCGACGGGGACGACCACCTGGGGCCCCATCAACGCGGCTCGGATGTGCGAAGCCGCGTTCTCCTCGCCTGCCTCGACGTGCTCCCAGCCCCATTCCTCACCGACCAGGCGCTCGAGCGCGCGCTCGAAGTCGCGTGCGACCGCGGGATCCGCGTGCTCGTTGATCGTCACGCCGGCGGTCGTGTGCGGGACGAAGACGAGCACCGCGGCGGCGTCCGTCCCGTCCAGGGCGTCCTGCACCTCGCGCGTGATCTCGAGCAGCTGCGTGCGCCGCTCGGTGCGGACAGAGATCTCGCGCACCCGACTATCCTAAGCGCGTGGCCAGCGCACCTCCGACCAGCAGTGAGCTGGACACCTACCGCGAGCGCATCGACCGCTTCGTCGCCGAGCTCGACGAGGAGTACTACCTCCACTACGCCGGGCACAAGGACACGCTCGACCTCAAGGAGCTCTACGAGTCCTACCCCGACCTCTCGCAGCTCGAGCAGGCCCAGGCACTGGGCGAGGCGGCCGGCGCCGACGCGGGCGTCTCGGAGCTCTGGCGCTTCGCGTCGGAGAACTACCTCGCCGAGCTGACGCGCGAGCACGCCGAGAAGAGTGCGACGCTCGAGGCGCAGCTCGAGACCACGGTGGACGGCGAGACGATCGGCTACCGGATGATCCGGCCGACGGTCGCGAACGAGGCGGACCGTGCCAAGCGGCACCGGCTCGAGGAAGCTCGCAACAGCCTGACCGAGGAGCACATCAACCCGGTGCACGTCGACGGCCTCGCGACCCTGCACGAGGCCGTGCCGCGCCTCGGGTCGCCGACGTACGCCGAGCTCTACCGCCGCTTCGGCTTCCGACTGGACGAGCTCGCGGATCAGTGCCGGGCCGTGCTCGAGTCGACCGAGGCGCTGTACGAGAAGGAGGCCGACAAGCTCTTCCGCGCCCGGGCCGGGGTCGGGTTGGGCGAGGCCGAGCGCTGGGACGTCGCTCGGGTGTTCCGCGCGCCCGCCTGGGACGAGGCCTTCCCGGCCGAGAAGATGTTGCCGGCGCTCGAGGTTTCGCTCGCCGACCTGGGGATCGACCTGCGGTCGCAGCAGAACGTCGAGCTCGACATCGAGCAGCGGCCGAAGAAGAGCCCGCGTGCGTTCTGCGCGCCGATCGAGGTTCCGGGCCGCGTCGTGCTCGTGATCCAGCCGATGGGCGGCGCCGACGACTGGCGCGCGCTCTTCCACGAAGCCGGCCACACCGAGCACTACGCCCATGTCAACCCCGACCTGCCCGTCGAGGCCAGGCGCCTCGGCGACGTGTCCATCACGGAGGCGTGGGCGACGCTGATGGAGCACTTCCTGCTCGAGCCCGGCTGGCTCGCGAGCCGCCTCGACTTCCCGCGCCCCGACGAGTTCGCCGCCGAAGCCGCGACCGGCTCGCTGTACCTCCTGCGCCGCTACTGCGGGAAGCTCCTCTACGAGCTCGAGTTCCACGCGGCGACCGAGCTCGACGAGAAGGCGATGTCGTCGCGCTACGTCGAGATCCTCGGGAATGCGCTCAAGATCGAGCCGAGCCCGACGGACTACCTCGGCGACATCGACCCGAGCTTCTACGTCACCGGCTACCTCCGCTCCTGGGCGCTCCAGGCACAGCTGCGCAACCATTTCCGCGAGCGCTTCGGCTCGTCCTGGTTCTCGAACCGGGACGCCGGAAGCATGCTCCGCGAGCTCTGGGGCGAGGGCAGCAGGCTGGACGCGGACGAGCTGCTCGCTGACGTGACCGGCGAGGAGCTCGAGATGGAAGCCTTCGCGGAGAGCCTCCGCGAGCAGCTCCGCTAGGCGCGCACCGAGCCCACGAGCCTTCCCCCGCGCCGCGAACTCCTGCGAGCACCCGCTTGGGGTCAGACCCCGGTTCGCGCGTGGCTCGCTGCCGCGGTTTCGGTTGGCGCTTGGGGTCAGACCCCATGAGTCGGGGCGACTCAACCCGTCCTGCGCGGCCGCGGCCGCGTCGGACAGCTCCTAGAGCGCGCCGCCGGCGGCGGGCGGGGCGCCGGCCTCGAGCGGGCTCTCGTCGTCGCCGGTCCGCGCGAGGATCTCCTCCACCAGCAGGAGGTTGTCGCCGGCCCGCTCGACGGTCGCGAGCAGGTGGGACATCGACGAGACCTCCTCGCGCTGCTCCTGGAGGAACCAGTGCAGGAACTGCTCGCCGACGAGGTTCCCCTCCTGCCGGGCCAGCTCGACGAGCGCGACGATCTGGTCGGTGACGCGCTTCTCCTGCTCCAGTGCGAGGACGACGGGCTCGCGCGCATCGCCGAAGTCGGTCCTGGGCGCCTCGACACCTGAGATGTGGACGCCTTCGTCGGCGTCGAGGAGGAACTGGACCATCATCATCGCGTGATTCCGCTCCTCGACCGCCTGGCGGTAGAAGTGGGCGGCGAGCTGGGGAAGCGACTCGGCGTCGTAGTGCACCGCGATCGCCACGTACTGCTGCGACGCGGCGTATTCGTGCCCGATCTGCTCGTTGAGGGACTCGGCGAAGCTCGGCATGCGGCGACTCTAACCCGAGCGCCGTCCTGCAAACTGAATAGGCTCTATTCATGGATCGAAGACGGCTCGTGATCGTCGGCGCCGCGGGCCGCGACTTCCACAACTTCAACCTCGTCTACCGCGGCCGCGAGGAGTACGAGGTCGTCGCGTTCACGGCGACGCAGATCCCGAACATCGACGGCCGCCGCTACCCGGCCGAGCTCGCCGGACACCTCTATCCGGCGGGGATCCCCATCCACCCGGAGTCCAAGCTCGAGGAGCTGGTGCGCGAGCACGACGTCGACGAGGTCGTGTTCTCGTACTCGGACGTGACCCACGAGCACGTGATGCACATCGGCTCGCGCGTCCTCGCCGCCGGCGCCTCGTACAGCCTGCTCTCGCCGCACCGCACGATGCTGACCTCGTCCAGGCCCGTGGTCGCCGTCTGCGCGGTCCGCACCGGCTCGGGCAAGAGCCAGACGACGCGCCACATCGCGAAGCTCCTGCGCGACGACGGCAAGCGGGTCGCCGTCCTCCGGCACCCGATGCCGTACGGCGACCTGACGAAGCAGGCCGTCCAGCGCTTCGCCGACTACGCCGATCTGGACGCGGCCGACGCGACCATCGAGGAGCGCGAGGAGTACGAGCCGCACATCGCGGAGGGCAACGTCGTCTTCGCGGGGATCGACTACGCGGCGATCCTCGATCAGGCCGAGCAGGAGGCCGACGTGATCCTCTGGGACGGCGGGAACAACGACACGCCGTTCATCAAGCCGAACTTGCACGTCGTCGTCGTCGACCCCCACCGCGCCGGCCACGAGCTGCGCTACCACCCGGGCGAGACGAACCTCCGCATGGCGCACGTCTGCGTCGTGAACAAGGTCGACACCGCGCCGCCGGAGGGCGTCGAGACGGTGTTGGACTCGATCCGGTGGGCCAATCCCGACGCGAAGATCGTGCGGGCGGCGTCGCCGTTCCTGCTCGAGGAGAACGGCGAGACGATCGCAGGCAAGCGCGTGCTCGCGATCGAGGACGGGCCGACGCTGACGCACGGCGAGATGGCGTACGGCGCCGCGGTGCTCGCGGCCAAGGCGAACGGCGCCGCCGAGCTCGTCGATCCCCGGCCGTTCGCGGTCGGCTCGATCGCGGAGACGCTGGAGGAGTATCCGCACATCACCGAGCTGCTCCCGGCCATGGGCTACGGGCGCAAGCAGATGGACGAGCTCAAGGAGACGATCGCGCGCTCCGACGCCGAGGTCGTCCTGATCGGGACGCCGATCGACCTGCGACGCGTCGTCGACTTCGACAAGCCGGCGCTCCGCGTCACCTACGGCTCCAGGAGCTCGGCGAGCCGACCCTCGCCGACCTGCTCGCCGAGCGCGGGCTGATCGGCGAACACGAAGCGCTCGTGTGACGACCGTCGTCGCGCTCGGCGGCAACGCGCTGATCCGCGCGGGCGACCGGGGAACGGCAGCCGAGCAGTCTGCGCGCCTGCGGGAGACCGCCGAGGCGCTCGCACCGCTGCTCCGCGAGGGCAACCTCGTGATTACGCACGGAAACGGGCCGCAGGTGGGGAACGAGCTCCTTCGGCAGGAACGCTCCGCAGACGAGGTGCCGCCGCTCCCGCTCTACCTGGCCGTCGCGCAGACGCAGGCCGAGATCGGCTCGATGATCGAGACCGAGCTCGGGCCGGCCGCCGGACGACCGGTCGCCTGTCTGCTCACGCACGTCGTGGTCGCGGAGGACGATCCCGCGTTCGAGCGGCCGACGAAGCCGATCGGGCCCTTCTACTCGGGCGAGCAGGCGCGGATGCTGGAAGCCGAGCGCGGCTGGCAGCTCGTCGAGGAGCAAGGCCGGGGCTGGCGCCGCACGGTTCCCTCTCCCATGCCGCTCGAGATCGTGGAGGCCGACCAGATCCGCGCGCTGCTCGCCGCCGGAACCGTCCCGGTTGCGTGCGGCGGCGGCGGAATCCCGGTCGTCCGGCGCGGGGAACGGCTCGAGGGGGTCGACGCCGTGATCGACAAGGATCGAGCGTCCGCCGTGCTCGCCGCCGACCTGGGCGCCGAGCGGCTCCTGATCCTCACCGACGTTGTGGCCGTGAAGCGCGGCTTCGGGACGCCGGACGAGGAGGAGATCGGCGAGCTGACGGCGGAACAGGCCGAGGAGCTCCTCCCCGAGCTGGCCGAAGGCTCGATGCGGCCCAAAGTGGAGGCGGCGATCTCGACGGCCCGGGCCGGCGGCGAGACGATCATCACGTCGCTCGACGGCATCGAGGCGGCCCTACGCGGAGAGGCTGGTACGAAGATAGGGCCGTGACGAGCCCGGTTACCACGTACGCGCCCTCGGAAGGCGGCTACGTCGCCTACCAGCTGTTCGGCTCGGGCTCGACAAACGTCGTGTTCGTCACGAGCTGGGCCAGCAACGTCGACGTGATGTGGGAGGAGCCGCGGATGGCGGCGTATCTCAACCGCCTCGGGTCGTTCGCGCGGGTCGTCGCCTTCGACAAGCGAGGCGCCGGCGTGTCCGATCCCGTGCCGCTCGGGTCGTTGCCACCCCTTGAAGAGTGGATGGACGACGTCCGAACAGTGATGGACGCCGCCGGGATGGACCAGGCAGCGTTGCTCGGCGACGCGGAGGGTGGCCCCATGGCGATGATGTTCGCCGCCTCGCACCCCGACCGCGTGCCGGCGCTCGCCCTCGTTAACACCTTTGCGCGCTGGCGGCGAGCCGACGACTACCCGATCGGGATGCCGGACGGGACGTGGGAAAAGCTCGTCGACCGCTACGAGCAGAACTGGGGCCTCACGAGCGAGATCCTCGGCCTCACAGCCCCGTCGGTGGCGAACGATCCCGCCTTCACCCGTTGGTACATCCGCTACCAGCGGGCCGGCATGCCGAGAGGAGCCGCGACGGAGATGTACCGGTGGGTGACGAACATCGACGTGCGCTCGATCCTCCCGACGATTCGCGTTCCGACGCTCGTGGTCCAGCGCTCGGGTTCACGGCACCACCGGCCGCCGTTCGGACGCTACGTCGCCGAGCACATCCCCGGCGCAAAGTACGTCGAGCTGCCCGGGGCCGACACCTTCCCCTTCGGAACCGGCGACTTCGCACCGCTGCTGGACGAGGTCGAGGAGTTCCTGACCGGTGTCCGCTCGCGCCCCGTGCTCAACCGGCAGCTCGCCACAGTCCTCTTCACTGACATCGTCGGCTCGACGAAGCTCGCGGCCGAGCGCGGCGACACCGCGTGGAGCACGCTCGTCCGCGAGCACGACGAGGTCGTCCGGGAGCACCTCCGAACGTACCGCGGGCGTGAGATCGACCGCACCGGCGACGGCTTCCTCGCCACCTTCGACGGGCCCGCGCGGGCGGTCACCTGCGCGGTCCGCCTGCAGGAGGCGCTGAGCGAGCGCGGGATCAGGATCCGGGCCGGCATCCACACCGGTGAGGTGGAGTTGGCTGAAGGAACGCTGCGCGGCCTCGCGGTGCACATCGGAGCTCGCGTGATGGGCGCCGCGCAGGACGGCGGCATCCTCGTCTCCAGCACCGTCCGTGACCTCGTGGCCGGTTCCGGGATCGAGTTCGCAGACCGCGGGGCGCACGAGCTGAAGGGCGTTCCCGGCGCCTGGCAGCTCGCCGAAGCCGTCAGCGCTCCCTAGCCGACCCGAACCGGACCCGGCGCGGCGCCGAATCAGCCGCGACCCCAAGGCGCCAGACCCCCGGCGCCAACCGAAAGGAGCCGCACACGATGCGCACGCTCGCACTCGCGATCGTCGGGATCGCGGTCGCCGCCGCAGTACTCGCCGTCAGAGGCCCGGCCCCAGAGGCCGGCCAGGCGTCGAGCCACCGGGAGGCGCCGCTGATCGCCGAGGATCCGTCGGCAGACACGACCGACCTCTACGCGTTCAGGAGCCCGGATGCACCGGGTCAGCTGAACGTGATCGCCAACTGGATCCCCGCAGAGGATCCCGCCGCCGGCCCGAACTGGTACCGCTTCTCCGAACGGGCCCGGTACGCGATCAACATCGACCGGGGCGGCGACGGCAAGGCCGACGTCACCTACCGGTTCCGGTTCAAGAACCGCGAGGGCACGCTCTTCCTCGGCAACACCGTGCAGGACTACACGGTCACGAAGGTCGTCCGCGGCGACGAGACCGTGGTCGCCCGCGGCGTGACCCCGCCGAACAACATCGGCCCGCGCTCCACGCCGAACTACCGGCAGCTGGCGACGGCGGCGGTCACGAACCTCGCCGGCGGCGGGAAGGTGTTCGCCGGCCAGCGGGAGGACGCGTTCTTCGCGGACATCGGCGCGATCTTCGACCTCGTCGCGATCCGGAAGGGCACCGGGAACATGGGCGGAGGCAAGGACTTCTTCGCCGGCTACGCGGTGCACGGGATCGCGCTGCAGGTCCCGATCTCCCAGCTCGACGACTCCGATCACACCGTCGGCGTCTGGGCGACCACCGAGCGGCCCCGCGTGAGAATCCGCGAGTACCGCCGCAACGGCGTCCGCCGGTTCCACGAGGAGAAGCAGTGGGTGCAGGTCTCGCGACTCGGCAACCCGCTGATCAACGAAGTGATCATCCCCACCCGGCTCAAGGACAAGTGGAACCGCCTGGGCCCGGCCACGGATGCGCAGTTCCAGCAGTACTACCGGACGCCGATCCTGGCGGCCGTCATCAACCAGCTGTACGGCCTCGGCGTCCCGGAGACGAACCGTGACGACCTCGTCGCCGTGCTTCTGACCGGCGTGCCCGGCCTGAACAACACCGGGCCGAAGCTCGCCGACATGCTGCGGATCAACCTCTCCATCCCGCCGACGGCCAGCCCGAACCGGCTCGGTGTCTTCGGCGGCGACACCGCCGGCTTCCCGAACGGGCGCCGGCTGACGGACGACGTTGTGGACATCGCCGAGCGCGCGGTGGCCGGAAAGCTCAAGGGCCATCCCGCCGGCGACCTCCTCGGCGACGGTGTCGACGGAAACGACGTCGCGAACCTGACGTCTTTCCCGTACGAGAACGACCCGCCGAGCGGGTTCGACAACAGCAAGGGCCAGCAGAAGCCATGACCCGGCGGACGCTGACCGGAGCGGCGGTGGCGGCGATAGCCGCCACCGCCCTCCTCGTCGGAGGAACTCTGCGGATGACCGGCGAGGAGGCCTCGAGGACCCCGACGAACCAGCTCGTCCGAGCCGGCCTCGAGGAGCAGAGCCTGGCCCGCCGCACCGGCGAGCCGACGCACTACACGCGCTCCGAGCGGGCCCTGCGACAGGCACTCGCGCAGGATCCGGACGACGTCAGGGCCCTGATCGGCCTGGCGTCGCTGGCGAACAGCCGGCACCACTTCCAGGAGGGGCTCGTCCTCGCGAGACGTGCCCGGTCACTGGCACCGGACCTGGCCCTTGCATACGGCGTGATCGGCGACTCCCTCGTCGAGCTTGGACGCTTCGAGGCCGGGTTTCGCGCCTACGAGCGCATGGCGGAGCTCAAGCCGAGCATCGCTGCCTACGCCCGGATCGCACAGGCGCAGTCGCTCATCGGCGAGAACGACTCGGCCCGCCGGACGATCGGCCTCGCGCTCGACTCGGCCGTCGACGCCGAGACCCGCGCCTGGGCATACACGGAGCTGGGACGGCTCGACCGCGGCGACCTCGACTACGCCGCCGCCGTCCGACAGTTCCGAAACGCGCTCACGGTCTCGCCCGGCAACCCGCTCGCGCTCGAGGCGCTGGGCGAGACGGAGGCCGCCCGCGGGAACCTCGGACAGGCCATCGCCCTCCAGCGGCAAGCCGTCGCGAAGCGGTTCTCGCCGGAGTTCGCGGCGTCGCTGGGCGACCTCTACACCGTTGCTGGGCGTCCGAAGGCAGCCGCGAAGGCGTACTCCCTCGTCGCGCAACAGGAGCAGCAACTCGCCGAGAACGGCGTCGACACCGACCTCGACCGGGCGATGTTCCAGCTTGAGCACGGGATCGACCTGCCGGGCTCGCTCACGCTGGCCCGGCGCGGCTACGCGCAGCGGCCGGGCACCGAGGCGAGCGAGGTCCTCTCTTGGGCCCTCATCCGGAACGGGAAGTGCAGCGAGGCGGTCCGCTACTCCGACCAGGCTCTCCGCTTCCCCGACGGGCACCGGTACTTCCATCGCGGCATGATCGAGAGGTGTTTCGGGCGCAGTGGCGCGGCGCAACGCCTGTTCCGGCAGGCGCTCGACACCGACCCGAACTTCTCCCCGATCTGGGCGAGGTTCGCCCGAACGCAGCTGGACTGAACCATCGGACTGGGCTGTGCGAATAAGAATGGCGCGCATGGCCCAGTCCGAGATCCACGACCAAGCCGCCGCGTACGCCCTGGACGCCCTCGACCCCGAGGACCGCTGGACGTACGAGCGGCACCTCGACACCTGCGACCGATGCCGCGAGGAGGTGGCCACCTTGCGTGACATTGCCGGCGAGCTCGCCTACGCCGCCGAAGGGCCGGAGCCCTCGTCCGACCTGCGTGAACGGATCCTCGACGCGGCCAAGGCCGAGCCTCGCACTGCAATGGTCGTGCCGATGCGCCGCCGCTGGCTGTTCCCCGCGACCGCTGCAGCCGCGGTCGCTGCGGCGTGCGCAGCCGTCGGCCTCGGCCTTTGGGCGAACTCCCTCAGAGACGATCCGCTGCAGCGAGTTGTCGCTATCGAGGGCGCGCCGGGCCACCTCGTCGTCGCAGGCGATCAAGCGAACCTCGTCATCTGCCTGCCCAACACCTCGGCCGACAAGACCTATGAGGCCTGGGTGATCGAGGTCGGCCGCGCAAGGCCGGCAGGCGTCTTCGAGGGTGGTTGCAGGTCGGTTCCGCTCGAGGAGCCGGTTAGGCCTGGCGACCAGGTTGCGGTGACGCTGGAGCCGGCGGCCGGCTCGGCCCAGCCAACGAGCCCGCCATTGGCGAGCGCCAATGTCTGAGCTTGCACTCAGACTCGCGAGCGCGGGACGTCGCACGGAGCCTGCGGAGTCGCAGGTTCCGTCCGACGAGGAGGTGCTCGAAGCCGTCGGCCGCGGCGACGACGACGCGCTCGGCGTCCTCTACGACCGCTTCGGCCGTCTCGCCTACAGCCTCGCGTACAGGGTCCTCCGCGACCAGACGCTCGCCGAGGACGCCGTCCAAGAGGCGTTCCTCGCCGTCTGGCGGTCGGCCGAGGGCTACAAGCGCGAGCGCGCAAAGCCCTCGACGTGGATCTTGACGGTCGTCCACCGCCGGTCGGTCGACCTCGTCCGACGCGAGGACCGGCGACGCGGCGAGCCGCTCGAGCACGCCCCTGAGCCCACGTCCGCGCCGGCCGACGAGGACGCGACCCTGCGCGACCGCCGCGCGGCCGTGCAGGCAGCGCTGACCGAGCTCCCCGGCGAGCAGCGGCAGGCGCTCGAGCTCGCCTACTACGGCGGCCTGACCCAGTCGGAGCTGGCGGAGCGCCTCGGCGTCCCGCTCGGAACCGTCAAGAGCCGGATGTTCGCCGGCCTCGGCCGGCTCCGAGAGCTCCTCCAGCCGGACTAGCCCTCGGGCGCTACGAGGCCGGGATGCAGCTCCTGGTCTTGATGTAGTCGTCCCACCGCTCGCGCAGGTCCCGCCAGAGGGCCCTGCCCGCAGTCCACGGCCCCGTGAGCGCTCGATCATCCGCGAACGCGCAGCGGACCACCGCAGGCTCGGGCCCCGTGAAGGAGAGGATGCTGCCGCGAATCTCGACCCGGCCCGGACTGCTCGCCGTCCTCGGGTCGAACGTCACGCCGCTGACCAGACGAGGCGGGTCGCGCGTGACCGCGAAGTCCTGCACTCGGTGGCCGCTGATGCTGAGGCCCTGGTCGCGGTCCCCGAGCGTGATCCGTTCCCGGTATGCGGCGAGATACGGGCGTGCCGTCGGCTCAGGGCTCACGCCCTCGCTCAGCTCCGGAAGCTCGTCCTGGAGGGCCTTGATCCGGTAGTTCCCGCTGTCGGCGTCCCAGTAGACGATGAACGGCAGCAACGCAAGCGAGGCCTCCGCGGGAAATCCGTAGCCGCCGACGAGCTTCACCCCGCCGCCCCCGCCCAACCTCGCGAGCTCGCGGAACTGGAACTGCGCACCGGGGGAGTCCGGCCGGAAGCGAAACCGCTCCACCAGCGAGTCGCCCCGTTGGTCGTAGATGCGAATCTCGTGCGAGGGCGCAGCCGCGGCGCGGCGGGAAGCCGGCTCGGCGCTGCGCGGCGCGACGACGAAGATCCATGAGTCCTCGCCGCTTCCGTGGAGGTCGGCCCGCTCCGGGCCCCAGACCTGGGTTCCCGCGTCCGCCCGCTTCTCGTCCGCCTGCTCGGAGAGCGTGAGGGGAACGGGCTGGCGGAAACCTGCGACCAGCCCGATCACCCCGATCGCCGCCAGTGCAGCGACGCTCAATGCAGCCGGCGCGACGAAGCGGAGATCGCGGATCGCGGGATCGACGTCACCGGCCGCCCGCTCCTCCCGCGCGCGCGGCGGGTCTCCCTCCTTGCCGCTGCTCGCGAGCCGAGCGGCCAACCCGTCGGCGGGCAGCTCGAACGCCTGCGCCGTCGCGACGACCGCCTTCGCCGCCTCGGCTTCTGCTCCGGATCCCGTCAGCAGGGCGTCGTACTCGTCATCCCGGATCGTCGCGATGACCGTGAGCGGCACCGCCCCTCCCTGGAGCGCCTCGAGCCCGTTTGCGTCGAGTGCCTCGAGATAGCGCGCGAGCCCGTCGAGCCAGAGGACCGCGCGCGACGAGCGCGACCACCGCGGCACCGGCGAATCGTCGGAGAGCAGCGGGGGATCCAGCGAGAGGAGCTCCCGCAATCCGTCGGCGTTCCTGGGCACGATCACCAGCGCGTCGCCGAGGACCTCCTTCGCGGCCTCGAGCGCGGTTCGCGACTTGCCCGCGCGTGCGGGACCGATCACGAGCACGAACGAGGCAGATTTCAGCGCGCCCCGGATGCGCTCTTCCACGGCACCCCGCGAGACGTACTGGGCGTCAGAGGTTCCCTCGACATCGCGGCGCAGCGGGAAGACGCCGAGCCGGTAGCGATCGATCTCGGCCATCCTGGGCAGCGGCCAGGAGCGGAGCGCTTCGCCGAGCAACCGCTCACGCTGCCTGCGCTGTCGCAGCACGCTGAGCGCAGGCGTCGCGAGGGCCACCGCCGCCACCAACAGCACGTTCACCCAGGGACGAAGGTCGAATTCGCCCGCCATCCTCTGGAGAACCTCCAGAACCGCAACGGCTGCGACGGTGGCCGCAACCGTCGTCGCCCCGACGCGCGCCTTTCGCGGTGGCAGGGCCCTCGCCATGGCGCGACCTTGCCCCGACGCTCGGCCCCGGTCAAGGGAGAGGCGGAAGTACGATCCGCGCGTGCTCGACCTGCCGGACACGCTAAGAGGCCGCCACTTCACGCGCGTCGCGGACTTCTCGCGCGCGGAGCTCGAGCTCGTGCTCGACACCGCGGCCCGACTGAAGGAAGCCCCGAGGGAGGAGCAGCACGTCCTCCCCGGCCGCTCGCTCGGGATGATCTTCCAGAAGCCGTCCACCCGCACCAGGGTCTCCTTCGAGGTCGGCATCGCGCAGCTCGGCGGCCACGCGCTCTACCTGCGGGCGGACGACCTCCAGCTCGGGCGCGGCGAGACGATCAAGGACACCGCGACCGTCCTCTCCCGCTACCTCGACGCGATCATGATCCGCACGTTCGCGCAGTCCGACGTCGAGGAGCTGGCCGAGAACGCCTCGATCCCCGTGATCAACGGCCTCACGGACTCCGCGCACCCGTGCCAGGCGCTCGCCGACGTCCTGACGATCCGCGACCGCCTCGGCCGCGTCGAGGGCGTGCGTGTGGCCTACCTCGGCGACGGGAACAACGTCTGCTCGTCGCTGATGGTCGCCGTCACCAGCCTCGGAGGGAGCTTCGTCGCCGCCACGCCGGAGGGCTACGAGCCGGACGAGAGCGCGCTCGCGATCGCGCGCGAGTCAGGCGCCGTCGACGTCACGCACGATCCGAGCGAGGCCGTCCGCGGCGCCGACGTCCTCTACACGGACGTCTGGACGAGCATGGGCCAGGACGAAGAGCGCGAGCAGCGGCTCCGCGACCTCGACGGCTACGGGATCACCGCCGACCTCGTGGAGCAGGCGGGCGAGGGCGCCATCGTCCTCCACTGCCTCCCCGCCCACTATGGCGAGGAGATCACCGAGGACGTCCTGTACGGCCCGCAGTCGGGCGTCTGGGACCAGGCCGAGAACCGCCTGCACGCCCAGAAGGGGCTGCTGGCGCTGATCGTCCGCTAGCGCGCCGACCTCGTCGTGTTCCCGATCAAGGACAACGTCCCGACCCGGTCCTTCCCGGTCGTCACCGTGCTCCTGATCGCGACGAACATCGCGGTCTGGGTCTTCTACGAGCTCCCGAACCTGAACCGCGCCGTCGACGAGCTCGCCTACCACCCCTGCGAGGTGGAGCGCTCCTGCCCGGTCGTCGGCGAGGACTGGCCGCTGACCGCCGTGACCTCGATGTTCATGCACGGCGACTGGCTGCACCTGATCGGAAACCTGCTGTTCCTCTGGATCTTCGGGAACAACGTCGAGGACGCGCTCGGGAAGGTCCGCTACCTCGTGTTCTACTTCCTGGGCGGGTTCGCTGCAACCGCGCTCCAGACGGCCATCACCCTCGGCTACGGGTCACAGGCCGACTCGGAGATCCCGAATCTCGGAGCGAGCGGCGCCGTCTCCGCGGTGCTCGGCGCCTACCTGATCATCCTGCCGCGGGCGAAGGTTGTCACCGTCATCTTCCTTCTGATCATCTTCATCAGGGAGTTCCCGGCGTGGCTCTTCCTCGGGTTCTGGTTCGGGTTCCAGGCAGTCGCAGGGGGCCTGTCGATCGTCAGCCCTGAGGAGGGCGGCGGCGTCGCGTTCTTCGCGCACATCGGCGGTTTCGTGTTCGGCGCGCTCGTCGTCAGGCTCTTCCTCAAGCGCCGACCGCTACAACCTGCGTACTGATGGACGAGCACGAGTTCACCGCGCACGTCAGAGCTGCCCTGGACGACGTCCCGCCCGAGCTCGCACGGGCGCTCCAGAACATCGCGATCGTCGTGGAGGACGAGAATCCGGACGATCCGGACCTCTTCGGCTGGTACGACGGCCTCGGGCCGACCCGGGACCGCGCCGGCGCGCTCCCGGATCGAATCGTCATCTACCGGCTCCCGCTCGTGGAGTCGTTTCACCACCCTGACGAGCTGCGCAAGGAGATCCGCATCACCGTCCTCCACGAGCTCGGCCACTACTTCGGGCTCGACGAAAAGCGGATCGAGGAGCTCGGCTACGGCTGAACCTCAGCTCAACATGCGGCGGGAATGGCGCCCTCGAGGCCGGTCGTTTTTCCAGGTGTGAAGACGATTCAGGAAATCCGTAGCGAGATCGAGCGCCTCAGCGAGGACCGCGCCGTTCTCCTTCAACGCCTGTCCGCCGGACGGGACGTCGTCCTCGCCGCGGAGCTCAAGGAGCTGGACGAGCGCATCGCCCGGCTCTGGGACGAGCACCGCGAAGCCCGCGTGCGCCTCCGCTTCGGCGACCGCAACGAGATCATCCGTCGCGCCCGCCTCGAAGAGCGCATCGACCGGGCCGCCTAGACCAGACCTCGACAACAGCTCTCTCCCCGAGAACAGCAGAGGGGGCGCTAGGCGCCCCCTCCACGCTGTCAGGTACGGCGGCGACTAATCGTCGTCGTCGTCGTCTCCGCCTTGCCGGCCGAAGGTGACCGCACCGAGTGCGTCGACGATGCCGTGCCCGTACCAGCCGTTGAAGACCGGCGTCCCCTCGCAGAAGCTCGTGAACGAGGCCGGGCGGTTCACGTGTGCGTAGCTGAACGTGCCGTCCGCCATGTTCGACATGCAGGGCGTGTCGGTCGCCGAGGCCTCGAGGTACGCCTGCGTGAACAGCGGATGGAGTGTGATCCCGCCGCCACGCCGGTCGCCGAACTTCGTGACGATCAGCGCGGCCACGCCCGCGGCGTGCGGCGAGGCCATCGACGTGCCCTGGATCCACTGGTAGTAGGCACAGGTCGAGCCCTTGCAGTCACGCACCACGAACGGGGTGTTCGGCGTCCCGTCCGGGTTCAATTCGCCGGACGCCTCTGCCACGTTCCTTGGGTACGCGGCGAGGATCTGGTTCTGGAGTCCGCCGATCGGGTTAGCCGGCGTCCACCCGGTATCGCGGAACCAGCCGCCGGGAGCCGCGACCGTCGTCTCCTCGTAGCTCCAGTTGGAGAAGTCGGACTTCGTCTTGCTCGGTCCGATCGACGAGACGCTGATCACGTTGTTGCCCTCGGTGGGCAGGTCGAGGCACGAGTTGTTCACCGTGCGGTCGTAGTCGGTGCCCAGCGGAAAGTTCGGGCTCTGTGTGTCGGTCGGCGGGATGCCGACGTCGTGGTTGCCGTTTCCGAGAGCGGCCACGAGCGTGACACCGCGCTGGTGCGCGTAGTCGAGCGCCCGCTGGGTCGCGTCGATGATCGTCTTCTGCTCCGCCCGGCTCAGCGGCGAGTCTTGCGGGACCGGATGGAGCGGGTTACCGCAGTTGTAGAGCCACGGGTCGATGAAGTAGCTCATGTTCACCACGTCGATCCCGAGGTCGCCTGCCGCCGTGAGCGCGTCCACGCTCGGCTGCAAGAAGAAGAACCCCGAGTCCTGCCCGGCCCGCAAGTTCACGAGCGTCACGTTGGGCGCGACGCCCGCCATTCCGAGGCCGTTAATCGGAGACGCGACCGTGCTCGCCACGTGCGTGCCGTGGGAGTTCTCGTCGACGTCGTTCGGGTCCCTGCAGGACGGGACCTCGCACGGCCCGTCGATCGATGGGATGTCGGTCGTGAAGTTCCGGCTCAGCGACCGGTTGAAGTTCGGCGCGATGTCCGGGTGGTTTCCGTCGATCCCGGTGTCGAGGATGCCCACGAGAACGCGCTTGCTCCCTTTCTCCTTGCGGTAGGAGCCGCGAGTGGTGGCGCGGATCATCCTCATGTCCCACTGGAGGTGGGCCAGCGGCTCGGCGCGGTTCCCGCCGTCCTGGTACCGGAAGCCACCCGACTTCCGTGGAACCGCCCCCAACCCCTTTGCCGCTTTCCGAATCGAACGCAGTTGCTCGTCCGAGACTTTCGGTCGAAGCTTCGGAGTCGCACGACCGATCGCGTGGTTCCGCGCGACTCCCTGAATCGCCTTCGACGCTCCGGCCCGGGCGCTGAACCGCGGGTCTGCCGAGACCGCCGTGGCGACTCCCACCCGGTTGTTCGCCCTCAGAACCCGCCCGCCGGCCTCGACGACGGCGGCTTTCATCGCAGTCGTGCCGTTCGGGCTGTAGAGGATGACGTACTTCGTCGGCCGGCTGTCGGAACCGGCACCGATCCCGACGGCCGTCGAGCCGACCATCGCGACAGCCGCGAGCGCGACGGCCGCGAAGAGAACTTTCTGCATGAGGGCCTCCCCCTCTCGTGTTTCCCCTGCGAAGCATGGGGTTTGTAAGCGAGGGACCGCGAAAGATCAAAGACGGTTCCTACATAGACGCACCTCGATCACTCCGTGACCGCGCAAGGAACGGAGAGGGCGCTTCCGCGCCCCCTCCGTTCGGTGCTAGTCCGAGGAGCGACTAGTCGTCGTCGTCATCGTCATCGCCCTTCAGGCGGACGATGGCGCTTTCGATCGCGACATGGCCGAGGCTGTCGGTCGCCTCGACGCGGACCTCGTAGCTCCGGTTCCGCCGGTACTTGTGCTGGACCGAGGGGCCGGTGGTGGTGACGAAGTTGGAGCCGTCGCCGAAGTCCCAGCGGAACTTCGTGAACGACGCATTCACGCTCGACCCGGGGGTCGCCGTGAACGTGACCCGCTTGCCGTGGCCTACCCGCGCAGCGAGGTCGACGGTGACCTCGTCGAGCAGCCAGTCCATCGCCTTGTCTCCGAGCTGCGTCGTGGTTGCCCCGCTCGCAACGCCCTCGAGGCCGAAGCCCATCGAGATCGCCCGGTAGAGGTACTCCTGCCGCTCCTCCTCGAGGCTCGGCTCAGAGGACCGGCTGAACGAGATGCCGTTGGCGCCGGCGGCGGTGCAGCTGCCCTGGCGGAACAACGGCTTCGTCGTGTGCTGCGACGCGTACGTGTCCGTGTCCGGAATCGGCGAGTAGAGGTCGATCGAGCTCTGACTCAGTCCGAGCGTCGTTCCGTCGAACGGCCCGCACCCGACTGCCGAGTTCGGAGGCGCGGTTGCGTACGCGCTGTCGGCCTCAAACGCAAGGCCGAGGTAGCCGCTTGTGATCCGACCGCGGTCGAGCCGCGAATGGAACGAGCCGCTGTCCTCGGTGAGCGCCCAGTTCCGGCCGATGGCCCAGAGCCGGCCGCCGCTGTCGAGGTACTCCGCGAGTGCATCGTGATCCGCCGGGAAGAAGCCGGCCGTGTTGAAGCTGGCGTTATCGCCGGTGAACACGATGATGCTGCGGTACCGGTGCAGGTTGACGACGCTCGGGAACGCGGCCGTGAACCCGAAGACGTCGTAGCTCAGCCCGAGCGAGTCGAGCATCGCCGTGTACATCGCCCGGTAGTCGGCGCGGCCGCCGCCCGGCGAGCCGTCGTCGTCGATCAGCAGCACGTCCTTGTCGACCGGCGGCAGGACGCGCAGCCAGACGGGGACGTGGAGCCGCATCCCGGTCGCCCGGCTGACGAGCACGACCGACCCTTCGTAGCTGCCCGGGGCAGCAGTCGGTGAGGCCGTGACCGTCACGTTGAGTTTGCCGAGCCGCCACCGCTTCAACGTCAACGCGGCCGGAGCGGCCGTGATGTCGAAGTTCGCGGTGGTCGCGGCATCACCGGTCTCGAGCGTCGTGACGTCCCACGTGTCGTTCTGGCCGCTGATGTTCCATGCGTGAACCCGGAACGACTTCGTCTGACCCGGCGACATGTGCCGGCCGCTGAGGCTCGGCTCGTCGAGGATCAGGCCCGGGGCACCGGCCTTCGTCAGGTCGATGCGACCCGCGCCGCGATCGAGCACACCCGCAAGCGTCGTGCGGGCGGTCGTCGTGAAGACCTGCTCGGTCGCAGTCGTCATCAGGGCCGACTTGACCATCCGCGGCGACCACCACGGATGCTTCTGGAGCAGCAGCGCAGCGGCACCCGCGACGTGCGGAGTCGCCATGCTCGTGCCCGAGACCGACCCGAAGCCCGTGAAGGGCGCCGGGAACGGCCCGGTCGCGTAACCGCCCGAGAGGACGTCCACACCCGGCGCGACGACGTCGGGCTTGATGTCCTTGTCTTGCGTCGGCCCACGCGAGCTGAACCCGGCCATGACGTCGCCCGGGTTCGGGCCTCCGTGCGGGTTGTAGAAGAACTCGGCCTGCGCGGTGGCGGGATTCGCGTTGTAGTAGTCCACCATCCGTAGCCCGTCGCTCCGCCGCATGAAGACCGACGGGATCGTGATCGTCGCATCGGTTCCGCCCATGGCCATCAGCGAGTCGCCGCCGACGGGCGAGTTGTAGATCAGCGCGCCGATCGCCCCCGCGTTCTGAGCGTTCTTGACCTTGATGGCGAACCCGGCACAGACGGTCGGACCCCCGCGTTCCATCAGCGCGATCTTCCCGGTCATCGAGCCGGCCGGAATCCCGCAGCCGAACGCGTCCCCGCCTGCGGCCGACGAGGTGATGTACCCAGCTGGGCCGATGCGCTGCCCGACCATGGACGGCCCGAAGTTCGCCGGGCCGGTGTCCAGGTTCCGGAGGTTGTCCGGCACCGGGGTCGGCGCCGTGACGTTGACGGTCGACTGAATCAGAGTCTGGTACTTCGTGACCGCGCCGACCGAGATGACCTTGTCGGAGGCCGACGGCAGGTTGCCGGTGGCCGTCGCGGGACCGCTGTTGCCCTGCGCCCAGACGCCGACCACTCCGGCGTCGACGGCGGACTCGGCCGCCTCGACCATCGGGTCGGGCCAGTCGAGCGTGTTCTGGTGGCTCGAGCCCCACGAGTTGCTGAGGATGTCAGCGCCGTCGCGGACCGCGTCCTCGATCGCCTGGACGATCTCCACCGTGAATCCGTTGCCGTTCTGGAACGGATCCGAGCTCGTGCTCGGGTAGAAGATCCGGTAGTTCATGAGCCACGCCGCCGGGGCGATGCCGCTGATCGTCAGCGGGCCGATGGCGGGCGTGTTCGCGTTGCAGGCCACAGTGCCGCCGACGTGGGTGCCGTGCGGGCTTCCGCCCGGGCCCTGGATCGGCGTATCGTTGCCTGCGGCCGGCGGGTCCGACGGCCGGAAGTACGCGCGCGCCGCGATCACCTTCTTATTCGTGAAGCGCGTGTCGCCCTTCGGATAGCCGCGCGGCATCGTGTAGCCGGCGTCGTTGAAGCACGGATTGCCGGCGTAGTTCCCGGCCGCGTCCTTCGTGACGTACACGCCGCTGTCGATGATCGCGACCTTGATGCCGCGGCCGGCATTGGCCTGCCCACCGACCTGGTTCCAGAACTCGGTCGCGCCGATCTGTGCCGGCGTCGCGTACATCAGCGGCCGGTACGGGACGTCGGGCACGACCGCCCGAACGCCCTTCATGCGCCGGACCTTGGCGGCCTGCGCCTTGTTCATCCGGACCGCGAGGCCGTTCACCGTCAGCGTGTACGACCGCTCGACGCGGAAACCCTTGACGACGCGCGCCAGGCGGCTCTTGAACGCCGACTGGCTGCGAGCGAGCCCGCGAACATAGGTGCGGTTGACGGCCGCGGCGAGGTTCAGCTTGGCGGGATTCCCGCCGGCGAGGCTGAGCCCCCGTTTGGCGCGGCCGTAGCGCGCGAGCGGCTTCTTCTCGAGCATGACGATCCAGCGCTTCGCCGGGTACGTCGCCAGGTCGACCGCCTTCGGCGACGCCTGGGCTTCAGATCCTTTCGTGCGTGCGGCGGCGGCGCCGGTCAGCGTGGCCGCGAGAAGGACGAGCAGCAGCCCGCCCACGAACAGGACGCGAGTCCTCAAGTGATCTCCCTCCCCAGTTTTCTCCCCATTGGTGGCCGCGCGAAGCGCTAGCCGCGGGTGTTTCTAGGGCATTGAAGAAGGAAAGTCAATGGAGGTTCCTCTATCTCACCTCCGGTCCGACGACACCTGCCTCGTACGCGAAGACGACTGCCTGCACCCGATCCCTGAGGCCC
Source organism: uncultured Actinomycetes bacterium (assembly GCA_963782765.1). Classification (GTDB taxonomy): domain Bacteria; phylum Actinomycetota; class Thermoleophilia; order Gaiellales; family Gaiellaceae; genus JACDAN01. The sequence goes on from CAWALC010000002.1 coordinate 706,404, forward strand.
AGCTTCATCAGGATCCGGCTGACGTGGGTCTTGACCGTCGTGTCGCTCACGTAGAGCTCCTTGGCGATCTCGGCATTCGACAGCCCCTTGGCCACGGAGCGCAGCACTTCGAGCTCACGTTCCGTGAGCTCGGCGAGCTCGGGCGGTGCGGGCCTCGCCGTCTCGGGCGGCCGCCGGACGAACTCCTCGATGATCCGCTTCGTGATCGACGGCGCAAGCAGCGCCTCACCGGTGCCGACGGCTCGAATCCCCTCCACCAGCTGCTCGGGAGGGACGTCCTTGAGCAGAAAGCCGCTCGCGCCCGCGCGCAGCGCCTCGTAGACGTACTCGTCCATGTCGAAGGTCGTGAGCATGACGACCTTCGTCGCCGCGCCGTCCTCGGCGAGGAGCTGCCTTGTTGCCTCGATCCCGTCCATCTCCGGCATCCGGACGTCCATGAGCACCACGTCCGGCCGGAGCCGGCGAACCTCCTCGATTGCCTCGCTCCCGCTCGACGCCTCGCCCACGACTTCCATGCCGTCCTCGGCGTCGAGAATCATGCGGAACCCGGCGCGCACGAGCGCCTGGTCGTCGGCGATGAGAACCCGGACGCCGCCGTCGCCGTCGCCCGCCAGCGCGCGGATCGGCGGAAAGTCGGTTGCGAGGCCGGGCGCGACCACCTGGTAGAGCACTACGGGCCGGTCGAAGTCCTTCAGGCGCTGCGGCCCCAGATCGAGCAGCTCGAGACCTGCGTTCTCTGCCTCCTCGTCCTCGAGCAGCGTTCGGCAGGTCGGCGAGAGCAGGATCTGCCCGCCGTGGCCGGCGTCGCAGATTCGCTTGGCGCGATGCACGGCGAGGCCGTGGTACTGGTTCTCCGTGACGGACGCCTCGCCGGTGTGCACGCCCATGCGGACGCGAACCGCTCCGTCCTCGGGCCAGGCGTGCCCGGCGAGTGCGCGCTGACCGCTGACGGCCGCCTGCACCGCGTCGCGTGCATGCCGGAAGCAGAAGAAGAACGAGTCGCCCTGCGAGTCGATCTCCGTCCCGCCGGCGTCTCCGAACGCCGCACGAAGGAGCCGCTGATGGTCGGCCATGACGTCGGCGTAGCGGTCGCGGAGTTGGCGCAGGAGGGCCGTCGAGCCTTCGACGTCCGTGAAGAGGAGGGTGACGGTGCCGGTCGGAAGCTCGGCCATGGCCCAAGCATGCCCACTCGAAGGCGTGGTGGCTCTAGGTTCGCGGCAGACGTGCGTGGAGCGCGTACCCGCCTTCCGGGCGCGGCCCGGCGTGGAGCTCGCCGCCGTAGACGGCAACTCGCTCGCGCATCCCGACGAGCCCGTGGCCGCCGCTTTCGGCCTTCTCGTCCGGGACTCCGTCGCCGTCGTCCGTGACGATCAGCTCGACGACGTCTTCCCCGTACCGGACGAGCACCTCGGCCCGCTTGGCGTTCGCGTGCTTGACCGCGTTCGTGAGCGCTTCCTGCACGAGGCGGTACGCGGTGAGGTCGACGCCTGCCGGAAGGTCGCCCTGCCGGCCCTCGATCTGAACCTCGACGGGAAGACCGGCGTCGCCCGCCTGCCGCACGAGCCGGTCGAGATGCTGGAGGCTCGGCTGCGGCGCGAGTGCGGGCGCCTCCTCCGGCCGGCGCAGGACGCCGACGAGCCTGCGCATCTCGGCCAGTGCCTCGCGACCGGTCTGCTCGACGATCTCGAGCGCCTCTCGCTCGCGCTCCTGGTCGGGATTCAGAAGCCGGCGGACGCCCGACGCTTGCACGGTCATCACGCTCACCGCGTGACCGACGACATCGTGGAGCTCGCGCGCGATCCTCGCTCGCTCCTCGGCCACGGCCTCGCGTGCTTCAGCCTCGCGCACGAGCGCCAGCTGGCGGGCCCGCTGCTCGGCCGCCTGCGCATGCTCGAGCTTCCTCGTCAATCCGAATCCGGCCAGCCAGGCTGCGACGAATACGAGCGGGATGAAGAAGAAGTCGCTCGAGGCGCCGTCCGGATCGTTGCCGGCAATCGCCACGATCGCGGCGAGCGCCAGCCCGAGGCCGACGAGAGCCTGTCGTCGATCGAGAAGTGAGCCGAGCAGGAAGGTCGCAGCGAGGGCCGCGAGGAAGCCCGAGAACGAGTACGGGATCAGCCGGCCGTCCACGAAGGAGACCGCCGTGCCTGCGACGAGCATCGCGGCGGGGGCGCCGAAGGGGAAGCGCCGGCGGGCCAGCAGGGTGAGAGTCAGCCCCGCTTCGAGGGCCATCGCCACCGCAACCGGCGATTCCGGAGCATCGGCGCTGTCGCGGCCATTCCAGATCTCGAGCGCGCCGGCGACCGCACCCACGACGATGAGCGCGTCGAACCAGTACTCCCGAACCAGGGGCCAGACCGACTTGTTCATACGGTCAACGTACTTCCGGCCCATCGATTCCGCGTCGGCCGCCATGACGATTTCAGCATCCTCCTCAGGGAGGACGGCGACAACCGCCTCTACACTGTTTTCGTACCTCGGGGCGTTAGCTCAGCTGGGAGAGCGCCGGCTTTGCAAGCCGGAGGTCGCCGGTTCGATCCCGGCACGCTCCACTCCTTTTCAAGCGGGCCGTCCCCGCACCCGCGAGGATCGGCGACCGCTTGAATGGCTCGACCGCTAGGTAGATGCCCAGGGGGCGCGAGCCTGCGCGCGATAGCGTGGACGACCCGATGACCAGATTCGTCGTGGACTGCGGCGTCGTCCTGCACTTGGCGAGTGATGGGTTCGAGGTTCCGGACGAGCACGAACTCCTTGCGCCGACGCTCCTACGGTCGCAGACACTGTCCGCGCTGCACGAGGCCGTGCACCGTGACGAGCTTCAGGCCGATGTCGCGCTCGACCGGCTCAACCACATCTGGGCCATGCCGATCCGCCTCCTCGGCGACGCGGTGCTACGGCGGAACGCCTGGCAGATCGCCGATCAGCTGGGATGGGCCGATACCTACGACGCCGAGTACGTCGCTCTCACGAAGCTGCAGGCAGACGCGTTCGTAACCCTGAACGCGGAACTGGCACGCGAGGTGGAAGGGCTCGTCCCCACCGCGACGATCGACGCGTTGCGAACGGCCTGACGGCGAGAGCCTGGGTCGAGGGGGAGGCTTTCGCCTCCCCCGGCCGCGGTACCGGCCGCCCAGCTTTCCTACTGCTGCTTCTTCTTCTTCGACGAGACGCACTTGCCGAACGCTGAAGCCGCCTTGCCGCCGTACCTGGCGGTGAAGGCGGTGCGGTCGGCGGCACGCTCCGCCTTACAGGCCTTGGCGGCCTTCATCGTGGCCGCTTCCTGTTGGGCGTTTGCCGTCGTCGCCTTCGAGGAGACGCACTTGCCGTACGCGTTCTTGTCGTTCTTGTTCTTGCCGTAGAACTCGGCGAAGGACTTGCCGCCGTGGGCGGCCCGGAACTCCGCTTCGGGCATGGCCATCTCGGCCTTGCACGTCTTCGCGGCGTTCGTCCGGTTGGCAGCCGCAGCGCGCGCATGCTTGGAGACGCACTTGCCCATGGCATTCGCGCCCGACCCGCTCGGCGAGTACAGGGACTTGAAGTTCGCAAGGCCCAGCGTCGCGAGCTCGCTCTTGCAGAACTGCGCCGGGCTCTTGCCCTGCCCGCCGTTCTCGGCCAGCGCCGACGGGGCCAGCACGAGCGCCGCGGTCAGGACGAAAAGACACTGTTTCAGCTTCATCAGTCGTGCTCCTTCTGATTCTTGGGTTGGGGTCACCTGTCATTGAGGTAGACCCGTTCGCGACACGGAACCGGCGTTTTGGGCTCGTAAAGTTTCGGTAAGCAGCCGTTTTCCGGCCACGAGAGGCCGCATAGTTCGATCGATGTCAGCGCTGTTCCGCGGAATAGGCGCATCGGCCTTCGACCGTCTCTACCGTCGCCACGCAGCAGGCGTCTACCGCTACGTCTACGCGGTTCTCGGGAACCACGCGGACGCGGAGGACGTCACGCAGCAGACGTTCCTCAACGCCTACCGCGCGATGGCCCAGGGCACGAAGCCACGAAAGACCGAGAACTGGCTGCTGACGATCGCGCACAACGAGGTGCGCCGCCACTTCCGGCTGACCCACGGCCAGCCCATGGAGGTCGAGCTCGACAAAGCACCTGGCGGATCCGGCGCCGGACGGCGACGACTCAGCCTCGCGGACGTCCTGCGAGCTCTCCAGCACCTGCCGCCGTCGCAGCGCGCGGCGCTCGTGATGCGCGAGTTCGAGGGGCGTTCGTACGCCGAGATCGCCGAGATCCTCGAGGTGACTCCCGACGCGCTCGAAAGTCTGATCTTCCGTGCCCGCAGAGGCCTCGCCGAGCAGCTCGAAGGGGCGCTCACGTGCACCGATGCCGAGGACGTGCTCCTGCGCCGTCTGGACGGACGGCTTCCGCGCCGCGAGTCCCGCCGCCTGAAGGAGCACCTCCGCGAGTGTCCCGCCTGCGTGCGGTTCTCGACCGTCCAGAAGCGCCAGCGCTCGCTCCTGAAGGGGCTGTCGGTGCTGCCGATCCCGGCCTCGCTCTATCTCTTTCGCGGCGAGCAAGCGGCGCTCGCAGCGACCGGAGTGCAGCGCGACGGCGGCCGGTGGAACCGCGGCCGTCGGCGGCGGCGCGGCCGCGACCGGGGCCCTCGGCCTCGCGGTCAAGGCGGCGGCAGTGACGGCGAGTGCAGCCGTCGTCGGCGGCGTGGGCTACGGCGTCACCACAGGGGCCGCAACGGCGGCGAAGGCCGAGCGCGGGGCTTCGACGGCGGCGAAGGCTGAGCGCCGGGCTTCGCACGTCGCTGCGGTCGGACAAACGCGCCTCGGGCAGAGGGCGGCCGAGGTTCACGCGGCGCTCAGCCGAGGCGAACGGCCCGGACCCGCGGGCCCGGGCAACGCGCGTTCGCGTCGGAAGGCGTCGAAGCCGAAGACGCAGCCGGCTTGGGCCCGTGCTGCCGAGCAGCATGCCCGCGGGAAGAAGCAAGCGGCCAGGCGGTCGCATCGGCCCGCGGAGGCGGCGCCAAAGAAGGCGTCCCCGCACGGGAAAGAGTCGCGCAAGCCGTCCGCGTCGCGAGCGACCGTGCCGCGCGACCGCGCGGAGAAGGCCACAACGCGCGGACGGCCGACCGCGAAACGCACCCGGCCTGTGTCGTCCCGGCCGAAGCCGGTCTCGAAGAAGCCGAACCCGACGGAACAGGCTCAGCAGGAGGAGACCGCCGCGCCGGTAGGGAACCGCGGACCGGATCAGCGGCCGAAGTAGTTCTCCGCCTCTAAGCGAGTTCCGGGTGCCGGACCTGGAGACGCGCCGCGCGATAGCGGATTACCTCGTACGCGACCACGAGCGAGCAGACGGCACCGACGAGGGCGAGCGCCGCGAGCGCCGGGATCGCGACCGCAACCGGAATGAGCGCCAGCAACACGGCGGCGCCGACGGTCCGCCGCCGGAAGACGTAGCCGGTCGCTCGAAAGAGGAACGCGATGTGACCGAGCAGGTAGAGGGCTGCGCCGCCACAGAGTCCCACTGCGGGCACCGTGTCGAGCGCCTCACCGACGTCGCCGAGGGTCGTCTTGAGGCCGAGGGCGAAAAGCACGATCCCGGCGATCATCGGCAGATGGAGGTAGCTGTACGCGTGCAGTGCGAGCCGATGCAGCTCCACGCCGGTCGATTCCCTGAGCCGCCTCCGCGCGACGATCGCGGCCACGTCGAAGTAGAGCCACCAGAGCGCGGAGATGACGACGATTCCGAGCGCCGCCGCCACGATCACGCCGGTATCCAGGTCGAAGCCTGCGCCGAGACCGATGGCGATGAGCGATTCTCCGAGCGCGATCAGGACGATCAGCCCGTGCCGCTCGGCGAAGTGCTCGGGCGCGACCCTCCAGCCGCGCCCTACGCCGATCACGGCCGGGCCGAGGTAGTCGATTGCAAGAGCCACGACCCACACCGCGATGCGCTCGTTTCCCTCGAGGAACCCGGCAAGGACGAGCAGCGAGGCACCGACGATCGCCGTCGGCGCGAACCGGAGAAGCGCGCCCCGGCGGTCCGGATCGTTCGGAACGACCGTCGCGGAGAGAACGAGATGGAGTAGGCGGACGAGGAGGTACGCAAAACCGAAGAGCACGGCGTCATCTTCGAAGGCGCCCGGCACAGCCAGCGCGACGCCGAACATCGCGCCCATCGAGGCGAGCATCACCAGCCGGACGCCACCCTCGTCGACATCCGTCGCGCTCGTCAACCATGCGTATGCGGTCCACGCCCACCAGAGCGCCGCGACGACCAGCATCCCGCGGAAGACCCCACCCCAGGTCGGATCGTCCACGAGCAGGATCGTGACCTGGGTCAGGGCGAACACGAAGGTCAGGTCGAAGAAGAGCTCGAGCGGGGTGACCTCGTGCTCGTCGCTCGACTCGAGCTCGCGCTCCGCGCTCGCTCATCAGGTCGGGATCTCGGTGTCCGGATCCACCTCGTCGCCGCACTCATCGAGCTCCGGCAGTGGCTCGCCGGAACGCGGATCGGCCACGCAGAGCCAGGGGCCCGCGCGACCGGGATCCCGATAGCGGCCCTGACCGGCAGGTGAGCCCGGCGCCTTGCTGGTGTCGCAGTACGCGCCGGCGAGGATGCACCGCTGGCGTCCCCACCGCCCGCGAAATGCGTTCCACGACGCCGCCAGGCCGCCTTCTGCGGTGATCGGGATCGGCTCGAGGCAGTCGGCCGTGGAATCCGCGTCCTCCTCTTGCGTGCACGTGACGTTGTAGTTCCACTCGAGCCGGCCGTCGTGCGGGGCCTCGTCGCGCCGTTCGTCGAAGATCGGCACGTCGTTGAGAAGCGGGTAGTTGGCGTACTGCTTGCAGTCGCCCGGGCAGGGCGCGGGATACGAGGCGTGGCTGTCGCGGGCGACGAAGACGAGCGGGCGCACAGGCTTCCGATCCGGGTAGCCACGCCAGAGCTCCTTCAGCGTCGGCCAGGCGTACGAGACCAGATGCTCGTGCTGCGCGTAGCGAACGGCCAGCGGCGCCCAGAGCTGCGCCGCTCCGGACACAGTCCTGCCTGTCGGGCGGGCACGGGCCCAGCACGACGGTGATCCCCTCCCAATCGCTCGGGTGGTCGTGGCAGGTGATTCCCACCCAGCGGGCCCCCGGCCCGCAGCCGACCGCAGCGCCGATCGGCGACGGGTTGCGGGTGAAGTACCACCAGTAGTCGACGTAGATCCGGTGCTGCCGGCCCTCCGCGTCCACACGATCCTTGTCGACCACGTGGTAGTAGATGGCGCTGCCCGGCCCTCCTCCCCGCTCACCTGTGAAGTCGGCGATCTCGACGAAGTTCTTCGAGCGGTCGATGGCAGCCGCGCGACGCACCGGGTCGCACGGGTCGTCACCGCTGCAACTGCTGATGCGACCTGCACGAGCCGCGTCCTCGATGTCGAGCGGGAATCGGGCTTCGCGGCGGTCGAAGAGAAGGTATGGGCGAACGCGAAGTGCCAGCCTTGCGTGGTCGGCGTTCTCGGCGGCAGCCGGCGGCAACGTCCCGGACTCCAAGTCGTTCTCGGCCGGAGACGGAACCGTGTGGACGAGCAGGACGAGCGCGACCATGCCCCCGACTGCCCACGGCCAGGCTCGCGGCTCGAAACCGCGAGGTTCCCTCCCCGATTTCATCGCGCGGGCCAACCGGAAGCTCAGCAGCACGACCAGCGGCGCGAGCAGAATCGCGACCCCGGCCCACCCCCGGTCGCCCGCGACCGGCAGTGCGACGAGCGCAAACGTCGCCCAGAGGATCGCCCGGCCGAGCGAGAACGGACGGATCCGGAGGCGGACGACGGCCCGCCTGACGGGCCGGGTCTGGGACAGCGCCCAGAGGGCGACACCCGTGACGAGGATCGCGTAGGCGAGCTCGCCCCAGAGGTCCCGGAGCAGCAGGTTGAGCGCGATGAGCGACGCGAACGCACAGACCAGCAGCACCGCCATGAGGAGGTACGCGAGGAGCTTCCGAACCGGAACTGCCTCGCGGAAGCGCTGCCACAGCGACCGGCTCGGAACGCCCTCGCGGTTCGCCATCCGACCAATCGTGAGCAGGTCGGCGGACGGCTGTCAACGAGCAGGAGGCTTTCACCAGCCGGTAGACCTTCACCGTGATCCGCGCTCTCCTCTTCGACTTTGACGGGCTGATCGTCGACACCGAGACGCCCTCGTACGCTTCGTGGCAGGAGGTCTTTCACCAGCACGGCCAGGAGCTTCCGCTCGACCGCTGGGCGGGGATCATCGGGACGACGGGCGGGTTCGACCCGCTCGACTACCTCGAGGAGCTCCATGGCCCGCTCGACCGCGACGCCGTGCGAACCCGCAAGCGCGACCGCGAGCTCGAGCTGCTGGAGATCGAGGAGCTCCGGCCGGGGATCCTCGACTACCTCGAGGAGGCCGGCCGGCGCGAGCTCAAGACGGCCATCGTCTCGAGCTCGTCACGCCCCTGGGTCGACAGGCACCTGGCGCGGCTCGAGCAGGCCGAGCACTTCGACGAGATCGTCACCGCCGACCACGACCCGAAGCGATCAAAGCCGCGCCCGACGCTCTACCTGGAGGCGCTCGACCGGCTCGGCGTCTCAGCCGGCGAGGCGATCGCCTTCGAGGACTCGCCCAACGGCGTCACGGCGGCCAAGGCGGCAGGGATCTTCACGGTCGCCGTGCCCAACGGGGTCACCGTAGCCCTGGGGCTCGACGAGGCCGACCTCGTCGTGGCGTCGCTCGCCGAGCTCGACCTCGACGAGCTTCTGAACCGCGCTCTGTAAAGGGCCGCAACGGCGGGCCGCTCCGCCGCTGCAGCGTCGAGCTTGGCTACATCGGGTCCCGGTAGCCCTTGCCGCCGGAGCCGTAGTAGCCGCCGATCTCCTCGCGGTACGCGGGCTCGGAGTACGTGTCCTCGTCGAACTCGGGCGAGTCCTTGATCTGATCCTTCGTCCGGTCGACGTAGACCTTCTCGTCCGCAGAGTCGACGCGGTCGATCACGCCCGCCGGCAGCAGAACCTTCTTGCCGAAGATCCACGGGCCGGTGTCGACGACGATGTAGCTGCCACCGACGTCGTTCGACGCCTCGTCGATGCTCCCGATCGAGCCGTCGATGGCCTCGACCTTGAAGCCGGTCAGGTCCATCGAGCTGATGTTGGTGTCTCTGTGAGTCCAGAGATCGGTCGTGGACATGCATTTCCTCCTCGTTCGACTGCCTGGGTCCTGCCCCCGGCTCGTGCTCGCAAACCTGCTGCCGATAAGACTCCAATGCAGCAGCCGAACTGGGACGATCTCGACCTCAAGGCGCTCGAAATAGAGCTCAGAAACGCGCTTGCCGGGCCCGAGGCCGAGAAGATGGTCTGGGCGTTCGAACGAGCCCTGGGGGTCGCGCGGATCGACGGCGACCTGCTCCGCTACCTCTTCGCGGCGACCGCCTCACTCCTCGCCGCGGCGGAGGCCTCAACACCGCGAACGGTGTTCGAGGCCTTCTTCCGCCGCTCGGTTTCGGACGAGGAGTGGCGCGACCGCTACGCCGAGTTACTGGCCTAGCTCTCCACCTTCCGGAACTGGTTGATCCAGTACTCGAAGTCCGGCGGAGGCAGGGTCGGCCTGAAGCGCGCGTTGACCGCGTAGAGCCTGTCGCCGAAGTCGTCGATCGTCGTCGGGACGTCGAAGTCCGGGTCGGTCAGATGCGTCCTCACGTCGCCGGAGTCGAGCCGGCGTGAGAGCCGGATGACCGCGACCTTGTTGTCCCGGTTCTGCACGACATAGAGCGTGCGTCCGTCGAGCAGGATGCCGTCGCCGTTCACGACCGGCTCGTCGAGGACGATCTCGCGCGTCTTTCCGGTACGCCGGTTGACCGTGAACAGCTTGCCGACGTTCGTCTGGACGATGATCAGCGTGCGCCCGTCGTGCGTCGTGTCGATGCCGTTGGCGTTGTTGCCTTCGCCGTAGACGATGGCACCACTGAGCGGAATGGCGGTCACCTCACCGCCGTGTCCGTGTCCGTGGCCCTTCCCTCGATGGCCGTGTCCCTTCCCGTCGTGCTCGATCGAGACGCGGTAGAGGAACGGCCGCCGGGAGTCCGTGAAGTACGCACCACCGCGGGCGACGACCACGTCGTTCACGAACGTCGTCGTCTCGGTCGTGAAGCGATGGGTCTCCAGGAGCCGTCCGCTTCGGGCGCTGTAGACGAAGCCGCTCCCGGTCGGGCCACCGGCCACGTACAGCTTTCCGTCGTGGAGCTCGACGCCGATGGACGCGCGTCCGGTCGCTCCCGGATTGATGATCTCGCCCTCGCCCGTCTTCACGCTGCCGCGGTAGATCGCACCTGTCGGGATCGAGCCGACGTAGAACGTCCCGGCCCGGCTGATCGCGATTCCCTCGGGCCTGAAGCCGTCGGGTAGCGCGATTCTTCTCCGGCTTGGCTCCGCCCGCCCCGAGTGGAGCAGCGAGCACCGAAGCTGCAACCGCGAGCCAGGCGGTCAGAAGCGTGATCCGTCGCATTGAGCAGTCCCCCCTTGGTCGATCGTTTCCGCTTCTCGGGGTCCCTACGTGCCCGACGCTCGGTCGGATCACACCTTCGTGGCACACTGAGGACCGATGCCGAAGATCGAGAAAACCGACGCCGAATGGCGGGCCGAGCTGAGCCCGGAGCAGTACCGGATCCTGCGCGAGAAAGGCACCGAGGCGCCGTTCACGGGCGAGTACGACCACACGTTCGAGCCGGGCACCTACCAGTGCGCCGGCTGCGGAGCAGAGCTGTTCGAGTCGGAGGCGAAATACGACTCGGGCTGCGGCTGGCCCGCGTTCTCAGCCCCCTCGGAGGAGGAGGCGATCGACGAGGAGCGCGACGCGACCTTCGGGATGGTCCGCACGGAGGTCATGTGCTCGAACTGCGGCGGCCACCTCGGCCACGTCTTCCCGGACGGGCCGCATCCGACGGGTCTCCGCTACTGCATCAACTCCGCGGCGCTGAAGCTCGAAGAGCGCTAGGAAACAGCCTTCACGAGGCGTTCCGAGCGCGCGGCGGCCCGATCGGTGTCGGACACCAATCGGCGTCAAGGGGCGAACGTGCCGTGAGTGTGACGATCTGTCCCCGGCGGTCGGGTGCTACACGGACGGGATCGTGTACTCGATGTCGCGGACGTCGAGGCCCAGCGACGACGCGATCTTGACGCCCTCCTCGACCTCCTCCTTGACGCGCTGGAGGTCGCGCGTCCGCATCGCGCTCGTGATGAAGTCGCGCTCCTTCGGCCGCCAGAGGACGTGGTCGACGAAGATCGGGAGCATGGTGCTGGCGCCCTTGATCATCCGGTCCTTCGTCTGCTTGGACGCCGTTCGGAGCAACACCCGCTCGTAGGCCATCCCGGAGCTGTGGTGGATGCCGTCGTCGATCGTCAGGCGCCGGCAGAGATCGGCGAGCACCGTGTCCGGCGCCGAACGGGCGATCAGCCGGAACCGCGGGATGATCATCCGCTCGAAGAAGACCTGCATGAGGAAGACCTTCTCCTCGAGCGAGTCGAGCCCGAGGAAGATCTGCGCGAGCTTGTCCAGGTACGGGTCCCGCTCGGTCGGCCCCCCGGCCTCGCCGACCAGCTTCAGCCAGGCCTCGACATGGCGCGCCTCGTCCTGCGCCATCGTCGAGTAGTAGAGCTTCGCGTCCTGGTGGCGCGCCATCTCGAGGAGCTGCGCCGCCATCTCCACGGCGAGGGAGTCCGCCTGGAGCTGCTGCGTGATGACCGAGCGCCAGATCCCGCGCCGCTTCTCCACCCGCTCCTTCGAGCCCGTGGTCTCGGGGATCGGCGGCAGCTCGCCCCAGGGCATGTCGCGCACCTGCCACTCCTGCTTCTTCGCGAGCTCGTAGTAGCGGAGGACCTCGGGCGCCTCCCCACCGGGCGCGACGCCTTCGACGGTCATCTTTTCCTCGAGCGTGGCCATCGCGGGGAGAATACGGCTACAGGGCCAGCTGCTGGCTCACGAGGTAGTAGTAGATGCCCTGGCGGCGCATCAGATCCTCGTGCGCGCCCTGCTCGGCGACTCTCCCCCGCTCGAGGACGACGATCAGGTCGGCGTCCCGGATGGTGCTCAGGCGGTGGGCGATCACGAACGACGTCCGTCCCGCGAAGACCTCGTCCATGTTCGTCTGGACGGCCCGCTCGGACTCGGTGTCGAGCGCGCTCGTCGCCTCGTCGAAGACGAGGATCGGGGGACGCTGATAGATCGCCCGCGCGATGGCGATCCGCTGCTGCTGGCCGCCCGAGAGGAGCAGCCCGCTCTCGCCGATCCGTGTCTCGTAGCCGAGCGGCAGCCGCGCCACGAACTCATGAGCGTTCGCGACCCGCGCGGCCCACTCGACCCGCTCGGCGTCGGCCGAGTCGTCGCCGAACGCGATGTTCGCGGCGATCGTGTCGTCGAACAGGTAGCTCTCCTGGAGCACGTAGCCGATCTGGCGGCGCAGGTCCGCATAGGAGAGGTCGACCATGTCCACGCCGTCGAAGAGCACGGTCCCGCCGGTCGGCTCCAGCAGCCCTGAGAGACAGCGCACGAGCGTCGTCTTCCCCGAGCCGCTCCGCCCGACGATCGCGACGGTCGAGCCGGGCTCCACGTCGAGTGAGATCCCGTCGAGGATCGGCGGCGAGATCGGCGAGTAGCGGAAGCTCATGTCGCGCAGCTGGACCCGACCCTCGAGGGTCGGGACGGCAGTCAGCTCGCGTCCTCCCTGCTCGGGCTCCTGCTCGATGATGTCGTTCAGCCGGTTCAGGAGCACCTGCCCGTACTGGAGCTCGTCCCAGATCGAGAGCAGCGTCAGGATCGGGCCGCTCGCGAGCAGCACGAGCGCGTTGAAGGCGACGAACTCGCCGATGGTCAGATCGCCGCCGAGCACCCGCAGGGCGCCGGCCCAGAGGAAGAGAACGACCGACGCGAGGCCGACGATCTCCGTGGCCGCCTCGTAGGACATGATCGTGAAGTCCGCGCGGAAGAGCCGGTTCGCGAGGCCCGTGAACTGATCCAGCATCCGCCGGCGGAAGGCCTGCTCGGCGCCCACGGCCTTGACGGTCTCGATCCCCTTGATCGCGTCGATCTGGTGCGAGTGGTACTTCCCGAACGCCTCCTCGAGGCTGTCGAACATCGGCCGGAGCCGCTTGCGCGAGAAGCGCATCAGCCAGGCGTAGGCCGGCGTCAGGGCCAGGAAGACCAGCGCCAGCACCCAGTCGTAGACGAACATCAAGGTGAGCGCCGCCACCAGCGTCGCGACCGCGGTGAGCCCCTCGACCCCGTCCTGCACCATGAACGTCGCGCACCTGACGCATGCCGGCGAGGCGCCGCTGGATGTCGCCGGTGCGCCGCGAGCTGAAGTAGCTCATCGGCAGCGCGAGCATCCGGCGCGGTCAGGAAGTCCAGCGTCGTTCCGTCGATCTCCACCGCCGCCCGGGCGAGCAGATAGCGCTGGATGAGAGTGGCGCCGGTCATCGCGACGAGCACGCCGAGCATCCCGAGCAGGAGCCAGTAGAGGAGCTCCTTGTCGTTCTGCGTGAGGACGTCGTCGACGATCACCTGCGTGAAGATGGGCAGCGCCATCTCGAGCGCGGCCGCGACGAGCGCGAGCAGCGCGGCCGCGATCAGCGTCCTGCGGTACGGCCGGAAGAACGCCCAGATCCAGCTCGTCTCCCGCGCTTCGACGGGCGCCTCCTCGAGCCCTTCGCCGTAGGCGAGCAGCGCGGCATAGCCCGACCAGCGCTCGTCGAACTCCGCGCGGCTCTGGCGGGTGAGCCCGAGCGCCGGATCGGCGATGCGCACCCCCTTCTCGTCCGCGTCGTAGACGACGACCCAGTGGTTTCCCTCCACGTGGGCGACGAACGGCATCGGCAGCTCGTGCAGCCGGGTCTTCGACGCCTTGACGGCGCGGGCGCGCAGGCCGAGCTCCTGAGCGCCGGAGACGATGCCCGCGAGGCTCGTGCCCTCCGTGCCGGTGTGGACGAGCTTGCGGATGTGGGCGAGGCTGACCGCGCGGCCGAAGTGCCGAGTCCCCATCGCGAGGCATGCGGCGCCGCAGTCCATCTCGTCCACCTGCCAGACGTGCTTGAAGCGGCGGATCCGGCGGCGCGGCGCCTCCTCCTCCCCCGCCCACTCCTCCGCCTCCTCGGCAGCCGGCGCCTCCACGGCCTGCTCCACGGAGACCGGCTCGGGCGCCACGGCGGCCTCGGCCGGCAAGAGCTCCTCCGCGAAGTCGAGCGGGACCCTGGCGGCGAACTTGAACTCGTACCGCTCGACGTTGCCCTCGACGACCGCTCTGAATGCCTCGCTCTCGTCGACGAAGCGGCGGAAGTCCGCCTCCCCGAGCGCGAGCAGGCGGCAGTCGGTGACCGCCTCGACCGTGACCGCGCGTGGCGCGCCGAGGAGCAGCGACCGCTCGCCGAAGAGATCGCCGCGCCGGAGGTACGCGACGTCGCCTTGCTCGCCCCCGGCCGTCTTCCAGACCGCGTGCAGGCGTCCCTCCACGACGACGTACATGTAGGTCGAGGGCTCTCCCTGCCGGACGACCGTCTCGCCCTTCGCGGCCTCCGAGCGGCTCGAGAGCGTCGAGCAGCTCTTCGAGCGTCTCGGCGGGGAGGCCGGCGAACGACGACGAGAGCCGCAGGAGATCCCGGCGCCCGTAGCGCTCGACCTGCCGGTCGAAATGGCGCTGGAGCTCGGGATGCACCTGCACGAGCGCCGAGAAGAGCGACCGGTCGAGCTTGAGCGCGCTCACCTCACCACTCGCGCGGATCGTCGCGCTTCGCGGCTCCCCGGTCAGGAGGCCGAGCTCGCCGAAGCCGTCCCCGACCCGTACGAGCGTTCAGGGTCACCTCGCTCCCGTCCGCCCGCTGCTTCAGCACCCGAGCCGACCCGGACAGCAGCACGTAGAACCCGTCCGGCTCGTCTCCTTCGGCGAAGACCACCTCCCCGAAGCCGAACCGCGCCGGAACGAAGCTCTCCACGACCAATCGCCGTGCCTCCGGCGACAGGCCCTCGAGCAGCGGCAGCTCCTCGAGGAGCGCCTTCGCGTCCTCGGAGACGCGCGGCTCAGGCTCGCTCATGCCAGATGACCCGGTTCACGACCTCCCGCTCGATTGCGCGCCGCCGAGCGGCCTCCTGCACGCGGCGCAGGATCTCGGGGTCGGCGAGGGACGGCTCCACCTTGTCGTCGACGAGGACGAGCGCGTACCGGTCCGCGAGCGGAAGCGGGCCGAGCAGCTCGCCGGTTCGTGCGCTGAGGAGCGCGTCGCCGAGCTCGCCGCGCGCGTCCTCGAGGTGCAGTGAGTGCTCGCGGACGTCGACTCCGGCCTGCGCTGCGACTTCCGTCAGCGCCATGCCGTCGTCGCGGACGCACAAGGCCGCTTCCCTCGCGGCGGCTTCCGTCTCGAAGACCAGCGTCCGGCAGTCGGTTCGGAGCCAGTCGGACCGCCGAGCCCCGAGCAGGGACTCGAGCGTCGCGGGGTCGGCCGCCTCGGCGACGAACCTCGCGTAGGCGCGGTCGAGGTCCGGCTCGCCGAGTGCTTCCGCCGCGGCCGCCCTGGCGGCGAGCTCCTCGGCCTCGCGCTCCAGCGTGCCGCTGCAGACGGCCTCGACCCACAGGCCGCGATCGCCCTCTGCGAGCGAGCGCCGCAGATAGGCGCGCCACTCCGCGACCGTCAGCTCCCAGCGGGCGAGCCACGCCTCCATCTCCTCACCTGCGACGAGGTTGCGCTCGTACCGGAATCGCGCGCCGGCCTCCTCGACATCGACCTCCTCGCCCGAGCCGCCGGCGCGCCGCCGAAGCCCGTCCCAGTCGACCCGCTCGGCGACCTCACGCCAGAGAAATTGCCGGCGCCCGACGGTGAACACCGGGCGCTCGAGGACCACAGAGACCGCGATCACGGGTTAAAGGTAGAACGGCGGACGCAGAGCCGCCCGCCGCTCCCCGCGGAAGCTACGCCTCGCGGCTCAGGCCGGACTTCTTGTCGGCCATGCCGGCGGCTCTCGCCTTGCGACGGCCGAGGGACCCCTTCTTCTGGCCCTTCTTGCCGCCGGCGATCTCGCGAGCTTCGTCGCCGCGCACCTCGAGATCCTCGACGCGCTCGTCGTTCCGCTCGATTCTCTCGTCGCTCATCGCCCCTCCTTCGGGTCGTTTGCGCCTTCATCACCAGACGTGGCAGACGCGACGATCTTCCCACCGAGGCGAATCCGCGCTTAGTCCAGTTTCCGCCCCAGCTCGAAGACGTGAACCTTCTCGCCGCGGAACAGGCGCCGCTCCAGGTCCCAGGGGAAGAAGATGACGACGCCGAACTCGACCGCCTCGCCGCTCGCCTCGTAGTCGAGCCAGTCGCGCTCGTGCGTGCCGGTCACGCGCGCCTCCTCGCAGACTCCCTGCGGGCCGACGACGATGTCGGTCAGCTGGAAGTCGATGTCCGGGAACGCGGTCAGCAGCCCCGTGTAGAAGCGAGTCGCGCCTTCGTGGCCCTCCCAGCGGTGCCGCGTGCCTGCGAGCTCGTACACGCAGTCGTCCGTCAGCGTCGCCAGGAGGCCGCCAATGTCGCGGTTGTCTTCGGCGATCGAGTGCTGCTTCCACAGCTCGCGAACGGCCTCGACTTCGCCGGGATCGATCTCCCGTTTCAACAGCTCCCGGACATCCATCAGCGTCAATACTCTCAGGCTGTGAGCCACCTCTCGGCCGTCAGGGCTCGAAATCGCCGGACACTCGTCCTGGTTCTCGCTCTCACGGTCTCGATCACGGTCGTGGAAGTCGTCGGAGGCCTGCTGACGGGAAGCCTGGCACTCCTCGCCGACGCCGTGCACATGCTCTCCGACAACATCGCGCTGGGGCTCGCGCTCGTCGCGGTCTGGCTGGCCGGCCGGCCGAGCACGCCGGAGAGGAGCTTCGGCTACCACCGTGCGGAGGTTCTGGCGGCCCTCCTGAACGGGCTCGTCCTCGTCGGCCTGGCGATCTGGATCTTCGTCGAGGCGTACGGCAGGCTCAGCGACCCGCCGGACGTGCTCGGCGGCTGGATGCTCGCCGTCGCACTGGTCGGCCTCGCGGGGAACCTCGCGGCTGCCTGGATGCTGGCCCGGACCGCGCACGGGAGCCTGAACATGCAGGCGGCGCTGCGCCATGTGACCGCCGACGCGATGGGCTCGGGCGGGGTCGTGGTCGCCGCCCTCGTGATCCTGACGACAGGCTGGCACTACGCCGACCCGGCGGTGGGCGCGCTGATCGCCGTCCTCGTCCTGGCGAGCTCGTGGACCGTGCTGCGCGATTCCGTCCACATCCTCCTGGAGGGAACGCCGAGGGGGATCGACGCCCGCGGGCTGGCGCGGCGCATGTCGGGGATGGACGGAGTCGTGGACGTCCACGACCTCCACGTCTGGACGATCACGTCCGGGTTCGTCGCCCTCTCGGCACATGTTCTCGTCCAGCCGGGTGACGACTGCCACGCCCGCCGACGCGAGCTCGAGCAGATGCTCGCCGAGGAGTACGGCATCGAGCACACGACACTCCAGGTCGACCATGCCCGTTCGGCAAGCAGCGTGGTCTCGATCCGCAGGGCCGGAACCTGAGCGCGAACGAGAGCAAGGACGAGCAGCTCAACCGCGAGCTGATCGAGCTCCTGAACGAGCTTCGGGTGATCCTGCCCGGCGTGCAGGTGCTGTTCGCGTTCCTGCTCACGGTGCCGTTCACGAACCGGTTCTCGGCGATCACCGAGCAGCAGCGACTGGTCTACTTCGGCACCTTCCTCCTGACCGCGGTCGCGACCGCGCTGCTCATCGCGCCTTCGTCGTACCACCGGCTGCGCTGGCGCCAGCGCGACAAGGAGCAGATCCTCAGGACCTCGAACCGCCTCGCCATCAGCGGCCTCGCGTTCCTGGCCGCCGCGATCACGGGTGCGATCCACCTCGTCACGGACATCGTCTTCGAGGCGCCGGCGGCGGTCTCGCTCGTGACCGCCGCCGCCGTCCTCCTCTACTTCTGGTTCTGGTACGGCCTGCCGCTCATGCGCCGGATCGAGGATCCGGACGACACGCCGTTCAAGAAGACGTAGGAGCTAGTTCTTCCCGTGCATCGGGGCCTCGGCCCCGGGCAGGTGCAGCAGGTTCTCCACGTCCTCGACGCCCTGGATGCTGCGCGTCCGGTTCTCGAGGTCACGGATCATCTCCGCCTCGTCCACCTCGCCGCGCAGATAGACCTTGCCGTTCTCGGCGTTGACGTTGATCTGGCCCTTCGGGACCTGCTCGTCCCGGAAGAGCTCGCTCTCGACCATGTGCGCCAGCGTGACGTCGTCGGGCTGCGGCTTCGGCCCCTCCTCGGCGCGCGCCAGCAGCGCCTTGATGCGGCCGCCAACCTTGGCGCGGCGCTCTGGCCCTTCGAGCGGATGGAAGAAGTACGTGAGTGCGGCCCCGAGGCCGACAAGTCCGATCAGCTTTCTCATTCGGCTCCCCTCTTTGCTTTTTCAGGTTCGGGTGAGCCTACCCCGTCGCGGGGGGCGGATAAACGGTGGTGAGACGGTGGGCTAGTCGCCCCAGTCGAAGTCGCGGGACCGGCCCCAGAGGCCGTCCTCGTCGTGCGCTGCGACCGTCTCGGTGGCGACCGCATGCTGCTCCGCTGCGACTCCGGGGTGGCCGTCGAGCGTGTCCTCGATCCGCGCCTGCTCCTCGGTCTTGAAGAGCGGGTGGTTCACGAAGGGATCCTCGACGCGATAGCCGTCGATGGGCATTGCACCTTCGAGCTCGGCGTTCTTCCGCTTCAGCTCGAGGTGATCCTGAATGACGTCTGCGAACAGTGAAGGTGTCTCTACGGGCATCGATCCTCCGTTGGTTTTCCGGGCGGGTTCTTGCTCGGCGGGGGATTCTAACGAGGACAAAACCCGCTTGTAGGCTACGCGTGGCTGGAGACGGCGCCGCGCTCGGAGACGACGACCCGGTCCTTGCCCGACCTCTTCGCCTCGTAGAGCGCCGCATCGGCGGCCGCAACGAGCTGGCTCTGCCCGGCGACGAGGGGGAATGAGGCAACGCCGAAGCTCGCCGTGACCCGGATCGGCGTCCCGTCCGATGCTTCGAGGCGCTGGTCGCGAACGAGCTCCCGGATCCGCTCGGCGAGCTGCCGCCCTCCGTCGAGATCGGTGCCCGGCAGCAGCAGGGCGAACTCCTCGCCGCCCCAGCGGCCCGCGAGGTCGATCTCGCGCACGCTCTCCTGGAGACGCTGGGCAAACGCCTTGAGGACTTCGTCGCCGGTCGGATGGCCCCAACGGTCGTTGATCCTCTTGAAGTCGTCGATGTCGGCCAGTACGAGGGTCAGGGGCTCCTCGAAGCGCTTGGCCCGCGCGAGCTCCTTCTCCAGCGCGGCCGTGGAGAGCCGGCGGTTCGCCAGGCCCGTGAGGCTGTCCACGAGCGCCTGCTGCTCCACGGTGCGGTGCTGGCGCGCGTTGCTCAGCGCGATCACCGCGTGCCCGACGAGCCAGCCGGCGCTCTCGCGCTGGTCCGAGCTGAAGTCGTCGCCGTAGAGGACGAGGGTGCCGAAGTTCTCCCGGCCCACCGCCAGCGGGAACTCGAGCTTGACGGGCGCACGCTCGCCGCCGTCGGCGATGAGGACGACGCCGCCGTCACTCAGCTCTCCGCGGGAGGCGCCGGTCGCCTGGACGGCGGTGTCGACGATCACGCGGAGCAGCTGGTCGATGTCGTGGGTCGCGGCGAGCGCCTCGCCGAACCGGAGCGTGGTCTCCCTCAGGCGCCGCCGCTCCTCCTCGAGCTCGTGCATGCGCGCCTGGAGCTGGTCGGCCATCTGGTTGAAGGCGCGCCCGAGGGATGCGAACTCGTCGCGGCCCCGCACGTGCACGCGGTCGCCGAGCCGGCCGCGGGCGATCCCCCTCGCGGCGTCGGCGAGGCGACCGAGCGTGCCGACGATCGAGCGTCCCTGGATGTATGCGACGGCCGCGATCAGCAGCAGCGCAGCCAGCATCGCGAGGAAGAGCCTCGAGCGGAGCCAGCCGGCCGACTCGTCGATGCGCGCCTGCGGCGCCAGCACGACGAGGGCGGTGTTGCGGGGCTCGGCAAGCCTGTTCGAGGCGAGTGCGCGGAACCGCCGGCCCGAGACCTGGATCTCCTCCGGCTGGGCGGGCGTGCGAATCGTTCCCCGCATGGGCGCCGAGGCGGCGAGCACCCGGCCGCCCTCGACGAGCGCGAGCTCGCCGCCGTTCGCCAGGCCGGCACGCTTGCGCAGATCCTCGGCGAGGCGGCTGTCGATCGAGACGGGCGCGATCACGCGTCCGAGCCGGCCCCGGCGTCCGACGACGGCGATCGAGCGGACGACGGCAGGCCGTCGAACGGTGCCGATGGGCTTCCCGCCGCGGGGCTCGATCCGGACGCCGTAGCGGGCGGAGAGCCCCTGGAGCCGCTCGCGGTTACGGGTGGCGAGGGCGCGCTGGAACGACGGATCGCCGGCGAGGCGCGTCGCAACGCGCTCGGCCTGGTCGACCTCCTGGACGAACGCTGCCTGCGCGGCCCGGACGCTGGTCTCCAGCGTGCCGTCGACGCGGCGCGTCTCGTTTCTGTCCGTCACGGCCTCCAGACCGCTGAAAGCCGCTGCAAACGGCAGCAACGCGATCAGCGAGAAGTACGCGACGAGTTTGAGCTTGAAACTCCCCATCCGATTCCCCTCAAGTCACCCGTGTTCTGTTCCGATAGGTCTTGTGGGAGTTGTCGGCACCGAGGGGGTTGAGCATGAGGGGAGCTTTACTTCACGTCACAACCGGCTTATTGCTGGGGCTGGCGCTTGCCGGGCTGATTCACGCGCCGTCTGAGGTCGTGGCGCAGCAGGAAGCCCGCGCGCCGGTCGTCCGGCCGAAGCCCGGTGCCGCCGGCCCCTGGGCGATGGAGCAGACGGTCAGGGTCTCACCGAGGCTCGAGCGTGTCCTGGAGCGGCGCCGCCGTGAGCTGCTGGCGCCCCCGCCGAAGATTCAGCCGCCTACCCTCCCGTCGCTGCCGTCGTTCCCGGAGACCCCGATCGCGACGCAGCCTCCCCCGGCTGCGGTTCCGATCGCCCTCGCTCCCGACCCTGCTCCTGCACCTCCCAGGGCTGCGCGAAAGCCGAAGCCGGATCCTCCGGACGCCGCTCCGCCGCCGCCGCCTCCTCCTCCGCCGGCTGCGGCGAAGACCGTCGCCTCGGCGCCGACCCCGTACGTGCCCGCCTCCGACGACGGCGAGGACGACGACGACGATGACGACGGCGGCCGGGGCGAAGCACAAGGCCAAGGAGCACAAGGCCAAGGAGCACAAGGCCAAGGAGCACAAGCCCGAGCGCAAGCAGGAGCGGTCCGAGCCGAAGCCGGAGCGCAAGTCGGACGATGACGACGACGGAGGCGACCGCCGCAAGGCGGACAAGCAGCGACGATCGCGACCGCGACCGCGACGACGATGACGACGACGACCGGGACAAAGACCGAGACCGCGACGACGACGACGACCGCGATCGCGACGACCGCGGCGACGACGATGACGACTAGGATGCCCGGATGCCGCGCGCCCGACATCTCGTCACCCGACGCATGGGCGTCGTCGGAATCGCGCTGACCGCCTGGGACATCTGGCGCCACATCCCGAAGCAGCATCGACGCCGCATCGCCCGTGAGGCGAGACGCCACGCGCCGACGGTCGCGATGGCGGTCGTTCGCCAGGTTCGCTACGCGCGCGAGTTCCGCGCCGCGTGGAACAAGCGCTAGCTAGGCAAAAACGTCTCTGACGATCCGGTCCTGCTCGCGGACGTGCGCCGTGGGATAGCCCTCGCTCGGGCTGGCACGCCACGGTCGCCCGACGTAGCGGAGCGGGACACGACCGGCGATCGATTCCTCGAGGCGGTGCCTGATCGCCCGCCAGGCGCCCATGTTCTGCGGCTCCTCCTGCGCCCAGACGACCTCCTGGAGCGAGGGATAGGCGGAGACGAGCCTGGTCGCGGGATCGACCGGGAAGGGATAGAGCTGCTCGATCCGGGCGACCGCGACCTCCGGATGCTGCTGGCGCAGCTCGTGGCCGACGACGTCGTAGTAGAGCTTGCCCGTGGTGAGGACGAGGCGGCGAACGTTCTCACGCGCGGCGGAGTCGTCGATCACCGGCTCGAACCGCCCCTCTGCGAGCTGCTCCAACCGGGCTGAGGACTCCTTCAGCCGCAGGAGCCCCTTCGGCGTCATGACCACCAGCGGTCGCGCACTGGGGTCGAGCGCCTGCCGGCGCAGCAGGTGGAAGTACTGCGCCGCCGTGCTGGGCGTGGCGATGCGGACGTTCTCCTGGGCGGCGAGCTGCAGGAAGCGCTCCAACCGCGCGCTCGAGTGCTCGGGCCCGTTGCCTTCGTACCCGTGCGGCAGCAGCAGCGTGAGGCGCGAGGTCTGGCTCCACTTCGAGAGGCCCGAGACGATGAACTGGTCGGTGACGATCTGCGCGCCGTTGACGAAGTCGCCGTACTGGGCCTCCCAGAGCACGAGCGCCTCGGGCGCGCCGACCGAGTAGCCGTACTCGAAGCCGACGGCGGCGTACTCCGACAGCGGCGAGTTGAAGACCTCGAACGACGCAGAGGCGTCCGCGAGGCTCTTCATCGGCGTGAACTGCTCGCCGCTCCCCGGATCGTGGAGGACGAGGTGGCGCTGCGAGAACGTCCCGCGCTCGGTGTCCTGGCCGGTGAGCCGGACGGGAATGCCCTCGACGAGCAGGCTCGCGAAGGCGAGCGCCTCGCCGTGGCCCCAGTCGATCTCGCCTCCCTCGAGCCGTTCGCGGCGCCTCTGGAGCTGCCGCTCGAGCTTCGGGTGGACGGTGAAGCGATCGGGGACGCGCAGGAGCTCCTCGTTGAGCGCGCGGAGCCGGTCCGCGCCCACGGCGGTCGCGACCTCGGCGCCCTCGGTCGGCGGGGTGCGCTCGCTCGGCGGCTGTTCCTCGACCGCCTCGGCGAGCGCCGCCTTCAGCGTCTCGTGGGACGCTTTCAGGCTCGCCTCCACCTCGCGCGCGAGCCCGTCCGCCTCCTCCTGCGCGACGACGCCTTCCTCGACGAGCAGTGCCGCGTACTGCTCGCGCACGCTCGGCTGCTGCTTGATCCGCTCGGCCATGAGCGGCTGGGTGTACGCCGGCTCGTCGCCCTCGTTGTGACCCCACCGCCGGTAGCCGATCAGGTCGATCACGATGTCGCGGCCGAACCGGCGCCGGAAGGCCAGGGCGAGCCGGATGGACGACACGGCGGCCTCGGGGTCGTCGGCGTTGACGTGGATGATCGGGACGTCGAAGCCTTTCGCGAGGTCGCTCGAGTAGCGCGTCGATCGGCCGTCCGCCGGGTCCGTCGTGAACCCGACCTGGTTGTTCGCGATCACGTGCAGCGTGCCGCCGGTCGAGTAGCCGCCGAGCGACTGCAGGTTGAGCGTCTCGGCGACCACGCCCTGAGCCGGGAACGACGCGTCACCGTGGATCAGGATCGGGAGGGCGACTCGCGAGTCATGGTCGCCGCCGCGGGTCGAGCGGTCGGTCTGCTCGCTTCGCGCCAGTCCCTCGACGACGGGGTCGACGGCCTCGAGGTGGCTCGGGTTCGCAGCGAGAGAGACCGTGATGTCGCCTGCGGCGGTCTTGCGGCGGCCCTCAGCGCCGAGGTGGTACTTGACGTCACCGCTCGCACCGGCCGGCTGGTTGGAGAGCGCCGCGAGATTCCGTTCGCCTTCGAACTCGCGGAGGATCACGTCGTAGGGCCGGCCGACGAGGTGGGCAAGGACGTTCAGCCGGCCACGGTGCGCCATTCCGGTCACGACCTCGTGGGCCCCGTCCTCCGCGGACAGCTCGAGCGCGAGGTCGAGCATCGGGACCATCACGTCGAGACCTTCGATCGAGAACTGCTTCTGGCCGAGGAACGCGCGACGGAGATAACGCTCGAGGCCTTCGACCTCGGAGAGCCGCCCAAGGAGCCGGCGCTTGTCGTCCCCGTCGAGCGGCTCGCTGTACGTGCCGGACTCGATCGCCTGCCGCAGCCAGACCCGCTCCTGGTGGTCGGAGATGTGCTCGATCTCGTACGCGCTGGTGCCGCAGTAGGTCTCTTGAAGCTTCGGAAGGACATCGGCCAGGGTCTCGCCGGGCACGTGGACGCGGAGCAGCCGCGCCGGGATGCGCGCCTGGAGGTCCGGCGTCAGCGGCGGGACGAGCCGCTCGGGCTCGAGTGCGGGATCCCCGACCGGCTCGGACCCGAGCGGGTCGAGACGCGCGGCGAGATGGCCGTGCGTCCTGTACGCCTTCACGAGCGCCATCGCCGCCGCGACCGCTGTCAGGAGCGTCTCGTCGACGGGCGCCGCCGCTTCGGGCTCGGCCGCCGGAGCGGCCGGGACGACCGGCGCCGGCGCCTCGGCCTGCGCGCCGTTGCCGTCCGTCTCGAGCAGCTCGAGCAGGCGGGCGACGCCGGGGTGCTCGCGCAGGAGCGCGCTGTCACCCTCGAAGAGCTCACGCCACTCCGCGGGCACGCCTTCGGGGTTCTCGAGGTACTCCTCGAGAACGGCGCGCGCGTATCCGGCGTTGAGCCCGTCGACGTCAGCCACGATGCCTCCCTGTTCTTTGTACCAGGGCGCTTTCCCCTGCGGCGCCGCGCGCTACCAGAGCGGCCGGCCGGTGATCACGCAGACGATCATCCCGGCCAGCCAGCCCGCGGCCGCGATCGCGACTGCGGCGCCCGCAAGATTTCGGTGCCTGCCGCTCGCCATGGTCGCCGCCACGAGGGCGACGAGGATCGAGGTGAGACCGATGGTGACCGGTCGCTGCGCGACCGCGATCACGCCGCCGAAGATGGCGAGCGCGGCGAGGAAGCCGGCGACCGTCTCGGCCGGGCCCCGGCGTTCTTCGACCGACGGCACGGTGCTCATCGCATCGCGACCCGGTCGGGCCTGCGCGTGGGACCGCCGCGGCCGTGAGGACCGCCCCGGCGCGGCCGGCGGGCGCGGTGCGGACGGTGGCCGCCGGGCGGGTCGGCGTCGGCGACAACGGGAAGCACTGCCGGTTCAGGCGGGCGGGGCTCGGCCCGAACGGCCCACCAGCACACTGCGACCAGGTACACGATCGGCAGCTTGAGGACGAGCATCAGGAAGATGATCTCGACCACCGTCAGGGCATTCTAGGGCACATGCCTCGCCGGGTTCCTGCACGCGAAAGCGGGGGCTGTTCCCGTTTCCACGCCATAGACTCCATCGGGACGCGAAGCGGTGAGCCCGACTTCCCGGCGGCGGACGAGCCGCAGTCGACGGCCTTCCGCGTGTATCTCTTCGCGTTCCTGGCCCACTGGACGGCGCTCTCGATCATCGCGGCGATCCGGCTGTGGAGGGCCGGGCACGCCCAGCCGAGCGTGGCGCAGAAGCGGATGTGGCGCCTCGCCGCCGCCGCGACGCTGATCACGCCGCGATCCTCCTGGCCGGGCTCTCGCCCGAGGAGGACTCGCCGCTCGCGCTCGCGATCGGGCTGCTCGCCACGGCGAGCGGCGTCGCCTTCCTCCTGGGCCTTGCGCCGCCTCCGTCGCTGCGGTTGGTCTGGCGGCGGCCGGAGACCGCCCGCGTCCAGGCGGTACGGCAAGCCGCCGGTCACGGTGTACGCCCGCCACGTCGACGAGCGGCTCGAGGTGGCGGTCGAGGATCGCGGCGAGGGTATCCCCTCCGAGTTTGTCCCGGCGCTGTTCGAGCGCTTCAGCCGAAGCGACATTGCGCGCCCGCGCGGGCCCGGCACCGGTCTCGGCCTTGCGATCGCGCGGTCGTACGCGGAGGCGCACCAGGGGAGCTGAACTACCGGCAGGCCGACCCGCACGGAGCCCCGTTCGAGGTCGTCCTGCCCGCCGGCGGGGTTACTTGAAGACCTTGAAGAAGCTCATGGGATCCTCCATGAACTCGAATCTGTAGTCCGCGTCCTTGCTCTTCCAGACCTCGATGTGCGCGTGCGGCGCGCCGTCGCGCCACGGCGTCACACGCGCGACGACCTGTCCGGCCTGCACCTTCTGTCCCTCGCGGATCTTGACCGGGTCGCAGTGGCGGAAGACCCAGACCCGCTTCCCGCGAGCCGATTCGATCTTCACGCAGCCGCCGAAGACCTGGCCGGTGGTCGTCGGCCGCACGAGCGCCTGGATGATCTTCCCGGCCACGGGCGCCCGGACCGGGCTCCGTCCCGGGGCGAACCAGTCCTTGCCGGCGTGGTGCTTGACACCGTTCCGGTCGGGCGCTCCCTCGCCGTCGGCGAGAGAGAACTCGCTGCTGAACCCCGGCGAGGACGACAGCGGGCGGACGATGCCGTTCACGGACGCGTACGGCTTCCCCTTCCGTGCCTTGGAGTTTCGCGCGAAGTGGCCCGGGAACGGCACCTCGCCGAGGAGCCAGGCGATGCCAAGCAGGCCTAGGCGGTTGTTGATCTGCCGCTTCGGGTAGCCGACTCGCCACTTCCACTCCTCGACTGCGCTCGCGGTATCCGGGCCGTAGTCGCCGTCGACGGCCTTGCCCTTGAAGCCGAGTGCCCGCTGCACCTCCTTGACGTCGGCCCCTGCGAGAAACGGGTCCTTGAGCGTGAGCTGGCGGCGCATGACGGCTCCTTTTTCGTGGTCGGCCTGCGCCAATAGCTACGCACAGCGGCGGACGCGATGCAAGAGGAGAACATACGCTTCGCGCGTGACCTTCATAGATCGGATCCGAGAGCTGTTCGGTGGGAAGCGCTCCGGGGCCGAGTACGGCGCGGCCTCAGGCGCTGCGGTTGCCGCGTCGCCGTCGGACGACGATTCCCCGGGCGGCGGCGCCGAGTCGCAGTCCGGCTCCGGCTTCGGAGGTGGCGAGTCGAGTGGAGACGGCGGAGGAGGCGGAGGCGACGGCGGCGGGGGTGGCGCCTCCTAAACGCTTCCGGTGAGAGTGGAGCCAGCCGGGCTCGAACCGGCGACCTTCTGGCTGCCAGCCAGACGCTCTCCCAACTGAGCTATGGCCCCTCGAGCCGAAGTGTAGCGAGCCGATTTCGGCGGATGCCCTAGGCCGAGGCGAGCTCGACGGACGGCATGTCGCCCCAGAGGTCCTCGAGCCCGTAGTACTCGCGCGTGTCCGGCGTGAAGATGTGCAGGACAACGTCCAGGTAGTCCGCGACGATCCAGTTCCCGTCGCGCTCGCCCTCGACGGCGCGGGGCCGTGCGCGCTCGTCCGCTTTCATCCGCTCGCGCACCTCGTCGTAGATCGCCTTGGTCTGGCGGGCGTTCCGGCCCGTCGCCAGGACGAAGAAGTCGGTATAGGCGGTGACGGGCCGCAGGTCGAGGATCATGACGTCCTCCGCCAGCTTCTCCTGCGCGAGAGCGGCGATGCGGCGTGCTTGTTCGAGCGAAGTCAGTGTCGGAGAGCGTCCCTTCGAGGTCGCTCGCAGTTTAGCCGCGCCCCGAGGACGGAGCGCGATACAGGCCGAGGCGCTCGATTTCCCGCGCGACCTCGGGTGGGACGAGGTCGTCGATCGGCTCGCCGGCCGCGACCCGCGCCCGGATCTCGCTGGAGGAGATCGGCCGCTGCTCGATCCGGAGCACCTCGACGTCGCCCTCCGGCGGGTCGAAACCGGGCCGGGCGCCGACGGCGATCCGGGCCAGGCGGCGAACCTCGTCCGGTTCCTTCCAGCTCGCGAAGCTCTCCCACTCGTCGCCCCCCAGGACGAAGTACGGGCGATCCAGGCCGGCCTCTCGCAGGAAATCCACCGTGTAGGGATGGTCGTCGAGCCGCACCTCCCCGAACCGCCCCAGCGCGAGCTCGGCCAGGCGACGGCGGGTCCCTGCGTCGGCGACGACACCCTTGTGCCCCGGCCGCTCGGCCACGAGGACGAGCAGCCGGTCCGCGCCGAGCTGATCCCGGGCCCCCTCCGCGAGTGCGACGTGGCCGAGGTGCGGCGGGTCGAACACGCCTCCGAGGATCGCGTCTGTCACGAGAGGATCAGCGTCTCGCCGTCCACCTCGACCTCGGCGCCGGTCTTTGCACCGGCGGCGCGGAGGGCGGCCTCGAGCTCGTCCGGCTCCGGAGTCGAGCCCATCACGCGGAAGCCCCGGTCGGTGCGGAGAATCCGGAAGCCGCGGCCGGCCTCGGGGCGGGGCCGGTAGACGAGGAACTCGACCAGGCCGTCCTCGTCCTCTGCGGCGGGCTCGGGCGGCGGAGGGCAGAGCTCGAACAGCGCGCCCACGAGCTCGTCGATTCCCGCGCCGGTGATCGCGGAGGCCCGAATCACCCGGAGAATGCGCGGGTCCGCCAACTCGAACGCCACGTCGCCGGCAACGTCGATCTTGTTCAGGACGACGATCTGCGGCAGTCCGTCGAGGCCCGCGCCGTAGGCGGAGAGCTCCCTGTCGATCAGCGCGAAGCGCTCGGCGGAGTCCCCCTCGGCCGCATCGATCACGTGGACGAGGAGCCGCGCGCGCTCGAGGTGAGCGAGGAACTCGTGGCCGAGGCCGACGCCCTCGCTCGCCCCCTCGATCAACCCCGGAACGTCGGCGACGGTCAGCTGGCGGCCGCCCGGCGAGTCCACGGTTCCGAGGACGGGAGCGAGCGTCGTGAACGGGTAGTCGGCGACCTTCGGCTTCGCGTTGGAGATCCGGCGGAGCAGCGAGGACTTGCCCGCGTTCGGCAGGCCGACGAGCGCCGCGTCGGCCATCAGCTTGAGCCGGAGGTCGAGCTCGTGCTCCTCACCCGGCACACCGACCTCGGCGAACCGAGGCGCACGGCGAGTCGGCGTAGCGAACCTTCGATTCCCACGGCCGCCGAAGCCGCCGCGCGCGGCGACCACGCGCGAACGCGCGCCCGCGAGGTCGGCGATCAGCTCGCCGTCCTCGGAGAAGACCTGTGTCCCCACCGGAACACGGAGCAGGACGTCCTCGCCGTCGGCGCCGTGCTTGTTGGTGCCCCCTCCAGGCCCGCCCGTGCCGGCGGTGAACCTCCTGCGTCCCTTGAAGAACGAGAGGTCGCGCAGATCATGGTCGACCTCCAGCACGACGTCGCCTCCGCGCCCGCCGTCCCCGCCGTCGGGCCCGCCCTTGGGCACGTACTTCTCTCGCCGGAAGCTCAGCGCTCCGTGCCCGCCACGCCCGGCCTGCACGCGGATCTTGGCGCGATCGTTGAACACGGATGCACGCTAGCGCCCTGCGAGACGCCGCTCTCGGTCTAGCCGGCTACTGCTGCTGCTCGCCGGCGACGGCGACCGTCCGCCGCTCGCCGCTGCGCTTGAACTCAACGCGCCCGTCGCGGGTGGCGAAGATCGTGTCGTCCCGCCCGAGCCCCGCGCCGTCGCCCGGCCGGAAGCGGGTGCCGCGCTGGCGGACGAGGATCATCCCGGCCTTCACGTCCTGGCCGTCGAAGATCTTTACGCCGAGGCGCTTCGACTCGGAGTCGCGGCCGTTGCGTGAGGAGCCGAGCCCCTTCTTGTGTGCCATTTAGCTCTCGTCCTTTTTCGTCTTCGTCGCTGTGGTCGAACGCGATTTCGAGGTCGTGGACCTCGTGCTCTTCTTCGCGCCGATCGACTCGATCTCGATCTGAGTGAGGCTGCTGCGGAACCCGGTGTGGCGCCGGTAGCCCGTGCGGCGGCGGTACTTGCCGATCCGGATCTTCTCGCCCTTCACGTGGGCCAGCACCTTGGCGGTGACTGTCCCCTTGGGGGCCAGCTCGGCCTTGCCGTCGCCGCCCTCGAAGATCACCTCGGGCTGGAACGTCTTGTTTTCGTCCACCGAGAGGCGGTCCACGAGCAGCTTCTCGCCCTCGCGGACGACGTATTGCTTTCCACCCAGCTTGATGATCGCGTAGCTCATAGAAAAGCCGGGAGCATCCCGGCACCCGTCAGTCTACCAGCGGTTCTTCGGCCTTTTCGGGCTGCGCCGGGGCGTCTCCTTCGGCGCCCGCGCCGTTCGCCTTCGCTGCGGCAGGCTTCCGGCGGCGGCGTCCTCCACGGGACCCGCGTCGGGTCTTCTTCTTCGGCTTCGGAGCCTCGCCGTCCGTCGTCGGCGCCGCCTGCTCCGGCTCCGGCTCCGGCTCGGCCTCTTCGCCGAGGGTCGGCTCGGGGAGGTGGATCAGGACGGGAGCCTCGGCGGGCTGACCGTTCTCGGCGCTCTCCGCCGGTCCGGCCTCCGCCGTCGCCTCGGCAGGCTTCTTCTTGCGACGACGCCCACCACGCGAGCCGCGCCGGGTTCGCTTCTTCGGCTTGGGCGCCTCGTCGGCAGCCCCCGCGTCCGTCGCCTCCTCGTCCTCCGGCTCGTCCGCAATCGCGTCGACCTCGGCCTCGGCCTCCGCCTCGGCGGGCTGCGCCTCCGGAGGCTCGGCCTTCGCAACCTTGCTCCGGCGGGCGCGCGTCGGCTTCTCGGCCATCGCCTCCGCCGTGATCGGGGGCTCCGGGGCCTGGGCTGCGCCGACGAGCTCGGCGTACGCCGTCCCGTCGAGCACCCGGGTGATCCGAACCTTCGCGCGCTTGCCGACGAGCTTCGCACCCCCGGCGACGGCGATGTCGAACCCGTCGTGCTTGGCGACCCCGACCGTCGGGTCGTGGAGACCAACCTCGACAGGCTTGACGTCGAGCTCCTGTCCCTCCTCGAGCGGCGACTCGGGCTGGAGCTTCGCGAGCGGCCCACGGGCCACGACTTCGTAGTGCTCGGGCGGGACGCCCTCCTTCGCCTCGATGAAGAACCGGCGGCGGGTTCGTTCCTCGATGGCGCGGAGCCGCTCGGCGCCCGGCCCGACCAGCGCGGCTGCGACGTGCGGGTTCAGCTCCACGCGGAACGCGGCGCTGCGCGAGCCTGCCGCCAGAACGCGGAGCTTGCGCTCGGCCTCGACGGCGGCGGAGACCTCCGAGAAGACGATGCCGTCGCCCTCGCAGGTCGGGCAGCGCTTCGTGAGGATCTCGCGCGGGCCGTGCGACACGTTCTGGCGCGTCATCTCCACGAGACCGAGCGGCGAGATCTCGACGACGTACGTCTTCGTCCGGTCGCGCTCGAGCTCCGTCTTCAACGCCTCCTCGACGGCGGCCCGGTTCTTCGGGTTGGCCATGTCGATGAAGTCGATGACGATGATGCCGCCGATGTCGCGGAGCCGGAGCTGGCGGACGACCTCTTTGACCGCCTCGAGGTTGTTCTTCGTGATCGTGTCCTCGAGCCGGCCGGCGGACGACTTCGACCGCGAGCCGACGAAGCGGCCCGTGTTGACGTCGATGACCGTGAACGCCTCCGCGTAGTCGAAGACGAGGTAGCCGCCGGAGGGCAGGTCGACGCGGCGGGAGAGCGTCGATCGGATCTCCTCCTCGACGCCGAAGTCCTCGAAGAGCGCGGTCTTGCCGGTGTGCTTCCGGACCTTCTCCGCCATGTGCGGCGAGGTCTTCTTCAGGTAGCCGACGATCCGCTTGTAGGTCAGGTCGTGGTCGACGACCGCCTGCTCGAAGTCGTTTGTGAAGAGGTCGCGCACGACGCGCAGCGGCAGCTCGGCCTCCTGGTAGACGAGCGCCGGCGCCTTGGCCTTGTCGGCGCGTCCCTGGATCTCCTTCCAGAGGCGCTGGAGGAAGTCGATGTCGCGTTCGATGTCCTCCGCCGAAGCTTTCTCGGCGGCGGTGCGGACGATCATGCTGCCGGTCTTCGGTGCGACCGTCTTCAGGATGTCGCGGAGCCGGTTTCGCTCCTCCTCGGGCAGCCGGCGTGAGACGCCGAAGCCCTCCCCGCTCGGGACATAGACCACGAAGCGGCCGGGCAGCGAGATCTCGGTCGTCAGGCGGGCGCCCTTCGACTTCATCGGATCCTTCACCGCCTGGACGAGGATCTCCTCGCCGCGGCTCAAGAGGTCCTGGATCTTCCGGCCGTGCCTTCGCCCCTCGAGCTCGGGTGTGACGATCTCGTCGACGTAGAGGAAGCCGTTCTTCTCCAGGCCGATCTCGACGAACGCCGCCTCCATCCCCGGCAGGACGTTGTCGACCGTCCCCTTGTAGATGTTCCCTGCAATCGACCGGCTCTCGGGCCGCTCGAGGTAGACCTCGGCGACCGTGTCGTCCTCCAGGATCGCGACGCGCTGCTCGGCGACGTCGACGGAGATCACGAGGTCGCGCTTCGCGGGCGGCGGGAGTGCACGGGGCGTCGCGGTGCGGCGCCGCGTTTGCCGGGATCGCGCCTCGCGCGGCTTTCGCTCCGGCTTCTTCTCTGCCTTCTCTGCCTTCTCGGCCTTCTGGCCCTTCGCAGGCTGGTCCGCCTTGGCTTCCGTACGCGCGGGTCGCTCGCCGGGCTTGCGGCGGTTGCGGCCCCCGCGGCTTCCCCGCCGGCGGCGGCTCCTTGCGGCGGACGTGGATGTGTCAGCGGCCGCCTCGGCGGCCGGGGTCTCTACGGTGCTAGTTGGTACAGCCTGCTCGCGTGCAGGCTCGCTCGTTCGCTCAGCCGGCTTGCGCCGAAACCATCGCAACAAGTGAAAACTCCTTCGGTGATGTCGCGCGCACGAAGACCTGCTCCGGAGACCGGGCGCTTCGCGCGCAGCGAGATTGACATGAGACGCATATCTGTGAACAAGGCTAGCAGCAGCTGATTTTCAGCCTGGAAAACTCTCCGTCAGGCAGCCGCCGCCGGCCGGAGCTTCGTCCGTCTGGTCCGAATCGCCCGGAGCCGCTGCGTGAGACGGGCCCAGGCCCAAGGCTCGACCTCGCCGTACCGAGCCGCGGTCTGCGCCCTCGTCGCCGCCAGGTACTCGAACCAGGCGTCGGCCTCCTCGATCAGCAGGAGCTCGAAGGCGTCCTTGTTGTTCATGGCGAGATCGTAGGACCCCGCCGGACGGACCTCAGCGACGGCGTAGCGCGATCGCCTGGAGAACGCCGATGGCCATCAGGTTGGTCACCATCGCCGACCCTCCGACGCTCACGAACGGGAGCGGAATGCCGGTGATCGGCGCGATTCCGATCGTCATCCCGATGTTCACGAACGTCTGGAAGAGGAGGCCGAAGACGATCGCCCCGGCCACCGTCGCCTCGAAGACGCTGCGGGCCGTGGCGATCACGCGGATCCCGCGCCACATCAGCAGCAGATACAGGCAGAGGAGGATCGACGCACCGACGAAGCCGCGCTGTTCGGAGAGCGCCGCGAAGACGAAGTCCGTCTCGTGCTCGGGGAGGTAGTCGAGCCGAGTCTGGGTCGCGCCGGTGACTCCGCGCCCGTCGAGCCCGCCCGAGCCGACGGCCGTGATCGACTGGTTGATGTTGTAGGCAGCGCCGCGCGGGTTCTTCGACGGGTCAGTGAACGCAGTCAGGCGGTCGCGCTGGTACGGCTCGAGGATCTCGACCCCCATTGCGGGGCCGGCCCACAGGACGAACACCACGACGATCGTTCCGACGGCGGCGACGACAGCGAGGTCCCGCCAGCGCGTCCCGGCGAAGAAGAGCGCCGCGAGCAGGATCGCGCCGTAGACGAGCGCGGTGCCGATGTCGGGTTGGAGGAAGACGAACATCGTCGGCACGGACGCCGCGCCGATCGCGATCAGCGTCGTGCGGGACTCGGTGACCCGCTTCCCGCGCTCGGCGAGCAGGCCGGCGAGGAACAGGGCGAGCAGGAGCTTTCCGAACTCGGACGGCTGGAACTGGAAGAACCCGAGGTCGATCCAGCGCGTCGAGCCGCGCACCTCGGTCCCGATGACCGTGACGACCAGCAGCATCCCGATCAGGAGCCCGTACAGCGCCTTGCGGTAGCGCCGGTACACGGACGGGTCGATGAGCAGAGCGCCGACCAGGCCGACGGCGCCCATCAGCGCGAAGATCGCCTGCCGGGTGACGTAGTAGTCCGGGTCGCCTGCGATGTCCTGGCGCGTGATCCCGTCGATCGCCCAGAGCCCGAAGCCGACGAGCCCGGCGACGGCGGCCAGCATCACCCAGTCGAGGCGGCGGACGAACGAGACGGCGCGCGCGGTGTCGGCGCGCGGATAGCGCCGGACCCGCCTGGGTGCTTGTGCTGCGTAGTCGGCCATCAGTCCGTCTCCACGCCGGTCTCGACCACCGGCGCCTCGATTCCGAAGTGGCGCTCGAAGATCTTCAGCGCGGCCGGCGCCGCGGCCGTGCTTCCGTGGCCGCCGTTCTCGATCACGACGCAGACGACGAGCTCTGCCGCCGCCTTGTCCGTCGGGCCGTAGCCGCACCACCAGGACTGGTCGACCATCTGCGCGTAGCCGTCGCCGTCAACGTCGACGGCCTTCTCGGCGGTGCCCGTCTTGCCCGCGATCGGGACGTCGAAGGCGCCGAAGACGCCGGCCGAGGTTCCGTAGGACGCGTGTGTCGCCCGGAAGAGGCCGTCCTCGATCACGTTCAGCTCGGCGGGGTCGACGTTGACGTCCTTCGGCGCCGGCGAGAAGACGGCCTTGACCGCGCCGGAGTTCCCGGGCTGCTCGACGCTGGAGACGAGATGCGGCGTGACCAGCTTCCCGCCGTTCGCGAGGAGCGCGTAGAACCTGGCCATCTGCAGCGGCGTGACGAGCAGGTCCTTCTGGCCGATCGCGAGCTGCACCGAGTCGCCCGACTTCCAGAGGCGGTCGATCTCCCAGGTCTGCGGGTAGCGCTTCTTCGTGTAGGTCTTGCGCCGCCATTCGGGCGTGGGCAGCAAGCCGGTCGCCTCGCCGCCGACGTCCAGCCCCGTCGTCTTTCCGAATCCGAAGGCCGAGGCCCACTTCTGGAGCGGGCTGCCGTATTCCGGCGGGAGGCCGTAGAACTCGAGTCCCAGTTGGTAGAAGTAGGTGTCGCACGAGGCTGCGAGCGCCGTCGGCAGGTCCATCGCCTCGTTCACGTACGGGTTCCAGTTTCGGAACGTCGTGCCGTCGATCTCCATCTTTCCGGTGCAGGAGATCGGCTCGTACGGGCCGACGAGCTGCTCGCGCATGGCAGCGAGCGCCGTCACCGGCTTGAAGGTCGAGCCCGGCGGATAGAAGCCGGACGTCGCGCGGTTCAGGCCGGGGTAGTTGGCCCGCTCGGCCGCCTCGGGGTCGATCAG
This sequence comes from uncultured Actinomycetes bacterium, assembly GCA_963782765.1. Taxonomy (GTDB): domain Bacteria; phylum Actinomycetota; class Thermoleophilia; order Gaiellales; family Gaiellaceae; genus JACDAN01. The sequence goes on from CAWALC010000002.1 coordinate 741,333, forward strand.
CGGCCTGAGCTTTCCGGGCTTCGGCTTGCCGACGTACACCCTCGGGTCGTAGGTGGGGTTCGTCGCCATGGCGCGGATCGCCCCTGTGCGCGGGTCGATGGCGACGGCGGCTCCGGCGTTCGCATACCAGCTCTTGTTCTCGTGGGCGACCCGGATGCCGTACTCGAGCGCGTCCTCGGCCGCACGCTGCAGCTTCGCGTCGAGCGTCGTCCGCAGCGCGAGCCCGGGCTGCGGCTGCTCGCTCCGAAGCGGCTTCGACCGCGGGCGGCCGAGAGAGTCCACGCGCAGCTCGGCCAACCCCGCAGTCCCGCGCAGGAAACGGTCGTAGGAGAACTCGATGCCTGCCTGACCGACAGTGTCGCCGTGGCGATAGCGGCCGGCCTTCAGCTGGTCCTCCGTGACGTCCCCAACGTGCCCGAGGATCTGCGGCGCGAGCGACCCGTACCGGTAGTCGCGGAGGTGGATGTCGTTCAGCTCGAGACCCGGGAAGTCCCGCCGGTGCTCCTTGAGGTAGAAGATCTCCTCCTGGCTGAGGTCCTCCTTCAGCGTCACCGGCGTGAGCGGGTCGCCCTTGTGCTCGCGCAGTCGCTTCTGGAGCTCCGGCACGGGAACCATGAGGATCGCCGAGAGGCGCCTCAGCATCCTGGGACGGCCGCGGCGGGGCATGTACGCCGTCCAGACCTGCGCGGCGGTGCCGATCCGGTTCGAGACGAGCAGCCGGCCCTTGTAGTCGAGGATCGGCCCGCGCGCCGCGTCGACCCGGACCGTGCGCAACTGGTTGTCCTGGGCGGCCGCGAGGTACTGGTCACCGGCGAGGACCTGGAGCGCCCAGAGCCGGAAGAAGAGGACGGCGAACGCGAACAGGACGATGGCGCCGAGCACGCCGAGGCGGAGCGCCATCGCCGGCGTCATTCGGTAAGGCTCTTCCACGCGCGGATCGCGCGGCATGAACCGTGTCCGGGCCGGGATGCGGGTGATGCCCGCCATCAGCCGAACTCGACGTCCTTCACCGGGAGGCGGGTTCCCGGCGGGACGAAGAGGCGCCGCACAAGTGCGTAGACCGGGACGGTCAGCAGGAGGTTCAGCAGGATCTGCGCGGGCAGCGCACGGAGCCCGGCCTGCACGGAGACGGACTCGCCGAGCATCGCGTGGAGGGCGAGCGCGCCGAATGCGTAGAGGACGGTGACGACAGCGATCGACACGAGCGGCGCGTGCGCGCGGTCCCGTCCCGTGGTCTCGCCGTAGCGTCCGATCCAGTAGCCCGCGAGGCAGAGCAGGAGCGAGCTGACGCCGAGCGTGTCGAGGTTGGCGGCGTCGAGCAGGAAGCCGGCGTAGAAACCGGCGACCGCCCCGAAGATCGCCCCGCGGAGGAGCGCGACGGCGGCGAGGGTGACGAGGACGAGATCCGCCTTGCCCCCGAACGGCGCGACCGACGCGACGATCGTCGCCTGGACGACCACGGCGACGAAGAAGGCGATCGCCGTCTTGAAGACGTCCGCGGTCACGGGGTCTGCGTCCGCTTCTCCTTCGGAACCAACACGACGAGGATGTCCAGCGACGAGAAGTCGACGAACGGGTCGACCTGGATCTGCTGGAAGTTCTCGATGTCCGTCTGGCCGACGTGCTTCACGGAGCCGATCGGGATGCCCTGCGGGAAGATCGAGCCGAGCCGGCCGAACCGCCGGCCGGCGGTGGAGATCGTGTCTCCCTTCTCGACGACCTTCTCCTTCTGCACGCGGTTGAGCTCGAACGGACGGTCCGGCCCCTCACCGATCTCGAGGACGCCGACCGTGTCCGTGGCGACGTCGACGGCGGTGACCGAGCTGGTGCTGTCAGTCAGGAGCGTGACCTCGGAGCTGCGCGGCGTCACCTTTGTCACCTGCCCGACGAGGTAGCCGTCGCTCGAGACGACGGGATCGTCGAGTCCGACGCCGTTCCGCCGGCCGGCCGAGATCACGAGTGACTGCTCCCACTCACCGGTCGCGTGCGACGTGACGCTCGCCACAATCTGGTCGTAGTCCCTGGGGAAGGCCGGCCCGCCGACGTAGCGAAGCGCCTTGCGGAACTCGACGTTCTCCTGCGCCGCCGACTGGTTCTGGATCGCCTGGAGCCGCAGCCGCTGGAGGTCCTTGCGGAGCTTGTCGTTCTCGGACCGGGCGTGGACGAGCCCGGTCGTCCAACCGTAGGCGTCGCGGAAGGGCCGCGCGACGCGCTCGGCGCCGACCTGGAACGGGTGGAGGACGCTGGCGACTGCGCCCTGGACGCTGTGCATCGGGCCGCTGTCCTGCTCGCGGAAATAGAGCGTCAGCATCGCGATCGAGACGACGACGAGAACGGCGGCCACGAGCCGTCGGCGCAGCGCACCCGCCGCTCGAGACGAGGGATACGCCGGAGACGCGGCCCGCTGAACCGTCGAGCCCAGTGCCGCCAGCCGCAGTGAGCGGTTACGTGGCACGAACGATCAGTTTAGGAAACAGAGAGGAAGACGCCATCGGAGGGAGAAGATTGAGTGTTGTTCAGCGCCGGTAGCCGTTGCGGCTCTTGGCACTCTTGCTGGTCCGCTGCATGACCTCGATCAGCTCGAGGCTGCGACCGGAACCGACAGCGACGCAGGTTAGCGGCGACTCGGCGAGCTGCACGGGCATCTGGGTCTCGTGACGCAGGCGCTCGTCGAGCCCGTTCAGCAGCGCGCCGCCACCGGCGAGGACGATGCCGCGATCCATGATGTCTGCGGCCAGCTCGGGCGGTGTCTTGTCCAGCGTCGACTTGATCGCGTCGACGATCTGGTTGACGGGCTCCTCGAGCGCGTGACGCACCTCGTCGGAGCTCATGATCACCGTCTTCGGGAGGCCCGTGAGCATGTCGCGGCCGCGTACCTCGGCCTGTACCTCCTCCCGCATGCGAAAGGCGGAGCCGATCTCGAGCTTGATCTCCTCCGCGGTCTGGTTGCCGATCAGCAGCTTGTACTCGCGCTTGGTGTGGTTGATGATCGCCTCGTCCATCTCGTCGCCGCCGACGCGGAGGCTCTGGGAGACGACGATGCCGCCGAGCGAGATGACCGCGACCTCGGTCGTTCCGCCGCCGACGTCCACGATCATGTTCCCCGTCGGCTCCGAGACCGGGAGCCCGGCGCCGATCGCGGCGGCCATCGGCTCCTCGATCAGGTGGGCCTCTCTCGCGCCGGCGCTGAGCGTCGCCTCCTCGACCGCGCGCTTCTCGACGCCGGTGACCCCAGAAGGCACGCAGACGACAACGCGCGGGTGCGCAAAACGGTGCTGGTGGACCTTCTGGATGAAGTGCCGGAGCATCTGCTCGGTGACGTCGAAGTCGGCGATCACGCCGTCCTTCAGTGGCCGGATCGCGGAGATCGTCCCCGGCGTCCGGCCGAGCATCCGCTTCGCCTCGACGCCAACGGCGTGAACCTCGCCCGAGCGCTGGTCGATCGCGACGACCGACGGCTCGCTGAGCACGATGCCGCGCCCACGCACGTACACGAGCGTGTTCGCGGTGCCCAGGTCCACCGCCATGTCGCGGCCGCCGAAGCCGTTGAGGTACCCGAAGAGCCCCATCTCCCGAGCGCCGAGTCTAGCGGTCGCCTCTCTCTGTTCCTACCAAAGACCCTGCTAGGCGACCCAATCGGCCAGCGTCCCCTCCGGACACGCCTTCGTGCCTGGCACCACGACGTGTACCAAGGGGCACCCAGAAGGGAGTCAATACTGCCCCGCTGTCAGGTGCGTCACGGCCGGCTGCGTAGGGTCGAGGGATGGGTCGAGCTGCACGCGTGAACCTGATCGACGGCCTCTATCACCTCACCTCCCGCGGTGTGCGGCGGTTGGCGATCTACGAGGATGGAGTCGACTATCGACGCTTCCAGGGCTTCTTTCGAGAGCTCGCGGGCGAGCTCGGATGGGTCTGCCACGCCTTCTGCCTGATGCCCAACCACTATCACTTGCTCGTCGAAACCCGCTTGCCGAATCTTTCGGCTGGAATGCAGCGTCTCAACTGGCGCTACGCCGTCCGCTTCAACTGGCGACACGGGTACACGGGACATCTCTTCGAGAGCCGCTTCAACTCCGAGCTGGTCGAGACAGAAGCTCACTTCCTCGAGACGGCGCGGTACATCGTCCTCAACCCGGTGCGCGCGGGCCTGTGCGCCCAACCGGGGGAATGGCCCTTCAGCAGCTACCGACGCACCCTCGTCCCGTCGGAGGAGGAGTTCGTTGAGAGCTCTCGACTCCACGGGTCGTTCGGAGCCGACCTCACCACGGCCCGGTCGCGCTACGAGGCGTTCGTGGCCGAAGGTGTCGGTTCGGGGCGTGTCCTGGTGCCTGGCACCAGGACACGCCGGGATCAGCCGAAGCCGTACGTCCCGGCGAAGCGCTTCGCCAGAAGACGGACGAGGAGCGCCGCGGGGAGCCCGACGACGTTCAGGTAGTCGCCCTCGATGCGCTCGACGAGGGATCCGCCCAGTCCCTGGATCGCGTAGGCGCCGGCCCGCTCACGCCACTCCTCCGCCGCGAGGTAGCGAGCGATGTCCCGAGCCGTGAGAGGCCGGAAGGTCACACGCGTCGTCTCTCGGTGCAGTTCCTCCCACGCGGCCGTGCGAAGGCACAACCCGGACACCACTTCGTGGATCTTGCCGGAAAGTGTCTCCAGCATTCGCTCGGCATCGGCGACCGCCGCCGGCTTACCGAGAACCTCGCCGTCGCAGACGACCACGGTGTCCACCCCGAGAACCGGCCGCTCGTCGGCGAGGCCCGCCAGCGAGCGCGCCTTGCCCGCGGCGTGCTCGACGGGATCGTCGCCGCGCTCGTCGTAGTCCGGAAGGACGACCTCGTGTGGAATCGCCAGCTGGTTGAGGATCGCGTGCCGCTGCGGGCTGCGCGACGCCAGGATCAGGGGCGGCGCAGGCGGAACGCTCACCCGGCTTTGCTCGCCATCAAGATCGATTCGAACGGCCAGCGCGGCTCGGCGCGTCCGATGAAATCGCCGTGTCGCTCCTGGTACTCGTCGCTGGTCCGCTCCCGCCGCGCCCGTTTCGTCAGCGCCTGGTCAGACGGCTTTTCGGGCAACCCAGATCTCCTCGGCCGGCCAGCGCCGAGCCCATTCGGCCGGGACGAAGTCGTAGTACTCGTGGTCGGTCGTCGACTCGGGCGCCAGCCGTTCGTGCAGCGCCTCGACGACGAACCCCTTGTCGCGCAGCACGCGGATCATCTCGCCGTGGCCGAGGTGGAAGTTGACACCCTCGTCCTCGCCCGGCCACTCGATCCGGCCGAGATCGGACTGCGGCCGCAGGAGCCGCTCCTCGACCTTGCCCTCGTCGGGTGAGCACAGGATCGACAGCGGCGAGTTGCACAGGAACGACAGCCTCCCGTCCGGCCTGAGTAGCCGCGCGGCCTCGGCGATCCACAGATCAGGGTCGCACCAGATGGACGCGCCGTACTCGGAGACGGCGAGGTCGAAGCTCGCGTCCGGAAGTGGAACCTCTTCGGCGCTCGCCTCGATCAGCGGGAACCGGAGGTCGAACTCCTCCTGCATCCGCCGGGCCGTCTCGAGCTGAGCCGGCGTGACGTCCACGCCGGTGACGCGAGCGCCCCGCTTCGCGAGCCAGGCGCCGAAGTAGGCCGTGCCACAGCCGAGCTCGACCACGTCCTTGCCGGCGACGTCGCCGAGCGCGCCGAGCTCCGACTCCGGCCCCGAGAACATTCCCCAGGAGATCTCGTCGCTCGCCCAGGCGCGCCGCGCCTGTCGATCGGTGTACTCCGCGTTGGCCTTCGTCCAGACCTCGCGGTTCTTCAGCGCATCGTCAGCGTGGCTCATCGGGGAACCACAAGCCGATCTCGCGCTCGGCGGACTCCGGCGAGTCGGAGCCGTGGACGAGGTTGTCCGGCATCGAGAGCGAGAGGTCGCCACGGATTGTTCCCGGCCCCGCATCCGCGGGATTGGTCGCGCCCATCGTCGTCCGGACGGTCGCGATCGCGCCCTCACCCTCGAGAACCAGCGCCAGCGTCGGGCCCGACGTGATGAAGTCGACGAGCTCGCCGAAGAACGGCTTCTCGGTGTGCTCGGCGTAGTGCTCCTCGGCGAGCGAGCGGTCGACGGTCAGGAGCCGCGCAGCCTTGATGACGAGACCGCGCCGCTCGAAGCGCGCGACGATCTCCCCGGTGAGCGCACGACGAACCGCGTCCGGCTTCACGAGCACGAGTGTCCGCTCCGCTGCCAAGGAGCGGGAGACTAGCCGCTAGCCGCCCGGGCGCTCCCGCCGCGGCGCCGGCGGAAACTCGATCGTCGTCGGCGTCTCGACGGGCGTCTCGCAGTAGGGGCAGACCTGCCAGAGCGTCTCCAGCGGCGCCTTGCAGTTGATGCAGGCCTGGCGGAGCTTCGTCGTGCAGACCGGACACACGAGATACGAGTCCTCGACGTGTGCCCGGCAGACGGGACAGTGGAGCTCTCGCCGCGCGAGGCGCTCCTCCATCGCCTTGATCTCGAGCTCTCGTTCGCGGACGTCCTCGAGGTATTCGGGCGGACGGAAGAGCATGTAGATCAGGGCGCCGACGAACGGCGGAACCAGGCCGAGGATCGTCGCCATCGCGACGAGCCACGGATCCTCGATCCGGCGCCGGGCGTCCTTGAAGACCCAGTACGCGACGGCCAGCCAGAAGACGACGACGAAGAAGATCCCGAGGTTGCGGGCGACGTCCCAAGCGCCGGAGCCGAAGAAGTCCTGAAGCCTTCCGAAGAAGTCGTCCGAGTTGTCTTCGCTCACCTGGTCACCTCACAACAAAAGCTGCCCGACGACGTATCCGGCGGCGAACGCGAGCCCGACGATCGTCAGCAGGACTGCGGCTGCGACCGCGAACACGCTGAGCCGCTCACCGACCTTCGTCATCGTACGCCCTGTTCCTCCGCTCTAGCCAGGTTCGCGAGCAAATACAAAGAACCGGTCACGAGGATCAGCCCGGTGCTGGATTGTCGCGCACGCACAAGAGCCTTGTGGGGGTCCGGCTCGGTCTCGACGTGCGGGAAGTGTGGCGCGGCGCGTGCGGCGAGCTGGTCGGCGGGCAGGGCGCGCGGGTTGTCGGAGCTGGTTGCGACGAGGCGCGGCGCGAGCCCGGCCAGATCTCCGAGCATTCCGTCTGCGTCCTTGTCCGCCAGGATCGAGGCGACGACGACCTCGACGGGCTCGCCGATCCGTTCGCACAGCCATGCCGTTGCCGCCGGGGTGTGGGCGCCGTCCCAGAGCTCCCGGCCGCGCCGCTCGAGCCGGCCCGGGAGCGAGGCATCCGGTTCAGCGATGATCTCTCGACCGAGGAAGATTTCGGCCGCCTTTCGCGCTCCTCCTGTCACGATTTCGGCCTGTTCTGGTATCAAATCGACGTACTGGTTGTCCGGTACGACAACTACTCTCGCTGCATGCGCTACGGCAAGCTTCTCCTTCGCGATCTGCTCCGTCGTCTCGCCCAGCACCTCGGTGTGCTCGAGCGAGACGTTGGTGAGGAGCACGATCTCGGCGTCGACGACGTTCGTCGCGTCCAGCCGGCCGCCGAGGCCCGCCTCGATCACGGCGACTTCCACTTGGCGCTCGGCGAACTCGACGAGCGCCGCTGCGGTCAGCGCTTCGAACTGGGTCGCGCCGAGGGCTGCGGCATCGGGTCTGATCCGCTCGACCGCCCGCTCGAAGTCGGCCACTTCGCCGTCCATCCAGATCCGCTCAGCCCAGCCGCTCACGTGCGGCGACGTGTAAGCGCCCGCTCGCCTCCCCTCGGCTTGCAGCAGAGCGGCAATCGTCCGTGTCGCGGTCGACTTGCCGTTCGTCCCGACAACATGAATCGCGGCGTACCTGCGCTCGGGATGACCGAGCCGGTCGAGGAGTGCTCGCATCCGGTCGAGGCCGAACTCCTCCGGCCAGGCGCTGAGCGAGGCGACCCAGTCGGTCGCGGAGTCGGCGCTAGCCGCCGAGAGCTTCGAGCTCACGCCGGTACCGGGCCAGCTTCTCGCGCTCCCCCTCGACGACGTCCTCGGGAGCCCGCTGAACGAAGCGCTCGTTGCCGAGCACTCCCTCGGCCCGCGCGATCTCCTGGCGGAGCCGCTCGATCTCGGCCGTCGGGTCGCCGTCGCTTCGGACGCGCTCGGGCTTCACGACGGCCTCGAAGATCCGACGCCGGTCCGCATCGAGCTCGATGACCGCGCCGCTGCGGCGGAACATCTCGGCCGCATTGCGGATCTCCTCGAACCGCGGCTGCGTCTCCGCGAAGCGACCGTCGGGCTTCGGCCAGGACGCTCGGATGAGCCTGCTCGAACGGCTTGGGAGCACGGCCCAGATCTCCTCGGTCACGTGCGGCATCACCGGGTGGAGGTACGCCAGCAGTCGCTCCAGCAGTGCGAGCCCCGTAGCGAGCGCATCGGGATCCCGCTCGTACAGCCGTGGCTTGATCGCCTCTGCATACCAGTCGCAGAAGTCGTCGAACGTCGTTCGGTAGAGGACACCGGCGAGACGGGCGAACTCGAAGGTCTCGATCGATTCGGTGATCTCCGCGTGCGCCGAGTCGAGCCGGGCGATCATCCATTGCTCCTCGAAAGCCTGCGGACGGCTCTCAGGCTGCACGCCCTCGGCGTTCGTGAGGATGAGCCGCGCCACGTTCCACAGCTTGTTGGCGAGCTTCCGTCCCTCCTCGATGAACCCTTGCGAGAAGCGGACGTCCTGGGTCGAAGACATCTTCAGCAGCCCGTACCGCGCTGCGTCGGCGCCGAACTGCTCGACGACGTCGTCCGGTTCGATGCCGGTCCCGAGGCTCTTCGACATCCGCCGTCCGTCCGGCGCCAGCACGAGCGAATGGATGATCACGTCGTGGTAGGGCATGTCGCCGGTCAGCTCCTGGCCGGCCATCATCATCCGCGCCACCCAGAGGAAGATGATGTCGCGAGCCGTCGAGACGATGTCTGTGGGGTAGTAGACCTCGAGCTCGCGCGTCTGTTCCGGCCAGCCGAGCGTTGCGAACGGCCAGAGCGCCGACGAGAACCACGTGTCGAACACGTCCTCGTCCTGCCGAAGCTCGGTGCTTCCGCACTCGACGCACGCGGACGGTTCGCTCTCCGCGATCGTCACGTGCTCGCTCGGGCAGTGCCAGGCGGGAATCCGCTGCCCCCACCACAGCTGCCGGGAGACGTTCCAGGGCCGGATGTTCTCGAGCCAGTCGAGGGCCACGCCGCCCTGGTTCTCCGGCGTGAACCTGACACGGCGCTCGCGGATCGCCGCGATCGCGGGCAACGCGAGCTCCTTCATGTCGACGTACCACTGTTCGGTGATGAGCGGCTCGATCCGGTCCTTGGAACGGTCGCAATGCCCCACCGAGTGGCGATACGACTCACGCTCCTCGAGCTGCCCGCGCTCGCGAAGCCATTCGAGGATCCGCTTCTCGGCCTCTTCCTGCGACAGGCCGGCGAGGTCGCCGGCGTTGTCGTTCATGCGCCCGTCGAGGCCGATGACGGTGAGCTCGGGCAGGTCGTGATCGCGACCGATCTCGAAATCCAGCGGGTCGTGGCCTGGTGTGATCTTCAAGGCCCCGGTTCCGAACGCAGGATCCACGCGCTCGTCGGCGACGATCGGTACACGCCGCTCGACGTACGGGACCACCGCTTCCTTTCCGACCAGCTCGCGGTACCGGTCGTCGTCCGGATGCACCGCGACGGCGACGTCGCCGAGCATCGTCGGGGGCCGCACGGTGGCGACCGAGATCGACCCGGAGCCATCGGCGAGCGGGTAGCGAACAGTCGTCAGCGCGTCGTCCACGTCGCGGTAGGCGACCTCGAGATCAGAGACAGACGTCTGGCACCCCGGGCACCAGTTGACGATTCGGTTGTCCTTGTAGACGAACCCGCGCTCGTGGAGGTGGACGAAGAAGCGGTAGACGGCCCGGACGTACGGCTCGTCCATGGTGAAGCGCTCGCGCGAGTAGTCGAGCGAGGCGCCGAGCTTCCGCAGCTGGCCCATGATGATCCCGCCGTACTCTTCGAGCCACTTCCAGGTTCGCTCGACGAACGCCTCGCGCCCGAGCTCGAACCGGTTCGTCCCCTCGGCCATCAGCTGGCGCTCGATCACGGCGTGCACCGAAATCGACGCGTGGTCGTACCCCGGCTGCCAGAGCACGTTGAATCCGCGCATGCGATGCCAACGGATGAGCACGTCCTGCGTCGACGCGTTCAGCGCATGCCCCATGTGCAGGTTGCCGGTCACGTTCGGCGGCGGTAGCGCGATCGAGAACGGATCGCCGGGGGCCTCGGGGTCCGCGCGGTAGTCGCCCTCGGCCTCCCAGGTTTCCTGCCAGCGTTGCTCGACGCCCTTGGGGTTGTAGAGCGGATCCATCTCGGCCCGGGAGTCTTGCTGATCGTCGCGCGCGGAATCGGCGCCGACCGTCAGGTCGCGCGGAGAGAACCGGATGTGGTCAGGCAGCGACTATGGAATCAGTATGGCGGGACCCGCCCGGACCCGCAACGCCGCGGCGGGCTCTGCCCATCGCGCCGGCCGAAGGCCGGCTACGCGGATGCGGCGCGCTCTTCCTCGTCCTCGAGCTCGGCCCCGGCGCTCGTCACGAGCGTCGGCTTGAGGCCCTTCTCGATCGTCTCCTTCGTGATCACGCACTTGGAGACGTCCTTGCGCGACGGAAGCTCGAACATCACGTCCAGGAGCGCGGTCTCGATGATCGAGCGGAGGCCGCGGGCGCCGGTCTCGCGCTCGAGGGCGCGATCCGAGATCGACCACAGCGCGTCGTCGGTGAAGACGAGCTCGATCGAGTCGTAGCCGAAGAAGCGCTGGTACTGCTTGACGAGCGCGTTCTTGGGCTCGACGAGAATCTGGACGAGGTCCTCCCTCTGAAGCTGGTGCACGGCCGAGATAACCGGAAGCCGGCCGATGAACTCGGGGATCAGCCCGTAGGAGAGGAGATCCTCCGGCATGACGTCGGTGAGCAGCTCCGACACCACCGCGTCGTGCCGCGACCGGATGTCCGCGCCGAAGCCGACCGCGTTCTTGCCGATCCGCCGGCCGATGATCTTCTCCAGCCCGGCGAACGCCCCGCCGCAGATGAAGAGGATGTTCGTCGTGTCGATCGAGAGGAACTCCTGGTGCGGGTGCTTGCGACCGCCCTGCGGCGGCACCGACGCAACCGTCCCCTCGAGAATCTTCAGCAGCGCCTGCTGGACGCCCTCACCCGACACGTCGCGCGTGATCGACGGGTTGTCCGCCTTGCGCGCGATCTTGTCGACCTCGTCGATGTAGATGATTCCGGTCTCGGCCTTCTTGATGTCGAAGTCCGCGGCCTGGATCAGCTTGAGGAGGATGTTCTCGACGTCCTCCCCGACGTAGCCCGCCTCCGTGAGCGCCGTGGCGTCCGCGATCGCGAACGGGACGTTGAGGATCCGAGCGAGCGTCTGCGCCAGCAGCGTCTTCCCGCAGCCCGTCGGCCCGAGGAGGAGGATGTTCGACTTCTGGAGCTCGACCTCGTTCTCCTCGGCTCCCATCTGCACGCGCTTGTAGTGGTTGTAGACGGCGACTGCGAGGGTGCGCTTCGCCTCCTCCTGCGACACGACGTAGTCGTTGAGGACGCTGTAGATGTCCGTCGGCCGCGGGAGGTTGTCGAGGTCGAGCGAGGACGGAGTGGTGAGCTCCTCGTCGATGATCTCGTTGCAGAGATCGATGCACTCGTCGCAGATGTAGACGCCCGGACCGGCGATCAGCTTCTTGACCTGCCGCTGTGACTTCCCGCAAAAGCTGCAGAGAAGCTGCTCGTTGCCGTCGCTCGCCCTCGCCACCCTAGTTCTCCTTGTACCCCGAAATCGCCGGGATAGCTAGTGCAGCATCCTGGAGCGGCACTAGACCTTTGTCCCGTCGCGGTTGGAGATCACGGTGTCGATGATGCCGTAATCCTTGGCCTCTTGCGTCGACATGAAGTAGTCGCGATCGGTGTCGTGCGCGACCTTCTCGAGATCCTGGCCAGTGTGCTCCGAGAGGATCTCCTCGAGCCGGCGCTTGAGGTTGAGGGTCTCGCGCGCGCGGATCTCGATGTCCGCCGCCTGGCCGCCGGGGCCGTGCGGCGTCCACACCTGGTGGATCAGGATCTTCGCGTTGGGCAGCGCCATCCGCTTCCCCTTGGCGCCCCCGGCGAGAAGCAGCGCACCCATGGACATCGCGATCCCGACGCAGATCGTCTGCACGTCGGGCTTGATGAACTGCATCGTGTCGTAGACGGCGAGGCCCGAGTAGACGTCGCCGCCCGGCGAGTTGATGTACAGGGCGATGTCCTTGTCGGGGTCCTCGGACTCGAGGTGGAGCAGCTGGGCGATGATCAGGTTCGCGATCTGGTCGTCGATGGGTGTTCCGAGGAAGACGATTCGCTCATTGAGCAGGCGCGAGTAGATGTCGAAGGCGCGCTCGCCGCGCGACGTCTGCTCGATCACCATCGGGACTAACGGGCTCATGCAGGCTCCTTGCTACCGGGGGTCCACAACTTCGTACCGGTCTCGGGTTTTTCCTTCTCTGGGGTCCAAAGCTTCTCGCGGGCATCCGCGAGCTCGACGGGAATGCGCTTCACCTCGGCGGCGATCCGGTCGAGCGCGTCGCGAAGACGGAGGTCGGCGCGCAGCGCCTCGTAGCGCCCGGCTTCGCGCACCTGTTCGATGAGGGCTTCGGCGTCCTCGCCGAGCTCCTCGGACTGCTCGCGGATCAGCGCGTCGACGTCCTCGTCGGACGCCTCGAGGCCGAGCTTGTCCGCCGCGGCCTCCAGCACGATCTCGCGCTCGAGCGCCTGCCGGGCCTCTGCCTCGATGTCGGTCTGGATCTGCTCCGGCGTCCGCCCGCTGAGCTGGACGTAGACCTCCGGGCTGATCCCGCGCCGCTCGAGCGTGCGGACGAGCGCGTTCCAGAGCTCGACCGCGCGGGTCTGGACGAGCCCCGGAGCGACGTCGAGGTCGGTCGCGGCGACGAGCGCGTCGAGCGCGGCGGTCCGGAACTGGGCCTCGAGCTGCTCCTCCAGCTGACCGCCGAGACGCGAATGGATCTCCTCGCGCAGCCCGTCGACGGTGTCGAACTCGCTCGCCGCCCTCGCAAGCTCGTCGTCGACGGGTGGGAGCACCTTCTCGTAGACCTCCTTGACGCTCGCCGTGATGCTGGCGTCCTTGCCGTCGGGGAGCCGGTACTCGATCGTCTTCTCACCTCCGGTCTGCTGGCCGACGAGGCCCTCCTCGATCTCCGGAAGCAGGCGTTGCGACCCGAGCTCGACGACGTAGTCGCGCTGAGCCTCGCCGTCGGACGAGACGATATCGACGACGACCGTGTCGCCTTCACGTGCCGGGCGGCCGTCTGCAGGTGCGAGCTCGGCGACCGTGGATCGGAGCACCTCGATCTCGGCGTCGATCAGCTCCTCGGGCACCTCGGGGTCCGGCGAGGGCACCTCGAGGTTGCTCCAGTCAGGCACCTCGGGCTGCTCCTGCACGCCGACGGTCGCCGTGAAATGGAAGCCGTCCCGGTCCGACGACGGCAGCTCGTAGTCGTACTCGGGCGCCGTGGCAGGTCGCACGGTGGTCCCGCGCAGGGCCGCGCGGAACCAGCCGCCGATGTGGCTCTCGACCGCCTCGGCGTAGAGGCGATCCTTCCCGACCCGGGCAAGGAGCACGGGCATCGGCACCTTGCCCTTCCGGAATCCGGGGATCTTCAGAGCGCCTGCGAGGTCCGAGGCGGCGTGGTCGATTGCGTGCTTGACGTCCCCGCTCGGGACCTCGACGGTCATCTTGACCTTGCTCTCGGGGAGCTCTTCGACCGTTGCCTTCACGAGGCGGCCATTGTGCCAGCCAACCTCGGGGCTGGAGATCGAGCTCCCCGGAGCGCTAGAAGATCCAGATGAGCAGGACGATGAGGAGAATCAACAGGAGTACGCCGCTGCCGATGTACATCCCCGCCTCCTTTCAGTCGTGTGCGGACGGCTGTCGTGGAGTGCAGACGGGCTGTACCCGCCGGTGCCAGTCTTGACACCTGATGCGGGCGGGAGGACTCGAACCTCCAAGGACCGTGTGGCCCAACGGGACCTAAACCCGCCGCGTCTGCCAGTTCCGCCACGCCCGCCGCGATTAGAGGATAGATCGAGGTCGGCCGGGTGCGGTCCGGCGTCGGGTCGAAAAGCGGCCGCAGCAGGAGTATCGTGGTGTCAGCAGACGAGGAGTGAGATGGCCGCTCTGAGGTTTCTGCTGCGGCGCCGTGGGCCCGCCGAGGGGAGGCTCGCGTGGCGCTCGTAACGCGCTTCGAGACACCGGCGGCGTTGCGTGACCTGCCCGCCGCGTCACCGTTCTACGCGGACTGGCACACCTTTCTCGCGAGCCGCCTGAACACAACGGCCGGCACCGGCACCGCCACCGGCGAGTTCTACGACGCCAGCGAGGTCGACGTGAACGTGCTGGCCGAACGTGCGCTCGTCTGGATGGCGTTTCCCCGCCAGGTGGTGGTCAAGCACCGGGACGACCGGAGAGCCGCGTTCGTCGAGGCCGACGCTGACGTGGCGTTCCGGGACCCGCAGAACGAGTACTGCGAGTGGCACGTCACGCGAAACGCCGCGGGGAAGATCACGAAGGTCGTCTTCGTCACCGAGTCGCCGGAGTACTGGGAGCGCCTCTGGGCTGCCGATCCCTCGGCGGTCGTGAATCTCTACAGGACGCACGTCGACCCGGCTGTGACCCAGGCAGACCTGAGCGTCGGCGGCGCGTACAACAAGCGCAACCCGTTCAACACGACCAACGGGATCGTGCACCTCATCCAGAGCATCAACACGCTCAACGCCGCACTGGGGCTGGCACAGGGAAGCATTCACACCGGTGCCGCGCGGGACGGCTACGAGACGCCGCCACCCGGCCTCAGGACTTCGGTCGATCCGCGCGTCATCTTCGACATCGGCGCGCTCGCTCGGACCGGGCTCTCGCTGACCTTGCGCGACCCGATCGGCCTCTACATCACCGGCTACGACGACACGGGCTGGACGAAGCCGAACGGATCACCGGTCGGAAACTACTGGAGCATCGTGCGCGGCTCCCCCGGGCAGATCCTGCGGCTCGAGTACAGCGTGCCGCCCGGCCAGGGGTTCGTCGTCGGCGACATCCGCATCGGCGGCCGGCGAATCGAGTGGGGCGGACAGATCGCCGAACACGTCACCTGCAGGGTCGGCGGGGTGGCCGGGACGAGGGTACGCGGATGACGCTCGGGCCGACGGACGGGCACGTCGAGGAGCTGGAGATCTCGATCAAGCCGAAGGAGCTGAACGAGAAGTTCCTCAAGGTCCTCGGACAGATCGGCGAGCTGGAGCCCGAGCTGCTGAAGGACGTCTCCATCACCGCGCTGGGCGGCGACCCCGGGGCAGAGATTCCCGGCGCCGAGCCGGAGCCCGTCTACGACGCGAAGAAGCGCGCGACCATCCAGGGAAACATCATCCCGGGGTTCAACAAGGACCATCAGCACTTTCTCTTCTTCCGGCTTGGAACCCCGAGGCGGACCAAGGAGTGGCTGAAGTGGATCGCCCCCCTGATCACGTCGATGGAGGAAGTGCTCGCCTTTGTCCGGGCACACCGGGCGCTGCGTCTGCGGCTCGGTGTCAAAGAGCCACCGATGTGCGCGGCATGGGTGAACATCGCCTTCTCGTTCCGAGCCGTCCGAGTGCTCGCGGGGAAAGCCGATGCGGCTGCCTTCGGCGAGGAGAGCTTCCGTCAGGGCCTGGCTGCGCGCTCGACGTACCTCGGCGATCCGACGCGCCGCCAGCATCCGGGACACGCCTCGCGCTGGGTCGTCGGGGGCCCGCGGCGGGAGGCCGACATCCTCGTGATCGTCGCCGCCGACGACGACGAGGACCTCGTGAACCTGGTGAACGAGATCAAGAAGCGAGCGGCGGACAAGGGGCTCCCGCTGCTGTTCGAGCAGCGCGGTGACACCCTCCCCGGCAATCTGCGCGGCCACGAGCACTTCGGCTTCAAGGACGGCGTCTCGCAGCCCGGCGTCCGCGGCAAGGTCTCGCCCGCGCCGGGTGACTTCATCACGCCGCGCTACATCGACGCGGCCGACCCTCGGGCGCGCTTCTTCGCCAAGCCCGGGCAGCTGCTCGTCTGGCCGGGGCAGTTCCTCCTGGGTGAGCCGCGCCAGCACACCGAGCACCTCTTCAACTCTGCTCCCGCGCCGGCGAACTTCCCACGCTGGGCGGCCTTGGGCTCGTATCTCGTGTGCCGCCGGCTGCGGCAGAACGTGCCCGCATTCTGGAAGTTCGCCGTCCGTTCCGCCTCCGGGCTCGGCATGCCCACGCAGAAGTTCGCTTCCCTGCTGGTCGGCCGGTGGCCGAGCGGCGCGCCGATCATGCGCACGCCGGCTGCGGACAACGCGGCGCTCGCGGACGACGTCTGGGCGAACAACCACTTCATCTTCGACGACAACACGCGCCCGTCGATGCTGCGTCCGATTCCGGGGTACGGCGGCGACGCTTTCCCTCAGGCTGCCGCGGACCTGCTCGGGGCCGTCTGTCCGCATTTCGCGCACATCCGCAAGGCCAACCCCCGGGACAGCGCAACCGACCTCGGTAAGCCGCAGGACTCGATGCTCCGGATGATTCTCCGCCGCGGGATTCCCTTCGGCGACCCGGTCGTCGGCGTGAAGCGACCGTCGTCGGGGCTGCTGAGGAAGGAACGTGGATTGATGTTCGTGTGCTACGGGAGCACGATCGAGGATCAGTTCGAGCTCCTCACGCGGCGCTGGGCGAACTCGCCGATTCAGCCCAACCTCGGCGGCCACGACCCGATCATCGGACAGAGCGACCGGCGCGGTGCACGCCAGCGCTTCATCGATGTTCCGACGCCTGCCGGCACGCGCCGCATCGTTATCAAGGACGAATGGGTGATTCCGACGGGAGGCGGCTACTTCTTCGCGCCGCCGATCGAGGCGATCAAGGGCGTCTTGGCGGCATGACCTGAACGGACGCGGAGCGATATGGCCCCGGATGGAGTCGAACCATCGCACGCAGATTCGAAGTCTGCCGCTCTATCCACTGAGCTACGGGGCCGGGTTCGGTCAGAGTAGCGCCCGGTGGATGCGGAATCGGCAGCCCGGCGCTGGCGCGAGACCTGGCTTCGGTCCTGGACGGCGAAGGACGTGGACGGCATCGCGGCGCTCTATGCCCACGGCGCGCGCTTCCGATCGAACCCCTTCCGCGACCTTCAGAGCCCCCGAGCGTACGTCGAGTGGACGTTCACCGAGCAGGACGAGGCCGAGGTCTGGTTCGGCGAGCCGATCGTCTCCGGCGACCGCGCGGTCTGCGAGTACTGGGGCGTCGTCACGTACGAGGGCCGCGCGGAGACGATCGCCGGCGTCTCGCTGATCCAGTTCGACGGCGACGGTCTCGTCGTCGACCAGCGGGACTACTGGAACGCGGCAGAAGGTCGGCGCGAGCCGCCGGAGGGCTGGGGCCGCTAGACGGCGTTGGGCGGGGACTCGCCTCGCTCCACGGCCAGCAGGTTCTCGACGAGCACCCGGGTCATCGCCTCGCGCGTCGCCTGCGTGGCGGTCCCGAGGTGCGGCGTCATGACGACGTTGTCGAGACCGAAGAGCTCTGGTGGGACGTCCGGCTCGTTCGCGTAGACATCGAGCCCCGCGCGAAGCCGCCCGGAGACGAGCTCAGCGACGAGCGCGGTCTCGTCCAGTACCTGGCCGCGGGAGGTGTTGACGAGGCACGAACCGTCGTGCATCAACGCCAGGCGCCGGGCGTCGACGAACCCGCGAGTCTCGTCGGTCAGCGGAACGTGGATCGTGACGACGTCGGACTCGGCGAGCAGCTCCTCCAACGGCCGGTACGCCGGGTCGTCGTCGGGCCTCCTCCGGGTGTAGAGGACTCGCATTTCGAACCCTCGCGCCCGCTTCGCCACCGCCTGCCCGATCCGTCCGAGACCGACGATCCCGAGCGTCGCCCCGCTCACCTCGTCCCCCTTCAGCGGCTCGTCGGCCCAGCCGCTCCCCCACCGCCCCGATCGGACGACCCGGTCGCCGGCAGCTATCCGCCGACGGACGGCGAGGATCAGTCCCATCGTTAGATCGGCGGTCGCCGCTGCGGTGACGCCGGGAGTGTTCGTCACCGCGATTCCTCGCTCACGGCAGGCGTCGACGTCCACGAGGTCGTAGCCGGCGCCGTAGTTCGCGACGAGCTTCAGCTTCGGAAACCGCTCGAGCACCGCTCGGTCGACGGGCTCGGCGACCACGGCGAGCGCCTCGACGTCGTCGCGAGCCGTCCCGAGGTCGCCATACTCGACATCCGCCAACCCGTCCCACGCGGGGCCGGGAAAGCGGCGTGAAGCGAGAACTTTCAGCGTGAGGGGTGGCGGAGGGGACTCGAACCCCCGACCACCGGGACCACAACCCGGGGCTCTACCAACTGAGCTACCGCCACCGCGCTCCGACGAAGGATAGCTGCGCCCTCGCGAGACTCAGGTGCGGACCGGGGCCCGCGCGAACTCCTCGACCAGCGTCCGGCAGAAGGCGGGGAGATCGTCGGGGTTCCGGCTGGAGATGAGCAACTCGTCGACGACGACCTCCTGGTCGACCCAGTTGCCGCCGGCGTTCTCGATGTCGGTTCGGATCGACGGGAACGACGTCAGCGTTCGGTCGCGGACAACGTCGGCCTCGACGAGCGTCCACGGGCCGTGGCAGATCACGGCAACCGGCTTGCCCGACTCGACGAACGTCCGCGCGAAGCGCACGGCGTCCTCGTCCGTCCGGAGCGTGTCCGGGTTCCCGACTCCGCCGGGGAGCACCAGCCCGTCATAGTCGTCCGCAGTCGCTTCGCTCACGGCTCGGTCGACCGGGAACGTGTCCGCCTTGTCGTAGTGGTCGAAGGCCTGGATCTCGCCCTCCTCGAGCGAGACGAGCTCCGGCTTGCCGCCCGCCTGCTCGACGGCCTTCCACGGCTCCGTCAACTCCACCTGCTCGACCATGTCGGTCGCCAGGAACGCGATTCTCTTGCCGGTCAACTCGGCCATGTCTCCTCCTCGGTCGGTTTTCGAGCGAGGCGTACCCGAAAGGGCCCGGCGCTACCCTTCTAGGCGACGAGCGCCCGTAGCTCAGTGGAAGAGCAGCGGACTTCTAATCCGCCGGTCGGAGGTTCGAATCCTCCCGGGCGCGTCCGGTACGCGAGCGTGCGCGGTGGCTAGGTGTCGACGTCGGGGTCGAGCTCGTCCGCGCGGCGCGTTCGCGCCTCGGCGGCTTCCCGCTCGCGGCGTGCGCGGTCGGCCTGCTCCCGCGCCTCCTCTTCCCGCTGCTGGGCTTGCTGCGCCTGCTCGTCCGCTCCGCGCCGAAGCTCGTGGGCTTCCTCGCGACGCCCCTCGAGCTTCCGCTCGCGTGCACGGCGGCCGCCGAACAGCAGGACGGCGAGCACCACGATCGCGGCGATCACGATCAGCACGATGATCCAGGTGTCCATGCACCTTCACTTCCCCGCCGGGCGGGGCGCAAACCGGGGACGCCTGAGCGCTAGCCGCGGGAGCCGAAGTCGGCGGTCACGATCGTGACCGGCCGGCCCCGATACTCGCCCGGCGCCCGCGCGAAGAAGACCGCGCCGATCCCCACCTCGCGCCAACCGCGCGAGAGGATGTTCTGGCGGTGCGGAGGGCTGTTCATCCACTCGCGGACCGCGAACGAGGCGTCGTACGTGTCGCTGCCCCAGAGCAGGTTCTCGCCGACCGTCCACGAGTTGAAGCCCCGCGAGGGATAGAAGCGCTCGATGCGACGCCAAAACGGAGTTCCCGTGAGCGAGTCGTGCTCGAAGTACCCGCGGCGGCCCATGTCCCGCGAGTGGAAGACAGCCGCCGAGTGAAGGTTTTGGTTCAGGCGGAGCGGCCGGAGGCCGTGTGACCGACGGACGACGTTCATCCGAGCGACGACCGAACCTTCCAGCGCCGCCATGGCCGCTCGAGCCCCGCTTCGTTGAGGAGCGGTCGTGCGCGCCGGCTTGGCCACCGTCGCGGTGGTCTTCAGCTGCGCGCGGACGAGAGTCCGAACCCCGTCCGAGACCGCGGCATCTCCGCGGCCCACGGCGAATGCCCATGCGAGCGCAACCACGGCCAGCACCACTGCCGGACCCCTCCACATGTCCTCGACATCGGCTTGGGCATCCCGACCGTACTCCCCCAAATGGGGGATCTCTTACGAGTTCTAAATAGGGGCGGTCTCGCGCGAACCGCGTTCGCGGCGGCCGCGGAGCCACGCCAGGAACAGCACCTGGAGCGCTCCCGCGACCGGGATTGCCGCAAGCGCGCCGAGGATGCCGGCGATCTTCGCGCCGATCAGCACGGAAATCAGGATCGCGAGCGGTGAGAGCTGCACCGTCCTGCTGTAGACGAGCGGCTGGAGGAGATGGTTCTCGACCTGCTGGTAGACGATCATGAAGACGAGCACGATGATTCCCGCCGGCACCGAAGTCAGGAATGCGACGGCAGTGAGGATGATCGCGGCGAGGGTTGCCCCGGCGAGCGGGATGAGATCCAGGATCGCCACGAGCAGGCCGAGGGCGAACGCATACGGGACGTCCAGGATCAGCAACACGATCGTCGAGCTGACCCCGGCGATCACGCTGATCAACAGGTTTCCGGTCACGTAGCCGCCGACCGTTCGGTAGATGTCGCGGCCGATCCCGCGCCACTTCTCCTGCGAGCCCTCCGGAAGCAGCCCGTAGAACCGTTCCATCCACTTCGGGCCTTCGAGGAGCATGAAGAAGGTCATGAACGCGATCGTGACGACGGCGACGATGAACGTGATCACGCTCTCGGTGATCGCGAGCGCCGTTCCGGACAGGCCGACAACGCTTCCGGTACCTCCGCCCTCGACCTGCTCCCGGACACGCTCCTCGATCTCGTAGCGCTCGACCAACCGGCCGAGCGGGCCGCGGCCCTCCGAGACGTCACGCACGTAGTCCGGCAGCTCGTCCGCGAACCCCGCAGCTTCGTCGACCAGGGTCGGGATGAAGAGCGAGCCCGCGGCGACGATCACACCGACCGCGAGCAGCGAGGTGATCGCGGTCGCCAGGCTGCGCCGCAGGCCGCGCCGCTCGAACGCCTCCACGGCCGGATTCAGCGCCAGCGTCAGGAAGATCGCGACGATGATCCACGTGAGCACCTGGCGCGAGATCCACGTGAGGTAGAGCAGGAGGAGGAAGCCGAACGTGATCCCCAGCACAGCGAGGATCGTCGTCGGCCGAATGCGAACGATCCGCTCTTCGGCGGGCACCGCGCAAGGATCGCGGCACGGTCGGACGTTTCGGTGGGCCCCGGCATGGTGAAATGCGCGGCATGAGCCTTCGCGGGAGCCCGATCGAGCAGGAGGCCGAGCTGCCCGACGGCCGGATCCTGCTGGTACGGGTCGGCGTGCCGATCGACTCCTACATCGCAAGGCGAGAGATCGACACGGTCGCGATCGAGCTCGTCGAGGACGGCGAGGTGGCTGCGTCGGTCAACACCGTACTCGGCCCCGAGCACGAGAGCGAGGCCCGCGCGCTCGTCAAGCAGGTGACGGAACGACTTGCTTCGGGCGACCTCGAGCCGACGGCCGGCGCACTCGAGCCCCTGGCGGACACAATCCTCCAATGAGACAGGCGACCCTCCACACGAGCGAAGGCGCCATCGAGCTCGAGCTGTATCCGAACGAGGCGCCGAAGACCGTCGAGAACTTCGTCAAGCTCGCCCGCGACGGCTTCTACGACGGCGTCATCTTCCACCGCGTGATCCCCGACTTCATGATCCAGGGAGGCGATCCGACCGGGACCGGAATGGGCGGTCCGGGGTACGAGTTCGAGGACGAGTTCAACGAGCACCGAGTCGTCCGCGGCGCGCTGGCGATGGCGAACGCCGGCCCGGACACGAACGGGAGCCAGTTCTTCATCGTCACCGCCGAGGCGACCCCGTGGCTGGACGGGAAGCACACAGTGTTCGGTCAGGTCACGTCGGGGATGGACGTCGTGGACCGGATCTGCGAGGCCGAGCGGGACGAGAACGACCGCCCGGCGAGCCCGGCCGCGATCGAGCGCGTCGAGCTTCCCGAGGAGAGCTAACGCGGCGCGATCAAGCGGGCGGCGGGAATCGAACCCGCGTAACTAGCTTGGAAGGCTAGGGCTCTACCATTGAGCTACGCCCGCGCCGAACTAGCGTAGCGCCCGATCTCCCGCCCCGATCCCTACTCCTGGACCGTCCACCCCGAGGCGACGCTCGGCATCGCCGCGCTGGTGCTCGCCTACGTCCTGGCTACCCGAGGCGAGCGGGTCGAACGCTGGCGGGTCGCAGCGTTCGGGGCCGGCTGCCTGCTCCTGCTCGCCACCGCGGTCACTCCGCTCGAGGCGCTGAGCTACCACCTGCTCTCGATGCACCTGCTCCAAAACGTGATCCTCGCCGAGTGGGCGCCGGCGCTGCTCGTGCTCGGCATCCCGCCGACCGTCGCCGTGCGGCTCGGGCGCATCCCGGCCGTCCGGCAGCTGACCCGCCCGCCGGTCGCGCTCGGCCTCTGGCTCCTCGTCTACTTCGTGTGGCACCTGCCGCCCGCGTACGACACGGCGCTCGAGCACCCGGCGACTCTGCTCCACCTCGAGCACGCCATGTACCTCGCCGCCGGTGCACTGCTGTGGTGGCCCGTGTTCCAGGACGCGCCGCATCGCCTCTCCAATGCCGCACGGGCGCTCTACCTCTTCGTCGCGTTCATCCTCGCGAGCCCGATCGGGCTGCTCCTGGCGCTCGCGCCCGACGCGGCCTACGACTACTACGTCGAGGGCGGTGGCCTCTGGGGGCTCGGCGCCCACTCCGACCAGCAACTCGCAGGGGTGACGATGGCCGTGGAGCAAGCGATTGTCTTCTTCGCCGTCTTCGCGATCTTCTTCTTCCGGTTCCTCGCCGACGAGGAACGGGTGCAGTCTCCGGCGGACACGAAATAGGCCGGTCGGCCTATTGCAATCCACAGGTCGGCCTGCGAGCGTGTCCGTACAGGTCCCCCGTGCCGCAACTCCCCCCTTTCCAGCAAGACCTCGTTCAGGAAACGCTCCTCGGGGAGGCGCTCGAGCATGGGCCCGTCGGAGCGATCGTCCTCGACGAAAGTGGGCGGTATCTCGCGGCGAACAGGCTCGCCTGCAAGCTCTCCGGCTACACCCGCGAGGAGCTCCTCGAGGACGGCGCAGGAGCTCTCTCCTTCGAGCCCTCAGGCGCCGAGGTGACGATGCACCGGATGGCGAACGGCGACCTCCAGGCAGGCACCGCGGACCTGATGCGCAAGGACGGCACCGGCATCACCTGCGAGTACCGTCTCGGCGCAACGAGGAGCGGCGGCCTGCCGTTCTTCGTCGTTGTCTTCTGGGAAGCCGGCACGACGGACTAGTCGGGACGGCCGGATTCGAACCGGCGGCCTCCCGCTCCCAAAGCGGGCGCGCTACCAGACTGCGCCACGTCCCGGCCGACCCAGTGTAGAGCCGCGGCCCGGATACGCTCGCGGCGTGACCCGCCGGCCCGCGTCGGGATACGCGATGGTGCTCACGGCGGCGACGCTCTGGGCGCTGAACGGGGCCGTCTCGAAGGTCATCCTCCAGTCGGGCGGCGTCACCTCTGAGCGGCTCACCGAGGTGCGGGCGACAGGCGCGTTCCTCCTCCTCTTCTCCGTCCTGCTCGTCTGGCGGCGCTCGACGCTTCGCGTTCGCCTGGGCGAGCTGCCGTTTCTCGCCGTGTTCGGCATTGCCGGGCTCGCGTTCGTCGCGTGGTTCTACTTCGTGGCGATCGAGCGCCTGGAGATCGGCGTTGCGCTCCTGATCCAGTACGTCGCGCCCGTCCTTGTCGCGCTCTACGCGAGGTACGTCCTCCACGAGCCTGTGAAGCGACGCATCTGGGCAGCGCTGGCGCTCGCGATCGTCGGGCTCGCGCTGCTCCTCCAACTCTGGCACGGACTCGAGCTGGACGGGATCGGCGTGCTGGCATCTGTCGGCGCGGCGATCACCTTCGCGCTCTACATCCTCATGGCCGACCGTGGGATCCGCCGTCGCTCGTCGTCCTCGCTGCTCGCCTACGGCTTTCTGTTCGCCGCCCTCTTCTGGGCGGTCGTGCAGCCCTGGACGAGCTTTCCCTGGCACCTGCTCGACGACAGCGTGTCGCTCCTCGGCCGGCTCGAGTCGATCGAGCTGCCGGTCTGGCTGCTGATGTCCTGGATGGTCGTCCTCGGGACGATCGTGCCGTTCGGTCTGCTCGTCGCCGCGCTCCGGCACGTCAGCCCGACCCGCGCCGGAATCCTGGCGATGTTCGAGCCGGTCGCCGGCACCGTCATCGCCTACGCGTGGCTGCGCGAGGAGCTCGATCCGATCCAGCTCGTGGGCGCGGCGATCGTGCTCTGCGGGATTGGATTGGCCCAAACCGCCCGCTAATTCTGCTGATAACTCGCGTTTTCTCCAAGATGGACAACAGATTTGCGCCCGTCTGGCACACTCATCCGCCGAGTGGTGAGAAGCCGCACACTTCTCGCTCTGGCCGTCGGGGGGATCGCGTTTCTGGCTTCGTCGCCGGGAGCGCACTCGTCCGAGCTGGTCGGACACGCGCAACTGTCGGGGCAGGAAGCGAGCCTCCTGAACGCGATCAACCGCGCGCGCGCCAGGCACGGGGCGCCGCCTCTTCGCATCTCCTCCCCGCTTCAGCACGCGGCGCGCTCGCACTCGAACGCGATGCTCCGCACAGGCAGCTTCGACCACGGGAACTGGTACCAGCGGCTGCGCCGGCACGGAGCCCGGGGGCGCACGCTCGGTGAGACGATCGCGTGGGGCGTCGGAAGCGACGGAACGGCCGGCGCGATCGTCCGGATGTGGCTCGGAAGCCCGCCGCATCGCGCAACGCTCCTTCGCGGCGGCTTCCGCTACGTCGGGGTTGGGGTCGCGACCGGGTCGTTCAGCGGGTTCGGCGGCGCCAGCATCGCGACGGCCGACTTCGCGGGGCGGTAGCCCTACTCGACCAGGAGCGTCCGGAGCTCGGCGATCTTCTCTCGCCTGAGCTCGTCTCGCTCGCCGCGACGCACGCGGTCGAGCAGCCCTTCGACGCCCGACGCGAGCTCGACGGGGTTGAACGGCTTCGTGATGTAGTCGATGCCGCCGAGCTCGAGCCCCTTCGCGCGATCGCGAAGCTCGGCACGCGCGGTCAGGAAGATCAGCGGGATGTGGCTCGTGCTCTCGTCCTCCATGAGGCTTTCGGCGACTTGCCAGCCGTCCATGCCGGGCATCATCACGTCGAGGAGGATCACGTCCGGCCGCTCCGCCCGCGCCGTCTCGACACCGGCAATGCCGTCCGCCGCCTCGAGCACTTCGATGTTCTCGGCCTCGAGGTTCACGCGGCAGAGCAGCCGAATCGGCGCCTCGTCGTCGACGACGAGAACCCGCGTCCGCGCTGCTGCGTCCATTCCCACGGCTATACCCGTTCCTCGGTGGCATCAGACACGGTCACGGGCAGCTCGAGGACGAAGCAGCCGCCCACCCCGGTGTCGGAGTCGACCCAGACCCGGCCGCCCATCGCGCTCGCGAGCCCGCGGGCGATGAAGAGCCCGAGGCCCGTGCCGCCGGTCGCCTGGCGCGTCGCCTCGGCGCGGTAGAACTTCCTGAAGATCCGCTCCTGCTCGCCCGTCGGGACGCCGGAGCCCTCGTCCACGACCCGCACCTGGACAGCGTCGTGTGTCTTGCGGGCAGCGACGGTCACGGTCCCGCCGGTCGGAGAGAACTTGAGCGCGTTGTCGACGAGGTTGGCGAGGATCTGCCTGACCTTGTCCCGGTCGGCGGACGCGTCGAGCGGCTCCTCGGGAATCTCGATCACGAACCGGCGGCCGTTGGCCAGCTCTCTCTCGGCGTTCTCGACCACGTCCGAGACCACCTCCCGGAGATCGGTCGGCGCGAACTGCACCTGCAGGTCGCCGGCTTCCAGCCGCGCAACGCTCAGAAGGGCGTCGACGATTCCCGTTAGCCGCTGCGCTTCAGTCGCGATGTAACCCAGGAACGTCCGACGCTCCTCGTCCTCGAACGCGACGTCCTCGCGCAGGAGCGTCTCGGCGAAGCCGTAGATCGACGTCAGCGGCGCGCGCAACTCGTGCGACACGGTGGAGACGAAGCCGGACTTGAGCTGCTCGACGAGCCGGTCGGAGGACACATCTCTGAAGGCGTAGATGCGGCCGGAGATCGCTCCGGCCGGATCGCGCATGACGGCCTCGCTGACCGAGAGCCAGACCTCCTCTTCCCCACGGCGGATCTGGATCAGGCCGCGGCCCTCCGCCGAGGTCTCGTCCGGCTCGAGGCTTCGCTGGAGCACGTCGGCCGGGGTCCGGCTCATCGCCTCCGCGGCGGGGACGTCGGTGATCTCCTCTGCGGCGGCGTTCCAGAGCACGACGCACCCCTCCCGGTCGACCGCGACGATCCCGTCGGCGACGTTGCCGAGGATCGCCAGGCTGCGCTCCCGCTCGAGGAGGACGCGCTGGTAGAGCTCGGCGTTCGAGAGGAACGCGGACACGTTTCCGGCCAATGCCGCCAGGGCCTCGACCTCCTCCTGGCGCCACGAACGCGCCTCCCGCGCGTAGACGGCCAGCACGCCGTTGACGTTTCCCTCCGCGCCGAGCAGCGGCGCGCCGAGATAGGCGGCGTAGCCGGCCTCCAGCAGAGCGTCCGAGCCGCTGACGAGCCCATCTGTCCGGGCGTCGCCCACGGCAACCGGGCCCCGCGTCTGGACGACCTCGCCGGCGAGCTCGCCTACCGATGAGACGCGGCTGCCGATCGCGGCTTCGGCGCCCTGCCCGTGCGCGGCGCTGACGACGAGCTCGTCGCCTTCGAGGACGCTGACCGCGGCGGCGTCGGCGCCCACGAGGCCGGGCGCCTGCGCCACGATCTCCTCGAGGATCGCGTCGGGATCGAGCTCGCTCGCGAGCAGCGTCCCGGTGCGGGCGAGCTGCTGCGCGATCGCGCGGTTCCGGCGCTCGGCCTCGAAGAGCTCCGCCCGCTCGAGCGCGCCGCGGGCAGCGGCGGCGAGGTGATGCGCGAGCTCGATCTCGTCGTCGGAGAACGCCTGCTCCTCGGCGAAGAAGACGAGGCCGATGCCGGTCTGCTCGCGTCTCGGGGCCTCGACCGGGACCGCGACGAGCGAGCGAGAGCCTTCGGCGTCCGCGAGCGCGCGCCAGGCGTCGCCGAACCGGTCGTCCTCCGCCAGCTGCGGCGAGGCGAGGACGCGCTTCCTGGCCGCGGCCTCCTCGAGCGCCTCGGCGCCTCCGAGACCCTCCCGGAAGAGCTCGGCCACCGCCGGCGGAAGCTCATGGGCGCCGGCGAGCCGCAGGCCGCCGTCGCCCGGCATCAGCACGGCGGCGAAGCTCCCGCCGAGGGCCTCGCTCGCAGCCTGCGCGACGGCGTCGAGCGTCTCGTCGAGCGAGAGCGGCTGGGCGAGGACCGACGCGATCCGGAAGAAGCCGCGCTGGATCCGCACCTGTCGCGAGCTCTGCTCGATGCTGGCGACGTTCCGCAGCGCAACCGAGCCCAGGCTCGCGAAGGCCTCGAGCACCTCGACGTCCTCCTGGCTGAACCGGCGCTCCGGGTCGTTCGTCCCGACGCCGATGACGCCGCGAACCTCGCCCCACCAGGTCATGGGCGCGACCATCGCCGCGGTGAAGCCCTCGTACGCGGGGTGCGGCGGCTCTACGGCGTCGCCGTACTCGCCGGAGACGACCGCCTGGCGGCGCCGCATCGCCTCGCCCGCGAGGGCGCCTTCGGCCGGGAACTCGAACTCGACGAGCTCCGTCGGGAGCCCGTAGACCGCGGCGCAGCGAAGAACGCCCCGCCGTGTGTCGAAGAGGTAGCAGTCGGCGGCGTCTGCCTCGAGCAGCTTCGTCACCTCGACGACGAGCCGCTGGAGGACGGCCTCCACCTGAAGCTCGCTCGTCATCACCTGCGCGGCCTGGACGAGCGCGGCTTGCCGCCCGAGCCGGAGGCGGTTCTCCTCGAGAAGCTCCGCCGTGTGGAGCGCGAGGCCGACCTCGCGCGCGACGGCCTCGGCGAGGGAGACGTCCGACTGCGTCCACTCGGTCGGCTCGCTCCGGTGCAACGCGAAGACGCCGTTCACCTGTTCGAAGACCTCGATCGGGGTGGCGAGGACTGCCCGCGTCCCGAGCCGGAGCAGCGTGGCGACGCCGCCGAGACTTGGATCCTCCAGCTCCGGCTCGTGCTCGACGTCGTCCACCACGACCGTCCGCCGCTTCCTCATGGCGAGGTTGGAGACAGCGAGGTTCGGCGCTGCGGCGCCGATCGGCGGCGCGCTCTGCGCGTCCCACTCGGCGCGGATCTGCGTCGGCGAGCCCGGTTCTCCAAGGCGGATGAAGCAGCGTGAGACGTCAGTGGCCTTGCCCACCACCTCGACGGCAACCCGGAGCACCGCTTCGACGTCGTGCTCCGAGCGGACCCGCCTCGCGATCTCGGCGACGAGCCGTTCGCGCCGGAGAGCCTCCTCGAGCTGCGCGGCCGGCCGCGTCCTCTCCAGCGCCAGGGCGGCCTCGCCGGCGAGCGCTTCCAGGCGTGCAATCTCGCCTGGCGGGAAGTTGCGGCGGCGGCCGGTGCTGGCGGCCACGAGCACGGCCAACACGCGCGCGCCCGAGAGGACCGGGACGAAGGCGGCGCTCTTCGCTCCGACGCGATCGGCAATCCGGCGATTGACCCGCGGCGAAGACTCGACGTCGAAGATCGTGAGCGGCGCCGCCTCGAACACGGCGCTCGCGACCGCCGACGGCTCGTTCTCCAGATCGATCCGAACCGACCGCCACCAGCCGGCGTCCGCCCCGTCCTTGCGCGCGACAAGGCCGGTGGCTTCCTTGCGGTCCTCGCTGATGAGCGCCACGGCGGCGAACTCGACCTCAAGGAGCGCGACGACCTCGTCGAGGAGCGTTCGCCCGACCGACTGCGCGTCCAGGGCACGCGCGAACCCCGCCGAGAGCGACGTGCCCGATCCGTCGACGGCCGTGGCTTGCGGCTCGGGGTCCGCGTGATCGGGGGAGGCCGGCGCGGCCTTTCTCCGGCCGCGTGAGACCCGCAGCAGCACGATCGCCGCGACGAGCAGGACGCCCGCAAGGGCGAGCATGAGATAGCCGACAGCCGCCACCGTCCCAGAAAGGATACGGAGCAGGAACGCCGTGAACAGAAAACGAGGGAGGGCCCACCGCTCGGGGGGGTCGGTGCGGCGGGCACTCCCCAGTGCTAACCGCGGATCGTGGCCAGGTACGCGCACCGCGGTTCGCGTCGCCCAGTGACGTGAAGCTACCCCTGCGACTCTCGAATTCCAATAGGCCGAACGGCCCATCTTTGAAAGCCAGAAAGACGCGTCGGGCTACGATGGTCGCGATGGTTGAGCGTGTCTTGTTGGCCTCCCCGCGCGGCTACTGCGCAGGGGTCGAGCGGGCGGTGGAGACCGTCGAGCGGCTGCTCGACCTCCACGGGCCGCCGATCTACGTCCGCAAGCAGATCGTCCACAACATTCACGTCGTCCGGGAGCTCGAGGAGCGCGGTGCGATCTTCGTCGAGAGCGAGACCGAGGTGCCACGCGGCGCCCGGATCGTGCTTTCGGCGCACGGTGTCGCGCCGACCGTGTATGCGAACGCCGCGGAGCTGGACCTGAAGACGACCGACGCGACCTGCCCCCTCGTGACGAAAGTGCACGTGGAAGCCCGGCGCTACGCAGCCGAGGGCTACACGGTCGTCCTGATCGGCCATGCCGGCCACGAGGAGGTGGTCGGGACGATGGGCGAGGCGCCCGAAGCGACCGTTCTCGTCCAGTCCGTCGAGGAGGCCGAAGCGCTGGAGGTCCCGGACCCGGACCGCGTCGCGTACATCACGCAGACCACGCTGTCCGTCGACGAGACCGGCGTGATCATCGCGGCGATCCGTCGGCGGTTCCCGAATGTCCGGGCGCCGAAGCGGGACGACATCTGTTACGCGACCTCGAACCGGCAGTGGGCCGTGAAGGACATGCTCGCCGAGGTCGACCTGCTGCTCGTGATCGGCTCGAGGAACTCCTCCAACTCCAACCGGCTCGTCGAGGTCGCGCGCGCCGGCGGCGTCGCGTCCTACCTGATCGACGACGAGACGGACATCGACGAGGGCTGGCTCGACGACGTTCGCGTCGTCGGGATCACGTCGGGTGCGTCGGCGCCGGAGAAGCTGGTCGAGCGTGTGTGCGATTGGTTCAGGGCGAGAGGCGTCGAGAGGATCGAGCCGTTCCAGTCCGTGCACGAGGACGTGGTGTTCCGCCTCCCGGTGGAGCTCCGCCGCGAGCTCGCGCTCGCAGACGCGCAGTCCTGACCGTCTGGGGTCAGACCCCGTTACGAGACGCGCACGAATCCTCCACAAACGCGCGCAGTCGTCGAATTGCCGCTTCGCGTCGAGGCGAGAACCAGCGCAGGATCTCTTCCGCCTCGAGAAAGATGGGAGGAGTCGCGTTCCCGATCGTGGCCGCGTAACTGCTCCAAGGCCAGCGCTCGGGGGAGCTGCAGAGACCGGCCCGCACTGGATTGAGAGCGATGTATCGCACGAGCTCGAGTGCGTGAGCCTCTCCCGCGACGAGTAGGGAGTAGTAACGATCGCCGAAGAGATGCCCCGACCGCTCGTGGCGGCGATTGAAGGCTTGAGCGTATGCGCCATTGAGTCGGTGCATTCCTCGCGCCAGGCTCGGCTCAGGCGTCTCGACCAGGAGGTGGTAGTGCGTCCCGATCAGGCAATACGAGAAACAACGCCAGCGGAACCGGAGAACCACACGCTCGAAGATGCTCAGGAAGTGCCGGTAGTCCACCCTCGACACGAAAAGGCGATCCGTCCCGGTCGCCTGGCCGATGACGTGGTAGAGAGTCTCGTGAGCCAAGAGACGAGGCGGACGCGCCATGACGGGAACATGCCCGCATCGGCGAGGTGAGGGCGACCGATTTGACACTTTCGCGGCGGTTCCGTCACGAAGTCGTGACGGGGTCTGACCCCAGGCCGGATTTCGAGCGGTCTCGCCCGTCAGTGAGTGTCGGGGCGCGGCTTGCGGCGATCTTTGCCCGACCGGCGGTCGTCGCCGGAGCGCCGCTCGCCCTCGAACGCACGCTGAGGTTGACTGCGCCGGTCTTCGCCGGTTCGCCGGTCCTTGCCGCGGCGCCGGTCGCCTCCTGGATTTTCCATGCCGACATTGTCGGCGGTCTTGGCCCCGGGCTGTAGTCAGGCCTTCGCGATCTCCGGCTCGGCCAAGCCGCCGTTCGCCTCGATCGAGACTGCGAGCACTTCGTCCTTGATCCACTCGGCGTGCTGCGCGAGCAGCTCCGCCTGGTCGGCCGGCAGCGTGACCGCGATCCGATCGGTGAGCTCGAGCCCCGCCTCCCTGCGCATGCCGTTCAGCCGGTGGATGAGGTCAAGGACGCGCGCCTCGAGCTCGAGCTCGGCGTCGAGGCGCGTATCGAGCGCCACCGTGACGCCGTCCTCGGACACGACCGCCCACCCCTCCTTGCCGCGCCGCTCGACGAGCACCTCGTCCGGCTCGAGCTCGCGGTCGCCGACCCGGAACCGGCCGCCGTCGAGCTCCTCGAACTCGCCGGCCGCGAGGGCCGCGCGCAGAGCGCCGAGGTCCTTGCCGAGCTTCGGCCCGAGCACCGGCAGGTTGGGCTTCACGACGAGCTCCTGCGCCTCGACCTCGCCCTGCTCGACCTCCTTCACGCGAAGCTCGTCGCGGATCTCGTCCACGTGCTCGCCGTTCAGGCTCGCTCCCTGGACGACGAGTCGCCGTAGCGGCTGGCGCAGCTTCAGGCCCGAAGCCGAGCGCGCCTGGTGGCCGAGCCCGACAACGCGGCGCGCCTCGGTGACCTCTTCGAGCAGCGATCCGTCGACCTCTTCGGCCTCGGGCCAGCCGGCGAGGAACACCGACGCCGGCGCGCCCTCGACGGGTTCCGCGACCAGCACCCGCCAGAGACGGTCGGCGAGGAACGGCATCACCGGCGAGATCACGCGAACCGCCTGTGCCAGCGCCCACCAGAGCGTCGCGAACGCATCCGGATCGTTGCCGTAGAAGCGGCGGCGCGAGCGCCGGATGTACCAGTTCGAGAGGTCGTCCACGAACGACTCCCACGCGCGGACGACGCCCGGCGTCCAGAACCGCTCGTACGCCTCGGTGGCCTCCGCAACGAGCTGATCCGTCCGCGCGACGAGCCAGCGGTCGAGCGGCCGCTCCGCAGCCGGCCGCGCGCCCCAGTCGGGCCGGAATCCCTCGATGTTCGCGTACGTCACGAGGAACGAGACCGAGTTCCAGAAGGTCAGCAGCCGCCGCTTGACCTCGTTCGCCGGCCCGTAGCCGAAGTTGACGTTCTGGCTGGGCACTTGCTCGGAGTAGATCCAGCGCATGACGTCGGCGCCCATCCGCGAGATCGCCTCGTCCGCGGCGATCGCGTTCCCGGTCGACTTGTGCATCTCGCGGCCGGTCTCGTCCCGCACACGCTCGTAGGCGAGCACGCGCTCGTACGGCGTCCTGCCCTCGAGCGTCACCGACATGAACGACATCGAGTAGAACCAGAGGCGGATCTGCTCTCGGCTTTCCGACACCCAGGCTGCCGGGAACCACTGCTCCCAGTACGCGTGGTCCGGCAGGTCGGCACCGGTCAACCCCCTCGCCGCGCCAGCCGCGCTCCCCTCCGGCCTTCGCTCCGGATTGCGCCAGCCCAGCGTCGAGTACGGGACGATGCCGGCGTCGAGCCAGGCGTCGCCGACCTCCCTGATCCGCCTCACGTCTCCACCACACGACTCACAGCGCACGGTCACGTCGTCGATCCAGGGCCGGTGCAGCTCGCGGAGCCGGTCGAGGCCCGCCGTCGCACGTTCCTCGAGCTCCTCGCGCGATCCGATCACGTTCAGGTGCCCGCAGTCGCAGGGGTAGAACGGCAGCGGCAGCCCGAAGTAGCGCTTGCGCGAGATGTTCCAGTCGCCCATGTTGCGAAGCCAGTCGTCCATCCGCTTCGAGTAGAAGCTCGGCGTCCACTCGACGGTCGCGTTGGCATCCATCAGCGGTTGCCGGATCTCGTCGGCGGAGATGAACCAGTCGTCGACGACGCGGAAGACGAGCGGCGTCTTGCAGCGCCAGCAGATCGGGTAGCGATGGACGATCCGGCCCGCGTCGACCAGCAAGCCGCGCTCACGAAGCGCCGAGATCACGGGCTCCTCGACTTCGTCGGTCGAGAGACCCGCGAACTCCCCGTAGTCGGAGACCATCCGCCCTTCCTCGTCGATCGGCGCGAGCACCGGCAGATCGTGGGCTCGAGAGAGCTCGAAGTCCTCGGTTCCCGCTCCCGGCGCGATGTGGACGATCCCCGTCCCCTCCGTGAGCGAGACGTCTTCCCACGGGATCACGCGATGCGTGACTCCTGCCTGCGCCGGCAGATCGTCGAAGGGACCGTCGTACTCGAGGCCGACGAGCTCCTCGCCCTTGACCACGCGCTCGTATTCACCGTCCTCCTTGAGCCGCCACCCGCCCTCGCGGAGGCCGTACTCGGCGTCCGGCTTCACGGCCGCGGCGACATTCGCGGGCAGCGTCCACGGCGTCGTCGTCCAGACGATCAGCGCCTCGCCGTCACGCCCCCTCAGCGGGAAGCGGACGTAGAGCGAGGGATGGTCGAGCTCACGATAGTTCTCCTCGCCGGCCTGCTCGTGGTGGGAGAGCGACGTTCCGCAGCGCGGGCACCACTGCGTCGAGCGATGCCCCTTGTACAGCCAGCCGCGCTCATGGGTCGTCTTGAGGAACCGCCAGATGTACTCGATGTTCGCGTCCGAGAACGTGTAGTAGCTGTTCGGCCAGTCCATCCACATCCCGAGCCGCCGAGACTGGTCGGCGATGAGCGCCGCGAACTGCGCCACCCGCTCGATGCACCGGTCGGCGAACTCGGCGAGGCCGTACTGCTCGATGTCGCGCTTCGAGTTCAGTCCCAGCGACCGCTCGACTTCGACCTCGACGTGAAGTCCCTGGCAGTCGAAGCCGTTCTGGTACCGCTGGTCGAAGCCTCGGAGCGCCTTGTAGCGCTGGAAGACGTCCTTGAGCGTCCGGCCCCAGGCGTGGTGGACGCCCATCGGGTTGTTTGCGGTGATGGGACCGTCGATGAAGCTCCACTTCTCGCCGCCGGCGTTCTGCTCGCGCAGGCGGTCGAAGATCCGCTCCTCGTCCCACCACGCGAGGACCTCCTGCTCGAGGGCTGGGTGGTCGGGCTTGTCGGGCAGCTGTGAGAAGACGGCTTCGGCTTCTGCCATGCGTTCGATTCTACGAATGGGGGAACAGCCCAGCCGGGACGCGCGTTACCCTTCCCGAACCCTTGAACCCGAAAGGAATTCTTTGATGTCAGACGCACAGGCCGTAACCGAGGAGACGTTCGACCAGGAAGTGCTCTCCTCCGACACCCCGGTCCTCGTGGACTTCTGGGCCGAGTGGTGCCAGCCGTGCCACATGGTCTCGCCGATCCTGGACAAGATCGTCGAGGAGCGGCAGGGCGAGCTGAAGCTCGTGAAGATCAACATCGACGAGCAGCCCGCGATCGCCCAGCGCTACGGCATTGCGTCGATCCCGACCATGGTGCTCTTCAAGGACGGCGAGCCCGCGGCCGCAGCGCTCGGCGCCCAGCCCAAGGGCGCGCTCGAGCGCCAGCTCGGTCTCTCCGAGAACGGCACCGGGTAACCGGCTTTCTCCTGATCAATCCGCGCTCGGGAGACGGCTCTCCGAGCGCCGATGAACTTGTCGCCGCCGCCGAGGAGCGCGGTATCGCTGTGCGCGTCCTCGGCGACGAGGACGACGCCGCCGAGCTTGCCCGGGAAGCCGACGCGGACGCGCTCGGGATGGCCGGCGGCGACGGGTCGCTCGCCCAGATCGCCGAGGTGGCGATCGAGCGTGACCTGCCGTTCGTCTGCGTCCCGTTCGGGACGCGCAACCACTTCGCGCGCGACATCGGCCTCGACCGCGACGACCCGATCGGCGCGCTGGCGGCGTTCGGGGGACGCGAGCGGCGCATCGACGTCGGCCGGATCGCCGGGGACGCCTTCCTCAACAACGTCAGCCTCGGCCACTACGCGACCCTCGTCCACCGGCGCGAGCACCACCGCAAGCGTCGCGACGCCTTCGCGCGGCTGCGCGCGCTCCTGCTGACCATCACCAACCGCGAGCCGCTCGGCCTGACGATCGACGGCGAGCCGGTCGAGGCGAGCGTCGCCCTCGTGTCGAACAACGACTACAAGCTCGAGCTCCTGTCGATCGGCGAGCGGGAGCGCGTCGACGAAGGCCGGCTCCACCTCTACCTCGCAACCGGCTGGCGGTTCTCCGAGTGGGAGGAGCGCGCCACGGAATCCTTGACGATCGACGCGGCGCGCCACCGGATCAAAGCGGCCGTCGACGGCGAGCCCGCCGAGTTCGAGACGCCGCTCGAGTTCTCGATCGAGCCGCTCGCGCTACGCGTCCTGCTGCCGGCCGCGCCAGGCTGAGATCACGTCGGGGATGTGCGGAAACGCCACGTCGTCCCACGGAATCTCGTCCGGCTTGATGAAGACGAAGTCCAGGACGTCGTCGTCCGGCGTCGGCACCCCGTCGGCGATCCGCGCGCTCCAGTAGAGGTTCAGCGTCGAGACCTCGCGCGACTCGAGGCGGTACCAGTCCATGAACGCTCCTACGAACTCGGTGTCGCGCAGGCCGATCCCCGCCTCCTCGCGCAGCTCGCGGTGGAGGGCGTCCAGCGGGTCCTCCCCCTCCTCGACGAAGCCGCCGGGGA
Source organism: uncultured Actinomycetes bacterium (assembly GCA_963782765.1). Taxonomy (GTDB): domain Bacteria; phylum Actinomycetota; class Thermoleophilia; order Gaiellales; family Gaiellaceae; genus JACDAN01. The sequence goes on from CAWALC010000002.1 coordinate 777,160, forward strand.
GATCGAGCTTGCCGGCGGACGGGTCGAGCGCGCGCCTGGCGAACATCACGCGCCCATTTTCGACCACGAGCGCGGAAGCGGTCGGCTTCGGGTTCGCGTAGTGGACGAAGCCGCATTCGGGGCACTCGACGCGGCCCTGCTCGTGCCGAAGCGTCGCCGCGCAGACCGGACAGCGCCTCCAGGCGTCGAGCTCTCCCACGGATCGCAACAATAGGGCCGTGCACGAGGACCCAGCACCCACACCCGAGGAGCAGGAGCAGGCGACCGAGCAGCTGCCGGAGTCCCAGGCGGCCGAGGGCCCCGGCCACGAGGACGACGACCTCCCCGGCGAGGACGACCCCGACTCGTGAGGCACGTTCCGGCCTCCGTGACCGAACTGTCGCGGATCGGCCTCCTGGCGGAGCTTCCGGGCGAGCAGCTGACGCGGCTCGCCCACCGCATGCGGCGCGAGGAGGTCGGCCCGGGGCAGCCGCTCCTCCGCGAGGGCGACGACGGCGACCGCTTCTACGTCGTCCTGAACGGGCTCCTCTCGGTGACCCAGAACGAGCGTGGCCTCCGCCGGATCCTCAAGCCGGGCGACTACTTCGGGGAGGTCGCGCTGACGATGGACCTCCCGCGGACCGCCTCGGTCTCGCCGATGACGCTCTCGACGGTCGCAAGCTGCGACCGTGAGACGTTCGACGAGCTGATCCGGCCGCTCTTCGCCGAGTCCTAGGTCGTCTTCACGCCGACTGGCAGCGACCAGAGCTTCACCTTCGCCTGCCGTCCGCGCACCTCCATCTCGTCCACGAAGACCAGGTCGGTCAGCTCCTGCTGGAGGAGCTGCACGGTCGTGTCGGAGATGAACACGGAATGCGGCGTGCCCTTCGTCATGCCCTGGAGGCGGGCCGCCGTGTTGGTGGTGTCGCCCAGCGCCGTGTACTCCATCCGGGTCGCCGAGCCGACATTTCCCGAGACGACATCGCCGCTGTTCAGCCCGATCCCCATGTAGAAGCCGCTCGCGATCTCCCGCTCTTCGAGCCACTGGTTGAAGCTCGGCAGCCGCGTCTCGAGCATGTCGCGCGCGGTCGCGATCGCGCGGTCCGCGTGATCGGCCTGTTCGATCGGCGCGCCGAAGACGGCCATGATCCCGTCGCCCTCGTACGAAACGAGCGTGCCTCCGTGCGCGTGGATCGCCTTCGTCATCTCATCGAGGTAGTGGTTGACGATCTGCACGACCTCGGCGGCCGGCAGTGCCTCGGACACGGACGTGAAGCCGCGGAGGTCGGTGAACATCACGGTCGCCTCCATCGTCACGCCGCCGAGGCGCAGGTCGCCGTCCGTCCGCTTGAGGACGTCGTCGACGACCGCCGCGGGCACGAAGCGGCTGAAGACATCCCGGACGCGCTCGCGCTCGAAGGCGGCGAGGAGGTAGTGCGCGCCGACCGACCCGACGGACGAGACAACGAGCGCGCCGAACGGGTAGACGAACGAGACCACGAGCCCGGCGTTGAACGCCAGCTGAGTCGCGATGAGAAACCCGGCCGCCACGGCGATCGCGAGGAACAGAGTCCCGCGTAGCGAGAGCCGGATGCCGGTCAGCGCCGGCAGCAGCCCGAGCACGAGGATCAGGGTGAGATCGAGCCAGCCGGGCGCCTTCCCGAGCGGCAGGCCGTCCAGGATCGTCGCGACCGCGTTCGCCTGGATCTCCGGCCCGGGCATCAGGTCGTCGCCGAACGAGACCGGGTGGACGTCCTGCAGTGACGGCGCCCAGGGCCCGACGACCACGATCTTGTCCCGGAAAAGGCCCGGCTCGAACTTCCCGTCGAGCACGCTGGAGAACGAGACCGACGGGATCGTGCCCACCGGGCCGCTGGTAGTCCACGAGGCGGTTCTCGCCCGAGAACGGCTCGACGGCTTTCCCGGTCGCCCGCTCGGCGGTCACGACCGCGAAGCTCTTCAGCTGGTCGAGCTCGAACGGGACCCGGCGGATGATCCCGCCGGCGTCGTCGTCGAAGTTCCCGTTCCCGACGCTCGTGCGCGCGTACTCGACGCCTTCCGCGCCGCCGAGGAAGTTCGGCTCGCCCTCCTCGCCCACCTCGGTGGTCGCGAAGACCACGTTGCCGGCCGCGCGGGTCGCGTCCATGAGGGCGTTGTCCTGCTCTGCGTCCTGCGAGGGCTCGCTGAACTGGACGTCGTACGCGATCACCTTCGCGCCGTCCTCTTTCAGCCGCGTGATCACCCGGCCGTGATTCGAGCGCGGAAACGGCCACTGCAGGTTCAGCTCGTCGAAGGTGACGTCGTCGATCTTCACGACGGCGAGATCCGCCGGCGGCGACTGCTCGCCGCGCACCGAGAAGCGCGCGTCGACGGTGTCGAGGTCGAGATCGTCGAAGACGCTCGCGCCGTAGGCGACCAGCCAGAGTCCGGTCGCGCCGAGCCCGACGGCGAGGAAGAGGGCAACGCGAAGACGCCAACGACCGGTGGTCACCCGGGGAACTTTGGCTGAGCGCCCGGCTGCGGTCTAGCGACTAGCGGCGCGGGAGGTTCGGGAAGGCCCAGACCAGGAGGGAGACGCTGATCGCGATCATCGCGATTCCGAGGCCGGCGATCTCCATCCCGCTCGAATCGGTTCGCCAGGCCGTCTGACTTGAAACGGGTATCCCTCGTTCGAGGGATCGGTACGCTCAAGGGACGGTCGATCTGACCCCGAAGGGGTCAGGAGAGTTTTGCCGTCAGCCGCCGCAAAGATTCCCGTCTACCGGGGCAAATTCGGCCCGGAAGAGGCCGAACGCCTGCTCTGGCGTGCCGGTTTCGGGCCGCGCCGCGGACAGGCCGAGGCCCTCGCCCGGAAGGGCCTGAACGAGTCCGTCCTTGCCCTGACCGCGCCGGGCCGCCAGCGCTTCGTCGGGCCACGCCCGAAGGACGAGAAGGGCCGGCCGCTCGCACCGCGCGACGCGTGGGGCCACGACCATCTCTGGTGGCTCGACCGCATGGTCCGCGGCAACCGGCCGCTGATGGAGCGGATGACGCTCGTCTGGCACGACTGGTTCGCGACCTCGAACGAGGGCGTCGGGTCGCAGGGCCTCATGCTCCGGCAGAACGCGCTCTTCCGGCGCTACTGGCTCGGGTCCTTCCGGCAGCTGACGACGGCAGTCACGCGCGACCCCGCGATGCTGCTCTGGCTGTCGGGGACCGACAACACGAAGTGGTCGCCGAACGAGAACTACGCCCGCGAGCTGATGGAGCTCTTCACGCTCGGCGCCGGGCGCGGCTACAGCGAGCGGGACGTCCGCGAGCAGGCCCGCGCGCTCACGGGGTTCCGGAACGACTGGCGCGAAGGCGTGGGGCCGACGCGCTTCCGGTTCGACCGGGAGCGGCACGACCTCGGCTCGAAGCGCATCTTCGGCCGCCGCGGGCGGTTCGACTGGCGCGACGCCGTGGAGCTCTGTGTCAAGCATCCGCGGCACCCGTCGTTCTTCGTCTCGAAGCTGTGGGGCTACTTCATCCCGACGGCGCCGCCGGCCTCGACCCGCCGCAGCCTGGAGCGGCTGTACGTTCGAAGCGGCTACACGGCCCGACCCGTCGTCCGAGCGATCCTCAAGCACCCGCACCTCTACGACGGCCCGCGGATGGTGAAGCCGCCGGTCGTCTACACCGCTGGGCTTCTGCGCGCCGCCGGGTCGCGGAGTCGACACGGAGTCGTGGACATGGCTCTGCGCGAACGCGGGCCAGCAGCTCTTCTACCCGCCGAACGTGTCGGGCTGGAACGACGACCGCTGGCTCGACACGGCGACCTACCTGGCCCGGTGGGACATCGCCGGGCGGGTCACCCGCACGGCCCAGCTCGACCCGAACAAGGTGCAGGCACCGTTCGACGCGGACAAGCTCCTCGACCGCGCGCTCGGCTTCTGGGGCAACCCGCCGCTCTCGCCGGGCACGCGCCGCGTCCTCCGCGGCTACACCGCACCGCGCGCTCGGGACCGCCAACCAGAACTGGAAGCGGCGGAGCTACCCGACGCTGGTCGAGAACTCCCTCCGCCAGCTGATCGCCGTCTCCCCCGACCTCCAGACCTCATGAGCCGCTGCTGCAACGAGTTCTCCCGTTCCTCGCTCCTCCGCCGTGCCGTCGCCGAGGCGGGCTCGGGCCTGCCGGCGATCGAGCAGGGGATGCCGATGCCGGCAGGGACCGGCCTCGACCGCCGCGACTTCATGCTCCGCTCGGCAGGGCTTGCGCTCGCCGTGTACGGCGCCGGGTCGTTCGCACTGCCCGGCTTCGAGGACGGGATCCTCGAGGCGGCCGAGGCGGCACCGGCCCAGCCGGTGCTCGTCAGCGTCTTCCTCGACGGCGGCGCGGACTCGCTCTCACTGCTTGCTCCCGTCGCCGATCCGGACTACCGGCGGCTGCGGCCGCGGCTCGCATTGCCGGACTCCGGGCTCGTCTTCACCGAGGATCCCGGTCTGCGCTGGCACCCCGAGGCGGTCGCGCTCAGGACGCTCCACCTCGAGGGCAAGCTCACCGTCCTCCCCACCGTCGGCTACACGGATGCGGACCAGTCCCACTTCACCTCGCGCCACTACTGGGAGGTCGGCGCGACGAATCCCGGGCTGCGCACGGGCTGGATGGGCCGCTATCTCGACCGGGCGGGACGGGCCGACAACCCGCTGCAGGGCCTCAGCCTCGACGGCGAGCTCGCGCCGCCGCTCGCGACCCGCAAGGCGCCGGTGGCGGCGCTGCGCGGCGCTGACAGCTACCGCTTCTGGGCTCCGGGCGTCTGGGGCGAGGTCGAGCGCGAGATGCTCGAGACGCTCGCGCCGCTCGGCCGTGCCCGCGGAGCCGGCGACAAGGCCCTCGCCTCCGTCAGCGGGATCGCGACGCAGGCGCAGCGGCTCCGCCAGCAGCTGGCGCCGTTCAACGGCACCGGGATCACGAGCCCCGTCGTCTACCCCAAGCACCGCAGCAGTTTTCCGTCGCGCCTGGCCGGGCTGGCGGCGATGCTCGGCGCCGGGCTTCCGCTCCGCTGCGTCGCCCTGCGCGCGTACGGGATGTACGACACGCACGACGACCAGGCGGAGGCGCTCGCGCAGGGGCTGAAGCTGACCGGCGAGAGCCTGCTCGCGTTCCAGCGAGACCTCGAGGCCCGCGGTCTCGCCGACCGGGTGATCACGCTCGTCTGGTCGGAGTTCGGCCGCCGCGCCGAGGAGAACGGCTCGCGCGGAACCGACCACGGCGCCGCCGGCGTCGCGATGCTGATGGGCACCCGCGTCCGCGGCCAGATGATCGGCGAGCTGCCGCGGCTGGGCCAGGCGCTCGACCGGGAAGGGAACCTGAAGGCCACCGTGGACTTCCGGAGCGTCTACAGCTCGCTCCTCGAGCAGTGGTTCGACTTCGACGCCGCCGGCGCGATCCCGAACGCACGGGCGTACCGCAGGCTCCAGCTCGTCAAGTGAGACGCCTCGCGCTTCTCGGTCTGACGCTCGCGGCGCTCGTCGCTGCCGCGCACCCGGTGCTCGGCGGCCCGCGCGCCTGCCCGCGTGCAGGTGACGGCGCTCGAGTTCGAGTACCGGCTCTCGCGGCTCACGGTCCGGCAGGGGCCGGCGCTGATCGAGCTCGTGAACTACGGCGAGGACGAGCACGATCTCTTCGTTCGCCGCGTCGGCGGGACGAAGACGTTTCGCGTGAAGAGGATCCTCCCGGGCGAGCGGGCCACGCTGTCGATCCGGCTCCGCCCCGGCCGCTACCGGCTCTGGTGCGCCGTCAGCGACCACCGGTCGCGCGGCATGCGCGCCACCCTCCGCGTGCGCCGCTAGCAGCCACCACCGGGGTGGGGTCAGACCCCGACACGAGTCACGCGAAGGTTTGTCCCCACCGGGTGCCCGAAAGTGCGCTGACCGCGCCGCGAAACGGCTTGGTTGCGCCAAGCGCCGTTCGAAGTCGGTACAAAATCGTCACTCTTTGGCGCTGGGGTCTGACCCCAGCTCGTCGATCACTGAATCGCTCAGGCGCGGCCACGCTTCGAGCGCCCAGTCGCCGAAGTCGAGATCGGTGAGCGCGGCCAGAGCGAGCTGCCGCTCCGGATCGACCCAGAGGAACGTGCCGCTGCCGCCGAAGTGGCCGAACGTCCGCTCCGACGCCCGCGTGCCTGTCCAGTGGCCCGGCTTGCGGTCGCGGAGCTCGAAGCCGAGGCCCCAGTCGTTCGGGTCGAAGCGCCCGATCCCGGGGATCACGCCGCCGAGGCCCGGGAACTGGACGGTGGTCGCCTCGTCCAGCGTCTCTTGCGCGACGAGCGTCGGCGCGAGCAGCTCCCGCGCGAGCCGGAGGGCGCCGTCCAGCGTCCCGTGGACACCGGCCCCGGCCGAGCCTTCCAGCGCGGCACTCATCCCGAGCGGCTCGAAGACGGCTGCCCGCAGGTAGTCGGCGAACGGCATCTCGGCCCGCTGCTCGACGAAGCCGGCGAGCGCCTCGAAGCCCGCGTTCGAGTAGATCCGCCGCGTGCCGGGCTTCGCGATCGGCTCCGTTCCCTCGAAGGGGAGGCCCGACGTATGCGCGAGCAGGTGGCGAACCGTCGAGCCCGGCGGGCCGGCCGCTTCGTCCAGGTCGACCGTGCCCTCCTCGGCCGCGACCAGCACGGCGAGGGCCGTCGCGGGCTTCGTGACCGATGCCCAGCGGAACCGGCGGCCCGCATCCCCGTGCGTCGCGACCACCTCCCCAGACGACACGACGCCGGCGGCAGCGTTCTCGGCGGGCCACTCGTCCACCTGGCGCAGCGCGTTCACGGCGGCGGATACTAGGCCCGTGGCGCATCGACGCATCGCGGGCCACTCGCCCTATGAGTCGCTCATGGGCTACTCGCGCGCGGTCGTCGCGGGCGACCACGTCTACGTGGCCGGAACCGCCCCGATCCCGGCGGACGGTGCCGCACCGCCGGAAGGTGCGTACGAGCAGACCCGCCTTTGCCTGGAGATCGTTGCCGGCGCGCTCGAGCGGGCCGGAGCCGGGCTCGAGGACGTCGTCCGCACGTGCGTCTATCTGACCGACGCGTCGGCCTTCGACGAGATGGCGAGGGCGCACGGCGAGGTCTTCCGGGAGATCCGCCCGGTCAACACCACCGTCGTCATCGCCGGGCTGGTGGATCCGCGCTGGCTCCTCGAGTTGGACGTGGTCGCCGTCCTGTCAGACTGAGCCGCCATGAAGCAGGCCTGGCCCGCATCGATCACGGGTGTGGAGGGGTTCGCCGCCGGCGGCAGCGTGCTCGACCACAAGTTCGGCCAGGGCGATCCGTACACGCTCGGCGTCGAGGAGGAGTACATGCTGCTCGACGGCGAGAGCTTCGACCTCGTCCAGCGGATCGACACCGTGCTGGCCGCGTTCGTCGGCCACGAGGACGAGGCGCGGATGAAGCCGGAGCTGATGCAGTCCACGCTCGAGGTCGCGACGCCGGTGTGCCGAACCGCCGGGGAGGCCGACCGCGAGCTCCGACGGCTCCGCGCGGCCGTGAAGCAGATCGCGGGCGAGAACGGCCTGCGCATGGGCTCCGCCGGGACGCACCCGTTCAGCCTCTTCGAGCGCCAGCGGATCACCGCGCGCGACCGCTACCGCGCGCTCGTCGACCAGATGCAGTACGTGGCCCGCCGCGAGCTGATCTTCGGGCTGCACGTCCACGTGGCCGTGGACGATCCGGACAAGGCGATCCACGTCGTCAACGGGCTGCTCGTCGACCTGCCGCTGCTGATGGCGCTCTCGGCGAGCTCACCGTTCTGGCGAGGCGAGCCGACCGGGCTCGCCTCGACGCGCCAGCCGATCTTTGCGGCCTTCCCCCGCTCCGGCCCGCCGCCGCGCTTCCGCGACTACGAGGATTACGCGGAGGTCATCGGCCAGCTCGAGAAGACCGGCTGCATCGCCGACTACACGCACATCTGGTGGGACATCCGGCCCCACCCGAGGCTCGGCACGGTGGAGATCCGGATCTGCGACTGCGTCACCCGCGTCGAGGACGCCGTCGCCATCGCGGCGTTCTGCCAGGCGCTCGTAAAGCACTACTGCGAGCTCGCGGAACAGGAGGGCGGCATCCCCGGCTACCACCGGATCCTGACCACGGAGAACAAGTGGCTGTCGGTGCGCTACGGCCTCGAGGCGCCGATCATGGACCTCACGACCGGCGCGCGAAACCGCATCGCCGTCGCGCAGATCGTCCGCCGTCGCCTGGAGGAGCTCGAGCCGCACGCCAAGGAGCTCGGCTCCGACAGCGAGCTGGAAGGCATCCGCGAGATCCTGAGCAGGGGCAACGGCTCCGACCGTCAGCTGCGGGTCTACAACGCGAACCGGGACATCGTGGAAGTCGTCAGGGAGATCGCGGAGGCGACGGAGGACATCTAGCCCGCGAGACGGGCATCGCCCGTTCCGCGTCGAAGCATCAGAGTAGGACTATGGCTCGGGACCTCTCGCCATCCGAGGCTCGTAGACCGGACGATGGACCTCCGCGGCGCCAGCGTTCGTACAAGGACCGCGCCATGGCGGGCCTGCGAGCCGACGAGCGCGCCTGGATCGCCGGTGCCCAGGCGGGATCGCTGCCGGACCTCGAAGCCCTGTTCCGGGAGCACTGGCCGCGCGCCTATCGGGCTGCGTTCCTGGTCGTTCACGACGGCTCCGCGGCCGAGGACATCGCGCAGGAGGCGTTCCTTGCAGCGCTCCGGACGCTCGACCGGTTCGACCGCCGCCGTCCGTTCGGGCCCTGGCTCCACCGCATCGTCGTCAACCGCGCGATCGACTGGGCGCGGGCCAGGTCGCTGCGGGCCGAGGTCGGCGAGCCCGCGCTCGAGCTCGCGGCGTCCGACGGGCTCGGGGAGGGAGCGCCCTACTCGCAGCCCGTGCTGGCGGCGCTCGGCGAGCTTTCGCCGGAACACCGCGCCGTGATCGTCCTCAGGCACCTGCTCGAGTACTCGCCCGGCGAGATCGCGCGGATGCTCGATCTGCCGCGCGGCACCGTCAATTCCCGGCTCCGCCGCGGCCTCGACCAGCTCGCGGACCGGCTCGAGGTCGACGAGGACACGCTGTGAACGAGCGCGATCTCCGCCGTGCGCTGCTCGGCATCCAGCCGCCCGACGAGCTGGGAGCCCAGCGCCGCTCGTGGCTCCTCGCTCGCGCCGCGTTCGACGAGCGGGAGCCGACGCCGTGGCCGCGGCGGCACTCGCGAGCTTTGGTTGCGGCCGCCGCCGCAATCGCGATCCTCGCCGCCGTCCTGAGCCCGCCCGGCCGCGCGGTGATCTCGGACGTCCGTGACGCGATCGGGACCGAGAAGGTGACGGGAGTGCCGCAAGCGCGGCCGGCGCTCTTCTCCGTGCCGGCCGCGGGACGCGTCCTCGTGACCGCGCCGCGTGGAGTCTGGGTCGTCGACGCCGACGGCTCCAAGCGGCGGCTCGGTGACTACGACGAGGCGTCGTGGTCCCCGCGCGGACTGCACGTCGTCGCCTCGAACCGCAGCCAGCTCGCCGCCATTCGACCTACGGGCGAGGTCCGGTGGACGTTGGCCCGGCCTCGCGTCCACGACGCTCGCTGGTCGCCGAGCGGCTTCCGAATCGCGTACCTGAGCGGATCGAACCTGCGGATCGTCGCGGGCGACAAGACCGGCGACCGTCGCCTGGACGGCGCCGCCGACGTCGCGCCCGCCTGGCGGCCCGTCGAGCAGCACGTGCTCGCGTACGTGAATTCCGCCGGGGTACTGACGGTTCGGGAGACCGACACGGGCGAAACGCTCTGGACCGCCCGGGTACGTTCGACGCCGACGCAGCTCGAATGGTCCGCGGACGGACGAAGGCTCCTCGCGGCAGTTCCCCTCTCGGCGAGCCGGTTCGCCGTCACCGTCTACGACGAGTCGGGCCGCCGCCTTCAGTCGCTCGCCCTCCCCGGCGCAATCGCGGACGCCGCCTTCGCGCCTGACGACCATCGCATCGCGCTGATCCGCCGGCAGCGAGCAGCGGACGGCGAGACGAGCGAGCTCGTCGTCCTCGATGGGGACAGCATCCGCCGTCAGACGCCCGTCTTCAACGGCCGCGGCCGGTTCAGCGACGTCGCGTGGTCGCCGGGCGGCCGCTGGCTGCTCCTCGGCTGGCAGAGCGCCGACCAGTGGCTCTTCATCCGCTCGACGGCCGTCGAGAAGGTCACGGCGGTCTCCAGCCTCGCGCTGCAGTTCGACCCGGGCGGCACCGGCGTCGGGCCGTTTCCTCGGATCGAAGGCTGGTGCTGCGCCGAGTAGGCTCCGGCGGTGCTCGCCGCCGGCGACCGGATCCCCGACGTGGACGTGTGGCTCGCGCCGCGCGAGGGCGTCTCGCTGCACGACCTGGTGTCCGAGGGCGCGATCCTCGTCCTCTTCTACCTCTTCGACTGGTCGGGCACCTGAACGAACGAGATGGAGCTCCTGCGTGACAGGAGCAAGGAGTTCGAGGACGCGGGCGTGCGGGTCATGGCGGCCTCGCGCGATTCGGCCTGGTCGCACGTCGCCTGGATCCAGGCGCTCGACCTGAACTTCCCGCTGCTCTCCGACTGGAACGGGGACGCCGTGCGCGGCTTCGGGATCGCACGGGAGTACCGGGGGATGCACGACGTCGCACAACGGTCCGCGTTCCTCGTCGATACCGGCGGTACGGTCCGCGGCGCATGGGCCTACGAGGACGGCGACGTTCCAGACATGGACGAGCTGCTCGCGGCCGCGCGGGCCTTGTCGGGCTCGTCCTAGCCGTCTATCTCGCCGCCGGCGTCGTCTCGACCTGGCCGGCGCTGCGGGACTCACGGTCGGACTTCCTCGCCGAGGGGTTGGAGGGGTTGCCCGGCTCGGCGGCTCCCGGCGACCATCTCCAGACCGTGTGGCAGCTGTGGCTCCCGGGCCACCAGCTCGCCCGTGGTGCGGCGCCGTGGCTCGATCCGTACAGCTTCCAGCCGGAGGTCGAGCCGCGCATCAACTTCGCCGGCTGGCCGTTCGGCGTCGTCTTCGGGCCGCTGAAAGGGCTGTTCGGGGCGGTCGTCGCCTGGAACCTCTTCGTGCTGCTCGGCTACCTCGGAGCCGGCGGGTTGACGTTCCTCTGGCTTCGGTCGGTCGGGCTCGGCGTGGGTCCGTCGCTCGTCGGCGGCCTCGTGTTCGCGCTCGCGCCGTACCGCGCCGTGCAGGGCGGAGCCGGCCACCTGCTCGCCTGGATCGGGATGCTGCTCCCGCTCTCGCTGTGGGCGTGGGAGCGGCGCCTGTACTGGCTCACGGCCGCCGCGCTCGCGTCGATTCCGCTCTCGGGGCAGGTGCACCTGGCGCTCGGAGCGCTCCCGTTCGTCTTCGTGTACGCGCTCGTGCGGGGCGGGGACCGGCGCTGGGCCGGAGGTGCGGCTGCGGCCGGCATCGGCGCCGGTGTCCTCGTGTGGGCACTGTCGATCCGCGGCTCGATCGGGTCCTCGCGCTCGTTCGCGCAGGTCGAGCGCTACTCGGCCGACCTCGCGGATTTCGTCTCCCGGGATCCGCGCCACGGCCTCGAGTCGTTCGTCTTCGTCGGCTGGCTCGTCCCGCTCCTGGCGCTCGTCGGGCTTGTGTTCCATGTGACGAGGACGACCGTTTTTCTCGCCTGTTCCGCTCTCGTCGTCTGTCTGCTCGCGCTGGGAGCCAATCTCCCCGGGTACGAGACGGCGTGGGAGACGTTGCCGGGTCTGGGGACCACAAGGGTTCCCGGGAGGCTGATGCCGATCGCCTGCCTCGCGATCGCCGGCCTCGCCGCGTTCGGGCTCGCGGAGCTGGCTCGTCACATGGAACACAAGGCCCTCGGCGCCGCCGCGGTCGCGACGCTCGCGCTCGTGGCGATCGACCTGCGCGCCGGAGTCACGGCCTACCGGCCCACTGCGGCGGACGAGGGGAACCGCGCCTACGCGGCGCTTCGGCGAGAGGAGGGCGGGCGCCTGCTCGAGATGCCGGTCCACGCGCCCGACCGCCAGGAGGCGAGCGTCTACCTCTACTACGCGATGCAGGCGCCGCGCGAGCGGCCCGCCGGGTACTCGACGGTCGCGCCGACCGAGGCGGCTCGCGTCCTGCGGGAGCTCCAGCCGTGCGCCGACGTGCGTCACCTGGCCGAGCTCGGCGTGCGGTACCTCGCCGTCCACGGCCGCCCGCAGTGTGGCGTCGCCGGACGGCTGCTCGCCCGCGACGGGCCGGTCGCGCTCTACGAGGCCTACATCCCCGTAGCCTGGTAGGCCGTGGAGCTCGAGAGCTATACGTGAGCGACGACCGACTCGTCCGGGGCGATGACGGCGTCACCCGCTGCTTCTGGGGCTCCTCGCCGCCCGAGTACCAGGCGTACCACGACGCCGAGTGGGGCTTTCCGGTCGACGACGACCGCCGCCTGTTCGAGAAGCTCGTCCTCGAGGGCTTCCAGTCCGGCCTGTCGTGGCTGACGATCCTTCGGAAGCGCGAGAACTTCCGCCAGGCCTTCGCCGGCTTCGACTTCGTGCGAGTCGCGCGCTTCGGCGAGAAGGACGTCGAGCGGCTGCTGCAAGACGCAGGCATCGTCCGCCACCGCGGCAAGATCGAAGCGGCGATCAACAATGCCCAGCGGGCGGTCGAGCTCGTGGACGAGGAGGGCTCGCTCGCCGCCTACGTCTGGCGCTTCGAGCCGGATCCGGCCTCCCGCCCGAAGCGGTTCACGTGGGACGTGCTCCTCGAGCTGTCGCAGACCCCGGAGTCGAAGGCGCTCGCGAAGGACCTGAAGAAGCGCGGCTGGCGGTTCGTCGGCCCGACGACCGTCTACGCGTTCATGCAGGCGATGGGGCTCGTGAACGACCACCTGAACGGCTGCGACGCGCGGGAGCCCGCGGAGCTCGCGCGGGCCGAGTTCGACCGGCCAGGCTGAGCTTGGAGTACTTCTTCTACTGCCGCGACAAGCCGGGCACGGCCGAGTTGCGGATGGAGCTCCTCGAGGCCCACTGGTCGTTCATGGACGACTACGCCGAGGGGATGATCGCCCGCGGCCCGACGCTCGCCGGCGACGGCGTCACAGCGACGGGCAGCCTGCACATCGTCGACCTGCCCGATGCGGAGGCGGCGAGGGTGTTCGCGTTCGAGGAGCCCAACTACAAGGCCGGGGTGTACGCCGAGGTGATGGTGAGGCGCTGGCGGAACCTGCTCGGCCGCACGATGTGGGAGTACGGCGGCGGCGAGCAGGACGACCGCTTCTTGGTAATCGCCCACGGCGCGCCGGGAGTGGGCGTCGGAGTCGACTGGACCGCGCACGAGTACGCGGATCACCTGATCGTGTGCGGGCCCCTCCTGTCGGAGGACGGCTCGGCGTGGGTCGGCGACACCTTCGCGCTCGACCTCGCCCGCGGCGCCGTGGAGGACCTGCTTGCGCCGCAGGCAGGGCTCTACGAGCACGTCGAGATCCACCGCTGGATCTTCGGCGGACGGCGCTGACTCAGATTCTCGCGTCGTGCTCGCAGCCGGAGCCCGGCCCGACGACCCGACCGCCGACGACGCCGAAGCCGGTGGCGCAGTACAGCTGATCACCCGGGAAGGCGACCGGATGGTTGTCGTACGAGAACAGGTCGATGCCGACGAAGCACGCATTCGCGTTCAGGCACGTGCGGCGCTCCGCGCCGACCGGAAGCAGTGGCAGGCTGACGCCGTCCCTCGTGAACCCGGTAGCAGTCGCGTCGATCCGCTGCTTCGTCGTGTCGCAGCGGACGCCGACGAGCAGAGTCGCGAGCACGATGTAGTCGTCGATCGAAGGCTCGACGACGAATGTGCAATCGGCGGCCGAGTCAGGCGGAGGTGGCGGTGGCGGCGGCGGCTTCCTCTTCCCGGCCGCGATGCCGGGAACCGCCAGCGTAAGGGTCAGTGCGAATAGGACGGACAAGCGCAGGGCGTTCATCGGTGCCTCCCTCTCGAGTTCTCTCCGAGAGGCGGTACGCGCCGAGTCGCGTGCCCGGTTCGCGGCGATTAGGAGAACTGATCGGTCCGGCCGGCTCAAGTCGGCGAGCCGTTCGACCGAGGATCACCGTGTGACGACGATCCTCAGCCGCTTTCGCGCCCGCCGCCGCCGCGCCGGCGTCGAGCTGCTGCTGCTGATGCTCGTGCTCGGCCGCCGCTAGCGGCGAGCTACATGCCCATCGAGTGGTACCCGCTGTCCACGTACAGCGTCGTCGCCGTGACGTTGTCGGCCTCGTCCGACAGCAGGTAGGCGGCCGCGGCGCCCACATCGTCCGAGTCGATCGGCCGGTGGAGCGGCGAGCGCTCCTCGACGATCGACTCCATGGTCGGGAAACCGGCGATCGAACGGGCGGCGAGCGTCCGGACCGGCCCGGCGGAGACGGCGTTCACGCGGATGTTCTTCTGCCCGAGGTCCCAGGCGAGGTACTGGACGGACGAGTCCAGCGCGGACTTGGCCACGCCCATGACGTTGTAGTGGGGCACCGCGCGCTGCCCGCCGAGGTAGGTCATGGTCAGGATCGAGCCGCCGCCCGACGCCTCCATCAGCGGCTCCGCCGCGCGCGCAAGGGCGACCAGCGAATAGGCGCTGACGTCGAGCGCCATCCAGAAGCGGTCGCGGGGCGTGTCCGTGAAGCGGCCCTCGAGATCCTCCGCCGCCGCGAAGGCGACCGAGTGCACCAGGAGGTCGAGCCCGCCGTCGAAGGCCTCCCCCACCTCGCGCATGACGCGCTCCACGTCGTCGTCGGCCCGGACGTCGCATGAGGTGATCAGTGGACTCCCAACAGTGTCGGCGAGCTCTCTGACGTTCTTCTCGATCCGCTCGCCCTGGTACGTGAAGGCGAGCTGGGCGCCCTCGTCGGCAAGGCGCCGGCCGATCGCCCAGGCGATCGAGCGCTTGTTCGCGACCCCGGTCACGAGCCCGCGTTTGCCTTCGAACCGCCCGGCCACAAAACGATCCTAAGCTGTGGCTACCCTGTTGGTCTTGCGCCGCCAGCTCGTGCTCATCGTTCCGATCGCGGCGCTTGCCCTTGCAGCGTCGGCGTCTGCGGGCCTCCGGCCCGTCGACCGCACCTTCGGGGACGTCACCGTGCCGCGGGTCAGCGAGGGAACTCTGCGGGTACCGCAGGCGCAGCACTCCGGGCGAGTGACCGTGATCGCAAGGCTGACCCTGCCGCCGCTCGCAGCCGCGCGGGGCCCGGGCCTCTTCGCCACGCTCGGCCCGAGCAGGCTCGACACCGCGAGCTCGTCTTCCCGCGCGTACCTCGCGCGGGTTCAGGCCGAGCAGGCTGTCGCCGCCCGCGCGATCCGAGCCGCCGTCCCCGGCGCGCAGCTCGGCTACCGGTTCCAGGTCGTCCTCAACGGGATCACGGTGCAGCTGCCGGTGCGCCACCTTCCGCGGCTGCACGCGCTCGGCTCGGTCGCTCGCGTCTACCCCAGCGTCCGCCACTACCTGAAGACGAACCGGAGCCCGAGCATCATCGGCGCGACGGCGTTCACCGCCTCGACCGGAGCGACCGGCTCCGGCGTCAAGGTCGGCGTCGTCGACGACGGGATCGACCAGACGAACCCCTCCTTCAACGCGAGCGGCTTCACCTACCCGGCCGGCTTCCCGAAGGGACAGAGCGCGTACACGACACCGAAGGTGATCGTGGCGCGGAGCTTCCTCGCGGCCGGAGCAACCGCCAGGAGCCGGCTTCCGGTCGACCCCCAAGCCTCGTTCCACGGCACGCACGTCGCAGGAATCGCAGCCGGCCGCGCGGGGATCGGCTCGCCGGGCGGCCGCGACCACCCGCCGACGACGGGGTTGAGCGGCGTCGCGCCGAACGCGTGGATCGGCAACTACCGCGTCTTCAACGTCCCGACCCCGGCCGGGCACATCTCGACGACGGGACAGACCGTCGCGGCATTCGAGCAGGCCGTGAAGGACGGGATGGACGTCATCAACTACTCGGGCGGCTCCCCCGCCATCGATCCCCGCACCGACGCGATGATCGAGACGGTGGCCAACGTCACGCGCGCCGGCGTGGTCGTGGTCGCCTCCGCCGGAAACGACCGCGACGACTTCGGCTTCGGCTCCACGGGCTCGCCGTCGACGGCTCCGGAGGCAATCGGCGTCGCGGCGACGTCCAACACGCACGTCTTCGCGCCGGCCCTGGCCGTGAACGTCCCGACCGCCCCGGCATCAGTCCGGCGCATCCCGTTCAAGCCGGACGCGCTCGGCGCGCCCTCGGCGTGGGGCCAGTCGGACCGCTCCCTCGTGGACGTCACCTCCATCACGGGGACGAACGGCCAGCCCGTCCCGACCCAGCTCTGCGGGATCGGACGCGACCCGAACGCCGGCACGAACCCGCTTCCCCGCGGCTCCTTGGCCGGCTCCTTCGCGCTGATCACCCGTGGGCGCTGCACGTTCGTGTCGAAGGCGCTCCGCGCGGCCGCTGCGGGCGCCGCCGGGCTCGTGGTCGTCGACAACCGCTTCGGCGAGGCCAACCCGATCCCGCTGGTCCTGCCGGTTCGCTCCGGGATGATCTCGGATCTCGACGGCGCAGCACTTCGCGCGTACCTCGGGACGCGGAGCGGCCGAGCGCCGATCCGGATCGGCCCGGGCGTGACCGAGATCGAGACGGGCCGCAGCGGAGTAATCACCAGCTTCTCCGCCGGGGGCCCGAGCGCCTTCGGCCACCAGCTGAAGCCTGACGTCGCCGCCCCGGGCGGGGAGATCCTCTCCGCCACGCTGCGCCAGTTCACCGGCGGCTCGCCGTTCGCGAACTTCGACGGGACGAGCATGTCGGCGCCGCACGTCACCGGCGCCGTCGCGCTCCTGACCCAGCGGCACCCGGACTGGTCGGTACGCCAGATGAAGTCCGCGCTGATGTCCACCGCAGGCGCAGCGTGGGGGAACAGCGCGCGGACGCAGGAGGCGTCGGTGCTGCTCGAGGGCGCCGGCCTCGTCAACGTCCAGGCCGCGGACAGCCCGCTGATCTTCACCGAGCCGGGCTCGCTGTCGTTCGGCGACATGAACCTCCTCGCCGGCGTGACCTCGAAGCAGCTCCTTCTCTCCGTCAGGGACGCCGGCAGCGGCGCGGGGACGTGGACGGTGCAGCTCCAGCCGCAGTCCGCGAGCCCGGGCGCGACGCTCGAGGTTCCCTCCACCGTGACGATCGCACCGGGCGGCGCAGTCGACGTCCAGGTGACGGCGCGCGCCGACGCCGCCGCGCCGAAGGGCGACAACTACGGATTCCTGGTGCTCCGCCGCGGCGCGACGACGCGCCGTGTTCCCTACGCGTTCTTCGTCACGCGGCCGGGCCTGCATGCCGTCGCCGCCCGCCAGCTCCGCCGGGTCCAGGAGGGGAGCACGCGGACCGGTCAGTCCCTCGCCGACCTCTACCGCTTCCCGGCAGCGCCGTTCGGCCACTCGCCCGACTACGGCATCGGGCCGGACATGCAGGAGGACGGCGGCGAGCGCCTCTACTCGATCCGCGTGCGCAACCGGGTCGTGAACATCGGCGCGGCCGTCATCACCTCGTCGCCGGGCGCCGCGATCGACCCGTTCTTCCTCGGCGCGAAGGACGAGAACGCCGTCCAGGGCTATGTCGGAACGCCGACGAACATCAACGGCCTGACGATCGGCTACCGGCTTCCGGTCGGAGCTGCCGGCGCGGTGTTCGCGCCGCCCGGGACGTACTACGTCTCCGTGGACTCCGGTCGCGACGAATTCACGAACGCGCGCCTCGCGGGCACCTACCGGCTCCGGTCGTGGGTGAACGACATGACGCCGTCCGCTCGTCCGTCTCCTGACCACACGCGTGAGCGCCGGCCGGCCGACGATCGCGATCCAGACGCTCGACCGCGGCGCCGGCGTCGATCCGTTCTCTCTGACGCTGAACTACGGCCGGGTGCTCGTCGGAGCCGCGGCGTACGACCCGTTCTCCGGCATCGCGCTCTTCCCGCTCCCGGCCGAGGCGCCGCGGATGCGTGCGGGCCGGCTGCGCGCGACGTTCCAGACCGCCGACTACCAGGAGGCGAAGAACGCGGACGTCTTCGGCCGCGACCTGATGCCGAACACCCGCGTCCGCGCGACGCGGATGCGGGTCGTCTCCGGGCCGACGCTCACGTGGCTCACGCCGCTCGCCCGGACCTGTGTCGGCCGCACGGTCCCGCTCCTCGTCGTCGCCGGCCCGGCCGGGACTGCGCGGACGGCGCGATTCTTCGACGGCAAGCGGCAGATCCGCGTGCTGCGGCGTAACACCGCCGGGCTCTACGGGACGACCTGGCGGACCGGCGGGGCGAAGCGCGGGCCGCACACCCTTCGCGCGGTCGTGCGGATCGGCGGCAAGCGCGTCGTGGCGACGCGCGTCGTCCGCGTTTGCCGGTAGCGGTCGTCACAGGCGGCAGCTCGGGCATCGGCGCCGCGGTCGCGCGGCGGCTCGCGGAGAAAGGCTGGCACTGCGTCCTCGTCGCGCGCAACGAGGAGCGGCTCGCCGCAGTCGCCGACGAGATCGGCGGCGAATGGGAGGTCTGCGACGTCGGCGACCGTGCCGCCGTCGACCGCATGGCCGCCGCTGTGCGCGAGCGGCATCCGGCGATCAAGCTGCTCGTCAACAACGCCGGGCTCTCGGGTCGCACGGCGGGCGACCGGCGACGGCCGGGCTTCATCGAGACCGACCCCGAGTGGATCGAGGAGCTGTTCCGGATCAACGTGCTCGGCGCCGCCTGGTGCCTGCGGGCGTTCCTGCCGGCGCTCGAGGCGGCGAAGCCGGCTCACGTCGTCAACGTCGCGTCGGTGGCCGGCACCGTTGCCGTCCCGCCCGGGCTCTACTCGGCGACCAAGCACGCGCTCGTCGCGTTCTCCCGCTCGCTGGCCGCCTCGCCACCGGCTGAGGGGATCCACGTTCACACGGTCAACCCCGGGTTCGTCGAGACGCCCGGCTTCCCCCAGCGCGGAGTCCTCGGGAGCCGGCTGATCGAGCGCGCAGTCGTGAGCCCGGAGTACGCCGCCCGCCGCATCGTCTCGGCGGTGGAGCGAAACCGTCCCGAGATCTTCGTGCCCGGGTGGTACCGAATTCCGGCCGTCGCCCAGGCGCTCGCGCCGGGCCTCGTCAGCCGCCTGCTGGCACGACGCCGGTAAGTTGCCTCCGTGACCGTCGAGTTCCTCTACTGGGAGGGTTGCCCATCCCATGCCGAGGCGCGCGAGCTGCTCGAGGAGGTCCTGCGCGAGCGCGGGCTCGACGCACAGGTGGAGATGCGACACGTCGCAACTCGCGAGGAGGCGGCCGAGCTGCGCTTTCCGGGCTCGCCCACGATCCGGATCGACGGGCGCGACGTCGATCCTTCCGGCGCGGGCGAACCGGCATCGCTCAGCTGCCGGATCTACAACCTGCCCGACGGCCGCGTCTCGCCGATTCCGTCCCGCGAACAGCTCGAGGAGGCACTCGCATGAGCCTGACCCTTGCCACCGAGGCACCGCCGTTCGACCTTCCCGGCGTCGACGGCAGCAACCACTCGCTCGACGACTATGCCGACGCGCCGATCCTGGCGGTCGTCTGGTCGTGCAACCACTGCCCCTACGTGATCGCGTGGGAGGGCCGCATGAAGGCGCTGCAGGCGGAGTACGGCGACCGCGGCTTCCGCCTGGTCGCGATCAACTCGAACGACGCCGAGAACTACCCGGCCGACTCGTTCGAGGCGATGAAGCTGCGGGCGCAGGAACAAGAGTTCAACTTCGACTACCTGCACGACACCGACCAGTCCGTCGCGCGGCGGTACGGCCCGGAGCGGACGCCCGAGGTCTTCCTCTTCGACCGCAACCGCCGGCTCGTGTACCACGGGGCGATCGACGACAGCCGCGAGGAGGACGGGGTCAGCGAGCGCTATGTGCGCGACGCGATCGAGGCGTTGCTCGCCGACCAGGATCCGCCGGTCAGCGAGACCCCGCCGGTGGGCTGCTCGGTCAAGTGGAAGGGGTAGCCGGCTTGCGAGCCGGGTGGTCGTAGTTCGGGCCCACCCTCCGATGGGTCGGCATGGCCACTTCTGAGGTTCGCGGCCGGGTCGACGTCGGCACAGGGAGCGTCGGCACGATCTGGATCGAGCCGGTCGGGGCAGTGGCGTCGCTTGTGATCGCCCATGGTGCCGGGGCGGGGATGGAGCATCCGTTCCTGGCCGGCTTCTGCCGCGCGATCGCCGAGGAGGCTGTGGCGACGATGCGCTTCAACTTTCCGTACGCCGAGCGCGGACGTCGCTCGCCCGATACCGAGCGCGTTCTCCTCGAGACGTGGCTCGCCGCCTTCGAGGCGGCGAAGGCAGCCTCCGATCGACCGGTGCTGGTCGGAGGCAAGTCGCTTGGCGGCCGGATCGCCTCGATGTGCGTCGCCGAGGGGATGCCCGGAGCAGGGCTCGTGTTCCTCGGCTACCCGCTGCACCCGCCCGGCAGGCCCGAGCGGATCCGCGACGAGCACCTTTACCGGGTCGAGGTGCCAATGCTCTTTCTGCAGGGGACTGCCGACCCGTTCGCCCGGCCCGAGCTCGTGGCGAAGGTCATCGACCGGCTCGGTGAGCGGGCGACGCTGGAGAAGATCGAGGGCGGCGACCACTCGTTCAAGCTCCGAGGCACTCGCGCCGACCCGAGCGAAGTCGGTGCCGGGCTCGCCGGCCTGGCCGCGCCCTTCGTTCGACGAGTAGCCCGTCGGCGCGGCTAACCGCCGCGGCGGAGGAGCTCGAGCGCCTCTTCGCGCGTCGCGATCGTCCCGGCGGCGCGCTCCTCGGCAATCCGGGCCAGCCACTCGCCGATCTCCGGGCCCGGGGGTAGCCCGAGCTCGTCGCCGCGCACGAGCGGCTCCTTCGGCTCGTTCGCACGCGCGGCCGCGATCGCGCGCTCCAACTCCTCGTCACCGCTGGCAAACCGCGCAGCCTCGAGCGCCCACGGCTCGGTCGCGCGACGGAAACGATGGATCTCCCGCGGCGATCGGTCGGGCGGGAGCTCCGCGCGGAGCAGCTTCCCGGCGTAGCGCCGCAGCTCGTTCGAGACCGGCAGCTGTCCGAGCCTGTCGCCGAAGACTGCAACGAGCCGCATGTCGGACGACGTGTCGCCGAGAGCGCGAAGCCGATCGAGCGAGCCGCCGAGCGGCGCGAGCAGCCCGAGCTCGTCGAGCCGCTCGAAGCCGGCGGGACCGAGACGAACGAGCTCCGCGAGGATCCGCTCGCCGGCCGGCTTGGTGACGAGGCCCGCACCGGCCTGGACGAGCCGTTCCGTCTCGGCGTCCAGCCGGAAGCCGAGCTCCTCCTCGAGGCGAACGGCACGCAACAGTCGAAGCGGGTCGTCCCGGAAAATCCCTGCCGCGACGGCGCGCAGTGTCTTGCGGCCGAGGTCGCCGAGACCGCCGAACGGATCGAGCGGCTCGCCGCCCTCGAGTGGCCGCGCGATCGCGTTGATCGTGAAGTCGCGAGTGGCGAGATCCTCGTGGATGCCGTTCGGAAGAGGCGTGAAGTCCACGGTGCGCTCGTCGGGGAGTGCCACCCGCCAGGCGCCGTGGCGCTCCGAGAGCGGGAACGGCGCGCCCTCCGTGCGCCGTGCGTAGCGCCGCGCCGCCGCCTCAGGCTCGCGACAGGCGATGTCCAGATCGACCAGCGGCCGTCCGAGCAACTCGTCCCGCACGGCTCCGCCGACGATCCACGCCACTTCTCCGGCCAGGATCTCTTGCGCGGCTTCAACCATCGATCACCGTCCGCCTCGCACGGCTGGAGCCCGACTCGATCCGCGAGACGACTTCGTAGTTGATGGTGCCCGCGACCCGCGCGTGGTCCTCGGCCAGCACGCCGTCGCCGATCAGCGTCACGGGCGTGTCGGCCGGGAGCTGCTCGTCGAGCCGGACGGCGATCGCGTCCATGGACACGGTTCCGACCACCGCGCAGCGTTTGCCCGCGACGACCACCTCGGTCCCGGTCATGTCCCGACGGAACCCGTCCGCATAGCCGACCGGCACCACGCCGACCCAGGTGTCCTCGCCGGCCACGAACCGGCGGCCGTAGCCCGCACTCTCTCCGGCGCGCAGCAGCTTGACCTGCGCGAGCCGGCTCTCCCAGCGGAGCGCGGGCTCGAGGCCGTCCGCCGACGGCTCGCCGCCGAACGGGGAGAGCCCGTAGACCGCGATCCCGCATCGGGCGGCGTCGAAACGGGACTCCGGGATGCGGAGTGCCGCCGCGCTGTTGGCGGCGTGGCGAATCAGGTGCGAGCGGTCCCTCGTCCCCTCCTCGAACCGCGCGACCTGCTCACGCGCGAACTCCGGATCCGTGTCCGCGGTGGCGAGGTGCGTCATCAGGCCGACGACGTCGCCGTCCGGCTCCGGCAGCTCGGAGAGCCCCCAGCGTCCCATTCCCGTGTCGAGCTTCAGGTGGGCTCGGACACCCTCCGGCACCGGCAGCTCCCAGATCGCAAGCTCGAGGTCGGCCTCACGAGCGAGCGCGATCTCGCGGCCCGCGGATGGGCCCATCACCAGGATTCGCACGCCGGGGAACTCCTGCCGGAGCTCCAGACCCTCCGTCACCGTCGCGACGCACAGGCAGCTCGCGCCCTCGCCGAGCACGGCGCCGGCGACGTCGACCGCACCGTGGCCGTAGCCGTCCGCCTTGACGACCGCCCAGAGCGCAGCGCCCTCGAGCACCTCGAGCAGCCGGCGCGCGTTCCGCCGCACGGCCCCGAGGTCGATCGTGATCTCCGACCTATGCATCCAGCACGCGGGGAATGGCGTCGAGCAGGTCGCTCGCCATGAGGCCCGACCGCCGCCCGGACGCCGCCACTGCGTCTGTGTGCGCACGAACCGCCGCCGCCGCCGCGAGCCGAGGCTCCATCCCCTTGGCGAGGAACGCCGCGACGACACCGGTGAGGACGTCCCCGGTTCCTGCCGTCGCGAGCGGCGCCGCGCCGCCGGCCACGAGCGGCCCCTCGCCGGGCGCGCCGACCAGCGTGCCCTCGCCCTTGAGGACGACGACGCAGCCGAAACCCTCGACCACACGGCGCAGGGCCTCGAGCCGATGTGCGTCGACCCAGGACGCATCCTCGCCGAGGAGCCGGCCCAGCTCGCCCGAGTGCGGCGTGAGCACGGTGGGCGCCTTCCGGTCGAACGGCCTCAGCTCGCGAAGGCCGTCGGCGTCGATCACTGCCGGCAGATCGGTCTCCTTCAGCAGTTGGTGGACGAGCTCGTCCCGACCAGGCCCGAGCCCCGGGCCGATCGCCAGCGCTCCCGCCCGCTCGGCCGCGTCCATGGCCTCGTCGATCGGCCGCTTCACGGCCTCGAGCAAACGTGTCTCGATCACCGGCAGCGCATCCGGCGGCGCAGCGACGGCCACGTAGCCCGCATCGGCGCGGAAGGCGGCTTCCGCCGTCAGGCACACGGCGCCGGTCATGCCGGGCGACCCGCCAACCACCAGCACGGAGCCGGCGGTGTACTTCGTATCGCCCGGCCGGCGCCGCGGAACCAGGCGAACGATCTCCGCCAGCACGCGGGCGTGCTCGGTCGATCGGTGCTCGAGCCCGATGTCCGCGACGACGACCTCGCCGGCCCTGAACCGTCCTGGAGCCACCTCGTGCCCGACCTTGCGCCCGTGGAAGGTGACTGTGACGGTGGCAGCGACCGTCTCCCCGGACACCTCGCCGGTCGAGGCATCCACACCCGACGGGATGTCCACTGCGACGACCGGCCTGCCGGACTCGTTGATCGCCCGGATCTGCGCAGCGGCCTCGTCGCGAGGCGGCGGGCGGAACCCCGTGCCGAACAGCGCGTCGAGCACCACATCCCCCTCGCCGAGCGCACGCTCTTCCCACCCGGCTGCGCGGAGGAGCTCCGCCGCGATCCGCCCGTCTCCCCCATTCGCCCCGCCGCCGCAGACGGCTGCGAACGACCGGGCGCCGGGAAACCGGCGCAGCACCTCGTCGGCGACCGCTCCACCGGCCCGCCGCATCAGCTCCTCGACGTCGTGCCCCTCCTCCGCCGCACGCATCTCGTCGGCGGTGTAGAGCGGCTCAAGCATCCCGTGGAGCCACCACGCAGACCGCGCTCGCCAGCTCGCGCGAGTGCGACATCGAGAGATCGATCGGCCCAGCCTCGACGCGCTCGGCCCACCGCTCGACGCGGCCGGAGAGGGTCACCGACGGCTTCGGCCGCCCGGCGATCTCGATGTCACGCCAGGCGAAGAGCCGCGCGACGCCCAGCCCGAGCGCCTTTCCGACCGCCTCCTTGCCCGCGAACCGGGCGGCGTAGTGCTGCGCCGGGTTCTTGCGGGCGTCGCAGTAGGCCTGCTCGGCGGCCGTGAAGCAGCGGTCGCGGAACCCGCTGTACCGCTCCAGCGCCTCGCGGATCCGGCCGATCTCGATCATGTCGACGCCCACGCGCGTCACACGGTCTCCAGCCAGTCGGGGAAGTCGGCGATCGACGAGAGGATTGCGTCGGGCCGCACCGCGCCGCGCTCGACTGCGTCGGGCCGGAACTTGCCGGTCCGGACGAGCGCCGTCTTCAGGCCATGCTTCTGCGCCCCTGCGACGTCGGCCTCGATGTCGTCGCCGACCATCCACGTCATCTCCGCATCCGCATCAAGCGCCTCGAGCGCCGCGGTGAAGTAGGGCGCGCTCGGCTTGCCGACAACCGTCGCCTCCACGTCGGCCGCATACTCGAGCCCGGCGACGAAGCAGCCCGAGTCGAGCAGCGGCCCGCGCGAGGTCTGCCACCACCGGTTCTTGTGCAGGCAGTAGAGCTCGGCACCCAGCTCCAGCTCGGCGAAGGCCCGCGCGAGGTTCATGTACGAGAAGACGCGGTTCGTCTCCTCGGTCTCGTCGGCGCCGCCGAGGAGAACCGCGTCCGCGTCCTCGCCGACCAGCTGGACGTCGCCGAGATCCTCGAGCACCGCCGGCATCGTCAGTGCGAGGACGCGCTTGCCCGCGAGCGCGCTCCCGGCGGCCGTCCCGGTCGTCTGGAGCTCGTCGTCCTCGAGGTCGAAGCCCATCGAGCGGAGCCCGTCGACGAGCGAACGGCGCGACTGCGTGGTGCTGTTCGTGACGAAGCGGAGCCGGTGCCCGTTGTCGCGGAGCTGCCGGACAGCCCGCGGCGCGCCGCGGATCGGCTCGCCGGACACGTGAAGGACGCCGTCGATGTCCAGGAGAATGGCGGCCATGGACGGCGAGTCTATTCAGGTGACCAGGACGGTCGCGATCCCCGTGTCGGAGATCGATCTGCGGTTCTCCCGCTCCAGCGGGCCGGGCGGCCAGCACGCCCAGAAGTCGGAGACGCGGGTCGAGGCGATCTTCGACGTCGAGGCCTCGTCGGCGCTCACACCGGTGCAGAAGGCACGAGTGATCCGCAAGGCCGGGCCGGTGCTCAGGGCGATCGCGCAGGACGAGCGAAGCCAGCTGCGGAACCGCGAGCTCGCCGTCGAGCGGCTGGTCGAATCCCTGCGCGAGGCCCTCCGCGTTCCGCGCCGCCGCCGTCCGACGAAGCCGACCGCCGCTTCGCGCCAGCGCCGCCTCGACCAGAAGCGCCGCCGCGGCGAGACGAAGCAGCTACGGCGCCGCCCCGAGGACTAGGTAGCCGTCAATCCGCTCCTCGAGCCGGCCCGACAGCAGCGGGTTCGAAGAGGGCGTCGCATACGTGAACGCCAAACTCACGTCCAGCGCGCCGAGCCACGTTCCCTGCGTGAGCGCCAGCGAGGGGACGGGCCAGGCCGCGAGACGCCGGTCGAGCTCTTGCCAGTCCGGGCCGCCCCACGACTCGTGGGGCTTCACGGTGAAGACGCTCCCCGGGTAACGCCGCTCCAGAATCGCCGTCTCGTTCTGATGCCCGCCCGCCGGTGGACGTATGAGATGGAAGACCCCGGCGATCAGCAGCGCGCGCTGACCGCGTGCGAGCACTTTGTCGAGCACGACGGAGGCGTAGTGCTCCCCCCGGCGCGCGATCCAGTACTCAAGGCAAGAAGGGCGCGGTCGGCGAGAGCACGTCCTCGTCCGGATCCGGCGCCAGTCGATCGGCGGGTCGCCGAGAAGCACCCGGATTCGCTCGGCGGCCGGCTGCCGCACATTCGCGGCGCGAACGGCGCGGAAGAACTCGTGGTAGACCGGATCGTTCCAGACGCCGGAGTCTTGGGTCGTCCGCCTCCACACGCGCGACAGACTCGAGAGCGGGACTCGCTCGCCACGGACGTACCGGTCGATCGTCACCTGGTACCGCGCGCTCCCGAACTCGACGACCACCGAGTCCACGGTCCGGCCGAATTCGGGCCACGCCACGAGCGACCTCAGGAACCGATGCTGCGGCGCCGATCCGTGCGACTCCAAAAATGCGACCAGCGGCCGCTTCTCGAACTGGCGGACGAGCCCGCCGTAAGGATCGACTGGGGTCGGGTCCGGCCCAGGAGGGATCGCCGCGCCGACCGGGGCCACGAGCACGAGCACGAGGAGAGCCATCGCAAAGCGCACGCTCCCTCACGCTACTTGCGGAGATCGGTTCCCTAGGAGACGGCGCGCGGGCGCTGCGGCTGCTGGCCGCGGACGTAGCCGCGCATGACCTTCCGCGCGTAGAGGCGCTCAGAGGCCGCGCGGTAGACCGCGAGCGCGTTCTCGCCCTCCTGCGGGTGCACCGCCCAGCCGAACGTCGCCTTCGTCCCTTGCGAGGAGAGGATCCACTCGAGGCGCACGCTGAGCTCGGAAGCCTCGTCGAGGGTCTGGCACCAGGACAGCACCGCGAACTCGTCGCTGCCGACCCGCGCAACCTGATCCGCGGGCGAGAGCGACTTGGAGAGCCGATCCGCGACCCGCCGCAGCGCCTCGTCGCCCGCCGAGGGGCCCGCCTCGTGGTTCAGCTCCTTGAGCGCGTCCATGTCCGCGAGGAGCAGCGCGAATGGCCGCCCCGCCTCGAGGCGCTTCGTGATCGCGGCCTCGAAGGCCCTCGTGTTCGGAAGCCCGGTCAGGATGTCACGCTCGGCGAGGATCCGGAGCTCCTCCAGCATCAGGCGGTTCCGGCCGGCGAACCATCCGAGCATGAAGCCGATCGACACGAAGGTGATGAAGCGAATCGCCGTGCTCGCCGTGAGGACGTCCGCCGACGGAATCGTCGGATTGAGCACCACTGCCACGACGTAGAGCCCGGTGGCCCCGAATCCCGCCAGCGCGCCGATGAGCGGGCCGGTCGCGATCGCGGTCGTCGCAATCGAGAGGTAGAAGAAGTGCGCGATCCCGAGTCCGGGGCGCTCGTAGAGCAGGAATGCCACGAAGACCAGCGCGTAGGACACGCCCGACGCAGCGAGTAGCAGCTGCCGTCCGGTGAAGGCCGCAGGCATGACCACAGCGTCCCCGGACTGCGGTCGGGAAGCCTCCCTCGAAGGGGTTATTCGACCGTGACGGTCTTGGCGAGGTTCCGCGGCTGGTCGACGTTCAGGCCGCGGAGCCGGGCGATGCGGTAGGCGAGCAGCTGGAGAGGGACGACCGCGAGCACGGCCTGGAGGAAGGACGGCGTGCGGGGGACGTAGATGACGTCGTCGGCGTGGTGCTGGATGTCCTCGTTCCCGTCCGTCGCGATCGCGATCACGTGCGCGCCGCGCGCTCGGGTCTCCTGGATGTTCGAGACGATCTTGTCGTAGACGTGGATGTTGGTCGCGACCACGACGACCGGCGTCCCTTCCTCGAGCAGCGCGATCGGGCCGTGCTTCATCTCGCCGGCGGAGTACGCCTCGGTCGGGATGTATGAGATCTCCTTCAGCTTGAGGGCACCCTCGAGCGCGACGGGCAGCCCGATGTGGCGGCCGAGGTAGAGGAAGAAGTCCTGCTGGTAGAAGCGCTGGGCGATCTCCTCGATCGGGTGGTCGCCGTCGAGGAACCGGGCAACCTTCTTGGGCAGCGTGTAGACCTGGTCGACGATGTAGGAGATCTCGTTGGGCGGCAGGGTGCCGCGCATCTCGGCGAGCTTCAGGCCGACGAGGTACAGCAGCGAGACCTGCGCGGTGAACGTCTTCGACGCCGCGACCCCGACCTCGAGCCCGCAGCGCGTGTAGAGGGTCGAATCGACCTCGCGGGTGATGTGCGAGCCCATCATGTTCGTGATCGCGACCGTGTGGGCGCCCTTCTCGCGGGCCAGGCGCATCGCGCCGACTGTGTCGCGCGTCTCGCCGGACTGCGAGATCCCGATCGCCAGCGTGTTCTCGTCGATCACCGGGTTCCGGTAGATCCACTCGGAGGCGATGTCGGGCTCGACGGGGATCCGGGCCCACTCCTCGAGCACGTACCGGCCGACGACGCCGGCGTGGTACGCCGTGCCGCACGCGAGGATCACGATCCGCCGGAGATCGTCCAGCTGCTGGTCGTCCATGCCGAGCCCCTCGAGGACGAGCTTGCCGTGGCGAGTGCGGTCGCCGATCGTCTCGGCAATCGACTCGGGCTGGTCGTAGATCTCCTTGAGCATGAAGGTCTCGTACCCGCCCTTCTCGGCGCTCTCGTCGTCCCAGTCGAGCTCGAGCGGCTCGTGATCGACGGGGTTGCCGTCGGCACGAACGAACTCGACGCTCTCGGGCGTGATCGAGACGATGTCCCCGTCGTCCGGGAAGACCACGTTGCGCGTCTCGCCGAGGAACGCGGCGGCGTTGGAGGCGAGGAAGTTCTCGTCCCGCCCGAGGCCGACGACGAGCGGCGTCTGACAGCGCGCACCGACCAGCAGCCCCGGGTGGTCTCGGTGGATCACGACGAACGTGAAGTGCCCCTCGAGCTCGCCGTAGGTCTTGACGACGGCGTCGGTCAGGTCGCCGTCATAGTGGCCCTCGATCAGGTGCGCGACGGTCTCGGCATCGGTCTCCGAGCTGAAGCTGTGACCAGCCGACTTCAGCTTGTCCTTCAGCTCGCGGTAGTTCTCGATGATCCCGTTGAGGACGATCGCCAGCTGCCCCTCCTCGCACGCGGTCAGCGGATGGGCGTTGCCCTCGGTGACCGCGCCGTGCGTGGCCCAGCGGGTGTGGCCCAGGCCGGTCGTCGAGCCCGACCCGTTGGTGGACACGGCCTCCTTCAGGAACTGGAGGTTTCCGACGGCGCGGACGTACTCCAGCCCGTCGTTCTCCAGGAGCGCGATTCCCGCGGAGTCGTACCCGCGGTACTCGAGGCGCTCGAGGCCTTGGATGAGAAGCGGCTTCGCTGCTCTCGGCCCGACGTATCCGATGATGCCGCACACCCGGGACCTCCTTCTCTCGTTGGCCGCTTTCGCAATCCCCCCTCGAAAACGCGCAAGAGCCCGGCTTTCGTGCGACCCCTTCTTCGTGGTCGGCTAGCCGAGCTCTCGACGAACGAGAGCCGAGATCCTAGCACAGAGGGAGGCCGCTTCCTGCTCGTTTTCGGCCTCCGCGAGAATCCTGACCAAAGGTTCGGTCCCCGATGGACGGACAAGCACGCGCGCTCCTCCGTCGAGCTCCTGATTGAGCGATTGCACCTCCGCAAGCAGGTCTTCCGGGAGCTCCCGAACCTGCACCGGAAGGTTCTCCTTGACCTGCGCGAAGCGCGGCATCGCGGACGCCGCTTCGGCGAGGGTGCGGCCCTCGAGGGCGCGGCAAAGGAGGAGCGCAGCGGCGAGCCCGTCGCCGGTCACATGGCCGTCGAGGCAAATGAGGTGGCCGGACTGCTCCCCGCCGAGGATGGCGTTCTCCCGCCGCAGCGCCTCGAGCACATAGCGGTCGCCGACGTCCGTGGTCACGACGCGGATGCCGTTGTCCGCCATCAGCCGGTGGAAGCCGAGGTTCGTCATCACGGTGACGACGACGACGTCGACCTGGAGGTGGAGCGCGAGGATCGCGAGGATCTGGTCGCCGTCGACGGCCTCCCCGGCGCCGTCCACCGCGAGCATGCGGTCGCCGTCGCCGTCGAACGCCACGCCGAGATCGGAGCTGTTCGCGACAACCTTCTCTTGCAACAGCCGGAGGTCGGTGGCACCACAGCCGACGTTGATGTTGTTCCCGTCCGGCTTGTCGGCCAGGGCAGTCACCGCGGCGCCAAGGCGCTCGAAGGCGGGCGGCGCGATTCCCGAGTACGCGCCGTTCGCGCAATCGACGGCGAGCTCGAGGCCCGCGAGCGACGAGCCGAAGCGGTCGAGGACGTGCTCCACGTAGCTGTCCGCTGCGACGCCTATGCGATCGACCGCCCCCCGCTGGGCGCGCGCGGGCTCGTCCAGCAGCGCCTCGATCTCCTCCTCGGCGGCATCGGTGAGCTTCTGCCCCTCGCCGTCGAAGAACTTGATTCCGTTGTACTCCGGCGGGTTATGGGAGGCCGAGACGACCGTGCCCAGGTCGAGCGAGAGCAGCGCCACGGCGGGCGTCGGCAGCACGCCGCCGAGGACCGCGTTGCCGCCCACCGACGCCACGCCCTCGGCGAACGCCTCCTCGAGCATCGGGCCGGAGGCGCGCGTGTCGCGCCCGATGAAGACGCGCCCGCCGCCGGACCAGAGTGCGGCCGCGCGGCCGAGCCGCTCGACGAGCTCGAGCGTCAGCTCCTCGCCGACGATCCCGCGAACGCCGTCTGTGCCGAAGTACCTCCGCACGGCGGAGCAGCTTACGGGAGTCGTCAAGCAACGCCGAGGAACCGGCTCGGCCGGTTCCTCCCCTCCCGACGCTAGTCCTTCAGGGACAGGCGCGCCGCACGGCGCGGAGCGCCGCCCGGCTTCAAGAAGGTCGCTGAAAGTCGTGAGACTTTCAGCGAAGAGGGAAGCGCGCCAGCGCTTCCCGGGCTAGCGCTTCGAGAACTGCGGGGCCTTGCGAGCCTTGTGGAGGCCGGCCTTCTTGCGCTCCACGATCCGGGCGTCGCGCGTGAGGAAGCCCTCGCGCTTCAGGACGGTCCGGAGCTCGGGATCAGCCTCGACCAGAGCCCGTGCGACCCCGTGGCGGATTGCCTCCGCCTGGCCGGTCGGGCCACCGCCCTCCACGCGCACGCGCAGGTCGTACGTGCCTTCGGCCCCCGCGACCTTGAGCGGCGCCATCAGCGCCGTGCGATGCGTCGCGCGCGGGAAGTACTCCTCGATCGTCCGCCCGTTGATCCAGGTCGCGCCGTCGCCCGGCCGCAGGATCACCCGCGCGATCGACGTCTTACGCTTGCCTGTTCCCTTGTACTGGGCTGCGGCGCTCACGCTTTCACCTGCTCGGGCAGCGGCTTCGGGTCCTGAGCCTCGTGCGGATGCTCGGGCCCGGCGTAGATCTTGAGCTTCGTGAGCTGGCCGCGGCTGAGGCGGTTGCGCGGCAGCATTCCCTTGACCGCCTTGCGCAGCACCTCGGTGGGACGCCGGTCGAGCTGCTCGCGCAGGGTGCGCGTCCGCAGGCCGCCCGGGTAGCCCGAGTGACGGTGGTAGAGCTTCTCGTCGAGCTTCTTGCCGGTGACCGCGATCTTCTCCGCGTTCACGACGACGACGAAGTCACCGGTGTCCACGTGCGGCGTGTACTGCGCCTTGTGCTTGCCGCGGAGCGTGTCCGCGATGCGCGTGGCGAGACGCCCGAGAGTCTGGCCCTCGGCGTCCACGACGTACCAGCGGCGATCGACCTCGCCCGGCTTTGCGTTCCACGTTTTGCCCATACGGAAAGTCGGCGGACACACGGCCCGCCGAGGCCGGATGGTAGCAATCAGCGCTCTTCGCCGTCCTTGCGGTTCCCGACCCAGACCGCGAGCGCGATCGCGACGATCAGGAGGCCCGCCGAGAGCTCCACGACGGCGCCCGCGACCCCGCCGTGGGCGAAAAGCGGCACTAACCCGAGGAGAGCAGCCACAGACCCGTGCACGTGTAGACCACCATCAGGGCAAGCATCGCGTACTGCGTGCGGATCGCCGTGCTCGCCGACGAGAAGAGCGCGATCGCCTTGTCGTGTGCGAGCACCAGGCCGAGGACATGCCCGACGACGAGCACGCCCACCTGGACGTACCAGATCGTGTTCGGCGCGAAGACGTTCTCCGCCGGCTGGAAGTCGGCCGTCCCGAAGATGTCCCAGCCCTTCCCGAAAGGGTCGGAGGCGAGGAAGATCGCGTCCTGGCCGGCGTCCACGAGCAGCGTGAAGTAGTGGGCCACGGCGTAGGCGAGCGCGATCGGAATCAGGCTCCCGATGAACGCCCCGGCGAGGTTCACGTCCGTGTGTCCGATCCGCTGCGCCGCATAGACGGCGAGCGTGTACATCAGGCCGATCGCAACGACGGCAGCGAGTAGCCCGAGAAAGTTGAACCCCATCGAGACGAGGTCGGCCTTCGTCGGCGACTCGACGATGTACCTGACCTCGAGCTCGTAGAGCTGGTCCTGCCACCACGTCGCGCGGCTGAGGCCGTCGAAGGCGACCGAGCCGAGCATCACCGAGACAAAGGCGACGGTGCCGGGGTGCGAGTCGCCCGAGGCCAGGCCGGCGAGCGGCGGCCGGACGACCACCCGGCGCCGGCCGTCCACCTCGCGCACGGCGAACGCCGAGATCCGCGACAGCAAGCCGAAGTAGACCGCGAAGGCCTCGCCGTTCTCGAGCCAGGCGCGGCGGCCGTAGATCAGCATCCCGGCCCACGTGATCCAGCTGTAGACGACGATCGCGAGCGCGAGTGTCCGCGGCTCGGCCGACCGCGGCCAGGCGAGCTCGAGCGTCGCGAAGGCGAGGAACAGGACGGCGGCGGGCCAGCGCCCGAGCCGTTCCGGATACTGGGCGGCCGGTTCCCAGCCGCGGCCGATCTTCGCCCAGGCCCAGGCGACGGCGTCGGCGGCGGCGCTCCACGGGTTCAGCAGGCTCCAGAGGTTCCCGAAGATCACCACGATCGGGACGAGCCCGAGCCAGAACACGACCCAGATGAACACCGGTGCGATGTTGTCGCCCGCGTCCGGCCTGCCGAAGAGCGCGGCAAGCCAGACGACGACGAGCAGCCCGAACGAGATCCCGCCGAAGATGAGCCGCCAGCCGGGCCAGAGGAGCAGGCGCTGCCAGCGCTCCGACAGCGGCCTGCCCGCCTCGTGTCCGGTCAGGCGCGGTTCCTTCCACAGGATGGCGAGCGCGACGAAGGAGAGGATCAGCACGAGCGAAGCCGCGTAGTAGAAGAGCCAGCGCGGGATCGGCAGGTCCTGGATCTCCCCGATGCCGTGCGCGAGCGGAAGGGCGATGGTCATCACTGGGTCGTGATGCGGGCGATCTGGACGCCGCGATCCTCGAGCTCGGCCTCCACGGTGCCGGGCCTCGTCGCGCGGAAGCGGATCGTCGCCGGCTGCCCCGGGCCGACGTCCTGCATCAAGTCGTAGCCGTGGAGGTGAACGTGGTCGGAGACGTCCGAAGTGACGTTGAGGATCACCCGCCGGCCGCGGGCGACAGTGACCCGTCGCGGCCCGCCGACGGGGAGGCCGCCCTCCACCACGATCCGGACTCTGGCCGGAGGAGGCGGGCCGGGCGGTGGCGGCGGCGGAGCCGTCGTCGTCACCGTGGTGGTCGCCTGGGTCGTCGGCGGCGGGGTCGCGGTCGGCTCGTCCGTGTCGTCCGGGCGCAGGACGAGGAAGAGCCCCGCCGCGACTGCAATCGCGATTCCGACGATCAGAAATCGATTCATCGCCGGATGGATAGCAGGAGACCGGCGCGGAACTCGGCGGCACCGCCATGCGACGGGTGCCGGACGTAGCGCCCGCCGAGCACGGACTGGGCCACCCTCCCGACTGCGATCGGTTTCCGGCCGGCGAGCAACTCCTCGAGGAACGGCATGCCGCCTCGTATTTCGGCGCTCGTCGGCCGCCGGTTCGCGCGAACCGTCCCCGGATGGGTCGGAACGACGTTCCAGAGCAGCACGCGGTCTGCGAGCCCGAGCTCTTCGAGCGTCCGCTGGACGATGGTCGCGGTCGCCTCCCCGGGTCCTGCTCCGGTCAGCTGCCGCTCGGACGTGAACGGGATCCCGCTCACGCGCGCCCCGCGGTAACCGGCCGCCTCTCCGACGAGGACGTAGGAAGCGTCTCGCCGCTGCTCGAGGTAGGCGGTGAGCCGGTCGCGGCACAGGGGCGACGTCGCGTACTGGTTGAACGTCCCACCGATCTCGGCCCTCGCGAGACGGCGCACGAACGACGGCACGTTTAGCTCTCGACAAGGCCCGGAATCAGAAACAAACACGTCCGAGGAGGGAAGCATGCATTTCCGAGTACTACCGACCAAGTCGAAGCGCAGTAGGACACCATGGGTGGTCGCCGGGATCGCGGCGGCTGGAGTCGCCCTCGCAGGCGCGGCTGCCGCGCGCAAGTTCCGGTCCGACGACTAGCCGTCCGGTAGCCGCGCGGGCGCCGTGGTCGGGGAAGATGCGCGGCATGCTCGAGGTGAGAACCCTGACCGACGGGGGCCAGACCCCCGTCGAGGTCGCGGAGCAGATCGCCGGCTTCGTCGGCGGCGCCCGGACGACGCTCGACTTCGCCCACTACGACTTCCACCTCGACGGCGAGACGGCCGGGGTCGTCGGCGACGCGATCAAGTCGGCGGCGGCACGGGGAGTCGCCGTGCGATTCCTCTACAACCTCGACCACCGGAACCCGATCCCGGTGCCGCCGCCGCCAGAGCCCGACGGGCAGCTGATCGCGTCGCTCGACGTGCCGGTCCGCGCGATCGCCGGGGTTCCCGACCTGATGCACCACAAGTACGTCGTCCGGGACGGAGAGTCCGTCTGGACCGGCTCGACGAACTGGACGGACGAGTCGTGGACGCGCCAGGAGAACGTGATCGTGCTTGCCGAGTCGCGCGAGCTGGCGGCGCGGTTCACCGAGAACTTCGACGAGCTCTGGGATACGGGCGCGGTCGAGCGAAGCGGCTTCGTGGCGCCAAGGCCGGTGCCGGTGGGAACGACCGAGGTGCGTCCGTGGTTCACCCCCGGCAACGGCGAGAGCCTGTCGCACCGCATCGGCAAGGCGATCGGCCGGGCGCGGCGGCGCGTGCGAATCGCGTCCCCGGTCATCACCGCGGCTCCGGTGCTGTCGACGCTGGCGGAGAAGATCTCCGAAGGGAAGCTCGACATCGCCGGCTGCGTCGACCAGCCCCAGGTCCGCGGAGTGATCTACCAGTGGCGGGAGAACGGCAACATCTCGTGGAAGCTGCCGCTGCTCGAGCGCGTCATGCAGGCGCCGTTCTCGGGGAAGCGGTCGACGCCCTGGGGTCCCGGAACGCTCCACGACTTCATGCACGCGAAGGTCACGGTCGCCGACGACACGGTCTTCGCCGGGAGCTACAACCTGTCCCGCTCGGGCGAGCTCAACGCCGAGAACGTGCTCGAGTTCGAGGATCCGGAGCTGGCCGACCGGCTCGCGGCCTACATCGACGAGGTGCGGGCGCGCTATCCGCCTTTCGCGGTCGAGTAGCGGTCAGCCAGACCGGACGAGCGGCGCGCCCTTGACGTCCGTCTCCGGCCGCCCCGCCTTGATCGCCTCCGCGATCCGGCGCTCGACCCGGCCGTAGGCGAACCGGCTGCCCGGCCGCCACATCAGGCGCTCGGCTGGGGGATCGTTGGTCTCGGCACGGATGAACGGACGCAACGCGTGCAGGCCGCGCTCGACGATCCAGACGCCGAGCGGCAAGAGGAGGAGGTAGGACGCCCAGCCCGGATCGACCCAGATCACGCGCAGGGCGAAGGCCAGGAGCAGGATCGTCGCGAGGACGGACGTCCAGAAGAACGGCACCTTGAAGGTCTCGGCCTCGGAGATCTTCGGCCGGATGCGGTCGAGCGTCCAGACCCGGCCGTCCGGTGACCGGATCAGTCCCACTTCTCCCACCTGACCACCTCCTCTCGCGGCTTGCGACGCCTCGTGAAGACGCTGGCGCCGCTGCTCGGCTCGTCGGGGGCCTCGGCCGGGTAGCCCATCGTCACGACGGCGACGAATCGCACTTCGTCCGGCAGCTCGAGTGTCTCGCGGAGCGCAGGTAGGTCGGTGACGCCGAAGATTGCCGTCTCGAGACCCTCGTCGATTGCCGCGAACATCAGCGCCATCACGGCCGCGCCGGCGTCGACGTACCAGTACGGCGCCGGCCAGTCGAGCTCGCGGCCGCCGGTGATCTTCAGCTTGTCCTGTTGCTGGTAGCGGTCGTGGTAGTCGGCCTCGCGGGTCAGGACGACCATGTGGACGGGTGCCGCTGCCTTCCAGCGAGGCCGGCCCTGCGCGGCGAGCTCGTTCTCCTTGGCGGCCGTCGCGATCCGGCTGCGCGTCTCCGGATCCGTGACGACGACGATCCGTAGACCCTGCGAGAAGCCTGCGCTCGGCGCCCAGACGACGGCCGCGTCCGCGATCCGCTCGAGGATCTCGCGCGGCACCGGCCGGTCGGCGTAGGTGCGGACGCTCCGCCGTCGGGTCAGGACGTCGCGGAAGTCCACGGAGGCGGGGTCAGATCCCGATCAGGACGGCGCCGGCCGGCTCCGCCTCGAGCTGTCCCTGTTCGATCTGCTGGGCTATCCGGTCCTCGATCTTGCCGAGGCCGATGCGGTGCGTCGTCCGCCAGGTATGCGTCTCGGCGGGAGGCCCGTCGGTGTGGGCGCGGATGTTCGGACGCGCGAAGCTGAGCCCGCGTTCGAGCAGCCAGATCACGAAGAGCGGGACGACCACGACCCAGGTGAACCAGCCGGCGCCGTCGAGCGTGATCAGCCGGACGATGAACACGAGCATGATTGCGGTGGCGATCAGGCTGGGCCAGAAGAACGCATCCTGACGCCGCTCCGCGAACGACCTGCCCTGCGAGATGCGCTCGAGGGTCCAGGTTCTGCCGTCAGGCGAACGAACGGTGCGTGCCATGGGCGCCGATCATATTCCTATGAAACGGCGGCGACCAGGAGCACGATCAGGACGATCGCGCCGACGAAGAGCAGGGCGAGCGTGATGGCGGCGCCGAAGAGGATGCGCCTCGCCTCGTGCGTCAGCCGCTTGGGGAGCGGGCGCGGGTCGTCCGCGGAGAGGATCCGGAACGCACGCTTCAGCACCCAGAAGCCGACAAGTCGGTAGACCATCGCGCTCGTCCTTCCCGGGAGGGCGCCGAGTTATTCCCACTCGATCGTGCTGGGCGGCTTCGACGAGATGTCGAGCGCTACGCGGTTCACGCCGGGGATCTCGTTGATGACCCGGCTCGAGATCGTCTCGAGCAGGTCGTAGGGCAGCCGCGCCCAGTCGGCGGTCATCGCGTCCTCGGAGGTGACCGCACGGATCACGATCGGGTACGCGTACGTCCGCTCGTCGCCCTGGACGCCGACCGACCGGATCGCCGGCAGCACGGCGAACGACTGCCAGAGGTCGCGGTAGAGACCGGCCCGCCGCACTTCCTCCTGGAGGATCGCGTCCGCCTCGCGCAGGATCTCGAGCCGCTCGCGCGTGACCTCGCCGATGATCCGGATCGCGAGACCGGGACCCGGGAACGGCTGGCGCCAGACCATCCGCTCCGGCAGGCCAAGCTCTTCGCCGACGCGCCGAACCTCGTCCTTGAAGAGCAGGCGCAGCGGCTCGACGAGGTCGAAGTCGACGTCCTCCGGCAGGCCGCCGACGTTGTGGTGCGACTTGATCATCGCGGCCACGCCGTCGGTCCCGCCCGACTCGATCACGTCCGAGTAGAGCGTGCCCTGGACGAGGTAGCGGATCCGGCCGAGCCGCGTGGCTTCGTCCTCGAAGACGCGGATGAACTCCTCGCCGACGCGCTTGCGCTTCTCCTCCGGGTCCTCGACGCCCTCGAGCCGGTCGAGGAAGCGCTCCTCGGCGTCGACGTGCACGAGCGGAACGTTGAAGTGGCCCTGGAAGGTCTCGACGACCTGTGCCGCTTCGTCCTTCCGCAGCAGCCCGTGGTCGACGAACACGCACGTGAGCTGGTCGCCGACCGCCTTGTGCACGAGCAGCGCCGCCACCGCGGAGTCCACGCCGCCTGAGAGCGCGCAGAGCACGCGCTCGGAGCCGACCTGCGCGCGGATCCGCTCGACCTGCTCCTCGATCACCGCGGCCGCGGTCCAGGTGGGCGGCGCCTCGGCGACGCCGTAGAGGAAGTTCTTCAGCACCTCCTGGCCGTGCGCCGTATGCACCACCTCGGGATGGAACTGGACACCGTAGAGCCCCCGCTCCGGCGCCTCGAAGGCGGCGATCGGCGTGGACGGTGAGGAGGCCGTCACCTCGGCGTCCTCCGGCGGCGCGGTGACGGAGTCGCGGTGGCTCATCCAGACGACCTGCTCCTCGGGCGTGTCCTCCAGGAGCGCCCCGCCGGCCGAGCGAAGGTCTGCACGGCCGAACTCCGATCCGCCGGTCCGCTCGACCCGGCCGCCGAGGTCGAGCGCCATCAGCTGCATCCCGTAGCAGATGCCGAGCGTCGGGATCCCGAGCTCCCAGACCTCCTCGTCGAGCTTCGGCGCCTCGTCGGCGTAGACCGACGCCGGCCCGCCGCTCAGGATCAGCGCGCGCGGGTTCCGCGCCCGGATCGCCTGCGCCGGCGTGCGGTGCGACACGAGCTCCGAGTAGACGCGCGCCTCGCGCACGCGCCTGGCGATCAGCTGCGAGTACTGGCCGCCGAAGTCCACGACGAGGACCGGACGGTCCTCCGGCGAGTCCTCCGAACGCTCGAACGCCAGGACTTCGGCGCTCATCCCATCCCGATTCGCTGGGACTGCTGGAGGCCCTTGCCCTCGGTCTTGATCGCCGGGGCCAGCATGATCTCGGCCTTCTGGAAGTCGTGGATCGACTCGTAGCCGCAGGTCGCCATCGCGGTTCGGAGCGCGCCCATGAGGTTCAGCGTCCCGTCGTTCTCGGTCGCCGGGCCGATCACGACCTCCTCGAGCGTTGCGGGCTGGTCGACCTGCACGCGGGCGCCGCGCGGAAGCGTCGGATGGAACGTGGCCATCCCCCAGTGGTAGCCGCGACCAGGCGCCTCCTTGGCCCGGGCGAGCGGCGAGCCGACCATGACGGCGTCCGCGCCGCAGGCGATCGCCTTCGCGATGTCGCCGCCGGTCCGCATCCCGCCGTCCGCGATCACGTTCACGTAGTTGCCGGTCTCGAGCAGGTGCTGAACACGCGCCGCGCTGGCGTCCGAGATCGCCGTCGCCTGCGGGACGCCGACCCCGAGCACGCCGCGCGTCGTGCACGCGGCTCCCGGGCCCACCCCGACGAGCACGGCCTCCGCCCCGG
This sequence comes from uncultured Actinomycetes bacterium, assembly GCA_963782765.1. GTDB lineage: Bacteria > Actinomycetota > Thermoleophilia > Gaiellales > Gaiellaceae > JACDAN01. The sequence continues at coordinate 816,197 of CAWALC010000002.1, forward strand.
TCCGCATCAGGTGGAGCGCCGTCTGGTACGACGCGCAACCGCCGACAATCACGGGGATCGGGATGTCCGCGGTGAACTCCTTCAGGTTCAGCGCCGCGCCGTTGGACGAGACGTGCTCGGCAGAGACGACCGTTCCCTGGATGACCAGGACGTCGAGCCCCGCCGCGAGCGCGATCTCGTAGTGGTCGCGAACCCGCTGCGGGGTCAGGGCTCCGGCGGCGAGGACGCCCCTCGACTTGATCTCCTCGATGCGCCGCGCGATCAGCCGGGGCTCGACCGGCTGCTCGTAGATCTTCTGCATCATCGCCGTCGCCTTCTCCTTGGGCGCCTTGGCGATCTTGGCCAGCTGGATGTCGGCGTCCTCGTAGCGGCTGAAGATTCCCTCGAGGTTGAGGACGCCGAGGCCGCCGAGCTCCCCGAGCTTGATCGCCGTCTCCGGTGAGATGACCCCATCCATCGCCGAGCCGAGCAGCGGCAGCTCGAGCAGGTGCGGCCCGAGCTTCCAGCCGATGTCGACGTCCTGCGGGTCTCGCGTCCTCCGGCTCGGGACGATCGCGATGTCGTCGAAGCCGTACGCCTGCCGCGCCTTCTTTCCCCTCCCGATCTCAATCTCCATTGCGTCCTCCTAGAAGCACAAAGGCCCAGGCTCCTCGCGGTTGGCCTGGGCCGGGAGACGTCTCTGAGTCAATCCCTCTCAATCGAGGAACGATCGTAACAACGGGTCTTGACGGCACTCCTAGAGCTCTGAGGCGACCGGCTCGAGCTTCTCCACCTTCACGCCTTCGGCGAGGCGGGTGAGCTCTCGCGGCTCGAAGCGGCCGGCGCCGACCTCCTGCACCGCGGCGGCGCCGGCGGCCACGGCACGCTGAAGCGCCTCCTCCGGCGCAAGCTCGTCGAGCCGCGCGGCGATATAGCCCGCCATGAGGACGTCGCCCGACCCGGCCGGGGAGACGGTGGCCACCTCGGGGACGGCGGCGTGGAAGCGCTCCACCTCGCGGTCCTCGCGCAGCAGCGCGTAGCAGCCCGACGTGAGCGTGATCAGGACATTCCTCGCGCCGAGGTCGGAGATGTGGTCGAGGGCCTGGACGAAATCCTGCGGGTCGTGGAACTCCTGCCCCACGAGCCCCTCGGCTTCCCGCTCGTTCGGGGTCACGAGGAACGGCTCCGACTCGGTGCCGAGCCGGAGCGGCTGGCCTTCGGCGTCGAGCACCGCACGGATCCCGCGCCGCTCGAGCTCGCGGATCGCCTCCGCGTAGAAGCCGTCGTCCACACCGCGGGGCAGCGTGCCGGCGAAGACGACCATGTCGGCGCCCCGCGAGAGGTAGCGGAGCTTCTCGAGCAGCAGCTCGAGCTCCTCCGGCTTCACGTGCGGGCCCCACTCGTTGATCTCCGTGTACGTGCCGCCGGTGGGGTCGACGACGGCGGTGGACGTACGCGACTCCTCGGCGATGCGCACGAAGTCGTTGAGGATGCCCTCCCGGGTCAGCTCGCTGACGACCCCGGTGCCGGTTCGCCCGCCGGCGAGCCCGGTCGCCACGACCGGGACGTCCATCCGCTTCAGCGCGCGGGCGATGTTGACGCCCTTGCCGCCGGCGAGCGTCAGGCCGGCGCTCGCGCGGTGCCGCTGGCCGGGCTGGAAGTTGGGGACAGTGACGGTCCGGTCGAGAGCCGCGTTCATCGTCACGGTGACGATCACGAGAACCAGCCTCCGATGTGGTCGACGGTGCGACCGGCGTACCAGCCGGTACGGTCGAGGAACCCGGGGTCGTCCCGCGCCTCGGCGGCGACGAGCGGCGTGCGACCGAGGAGCCGCTTGCGGTCGTAGACGCGCACTTCGCCGACAACCTGTCCCTCGCGGACCGGAAGGTCGAGCCGGGTCGGCAGGACGACGCGCTCGACGAGCGAGCGTCCGATCCGAACCGGTCGCCGCATCGGCCGCGCAGCAACGACGGGAACCGGATCGAAGCCCCACTCGACGGGGATCCGGCCGTAGACGCGGTCCGGCGATGCGAGCGGGACGAACGCGTAGCGCGACATGCCCCAGGCGAGCAGCTCCTCGAGGTCGGCGTTACGGACGCCGCGCGACGGGCTTCCGAGAATGGTCGCGTAGATCGTCACGTGGTTCCCGCGGGCGGCCGCGACCTGGTTCCAGCCCGCCCCGGAGGTGTGGCCGGTCTTCACGCCGAAGGTGCCTGGGAACTCGCCCAGGAGATCGTTCCAGGTGTGGAGCGTGCGCCCGCCGGAGATCGACGCCGACTCCTGCCGGACGAGCCGCCGCACGACCGGGCTCTTCATCGCCTCTTGCGCGAGCTTCGTGACGTCCACCGCGGAGGAGTAGTGGCCCGGCGTGTCGAGCCCGTCGGGTCGCGCGAACTGCGTCTCGCTGAGCCCGAGGGCCTTCGCGCGCTGGTTCATGTACGCGACGAACGGGCCGCTGTCTCCCCCGCCCACGTGCTCGGCCAGCGCGACTGCGCTGTCGTTCGCGCTCTGGATGAGCGCGGCAGCGATCAGGTCCCGCAGCGGCAACCGCTCGCCGGCGCGCAGCCGGATCGTGGAGCCGGTCACGCCGACCGCGTCGCGGTCGATCGAGACCGTCGTCCCTGGCTTGGCGCGCTCGAGCGCGACGAGCACGGTCATCAGCTTCGTGATGCTCGCGATCGGCAGCCGGTCGTGCGCCCTCCGCGCGAGCAGGACCTCGCCGGACTGCGCCTCCTGGACGAGGTAGGCGGAAGCGTCGACCTCAGGGGTCGCCGCGGACGCGGCAGAGGTCGAGCAGGCCAGAAGAGCGACGAGGGCCGCCAGTCGCTTCACGGGCCTCAGGTTAGTCCACGCGGATCGGCATGCCGACCGTGAGAGCCGCCGGGTCGACGCCGGGGTTGAGCTCCATGAGGCGGTCGACCGTCGTGCCGAACTTCTCTGCGATCGAGGCGAGCGTGTCGCCGCTCCGGACCGCGTACGCCGTCGCGCGCGAAGGCTTGACGCGCGCCTTCCTCGGTGCCTCTTCGACCGTGGGCGTAGGCGTCGTCACCGCCGGCTGCGCGGCCTCGCCTCCGTGGAGCGCCGGCCGCGCCAGCAGCACGATCGCCGTCACAGCCGCGAGCGCCAGGACCGGGAAGCCGTAGCGCACGAACCACCATGGGATCGTCACCATCCGGCCGCCGCCCAGACCTCGCTCCGCAGGCGCGCCGCCTCGGCTGCTGCCGCAGATCGCCAGTCTTCTTCTCCGTGGCGGTACGCGTAGATGACCGAACGCGCTGCTGCGACGAGCGCGCTGGCCGGTCCGCTCGTGAATGCTCGGGCCACGTCTCCGGGTTTCGCGCCCTGCGCGCCGAGACCTGGGAGCAGAAGCACCGACTGCGGCAGGAGCCGCCGCGCCTCGGCGACGGCCCGCGGGTGTGTCGCGCCGATGACGGCCCCGACGCTCGACAGCCCCCGCTCGCCGACGACGTCCGCGCCCCACTCGGCGACCAGCGCCGCCACGTGCTGCCAGAGCGGCCGTCCGTCGGAGAGGACGAGGTCCTGGATCTCCCCGCCGCCGGCATTCGAGGTCCGGACGACGCAGAAGATCCCGCGGCCGTGCCGCCGGCAAGCGGCCAGGTACGGCTCGACCGAGTCCCGTCCCAAGTACGGGTTCACGGTCAGCGCGTCGGCGACGGGCTCCGCTCCCTCCTCCCGCGGCTCGAGGTACGCCGCCGAGTAGGCGCGCGCGGTCGACCCGATGTCGCCGCGCTTCCCGTCGGCGAGCACGACCAGGCCGGCGGCTCGCGCGTAATCGCAGACCTCCTCGAAGGCGGCGAGGCCCGGCGCGCCGAGCGCCTCGAAGAACGCCAGCTGCGGCTTGACCCCGACGACGTACGCCGAGACCGCGTCGACGATCCCGCGGCAGAAGCGCGCCGCCGCCTCGGCGGGCGGCTCGCCGCGGAGCTCGACGGGAAGGAGCTCGGGCCGCGGGTCGAGGCCGACCAGGACCTGCGACCGCTTGCGGTCGACGGCCTCGGCGATCCGGTCGCCGAAGGTCCCGCGGACGGCCTCCACCTCGGACATCGCGATTGAGCGTACTGACGACCCCAGACGCAGAACGGGGGCCCTCGGGCCCCCGTTCGAACTTCGCGTGCGGCGGTGCTACATCGAGCTCTTGACGGCGCTCTTCAACTGGCTCCCCGCCGAGAACTTCGGCACCTTCGATGCGGGGATGTGCACGCGCTCGGTCGGGTTGCGGGGGTTCACGCCCTGCCGGGCCGCGCGGTTCTGCACTGAGAACTTGCCGAATCCGGTGAAGGCGACTTCCTCGCCGTTCCGGAGTGCATCGGTGATCGAGTCCAGGAACGCGTCGACGGCCTCGCCGGCTTCGCGCTTGCCGATGTTGGCCTTCTGTGCGACACGATCCACGAATTCTGCCTTTGTCACGAAAGAATCTCCTCCCTCGACGTCACTGCCAGTGCCGTTCAGGACCCTAACAGTGATCTCGTTTCCGCTCAACCATGCGGTTTGCGGCGGTTTTCTACGCTGGGAGCAGCTCTCCTGCCCGAAAAAGGGGCCTCAGGCGCACTCCGACGCGCGCCAGCTCGTCCGTTCCGCCCTCCTCCCGATCGACCACGCAGACCGCAGTTCGGCACTCGAGACCGGCCTCGCGAAGGGCCTCGACGGCGGCGACAGCGGCACCTCCGGACGTCACCACGTCCTCGACGAGACAGACCCGCTCGCCCGACTCGAAGGCGCCCTCGATGCGGTTCGAGGTGCCGTAGTCCTTCGCCTCTTTGCGGACGATCAGGAACGGAAGCCGCGAAGCCAGCGAGGAGGCGGCGGCGAGGGCCACGGCGCCGAGCTCGGGGCCGGCGAGCCGCGCGGCGTCCGGTTCGTGCTCGCCCACGACGGTCGCGAGACGCGCGCCGATTGCCTCGAGGAGCTCGGGCCGGGTCTCGAACCGGTACTTGTCGAAGTAGTGCGTGGAGCGACGGCCTGAACGGAGGACGAAGTCGCCCTCGAGGAGCGCGTGCTCGCGAAGCGCCGACCGCAGCTCGTCGTCGGTCACGCCAGCAGCTCGAGCAGCTCGCGGGCGTCGTCGAGGAGGTCGTCGGCCTCGACGCCTCGCTCGAGCCGGAGCAGGGACGCATCGTCGTAGTGCACGTCGACGTACTCCTTGGGGCGCATGGCGCGGCGCCAGAGGAGGATCCCGACCAGGATCGCGAGCGGGATCGTGACCCTACGAGGAAGCATTCGCCTTCGCCTTCGTGCGCCGCCCGGCCTTGCGCAGCGTCGCGCGGAGATCGTGGAGGACGAGGCCGGCCACCGCGTCCCGGCCGGTGGCGGCGACGATCGCGGCGGTCCCCTCGCGGAGGACGAACACGCCGCCGTCGGCAGTGACGGCCTCGAGCCGCGCGGTGGAGACGCCCGAGCGCAACGCGTCGCCGTAGGCAAGCATCGCCGCGGCGACCTCCGCTGCCTTGGCCGCCTCGGCATCGCCCACGGTTGCCGCGCCCGGCCGTCCCTCGCCGTCGAGGATCACGGCCGCGACGACGTCCTCGGAGACGTCCAGCAGCTCCGCTAGCGCCTGATCGCCGGTCACGCCGGGAACATACTGCGGCGATGCACGTGCCGCTCCGCAAGTTCTTCGCCGACCGCGGCCCTCATCTCGCGGCGATGATCGCGTACTTCGCGCTGCTCTCGCTCGTCCCGCTGATCTTCCTCGCGCTCGCGCTGCTCGGGCTCTTCGGACGAGTCGACGAGTCCACGTATCTCGTCCAGGAGCTGAACAACATCCTGCCGTCGGCCTCGATCTCCCAGATCGTGAACGTGGTGAACGAGATCCGCGACAACGCCGCGACGCTCGGCCTGATCGGCGGCGTCTTCCTCCTCTGGACGTCGCTCTCGCTCTTCAGCGTGCTCGAGTCGGCGTTCAACATCGTCTACGGACGGCCCAACCGCTCGTTCCTCCACGGGAAGGGGATCGCGGTCGTCGTCATGCTCGGGACGCTCGTCACGCTGTTCGCCGGCCTCGTGATCGGCACGGTGGGCTTCGAGCTGATCCACGACGCGGCTCCGGGCTTCATCAGCAACCGCTGGGTCGCCTACGTGCTCTCGCTTCTCCTCTCGACGGGCGCAGTGTTCGTCTTCCTCGTCTCGACCTACTACCTGCTGACGAACGCGGAGCTGACCGTCCGTGAGGTCCTCCCCGGGGCGGTCCTGGCGAGCATCCTGCTCCAGGTCAGCTTCCAGGCGCTGCCGCTGTACGTGGCGCTCTCGCAGCGGGACGAGGTGCTGACGCTGCGCGCGCTCGGCGCGCCCGTGATCCTCCTGATCTGGCTCTACGTGATGGCGAACGCGATCGTCTTCGGTGCGGAGATCAACTGGTGGCGGACGCGGGCTCGGGAGGAAGAGGACGCAGTGCCGGGGCTCGCCTAGTCCCCGCGTGGTCACGCTCCTCGGCGCGACGATTCTGCGCGGAACTCGACGCTGACCGGTCGGCGTTTTGGTGTCGGACCCCGACGCGCGTCAAGGGGGGACTGCGCCGAGAGTGTGACAAGCGTTCCACGACGGCGACGGAGGTCGAGCTCAGCTGTCGGCGAGAAGTTCGAGGACAGCCCGGGCCGCCCGGGCGCGATGTGAGTTGGCCGCCTTCCATCCGTCGCCGAGCTCGGCCACCGTTCGCTCCTCGCCCTCCGGGATGAAGACCGGGTCGAAGCCGAAGCCCTCTGAGCCTGAGGGCTGCTCGGCGATGCGCCCTTCGAGGATTCCAGTACCGCGGTGCTCGTCGCCCTCCGGGGAGAGCGCCACCAGCTCGCAGACGTAGCGGGCTCGGCGTGCTTCGCCCTCCACGCCGTCGAGCTCGGCCAGCAGCCGCTCGACGTGCATCCCCCCGGCGAAGCGCGCGGACTTGATCCCCGGCGCGCCGTCCAGGCCCGCCACTTCGAGGCCCGAGTCCTCGCCGAGGACCCAGATCGCCGGTTCGCGGTCGCGGCCGAACCGGGCCTTGGCGCGGGCGTTCTCGTAGTAGGTCTCGCCGGTCTCCGGCGGGTAGTCGTCCGCATCGAGCGGCTCGATCTCCCAGCCGGGGAGGGCGTGCCGAAGCTCCCGGAGCTTGCCCGGGTTCGCCGAGGCCAAGACGGCCTTCACGGGTTCCAGCGGGCGCCGCGGACGGCTTCGGCCTGCGTGAGGGCGTCGATCAGCTGCGCGGCGGTCTTGCCGGAGCCGAGTCGGACACGCACGTCCACCCGGCGCCTGTCGCCCTCCTCCTCGAACTCGAGCGAGCTGACGTCGGCGCCCGCCTTCTCCACGGCCTCGAGCACCGAGACGGCGCTCGTGCCCGCGGGCAGGTCGACGGCGAGACGGCCTTCCTCAGGCCGCGTCCGCGCCGAGAGCCTGTACGCGAGGAGCCGCAGCGGCCACAGGCTGAGCAGCACGAGCGCGGTCGTCACGAACGCCGCCCAGTAGTAGCCGACCCCGGCGGCCATCCCGATCGCGGCCACCACCCACAGCGTCGCGGCGGTCGTCAGGCCCTTCACGGACAGGCCTTGCCTGATGATCGCGCCCGCGCCGAGGAAGCCGATCCCGGTCACGACCTGCGCGGCGATGCGCGTCGGGTCGAAGACGAGCCCCTCCTCGGTCGAGAAGCGCCAATCGGTCCACGCGTACGCGGAGACCATCGTGAAGAGCGCCGCGCCGACGGAAACGAGCAGGTGTGTGCGGAGGCCGGCCTCGCGGTCACGCAGCTCTCGCTCGAGCCCGATCGCCCCTCCGAGCCCCGCCGCGAGCGCGATGCGGAGAACGACCTCGGCCCAGGAGAGGTCAGGCAAGCACGGCCTCCACGGCCCGCTGCTGTGCCTGGCCGATCTCCTCGATGCCCGCCGCCGCCAGATCGAGGAGCTCGTCGAGCTGGTCACGCGTGTAGCGCTCGCCCTCGGCGGTCGCCTGCACCTCGATCAGCCGCCCGTCGCCGCTCATCACGACGTTGAGGTCGACCTCGGCACGGGAGTCCTCGGGGTAGTCGAGGTCGAGCAGCGCCTCGCCGTCGACGATCCCCAGCGAGACCCCGGCCACGGAGTCCGTCAGCGCCTTTCCGAGGCCGAAGCGGTCGAGTGCCCGTCGCGCGGCCACGTAGGCGCCGGAGATCGCAGCGCAGCGCGTCCCGCCGTCCGCCTGGAGGACGTCGCAGTCGATCCAGAGTGTCCGCTCGCCGAGCGCCTCCAGGTCGGTGACGGCCCGGAGCGACCGCCCGATCAGGCGCTGGATCTCGACCGTGCGGCCCTTCTGGCGCCCGGTGCTCGCCTCGCGCGCCGTCCGCTCCCCGGTCGACGCGGGCAGCAGCCCGTACTCCGCCGTCATCCAGCCCTTGCCCTTGCCCATCAGCCACCGCGGGACGCCCTCGGTGATCGACGCGGTGCAGAGCACGCGGGTCTTCCCCGCGGAGATCAGCGCCGAGCCGGCCGGCTGCTCGAGGTAGTCGACCTCGATCTCGAGCGGCCGCAGCTCGTCCGCCCGGCGCCCGTCCGCCCTCATGCCGCAGCCGCCTCGAGCTCCGAGATCTCGACATGACCGACGCCCTCGAGCGGCAGCTGGAGGAAGCGTTGGCCGAGGTCCCTGAAGCGCTCTGTGTCGCCGGTCGTCAGGAACCGGTAGCCGCCCTCGCGGCGCGGGTCGTTCTCGATCCCCTTCCGCTCGAGCGTCTCGGCCACCTCACGAGCTGTCTCCTCCGCCGAGAAGACGAGCGTCACATCGCGCCCGAAGACGCGCTGAAAGATCGGCCGGATCAGCGGGTAGTGCGTGCAGCCGAGGATCACTGTGTCGACGTCGGCTTCCTTCAGCGGCTCGGCGTAGCGGCGCACGGAAGCCGTGGTCTGGGCCCCGAACGGCTCCGGGCCCTCGATCAGCGGCACGAGCTCGGGGCAGGGAATCGGGAAGAACCGGGTCCCGGCGTCCAGCGTGTGGACGAGCTCCGCATACCGCCCGGCGGCGACGGTCGCCTCGGTCGCCATCAGGCCGATGCGGCGGTTGCGCGTCACCTGGACGGCGGCGTGCGCTTCCGGCGTGATCACCCCGACGACCGGAACGGAGATGCGCTCCTGGAGGTCCGGCAGCGCCGCCGAGGTCGCCGAGTTGCAGGCGACGAGGATCAGCTTCACGCCCTGCGCCTCGAGGTAGCCGGCGATCTCGAGCGAGAAGCGGCGCACCTCGTCGAGGGGCCGCGGGCCGTACGGGAGGCGCGCGCCGTCGCCGAGGTAGACGAAGTCCTCGTGCGGCATGGTGACCAGGCATTCGTGCAGGACGGTGAGGCCGCCCATGCCCGAGTCGAAGACGCCGATCGCCCGCGAATTCATCTGGCGATTGTAAGGAGGCGAAGACTTGATCTACCCTCTTTCGCCGTGGGTCGCCGTTTTCTCCTGCTCGCCGCCGTCTTCTTCGCCGTCCAGACAGGCGCCGCTCATGCCTTCACGAAGACGGAGCACACGCTCCCGATGGGTGACGGCGTCTCGCTCGCCGCGACGCTCTACACGCCGCCGGGGAGCCCGCCGTCCGGCGGCTGGCCCGCCGTCCTCGCGCTCCACGGCCTCGGGGAGAACCGCAGCGTGACGAACGCGGTCGCGGAGGCGCACCTCGCGCCCCACGGCTATGTGGTCCTCACGGTGGATGCGCGCGGTCACGGCGCTTCCGGCGGACAGTCCTCGCTCGTCGGGCCGCGCGAGGTCGCCGACTACGCCGCCGCGCTCCAGTGGCTGCGCCTGCGGCCCGGCGTGAGCGATGCGAGGGTCGGCGCGCTCGGCTTCTCCCTCGGCGGCGGCCACGTGTGGAAGCTGCTGACCGCGCCCGGCACTCGACTCGCCGCCGCCGTTCCCGTGACGACGTGGACGAGCCTGTATGACGCGCTGCTCCCGCAGGGACTCGTGAAGTCCGGCCTCATCGCCTACTTCCACAACCTGATCCCGCCCGAGCGCTGGGACCCGGCCGTCACGGCGCTGAGAGACGACGCACTCCAGGGACGAAACGACGCCGCGATCCGCGAGTTCGCCGCCTCGCGCTCCGTCCGGGCCGATCTCGCCAGGATCCGGACGCCGGTCTTCATGCTCCAGGGCCGCCGGGACTACGCGTTCGACATGCAGGAGGCGCTGTCCGCGTTCGGCCGGCTGCGCGGCCCGAAGCGGATCTACCTGGGCGGCCTCGGCCACGCGCCGTCCGCGAACCCGGCGGCCGAGAAGCCGTACTACTTCGGGCAGATCCGGATGTGGTTCGACCGGTTCCTGAAGGGCCAGCTGAACGGGATCGACACGCGGCCGCGCATCGAGCTCGCGCCGGATCCGTGGCGTGCCCGCACCTACCAGGCCAAGGCTCTGCCGGCCCGGAAGGTGCTCCGGCTGAAGTTCCGCGGCCGCCGGACGATCGACGGGCTCGGCAAGGTCGTGCGCACGGTCGCACCCACGCGGCGCCTCAACGAGACCTTCGGCCACGCGCTCGTCTCGGTGAAGGCGTCGACGCCGACGGGCTGGTCGCACCTCGTCGCCGTGCTGTCGGCGATCACGCCGCGCGGCGAGGAGATCGTGGTCAGCCAGGGTGGCGTCCCGACCACGACGCTCCGCGGGACGACGCGGACCCTCACCATCCGCTTGCTGAGCCAGGCGACGACGATCCCGCGCGGCTCGCGGTTCCGGCTGACTCTGGCCGGTGTCTCGACGGCCCAGAACCCGAACAACCTGCTCTACCTCGCGGGCCCGCAGGGTGCGTCACGGCTCGCTGTCGGCGAGGCGAGGATCGTCCTCCCCGTCCTGCGCCGGCCGGTCTCGCGTTGAGGCCGGCACTCGCGGCACTCGCCCTCGCGGCGCTCGTGGCGCTGCCCGGCGCCCACGCCGGCTCGGCCGCCGACCCGGGCGTGACCGGCAACTCGATCCTCATCGGCGGAACCGTCCCGCTGACCGGGCCGGCCGCGGCCTTCGCCTCCGTCGCACCCGGCGCCGACGCCTACTTCCGGTACGTCAACGACCACGGAGGAGTCTTCGGACGGAGGATCCGGTACAAGTACGTCGACGACGGCTTCGAGGTCAATCGCACCGTCGACCAGACCCGGCAGACTCGTCCAGCAGGACCGCGTCTTCGCGATCTTCAACTCGATCGGCACGGAGCACGCAATCGCGGTCCGGCCCTACCTGAACCAGGTGCGCGTCCCGCACGTCTTCACCGGCACCGGCGCGAGCACGTTCCAGGCCGAGCGCGGGAGCTACCCGTGGTCGATGGGCTACCTCCCGAGCTTCGTAGGAGAGGGCGCGATCTACGGGCGCTACGTCGTCGGCTCGATGCCCCGCGCGCGGATCGCCGTGCTCTACGAGAACACGGACTACGGCCGCGACCTGACGAAGGGGCTGCGGCGCGGGCTCGGCCGGCGCGCGAGCCGGATCGTCGCCGTTCGGAGCTACGAGACCACGGACGCGGACGTCAACTCGCAGATCTCCCAGCTGAAGCGCTCGGGCGCGAACACGTTCATGCTCTTCGCCACGCCCGGCTTCGCGATCCAGGCCTTCCTCTCGGCGCACCGCCAGGCCTGGAGACCGCGGACCTTCATCAGCTCCGTCTCGATCGAGCCGTCGATCATGCGGGTGATCCGGCTGAACACGAGCGCGCGGGCCACGGCGGGGACGATCAGCATGGGCTACCTCAAGGATCCGACGTCGCCGACCTGGAACCGCGATCCCGCCATCCGCCTCTATCGCCAGATCATGCGCCGCTACCTCCCGGGCCGGAAGGCGGGCGACGTCTACCACTACTACGGCATGGCGGTCGCCCACTCGATGGTGCACGCGCTGCGCAAATCGGGCCGGAACCTGAGCCGGGCCTCGTTCCAGCGGGCGGTCACGCACCTGAACCAGACGGACAACCCGTTCCTGCTCCCGGGCGTCGACGTCCGCACGTCGCCCCGCAACTACTTCCCGATCGCCAGGGCAAAGCTCTTCCGGTACAGCCCGAAGGGGCAATGGGTGCCGTTCGGCCGCCTCCTTGCGGCCCGTTAACCACCCTGACAGGATTGGCCGGCTCACCCGCCTGGGGAGAAATCCGCAACTGATCGCCGCTTTTTCCGTCTCACCCCACTGAAAGGGGGTCTCTTGACCAAATCAATCCGCTTCGTCCTGCTTCTGTCGGCGTGCGCTCTTGCGCTCGCGTTCGGAGGCAATGCGCTCGCTGCATACAACCCGTCGCTGCTCGTGGCCGGCACCAGCCACTCCACCGGGAGCGGTGGCCCCGTCGTCATCGGGGTCGGCCAGGATCAGAACGACGACGCAACGGGCGTCCTGAACATCTATGCACCGCTCGGCTACGGCGTCACGCTCACGCAGGCGCCCGGCACGAGAATCGGCGACCTCGAGGCGATCGTCCTCGTTCGCGCGCTGGCGAATGCCCGCGTGCCGATTACGGGCACCGTCACGGCTCGCGATCCGGGCGCGTACACGAATCCGCAGCAGTTCCCCTGCGGCGGAGGAGTACGCCACGAGGCCGTCTGGCTCATCGAGTCGACGCTCGCCGGAAACCCGCTCCAGATCCCGATCTACGTCGACCGGGTCACGACCGGCGCAGAGGCGCAGTTCGCGTCCGCGAAGATGCGGATCTGCCTCGCATCGCCGTACGTGCCGCCGCCGCAAGGTGCGGCTGCCGGTGCGTCGCTGATCGTGGCCGCGTTCTCCGTGGCCGGGGTCTTCAGCAACCCGAACACGCGTGGCACCTATCCGTGGAACGCGCTGTTCATCCCGTACGCGCCGAACACGGCGACGCTGAACCCGACGAACGCCGCGCAGAGCACGTCCTATACGCGGCTGCCGGTTCAGCTCGCGGTGACGGCGAAGAAGCTCAAGGCCAAGAAGGGGGCCAAGCGCAAGTTCGCCCGCGTCACCGCCTGCGTCAGCGAGGCCGGACAGCCCGTTCGCGGCGTCCGGGTCAACATCCTCGCCGGCCGGACGGCACGCAGGACGGGCCGCGTGGCCTTCGGCCGGACGAACTCCCGCGGCTGCCTGACGCGGACGATCCGGCTCCGCTACCGCACCACGTTCATCCGCGCGTCGACGTCGGTACCTGAGCGCGACGTCACGAGCGCACCCGGCTGCACGCCGCCGCTCTCCGCGGCACCCGGCCAGCTCCCGCCCGCCCGCTGCACCGCAGCGACGCTGGCTCCGGCGCTGAGCCTGTTCAGCCGGAACACGGCACGAGTCCGCCGCTAGAGAGAACGCACCGAGAGGGCCCCGACCGGGGCCCTCTCACTATTCTGGGGTCGTGGCCGCGCAGATCCGGGTCGGCACCTGCTCGTGGGCGGACGAGGCGCTCTCGAAGCACTTCTATCCGCCGGGGTTGAAGGCTGGCGAGCGGCTCGCGTACTACGCGGAGCACTTCGACACCGTCGAGCTCGACTCGACCTACTACCGGCTCCCCGTCGAGTCGATGGCCGCCCGCTGGGCCGAGCAGACTCCGGACGGGTTCGTCATGCACGTGAAGGCCTTCGGCGTGATGACGCGGCATCCGGTCAAGAAGGAGCAGCTCCCCACCGACCTGCGCGAGGAGGCTCCGGTGGACGACAAGGGCCGCGTGGATCGCCCGCCGCGCGAGTTCCGCGCCGAGGTCTTCACGCGCTTCCGCGACGCGCTCGAGCCGCTGCGCTCGGCCGGGAAGCTCGGCGGGACGCTGTTCCAGTTCCCGCCGTACGTCGTCTACAAGGACCTCTCGCTCGACTATCTCGCGTGGGCCGGCGAGCAGATGGGCGACGACGAGATGCTGGTCGAGTTCCGCCACTCGAGCTGGTACGAGGAGGACGTCCGCGACGAGGTGCTCTCGTTCCTCGAGGAGCACGGGATGTCGCTCGTCGTCGTGGATGCGCCCAAGGTGGAGGCGAAGAACGTCCCGCGGACGCTGCTCGCCGTCACCGGGCCGACGGTCTACGTCAGGTTCCACGGGCGAAACGAGAAGACCTGGAACGCCCGCGGGGGAAGCGCGGCCGAGCGGTTCGACTACCTCTACTCCGAGGACGAGCTGCGCGAGTGGGTTGAGCCGCTGCGCGAGCTCGCCGGACAGGCCCAGAACGCCTACGCATTCTTCAACAACAACAACCGGTCGCCGGGCGACGGCGGCTACGGCGGGTACGTCGCGCAGGGAGCGGCGAACGCGCAGATGCTCAAGGGGTTGCTCGCAGAAACTCCTGCAGCAGCTCGTTGAAGCGGTTCCGGCGCTCGACGTTCGTGAAGTGGCCGGCGCCCTCGAGCACCTCGAGGCGGCCGTTCGGCGCGGACTCGACGATCTCGCGCGCCTCGTCGGCGGGCAGGAACGGGTCCTCGCTGCCGACGACGACCCAGAGCGGGCCGCCGAAGCTGCGCACGAAGCCGGTCGAGTCCCGCCGGTCGCGCAGCGCCTCGGTCGCGCGGATCAGCTCCTCCACCGTCCGTTCGGGCGGGGGCGGCGCAGGTGCAGTCGGCGCCCAGGCTTCGATCCCCTGCTCGCGGAGCGTCTCGATGGCGGCGTTGCGGGCCGCCCGGCGGTCGGCATCGTCGGCGCCTGCCCGGGCACCGGCGAGGAACAGGCCCCGCGCCCGCTCCGGGGCGAGCCGCGCAAGCGCCAGCGCCACGTAGCCGCCCATCGACAGTCCGACCGCGACGAAGTCGTCGTCGAACCCGTCCCAGATCTGCTCGGCCCACCCGTCGATCGAGTTGCCGCCGAGCTCGTAGAGGTTCGGGGCCAGCACCTCGTGGCCCTCGAGCGCCTCGCGCTGCGGCGCCCACATCTCGGGCCCGAGCGGAAACGCGTGGAGCATGACGACCTTCATTCGTGCTCGACCACGACGGCGCCCTCGAGCTCCCGGGCAGTCTCGAACCCGTAGTCGACACCCTGGAGCCCGAGGACGTCCGCGAGCTCGGTGAGCAGCTCCTCGGCAGGCGGGAGGTCGACGGGCGAGTCGGCGGTGCGTGCGACCCGGCGAATCGCGCCGGGGTCCGCGCCGGTGAGGCGTCCGATCACCGTCGGATTCGCCCGCATCGCAATCGCGTCGCCCGGCGCGAGCGGGCCGCGAAACTCCGGCACCGACATGTACTCGTCCAGGAGCCGTCCGCGCTCGAACGCGATGTAGTGGACGGCGAGGCCGTCCTCGACTCCCATCGTGAAGGTCACGAAGCCGACGGCGTTCGAGAGCTCGCGGCCGAGGCGCTCGAGCCGGCGCGGGTCGCGGTCGGCAACCTCGTCGTAGACGGCGACCCAGCCGTTCCGCACGGGCGAGACCGCCGTCTCCTTGGAGCGGAAGACGCGAGGGACGAGGCGCTCGACGAGCTGCACGATGCCGTTCTGGTCGTCGGTCTGGAGGTGGACGGAGCCGAACGACGGCGCCAGAACCGGCCGGTCGTCACTCGGAGGCTGCGCCGCCGCCACGGCGTGGACGAGCGCGAGGGCGACGGACTCGCGCGGCTCAGTGAGCTCGATGACGACCCCTGCGTCGGTCAGTCGGGCCGTGCCGAGCTCGGTTCCGCCGTCCTCCGCGATGAAGACGTCGCCGTCGCGCCTGACGTTCATCCGGGATTCCGGTTCGCGACGAGCAGGTAGTGAGCGGCGAGGTTCTGGAAGGGCTCGAACCGGCCGCCGAGCGCTCGGGTCTCAGGGATGGTCAGCACGCGGCCGTCACCATAGAAGGCGGAGACCGCGTACCGCAGGGCGAGGTCGCCGGCCGGCCAGGCGCGCGGTCTCGCGAGGTGGCGCGCGAGGAACCAGTCGGCGGTCCACTCGCCGATCCCGGGAAGCCGGGTGAGCTCTGCCTTGACCTCGTCGTCGGAAAGTGACGAGAGCCCGTGGAGATCGAGCTCCGTGCCTGCCAGCTCGAGGATGTATCGGGCCTTACTGCGGGAGAACCCCAGCGCAGTCAGATCGTCCGGTGCGGCCGCAGCCACCACCTTGCGGACCGGAAAGGCGTAGGCGTGGTCCGCCCGGACGCCGAATCGCTCGATGAAGCGGTTCAGGATCGCGCGCGCCGCCTTCAGCGAGATCTGCTGCGCCGAGATCGCACCGACGAGCATCTCGAACGGATCGGGAGCGAGCGGAGGCCGGAAACCTTGGAGCCGGGCCACGACGGGCGCGAGCACGGGGTCGTCGGGCTTGAAGCCCGCGAGGTCGAACTCGGCGCCGAGGAGCTTGAGGACGACCGGAGCGATCTCGTCGTCGAACGGCTCCACGTCCACGCCGCCGGGCGCCGCCTCGATCCTGACCTCCCTCCCGCCGACCACCCGGTGCAGGCCTCCCTCCCGCCACAACACCGCGAAATCAGGGGCGAAAACGCGGAAACGCTCGGTGGTCAGCTCGAAGTCGAAGGGCTGTGGCAAAGCCAGTAACGCCATAGTCGTAAGGACTTCGTTAACCCCCTTCACGCCTGGTTTGTGAGGTCTTCAACGGGGTACGCGAGCCAGACACCTCTGAGATCGGACCGCACACGATGAAAGGGGAATCATGAGGATGAGGGTCTTGGTCGCGCTGGCGGTACTCGTCGGCACGGCCTTCAGCGCGTCACCCGCGCTGGCTGCACCAGGGAAGGCGGAGGCTACGCCGAGCCCGTTCTCCCAGGTCGCCGCCACCGGCACGGTGACGAACATCGCAACAGGCACGGTGGCCCAGGTCGGGTCCCTGCGCATCGACCGGTTCGCCGTAGAGGGCGGCAAGCTGGTCGCGATCGGGACGGTTCGCGGGACGGCGGGCCAGGTGCTCTCCACCGGCGTGTCCTTCCCGGTCCAGTCCATCCGTGCCGGGCCGCGAGGCTCGAACGGGATCGCCTTCCAGCAGGCTTCCTGCCGGATCCTGCATCTCGAGCTCGGCCCGCTCGACCTGAACCTGCTCGGTCTGCGGATCCAGCTCAATCGGGTCGTGCTCGACATCACCGCGCAGCGAGGACCGGGCAACCTGCTCGGCAACCTGCTCTGCGCGGTTGCGAACCTGCTCAACCCGACGCCGAATCTCGACCGGATCGCGTCTCTGCTCAACCGGATCCTCGGCATCCTCGGGCCCAGCCCGTTCGCCGGCTCTCCGGCATCCGGGACGGTGACGAACACGCAAACCGGAGCCGTCTCGCAGGTGGCGTCCGTCGACGTTGTCCGCTTCGGGCTCCAAAACGGGCAGCTCGTCGCGCTCACACGGCTGCTCGACTCCACAGGGCGCGTCCTCACGGCCGTGCCGATCCCGGTCCAGAACGCCCGCGTGTCCGGCGCGAGCGGAGCCACCCGGCTTCAGCAGCTGAACAGCTGCCGGATTCTGCACCTGGAGCTCGGCCCGCTCGATCTGAACCTGCTCGGTCTGCGGATTCAGCTGAACCGAGTCGTGCTCGACATCACCGCCGAGCGCGGCCCGGGCAACCTGCTCGGCAACTTGCTCTGCGCGGTCGCCGGGCTGCTGGACGGCAGTCCGACCGCAGGGCTTGCGGCGCTCCTGAACCGGATCCTCGGGATCCTGGACCCGAACCCGTTCTCCGGTGCGCCGGTCGTCGGCACCGCGACTCGGGGCGGGACGGTGACGCAGGTTGCGTCCGCCGACTTCGTCCGGTTCACCGGGCGGCGGGGCAACCTCTTCGCGATCACCCGGCTGCGTGACGCTGCCGGTGCGGTGATTGCGACAGTGCCGATTCCGGTTCGGGCCGGCGGAGCCCGCCTCGCACAGGGCCCGTCGTGCCGGATCCTCCGGCTCGTGCTCGGCCCGCTCGACCTGAACCTGCTGGGTCTGCGCATCCAGCTGAATCGAGTCGTGCTGAACATCACGGCTGAGCCAGGACCGGGGAACCTGCTCGGCAACCTGCTCTGCGGCATCGCCCGCCTGCTCGACCGCAGCCCGCTTCGAGCGGTTGCGGCCGCGAACAGGCTGAACCGCGCGATCAGGCTCCTCGCCTGACGGCGGCAACAACCGAACGAATGGACGAAGGGGCCCCGGCCGGGGCCCCTTCGTCGTCTACGGTCTCGCGGAGATGGACATTCAGCAGATCGACCCGCGGCTGTGGCACTGGACCGCGCCGCATCCGGAGTGGAAGCCGTCCAACCGCGGCAAGGACGGCCAGGGCTGGGAGCAACTCGTGTCGTCGTACGCGCTCGTCGCGGACGACAGCCTCGTGCTGATCGACCCGCAGCTGCCCGGCGACGAGGGCGATGCTGCCCAGCTCTGGGAAGTCCTCGACCGCGATGTCGAGGCTCACGGCTCGCCCGCAATCGTCATCTCCGTCTACTGGCACGAGCGGAGCGCCGAGGAGATCGCCGGCCGCTACGACGGCAGCTCGATCTGGGCGCCCGCGGATTCACCGAAGGGCAACGCGCGCGCACAGAGCTACGCCGCGGGCGACGAGCTACCCGCCGGCATCCGCGCGTTCGACGCGGGGATGCCCGGCGAGCGCGCGCTGTATCTGCCGTCGCACAAGGCGATCCTCTTCGGCGACGCCGTCCTCGACGGCGTGCGCCTTCTCCCCGAGAGCTGGCTCGACAAGGGCACGACGAGGCAGGACGTCGCCGACGCTCTCCGTCCGCTCCTGGACGAGGACATCGAGCTCGTCCTCCTGACCCACGGCGGCCCGGTGACGGACGGGGCGCGCGAGAAACTCGAACGCGCGCTCGACGTCTGAGCCGGCAATCCGGCGGCCGCAGGTCGGCGTACCCCCGAACGACATCAGCCGCAAACCGGGGAGGGTCGAACATGTCCATGGCAATGTCCGCGGGATGGCCCAAGGTCGCCGTCGCGGTCTCAGCCCTGATCGCAGCTCTCGTGACCTCGACGTCCGCGTCCGCAGAACGGTCGCTGTTCTTCGAGGAGACCGCCGAGGCATTCTGGGCTGTGCCGCACGAGTGTGCCGACGGCTCGACCGTGCAGGCCACACTGCTCGTCCGAACGACCCGTGACTTCGAGGCGCCGGAGACCGAGGACGCCGAACCCACCGCCAGGGTGCAGTACCTGGCCGTCTGCCCCGACGGCAGCTCGGTCAGCTGGGCCGCGCCAGCCGCGCCGGCGACGATCACGAGCGACGAGAACCTGAAGAGCGTCCACGCGGTCGGCTCCGGAATCGCTCGGGACAGCCTCGGCGGGACGCACCCGGTCACGTTCGACGTGACGTGGACCGGCGTCGGGCCGGTCGAGACGACCGTCAACACGGCGGGAAGCAAGCGAAAGCAGCGTGAAGCGACCGCGACCGGTCGGGTGACCTTCGACGGCACGGTGCTCGTCGACGGCGAGGCGACTCACCCGACGAGGCCCGAGCCGTTCATCCGGGTCGACACGGAGAAGTAACCGCGTCGACCGACGCTGGAGGGCTCAGCCTCCGGAAGGCGAGCCCTCCAGTGTCATCCGCACCCTGGCCGCGGACTCGATCTGATCTAGAAGTGCGAAGTCGCGCCGGCCGGGTCGGCGTCGTACGACGCCGGCACCCCGTCCTCCGTGTACCAGGAGTAGGCGTACTGCCCGTCGTCGAGCGCCTTCGCCAGCTTCGTCAGCTTCAGCGGATGGAAGGTGTCGCACATGACGGCGAGCTCGTGCGTCTCGGCCATCCCGATCGACTTCTCCGCCAGCCCGGGGTGGGGCCCGTGCGGGATCCCCGACGGGTGCAGAGTCACCGACCCGACCTCGACGGCCTTCCGCGACCCGAAGTTGCCGGAGACGTAATAGATCATCTCCTCGCTCTGGAGATTCGAGTGGTGGTACGGGATCGGGATCGCCATCGGGTCGTAGTCCAGCTTCCGCGGGCAGAACGAGCAGATGACGAAGTTCGGGCCCTGGAAGGTCTGGTGCGAGGGGGGCGGCATGTGGATCCGCCCGGTGATCGGCTCGAAGTCGTTGATGTTGAACGTCCACGGGTACAGGTAGCCGTCCCACCCCACGACGTCGAAGGGGTGGTAGTCGATCTCGTAGTCCTGGTAGCCGTCCCGCACGCGGATCTTGAGCTGAAACTCGCCGCGGTCGCGGACGGTCTGAAGCTCGGTCGGCGGGTGGATGTCCCGGTGGTAGAACGGGGCGTGCTCCATCAGCTGCCCGTACTGGTTCCGGTACCGCTTCGGGATCTCGATCAGACCGGGCGTCTCGAACAGGAGGTAGCGCTGCGGCCCTGACGGCTCGAACTGGTACGTCGTCCCGCGCGGGATGACGACGTAGTCGCCCTCGTTGTACGGCAGGTCGCCGAAGGTCGTGTGCAGCGTGCCTGTCCCCTCGTGGACGAAATAGACCTCGTCGCCCTCGCCGTTCCGGAAGAAGTAGTCCATCGACTCCGACGGCCGCACCAGCGAGATCTCGACGTCGTTGTTCCACATGAGGAGCTTCCGGCCGGAGATCTCGTCGCCCTCGGGCTCGATCCCGATCGTCTTGAAATGGCGGTGCGCGTGCGCGTCCGGCACCCACTCCTCGCGCTTGATCGGCTCGAAGTCGCCGAGCTCCTTGATCCGGCAGGGCGAGGTGAGGTGGTAGAGGATCGACTCGTTCCCGGTGAACCCCTCGAGGCCCATGACCTCCTCGGTCAGGAGGCTGCCGTTGTCGCGGAACTGGATGTGGCGCTTGCGCGGGACGTCGCCGCGGACCTGGTAGGTGGGCATGGCGCGAAGGTTAGCGCGGGCCGACGGTGTTCCTCAGCACCCCGATCCCCTCGACCTCGAGCTCGACCTCGTCGCCCGGCTGGAGCCAGCGTCCGTCGCCGTGCTCGAGGATGCAGCCCGTGCCCACGGTTCCCGAGCCGAGGACGTCGCCGGGATGGAGCTCGGTGTTGCGCGCCGCCTGCTCCACGATCCGCCCCCACGGGTGGTAGAGGTTGGAGAGGTCTCCGCGTGAGCGCTCCTCGCCGTTGACGCGGGCGACCATCGTCGCGGACGAGCCGTCGAATTCGTCCGGCGTGACGACGACGGGGCCAAGGCTCGTCGCGAAGTCCTTGCCCTTCGCCGGGCCGAGGCCGACCTTCATCTCCTCGCGCTGGAGGTCGCGCGCGGACCAGTCGTTCATGATCGTGAAGCCGCCGATCCCGCCCTCCGCCCCGATCACGGCCGCGACCTCGAGCTCGTAGTCCAGCTCGTCCGTGCCATCCGGGTACGGGATCTCGTCCTCCGGCCCGTAGATCACGCTCGGGTTCGAGAAGTAGAAGACGGGGATGCGATACCACTCCTCCGGTACCTCGAGGCCGCGCTTCGCGCGCGCCGTCTTCACGTGCTGCTCGAACGCGTAGAAGTCGCGGACGGACGGCGGATGGAGCACCGGCGGCCGAAGGTCGACCTCGGCGAGCGGGTACTCCGCGTGCTCGCGCGCCTGTCCGCCGCCCGTGAAGTAGGACTGGAGCGTCTGCGCGGCGAGCTGGATCACGCAGTCGCCGTCGATGCGACCCGGCCATCCCCGCTGGAGATGCGCACCCTTCGGGCTGAACATGCAGAGCTTCACGGCTCAGCTGTGCACCACGACGTCGGCGACCTCCGGCAACTCGGCCCGGATCCGCTCCTCGATCTCGCTCGCGCGCTCGTGCGCCTCGGCGAGGGAGCCGCCGGCGATCCGCACCGTCACGAAGAGCAGGACGCCGTCCTGGGTCTCGATGAAGCGCACCTCCCGCGGCGGCTCGCCGGTCAGCTCGCGGACGATCCCGGCGACCGCGCGCTCGTCAGGTTCGGTCAGGCGCTCGCCGGGGCCGGGCTCGCGGAGCGGCTCGAGGTGCGTCTGGACCGAGACGACCGCCGGAACCGCTTGGGCGATCGCCCCCTCCACCTGCGACGCGACCTCGTGCGCCTCTGCCAGCGGGAGCTCCCCCGGCAGCTTGATGTGGAGCCCGACCTCCACGCCGCCGTTCACGGTCACGACGCGGAGGTTGTGCACCTCGCGAACCCTCGGGACGCCGAGCGCGGCGGCCAGGACGCGCTCGCGGAGTGCCTCCTCCGTGCGCGGCTCGACGTGGACGACGACGTCGCTCTCCGGCAGCGCATCCTGCACCGCCCGCTCGACGCGGTCCGCAGCCGCATGTCCCTGCCCCACCGCGGCCCCGGGCGGGACCCCGATGACGACGTCTGCGAAGTGGCGGCCGGCGGAGCGCCGCAGCCGGAGCCTCCGCAGCTCGACGGGCGGGTCGACGCCGGCGATCGCCTCGCGCGCCGCCTCGTGGGCCTCGTCAGGGGTCGTGTCCATCAGGACGTCGATGTTGGAGCGGATCAGCCGAGCAGCGGCGAGCAGCACGAGCACGGCGACGAAGAGCGCCGCCAGCGAGTCGGCCTTGCCGTATCCGCCCGCCACGAAGGCGAGGCCGATCAGCACGGCCACCGACCCGGCGAAATCTCCCCCGAAATGCAAGGCGTTCGCCTCGAGCGCGGCGCTCCCGTAGCGCCGCGATGCTCGCCACGAGACCGCCGTCCGGCCCGCGTCGACGGCGATGACGACCCCGATCACCAGGAACGTGTACCAGGCCGCGTCGACCTCTCGCTCGGCCGAGCCTACGAGGTGCTCGATCGCCTTGTAGGAGATGAACAGGCTGGCGAGGACGAGGATCGTCGCCTCGGCGAGGGCCGCCAGGTGCTCGGCCTTCCCGTGGCCGAAGGGATGGCCGGGATCGGCGGGGCGGCCGGCGACGCCGACCGCGAGGAAGGTCAGGAGCGCGGCGACGAGATCCGTTCCCGAATGGATCGCCTCGGACACGAGCCCGAGGCTGCCGCTCGCCAGCCCGGCACCGAGCTTCAGCCCGATCAGCACGAGGGCAGCGACGACTGAGATGAGCGCCGTCCGGCGTTGCGGTGTCACCGAAGGCTCCGCAGCGCCGACCTGGCGGCGTGCAGCCCGCACATGCCGTGGACGCCGCCGCCGGGCGGCGTCGCCGAGGAGCAGATGTACAGGCCGTCAGCCGGCGTCGAGTACGGGTTCAGGCGCACCGCCGGCCGCGTGTAGAGCTGCCGGAGATCCTGCACGCCGCCGTTGATGTCTCCGCCCACGTAGTTCGGGTTGCGAGCCTCGATGTCGGCCGGGCTCATCACGTGCTTCGCGAGGATCCGGTCGCGAAAGCCGGGCGCGAACCGCTCGATCTGCGCCTCGAGGCGCACGGTCATGTCCACAGTCGACCCGTTCGGGACATGGCAGTAGGCCCAGAGCGTGTGCATCCTGGCCGGCGCCCGCGTGTCGTCGAAGAGGCTCTGCTGCGCGACGATCATGTACGGCCGCTCGGGCGCTTCACCCCTCCAGACGGCTTCCTCGGACTCGACGATCTCCGCCGCGGATCCGCCGAGATGGACAGATCCCGCGCGCGCACACTCCTCGGCCTTCCACGGCACCGGGCCGTCGAGCGCCCAGTCGACCTTGAACACTCCCGGCCCGTAGCGGTACCGGCGCAGTGACCCGAGATAACGACCCGGCAGCCGGTGGCCGGCCACGCCGATGATGCCCTGCGGCGTCAGGTCGAGCAGGGTTGCCGCCGAACGGGGCAGCTCGTCCACCGACGCGATCGCCCGGCCGGTCTCGATCTCGCCGCCGAGCGAGCGGAGGTACGAGACGAGCGCGTCCGCGATCGTCTGGGAACCGCCGCGGGCCATCGGCCAGCCGTAGGCGTGGCCGAGCAGGCCGAGGACGAGCCCGAAAGACGCGGTCGGGCTCCGCTTGAGCGACTGGATCGAGTGCGCTGCGAGCCCCATGAAGAGCGCCTTCGCCCGCTCGCCCTCGAAGCGGCCGGCCAACCCTGCGGCGGACCGGAACGCATGCAGCCCGAACCGAGCGGCGGCCAGCGGGTGGCGCGGCAGAGGCCGCGGGCCGAGCAGGAAGGGCACGAGGCTGTCCTGCTCGCGGACGAGCGGTTCGAACAGCCTGCTGTAGGCCTTACCGTCGGCGCCGAGCCCGGCCGCCGTCGCCTCCACCGACCGCTCGAGCATGACCGCGGTCCCGTCGTCCAGCGGGTGCGCGAGCAGCGCGTCGGGGTGGACGAGCTCGAGTCCGTGCTCTGCGAGCGGCAGCTCAGAGAAGAACGGCGAGCCGGACGCGAGTGGATGGATCGCGGAGCAGACGTCGTGCACGAAACCGGGCTCGGTGAGCTCCGCGGAGCGCGTTCCTCCCCCCACGGTATCCGCCCCCTCGACGACCAGCACCGAGCGGCCGGCGCGCGCCAGCGTGATCGCGGCGGCCAGGCCGTTCGGGCCCGAACCGACCACGACGGCGTCAGGCATCTTCCAAGGGCCAGATCACGACGTCCTGCCTTACCGAGAAGTGCAGCAGCGGCTCCTCGTCGAGGAGCTCGATCCCGGCCGGCGGCAGCGTGTTCTCCTCGATCTCGGCCTCGGCGGGCTGGAGCGGCCACGGCTCGTGGTGGATCTCGGCCCGCTTCAGCCGGCCGCCGTCCTCCGCATACAGGCAGTAGCGCTCGGTCAGGAAATGCGCGAGCGACCGCGGATCCGCGTCGACGGCGTCGCCGATCGGCCGGTAGCGGACGCGAAGTGCGCCGCCTTTGCCACGACGCCGCCGGCTCTCGTACTCGAGCATGCCGTCGCGCCACTCGGCCCGCATGTCAGCGCGGAAGTACGGAAGCTTGTAGCCGCGCCGCGCCCCCTCCACGGCCAGCTCGCTCGCGGCATCGAGGCTGAAGAACCAGATCCCTGGCTTCCCTCCGGCCGTGACGTAGGTCCTCGTGTTCACCTCGAGGAAGGACGACAGCAGCGGCAGCGGCGGCAACCCGCGTGCGCGCAGCCCGGTGACGCGAAACGGCGTGACTCCGATCCACGCCTCGTCCTCGAAGAGATCCAGCTCCAGACCCTCGGGAAGGTGCGACCGCAACGCGTCCGGCGGCGCCCGCCAGTGCGCGAACAGCAGCTCCTCCCAGGTCTGCCCCATGACCCACGAGCTCTCCGGCAGCGGCCAGGGTCGGTGACCGGTGGACTCGAGCGAGGCCGACTGCCGAGCCGGCGCCTGCACGGCGTCCAACAGGCTCCATAGTGGTGGGCCGCCCATGGTCCGTGGCAATCTACGGAACCGGACGATGCGTCAGACGCTACGCGGCATCACCTACCGGCTGTTCCAGCCGATCGACGGCGCGTCCATCGCCGTCTTCCGGATGTTGTTCGGCGCGATCATGCTCTGGGAGGTCTGGCGCTACTTCTCGAAAGGCTGGATCGAGCGCTACTTCGTCGAGCCGACCTTCCACTTCAAGTACGACGGCTTCGGGTGGGTGGAGCCGTGGGGCGAGACCGGCATGCGACTCCACTTCACGCTGCTCGGGATCCTGGCGGCGTGCATCGCGCTCGGCTTCTGCTACCGGATCGCCGCCCCGCTCTTCTTCCTCGCCTTCACGTACGTCTTCCTGCTCGAGCAGGCGCGGTACCTGAACCACTTCTACTTGATCTCGCTGCTCGCCCTACTGATGGCGGTCGTGCCGGCGCACCGCGTGTGGTCGCTTGACCGGTACTTCGTGGGGCAGAAGTGGTCGAACACAGTCCCGACCTGGTCGCTCTGGCTGCTCCGCGCGCAGATCGGCGTCGTGTTCATCTTCGCCTCGGTCGCGAAGTGGAACGGGGACTGGCTGCGCGGTCAGCCGCTCGGCATCTGGCTCGGCGAGCGGACGGACTTCGCGGTCGTCGGCCCGCTTTTCGACGAGCGCTTGACGGCACTCTTCATGAGCTACAGCGGGCTCTTCCTCGACCTTCTCGTCGTCCCGTTCCTGCTGATCCCCTTCACGAGGCCTTTCGCGTTCCTCGCCGCCTTCGGATTCCACTTCATGAACTCGAAGCTGTTCACGATCGGGATCTTCCCGTGGCTCGCCCTGGGGACCGCGCTGCTGTTCTTTCCGCCGGACTGGCCGCGCCGGCTGATCACGCGCGTCCGCGAGCGGCGTATCCGGCTTCCGCGCCCGCCGCTGATCACGAAGGTCGGTGCTCCACCCAGCGGCTGGCGCCTCGGACGAGCACGGACCGCGCTCGTCAGCGTCCTCAGCCTCTATCTTGCGTTGCAGATCTTCATGCCGCTACGGCACCTGATCTACCCGGGCAACGTCAGCTGGACGGAGGAGGGCCACCGCTTCGCGTGGCACATGAAGCTGCGGGACAAGGAGTCCGAGGCCCGTTTCTTCGCCAAGGACCCGGCGACGGGCGAGTCGGGCGAGGTCGACCCGTTCACCTACGTGACGGACTGGCAGTACGACGAGATGGCCGCGCGGCCGGACATGATCGTCCAGCTCGCGAAGCACATCGAGGACACGGCGCGGGAGGACTTCGGCCTCCCCGAGCTCGAGGTGACCGCGGACGTCATGGCCTCGCTGAACGGCCGCAAGCCGGCGCGTCTCATCGACCGGGAGGTCGACCTCACGGAGGTCGAGTTGACCCCCTTCGCGACAGCGGACTGGATCGAGCCGCTGACGGAGCCGCTGCCCAGCGACCCCGTCAGCGACCCCCCGTCTAGCGCGGAGTGAACGTCCGCTGGATCCCGTTCTCGTCGTCCAGCAACGTGTACTCGCGCCCTTCCTCGAGCGTGACGGTGTAGTAGACGGACGACTTCGCCGGCACGTCGATCGCGCCGCCGAGGAAGTGCGCCGGCGCCTGCCCCTTCGCCCCGCTCTCCTCCCAGCGCGTCAGATCCTGCTCGGTCTTCCCGGCCCTGAACGCGGTCAGGAACACCGAGCCTGGTGAGTCGGTGTCGTTACGGAGCTCGAGCGTCCTCGTGCCGGCCTCGAGACGAGGTGCGGCCAAGCCGGCCCCGAGGTTCAGGGTCGCATCGACCTCGGGCGGCTTCGCCTCGCCGTCGCCTTCGACGTCGAACGTCTTGAGCATCCCGTGCTCGATATGGCTCTTCCCGTCCGGCGCGGGCAGGAAGCAGAGCAGGACGTAACGCCCCGGCTCGAGCCGCTGCGTGAGGCTTGCCTTGACGCCACCTCCCAGCGTCGGGATCCCTGCGCGGATCTGCACCCAGTCCGGGGGAGGCCCTTCCTGGGACTTCGGGTCGGCGAGGTATTGCTTGACGTCGTCGATCGTCTTGCCCTCGCCGAGCTTGGCGAGCGCGAACTCGTGCCACTCGTCGCCGGTGTTTTCGAACTCCAGCGTCGCCCAGCCGCCCTTGATCCTCTCCGGCATGACGAACGCGTACTCGTCGCCCCGCAGCTCGACGGCGTTTCGTTTCGTGTCCTCGCCGCCGCACGCGGTGAGCGTGAGTCCGGCGAGAGCGAGAATGATCAGCAAGCGCATGTGAGCCTCCAGGTCGTTGTCGTGCTCCGACCGTAGGAGCCGGACCGCCGCGCGTCGTCGGCCGTTGCAGCGATCTTGTATCGCCCTCCAGAGCGATCTCGGATCGCTCGCGCGGCTGATGCGTTCCAGCCCGGGTTTGGCCTACGCTCCGGCCGATGCGCGCGCTCGTACAAACCCGCTCGAACCCCCTCCTCGCCATCGGCCTAGCGGTCGTGGCGCTGCTCGAGCTCTTCCTCGTTCTCGACTACGACCTGCGGATCTTCCTGCCGATCGTGCTGGTCGTCCCGCTGGCGCTGATCTGGCGCACGCAATACCCGCTCGCGGTGATGGCGCTCAATCTCGGAGCGTGGCTCGTGATCGACTCGCGGACGCCTCAGAACGAGGATCCGCTGACGCTCGCGATCGTGCTCGGAATCGCCATTTACTCGGTCGGTGCCCACACGGAGGGCGTCAGGGCGGCGATCGGCGCCGCGCTCGTCGCCGGGATGGTGCTGCTGGGCACGGCCGCGGACTCCACCGCCTCGGCAGTCGACGTGCTCGGCAACCTCACGTTCTTCGGTGCGATCTTCGGCGGGACCTGGCTCGCGGGTCGCGCAATGCGTCGGAGGCGCGGCAGGGAGCGGGAGCTGATCGTCGATCGCGAGGAGCGAGCCCGCGCCGCAGTCGTCGAGGAGCGCACGCGCATCGCTCGCGAGCTGCACGACGTCGTGGCGCATGCGATCAGCGTCATCGTCCTCCAGGCTCGCGGCGCGCGGCACGCGCTCACCGACGAGCCCGAGGACGCGCGCGGGGCGATCGACGCCATCGAGCACACCGCCTCGCAGGCGCTCCGCGAGATGAGGCGGCTCCTCGGCGTCCTGCGGGAGGACGGCGGCGACGTCGCTCTGGCGCCGCAGCCATCGCTGGCCCACCTCGAGGTCCTCGTCCAGCATGTCCGTGAGGCCGGG
Source organism: uncultured Actinomycetes bacterium (assembly GCA_963782765.1). Classification (GTDB taxonomy): domain Bacteria; phylum Actinomycetota; class Thermoleophilia; order Gaiellales; family Gaiellaceae; genus JACDAN01. The sequence continues at coordinate 844,251 of CAWALC010000002.1, forward strand.
ATGCCGGTCGAGGTGCGAATCGAGGGCGTGCCGCGGGAGCTGGCGCCGGCGGTCGATCTCTCCGCCTACCGGATCCTGCAGGAGGCACTCACGAATGCGCTCAAACATGCGGGGCCGGCCAAGGCCAGAGTCGCGATTCGCTACGGCCAGGACTCGATCCAGCTCGACGTCGAGGACACCGGCAAGGGAGCCGACGGCGGGCAGGACGGAGGGCACGGCCTCGCGGGCATCCGAGAGCGTGTCGAGCTCTTCGGCGGAGACCTGGAGAGTGGGCCGCGCGGCAACGGTGGCTTCGCGGTCCGTGCGACCCTTCCACTGTGATCCGGGTTCTGCTGGCGGACGACCAGCGGCTCGTCCGCTCCGGTTTCCGGATGATCCTTCGCGACGACCCCGACCTCGAGGTCGTCGGCGAGGCAGGCGACGGCGAAGAGGCGCTTGCGCTCGCCGGGGAGCTGCGGCCGGACGTCGTCCTCATGGACGTCCGCATGCCGAAGCTCGACGGGATCGAGGCGACGAGGCGCCTCCTCGACGCACCCGAGCCACACCCCCGCGTGCTCGTACTGACCACGTTCGATCTCGACGAGTACGTCTACGCCGCTCTTCGGGTCGGCGCGAGCGGCTTCCTGCTCAAGGACGCGCCCGAGGAACAGCTCGGCGCTGCGATCAGGATCGCCGCAGACGGCGGGTCGACGTTCGCACCGTCCGTGACGCGCAGGCTAATCGAGCGCTTCGCAGGCGGCGAGGCGCCTGCACCTCCCTCGCTCGACGAGCTGACGCCGCGTGAGCTCGAGGTGCTCCGGATGCTCGCGCGCGGCCTGTCGAATCCGGAGATCGCCGCAGAGCTGGTCGTCAGCGAGCACACGGTGAAGACGCACGTCGCCCGTGTGCTCGCGAAGCTGAACCTGCGCGACCGGGTGCAGGCGGTCGTCCTTGCCTATGAGTGCGGGCTCGTCCGCCCCGGCGGTAGTGCTTAGAGGTTGCCGCGGAGCGCCTGCTCGCGCTCGATGCTCTCGAAGAGCGCCTTGAAGTTGCCCTCGCCGAAGGTCGTGGCGCCGTGGCGCTCGATCACCTCGAAGAAGACGGTCGGGCGGTCCTGCGCGGTCTTCGTGAAGATCTGGAGCAGGTAGCCGTCCTCGTCACGGTCCGCGAGGATCCGCAGCCGCTTCAGGTCGTCGTAGTCCTCGGAGATCTCGCCGACGCGGCCCTCGACCTCGTCGTAATACGCCTCGGGCGTGTCCAGGAAGATCACGCCTCGCTCCTTCAGCGCCTCGACTGTCCGGACCACGTCCTCGCTCTGCATCGCGATGTGCTGGACGCCAGGGCCCCCGTTGAACTCGAGGTACTCCTCGATCTGGCTCTTGCGCTTCCCCTCGGCCGGCTCGTTGATCGGAAACTTGATCTTCCCGCTCCCGTCCGACATCACCTTGGACATCAGCGCCGAGTACTCGGTCTGGATCTGGTCGTCGCCGAAGTGGACGATGTTCGTCATCCCGAAGACGCGCTCGTAGAACTCGACCCAGTGGTTCATCCGACCGAGCTCCACGTTGCCGACGACGTGGTCGAACGCGATCAGCCCGACGCCGCCGGCCGGCTGGCCGTTCTCGAGCGTCGACCGGTACCCCGGCAGGTACGGCCCGGCGTAGTCCTCGCGGTTCACGAACGTGTGGATGACTTCGCCGTACGTGCCGATCGCGGCCAGCTCGACCCGGCCGAATTCGTCCTCGACCCACCGCGGCTCGGAGATCCCTCGGGCCCCGCGCTGGACGGCCTGGCGGTACGCCTCCTCCGCGCTGGGGACCTGCAGCCCGATGTCCTTGGCGCCGTCCCCGTGCCGGCAGGCGAACTCCGTCACCTCGCTCTGCCCGCGCAGCCCGCTGGTCAGCACGAACCGGATGTCGCCCTGCTCGAGGACGTAGGACGCGCGGTCGCGGACACCGGTCTCAGGCCCCGCGTACGCGGTGCGCGTGAAGCCGAACGCCTGCTCGTAGTAATACGCCGCCTGCTTGGCGTTGCCGACCCAGAGCTCGACGTGGTCCCAGCCCTGGAGCGGCATGAAATCGGTCATACGACGGATCTTAGACGCCGGTTCTCCCGAAGGCCTATGGCGGACGCGATACTTGGGTCGATGGCCTTCGTCCCGCCCGCCCGCCACCTGCTGCGCGCCAAGGACCTCGCCGACGCGCGCTACTTCGAACCGCTGCGCGTCGACGATCTCGCGCGCGCCGCCGGCCTTTCGCGCTTCCACTTCAGCCGCGAGTTCCGCAGGGCCTTCGGCGAGTCGCCGCACGGGTACCTGCTCACGCGGCGCCTCGAGCGGGCCGCCGCCCTCCTCCGCAGCACTGACCGCACGGTGGCCGAGATCTGCTTCGCCGTCGGCATGCAGAGCGTCGGCTCCTTCACGAGCAGCTTCACTCGCACCTACGGCGTCTCGCCGACCGCGTACCGCGCGAAGTTCCCGCCGGCCTCCGACTACGCGTTGATCCCCGCCTGCGTGCTCCGTGTCCACGGGCGGCGGCAACGCCGCACGTTTCGAGAAGACAAGGCCGCGGCACAGCTCTAGCGTCTGAGCCTCCAGACCAAAGGAGGAGACATGATCAGGATCGGAACCGCCCAGCTTTGGGTGCACGACCAGGACGAGGCGCTTGCCTTCTACACGCAGAAGCTCGGGATGGAAGTTCGCTCCGACGCCACGCTGGAGGACTTCCGCTGGCTCACCGTCTCACCGCCCAACCAGCCGGACGTCGCGATCGTCCTGATGGCGATTCCCGGCGAGCCGGTGATCGACGCGCAGAGCGCGGGGGAGGTGCGGAACCTGATGGCGAAGGGCCTCGCCGGGACGATCTTCCTCACGACGGACGACTGCTACGCGGCCGCGGACGAGCTCAAGGGCCGCGGAGTCCAGTTTGTCGACGAGCCCGAGGAGCGTCCTTACGGAATCGATTCGTCCTTCCGAGACCCCTCGGGCAACCACCTGCGCCTCACCCAGGTCAAGGAGCTCGCCGCGGTCTAGGCGGATTCGAGAGCAGGCCGCCGGCGGGCGAGGACGAGCGCGACTCCGATCGCGACGCCGCCGGCGACCTGCAGCCAGCCGAGCTCCTCGGAGAGCAGCGCCACCGCGAAGAGCGCCGCGAGAAAGGGCTGGAGGTTCGTCACGAGCGTCGCGCGAGACGGGCCGACCCGCTCGATGGCCGTGAACCAGAGGAAGTTCGTCAGGACAAGCGGGCCGAGCACCGCGAAGGTGAACGCAGCCCAGACGAGCGGCTCGAGATCCCAGTCCTGCTCGAGCAGCTGCGGGATCCCCGTGATGAACAGCGGGACGGCGCCGAAGGCGAGCGCGCCGGCGCTGATGCGCCAGACCGAGTAGTGGCGGAGGAGCGGCACGATCGCGACCGAGTAGAAACCCCAGGTCGCGGCGGCGAGGAAGGCGAGCAGGTTCCCGACGAGATTTCCGGAGACGCCGCTGGCCGACCCGGCCGCAACGAGCGCGACGCCGAAGAACGAGATCGCGGCGGCGATCCAGAAACGCCGGTGGAGCCGCTCCACGCCGAAGGCGTAGGCGACGATCGCGGTCACGATCGGCAGGCTCCCGAAGATCAGTGCCACGGTCGATGCGTTGGTCAGGTCGATCGCGTACATGAAGCCGATCGAGTTGAGGTAGATCCCGATGAACGCGGCGCCGGCGAGGAACAGTCCGTGACGGCGCTCGAACCGCAGCGAGCGCTCCCAGCCGTAGGTGATCCCCGAGACCACGAGCGCCGCCGCGCTGAAGCGCAGGGCCGAGTACGCGAGCGGCTCGAACCCGTGCGTGACCGCGTAGCGCGTGACCGTGAAGTTGAATGCCCAGATCGTGACGGTGGCGAGGAGCATCCCTTCGGCCGCGCTGATCCTCCGCACCGACGCGACCCTACCGATGAGTTCCGCGGCTCCAGAAGGTCAGTACGGGAAACGAACGACGAGGAGGTAGAGCGATGGGAAGAGTGATCGTCACGGAGTTCGTCTCGATGGACGGCGTCATGGAGGCGCCGGGCGGCGAGGAGGGCTACAAGCACACGGCGTGGACGTTCGAGTTCCCCGACGAGGGCCAGTACGAGGTCAAGACCAAGGAGACGGACGACGCAGAGGTGCAGTTGCTCGGCCGCGTCACCTACGAGGGCTTCGCGGCGTGCGTGGCCCGAGCGCGAAGCGTCCGACGACCAGGCGTCTGGCCGAGTTCGCCAAGCGGTTCAACTCGATGCCGAAGTTCGTGGTCTCGACGACGCTCGAGGAGGCGACCTGGCAGAACACGACGATCCTGCGGAGCCTCGACGACGTCGCGAGCCTCAAGGAGGAGATCGACGGCGAGATCCTGGTCGCCGGCAGCAATACGCTCGTCCACGGCGATGCTCCGAGCGTGACCTGGTGGACGTGCTGCGGCTGATGATCTTCCCGGTCGTCCTCGGCACGGGAAAGCGGATCTTCCCGGACGACGCCGAGGACAAGCTCGTGTTCGACCTGACCGACCAGCGGCGGTACGGCTCGATCGTGGTCCACGACTACACACGGCAGGGGCGGTAGGTTTCCGCTCGGTGGAGGGAGAGCCGACACGGGAGGACATCGACGCGCTCGTCGGGCCGGCGACGCCGCACTTCGCGTACCAGATCCGCGCGCGCGTCCGTGAGCTGGTCGAGGGGCTGCCCGAGGATCACCCGGTCCGCCGGTACGGCGAGGAGCAGATCGAGCTGCTCGACCGGCTCGGATACGCCTCCTCGAAGGCCGAGGACGCTCCTCCCGAGCCCCGGACTCGTATCGGTTGGGAGCGGATCCCGAGCTCCGCTCCCGCCGATCACCCGCTTCCGCCGAAGGGATGACGCGTTTCGAAGGAGCCTCGGTGCTCGTCACCGGCGGCTCGCGCGGGATCGGGAAGGCGATCGCGGAGCGCTTCGCCGGCCTCGGTGCCGCGAAGGTCGCGATCGGCTACATGCGGAACGACACCGCGGCGGAGGAGACGGCGGCGAGCCTGCGCGGCCTCGGCGCCGAGCCGCTGCTGATCCGCGGCAACGTCACGTCGGAGCGGGTGCTGGAGGAGGTGGAGAGCCACGGGCCGTGGAACGTCGTCGTCCACAACGCGGCGACCGGCGTGATCCGGCCGGCCCTCGAAACCGAGGACAAGCACTGGGACTGGACGCTCGGCGCAAACTCGCGCGCGCTGCTCTCGCTGACGCGCGTCGCGGCGCCGACGATGCCGGAGGGCTCGTCCATCGTCGGGATCTCGAGCCTCGGCTCGACGCGGGTGCTCGAGAACTACGTGCTCGTCGGAACCTCGAAGGCGGCGCTCGAGTCGCTCGTCCGCTATCTCGCGGTCGAGCTGGCGCCTCGCGGGATCCGCGTCAACGCCGTCTCCGGCGGCGTCGTCGAGACCGGCGCACTCGACCATTTCCCGAACCGCGAGGACATGATCCGGGCCGCCCAGAAGCGCACGCCGGCGGGCCGGATGGTCACGCCGGACGACATCGCCGGGGCCGTGGTGTTCCTGGCCTCACCAGAGGCGGACATGGTGCGCGGCCAGACGCTGATCGTCGACGGCGGCTACTCGCTGCTCGCCTGACAGGCGCAGCCGCGTCCTTCGTGCCAACTTCGTAGCGGCTTGGCGTCAGCCTGCGCCAAGAACCGGCTAGCGGTCGTAGCGGATCACGAGGCGCGCGATCTCGCTGTCGCGCTCGGTCAAGACCATCTGGCCGGCGGGCACGTCGGGCTCCTTCGCCCAGGCGTACCTCCCGTCGTCGTCGAGGAGGACGATCTCGTCGTCGGGCGGCTGGGCCGCGTAGGCGGCGCCGATCGCCTCCCGGCCGGCGAACGGGCCGACCGGGATTCCCTCGAAGACCAACTCGGCGTCCTCGGAGAACGCCGCGACCATAGGCCCGAAGTCGCCCGTACGAACGCCAGCGTTGAACCGCTCGACATGCTCCTGGAGCAGGGTCACCGGTGATGGCGCTCCGTTGGTGTCAGACACCGAAACGTGTCAAGGGCAGAAGGCGCCGAGATCGTGACGATTCCTCAACAGGCGGGCGTAGCTGACAGAGCCGGGGCCGACCCGGCCTAGACGCGCACCCCGTAGATCGCCTCCACCTTCGACTGGAGATAGGCGAGATACGGCTCGACGTCCAGCGGCCCGCCGACGATCCGCTCCAGCATCTCGTCCGGCGTGAAGCGGCGACCCCAGCGGTACATGTGCTCGCCGAGCCACTCGCGCAGCGGCCCGAACTCGCCCGCCTCCATCTGCGAGTCGAGATCCGGCAGCTCCGAGCGCACCTTCTCCCAGATCTGCACGGACGCAATCGTCCCGAGGAGATAGGTCGGGAAGTAGCCGAACGAGCCGCCGGACCAGTGGACGTCCTGCAGCACACCCTGAGCGTCGTCCGGCGGATCGAGCCCGAGGTACTCCTGCATCTTCTCGTTCCAGACGCCCGGGAGGTCGCGGAGCTCCAGGCGGCCGGCGATGATCTCCTGCTCGAGCTCGTACCGCAGGATGATGTGCATCCCGTACGTGACCTCGTCCGCCTCGACCCGGATGAAGTCCGGCTGGACACGGTTGACGTAGCGCCAGTACATCTCGTCGGTCACGCCGTCCAGCTGCTCAGGGAAGACCCCCTGGATCCGGGGGAAGAAGTAGCGCCAGAACGGCCGCGACCGGCAGACGAGGTTCTCCCAGAGCCGGCTCTGCGACTCGTGGAGCACCATCGAGTTCAACTCGACGAGCGGCGTCCGCTCGAGCGCGCGGTCGATGCCGTTCTCGTAGATGCCGTGCCCGAATTCGTGCGCCGTATGGAAGATCGACTCGGCGTCGGCCTCCGAGTAGCGCGTCGTCAGGCGGATGTCGTCGACCGAGATCGACGTGGCGAACGGATGGACGGTCGGGTCGAGCCGCCAGGACTCCGACGAGTAGCCGAGGCTCTCGAGGATCTCTCGCCCCATCAGCTCCTGCTTCTCGACCGGGAAGTGGCCGTGCGCGAAGTCCGACGGCACCGGATCGGCGGACGCAACCTCGCGGATCAGCGGGATCACGACCTCCTTGACCCGCTCGAAGATCGCCGTGATCTCCTCGCTGCTAGCCCCCTCCTGGTAGTCGTCGAGGAGGATGTCGTAGTCCGACTTGCCCGTGTCCTGGAAGCACTCGAGGTAGCGGCGCTTCAGCTCCACGTTCTTCTCGAGGTACGGAAGGAACGCCTCGAAGTCGGAGTTGCGGCGGGCCTCCGCCCACGCCATGACGCCGATCACCTCTGCCTTCGTGATCTCGGCCTGGAGCTCGGGCGGAACGCGCCGCGCCTTCTCCCAGTCGCGCCGGGTCACACGGATCAGCGCCGCGTCGATCGATTCCGGGTCGAGCTCGGACTCGTGCTCGGCGAGCTCGTCGAGGAGCTGGCCCATCTCGTCCGAGACGAACAGCTCGTGCGAGAACCGGTCGATCGTCGCAAGCTGGTCGGCGCGTGCGTCGTTGCCCGCCGGCGGCATCATCGTCTGCTGGTCCCAGCCGAGCAGCGCGCTCGCGCGCTTGAGGTCGAGAATCGTCCCCACCCGCTCCCTGAGCTCGGTCAGCCTGGCTTCGTGACTCACTGAGAGGTCAGAGCTCCTTCCGTGTAGACACCGGACGGGTTCCACAGGAGGAACCCCCCGGACTTCCAGCGTCGTGCGGCACGAATCTGCTCCTGAACGTGCTCCGGCGTCGTCGTCCCGGTGAAGCTGAAGTCCTCGAGCCACGGGACGAGCTGGGCCTTGCCGCGCCTCATCTGCCGCCGGAAGTCGCGGAGCGACCTGCCGACGGTCCGGCCGGGCACCGAGACCGGGCTGTCGAGCCCGTACTCACCCGGGCCGTAGTGCGAGGGATAGACCATCGGGTAGATCGCATCGACGATCTTCGAGAGGCGGCGCGGAGACTGGCCGATGCCGAGGTCGCGCGTCGCCGAGAGGCCGAAGACGTCGACGGAGACCCGGACGCCCATCGGCTTGAGGCGCTTGGTCGCGTAGTGGACGAAGCGCGCGATCGTCACGCCCATGGCCTCGTTCCGCTTGCCCGGGAAGACCGCGGCCTCGATGTCTCCGTCGCTCGGGAAGCGGACGTAGTCGAACTGGATCTCGTCGAAACCGGCTTTGGCGGCGGCCTGCGCGATCCGGAGGTTGTAGTCCCAGACCCGTTTCTCGTAGGGGTTCGTCCAGCCCAGGCCCGCATGGTTCTGCCAGACGCCGCCGCCGGACGTGCGGATCGCGAGGTCGGGTCTCGCCTTGGAGAGGATCGGATCCTCGAAACAGACCACGCGCCCGATCAGGAAGAGCCCCTCGTCGTGGACCTGCTTCGCGGCCTTGACCGGGTCGTAGTACCGCATCGCGGAGCCGACGCGCTTGGCGAGCGGCGGGGCGAGCCGGTGGAACGCGACCTCGCCGTTCTCGTCCTTCACGTCGAGCTGGATCGTGTTGATGCCCGGAATCCGCGTGTACTCGGCGAGCTTGCCGTCGAGCGAGGCCAGCGCCATCGTCACGTGGACGCCGCGGATCTCCTTCGGCACCGGCGGGCCGGTCCGCTTGGGCGCGGAAGCCTTCTTCTTCGCGACCTTCGGCTGCGCTGCGCTCTCGTCCTCACCGCGGTCCGGGAGGAACCCCGCGCCGACCGCAACCGCGGCCGCGGCGAGGAGCAGCGCGATCGCGCCGACTGTTCGACGGAGCCTTCGACGCCGCCTCGTCTGCGCTCGTCGCTGGCGAAAACGGTCGTTCGGATCGAGAAACGGCTCCATGGGACTCGCAACGGTACAACGCCTAGCGGGATACGGAGGGATTAGACCCGGGCGTTCATGGGTACCCGGATGCCGTGGGCCTCGTTGTCAGTCTGATCCTGATCGCCGCCGGCGCCATCCTCGTCTGGGGCGTTAACGCCGAGAGCACCGATTTCAACGTGGACGCCGTCGGCGTGATCCTGATGATCGTGGGCTTCGTCGCCTTCCTGCTCAGCCTGATGATGTGGCGCTCCGTCTGGGGCCCCGGCGCGTTCACGTCGCGCCGGACCTACGTCGACCACGGCGGCGCCGCTGCACCGCCGGCGGCCGACCCGTACGCCGGACGCCGCCGCGTCGTCCACGAGGAAGAGGACGTCGGCCCACCACCCGGCGCCCCGCCTCCTCCCTAACGGCTCAACGAACCAGCCTGCCGTTCGGCTTCATCACGAGCCAGAGGCCGCCGAACTCGTCGACGTTCTGGCACTTCACCTCCCGCGGCCCTTCGTGCGCGTAGTAGTAGAGCGGCCAGCCGTTGTACGTGACCTGGAGCCGGCCGTTCCGCCGGCGCACAGTTCCGATCAGCGACTGCCTGACGCCGCGCATCGCCGTCACCTTTCCCTTGGAGAAGTACACCGGCCACGCACGAGCGCATGCGCCGTAGCAGCTGCTCTTGCCACCCCGCTTGTCGCGCGTGAAGCCGTAGAGGACGCGATCCCTGCCGTCGAAGAGGATCGGGCCGTAGCGCGTGTTCCGCACCTTGAGCGCGAGCTTCAGCTCCATGTCGGCGGTGTCTGTCTTCGCCGGGCCGGCGCCGACGGAAGCCGGAATCACGAGGGCGGCGGCGAGCAGTACGAGCAGCGTCTTCATCTCGAGTCCTCCTGGGCAGGTGACGCCACCACGGTAGGACGCGGCACCTTTCGAGATCCTTAAATCAGCGGCCGTTGCGGCTCGGGAGCAGGCGGCCGAGCGTGTCGGACGCGATGTAGCCCGCGATCTTCGGGTTCTCCTGGAGGCGCCGCAGCGAGTAGGCGTACCACTGCTCGCCGTACGGGACGTAGATGCGCAGGCGGTGGCCCTGCTCGACCAGCTGTGTGCCTCGCTGGGGTCTGACCCCGAGCAGCATCTGGAACTCGTACTCGGCCGGGGCGCGCCCCGCCTCTCGGACGAGCCGCTGTCCCTCCTCGATCAGCCACTCGTCGTGCGTCGCGATCCCGACGTAGCAGCCTCCCTCGAGGAGCGCGCCGAGCGCGCGGACGAAGCCCTCCCGCACCTCGTCGAACCCCTGGTACGCGATCTCCTCAGGTTCGACGTAGATCCCCTTGCAGAGCCGGACGTTCGGGGTCAAATCAGTGAGAGACGCGATGTCGTCCAGCGTCCGGCGGAGGTACGCCTGGAGCACGACGCCGACGTTGTCGAGCCCGGCCTCGCGCAGCTCGCGGTAGAGGGCGAGCGTCTCGTCCGTGCAGCTCGAGTCCTCCATGTCGATGCGCACGAAGTTCCGACGCTCGGCGGCCTGCCGCACGAGCCGTTCCAGGATCTCCCGGCACAGACCGTGGTCGAGCTTGAGCCCGAGCCCGGTCAGCTTGACGCTGACGTTCGAGTCGAGGCCCTGCTCCTCGATCGCCCGGAAGACGTTCTCGTACTCGTAGCCGATGTGGCGCGCTTCCTCCCAGGTCGTGATCTCCTCGCCCAGGACGTCGATCGTCGCCAGCTTCCCCTCACCGTTGAGCCGCTTGACGACGCGGCAGGCGTCCGCGACCCGGGTTCCGGCGATGTAGCGCTCCGAGATCTTGCGGACGATCGGCTTCGGAACAGCCGGCAGGGTGCGGACGATGGCGCGGTCGAGGATCGCCATGTGGCGCGAGAATTCTAGGAGAGACGCGGCTTCCCGCCTCTCCGAGGGGGCCAGGCGCCCGCATCGGTGTCGGACACCGCGGGCTGTCAAGGGCAACCTGTGCCAAGAGTGCGCCAATGACGACCCCCGCGCCGAGGCGCCTCGGCAGAACGCCTGCCCCCGGGGGCTAGCCCTCGCGCATGAACCCCTGGCGTGCGGCGCTGACGAGCCCCACCGCCTCGGGGAAGAGGACGCGCATGGCGTCGCGGAGCGCGATCGCCTGCTCGTCGGTGCCGCCCTCGACACGCATCTGGCCGAGCGCGGCGGCGGTGAGCTGCACCGCCGTGTTCAGCGTCAGCGTCGCGAACTGCTCGCGCTGAGCCTCGGCGACCGACTCCGCCTGCCGTTCGGCGAACTCGCGCAGGCCGCGCATCAGGTCGTCGGGGTCGCCGCCCATCGGGAAGCCGAAGCCACCTTCCATGGCCCTACCGTAGCGATTCCTTGTAGTTCGACTCGACGTCGCTCGTGAACGACTGCACGGCGCCTGCGGACGCCTTCATCACTTCGGCGAAGGGGGACGAGCCAGGCGATCCCAACGCGTCCTCCAGCCGCTTCGTCGCCGCGCCGACCTCGTCCAGGAACCTCGCGGTCGCCAGGCGCGGAGGCACGCCGAGGGTCTGCTGGAGCTGAACCACGGCCTCTTCCGCCTCCTCGATGCCGTCGGGGTTCTCGGTCAGCCGGATCGCGACGAGCCGCGAGCGGAGCTCGTCCAGCTCGCCGCCGCCCGCGCTCTCCTCGGCGAGCTCGGACAGGGCGACGAGGGAGGCCGCCTCGCGCACGAGCTCACGCTCCGTCACGGGCGCACCCGAGTCGTCGAGCGCAAGCCACGCGACGTCGTCACCCGATCGGAAGGCGCAGAGGTAGAGGCGACCACCCTGGGCCGGCTCGGCGGCGAGGACGCCCGCGAGCTCCTCGCCTTCCGACGCGAACCGTGCCGCCTCCGCCGCGATCCGCTCGAGATCCTCCGCAAGTGTCACGCGGGGAAAATAGACCCCCGTGAAGGACCAGGCTCTCGATCTCTTTGCCCCACTGGGGCCGACGTACGACCGGTACGCAAGCCTCCTCTCCTTCGGACAGGATCCGCGCTGGCGGCGCTTCCTCGTCTCCCGGGTGGAGGTCGGGCCGGGCGGCACGGTGCTCGATGTCGCGACCGGGACGGCAGCGGTCGCGATCGAGCTCGCACGCCGCACGGGCCGGGTCGTCGGCCTCGACCAGAGCTCCGAGATGCTGGCCGTGGGCCGCCGGAGGGTTGCAGCCGCCGGCCTCGGCGACCGGATCGAGCTCGTACAAGGCGAGGCGGAGCGGCTCCCGTTCGACGACGCGTCGTTCGACGGGCTCACGTTCACGTACCTGCTCCGCTACGTGAACGACCCGCGCGCCACGCTCGAGGAGCTCGCACGCGTCGTCCGTCCGGGTGGACCGATCGCGATGCTCGAGTTCGGCCTTCCGCGAGGGCTCGCCCGGCCCGCGTGGGAGCTGTGGGTGCGGATCGGCCTCCCTGCCGCCGGCGCGTTGATCTCGCCGGGCTGGCGCGAGGTCGGGTCCTTCCTCGGACCGAGCATCCGGGAGTTCCACCAGGAGCACGACCTTCCCTCGCTGTGGCGCACAGCCGGGATCGATGACGTCCAGTCGAGGCGGATGAGCCTCGGCGGGGGTCTCGTGATGTGGGGCCGCAAGAGGTGAGCCGCCCGGCGTTCTACGCGCTCGCCGCGGGAGGCTGGCGCGACTACGTGACGATCCTCCACCTCCCGTACACGGCGTGGCACCTGAGCTACGTCGCGATCGGGGCGGCGCTCGCGCCGGAGCTTCACACCGACCGCCTGCTCGCCGCGCTCGCGGCCTTCCTCCTCGCGCTCGGGATCGGCGCACATGCGCTCGACGAGCTCCAGGGCCGACCGCTCGGGACCCGGATCCCGAGGGCGGTCCTCTGGTCGCTCGCGCTCGGCTCGATCGCCGGTGCGGTTGCCATCGGCATCGGCGCGGCTCTGGCCTGGACGCCCTGGCTGCTGGCGTTCGTCGCCGCAGGCGCGTTTCTGGTTTTCGCGTACAACCTCGAGCTCTTCGGCGGCCTGTTCCACACCGACCTCTGGTTCGCGCTCGCGTGGGGCGCCTTCCCGCTGCTGACCGGGTATTTCGTCGTCGCCGAGGAGCTGACGCCCGAGGCGCTGCTCGCGGCAACCTTCGCCGCCGCGACGAGCTTCGCGCAGCGCGCCCTCTCAACGCCAGTGCGCGCCGTTCGGCGAGGGCGGAGCGACGACCCGCCGAGCACGATCGTCGGGCCGGAACGGGCACTGCGAGCGCTGACAATCGCCATGGTCGCCCTCGCATCGGCCCTCGTCGCCCTACGATGGTGACCCGATGGGTTTTCTCTCCCGCCGACGGAAACATGCGAAGCGCATCGCCGACGTCGAGGCCGAGCTCGACCAGGCGCGAAGCGAGCTGACGCGCGTCATCCGCGAGGAGACCGCCGCCAGCACGGCGGAGATCCAGCGCCTGCTCGCCCGCGAGCGGGCCGACTCCCTCTCGCGGCTCCAGGAGGCGGAGCGGAAGATCGCCGAGGAGCGACGCCGGGACATCCTCGAGCGTGAGCGCATGGCCGGCTCGGAGCTCAGCACCAAGCTTGCGGAGGCACAGGAGCGGATGGAGCAGCGGTATGCGAGCTGGAGCGCCGACCTCGACCGGACGCACCAGGCCCTCACCGCCGAGCTGAAGAAGCTCGCCGAGCGCCAGAAGGTCCTCGTCGGACAGGCGGAGAGCCGGCTCCAGGACGACCGCGAGAAGATCGACGAGGCTGGCGAGCTCCAGGTCGTGGCCGTCCAGAAGCTCCGCGAGGAGCTTCAGCGGGCCTCGGAACAGGCAGCGCAGGAGCTTCGCGCGGAGCTCGACGCGCACAGCGCCGAACGGCGCCGAGCGCTCGAGGAGATGAGCCAGCGCATGAAGACGCGCGAGCGGCAGATCGCCGAGCGCGTCGAGCGCGAGGAGACCGACGTCGTCAAACGGATCCAGGCCCGTTTCGTGGACATCGAGCGGAGACAGGTGGAGGCGCTCGAGCGGACGACCAAGCAGGCGGCCGGCCGCTTCGCGGAGGCCGCCGCCCTCCAGTTCGACTCGGCAGTGAAGTCGGCCCGGGAGGACGCCGCTCGCCGCCTCGCGCGCGAGCTCGATCGCGCGGTCATGATGTTCGCGCGAGAGGCCGAATCCGTCCTCGCCGAACGGCTCGCGCAGGTGGCGGACACCGGCACCCAGCGCGTCGAGAAGCGGCTCCTCCAGGTCACCGCCGGCCTCGAACGGCAGCGCGACGAGTTCATCGCCGCGCTCCAGCAGCGCCTGAGCGAGCTGGAGCACGAGGTGCGGGACCGGCTCCGCACCCTCGCCGCCGAGGCGGAGGCGGAACGGTCGATTCTCGACCGCCGTCTGCAGGAGCTCTCGCGCCGGGCAGAGGCGAGCGAACCGGTACGACGCTAGCGCGTTTGCGTCAGTTAGCAGGTTGCATTCCAACTTCGGCGGGGAGGGTTCGTCTACGAAAAGACGAATCAGAGCCGATCGAAGGCGTAGAGATGACCGAGATCGTCGAGTACCAGAGCGACCGCGACAAGGTGGCCAGCTGGCGCCTCCACCAGCTGATCGAGGCTGGCTATCCCGTTCATCTTGCGGAGCGGCTCGCGCAGAGCGACGCCGACCTCCATCGGGCGATCGAGCTCCTGCGCATCGGCTGCGACCCCAAGGTCGCGGCCGAGATCCTGCTCTAGGCCTCCCCGCTCTCTGCGACCTCGACGATCCGCGCCTGCGGACTCTCGAGACCGAGGTCGTCGCCGACGCGGCCCCACAGCTCCTGGAGCCTCGCCCGAAAGGCCTCTGCCCCTCGGTGGCCGTGTCCTGATGGACGCCTGGCCTGCCCCACGGCCTGCTGGCATCCTGGACGTTGATGAGCAAGGTCGAGGCGGTGCAGTACGGCGACCGGAAGGTCTACTCCGTTTCCGCGTTCAACCGCGGGGTCGGCGACTGGCTCTCGCGCCTGCCGTCCGTCTGGGTCGAGGGCGAGGTGACCGAGCTGCGGCGCCAGCAGCGGTGGGCCAGCGTCTTCTTCACGCTCAAGGATCCGGCTGACGGCTCCTGTCTTCGGGTCTCGATGCCGCGTAGCCAGTTCGACGCGCTCCGGCTGGATCTCGGCGACGGCGAGCGGGTGCACGTCTACGGACGGCCGGAGCTCTTCGAGGCGCGCGGCGACTTCCGCTTTCGCGCGTTGTCGATCGAGCGCTTCGGGCTCGGAGACCACCTGGCGGCGCTCGAACGGCTGAAGCGGAAGCTGGCGGCGGAGGGCCTTTTCGAGCGGCGGCGGCCGCTGCCGCGCTTCCCGCGCAGGATCGGGCTGGTCACCGGCAACGACGCCGCCGCGAAGCGCGACGTCCTGACGGCGCTGACGACACGGTTCCCGCCGGCGCGAGTCGTCGTCGCCGAGACCTACGTCCAGGGCCCGCGTGCGGCGCCGGCGATCGTCGAGGCGATCGGGGCGCTGTGCGAGATCGACGACGTCGACGTGATCGTCCTGGCCCGGGGCGGCGGAAGCTTCGAAGACCTGCTGCCGTTCAGCGACGAGCGGCTGGTGCGGGCCGTCGCCGGGTGCCTGGTGCCGATCGTCTCCGCGGTTGGCCACGAGCAGGACACGCCGCTGACGGATCTCGCCGCCGACGTCAGAGCCTCGACCCCGAGCGTGGCCGCCCGGCTCGTCGTCCCGGATGCGGACGAGCTGCGTGAGCGCCTCGAGCAGACGCGGGAACGGCTCCGCCGAGCGCCGCTCCTCACCGTCGAGCGGAAGCGCGCGCGGCTCGACGGCGCCTTCGGACGGCTTCGTGCGCTCTCCCCCAGCGCCACGCTCGAGCGCGGGTACGCGATCGTCCGGCGCGACGGACGCATCGTCCGCGGGTCGGGCGAGGTCGAGACCGGCACGCGCGTGGACGTCGAGCTGGGCGAGGGCGGCTTCGGCGCGTCGGTCGAGGAGACCAGGTGACGTTCGAGGAGGCTCAAAGGGAGCTCGAGCGGATCGTCCAGCAGCTCGAGACCGGCCAGGCCGATCTCGACGAGGCGATCACGCTCTGGGAGCGGGGCGAGGAGCTCTACCGGCTCTGCGCCGACAAGCTCGATTCGGCGCAGGGAAAGATCGAGGAACTCGCGCGCAGGGTCGAAGCGGTGCGTCCCGCCGAACCTGCTTAGAATCCCGCGCGATGGCCGACCAGGAATTCACGCAACTGCTCAAGCAGGTCCCGCTCTTCTCCGACCTCGACAACCGCGAGCTCGCTCAGGTCGCCGAGTCGATGAAGCGCCGCGAGTTCTCCGCGGGGCAAGAGATCGCGCGAGAAGGCGAGAGTGGCGTCGGGTTCTTCGTGATCGAGGACGGCAACGCCAAGGTGACGGTGCACGGCGACGAGCGCCGGCGGCTCGGGCCGGGCGACTACTTCGGCGAGATCGCCCTGATCGCGCAGAGCGCCCGGACCGCTTCAGTCACGGCCGAAAGCGACCTCGTCGCACACGGCATGACGTTCTGGGACTTCCGGCCGCTCGTCGAGGGCAACGCGTCGATCGCCTGGAAGCTGCTCCAGGCCTTCGCGAAGACGTACGGCCCGGACGAGCACAACTAGGCAAGCTTCCGGCCGAGCGCGACGAGGTCATCGCGCGCCCGCGCGGGATCGCCGCTGAGCTCGTAGACCACCACGCCGTCGGGTGCGTCGACGACGCGACCCCCGAAGAGGACGCAACGAACGCCTTGCTCCCCGCAAAGGCGGCTGACCTCGCCCGGCGCCTTGCCGACCCAGGTGGTCGCGTCGACTGTGCCCTCGCCCGTGACGACGAGGTCGGCGCCGCCGAGGTGCTCACCGAGCCCGATCAGGTCGAGGACGAGGCTCGAGCCCTCCACCAGCTCCGCACCGAGCGCGGCCAGCGCCGCGCCGAGACCGCCCGCTGCGCCGGCTCCGGGGAGCTCGCGGTACGGCGCAAGCGAGTGGCGCTCCAGAAGCCTCCGCTCCAGCTGGGCCGCCTGCTCCGTCGTCGCGCCCTTCTGAGCCGCGAAGACCCGAGCGGCGTCGACGAGCGGCGCGCGCACGTCGCACGCGGCGCGGACGGGCACCTGGAAGCCGCCCAGCACCTCCATCAGCCCGGCACCGCCGTCGACGGTTGCCGTGCCGCCGAGGAAGACGACGATCTCGGACGGATCGGCGTCCTGCACCTCGGCGAGGAGCTCGCCCAGCCCGCGGCTCGACGCGCGCAGCGGATCTCGCTCGTCCTCCGCGATGAGCCCCAGCCCGATCGCCTGGGCGGACTCGACGAACGCGGCGCCCTCGTGCAGCAGCCAGCGGGCCGCGACCGGCCGCCCGAGCGGATCCGAAACCTTCGTCTCGCGCCATTCGCCGCCCACCGCTCGAGCGACGACCTCGAGCGTCCCCTCCCCGCCGTCGGCGACCGGGAGCTCGACCGCACCGCCCAGACCCTCCGCGAGGGCGGCCGCCGCCTCGCGCGCAGAGAGGACGCCTTTGAGGCTAGCCGGACATGCGAGCGCGTTCACGCGGCGCCGCAGGCCTGAGCTCCTCGACCACGGACTCCCCCGATTCCTCCTCGTCCGGCATCCGGCGCAACGTCTCGAACGAAAGCCCCTCGCGCATGAGGAAGATCAGCCCGACACCGACGCCGACCGACATCTCCAGCACCTGGAGCCCGAGCCCGAAGGCGAGCCCGGTCGAGTAGGCCACGCCGTACGAGACGAGCGGCAGGGCGACGACCGCCTGGAGCAGCCCGATGTTCCCGGGCCAGAGCGGGAAGATGGTCGCCACGTTCATAAGGAGGAGGACGACCGCCGCAGCCGAGATCGGTGCGTCGATCCCGAACGCCTCCATCATCGACCAGACGGCGAGCAGCTGGATCAGCCAGCCGGTCGTCTGGAGCACGGCGGCCACCGCGGCGGCTCTCGGCTCGCGCAGGACGTGCAGGCCGCGCTGGGCCATCGCCAACAACCGCCGGATCGCGAGCGCTCCTTCCGGGATCGGACGCAGCTCGCGGCCGGCGACGAGGATCGCGACGAGGAAGAGGGCGACGCCGACGACGGCGACCAGCTCCAGGCTCGTGACCGCCCACTGCGGGATCCGTGTCGTCGCGAGCACGAAGGCGGTCAGCAGCAGCGCCGGGACGAGATCGAACAGGCGGTGCGCGAAGACTGTTCCAAGCAGCCGGCCGGTGATCCCCTGGCCCCGCGGAGTCCGCCTGGCGAGGACTCCGACGCGGGCAAGCTCGCCGATCCGTCCCGGGAGCACCGCGTTCGCGAGGAGCCCGACCGCGAAGGCCGAGAACACGCTCGGGAACGGCGGCTCCTGCGACCGTGGGAGCGCCTGGCGGATCACGACGTTCCACGAGACGGCACGGACGAGCACCGAGGCGAGGTTCAACAAGAGCGCGACGCCGATCCAGCGCCAGGAGACCGCCTCGAATGCGTCGCCGACGAGGCTCCAGTCCGGCCCGCGCCACCAGAGCAGCAGCATGACGGCCGCGATCCCCGGCAGGATCAGGGCCGCGCGGAAGAGGTGGCGTCGCGAGATCGTCACGCCGCGACCGGGATCCGTCCGAGCTCGCGCTCGTACACGTCCGCGAGCCTCCGCCCGATCTCGTCCCACGAGTAGCGCTCCTCGGCAAGGCGGCGGGCGGCGAGACCGGCCCGGCAGCGCGCGTCCTCGTCGGCGAGGAGCCGCGCCAGCGCATCGGCCAGGGCGGCGGGGTCATTGGGCGGGACGCTGAAGCCGGCCTCGCTCGTCATGACCTCGCGATATCCCTCGATGTCCGAGGCCACGACGGGAGTCGCGCAGGCGAAGGCGCGGGTCAGCACCATCCCGAAGCTCTCCCCGCCGAGCGAGGGCGCGGCCATCGCCTTGGCGCCGAGCAGCTCCTCCGTCAGTCGCTCCTGGGGCAGGAAGCCAAGGATCTCGATCCCGTCGGAGGGCGTGCGGAGCTTCGCCATCAGGAGCCGCACCGCAAGCGGGTCGGCGCCGATCACGCGCAACGTCGCGCCGGTGCGGCGTCGGATTTCCGGCCAGGCGCGGAGCAGGATCGGGAGGCCCTTGCGCGCCTCCTGGCGGCCGACGAACAGGATCCGGTGCTCGCGGTTGGACGGGTCCGCCTCGGGCGGGATGAGAACGCCGTTCGGGATCACCTCGTACGCGCCGGGCGCGTACCGCTCCGCCGATGCGCGGGATTGCTCCGAGACCGCGATGCGGGCGTCGATCCGGTCGAACAGGAAGCCCCAAACCGGCATCGCGATCTTCGTCCAGCCGAGGTCGCCGGAAGCGTGGAACGTCGCGACCACCGGGCATCGCGCCATGGCGAGCGACGCGATGCAGAGAGTCGGGGTCAGCGGCTCGTGGAGGTGGAGAAGGTCGAACCGCTCCCGTTCGAGCGCCTGCTTGATCCGCCAGACTGAGCGAGGCCCGAGGATGATGTTCGGCAGCGATCCGTTGGCGGGCACGATGGCGGAGCGGCCGACGGGGATCACGTCCGGCGGCGGCGGGCCGTCGCGGCCTTCTCTCGGGTGGAGCGCGCGCGTGAACTGGCCGGGGGGGTCGTTGCCCATGATCGTCCGGGTCTCGATTCCAAGCGAGCGCAGCGCCTCGGCCTGGAGCTCGGCGTGCTCGACGACGGCGCCCCAGAAGGACCAGGAGTACGGGACGACGATCCCCACCTTCACGGGCGGGACCCTACCCGGCAGGAGCTAGGCGTCCTCGCCGGCCACGATGAACGCGCGGTAGCGGCGCCGCCAGTCGTCGGTCTCTCCGAATGCCGCTCTGATGGGGCTGTAGTCGAGAGGGATCGGGGACTCGGCGAGTCCGACATTGGCGGCGGCTCCGCTCCACGGCCAGGAGAATGGGTCGCGGCTGAGCCCGGCCGCAACCGGGTTGTGCGCGACGTAACGACAGGCCACGAGGAGGTCGGCGTCGCTCTTCAGCTCGCGCGCGAAGAAGTGCGCGAGGAAGAGATGGGCGGATCGTTCATGGCGCCGATTGTGTACGCGCGAATACCAAGTGTGGAGCTGCTGAATGGCGTTCGAGACACGGCCGCCAGGCGTGCCGAGCACGAGGTGATAGTGGTTGCCCAGAAGCGCGTACTCGACCAGTCGGAGTTCGAAGCGGTCGATGACGAGCGCGAGCCGATCGAGGAAGCTCGTCCGATCATCAGGGCTCAGGAACAGCTCGCGGGTGTCGCTTGCGTGCGCGCTGAGGTGGTAGATCCCTTCCACGAAGGCACGGGGCGGTCGCGGCATGACTCGACCGTACGCGCGGCTGCCCATGGGATCCGCGCGCAGATCCGAATCGTCACGCAGTTGGCACACATTTCGCTTGACAGCTCTCGGTGTCTGACACCGGGGCTTCCGAGCGGCACATGACCCTCGGGCTTCCGCCTGGCGCTTACGCGCTCTGGGAGACCGCTGCGGCCTGCTGGCCGGTCCGGGCGGCCACGAGCGGGAGGTCGACGACGAACGTCGAGCCCTCGCCTTCCTTCGAGCTGACCGAGACGCGGCCGTCCATGCGTCGGGCGAGCTCGCGGCAGATGTAGAGGCCGAGACCGGTGCCGCCCACGCCACGCGTGAGGTTCGGATCCACGCGGTAGAACTTGCCGAAGATCCGCTGCTGCTCGCCGTGCGCAATCCCGAGGCCCTGGTCGTGCACCTCGAAGCGCAGACCGCCGTCCCGCGGCTCGACTCGGATCTCGACGCGACCACCTTCCGGCGAGTACTTCACCGCGTTGTCGACGAGGTTCAAGAGGATCTGGCGGAGCTTGTCCCCGTCACCCACGACCGGCTCCAGACGCCCGGGCGACGCGATCGCCAGCTCGACTTCGACCCTCGCCGCGCCGTCGAGCGACGCACGCATCTGCTCGACGACCTCGCCCACCAGCGAATCGACCTCGATCTCCTCCTGGACGAGCCGCATGCGTCCCGCATCGAGCTGGTTCGCGAGCAGGATGTCGCCGACGATCCGGGTCAGCCGCTCGCACTCGTGCGCGATCACCTCCAGGAGTCGCTGCTCGGTGTCGTCGTTCAGCTCCACGTCGCTGCGGCGGAGCGTCTGCGCGCAGCCGTAGATCGCCGACAGCGGCGTGCGGAGCTCGTGGGACACGGTCGCGACGAACTCGCTCTTGAGCTCGTCCAGCGCACGTTCCTCGGTGAGGTTGCGGAACGCATAGACGACACCGTTGTCGAACTCCACGCCCGACAGCGAGAGCCAGAGCTCCCGCCCGGCGACGTCCAGCGGAACCGTCGCGTCGCGCGCCGCGGGGCCCGGCTCCGGCGAGACCGGCACGCCGCCGACGATCGCGTCCCACCCCGGCAGCGCCTCGGCGACCGGCCGGCCCAGCACCCTCGCCGTGGGGATCCCCGTGATCGCCTCCGCTGCGGGATTCCAGTACAGGATCGTCTGTTCCGCATCGACGAGCAGGACACCGTTGTCGACGTGCTCGAGGACCCGCGCGTGCTGCTCGAGGAGCGCCTGCTGGTCCGCCACCTGCCGGTCGAGCCGGCGCATCCGGATCGCCCGCTCGAGCGAGGCGACGAAGTAGTCGCGGTCGATCGGCTTCTGGACGAAGTCGTACGCGCCGCCGCGCAGCGCCTGCACGGCAAGGTCGTGCTCACCGTGGCCGGTGATGAGCAGGATGGGCGTGCCGGGCCGCAGCTCTCTCGCCGCGGTCAGCAGCGCGAGGCCGTCCATCCCGGGCATCTTGATGTCGCTGACGATCGCGTCGTAGTCGACCTGGCGGATCCGCTCCAGCGCCTTCAGGCCGCCGTCCGCCGTATCGATCACGATGCCGTCCATCCGCAGCTGCAGCGCCTCGGGAAGGGCCTCGAGCAGCGCCTCGTCGTCGTCGACGAGCAGGATCCGAGCCGCGTCGCTCACAGGAGCGGCTCCACCGCCGGCCTCTCACCGCCGCGCGGCAGCTCGATCGTGAACGTTGCGCCACGGCCCGACGGGGATTCGACCGAGATCTCGCCGCCGTGCTCCTTGACGATGCTGTACGTGATCGAGAGCCCGAGGCCGGTGCCCGAGCCGACCTCCTTCGTCGTGAAGAACGGATCGAAGACGCGCGGCTCGAGCTCGGCCGGGATCCCTGGCCCCGTGTCCGAGAAAGTGATGAGCACCGTGTCGTCCCGAGCGCGTGAGGCGATCCGGACCTCACGCACGTCCGATTCCTCCAGCGCGTCGCGCGCATTCGTCAGCAGGTTGATGAAGACCTGCTCGAGCTGAATCGGGTTCGAGAGCACCGAGACCTCGTCGTCGCAGAGGTCGAACACGACCTCGATGCCGCGCTGCTTCAGCTGCTCCT
This sequence comes from uncultured Actinomycetes bacterium, assembly GCA_963782765.1. GTDB lineage: Bacteria > Actinomycetota > Thermoleophilia > Gaiellales > Gaiellaceae > JACDAN01. The sequence goes on from CAWALC010000002.1 coordinate 866,235, forward strand.
GCACGAGCGAGAGCGCGCGCTCGATGACCTCGTGGACGTCGGCCGGCTCGAACGTCATGGGCGCAGACCGTCCGAAGGTGCGGAGGTGCGAGATGATCTCGGTCGCCTTCCGAACCTGCGCCATCGCCTTCTCGAGATCGGAGACGAGCACCTCGCCGTCGACCTCCCCGGCCCGCGTGCGGTCGATCACGTTCCCGACGAAGAGCCCGATGTTGTTCAGCGGGTTGTTCAGCTCGTGCGCCACGCCGGTCGTCAGCTCACCGAGGGTCGCGAGCTTGCCGGCCTGGATGAGCTGCTCCTGCTTGTCCCTGAGCTCCTGCTCGCGCCGCTCGATCTCCTGCGTGGTCTCACGCAGGTCGCCCATGATGTGGATCATCGCCTTGCGGCTGTCCGCGAGCCTGAGATTGGTCTCGTTCGCGTCCTTGAGGATGTGCAGCATCGCCTTCCGCTGATCCCCGAGCCGGCGGTTCGAGTCGTTGAGGTCGCCCATGATGTGGATCAGGGCACGCCGCCGCTCCTCCGCCTGCTGCACGCGCGCGCGGAGCTGCTCGACTTCGAGTCGGAGATCCTGGGTTTCGCCTGCCGCAGAGCCACCGTTCGCGTCTGCCGGCTGAGCTTCCGGCCGGACGCTCATCAGCCGCTCGCTGGTTCGCCTCGAAGCGTCGTGAGTTCCTCCCTCAGTCCGTCGAGCTCCTTCTCGAGCGCGATCATCTTCAGCTCGCGCCCGACGACGACCTCCTCGAACTTCTCGAGGTCGAGGATCTTCTCCTGCAGCTCGTTCTTCGACTCCTCCAGGTCGCGGACGACCTGCTCGTACGCGCGCATGTCGCGGAGGACGCCGATCGCGCCGATCACCTTGCCGTCCGGGTCGCGGAGAGCCGACGCGTTCAGCGTCGTCGGGATCAGCTCGCCGGAGACGCTGCGCGGGTTGAGCCGGGCGTTGCGGGTCACGCCTCGCTCGACGACCTCGCGAAGAGCGGCCGTGAACTCGCGCGTCTCCTCGGGGCTGATGAAGCGCGAAACCGACTGCTCGAGCACCTCGTCCCGTCGGAACCCCAGGAGCTCCGAGACCGCGTCGTTGGACTCGAGGATCTTCCCCTCGAGGTCGGAGACGAACACAGGGTCCGGCGCGTTCTTGATCAGGCTCTGCGCGTAGGCGCGCGCCTTGTCCAGCTCGCGCATGTCACGGAGCACGCCGATGGCGCCGATCACGTTGCCCTCGCCGTCGCGCAGCGCCGAGGCGTTCAGGGAAGTCGGGATCACCTCGCCCGTCACCGAGCGCGGGTTCAGCGCCGCGTTGCGGGTCACGCCGCGCTCGACGACCTCCTTCAGCGCGGCCGTGAACTCCCGCGTCTCCTCTTCGCTGATGAAGCGCGAGAGCGACTGCTCGACGACCTCGTCCCGCCGGAACCCGAGCAGCTCGGACACGGCGTCGTTCACCTGCAGGATCTTTCCCTCCAGGTCGGCGACGAACACCGGGTCGGGCGCGTTCTCGATCAGGCTCTGCGCGTAGGCGCGCGCCTTGTCCAGCTCGCGCATGTCGCGGAGGATGCCGATGGCGCCGATCACGTTGCCCTCGCCGTCGCGCAGCGCCGAGGCGTTCAGGGAGGTCGGAATCACCTCGCCCGTCGCCGAGCGCGGGTTGAGGACGGCGTTGCGGGTCACGCCACGCTCGACGACCTCCTTCAGCGCGGCGGTGAACTCGCGGGTCTCCTCCTCGCTGATGAAGCGCGAGAGCGATTGCTCGAGCACCTCGTCCCGGCGAAAGCCGAGCAGCTCGGAGACCGCGGGGTTCGCCTGGAGGATCTTCCCCTCCAGGTCCGAGACGAACACCGGGTCGGGGGCGTTCGCGATGATGATGTCGGCTGCGAGGGCGCCGGCCGCGGGAGCGCCGTTGGCGGTCGCGGTCGCAGAGCGATCCAGAGCGTCTTTGGCCACATTGTCCTCCGTAGGAGTCGTACCTGGGCGTTGCGACGGTGCTCTTTTCATTCTGAGTGCTCTCAACGCTCTCCGCAAACGTTATTTCAGTGCTTCCAGGCGTTCTTCGAGCTCTCGGACCCGGGCCTGCGCCTGCTCCAGCTGCTCCTCGAGCCGCTTTCGCCTCGCGGCGTTCGGGTCGCGCTTGGGCTTCGGCGGCGGCTTTGGCTTCGCTTTTGGCTTCGGAGCCGTCTTCGCAGCCCGGCGAGGCTTCGCCCGTGGACTGGACGGAACGGCGGAGAGCAGCGGCCCGAAGCCCGCCTGCTCGACGTCCTCGGCGAGCGTCCCGGCCGTCAGGGTCTTCGAGGCCTCCTTGTCGATGGAGGCAGCTCGGAGCGTCTGCGCGACCCGGGTCACGGTCGCAGCCGCGGCGGCGCCGCGCTCCTCGAGCGCCTCCCGCGCTTCGTCCGTCAGCTCCTCGACGAGCCGCCGGTGCGCAGCAGTGGCGTCCCGCAGCCCGCTCGGATCGCGCCCGCCGACCACGCCGCGCTGCGCCTTGCGCAGCTCGTCGCCGGCCTTCACCAACGCCTTCGCCTCTTGCGGACGGCGGCGGACGGCCTGGTTCACCGCCCAGGCGGAGACGGACGGTTTCCGCAGCGACTTGACCTCGTCCGCCGCCTCTTTCTTGCCGGCCTTCCGGAGCTCTTTCGCAAGCTCGTCGCGCGCCTTCGTGAACTCCTCGACCGGGAGCCCGTAGAGATCGTCCTTCCTCACAGGCATAGCTTGACGGAGCGGGCCGCTACGCTCGCGCGATGGTGACGCCGAACGGCCTCGCGGAGCTCCACACCCACCTCGGGGGCTCGGTCGCGACCGAGATCATGTGGACGCTCGCGCACGAGCAGGGAATCGCGCTTCCCGTCAAGGACTACTGGGAGTTCGACGGGCTCGTCACCGTGTCGGACCCGCGCGGCGTCGCCGACCTGACTGCGCTCGACGCGATCTACAAGTGGACGGAGCTGATCCAGTCGAGCCCACTTGCGGTCGAGCGCTCCGTGCATGCGGCGATCGGCGGCGCGTACCGCTCGCAGGGGATCACGACGCTCGAGCTCCGCTTCAACCCGATGAAGCGGAACCGAGGCGGCGAGCGCGACCTCGACCACATCATCGTGGCCGCGATCCGCGGGCTCGACCGGGCCAGCCTCGAGTACTCGCAGGTGCGTGCCGGCCTGATCCTGATGATGGACCGGACGTTCACCGAGCGGCAGAACGCGATCATCGTCGAGAAGGCGATCCGCTACGCGCCGCGCGGGATCGTCGGGATCGACATCGCGGGGCCGCGCCCCGACGGCTCGGGGCCTTACCCGTACCGCGAGCTGCTCCCGCTGATCGAGCAGGCGCGGGAGGCCGGCCTCGGGGTGACGATTCACGTGGGCGAGGAGGGCGGCGAGTTCGGCATCGCGGAGATCCGCGAGGTCGTCTCGACGCTCCGGCCCGACCGCATCGGTCACGGGATCCTCGCCGCGCAGGATCCCAAGTTGATGGATCAGCTCCGCGAGGCCGAGATCGTTCTCGAGATCTGCCCCACCTCGAACCTGCTGACGAAGGCGCTGGAGGGCGAGGACGCCGTCCGGGACACCTTCCGCGCGTTCACCGAGCACGAGGTGCCGTTCACGATCGCCACGGACGGCCCGGAGATGATGCGGACCCACCTCCGCGACGAGTTCGAGCTGCTGTTGCGGATCGGCGCGCTGGACGAGGATCGACTCTCCGAGGCGAACCGCCGCGGGCACGACGCGACGTTCGTCCGCGCCACGGCCGCCTAGCGGGCCTACCCCTTTTGGGGGATTCCCGTCCCTCGAACGAGGGACTGGGCGCAAGAGCGGCGGCACCTCGACCTCTCCCCTACGACAGCTGCGGCACATCCGTAGTCGACCAAGGGGGATCCGCGTGAGAACTCACGTCGCCCAACCCAAGATCGTCGGTGTCACCGGACTGCTCGCCGGGGTGGTCGCAGCGCTGACGTTGCTCGCCCTGACCACGCCCTCGGCTCCGGGAGAGGTCCTCTCGCCGGCGATCACGGTGGGGCCGATGACCGTTGCCAACGGGACCGCGACGGTCGCCGGCTCGCTCGGCGCGCCGGGCTCCGGCGTCCAGCTCTCGATCAACGGTCAGCCGCTCGCGCTCGACGCCGCGGGCAACTTCTCCGGCGCGGTGAACCTGAACGGACAGAGCACTCTGACGTTCCGCATCGGCAACTCGGCGGGCGAGGTCACGTCGGTGACGATTCCGCTGAGCTCGAACATCGTCGGGCCGGGTGGAGTCATCTCGCCCGACGTTCTCTCCGCGCTCGAGAAGGCCGCCGTCTCGGTGCTGAAGCCGCTCGACGGCTTTCGGATCCAGGACGAGCTGCCGCTCCGCATCGAGGGCTCGGTCGGGGATCAGGGCTCGCTTGCCGGGCTGACGATCAACGGCAAGGACGTCCTCGGCTTCCTCGGCACCGATCGCGTGTTCAGCGTGCAGCTTCCCGGCACGACGAAAGAAGTGACGGTGACGGCCACGGACAACCAGGGCGTCTCGCAGACGTCGACCGTGCCCGTCTTCCACACGTCGTCGGTCTTCACGACACCGGCCGGCAGGTCGGTGGCGGCGGCCGGCGCGCAGGGCGTGCGCATCGCGAAGATCCGCTACATCACAAAGAACGTCCGGCGCACGAAGCGGCTGCGCGTCGTCGTCACCGTCAAGGACCGGCGCGGGCTGCTGATCCGCAACGCCTCGGTGAGCGTCCGCAGCAGGTACGCCCGCCGAATCGTTCGGAATCCGCGGGCGAAGAAGACGAACAGGGTCGGCCAGGCCGCCTTCCTGCTCCGGGCCCGCGACAGGGCGTTCGGCAAGCGACTGGTGATCCTGACCGTCGCCAAGACGCCGACTGCGAAGGCGAGCAAGGCCTCGTCGGTCCGCATTCCACGGCGGAAGCCGGCCGCGCGTCGCCGGTAGCTCCAGGCTTCTCCTCTCCCCAGGGGTGCCGCCCTTCCGGGCGGCACCCGTCCCTCCCGAGAACACCCGACGGCGCTGATAGCTTCGCGCCTCGTGAGGCCGTTGGAAGGCGTCTTCGTCGTCGACCTGAGCAGGTACCTGCCCGGCCCGTTCGCCAGCCGTGAGCTGCTCGAGCTGGGCGCGCGCGTCGTGCGGCTGTTGCCGCCGGCCGGCGACCCGATGGCCGAGCTCGCACCGGCGTGGCACGACGCACTGAACGCCGGGAAGGAGACGGTGCTTCTCGACCTGAAGGCGAAGCCGGAAGAGGGCCGCGCCCTCTGCTCCGAGGCGGACGTCGTCCTCGAGAGCTTCCGGCCGGGCGTCGTCGAACGACTCGGCGTCGGGCCCGACGACCTGCCCGACTCGGTCGTCTACTGCTCGTTCACCGGCTTCGGCCGCGGCGGTCGCCACGAGGCGCGCGCGGGCCACGACCTCAACTACCAGGGCTGGGCCGGGCTCCTGGCCGACACGGCTCCCGCGATGCCGCCGACCCAGATCGCCGACCTCGCCGGCGGAGCGCTCACCGCGGTCACGCGAATCCTCGCCGCACTGCTCGAGCGGGAACGGACGGCCCGCGGAGCCCACATCGTCGTCTCGCTGACGCACGGCGCCCACAGGCTGGTATCGCACCGCCTCGGCGGGGAGCCGATCCCGCGGCTCCTCACCGGCGGGCTCGCCTGCTACCGCGTCTATGCCACGGCCGACGGCCGGCACCTCACGGTCGCGGCGCTCGAACGCCGCTTCTTCGCCCGCCTGTGCGAGCTCCTCGAGCTGTCGGAGCTCATCGACCGGCAATTCGACCCGGAGTCGCAGGACGCCCTCATGGGCGCCATGGCCGAACGCATCGGCACGAAGCGGCTCGCCGAGTTGCTGGAGCTCTTCGACGGCGAGGACGTCTCCGTCGGCCCGGTCGCGACGCTCGAGGAAGCCGCGGTGGAGCTCGCGTGACCGCTCGCGTCGCCCTCCTGGCCCTGTCGCTCGCCGCCGCGGGCGCCGTGGCACTCAGCCTGTCGCTCTCGAGCCCGGCCACCGTCCGCTCGCCCGTTCCGTGGGCGACGCTCGCGTTCTCGAAGTCCGAGGTCGCGGGCGGAGGCGTCTACCTCGCCGGACGAGGCCGCGCACGGCTCGTCCTTCCCGCCGCGTACGACCCCGTCTGGTCGCCGGACGGACGCCGCCTCGCATACCTCGCACCGGGAGCCGGAGGCGCTGCGGACGTCTTCGTGGCCGACGCCGACGGAACGAACCGCGGCCGCCTGACCGCAACCGAGTTCGAAGAGGCGTCGCCGAGCTGGGCGCCGGACGGGCGGCGGCTCGCGGTCGAGCGGGACGGGTCGATCGTCCTCCTGCGCGCAGACGGCGTCGAGGGTCGAACACTGGCGCGCGGTGCCGAGCCGGCCTGGTCGCCCGGCGGACAGCGGATCGCGTTCACGGCCGGCGGTGACCTCTTCGTCGTCCGGACCCGAGGCGCGCGACCGCAGCGCGTGACGAGCTCACCCGCGTCGGAATCGAGCCCGGCGTGGGCACCCGACGGCCGCCGGCTGGCCTATGTCACCGACGAGACCGGCGCCGCCGACATCCGCATCGTCGACCTCCGCAGCCGCGCGGTCGTGCAGGTCACCGCTGACCTCTTCGTCGACTCGGCGCCGGCGTTCTCCACGAACGGGAGACGCGTGCTCTTCGTGAGCGACCGAACGGGCGTGGAGCAGATCGTCGGCGCGCCGGCGGTGGGCGGAGCAGCGGCGCTCGTCTCGCCGATCCAGCTTCCGGCCCATCCGAGCGCCCGGCCGCTCCAGCGGCCACTCGAGCTTCTGCCCGACTTCGACCAGCAGCCGCCGCGGGATCTCGAGGTGCGCAGGACCGGCCGGCGCTTCCTCCTCTGGTTCACGTCGGCCGCCGACAACGTCGGACTCGGCCCGTTCATCGTCAACGGCCACCGAAGAGGCGCCGGCGCCATGTGGGCGAGCCAGCAGGCCCGGCTCGCGAACGGATCGCTCCGAACCTATCCCGAGGTCGGCGTCTGGCGCTACAACGCGAGCTCGGACCACTCGCACTGGCATCTCATCGACTTCCAGCGCTACGAGCTGCGGCGCGGGGACGGCTCACTCGTCGTCCGGGATCGCAAGAGCGGCTTTTGCATCGGCGACCGCTACGGCGTCGCGCCCGGAAGGATCGCGAACCGCACGTTCCGGCCCGTGTTCCGAGGCTTCTGCAACCTCTACCAGCCCGGCGCGTCCGATGTCGACGCCGGGACCTCCGTCGGCTTCTCCGATCGCTACCACTCGCACCTCGACGGCCAGAACGTCGACCTGACGAACGTTCGCCCCGGCCGTTACGTCCTCGTGAACCGCGCGAACCCGAGCGCCGAGCTCCGCGAGCTGCGGTACGAGAACAACGCGGCCTCGGTCGCGATCCAGGTCTCGTGGCCGCGAGGCCGCAGGACCGAGCCTGCGGTCAGAGTCCTGGCGACCTGCCCGGACTCAGATCGCTGCTAGCCCGAGCGCGGCCGGCAGGGCGAAGAGGTCGGGCAGCCGGCCGGCGGCGTCGGGAAAGGCGTCCTCCCGGTCGACGAGGAACGCCTGCATCCCAAGTGCGCGGGCGCCCTCGAGGTCGTCCTCGGGCGAGTCGCCGACCATCGCGGCATTCTCGGCCCGGACGTCGAGCCGGTCGAGCACCGCCTGGAAGATCGTCGGGTGCGGCTTCACCTTGCCGTGCATGCGCGACGACAGCGCCGCGTCCACCCGGATGCTGTGGTGCGCGAGGAACTCGTCGACGTCGCGCCCAGTGTTCGAGACGAGACCGAGCTTCAAGCCGTGTTCGCGGAGGTGGTCGAGCACCGGCAGAGCGTCGTCGAAGAGGTCGAAGTTGTGCGCGTGCTCCCAGGCTTTCGTCATCTCGACCGCGGCCTCGTAGGCCCGATCGGCGTTCCCGCCCATGCCGCGGATGATCCGCTCCGTGAACGCGACCCAGATCTCCTCGTCGTGGCGGAAGTCGGGGTGCTTGTGGAGGCCCTCCACCGCCTTCGCGCGGGCGTCCTTGTACAACGATGGATCGAGCTCCAGGCCGAAGCGGCGGCCGAGCCGCTGGTAGCCCTCAGGGCCGAGGTCCGGCCCGGGCTTGGCCAGCGTGAAGTCGAGGTCGAAGAGAACCGCCTGGATGTCCATACGCCTAGGACGTAGGAGTTGGCCATCGGTAGGCATCTGCCTGCCTGCTGGCCAGTGACGGAAGCTTGGCGCGGACGTCCTCGAGGCGCCGCCGGTCGAGCTCTGCGGCGATGACCGTCTCCTCGTCGGGCGCGCACGCGACGACGGTTCCCCACGGATCCGCGATCAGCGAGCGGCCGTAGCTGAGGCGGCCGGGCAGCGTCTCGCCGATCTGCGCAGCGGCTGCGACGAAGTACTGGTTCTCGACCGCGCGGGCGCGGAGCAGCAGCTCCCAGTGGTCCTTGCCGGTGTAGAGCGTGAAGTGCGCCGGAACCGTGACGAGGTGGGCGCCCTGGAGCGCGAGGATCCGGTACAGCTCCGGGAATCGAACGTCGTAACAGACGGTCAGGCCGGTCGGCCAACCTTCGACGTCGACCACGACCGGCTCGTCGCCCGGCTCCTCGGCGTCCGACTCCCGGTAGACGTGGCCGCCGACCTCGACGTCGAACATGTGGATCTTCCGGTAGAGCCCGGCGATCGCCCCGTCCGAGTCGAAGACGATGCTCGTGTTGGAGAGCTTGTCGCGGCCGTCCCGCCGCTCGGTGATCGAGCCGCCGACGAGCGCGATCCCGTGGCTACTCGCCCAGCCGGCCATCGCCTGAACGGACTCGCCGTCCTCGAGCATCTCGGCCGCACCATGGAGCACTTCGGGATTTCCGATCGCGTTCCACTTCTCCGGGAGGACGACGACGTCGGCTCCCGTCGCCGCCGCGCGGGCGACGAGCTGCTCGGCCTTCTCGATGTTCGCCGCCTTGTCGTCCCGGCTCGTGAGCTGGACGCAGGCGACCCGAAGCGTGTCCGACATCCGCTGGCAGGATAGCCCCGCCTTTGGAAGCCGCCGCGGAACCACAGGGGCGCGCACGCGCTCTCCACGCCCTGCGCAGCAGGGACTTCCGCCTGCTCTGGACCGGCCAGACGATCTCCCTCGTCGGCGACGGGGCCTTTCTCGTCGCTCTCGGCTGGACGAGCTACGAGCTCACGGGATCGAGGAGCACCCTTGCGCTGGTTCTGATGGGCCACGGGGCGGCGATGCTCGCGACGCTGCTGATCGGCGGCGCGCTCGCCGACCGCTACCCGCGCCGAACGCTGATGATCATCTCCGACCTCTCGCGCTGCGCGGTCATGGTCGCTCTGCTCGTCGTGTCCTCGACCGGCAACCTCGAGCTCTGGAGCCTCATTACGCTCGCCGTCCTGTACGGGGCGGGCGACGGGTTCTTCTACCCGGCGTACGGAGGCATCGTCCCACTCGTCGTCGACGAGCACCATCTGGCGTCGGCAAATGCGCTCACCGGCCTCTCGCGCCAGGCGGCGTTCGTCGTCGGGCCGGCCCTGGCGGGCGTCCTCTACGGGCTCTCAGGAGCGTCGGCGGTGTTCGCCCTGAACGCGGGGAGCTTCGTCGTGGCCGCGCTGCTGATGGGCATGGCGCGACCACGCGGATTCGAACGGGACGAGCCGCAGGGAACCCTCAAGGAGATCGCCGACGGCTTCCGCTACGTCCTCGGCGTGCCGTGGCTCTGGATCACGATCTTCCTGGCTTCGTTCATCCTCATGGTCGCGATGGCGCCATACACGGCGCTGCTGCCGGCGTTCGTCGAGGAGCAGTTCGACCGCGGCGTCGGCTCGTACGGCCTCCTGTTCACGCTGCAGTCGCTGGGGATGGCGTTCGGGAGCCTGGCCTTCGGCCAGACCAACCCGAGCCGGCGGCGCGTAATCATCATGTACGTGCTCTTCGCAGCCAACGACCTCTGCGTGATCGCCATGACGCTGACCCATTCCTTCACCCTGGCGTGCCTGTTCGTCGCCGCGCGGGGCGTCTGCATCGGCTACGGGATCGGTGTCTGGAGCACGCTGCTGATGCAGCAGGTGCCGTCGTCGAAGCTTGCGCGCGTGACGAGCCTCGACTTCTTCGGATCCTTCGCGCTGATCCCGGTCGGCTACGCGCTGACCGCGCTCGTCGCGGAGTCGTTCTCGCCCGCAACCCTGCTGATGGTCGGCTTCGGGCTCTCGACGATCCTCTGGCTCGCGCCGCTCGCGTCGAGACGGGTCCGAACGGCGGCATGAGGTCGCCGGAGGACATCCTCCGCGACTCGAAGACGATCGCGCTGGTCGGCGCCTCGCCGAACCCGGCGAAAGCGAGTCACGGCGTCATGCGCTACCTGCTCGCGCAGGGCTACGACGTGATCCCGGTGCGCCCGCTCGACTGCGACGACGTGCTCGGCGTCCCCTGTGTTGCGACGCTCGGCGAGATCGACCGCCCCATCGACCTCGTCGACGTCTTCCGCCGGCCCGAGCACACGCCTGGCCATGCGCGCGAGGCGGTTCAGGCGGGCGCGAAGGCGTTCTGGCTCCAGCTCGGCATCCGGTCCGAGGACGCGCGCCGGATTGCCACGGAAGGCGGCCTCGACTACGTGGAGGACCTCTGCACCGCCGTCGTCCACGGTGCGATGGAGAGATCTAATCGGGGTGCCCAGATTTGAACTGGGGACCTCTCCGACCCGAACGGAGCGCGCTACCAGGCTGCGCCACACCCCGAGAGCGGACAGAGTAGCGGCGATGGCTTCGCGCGACGCGATCCTCGAGCACGCCCGCGAGCTGCTCGACCTCGACAGCTTCCACGACTACGGCCCGATGGGCCTCCAGGTCGTCGGGGCCGACGAGGTGACGAAGATCGCGGCCTCGGTCTCCTCCTCGCTCGAAGCCTTCCGGCGGACGAAGGAGGCCGGCGCTGAGCTGCTCGTCGTCCACCACGGGCAGTACTGGGAGGGGGACGCGCGGATCGTCGACCTCGCGATGAAGCGGCGGCTCCAGGCCCTCTTCGAGGGGGACATCACGCTCGCCGCCTACCACCTGGCGCTCGACGCGCACCCGGAGGTCGGGAACAACATCATCGTCGCGCGCGCGATCGGAATCACCGAGCCGGAGCGCTTCCTCGAGTGGGGCTTCGGCGGGGCCCTGTCCGAACCGGCGACGCTGGAGGAGCTGGCACGCCGCCTCGAGGCCGCGACGGGCCGGGAGCCGCAGCGCTTCGACGGCGGCCCAGAGCGGATCGAGCGGGTGGCGGTCATCACCGGCGGCGGCGCCAAACTCGTCCGCGAAGCTGCCGCGGCCGGCTACCACGCGTTCGTCACGGGCGAGCCGGCGGAGCCCACCCTGCACCTGGCGCGCGAGCTCCGCATCCACTTCCTCGCCGGCGGTCACTACGCAACCGAGACGTTCGGGATCAAGGCGCTCGCGGAGCGACTCGCCGAGGAATTCTCACTCGACTGGGAGTTCGTCGACGTCCCGGTCCCGGTGTAAGATTCGAGCGTGTCGATCAGGAGGTTGAGCGAGTGATGAGCCGCCCAGCCGACACGCGAGCTTTCGAGCCCGTCACGCCTTGCGGCGGCGGGCTTTTTTCGTGCTCTCAACCAACCCAGGAGGACTCCACATGCCGAACCACCTGACGCCCGAGGAACTGTCCAAGGAGATGGGGATGGACCGCGAGCAGGTCATCCGTCTCTGCGTGCAGGAAGGCGTCCCGATCTACCAGGGGAAGATCGACAAAACTCTCTTTGCCGCCCAGCTCCAGGCCGTCGGCGCCGCGCCGACCGTCCAGCACCACTAGGAGAGGCTCTCAGCGTGACCGCTCGGCTCGCCGCCAGAGTTCTCTGAGCGAGCGTGCAAGGCGGTCGGGCTCGATCCGGTGCGGCGGGTCGAAATGGTGCCGCTCCTCGAACACCTCGAGCTCGAAGTCCCGGAATACGCCGTCGAGACGTTTCGCGATCTCCGCGTACTGATCCGGGTTGCTCAGGGCACCGAGCGCGAAGTAGACGGGGCGATCGAACAGGCGGAGTGCGTCGTGGTCGATCTCGCCCCGCCTGAACGCGCGCAGGATCGCGAGGATCCCGGCAGGACGCTTGCCCATCCAGGGCGGCGGCTTGCCGGGCGGCGGCTCCGGGAGAACGACGCCCGGCTTGACTCCGAGCTGCATGAAGGCCTGCATGAGCTCCTCGACCGGGAGTCCTTCGAGCCGGTCGAGCTCGAGCCGGACCGCGTTCTCGGCGGGACTTCGATCCCGGTTCCCGGCCCAGGCCGGCTCGAGCAACGCCAGGCTCGCGAGCCGCTCTGACGTTGTCGCGGCGACCGCAAGCGAGATCGCTCCCCCTCCCGAGTACCCGACGAGATGAAACTGCTCCCACCCCTTCGCGTCAGCCATGCGGAGGACGCCCGTGACCTCGAGGTCGAGGCTGTAGTCCTCGGACGGCTCCGGCGTCGCATAGACCTCGAGTTCCTTCGCGACCACATCCACTTCCTGGCCGAGCGCGGCGATGAGCGCGCCGTACGCGTGCTTCGCCGGGAGCACGATTCCCGGAAGCAGCAGGACGGGAAGCCTGGGGCTCGTTGCTACTTGCGGCCGCCGGCCGCGGCCTTCTTCCGTGTGCCGCTCGTGCTCTTCGCCTTCGCGCGGCCGGCGGGCTTCTTCTGCTTCTGCGCCTCGTCCACGCTCTGGCGGAGCGCCTCCATGAGATCGATGACCGGCGTCTCCTCCTCGACCGGCTCGGGCCGCTTGATCTCCTGGCCGTCGAGCTTGGCCTCCAGCATCTCGTGGAGGGTGCTCCTGTACTCGCTCTCGAGCCCCGTCGGATCGAAGTCCGCGGCCAGGCTGTCGATCACCTGACGCGCGAGGTCGAGCTCGGCGTCCTTGACCTCCGTGTCGCCAACCGCCTCCTCGACCTCGGCCTGCGAGCGGACGTCCTCGGCCACGAACAGCGTCTCCAGTGCGAGCGCTTCGCCCCGGGGGCGGATCAGCGAGAAGTGCTCCTGTCCGCGGAGGACAAATCGCCCGACCGCGCCCATCGAGCTCTCCTGGAGCGCGCGAAGCAACAGGACGTAGGGCCTGCGCTGCGCCGGCGTCGAGGACGGCGCCAGGTAGTACGTCCGGTCGAAGAAGACGGGGTCGATCTGGTCGAGCGGCACGAAGCTCGTGATCTCGATCGCGCGGGAGTCGTCGTACTGGGCGATCGTCTCGAGGTCGGCTTCCTCGACGAAGACGAATTCGCCCTTCGAGACCTCCCAGCCCTTCACGAGCTCGTCGTTCGAGACCTCGCGGTCGTGTACAGGGCACCAGCGCTTCTGCTTGATCGGCGTCCCGCACTCGCGATGGAGCGTGCGAAAGCTGACGTCCGACTGCCGGGCGGCGGGCTTCGTCGCCAGGGCCAGTCCGACCGGGATATTGACCAGGCCGAAGTTGATCGAGCCGTTCCAGATCGTGCGCATTAGAGGTCTCCGAAGTGTAGAGGGACCGAGCGATTTTCTCTCCCTGCGCGCATTTTCCTCCACGCATTACGATTGCCCCGTGGCGATCGTGGAACAGGCGGCAGGGACGAAGACGATCGCGGAGCTGTGGCGCCGCGCGGCTTCGCGCGAGGGCATCGCCTATCTCGTCGAGGGGGACGACGGCTGGCGCGAGGTCAGCTGGGAGGAGGCCACGCTCGCCGTCGACGAGATCGCGAACGGACTGCTCTCGCTCGGCATCGTCAAGGGCGACGCGGCCGGGATCCTCGGGCGGACGAACCTCGAGTGGGCGCTCTTCGACTACGCGCTCGGGTCGATCGGCGTGATCGGTGCCGGGATCTACCCGTCACTGCCACCCAGGGACTGCGCGTACATCCTCGACCACTCAGACGCAGTTGCCGTCCTGGTGGAAAACGACGAGCAGCGCGGCAAGGTCGACGCCGAGCGCGAGAACCTCCCGAAGCTGCGCCACGTCTTCTCCTTCGCCGACCTCGACGACCTGCGGGCGAAGGGCCGCGAGTTCGCCCGCGACAATCCCGACGCACTCGAGCGGGCGCGGGCAGGCGTCGGAGAGGAAGACCTCTTCACCTACATCTACACGTCGGGGACGACCGGGCCGCCCAAGGCCTGCATGATCTCGCACCGCAACTACTACTCGATGGTCGGCGCGGTGGACGACGTCCCGTCGTTCATCGGCCCGGACGACCTGATCCTCCTCTACCTCCCCCTCGCCCACAACTTCGGGCGCTGCCTCCACCTGCTCGCCGGCTACGTGGGCTGCGCGATCGCGTTCTGCCCCGATCCGCTGCGTGTGGGCGAGGTGGCCGCGGAGGTCAAGCCCACGGTCCTGCCGAGCGTCCCGCGTGTGTTCGAGAAGGTTCACACGGCTGTCCTCGAGAGCTTCGACGAGGCGACCGGGGTCAAGCGGAAGCTGGTCGACTGGGCGCTGCGGGTCGGCGGGCGCGTGAGTGCGAAGCGGCAGGCGGGTGAGCCGGTTCCGGCCGGTCTGAAGCTGCAGCACCGCATGGCCGACAAGCTCGTCTACTCGAAGGTCAAGGCGAAGCTGGGCGGGCGACTCAGGCTGCCGATCTCGGGCGGTGCCCCGCTCGCGAAGGAGATCGCCGAGTTCTTCCACACGATCGACATCACGATCTGCGAGGGCTACGGGCAGACCGAGTGCACGACGGCCTCGAACGTCAACATGCCGACGCGCTTCCGGTTCGGAACCGTCGGGCCGGCCATCCCGGGGATCGAGGTCCGGACGGCCGACGACGGCGAGGTGCTCGTGCGCGGCCCGAACGTCTTCGGCGGCTACTACAAGGACGAGGCGGCGACCCGCGAGGTGCTGGACGAGGACGGCTGGCTGCACACGGGCGACGTCGGCTCCATCGAGGACGGATTCCTTGCGATCACCGACCGCAAGAAGGACATCATCGTGACCGCGGGCGGCAAGAACGTCTCGCCGCAGAACATCGAGAACGAGCTCAAGGCGTCCAAGTACGTCTCTCAGGCGCTCGTGATCGGCGACCGCCGCCCGTTCCTGACCGCGCTGATCACGCTGGACGAGGCGTCGAAGGGGCTAAGCGATCCGCAGGGCCTGGTCCAGGAGATCGTGGACGAGGTGAACGACGGCAAGGCGTCCTTCGAGCAGGTGAAGCGGTTCGCAGTCCTGGAGCGTGACTTCTCCGCCGAGCACGACGAGGTCACGCCGACGCTGAAGCTCAAGCGGAAGATCGTCGCAGAGCACTTCGCCTCGGAGATCGAGGCCCTCTACGCGCAGCCGCGCTAGTGGCCGTGGTAGGCGTGCACGACGGCGTGGCCCTTGCCGCGCGCGATCAGGTACCGGTTGACCGGGTACGCACAGATACCGGCGATCAGTAGCGCGAAAGCGAGCGAGGCCCAGAAGAGCACTGAGTCCAACCCGGCTTCCATCGCGCCGGGGACGACGAGCAGGATCGCGTTGTCGACGATCTCCATGACCGCGATCGAGAGCGTGTCGGAGGCGAGGGCCAGCGGAATCGCGGCCGCGAGTGCCAGGCCGGCGCGAAGCAGTGGCAGCATGGTGAGCGAGTAGCCGAAGAGGAACGCGAGCGCGATCGCCAGCGCGATCGTCTCGAAGTTCCCCCAACCGAGCGCGGTGCCGATGATCACGCCGAGCACCTCGCCGATCGCGCAGCCCGTGAGGCAGTGGGCGGTCGCCGAGAAGGCGACACGGTTCAGCGAGGCCTGAGCGTGCCCATGGTGGTGCGCATGGTCGTGTTGCGCATGGTCGTGCACGGAGGCGGAGGGTAGCGAGCGGGCCTAGAGCCGCCGCGCGCCGACGTAGGTCGACGTGTACCAGCCGCTCATGCTCGAGATCTTCACCACGTCGCCCGTGTGCGGCGCATGGATGAACGACCCGCCGCCGACGTAGATCCCGGCATGTCCCAGCCCGTTGAAGAAGACGAGGTCGCCCGGCTGGAGCTGGCTGCGGTCGACCGGAGTCCCGTAGCCGTACTGCGCCGCGGCGTTGTGGGGCAACGAGACCCCGACCTGCGCGTAGACGTACATGATGAACCCGGAGCAGTCGAACCCCGACGGGCTCGAGCCGCCGTACACGTAGGGAACGCCGAGGTACTGCATCGCGATCCCGACGACGCCGCCGTACTTCGCCGCCGGAGCCGCGGGCAGAGCCGTAGGTGCGGCCGGCGTCGACGTCGACGCCTCCGATGTCGCCAGGTCGGGGATCAGCGGTTGCGGGGCGGCAAGGCGCGCCCGCGCCTGCGCGGCGAGCTGGGCCTGTCGCCTCTGCTCGGCCGCCTGGATCGCCGCGATCTCGGACTTGATCGACGAGAGCATCCGCTGCCGCTCGGCGAGCTTGCCCTCGATCGACGCCTTGTGCGCAGCGCGCTCGGCGACGAGCTCGGCCTGCCGGTCACGCGCGTGGCGCAGTCGCGTCCGCGCCCGGCGCATGTCACCACGGAACCGGGTGACGTCGGAGAGCACGTCGGAGTCCTGTTCCGAGACGCGCGTCACCGTCTCCAGCCCGTCGAGGAGATCCTCGAGGCTCTGAGAGCCCACGAGGACGTCCAGCGTCGAGTCGTTCTGGTCGGTGGTGTAGATCGCCACCATCCGGGTCGCCAGGACCTTGTGCGCGGTGCGGAGGTTCTCGGCGGCGATCCTGAGGTTCACGCGGTTCTCGTTGAGGTCTCCCCTGATCGCGTCGAGACGCTCGTTCGCCAGGTTGTACGCGTCTACGGCGTGCCCTAGCGAGCCGTCAAGAGCCTGGATCTGCGCGAGCACCGACTGCGCCTGGGCTCGCTTGGAGGAGACCGAGGCAGGCTCAGCGGTCGCGCTGCCGGCCACTGCAAGCGCGGCGAAAAACGAAACGGCTACGACTGCTAGCTGAGACCTACGCATCCATGATGCCGCCCCGAGACCTGGCTGCCCACGCCCGAGCAGGGGGCCGGAACGGCACAAGCTCGGCACCCTAACAACGGTTCCGGACAGCCGCAAACGGGGTAAGGACAGAGCTGTGGTAGGGTCGCCGCTCGTGCGCGGGCCAGGGAGGGGGTTGCAAGCGCTTGGCGCCGTCGTGCTCTGCGGAGTTGCCGTCGGCGCATCTCTCGCCGCCGGTGGCGGAGCGCAGACCCGTGGCGATCTCGAAGCGCAGGCAGATGCCCTTCGGGCGCGCAACGAGTCCCTCGCCGCCGGCTCCCAATCCGCCTTCGCGAGCCTGACGGCGATCGAGAGCCGCCTCGCCCAGGCGAGGGCCGAGCTGGCCTCGTTCCGGGCGCGTTCGGCTGAAGTCGGGGCGCAGCGGCGCGCGGTGGGCCAGCAGCTTGCGATCACGCGATCCGCGGTCCGCCTCACACGGACGGCGCTCGCGAGACGGCTTCAGAACCTGTACGAGGAGGAGAACGCCGACGTCCTCGCCGTCGTTCTCGGCGCAGGGTCGCTCGACGAGGCGCTGAGCGCGGTCGAGACGCTCGACCTGGCTGCGCGGCAGGACGAGGAGCTCATCCAGAGTGCTCGCGGCGCGACCGCGCGGCTTGTTCGCCTGGGCCGCTCGCTCGCCGCGAAACAGCGCGAGCTCGACCAGCTCGCTGCCGTCAAGGCCGCCGCCACGGCCTCGCTCGTGAGTGCACGGGCCGACCGCCTGCGGACGATTGCCGCACTCCGCGCGACGAGATCGGCCAACCTCGGCCGGATCTCCCAACTCGACGAGCGGGCCCGCACGCTCGCCTCCGTGCAGTCGGCGCCGCGGACCCCGGTCGTGACACCCGGCGCGCCGAGCCTCCCCGCCGGACCGGCCTCGGCGGGCGTCCGCTCGCTGACCGTCGTTGCGACCGGCTATGCCCTCCCGGGACGGACCGCGAGCGGCCGGCCAGTCGGTTGGGGCGCCGTAGCCGTCGATCCCTCGGTGATCCCGATGGGCTCACGGATCGCGGTTCCCGGCTACGGGATGGGCGTCGCGGCCGACACCGGCGGCGCGATCGTCGGCGCCAGGATCGATCTCTGGTTCCCGTCCGTCGCGCAGGCTCTCGAGTGGGGAAGCCGCACGGTGACGGTGACCGTGTACCCGAATTAGACAGGTGGGCACCGTGCCCCGAGAATACGACCCCGTGACCATGGCGACCGACCGCCCGGAAGGCCTGAGCCCCGAGCTCCTCCGGGTGATGCTCGTCGACGACCACGACCTGTTTCGCACCGGCCTGCGGAACCTGCTCGAGGAGCAGGGCGTCCACATCGTCGCCGAGGCGCCCGACGGGAGCCAGGCGCTCCAGCTCGTCCGGGAGCTGGCGCCTGACGTGGTCGTGATGGACCTGAACATGCCCGGGATGAACGGCATCGAGGCGACGCGCGAGATCACGCGGCTCGCGCCCCTCACCCGTGTGCTCGTCCTGACGATCTCGGACCAGGACGGCGACGTGATGGACGCGATCTTCGCCGGGGCGTGCGGCTACCTGATGAAGGACTCCTCGATCCAGGACCTGATGCAGGGAATCCGAGCCGCCGCGGTCGGCGAGTCGCTGATCTCGCCGCACATCGCCTCCAAGGTGCTCCAGCGCATCCGTGCGGCGAGCGTCGAGGCCGGAGGGGGAGTGGCGCGGCCGGAGCTCTCCGACCGCGAGACCGAGGTGCTGCGGCTGATCGCGAACGGCAAGGACAACTCCGAGATCGCCCAGGAGCTGCACATCAGCCCGAAGACGGTCAAGAACCACATCTCGAACATCCTGATGAAGCTCCAGATCGAGAACCGCATCCAGGCCGCGGTCTATGCGGTGCGGTCGGGCCTGGTCTAGGCGACTTTCGCTTCGGCCGCTTCGGTGCGGAGAGCGGCCAGGAGGCTTCTGAGGCCCGCCAGATCGCGCTTCGCGCGGGCCAGATGGCGCGCAGTCCTCGAGAGCTCCTTCGCCTGCTGCTCGCCGCTTCCGTTGTCGAGCTCCGCGGCCAGCTTCCCAATGGAGCGCTCCAGCCGCGCGCACTCCGCGTCGAGCTTGAGCGCCCACGCATAGCCGTCCGTGAGCGTCTCCTCGACGCGTGCGCGACTGGGGTGGCGTCCGCTCTCGAGTGAGAGCAGGAGGTCTTCCAGACGACTTCTGACGGCTGCGAGGTGATTAGGCATTGACGTCTCCCGAGTTGCTGGCCCGATTATCTGCCCCACACCGGTCATTGCCTATAGGCCGACCGGCCCATCTTTCCGTGCCGCAGGACCTACGCGGCTTGGTGCGCCGTAAGCCCTCCTAGAATGAATCGGGTGCCGCGCCGAGCTCTCGCTGCCCTTGCCGTGTGCGCGACGGCCGCGCTCGTCGCGGCTGCCGCGCCTGCGAAAACGACGAAGCCGGCGCTCGCAACCAAGCTCGCCAAGGCGCTCTCGGTTCCGCACGTCAGGGCGAGCCAGTCCGGCGCAGTCGCGTTCGACCTCGCTTCCGGCCGTACGGTCTTCCTGCGCCATCCGACGCTGTCGCTCGTGCCCGCCTCGAACGCAAAGCTTGCGGTCGCGTACGCGTCGCTGGCCGTCCTCGGTCCGGATTTCCGGATCGACACGATGGTCTTCGGCGAGGGGCAGCTGGCCGGATCCACCTGGAACGGCGACCTCGTTCTCAAGGGGTTCGGCGATCCGACGCTCTCGCGCGGGGATCTGAGGGCACTCGCCCGGCAGATCAGGGCGTACGGGATCCGTCAGGTGACGGGCGGGGTCGAGGCCGACGAGTCCTACTTCGACTCGCGCCGCACGGGGCCGGCCTGGCGGTCGCACTACTACCTCAACGAGTCGCCTCCGCTCTCTGCGCTGACCGTCGATCGCGCGCGTTTCCGCGGCTACCTGACGCGCGATCCCGCAATCACCGCCGCGACGCAGTTCCGCCTGGCCTTGCGTGCGGCAGGCGTCGGGGTGCGCGGTCGAGTCGTCCTGGGTGCCGCGGACCCGGTCGCGACGCACCTGGCGTCCACCGAGTCCGCCCCGCTCGCCCGGATCGTCGCGTTCATGAATCGGGAGAGCGACAACTTCACGGCAGAGCTGCTGCTGAAGCAGCTCGGCGCGGTCGACGGAGCTGCCGGAACGAGCGCGGCGGGTGCGGAGGCGATACGACGTGCGCTCGCGGAGGCCGCAGTGCCGCTGGCGGGCGTGCGGATCGTCGACGGGTCCGGGCTCTCTCCCCGCAACCGGCTCACCGCGGCCGCGGTCATCGGCATCCTCGTCGTCGCCTGGAACGATCCCGCGCTGCGGCCGCACTTCGTCCGCTCACTCGCCGTCGCCGGAGTGAACGGGACGCTGGAGGACCGGATGGAGCGTGCGCCGGCCCGCGGTGCGGTGCTGGCGAAGACCGGGACGCTGCGCGAATCCTCCGCGCTTTCGGGGTTCGTGCGCGGGCGGTGGGCCTTCGCGGTGATCCAGAATGGCCGCCCCGTGTCCCAGTTCTGGGCCCGCAGGGCCCAGGACCGGTTCGCGTCGGTCCTAGCCGCGCAGTAGGTTCGCGAGCTCGGCTTCGTCCAGCAGCGGCACGCCTGAGCTCTGCGCTTTCGTGAGCTTGGAGGCGCCGGGCTCCTCGCCGACGATGAGGCCCGTCGTCTTCTTCGAGACGGAGCCCGTGACCTTGGCACCGCGGGCCTCCAGCTCGGACTGGGCTTGCTCGCGCGACCAGTTCTCGAGCGTCCCGGTGATGACGAACGTCTGCCCGGTGAGCGGGCCTTCTGGCGGGCGGTCCTCCTCGCCGGACTCGAAGCGGAGGCCGAGCTCGCGGAGCTCGTCGACGAGTCGCATGTTGTCCTCCTCCGAGAACCACTCGACGATCTTCTCTGCGCGCTCCGGACCGAGGCCTTCCACCTCCATGATGTCTTCCTGCGCGGCGGCCGCGAGCTTGTCGACGGAGCCGAAGTGACGTGCGAGATTCTGGGCCGTCACCCAGCCCACGTCGGGGATGTTCAGCCCGTAGAGGACACGGCGGAACGGGATCTGCTTCGACGCCTCGATCGAGGAGATCACGTTCGTCGCGCTCTTCTCCTGGAAGCCGTCCAGCTCGAGGAGCTGCTCCTTGGTCAACCGGTAGAGGTCGGGGAGCGAGCGAATGAGGCCGAGGTCCCAGAGCCGCCGCACGAGCTGCTCGCCGACGCCCTCGATGTCCGCGGCGGACATGACCCAGTTGTTCAGCGTCTCGAGGCCCCTCGAGGGGCAGGCCCGGTTCGGACAGCGGTGCATCACCTCGCCCTCCGGCCTGACGACCTCGGCGCCGCACAGCGGACAATGCGTCGGCATCTTGAAGCGACGAGTGCCCTTGCGGTGGGCTCCTGCAGGCCCGACGATCTGCGGGATCACGTCGCCGGCGCGCTGGACGATCACGTCGTCGCCCTGGCGGATGTCCTTTCGGTTGATGTCCTCCTCGTTGTGGAGCGTGGCGCGCGAGACCGTGACGCCGCCGACCTCGACGGGCTCGAGCATCGCCCACGGATTCAGTGCTCCCGTCCGCCCGACGCGGATCAGGATCTTGTTCAGTCGCGTCGTCGCCGTCATCGGCGCCCACTTGTAGGCGCGAGCCCACCGGGGCCGGTCGTGGAGCGCGCCGAGCGCGCGCTGGTGCTCGAGCGAGTCGACCTTGATGACGATCCCGTCGATCTCGTAGTCGAGGTCGATGCGTTTCCGCTCCCACTCGGCGCAGCGTTTCGCGACCTCGTCGATCGTCTCGAGCCGCTCGGCATGGGGGTTCGTGCGAAACCCGCGCTCGCGGAGCCACTCGAGCAGCTCCCACTGGCTCCCGAACTCGACGCCGTCGCGGTGGCCGGCACCGTAGACCCAGATCGAGAGCGGCCGCTCGGCCGTGATCTGGGAGTTCTTCTGGCGGAGTGACCCAGCAGACGCGTTTCGCGGATTCGGGGCCGTCTTCTTGCCCTCGGCGATCAGGCGCTCGTTGAACGCGTTGAAGCCGGAAAGCGGCATGTAGACCTCGCCTCGAACCTCGAGCACGCGCGGCGGATCGTCGCCGCGGAGCCGGAGCGGGATCGACGGGATCGTCCGGAGGTTGGTCGTCACCTCCTCGCCCTGGCGGCCGTCACCCCTGGTGGCGCCGCGCGCGAGCACGCCGTCCTGGTACACGAGTGAGATCGCGGAGCCGTCGATCTTCGGCTCGATCACCCAGGCGACCTCCTCGGGTGGGACGTCGAGCCGCTTGCAGACGTCCTGTGCCCATTTCTGGAGCCCCTCGTCGGTGGTCACCTTCTCGAGCGAGCCCATCGGCGAGAGGTGCGCGACCTTCTGGAACTTCTCCGACGCCGGCGCACCCACGCGGTGTGTGGGCGAGGACGGATCGTCGAGCTCCGGGTGTTCCTCCTCGAGCGCCTTCAGCTCGTCGTAGAGCCGGTCGTACTCGGCGTCGGTGATCTCCGGGTCGTCGAGGACGTGATAGCGGTAGAGGTGGTGGTCGAGCTGCTTACGCAGCGTCTCGACGCGCTCGGCGGCGTCGGCGCGGGTGCGGGTCGCCATGGCGCCGATCGTATCGGCGGCGGGATTCATCACGATCGCGTTGAATGACGCGCAGCAGGCGGACTGCCTCTCCCCCCGCCTGCGGAGTCCCGGCGGTTGGCTGCAGACCGGCCGGGACTCTTTTTCGGCGTCTAGTACTGCACCCGCTCGAGATACAGGCCCCACGGCGGCGCCGTACTGCCGGCGTCCGCGCGCAGACCGCCTCGGAGAAGCTCACCGACCTGCTGCGGCCGTTGCTCGACCATGGTCCCGACCAAGGTGCGGACCATGTGCCGGAGGAAGCTGTCCGCTTCGATCTCGAGCTCGAGCGCATCGCCGCGGCGATGCCAGGCGGCGTGCTTCACGGTTCGGACGAAGACCTTGTGCTGCGTCCCGGCCGGTGTAAACGCCCGGAAGTCGTGCTTGCCGACCAGGAGGTCGGCCGACTCTGCAAGCGCCTCCTCGTCGAGTGGCCGCGGATACCACCAGCTCCGCCGCTCCTCGAACGGGGAGCGCTCGCGGCGCCGGTAGATCCGGTACCGGTACGCCCGCGACCGAGCCGCATGGCGCGCATGAAAGTCCGGCGGCGCCTCCTCGGCCCCCACGACCGAGACATCGGGCGGAAGCTCCGCGTTCAGCGCGTCCGCCGCGCGTCCGGGCGGCGGTCCGCCGTCCACCTCGACCGAGGCGACATTCCCGAGCGCGTGCACGCCGGTGTCGGTGCGCCCGGCGATCACGAGCTCGCCCCAGCGCGGGATAGACCGACTCGAGCCCGGCTCGGATCTCGCCTTCGACGGTGCGCAGCCCCGGCTGCGCGGCCCAGCCGCGGAAGCCGGTGCCGTCGTACTCGAGTGTGAGCCTGAGGCGCGTCTCTACGCCGTCGGTGCGACGGCCTGCTCTTCGGGCTCGCGGACCGGCCGTGCGACCGGAGCCGGCGGCACGTAGTCCACGAACTCGAGGTAGGCCATCTCGGCCGCGTCACCCGCTCGCGGTCCGATCTTGGTGATCCGCGTGTAGCCGCCGGGACGATCCGTGAACCGCGGCGCGACCTCCGCGAAGAGGATGTGCACGACGTCGTTCGAGCGGAGATACGCGAGCGCCTGCCGGCGGGCGGCGAGATCGCCGCGCCGCCCGAGCGTGATCATCTTCTCGGCGATCGGCCTGACCGCCTTCGCCTTGGCGACGGTCGTCTTGATCCGCCCGTGCTCGATCAGCGAGCCGGTCAGGTTCGAGTACAGCGCCTTGCGGTGCGCCGAGTCGCGGCCGAGCTTCTTTCCGGAGCGATGGTGGCGCACCGCAGCAGTCCTACAGGGAGTCGTCGCCGCGCAGGTTGAGACCGTGCGTGGCGAGCGTCTCCTTGACCTCTTCGATCGACTTCTTGCCGAAGTTGGGGATGGCGGCGAGCTCACCTTCCGACTTCGTCACGAGGTCGCCGATCGTCTCGATTCCGACGCGCTTCAGGCAGTTGTACGACCGGACGCCGAGCTCGAGCTCCTCGATCGGGAAGTTCTCCATCCCGTGCGCGAGCGGCGCCTCGGCCGCTGCGGTCTGAGCCGCCGCAGCCTCGCCGAAGCCCTCGATCTTCTCGATGTCCGTGAAGATCGCGAGCTGACGGATCAGGATGTCGGCGGCCTCGCCGATCGCCTCGCGGGGATCGACCGAGCCGTCCGTGGTGACATCCAGCGTGAGCTTGTCGTAGTCCGTGCGCTGACCGACGCGTGCGGCCTCGACGTCGTACGAGACGCGCCGCACCGGCGAGAAGAGTGAGTCGATCGGAATGACGCCGATCGTGTGCTCGGGCCCGCGGTTCAGCTCGGCCGGGACGTAGCCGCGGCCGCGACCGATCGTCATCGTCATCTCGAGCCGGCCCTTGTCCGACAGGTTGGCAATCACGAGGTCCGGGTTGAGGATCTCGAGGTCGGCGGGCGCCTCGATGTCGGCGGCCGTGACCGCGCCCGAGCCGCGCTTGTTGAGGCGCACCTCGATCTCGGGTGACTCACCGTGGAGCCGCGCGACAAGGTTCTTGAGCGCCGAGATGATGTCGACGACGTCCTCACGGACGCCGGGCAGCGTGGTGAACTCGTGCGCGACACCCTCGATCTTCACGGAGGTGACTGCGGCGCCCTCGAGCGACGAGAGCAGCACGCGGCGCAGCGAGTTGCCGAACGTGTGGCCGAAGCCGCGGTCGAGCGGCTCGATCACGAAGACGCCGCGGCGCTCGTCGACTTCCTCGTGGACGATCCGCGGAATCTGGAAATCCATCAGGCTGGTGCGTGTTGCCATCTACTGCCTTTCTTTCGCGTGCGAAATGAACATGGGACGCGTAGCGTTTCGTTACTTCGAATAGAGCTCGACGATGAGCTGTTCCTGGACGGGCGTGTCGATCTCGCTCCGCTCCGGCCACTTGAGCACCTTGCCGGTGATGCCCTCGTGGTCGGCCTGAAGCCACGGCGCGACCGAGGCCGTGAGGTCGGTCGCGTCCCGGATGACCTGCTCGGCAGAGCTGCCGGGCGCCATCGTGACGATGCCGTCGGGCTTGACCTGGAAGCTCGGGATGTTCACGCGGCGGCCGTTCACGTGAAAGTGGCCGTGGCGGACGAGCTGCCGAGCCTGTGCCCGCGAGGCGGCGAAACCGAGCCGGTAGACGACGTTGTCGAGCCGCGTCTCGAGCATGCGGAGGAGCGTCTCGCCCGTGATCCCCGAGCCCTTCGCGGCCTTCGTGTAGTAGTTGCGGAACTGCTTCTCGAGCAGGCCGTAGTAGCGGCGCGCCTTCTGCTTCTCGCGCAGCTGGAGCAGGTACTCGGACTGCTTGATGCGGCCGCGGCCGTGCTCGCCCGGCGGGTAGCTGCGGCGCTCGACGGAGCACTTCTCCGTGAGGCAGCGCTCGCCCTTCAGGAAGAGCTTCATGCCCTCCCGGCGGCACGCGCGGCACTTGGGGCCGATGGAACGCGCCACTAGACGCGCCTCCGCTTCTTGGGTCGGACGCCGTTGTGCGCCTGCGGGGTCACGTCCTTGACGCCGAGGATCTCGAGGCCGGCTGCCTGGAGCGACCGGATCGCCGTCTCACGGCCCGACCCCGGGCCTTTGACGAAGACCTCGACCTTCTGGAGGCCGTGCTCCATGCCCTTCCGCGCGCAGGCGTCTGCCGTGACCTGCGCCGCGAACGGCGTCGACTTGCGCGAGCCCTTGAATCCGGCCGAGCCGGCCGACTCCCACACGATCACGTTTCCGTCCTTGTCCGTGAGGGTCACGATCGTGTTGTTGAACGACGTCTTGATGTGCGCCTGGCCGATGGCGATGTTCTTGCGAACACGGCGGCGCGTGCGGCCCCGGGCCGCCTGTCTGCGCGGAGGTGCCATTAGGTCTTGGTCGCCGCCTTCTTACCGCGGCCGACGGTCTTCTTCGGGCCCTTGCGAGTCCGGGCGTTCGTCTTCGTCCGCTGGCCGTTCACCGGGAGGCTGCGGCGGTGCCGCATGCCCCGGTAGGCGCCGATCTCCGACAGGCGCTTGATCGACTGCTGGCGCTCACGGCGGAGGTCACCCTCGACCTGGAGGTTGCCGTCGATGTACTCGCGCAGCTTCGTGATCTCCGGGTCGGTGAGGTCCCGCACCTTCTCCTCCGGCTTGAGGCCGGTGGCGGTACAGATCTGGAGCGCCGTCGAGCGGCCGACCCCGAAGATGTAGGTCAGGCCGACCTCGAGCCGCTTCTCACGCGGAAGGTTGACGCCTGCGATTCGTGCCAAAGCTCTCCTCCTACCCCTGTCGCTGCTTGTGACGTGGGTTCGTGCAAATGACCATGGTCCGGCCGTGCCGCTTGATCACGCGGCACCGCTCACACATCGGCTTGACGGACGGGCGAACTTTCATCTCTACCTTCCTACCTGTGCCTGAAGGTGATCCGGCCTCGGGAGAGGTCGTACGGGGAGAGCTCCACCTTGACGCGGTCTCCCGGAAGGATGCGGATGTAGTGCTTGCGCATCTTCCCGGAGATCTTCGCGAGCACCTGATGCCCCTCGTCGACCTGGACGCGGAACATCGTGCTCGGCAGGGCCTCCACGACCTCGCCTTCCACCTCGATCTTCTCTTCCTTCTGGGCCATACCTCCACACGGCAACCGCGCTCTAGGAGCGCGGTCTTGGACGAACGACGAACACGGCGAAACCCGGCTTCCGCCGAGCACAGGATGGTAGCAAAAGGCCCCTAACTGACCCGAACCGGCGCAGCTGTGAGGATCCTGGGCTCGCCGTCGGTGACGGCGACCGTGTGCTCGAAGTGCGCGGCGAGGGAGCCGTCACGCGACGCGATCGTCCAGCGGTCGTCGCGAACGACCACCTCCGGCCCGCCGGCGGTGATCATCGGCTCGATCGCGAGCGTCATGCCCGGCGCCAGCACCGGCCCGCGTCCAGCCTCGCCGAAGTTCGGAATTTGCGGATCCTCGTGCATGTCGCGCCCGACGCCGTGGCCGACCAGCGAGCGAACGACGGAGAACCCTGCGTCTTCGGTGACCACCTGGATCGCGTGCGAGACGTCGGAGAGGTGGCCGCCCGACCGCGCCTTCTCGATGCCGGCCCACAGAGCGGCCTCGCAGACCTCGAGGAGCCGCTCGGCCTCGGCGTCGACCTCGCCCACCTTGTACGTGTAGGCCGAGTCGCCGACGAAGCCCTCGTACGTGACACCTACGTCCACGGAGAGTACGTCTCCCTCCGACAACGGCTCGTCGTCCGGGATCCCGTGGACGACGACGTCGTTCAGCGACGCGCAGATCGAGGCCGGATACGGATACGGCCCGTGGTAGCCGAGGAACGTCGGGATGCCCTCGCGGGACCGGATGAACTCGTCGGCGAGCCGGTCGAGCTCGGCGGTCGTGACGCCGGGACGAATGTGCTCGCCGAGGAGCGCGTGCGTGTCGGCGACGATTGCGCCGGCCCGCTGCATGACGTCCAGCTCGGCTGCGGACTTCCGGAGGATCATGCCGACCTCGCCGCCGTCTGCTCGAGCGCCTCCTGGACCTCCGAGAACACCTGGTCGACCGTCCTGTCGGCGTGGATGCCGACCAGGTTGCCCTGCACGCGGTAGTGGCCGATCAACGGCTCGGTCTGCTCGTGGTAGAGCTCGAGCCGCTTGGCAATCGCCTCGGGCGTGTCGTCCTTGCGGTGCTCGATCTCGGCGCGCTTGAGCATGCGGTCGATGCCGATCTGATCGGCCAGCTGAAAGCCGAAGACGATCGAGAGGTCCCGGCCGATGTCCGCGAGCATCCCGTCGAGCGCTTCCGCCTGGGGAAGCGTGCGCGGGAAGCCGTCGAGGATGAACCCGTCCTGCGCGTCGTCCTCGCCGAGGCGCTCGCGGATCAGCTCGATCATCAGGTCGTCGGGGACGAGCTTTCCGCTTTCCACGATCGGCTTGACCCGGCGGCCCAGCTCCGACTCGGCGGCGATCGCGTCGCGGAGGATCTCCCCGGTCGCGATGTGCGGGATCCCGTACTCGGCCTGGATCCGCTTCGCCTGCGTTCCCTTGCCCGAGCCCTGCGGCCCGAGAAGCAAGACGTTCACTACTTCAAGAAGCCTTCGTAGGAGCGCATCATCATCTGCGACTCCATCTGTCGCATCGTGTCGAGCGCGACCCCGACGGCGATCAGCACCGAGGTTCCTCCGAGCGCGCCGGCCAGCGCCTGCGAGACGTCCGCGTACGCGATGAAGAGGCTCGGCAGCGTCGCCACGATCGCCAGGTAGACGGCGCCCGGCAGCGTCAGCCGCGTCAGGACCCGGTCGAGGTACTGCGCGGTGGGCGGGCCCGGCCGGATGCCCGGGATGTACCCACCGTGCTTCCGCAGGTTGTCCGCCTGGTCGACCGGGTTGAACTGGACGGCGGTGTAGAAGAACGTGAAGATCACGATCATCGCGCCCTGGAGCAGCAAGTACGGCCAGTCGGTGTAGGAGAAGTACTTGTTGATGAAGCCCTGCGTCTGCGGGAAGTACTGCGCGACCGTCGGCGGGAACGCCATGACGGCGGCGGCGAAGATCACGGGGATGACGCCGGCCATGTTCACGCGCAGGGGCATGTAGGTCGAGCCGCCCGTCGTCATGCGGCGCCCCACCATCCGCTTCGCGTACTGGATCGGGATCCGGCGCTGCCCCTCTTGGATGAAGACGACGGCGACGACGACGCCGACAGCCATGATCGGGAAGAACAGGCGCTCGAAGATCCCGCCCTCGACCCAGGCGTTGATCCCGAGCGGAAGCCCGGTGAGGATCGAGGCGAAGATCAGCAGCGAGATCCCGTTGCCGATCCCTCGCTTGGTGATCAGCTCACCCATCCACATCAGGAGCGCGCAGCCCGCCGTCAGCGTGAGGACGATCAGCGCGCCGCGGCCGAAGTTCGCGTCCAGCGCGCCCTGGCGCTGGAACAGGAACGCGAAGCCCGCAGCCTGCGCGGCGGCGAGGATGATCGTCAGGTAGCGCGTGTACTGGTTGATCTTGGCGTAGCCGGCCTCGCCTTCCTTCTGGAGCTGCTCGAGCCGCGGGATGACCACGGTCATGAGCTGGAGGATGATCGAGGCGGTGACGTAGGGCATGATCCCGAGCGCGAAGATCGCGAACTGGGAGAGCGCGCCGCCCGAGAAGAGGTCGAGCAGCGCGAGCACGGTCCCGCCGCCCGACGCGTTGAAGTAGTTCTCGATCGCGTCGGCGTTCACGCCCGGCGCCGGGATCCAGGACCCCAGTCGGTAGAAGGCGAGGATGACCGCCGTGAAGAGCACGCGCTTGCGCAGCTCGGGGACGCGCCAGGCGTTGGTCAGCCAGGAGAACATCTAGTCGGACTCGGGCTCGGACGCTTCCTCGGCCGGCTGCTCGGGCTCGTCCTGCGCCTCAGGCTCCGCCAGCTCCTCGGAAGCCTCCTCGGCAGCAGGGGCCTGCTGGGCGGGTGACGCGGCCTTGCGGCGCCGCCGCTTGGGCTTGACCTCCTTGAGCGCCGTCGCCGAACCGCCGGCGCCCTCGATCTTCTCGCGTGCTGCCTCCGAGAAGAAGTGCGCGGTCACGGCGAGCTTCTTCTTCAGATCGCCCTGGCCGAGGATCTTCACGTCCACCCGGGTGTTCTTGATCAGCCCGGCCTCGACGAGCGCCTCGGGCGTGACCTCGGCGCCGTCGTCGAAGCGGTCGAGGTCCCGGATGTTCACGGGCACGGTCTGCGTGCGGTGCGGGCCCATCGGCATCGCGTCCTTGGAGTACGGCCCGCGCTGCTTGCCCAGCCGCATGTAGATCGGCATCTGGCCGCCCTCGAAGCCCGCGCGCATCTTGTGCGAGCCGGAGCGCGACTTCTGGCCCTTGATCCCGCGGCCGGAATAGCGGCCCTTGCCGGAGCCCGGGCCGCGGCCGACACGCTTGCGGTCCTTGCTCGGGGCCGCGGGTTTCAGGTTGGAGAGGTTGAGCGCTTCGGGCATACCGCTACTCGCCTTCGACTCGGACGAGGTGGCGAACCTTTCTCAGCATACCGGCGACCTGCGGGCTCTCCGGGCGCTCGACCGAGCGGCCGATCTTGCCCAGGCCGAGCGCGCGCAGCGTCCCACGGTGGCGCTCGCTCTGGCCGATCTGGCTCCGGACCTGCGTGATTCGGAGGGTCTTATTCGCCATCGCTGGTCTCCTCCGTGGCGGCGACGGCGGCGACCGGCTCCTCGGCCGGCTCCTCCGCGGCTGCCTCCTCCGCGCCGCCTCCTCGGGCTGCTGCTTCGGGATCGGCAGCACGTCGGAAATCGTCTTCCCGCGCGCCTTCGCGACCTCCTCGGGGCGCCGCAGGCTCTGGAGACCCTGGACGGTCGCCTTCAGCATGTTCACGGGATTCGTCGTCCCGAGGCTCTTCGCGAGGATGTCGCGCACGCCGCCGAGCTCGAGGACCGCGCGGACGCCGCCGCCGGCGATGACGCCGGTTCCCTCGCTCGCCGGGCGCAAGAGCACCCGCGCGGCGCCGAACCGGCCCAGGATCTCGTGGGTGATCGTCTGTCCGTGCTTCGGAACGGTGAAGAGGTTCTTCTTCGCGTCCTCGACGGCCTTGGAGATCGCCAGCGGGACCTCGCGGGCCTTGCCGTAGCCGACGCCGACCCGGTCGACCTCGTCCCCGATCACGACCAGCGCCGTGAACGAGAAGCGCCGGCCGCCCTTGACGACCTTCGCGACTCGGTTGATCTCGACCACGCGCTCCTTGAGCTCGCGGGTGTCCTGGTAGTCGCTCAAAACTGGAGTCCTCCTTCACGGGCTGCGTCGGCGAGCGCCTTCACGCGCCCGTGGTACAGGTAGCCGCCGCGGTCGAAGATGACGCGCTCGATGCCCGCCTTCTTCGCGTTCGCGGCGAGCAGCTTGCCCACCTCGGTGGCCTGGTCGGTCTTCGCGCCCTTGGCGTTCTTCTTGTCCAGCCAGCTCGCGGCGGCGAGGGTCTTGCCCTCGGCATCGTCGACGAGCTGGGCCGCGATGCCGCGGTTCGACCGGAAGACGACCAGGCGCGGGCGCTCGGCGGTGCCGAAGACGTCCTTCCGCACCCGCTTGTGGCGGCGCTCGCGACGCTGTCTCATCGTGAGCTGGCTCATGCGCGCTTCCCGACCTTCCGGCGGACGTACTCGCCCTCGTAGCGGATGCCCTTGCCCTTGTACGGCTCGGGCGGCCGGACGCGGCGCACCTCGGCTGCCGTCTGCCCGACCTGCTGCTTGTCGATTCCCTTCACGATGATCTCCGTCGGCGTCGGAACCTCGAACGAGATCCCCTGACGCGGCTCGATCACGACCGTGTGCGAGAACCCGACGCTGAGCTCGAGGGAGGTGCCGCGCAGCGCGGCGCGGTAGCCGACGCCCTGGATCTCGAGCTTCCGCTCGTATCCCTTCGTGACTCCCTCGACCATGTTCGCGACGAGCGAGCGGGTGAGACCGTGCAGCGCACGGTCGTCGCCTCTCTCGGTCGGCCGGGTCACGGTCAGCACGCCGTCGCCCTGCTCGATCGTCATCCGCTGCGGCACCTGTTGCGTCAGCTCTCCGAGCGGCCCGTTGACCATCACGCGGCCAGGGTCGATCGACACCGACACGCCGGCGGGCAACTCGATGGGCTGTTTTCCGATTCGGCTCATGGGTTCAGGCGGTTACCAGACGAAACAGATGACTTCGCCGCCGATGCCTTCGCGCTCGGCGGTCTTGCTCGTGACGAGACCCCTCGACGTCGACATGATCGCGGTCCCCAT
The DNA here is from genome assembly GCA_963782765.1 of uncultured Actinomycetes bacterium. Classification (GTDB taxonomy): domain Bacteria; phylum Actinomycetota; class Thermoleophilia; order Gaiellales; family Gaiellaceae; genus JACDAN01. The sequence continues at coordinate 897,809 of CAWALC010000002.1, forward strand.
CCCTCCGAGGACACGCGGCAGCCGGTCCTTTCTAGCGTAGACACGACGGCCCGGCTTGGAGACGCGCTTGAGGTCGGTGATGATCCGCTCCCTGCTCGGCCCGTACTTGAGCTGGATGACGAGCGTGTCGAAGCTCTCGCCCGACTTCCGCTCCCACCCGGCGATGTAGCCCTCGTCCTGGAGCAGGCGTGCGATCTCCTCCTTCTGGCGCGAGGTCGGCATCTCCGCGGTCTCGTGCAGCGCCTTGTTGGCGTTGCGGATGCGGGTGAGCATGTCTGCGATCGGATCAGTGAGCATCTCGGTTCACCAGCTCGACTTGGTCATGCCGGGGATCTGGCCCTGGTGCGCGAGATCGCGCAGGCAGATCCGGCAGAGGCCGAACTTGCGGTAGACGGAGCGCGGCCGGCCGCACCGGCGGCAGCGCGTGTACTGCCGGACCTTGAAGCGCTGCGGCTGCTGCGCCTTGTGGACCAGGGACTTCTTGGCCACTTAGGAATCCCTCCTGTCGTCTTCGATGGCGAACGGCATGCCCAGAGCCCTCAGGAGGGCGAGGCCGTGCTCGTCGCTCTGCGCCGTCGTCGTGATCGTCACGTCCAGACCCCGGACGGCGGCGATGTCGTCGTAGTTGATCTCCGGGAAGATGATCTGCTCGCGGATGCCGACCGAGAAGTTGCCGCGCCCGTCGAACGACCCCGGGTTGAGGCCCCGGAAGTCGCGGATCCGGGGCAGCGCGATCGACACGAGCCGGTCGAGGAACTCCCACATCCGGTCGCCGCGCAGCGTGACGCGCGCGCCGATCGGCATTCCGTCGCGGATCTTGAAGCCGGCGATCGACTTGCGCGCCCGGCGGACCTGCGCCCGCTGGCCGGCGATCGTCGTCAGCTCCTCGATCGCGCTGTCGAGCGCCTTGGCCTCGGTCTTCGCCTCGCCGACGCCCATGTTGAGCGTGATCTTCGAGATGCCCGGCACCTGCATGACGGTGCTCAGCTCGAGCTCGTCCTTGAGGCGCGGGCGGATCTCCTCGTTGTAGGCCTGCTTCATCCGCGGCACGGTCGTCTCTTTGGTTGCAGTGGCCATCATCGGTCGATCTGCTGCCCGCAGTCCGCTCGCTTGCAAACCCGTAGCCGCACGGTTCCCGTCTTTCCCTCCTGGACGATCGTTCCGACCCTCGTCGGGCGCTGGCAGGCGGGGCAGACGACCATCACGTTCGAGATCTGGAGCGGGCCGGCCTTCTCGATCACGCCGCCGGGCTGGATCTGCGGCGCGCCCATCCGGCTCGGGTTGCTCATCGGGCGCGGCCGAGTGTGCCGCTTGATCATGTTCAGGTTCTCGACGAGGACGCGGCCCTCCTTCGGGCGCGCCTCGAGGACGCGGCCCTGCTTGCCGCGGTCCTTGCCGCTCAGCACCTGGACGAGATCGCCCTTCTTGATTTTCATGGTTTGAGCCACTAGAGGACCTCCGGGGCGAGCGAGACGATCTTCATGAAGTTCTTCTCGCGCAGCTCGCGGGCGACGGGGCCGAAGATGCGGGTGCCGCGCGGGTTGCTGGCCGCGTCGATGATCACGGCGGCGTTCTCGTCGAACGCGATCGAGGTGCCGTCGTTGCGGCCGTAGGGCTTCTTCGTCCGCACGACCACGGCGCGCACGACCTCGCCCTTGCGGACTGCGCCCTGCGGCGTCGCGGTCTTGACGGTCCCGACGATGACGTCGCCGACCCGCGCATAGCGGCGGTGCGAGCCGCCGAGCACGCGGATGCAGAGCAGCTCGCGGGCGCCCGTGTTGTCGGCCACCTTCAAGCGGGACTCCTGCTGGATCACTGAGCGACCTCCACCACTTCGGCGAGGCGCCAGTTCTTCGTCTTCGAGAGCGGGCGCGTCTCGACGATGCGGACGACGTCCCCGGCCTTGGCCTGGTTCTGCTCGTCGTGCGCGTGGAAGCGCTGCGACCGCCGGACGACCTTCTTGTACTTCGGGTGCGCCTTCACGACGTCGACCCGGACGACGATCGTCTTGTCCATCGCAGCCGAGACGACGACGCCGCGGCGCTCCTGCCGCCGGCCACGCTCGTGCTCGGGCTTCTCCAGGCGCGTGATCGGCTTGCGCTCCGCTGCCCGTTCGCGCTTCTTCGGCCGCGTGCGGCGCTCGGTGCGCGGGACGCGCTTGCGCTTCTTCTTCGCCGTCGCCGCCGGTGCCGCGGCCTCTTCCTCGGCGCCGCCTTCCGCTGTCTCCTCCGGAGCCTCCTCGCCCTCGGCCGGTGCCTCGGCCTCGGCGACGGCGGCTTCGGGCTCGCCTTCGGCGGGAGCCTCGGCGGCCTCCGGCTCGGCCTCTGCGATCGGCTCGGGAGCAGGCTCGGGCGTCGGCTCGGGAGCCGTGGGCTCGGGCACGGGCGGGCCGGGCTCCTCCGGCGGAGCCTCGGGATCGGGCTCGGACGGCGTCTCGGACGCCTCGGCCCCGCTTTCGGACTTCGGCGGAGCGGCCTCCTCGGGCGTCTGCTCCTCGGTCTCTTCGACCTGCTCGTTCTTCTCCTCGTCCGCCACTAGCTCTCACCTCCCACTGAGCTCGTCTCGCGCTCGACCCGGACGGTCAAGATGCGCGCGATCTCCCGCTTCGCCAGCTTCAGGCGCGCAGGGTTCTCGAGCGCGCCGGTCGCCGACTGGAAGCGCAGGTTGAAGAGCTCCTGGCGGCGCTCGCTGAGCGTGCGCTCGAGCTCGTCGTCGGTCATCTCTCTCAACTGCTTAGCCCGCAAACAGATCAGCCTCTCTCTTCACGACTTTCGTCCTGACGGGGAGCTTGCTGCCGGCGAGGCGGAGCGCCTCCTTGGCGAGCGGCTCGGGCACGCCGGCGAGCTCGAACATGACTCGTCCGGGCTTCACGACGGCGACCCAGTGCTCGGGCGAGCCCTTGCCGGAGCCCATGCGGGTCTCGGCCGGCTTCTGCGTGACCGGCTTGTCCGGGAAGACGTTGATCCAGACCTTGCCGCCTCGCTTGATCTTCCTGGTCATCGCGATTCGGGCAGCCTCGATCTGGCGGTTGGTGACCCAGCCGGCCTCCAGCGCCTTGATCCCGTAGTCGCCGTACTGCACGTTGGTCTGGCCCTTGGCCTGCCCACGCCGGCGGCCGCGCTGCACCTTGCGGAACTTCGTTTTCTTCGGAAGAAGCATCGCTAGTTGTCCGTCTTCTCAGCCGACGGGTCGCCGGACTGGTCGAGCTTGGTCGGGTCTTCCTGCTGCACCTTGGGCGTGGTCGACTCGGGCGCCTCGGCGACAGCCTCGGGCGTCGTCGGAGTCTCCGGCTGGACCTCGGGGAGCTCGCGGCCCTCCGCGGTCGTCGCCTCCTCGTCCGTGCGCGGCTTCTCCACGTTGTCCTGGCGTGCGCCACGACCAGGAGCTCCCGCGCCGCCGCGGCGTCCGCGGCGAGGCTTGCGGTCCCGCACCGGGCCGAGGCCCTCGCGGTCGCCGCTGCCTCCCCGGCGCCCGCTCTCGCGGGAGGCCGAGAGGCCCTCGGTCTTGCCGCCCTTGCGTCGCGCCGTGTCCTGCTCACCCAGCCGGGCGTCGCGCCGGCCGTCGACGGTCTCGAAGCCCTCCGGCATGATCTCGCCCTTGTTGATCCAGACCTTCACGCCGATCCGGCCGGTCGTCGTCTTCGCCTCGGCGAAGCCGTAGTCGATGTCCGCGCGGATCGTGTGCAGCGGGACCCGGCCCTCCGAGTAGCTCTCGGAGCGGCTCATCTCGCCGCCGCCCAGGCGGCCGCCGCACTGAACCTTCACGCCCTGCGCGCCGGAGCGGATCGCCGAGGCCAGCGAGCGCTTCATCGCGCGGCGGAAGCTCACGCGGTTCTCGAGCTGTTCGGCGATCGACTGGGCGACGAGCTTCGCGTCGAGCTCGGGCCGCTTGATCTCGTTGATGTTGATGTGGACGTTCTTCTGCGTCAGCGCGTGCAGGTCGCGCCGCAGCGCGTCGACCTCGGCGCCGGACTTGCCGATCACGATGCCGGGGCGCGCCGTGTAGATGTCGACCGTGATCCGCTGCTTGTCCTTGCGGATCAGGATGTCCGACAGCCCGGCATGCGAGAGCTTGCCGATGATGTGCCCGCGGATCTTGATGTCCTCCTGGAGCGCGTCCGCGAAGTCCTTGTCGTTCGTGTACCAGTTGGACTTCCAGTCGTGGATGACGCCGACGCGCATCCCGCCGGGATGGATCTTCTGTCCCATCAGTCCTCGCTCTCTTCCTTCTTCTTGCGCGGGGCGCGCTTGGGCTTGGGCTTCTCCGCCGCCGCCTCGGCCTTGGGTGTTGCAGGCTTTTTCGCACGCGAGGCGCGCTTCGGCTTCTCCTCGGCCTTCGGCTCCTCGACGGGCGCAGCCTCCGGCTCGACCGCCGTGTCCTGCGTGGTCCGCGGCCGCCGCTTGGCGGCGGTGTCGGCCTCGGCCGGCGCGAGCCGGATCGTGACGTGGCACGTCTTCTTCTGGATCCGGGCCACGCGGCCGCGCGCGCGGGCGCGCCAGCGCTTGATCACGGGGCCCTCGTCGACATAGGCGGCGGTCACGAGGAGCTCGTCGCCGATGAGGCCGTGGTTCGCCTCTGCGTTCGCCACGGCCGACGCGAGGATCTTCTCGACCTCGCGGGCAGCCGCGCGTGGCGTGAACGCGAGCACGGTCCGAGCCTCCGGGACCGACCGGCCCCGAATGTGCTCCACGACGAGGCGCGCCTTGCGCGGCGCAACCCGCAGATACTGCGCGGACGCGCGCACCTCGGGGCGCTCCTCGACGGTCTGCGATCTCGGGCGGGCCATGGCTAGCGCTTGACCTCCGTCTTCCTGTCGCCGGAGTGGCCGCGGAAGGTCCGCGTCGGCGCGAACTCGCCGAGCTTGTGACCGACCATCTGCTCGGAGATGAAGACCGGGACGTGCTTACGGCCGTCGTGGACCGCGATCGTGTGCCCGACCATCTCGGGGAAGATCGTCGAGGCGCGCGACCAGGTCCGGATCATGTTCTTCGAGCCGGAGTTGTTCATCTGCTCGATGCGGCTCATCAGCCGCTCCTCGACGTACGGGCCCTTGCGGGACGATCTCGACACTTAGCGCTTCTCCTTGCCTCTCCGGCGCTGCCGGATGATCAGTGCGTCAGATTCCTTGTGCTTCGAGCGGGTGCGCTTGCCGAGCGTCGGCACGCCCCAGGGCGTCACCGGGTGGCGTCCACCCTTCGACTTGCCCTCGCCGCCGCCGTGCGGGTGGTCGACCGGGTTCATGGCCGAGCCGCGCACCGTGGGGCGCTTCCCACGCCACCGGCTGCGTCCTGCCTTGCCCCCGGTGATGTTCTCGTGGTCGACGTTGCCGACCTGTCCCACCGTCGCGCGGCAGGTGAGCGGCACTCGCCGAAGCTCCCCGGAGGGTAGCCGAAGGATTCCGTGACCCTCGTCCTTTCCGACGAGCTGGATCCCGGTGCCGGCGCCGCGCGCGATCTTCCCGCCCTGGCCCGGCTTCAGCTCGACGTTGTGGACGAGCGTGCCGGTCGGGATGTTCGTCATCGGCAGCGCGTTGCCCGGCTTGATGTCCGCAGCAGGCCCCGACTCGACCGTCGCTCCGACGCGCAGGCGGGCCGGGGCGAGGATGTACGCCTTCGCGCCGTCCGCGTAGTGGAGGAGCGCGATGTTGGCCGACCGGTTCGGGTCGTACTCGATCGCCGCGACCTTCGCGGGCACGCCGTCCTTCGTCCGCTTGAAGTCGATCACGCGGTAGCGGCGCTTGTGCCCGCCTCCGCGGTGGCGCGTCGTGATCCGGCCGTTGTTGTTGCGGCCGCCGGTCTTCTTCACCGGCTCGACGAGGCTCTTCTCCGGACCTGCCTTCGTGACCTCCGAGAACTCGGAGACGGTCATATGGCGGCGGCCGGGGCTCGTGGGCTTGAACTTTCTCGCCATCAGACTTGTGCCCCCTCGAAGATCTCGATCGACTGGCCCTCGCGGAGCTGGACGATCGCCTTCTTCCAGCCGGCCTTGCGGCCGCGGACCATCCCGCGCCGCTTCGGCTTCGACCGGACCTGGATGACGTTGACCGACTGCACCTTGACCTCGAAGAGCTCCTCGACGGCCTGCCGGATCTGCGTCTTGTGGGCGTCCGGATGCACCCGGAAGGAGTACTTCCGGTCCTCGATCAGGCTGTAGCTCTTCTCGGAGACGACCGGCGCGAGCAGGACTTCGTTTGGATGGAGGCTCACGCAGCACCCCTCTTCTCGAGCGCCTCGCGCGCGGCCTCGGTGACGAGCAGCGCGCGTGCCCAGACGATCGCGGCGACCTCGATCTCCGCCGGGGTGATGACGAGCACCCGCTCGAGGTTCCGGAACGACTTGATCAGCGTCTCCTCCTCGTCGGTCACGACGACCAGGACTGGGGCCTGCTTGCCCCAGGCCTCGAGCAGTCCGACGGCCTGCTTCGTCGACGGCTCGTCGAAGGCGGACCCGTCCACGAAGGCGAGCGTGCCCTCCTTCGCGTGTGCGGAGAGCGCGGCGCGGAAGGCGGCCTTGCGGGCCTTCTTGTTGACCTTGACCTCGAAGTTCGTGCGCGGCTGGAAGGCGACGCCGCCGCCCGTGAACTGCGGCGCCCGGATCGTGCCGGCGCGGGCGCGGCCCGTGCCCTTCTGGCGCCACGGCTTCCCGCGGCCGCCGGCGACGAGCCCACGGCTCTTCACGGCCCGCGTGC
>CAWALC010000003.1:0-59878 GCA_963782765.1 uncultured Actinomycetes bacterium
GGAGACGATCAGCGGGATGATCAAGATGGCGACGATGTTCGTGATCTTGATCATCGGGTTGATCGCGGGCCCGGCGGTGTCCTTGTAGGGGTCGCCGACGGTGTCGCCGGTGACCGCTGCAGCGTGGGCGTCGGAGCCCTTGCCGCCGTACTGGCCGTCCTCGATCAGCTTCTTGGCGTTGTCCCACGCGCCGCCGCCGGAGGTCATGGCGATCGCGAGGAAGATCCCCGTCACGATCGTCCCGATCAGGAGGCCGCCGAGCATCTCGACGCTGATGATCCCGACGACGATCGGGAAGAGGACCGGGATCAGGCTCGGGAGCATCATGTTCTTGATCGCCGAGCCGGTGACGATGTTGACGGCGCGGCTGTAGTCCGGCCGGCCCGTGCCCTCGAGGATCCCCGGGATCTCGCGGAACTGGCGCCGCACCTCCTCCACGACCTGACCGCCGACCCGGCCCACCGCCTGCATGGCCAGCGATGAGAAGAGGAACGGCATCAGGCCGCCCAGGAAGAGGCCGGCGATCACCCAGGCGTCGCCGAGCTCGAAGCGGATGTCGGTCAACCCCTCGTCGCTCAGCTCCGTCGTGAACCCGTCGAACAGGATCAGCGCGGCGAGCCCGGCGGAGCCGATCGCGTAGCCCTTGGTGACCGCCTTCGTCGTGTTGCCGACCGCGTCGAGCGGGTCGGTCACGGCGCGGACGGACTCGTCCAGCTCTGCCATCTCCGCGATCCCGCCGGCGTTGTCCGTGACCGGGCCGTAGGCGTCGAGCGCCACGATCAGGCCGGTCATCGAGAGCTGGGCCATGACGGCGATCCCGATGTAGAAGAGCCCCTCGGTGGACGTGTCGCCGATCGAGAAGGCACCCACGATCCCCGCCGCGATCACGATCACGGGCAGGGCCGTGGCCTGCATCCCGATCGCAAGGCCCTCGATGATGTTCGTCGCGTGCCCGGTGAGCGAGGCGCGCGAGATTCCCTTGACCGGGCCCCAGCGAGTGCCCGTGTAGAACTCCGTGATCGCCACGAGCAGGAACGTGATGGCGAGGCCGATCAGCGTGGCGCCGTACAGCTCCCAGAACGTGAACGCGTCGCCGTCGAAGGCTGCGGTGACGGGGATGAAGAGCAGCGCCGAAATCACCGTGGAGGCGATGACGGCCTTGTAGAGCGCCGCCATGATCGAGCCCCCGCGGCCGATGCGCGCGAAGAACGTGCCGGCGACTGAAGCGAGGATCGCGACCGCGCCGATAACGAGCGGGTAGTGGACGATCTCCGTCGCCGGGAAGTTGACGGCGCCGAGGAACATGACCGCGACGAGCGTGACCGCGTAGGTCTCGAAGAGGTCGGCAGCCATGCCGGCGCAGTCGCCGACGTTGTCGCCGACGTTGTCCGCGATCACCGCGGGGTTGCGTGGGTCGTCCTCGGGGATCCCGGCCTCGACCTTGCCGACGAGATCGGCGCCGACGTCGGCGGCCTTGGTGTAGATCCCCCCGCCGAGGCGGGCGAAGACCGAGATCAGCGAGCCTCCGAAGGCAAGACCGATGAGGTGCTGCGTCGCGCCGTCCTGGCCCTGGTCGAACCACTCGACGAGGATTCCGTAGTAGCCGGCGACGCCGAGCAGCCCGAGGCCGACGACGAGCAGACCCGTGACCGACCCGGCGGAGAACGCGACGCGCAGCGCGGGCGCGACGCCCTGCTTGGCCGCCTCCGCGGTGCGGACGTTCGCGCGGACTGCGACGTTCATCCCGATGAAGCCGGCGGCCGCCGAGAAGACGGCGCCGATCAGGAAGCCGAACGCCGTTCCCCAGCCGAGGTCGTTCCAGAACCCGATGATCAGGAAGAGAACGACCGCGACGAACCCGATCGTCGTGTACTGGCGGCGAAGGTAGGCGGACGCACCCTCCTGGATGGCCTTCGCGATCGCCTGCATCCGTTCGGTTCCGGCCGGGAGCCGGAGCAGCCAGAGCGTCTGGAGGACGCCGTAGACGATCGCGACGCCCGAGCAAACGAGCGCGATCAGGACGGGATGGTCGGTGATGAAGTCGGTCATGGAGAAACGCGCGCGGGCTCCCCGCCCGCGACGCGGCTTTCTACCACAAGCGACGGCTGTTTAGCGCCGGCCGCGGCTGAGGACGACCCGGACGCGTGCGCCGCGGGCCAGCCGGATGCCCGGCGCGGGCCGTTGCGCGACCACCCGGCCGCGGGCGACACGCCTCGAGCGGACACGCGAAACGCGACCCAGCGAGCAGCCCCGCTTGGCGAGCAGCCGCTTCGCCGCGAGGAGTTTCAGGCCGCGGAGCCGAGGGACCGCGCACGCAGTCGGCCCACTGCGGATCGAGAACGGGCCGACGCTGACGGTGTCGCTCCAGTTCCCGGCGTTGTCCACGGCCCGGATGTTGAACCACCAGGCGCCGTTCGCGAGCTGCGGGCTGGTTACGCGCGAAACGGTCTCCTCGGCGTTCTTGGTGAGCGGGGGCGCGCCGGCCCGGCCGAGCGTCCACGAGACCGCGAAGCCGTCGAGGCCGCTCTGCGCGTCGGAACCGCCGCTCCAGGCGACGTCGATCGTCCGGTCTGCCGAGGCGCCGCCGACCTGATGGCTCGGGCTCGACGGCACCGGCCGCACGGGCTGGAAGGTATCGATCCGAATCGGCCCGACGTGCACGGTGTTGCCCCAGTTCCCCGCGCCGTCGCCCACCCGGATGTGAAACCAGTGCTCGCCGTCGGGCAGCGGCATCGTCAGCGTCGTCACCGAAGCCTCCGCGTCCTTGACCGCGTCCGGCACGAAGTCGGCCACGGGCGAGAACGCGTACGAGAACCCGCTGATCCCGCTCGGGTCGCTCGCGCCGCCCCAGACGATCTGAACGGTCGAGTTCGCGCTCCACGCACCCGAATGGCTCGGGCTCGATGCGACGAGGCCCGCGGGAGGTATGACCTCCTGGTTGAGCGCGCGCGCCACGTTCAGTCGGCCTCCCGTGCTCACGACCCCCGAGTACGACGGTTTCTTGTCGACGCTCAGCAGAAGCGCGCTCCGCAGCTCGACGGGCGTGAGCGTCGGCCTGTGCGAGAGCACGAGGGCGGCCGCACCGGCGACATGCGGCGCCGCCATCGAGGTGCCGTCGTAGTAGTCGAACATCCCGCCCGGGACCGTGCTGAGGATGTCCGCGCCGGGTGCCGCGAGGTCCACGCTGGCCGATCCGTAGTTCGAGAAAGACGCCAGCGTGTCGTCGTCCTCACTCGCGGCGACACAGACCACGTTCGCGAAGGGGAAGTTGCACGGGTAGCGGGGAGAAGCATCGTTGTTCGAGGAGTCATTCCCTGCTGAGAAGACGAACAGCGTCCCCGGACAGTCGGCGATCGCGTCTCGGATGAAGTCGTCGGGCATGGGTGAGCCAAAGCTGCCGTTCACGACCCGCGCGCCCTCGGCACAGGCGTAGCGGAACGCCTGCTCGATCGCGAGGCTGGTCAGCACGACGTCGCCGGTACGGAGCGGCATGACCTTGACGCGCCAGTTCACGCCGGTGATGCCGCTGCCGTTGTGGCCCTCGGCGCCGATCGTTCCGGAGACATGGGTCCCGTGGCCGTTCAGGTCGTCGGGGTTGGCGTCGCCGTCGTCGAAGTCCCAGCCCTTGAGGTCGTCGGCGAGCCCGTTGGCGTCGTCGTCGAGCCCGTTCGCCGTCTCGCCCGGGTTCGTCCAGATGTTGCCGTCGAGCTCGGAATGCGTGATGTCGGCTCCGGTGTCGACGACGGCGACCACGACGGAGTTGCTCCCCTGCGTGATGTCCCACGCGATCGGAGCGCCGATTGCGGGCAGCCCCCAGAGCAGGCCGTAGTCGGTGTCGTCGGGCGTGGCGTCGAGCTGATAGGTCCTGTTCGGAGCAGCGACGTCGACGTCGGCGCGGCGCTCGAGGGCTCGATCGGCCGCCGCGAGCGAGACGCCCGGGTCGAGCTCGGCGCGGACGACTCCTCCGAGCGGCAGACGTTCGACGAGCGTTGCGCCGGCTTCGTCGAGCGCCTTGGCCTGCGCTGCGCCCGGCTCGAAGCGCACGAGGATCTCCCGCGCCGCATGATCCGGCGCGGCGGCATCGCCGGCTGCTGCCAGCCCGCCCGCCAGAGCGAGACCGAGCGCGGCAAGGAGGGCGGCTCCTGGACCCCGACGCATCTCTCTCGCTATCGGCAGCGTTTCCGAGTTCTAAAGCACTAGGAGGGGTTGATCAGCGACCCAGGCTTCGCCTGGCGCCTCGGCTCACGACGACGTCGACGCGGGCACCACGCGGAAGCCGCAGTCCGGGACGCCTGCTCTGCCGGAGGATCCGTCCGGCCGAGGTCTTCGCCGAGAACGCGCGTGCCACCCGGCCGAGCCGGCATCGCCTGGCGGCGAGCAGTCTGCGAGCCCGCGCCGGCGTCCTCCCGCGAACGCTCGGCACCACGCACCTCGCCTGCTTGATGGTGGCCGCGGGAGGTGGAGGCGGCGGCGGGTCCAGGGGCGGCGGCGGAGGTTCGACGGGCGGTGGCGGCGGCGGAGGTGGAGGCGGCGGTGAGGGAGGCGGAGGCGGAGGCGGAGGCGGCGGAGGCGGAGGCGGAGGCGGAGGCGGAGGCGGAGGCGGAGGCGGCGGAGGCGGAGGCGGAGGCGGAGGCGGAGGCGGAGGCGGAGGCGGAGGCGGAGGCGGAGGCGGAGGCGGCGGAGGCGGAGCGACGCCGAGCGCCTTGGCGAGGTTCAGCCGACCTCCGGTCCCGACCTTGCCGCTCAGGGACGGAAGCACGTCCACGCCGTCGAGCAGCCGGCGCCGGAGGTTCGCGACGCTCGTCCCGGGCTCGCTCGCCAGGACCAGCGCGGCGGCGCCGGCGACATGGGGCGTCGCCATCGAGGTCCCGTCCCAGCTCTCGTAGCTGCTCGGGACACCCGGCCCCGCGTAGCACCGGATGGAAACGTCGTCGAGATGGACGCCGTCCAGCGGCTCGTAATCCGTCCCGCTGATGAACTCGAAGCCGACGAAGGCGGCTGCGCGGCCGTCGAAGTCGCCGATGTCCTCGCGCCACCACTCGAAGGCGCCGCCGGTCCCGCCCGTCCAGATCCACCGGTCGTCGAGCTCGTTCCAGATCTGGTTGCGCGACACCTGGATCATCACGCCGTCGTACCAACTGAGATCGCTCCGCATGACCCATTCGAGCCCGCAGCGCGAGTAGCCGCGAAGGTCGGCCGCGACTGTCCGACGAAGCCAGGTCCGCGCGTTCTCCGCATGCGGCCCGCCGGGGGACTCGGTCATGCTCTTCGGCGGCGACGCGCTCGCCTCCGTCGTCTGCGACCAGACGCCAGTACCACCCGTCGCCCAGCCCGTGAGCGCCGCTCCGTCGAACGAGTCCGAGAGCACGACGCGGGCGGCCGAGCTGCTCAAGATTGATGCACCCGGAGCGGCGAGATCGACGCTCTCGCCGTGGTTCGACCAATCCGGGATCGTGTCGGCCGAGTCCGACGCAGCGACGCACACGATGTTCGCCGCGTCGAAGTTGCAGGGGTAGCTCGGGTCGACGTCGTTGTCGAGGCCCTCGTTCCCGGCGGCGAAGACAAAGAGCGCCGACGGGCAGGCGCGGATCGAGTCGAGCAGCGGCTGCGAGAAGGACTCAGGCCCGCCGCCGAAGCTCCCGTTGACAACCTTTGCGCCGTTCCGGCAGGCGTAGTCGAACGCCTCGATGATGTCCTCGTCCGCGAGGCCGATGTCGCTGCCGGCGCGAAGCGCCATCAGGCGTACCGACCAGTTCACGCCCGTGACGCCGACGCCGTCGTTCCCGCGTGCGCCGATCGTCCCGGCGACGTGCGTGCCGTGGCCGCTCTCGTCCGCCGGGTTGCGATCCTCGTCCACGAAGTCCCAGCCCTGGACGTCGTCCACGTAGCCGTTGCGGTCGTCGTCCAGCCCGTTGCCGGCAATCTCCGCCGCGTTGCGCCAGACGTTCGGCGCGAGGTCGGGATGGTCGGCGGCGATGCCGGTGTCCACGACGGCGACCGCGATGGACGGGCTCCCCGTCGTCTTGTCCCAGGCGTCGGGTGCGGACGTCTTGTGCAGGCCCCACAGCTCCGGCCAGCGAGGATCGTTCGGCGTCCGCGCCGCGAGCTTGCGCCGGAAGTTCGGCGCGGCGGACACGACGCCGGGCTCGCGCTCGAGCTCCTTCACCGCCTGCGCGACGGAGTCACCCGGCGCCAGCCCGACGACTGCGATGCCGCGAGGGAGGGAACGCTCGACGCGGGCGAAGCGCTCCCCCACCGCTTCCGCCCGCTCGAGCTCGTCCACGCCCGGCGCGAAGCGAACAAGCACCTCGGCCGGCTCGTAGACCGCGGCATTCCCAGAGCGCCCTCGCTCCACCGCGCTCGCCGGCCCCGTCGCAGCGCTGAGCGCAGCGCACGCGGCGATCGCGACCAGAAGCAGGCGCGTCCAGGGATGCACCCGCGGGTGAGACCCCTCCCCCCGCATCAGGGACAAAGTAGCCGGGATTTCGGCCGACTAACCTCGGTCAGCCGGAGGCAGCGTCCGCGTACGCGACTTGCAGGTTCGCCACGACCTGGCTGAAGTCGCGGTGCACCTCGGCCGGCACCGCGCCCTCCAGCGCTCCCAGCAGCGCCTTCATCGCCTCGATCGCGAGCCGCGCCTGCTCCAGATCTCGCGTCGACTCGTCGAGCTTCGCGAAGCCGAGCTGCGCGAGGGTCGCCGTCGTCGAGAGCAGGAGGTCGGAGACCTTCATCTGGCGGACTGCGTCCAGCAGCTCGTCGGGCGACGGCTGCTCCGGCTCAGACAACCGGTTCCTTCGGCCGGACCTGCTCGGCGTAGATCTCCTCGAGCGTCGCGCCCTCCTCGTACCGCGCGATCTGGCGCTCGGCGGCGTTCGCGGCGGGAATCGCGAGGAACGGCGCTGCGCCGATCTCGTCCGCGACCGGGCCGACCCACTCGATCAGCTGCTCCAGCCGCTCGCGGGTGTTGACGTTCTCCAGCCGGTCGAGGTCGAGCAGTTCGCCCGTCAGGCCGTAGCGCGTCGCGCGCCAGAAGTTCTCCTCGATGAAGCGGCGCGGCGGCAACGGCACCGGCTCGCCCTCGTCCAGCGCGCGCGCGATCCGGACGGTCAGGGCATAGGCGAAGGCTGCGAGCGAGCGCGCCTCCCCGAGCTCGGGCTGCGCGTCGGCGATCCGGATCTCGACCGTCGGGAAGGCGAGGTGCGGGCGCACGCTCCACCAGAGCTGGGTGTGCTCGGTGATCGAGCCGGTGCGGAAGAGCGCGCTGACGTAGTCCTCGAACGTCTGCCAGTCGCCGAACGCATCCGGGATGCCGCAGCGCGGGAAGAACTTGGTGAAGATCTCCGTCCGCGTCGAGTGCAGGTGCGTGAAGACGTTCTCGTGGAACGGGGAGCTGCCCGAGAGCGCCAGGATCTCGGGGAGCAGGTGCCGCAGCCAGTCGTGCACCTTCATCGCTCGGTCGGGCCCCTTGATCGCGACATGGACGTGGAGCCCGAAGCTGTTGTTGCGCCAGACGACGTAGCGGAGGATCTCGTCGTTCAAGCGGTAGTGCGGCGTGTCGATGATCCGCTGCTCCTGCCACGGGCTCCAGGGGTGCGTGCCCGTCGCGCCGAGCGAGACGCCGAGCTGGTCGGCCACGGCCAGGAGCTGGTCGCGCCGCTCGCCCATGCGCGCGGCGGCTTCCGTGAAGTTGTCGCAGCGGCCCGTGCGGATCTCGACCTCGGAGGCGATCAGCTCGCCGACGAGGTGTGGTTCGAGCTCGGTGCCACGCGCGGCGGCCTGGAGCTCCTCGAACCGGTTCGTCAGGCCGAGTGTCTCGGGATCGAGGATCGCGAACTCCTCTTCCACTGCGAGGGTGAAATCCTCGGCCTGCTCGAAGGCCTCGCGTGCGCTCCGGATCTGCTCCTCCGGCGTGAGCTTCTGTTCGTCTCCCATGAGCGGCTGAACGTTATGTGAATGGCTGCAGCAGCCGGTCGGCGACGGTCGCCCACGACCACCGCCGCTCGACGACTCGGCGGGCGCGGCGGCGCAGCTCCTCGCGCTCCGATTCGAAACGCCCGAGGAGCGATTCGAGCTTCTCGACCAGATCGTCGACGTTTCCCGACTCGAACGCCGCCGGGACACCCTCCTCCTCGAGGGCGTCGGCGATCTCCGCCAGGCCGGAGTGGCGCGCGACGAGCGGGAGCGAGCCGCCGGCGGCGGCCTCTGCGGCCACCATCCCGAACGCCTCCGGGAAGATCGACGGCACGACGGTGACCTCGGCGAGCGGGATCAGGTGGACGAGGTGCCGATGTTCCAGCGGGCCGGTGAAGAGCGCGTGCGGGCCGGCCATGGCCTCCAGCTCGTCGCGGTAGTCGCCGAAGCCGACGATCACGGCGCGCGCGTCGACCCGCTCGAGCGCCTCGAGCAGCAGGTGGACGCCCTTGTTGCGGATCAGCTTCCCGAAGTAGAGGAGCGTCGGGCGCTCGCCGGCGAGGAACTCCGCGAAGCGGTCGGCATTGCGCTCGTCGGGGAGCCGCTCGTTCGCGCTGCCGGGGTTCGGCGGGTCACGGCGCGCCTCCTCGACCAGGTTGGCAAGCGCGTCGCCGCGCCGCTCGGGATGGAACTCGTCGACGTCGACCCCGGGCGGGACCTCGTGGACACGGTCGACGTGGCCGACCACGTCCTCCAGCACCTCGCGGATGTGGGCGGAGCCGACGAAGACGGCCCGCGCTTCCGCAAGCGTCTCGCGTCCCCAGCGGGCGAGCTCATCGTTCCCGCGCATGGAGTACTCGAGCTCCGAGCCGTGCGCCTTGACCGCGAACGGCAGGCCCGACGCGGCTCCGACCGGTGCGCCCAGCAGGACGTGGTTCGCGAAGACGAGGTCCGCCGGCGCCAGCTCGCGAAGTGCCGCGGCGTTGGCGTCCACGAACCGCTCGCGCTCTTCCGTCGTCGTGTCCTGGAGCAGCTTGGCTTGCATCCCCTCGTACCGGTCCAGCACGAACACCGGCAGCAGCCTGCCGGCGTCGGGACGCACGGTCTGCGCGCCGCCGAGGTCGAACTGCTCCGGGTTCGGCTCCTGCGACACGACCACGACGTCGTGGCCCGAGCGGCTCCACTCCCGGGCGATCGACCGCGTGTAGACGTTCGAGCCGGTGCCCCCGAGCAGGTAGCCGTGCCAGAGCAGGATCCGCATGGTTGGGCAGTTTCACCCGCACGGGTGACGCGGTGTCGCCGCATCTGGGCGATACCGAGAGGGTCGACAGACCCGCGAGCCGCCTGCGGCCCCCTAGCTCGAGGTGAAAACGATGCGGATTTCCAGACTGACGCTGACGGCGCTTGCGCTCCTGGCGCTCACGGCTGCGCTCACGTTCAGTGTCGCGGCGGCGGCGTCGGGACCGCTCGCCGCCCAGACCGGAAGCTTCGACTGCCAGCTCTCCGAGGAAGGCCTCGGCGACGAGCCCCCGTTCGATGACGAGGAGCCCGTCGAGGAGGAGCCGGTCGACGAGGAAGAGACGTTCGGCTTCCTCGAGGACCTGCCCGGCGAGGACTTCCCGGCCGACGAGGAGGAGTTCGTCGACTGGGGCGACACCGATGACGACGTCGAATGCGGCGACGCGGACGACTCCATCGACCTCGGCGAAGGTGACGACGAAGTCGCGCTCGGAGACGGCGACGACGAGGCCGACGGCAACGACGGCGACGACGTCCTCCACGGCTGGGCCCGGCAAGGATCGCCTCTCCGGCGGCGCCGGCAACGACGCCGTCTACGGCGAGCCCGGCAACGACACCCTCGACGGCGGCGTCGGCAACGACCGCCACTTCGGCGGGCCTGGAGCGGACACCGTCAAGGCCGGCGCAGGCAAGGACACACTGGATGGCGGAGCCGGCAAGGACACGCTCGACGCTGGCGCCGGCAACGACACGATCAAGGCGAAGGACGGAAAGCGGGACGTCGTCCGCTGCGGCAAGGGCCGCGACACCGTCCGCGCCGATCGCATGGACAAGCTCACCGGTTGCGAGGTGGTCAAGCGCCGCTGAGGCGGTGGCGAATCTCGGCTTCGGCCGAGCTAGGGGTCACGGGAAGAGCCTCGTTTGGTCGAGGCTCTTCCCGTTTTCAGGAGCCGGGAGGCATGTCCCGCCGAGCCATGACGAGTGTCTGACACTCCTCCTGGCCAATCACCACATGGCCGATTGGGCCATGACGCGTCCGGGCTGGGCATGCCCGATTGGTGCTCGACCCAGCCGATTGCTGGGGACAAGGTGTTCCTAAGCCAGGTGAAAATAGAGTGCGTAAAGAAGCTCGACCGCGGGGTTCGACGTGTGCACAGCTACATCCGAGGGTGTGTCGAGAAGCGCCTCGGAGTAGTTGAAGATGATCCGCACGCCCGCGTCGACGAGGTCGTCGGCCGCCGACTGCGCACTCTCGGCCGGCACGGCCAAGACGCCGACGACGATGTTCTTGTCCCGGACGGCGTCCGCCAGCAGCCCGTACTCGCTGACCTCGACGTTGCCGACCCTGCGTCCGACCTTGTCCGGATCCTTGTCGAAGATCGCCGTGATGTTGATGCCGTGCTCGGCGAAGATCGGGGAGCTCGCGATTGCCTCGCCCAGGCGTCCGGCGCCGACGAGCGCGATGTTGTGCTGGCCCTGGGTGCGGAGGATCCGCCGGATCTCGCCCAGCAGTCCGTCCACGCTGTAGCCGACTCCGCGCTTGCCGAACTTCCCGAAGGTCGAAAGGTCGCGCCTGATCTGGGTCGCGTTGATGTTCGTGTAGTCGGCGATCTCCTGCGAGGAGATGCGCTCCTTGCCCATCTTGCGGGCCTGGGTCAGAACCTGGAGGTAACGGCTGAGCCGCGCTGCGACCCCGACGGTGAGGCGATCCGGTACCGACCCCTGCGGTGGAGCTTGTAACACCACACAAGGATTGTGCCAGCGGTGATCATTCCTTGCGTCGAGGAGTCACAAAGTCCCCTCGGAAGCCCGAGCTTGTGCGACTTTCCGGCGGAGCGCCTGCGGCTCGACGAAGTACGTGAACGCGCGCTCGCCGTCGATCTCCACGACTGGAAGCCACTCGCGGTAGCGGGCCTCGAGCTCGGCGTCGCCGCCGATGTCGACCTCGTCCAACTCGAAGCCGAGCTCGTCTCGCGCCGCCTCGACAACCCGCCGCGCGGCGGCACAGAGGTGGCACCCCTCGGCGTGGAAGAGCGTGACCTTAGGGATAGAGCCCGCGCGTCATGGTCGCCTCCGAGACGCGCTGGACGGCGAGGCCGTACGCCGCCGTCCGCATGGTCGTGTTCCGGCCCTCGTAGGTCTGCCACGTCTCGTGGAAGGCCCGGGAGGTGATCTCGTTCAGGCGCCGATTGACCTCCTCCTCCTTCCAGAAGTACTCCTGGAGGCCCTGCACCCACTCGAAGTACGAGACGACGACCCCGCCCGCGTTGGCGAGCACGTCGGGAAGAACCATGACTCCGCGATCCTCGAGGATCTCGTCGGCGGTCGGCGTCGTCGGGCCGTTCGCACCCTCGACGATGAGCTTCGCCTTGATCCTGTCGGCGTTCTCCGAAGTGATCACCTGCTCGAGCGCGCAGGGCGCGAGCACGTCGGCGTCGAGCTCGAGCAGCTCCTCGTTGGTGATCGTGTCGGTGTCCTTCAGCCCTTCGAGGCTCCCCGTCTCCTGCTTGTGTGCGAGCGCCAGCTGCACGTCGAGGCCGTTCGGGTTGTGGACGCCGCCCCCCGAGTCCGACACGGCGACCACCTTTGCGCCGTCCTCCTGCACGAATCGGGCGAGGTAGCTCCCGACGTTGCCGAAGCCCTGGACGGCGACACGCATGCCCCCGAGTGACTTGCCCTGCTTCTTCGCAGCTTCGCGGAGGATGTACAGCGCGCCATGAGCGGTCGCCTCGAGCCGTCCAAGCGAGCCGCCGACGTTCAGCGGCTTGCCGGTGACGACGCCGAGCACGGAGTGGCCCTTGTTCATCGAGTAGGTGTCGAAGATCCAGGCCATGACGGCCGGCGTCGGTGCCGACGTCGGGCGCCGGGATGTCCTTCTCCGGGCCGATCTCGTTGATGATCTCGGAGGTGTAGCGGCGCGTCATCTTCTGCAGCTCGCCGCGCGACATCCGCTTCGGGTTACAGACGACGCCGCCCTTGGCGCCGCCGAACGGGATGCCCATCAGCGCGCACTTCCACGTCATCCACATCGCGAGTGCCTTGACCTCGTCGACGGTGACGTCGGGGTGGTAGCGGATCCCGCCCTTCGACGGTCCGCGGGCGATGTTGTGCGTGACGCGGAAGCCCTCGAACGTCTGGATCTGGCCGTCGTCCATCACCACCGGCACCGAGACGGCCACGGTCTTCTTGCATTGCTCGAGCACCCGAACGAGGTTCTCGTCGATCTGGAACTCACGCGCGACCTGCCGCAGCTGAGACTGAGCGATCTCGAACGGGTTCTCGCGGAGGTGCGAAGGTGCCTCGACAGTGGTCACGCCGGGGCGAGTATACGACTCCCCTACTCGATCGTGAACTGTACGAATTGCCTGCTCGCGGGCGCATCTCCGGGCGGATAGCCGAGCAGGCGGAGCGTGTAGCGGCCGGGCCGAAGGCGGCGGCCCGCCGGCCCACGGCCCGTGAGGCCGAACGTGTAGCGGCCTGGCAAGAGGTTCCGAAGCCGGGCGAGGCGTCCCACCCGGTCCCGGCCGCGCCACAGCTCGAGGTCGAGGTAGGACAGCGGGAGGACCTCGCTTCCGGCCCGGCCCTCGGCGAGGCGACCTGCGCGGAGCTCCAGCAGCGCCGGCGCGGAGTCCGACGCCTTGAACCGGTTCGTCGAGAGCCGGACCGCGCCAAGGAGGTCGCGCTCATACCTGCCGAGCGTCAGCGTCCACGGCACCCGCACCGCGGCGGCACCGCCCGCGCGCAACTCGAAGTTCGCAGCAATCAGCCGGACTCCCGGCGGTACGTACGCCATCCGCGCGACGACCGAGACCTTGCGCTTCTCCCTCGGCTCGAGCCGGAAGCGCGACGGCGAGACGGTGAGCGCGGCGCCGCCGACCTCGCCGAGCTCCCCGGTGGAAACGGTGATGCCGAGCGGGCGCTGAGAGACGTTCCGCACCGTGAACCGAGCCGTTCCCTGCCAGCCGCGAGCGTTCGCGTGACCGAGCGGCACGGACGCCGGCTCGGCAATCGCCTCGACCGCCGCCGCAGCGCCGAGATCGAGCCGCCGCGCGCCGTCCACGGTCGTGGCGGTGCCGACGAGCGCGCCCCGGAGCGCCCGGGCGTCCAGGTCAGGCCTGGCCTGGGCCAGGAGCGCCGCTCCCGATGCAACGACCGCCGCAGCAGCGCTCGAACCGCTGACGGTGCCGAAAGCGGGCTCACCGTCGGCGCCACGACCGGGCTCGGAGGTCAGGAGCGCGACGCCCGGGGCCACGACCTCCGGCTTCAGGCCGCCGTCGAAGGCAAGCCCGCGTGAGGAGAAGGCGGCCGGGTGTCCCGAGAACGGGTTCTCGCGCTCGCGCGGCGCGCCGACCTCGATCGTGGCCGGCTCGCCCTCACGCAGCAGGCGAAGCGCCTCGTCCGCGGCTTCCGCGGGGATGCTCACGACCGGGACGCCGATTCTCTCGTCCGCGCCGAGCGAGCCCGCCGGGATCCGTGCGTCGTGCAGGACGACAGCCGCGGCACCGGCCCGGGCGGCTCCCGCGGCGGCCGCATCGGGCGCGTCCCCCGCCGGCGCGAGCGCGGCCTTGCCCGCCACGCGGCTGTAGCCGCTCCGGTCGAAGAAGTCGGAAATCGAGACCGGCGGCGCGCCCTGCCCGAGCACGGACGGGAGGAGCTGGTCCCTTGGGGCGGGAGCGGCGAGGTCGAGCGTGAGCGAGTCGCCCGGCCCGCGAGCACCTCCGAGAGGCACTTCGCCGTCGAAGACCATTCGAAGGCCCGAGCGAATCGAGACGCGAACGTGCTCCGTTGTCCCCCGGTCGTCGGCCGCCCCGACCGTCAGCGCCTCGCGGGCGCCGCCGGGGCCGGAGATGCTGCCGAATCGGGGGCCCGCGGGCCCGTCGTTCCCGCCCGGGGCCACGACCAGCGTGTCGAGCGCGAGCGCACCGGCGACGGCGCGCGCGGCCGGGCTGTCCTCGAAGGCAGCGTAGGGCTCGGCCACTCCGACGATCGCGATCCGCGCCGCGTCGAGGGCGTTTCCGTCGCCGTTCGGGTCGACCGCGCGCTCGAGGCCGGCGATCAGCTGGTCGGTGCGGGAGTAGACCGCCCAGCGGCCGGCCACGTCCCGCTGCCAGCCCGCGACGCGGATCGGCAACAGCGTCGCGTTCTCCGCCAGGCCGGTCAGCCCGCCGGGGCCGCCCGAGCCGACGACGAGACCAGCGAGCTGCGTCCCGTGGCGCTCCCGCTCGGACGGTTCGTCGGGGTTGGGCTCCGCTGCGGCGAGGTCGTCGTCCTCGAGGATGTCGACGCCTTCGAGCACCGCGCCGGCGAGATAGTCGTGCGCGTGCTGCACACCCGTGTCGAGTAGGGCGATCGTCACGCCACGGCCGCTGAATCCGGGGAGGCCGAGGCGCGCGCGGACCCCCGAGCCGGCGGCGAGGTCGTCCTGCTCGACCAGCCGGCTCGTGGTCGAGGCCGGGTAGGCGATCCGGACCGGGTAAACGCCCTCGACCTCGGGAAAGCGCTGGAGGAGCGCGATCGCGCGGGCGTCCAGCGGGGCCGAGAACCCCGAGAGCACGCGCGAGAAGCTGAACTCGGGCCGGAGTTGAAGCCCAGCGACGCTGAGCCTGGCGATCAGCTGGCGCTGTGCGGCCTGCGCGGCGGTGTGCCAGCGCCGCTGGCTCGCCTCGCTCGCCCGCCCGCCGGCTGCCGCCACACGGCGCGCGAGCGACGGCGTGCGGAGGACGACGATCATCCGCTGACCCACAGGCACCTCCGGCCGGGGCCCGCCGACGAGGCCGCGCCACGAGACCGGCTCGTCCCGCGGGGTCCCGGAGGCTCCTCCGGTTGCCGCGGCAACCGAGACCGCGGCCGCCGCAAGCGCGACGATCGCGAGCAGGCCGAGCTGGGCCAGCCGTCTAGGCAAAGGCGTCGAGCGCAAGGTAACGAGGGTAGGGGATCGGCTCGACAAACCGGGCGGCCGAGGCGATCATCGCGGCATTGTCGGTGCAGAGCTCCAGCGGCGCCTGCGCGGCGTCGGGGAGAGCGGAGCGGAGCTCGGAGTTCGCCGCGACCCCGCCGACGACGGCGATCCGCTCGGCGCCGGTCGACTCCGCGGCCTCCCGCGTGCGCTGGACGAGGGCGCGGACGATCGCCCGCTGGTAGGAGGCGGCGAGGTCGGCGCGCCGCCGTTCGGTCTCCTCCTCCCCGAGCTCGCGGACCGTATAGAGCAGCGCCGTCTTCAGGCCGGAGAAGGAGAAATCCAGGCCGGGCACGCGCGCGACCGGAAACGTGAACGCCTCGGGGTCGCCCTCCTTCGCAAGCCTGTCGATCTGCGCCCCGCCGGGGTAGCCGAGCCCCAGCAGCCGCGCCCCCTTGTCGAAGGCTTCACCGGCGGCGTCGTCGAGCGTCGTCCCGAGGACCTCGAAGGTCGAGTGGTCGCGCACGTCGAGCAGCAGCGTGTGACCGCCGCTCGCGAGGAGGCAGAGAAACGGCGGCTGGACCTGTCCCCCCGGGCCATGACGAGTGTCTGACACTCCGTCCACAGCCAGGAAGAGGGAGGCGACATGTCCATGCAGATGGTTGACCGGGACGAGCGGCAGCCGGCGTGCCCAGGCCAGGGCCTTTGCGGCCGAGACTCCGACGAGCAGGGCGCCGACCAGGCCGGGCCCCTGAGTGACGGCGATCCGATCGACGTCGTCGAGAGCGGCCCCCGAGTCGTCGAGCGCGCGCCTCACCGCGGGAAGCAGCAGCTCGAGATGGTGACGCGACGCGACCTCCGGGACAACGCCGCCGTACCGCGCGTGCAGCTCGGCCTGGGAGGAGACGACGTTCGCGAGGAGCCGCCCGTCCTCGGTGACGAGCGCGGCCGCGGTCTCGTCGCAGGAAGTCTCGAGCCCGAGGATCACGCCGAAGCGCGTTCCCGGACGGGGTCCTTCCACATGATCAGGGCGTCCTCGCGGTTGTCGGTGTAGTAGCCGCGCCGGATCCCGCGCGCGACGAACCCGAGCCCCTCGTACAGCTTGATCGCGTCCCCGTTCGAGACCCGGACCTCGAGCGTGTAGCCGCGCCGGTCGTCGGTCGAGGTCAGCTCGAAGAGCCGGTTCAGAAGCTGTGTCGCGACACCGCGACGCCGGTAGTCCGGGTCGACGGCGACGTTCATGATGTGCCACGCGTCGGCGTAGCGAGAGATGATGAGGTAGCCGACGAGCTGCTCGTCGATGTCCGTGTCCACGGCGCCGAGGCAGATCGAGGACTGCTTCGCGATCTCGCCCGCGAACATCGAGCGGGACCACGGAGTCGGGTAGGCGGTGCGCTCGATCCGCTCGATGGCACCCAGGTCGCTCAGGGTGAGCGGGCGAAGGTCGATCACGTGCGGGGCCTGTCCACGTCCGGGATACGAAGGTACATCGGCTCGACCAGGTCCGGCGCGCCGAAGTCCCGCGCGAGCTCGGCATGGAACCTGGCACGCGGGAGGTGCAGCTCGCTGTCGTCGGCAGTCACCTCTCCCCCACGCCGTTCGATCTCGTCCCGGTAGCGGACGGCGCCGTCGCCGACGTACGACCGGCCGGCCTCGACCGGAAGCTCCGCCGGCGGGACGACGACGGCCTCGCCGCCGACGAGGGCGAAGACCTCGTGCCGGCGGGCGTCGATGACGGGAACCGCGCCCGGCGCGCCCGCGGCGAGGGCGTCCAGCGTCGAGACTCCGGAGAGGCCCGCACCCCAGGCGAAGGCGAGCGTGCGTGCGGTGATCAGCCCCATCCGCAGCCCGGTGAAGCTCCCCGGCCCGATGCCCACCGCGATCCCCTCGACCTGGGAGTCCCGGACGCCGCCGCGGCGGAGCAGCGCGTCGAGATCCTCGAGCACGGTGACCGGCCGGGAGGTGAGCTCGCCGAGTACCTCGCCGTCCCAGACGAGCGCGCTCGTCGCGCGGTCGGTGGCGGTGTCGAACGCGAGGATCAGCATTCCGTCACCGTGATCCGGCGCTCGTGCTCGCCTTTGTGCGTGAGCACGACCTCGAGGCGCGGTGGCGGGAGCACTCCCTCGCCCGCCTCGGGCCACTCCACGAAGCAGACCGCGTCCTGAAAGTACGGCTCGAGGTCACCCCACTCGGCGGCGGAGACACCGGCGAAGCGGAAGAGATCGAGGTGCGAGACGGGCGTGCGGCCCGCGTAGCGGTGACCGATCGTGTACGTCGGGCTCGTCACGGGCCCCTCCACGCCGAGCGCACGGCACGCGCCGCGGACGAGCGTCGTCTTCCCGGTGCCGAGCTCGCCCGAGACGGTCACGACGTCGCCCGGAGCCAGGCCTTCGGCGAGCCGCGCGCCGACCTCCTCGGTCTGCTCGGGGGAGGTGGACTCGAGTTCCACCCCGTTAGTCTGGCCGTCGTGCGGCCGCGCTGGGACATCGACGAGCGAGGTCAGGGCGTCGGCGATGCCAGGCGGCTGCTTCCCGGGGCGCGCGCCCTGCTCGAGCGCATGGACATGCCTCTCTGGGTGACCGAGGACGCCGACGCGCACCTGCTGCCGCACATCCGGCGAATGTGCGAGCAGGACGACGTGCCGCTCGAGCTCGTGGATGCGCGGGCCGAGGAGGACGGGACGCTCGTCGTCGACTGCCGCCTCGACGGTGGGTGGGACGGATGGCGGGCGAGCGTCGCAGCGTTCGCGCTCCTGGGCCGGATCGCCGAGCCGGGGACGTTCGTCGAGAAGCGCGAGACGGACGACCGCCTCGAGCTCGACGTCGTCACCGGGGTCGTCTCGGACGAAGGGCGCTTCGCAACCCACGGCCACACGCTGCTCCTGCGCGTCACTCCTTGACCCGGCGAATCGTCCCGCTCGCGTTCGCGCTTGCGCTCCTCGCCTTCGCCCTGCCGTTCGCAACCGTCTCGTGCGACGAGTCGTCGGTCGAGGTCTCCGGAGCCGAGCTCGTGCTGCGCACCGCGCCGGAGACGGAGGGGTTCGCCGCCCCCGAGGGAGTCGAGCTCGGCGAGCTGGTCGTGACGTACGGAGGCGGCCTCGCAACGGCGGCGTTCCTGGCGTTCGTCCTGAGCCTGTTGGGGTCAGTTCGGGGTTGGCAGCCGGGTTGGGCCCCGCTGGCAGGCATGGTCGGGGTCTTCGCGCTGCTCTTCCTCAAGACCCGCGACGCCGGCGGTCGCGGGCCGGAGGCGATCGCCGAGGTCGACGCGCGGCTCGGCGGATTTCTCGCGGCCGGCGCGGGAGCGGCAGGCGCGATCGCGGCGGGAGCGGTCTGGCTGCGCGGCGACCGCCCGGCCTTCCGACCGTTGGTTCCGGTCCTTGCGACGGGACTGCTGCTGTTCGGCTACCTGTACCCGTCGGAGCGCTCGCCGCTCCTCGTGGTCGCCTATGCCGACACGCTGGATCTGAGGAGGCCGTGGGACGGGGCGTTCTGGCTGCTGCCTGTCGTCGTCGGCGTCCTGGTGCTCGCGCGCCGGCATGGCGTCTCGCGCAACTTCGCGGGTTTCGCCGTCGGGGTTCTGGCCGTTGCGGCGGCGGACGTCGCCGACGAGATCTGGGGACTGCTTCGCGAGGACAACGCGCAGCCGGGTGTGTCGGCGATCGTGTTTCTCGCAGGAATCGTGACGGCCGGCGCCTGGGTGGTCGCAGCGGAGCTGCGGAAACTGCGGCGACCGGCTCCGCTTCCGGTGGCGGCGGGCGCGGCGGTCACGCTCGTCGCATGGCTTGCGAGCCCCGCGAACTAGAAAAGGCCGAGCTGAACCGCAGGAGGAGCCGCGGCCAAGACGGGCTCGGGCTCGATCTCCGGCATCTCCTCGCGGCCCATCAGCTCAGGGATTCGCCGGAAGTCCTCCTGGAGAACGTTGAGCATCGCCGGCGTGTAGAGCGCGGCGGCAGGGTGGTAGAGCGGGTAGAGAAGGACGTGGTTGCCGCCGAGCGTCACCTCCTGCTCCTGCCCGTGCACACGTGTGATCCCGGTCGGCTTCCCCGACAAGAGCTTGGTCGCGAAGTTCCCGAGCGTGGCGACGACGCGAGGCTGGATCAGCTCGATCTGCCGGAACAGATGCGGCTCGCAGGACTCGATCTCGTCGGGCTGGGGGTCGCGGTTCCCGGGCGGCCGGCACTTGAGCACGTTGGCGATGTAGACCTCCGAGCGCTCGAGGCCGATTCCACCGAGCAGCTTGTCCAGCAGCTTCCCGGCCTGTCCGACGAACGGGACTCCTTGTTTGTCCTCGTGAAAGCCAGGCGCCTCGCCGACGAGCATCAGGTCCGCGTGGGGGTCCCCGACACCGAAGACGACCTGCGTGCGTCCCTGGGAGAGCCGGCAGCGGGTGCAGCCCGAGACCTGATCCGCGAAGGTCGCGAGGGCTTCCATGGGGGCCGAGTCTACGCCCGGCGCAGGACGACTAGCCGCAGCCGCAGGAGCCGCCGCAGCATCCGCCGCCGGCGCGGGGCGTCGGGTTCACGCTGACCTGCGTGGCCGTCCCGTGCGCCGCGAAGACGGAGAGCTGCTTGCGCACGTCGGCCGCGCCGCA
This sequence comes from uncultured Actinomycetes bacterium, assembly GCA_963782765.1. Taxonomy (GTDB): domain Bacteria; phylum Actinomycetota; class Thermoleophilia; order Gaiellales; family Gaiellaceae; genus JACDAN01. The sequence continues at coordinate 19,637 of CAWALC010000003.1, forward strand.
CTCGGGGCAGTCGGGCTGCGCACCGTTGCGGACGAGCTCCTCGAAGTGGGACTCGCACTGCATGCAGACGTACTCGTAGATCGGCATCCGTAAGCAGTCTATCCAGGCGACGAATCGCTCTCTCGGTTCCTGGCCGGCGGGAAGCGAGAGAAGGTGGCGGGGGCCAGGCTGCGGCCGACCGGCCCCCGCCGTGCGAGCGCTCTTGCGGTTAGCGCTCGAGCTCGATGACGGCACTCTCCGACTTGAGGTACGCCAGTCGGAACTGGCCGTCACGTCTGTGGCAATGCATCTTCACGGTAGCGCCAACCCCGAATGCGTTGAGATCCGCACCCGCAGGAACCTGGCATGTAACCGTATGTCCGTCGCTGCCGCGGACCGTGACGGAGGTCTCCGTCTTCGCGTCGAGTGTCCCGTGGAGGTAGAGCTCGACCGATCCGTCCGCGCCGACCTCGTACCGCTCGGAGCGAGCCTTGAGCAGCGTGTGCACGCCACCGTCGACGCGGCACGTGAGGCTCACGGACTCGCCGACCGCGAAGAACGTGAGGTCGAAGTCGGCCGGTGCGTTGCAGGAGAACATCGTCCCGTCCGGCTTCCGAACCGTGACCGGGACCCCCGTGCGGGCCTGGAGGAGCCCCGAGGCGAAGACCTGCAGCACCCCGTCTTCGCCGAGCGATGCCGACTCGGAGGAGATCGACGAGAACACGAAGCCGCCCTCGCCGAGATGGCAGTGCAGCTTCACGCGCTCACCGGAGCGGAACGGCGCGAGGTCGATCCCGCCCGGAACCGAGCAGGACACGCTCATCCCGTCCTCGCGGCGGACCGAGACGGAGCCGGTGCCCTTGGTGAGGGCGCCGTGCACGGACAGCTCGCCGCTTCCGTCGGCCTTGACCCAGCCGTAGTTCGAATGGATCTTGACCAGGACGTCGCGGTTCTCGCGTGAGACGCAGTAGACCTTCACACGCTCGCCGACGCGGAAGAGCGACAGGTCCATGCCGGACGGAACGGCGCACGTGACCCGCTTGCCGTCCTCGGTGCGGACGACGACGGAGTAGGGCGCCTTCTCGGCCAGCAGGCCGTGGGCCTCGATGCCGTCCTTGTAGCGCGGCTTCTCGGGCTTGGTCTCGCCCTCGTCCTTGCCGCGGATGAACGTGAACGACCCGTCCTTGCCGATCAGGACGACCATGCTCACCTGGTCGCCCGGCTCGAAGTCCGGCAGGACGGCGCCTTCGGGGACCTCGACGTGCACGGCGCCGCGCTCGACGACGGCGACGTCGAAGCCGTCGCCCCTCGTCGCGAGGAAGATGCCCTCGAGCTCGACGAGCTTGGCGCGCCCGGTTTCCTGCATTCCGGTCGACCAGACACGGAGCGAGGAGAGCCCGAGCTCGACGACGACGCGATCGCCGGGAGCGAGGCTGCCTCCTCCGGCCGATGCGAGGGCGCGGCCACCGGTCCGGCCGACGGCGAAGACGCTGCCACCGGCGGAGAGGATCACGCGGCGGTGCGCAGACTTGACCACGACGGCCGCGACTCTCGCGCGCTTGGCGCGCCCGATGGCACGCACGTGGCGCGCGTCATACGTTCCGTCCGCCCGGCGCGAGGCCGTGACGGCGACACGCTGGCCGAGCCGTACTTGTCCGAAACGTCCGGCCAGGCGAACGGTGCGAGCCGTCCGGCCCGTGACGACGACCGCGGCCTTGCGCTTCGAGTCCTTGGCGACCGCGATGCCCGTGAGCGACCCGGCGGCAGCGTTCGGCACCGCAACGAGGGCGCCGACGGCCGTGGCCAGAAGCAGTGCTCTCCTCATCCTCAACCTCTCTCCCCGGCGGTCGCAGGGCTGTGCGCCGCTCCCCTCGGCACCGCTATCGGCGCAGAATCCCCCGCTCTTGGGGAACTTCACCCGCTTGAGCTACCCCGCTCGGGGCTAGTGCCCCTCCAGGCCCTGCACGCCTGGCTCTCGCCCGCGATCACGCGGCGCCAGAGCCGACCCTCCTCCTTACCAAGGCTAGGCAGCCTTGGCTCGTCGGAGTGCGCGCTCTGGCTTGGTGCTCGCGACCGAGAGACGGGGCAGCAGGACCTGGAGAGGCACTAGACTGCCCGCAGCCCGGTATCCGAGCCGGAACTGGAGCGAATGACGATCGAAAGCGTGAACGTGTTCGGCCGTGGCCGTGTCGGCTCGGCCGTCGCCGCTCGCCTCGAGGAGCGGGGCGTCGCGCTGCGCGAGGACGCCGAGATCGTCCTCCTGTGCGTTCCGGACAGCGCCATCGCCGCCACTGCGGAGTGTCAGACACTCGTCATGTCCCGATGGGTCGGGCACACGAGCGGCGCCACGCCGCTGACGGCGATTCCGCACCCACGCCGCTTCGGTCTCCATCCGCTGCAGACGTTCAACCGGTCGGGGGACCCCGCCCAGCTCGACGGGGCCTACGCGGCCGTGACTGGGGAGAACGAGGAGGCACGCGGCGTCGGCGGGGCGCTGGCGACCCTGCTGGGGCTGACCCCATTCGACCTGGCCGAGGCGAACCGGGCCGTTTATCACGCGGGTGCGGCGATCGCGTCCAACTACCTCGTGACCCTCCACCGCGCGGCGAGCGAGCTCTTCGAGGAAGCCGGTGCCCCGCCTGCCGGCCTCGAGCCGTTGATGCGCCGCGTGATCGAGAACGGGTTCGAGCTGACCGGGCCGATCGCGCGCGGCGACTGGCAAACGGTCGAGCGCCACATCGAGGCGCTCCGCGACCGGAAGCCGAGGCTCGAGCCGCTCTATCGGACGCTCGCGGAGGCGACGGCGACGTGAGAATCGCGCGCACGATCGCGGAGCTCCAACTGGACGCGCCGGAAGGAGTTCGCGGCCTCGTCCCGACCATGGGGTCGTTCCACGACGGACACCTCTCGCTCTTCCGCGCCGCCCGCGAGGAGAACGACGTCGTGGTCGCAAGCCTGTTCGTGAACCCGGCGCAGTTCGACGAAGCGCGTGACCTCGCCGCCTACCCCCGTAACGAGGAGCGCGATGCCCAGCTCGCCGACGAAGCCGGCGTGGACGTCCTCTTCGCCCCGACCGCAGAGGAGCTGTATCCGTACGGGTTCGAGACGTGGGTCGAGGTCGAGCGGCTCGGCGCCATCCTGGAGGGCCGTGTCCGCCCGGGCCATTTCCGGGGCGTTGCGACGATCTGCCTGAAGCTCTTCAACCTCGTCCGTCCGCAGCGCGCCTACTTCGGCCAGAAGGATGCGCAGCAGGCAGCCGTGGTCCGCCGGATGGTGCGCGATCTGAACGTGCCGGTCGAAATTCGTGTCCTCCCGACCGTTCGGGACGAGGATGGGCTGGCGCTCTCCTCGCGCAACGCACGCCTCTCGCCCGACGAGCGCGAGAGGGCACTCGCCCTCCCCCGCGCCCTCGCCACGCGCGATCCGTCGCGGGCCCGCGAGCTGCTCGACGGCCTCGATGTGGACTACGTCGAGGTCGCCGACTTCGAGCCGACAGTCCTCGCCGCCGCCGTCCGCGTCGGCTCCACACGCCTGATTGACAACGTCGTCCTGGAAGGAGTTCCGGCTTGACCTCCCACCCGAACCCGTCCACGAAGGTAACGCTGACCGAGCTTGCCGACCGCAAGAGCCGCGGCGAGAAGCTCGTGATGGTCACCGCGTACGACCACCCGGGAGCCCGGCTCGCTGACGCGGCCGGCGTCGACATCGTCCTCGTGGGCGACTCCGCGGCGGACAACGTCCTCGGCTACGACACGACGGTTCCCGTCACGGTCGACGAGCTGCTCGTGCTGGTTCGGGCCGTCGCCCGCGGCACCGAGCGCGCCCTCGTCGTTGCGGACATGCCGTTCGGCTCGTTCCAGGTCTCGGACGAGACGGCCGTGGCGAACGCCGTCCGTTTCGTGAAGGAGGCGGGCGCGGACGCGGTCAAGATCGAAGGCGCGGGGCCGTCGCTTGCGCGCGTCCAGGCGCTTGTCGGTGCAGGCATCCCCGTGATGGGACATGTCGGACTGACGCCCCAGTCGGCGACGATGCTCGGCGGCTTCAAGGCCCAGGGGCGGACGGCCGCGAAGGCCCGGCAGCTGCTCGCAGACGCCCGGGCGCTCGAAGCGGCAGGCTGCTTCGCCGTCGTCCTGGAGGCCGTCCCGGCCGAGGTGGCACGTCGAGTGTCAGACACTCTCCATGTCCCGACGATCGGTATCGGAGCCGGACCTGACTGCGATGGCCAGGTCCTCGTCTGGCACGACCTCCTCGGCCTGAGCGACCGTCGTCCCGCACGGTTCGTCAAGCGCTACGCCGACGTCGGGTCGCAGATCCAGCGCGCTCTCGAGGCCTACGCCGAGGACGTCCGTTCGGGCGACTTTCCCGGAGCCGAGCACACGTACACGATCCCGGAGGACGAGCTGGCGCTATTCGACGCCGCGGCCGAGGAGCACGAGCACGCTCAGGACGCCGACCGCTAGCGCACCGAGCCAGACGACGGCCAGCCCGACCGCCGTAGCGCCGCGACCGTACGACCAGCGCTGCGCGACCGTCAGCCCGAGCACGAGCAACGAAAGCGCCCAGAGCCCAGGGAGGACGAGCAGCGGAGCGAAGATCAGCCACGCCGGCAGGGCGAGAACGAGCGGGGCGAGCGAGTACGCGAGCACGTGGCGCGTCCGGCGACGGCTCCCACTGCCACCGAGCCGCTCGACCACGAACGACAGTGACCAGCCGAGCACCCAGTAGCCGACGAACCCGTACGCGAAGCCGGTCGCGAAGATCCAGACGAACCTCTCGAGCGCATCGAGGTCCTCGAGCGCGCCGCCGCTCGCGGTCGCGAGCGCCGCGGCGACACCGCCCACGAACGCGAGCGCGACAACGACGTCTTGCCGGTCGCCGGCCGACTCGAGGGAGTCGTCGCGCAGCGCCTCGAACACGTCGCGCGGACGCGCCAGCACGAGCGCGGCGCGCCGCGCCCATTCGCTCACGGCTTGCGGGCCACGACCGTGATGCCCTCGCGGAGGCTCTGCGGCAGTGCCCGGCCCAGAGCCCTGTACGCCCGGTTCTTCCGCGAGCCGTGGTCGAAGTAGTTCTCGGTGAGGACGCGTGTGACGTCGAGCCCAGCGGCCTCCACAGCCGCGACGAGCTCGTCGACGGTGTGCTCGTGGAAGTGCCCGGGGTTGCCGGACTCTTCGCGGATCGGGTCGTACGGATTGCGGCCGAGAACCATGCGGATCCGCTTCGCCAGGGCCGTTGCGTTGGGGGTCTGGAGGATCAGGTGTCCGCGGCTTTCGAGCCCGGAGGCCAGGAATCGAAGGACCGGGATCGTGGCAACGTGGAGATGCTCGATCACCTCGCTACAGACCACGAGGTCGTGGAGCTCGAGCTGTGGGTAGTCCGCGTCATTGAGGTCGAACTGGGTATGCGTCTCGTGCTCCCGGAGCGGGAAGCGACCGTCGTGCCAGCCGAGCGTGTTGACCATGGCAGCAGGAAAGGCGTCACGCAGCAGCACGGTCTCGTAGCTCGGCCCCACGACCAGGAGCCGTGTCGGCGCAAGCGTGCGAACGAGCTCTAGCAGGCGCTCGTACCGCTGCACGTGGGTCCTGAGGTAGATCTGCTCCTCGGGCGCCGTGTAGCGCGCCAGGACGCTAGGCAGCGGCTGCGGCAAAGGCGGGGAGAACCTCGCGCAGGAACTGCCCGGTGTAGGACTCGTCGACGGCGGCGACCTGCTCCGGCGTGCCGGTCGCGAGCACCTCGCCGCCCGCCTCGCCGCCTTCGGGCCCGAGGTCGACGAGCCAGTCTGCCTGCTTGATCACGTCCAGGTTGTGCTCGATCACGAGCACAGTGTTGCCGTTGTCCACGAGTCGCTGGAGCACCTCGAGCAGCTTCTCGATGTCGGCGAAATGGAGCCCTGTCGTGGGCTCGTCGAGGATGTAGAGCGTCCTCCCGGTCGCAACCTTCGAGAGCTCGGATGCGAGCTTGACGCGCTGCGCCTCGCCGCCCGACAGCGTCGTCGCCGGCTGGCCGAGCTTGATGTAGTCGAGCCCGACGTCGTGCAGCGTCTGGAGCCTCCGGCGCAGCTTCGGGATCTTGGCGAAGAACTGCAGCGCCTCCTCGACCGACATCTCGAGCACGTCCGCGATCGACTTGCCCTTGAAGCGCACCTCGAGCGTCTCGCGGTTGTAGCGCCGCCCGTGACACGTCTCGCACGGGACATAGACATCGGGCAGGAAGTGCATCTCGATCTTGATCGTGCCGTCGCCCTTGCAGGTCTCGCACCGCCCGCCGCGGACGTTGAACGAGAAGCGGCCCGGCTTGTAGCCGCGCACCTTTGCCTCGGGCGTCATCGAGTAGAGCTCGCGGATATGGTCGAACAGCTTCGTGTAGGTAGCGGGGTTCGACCTCGGTGTCCGGCCGATCGGCGACTGGTCGATGTCGATCACCTTGTCGAAGCACTCGATCCCCTCGCAGCCGACGTGCTCACCGGGTTTCACTCGCAGCCGGTTCAGCCGGTTCGCGAGCGCCTTGAAGACGATTTCGTTGACGAGCGTGGACTTGCCCGAGCCGGACACGCCCGTGACGCAGACGAGTTTCCCGACCGGGAACTCGACGTCGATTCCCTTGAGGTTGTGCTGGGAGGCTCCGCGAACCCAGAACGAGCCGAGGTCGTCCGTGCGCCGCTCGGGAACGGCGATCTCGCGCGCGCCGGAGAGGAACTGGCCCGTGATCGACTTCGCGTTGCGCTCGACCTTGGGCGCAGGCCCTTCCGCGACGACGTAGCCGCCGTGCTCGCCGGCACCCGGGCCCATGTCCACGAGCCAGTCGGCCGCGCGCATCATCTGCTCGTCGTGCTCGACGACGAGCACCGTGTTGCCGAGGTCGCGGAGCCGGTCGAGCGTCGTGATCAGCTTCCCGTTGTCGCGCTGGTGGAGCCCGATCGACGGCTCGTCGAGGATGTACAGGACACCGACGAGCTGGCTCCCGATCTGCGTTGCGAGCCGGAGCCGCTGCGCCTCGCCGCCGGAGAGCGTCGCCGAAGCGCGGTCGAGCTGGAGGTAGCCGACGCCGACGTTGTCCAGGAAGGTCAGGCGCTCGCGAATCTCCTTCACGATCCGCGCGCCGATCAGTTGCTCCGTCTGCGTCAGGTCGAGCTCGTCCAGGAACGCGAGCGCGCGGGTCACGGACATCTTCGTGAACTCGTGGATGTTGCTGCCGCCGACGGTGACTGCCAGCACCTCGGGCTTGAGGCGGGCACCGTTGCACTCGGGGCACGGCCGGAAGCTCATGTACTCCTCGATCCGCTCGCGCATCGAGGACGAGTCGGTCTCGCGGTACCGGCGCTGGAGGTTCGAAACGAGGCCTTCGAAGGCGAGCATGTACGACCGCTTCCGGCCCATCCGGTTCCGGTAGCTGACGTAGATCCGCTCGCCCTTCGTGCCGTGGAGGAAGAGGCCCTGCTGCTCCTCGGTGAGGTCCTGCCAGGGCGTGTCCAGGTCGATCTCGTAGCGGTCCGCGATCGCCTGGATGACCGCCTCGTACCAGTTCCCGTTCAGCGGGACGAGCGCCTCGGCGAGCGGGACGGTTGGGTCGGGGACGAGCAGGTCGGGATCGATCTCTTGCTGTGCGCCGAGACCCGTGCAGCGGGGGCAGGCGCCGTGGGGCGAGTTGAAGGAGAAGATGCGGGGCTGGAGCTCGGGCAGCGAGACGCCGTGTTCGGGGCAGGCGAAGCGCTCGGAGAACGTCAGCTCCTTCTCCTCGTCGAGCAGGTCGATGACGACCAGACCTTCGGCGAGGTTGACGGCGGTCTCGACGGACTGGAAGAGCCTGGAGCGGAGCTCCGCCTTCATCCGGAGGCGGTCGACCACGACCTCGATCGTGTGCTTGAACTTCTTGTCGAGGGTGATCTCCTCCTCGAGGAGGCGCTGCTCGCCGTCCACCTTGACGCGGGTGAAGCCGTCGCGGCGGAGCTCGTCCAGAAGCTCGCGGTACTCGCCCTTGCGGTCGCGGACGACCGGCGCGTTGACGGTGAACCGGGTGCCCTCCGGGAGCTGGAGGATCTGGTCGACGATCGCCTCGATCGACTGGCCGGCGATCGGGCGGCCGCAGATCGGGCAGTGCGGCCTGCCGACCCGCGCGTAGAGCAGGCGCAGGTAGTCGTAGATCTCCGTGACCGTGCCCACGGTGGATCGCGGGTTGCGGCTGGTCGTCTTCTGGTCGATGGAGATTGCCGGGCTGAGGCCGTCGATCGAGTCCACGTCCGGCTTCTCCATCATCTGGAGGAACTGGCGGGCGTACGCCGAGAGGGACTCCACATAGCGGCGCTGGCCCTCCGCGTAGATCGTGTCGAAGGCGAGGCTCGACTTCCCGGAGCCCGAGAGGCCGGTGACGCAGATCAGCTTGTGCCGTGGGAGGCGGACGGTGATGTCCTTGAGGTTGTGCTCCCGGGCGCCGTGAACGACGAGCTCGTCGTGAGCCATAACAGGCCAGTTTAGCCGTGCGGTCATGGGGGAACAGATGTTCGCTTTCGCGTCGGACGGCGGTCCAGGGCCAGTCCTTCGGGTCGCTGACGAGTCCGGCGCGCACCGGGTTCATGACGATGTACTCGAGCGTGTTCTCGTAGTGCTCCTCGTCGTGGATGACCCACGAGGAGAACCGCTGGCGGAAGAGCGCGCCCTTGCGGCCGAAGCGGGCGTTGTGCTCTCGCGCGTAGTGGCTTTGGAACCACTGAACCGCCGGCGAGAGGTCCTCGATCCGGGCCTCGACGAGGGCGTGGTAGTGCGTGCCCATCAGGCAGTAGGCGTGGAGCCCGATGCTCCAGCGCCTGACGCCTTGCTTGAGCAGCGCAATGAACGCCCGGTAGTCGTCCCCGTCGCAGAACAACAGGGCCTCATGGACCGCGTTCGCCGTCAGGTGGAAGTAGCCGTCCGGCAGCTGGGTGCGCAGGATTCGGGCCAACGCATCGACCCTACGGCTCCGGCGACCACCCTCCGCCGGCCGGCTCACTTCCTCTCCACTTAAGACACGACTTCGCGTGCCACGCGGAGTGTCAGACACTCGCCGTGGCCCGAAGGGCCACGGCGCTAGCCGGCTAGGCGTTCTACGAGGCGGTAGACGCTCTTTGGCTTCGGGACGTGGTCGAGGGCCATGGGGCCCACGATGACCGTCCCGTAGCCGAGGAGCTGGCCGACGAGCGTCTGCTCGAGCTCGACGGCGTCGAGTCCTGCGAGCCGAACCGAACGCGCCCGGCGCCGCCACGTTCCGCCGATGACGCAGACCTTGTCGGTCGTCACGACGACGCGAGTCCGCTCCCACTTCCACACGGCCCGCAGCGCGATGAGTGCGCCGAGGACGATGAGAGGCGCCCCGGCGACGGAGAAGGGCCGCGGAGCGGTCGACACCACACCCCCGATCCCCGACAGGACAACGGCCCAGAAGAGCGGCCGCGCGAGCACGATCCCGTGGCGCCGGGCCTCCAGGCAAACCTCTTCGTCGCGGTCGACGATCACGCCCGCGGCTTCGCCGCCCGCCCGGACGTTTCCTTCCACACAAGGAGCGGAACACCAGGACCCATGAGCAACACCGCCCGCCGCGCCTTCGTCGCCTCCATGGTCGTCCTCGGGGTCGTCGTCGGCGCCCTGGCCCTGTGGAAGCTGAAGATCCTGCTCGCGCTGCTCTTCCTGGCGTTCACGGTCGCCGCAGCGATGCGCCCGGGAGTCGAGGCCCTCCGCCGCCGCGGCTTCCCGCGCGGCGCGGCCGTCCTCCTCCACTACGCCGCGCTCATCGCGGCGCTCGGGCTCCTCCTCTGGGCCGTGGTCCCGCGCGCGGTGAACCAGGTGCAGCGTGCGATCGGCGACTCTGAGGACGAAACCGGCCTGAAGGGGCAACTCCTCACTTGGCTCGATCGCCGCCTCGAGCGGCTTCCGCGGCCCGAAGAGATCGTCGACCCGGCGCTCGAGGTCACGCTGCTCGGCGTCGAGATCGCGGTCGGCATCCTCTTCGTCTTCGCCTCTGCCGCCTACTGGATCTTCGAGCGGGACGACGCGGTCCGCTTCGTCACCTCACTCCTCCCCCAGCGTCACCGAAAGCTCGTCCGCGACACCTGGGACCTCATCGACCTCAAGCTCGGTGCGTACGTGCGCGGCCAGGCGCTGCTGATCACCCTCGTCGCCACCGTGCTCTCGATCTGCTTCTGGGCGATCGGGCTGCCGTTCTGGCTGCTGATCGCGATCTTCGCCGGAATCGTCGAGATTGTCCCGGTCATCGGGCCGCTCATCGCCGGCGCGCTCGCGGTGGGCGTGGGCCTCACGGTGTCGGTCGGCGTGGGCATCGCCGCGGGCATCGCCGTCCTGGTCGTCCGCCTGCTGGAGGACTACCTCGTGATCCCGCGTGTGCTCGGGGACGCCGTCGGGCTCTCGCCGCTCGTCGTGCTCGTCTCGGTCGCGGCCGCGGCGCTGCTGTTCGGCGAGTTCGCGGTCCTGCTGGCGATTCCGCTCGCGGCCGTCGTCGCCACGCTTTTCGACGTGATCGTGCGGAACAAGAACCCGGCCGAGGAAGACGTTCCGACAGTCCTCTTCCCCGCCCAGGACGTGGAGAGCCGCTGAAGGTCCTGGCCCGCCATGGCTGCGCCGGACGTGACGAGTGTCTGACACTCCTGGTGGCCGGACGAGAGGAGTCCAATCAGGTCGAGTCCAATCTGGGCATGACGAGTGTCTGACACTCGCCGTGGCGAGAAACAGGCGGCGGGCGCGCCGCCGCGCCAACCGAGCTACGCCCTACGCCACTTGCCGAAGATGAGGCCGCCGATCGTGAACCCGAGCCCGAACGTCCCGAGCGTGAAGGCCCCGAGCGTCACAGCCTTGCGAACCTTCGAGAGGCGCTGCCACCGCCCGAGCGCCTCCTCCTCGTCGCTCGTCAGCGGCTCTCCGCGCCGCTTCTTGCGCAGCGCACCGCCCGCTCGCAGCCCGAGATAGAGGTCGTCGAAGATCTCGGTGGGCTCATCGACCACGAATCTGAGTGTATAGCCTGCCCCGGCCGTGGCCGGGCAGCGGATACGAGTTCTGCACCTTTCCGACCTGCATTTCGGAAGCCATAGCGACCCACGGCTCGAACCGGGCCTCGAGGCGCTGATCGGCCGGGTCGACCCGGAGCTGATCATCGCGAGCGGCGACCTGACGCACCGCGGGCGCGCCGAGCAGCACGACCGCGCGGCGGACTTCCTGCGCGGCCTCGACCGGCCCGTCTTCACGGTGCCCGGGAACCACGACATCCCCTACACGCCGATCGCACGATTCACCAGGACGTGGGCCCAGTTCGAGCGCCACTGGGAGACGACGGAGCCCGTCTACCGGTCCGACACGCTCTTCGTCGTCGGGCTGAACTCGGTCCGACCGTGGCTCCACCAGTCTGGCCGGCTCCGCAGCGCCCAGCTCCGCGATGCCGCCGAGCTGCTCGCACAAGCCCCGCCCCAGGCCCTCCGGATCGTCGTCCTCCACCATCACCTCCTGGGCGCACCGTGGCGCTCGCGCAAGAAGCCCGTGGCCAAGCGCAGCAGGGTGCTCGCAGCGCTCGTCGACGCGGGCGCCGAGTTGATCCTCGCCGGCCACATCCACCAGGCCGCGATCAGCGAGCGGCACGAGTTCGAGGTCGTGACCGGCGACATCCGCGGGGTCACGGTCTCGATCGCACCCGGCCTGGGCCAGCCGAGGCCCGACCGCCGAGGCGAGGCGCGCGGCCTGCTCGTCTACGAGTACGACGACGACGCGCTGACGGTGGAGACGTACATCTGGCGGGAGGACGACTGGGGGCTTTCCGCGCTCCGCCGCTTTCCGCGAGGGCGCGGGCCGCTCGCCGCCCAGCCGGCTCCCACCTAGGAGCTGATCAGTACCAGCGGCCCCTTGCGAATCCGCCGAAGGCGATGAGCCCGATCAGCGCGATGATGATCCCGATCCAGAGATTCCAGATGATGGCGAGGATGATCCCCACGATGACCAGGATCCCGCCAAGACCGATTCCGCCCAACGCTTCCTCCTTCTGGTTGCCCTACGTGACCGTTCGCCGAGTGCCACCGGCGACCATTCGGTAGATCACGAGCAGGATCATGGCTCCGACGATCGCGGTCAACCAGCTCGAGATGTCGAAGAACTCATCCATCGGATCTGCGCCGAACAGCGCCGCGGCGAGGAATCCTCCCAGGATTGCGCCGACCACGCCGATGATGGTGGTGATGATGATCCCGCCGGGGTCGTCTCCAGGCAGGAGTGCCTTGGCGATCCAGCCGGCCAGAAGGCCGAGGATGATGAACGCGATGATGCCCATGTCGTCTCCTTTGCGGGGGTGTGTACGCCGACGGCGTTCCCTGAGGTGGCGACAGGGAAACGCTACAAGCGCGAACCGGGCCCCGTGACCGTGCGCTTCTGCACGATGCGCCGGTAGGCGATCACCAGCAGGGTCGCGGCGAGCACGGAGAGGACGAAGATGCCGCCGATCCCGAACCCGAGGCCGATCGCGACCATCCCGCCGGCGACCGAGCCCGTGATCCCGATCAGGACCGTCAGCCACAGCGGCATCGGGTCGCGGCCCGGGACCGCGAGCCGCCCGAGCGCGCCGACGACGAGGCCGGTGAGGAGAATCGCGAGGACGTCGCCAAGCGTCACGGCGGGAGAGTAAGGGAGCCCGCCGCCGAAGCGACGGGCTCCCTCGTCCATGCTGACTACGGCAGGATCGTCGGGCAGACCGGCGGAGCCGCCGGGTTGCTGTCCGCGCACACGATCCGGTTCTGCAGCGGCGCGGCGATGGGCGAGTTGGCGCCGATGTAGTCGGCGAGCGCCTCGTCCATGATCTCCCGCGTCGTCATCCGCGGCCGGAAGACGGGATACCCGTCGCCGCCGTCCGCGATGAAGTCGTTCTCGGCCATGCTGTACGTCGAGGCCGCCGTCAGGTCGATCGGCGCCCCAGTACAAGAGCCGTCGGACGCCTGGCGTACCGCGCCCGTGACACGGCTACCGGCCGCCTGCTGGATGTCGTACGTGAAGCAGAGGCCCGACACCTGCGGGAACCGCCCGTTCGCGGCCGGCATCTGCGACACGCCGTTCTCGAGCATCGTCTTCAGCTCAGCGCCGTTCAGCGAGAGCGTCACCACGATGTTTCCGAACGGCAGAACGCCGAGCACCGAGCCGCGCGTGATCGAGAACGGCGGCGGGCCGGTGGAGTAGGCCGGGCAGAAGTCGTCGGCCAGGTCGGCCGCCGGGCACGTCAGGTCGGCACGCAGCCCGCCCGAGTTCGTCAACGCGAAGTCAGTCAGGTACGTCGTCCTCATCGAGTCCGTAACGACGTTGCCGACCCGGGACTCGCACAGGCGCCCGTCGGGTCGTCCGCACTTGTCGGCGCGAGGCACGGCCACGCTCGACTTTCCGATCTCGAGGCCCAGGATCGGCGCCAGGTCGGCGTTGAGCTGGTTGATCCGTCCCTGGATCGCCGGATCTGGGGTCACGCCGATGTTCCACGGCCGGTGGAAGTCGGCCGTCTTGTAGACGACCTTGTTCTGATCGGGGTCCGCCACGAGGCGCAACCGTGTGAACCGGAGCCCCTTGCTGCGGTTCTCGGTCAGGAGCACGCCGTTCGGCCGGAACGACAGCGCCTGCTGGTCCGTGTGGTCGGCGACCACGGCGTCGAGCCGCTGGATGCCGGCGGCGTCCGCCAGGTCCACTGCAGGCCCCGTGGGCGCAGTCAGCGACCCGGCGGTGGCACCGAGGTGGCCCATCGCGACGATGACCTCGGCCCGCTCGCGCTTGCCGCGGCGAAGGTACTTCTCGATCTCGGCGTTCACCGAGCTGGTCGAGTTCGCGATGTTGAACGGGCCCCAAGCGCCCGGCCGCGTAAGCAGCTGCGCGTCGTCGTTCGTGAACCCGATCAGTGCGAGATCGAGATCTCCGCCGAAGCGGAAGAGCTTCGACTTCTGCCACTCCGCGGGCGTGTTCCCCGCGGCATCGACAACGTTCGACGACAGGTACGGGAAGTTCGCGAGCGGCGCGATCGTCCCTCGCATGTACGCCTCGTTGACGTCGAAGTTGTGGTTTCCGAGGCCGTCCGCCCCGAAGCCCATCGCGTTCATCATCTCGATCGCCGGCCGGTCGCCGAAGAAGGCGGAAATCGGCGGTGTCGCACCAATCGAGTCACCGGCGGCAACCGTGATGTGACTGTTCCGCTCGGCCTCCTTGCGGTAGAGGTCGAACCACGGCTTCAGGAACGCCGCGCCGCCGACCCCGAAGGTCGGTCCGACGGAGTCGGCCGCCTCCGCGAGCGGCGGAATCTGCCCGTGCCAGTCGCTGACCTGGAGGATCGTCAGCTCACGGAGATCGTCCGTCTTCGTGACGATGTCGTAGAGGATCCTGCCGCGCGCGTTCTGCGGCGCCGGGATCCCCAGCACGAAGGCGAGCGTCGGGGCCACGTCGATCGCACGGACGCCCTTGATGTCCTTGCGGTCCCGGATCCCCGGGCCGGCCGCGACAAACGTGCCGTGCATGTTCACGTCGCGCTTCAGATTGACCAGGTTCGGCAGGTAGCCGTGCTGGCCGAAGAACTGCGAGAACGCGATGTTCTGGTTGTTTGTCGCAGCGTCGAACTGGTACGGCGGCCGCGAGACGACGACGACGTCGCCGCTCCGGTTCGGATGCAGGGCGTCCGTCCCGTCGACGTTCCGCAGCTCCTCCTTGTTCATGATCCTCGCGATCACCTGCGCGTTCGTCGAGCTCGGCCGCTGTCCGGCGACGCCCGGATCGGTCAGGTTCGCGAAGGCGTTCCGGGCCGCGGTCCGGACGGCCTCGTACGTGATGCCGGCCGGCAGGGTCGGGTTGACATAGATCTGCACGGTTCCGCCGGCCCAGCAGGCCTTCGCCAGGTCTCCAGGGTCGCCGTTCCGGCAGTTGCTGAGCGGGCTCGGCGCCGGCGGGACGAGGGCCGGGTTGCCGCTCGGGTGCAGCGAGACCTGCGCACCGGTGACCGTGTTCGTCACCTTGGCGTCGAAGAGGATCTTCCGCGCGTTGATCGCGAGCCACTGCGGCGCGAAGCCGTGGTCGGAGCTCGCCATCACCGTCGTGTCCTTCTTCCCCATCAGCTTCCGCCCGAGGGCGACCGTCGCGTCCGCCTCGTGGTACGCAGCGCGGATGTAGCCCTCGCGCTCGTCGAGGCGGCCGTCCCTCGAGCCCATGCCGTCGACGTTGTCGTAGTACGGGTTCGGCCGCCCGTCGATGTCCTTCGGCACGAGCAGCCCCGCGAACTGGTGCTGGAACTCGTCCGTGATCGGAGTCCCGAGGAAGAGCATGTCCGCCTCGACGCCCAGCGGGCCGAAGATGTACTCGAGGTACGCGAAGTGCGAGTCGGCCCACTTCAGGCCCTGCTCGACGTAGGTGTCCTCGTCCACGATCAGCGCCTCGAGCGGCGCGAAGTCGGCCGCGGTCGACGTCGGGAAGTCGCGGGCGAGCTTCTCGGCGAACGCGTCCGAGCCGGCCGGCCCGAGCGCGTTGTAGGTCGCGTTCACGCGCTGGACCGAGGTGAAGTAGATGCGGAACCGCGACGCGTCGTTCGAGAGGTCGATCAGCTTCGTGTAGAAGCCGGCCGTCTTTCCGGCGAGCCCGCCGGTGGCGAGCGTCAGCTTCGCGTCGGCCCAGTCGCCGCGTCCGAGGTTGGCGACGGCCTTGGTTCCGTCCTTGGCGTCCGCGCTGTTGACGATCAGGACGCGGTCGTAGTTGACCGTGCCGTTGTTCGTCGAGTCGTAGATGTAGACGTCCCAGACGCCGTTGCCCGGAATCTGGGCGTTGTTATGCGTGAAGGTCGCCTGCTTCGCGGGGCTGAACGAGGCCGGAACGTTCGTCCATCCGGCCGCCGCGGCGAGCTCCTGACGCTGGTACTGGACACCGAAGCTCTGTGCCAGCGCGGGCTGTCCGGGGAGATCGAAGTTGAGGGCGATCCCACGGCCTCCGATGAAGGTCCGGAAGTCGACGACAGGGCCCTGGAGCGCGGGAACGAGCCCGCGGGCCGCGACCCACTCGACGGCGACGACCGTCTTGCCGGCCCGCTCGGCGGACTGGAGCAGCGTGTCTGCCTGGAGGATGCCCGGCGTCGCGAAGCTGGTGGTGTTGTTGAAGGCGTCGCCGGTGCGGTGGAAGGTGTTGTTCGTCGAACCGTGCTCGCCGGGCCAGGTGCCCGTCGCGAGTGTGTGCCACCCCACGCCGGTGTTCGGCGGGAAGCCCTGCAGCAGCCCGTTGTCGCCTGCCACGCCTCTCTTCAACAGATCCTTGAAGGTGGGCATGATTCCCTTGGCGGCGTAGCGCTCCATCAGATCGGGCCGCATACCGTCAGACGAGAACAGGATCGCCTTCTTCGACCGCTCGGCTCCCGCGTCGCCATGGTGGAACTTCTTGATCGACCCCTTGGCGGCGTACCACGGGCCGCGGTGCCCCGCCGACGAACCGGCAAAGACGAGCGTCCCGAGCGTTGCAAGCGCGAGTATGGCCGCGCCTGCGCGACTGAATCTCTTCACGATGCTCCTCTCCCTCGTTCCCCTGAAATGTGAACGGCACGATCCTACGCCGAAGCGGGGCAAACATGAAGGGAGAACCTGGTGAAAAGGGCGTTAATCTTCGACTGTGCGGAGACTGGCTGCGATCGTCGTCGGCGGGCTCGTGGCCACGATCGCGGTGGGCGTAGTCGGCTTCGGCCATGCGGCGCCGGCGAGGCCGACGTACTTCCAGGACGTCAAGCCGATCCTCGACTCGCGCTGCTCCGGGTGTCACTACGCCGGCGGGATCGCGCCCTTCGCGCTTACGCGGCTACAAGGACGCGTACCGCTACCGCGACGCGATCGCCGCCGCCGTGAAGAGCCGCGCGATGCCGCCGTGGCACGCGGACTCCCGGGTGCGCCGCTATCTCTACGACCCTTCGCTCACGAACGGCCAGATCGACACGATCACACGCTGGGCCGCCCGACGGGCACCGAGAGGCGAGGCGTCACGGCCCGGACCGGCTCTGCCCTCGGTCTCGCCGCGCCTCACGCGCGTCGACGTCCGGACGCCCATGCCGGCCGCATATCGCCCGCAGCGCCGGCCGGGCGGCGACGACTATCGGTGCTTCGTGCTCCCCTGGACGCCTGACCGCGAGACCTACGTCACCGGCTTCAACCTGCGCCCCGGCCGGCCCAACCAGGTGCACCACATCATCGTCTACCTCGCCGCGCCGGGAAGCTCAGGGATGCTCGCCGGCTGGGAATCGGCGGACGCTCGACCGGGCTACGGCTGCTACGGCGGGCCCAGCGCCACCGGCCGGCAGGGGCTCCGCTTCCAGTTTCTCGCCGGCTGGGTGCCCGGGTCGTTCGGCAGCGACTTCGCCCGCGGGACGGGCATCCAGGTCGCGCCCGGCTCGCGCCTCGTGCTCCAGGTGCACTACAACCTCGAGTCCGTCGAGACGGTACGACTCGACCGGTCGACCGTCGAGCTGAAGCTCGATTCGAGCGTCGAGCGTCGCGCCGTCTACGCGCCCTTCGTGGACGCCGGCTGGGTTCTGAGCCCGCGCAGCTTTGCGATCCCGGCGGGCAGGAAGCGCGTCCGGCACACCTTCCTGGCCGAGCCCCGCGATCTGTTCCGGATCCTCGCCGGCATGGACTTCCCGAACGGCTTCCGGATCCACTCGGTGCTGCCGCACATGCACAAGCTCGGCCTGGAGACACGAGTGACGGTGCAGCGCGCCTCAGGCGAGCGCGAGGTGCTCGTGTTCATCCCGCGCTGGCAGTTCCACTGGCAGCGCGAGTACCACCTCGCCCAGCCCGTGCGTTTCCAGCCGGGCGACAAGCTGCTGCTGCGATGCGATCACGGAAACCGCACGAAGGTCGCGCGCACCTGGGGCGAGGATTCCTCGGACGAGATGTGCATCTCGTTCCTCTACGTGTCTGAGCCCTAGGCCGCGGCTTCGGCGGCCTGCAGCTCGCGCCGGAGCTCCTTGATCTCGTCCCGCAGCTTCGCCGCGTACTCGAACCGGAGGTCGTCCGCGGCCGCGAACATCTCCTCCTCGAGGGTCACGATCAGCTTCTGGAGCTCGCTCGGCGGCATCGCGTCGACCTTCTGGGCGCCTCGCCGCCGCCGCCCCTTCGGCACCGTGGGCGCCTCGAGCGCAAGGAACTCGGCGATGTCGGAGACGCCCTTGATGATCGACTCCGGCGTGATCCCGTGCTCCTCGTTGTAGGCGAGCTGGACTGCCCGGCGGCGGTCGGTCTCCTCGAGGGCGCCCTTGATCGCCTCGGTCTGCTTGTCCGCGTACATGACGACCTTGCCGTTCGTGTTCCGCGCCGCCCGACCGATCGTCTGGATCAGCGCAGTCTTGCCGCGCAGGAACCCTTCCTTGTCGGCGTCGAGGATCGCGATGAGCGAGACCTCGGGAAGGTCGAGCCCCTCGCGGAGCAGGTTCACGCCGACGAGGACGTCGTACTCGCCGAGGCGCAGCTCCCGGATCAGCGTGATCCGGTCCAGCGTGTCGATCTCGGAGTGGAGGTAGCGCGCGCGGACCCCTGACTCGAGCAGGTAGTCAGTGAGGTCCTCGGCCATCTTCTTCGTCAGCGTCGTGACGAGCGTCCTCTCCCCCAGCTCCTCACGGCGGCGGATCTCGTTCAGCAGGTCGTCGATCTGGTTCTTCGTCGCCCGCAGCTCGACCTCGGGATCGACGATCCCGGTCGGGCGGACGAGCTGCTCGGCCACGCGTGTCGAGTGCCGGAGCTCGTACGCGCCGGGCGTCGCCGAGACGAAGACCATCTGCGGCACCTTGGCGAGGAACTCGTCGAACCGGAGCGGGCGGTTGTCGAGCGCGGACGGGAGCCGGAACCCGAAGTCCACGAGCGTCTGCTTCCGGGACCGGTCGCCCTCGTACATGCCGCCGATCTGCGGCACCGTCTGGTGCGACTCGTCGATGAAGACGACGAAGTCGGACGGGAAGTAGTCGATCAGCGTGTACGGCGCCGAGCCCGGCGGCCGCCCGTCGAGGATCCGGGAGTAGTTCTCGATCCCGTTGCAGAAGCCGAGCTCGACCATCATCTCGACGTCGTATTCGGTTCGCTGGCGGATCCTGTGGGCCTCGAGCATCCGGCCCTCCGACTCGAAGGTCCGCACCTGCTCCTCCAGCTCGTGCCGGATGTCGTCGACCGCCCGCTCGATCGTCGGCTTCGAGGTCACGTACTGGGTCGCCGGGAAGATGTTCAGGTGCTCGAGCTTCCCGAAGACCTCGCCCGTGAGCGGGTCGAAATGGGTGATCTCCTCGACCTCGTCGCCGAACATCGAGATCCGGTACGCGGACTCCTCGTAGGCCGGCTGGATCTCGATCACGTCGCCCTTGACGCGGAACCGCCCGCGCCCGAGGAACGCGTCGTTCCGCGTGTAGTGGATGTCGATCAGCTTGCGGAGCATCAGGTCCCGGTCGGTCTCCTCGCCGACCGCGAGCGTCACGAGCCTGCTCTCGTACTCCTCCGGTGAGCCGAGGCCGTAGATCGCCGAGACCGAGGCGACGACGATCGTGTCCCGTCGTGGACAGGAGCGACGAGGTCGCCGAGTGGCGCAGCCGGTCGATGTCGTCGTTCCGGGACGAGTCCTTCTCGATGTAGAGGTCGGCCTGAGGGACGTACGCCTCGGGCTGGTAGTAGTCGTAGTAGGAGACGAAGTACTCGACGGCGTTCTCCGGGAAGAACTCCCGGAACTCGTTGCAGAGCTGCGCCGCCAGCGTCTTGTTGTGGGCGATCACGAGCGTGGGCTTCTGCACCTGCTCGATCGTCCACGCCATCGTGGCCGTCTTGCCGGTGCCGGTGGCGCCGAGCAGCGTCTGGAATCGATCGCCCGCGTTCAGGCCGTCGGCGATCGTCTCGATCGCCTTCGGCTGGTCGGCGGTCGGCCGGTAGGCGTCCGATGTCTTGAACTCGGGCATTGCGGGGAAGGCTAGCTCCGGTGGCCGTGCAGACCGAGAGACCGCCCTACGAGGCCTACGCCGCGATCGCCGGCACCCTGGTCGCCGGCCTGGGCGCCGTAGCGGCGCTCTCTCGGAGGTCGCCGCCGGCGTCGGCGCTCGACCTCGTGGCTCTCTCGGCGGCGACCTTCAAGGCTTCTCGGACCCTCTCGCGGGAGAAGGTCGCGAGCTTCATCCGGGAGCCGTTCGTCGAGGGCGAGACCGGGCTGGGCGAGGAGGAGCGGCCGGCCGGCGAGGGCTTCCAGCGGGCGCTCGGCGAGCTCGTCCTCTGCACGCGCTGCGTGGGAACCTGGAGCGCAGCCGGCCTGGCCTCGACGCAGATGCTGAGCCCGCGCTTCGGCCGCGCGCTCACGTGGACTCTTGCCGCGGGCGCGGCGAACGACTTCCTCCAGGCCGGCTTCGCGGCGCTGTGTGCGAAGGCCAACGAGCTGGAGCAGGGCGAGGACTAGTCGGCCGGCAGCGGCCCCGCCCTGCGCTTCCACCAGTCGTAGAGACGGCCCATATCCGGCCCGTAAGCGACTGAGTAGACGTCATGGTCTCGGTCGGTCCACTCGACCGCCGCCCAGCCGCCGCGCCGGTAGCAGATGAACCTTCCGTTCGGCGATTCGTCACCCTGAACCGGCTCGTGCCCCGCACGCGCCGAGGTGCGACGCCAGTCCCCCAGGGCCGGAGGCACGCCGCAATGGCGCACCGGCCTGAACAGTTCGCCGGAGAGAAGGATCTCCTCGCCAAGAACACGGCGCTCGAAGTGCTGGGCCATCTTCTCGCCCGACTCCGCCTTGTTGTATTCCACGCGCGTGAGGACCGGCCGCCGAGCCGACACACGAGGCTCGATTCGAAGTCGGCAGTCAGCCGTTCCTTCGCCTCGCAAGAGCCCTGAATCGGTGCTGGCACCAGCGCGAGAAGCGTCCGGTCGAGCGGCGCGCGGCCGCTCGCGACCTCCACGAACCGCGTCCCCGGCTCACGAATCCGAGCTCGTAGCCGAAGGCGCCCAGCGCGCCGGCGAGAACCAGCGCAAGAAGATCGCCAGTGGAAGAAGGAGGCGCGAGCGGCTCTTACGTACGGCTGGAGGCGCCGACCCGGCACGAGTCCGGTTCTCGTCAGGAGGCGGCGCGACAGCGCGTGTGAGGTCGGACGGCGTCCCCTCGAGCGCGGCCCGGAGATCGGCTGAGAGGTCGGCGCAGGTCGCGTAGCGCTCCTCCGGCCGACTTCGCCACCGCCTTCGCAAGGACGACGTCGACCTCTCCGGCAGCTCCGGACCGCACCTCGGTCAGAGCGGCGGCGGCTCGTCCCGCATGTGCGCCCACAGCACGGCCACCTCGGTCTCGCGCCGGAAGGGAGTCGAGCCCTGCCAGACACTCGAAGGCAACGCAGCCGAGCGAGTAGATGTCGGTCCGCCCGTCCACTTCTCGGCCCTCGATCTGCTCCGGCGACATGTAGTCGATCGTCCCGACGAACTGGCCCGACGCGGTGATCCCGCTGCGCGACTCGAGGTGCTTCGTCAGACCGAAGTCGGCCAGGTACGCGATGCGGGACGCCGCCGGCTCGGATGCAGCGTCGAGCAGGATGTTCGCTGGCTTCACGTCGCGGTGAAGCAGGCCGCGGGCGTGGGCGGCGTCGAGCGCGCTTCCGACCTGGCCGACGACCGAAAGGCGTCTTCGCGAGCGAGAGCGGCCCCTCGCGCGACAGCAGCTGCCTTGAGGTCGCTCTCGACGTACCGCATCGCGATGTAGAGGACGCCTTCCTCGTCGCCGGCGTCGTAGATCGGGATGATGTTGGGGTGATTGAGCGACGCGGCCGTCCGCGACTCGCGGACGAACCGCTCCCGGAAGCTCTCGTCGTGCGCGAGTTCCTCGGCGAGTCAGCTTCAGCGCGACCTTGTTTCCGAGTCGGGCGTTCTCGGCGCGGTAGACGACGCTCATCCCGCCGCGTCCGAGCAAGGCCTCGACCCGATACCCGGCGAACTCTGTGCCGATACGCGGGACAACGGCCATCCCGCATCGGTTGTAACAGGTTGTTGCGCTCGTCTCTATCCTCGGCCCATGGGGAGATCGGCTGCGCTGGAGCTCCACCCGGGCGACAGGTTGGGGCCGTACCGGCTCGTGGCGCCGCTCGGCGAGGGCGGCATGGGCATCGTCTTCCGGGCGGATCGCCTCTCCGGCGGTGTCGCCGCGCTTAAGGTCCTCCGTCGCGAGCTCTCCGGAGACGAGACCTTTCGGCGCCGCTTCGAGCGGGAGGGCCGCATCGCCGCGCAGCTGGACCACCCGCACCTCGTCGAGGTCGTCGACTCGGGCGAGGCGAACGGCCTGCACTACCTGGCCTCGCGCTTCGTCGAGGGCGAGACGCTCGCCGACCGGCTCGAGCGCGACGGTCCTCTCCCCCTCCCCCAGCTCGTCCGGATCGCCGCCGAGCTCGGCACCGGGCTGGACACGCTGCACGAGGCCGGGCTCGTCCATCGCGACATCAAGCCGTCCAACGTGATGCTCGGCGCCGACGGCGCGGCGCTGACCGACTTCGGGCTCGCCCGCGGGCTCGCCGACAGCGTGCTCACGGCTCCCGGGCGTGTCGTCGGGACGCTCGACTACCTCGCGCCCGAGGTGATCCGCGGTGAGCCGGCGAGCCCGGCCGCGGACATCTACTCCCTCGGCTGCCTGCTCTACGAGTGCGTCTGCGGCTCGCCGCCGTTCGGCTCGCGGCCCTTCGCGGAAGCCGCGGCTGCACACCTGACCGAGGAGCCGCCGGATCCGTGCGGCATCCGAGACGACCTGCCACTTGCGTTGTGGGACGCCCTGCGGCACGGCCTGGCCAAGGATCCCGCCGACCGACCGCCGACGGCGACGGCCTACGCGCTCATGATCCGCGTCTCAGCGAAGACGAGCTAGCTCGGCGCGCACTTCGTCGAGCAGGCCGGCGATCCTGTCCGCCTCGGCATTCAGCCGGTCCGCGGCCTCCTCGAGCTTGCCAGCCGTGGCGTCGGCGGTCGACGCCGCGGCTTGGTCGGTCTCGCCGGCGACGAAGTAGGTGAGCGGCTTTCCGGTCGCCTCGGCGACCAGTCGCAGGACGTCGAGATCCGGCGTCGTCGCCCCGCGCTCCCAGCGCGAGACGGTGATCGGCTCGACCTCGACCTCAGACGCCAGCTCGCGTTGCTTCCACCCCTTCGAGGCCCGAGCCTCGCGGATCCGCCCGCCGAGCTCGGTCTTTGCGTTATGCGTCATAGACAGGACTATAACAGAAACAGTCTAATCTTTACAAGGCCTTAATTAGACAGTACTTGAATATTCATATCTTGCCTACTAGCCTGGCTAGTCAGTGGACGGCTAGCACAGGAGGGGAGGCAAGACGTGATCCGCAAGCAGCTCATCATCATGCTGGCGAGCATCGCGGCGGCGCTGTCGCTCGCGAACCTCGGCGGCGGCGGGGGACCGTAGATCGAAACGCACGCGACCACTCAGAGAGCCCCGAACGGGGCTCTCCGAGCGTTCAAGATGACTTCCGCCGCCAACCTTGCACGGGCGTTGCGGGCCGACGCGGCGTTCTGTTTGCGGTCGTAGACGTCGATCGCTTGCCGGACGCGTTCCGCAGCCTCCCCCGGTCGACTCGCCGCCGTCAGGACGGTGGCGACGTCGAGCAGCACGTCGCCGTGATGCGTGAGTGCATCGGTCTGCATGACGAGCGACAGCGCCTCCATTGCCAGCGGCTCGGCTTCAGCCGGGCGATCGTCGTGCGCGAGAAGCCTTGCCTTCAGGATCCGCCAGGAGAACTGCGCGATGACGTCCCCCGCGGGAGCGCGACGCTCGGCAACGGCGCTCCACTCCCGTGCCTCGTCGATCCGGCCCTGGGCGCAGAGGGAGCCGCCGAGCTCGGCGGCAACGCTCGCGAGCGCTGCGGCATCGTCGATCCGCTCGAACGTCTCGCAGCAGGTTCGGAACGCCGCCTGCGCCGCCTCGTGCTCCTCCGCCAGGGCGTGGACGCGACCGCGGATCCGGCCGCTCGTGTTGGCCAGGCTGTAATCGTCCCGGAGGTCGCGATAAATGGTATCCGCTTCATCGAGGAGGCGAAGGGCGTCGTCTCCACGCTCCTCGAAAGCCTGGAGACCGCCGAGGTATGCGAGGACGTGGGCTCTTCCCGGACGATCGGTCGCCTCCCCGAGCAGGCGCTCGCATCCCTCTTGCGCCTCCGGTACCGGCGTGGGACCGTGGTACAGCGCCGACGCGATCTCCGACAGGCAGCCGACGGTGGACCACCCAGATCTCCGGTAATACGGTAGAGCCCGCTCGGAGGCATCGAGCCAGTCGGCGCACCGTCCCTGCATGGAGCCGCGGGCATACCCGAGCGCACGCCACGCACGGCCGAGGGCGTACTCGTTTCCCGCTTCCTCGAAGAGCGGCGCCGCCTCCTGCGCCATAGCGACGAGCTCTTCCGGGTCGCCGCCCCGGTGTAATCGTGCGCGCGCGAGCTCGAGTCTCGCCCATGCCGCCGACGCGTGGTCGCCTGCGGCGGTGGCTTCGTCGATCGCCTCGGTGAACGCGGCGTCGGCGGCGGTCGAGTCGCCCAATTGGCCGAGGCCCATCCCGAGCTGGCAGAGGATCTCCGCCCGTCGGGGCTCGGCGACCGGGAGCAACGACGCTGCACGGCCGAGCAGGTTCACCGCCGCCGTGGCATCTGCCCGCTTCCACGCGCCGATCCCGGCCGCGGCCAGGACGCGACCTGCGCGCTGCGCGAGACCGACGACCCCCGGGTCTCCGGGGTCGAGCTCCTGGCGGTAACGATGTGCCTGCTCGAGGTGGTAGCCCACGATCTCGTCCACGGCTTTGCCTCGTTGCTCAAGCCAGGTGCCGAAGCGTTCGTGGAGCTCGGCCCGTGCGTCCTTCGTCGTACCGGCGTAGGCAACGTCGCGGACCAGCACGTGGTGGAAGCGATACGTGTCGTCGTCGCCTCCACGCAGGGCACGGACGAGACCCCGTCGGACGAGTGCCCTCAGCCGCGAATCAAGGCCAGCGACCTCGTCCGGGGGCGACAGCGCGAGGAGCCCGCCACGTGAGAAGTCTCGGCCCGCAACGGCCGCGCGCTCGGTGAGCGCGCGCTCGGCCGGATCGAGTCGCTCGAGTCGGGCGGCGAGCAGTGCCTCGATCGTCGGCGGAACCGACCCGAGCGCGCCGGGTCCGACCTCGTGAGCGAAAGCGAGTAGCTGCTCGAGGAAGAGCGGGTTGCCGGCGGCGATCCGAACGATCCGCGTCCGCGCCTCCTCGTCGACGCCCGCAGCTGCGACCTCCTCCACGAGCGCGCCGGCCTGCGCTTCGGCCAGCGGCTCCAGGGCGAGAACGTTCTTCGAGCCCCACCCGGGCCGCTCCTCGAGCAGCTCTCCGCGCGCGAGGCAAAGCACGAGGAGCGGTGCCTCCGCCGGCCACGAATCGAGATATTCGATGAGGTCGAGGAGCGTGGGCTCGGCCCAGTGGATGTCCTCGAGCAGAACAAGCACCGGTCGCTCGCGCGCCAGCGCCTCGAGGAAGCGGCGCACCGCCCAGAACACCTCACCGGTCGAGGCGGCGCCATCGGCCGGTTCCGTGAGATGGGTCACACGCTCCGCGACCAACGAGGCCTGGTCGTCACCCTCCAGCAACGCAAGAATCTCCGTGCGGGGCCGTTTGGGAACCGCCTTTCGGACGATCTGGGCGAGCGGCAGGAACGTCGCGCCCTCCCCGTACGACACGCAGCGGCCGACGAGAGGCAGCTCTCCCGCGCTCACCGCGAACTCGCGAGCGAGCCGGCTCTTCCCGACGCCGGCCTCGCCGAGCACGGTCACGACGCGGCTCCGGCGCTCGGCCTGCACGCCTGCAAATGCGGCCTGGAGCCAGGCCAGCTCGTCCTCCCGCCCGATGAGGGCGGCCCGGCCCAGAGGCGGGGCGGCTTCTCCGACGCCGCCAACCCGGAAAACCGATGCACGACCCAGCGCGCCGCCAAGGTCGACGGGATCCACAGGCTCGCTTTCGACCGTGTGCTGCACCAGCCGATATGTCGCCTCACCGATGAGGATCTCGCCGGGGAGCGCGGCCTGCTCGAGGCGCGCCGCGACGTTGACCGCGGCCCCGGTGGCGAAGGATTCGCCGAACTCCGCAGAGCGAACCAACACTTCACCCGTGTTGACTCCGACTCGAACCTGAAGCGGGATGCCGTGCGGCCCGGTGAGATCCTCGCTCGGCTCGGCGAGTGCCTCCCGAAGCTCGCACGCGGCTCGAACGGCGCGGAGGGCATCGTCCTCGTGCACCGTCGGGATGCCGAAGACCGCCATCGCCGCGTCGCCGATGAACTTCTCAACGACGCCGCCGTGGCGCTCGATCGCCGCGCGCACGATCTCGAAGTAGTGATCCAGGACCCGCCGGAGCACCTCGGGGTCCAGCCGGGCGCCGAGCTCGGTCGAGTCGACGAGGTCGGCGAACAGCATCGTCACCGTCTTACGGCGGTCCGGCTCACGGGGCGGCACCCGCCTCAGCGGAGGCGCCTGGATGTCGAGGTCCGAGTCCTGCCGCAGGATTGCCTGCTCGAGCCGCTGGAGCTCGGGCGAGGGATCGATGCCGAGCTCGTCCACGAGCGTCTCGCGAGCGCGGCGGTAGGCGTCGAGCGCATCCGCCTGCCTCCCGCCGCGGTAGAGCGCGAGCATCAGGAGCCTGACAGGCCGCTCGCGGAGCGGATGCTTGGCGACGAGGGATTCGAGCTCGCCGGTCACCTGGGACTGGCGGCCGAGCTCGAGCTCCGCCTCCAAGCGGTCCTCCCACGCAGCCAGGCGCGATTCCTCGAGCCGGGCGGCCTCGGCCACCATCGCGTCCACGAGCTGGACGTCCGCCAAAGCGGGCCCGCGCCAAAGCGCAAGCGCTTCCCGCAAGCTGGCCGCCCGCTGCTCCGGAGCTACGTTCCCGGCGTCGCGGACCATGCGCTCGAAGCGGTGAACGTCGACCGCATCCCGAGGGATGCTGAGCACGTAACCGGGCGAGCGCGTAACGAGCACGTCAGCGCCGAGCGTCTTGCGCAGGTCGGAGACGAAGTTCTGGAGCGAGCCGACGGCCGCCTTGGGCGGTTCGTCGCCCCAGAGCTCGTCGACGAGCCGATCCGTCGGGACGACCTCTCCGGCGCGCAGCGCGAGGAGCGCGAGCAAGGCTCGCTGCTTCTGACGGCGCACTTCGAAGGGGCGACCGTCGACGCCGACCTCGAGTGGCCCGAGTAGCCGGATTTCAACATTCGTCATTTCTTGAATTGAACCGCGTTGGGCGACCCACGCATAGACGCATTTGCGGTTGGTGCCCATCGTGTGTGAGCGGCGTGTGACCGCCGCGTGAGGCTCGCGGCGCATCGTCGCGCCATGACGTTGGCCGAAGAAGCGCAGCGCTACCTCCACGTCGTGGAGGTCTTCCGCGCCGAGGGACACGAGCCCAACTGGCGGCCCGAACGGGTCGAGCCGCAGGTCGATCGGCCTCTGCGGGATCGGATTCGCCGGTCCCGAACCGTTGAAAGGAGAACGTCATGGTGAGCAAGCAAGGGGCCGCTCGCGCGCTCGCGGTGATCGTGCTCGCGATAGCAGCGGCCTCTCTGGCGGGGCGCGCGAGCGCAGTGGCCCCTGCAAACGACTCGTTCGCCGCGGCTCTCGAGCTGAGCGGCCGCTCGGACGCTGTCTCAGGCACGACCAAGGACGCGACGAAGGAAGCCGGCGAGCCCAACCACGCCGACGAGCCCGGCGGTGCGTCCGTGTGGTTCCGCTGGACCGCCCCGGCGAGCGGCGAAACCACGATCGACACCTGCGGGAGCCAGTTCGACACGCTGCTCGCCGCATATACGGGCGCTGCGGTGGACGCACTGACTGTGGTCGCGAGCAACGACGACGTCTGCGACCACCACAGCTCGATCACGTTCATCGCAGACCAGGGTGAGACGTACCGCATCGCCGTTGACGGGCTGGACGCGGCGACCGGGCTCTTCAGTCTCCAGCTCCGGCTCGCGCCGCCGAACGACGACTTCGCCGACGCCGTCGTCATCAGCGGCGACGGGGGGTCGGTCGAAGGCACGAACGACGGGGCGTCGTTCGAGGAATCCGAGCCCGGCGATGTCTCGAACTCGGTCTGGTACCGCTGGACTGCTCCGTCGACGGGGCCCGCCACGTTCACGACGTGCGGCGACGGCTTCTACTCGGCGGTCGCCGTGTACACCGGATCGGACCTTGCGTCCCTCGCCTATGTCACGTCCAGCGGCGATGGGTGCCAGGACATCGGCCTCGCGGCGTTCGAAGCCACTGCCGGGACGACGTACAGCGTTGCGGTCGGTGGGTGCTGCACGGTAGCTGGTGGCTTCACGCTCACCTGGAACCGGAACCCGCCACGACCCTACGCGCTCGACTATCCGACGATCAGTGGCGTGGCACGGGAAGGCCAGACACTGACGGGCTCGCCGGGTCCATGGATCGGTTCTCCGACGTTCGCCTACGCATGGTGGCGCTGCGATGCGCCTATCGACGTCTGCGAGCCGATCCTGGGTGCCACGAGCCAGAGCTACACGGTCACGACAAGTGACATCGGAAACCGGCTGCTCCTGCAAGTGACCGGCACGAACGTGTCCGGTTCGTACACCGAGTACTCCGACGTCACGCAGATCGTCCGGCCGGGCGGGCCGGCGAACACCGCGGCGCCACAGGTCTTCGGCCGGGCGGTGGTGGGTGACTTCATTGACTCGACGACGGGAACCTGGACGGGTACGCAGCCGATCACGTACGCGTACCAGTGGCAGCTCTGCAACTCGGCGGGAGTCGAGTGCCGCGATCTCGCCGGTGCTCAGGCCGCGTCGGTTCGCGTGGACGCGGGCCATCTCGGTGGCACGCTGCGCGTGGTCGTGACGGGGTCGAACCCTGACGGCGCCAGGGCGTCGGCCTCCAGTCCGACGGGCGTCGTCGTGAGAGGCCGGCGGACACAGGTGCGGCGCTGCGTCGTCCCGAATCTTCGGGGCAAGACGCTGCGTGCGTCGCGTGCGGCGATCCGGCGCGGTCGGTGCCGGATGGGGCAGGTTCAGCGACGCTTCTCGAGCCGCATGAAGGCCGGCCGCGTGGTTGCTCAGCGGCCGCGGGCCGGAGCTCGGCTGGCCCCGAACGCCCGCGTTCACCTCGTCGTGAGCAAGGGCAAGCGGCGCTAGCCGACCGGACTGTGGAGGGCGGGCTGGGCCGCCCTCCACAGTCGATCTCGCCGACGTGAGCGCCGTATGAGTGCCGCGTGAGGCGAGGCGCGCACGCTCACCTCATGAAAATTCTCCTGATCACACTCGTTGCGCTCGTCATCGCTCCGGGCGCGGC
Source organism: uncultured Actinomycetes bacterium (assembly GCA_963782765.1). Classification (GTDB taxonomy): domain Bacteria; phylum Actinomycetota; class Thermoleophilia; order Gaiellales; family Gaiellaceae; genus JACDAN01. The sequence continues at coordinate 48,912 of CAWALC010000003.1, forward strand.
CGCCGCGCCGCCGCCGAACGACAACCGAGCCGATTCCGTCTTGTTGCCGGACTTTCCCGCCAACGTCCACGGGACGACAGCGGAGGCGACCGTAGAGCGTCTCGACCCGCAGGTCTCGCGCTGTGGGCGGATCGAGTCCACCGTCTGGTACCGGGTCGAGGCCGCGCCGGACGGAACCATTGTCGCGACAGCTCAGGCCGCCGCGGGCTTCACTCCGGTCGTCCGCATCTTTCGGCGCAGTTCTTCGAGCATTCAGGAGCTCGACTGCGCGACGGCGAACGCGGGCGGGAAGGCCGTCGTCTCGATCCAGGCGGTTCGAGGCGCCGGCTACCTGATCCTCGTCGGCCGGCGCCCCGGGACTGCCGACGGGGAGTTCGACCTGCGCGCCGAGCTCTTCCTCCCGCCGGCGAACGACGAGCGCGGCGGCGCCGTGTCGCTCGGACGGCCGCCTGCGACGGTGCGCGCGACGACACTCGGTGCAACTGGGGATCCGTCGGACGTCGCCGCCTGCGGCCTGTCCGGCGGAACCGTCTGGTATCGGCTGACCGGCCCCTCGAGCAGGCGCGTGCTCCTCCGGCTCTCTGCGTCGGAGGAGCTCGACGCCGTCGTGGCCGTGTTCCGGCCCGTCCGTTCCCGGCTCGATCTCGTCGCCTGCGCGCCGACGGATCGCAAGGGAAGTCTGGTTCTCGGCTTGTCCGCGCGGCGCGGGGCGACGTACCTGGTCGCCGTCGGCGAGCAGCGAAACTCACCGCCGGGTGCATTCAGCATGCACCTGCAGCCGGCCGAGGCGCCGGAGCGCCATCCCGGCCGCGCGCTCCGCCGTGGCGGCGTCCGCGACTCGGTGAACGGCCTGACCGACGTGAACGACGTCTGGTCGGTTCGGTTGCGTCGAGGAATCACGTACCGCCTCGCCTTCAGCTCGAGCCCGTGCGCCCGCGCCACGCTGCACGCACGGAACCGGGTGGTCCGGTTGAGCTGTCGAGCCCATTCGACGTTCACGCCCGGGCGGGACGGCGGCGGCCGCTACGTCGTCGAGGTCCAGGCGTCACCGACCGCCACACGCCAGCGCTACCGGCTGCACATCGCGGCGGCGGGCGCTGACGACGTCGGCGTCGGCGTCGAGCTCAGGCCAGGCTCCCGCGCCGGCGGCTCGCTGTCACCGGGCGGCGTGGACGTCCTCGACCTCTATCACTTCGACGTCGCACGGTCCAGCGAGGTTCGGCTGCGTCTCTCGCAGTCGGCCGGCTCGTTCGGCCTCGTCGTCCTCACCGACACCGGCGCTCGAATGGCGGCCGGTGGTGGCGAGTTCCGCCGCCGCCTCGGGCGCGGCCGCTACGTCGTGGCCGTCCAGGGAGAAGTGGGAAGCCGCGGTGGGCGTTATCGCCTCTCGCTCCGGCTGCGGGACGTGACCTCGACATCGGTGCTCGCCTCCGGGCGCAGCACGGCCGAGATCAGCCCCGGCGCCTCGGTGACGCTCAGCTGCCTCGTCTCACCCACGGCCGCCGGCCGAGTCGAGCTCCAGATCGACCGGTTCGACCCGCTGACCGGCTGGCACTTCCATCGGGTGCTGCGCACCTCCGCCGGTGCGACTGTCTCCTGGCGGCCGCCCGCAGCTGGACGGTGGCGCGTGCGGGCGAGGTTCCTCGGCAGCGCGCGCTCGGCCCCGAGCCGAAGCGGCTACGCGCATGTCCTCGTCGCTCGGCCGATCGCCTGATGCTTGCGGCCCCAAGCCGCGGGCCGCTCTGGCCTCGAGCCGCCGCGCCCGAAGCGCGGCCTGAGCGACCAGCAGCATGACGAGCGTCTGAATCGCGGCACACGCGGCGAAGACCGGCGTGACGCCGAAGGCATCCAGGAGCGGGCCGGCGCCGACGATCCCGACCGGCATCGCGAGCGCATGGAGCGTCATCAGGCTCGACAGCACGGTGGGCCGGAGCCCGGGCGGGATCCGCAGCGTGATGATGGCGTGCAGGCTCGGGTTGATCAGGCCGTTCGCCAGGCCGCAGGCGCCGACCACGGCAACCGCCGCCCAGGCCGGGATCTCGAACACGAGGACCCAGAGCGGCAGCGCCTGGCCGAGCGCCACCCGCGCGATCAGGGTCAGGCCGTCCATGCGCTTGACGAGGCGGTACGCGACCGTGTTGCCGAGCACCGCGCCCACACCGATGGCCGCGAACAGCGCGCCGACGATCTTCGGGTCACCGTCGTACCGCGCGATCACGAGCACGGGGAACGCGATGAAGATCGCCTGCCACGCGATGTCGCCGACGATCAGGCACAGCCGCCACGCGCGAATCAACGGTTCCCTCGCCACCCACCGCAGCCCGGCGCGCAGCCCGCGGTCATCTCCCCCTGTCTCGACCGGCTTCGTCGCGGGGACGAAGAGCCCGACGAGCGTGACCGCGACGACGTACGTCGCGGCGTCCACCGCGAGGACAGCCGGCGCTCCGATCACGCCGATCAGCACGCCGGCAACCGGCGGACCGAGCAGGAGCGTGATCCGCTGGGCGCCCTGGAAGAGGGCACTCGCCTGGCTGACGACCCCCTCGTCCTCGCCGAGCAGCTCCGGCACGATGATCCGCTGCGCCGCGAAGTGCGGCGCCGTCAGGCCGCCGATCGCGAAAGCGACCGCGACGAGCACGCCGAACGACAGCGCGTCCGCCCAGTGCAGCACCGGGATCACGAGCATCAGCGGCGCTCGAGCGGCGTCGCAGATCATCATCGTGCGTCGCGCGCCGACGCGGTTCAGCAACCGGAAGCCGACCAGGCCGAGCAGCGCCAGCCCGATCGCCTCGGCCGCGATCACGACGCTCGTCCGAGTGGCGGACCCGCTCGTCGTGAGCACGAACCACGGCAGCGCGATCCACGTCATCTGCGCGCCGGTGGTGGAGACGACCTCCGCGGCGAGGAGCGCCACGACGGAGCGGTTCCGGAGCGGCCGGGCGTCCACTACGCCGCCTCCGCGACCTCGCGCAGCTGCGGGATCGGCGAGAACACGAGCCAGACGACGCCGAGGAGCGCGCCGAGGACGCCGATCCAGAGCGCGGTCTGGAGCCCGAGCGCCGTGCCGAGCGCGCCGCCCAGCAGCGCACCAATCGGCCTGATGCCGTAGTTGATGAAGCGAAACGTCCCGGCAGTTCGCGCGCGCATCCGGTCCGGAGTACGGAGGAAGGTCATGCTCGCCGCCGAGACGTCGAAGATCATCACGCCGACGCTGGAGAAGAACTCTGCCGCGCCGAGCATGAGGCCGATCTGGAGCTCCGAGCCGGACGCGATCGGCACGAGCAGGAGCGGTGCCGGGAAGAGCACCGACCCGAGGACGACCGAGCGGCCGATCCCGATCGCGCGCTCGAGCCGCGGTGCGACGAGCGCGCCGAGGATCCCGCCGACAGCTCCGGCGCCGAGCGCGAGCCCGAGTGTCCCGGGCGAAACGCCGAGCTCCCTGGTCGCGTAGAGGACGAAGATCGCGTGGAAGACGAAGTTGAAGAGGTTGACCGTCGCCGCGCAGAAGAGGTCCGGACGGATCAAGTCGTCGCGAAGGACGAACGACATGCCGTCGCGGAGGTTCCGCAGCACGCTCGTTGCCGTCGCGCTCGACCGGCGGCTCCTCCGCTCGGATGCGAGCGAGGAAGACCGCAGACCCGAGGTATGAGACCGCATCGACGACCAGCGTTACGGGGGCGGTGAGCACCTGGACCAGGAAGCCGGCGACGGACGGCCCCGCAACGAACGAGACCGCACGGCTGAGGCTCATCTTGCTGTTCGCGTCCACCACGTCCCGCCTCGGCACGACGGAGACGAAGAGCGTCGACCAGCTCACGTCGAACATGACCGCGAACGTCCCGACGGCGAACGCGACCGCATAGAGCTGGGGGAAGCTGAGAACGTCGAAGGCGTAGGCGACCGGGACAGAGGCCAGAAGAACAGTCCGGCCGACGTCGGCGACGATCATCAGGTGCCTTCGCCGCTGCGACCGCTCGATCCAGACGCCCGCGAGCAACGAGAAGAACAGGTGCGGCAGGAGCTCGGCCGCGACCAGGAAGCCCATCTGCGCCGCCGACGCGTCCAGCGTCAGGACGGCCACGAGCGGCAGTGCCAGGAGCGTGACCTGGTCGCCGAGCTGCGAGATCGACTGCGCAGCCCAGAGCTTCAGGAACTCGGGCTGGCGGAGAAGCGGCGGCGGCTCTGCTTCGGCCGCCGCCGCCGGAGTCTCATCCGCCAGACTCACGCCCGCTTGACGCTGACGTCGCCACTCATGGAGCGCGCCTTCAGCTCGACGAGCGGGCCTTCGTCGGTCTCGGCTGTGACGCCGGGCTCGAGGTCGAGCTCCGACGACGTGTCGCCCGAGAGCGTCTGCGCGTCGACCCAGAGCCGCGATCCTTTGGCGATTCCCACCTCGATGTCGCCCGAGGCCGAGTTGATCCGCACGTCGCCGGACGCGACGCTGCCGATCTCGACGTCGCCGGACGCCGTGTTGACGTCTGCGCCTTCGGCCGATTCCTTGATCTCGACGTCGCCCGAGGCGGAGTTGACCTTCGCGGTGCCGACGCGATCGAGCTGGACATCGCCCGACGCGCTGTTGACGCCGGCCTCGCCGGACACGTCCTCGAACTCGACGTCGCCGGACGCGACCTTGATGTCGATCTCCGAGTAGCGCCCGCGGCCGGAGATGTCCGCCGACGCGAGATTGGCGCGAACGGACGCGCCGTGCGGTGCAGCGACCCGTACGCGGTACTCGCCTCCGCGGCGGAAGAGCCCGCCCCGCTCGGTCTCGATCCGCACCTCATAGCCCTCGCCCCGAGGTCGCATCGTGATGTCGGCGTTGCGCTCGAGCTCGTCCGAATCGCGGCCGCGTGCCTGGAGCTCGACGGACGTCTCCACCGCATCGTCGGTTTCGATCTCGATGTCGCCCGACGGAATCCTGATGTCGAGCAGGACCGGCCCCGGCGTGGAAAAGGTCTCGTGCCTCACGGCCGGCGCTTTCCACGGCGCCGCGGCGGGCGCGGATCCGTCTTCACCTCGACGTGTCCGAATGGGAGCTGGAAGAACGTCATGCCGATCCCCTCCTGGTCCTAGTTCCGGCCGTAGCCGGTCAGTCGATTGCCTCTGCTGCGCGGTGCCGGCGACGCCACGCTGCGGGACAGCGCCCGGACGAGCCAGGCGTTGAGCGACATGCCCTCACGGGCCGCCGCCTCCTCGAGCTCGCGCTTGAGGCTGTCGTAGAGCCGCAGAGTGATCCTCGCGGCGAGCCCGTCCTCAGCCGGCACGGCGGCCGGCTCAACCGGCTCGGCGCCGACGTAGACGAGCTGCGGGTCGGGCCCGACGAGGCGAACCTCGACGTGTCCTTCGGGCAGCTGGTCGCTGATCTCCAGCGCCGCCTCGCCCAGGGTCTCCATCAGGCGCATTCCGGCGGAGCCGCGCAGCGCCTGGATCAGGCGCTCGGCGGCCGCCGCGGTCTCGTCGTCGCCGACGGCGGCGACGGCGGCGAGGTCTCGCTCGAGCGCTGCGATGAATCGTGCCGTCTCCATGGCCGCATTATGACATCATTTTGATGTCTGTCAAGCATCACTATGACATCGGCTTGAAATGGCGGTATAGATGACCCATGACCGTCTGCGCGAACTGCGGACAGGAGAACCCGGAGGGCTTCCGCTTCTGCGGCGCCTGCGGTGCCGAGCTCGCGGCCGCCCCCTCCCCGCGCGAGGTGCGGAAGACGGTGACGGTGCTGTTCTGCGACGTGTCCGGCTCGACGGCGATGGGCGAGCGGCTCGACCCGGAGTCGACCCGCCGCGTGATGACCCGCTACTTCGAGGCGATGCGCGAGGCGATCGAGCGCCACGGCGGCACGGTGGAGAAGTTCATCGGCGATGCGGTGATGGCCGTGTTCGGAGTCCCGGTCGTGCATGAGGACGACGCGCTTCGCGCCGTACGGGCGGCGGCCGACATGCGCGCCGCGCTCGGCGGCCTCAACGACGAGCTCGAGCGTGACTGGGGCGTCACGATCGAAAGCCGGATCGGCGTCAACACGGGCGAGGTGGTCGCCGGCGAGGGCGACTCGCTGACCACCGGAGACGCGGTCAACGTGGCGGCGCGGCTGGAGCAGGGCGCCGCGCCGGGCGAGACGCTGCTGGGCGAGTCGACCTACCGGCTGGTCCGTGACGCGGTCAGGGCCGAGCCGGTCGAGCCGCTCGACGCCAAGGGGAAGTCGGAGCCGGTCGCCGCGTTCCGCTTCACCGGACTCGTCGAGGGAGCCGAGTTCATCCCGCGCCGCCTCGACTCACCGCTCGTCGGCCGGCAGAACGAGCTCGCACAGCTCCAGCGAGCGTTCGACCATGCGGTCGCGGACGGCGTCGCGTACCAGTTCACGCTGCTCGGCCCGGCCGGGATCGGCAAGTCACGCCTCGTGCGCGAGCTCCACGACCAGGTGGACGCGACCCTTCTGACCGGCCGCTGCCTGCCGTACGGCGAGGGGATCACGTACTGGCCGCTCCTCGAGATGGAGCCGCTCGCGTCGGAGATCGACTTTCAGGCGAACCGCGACGAGATCGCGCTCCAGGCGCGGCGGATCCTCGAGCGGGAGGCGCGAGACAAGCCGGTGCTCCTCGTCCTCGACGACCTTCAGTGGGCCGAGCCCACCTTCCTCGACCTCGTCAACCACCTCACCGACCTCGCGCGGGACGCGCCGATGCTGGTCGTGTGCGCCGCAAGGCCGGACCTCCTCGAGCTTCGACCCGGCTGGGGAGGCGGGAAGCTCAACGCCACGACGATGCAGCTCGAGGCGCTGACCGAGGCGGAAGCCGGGCAGCTCGTGGACAACCTCATGGCGCGAAGCGACCGCGGCCTGAAGGCGCGCGTCGCTGCCGCCGCCGAGGGCAACCCGCTCTACGTCGAGGAGATGCTCGCCATGCTCGCCGAGGGCGCGAACGGCGAGGGTGCGATCCCACCCACCATCCAGGCGCTCCTCGCGTCGAGACTCGATCGCCTGACGGCGGAAGAGCGCACGGCGGTCGAGTGCGCGGCGATCCAGGGACAGGAGTTTTGGAACGACGCTCTTACGAACCTCGTGCCCGATCAGGTCGGCAGACGCCTCGCGGAGATCCAGCTCTCGCTCGTCCGCAAGGACGTCATCCGGCCCGTGGGGGACGAAACGTTCCGGTTCAAGCACCTCCTGCTCCGGGACGCGGCCTACGAGGCGCTGCCGAAGGAGCAGCGGGGCGAGCTCCACGAGCGCTTCGCCGACTGGCTCGCGGCCTCGGCCCCCGAGCTCGAGGAGATCCGCGGCTACCACCTTGAGCAGGCCCACCGGTACCGCGCCGAGCTCGGCCCGGTCGACGAGGCCGGCAGGCAGCTGGCGCGCCGGGCGGCTGCACTTCTGAGCGCGGCCGGCCAACGTGCAAGCGATCGCGGAGACATCCATGCGACGCTCAATTTGCTCGAGCGTGCCGTGGCGCTCCTCCCCGAGGACGACCCGGACGCGCTTCGCCTTTATCCCGACCTCGGTGCGGCCTACGGCGAGATCGGCGAGCTCGAGCGCGCGGATTCGACCTTCGCCGCCGCCGAGAGCGGCGACGAGCCGACCGCCCTCCGCGCCCGCGCGCGCCGCGTCTACCTGAACCTGCTCCGCGGAGCGCCGCAGACCGTCGCCGTCGCTCCGCTCGAGGCGATGCTCGCCGACGCCGAGCGCATCGGCGACGAAGGGCTCGTCGCGGAGCTGCTCTGGCGACTCGGGGTGCTCAACACCTGGATCGGCGAGGGCGAGCGAGCCCGGAAGCTCCTACGCGCGTCGGTCGAGAAGGCCGAGTCGGCCGGCGACCAGCGCTCGAAGACGCAGGCGGTGCACTGGCTCGCCGTCGACCTCCTGTGGGGGCCGACTCCGGTCGAGGCCGCGCTCGAGGAATGCAGCCGCCTGGCCGCCTCGCGCGACCTGGGAGCCGCAGCGGAAACCGAGCTGCTCGTCATTCGAGGCTGCCTACTGGGTCTGGCCGGCGACCTCCAGGCGGCGCGGCGCCTCGCCGCCGAGGGCCGGTCAGCCCTGCTCGAGCTCGGCCAGAAGGTTCAGCACGCGGCGATCGTGATGCCCATCGCCGTGATCGAGCTCCTCCACGGGGAAAACCGCGAGGCGGAGCAGATGCTGCGCGAGGCACGCGAGATCCTCACTTCGGCGGGCGAACGCGGCTACCTGTCGACCGTCTCGGCGCTCCTCGCGCTGGCCCTCGCCAAGCAGGGCCACCTCGAGGAGGCCAGGGCCATGGCCGACGAGAGCAGGCAGCTCGGCGCCGAGGACGACCTGATCACCCAGATGTACTGGCGCGTCGCGAAGGCGCACGTCGTCGCGGCGAACGGCGACACCGATACGGCAGCCCGGCTTGCGGCCGAGACGACCGTTCTGGGCGCGAACTACGAGACGTTCGACGGACCGGTCGCGGCCGTCGAGGTCGCGCCGTATCTGGCGCCGTACGCCCGGCGCGAGGCGCTCGAGAAGGCTCTGGCGGCCGCGACGGCAAAGGGAAACACGCTCACGGCCTCGCAGGCTCGCGAGCAGCTCGCAGCTCTTCCATGACGCCGGCGACCCAGGCGTCGAGCTCCGCGAGCCCTCCCGTGTTCACGTACGCGTAGTCCGCACGCTTCGCCTTCTCACGGTCGTCGATCAGGCGCTCCTCTCGGCCCTTCATCGGGACGTTCGTCCGCTGCTCGCGCAGCAGCCGAGGCGCCGTGATCGCGACGACCTTGTCGAAGCGGTCCTGCGACCCGACCTCGTAGAGAAGCGGCACCTCGGTCACGGCGACGTCGGGCGGCTCGGGGAGACGGGCCAGCTGGTCTCGCCAGGTCAAGTACTCCGCAGAGACGCGCGGGTGGAGAAGCCCCTCGAGCCAGGCGAGCGCCTCCCGGTCGCCGAAGACGATCCGGCCGACCTTGCTGCGGTCGATGTTCCCGTCCTCGCCCAGGATCCCGTCTCCCAGCCGCTCCATCATCGCCGCCTTGATCTCAGGGTCCGTACGGATCAGGTGGTGGACGATCTCGTCGCTCGACACGACGGCGGCGCCGTGGCGCGCGAACGCCTTCAGCGCCTCGCTCTTTCCCGCCCCGATGCCGCCCGTGATGGCGACCGAGACCGGAGGGCTACTGCTGCTCGTCGGTCTCGTCGGCCGGAGCCAACTCGTCCAGCGCGACGGTCTCGGCCGGAGTCTGACTCTCGGGCTGCGGCTCGTCCTCGACTTCGGGCTGCGGCTCTTCGGCCGGAGCCGACTCGTCCAGCGCGACGGTCTCGGCGGGCGTCTCGCTCTCGGGCAGGGCCTCCTCCTCAGCCTCAGGCGCAGGCTCGCCCTCAGCCTCGGGCTCGCCCTCGACGGGCTGCGGCTCTTCGGGTGCGCCGACCGGCTCGGGCGACGGCTCGGCGCCCGTGGTCTCCTCCAGCCCCATCTCGGCCCGGCCCTCCGCGAAGACCTCGTCGGACAGGCCCAGCTCGGACGCAGGCGTCGGCCCGTCGCCCTCGACACGCTTCAGCGACAGCGAGAGCCGGCGGCGCTCGGCGTCGACCTCGATGATCTTCGCCTGCACCTGGTCGCCCTGCGAGACGACCTCGCGCGGGTTCTCGACGTGGTGCTGCGCGAGCTCGGAGATGTGAACGAGGCCCTCGACGCCGGGCATGATCTCGACGAAGGCGCCGAAGGTGACGACCTTCGTGACCTTGCCCTCGACGACGTCTCCCTCGTTGTACTGGTCGAGGACCTGCTGCCAGGGATCGCTCTGGGTCTGCTTGAGCCCGAGCGAGATCCGCTGGCGGTCACGGTCGATGTCGAGGACCTTCACCTCGACCGTCTGGCCGATCTCGAGCACCTCGCTCGGATGGTTGACGTGCGACCACGAGAGCTCGGAGATGTGGATCAGGCCGTCCATGCCGTCGAGGTCGACGAAGGCGCCGAAGTCGACGATGTTCGAAATCTGTCCCTCGACGACGTCTCCGGGCTGGAGCCTGTCGAGGATCTGCTGGCGCTGCTCCTTGCGCTCGTCCTCGAGGACGGCGCGGCGCGACAGCACGACGTTGTTGCGCGAGCGGTTGAGCTCGATCACCTTCGCACGGAGCTCCTGCCCGAGGAACTCGTCCAGGTCCTGCACCCTGCGGATGTCGACTAGTGACGCCGGCAGGAAGCCGCGGACGCCCAGGTCGAGGATCAGGCCGCCCTTCACGACCTCGATCACGCGTCCCAGGATCGCCTCGCCGGACTCGGCCTTCTGCTCGATCGTCTTCCAGGCGAGCTCGAACCGAGCGCGCTTCTTGGAGAGGATCAGCCGGCCTTCCGCGTCCTCCTTGGTCAGGACGAGCGCGTCCACCTCCTCGCCGAGCTTGACCTCGTCCTCCGGGTTCACGGACCGGCGGATCGAGAGCTCTGAGAGCGGAATGACGCCCTCGGACTTGTAGCCGATGTCCACGAGCACCTCGTCCTTGTCCACCCGCACCACGGTGCCGTGGACGACCTCCCCCTCGTTGATGGTCGGGAAGGTGGACTCGTAGTCCGGGATCAGCTCTCCCTCGGGCCCGGTGGTCCAGACCTCGGGGTCGTCTACCTGCTGCTTGTCGGCGATGTCGCTCACCACGAGCGGCGCAGTATATCTGCGGAATTTCCGCTTTCAGATGCGGCCGAGAAAGCCTCGGACATGGCCTAGATAGGCGTCCTGGGCCTCGATCATCGACATGTGCCCGGCGCCGTCGAGCTCCGCGTACTCGCTGCCGGCGATGCCCTCGTGGAGGACGCGGTTGGCGCGCGGCGTCGTCACCCGGTCGTGAGCGCCCACGATCACGAGCGTCGGCTTCGTCACCTTGCCGAGGTCGGGCGTGTAGTCGAAGTCGCCGTACCCGGCGGCCGAGAAGTGCCGGAGCACCTCCGGGACGTACACCGTGTCGGCGAAATCCGTGCTCGGAGGCCCGTGGAAGTGGAACGGCGCCTGGACGCGCATCAGCTCCGCGCAAT
>CAWALC010000004.1:0-550653 GCA_963782765.1 uncultured Actinomycetes bacterium
AAAAGCGCCGCACGTCGGCGCTTTTCTGTTCAGGGCGACTTGCTCTTTGTCGAGCGTGCGGTGGGTATGGAGCCCTTTATGGAGCCCTCAGGTCAGACACGCCGTCGCAAAACGAACGTTTGTCGCCGAAATGCGTCGCATCAGACGGAACGGGCGCGTCGCAGGTTCATATCGGGGGCGGGATTTGAACAGACATCAACGACCGCGTACCGCTTCAGCGAGGTCAGGCCGCTGGCGTAGCGGCTCCACGCGTCTCGCACCGAACGAACTCTGGCTTCAGGCTCTGGCTCAGGCTCTGGCTTCAGGCTCGTCCTCTCCCGACTCGGATCGCAGGTCGCCGCCTAGTCTTCAGCACCCTCCTGTACGAGGAAGCTCGTTGGTAGGCCGTCCCAGAAGCGATTGCGGTCGTACTCGAGGTGCTGGCGGTAACACGGCGGCGAGTCGTCTCTCAGAGAGAGCGTTCATTCGTGCCCGCCGGCTAGTCAGAGCCAACCTCGAGTACGACCTTGCCACGCTTCCCGCGGCCCGCGACTCGCTCGAACGCCGCCGGTGCCTCCCTGAGCGGAAAAACCGAGTCGACCTCCGCGCGAAGCTCGCCTGCATCCACGAGCGCTGTCAACTCCAGCAGTTGCTCGCGGTCGGGTTCGACGATGAAGTAGATCGCGCCCGGTGTCTCCTCTGCGATCGTGACCACGCGCTCGCCAGCGGGGACCTCGCCGCCACGAGTGTCGAAGACCAGATCGACCGGCCCGCTCTCCACGACCGTTGCGCCTGCATGTCGCGCAAGCTGGACGGCGATGTGCCCAACCCCGCCCGAGGCGCCCGTGATCAGCACCCGCTCGCCTCGGGCGAGCCGCCCGTGCACAAACAATGCTTGCCAGGCGGTCAGCCCGCCCATCGGCAGAGCTGCTGCCTCGACGTGGCTCAGCCGCAACGGCTTCGGTGCAAGCACGTCCGCTGGGACGACGGCGTACGCGGCAGCCACGCCGTCGCGATCGAAAGGGGTGAGCGCATATACCTCGTCACCGCTGTCGACGACAACGCCCGAAAGCTCGTGAGACGGAATCGCCGGCAGTCGATCGACCGGCCACTCCAACTCGCCACGCGTAATCGCCGCCGCGTGGACGCGCACCAGAGCCTCGCCCGGACGAGGCGACGGCGCCTCGATCTCCTCAACCTTCAAGCCGTCTCGGTGCAGGCGTACCGCTAGCACTGGCGCTCGCTTCTACCGCTGTTGGCCTTCGTTCCTCAGGAGATCTTGCCATCTCGCACCTCCTGCTCGGAGACGTCGCCTGCGCGACGTCCTGCCACTCGGCGTGGGCATGACTGCTGCTTCTCAGCCCAGCTCCGGGAGAGAGGTCGAGTCCCGCGAACCCGAAGGCCCGCAGGACTCGCGTCGACTGTTGCACCTTACGTACCCGGATTCGGGGCACTTCGAGAGATAGCGGGGTGGGACTTGAACCCGCGTCCTCCGGGTCATGAGGTCGCGGGGGCGCGTCTCTGAGCTGAGGGCTGTCGAGCCGGGTGCACGGGTGCCTCGAGTTGAATTGGGGGAAGGCTGCGGAGTTTGTCGCGAGAGTCAATGTCGAGCTTTACGAACACCTTGTGGAGGTGGTACTCGACCGTCCGCGGGCTGATGAACAGCTGCGCTCCGATCGCTGGGTTGGAGTGCCCGTCGCGAGCGAGCTGAGCGATCAGGGCCTCCTGCGCCGTCAGCTCGCCGCCGGTGTCGGGAGTGCGCTTGCGTGCGGTCTCGCCGGTGGCACGCAGCTCGCGACGGGCGCGCTCGGCGAACGCCTCGAGGCCCATCGCGTCAAACATGTCGTACGCGGTGCGGAGATGCTCGCGGGCCTCCAATCGGCGGCGGCCGCGCCGCAGCCATTCGCCATACAGGAGATGGCTGCGGGCATGCTCGACCCTGACACGCGTGCGACCGAGCCGCTCGATCGCCTCGAGATAGAGCTCCTCCGTCGCCTGGCCCTCGCTCAGGAGAGCGCGGCAACGGGCCTCGATCCCAAGCGCCCAGTCGGTGCCACTGGCGCGGGTCGATACCGACAGCCGCTCGAGCGCGTTCGTCCCCAGCGCTGCATTTCCCGTCCGCGACACCGCCTCGATGAGCTCGACCAGCGCCCTGGCCGACACGCTCAACTCACGCGCTTCCCTGCTCGCATCCTCGGCTGCCCCTTGCGCCTCCTCGTAGCGTCCACGGCTGTTGCCAACCAACGCACGCGTCCATCCAACGACCGTCAGCCCAATTCCCTCACCCCGGGACGCGACCTCCTTCGTGATCGCGTCGATCAGCGCTTGGACTCTGGCCTCGCGGCCCTGCCATGCCGCAAGTACCAGAGCTCCATACGGTGCGAGCCGGCTCCCGGTCGCGTTGATGACCTGACCTATCTCCTCGCTGAGCGACGCAGCGACGGCCAGCTCGCCCCTGAACATGTGCACGCTGGCGCGGGAGGTCAGGGCGAGCGGCAACTCGGTGAGCGCCCCGGCGTCGCGCGCGAGCTGGACGTGACGGGTGGCGAGCCCTTCCCAGCTTTCGTCGTCCCAGAGATCGAGGGCGACGTTGCAGGCAAGCCAGAGCCAGCGCAGGCCCTCCTCGGTCGGGAGATCCTCGCTGAGGAAAGCCGTCAGGGCCGCGGTCAAGATCGGCGCCGCGTCCGCCGGTCCGTCCGTCAATCGAACCGCCAGGCCGTCGAGCAGAAGGTCACTGGCCCGCCTCGTCTCCGCGGCGGGCGCCAAACGTGCGGCTCCGGCGGTCTCGCCTAACGCGTCGCCCTGCGCGAGGCGGCCCGCGAACTGAGCGGCCGAGATTGCGCTCAGGTGCGTTTCCCGAGCCCGCCGGACATCGAGTGGCTCAAGGCGCTTGGCCGCCTGCAGCAGCAGCGCGGGAGCGTCGTTGCCGTGGTTCATTCCGAAGGCGATCTCGGCGGCGAGCAGGTCGACCCGGGCGCGCTGAAGCTGGTCCAAGGGTCCAGCCTGCGCCGTCGCCAGCAGACCGAGCGCGGAATCGAACGCACCGGCAGCGAGCTTGGCCTCAGCCGTTGCAAGGGTGCGCTCCACCCGCCGCGCGGGCTCGGGTGTCAGCATGGCCGAGCGCTCCAGGATCGCTGCCGCCGCCGCGAGCCCTCCCCGCGCCTGTGCGCGAATCGCCGAGTGCTCGAGCTCGGCTGCGATGGACTCATCCGACTCTGAAGTTGCCTCCGCGATGTGCCAGGCGCGCCGATCGGGATCGACCGCTTGGTCTGTGCTCTCCGCGAGCGCACGATGTACCTCCCTTCGTGCCTGCGTGGAGGCCGACCAGTAGATCGCCGAACGCACAAGGGGATGCCGGAACCGCGCGACAGCACCTACCTCGATCAGTCCGGCCTCCTTGGCCGCGACGAGGGCGTCGGCTCCAATGCCAAGCCGCTCAGCCGCCCGCCAGAGCAACGCCGCGTCGCCGAGCGGCTCCGCGGCCGCGACCAGCAGTAGTCGTTGCGATTGAGGCGGCAGCGACTCAACCCGCCGCAGAAAGCTCTGCTCGATCCGTTCAGTGAGCGCCTGTGGGTCCGGGTGGCCGAACCCACCCGCGAGCTCGGCCGCGCTCAAGCCTCGAGGCAGCTCCAGCAGCGCGAGTGGGTTGCCGCGGGTCTCGGCGACGATCCGGTCGCGAACCTGCTCGTCAAGCCGTCCGTGTACGGCTGAGTCCAATAGGGCGCGTGCGTCGTCGTCTGCAAGCCCGCCGACGACGAGCTCGGGCAGCGCGCGCAGCTCGTCGGTAGGACCGCGCGTAGCCAAGACGAGCGCGATCGACTCCGCTCCAAGCCGTCGCGCGACAAACGCGAGCGATAGCGCCGACGCGTCGTCCAACCACTGCGCATCGTCGACAACGCAGAGCAACGGGCGCTCCTCGGCCGCGTCGGACAGCAAACTGAGCGTCGCCAAGGCGACCAGGAAACGTGTCGTCTCGTCGCCGCTGAGCCCGAAAGCCCCGCGCAGCGCCTTCCGTTGCGGCCCGGGAAGTCGGTCGAGACGATCAAGCAGCGGCGCACACAGCTGGTGAAGCCCGGCGAATGCGAGCTCCATCTCCGACTCGACGCCGGCGGCCCGGGCGACGCGAAACCCTGAGGCCGAGTCGATTGCATATTCCAGGAGCGCGGTCTTTCCCACGCCCGGCTCGCCGCGGATGACCAGCACGCGACTCTCCCCTTGACGGGTGGCGTGGAGCAGCTCGTCGAGCAGCTCACACTCAGCGTCCCGTCCGCTCAGGTAACTGCCAGCGGCCATTCCTCTCCCCACGGAACCTACCTCGACGGTCCTGCTGGCGCTGACGGCTAGCGGGCCGGAGCGGAACGCCGGGGCCCCTGGCGCAACCCCCGACTAGGGCATCTGGCTCGGGGGGTCTCAGATGCGATCGCTGTGCGCGAGGGCGATGCTCGACATCCGTGAACACACACCCGACAGGAGGTAGTCCCATGAGTGTCAACCCCACCGTCGTCCTGATGCATGGCGCGTTCGCCGAGTCGGCGAGCTGGAACGGCGTGATCGCCGATCTTCACCGCCGCGGATACCAGGCCATCGCCGTCGCGAACCCGCTGCGCGGCCTGCAGGAGGACGCCGCGTACCTGCGCAGCGTCCTGGACAGCCTGTCCGGCCCGGTCGTGGTCGCCGGCCACTCCTATGGCGGCTCGGTCATGAGCGAGGCTGCGACTGGTGCCACCGGCGTCACGGCGCTCGTCTATGTGGCGAGCTTCCAGTTGGAGGCCGGCGAGAGCACCGGCGAGCTGGCCGCCAAGTTCCCCGGCGGCGAGCTCGGCCCCGCGCTCGAATCCGTTCCGTTCCCCCTCGCCAACGGCCAGACCGGCATGGACCTGTACATCCAGCAGGACCGGTTCCGCGAGGTGTTCGCCGCCGACGTCGCGCCGGAGGTCGCCGAGCTGATGGCGGCCACGCAGCGACCCATCGCCGCCTCCGCACTGGAAGACATCGCCACCAAGGCGGCATGGAAGACGATCCCGTCCTGGAGTCTGGTGACCACGCAGGACCTGGCCATCCCGGCCGAGTCCATGCGCTTCATGTCCGCCCGGGCCGGCTCGACAACCGTCGAGATCGACGCCTCCCACGCCGTCACCGTGTCGGAGCCGGGCGCTGTCGCCGAGCTCATCGACGCCGCCGCCCGCACCACCGCCGGGACAGATCTCACCGGCGCTGCCGTCCCTGCAAGCGTCGGCTGAGCCCCTAGCCACACGACGCCCCCGCCGCCTCGCCGGCGGGGGCGTCGGCCACTGCGAAGGAGACCACCCTATGAGCTCTTCCGATCAGACCTTCACCATGGCCGCAGACCCTGAGACCCCAAGCATCATCAACCAACTCCTGAAGGCGACCGAGGACGAAGACTTCGAGGCCTTTGCCGCCTGCTTCCTCCCCGACGGAGTGGTGCTCGACGCGGGCAAGACCTACGTCGGCCGGGACGAGATCGTCGGCTGGCGCAAGACCGTCGCTGACGGACCCGACTTCACAGCGGAGGTGACCGCCACGGCGCCGTTCGGGCCTGGGGGCGATGGCTACAAGGTCGTCGAGCATCTCGAGGGCGATTTCCCCGGCGGCGTGGTCGATCTCGACTTTCTCTTCGCCCTCAAGGGCGACCGGATCGCCGCACTCATGATCGTCCAGCAGGGGGACTGAATCGTGAGCGCCGAAGAACGCGAGATGCGAGTCCTCGACGCGATACGTTCGATCCCCGAGGGCTTCGTTCGCACCTACGGGGACGTTTCGCCGGGCGCGCCGCGTCTGGCGGGGCGCCTGCTCGGCTCGGTGCACGCCGCCGACCTCCCGTGGTGGCGCGTCGTCCGTGCCGACGGATCGCTGGCCGCCGGGGAGGAGCAACGGCGCCGATTGGAGCGCGAAGGCGTGCCTTTCCGCCCCGGCCCGGCCGAGCGGGTGGATCTACGGTCCGCGCGCATTGCGCATGTCGCATCTCCCCCCGATGATGGAGCCGCCGGGTCCAGCCGCCTGGTCACCAAGAGGATGTAGCGCTCCTCTCTTCGCGTGGAGTGGAAGGCACGCGTACGGTGCGCCTTGCGCCGGACCTACCCGACTGCCGGCTTAGCCCGCTGACGGCTGCTAGTCGCGCCTGCGAACTTGGAGGATCCCTTTCTGGAAGTGGGGATTCGAGTCACCGGGATGGAGCGTTTATGGAGCCCAGCAGGCGCAACTAGTGGCAAACAACGGCAAATCGCCAGCGGGCGAGAACCGCGTAACAAGCCAAATCCGTTGCGGTGGGTTGCCAGCGGTTGCCTGAGACATCAAATGGTAAGGAGGGGGTCGACGGTTCGAGTCCGTCAGAGGGCTCTCTTCCACAGAGGAACCGCCCGCAAATGGGCGGTTTTGGTGCCGCAATCGGACACCATAGAGCACCTCCTTCTTCAGGAGATAGCGCCCCCGCTAGGAGAAGGCGCCGCACCCGGCTCGGGCGGCAGCGCCTGTGCGAGCTTGGTGCGCGAGTTGATCCCGAGCTTGGCAAAGACCTTGCGGAGGTGGTACTCGACGGTGTGCGTGCTGATGAACAGCCGCGCCCCGATTTCCGCGTTCGAGAGGCCGTCGCGGGCGAGACGGGCGATCTGCGCCTCTTGGGCGGTAAGGTCGCCCCTCGTCTCGACGGTGCGTTTGCGGGCATGCTCGCCGGTCGCCTCCAACTCGACGCGTGCGCGCTCAGCGAACGCCTCCATCCCGAAGTCGGAGAAGAGGTCATGCGCCGTCCGCAATTGCTCGCGTGCATCAAGGCGTCGGCGTTGACGTCTCAGCCACTCGCCGTAGAGGAGGTGAGCGCGCGCCAGATCCGCCCTGATTCGTGTTCTACCGAGCCGCTCAATCGCGTACACATAAAGTTCCTCGGCTCGCTGATCTTCCACCAAGAGCGCCTCCGAGCGCGCCGCGAGGCCGAGGGCCCAGTCCGTCCCGCTCACCCTGGTCATGTCCACGAGGCGTCGATGCGTGTCCGCGGCCAGCTCGGGTGTTCCAGCACGGACGGCGGCCTCGATCACCTCCGGCATCACCCACGTCGATGGGTTGAGGTCCGGGAGGTCGACGACCCGCAGCGCCGCGGAGCGGGCGTCCTCGTAGCGGGCGAGACCGTTGTACAGCACCGCCTCGGCCCAATCGACGACCGAGACTCCGATTCCTTCGCCGCGCTGCGTCACCTCGGTACGAGTGCGGCCGATGAGGTCGACAGCCTCAACCTCGCGGCCGCGCAGCGCAGCAAGTCCCACCTTGCCGTAGGGGGCTAGGGTGCTACCCATTGCGTCGGTTGCCGCTTCGATCTCGTCGACGAGCGACGCCGCTGCCGTCAATTCGCCCGCAAGGAGATGCATGTACACCCGCTGGGTGAGGGCTAGCGGAAGGTCGCTAAGCGCTCCTGTCCGACGGGCGAGTCGAACGTGCCTCTCCGACAGCGTCTCCCATCCAGTGTCGTCCCACAGCTGGACTGACGCGATGGTCGCCAGCCATAACCAACGCAGCTGCTCAATCGCGGACTCGTCGGTACTGAATGCGGCCTGCGCCTGCCGCAGGATCGGCACGGCAGACTCGTAGGTGTCGCTGAACAACGTCGCCAGAGCGTCGAGCAGAAGGTCGGACCCGCGCGGCGCGCTCGGCGGTGGCGCCGCGCTCGCGGCTTGGGCTACCTCCAGCGCGCTTCCGCCTGGTCCAGCGAATCGCCCCGCGAACATCGCCGCAGACAGTGCGTCCAGATAGGTCTCGCGGGCAAGGGTCGGATCGAGCGTCGCCAGCCGTCGCGCCGCCTCGAGCAGCAGCGGTGGCGCATTGCTTCCGCGCGTGACGACGAATGCTGTCTGCGCGCGCAGCAACGCGACACTTGCACGCTCCAGGTCGCTGAGGGTGCCTGCCTCTGCCATGGCGAGAAGGCTGAGCGCGTCATCGAGCGCACCTGCTTGGAATTTCGTCTGTGCTGCGGCGAGGGCCCGTCGCGCGCGTCGTGACGGTTCGGGGGTCAGCGTCACGGCGCCCTCAAGGAAAGCCGCGGCAGCGGCGAGACCGCCCCGCGCCTGCGCCCGCGCCGCGGAGCGCTCGAGTTCGCCGGCCAGCTCTTCGTCGGGCACGGACGCCGCCTGCGCGCGGTGCCACGCGCGGCGATCCGGGTCGATCTGCGGATCGGTTGCGTCCGCAAGCGCGCGGTGAGCCTCGCGCCGCTCGTTCGGCTCGGCCGCTCCGTACACCGCCGAGCGAACGAGCGGATGCCGGAACACCACCGCACCGTCCAGCGTCAGCAAGCCTTCCGACTCCGCTGCGTGCGCAGCCGTCTCCGGGATCCCAAGCTGCTGCGCGGCACGCCACAGGAGCGCAGGGTCGCCGACCGGTTCTGCCGCCGCCAGGAGCAGCAGCCGTCGCGTGTCGCGCGGGAGCCGCGCCAGCCGCCGCGTGAAGCTCTGCTCGATCCCGCTGGACAGAGGCAGCGCCGCAGGCAGGCCGAAACCGCCGGCGAGCTGGGCGGGCGTCAGCCCGCGCGGAAGCTCGAGGAGCGCGAGCGGATTCCCGCCTGTCTCGGCGATGATCTGCTCGAGCACGGCCTCGTCGAGCCGCGCCGCGAGGGCGGACTCCAACAGCGCCCGAGAATCCCGGCGGCCCAACGGATCGACGCGGAGCTGCGGGAAGCGGGCCAATCCACTGCCTAGCTCACGCGTCGCGAACGCGAGCGCGATCCTCTCGGCCAGCAGGCGGCGCGCCACGAACGCGAGCGCTCGGGCCGAGGCGTCGTCGAGCCACTGCGCGTCGTCGACGACGCACAGCAGCGGCTGCTGCTCAGCAGCATCGGAGAGGAGGCCGAGAACTGCGAGCCCGACGAGACAACGGGCTCGGCGCCGGACCGCCGCTGAGGCCGAACGCGACGCCGAGCGCGTCACGCTGGGGATCAGGGAGCCGCTCGCTGAACTCGAGAATCGGCGAACAGAGCTGTTGCAGCGCCGCGTAGTCGAGCTTCATCTCCCCCTCGACGCCCGCAGTCCGAACGACGCGAAAATCCTCGCCCGACTCGACCGCGTACTCGAGCAGCGCAGTCTTGCCGACGCCCGGCTCCCCGTGCACGACGAGGACGGCGCCGTGACCTTCCCGCGCGGTGTCCAGCAGCCGCTCGAGCACCGCGCGCTCGCGTTGCCGTCCGAGCAACCGACTGGCCTGCGCCGTGACGACCATCCCGGCAGCATGCCACCAGGGTCACGGACTACGGATTTCCGGGATTCGATCGACCGGCCGCGGCTGCCACGATCCAGGGATGAGCGAGACAACCACATTGGCTGCCATCGGGAGGACTAGGCGATGAGCACAACTGACACACGCACGCTGCCGGACTACGCACCGGTCCCGCGCTCAGCGCTTGGCCCCGCGCTGAACGAGCAGGGCTACTACGTCGGGCGCGTGGAGCGGAACCTGTACTGGATCACCGACGGCACCTACCAGTCGGCGTTCCTGACCACCTCGGACGGCGTCGTGGTGCTCGACGCGCCGCCCACTATCGGCCACAACATCCAGCGCGCCGTGGACGAGATCGCGGCCGCCAACGGCGTCAGCAACAAGGTGACGCACCTGATCTATTCGCATCACCATGCCGACCACGCGGGCGCATCGTTCCTCTTCGACAAGAACGTCGCCCGCATCGGGCACGAGGAGACGCGGCGGCTGCTGCTGCGCGACGACGACCCCGCCAGGCCGCCGAACGAGGAGACCTTCGAGGACCGGCGCACGCTCGAGATCGGCGGCGAGCGGATCGACCTCGCCTGGCACGGCGCCAACCACTCGCCCGACAACATCGTCATCCACCTGCCCGACCACGACACGCTGATGCTGATCGACATCGTCAATCCCGGTTGGGCGCCGGTCTACGTCGCCAACCTGACCGAGGACATCCCCGGCTACATCGAGGCACCGGCGAACGCGCTCGCCTACTCGTGGAAGCACTTCATCGGCGGCCACCTCGGCCGGCTCGGCACCCGAGACGACGTCACCCTGCACCAGCAGTACATGGCCGACATCGCCGACAGCTCGAGGAAGGCGATCGACACCGTCGATCCCACGCCCTACTTCGTGAAGTACGGCGAGAACACGTGGGCGGCATTGAAGGGCTACCTCGACGAGGTCACGGCCGTCGCCGCGGCGCCGGTGATCGAGAAGTACACCGGCGTGCTCGCGGCAGCAGACGTCTACACCGAGAGTACGACCTTCTGGGTGATGGAGTCGATCCGGCTCGACCTCGGCTACGGCTCCCAGGTGCATCCCTGATGGCCAGCACCGCGATCCGTTCGCCGACCACGTGCTGACGCCGCAGAACGCCGCGATGTTCCCGATCGACTACCAGCCGTCATCCGGTGACGCCTCCTCACCTACCGGGCGGCAAACCTGGTGGTGGCCGGCCTCCCGGCAGGAAATTCAGCGGCGGATTCACATGGCGAGCGAGCCTGGAGCGCTGCCGAACCAACCCACCCGAAGGGAGATCCTCCGTGAGCACCGAGCAGCGAGAGAACCTCGAAGCAGTCCTGCGACAGTCAGCCTTCCCCGTCGGCAGCGATGTCAACGAGCAACGGCGACTGCTCCGAGAGTTGCTATCGGCGCAGCCGCTGCCCGCCGACATGACCGTGACCGCAGCCGCACTGGGCGGCGTCCCAACCGCCGAGATCACAGTCGACGGAATCGAACCTCGCCACGTTGTTCTTTACTTCCACGGCGGCGTGTACGTGATGGGGGACGCCTTCCTCGCCGCTGACCTGGCCTCGCAGGTCGGCCGGCGGATGCAGGCCGAGGTCATCTCCGTCGACTACCGGCTCGCCCCCGAGCACCCGTATCCGGCAGCGGTTGACGACGCTCTTGCGGCCTATGAAGCCCTCCTGGACAACGACATCGCCCCTTCGGACATCGCCTTCGTGGGAGAGTCCGCCGGCGGCGGCCTCGCTATCGCCACCCTGGTCAACGCCCGCGATCACGGGCTGCCCCTGCCAGCCGCGGCCTTCGTCATGTCACCGTATGCCGATCTCACCCTGGCCGGGACGACCATCGAAACCAGGCGCGAGGTCGACCCGCTGCTCAGCCGGGAACTCCTCCAAGCCCGAGTCACCGACTATACGGCGGGACAAGACGCCGCTCTTGGCCTCATCAGCCCCGTATTCGCCGACCTGTCCGGCCTGCCGCCCCTGATCATCCAGGCCGGAACTCACGAGGTTCTCCTCGACGACGCAATCCGCCTCGCGCAACAAGCCGCCACCGCCGACGTCGAGGTCACGCTCGACATCACCCCTGGGGTGCCCCACGTCTTCCAGGCCTATTACCCGATCCTTGACGAAGCGGTCGCGGCGCTGGACAGAGCCGGACAGTTCCTGTCGGCACATCTCGCCGCTGCAGAACGCGTCACCTCCCAGGTGCATCTCTGATGGCCGGCGCACCGATCCGCGATCCGCTGGCCGACCACCTGCTCACGCCGGAAAACGCGGCGCTCGTCGTGATCGACTTTCAGCCGTCTCAGTTCGCAGCGGTCCGTTCCATCGATCCTGACCTACTGCTCGAGAACATCGTCTCGACCGTGAAGACGGCGAAGGCGTTCAGCGTTCCGATCGTCCATTCGACGGTGAACGTCGCATCGGGACGACAGCAGCCGACCGTGCCGGAGCTCGCCGAGCTGCTGGAGGACTATCCGCCGATCGACCGGACGACTCTCAACTCGTGGGAGGACGCCGATTTTCTCGCCGCGGTGCGCGCCACTGGGCGGCACAAGCTGATCCTTTGTGCGCTCTGGACCGAGATCTGCATGGCGTTTCCCGCCCTGGACGCCATGCGGGAGGGCTACGACGTCTATCCCGTCGTTGACGCAATCGGGGGGACATCCGAAGAGGCCCACCGGGCCGGCCTCGAGCGGGTCGTGCAGGCTGGAGGTCAACCGATCAGCTGGGTCGCGCTCGCCTGCGAGCTCCAGCGCGACTGGGCGCGCGAGGAGACGGTGGCCGACGTAGTCGAGATCGTGCTCACGGAGCGGCTGCTAAAAGCATGAGCGTGGAGGCTCCATCCCGCAAGCGAGCCGCGATTGCCGATCCCGAGGCGCGCGAGTTCCTTCGGAAGACGGACCCCGTGCTCGCGCGGCTGATCGACGCACGGCCGGATTTCCGTCCGCGGGCCTGGCTGGACGAGCTTCTTCCGCTCGATGCCTTCGGCACGCTCATCTTCCAGGTCGCTGGCCAACAGCTCTCCGTCAGCTCGACCCGGGCGATCATCTCGCGCCTGCAGCAGCGATTCGGAGGGCATCTGCCGTCGCCGGCCGAGCTGCTCGCTGCTGATCCGCAGGAGCTGCGCGACAGCGGCTTCTCGGCTCGAAAGGGCCAGACGTTGCGCGCGCTCGCGGAGCGGTTCGTCGATGGACGGCTGAGCGACGAGGCGCTGTCGCGCATGACAGACGACGAGGTCGAGGCAATCCTGACCGAGGTGCCCGGCATCGGGCTGTGGACCGCGCGAGGGTTCCTGCTCGTGGCTCTCGAACGGCCTGACGTCTTTCTCTCGGGCGACCTCGCGCTCCGGCGCGCGATCCAACGCGCGTACGGCTTCGACCACCCTCCGACCGACGACGAATTGGCTCGGGTCTCGGATCGCTGGCGGCCGTATCGGAGCCTTGCCGTGAGCTACCTGTTCGCGTCCGAATACGACGGGCGACCGTGACTGACTCAGTAGGAATCATCGGCGCAGGGCGGCTCGGGCAAGCGATGGCGCGGACTGCGCTGCGCGCCGGCCGCCGCGTCGTCATCGCCAACAGCCGCGGCCCGGAATCGCTGGCGTCAGTGGTCTCAAAGCTCGGCGACGGCGCGTCGGCGGGAACGGTGGAGCAGGCATCGGCGGTCGGCATCGTCGTCATCGCCGTGCCCTGGGACCGAGTGCCCGGGGCCGTGCAAGGATTCGAATGGAACGGCCGGATCGTCATCGACGCGACCAACGACTGGCGGGCCGACGACCTGAACGGGAGAACGTCGAGCGAGCTCGTCGCCGATCTCGTCGCCGGCGCGCGCGTCGTGAAGGCCGCCAACACGCTAGGCGCCGAGGTGCTCGGCGCAAACCCGCAGGAGGCCGGCGGGCGCCGCGTGATCTTCGTCTCCGGGGACGACGCCGACGCGAAAGCCGACGTCGTCGCGCTGTTCGAGGACGCGGGGTTCGCCGCGATCGACCTCGGCGACCTGGCGACAGGCGGTGCGATGCAGCAGATCCACCACCCGCTCGCCGGGCTCAACCTGATCCGGCTCTGAGAAGCTTCCACCGATGGCCGTCCACACCGAGCTTTCTCCAACTGAAGCCGCCGACCGGCTTGCCTTGCGCGAGCTCTTCGACGGCTACGCGCACTGCGCCGATCGCCGCGATTCCGAAGGGCAGAAGGCGCTCTTCACCGACGACACCGTCTTCGCCGTCTACATGGACGGCGAAGGAAGCGAGCCGACGTACGTCCTGCAAGGCCGCGAAGCGCTCACCCCCGTCTTCGACGATCTCAACCGCTACGAGGTGACGACGCACTTCAACGGCCAGAGCACCGTCACGATCGACGGGAACCGCGCGACGGGCGAGAGCTACACGATCGCCTACCACGTCTTCACCGAAGACGGTGACCGCAAGATCATGATCGCCTCCCTCCGCTATCTCGACACGTTCGCCAAGATCGACGGGCGCTGGTTCTTCGCCGAACGGAAGCTCATCCTCGATTGGAGCGAGACGCGATCACTCGGCACGGAAGAGAGCGGCTGATGGCACAGCAATCGAGCTTCGCCAGGGACATCCGGCCGCTGGCCAGGGATCGCGACATCCAGTCGATGAAATTCGCCTTCGACCTGGCTAGCTCGCTCCGACGCGCCGGTATCCGCCGCTGACCCAGTCGACGACGAGGCGGCCGTATTCGCTCCGCTGCTTGCTCCCACGCGAAGTGACCGGCGTCGAGCGGATGGATCTCGCTGTTCGGGAGGAGGTCGTCGAGGTACTGGTTGTTCGACCACGGCACGAGGTCATCGTCGCGCCCGGCCACGATCTGGGTCGGCGTGGTGATCGTCGGCAATAGATCGCGCAACACCGGGTTCTGCTCGGGGTAGTGCCGCACGAACCGGGCCGACTCCGCGAAGCGCCCGAGGTCGTAGGCGCTGACATAGTCCTCATGGACTTCGGGCTCGCTGTCGCTCGCGGCAGCCGCCTCGACGGCGTAGCCGATGTTGGTTCTGGCGTCCAGCCCGCGCACGACTTCCAGACTCGGCGCTTCGATGATGTCCTTGAGCGCGCCGCCTGCTTCGATCGGGAAGCGGACAGCGCCGCCGCCGACGGTCAAGCTCGTTACGCGCTCCGGAGCCTTCGCGGCAAGGAAGAGCGCCGCGGCCGTGCCGACGTCCGGGCCGACGACGTGCGGAGCCCCCAGGCCCCACTCGTCGATCAGGCCGGCCAGGAACGCTCCCGAGGCGTCCGGGGCGATCAGTTCCGGGCGACCGTCGGAGTGGCCGAATCCCGGCATGTCGATGGCGACCACCCGCCCGACTGCCGAGACGCGGTGCCAGATTCGACGGAATGCCCAAAGGCTTTCGGGCCACGGCGCCAGCAGCAGAACGGTGACGTCCGAGTCTGCCTTGGTATCGGCGAACCGCACTCGCACTCCGTCGCAGACTCGGAAGTAGGTAGTGATCGGCGAACCCGCCTCTGCGCTCATCTGACTGTCTCCTCCTTCAGTCCCAATCGGCTTTCTCGCCAGTCGACGATCGGCCCTGTCTCCCTGCGCTCCTGTCCGATTCGGCACTCGATGACGGTCGTCATCGGAGTCAGACGCTAGCAGAAGCGATGACGGTCGTCTTCGAAATGCCCTACCCTGCCGCCATGGCTGCGAAGAACGAAACGAAGGACCCGGCCGCCGATCGCCGGCGATCTCCAGCGCGCGCGCGCATGGTGCAGAGTGCCGCGACGCTCATCCGTGAGCGTGGCATCCACGGCACCGGACTCCGGGAGGTCGTCGCCCACTCCGGCGGTCCCCGCGGCTCGCTCGGCCGCTTCTTCCCGGGCGGCAAGACGCAGCTCGTGACCGAAGCGATCGATGTCGCGCTCGCTGACCTCTTCGACGATCTCGACCGTCCGCTCAGCGAAGCCGAGACGTTCCCCGAAGCAATCAGCGTGATCGTGACCCCATGGCGGCGCCTGCTCGTCGACCACGACTTCGCCTTGGGCTGCCCACTGGCCGCGACCATTTGCGACGCGGCCGACAACGACAGCCTCCGCACCCACGTCAGCGAGTTGCTCGCACGGTGGCGAGCGCCAGTCGCCGACGCCTACACCAGGTTTGGCGCGCCGCAGGCGGAAGCCGAAGCACACGCGACGGTGCTAATGGCCGCGCTCGAGGGCGCCCTCGTGCTCGCTCGCGCTCAACGCACCATCGAGCCGCTCGACACAGTCGAGCGCTTCTTCGCGTCACGTGCTCCAGACCCACGCCGAGCATAGGACGACACATACGACGGACGCCGGGTATGGAGCCGTTTATGGAGCTTTCAGGTTCGGCAGCCCAGATTCCCGTCCCCTCCGTAGAGACCCACGCGCGCCCTTAGTACGCCTGCGACCAGGTCGCGCGTTCGATGGCCGGCGACTCGCAGACAATGCACCGGGCCTTGATGCTGACCCGCTGCAGCGGCAGGCAGCGAATCGTTGCGCGCGCCTCTTTCTTGACTCGGTCTTCACAGGTGGGCGAGCCGCACCAAGGGGCGATGGCTAGGCCGCCCGCCGCCTCTAGAAACTCGCGCATGACTTCGTAGCTCTTCGGATTCTCGAACGTGTGCTCGGCGCGAAACGCATGCGCCTCTTCAAGCAGTCGTCGCTGGATCTCCGCGAGGAGCTCTCGGGCTTGGCTTGCGACACCTTCCGTGGATGCCCTCGCTTTGGCACCGGTGTCTCGACGAACAAGCGTTGCTTGCCCGTCGTCCAACTCGCGCTCGCCCAGCTCGAGGCGGAGCGGGACACCCTTGAGCTCCCACTCGTTGAACTTGAAGCCGGGTCGAATCTCCTCACGATCGTCGAGGCGGACTCGCAGTCCCGCGGCGCGGAGCGTGGTCGCGAGCCCCTCGCTCGCCTCTCGCACGCGCGTCCAGCCGCCGTCGCCGCTGGAGATGGGAACGATGACGACTTGGTACGGAGCAACCGCCGGCGGCAGGCGCAGGCCGGTGTCGTCGCCGTGGGCCATGATCAGGCCGCCGACGAGACGCGTGCTCGCTCCCCACGAGGTCGCGTAGGCGTACTGCTCTTTCCCGCTGCGGTCGGTGAAGCGGACGTCGTAGGCGCGGGCGAAGTTCTGGCCGAGGTAGTGCGAGGTTCCCGCTTGCAGCGCCTTGCCGTCGCGCATGAGGGCTTCGATCGCGAAGGTCTCGACGGCGCCGGGGAAGCGCTCGCTCGCGCTCTTCCTTCCGCGCAGGACGGGAATGGCGAGTACCTGCTCGGCTGTGTCGGCGTAGACGTCGTGCAGGATCCGTAACGCCTCGGCCAGCGCCTCGTCTTCGGTCTCATGCGCGGTATGCCCCTCCTGCCAGAGGAACTCCGTCGTGCGCAGGAAGAGGCGAGGGCGGAGCTCCCAGCGCACGACGTTGGCCCACTGGTTGTACAGCAGCGGCAGGTCGCGGTAGGACTGGATCCAGCGGGCGTACGTCGCCCAGATGACGGCCTCCGAGGTGGGCCGGACGACGAGCGGCTCCTCGAGCTTCTTGCCGCCGGCGTGCGTGACGACGGCGACTTCAGGTGCGAAGCCTTCGACCAGCTCCCGCTCCCGGTCGAGGACGGTGCTGGGGACGAGCAGCGGGAAGTACACGTTCTCGTGGCCGGTGGCCTTGATGCGTTCGTCGAGGGCCCGCTGGATCGCCTCCCAGATCGCGTAGCCGTACGGCTTGATGACCATCGTGCCGCGGGCAAGCGAACTCTCCGCGAGGCCGGCGCGGCGGACGACCTCGCCGTACCAGGCTGGGAAGTCGACTGATTGGCGTGGCAGCGAGTGGCGGGACATGAGCTCCTCCGGTCGGTGACGATCCCGACCAGGGCCGGCCGGGGCGAGGGGACGACGGTCGTCACGGCGTTCCGGGCCCGAAGGGGCCGGGAACGCCTACGCCGGGACCGGAACGCTCGCCGGGCACGCGAAAGCCTGCTCGGCGACAGCCGGGCAGCTCACGACGCAGCCACGCACACGAGCGATCAAAGCTCCGCCAGGATAGCGTCAGCGAGCAGAGATCCTCAGGACGCCGCCGAGGCCACTGGGTAGCGGACGGTCCCCGAGCTACCCGCTCTCTGTTCCGCTTGTTCTTTGACGAGAGGCGGGTCGAGGCAACGCAGTGTCCCGCAAGGGAACGCTTCGTGGATTTCGGCGTGGCGGTCGGCCGACCCAGCCTCGCACGGCAGGGACGGCGTCGATGGGCGGATCAGTTGGGTGACGTCATTAGAGTCCGGAGCGTGGAGTTCAGCTACGTCGTTGAGCTCGCTCCAGCCTCAACGGGCAGCGGATGAGCTCGGCATTCGAGGCGTCTCTCAAGGTCAGGAACGCGGCAGATTACGCCGACTTCCTGCTGCCGCACCTGGACGACGACTTCCGTCTTCTTGATGTGGGCTGCGGGCAGGGGACGATCACCTTGGGTCTGGCGGAGACGGTCGCACACGTCGACGCTGTCGATCCGGCAGAGGAGGCGTTCGCAGACGCACGGCACTACGCCGACGAGCACGAGATCAAGAACGTCGAGTTCCGGGTCGGCAGCGTCTACGGGCTCGACTTTCCGGACGATCACTTCGACGCCTGTTTCTGCCACTCGATGCTCGAAACGCTCGACCGCCCGCTCGACGGCCTCATCGAGATCGAGAGAATTCTCAAGCCGGGCGGCGTCCTCGGCGTCGCCTGCGTCGAGTACGGGGGCTTGATCCTCACAGGGCCAAACCACGAGCTCCTGAGACGGTTCTACGCCATCCGCGAACGAGTGTGGCTGCTCGAGCACACTGCTGATCCCTATCGCGGTCGACAACTCCGCGGCCTACTGGAGCGCGGGCGCTTCGACCGTGTCACCGCGACCTCCAAGTACTTCTGCTACGGGACCGGCGAAGCCGTCGAATCATTCGGCCTGGCACGGGCGGAAGATTGCGGCGACGGCTGGTACGCGCGCTCGGCAAGAAGGCACGCACTCGCAACCGCGAGCGACCTCGACGCAATGAGCAGGGCCTGGCTCGACTGGTCGAAGTCGCCGGACGCCTACCTGGCCTTCGCCTGGTGTCGAGCGTTGGGGTGGAAACCACGCTAGGAGAGCCTGCGAGGAGCTCTCCGCGGCCATCGCGCGCGTTTGCTGCTCCGCTCATTCTGATTCGAGTTCCCAGCCCCGCTCGTCATCCGCAGCCGTGACCCAGCTCGGGTCACGCGGACTAGCCCGGGTCGACGAGGCTCTATTCGCGCTGCGCCCGCCAGGGCAGGCGGCGAAGTTCCTCAGCAAGAGCCTGAACTGCGGACTCTCCGTAGCGACGTGCCCACAAGGTGAGCCACTCCTCGTCGTCCAGGAAGAACTTCCAATCGCCGGTGACTCCATGCCTCACGAACAGAAACGGCGCGGGCGACTGGAATGGTCGGAAGCTCGAGTTGTATAGCGCAGTCCCCTCATTGCCTTCGTAGTACGGCCCGAACAGGATTCCGTCTTCCACATACGACGGAACTGCAAGGTGCTCTAGCACGTCGTCGAAGACGCCCTGGGCACGATCAGCCGGCAAGTCGCTGAAGACAACGACGATCACGTTGTAGATGACGTCGTCGCCGTCAGTCGGTCGAGTGTCCAGCAAGAGTCTTTTGTAGCCATTCATGAGCTCGACAACTTCCGGCACGTCTCGGTCGGCGATCTGCTCCGGAGCGAGCCAGAGTGTCTTACGTTCCAATGACCCGGGCACGAAGGGACACACGGTCCCAGCGCGGCCGAGATCCTTGTGAGGCTCGACCACGAAGGTCTCGATCCAGTCGGCGACGGCTTGAAGCGCTTCGAGATCGCTTTCCCCGAGCTCCCCCGTCCTGCTGACGTCGTCGAGATCCTCGAGGAGGAAGAGATTCGAGGTCTGAACGGTGGTCTGTGCCGGCATGGAACCCTCCGTGGCTCGCGCAAGACCCCTTGTGCTGGACGGTACTACTGCGGCGTCGGCGAGTCCAGCCGGCGGCAGGGCATCGCCGACTCAGTCGAGCGCAGCCGCCTGGAAGCGCTCGGGCCTCGGCCGCTTGACCCGGAAGGCGTCCGCCTCGCGGGCGGCGCCGACGACCGCGGCATAGCGGGCGAGACGCTGGCCCTGGTAGCGGGCGACCGCGAGCGCTTTCTCGTCGGGACCCTCGACCCTCTTCCCGCTCGTGTACGAGGTGCCATAGGGGTTGCCCCCGGCGTTGAACACCTCGCTCGCCGTGTAGCCGAGCGGGAGGATGAGCATGCCCCAGTGGTAGAGGGTGTTGCTGAGGGCAAGGATCGTCGACTCCTGCCCCCCGTGCGTCGTCATCGAGGCGGTGAAGGCGGTCGCCACCTTGTCGGCGAGCTTGCCCTCCTGCCAGAGCAATCCCGCCTGGTCCATGAACTGCTTCAGCTGTGCCGCCACGTTGCCGAACCGCGTCGGAGTGCCGAAGGCGACGCCGTCCGCCCACTCCAGGTCCGCGAGGCTCGCGACCGGCTCGTCCTCGACCTCCGAGCGATGTCTGCCCCAGTACTGGTTTTGGGAGATGATCAGCTCCGAGGCGAGCTCCTCGACGTGGCGTAGGCGTACCTCAGCCCCCTCGCCTCCTGCTCCCGCGCCGACCGCATGTGCGAGGCGGTGAACGTTGCCGGTCGCGCTGTAGTAGATGACGGCGACTCGGGCCGGTCTCGTCATCGCAGCGCCTCGACTTCCTCCGGCAGCGTGCCTAACCCGTGACCGATTCGGTTCGGCGCGGGAGAACCCAATCCGGGCGTGGAAAGTGGCAGGTGTACCCGTTCGGATACCGCTCGAGGTAGTCCTGATGCTCGGGCTCAGCTTCCCAGAACGGCCCGGCCGGCGTCACCTCGGTGACGACCTTCCCAGGCCAGAGGCCGGACGCTTCAACGTCGGCGATCGTGTCCTCGGCCAGGCGGCGCTGTTCCTCGTCGACATAGAAGATCGCCGAGCGATAGCTCGTCCCGACGTCGTTGCCCTGGCGGTTCAGCGTCGTCGGATCGTGGATCTGGAAGAAGAGCTCCAGCAGGTCTCGATACGAGATCTGCTCGGGGTCGAAGACGATCTCGATCGCCTCGGCGTGCGTGCCGTGGTTGCGGTAGGTCGCGTTCGCGACGTCGCCGCCGGTGTAGCCCACCCTCGTCGACAGGACGCCCGGTCGCTGCCGGATGAGATCCTGCATGCCCCAGAAGCAGCCGCCGGCAAGGATCGCCTTCTCGACTCCGTCCACGTACCGCCACCTCCTCGTTCGACGAGTCGTCGTAGCTCACTGTATCCGGCAGTGCCGACTCACCGACTGCCGCGCCAGAAGCGCGACGGCGGGTTTCGTCGCGACGGCAGAGCTCAGGCCGGGCCCGGCATGGCACCCTCGGCAAGCTTGATCCGCGTCCAGACGTTCATGTTGACGACGACGCCGACGATCTCGAGCATCTCCTCCGGGCTGAAGCTCTCCGCGAGCGCGTCGTGGAAGCGCTGGAACGCCGCGTCTCGGTTGGTGTCGGCCGCACGGGTGAGCGCCTCGGTATAGCGGAGCGCCGCCTGCTCGGCCTCGGAGTGAAGGTCGGTCTCCCACCACGCCGTCAGGGTGTCGATCTTCGCCCGGGGGATGCCCGCCTCGCGCGCCGCCTCGTAGTGCAGGTTGAGGCAGTAGGTGCAGTTGTTGAGCTGCGAAACTCGCAGGCGCAGGAGCTGGGCGAGGTGGCGGTCGATCCGCAAGTCCGCCGTGTACCCGAACGCATCCGCGCCCATCCGGGCCATGCCGATCAGCGCCTCGTTCTCGCTCGCGTCTAGCCGCCGGTTCTCCACCTGGACATCGTCAGCCATCTTGCTTCCTTTCGGTGCTCATAGGACGACTTCCCGTCGTGCACGTGCGGTGATGGCGCCGAGAGCGACTCCGTATCGGGCGCCGGCCGAACCGTAGCGGCGACGTGACCGACCCAGACCCCCGGTCGGCCGTAAGAGCCGTCCCAGCCTGGAGCCGTCAGTCGGCGGTCAGTAGCTCAGGGAACCGAGTCTGCAGCTCGTTCCACAGCTCCGCCGGGGCGGCGAAGCGGTCGAAACGGTAGAGGTCGCCGATCGCCGTGACGGTGTCGAGTTGCTTGGCGACCGGCTCGATCCAGACGCGCGTCTCCTGGCGCGGGTGCCGGGCGAGCGGCAGTTGCGTGCGGTCGAGAATGCCGGCGGCCTCGCTGCCGGCGATCTGGCGGCCGCAGCGGCACGGGTTGGCTGGGTCGACGAGGCCGCAGCGGTTGTCGATCACGAACCGCAGCGTGCGCCGCGCCCGCGAGACGCGCTGACGGAACGCCTCGCGGCTGCACTCGAGGATCTCGGCACCCTCGCGGTCGGTCAGGCCGAGCACGTCGGCGAGCAGGTAGGCGACCCGCTGCGGACGCGGCAGGCAGAGGAGCATTCCGAAGGTGCAGCTGATCCGGACCTCCTCGGAGAGCAGCCGGTACTCGGCCTCCTCGAGCGTCGGGTCGATGTCGCCCATTCCCGCGTCGAGCGCTGCCGCGTACTGCTCGGCCCCTTGCACCGCCGACTCGTGGAGCCGCTTCCGCGTTCGCAAGAGCGAGCGGACGGCGACTCTGTACGCCCAGGTCGAGAACTTCGAGCGGCCCTCGAAGGTGCCGAGGCGGGTGACGACCCGAATCAGGATCTCCTGGCAGGCGTCTTGGGCGTCGTCGGGATTGCCGAGAAACCGCAGCGCGAGCCGGTACATCGGGTGCTGAATCTCGCGCACGAGCTCAGAGAGCGCCCCGCGGTCGCCGTCGGCGGCTCGGCGGGCCAAGCCGTCGAGCGAGGCACCGAGCTCGGCTTCCCTAGTTCTCGACGTACCGCTCAATGACCCTGCCTCCGAAGCGACCGATCAGCCTGTCGGCCATGTCGAGGAACACCTCATCCAGGTGCGCCTTCGTCGTGTCGAGATCCTCCGCGTCGAAGTACATCTCATAGTTGACGCGCGTCCCTGCCGGAATCGGATCGAGCGTCATGAAGACCACTGCTCCATCCGTCCCTGCGTCGCCGTCTACCTCCACCGACAGGTAGCCGCGCTGCGGCTCGTACCACTTCATGACGTCGCGGCTCACGGGACCCGGCGAACCGTCCTCGACCGGCTTGAAGAAGCAGGTGTACTCCGAGCATCTTCCATCGTCATCCAGCTTCACCTCGACCCGCTCGAGACCCACGCTGTACTCGGGAAACCGCGACAGATTGCCCATCAGCTCCCACGCCTCGGAAACTGGTGCCTCGAGCTCCAGGCGGAGGCGGTTGCGGAGCGGGCTGGACGTGAATTCACTCGCGTCCGGCGCCCCGCTGGTCTGCGTCGACGGATACTCGGTCATGGTCGTCTCCTCTCGTCGGGCAGCGCCGATCGCCGCCGGTCTTAGATGAGAGACCTGGACCCCTTCCACCGTGACAGCTCTTGCCGGGGACGACCCCGGGACAGGCCGCTAGCGGTGCGTCAGGCCCGCTTCACGCTCCCCGCTACGCCCCTTCCTCAGCGGTCCACGGCGACTGCGGCGGCGCTGAGTCCAGCGCGCGCCGAAGCAGCGCCAGCACTTGACGACGCTCGGCACCGCTGAGCCCGCGCAACACGTCGTCTTCGACCTGCATCGCCAACTGCCGCGCCTGCTCCAGGACCCGGCGGCCCTTGGGCGTGATGACAACCTCGCGGGCGCGGCGATCCGTTGGTCGGGGCCGGCGATTGGCCAGTCCAGCGGTCTCGAGCTGATCGATCAACGAGACCATCGTGCTGGGATCGATGCCCATCGCCGAGCCGAGCTCCTGCTGAATCGCTCCTTCGCGGGTCCCGAGGACATTCAGAAGCGCAAAGAGCGCCGTCGTCAGACCAAGCGACGCGAGCGCCTCCGCAGTGCGCGTATGCGACACCCGCCAGAGCCGGAAGAACAGCTGGCCGGCGAACTCGCCGACCGCGTCGTCGGTGGAAGCGCTCGTTGCCATTTCACGATTCTTGCACAATTACTCTGCGCAAGCAAATTATTTGTGGTACAAATTATTGAGCATGGACATCACCACGACGCGGGCAAGGACCCGGGAGAGCCTGCAACAGGAGGGAACGATGAGCGCGAAGAAGGCCACGCAGAAGTCCGCCAAGAGCACCGCTGCGAGCAACAAGAAGTCCAAGG
Organism: uncultured Actinomycetes bacterium; assembly: GCA_963782765.1. Classification (GTDB taxonomy): domain Bacteria; phylum Actinomycetota; class Thermoleophilia; order Gaiellales; family Gaiellaceae; genus JACDAN01. The sequence goes on from CAWALC010000004.1 coordinate 23,343, forward strand.
GATTCACGGACGAGGAAAAAGCCGCGATGAAGGAGCGCGCCCAAGAGCTGAAGGCGGAAGCGCGCGCGAACAAGGACAGGGCGGCCGGGGAGAGCGACGTGCTCGCGAAGATCGCCGAGATGCGGGAACCCGATCGCGCGATGGCCAAGCGGCTCCATGCGATCATCACAGCCAGCGCGCCGGCCCTCTCGCCGAAGACCTGGTACGGGATGCCCGCGTACGCCAAGGACGGCAAGGTCGTCTGCTTCTTCCAAAGCGCGGAGAAGTTCCAATCGCGGTACGCGACGTTCGGCTTCAGCGACGAGGCGAACCTCGACGAAGGCGCCATGTGGCCGACGTCCTTCGCGCTGAAGGAGTTGACCGCCGCCGAAGAGGCAAAGATCGGCGCGCTCGTGAAGAAAGCGGTGAGCTGAGCCCGGCTCCTGAGCCCCGCTCCGTCCAGTCACTGGCCGCCTAGCGAAGGGGCCGGGCGGTTGCCCGCGACCCCTGTTTCCGACTACACGCGTGCCAGCTCGGGAGCCCAGACGCCTGTAGCGGCGGCGTCTCGCGCGTAGTCGGCGAAGTCCTTCGGCTCCCGGCCGAGGGCCCGTCGCACGCCGTCCGCCAGGTGGGCATTGCGCCCGTCGAGCACCTCCTGGAAGAGGTAGACGAGGAGCTCGATCCATTCGCCCGGAACCGCCTGCTCCTCCAGCCCGGCGACGAAGTCCTCGATCGACACCGGCACGTAGCGGATCTCGCTGCCCGTCGCCTGCGCGATCTCACCGACGGCGTCGGCGAACGTCAACAGGCGAGGGCCGGTCAGCTCGTAGATCTCGCCCACATGGCTGTCGTCGGTCAGCGCGGCGACCGCGACGTCGGCGATGTCGTCGGCGTCGACGAACGGCTCGGGTGTATTGCCCGCCGGGAGCGCGAGCTCCCCCGCCAGCAGACCGTCGCGGAAGTAGCTCTCGCTGAAGTTCTGGCTGAACCAGGTCGAGCGCAGATGTCGTCACGTCGGCGCCCGTGTCCCACACGGCCTGCTCGGCGAGCTCCGCTTCGGCCTCGCCGCGGCCGGAGAGGTGCACGAGCCGCGGAATGCCGTTCGCAACGGCGAGCTCCGCGAAGGATCCGAGGACCTCCGCGCTGCCCGGAAGGGCGTCGAGGTAGTGCTGCACGTAGACGGACCCGACGCCCTGAAGCACCGGCGCCCACGTGTCCCGGTCGTCCCAGTCGAACGGCGGTTCCCCAGAGCGCACGCCCGCGCGCGTCGGGATCCCACGTGCCGTGAGCCGCTCGACCACTCGGCGGCCGGTCTTGCCAGTGCTGCCGAGGACGAGGATTGGCTTCTGCTGTGTCATCATGTCCTCCTCTCGCATTACCGTTCGTCCAGTATGCCGTCGCAAACCCGGACTGTCTATGACTGGAAGGCTCTGATTCATGCCCCTTCGTCCATTGTTCTGGACGAATCGAGATGACGATCGGCATACTGGAGCGATGAGCTCTTCGGACCCGTGGGCGCCCACCGATCCGCTCGGCGAGGCGCTGCACTTCCTGCGCATGAACGGTGCCTTCTACTGCCGCACGGAGCTGACGGCGGAGTGGGGCCTGACGCTGCCGCCGCTCGAGGACTACCTGTGGTTCCACGTCGTGACGGCGGGCGGTGGGTGGCTCGAGATCGACGGGGCTGAGGCGACGTTCCTTCGGCCCGGCGATCTCGCGGTCGTCCCGCATGGACGGGGCCACGTTCTCCGGAGCGCACCGGGCGTCGCCGCGCCCGGGATCCTCGAGCTCGAGCTCGAGCACGTCAGCGACCGGTACGACATCCTCCGGCACGGGGAGGGCGGAGCGTCGACGACGCTCGTCTGCGGCGCGGTGCGCTTCGACCATCCCGCGGCCCGCAATCTCGTCGCCTCGCTCCCGCCGACGATCTACGTCGAGGCATCGAGCTCGCCCCAAGCCGAATGGCTGCAGAGCACGCTGCGGCTGATGGCCGCGGAGGCGAGGGAGCTGCGACCTGGCGGCGAGGAGGTGATCACGCGGCTCGGCGACATCCTCGTCATCCAGGCGATCCGCGCCTGGATCGAGACCGATCCGGCCGCGCGCGCGGGCTGGCTCGGCGCGCTTCAGGACCGGCAGATCGGCCGAGCGATCTCCCTGATCCACCGCGAGCCGGCGCGGGAGTGGACCGTCGCGTCGCTCGCGCGAGAGCTGGCCATGTCGCGCTCGGCTCTTGCGGCGCGCTTCACCGAGCTCGTCGGCGAGCCGGTCATGCACTACGTGACCCGCTGGCGCATGCATCTCGCGCTCAGCGCCCTCCGCGAGGAGGAAGTCACGGTTGCGGGGCTCGCTAGTCGCCTCGGCTACCGGTCGGAAGCCGCCTTCAGCCGGGCGTTCAAGCGCGTCGTCGGCGTCCCGCCCGGCGCCGTACGACGCGCTGCGCACAGTCCGATGCCAGCCGCTCCGCGATGACGTCGAAGCAGGTGCGCCAGCCCTGCTCGGCATCCACGGACCGCTCGCGAGTCAGATGGCCGCTTCGGTGTTGGAAGAGCATTTCCGTCCGGCCCTCGCCGAGGTCGGTGAGGTCGACCGTGATCAGCTCGTAGAGTCGTCGACCTGCGCGCGCCGACATGCGCACCACCGGACCGGTACAACCCGCTGCGTGGCGCCGCGGTCGGTCCGCCTCACGAGCCCCGAACGCGTCCTGTTCCCCGACGAAGGGATTACGAAGCAGGACCTGTTCGAGTACTACCGCGCGATCGCGCCGGTGCTCGTCCCCCACCTGCGCGACCGGCCGTTCACGATGAAGCGCTCGCCCTACGGAGTGGCCGGGGAGGCGTACTTCCAGAAGCAGGCGCCGAAGGGCATGCCGTCCTGGATCCGGACGCGCACCTTCCGCACCTATCCGCGCGAGGGCGAGTCGCGGCTCGTCGACTTCCCGCTCGTCAACTCGCCGGAGGCGGTGCTCTGGATGGTGCAGATGAACTGCATCGACATGAACGCCTGGTACTCGCGCGTCGACAAGCCGGACCGCCCGGACTTCGTGCTCTTCGACCTCGACCCGCCCGACGGCGGCTTCGCGCTCGCAATCCGCGTCGCTCACCTGATCCGCGAGGAGCTCGAGCGGCTCGAGCTCGAGTCCTACGTCAAGACGAGCGGCGCCGACGGGATCCACGTGCTCGTCCCGATTGCGCGCCGAGCGACCTACGAGCAGACCTACGCGTTCGCGGAGCACGTGGCGCGCGGGCTCGAGGAGCGGCACCCGGGGCTGGTCACGACCGAATGGCTGAAGCGCAAGCGGGAGGGCGTGCTCGTCGACCACCGTCAGAACGCGCGGGGGAAGACGATCGCCTCGGTCTACTCGGTGCGGCCGAAGCCGGGCGCGCCGGTCTCGACGCCGCTTCGCTGGGACGAGCTCACAGAGGACGTGACGCCGCGCCGCTTCGGGATGCGCGAGGCGCTCGAGCGGGTCGACCGGCACGGCGACCTGTTCGAGCCCGTGCTCGCAGGGCGGCCAGGCACTCGGACGTGCCTTGAAGAAGTTGCGCTAGTGGGCGTTGCCGGCCTTTGAGGTGAGCGCGGGAACACGATCGCATTCGCCGAGCCGCCCGACGCCGCGAGCGCGTCCCCTCGATCGGCCGGAACCAGGTCTTCGCCTAGCTGACTGTCATCGCGAGCTCGTCCCGACCCGTTCGGCATTGGCAGGAACCGATCGCGGCGCGGAGGTTGCGGCGGCCGGTTCCGCGTACAGGTCGGCAAAGCTTTGCCGCCAGCTCGGGTGGCGCAGCGTCCAGCCGAGCTCTCGCTTGGCCTTGGCGTTCGACGCACCCCGTGCCTCGGTTCCCATCATCACGGCGGCTTCGCCCGCGAACATCCGCGCGAGCCAGCCCGGGACGTGGCGGGGCGGTTTGGCCCCGACGATCGTCGCGAGCTCCGGCAGCCACTCGCCGGTGGCGGAGGGCTCGTCGTCGACGATGTTGTAGACGGCGGGGCCGTCGTGCTCGAGCGCGAGCACGGTCGCCGAGGCGGCGTCGTCGAGGTGGATGAACGACCAGACGCCGGCACCGTCGCCGACGACCGGGAACTTCTGCGCCCGCACCGCCGCGACCAGCACGTCGTCGGGGTCGCCGTAGAAGGTGCCGTAGCGAAGCGCAATCCCACCCGCACCGGTCACGGCCTTGTCGAGATACTCAGCCGCCGCCATGGTCTCGCGCATCGCCGGCACCGGGTTGGTGTCGAGCGGATCGTCCTCGCTCTTGACCTGGCCGCCCTCACGCGCGTACCTCCCATAGCTCGCGAAGCTCTGGGCGACGAAGCGGCGTACGCCGCTCTCGCGCGCGGCGGCGAGCAGGTTGTCGGTGCCTTCGGTCCGAAGGCGGTTCGTCGGAGCGAAGCTGCGATCGAAATGCTTCAAGTCGCTGAGACCCGTCAGTGCGGTCGCCTGATGGACGATCGCGTCGGGCCGGGCGGCGGCAACCGCCTCGCGTACTGCACGGGCGTCGAGCGCGTCCAGCACGACCGACTCGGCTCCGAGTCCGCGCACCCGTTCTGCCTTGTCGGGTGAGCGGGCGCTGCCGATCACCTCGTGGCCGCGCTCGGCCAACTGGGGGACGAGCCGGCTGCCGATCGCACCGCTTGCTCCTACCACGAAGACTCTCATCGTTCCCTCCTCTTCGTTGTCGTTACAAGAGAGCGGTCGTTCGTACCGCTCTTCTATGACTACGAACGAGTGGAGCCGGGAGGGGACACCGCGCCACGAATGAGCTCCGACCGCAACCGACTCGACGTGCTCCGGCGGCTTCCGCGGGTTGTCCCTTTTCACGGTGTACGTTCGTGGTAGAGACGACAAGCTCGCTGCAAAGGGGGACGCGATGAAGTACATACTCCAGATCTACCCCGCGGCCGACGAGTTCGAGGGGCTGCCTGAGGATGAGCAGAACGCGGTCGTTCGCGAGTACCTCGCGCTCGGTCAGTCGCCTGCCGTGATCGGCGGTGATCAGTTGCAGCCGGTCGAGACCGCGACCACCGTCCGCGTTCAGAACGGACAGACGCTTCTCACCGACGGTCCGTTCGTCGAGGCCAAGGAACACCTCGGCGGCTACTTCCTCGTCGAGGCCGACGATCTCGACGGGGCGCTCGAGATCGCCGCGCGGATTCCGGCCGCGCGGATGGGCGGCGCGATCGAGGTGCGGCCGCTGGTCGAGAGGTAGGCGCTGCTCGAGCAGGTCTTCCGCGACGAGTGGGGCCGGGTCCTCGCCAGCTTGGTGAGATTCCTCGGCGATTTCGACCTCGCCGAGGATGCCGTTCAGGAGGCGTTTGCAGCCGCTGCCGAGCGCTGGCCTCGCGACGGCTCCCCGGCCAATCCGGGCGCCTGGCTGACGATCACTGCCCGCAACCGTGCGATCGACCGCCTGCGCCGCGACCGCACGCTCGCCGAGAAGACGCGCCTGCTCGACATGCCCGAAGCCGTGGAGGACGAGATGGAAACTAAGAGCCGTAGGCTTGGTTTTCCCGACGAGCGGCTCGAGCTGATCTTCGGCTGCTGCCATCCCGCGCTCGCGCTCGAGGCCCAGGTGGCCCTGACCTTGCGCGCGCTCGGCGGTCTGAGCACGGAGGAGATCGCGCGCGCATTCCTGGTTCCCGAGGAGACGATGAAGCGCCGACTGTCGCGCGCGAAGCTCAAGATCAAGGGCGCGGGCATTCCCTTCAGCATTCCGGCCGACCACCTGCTTCCGGAGCGGCTCGCAGCGGTGCTCGCGGTCGTCTACCTGATCTTCAACGAGGGCTACGGGGGGCGCGGCGACCTGGCCGCTGAGGCGCTCCGGCTCGGCGCGGCGCTCGCCGACCTGATGCCGGACGAGCCCGAGGTGCACGGCCTCTACGCACTGATGCTGCTCGATGACGCGCGCCGCGAGGCCCGCTTCGAAGGCGACGAGCTCGTGCTCCTCGCCGATCAGGACCGTTCACGCTGGAACGCCGACCAGACCGCGCGCGGACGCGAGTCCCTCGACCGTGCCTTTGCGCTGCAGGGCCGCGGTGCCTATGTCATCCAGGCTGCGATCGCGTCGCTGCACATGGAGGACGAGCCGCGCGACTGGCCGCAGATCGCTGCGCTGTATGGGGAGCTCGCCCGGCTGACCGGCTCCGCCGTTGTCGAGCTGAATCGGGCGATCGCCGTCGCCGAGGCGGACGGAGCCGAACCGGCGCTTGCGCTCGTCGACCGGCTCGAGCTCGAGGGGTACCAGTACTTCCACTCGACGCGTGCAGACCTACTCCGTCGTCTGGGCCGAGCCGACGAGGCCCGGACGGAGTACGAGCGCGCCCTCGAGCTCGCACATACCGAGCCGGAGCGGCGCTTCCTCGAGCAGCGCGCCGCCGAAGTCAGCGCGTAGACCTCACCGCCTCGGCGACGGGTGTCCCCCGCCGCGCCCCCCGTTCGTGGTCTAGACGACACGACTCGAGAGGAGCAGCCAAGGAGGAGACAATGAGCACCGCGGGACCCACCGACTGGATCGAGCTCGCCAAGCGAGCGTCGAATGGACTGGAAGTCGCGCTTCTCTGGGACCGCTCGAGCAACCGAGTGAAGATCGTCGTCAGCGACGCGCGGCTCTGCCATCACCTCGACTTCGAAATCGCTCGGGCGGACGCGCTGCACGCCTTCTATCACCCGTTTGCGCACGCGGCCTCCGGACCGGTACCGAACGGAGGACGAGATGCGGACCGGAGGATTGAAGCCGTGTCACGAGGCGTTGAAACCTGAAGTGCCACCGAATTAGGGGGGATCACCGTGTCAGAAACGACCGTCATCTCGATTCCGCAGCTACGCACCGACGTCAAAGGCGAGGTCGTAGCGCCGGAAGACCCAAGCTACGACGAGGCGCGCATGGTGTTCTACGGAGGGATCGATCGCCGGCCCGCGGTGATCGTCCGAGCCTCGGACGCGGACGACGTATCACGCGTCATCGCGCTCGCGCGCGAGACCGGCCTCGAGCTGGCCGTCCGGAGCGGCGCCCACAGCATCCCCGGTCACAGCACGACCGAGGGCGGAGTCGTCCTCGACCTGCGCGACCTGAATGCGCTGGAGCTCGACGTCGAGACCCGCACGGCGTGGGTAGGCGGCGGACTGACCACCGGCCGCTACACCGATGCCGTCGCAGAGCACGGACTCGCGACGCCGTTCGGTGACACCGGCTCGGTCGGGATCGGCGGGCTCACGCTCGGCGGAGGCGTCGGGTACCTCGTCCGCAAGCACGGCCTCACGATCGACAACGCCCTCGCCGCCGAAGTCGTCACCGCCGACGGCCGGGTCCTCCGGGTGGATCACGAGTCCCACCCCGACCTGTTCTGGGCAATCCGCGGCGGCGGCGGCAACTTCGGCGTCGCGACCCGGCTCCAGCTCCGTCTGCACGAGCTGGAGCAGATCGTCGGCGGCATGCTGATCCTGCCGGCGACGGCCGACACGATCTACTCGTTCATCGCCGAGGCGGAGGCCGCGCCGGAGGAGCTCTCGGCCATCGCGAACGTCATGCCGGCCCCGCCGATGCCCTTCCTGCCTGCCGAGCAGCACGGCCGCTTGGTCATCTTCGCGCTGCTCGTCTACGCGGGCGACGTCGAGGAGGGCGAACGCGCGGTCGCCCCGTTCCGCGGGCTCGCGGAGCCGATCGCCGACATGCTCGGGCCGAAGCCGTATCCGGCGATCTTCGAGGGCGGCGAGGAGGACTTCCACCCGGTCGCGATCGCACGGACGATGTTCGTGGACAGCATCGACCACGCTGCGGCGGAGACGATCGTCGAGCAGCTTCAGGCGTCGACCGCCATGATCGCCGCGACGCAACTCCGGGTCCTGGGAGGTGCGGCGGCCAGGGTTCCGGTCGATGCGACCGCCTATGCGCACCGCGAGAGGCGGATCATGGTCAACGTCGCGGCCATGTTCGGAGGTCCCGACGAAGCGCCGGTGCACGAGCCGTGGGTCACCGGCCTCGCCGACACCCTGCGCCGGGACGACGACGGGGCATACGTCAACTTCCTCGGCGACGAGGGCGAGGAACGTGTTCGTGCTGCCTACCCGGGGGCGACCTGGGACCGGCTCGTGGAGGTCAAGCGCCGCTACGACCCGACGAACCTCTTCCGGCTGAACCAGAACATCCCGCCCGGCTGAGCGACGCCCGTGGCCTGGCGAGAGGAAGGCGGGACGGTCGGAGCCGCACCGGTAACCCGGCGCGCACTTCGTCCTCTCCAGCCCGGCCGCGCAGGTGCATCCTTGATGCATGACGCGGACGACTGCTGACCGGGAGACGCCGCAAGGAGAGGAGCTGTAGGAGCATGGAGAAAGCGACCAAGACGCGTTTTACGTTCCAGAGCGAAGGCGAGACTTTGGTGGGCAACCTCTTCTTGCCGGAGAGGGCAAAGCCGGCCGGCGTGGTGGTCGCAGTTGGTCCCCTCACCTCGGTGAAGGAGCAAGCCGCCGGGACGTACGCCCAGGCGATGGCCGAGCGCGGGTACGCCGGGCTTGCATTCGACTACCGGTACTTCGGCGAGAGCGGCGGCCAGCCGCGCCAGTTCGAGAACCCCGAAGCCAACATCGAGGACATCAAGAACGCCGCGACGGCGCTCCTCGCCGACGACCGGCTGACTGACGTGCCCCTCTTCGGTCTTGGCGTCTGCTTCGGCGCCGGACCGATGGTGCGCTCCGTCGCTGAGGACCGTCGCTTCCGTGCCTTCGCGGGTGTGGCCGGCGTGTTCACCGACAACGCCAAGACCATGGCGAGGATGGGCGCTGCATACCAAGCGACAATCGATCGCGGCCGGGCCGCCGAACGTCAGTGGCGCGAGACGGGCGAGGCGGAGACCATCCCAGCCGTCGCGTCCGACGGCGGCAACGTCGCAATGCCGCTACGGGAGGCATATGAGTTCTACGGGACACCGCGCGGCCAAGTGCCCAACTACGTGAACGGCTACGCGGTGCAATCGCTCGCCCACAGCCTTCCGTTTGACGCGCGCGGTGCGGCGGACGTGATCGAGGTTCCGGTGCTGATCGTCCACTCAGAGAGGGCGTTGACTCCGGATCTCGCGCACGCCTTCTATTCCGCTGTGGAATCGCCCAAGCACGAGCTTTGGCTCGAGTCGCAGGGCCAGATCGACTTCTACGACGACCCGAAGCTCATCACACCGGCAGCAGATGCTGTCGCCGCGTTCTTGCCCGGAGACGCCTCGGAGCCGGTCTAGAGAAGCATTGCCAGGTCCTCAGACCAGGCTGGAGGGCACGTACGCCGGGACCAGCGGGACGCTCACTGACATACGCTTTCGAGTGGCCGGGCCGCCGACAGGCTAGGTCCGGCTCGTCGTCAACGACGGCCTCGCCACGCCGCGACGCGGGCCCACGAGCCGCCAGGTCTCGACCGCGCCCTTGCCCTTCACGTCGACGAGCCCCAACGGCTCGAGCCACGAAGTCGTCCCGCAGGAGCTCCCACGTCGAGCGGGTGATCTGGATCGCGTCGGGGGTCCCGTGGGACTCCATCCTGCTCGCCATGTTCACCGTGTCGCCCCAGAGGTCGTAGAGGAAGCGGCGGCGCCCGATCACGCCGGCCACGACCGGGCCCGAGCTGATGCCGATTCGGAGGCGCAGGTCGTGCTCGGTGCCTTCGGGAAGACAGTTCTTCGCGCACTCCCCCATCTCGAGTGCGAGCCGCGCAAGGGCGTGTGCGTGATCCGGCCGCTCCGTGGGGACGCCCGCCGCGACCATGTAGCAGTCGCCGATCGTCTTGATCTTCTCGACGTCGTGGCGGTCGACCAGCTCGTCGAAGCTCGTGAAGAGGCGATCGAGGAGCCCGACCACCTCGCGCGCGTCGAGCCGGCTCGAGAGCGGCGTGAAGTCGACGACGTCCGCGAACAGGATGCTCGCGTCGTCGAAGTGGTCGGCGATCGAGTTGTGATCCGACTGCAGGCGCTGCGCGATCTCGGCCGGAAGGACGTTGAGCAGAAGCGCCTCGACGCGCGCCTGCGCGGTCTCCCGTCCTCGCGCAAACGTCACGAGCAACAGCATCGCGACGAGCGAGACGACGACGATGTTGAGGACGTCGAAGGTCCGGACGAAGGCCTCGGGCAGGTCAGCGGCGTCCGGCCGAACGACTTCGGCGAGGCCAAGTGAGAGCAGGACCGTGGCGACGAAGGCGACAAACCACGGCCACGCGCGGCCGGGACGGTCGAACGCGACCGCCCCGAGCGGCGCGAACAACGACCACAGGATCACCGAGCTGGATTCGTCGAGGCCACCGATCATGATCGTCCCCAACGCGGGCGCGACGAGAATCAGCAGCTGCTGCGCGGTGCGCAGGAACGGGAAGTTCCTGGTCCGCGCGAAGACGACGAGGCTGATAGCCGATCCGGTGACGTAGGCCCACGGTGTGAGCGCGACGCCGTGCTCGCCGATGGCCCAGTACAGGCAGCCCCAGACGAAGGCGACAGGGAGGATGATGAGCGCCACCCCGACGAGGAGGCGCCGGCGGAAGCGCTCTTCGGCCGTCTCTCGCGGATCGGCTCCGATGGAGAGGGCCCGATCGAGAAGCGCCGCGATCATGACCGGCAACGTAGACGACGCGTGCGCTGAGGTCCCGCGGCAGCTCGTTGGGGTGCCGCTGCCCGGGCGAAGCTTTCGAGCTAGAGCCGGATCTGCCGCATCGTCACCTTGACGCCGCTGCGCGACAGGTGGTACACGACGATGCGCGCGCGCTGGCGACCCGGTCGCCGCACGATCCGCCGCCCGGCCGGTGTCAGGCGCAGCCGAAGACGGACTCGCGTGGTGCGCTGCGCACGACCTTTGCCCACGCCGATCGTCCGCGGAACGCCGATGTCCCAACGGCCGGCAGACGTCGTGACGATTCCGCCCAGCCGTCCATGTCGGGGCGTGTCGACCCTTACGAACAGGTCGCCGTTCCGCGCACGATCGAGGTCGCGGAGCCGCAGTCTTTTGACTCGCGTCGAGGCCGGCTCCTTCTCCTCGTCACCTTCGAGCTCATCGAACCAGTCGTCGTACTCGTCCTCCTCCAGCTCCTCGGACTCCTCGTCGTCCAGGCCGAAATCGGAGTCCTGCGACTCGTCACCAAGCAAGTCCTCGTCCTGGTCGGGCTCGATTCTGGCCTCGACCAGGAGCTCACGGCCGGTCCCGCCGTCCATGTGGCAGGGGCCGCATGGCTCCGTGAACCACTGGACGGCGCCGTCGGGCTGCCGGCGCGTCCTCAGGCCGAGGTCGACCTGGCCCGACGGGAGCAGGAAGCCGATCGAATCGCCGACCTCCACCGGTAGGTGCAGATCAGCCACTTCGTGCACCTCGGCGCCCGGCGATACGACCGGCAGCGGTGCGAAGCGGACGATGGTCACCCCGATGTCGTCGTCGTCGACGGGCCGCAGCACCGCGATCCTCGGCTGCTCGGCTCCGACGATCCGCTTTGCGTTCACGCGTGCGGAGACGAGCACGCCCGGTTCGCTGACGACAACATCGGATCGATGCAGCGCAAGTTGCCGGAAGCCGACGCTCGTCCCGGCGGGACAGGCGTAGACCGCGCAGGCGAACGCGTCCGGGGAAACGGTCGGGTCGACCGACCCGAGCAGTGTCGCTGCGCTCGCCCGCTGGACGCCCAGAGCGAATGCGAGGAGGAGCGCCGCGGCGAGTGTGAGAGTGATGCGCCGGATCGCCATCACCGTTCGTTCGGCGGGAAGGCGAGCGTGGTTCGGTCGGGCTCGCTAGGTGATGCTCAGACCGAGCCACGAGGCGAGGTCGTCCAGCTCGGCGCGCACGGCTTTCGTCATCGCGCGCGTGAACTTCACGTCCTCGTGGATCGCGTTGACACGAAGCACGGAGGCCTTGCGGTCGGCGGCGGCGTCGAGCTTCCCGACCAGCCGGTCCTCGTGGAGGATCGGGAGAGCGAAGTAGCCCCAGCGGCGCTTGGCGGCCGGCTTGTACATCTCGAGCGTGTACTCGAAGTCGAACAGCTCCTCCGCTCGGACGCGGTCGTGGACGAGCCGGTCGAAGGGCGAGAGCAGCGCGGTCCGTCCTTCGAAGTCGCCGCCGAGCGCGGCGGGGTCGACGCGCCATTCGCCCTTGACGCCCTCGACCACGGCCGGCTCGCCGGCCTCTCCGACGTGCGTAGGCTCCATCGGCATCGCCCTGGTCTTCTGCCGGGCGATGCCGAGCGAGGCGAGCCGCCGCTCGTTCCTCCTGCGCTCGGCCTCCTCGACGGACGGGACGGCGACATCGGCCGGATACACCCGCTCGGGAAGGTCCCAGAGCCGCTCCCGTCCAACCCGCCCGGCGATCGCGACCTCGCCGCGCATCATGAGGAACTCCAGCATCTGGGTGACGTTGCGGTTGTTCGTCCACCCGGTCGAGGCCCACGGCACGACACACGTGTCCGGGATGTCCCGTGAACTCACCTGGCCGGAGTCTCCGAGCAGCTCGAGGATGTCGCGCCGGAAGCGGTCGTTGTCACGCAGCCAGTCGCGCTGCTTGTCGTAACTCGGCCAGTCGGCCGCATCGGCGAGGTACAGGCCGAGGTCGCTCATCGGCCGCACCATCGCGTCGAGCTCGAACAGCGCCCGGTCCCGCTCCAGCGCCTGTTTGAGCTCGGCGGCCTCGTACGCAGAGCCGAGGCGGCTCCACGCGACGAGATCGGCGCTCGGCGCGATCGCGGCGGTCGGATCGATCTGCAGCAGGGTCAACTGCCGCACGACCGCGAGCAAGTCGGTCGGGCGGCGGGCGTCGAGCATCTGCGCGCGCACCGCGATCCGGCGAGCCTGCGCCTTGGTCAGCCGGTGCACGGACGGGAGGCTACGACGGATAGTCGACGATGTAGACCGGCGAGCCGATGCGAGTCGTGTCCGCCGGGCCGCCGACGCCGTTGACGACGTGGTCGATCGTGCCGGCACCGAGGTTGACCGTCATGACGTGGTGGAGCTTGACACCCGGCCTCTCCGGGACCTCGAAGCCGTTCTCGGTGTGGATCGACGGGTTGTTCCGGTTGAAGACGTAGACGCCGCCGCCGAAGAGCTCGTGCGTCTTCACCCGGTCACCGACCTTGTAGCCGGCCCAGCCCTCGACGCCGTCGTGCATCCAATCCGCCTGGGTCGGCGGGTCGTACGGCAGCTCGTTCTGGTACAGGATCGTCTTCCCGCGCTCGCCGTTCCAGACGGTGTTGTACTGCTGGAAGTGCTCGACGAACAGCCCCGTCGCCGTCACGTCGTCGCCGTTCACGATGACGCCGTTGCGACCGGTGTTCGTGTTCCAGCGCTCGGTGTCCGTGAAGCCTTCGACTCCGTGGTCCGCCCGCCAGACCCACGTGTGGTCGATCAGCACGTTGTCGCTCGAGACCTCGAGCGCGACGTCGGCCTTGCCGACATGGGGCCCGCCCACGCGGAAGTACACATCTGAGAGCGTCGTCGGGTTCGACGGGCTGCTCTTCTTCGAGCTTCCGCGATCGTCGTCGTCGTCATCGTCGTCGTCGTCGCCGTGGTGCTTCTTCCCCACCCGGAGGAGAGCGGGAGACTTGCGAGTGCCTGCGTCGATCGTGACGCCGGCGACGACGACGCCGGAGACGTCGGCGACCTCGAGCGGCACCTCGCCGTCGACGGCCGTGAGCGTCGCATGCCCCAGGCCGAGGACGACCGCGTTGGCGCGCTTGACGGAGATAGTGCGGTCGATGTCGTAGACGCCGGGCGTCAGGAGCAGGTGCTTGCCACGGGCCAGCGCCTTGTTGATGTCGCGCTCCGAGTCCGAGGGCCTGGCGACGAAGAAGTCGCGGATCGGAATCGTGCGGCCGGCCGTCATGCCGTCGTCCCAGGTGACGCCGCTCGTGTTCCTCTGCGCCGACGGGACACGGATGTTGTAGCGACCCTTGGAATCGACGAACAGGTACGGCTTCTCACGGCTCAGGGGCGTCGTGTCGAAGGTCGTGTACGGCGGGGTCGGGAAATCGGCGTCCGACGGCGCCCCGACGACACCCGCGAAGACCTGGTTCCACACGCCGTTCGTCCAGCCGCCGATCTCGCTGTTGCGGATCAGCCACTGCTGCTGCGAGCCGTTCAGGACGTTCGGGAGCCTGGAGTCGGCGATGAAGCCGCCGCTCGCAAACTGCGGCCCGGCCGTGCAGTAGTCCATGAGCGAGAGGGTGTTCCCGGCGATGTTGAGGCGCCGCATCGACGCGGCCTGGGAGACGGCCCAGAAGTTCGCAGTCGTACGGCAGCCGTCCTGTCCGGCGGCGTTGACGTTCAGGGAGAGGTTGGACAGCGTGCGCCAGAAGTTCACGAGCGCGTGGCAGTTGCTCGTGCCCCCGCCAGCGAGGCACCGGTTGTACACCTCGATCTTGCCGTTGATCGTCACGTCGGTCGGCGAGGCGCCCAGGCCGGCGACCTCGGTGTAGTAGCCCACCTTCAACTGCAGAGGCTGGGTCGCGCTGCCGTACACACCCGGCTTGAACAGGAGCGCATAGCGGTTCGTGCCCATCTCGTCGTCGACCTGCTGGGCGTGGAGCGCGTCGACCGTCGCCTGGATCTGGCTGACCGGCATGCTCGGATCGAAGATGGTCACGTTCGCCCCGAACCCCGACCCCGAATGCGAGGCGGTCGCGGGCGTTCCACCGATTGCGGCAATCGCGCCGAGTGCTGCCAGAAGCAGCACAACCGCCAGGATCATCGATCGAACTCGCAACATGGGATCCCCCCTCCCCGTTGATGTGTCGACCGCACGGGCAATCTAGCGCGCCTTAGTCGCTTTCGCTGCAGGCAGCGGTCTCCGCTTCTGAGCGTTTTGGTTGACACGACTCAAACCCTGTGCGAGGGTAAGAGTCATGCCGACAAGAACGCGCGAGGCGAACGCCCCGCCCGCATACGACCCGAGCAAGTTCCCGGCCTTCGCCGTCACGGTGGACGTGGTCATCCTGACCATGGCCGAGGGCGTGCTCCACGTTCTTCTCGTCCGCCGGGGCGAGGAGCCGTTCGTGGGCATGTGGGCGACTCCGGGTGGATTCAAGCGTCCTCAAGAGACGCTCGACGAGGCGGCGAGACGCGAGCTCTCCGAGGAGACCGGCGTCGACGTCCCCAGCCTCCTGACCCAGTTCGGCGCCTACGGCGATCCCGGCCGCGACCCACGCATGAACGTCGTCACCGTCGGGTACCTCGCCGTCCTTCGCGACGTGGGAGCAATCGTCGCCGGCACCGACGCGGCGCACGCCGCGCTCGTCCCGGTCTCGGACGTCCTCGAGAAGAGGATCGAGCTCGCCTTCGACCACCTGCGAATCGTCCGCGACGCGGTCGAGCGCGTCCGGGTCGAGCTCGAGGTCTCGGGCATCGCGACGGCCTTCGTCGGCACGACCTTCACCATGGCCGAGCTCCGCGCGGTGTACGAGGCGATCTGGGGCGTGCAGCTCGACGCCGCGAACTTCCGCCGCAGCCTGGTGAGCGCGGACGGTTGGGTGGTCCCGACCGGGCGCACGGCGCGACCCGGGCCGGGCGGCGGAAGGCCCGCTGAGCTCTACCGCGCCGGGCGGGCCTGGAAGCACGGCACACCGATCAATCGCATCCAGCCGAATCGAGAGAGGAAGTGACCGCATGAGGGCAGCCGTCCAGGATCGGTATGGACCTCCGGAGGAAGCGCTCCGCGTCGCCGAGGTCGAGCGGCCCGTGCCGGAGGAGGACGAGGTGCTCGTCAGGGTTCATGCGTCGACGATCACGCGCGGCGACGCCATGGGCGTGCGCCACGTCGATTACCGGTTCGTGCGTCTCTTCACGGGCATTCGCCGCCCGAGGCGGCCGACTTGCGGCTCGGAGTTCGCAGGCCAGGTCGAAGAGGTCGGAGCGGCCGTGACGGAGTTCCGGATCGGCGACGAGGTGTTCGGCATCGAGGGCGGCGCGAACGCCGAATACGTGGCCGTGGGTGAGAGCGGTCCGATCGCACAGAAGCCGACAGGACTGACCTACGAGGAGGCGGCGGCGGTCCCTGACGGCTCGCTGCTCGCGCTCAGCTGCCTGCGACCGGGGTATCCACTGCAGGGCAAGGAGGTCCTCGTCTACGGCGCGGCGGGCTCAGTCGGGACGGCGGCGGTCCAGCTCCTCGCCCACCACTTCGGCGCCGAGGTGACGGCGGTGTGCGACACCAAGGACGTCCAGGTCGTGCGGTCGCTGGGCGCGCGGGACGTCCTCGACCGCTTTCGCGAGGACTTCACGAAGAACGGCGAGACGTACGACGTGATCTTCGACGCGGTCGGCAAGCACTCGTTCCGCCGGTGCCGTCGCTCCCTGAAGCCGGGCGGGGTCTACATCTCCATGGACCTCGGGTTCGGGTACCACGTGCCGCTCCTCGGGCTCGTGACCAAGTTCGTCGGGAGCAAGCGCGGGACGCTCGGCCTCGGCCGCTACCGCAAGGAGGATCTGGCCCTCGTGAAGGAGCTCGTCGAGGCGGGCAAGTACCGGCCCGTGATCGACCGGCGCTACGCGCTCGACGAGGTCGTCGAGGCGAACCGCTATGTCGAGAGCGGACAGAAGACGGGCAACGTCGTGCTCCTCGTGAGCGAGGCCGCGCCCGGCGAGCAGCCTCAGCCCGCGAAGCACGAAGACGAAGTGCCGGCGTAGGGCAGTCGCCCACGACCGGCACCGGGCACTCCTGAGCTAGGAGTCCTTCCAGCTCGCACCAGGCGCGGATCGCCCGTTCGAGGTCGGATCGACCGGCCTCGAGCCGCGAGTGCACGTTCAGCGCCTTCAGCACGCCGCGGATGTGGTTGCGCACGGTCTCGATGCTCAGGTGGAGCTCTGCGGCGATCTGGCGTGTCGAGCGTCCGGAGCACCTCGGCCTGCCTGGGAGTGAGCGCCGCGTGCTGAGGGAGGAATTCCGCGCGGGGTTACGGCGCCTGAAGGAGCATCACGGCAATGGCTCCAAAGGCGAGAAACGGGCCGTACGGAATTGCCTTGCGGCGTGCGCCACGACCTTCACGGACGAGCACCACGACTCCCGCGACGCCGCCGGCCAGCACGCCGAGCAGCAGCGCGGGGAGCACCGCAGCGCCGAGCGCCGCGCCCAGCAGGAGCATCAGCTTCACGTCGCCCATGCCGAGGCCACCCGGCGCGACGAGCGCGAAAAGGAGGAAGCAGGCGAACGCGCCGATGCTCGCGCCGACCCAGGCCTGCCAGTGCTCGGGCGCGGTCGCGAGGCGGGCGGCGAGCACCAGCGCCGCGCTCGGCAGCACGATGCGGTTCGGCAGCCGGTGAGACTCGAAGTCGACGACGGAGAGCACGGCGAGCACCGCGGCGGTGAACGCCGCGATCAGGCCGTCCGGGCCGAGGCCGTAGCGGGCGAGGACGGCTCCGGCGAGCAGTGCTGCGAAGCACGCGCCGACAGGGCGTGCCCGCGTCCAGGCAAGGGCGGCGGTCATCCGGTCGGCTGCAGCGAGCCCCAGGCGAGCCGGTCGCCGACCCGGATCCCGAGCCGCTCGCACTCGCCGCTGGGAAGCTCGAGCGCCTGGTGCGCGCCCCGACGGAACGCCGCGCGCCACGGCCGTAGCCGCTGCGCGACCTTGAGGACCGTCAGGTCCTCGTCCAGGAAGACCACGTCGATCGCGAAGCGCATGAACGCCGTGTGGACCGACCACGTCGGGCGGATCAGCATGCCCTGGCCGGTGTGGAGTTCACCGCGGCCGAGCAGCCCGCGTCCGCGGTTGAGGAAGCCGTCTGCGAGCTCGCAGCGCTCGCAGACGACCTGGCCCTCCGGGCCGACGAGGACGAGCGCGTTCAGAGGTTCCCTCCGTTCATTTCCGCGGGCAAGTATCGCCTCGGATTGCGGGAACCGCGTCTACCGATCGGGTGGTCCAACTACCCGCCGGTCCGCCCGTCCAGGCGATCCGAAGTAGGGGGAGCCGGCGGTACCAATGAACCCGACAAATGCACGGGCGATCGGCCCGGGCGAAATCCACAGGAAGGAATCCACTTCATGGATCGCTTCAACGTCTGGGTCGGCTCGCTCGTCGCGCGCTCCCAGGATCTCAAGAAGGACGAGGGCCAGACCTTCGTCGAGTACGCGCTCGTCCTCTCCGTGATCGTCGTCGGCGTCCTGCTTGCCGCGACGTGGACCGGTCTGACCGGCGCGATCAGCGCCGCGATCACCGACGTCGTCAACGCGATCAACCCGCCGGCGTCCAGCTAAGGGTCGATCTCGAGCACTCGCTAACAGGTCAGGGGCCTCCCCTGCGGCGGAGGCCCTGACCAACTTCACTCGGAATGCAGACACACACCCACAAGATTTGGTCGAGGCTGAGGCGCGAAGACGGGCAGGCGTTCGTCGAGTTCGTGATCGTCCTGCCGCTGCTCGTGCTGCTCGTGCTGGGCATCGCGCAGTTCGGCCTCGCCTTCCACAACTACCTCTCGGTGACCGACGCGACCCGCGTCGGCGCACGGGCAGCGGCGGTCAAGCGGACCGCAGGCGCCTGCGCCGCCGCGACCACGGCGATCCAGAACACCGTCTCCGCGAGGCAATGGAGCGAGGTCTCCAGCCGGATCACCTGCGCCACGCCGGAGGGAACGGATGCCGGCGATCCCATCAAGTTGACCGTCAAGTACCCGTACAGCATCGGCCTGCCCGGCTTCAGCGCCTCGGGCGACCTCACAGCGAGCGCCACTGAGCGGCTCGAGTAAGCGCGCTCCACCAACAGAGAATCGAAAGGAAGCCCGAAGTGACGAAAACCCGTCTCAGAAGCCTGCTGGTGCCGCTCGCGCTCGCCGTCCTGGCGGCCGTGCTCATCGGCGTCTACATCGTCAGCTATCGCAACAGCGTCACCGAGGGCGCCGGCCTCGTGAAGGTCATGGTGGCCTCGCGCGACATCCCGGCCGGCACTCCCGGGGCGACCGTCGCCAGCGGCGGCTACCTGAAGAGCGAGAGCGTTCCTCGCCGCGCCGTCGTGCCCGGCTCCGTCGTCAGCGGTGCGCCGCTCACGTCGCTCGTCGCCACCGATCCGATCCACAGAGGCGAGCAGATCACGCTCCGCCAGTTCGGCCCGATGGCACAGGCCGGCATCTTCGCCAAGTTCTCCGGCAGAGAGCGGGCGGTCGCGCTTCTCGGCGAGCCGACCCAGCTGCTCGCCGGCACGGCCTCGGACGGCGACCGGGTGGACGTCGTCGCCGACGTCCCGTACACGTCCCGCGGGCTCAGCCGTGCGTCGTCGCGCGTGATCCTTCGGAACCTGCTCGTGCTCGACGCGCCGGACGGTGAGGTCGCCGCAACCGGCGGCGAGAAGACCTCCGCGACGCTGGTCATGACCGATCGCCAGGCCCAGACCATGAGCTGGGCGATGAAGAACAGCACCTGGTTCCTCACGCTGCGCCCGACCGCACGTCCGCGAAACAGCGGTCCGAGCCTGGAGACCCTGAAGACCATCCTCGGCCGCGGCATGGCGCCCGGCAAGGCCAAGAAGCAGATCGCCGGCGACTTCCCGGAGAGCCTCCGTGGCTAGTAACGGACACAAGCCGAGCTCGCGGCTCCGGGTCCTCGTGAGCGGCCCCGCCGCTCACCGCCTCGAGTCGACTCTCGACCGCGAGCCCACGATCTCGATGCTCGGGCTGGGCGAAGTGCACGGCTTGCACGGCTCCTCGGGGTCGGCCGTGGCGCTTCACGTGCTGGAGTCCTCCTCGGACCCGAACGTCGTCGAGGAAGTGCGGCGTGTGCGCGAGGTGGCTCAGGGGCCTCTGATCCTCGCCGCGTACGGCGAGCCGAACGGGATCGTCGAGACGGGCCTCGCCGTGGGCGCGGCCGACGTCCTGATCCTGCCCCAGCCGACCGAGACGCTGCTGTTCGCTCTCCGCAAGGCCGCGATCGCACCGGTGGGAACCGAGACCGGCAAGGTCGTCACCGTCTTCTCGCCCAAGGGCGGGAGCGGCAAGACCGCGCTGGCCACGAACCTCGCTGTGGCGGCGGCACGATCGGGCCTCTTTACGCTCCTCGTCGACCTCGACCTCCAGTTCGGCGACTCGGCACTGACGCTCGCCTTGACTCCGCGGGCGACGATCGCCGACCTCGCCGCCTCGAGCGGCGCCCTCGACGCCGAGAAGCTGAAGTCGTTCGTCAGCACCGACCCTCGGACGGGCGTGAGCGTCCTGCCCGCGCCGCAGCGCCCCGAGGAGGCTGACGTCGTCGGCCAGGTCGAGCTCGCGGCCGTCCTCGAAGCGGCCCGGAACGCGTACGACGCGGTCGTGATCGACACGGGGCCGCTGTTCGACGCCGCGGTGCTCGCCGCGCTCGACCACAGCGACCAGCTGCTCCTCGTCTCGAATCCCGAGGTCACGTCGCTCAAGAACGTCCGCATCGGGCTCGAGACGATCGACCGCCTCGGCTTTGCCCGTGAGCGCGTCTCGCTCGTGGCGAATCGCATCGGCGCCGCGGGCGGCGTCGACCACAACGACATCGAGCTGGCGCTCGACACGAAGATCGCCTTCGAGCTTCCCGACGATCCGCGCGTCCCGGCCTCCGTCAACCGCGCACTCCCGGTCGTCGTCGCTGACGTGAGCAGCCCGTTCGCACGTGCGATCACGCAGCTGCTGCCGTCGGTCTTCCCGGCGTCGGAGGCGGTCGAGCCTGCCGATCGGACTGCTTCGCACCGTCGCTTCAGCCTGCGGGGCCGGCGATGAGCGGACTCGACCAGAACGGCTTCTCGCGTGGCCCCGATACCTCGCTGCTCGCCGAGCGGCTCCAGGTCGATCGCGGCTCACTTCGCACGCGCGACCCACACGCGGAGCTGAAGACCAAGATCCACCGAACCTGCATCGCCCGCCTCGGGAGCGCGTTCCTCAACCTCGAGGGAAGCGCCGAGCTGGCGCGTCGCGTGCGCGAGATCGTCGCGGAGGAGCTGAGCGCCGAGGAGGCCCCGCTCAGCCCTGGCGACCGGGCCGAGCTGGAGCGGCAGATCGCCGACGACATCCTCGGCTACGGGCCGCTCGAGCCCTACCTCCAGGACCCGACCGTCACCGAGGTGATGGTCAACGGCTCCGACCAGGTCTACGTCGAGCGGGCGGGCCGGATCGAGGAGACGGAGACCTCCTTCCTCGACGACGCGCACCTGCTGCGGATCATCGACCGCATCGTCTCCCAGGTCGGTCGGCGTATCGACGAGGCCTCGCCGATGGTGGACGCGCGCCTACCCGACGGCAGCCGCGTCAACGCGATCATCCCGCCGCTCGCCCTGCGCGGCCCTTCGCTCACGATCCGAAAGTTCGCCCGGGACGCTCTGACGCTCGAACATCTCGTCGGACTGGGATCGCTCACCGAGCAGACGGCCGAGTTCCTGGCCGAGTGCGTGCGCGGGAAGCTCAACATCCTCATCTCCGGTGGAACCGGCACCGGCAAGACGACACTGCTGAACGCGGTGTCCGCCTACGTGCCGCCCGCCGAGCGGATCGTCACGGTGGAGGACGCTGCCGAGCTGCGGCTGCTGCAACGTCACGTCGTCTCGCTCGAGTCGCGGCCGCCCAACGTCGAGGGCGAGGGCGAGATCAGGATCCGCGACCTCGTCCGCAACGCGCTCCGGATGCGGCCCGACCGGATCATCGTCGGCGAGGTTCGCGGCGCCGAGTCGCTCGACATGTTGCAGGCGATGAACACCGGCCACGACGGCTCGCTGACCACGATCCACGCCAACTCGGCGCGGGACGCCCTGCACAGGCTCGAGATGCTCGTGCTGATGGCAGGCGTCGAGCTGCCGATCAAGGCCATCCGCGAGCAGATCGCCGGCGGCTTCGACCTGCTCGTCCACATCGGACGACTCGTGGACGGCTCGCGGCGAGTCACCCAGATCACGGAGATCGCCGGCATGGAAGGCGACGTCGTCACCCTCCAGGACCTCTTCGTCGCCCGTTCGCCGGAGCTCGGAGGGCCGTCGTTGCTCGGGCCGCTGCACACGACCGGCCTTCGGCCCGGCTTCCTCTCCAAGCTCGGTGCCAACGGCGTCGAGCTGGCGCCCTCGGCGTGGCTGGGGGCCCCGTGAGGAAGCTGCTTCTCGCAGCCGTCGCGCTGAGTGCGCTCATGCTCCCGGCAGCCGCGGCTGCGGGCGACTCGGGCCCGGTGCAGATCCGCCGGATCGACGTCGACCGCTTCCCCCTCGTGCGGGTGACGGCCGTGGTGCCTGCGGGCAGCCGCCCGACCCTGGCCGAAGGAAACCGCCCGGCCGCGTTCGTCAAGGCCAGGGAGCTCGGTGCCGCCCAGGCGATGGTGCTCGCAGTCGACAACTCAGCGTCGATGTCCGGTCGCCCGCTGCGCGAGGCGAAGCGGGCGGCGACGGCGTTCCTGTCCCGCCAGCACCGGACCGGCGACGCCGGACTGGTGGCGTTCGGGCACGAGGCGCTCGCACTGACTCCGCCCCGCGCACCACGGACGAACGTCGCGCGCACGCTCGACGGTCTCGCTACGGACTCGCAGAAGGGCACCGCCCTCTACGACGCGGTGACCTTGTCGGTCGAGCGCCTGAAGGAGATGACGAGTGGCAGCCGCGTGCTCGTGCTCCTGACGGACGGCCACGACCTCGGCTCGCGAAGCTCGCTGAAGCAGGCGATCACCGCGGCACAGGACGCGAACGTCGTCGTCTATGCGATCGCCGCGGGCACGCGCACCGACGTGAAGCCCCTGACGGCCCTTGCGTCGGAAACCGGCGGCAGGCGCTTCGACGCCGCCGACGCGGCGGGCCTCGGCGCCGCCTACCGCTCACTCGGGCGCGAGCTCGACCGCACCTGGCAGTTCTCCTATCTCTCCGCTGCCCGCGAGGGTGACGTCGCTCGCTTGAGAGTCCAAGCCGCGGGAGCGGCCTCCGCGAGCTCATTCCGAAGCCCGGCCGAGGACAGCCGGAGCCTCGTACCGCGCTCCGTCGCTCGCAGCCCGATCACCGCGGCCGCCCTCGTCGGCCTGGTCGCGTTGCTGTTCGGCGCGGCCGGCGCCTCGGGCCGCCGGCGCCGCCGCTCGTCCGAGATCACCCGCCTGCTCGAGCCGCACCTGAGGAGGAGCGACAACCCGGCCGAGCGCAAGACGCCGTCCGCCCGCTTCGAGTCGCTGCTGGACTGGACCGAGCGGTCGATGAACGACCTTCCGGGCGCGCAGCGGCTGCCGCGGGCCCTCGAACGCTCCGGGCTCAAGCTGCGCCCAGGCCATGTCCCCTACCTCGCCGTCGCGGCGGCCTTCGTCGTCGGCGCAGTCGGGACGATCCTTGGCGCGCCGCCCCCGCTCGCATTGCTGCTGATGCTCGTCGGTCTCCTGTCCCCCTTCGTCGGCCTGTCGATCGCCGCCCGACGCCGAACCAAGGCGTTCGACCGGCAGCTTCCGGACGTGCTGGCGACGATCGCCTCGACGCTCCGCGCGGGGCACGGCCTGCGGACAGCGCTCCGCGCAATCGCCGATGACGGCGCCTCCCCTTCGGCCGAGGAGTTCGCCCAGGTCCTTGGCGAGGAGAGGCTGGGACGACCGCTCGACGAGGCAATTGAGGCAATGTGCGAGCGGATCGGGTCGCCCGACCTCGAGTACGTCGCGACCGCGGTGAGGGTCCAGTCCCAGACGGGCGGCTCGCTCGCGGGCCTCTTCGACACGCTCTCGGAGACAGTACGGGAGCGGCAGCGGCATGCCCGCAAGGTCAAGGCGCTGACCGCCCTCGGCCGCATGTCGGCGATCGTCCTCGTGTCGCTGCCGATCGCGCTCGGGGCGCTCATGACGCTGCTCAGCCCCGACTACATGGCGCCGCTGTACGCGACCTCGGGCGGCCACGTGCTGATCGTCGGCTGCCTGGTGTCGATGGGGATCGGCTCCCTGCTTCTCAAGCGAATCGTCTCGGTGAGGTTCTAGCCATGATCGTTCTCCTCGTGGCCGGGCTCGGCTGCCTGGCACTCCTCGGATTCCAGCTCGTTCGTCCGCGTGCGACCGCTGAGCATCAGCGCCGCGCGGCGCTGGAAGCCGTTCGCTCCGCGGCGGGAGACGTTCCGGCCGCCGCCCCGGCGCCCGGACCGACGTCCGAGCTCCCCGCACGCGTCTCCGCCCTCCTGGTGCGGATCCACCTGAAGCTCTGGCGGAAGCAGTCGCAGCACGACGTCTCCGCACAGCTTCGCCGCGCCGGCACGTCCCGCCGCCTGACCGCTGAGCTGTTCATGGCGGGTCGCGTCGCACTGATGATCCTGGGGCTGCTCGCGGGGTTCACGCTCACCGACGGCGTGCGCCGGATCGTGCTCGGAATCGTCTTCGCCGGAGTGGCCGGCTACCTGCCCGGGTTCCTTCTCAGCAAGGCGGCTTCTCGGCGGGCCGCGACAATCGACGCCGAGCTGCCGCACTTCGTCGACCAGCTCGCGATCGCGATCGAGGCCGGGATGAGCTTCGACGCCGCGGTCAGCTACCTCGCGGACGCGAGCGAGGGGCCGCTCGCGGAAGAGCTCCACCAGATCCTGACCGGGCTCCGCATCGGCCAGTCGAGGCGGGCTGCCATGCGGGGGTTCGCCGAGCGCGTGGGCACCGAGAACGCGATCGCGTTCGCCAACGCGGTGAACTCGTCGGACCAGCTCGGCTCGCCGCTCGCCGGCATCCTCCGTGCCCAGGCTGCGGACTTCCGCCACCGCCGGCAGATGCACGCCGAGGAGCGCGCGCAGAAGGCCCCGGTGAAGATGCTCTTCCCGATCGCGATCTTCGTCCTGCCGGTCATGTTCGTGGTCATCCTCGCGCCGGCGTTCCTCGGAGAGGGCGTGCTCTGATGCTCCGCTCGAGGCTTGGCAGCGAGCGCGGGCAGGCACTGGTCTTCGTCGTCCTGGCGCTGTCGGCGCTGGTCGGGATGGCCGCGCTCGTCCTCGACGTCGGCCACTGGTACGTGACGCAGCGAAAGGCCCAGACCGCGGCCGACGCCGGCGCACTTGCCGCCGCCTGGGCGCTTCCGGACCAGAACACGGCCCGGACCGACGGCGCAGACTACGCCGCCAAGAACATCGCCGACGCCCACCTCACCGGCGCGACCGCCGTCGTCACGACCCCGTTCGGGGGGCAACCGAACAAGGTCGAGGTCAAGGTCAAGGCCGACGCCTCGGTGTTCTTCGCGCCTCTCCTCGGCATCGACTCGATGCAGGTCAACGCGCGTGCGGTGGCGGCAAGGAGCTCTGCCGTCTCGGGCGCACCGCTGGCCGTCTACGTGCACGAGCGCTGCGGGGCGTCGACCGGGAACAAGGGGCTGATCATCAACGGCCGCGATGCTCTGATCGAGGGCGGAATCCACGTGAACGGTCACTTCGAGCTCGGCGGCGACCGCTTCCGCTCGGTCGGGCAAGCAACGATGTATCGGCCGCCGCCGCAGGGCACGTCCCCCACCCAGCATCTCGTCGGTGGAGTGCTCGTACCAAGTCCGTCTCAGGGGTCCGGCTGCAAGAAGCCGAACCGGTCTGACGATCTGTACTGCACCGGGTGCTCGGGCGGCTCGAAGCCTCAGCCCAGTGACGGCCAGTACCGCGACTGGGTGACCCCTTACCACACCGAAGCGATCATGAAGAGCTCGACGCCCTGTACGTTCAACTGGTCGGGTGACAAGAAGTACGAGAACCAAGTGATCCCGAACGGCGTCCACTGCCTGCCGAACAGCAAGAAGTTCACGATCGCGGGCAACTCCTCCGGCAACATCACCGTCATCGGAGGGATGATCGAGGTCGGCGGAAGCGGGACCCTCAGGCCCTTCAACCCCAGCCACCCGGTCCTCTTCTACAGCACCAACACGGCAGGTACCCCGATCAAGGTCAACCCGAGCGGCGCCTACAACTGGAGCGGCTACATCATCAACCGCAAGGGCGGCATCGAGATCAACGCCGCGGGGGTTACGTCCCCGTTGAACGGCTTGCTCGAGGCGGAGTGGATCGTCGTCAACGGCGAGAACTTCCGGATGCTCGGCACCTTCCCCGACTCTTCCGGGGGCGCAATTTCGGGAGCGGTCGTCCTCGAGGAGTAGCGGGCTACCGCAGCAGGCCGATCGCGGCCCGCGTCACCCAGCCCCCGCTCAGGAAGGCGTACACGAGCAGCGGGAGCGCGACGCCGAACACCTGGAAGTACGTCGCCGCGGGGAGCCCGCTACCGCCGACGGCGCCGATCACCGGCGGCAGCAGCACCGTGAGCAGGACCATGGCAGCGAAGACATGGACGATCGCCCCTGCGACGGAGCGTGGCCCGAAGTCCGTGAAGCGCGCGATCACCCAGAGCGCGAGCAGTCCGGCGCCGCAGACCAGGAGCGCCGTGAACGCCTCGGCGCTCACACGCGCACCCGGCGATCCGAGTAGGCGCGGAAGTCGCGCTCGAACGCGGGCCACCACGGCGCAGGATCGGGATCGCGTGGATGTTCCCACCGTTCTTCGTCGTCCCAGGGCAGGATGAGGAACGCGCCGGCGCCGAACGCGACCACGCCCAGGACAAGGGCCGCTTGATCGACGAGGGCGGGCAACTCGAGGAACAGATGGAGGACGAGGGCGAGCGGCAGCGGCACTGCGACCAGCATCGACCCGAGAGCCCGTCGAGTTGAGGACGGCGCACGCCCGGGCGAACGCCGCGCCGCGAGGCCGATCGCAGTCAGGAGACCGAGGCCGAGCAGGAGAGCGAGAGCAGGCAGATCGCGCAGACTACGTGTTTCGCCGGCTGCCGGGGCGGACTGACCCAACCGGGTCAATTCCCTGCAAGTCGCACGATTCTTCACATCTCGCTCGTACCGTGGCACCACGTGCAGACTCGAGTCGTGATCGTGGAGGACCACCCGTTGATGCTGAGTGCGCTCCGCGAGACCCTCGAGCAGGCGGATGGGTTCGCCGTCGTGGGGACTGCCATCTCGGGCCTCCAGGTGGAGCCCCTCGTCTCGCGCACCCGACCCGACCTCGTCTTGCTCGACCTGCAGCTGCCCGGGCTCGACGGCCTCAGCTGCCTCGCGCTGCTGCGGGAGCACCATCCCCAGGCGACGGTTGTCATCCTTTCCGGCCTCCAGGACGGGGAGACCGTCGAGAAAGCGCTCATGGGAGGCGCAACCGCCTATGTGAGCAAGTCGATCATTCCCGCCGACCTCCCCGCGGTCCTCCGCCAGGCCCTGAACGGCTCCGTCCACTTCGCGGCCCCGCGGATCGCCCGTGACACGATCACACTGGCCACGCGTCAGAGCCGGCTCGACGAGGCCCGCGGCGAAACCGGACTTACGGCCCGCGAGCTCGAGATCCTCGAAGGGGTGGCGCGCGGCCTCTCGAACCGCGCCGTCGGCAACGAGTTGTTCCTCTCCGACCAGACGGTGAAGTTCCACCTGCACAAGATCTACCGGAAGCTCGGCGTGGGGAACCGCACCGAGGCGGCCAAGACCGCGTACCGGCTCGGGCTCGTCCCGGACCTCGCCTACGCGGCCTGAGCGCCGTTAACGCGGCGCAGCCGTTCGCGGGCGCGGGATCAACCGAGCGCCGAGGGGAAGTCGCGCCTCCAGAGCCAGCAACGAGACGATCGCAGCGACGCTGAGCGCGGCCCCCGCGAAGAGGACCAGCGTCGGCGAGACGGCCAGGAGCGGCGCGCCGATGGTCGGCGCCAGCGCCAACCCCAGCCACCAGGACAGACCGATCGTCGCCATGTACCGACCGCGGAGCTCCACCGGAGCGAGGTCGGCGACGAGCGGCAGGAACACGGTCGCGTGCAGGCACTCACCCAGCCCGAAGGCGACCGCCGCGGCCACGAGACAGACAAAGGCCGTCGTCGGCGTCGCGCCTTGAGCGACCAGCGCGAGGAGGCAGGCGCCGACCCACGCGGCCGCGCCGAGCGCAAGCGCTCCGACGCGACTCCGCCCCTCGACGATCCTGACGATCGGAACCTGGGCGAAGACGACCGTGGCTGCATTGGCGAGGAACAGCAAGCCGATCAAGCCCGGCGCGATTCCCAGCTCCTGGGCATAGGGCGGGACGATCCAGGCCAGGACGCCCCAGCCGACGGCGATCAGCGCGATATTGGTCAGCGCGAAGTGGACGAAGGCCCGGTCGCGAAGCAGTCGGCGATAGCCGCCGGTGGCTCGGACCGCCGGCGCCTCCTCCCGCACGGTGGCGACCAGGATCGCGACGTAGGCGACGTAGGTCGCGGCATTGGCCAGAAGCAGCGCCATGAACCCCCGCAGCCCAAGGGTCGCGACGAGTCCGCCGATCGCGCCGCCCAGACCGATGCCGACGTTGACGGCGACCCGTGACACGGCGCTGGCGCGGTGGCGAAGCTCGCGCGGCGTGAGCGCGGTCATGAGCGCGGACTGGCTCGGACCGATCGTGCCGTTGCCGGCGCCGGCGAGCGCGGCCGCCGCCAGAGCCGTCGACGGTGACTCGGCGAACGCCAAGCCGCCGTAGCCAATCGCAAGCAACAGACCTGCTACGGCTGCGGTTGCGCGCGCTCCGATCCGGTCGATCACTGCGCCGGCGACCGGAGAGACGACGACGGCGACGCCGGTGACCAGGCCGACGACGAGCCCGGAGAAGCCGAGACCGAAGCCCCGCTCGTCGTGCAGGTAGATGATCTCGAACGGGAGGACGGCCCCGTAGCCGAGCATGTTCAGGAAGATCCCGATCTCGACGATCCACACCTGACGCGAGAGGCCGAAGCCCAGCCGGCGGACGTTCATTCGCGGTGACTATCCGGCGTAGGTGGCGGTGGTGGTGCTCAGGGCCGCGTCGAGTGCGGCGGCCAACTCCCTGGCCTCGGTCGGCTCGAGATCGGTGGTCGTGATGCGGATCCCGGGGGGCGTGTTGAAGCGATAGCGCTCTCCGGGGCTCACGGCCCAGCCGCGCTCAAGCAGCAGCTGCACGGCCGCCACCTCTTCGGCGAGTGGAACCCACACGCCGAGACCGGAGGCGCCGTAGGAGGTGATCCCGTGCTCGGCCAGCGCCTCGACGAGCGCGGCACGGCGTTCGGCGTAGGAGCGCTCCGCGCGCGCGAGGAGCTTCTTGGTTGCGGCACTCGCCCAGAGGTGCGCCGCCGTCTGCTGAAGGATGTGGCTGATCCAGCCCGCGCCGAGCAGCTGTCGCCCTTCGACGCGGCTGATCGTCAGCGAGTCGCCGGCCATGGGCGCAACGCGCAGATCGGGGCCGAGCACCTTCGAAAGCGACCGGATCACCGCCCAACGCGCATTCACACCGTGGAGCCCGACGTACGGCGCGCCCGCCACGGGAGCGACGTAGTCGTCCTCGACGACGAGGACGTCGGGATGCCGGCCGAGCACCTCGCGCAAGCTGCGTCCACGCTCGGCGTCGACGGCCGCTCCCGTCGGGTTCTGTCCCCGCGGCGTCGCGATGACCGCTTTCGCGCCGCGTTGAAGCGCGTGCTCGAGCGCATCGGGGACGAGCCCGCGCTGGTCGACCGGTACCGGCTCGGGCTCGAGCCCGAGGGCAAGGAGCAGGTCGGTGATCCGCGGCCAGCTTGGGTCCTCGACGGCGACTCGATCGCCGGGTCTCAGCTGCATCTGGAGGACGCGCTCGATGCCGTCGAGCGCACCGCCGACCACTGCGATGTCGCCGTCGATCCCGTCGGCGTCGAAGTCCGCTTCGGCCAGCTCGACGAGCTGCGCCAGCTTGATCGGCCCGCCGTAGAGCTTGTGCTCGGGATCGACACGGGCGAGCGCCGGTCCGAGGGACGGCAGCAAGGCCGGGTCGGGGTTACCGCTCGCGAGGTCTCGCGTGTTCGCAGGCAGCGGCCGCCCGCCGAGCACCCGCAACGGCGGCTGGGCCGCGACAACCGTCCCGCGCCGGCGGTTCGCGCTGACGAGCCCGCGCTGCTTGAGCGTGCGGTAGGCGGCGGCGACCGTCGCCGGGCTCACCGCGAGCTCGGCGGCCAGGTCGCGAACGGCAGGCAGGCGGGCGGCGGGCGCGAGTCGGTCGTCGGCGATCGCGGACTCGATCTGCTCGGCGATCGCCGCGGCGCCTCCACCGGGTTCCAGCTTCTGTACTAGAGAAAGCATAGTTATGTACTGTAACACACCTTTTGGGTAAGCAGAGTGCCCACATGCCCGCATCCCGTGTCACCAGCCCACGCGCCGTGGTGCTCGTCGAAGGCGTCAGCGACCGGTGCGCCCTCGAGGCGCTCGCCGACCGACGTGGTCGCGAGCTCGAGGCCGAGGGCATTTCCATCGTGCCGATGGGAGGCGCCCAGGCCATCGGACGCTTCCTGGACCGGTTCGGCCCTCAGGGACTGAACGTCAGGCTGGCGGGCCTCTGCGATGCCGCCGAGGAGGACGACTTCCGGCGCGGCCTCGAGCGGGCGGGCCTCGGCTCCGACCTCACTCGCGCCGACATGGAACGGCTCGGCTTCTTCGTGTGCGTCGCAGACCTCGAGGACGAGCTCGTCCGCGCCGTCGGCGCCGCCGGTATGGAGCAGGTCATCGCCGCCGAGGGCGAGCTTTCATCGTTCCGCACGTTCCAGAAGCAGCCCGCGAAGCGAGAGCTGCCCTACGAGGAGCAGCTCTGGCGGTTCATGTGGAACCGGAAGTCGCGCTACGCGACCCTGCTCGTCCAGACGATGGATCTCGACCGCGTCCCCAGGCCGCTGGACCGCGTCCTCGCCCACGTCTGACGGAGGGGCTCACGAGCCCGCCCCAAGACCTCCTCGGGTGACACGTAGGACGTACTCCTTGCGGTTGAGCGGGTTCAGGTCCGTCCGTGGCCGGGTCGGCTGGTCGCCGTTCACCGGCTGGTACCCGGCGAAGCTCGACTCGAGGACTCCTTCGCCGCCCGTCAGCCCCGGGAGCCGCCGCTGGAGGTCGTTCGCTCGCGCGACTGCGAGGACCGCCTCGACCGTGGAGAGGTTCCCCTTGAGCGACGGGGGCTCGACGGCGGCACCGAGCCGCGCCAATGCGGGCATGACCGCCCCGGTCGTGTCCGTCGGGACCTCGAGGCTGACTCGGGCCATCGGCTCGCAGACCACAGTCCCCGCCCGCTCCAGCGCCTGCATGACGACAAGCGGCGTGAGCTTGCGGAAGTCGGCAGCCTTGCTGAGCGGGCCCCGCCTCGACGGAGGTCCGTCGGGGACGCTGTAGTTGCACTTGGTCATGGTCACGACGCAGTCGGTGACCTGCCAGCCGAAGAGGCCCTCCTGCAGCGTCTGGCGGACGTACTGGCCCATGGCCTCCTCGAAGTTCTCGAGCCTCTTGAACACGTACAGCGGCACTGTGCGAGCGTCGACGTCGAGCCGGAAATCGATGCCCGACCCGATTGGCGCACGATCGACACGCAGGCCGATCGTGGCGAGAAACGGATTCGTCTCCGCGTGAAGTACCTCGACGGCTTCGCCCGTACGGATGGGACGCTCGACGTAGATCGGCGTCGCCTCGCGAGAACGTGACGTCGAGGCCGTAGTCGCTCGCCAGCGTGGCCTGGATCACCTCGCTCTGCACCTCGCCGTAGAGCGACACCGAGAGCTCGCCGCGCACGTCGTCCTGGCGGACGTCGATGAGAGGGTCCTGGTCGGCGAGCTGATCGAGCGCGACGCGCAGCGCTCCCTTGTCGTCGAGGCTCCGGGGAACGACGACGGCCTCCAGGGTCGGCGGGGCGAAATGGTGTTCCGTCGCCGTCTGCAAACTGCCGATCGCGTCGCCGATCCGGATCTCGCCCAGGCCCCAGAGCGTTCCGATCTCGCCCGCGGACACCGACGAGCGCCGAACGCTCGAGCCGTCGTCGAAGACGCTGATGGCCGTCACCTTGCCGTCGGCCTCCTCGCCGAACTGCACGCGATCCCGGACTCGAACCGTGCCCGAGTACATGCGGACGTACGCGACCTTCTCTCCGCCGGGGCCTCGTTCGATCTTGAAGACGGCGCCCGAGACCGGGCCGTCGACGTCGCCTTCGGCCGACGGCAGCAGCTCCGCGATGCCGGCCCTCAGCACATCGACGCCCGCTCCGGTGATCGCCGAGCCGAAGAACACCGGATGCACAAGCGCCCGTTTGGTCTGCTCCGCGAGCTCGTCGCGAAGCCGGCGGAACGAGACCGTCGCCTCGTCCTCGACGTAGTCGGCGAGGAGCTCGTCGTCGCGCTCGGCGAGCACGGACGTAAGCGTCGCCGAGAACTCACCGTCGGCCGAACCCCAGGGCGTGAAGCCTGCGGCGCGCGTGCCGAGCTTGCGCGCCGAGCCCATCGGGACGATCGCGGGCGTCAGTCGGTCGGAGATCGACTTCAGGACGCGTTCGGGTTCGGCGCCCCGTCGATCGATCTTGTTCACGAAGATCAGCGTCGGAACGCGTAGCCGCTGGAGCGCCCGCATCAGGAGCGGCGTCTGCGGCTGCACCCCTTCCACCGCGGAGATGACGAGCACGGCGCCGTCGAGCACGCTCAACACCCGCTCGACCTCGGCGATGAAATCCGGATGGCCGGGCGTGTCGATCAGGTTGATCGTGACGTCGTCGATCGCAAACGACACGACCGCGGACTTGATCGTGATGCCGCGCTGCTGTTCGAGCGCCAACGAGTCGGTCTGCGTCGTGCCGGCGTCGACGCTGCCGACCTCGTCGATGATTCCGGCCGCGTAGAGCAGCCGCTCGGTGAGTGTTGTCTTACCGGCGTCTACATGCGCCAGGATTCCCAAGTTCAGCGTTCGTCGATGCAAGCGTCATACCCTCCGAATAGGTCGCAAAGCCCTTCGCGATGGACATGAACGCTGCGCGCATCTCCGCTCCTTGGGTCGGTCGGCGCTGTTAGTGGGAGTAAAGCACAGCCCGCCTAGGCCTCGATCATCCCGGCCCGGTAGGCGTCGAGGCGCTCCGCGAGCTCCTTCGGACGGCTGAGCGCGGCGCAGTGTCCGCCGTCCATCTCGTCGGGGACGACGCCCAGGCGTTCTCGCGCCACCCGGCGCTGGAAGTCGGCCGGGAAGACGCGGTCGTCCCGACAGAGCAGGACTCGTGTGGGGACATCCGGCCACGCTTCGAGCGGCCACGGCTCCTGCCCCGGCTTGTCCGACTGAGCGCGCTCCCTGCTCAGCGCCTCGGCCGCCAGCTCCGGCGGAACATCGTGGTAGAAGACGGCGATCGGGTCGTCCCAGTCCACGCCGCCCGACTCGTAGCGGGTATTGGTCCACCAGTCCCGCGGCGCCTCGCCCGGCGCCGGGATCATCGCCGCCACCAGTACGAGCAGCTCGACCGGTGTGCGGTCGCAGACGAGCGGGGCCGTGAAGCCGCCGTACGATTGCGCGACGACGACGAGCTCGGAGCGGTCACCGATGGCCTCGAGCACGACGTCCACATACTCCGACAGCCCGGCGGTGTCGTCGTCGCACGGGAGATCCGGCGCCACCACGTCGTGTCCGCGCTGACGCAGCTCCGTCTCCACCAGATGCCAGTACCAGCCGACGTCGCCGGCGCCGTGGATCAGGACGTACGTCGCGTGCATTCCACAAGGCCCAATCGCCGACGTGGCGTGCGAGCCTCTACACGCCGGCCGCGGCAAGCAGCACGAGCACGACCGTCGTCACAGCCAGCAGTCCGTGCAGTGTCACGATCCCGACGGGGAAGTTCTGCTCGGGCGGCATTCCTGACGCCGATTCCGGCGTCGCAGCTGGGCCGGCTTTCCGGCGCTGCCACCAGATGAAGAACATCGTCCAGCCGAGGAGTGCGACGGCGACGAGGATGGCGAACGCGATCCAGGCGAGCGCGTCGCTGTCGGTCGCGAGGTAGACGATCCAGAGCACGAGGCCGAGCGCAGCCAGCCCGAAGTGACTGAGGATGAGCGGCGGCCGGATCCGCCGGCCCGGCTCAGTTCGCTGCATGCCACCGTGGCGCAGCCACAGCGCGAAGAGCACGAAGCCCCCGCCCGCCGTGACGACCCAGCTGATCAGTGCGGCCCATTCCATTTCTGCTCCCTTCCTTCACGATCTCGGCTGCCCCGACGACGGCCGATGGTGCCAGGTCTTGCAATGACGCGCACGATGAGTTTCGGCGCGCGCGGCAGTCTCATTTCTGAGAACTGGACTACGAAGGAGACCCCATGCAACACGTGACCTCGAAGGACGGCAGCCGCATCGCCTACGACCGTTTCGGCTCGGGCCCGCCGGTGATCCTCGTCGGCGGCGCGCTCAGCTACCGCAAGTTCAAGAAGATGGAGGAGCTCGCGAACCTGCTTTCCGTTCGCTTCGCGATGATCAACTACGACCGGCGCGGCCGCGGCGACTCGTCCGAGGTGAAGCCGTACGCGCTCGAGCGCGAGATCGAGGACCTCGCGGCCCTGATCGAGGCCGAGGGCGGCTCGGCCTCACTGTGGGGCTGGTCGTCGGGCGGCGCTTTGGCTCTGCGGGCAGCGGGCTCCGGGATCGGCGTGGAACGGGTCTCCGTCTACGAAGTGCCGTTCGTCGTCACGCCCGAGGAGCGGCCGACCCGCGACTACGGCGAGCGGCTCGACCAGCTGGTCGCGGCCGGCGACCGGAGCGGCGCCGCCAAGCACTTCATGCGCAACGCGATCGGCATCCCAGCGCCGTTCGTTGCCCTGATGCGCCTGACGCCGATGTGGAAGGGGCTGAAGGCCACCGCGCTCACCCTCCCCTACGACTGGGCCGCGCTCGGCAAGCACACGATGTACGGCGCGCCGCTCGACGCCGAGGAGTGGGCGCCGGTCACGATGCCGGTGCAAGTCGTGTACGGGGGCAAGAGCCCCACCTTGCTGCAGGAGGGCTCTCGCGCGCTGGCGGAGGTGCTGCCGAACGCGGAGCTGCGCGAGGTCGAAGGCCTGAGCCACAACGTGAAGATGGACATTGTGGCGCCGGTGCTGGCCGAGTTCTTCAGCCGTAAGACGGAGGACGCCTCCCGAGCAGCGTGAGGGCCGCGAGGATGACGAGGTGTCCTACCGGTACGGTTTAGGAGAGATTGAGCGAGCTGAACATCCTCGAGCCACTCGGGGCTCGAACGCGACTTCCACTGGGACTACAGGTAGCGGCCGGCATTGGCGGCCTGCTGTGTCTCGTCGCGCTGT
This sequence comes from uncultured Actinomycetes bacterium, assembly GCA_963782765.1. Lineage (GTDB taxonomy): Bacteria > Actinomycetota > Thermoleophilia > Gaiellales > Gaiellaceae > JACDAN01. The sequence continues at coordinate 58,273 of CAWALC010000004.1, forward strand.
CCGTGTTCGTCGCGGTCCTCCTCGTCCTGGGTCTCAGAGACGATCACGCTCAACTCCACGACCACAGCGTCCCCTATGCGAACGCGATCGCTGCAGCGGCGCTCAGCGCGAAAGGCATCGCGAACGACGAGCGCGGGTACCTGATGACCGGGGACCGTCGCTTCGTCGTCCTGCTGGAGCGCCGCATTCGGAGGGCGCGCTCGGCGTTCGCGCAGGCAGCCGGCGCTGCTGACGAGACCGCGCAGCGCACGGCGGTCGTCGAGGCGAACACCGGGTTCGAAGCCTGGGTCGACATCCTGAGGCGGGATCTCGCCACGTACCGAGCCGGTAACCGTCAGCGCGCGATCGAGTCGGCGCTGGGGCCGGGCCGGGCCCTGCGCAAGCGCTATGAGGACTCGCTGGCGCGAGCACAGACGGTCGCAGACACCGAGATTCGAGCCGACCGCGACATGGTCGCGAGCGCTTCGTCTCGCTCAGTGACCATCCTGCTCGCGTGTCTGCTCGTTGCGCTGCTCATGGGCATCGGCGTCGCGCTCTGGGTGATGCGCACGATCCTCCGGCCCGTGCACACGCTTCTGATGCTCTTCGGAAGTGCGCCCGCGCCTCCGCCGGTCCAGCGCTAGCGGGACCGAGTATCAGCCGCCGCTCGTGGCGGCGAAGCGGATCACGAGCTGAGGCGGGCTCTGACCCTTCTCCCTGCTGTGGAGCTGCTGTTCGGCATCGGCTCCCTCGGCGGCGTCTCGGATCAGGAAGCCGTGGCTCACGCTCTCGCTGAACATCACCTGAACCTGCGAGCGGACGTCCCACTCCCGGTAGCCGAAGCCTGAGGAAGTCGTCGCCGCAGCACCCGCCGTCGGGGGCTGGTTGGCCCAGGAGACCGAGTTCTCGGCCCAGCCGGCGGCGAGGCGCAGGGCGTGCAGGACGCGGCCCGACTTCATCGAGGCCGCAAAGAGCCGGAGCGTCGCAGTGTCGACGACACAGCCTGACGGCAGCGGCGGCTGCGGGAACCGCACCACGGTGCGGAAGTTGTCCCGCGGGCCCTTCGACTGCACCTTGAGGATGGAGTCGCTTCCCTTGTTCGTCGACGGGCTGTTCTCGTCGATCCACGCGTCGGCGACCGCGGACAGGGTCATGGGCGCCGGGCAGGTTGCGCTGGGAGCCGTGATCGTCCAGGTCAGGGTCGCCGGCGACTGATCGAGATTGCCCGCCGTGTCCCTCGCCCGGACGCGGAACTGGTGCTGGCCGAGGGCGAGGCCCGTGTACTGGCGCGGCGACGTGCACGCGGCGAACGCTGCGGTGTCGAGCGAGCACTCGAACGTCGAGCCCGTCTGGTTGGCCGAGAACTCGAAGGACGCGCTCGTGCTGGTGGTCGTCGACGGAGGCCCAACCGTGACCGTCGTCTCGGGCGCGACCGTGTCGACCGTCCAGCTGTGAGCGGCCGGCGATTGATCGGCGTTGCCCGCGGCGTCCGTCGCCCGGACGCGGAACTGATGCGCCCCGTCGGCCAGGTTCGTGTACTGGCGCGGCGGCGAGCAGGCGACGAACGTCGCGGCATCGAGCGAGCACTCGAACGTCGAGCCCACCTCGTTCGAGGTGAAGCTGAAGCTCGCGTTCGCGCTCGACGTCAGGACGGGCGGCGTGTTGCCCGTGATCGTGGTCTGGGGTGCGACCGTGTCGACCGTCCAGCTGTGGGCGGCCGGCGTCTGGTCGAGGTTGCCCGCGCTGTCCCTCGCCCGGACTCGGAACTGGTGGCCTCCGTTCGCGAGGCCCGTGTACTGGCGCGGGGAGACGCAGACGGCGAAGCCCGCGCCGTCGAGAGAGCACTCGAAGGTCGAGCTCGGCTTGCTGGACGAGAACCGGAAGCTCGCGCTCGAACTCGTGCTGAGCGCGGGCGGCGACTCGTCGATCGTGGTCTCCGGCACGGTCTGGTCGGGCGGCGGCTCGATCGTCCAGCTGCGAACCGCCGGGGAGGCGTCCGTGTTGCCGGCGAGATCGGTTGCGCGCACGCGGAACTCGTGGCCACCGCCGGCCAGAGCGACATAGCCCAGCGGTGAAGAGCAGGTCGTGAACGCGGACCCGTCGAGCGAGCACTCGAACGTCGAGCCGGACTCGCCCGCGGAGAACTCGAAGTCGGCGCTCGTGCTCGTGGTCGTCGCCGGCGGTCCGGAGTCGATCGTCGTCTGCGGCGGCGTCCTGTCGATTTCCCAGACATGGCTCGCCGGCGTGGGATCGGTGTTTCCGGCGCGGTCGGTGGCACGTACGCGGAACTCGTGGACGCCCTCGGCGAGACCGCTGTACTCGCGCGGTGAGGCGCAGGGTGCGAACGCTGCTCCGTCGAGCGAGCAGACGAAGGTCGAGCCGGGCTCGCTCGCGGAGAAGCGGAGCGTCGCGCTCGTGCTCGCCGTCGTCCCCGGCCCGGCGTCGATCGTGGTCTGCGGCGCGGCCGTGTCGATCACCCATGCGTGCCGTGCCGGCGACGGGTCGCTGTTGCCCGCACGGTCGGTCGCCTTGACCTGGAGCTCGTGGGCGCCCGGAGCCAGACCCGCGTACTGGGCCGGCGAGCTGCACGGTGAGAACGGAGCGCCGTCCAGCGCGCACTCGAGCGTCGCGCCCGCCTCGCCGGCCGAGAGCTCGAAGCTCGCGCTTGTGCTGTTGGTCGGGTCGGGCGGCCCGGCGTCGATCGTCGTCTGCGGCGGCGTCAGGTCGATCGTCCATGAGAACCGCGCCGGCGTCGGATCGGCGTTCCCCGCGGCGTCGATGGCGCGGACGTCGAAGACGTGCGTGCCCTCGGCCAGACCCTCGTAGCTCTTCTGGCTCGTGCAGGCGCCGAAGCTCCCGCCGTCCAGCCGGCACTCGAAGACTGCCGCCTCGTCCGCCGAGAGCTCGAAGCTCGCCGAGGTGGTGTTGGTCGGATCGGCCGGACCCGAGTCGATGACCGTTTCGGGCGCGGCGACGTCGATCGTCCAGGACCGGCTTGTCGGAGTCGCGTCGGAGTTCCCGGCCGGATCTGTCGCGCGGACGCTGAAGGAATGCGCGCCGGGCTCGAGGCCGCTGTAGTGAGCCGTCGAGCTACAGGCCGCGAACGGGGACCCGTCGAGCGAGCAGACGAACGTCGAGCCGGGCTCGTCGGACGAGAAGTCGAAGCTCGCCGAGGTGCTGTTGGTCGGATCGGGAGGCCCGGCGTCGATCGTCGTCTCGGGCGCCGTCTGGTCGACCGTCCACGAGTAGCTCGCCGGCGTGAGCTCGACGTTCCCGACGCCGTCGGTGGCACGGACCTCGAATGTATGGCGTCCCTCCGCGAGCCCGTCGTAGCTCATGGGAGGCGAGCAGGCGACGAACGGCACGCCGTCAAGCGAGCACGTAAACGTCGCCTGCTCGTTGGCCCCGACCGCGAACCTCGCAGACGAGCTCGATGTGGGATCGCTCGGCTGCTCGGTGATCGCGGACTGCGGCGGGGTCAAATCGATCGTCCAGACGGCGCGTGCGGGGCTCGGGTCGACGTTCCCGGCCCCGTCGATCGCGCGCACGTCGAATGCGTGTCCGCCCTCGGCGAGCGCCTTGTGGCGCTGCGGGCTCGAGCACGGAGCGAAGCTCTCGTCGTCCAGCCGGCACTCGAAGCTCGCCGCCTCGTCGGACGAGAAGGCGAAGTCCGCCGAGGTGCTGGCGGTCGGGTCGCCGGGCCGCGCGTCGAGCGAGGTGTCCGGCGGGGTCAGGTCGATCGTCCAGCTGAACACGGCCGGCTCGGCGTCGACGTTGCCGGCCCGGTCGATCGCCCGAACCTCGAACGTGTGTAGCCCTTCGGCGAGGCCGTCGTAGCCCGCCGGGCTGGAGCAGTCGGAGAACGGTGCGCCGTCCAGCGAGCAGACGAACGTTCCCTCCTCGTTTGCCGAGAGCGCGAACTCGGCCGAGGAGCTGTTGGACGGGTCGGCCGGGCCCGAGTCGATCGCGGTCTGCGGCGCCGTCAGATCGACCGTCCATTCCGCAGAGGCGGCGCTCGGCTCGACGTTCCCGGCCCTGTCGGTCGCCCGGACCTCGAACCGGTGCCGGCCCTCGGCCAGCCCTTCGTAGCTCGCTGGGCTCGCGCAGCCGACGAAGGCTCCGCCGTCCAGCCGGCATTCGAAGCTCGAGAGCTCTCCGGTCGAGAAGACGAACGCGGCCGACGCACCGGCGGTCGGATCCGCCGGCTGCTCGTCGATCGTCGTCTCGGGCGGAGTCAGGTCGATCGTCCACGACGACCGGGCGGGAGTCGGGTCGGCGTTTCCGGCCCGGTCGACGGCTCGGACGTCGAGCGCGTGTGCGCCCTCCGTGAGGCCCTCGTAGCCGAGCGGGCTGGAACAGGCTGCGTACGCGGCGCCGTCCAGGGAGCACTCGAAGCTCGAGGCCTCGTCGGCGGAGAACTCGAAGCCCGCCGTGGTGCTCTTCGTCGGATCGACGGGCTGCGCATCGATCGTGGTCTCCGGTGGAGTGAGATCGATCGTCCAGCTCGAGGCCGCCGCGCTTGCATCGGCGTTTCCGGCGCTGTCCGTCGCCCGAACCTCGAAGCTGTGTACGCCTTCGGCGAGATCCTCGTAGCGCTTGGGGCTCGAGCAATCCTCGAACGGCCCACCGTCGAGCGAGCATGCGAAGGTCGCCTCCTCGTCGGCCGAGAGCTCGAAGGATGCAGCCGAGCTGTTGGACGGATCAGGCGGGCTTCCGTCGATCGAGGTCTGCGGCGGCGTCAGGTCGACCCTCCAGGCGAAGACGGTCGCTTCCACCTCGACGTTGCCGGCCCGGTCGATGGCCCGCACCGCGAACGCGTGCTCGCCCTCGGCGAGGTCGTGGTACTCGGCCGCGCTCGAGCAGGGGCTGAAGCTCCCGCCGTCGAGGCTGCACTCGAAGCTCGAGAGCTCGTCGGCCGAGAACTCGAGGCTCGCGGATGTCTGGTTCGTGGGATTCGCAGGCCCGCTCTCGACCGTCGTCTCCGGCGGAGTCAGGTCGACCGTCCAGATCGCGCGGGCCGGCGCCGGGTCGATGTTCCCGGCTCGGTCGGTTGCGCGGACGTCGAACGCGTGCCCGCCCTCGGCGAGCCCCTCGTAGCTCGCCGGGCTGGAGCACACCTCGTACGGCGCACCGTCCAGGGAACACTCGAAGGTGGCGTCCTCGTCGGCCGAGAAGGCGAGCTCGGCGGAGGAGCTGTTCGATGGATCGACCGGGCCGGAGTCGACGGCCGTTTCCGGCGGGGTGACGTCGATCACCCAGCCGAACGCGGCCTGGCTCGCATCGACGTTTCCGGCCCGGTCGACGGCGCGCACGTGGAAGGTATGCGCGCCCTCGGCGAGCGCGAGGAAGCTCGCCGGGCTCGAGCAGGCGGCGAACGATGCGCCGTCCAGCGAGCACTGGAAGGTTGCGTCCTCGTCGGCCGAGAAGGCGAACTCGGCCGAAGAGCTGTTCGATGGATCGACCGGACCGGAGTCGACGGCCGTCTCCGGTGGAGTCAAGTCGATGCTCCAGCCGAAGAGCGCTGGGCTCCCGTCGACGTTGCCGGCCCGGTCGATCGCACGCACCTCGATCAGGTGCGCTCCCTCCCCCAGCTCGCCGTACTCCGCAGGGCTCACGCAGGGGCCCCACGGGGAGGCTTCGCCGTCAAGGCGGCACTCGAACGCGAGCTCGCTCGGTGCCGTCCCGTTGTCGCTACCGCTGAACGCGAAGCTCGCGGACGTGCTGTTGCTCGGGTCGGCCGGCCCCTCGGCGATCGTCGTCTCGGGCGGCACCGCCACCGTCCAGACGTGGCCGGCCGGGGACGGGTCGACGTTTCCGAGCGGATCGACGGCCCGCACGCGGACGTCCTGCGCGCCGTCCCCCAGGTCTCCCGTACTCGGCCGGCGACGTGCACCCCTCGAACGGCGCGCCGTTCAGCGAGCACTCGAACGTCGCGTCCGGATCGTCGGCCGTGAAGCTGATCGAGGCGTCCGTACTGGCGCTCGGGGACTCCGGCCCGGCGACGAACGTCTCCGGCGGGATCGCAACCGTCCACTCGTGGCTCGCCGGCGTCGGGTCGACGGCGCGGATCCTTCTCGTCGACCGGACCTCGAGCCTGTGGTCGCCCTCCGCCAGATCGCCGACGACGTGCGTCGAGCCGCAGGGGGCGAACGGCGACCCGTCGAGCGCGCACTCGAACGTGGCGTCGGGTTGGTCGGACGAGAAGCGGAAGGTCGCAGAGAGCTCCTCGGTCGGCGAGTCCGGCTTCGACTCGATCGACGTCTCCGGCGTGCTGTCGTCGAAGACGAGAACGAGCTCGGGAGGACCGTCGGCGGGCTTCTCACGGCTGTTGAAGGACTGCTCGTCGCCGCCGCCGTTCTCGGCCGCGTCCTTGATCAGGAAGCCGTGGTTGCCGGAGACGTAGCTACCGAGCGTCTGCGCCGTCACGTTCCACTCGAGCCTGCCCTGACCCGACGCGGTCGTCGTGGGCGGGCCGGCCGTGGGCGGCTGGTTGTTCCAGGTCACGCCGGTCTCGCTCCAGGCCCCTGCGGCCTGCAGCGCGGCGAGCGTGCGGCCCTCCTTCGCCGACGCCGACTCGAGCCGCAGCACGGCCGAGGCGATCGTCGTGCAGCCCTCGGGCAGCGGCGGCAGCGCGAAGCGGACGAGCACCCGGGAGTTGCTGCCGCTCTGGGACTTGACCTTCAGGCTCGAGTCGCTGCCGGAGTTGCTCGAGGCGCTGCTCTGCGAGATCCAGGTGTCGGCGTTCGCCGAGATGCTGTTCGGCAGCTTCGGGCATTCGCCGGGCGCCTCCGGCAAGGACTCGCCGCCCGGAGCCAGTTCCGATTCGTACGCCCCGACGTCGTGGCGGGCATGGCGCGGCCTCTCGATCCCCCGCTGGTCGACCGCCGGGCAGGGCACCGCCTCCGTGCAGATCGCGGCGTCCTGCGCCGGGCTGCCGGCCAGCAGGGCGTGCGTCTGCGTCGGGCCGCCGTTCGAGCCGAGAGCGCCGAGCAACGGGTTCGTCCCGGGCTGGTCACCGGCCGCCCCGAGCTGGCACGTGCTCGTGTTCTCGAGATTGCCTCCCAGCGAGGTGATCGCGCCCGCGCAGTTCCCGCCGGTCGGGTTGTTCGCGACGATCGTGTTGGCGAGGAACACGAAACCGTCGCCGATCAGCGGCCCGCCACCGTTGTTGACGCCTCCGCCGGAGGGCGCGTTGTTGCCGGCGACCGTGCTGTTCCTGATCGTCAGCAGGGACGAGGCCAGGACGCCGCCGCCGAACTGGCCGGCGCGGTTGCCCGAGACGGTCGTGTTCTCCATCGTCGCCTCGCCGTCGCTGTCGGTGTACGCGCCGCCGCCGTTCTCCGCGACATTTCCGGACAGCGTGCTGCGGTCGACGAGCAGCGGCGCATCGCCCACGTGGTGGATCGCGCCGCCGCTCGCCGCTCGGTTCCCGGTGATCGAGGTCGTGGTGATCGCAAGCGGGCCGTCGCCGCGGCTGTCGATGCCTCCACCCTCGCCGTCGGTCTTGTTGTCGCGGATTCGCGAGTCCTCGATCGCAGCCGAGTCGCCGTCGTTCACCGACTTGTCGCCGGCGTAGAGGATGCCGCCGCCGCCCTCGCCGACCGACTTCGAGATGTTGCCGACGACGTCGATGTCGACCATGCGGACTTCGCCGGCCTCGACGAGGATGCCGCCGCCTCGCTCCTCCGCCGTGTTGGTGGAGAAGCGCGTTTCCGAGATCACGACGCGCCCTCCGCCGCCGTTGCTGAAACCTCCTCCGCCACGAGCCGTGTTGGCCGTGAACGTGCTGCCCGTGATCACCACCTCGCCGCCGGAGTTCGAGTGCATGCCGCCGCCGTCGCCGCTGTCGAGGATGGCGCTGACGACGGCGATGTTCTTCGTGAAGGTCGTGCTCTCGACGGTCACGAGCCCGGCGCCTTCGTTCGCGAAGCCCCCACCGCTCAGCGCCGTGTTCTCGTCGAAGGAGGTCGACCGGATGGCGACGGCGCCGAGGTTGAAGTTGTGGACGCCGCCGCCCCAGTCTTCCGCGGCGTTCTTCGTGAACTGGCTCTCGAGCACGGTGAGGCTCCCGCCGCTCGAGATGGCACCGCCGCCGGTGGCGGCGTTCTCCGAGAACGTGCTGTTGACGACCGAGACCTCGCCGGGGCCGCTGTAGATCGCGCCGCCGTCACCGTCGGCCTGGTTCTTCGAGAACGTCGTTCCGGCGACGGTGATCCTGCCCAGACCCTTGTTCCAGATCCCGGCCCCCGAACGTCCGCCACCTGCGCGGTTGTCCGAGATCTCCGAGTCGACGACGCTGATGGTCCCGACCTCGTCGTGCTCGGCGTTGTTGGCGATGGCACCGGCGCCTCGAAGCGATTCGTCGAGCCCGACGACGGCGGCCGAGTTCCCGGAGACGATGCTGTCCGTCAGCTCGACCGAGCCCGTCAGGTTGTTGTTGAGCGCACTGCCGCCCTCGACGGCGTAGTTCTGCGTGAGCGTCGAGCCCTGCACGATGATCGTGCCGTCGGCGTGGTTCTCGATCCCGCCGCCGGTCTTGCCGGCCGCGCTTCCCCTGACGACGGAGCCGACGACGGCGACCGTCGCCGAGCTCGAGTTCATGATCGCGCCGCCGAACTCCGCGGCGTAGCCGTCGCTCAGAGTGAGGCCGGACAAGGTGACGCTTGCGCCGCCGACCACCTCGAAGAGGCGGTCGAGGCCGCGGATCTCGGCGCTCGCGCCTCCCGGCGGGTTCCCGCCGTCGATGACGGTCGACGCCGCGCCCGCGCCGCTGATCACGACGCTGTCGCTGATGTCGTGGTCGCCCCAGGCGCTCCCGGCCCCTCCGCTCGGCGAGATGCCGAGCGCATAGGTGCCGGCCGGCACCTGGATCGTGTCGGCGCCGGGAATCGCATTCGTCTCCTGGACGGCGGCGCGCAGCGTGCACGCCCCGGAGCTCGTCGCGCACACGCCGTCCCCGATTCGCGCGTCGACGGCGTCGGCCGTGCTCGAGACCTGGAAGCTCAGGCCGGCGGCGCCGGCCAGTCCCGCGGCGTTGAGACCGAGAACGGCGGTAACAACGAGAACGAGGGTGACGCAGGCCAGACTGGTCCTGCGTGGAGCGATGCACCGCAGCATCTCCATCGCAGCCTTGACGGTAGGCCGGGGGGATGAGAGCCCGTGCCAAGCGGCATGAGAAGCCGATCAAGTGAAGATGAGGACATGTTCATCCGGCTGGCAACACAGCCTCGAACTCGTTCAAAATGAACAGGCGAGGCCGCGCTGCCTGCGGCCGGCGGCGCGGCCTCCTGTCAATTCACGCGTCGGTGCTGCTCGGCGCGGCTGCCTAGGCAGGCTTGAAGCTGATGACGAGCTGCGGCGGGCTCTCGCCCTTCTCGCGGGCGTAGAGCTGCTGCTCGGCGTCCTGGCCCTCGGTGGCGTCGCGGATCAGGAAGCCGTTGTTCGTGCCGCTCGAGTACATCGCCTGCACGATGCCCGCGACGTTCCACTGGCGGTAGCCCGTGCCGGAGGTGGTCGTGGCCGCCGAGCCGGTGGTGGACGGCTGGTTGCCCCAGGTGACGCCGCCTTCCGTCCAGGAGCCGTTCAGGCGGAGCGCCTGGAGCGTCCGCTGGCCCGAGGACGCGGAGCCGGCGAAGAGCCGCAGGTTGGCCGTGTCGACGACGCAGCCGGCCGGGATCGTCGGGCAGGTTGAACCGGACGAGGGCCCGCAGGTTGGAGTTCCCGCTCTTCGACATGACCTTGAGGATCCCGTCGGAGCCCTTGTTGCTCGACGGGCTGCTCTGCTCGATCCACGAGTCGGCGACGGACGGCATCGTCTGCGCGGAGCCGCAGTTGACGGCACCGGCCGTGATCGTCCACGGATAGGTCGCGGGCGATCCGTCGATGTTGCCGGCCGCGTCGACGGCGCGCACCTGGAAGGTGTGGGAACCGAGCGACAGGCCGGAGTACAGCTTCGGCGTCGTGCAGGCCGCCCAGGCGCCGGTGTCGAGCAGGCACTGGAACGTCACGCCGGTCTCCGGGGAGTTGAACTGGAACTGCGCGCTCGTGCTGCTGCTCGACGAGCCCGGGCCGTTGCTGATGACCGTCTCGGGCACCGTCTGGTCGATCGTCCACGTGTACGCGGCCGGGGTCGGGTCGACGGTCTGGGACGCGTCGACGGCGCGCACGCGGAAGGTGTGCGAGCCCTGGGCGAGCCCTGTGTACGACCGGGGGTTGGTGCAGGTGGCCCACGAGGAGCTCTCGGGCACGTCGAGCTGGCACTGGAAGGTGAGGTTGGCGGCAGGCGTGACGTCGTCGGTGCCGTTGAAGGTGAAGGTCGCCGCGGTGGTCGTGGTCGCGGCCAGCGGGTTGCCGGTGATGGACGTCTCGGGTGCTTCCGAGCCGCCCGTCGGCGGTGAGCCGCCGCCCAGCGTCAGCACGAGCTGCGGCCGGTTGTCGCTCTTCTCGCGGCTGTGGAACTGCTGCTCGGCGTCCTGGTTCTCGTTCGCGTCGCGGACGAGGAAGCCGTTGTTCGCGCCCGAGTACATCCCCTGCACCTGGCCGGCGACGTTCCACTCGCGATAGCCGGTGCCCGAAGTCGTGCTCGCGGCACTGCCGGCCGTCGCAGGCTGGTTGCCCCAGTTGACGCCGCCCTCAGTCCAGGAGCCGCCGAGCCGGAGGACCTGGATCGTCCGGCCGCCCGCCGCGCTCGGCGAGTAGAGGCGGAGGCGTCGCGCTCTGGACGGAGCAGCCCTGCGGCATGGCCGGCAGGTTGAACCGGACGAGGCCGCGGAGGTTGCTGTTCCCCTTGGACATGACCTTGAGGATCGAGTCGGAGCCCTTGTTGCTCGACGGGCTGCCCTGGTCGATCCAGGCGTCCTCGCTCGCGGTCAGGGTCTGCTGCGGGCCGCAGTCGACGACCGGGCTCTGGATCGTCCACGAGTAGCTCGCCGGCGTGAGGTCGGTGTTGCCGGCCGCGTCCTTGGCGCGGACCCGGAAGTTGTGCGAGCCGACGGCGAGGCCGGAGTAGACCTTCGGCGTGGTGCAGCCTGCGAAGTCCGCGTTGTCGAGCGAGCACTCGAAGGTCGAGCCCGTCTCGGACGAGGCCAGCCCGAACGACGCGCTCGTCTCGGTCGTGCTCTCGGGCGGCTGGGCGGAGATCGTCGTCTGAGGCGCAGTCGTGTCGGGCGGGAGCTGGATCTCCCACATGTACGAGGCCGGCGAGTCGTCGACGTTGCCCGCCGCGTCGGTCGCGCGCACCCGGAAGGTGTGCCAGCCGACGGCCAGGCCCGTGTACGCCTTCGCCGAGGTGCAGGCGGCGAACTCGGCCCCGTCCAGCGCGCACTGGAAGCTCAGGTTCGCCGGCGTCGTGAGGTTGTCGTTGCCCGTGAAGGTGAAGGACGCATCCGGGTTCGTCGTCGTCGCGACCGGGTGGCCGGTGATCGTCGTCTCCGGTGCGGTCGTGTCGAGCACCGTCCAGGCGTAGGTCGCCGGGCTGGCGTCGGCGTTGCCGGCGGCGTCGACCGCGCGCACCTGGAAGCTGTGCGGGCCGGCCGGGAGGCTGGAGTAGGCCTTCGGCGACGAGCAGGCGGCCCACGCGCCTCCGTCGAGCGTGCACTGGAACGCGAGGCTCGCGCCGGCGGTCGTGTCGTCGCTGCCGTTGAAGCTGAAGCTCGCGCCCGTGCTCGGCGTGCTCGGGTCCGGATGCTCGGTGATCGCCGTCTCGGGTGCGATCGAGTCGACGACCGTCCAGCTGTAGCTCGCCGGGCTGCCGTCGACGTTGCCCGCAGCGTCGCTCGCGCGCACCTGGAAGGTGTGGGAGCCGACGGCCAGGCCGGTGTAGTCCTTCGGCGACGAGCAGGCCGCCCAGGCGCCACCGTCGAGCGAGCACTCGAAGCTCAGGCTCGCAGCCGGGCTGAAGTTGTCGCTGCCCGCGAACTCGAAGCTCGCCGAGGTGCTCGCGGTGGAGGAGGCGGGCTCGTCCGTGATCGTCGTCTCCGGCGCGGTCGTGTCGAGGACCGTCCAGCTGTAGCTCGCCGGGCTGGAGTCGGTGTTGCCGGCGGCGTCGCTCGCGCGCACCCGGAAGGTGTGTTCGCCGGCGGCGAGGCCCGAGTAGCTCTTCGGCGACGAGCAGGAGGCCCAGGCGGCACCGTCGAGCGAGCACTCGAAGCTCAGGCTCGCGGCGGGCGTGACGCTGTCGCTGCCCGAGAACTCGAAGCTCGCGGAGGTGCTCGCGGTGGACACGTCGGGCTGCGCCGAGATCGAGGTCTCCGGGGCGGCCACGTCGACCACCGTCCAGGCGTAGCTCGCCACGCTGGAGTCGGTGTTGCCGGCAGCGTCGCTCGCGCGCACCCGGAAGGTGTGCGGAGCCGACGGCCAGGCCGGTGTAGTCCTTCGGCGACGAGCAGGCCGCGTAGTCAGCGCCGTCGAGCGAGCACTCGAAGCCCAGGCTCGCAGCCGGGGTCACGTTGTCGCTGCCCGAGAACTCGAAGCTCGCCGACGCGGCCGCCGTGGAGACGTCCGGGTGGGCCGTGATGGACGTCTCCGGTGCGGCCACGTCGAGCACCGTCCAGGCGTAGCTCGCCGCGCTGGAGTCGGTGTTGCCGGCAGCGTCGCTCGCGCGCACCGAGAAGCTGTGCGGGCCGACGGCCAGGCCGGAGTAGGCCTTCGGCGACGAGCAGGCCGCGTAGGCGCCACCGTCGAGCGAGCACTCGAAGCTCAGGCTCGCAGCCGGGGTGGCGTTGTCGCTACCCGAGAACTCGAAGCTCGCCGAGGTGCTGCCGGTCGAGGCGTCCGGCTGCGCGGTGATCTGCGTCTCCGGGGCGGCGACGTCGACGATCGTCCAGCTGTAGCTCGCCGCGGAGGCGTCCGTGTTGCCCGCCTCGTCGGTTGCGCGCACCTCGAAGGTGTGCGAGCCGACGGCGAGGCCGGAGTAGGAGGTCGGCACCGGGCAGGCGGTGAACGGGGCGCCGTCGAGCGAGCACTCGAAGGCGAGAGCGGTGCCGGCGCTCGCGTCGTCGCTGCCGCTGTAGGCGAAGCTCGCGCTCGTGTCGGCCGTGGAGGCGTCCGGGTGCGCGTCGATCGTCGTCTCCGGCGCGGTCACGTCGAGCACCGTCCAGGTGTGGATCTCAGGCGTGGAGTCGGCGTTGCCCGCCTCGTCGACCGCGCGCACCTCGAACTTGTGCTCGCCGACGCTCAGCTCGGTGTTCTCGTAGATCTTCGGGCTGACGCAGGCGCTGTAGGCGCCGTCGTCGAGGCTGCACTCGAAGGTGAGCTCGGCGGACGGACTGTGATCGTCCGAGCCGGCGAAGTGGATGATGACCGAGCCCGACTCGATGCCGGTGATCTGCGTCTCCGGGGCGATCGTGTCGAGGACCTCCCAGCCGTAGCTCGCGCTGCCCGCATTGCCGGCCTCGTCGACCGCGCGGACCTCGAAGTTGTGGTCGCCCGGCAGCAGGCCGTCGTAGCTCTTCGACGCCACGCAGCTCTCCCAGCCCTGGCCGTCGAGGCGGCACTCGAGCTCGAGCGAAGCGGGCGAGCTGTGGTTGTCGCTGGCGCTGAACCCGAAGGTCGCGGAGGTCGCGGGATCGGACGCCGGCGGCGTCTCGAGCAGGTTCACGCTCGGCGCCTGGGTGTCGACCGTCCACGTCCAGACCGCCGCCTCGGGCTCGCGGTTCTCGTTCTCCGAGGTGTCGATCGCCACGACCTCGAAGGTGTGCGTACCCGGATCGAGGCCCGTGAACGTGATCCCCGAGATGCAGGTCGTGAGCAGGCCGTCCAGGAAGCACTCGAAGGTCGAGGGCTCGTTGGCGGAGAACTGGAAGGTCGCGGTCGTCGCCGAGGTCGGGCTGTTCGGACCCAGGGTGATCGTCGTGTTCGGCGGGCTCAGGTCGGCGATCTCCCACTCGAACTGGGTCGGGAGCAGGCTGACGTGCCCGGCGAGGTTGGTCGCCTGGACCTCGAACGTCCACTCCTCGATCGCGAGGTTCTCGTAGCTCTTCGGCGAGACGCAGGGCACCCAGCCGGTGCCGGTGGCCTCGCCCGTGAGGCGGCACTCGAAGGTGCTGCCGAGCTGGTCGGAGCTGAAGTGGAAGGTGGCGTCCCGGCTCTCGTTCTGGATGCCCGGTTCGGGGCTCTGGTCCTCGGGGCCCGAGTCGATGATCGCGTCGGGCCGCGCGACGACCGTCCAGGTGTGCTTCGCGGCGTCAGGTCGAAGGCGTCGTTCAGGCTGCTGTGCGCCCGGACGAGGAGCGTGTGCTCGCCGAGTCGGCGCGGTGTAGCTCGAACGGCGTGTCGCACGAGCTCCACTCCTCGTCGCCGATCTTGCACTCGTAGTCCGCGAGCACGTCGTTCGAGTCGAACTGGAACAGGACCTCGGCGGCGTTCTCGATCGTCTCGGGCGTGATCGCCGCGGGCCCCTGCGCGATCTCGGTCTCGGGCGAGAAGCCGGGCGCCTCGGCGATGCCGAACGGCGACAGGCTGCCGACGATGCCGCAGACGATCCCGTTCACCGGGTCGAGCTCGGTCGTGACCTCGACCCACTCGCCGTCCTCGTAGTGGATCAGGTGCGGCTCGTCGAGCGCGCCCGAGTCGTAGGGGAGGCAGATCGTGATGTCGCCGACGTAGGTCGCCGTCGTCGAGACGTCGAGGTAGATGCGCGCCGGCGGACGAGTACGGCGCCGGGAGCGTCGGCGTGCCGCTCGGGAGCGTCAGCGAGGTGACGCCGTCGGCCGGTGACCTCGGTGAAGGTCGCCGAGGCGCCGCCGCCCAGGCCGACCGCCACGTTCGTGCCCGTCGACGTGTTCGTCGTCCCCGCCACGATCGTCCAGCTGCGGCTCGCGGGCGAGTCGTCGACGTTCTCCAGCGGATCGGTCGCGCGCACCTGGAAGGTGTGCGGGCCGACGGAGAGGCCGAGGTACTCGTCGCCGCTCTGGCAGTCCTCGAAGGCTGCGCCGTCGAGCGAGCACTCGAAGGTGAGCTCGGCGGGAGCGGTCAGGTTGTCCGTGCCGGTGAAGACGAACAGCGCGGAGGTGGCGGTCGTGGGGTTCGAGTCGGACGGGCCGAGCTCGATCACCGTGTCGGGAGCGATCGCGTCGGGCGCGTCGATCTCCCACTCGAACGACGGCCGGCGGATCCTCGAGGGTGTCGAAGAGCGTGGTCGCGCGGACCTCGAAGACGTGCTGGCCGTTCGTGAGGCCGGTGTACGACTTCGGCGAGTCGCAGGACTCCCACGCCGTCGGGACCGGCTCCTCGACCGGATCGAGGCGGCACTCGTACGTGGAGCCGAGCTGGTCGACGAAGTCGAAGGTGACGTTCTGGCGTCGTCGCGACCTCGCCCTCGACGACGTCGCCGGCCGTGATGACGGTGAGCGGCGGCGCGACGACCTGCCAGGTGTGGGAGGCCGGCGATTCGTCGGCGTTCGGGTTCTCGCCCAGGGTGCCGTTGTCGACCGCGCGCACCTGGAAGGTGTGCATCCCGCCGGTCAGATCCGAGAGCGTCTCCGGCGACGAGCAGGGCTCGAAGGGCAGGCCGTCGAGCGAGCACTCGAAGCTCAGCTCCTCGGTCGGCGTGCCGCCCGGATCCGAGCCGGCGAAGTTGAAGACGACTTCCTCGGCGCCGATCGCGGCCGGGAGCGGGTCGATGAAGAGGGTGTCCGGATCAGTTGCGTCGTTGACCGTCCAGATGTGCTCGATGGGCTCGCCCTCGATGAGGAGATGCGGCTTCGTTGACATGACCTCGAAGGTGTGCTCGACGCCCGCCTGGACGGTGTACGCGACACCCGAGGCGCACGGGTTCGGCCCGACGCCGTCGAGGGTGCAGAGGAACGTCGCTTCGGGATCGGTCGAGCTGAAGTCGAAGCTCGCGGTCGTCGACTCGGTGCCGCTCGTCGGAGCACCGTCGAGGGAGACGTCGGGCGGCGTCAGGATGCCGCTCTCCCACTCGAACTCGGCGGGCGTCTGGTCGCGGGTGCCGAACTGGGCGACCGCCTGGACGCGGAACAGGTGCGTCCCGTAGGGCACGTCGTTGTACGTGACGCCGCTCGAGCACGGGGTGAAGCTCGCCGAGTCGAGCGCGCACTCGAAGGAGACGCCCGAGCCGGTGAACGCGAAGCTCACGCTCGTGCTGTCCGTCTGGAGCTCGAGGCCCATATCCGGCGTGACGGTGCCGATCGTGGTCTCCGGCTCGGCCTCGACGACGAACTCGTGCGCGGTCGCAGGCGCCGGGCTCTGATCGGCGTTGCCGACGATGTCGAGCGCCCTCACCTGGAAGGTGTAGGGACCCGCCTCGAGGTCTGCGAGCGCGACGTCGTGGAAGAAGCTGTCGTTGGGCCCTGGCTCGCCGCACTCCTCCCAGACCGGGCCTTGCGAGTCGGTCTGGTGGTCGATGGCGCACTCGAACTCGAGGTCGAACGAGGAGGCCCAGTCGTCGTCAGCGCGGAAGCTGAAGCGGAGGCCGGGCTCGAGGAACTGCTCCGGCCCGATCGCCGTCGCGCCCAGGAACTCGGTGCTCGGCGGAGTGGTGTCCTGCACGCTCCACTCGAACTCGGCCGGCGTCTGGTCCATGACCTGCTCGCCGTCCGAGTTCCGGAAGCGGTTGATCGCCCGCACTGTGAAGGTGTGCTCGGCCGGGCTGCCGCTCTCGTCGGGCAGGACCGGGCCGGCGATGTACGGCGCGGCGGCCGAGGAGGTGCACGGCACCCACGGGGAGTCGTCGAACGAGCACTGGAAGGTCGCGCCGGTCTGGTTGCTCTCGAAGACGAAGCGCGCACTGAACTCGCCGCTCGGGTCGGTCGGCCCGGAGGTGATGGTCGTGTCCGGCTCGCCGGTCGTGATCCAGGTGAACGGCTGGTCGCCGGGCGCGGGCGTCGGATCGACGTTCGGCGGCTCGGCCGCGTCGATGGCGCGCACCCAGAGCCAGTGCGGGCCGGAATCGAGACCCTCGAGGATCCAGACGGGCTCGCACTCCTGCCAGCTCGTCGGAGCCGCGGGCGGCGTCCCCGAGCCGAAGGAGCACTCGAAGGACTCCACCTGCTCGTTGCTGGCGAAGGCGAAGGTGACGTCCGGGCCGGAGTTGTCGGGCTCCGGGTGGACGACGATGAACGTGTCGGGCGGGGTGCCGTCGAGGTCGCCGAGGATCAGCCACTCGTAGAACGCCGGCGAGATGTCCCGGTTGCCGTCGGGGTCGACCGCGCGCACGTGGAAGACGTGGGCGCCGGGCGCCAGCGGGCCGGGAACCGTATGGGGCGTGGTGCAGGGAGCGAAGTCAGCGTCGTCGAGGGCGCACTCGAACTGGTTGACGGGCTCGTCGTTGATCTCCTCGAAGCCCTCGAACTCGAAGGTCGCGCTCGTCTCGGTGGTCTCCTCTTCCGGCCCGACCAGGATCTCGGTGTCCGGCGGGGACATGTCGACGACTCGCCAGGTGCGCGTGGCTCCGACCGGATCGACGTTCTCCGCCGCGTCGACTGCGCGGACGACCAGTGTGTGCCAGCCCGGCGTCAGGACCTCGATCTCCTCCGGCGTATCGCAGCCGCCCAGGTCCTCGCCGTCGAGGGTGCACTCGAACTCCATCTCGAGCGGATCGGTCATGTCGTCGGACCCCGCGAACTCGAACATGCTGATGAAGCTCGGAGTCGAGGAGCCGTCGGGCGGGCCCCTGGTGATCGTCGTCGTGGGCGGCGTCGTATCCGGCCCGATGATCTCCCACTCGTAGAGCGCCGGCGTCAGGTCCGTCCAGCCGAACTCGTTGATCGCCTGCACCATGAACTCGTGGTCGCCTTCCTCGAGCGGGCCGACCCTGAACGGCGACTCGCAGTAGACCCACGGCAGGCCGTCGACCGAGCACTGGGTGATCGCGTTCGGCTGGTCGGCCCAGAACTCGAAGGTCGCGAAGCCGCTGGTCGAGGTCGGGAGTCCCTCGGGGCCCATCGGGCCGTCGGGGCCGGAGAAGATCGACGTCTCGGGCATGCATCCCGGACGAGGCAGCTGCGATCGCGAAGAGCCCTGGGAAGTTCTCGGCCTCGCCGCAGACCTTCGCGGGCGTCGCGAACGGGTTGTTCATGGTCGTCACGTCGAGCCAGAGCTCGCCGTCGAAGTGGAGCAGCCGCGCGGACGGGGTCAGTGACCCGAACTGCATCGGGTTGTAGGTGAGGCAGAGGATGACCGGGTCGCCGAACTCGGCCGTCGTCGAGATGTTGTACATCTGCGCGTTCGAGCCGCTGTAGCCCTCGGGGAGGGACGGGCCGCCGCCGAGCCGTCGAGCGTCGTGAAGCCGGCCGTGCTGACCTCGAAGAAGTTGATCGTCGCGTTGCCGGGGCCGCCGGGCTGCGGGAGCGAGACGACGACGCTGTTCCCGACGGGCGTGTTGGGGGCGCCGGACGGGTTCCCGACCGTCCACGAGTGGACGGCGGGCGACTCGTCCTGGTTCCCGGAGAGATCGATGGCCCGAGCCGTGAACGTGTACGGGCCCGGAGTGAGGTCGGTGAGCTCGACCACGACGCCCGGCTCGCAGTCGACCTGCTGGCCGTTGAGCTCGCACTCGAACGTCGCCGTGGGATCGTCGGAGCTCACGCCGAGGTATGCGGTGGTGCTCACGGTGGTCGGCTGCGGGCCGAAGTCGATCATGGTCTCGGGATCCGTGAAGTCCTGGACCGTCCAGGTGTGGATCTGCGGGACCGGGTCGAACTCGACCGGCTCGCCCTGCCAGTCGAGGCCCGTGTAGACGGTCTGGACCTGGAAGGTGTGCTCGCCGGGCCAGAGGTTCGTGTAGGTCTTCGGCGACTCGCAGAGGCCGAACGGGCGGTCGTCGAGCGAGCAGTAGTACTCGGCGTTCGGGTCGAACGGCTCGCTCGTGAACTCGAAGGTCGCGGTCGTGGTCGTGCCGCTGGCAGGTGCCTGCGTGATGCGCGCCTCCGGCGGGGTGACGACGAACTCCACGTCCTCCCACTCCCCGATGTTCCCGAAGCCGTCGACGGCCCGTACGGCGAAGAGGTGGTCTCCGAGGCCCAGGTTCTCGTACAGACGGCCGGGCTCGCACGGAGCGGGCAGGGCCGGGTTGGCGGGGTTGGCCGGATTGAACTTGCCGTCGAGCCAGCAGTGGTAGGTGACGTCCGGAGCGTCGCTCGTGAAGTCGAAGCTCACGTTGCGGCTCGTCGTCTCCTCCTCCTCGACGCCCGGGCCGGCGAGGATCGTCACAACCGGCGGCGGCACGACGGTCCACGTGTACTCGGCGGGCGTGGACTCGACGTTGCCGGCCTCGTCGATCGCCCGGAGGCGCAGCGTGTGCGTCACCGCGGGTGAGGTCGGAGAACTGCTGGGGCGAGACGCACGAGTTCCACTCGGTCGTCGAGTCGAGCGCGCACTCGAACTGGAGGTCGACGCTGAGCGACCGGTTGTCGGTGCCGACGAACGTGAAGTCCGCGACCTGGAGCATCGTGCCGTTCTCCGGTCCGGTGGCGAACTGGCTGTTCGGCTCCACGATGTCCGGGCCGAGCTCGACGACCCACTCGTAGCCGACCTCCTGGCCGACGATGAAGAAGGCGTTCGTCGCCCGCACCTCGAACGAGTGCGTGTCGCTGAAGGACACCCAGCCGGCGTGGACGAAGACGCCCTCCTCCGTCCCCGCCGGTGTGTTGCAGGGCACGAAGTCGGCGCCGTCGATCGAGCACTCGAAGGTGACGTTCGGCTGGTCGGCCTTGTACGTGAAGACGGCCTGCTCTGTGGCGCTGAAGGGCAGCCTGGGCTCGCCGGTGACCGGATCCAGCCTGCCGTCCGGGCCGGAGAGGATCGTCACGACGGGCTCGCCGACGATCGTCAGCGCTCGCGTCGCTGCGGGACCTGCGTTACCCATGAGATCGACAGCGCGCACCGCGAACGTGTAGGCGCCCGGCTCGGCGCCGGCCGAGTGCGGCGACTCGCACTGCTCCCAGGTCGCATCGGCAAGGCCGAGCGGAGCCGGGATCAGCGCGCACTCGAACTCGAGCTGGAGCTCGGGCGTCGCGTTGTCGGAGCCGACGAACTCGTACGGCTCGATCTCCTCGCCGACCGTGGCGCCGTCCGCCGGCCCGAGGGTGATCGTCGTGGAGGGCGGCCGAGTGTCCGCGGTCGGAGTCCAGGTGTGGGCCGCCGGGGTCGGGTCGGGGTTGCCCTCGAAGTCGGGGTTCTGCGGGTTCGGGAACTCGGGCTCGAACATGTCGATCGCGCGGACGTAGAACGTGTGCTGGGTGAGCAGCATCTGCGGGTCGGCGTACGCGTAGACGTCCAGCAGGTTGAACGGGCTCAGGCACTCGACCCAGTCGTTCTCGTTCGGCGGGGACGTCCCGGCCGTCACCTGGCACTCGAACGTGAGCATGAAGGACGGCGTCAGGTCGTCGGTTCCGGAGAACTCGAAGATCGTGGAGCTCGGGTCGGTGGTCGCGGTGGGTGCCCGCTCGATCGAGGTGTTCGGCGGGGTCGTGTCGATGGCGTCGACGACTTCCCACTCGTAGATGGCCGGCTCGAGCTCGGCCGCCGAGCCCATGGTCTCGGACTCCGCGAAGACCTCGAGCATGTGGTCGCCCGGGAGCAGAGGATCGGGGAAGTCGGTGTTACCAGCGTGCGCGGGTCCGGCGCGGAACGGAGGCTCGCACGGGAAGTAGGCGCCCGGGTCGAGGCTGTCGAAGCGGCACCAGTACTGCGCATCTGCCGCATTGGCCTCGAAGTCGATCTCCGCCGAGCTGCTCGCCGTCGGACCGCCGGTCGCCGGGTCGCCCTGAGGCCCGCCGCTCGCCGGCGTGAAGCCAGGCCCGGCGGTGAAGACGACGTTGACGCCCAGGAGCTCCCACGTGTAGGTCGTGGGCTGGCCGACGTTGCCCTCGAAGTCGATCGCCCGCACCGAGAAGGTGTGCTCCCCGACCTCGTTCGGCTCGAGGCCCCATTCGAATGCTCCACGGTTCATAAAGGTCGCACCTTCGAACCCGCACGGCTCGTACCCGTTCGTGTCGACGCGGCACTGGAAGGTCACGTCGGGCTCGTTCGAGTGGAACGTGAAGATCGCGTCGAGGAGGAACGTGCTCGCGGGCGGGGTGACGTCGAGGATCACCTCGGGCGCGACACCGAACGGCAGCGGCACGTAGTTCCACACGAAGCGCGCCGGGGTCGGATCCGCCAGGCCCTGGCCCAGCATGTCGATCGCGCGGACCTCGAAGACGTGCTGGCCCGGGCTCAGGTTCAGGTACTCGGCCGGGTACTCGCAGTCCTCCCACGCGGTCGGGCTCTCGGTGTCGATCCGGCACTCGAAGACGATGTCGGTGATCGGGTTGAAGTCGTCGGAGGCCATGTACGTGAAGCTCGCGTTTCGGCTGTTCGACTGGATGCCGGTCGCGACGGTGTCGGCGTCGGCCGGCCCGGAGACGACCCAGGTCTCGGGAGCGCCGGGGACGGTGCCGAGCTGACAGACCACGCCGAAGCACTGCTCGGGCTCCATGTTCCCCGCGGCCCAGTTGTCGCCGCCGTCCGTCGCGCCGACCGAGTAGATGCCCCAGCTGCCGTTCAGCTGAGCGACGTTGCCGGCGATCCTGTGACCCGCGCCCTCGACGAAGATGCCGTCCTCGCCGTTCGCGTCTGCCGTGTTGTTCTCGATGATCGTGCCCTGGTCGAGGATGGACGAGTCGCTGACCTCGATCCCGGCGCCCGTGTTGCCACTGGCCGTGTTGTCGCGGATGATCGTGCTCGCGGAGAGCTCGCCCACCTCGATGCCCGCGCCGAGCGTCCCGCTGACGTTGTTCGAGACGATCGTGGTGCCGGTGGCCTCGCTGACGGCAACGCCGCTCGCGTTCCCGCCGAAGTCGTTGCCCTTGACGAGCGTGTTCGTGGCGAGCTCGACGCTGACGCCCGGGCCGGTCGACTGCGACACGTTGTTGTTGAGCACCGTGTTGCCCTCGCCCGCGACCATGACGCCGCCCTGGCCGTCACGGATCGTGTTGCGCTCGATGAGGTTGTCGTTGGAGGCGAGCAGGTCCTCGCCGGTCACGACGCCGTAGCCGCCGCTCTCGCGGATCGTGTTCTCGCGGATGATGTTGTTGCCGCCGCCGATCATGAAGATGCCGGCGCCGCCGCTCATCCCGATCTGGTTGTCCTCGATCAGGATGTTGCTCACGAACTCGCCGAGGATGCCGCCCTCGCCCTGGTTCGCGGCGAGCTCGTTGCCGCGGATCACCGCATGCTTGGTTCCGGTGTAGAGCGCGATGCCGACCTCGTTGCCGACGATCGAGTTGTCGCGGATCAGGTTTCCGTCAGGTCCCTCGTCGGCGTCGGAGAGCGCGATCGCCGCCTCCTCGTTCGCCTCGAACCGCATCGAGTGGACGACGTTGCGCGCGGTCCCGGGGTTGAGCTGGACGCCGTAGAGGTACTGCGTGACGAGGCCGTTCTTGATCGTGACGTCGTCGTGGCCGTTGTTGAGGATCCCTGAGTCGAGCCCCATGCCGTCGACGATGTGGCCGTCGAGGTCGATCGTGATCCCGGGCGCGCCGACGATGAGCCCGTGGCCGCCGCAGTCGACGAGGTCGTTGAGGACCCGCGTGCTCTGCATGATGATCTGGCCGCAGTTCACCTCGGCGGCGACCGGCGGAGACGCGACCCTCCACGAGTACATCTTCGTGTCGTAGTTGCTCGACGAGTCGGTCGCGCGGACCCAGAACTCGTACAGGCCGGGCTCGAGATCGGTGTATGCCTTCGGAGACGTGCAGGCCTCGGCCGCCGCCCAGTTGACCGGAGCGGGCGGAACGGCGGGCTGCAGCACGCACTGGAAGCTCACGCCGGACTGGCGGTTGGACGAGAACTCGAAGGTCGCCTCGGTGTCGACCGTGACCTTGTCGGGCGCCGAGTCGATGGACGCCGAGAGGCTGCCGAGCTCCACGGTCCAGGTGTGGACCGCCGGGGACGGATCGCGATTGCCCGAGAAGTCGAGCGCCCTGACCTCGAACGTGTACTCGCCGTTCACGAGGTTGCCGTAGGTCTTCGGGCTCTCGCAGGGCTGCCACGCGCTCTCCTCGGCGCTCTCGAACCGGCACTCGAACGTGACGGGGCTCTGGTTGTCCGCGCCGCTGAAGCGGAAGACCCCCAGGCTCTCGGTGCTGTGGTCGAGCGGTGCCTCGAGAATCGACGTGTTCGGCGCGATCTGGTCGCCGCCGCCGGGGCCGTCCAGGCAGGTGATGTTGTAGCACTGCTGCGGCTTGAGATCGATGCCGAGCGGGCCCTTGTTGCCCTGGGCCATGTTGCCGCCGCCGTCGATGTTGGCGCGCCCGCCCGAGGGGTCACCGACGTTGATGCCCCAGCTGTCGTTGTCGAAGGCGACGTTGTCCTTGAAGATGTGGGCCGGCTTCGACGCCTGGATGCCCATCGTCTTGTTGGAGTTCGCCGTGTTCCCCTCCACGAGCGTGCCCTGGCCGGCCGGCGTCTCGTCGCCGATGTAGATGCCGGCGCCCTCGTTGTTGCTCGAGTGGTTTGCCCGCACCACGTTGCCGAAGGACTGCGACTCGAGCGCGATGCCGGTCCCATCCGACTCGCTGGCGTCGTTCGCCTGGATGAGGTTGCCCGACGACTGCTTCAGCGAGATGCCGCCCTTGTTGCCACTCACGTCGTTCCCGCGGATCTCGTTCTCGTTCGCCCGGTACAGCTCGATCGCGTCGGAGTCCGTCAGCGTGCCGACGTTGTCGATCAGCACGTTCCGGCTCGACTCGACGATCTCGAGCGCCGGCCCGGAGCTGTCGGCGATGACGTTGCCCTCGACGTGGTTGTCGGTGGACTCGATCCCGATCGTGCCCTGCGTCGTGTCGCTGATGATGACGCCGGTGCCGGCCTCGACGATCGAGTTGTCCTCGACCCTGATGCCGGTGGCGCCCTCGAGCAGGACGCCGGCCTTGCTGGCCACCTGGATCGAGTTGCCGGCGATGAGGTTCTGACTCGCGCGCTCGACCCAGACCGCCTCGCCGCTCGTCGAGCCGATCATGTTGTCGCGAAGCGCATTGTCCTTCGCGCCGTTGTTGATCCAGACGCCGCGGGTGTTGGCGACGATCGAGTTGGACCGGATGATGTTCCGGTCGACCCCCGACATCCAGCCGGGCAGAGGCTCCTCGGTCGGCGGGAAGTTCGGATCCTGTGGCGCGGTCGACTGACCGAGGCTGATGCCGGCCTCCTGGTTCAGCTGCGCCGTGACGCCCTCGACGATGTTCCGCTGGGTGCCGTTGTTCAGCATCACGCCGTAGTCGAACTCCATGACCACGCCGTTCCGGACCGTCACGTTGTCGAAGCCGTTGTTCATGATCGCGGCGCCGAGGGCCTTGCCGTCGATCGTCTTCCCGTTGAGGTCGATGGTGATGTTGTCGGCGCCGACGATCAGGCCGTGGCCGAGGCAGTCACCGAGGCTGTTGTTGAGCTTGACGCTCTCAGTGATCGTCTGGCCGCAGAAGACGGTCTTCGGAATCGGGGCCTTGCCGACCTGCCAGACATAGGCGGCGGGGACGCCGTCCGGGAGGTCGCCCGGGTTCACGTCGTCGACGTTGCCGGACAGGTCGACCGCGCGGACCTGAAGGATGTGCTCGGTCAGCGTCGGCGGGCTGCTGACGTTCACCTGGTACGGCGACGAGCAGCTCGTCCAGAGCGGCTGGCCCGGGTTGTCCGGATCCATCGCGCCGTCGAGGCGGCACTGGAACTGGAGGCCCTCGACCGGAGTCTGGTTGTCGCTGCCGACGAAGTCGAAGATCGCGCTCGTGAGCACCGTCACCTGGTCCGGGCCGGACGTGATGTCGGTGTCAGGCGGCGTGACGTCCGGCGGCGGCGGGTGGATCCACCAGGCGTGCCAGTCCGGCGAATGGTCCCTGTTGCCGGCGAGGTCGATCGCCCGCACCTCGAAGATGTGTCCGCCGTAGGCAAGGGACGAGTACTGCTTCGGCGAGGTGCAAGGCCCGAACGGGAGGACGTCCTCGGACGGCATGTCGCCCGGCGTCAGCTCGTCGTTGAGCTCCTCGTAGTAGGCCCGGCACTCGTAGGCGATGTTGTAGCCGGCCGTGAGGTTGTCGCTGCCGACGAAGCGGAAGGTGGCCGCGCGGTTGGTGGTGTCGTAGCGCGTCCCAGCCTCGTCCGAGATCAGCTCGCCCGGCGCCGCGGTGATGCGGGTCTCCGGCGCGACCGGCGGGAACTCGTTCTGGCCCTCGTCGTCGACTCCGGCGTGGATCGTCCAGGTGTACACGGCCTGCGTCGTGTCGAAGTTGTCGTGCGCATCGACTGCGCGCACCTCGAAGGTGTGCTCGCCCGGCTCGAGCGTCAGGAGGGTCAGCGGGCTCACGCACTCGGCCCAGTTCTCGCCCTCCGGCGGCTCGGGGATCTCGGGATCGTTCGGGTCCGGCGGCTCGAGCTCGGGCTCTTCCGGCTCGAAGACGTCCGGCGGCGCGTCGATGCGGCACTCGAAGGTCATCGCGGTCGTAGGCGTGCCGTTCGGGCCGTCGTTCCCGGTGAACGTGAAGACCGACGTCTCGCTCCCGGTCGAGTTCTCCGGGTTCGGCGGCGGCGGGCCGACGGGGCCGTTGATGATCGTCGTCTCGGGCGCCTGCAGGTCCTCAGGCGTCAGCGGAAGCGCGTCGCCCGACTCGCAGACCACGCCGAGGCACTGGACGAGCCCGGGCAGGCCGACGGCGACCGGAAGGTCGGCGTGGTTTCCGCTCGCGCGGTTGCCGCCGCCGTCGATGTTCCTGTTCGGATCGGGGAGCTCGCCCGGGCTCACCTCGCCGCCGGCCTCGATGCCGTAGTTCGCATTGTTGTTCGCCGAGTTGCGCGCGATGGTGTGCCGCGCGCTGTCGGCGACGGCGATTCCGCTCTCCGCATTTTCGTTGGCCGTGTTGTCGGCGATCAGTGCGCCGCCGACGGCAACGCCGAGCGAGTCGAAGGTACCCGCTTCGACGGAGATGCCCGAGCCGCCGGTGAGGTTCGCGACGTTGTTCGTGATCCTCATGCCGACGCCCTCACCGAGCTCGATGCCGGACTGGAGCGAGTGGGAGACGTCGTTGCCGTCGACGATCAGGTTGTTCGTGTTCCCCGCGTCGACGCCGGCCGGGTTGTAGCTCAGGTCGCTGTTCTTGACGGAGCTGCCGTGGGAGTTGGAGAAGACGACGCCGCCGTCGGACTGACGCTGGGCGAGCACGCCGTCGATCTCGATCCGGTCGGCGTCCTGGACGATCACGCCCGCGTCGCCGTTCCGGAGGAGCTCGCCGCCGATCACCCGGTTGCCGTGCGATCCCTGGTGGATGACGATGCCGGCGTCGCCGGTGTCACTGACGTTGTTGTTCTCCATCAGGTTCAGCCTCGAGCCGTTGTCCAGCACGATTCCGGCGTCGGAGTCGAGCTCGGGGTCGAGGATGATGCCGCTGATGTCGTTGTTGCGAATCGTGTTCCCGCGCGACGCGTCGAGGTGGATCGACATGCCGTTCGAGATGAAGAAGTTGTTCTCGATCAGGGCGCCCTCGGTGCCGGCGAAGAGCTGCATGCCGGTCTCGCCGTTCGAGTCGAAGCGGCTGTCGCGGACAGTGGCCCCCGTGCGTCCGTCGTCGGCGTCGAAGAGCTGGACGCCGGCGAGGGCGTTGCGGTAGAGGGTCATGTTCTCGACGACGCTGTGGCTCGAGCCCGGGCCGAGCAGGACGCCGTAGCCGTAGTTCGTGACGATGCCGTTGCGGATGACGGTGTTGGGATAGCCGCTGCGGACACCCGGCATGAGGAAGTCCTCCTCGCCGGGCTCGAGCACCATCCCGCTCGAGATCGTGTGACCGTTGAGGTCGAGGACGATGTTGGGACCGCCGATGGCGATGCCCTCACCGAGACAGCCGGTGACGTCTTCCGCCAGGCGGGTGCTCTCGGTGATCACCTGACCGCAGTGGACGACCGTCTCGCCGACCGGTTCCGGCGGGGCCGGCGGAGGATCTGAGCCCGCCGCCACGTAGCGGAGCTCGAGCTCCGGCAGGGTCACCTCTGGCGGATCCTGCGGCATCTCCCTCGAGAGGAAGCTCTGGTCGCCGCCGTCGAGCGTGTCGCTCTCGTGCTGGTCCCGAATCATCCAGCCGTTGTTCGGGAGCGTGCCGGCCCTGATCGCCTCGACGTGCGCCTTGACGTCCCACTCGCGGTAGTGCTCGCCGGACTCGGTGGTCGCCCCGACGGCGCCCGGGAACGGATCGGGCTGGTTGGCCCACGTGAGCGAGCTCTCCTTCCAGGTGTCCTCGAGCGGCACGGCCAGGAGCGTCCTGGCCTCGGTGTGCCCGCCGGCGTAGAGGCGCAGGGTGGCCGACTCGAGCACGCAGTGCGGAGCGTCGTTCTGGAACGGGAAGCGGAAGAAGGCGCGCGCGTTCCGCGGGACGAGCGGCTCTCCGGGCTCGCCGCCCGAAGCCTCAGAGCGGACGTCGAGCTCGGTCTCGAAGACGTAGTTCTCGATCGGGTTGACCTGGTCGGCCCACCCGTCGGCGCTGGCGGTGAGCGTGATGTTCGCCTGGTCACAGTTGAGCGGCGTCTCGCTCGGGCCCTCGGGATCGGGGCCGACTCGCCACGTGTAGCGCGCGGGGGTCGGATCGCCTTCGAACGCGCCGATCTCACCGGCGATCGCTCGGACCTCGAACGTGTGCAGGCCCGTGGCCAGGTTCGAGTACATGGCGGGGTTGGTGCACTCGAGCCATGCCTCCGGATCGCGGGAGTCCAGCCGGCACTCGTACTCCATGAACTGCGGCGGCGTGAAGTCGCTGATGCCCGTGAAGCTGAAGAGCGCCGCGCGGCTGTTGGTCGGGTTCGTCGGCTTCTCGAGGATCTTGGTGTCCGGCGGCTCCAGGTCGTCGGCCGTCAGCAGGTACTCGATCGGCGTCGGGTCGATGTTGCCCGCGCGGTCGATGGCGCGCACCTCGAACGTCATCAGCCCTTCTTCCATGAGCGGCGTCGACCACGGGCTGGCGCAGCCGTTCCACATGAACTCGGGCGGCGTGGGCTCCCACGGCGGGACCGGCTCTTCCATCTCGGTGAGGTCCTGCTCGATCAGCCGGCACTCGAAGTTGAGCTCGTCGGGAGCCGTGATGTCGTCGAGGCCCCGGAACGTGAACGCCATGGTCTCGAAGCCGTCCTGCTTCGGCCGGTCGGTCGCCGGGTCGAAGATCGTCTCCGGCGGCGAGTCGTCGAACTGCGGCGGCGCGCCTTCGAACTCGAACGCACCGGCGTCGCACCGTCCGTTCTGGGGCCGCCCGACGCCGCGCTGATCGACGACGGCACAGGGGAGGTTGCTCGAGTCGATCGCGAGGCTCCCGTACTGGAGAGCGTGCGTCAGCGTCGGGCCCCCGTTGTCGGCGATCGCCCAGAGCTTGGGGTCGCCGCGCCGGTCGCGGACCCCGAGCTCGATCGGGCTCTGAGCCGTCTCGGCGGTGACCGCGAGGAAACAGGTGTTCTTGTTGCCGGTCTCGAGGTTGCCGCCTTCCGAGCGGACGTACCAGTCGCAGCTGCCGCCCTTGAGGCTGCCGCCGACGATCGAGTTCTTCAGCACCACGGCGGCATTCGTCTTCGGCGGGATCTCGGGGACGAAGTCGGACTCCCTGACGCCGATGCCGCCGCCGACCGGCGCCGAGTTGCGCCAGATGGTGACGTGGTGGAGACGGAGCTCACCGTCCGCGTCGTGGAAGAGACCGCCGCCTCCGGAGGCCGCCTTGTTGCCCGAGAAGGTCGTGTTCTCGAACAGCGAGTCGCCGTCGGCGAAGCTCATGAGGCCGCCGCCCTTGCCGGCGTTCTCGTCGAGCTCGCCTTCGACGGCCGGCGGCTGGCGCGCGGAGTTGTTGAGGAAGAGCGAGTTCTTCGCGATGATGGCGTTGTCGGGCGCGTTCGCGAGCCCGCCGCCGACGATCCCGCTGTTCTCGCGGATCGTCGAGTCGAGCAGGTGGAACTCGTCGCTCGAGGTGTTGTAGATCCCGCCGCCGTGCCCACCCTCGCCCTCGGCGTTGGCCGACGCCCGGTTCCGCAGGACCATCACACGCTCGAAGGTGACCCGGTGGGCGCTGTTCTCGAGACCGCCGCCGTCGACGGCGCGGTTGTTCGAGATCGTGCTGTCGCGGAGCACGAAGTGGCCGAGGTTGTGGATCGAGAGACCGCCGCCTTCCTCCGTGGCGCTGTTGCCGTCGATCGTGGTCCGCTCGATGGTCATCGGACCGCCGTCGGTGTGGAGCGCGCCGCCGCCGGCGACGTCGTCGCTCAGCATCCCGTCCTCGTCGACGAACGGCACGCCGGCGTGGTTGTCGCTCAGGAGCGAGTCGACGATCGTCGTCGGGCGCTCGCTGTGGGTCCACACGCCGCCGCCCTCGCCGTACGACTCGTTGTCGATCACTTCGACCCGGGCGAGGTTCATGCTCGAGCGCCCCTCGGTGGCGATCGCAGCGCCATGGTCGGACGAGTGGTTCTTTGTGAACTTCGTGTCGGTGACGGAGAGTTGTGCGTCGCCGCCGTTGTGAATGGCGCCGCCCTTCTCGGCCTTGTTCTCGGAGAGCTCCGAATTCCTCACGTCGAACCGGCCGCGCAGTCCGTACTGCGTGAGGTGCCCGCCGCTGTAGAGGCCGCCGCCGTTCGCCGCCTCGTTCTTCGTCACCTTGCTGTTCGCGATGGTGACGTGGCCGCCCTCGGTGAAGAGGCCACCGCCCTCGGCTCCGGTCCGGTTCTCGGCGACTGTCGAGTTGTTCTCGACGACGACAACACTGTCACCCCAGCTCGAGATGCCGGCGCCGCTGCCCTCGGCCGCATTCTTCGAGACGGTCGAGTTCGAGATCTTGATCGTGCCGACCGCCTCCCACCGCGCCTGGTTCGAGATCGCGCTGGCGTCGATCGGGTAGTCGGCCGGATCGACGAGGACGAACTCTTCCGGATCGAGCGGGTCGGGCTTGATCGGTCCGGGGTTGAGGGTGATCACGCTCTGGTCCGAGATCGTGATCGTCCCGCCCGAGACGTTGTTGATCGCCGCGCCTCCGTCGCCCGCCCCGTTGCCCGTGAAGGTCGAGTTCTTGATCTCGACTCGGCCGAACGGAAGGAGCGTGAGATTCTCCGGCTCGACGACCCACTCGTAGTCGTTGAGGTCGGCGTTGTTGAGACCGCCGCCCGCCTTCTCCGCGTAGTTGTCCTTCACGACAACCGACTCCAGCGTCAGCTTCCCGAGCGACCAGTTCTGGATCGCGCCGCCCTCCTCGGGGGAGAAGCCGTTCTGGATCGTGAGGTTCCGGAAGGTGACGTCGCCGGCGCCCGGGTGGATCTCGAAGAGACGGTCGAGGCCCCGGGCGTTGACCGGAGCTCCCGGAAGTGGATTGCCGCCGTCGACGATGACGTCGCCGAGGTAACCCGGCGCCTTCTGAATCGTGACCGCATCGAGGATCTCGTAGTCGCCGACGTTGGCGGCGTTCTCGTTGATCGGTGCGAGCCCGATCGGGTAGGTGCCGGGGAGGATCAGGATCTCGTCGGCTCCGGCGCGCGAGTTCGCCTCCTGGATCGCAGCGCGCAGTGAGCACGTGTTCGCGACCGTGTTGCAGACGCCGTTGCCAATGTTGGCGTCAACCCGGTCTGCGATGTCGTCGACGATGAACGGCGGGGCGACCGCGGCCATCGCTCCGCTGAGGCCGAGTCCCGCACCGAGGATCACGGTCGCGGCAGCGGCGGCAAAGAGGCCGCGCCGCCGACCGGCCGTCAGCCGCCGAGGCCTTCTGCCCCGAGTCGACCGCGCTTGATCGCTATCCGCGTCGTGAGCCGACGCCGTGCTGCATTTGAACCGCCGCAAACCCTTCCCTTCCCCTTGACTTCCCGTCCGGACGATTGCTCTGCCGGATTACCGAGCGATTAGGCTCCGGTGAAGAAGGCGTAATCTTCTGTTCTGGCAACACCCCCCGCTTGGAGGGCGCCGACTACACGCTCAACGAGCGCGAAGACCAGTCGGTGTAAGGGGAGAGCGCTACCGAGTGGAGAGGCGGTAGCCCGCTCCGCGAACGGTCTCGACGACGTCCGCGCCGAGCTTCTTCCGGAGCGAGTTGATCCCGACGTCGACGACGTTCGACGCGGGGTCGAACGACGGCCCCCACCCGTGGGAGAGGAGCTGCTTCCGACTCAGGATCTGGCCGGCGTGTCGGAGCAACATCTCGAGCAGAGCGAACTCGCGCGTGGTCAGCGCGACCGTCGTCGTCCCCACCGTCGCACGCCTCGACCTCAGGTCGAGCTTTATACCTCCGGCGGTGAGGACGTTCGGGGTCGCGGCCCGCCGGTTGGTGCGCAGTCGGATGCGTACGCGAGCAAGGAGCTCGTCGAAGTCGAAGGGCTTCCGCATGAAGTCGTCGGCGCCGGCCTCGAGGCAGGCGACGACGTCGCGCTCGCTCCGTCCGGTGAGCACGAGAACCGGCAACGTCTTCCCGCGGGCGCGAAGCTCCTGGAGGACGTGGAACCCCTCCCGCCCCGGCAGGCCCATGTCCAGGATGAGCAAGTCGAACGTGTCCGTCAGGCTGAGGCTCTGGGCCTTCTCGCCGTCGTCCGCGAGCAGGGTGGTGTAGCCGTGAGCGCCCAGACCTTTCTCGAGCGTCTCGGCGATCCGAGGGTCGTCCTCAGCGATCAGAATTCTGGCCACTCGCCCCTCCTTCCCTGGGGTCCCGCGGGACGACGATCGTGAACGTGGAGCCCTCGCCGAGGCGGCTCTCGAGCTCGACCCTTCCCTCGTGCGCGTCGGCGATCGCCTCGACGATCGCGAGGCCGAGTCCGCTGCCACCGTACCGGAGGTGGGCACCCGTGCCGCGGGTGAAGCGCTCGAAGATCGACGCCTGATCCGACACCGAGATTCCCACTCCCGTGTCGCGCACCGTGATCCGGACCAGGCCGTCGTGCAGGGTCGACGAGATCGCGATCGTCTCCGATTCGTCCGTGTGCTGGACGGCGTTGTGCGCCAGGTTCATCGCCGCCTGAGTCAGTCGGTGCCGGTCGGCGAAGAACGTTCCTTCGCCGGCACCCTCGACGGACCAGCGCCTCGTCGCGAGGGCGCTCGCCTTCGAGTGGAGCTCCTCCGTGAAGGCCTCGAGGTCGATCCATTCGAACCGGAGGAACCCGGGCTGATCGGCTTCGGCCAGGACCTTGAGATCGTCGACGATCGTCCCCATCCGGTCGAGCTCGTCGGTGACCAGCTGAACCGTTCGCCGACGTTCGTCGGGATCGTCTTCCAGCAGCTGGAGGTGTCCGCGGACGATCGTGAGCGGGTCGCGCAGCTCGTGGTTCGTGTTCTGCACGAACTCGCGCTGGCTCTGGAAGACGGACTCGAGTCGGTCGAGCATCGCGTTGAAGCTGCGTGCCATCTCGGCAGCCTCGCCGGTGCCGCGCACCTCGATCCGGCGGGTCAGATCCGACTGCGAGATCGAGCGCGCGGTCTCCGTCAGCCGGCGGACCGGCTCGAGCGCCCGACCGGCGATCGCCCAGGCGAGCGCCGAGGCGATCAGGAGGACGCCGAGCGCCGCCGCGCCGCCGTACGTGAGGAAGTTGCTGATCTCCTCCCGCTCGTCGGCGGGCAGGATGGTGACGACGAAGGCGCCGACGTCGTTCTGAAACCGGATGCGCTGCGTTCGGAAGTGCGCCTCGCCGAGCCTCGTGTCGATCCGGCCCGTGGCCTCTCGCTCCTCCCCGGGCGCGCGACTGGCGAGCCCCTCCCACTCCGGCAGCCGTTCGCTGGGCAACCGGTCGAGCGGGAACCGGGCGAGCGTCGACGAGCGGTACAGCCGTCCCTCGACGAACCCGAGGAACGCCTCCTCGTTGCTCGGCACGTTGCGCGCGAAGTACGTGTCGAAGAGCGCCTCGAGCGTCGCGAACGGCCGGCCGGTCGCCGGGTCACGGCCGTTGGTCAGGAGCTGGTCGAGCTCGAGGACCTCCTGCCGGAGCGCGTTGTCGACCTGGTCCTCCAGCCGGATGAGGAGGAACTGGCGGAACCCGAGGACGGCGAGCAGCAACGCCAGCGCGAGCAGGATGACGTAGGCGATCAGGATCCGGGTTCGAGCGCTTTGCGAAGCGCCGAGCCAAGCGCGCACGCGGCGCTCCTCTTTCTCGACCGGCTCCTCGACCCCTTCGGCGGCCGGTGCGGTCGACGCTTCGTACTGTTCGACTTCGGTGCTCACGGCGTTCCTATCGGCCGCAAGTCGATTCCGCGGTAGTTGATTGGTCGCGCGCCTGGCGTTCCCGTCATAGCGTCAGCCTCGACGAGTCCGTCGAGCATCGAGAAAGTACCGGAAGAGAATCGCGCGAAGTGTCCTCTCGTCCTCCCGCCGTTCGTCTCAGAGGCGACCATGTTCCACCAAAGGAGGAAGCGATGAAGTACATGCTGTTGATTCAGCAGGGCAACACCCCGACGCCGGCGACGGAGGAGTGGGGGCGCCTGTCGGAGGAGGAGCAGCAGGCGGTCTACCGCGACTACCAGGCGATCAACGAGACCCCCGGCGTGAGCCCCGGCGTCTGGATGGAGCCGCCCGAGACCGCCACCACCGTACGGGTGCAGGACGACCGGACGCTGACTACCGACGGTCCGTTCGTCGCCGTCAAGGAGGCGCTGGGCGGCTACCTCATCTTCGAGGCCGACGACCTCGACGCCGCGATCGAGCTCGCGTCCCGCATTCCGGCGGCCCGCCTCGGCGGCGCGGTGGAGGTGCGCCCTCTCAAGGAGGGCTGAGTGCCGCTCGAGCAGGTTTTCCGCGACGAGTGGGGCCGCGTCCTCGCCGGTCTGATCGGCTTCCTCGGCGACTTCGACCTCGCCGAGGAAGCCGCCCAGGAGGCGTTCGCGATCGCGGCCGAGCGCTGGCCCCGCGAGGGGACGCCGGCCAACCCGCGCGCCTGGCTCATGACCACCGCGCGGAACCGCGCGATCGACCGCATCCGCCGGGATCGCACGCTCGCCGCGAAGACCCGCCTGCTCGACGTGCCGGAGGCCACCGAGGACGAGATGGACGAGACGACGATCCCAGACGAGCGACTCGAGCTCCTCTTCACGTGCTGCCATCCCGCGCTCGAGCTCGATGCCCAGGTCGCGCTCACCCTGCGAACGCTGGGTGGGCTGAGCACGGACGACATCGCGCACGCCTTCCTCGTCGCCGAGCCGACGATGGCCAAGCGGCTCGTCCGCGCGAAGCGGAAGATCAAGGCGGCAGGCATCCCGTTTCGCGTGCCGCCGGCCCACCTGCTCCCCGACCGGCTCGCAGCCGTTCTCGCCGTCGTCTACCTCATCTTCAACGAGGGCTACGGCGGGCGCGGAGACCTGGCCGCCGAGGCGATCCGGCTCGGACGCGCGCTCGCCGAGCTGATGCCCGACGAGCCCGAGGTTCAGGGCTTGCTGGCCCTGATGCTGGTGAACGACGCTCGGCGCGACGCGCGCTTCGCCGAGGGCACGGTCGTTCTCCTTCGCGACCAGGACCGCTCGCTCTGGGACCTCGACCAGATCGCGGAGGGACGGGCCGTGCTCGATCGCGCACTCGCGCTCGGTGGCCGCGGTCCGTACGTCGTGCAGGCGGCGATCGCGTCGCTGCATGCCGACGAGCCCGAGGACTGGCCGCAGCTCGCGGCCCTCTACGGCGAGCTCGCGCGCATCACCGGCTCGTCCGTGGTGGAGCTCAACCGGGCCGCCGCAATCGCGGAGGCAGGCGACGTCGAATCTGCGCTCACCCTCGTGGACGGCCTCGAGCTCGACCAGTACCACTATCTCCACTCGACGCGCGCGGAGTTGCTCCGGCGCCTCGACCGCGTCGACGACGCCCGCGCGTCCTACGGCCGTGCGCTCGAGCTCGTTCACTCGGACGCCGAGCGACGCTTCCTCGAGCAGCGGCTGGCGGAGCTCCAGACGTGACACGGGCCGAGGCCGACTCGCGCGTGGCGCGGATTCTCGCCCGCGTCCGGGAGATCCCCGAGGGATTCGTCCGCACCTACGGCGACATCCACCCGGACGCGCCGCGCCTCGTCGGCCACGTCCTCGCCACGACGGACGAGGAGCTTCCGTGGCACCGCGTGGTCCGCGCCGACGGGAGTCTCGCGATGGGTGCGAAGCAGCGGAGGCTGCTCTTCCGAGAGGGTGTTCCCCTGCGTGGCGACCGCGTGGATCTCAGCCAGGCTCGCCTACCGAGGCACCTCTAGGCACGGAACTCATCGGTCGCTGTAGCGGGTGCTCCGTGAGGTTGACACATTCCTATATGGGTATATTATTCTGGCCGCATGGCTCGAGCAGCGACGACCGCAGATGCGTTCAACGCGGTGGCGGAGCCGCGGCGGCGTCAGATCCTGGACGTCCTCGCCGGCGGCGAGCGACCCGTGAACGACCTGGTGCGCATGCTCGGGCTCGCTCAGCCCCAGGTGTCGAAGCACCTGCGGGTGCTCCGAGAAGTTGGAGCCGTTGACGTGCGCCGACTGGGACGTCAGCGGCTGTACCGGCTGAACGGCCGGGCGCTCAAGCCCATCCACGACTGGGTGAAGGACTACGAGCGCTCGTGGTCGGAGCGCTTCGACGAGCTGGATGTCGTACTGGAAGAGCTCAGGAAGGAGGAAGGAGATGTCAGTGACGAGTAGCGGGACGGCCAAGGTGACCCTCCCCACCGACGAGCAGATCCTCATCACGCGGGAGTTCGATGCACCGAAGGACCTGGTCTACAAGGCGTGGACGACGCCCGAGCTGGTCAAGCGCTGGTGGAACGCGAAGCGTGGCGAGATGACGATCGCCGAGATCGACCTGCGCGTCGGCGGCAAGTGGCGCTACGTCATGGTGACAACGGACGGCGGGTTCGAGGTCGCCTTCCACGGCGAGTACCGCGAGATCGTCCCCAACGAGCGAATCGTCTCGACCGAGGTGTACGAGGGAGCGCCGCCGGAAGCCCCCGAGGGCGGGACGCTGAACACGATGACGCTCACCGAGGCGGACGGGCGCACCACGCTGACCATCCTCGTGCAGGCCCCGAACGAAGGAAGTCCGCGACGCGATCATCGAGTCCGGGATGGAGGCCGGCATGCAGGACGCCCTGGACCTCCTGGAAGAGGTCGCGATCTCGCTTCGCTGACCGAGCAGGCAAGACGGACCACCGGGACATCGGTCCCGGTGGTCCGACCTCTCAGAGGTTCAGTTACGCCGGACTGACGGTCGTCGTGGCCGAGGCGGTCGCGCCGCCCGCTGCCAGCGTGAGCGTGTAGGCGCCCGGCGGGACGTTTGCCGGGAACGTGTACGTGATGCTGAACGCCAGCGTCCTGCGGGCCGGGACGATGAGCGGATAGCGGATCGAGAACAGGACTCCGACCGGACCTTCGAGCGTCTGCGTAACGCGGACGAGCTTCGCCCGGTCGGTCGTGTTCGCAATCGACTCGGCGATGGTGAACGGCTGTCCCGCGGTCGCCGAGTCCGACAGGGTGACGCTGACGATGATGCTGCCGTCCGGGCTGCTGCCGGTCTCGGTCGACGCCAGGGCTGCGGGCACGCTGAGCGCCAGCGCGCCGATCGCAGCAACGAGGAGCATGAGGGTGCGCATGTGCGGCCTCCTGGTGTGGATCGGGTCGTCGCCCGGCTCTACGGGCCCGAGGGCCCGGCGGTTCACTCTCGGCTGCCGAGGAGCCGTTCGGTCGCAGCCACGATCTCCGGCAGGGTGAACGGCTTGGTCAGGATGAGCTCGGCGAGGCCCGCGCCACGGTTCACGGCCTCCGCCGTCGAGGTGTCACCCGTGATGAATGCGATGGGCAGGTCGGGCCAGTCGAGGCGCAGCTCCTGCGCGAGCGCGATGCCGTCGTCGAGACCGAAGCGAACGTCGAGGAAGAGTGCGTCGACGTCCTCCTCGGCCAGCGTCCGAACCGCTCTCACACCGTCGCGCGCTTCGAGAACCCGGTAGCCCTCTCGTTGAAGGACGACCGTGAAAAGCGTGCGAAGGGGGCCGCTGTCGTCGGCCACCAGGATGGTGCCTTTACTCCGACGTGCCAATGGGCAGCACTGTATCGAAGGTCGCAACGAGCAACGCTAGAGGCCGCGCGCTTCCACCACGTCGTAGTGCGTCGCGGTGAGGTCGCGCTCGATCAGGAACGCATCGTCCTCCGGATAGAAGACGGCTCGCTCGACGTCGTCGCCGGCGAACGCGCGCACCGCGTCCCACGACTCCCAGAGCGTGACCATCACGAACTCGCTGCGCTGCCCCTCGTCTCGGCGGAGCATCAAGACGCCGTTGTTCCCTTCGGTCTCCGCGTACTCCTTGACGCCCGTTCCGCGCATGTAGTCGGCATAGCGTCCGGCGTCGTCGCGGCGGACGACGCCGCGCCAGATCCTTGCGATCATCGCGCCTCCTTTCGTGTTGCCGCTCGTCTTCGCGCTAGGAGCTGCCTCCGGAGCACGTTAGAGTCGCGCCGTGGTCTGGGCGATCGTGATCCTCGCCGTCCTCGCGCTTCTCGCGATCGTCCTGGTCGTCCTCTACAACCGGTTCGTCCGGCTGCGGAACCGCGTCGACAACGCCTGGGCTCAGATCGAGGTCCAGCTGAAGCGGCGGTGGGACCTGATCCCGAACCTCGTCGAGACCGTGAAGGGCTATGCGGCGCACGAGCGCGAGACCTTCGAGAACGTGACGCAGGCGCGCGCCGCCGCGCAGCAGGCGCAGACGCCGGCGGAGTCGGCCCAGGCCGAAGGGTTCCTCGGACAGATGCTCGGCCGTCTCTTCGCCGTCGCCGAGGCGTACCCGGAGCTCCAGGCAGACGAGAACTTCCGTCAGCTCCAGAGCGAGCTCGCCGAGACCGAGAACCGGATCGCCGTCTCGCGCCAGGTCTACAACGACACGGTGCTGACCTTCAACAACGCGATCCAGACCGTCCCCGGCGTCTTCATCGCCGGCCCCTTCGGCTTCGACAAGCGCGAGTTCTTCGACGTCGAGGACGACGCGCAGCGAGAGCCGCCGCAGGTCAGCTTCACACCCGGCGCGCCCGCCGGCTGACCCTCGTGCTGCGCCGGCTTGCGGTGGTTGCGGCCGTCACTGCGGCCGCCCTCGGCCTGGCCGGCACGGCTCACGCGCAGTCCTACGAGCTCGTCCAGAGCGACGTCCGGGTCGAGATCGGGCCGCCCGCGACTCCTCCCGGTGCCGTGCGGGTGGAGGAGAGCATCTCGGTCGCGTTCTCGGGCTCGTTCACGTACGGGTTTCGCGACATCCCGCTCCGGGAGGGCGAGTCGATCCACGGGATCGCAGTCCTCGAGAACGGTCGCGCGTTTCGCCCGGGCGCGCC
The DNA here is from genome assembly GCA_963782765.1 of uncultured Actinomycetes bacterium. Classification (GTDB taxonomy): domain Bacteria; phylum Actinomycetota; class Thermoleophilia; order Gaiellales; family Gaiellaceae; genus JACDAN01. The sequence goes on from CAWALC010000004.1 coordinate 96,484, forward strand.
GACCGAGCTCGAGCCAGGCGGCCCACCGGGAACCTACGGGACCGAGCGGCGCGGAGATACCGAGCGCATCGTGTGGCGGTTCCAGGCCGTCAACGAGTCCCGGACGTTCACCGTCCGCTACAGCATCCGCGGGCTCGCCGTCGCGTACGACGACGTCGTCGACGTCAACCTGAAGGTCTGGGGAGACGAGTGGGAGCAGTCGCTCGGGCTGCTCACGGCGACGACGACCGGCCCGGCGAACGTCGTGCGGGCCTGGGGACACCCGGTCTGGGTCCGCGGCGACGTCACGCTCGAGGGGCCGAGGTCGCAGCTCCGAGCCGTCAGCATTCCGGCGGGGCAGTTCGTCGAGCTGCGAACGCTGTACCCCCGCGACGCCTTCCCGTCCACCGCCGGAATGCGCGTCGTCGAGGGCGAGGGCCTCGAGAGGATCGTGGCCGAGGAGCGGGCCGACGCGGAGGCGTACGAGCGCGACCACGACCGGATCCAGGAAGCGATCCGCCACCCCTGGCGCACCGCCCTGATCCTCCTGGCGCTCGGGACCGTTCCGGCCTTCCTCCTCGCCGGGTTCGTGTTCTGGCGCTTCGGGCGCGAGGTGCGCACCGGCTACGACCGCGAGTACGAGCAGGAGCCTCCGACGGAGACCGAGCCGGCGCTCGTCCCCGTGCTGCTCCGGCAGGGCGGTGCCGCCGGGTCGTTCGAGTTCACGGCGACGCTGTTCGACCTCGTGCGCCGCGGCGTCTACCGCTCCACCCCGGCGACGTCGGAGCGCAAGATCTGGGGCGGGCTGCGGACGGAGCAGGTCAACGACCTCGAGTTGAGCCCGGGCGACACGCAGCAGCCGCTCACGCCCTGGGAGCAGGAGGTGACCCGCGTCGTCGATGCGGTACTCGACGGAGGCTCGGAGCGGCTCTCCCGCTTTCGGAAAGAGATCGAGAGCGAGCGGGCGTCGATGTCCAAGCGCTTCACGAACTTCAAGGAGGACGTGGACAAGGAGGTTGGCACTCGGCGCTGGTTCGTCTCCATGGGAGCGGTCCCCCTCTGGATCGGCCTGGGCGTGTTCGTCTTGCTGGGCGCGCTGCTCATGTATCTCGCGATCGACGGCTGGCGCGGGGTGTATCCACGCTGGGGCGACGTCGTCTTGCTCGCCCTCGGCATCTGCTCGTTCCTCAACGCCGCGATGCTGGTCGGCGCTCTGACCCGGCGGAAGCTCTGGCGGCGCCGCAGCCGCGAGGCTGCCGTCGAAGCCGAGCGCTGGGAGGCGTTCCGCCGCTACCTGACGGACTTCCCGCGCCTCGGCGAGGCACCGCCGGCCTCACTCGCGCTGTGGGAGCGGTTCCTCGTCTACGGGATCGCCTTCGGCATCGCCGACCGCGTGCTCCAGGCGGCGCACCTGCACATGCCGGAGGACCTCGCCGAGGCGAGCTCGATCTACTGGATCTCGCCGAACGGCGACCTCGGCTCAGGCGCGTCCTCCATGTCCATCGGCGACCTCTCGTCCGGGTTCGGGTCCGCGCTCGCGCCTCCGTCCTCAGGCTCGGGCGGCGGCGGAGGCGGCTTCTCCGGCGGCGGTGGCGGAGGCGGCGGTGGCGGCGGAGGCGGCTTCGGCTAGCGGCTCACGCGGGAGCCTTCACCGACTCGATGTAGCCGCGCACGTCCGACGCCGGCTCGGTGTACGCCTCGCCGAGGGTCTCCTCGATCCTGGTCATGTACTCCTCGGCCCAGGCCGGGAACGGATAGTCGATCGCCCGCAGGAACTCGAGCGTCGCCGCGAAGCGGAAATCGGCGATCGACGGATTGTCACCGCCGATGAACTTCTTCCCGTCCAGGAAGAACGTGTTGTAGACCTCGAGCGGCTCGGCGAGCGCGGCCTCGGCCTCCTGCTGGGCCTTCGCCTTCATCGCGTCGTCCGCCTCTGACGTCGCGACCTCGCCCGGGTACTGCGGGAAGCCGAGGGTCGGATACGTGGCCCGCGTGAGCAGCGGATAGAGCGTGCCGACGAGGTAGAACATCGCGTTGTCGACCATCGCCCGCTTGCCCGGGTCGCTCGGATAGAACTGGTCGAGGCCGTGCTTGTTGCAGAGGTAGGCCATGATCGCGCAGCTCTCGCCGAGCGCGCCCCTCGGCAGCCCTTCCTCCTCGAGCATCGGCGTCAGGTGCGCCGGGTACTTCGCCATGTACTCGGGGCTCGTCGTCTTCCCCCAGACGTCCTCCTCGGCGAAGTCGAGCCCGGCGGCCCGCACGAAGATCCGAACGGTCATGTTGTTGACGCTCGGCTTGAGGATGTTCAGCGTGTTTGCAGTCATCTGATCCTCCGCTAGTAGGGGTCTTTCGGCGATCGCTCCTCCGAGAGCGACGCCCGAGATCGCTCGACGAGCATCTCGATTGCGTCCGCGAGATGGTCCTGGGCGATGTTGTAGTCGCCCCGCTCGACCCGTAGCTTGTGCGCCTCGAGCAGGACGTCCGCATGGGTGTGGCCGTGCGGCGGCTCGAACCGGTACGACGCGAGCTCGATCAGGAGGCCGAGCGGATCCTCGAAGTAGATCGAGTCCATGAAGCCGCGGTCCTTGACGCCGCTGTGTCTGATCCCGCGCTCGTCCAGCCGCTCCACGACCTGCTGGAACGTCGCCTGGGAGACCGAGAACGCGATGTGGTGGACGACGCCGATGTCCGTCGAGGTCCGGGTCGGATCGGCCTCGCGCTCCTCGTTCGTGAAGACCGTGATCAGCCGCCCGTCGCCCGGGTCGAAGTAGAGGTGGCTCTCCGACTCGTTGTCCAGGTTCGGCTGCTCGAAGACGAACGGCATGCCCAGGACGCCCTCCCAGAAGCCGATCGACGTCTGCCGGTCCGCCCCGACGAGCGTGATGTGGTGGACACCCTGGCTCTGGAGCTTTCTCACCGCGCTCGACCACTCCCCCGTCGAGTTGGAACGCTACGAGACGGGGACCGGCAGGTTCTTCGAGAAGTAGTTGAGCGCCGCCTTGGTCTTCGTCTGTTGCTCGCCGGAGAGATCGACTCCTCGCCCGCGCAGGAAGGCCTTTGTCTCGATGGCCACCTGGAAAGCGTCCCGCGGCGCGCATTTCGTGGAGAGCTCGAGGATCCGCGAGTTGTCGGGGTAGTTCCAGAGCTCCGCAACGAGCTTCTGATCGAAGTCCGAAGGCTTGAACTTCAACTTGAGGACGAGTATCGGGCCGAGCAGGGCCAGATCGTCGAGCTCGATCCCCTCCGGGGCGTTGGTGGAGAAGAACTTGCGCTGCTCCTTCGAAAAGAGCCTGCGGGCCGGCCGCTGTCCCCCGACGACCTTCCTCACGTCGGTGCTCCCGAGCGATTCCTTCAGGGCTGCTGAGCAGACGTAGCCTCCCGGCATCGCGTCGACCTCGACGACCAGGTTGGGGGAGCTCCTGAGGCTTGCCGGCAGCTCGTTGGGGACAACCGGTCGCAGCTTGACGACGGAATCGTCCCCCTTTCGCTGGACCCGGCGCGCCCGCACGACCACCCCTCGCTTGTTCAGGGCGAGATCCGGTGTATCGAAGAAGAAGACCTGCCGGAGCTCGGCCTCGAGCGGGTCCATCCCCAGCGCCGCAACCGTCGAGCGCTGGTCGGCCTCCGGCACGGTCAGCTTGAGCTCGACGCTGTCGGCCTGCTTGATCAGCGCGAGCGCCTCTTCGAGCTCTTCGTCTCGAAGCTGCCTGGACTTCGCTGGAGCGGCCACGCGCCGATCCTAGCGCTCTCGCCGCGAACGCCCAACCACCGAGCCTGCGGACTACTGCGGCAGCCCCTCGACCGCAAGCCGCTGGTTCGAGTACCGCTTGTCGCCTGTCAGCTCTCGTGTCAGCCATCGCGGTGGCGAGAACGCGCGGGCGGTGTCTGCGTCGTCGAACTCGATCTCCGCCGTGACCAACCCTGCGAGCGGCCCTCTGTAGATGTCGATCTCGAGCGTCCGGTCATCTACCTCGGTCGTGAGCCGTGTCTTCTCGACGCGGCGGCCTTCGGTGAGCGGCCAGAGCTCCTCGAACGAGCTCTTGTCGACCTCGACCTCGACTTCGTCTCGGATCAGCCCCTGGCCGCGCTTGACGGTGATCAGACAACGGCCGCCCTGCCGGCGAAGCCGGACCTCGTCTTCTCCCGTCGCAAGGTAACCCTGGTCGATCTCCTCCTCCGAGTCGATCGCGACCTCGGCCGGCAGCTGCTCGATCAGGAACTTCCGCTCGACTTCGAGCGCCATACTGCGAATCTACTGCGGCCGAGAAGCGATGGACGTCTACCTCGTACGGCACGGGATCGCCGATCACCGCGATCCGGCCCGCTGGCCGGACGATGCGAAGCGGCCGCTCACAACGAAGGGCATCGCCCGTTTCCGCAGTGCCGCCCGCGGGTTGAACCGCATCGTGCCCGGGATGGACGTCGTACTCGCGAGCCCGTACACGCGCGCCTGGCAGACGGCCGAGATCCTCCATGCCGAAGCCGGCTGGCCGCCGCCGGAGCCCTGTCCGGCCCTCGAGGCGATCCGGCCGCCCGGCGACGTCGTCGAAGTCCTGCAAGCGTCGTCCGATCGGTCATCGGTCGCGCTCGTCGGCCACGAGCCGTGCCTGTCGGGACTGGCCTCCCTGCTGCTCTGCGGCGATGCAGACGAACTTCCGCTCGAGCTGAAGAAGGGCGGCGTCGCCCTGCTCCGCCTCGCGGGCGATCCGATCAGAGGAGGAGCGCTTCTCCGTTGGAGCGCGAGTCCGAGGATCCTGCGCTCGCTGGACCCGGGGGTCAGGCCGAGCTAGGCCTCCCCATCCCGCGCGTGCTCGACGAGCTTCGATTTGTACTCGCTGCGCGCCAGGCTCTCCCACGGCACGAGCTCGACCCGTGTGTCGACCAAGAGGACGCTGCGCAGCCTGGCGCGGATCTTCTCCGCGAGCGCCGCATCGGCCGTTCCGCCCCGGGCCAGCTCGACGTTGACGGGGAGCGGCGGGTCTTGCTTCACCCCGGGTGACGTCACTTTCACGAGGACGTGGCCGCTGACTTCGGGTGCGAACGCGCTCACCACCTCGCGGACGGCCGACGGGAAGACGTTGACGCCTCGGACGATCAGCATGTCGTCGGTTCGCCCGATGCACCGGATGCGCGGGCCCGTCCGGCCGCATGCGCACAGGCTCGTCCGGACCTCGACGTGGTCGCGCGTGCGGAAGCGGAGGAGCGGCGCGGCGCGGTGTTGGAGGTGGGTGAGGACGAGCTCGCCGGTGGCGCCGTCTGCAAGCTCGAGCGCCTCACCGGTCTCCGCATCGATCAGCTCGGCGTGGACGAAGCCGCGGGCTCCGAGGTGCATCCCGTCCTGCTGCTCGCACTCGCCCCAGAGCGAGACGCCGATGTCGCCGATGCCCATCGCCTCGGTGACCCTGGCGCCCCAGCCCGCTTCGAGCTTGGCGCGGAACGCAGCCTCTCCCCCGCCGGGCTCGCCTGCGACGAGCACGCGCTCCACGCTCGAGTCCCGCAGGTCGAAGCGCTCCGCGAGGTGCGCGGCGTAGGACGGCGTCAGCACCACGGCCTCGGGCTCGAGCGCTTCGATCGACCCGACAAGGCGCTCGGTGTTCCCGGTGCCGACGGGGATGTGTGTGAGGCCGAGGCGTTCGAAGGCGCCCAGCGCGGCACCGGCCACGAACGGCCCGGCGTTGTAGGTCGAGACGATCCGCTGACCCGCCGCGATGCCGGAGGCGGCGTAGCTCCGGGCCGAGGCGGTCACCCAGTTGTCGAGATCGCCGGCCGTCAGCGGGATGTAGCTGGGCGTGCCGGTCGTGCCGCTCGTCGAGTAGATCCGGACGATCTCCGACGGCTCCGCGCAGAAGTGGGAGCCGAACGGGCTCTGCGGCGTGACGGTGGCGCGGAGCTCCGCCTTCTCGGTCAGCGGCAGCTCGGCGATGTCGGCGAGCCGGTCACTGGGCGCGGCTCCCAGCTTCTCCCGGTAGAACGGCGACCGCTCGAGCAGGTAGGCGAGCTGGGCGCGAAAGCTCTCGTCGTCGGCCGCCAGCTGCTCGTCCCACGGCCGCGTCTCGACCTCAGCGCTCGTACTCGATCGCCTCCTCCGCCTTGCCGGCCATGAGGAAGCCGATCGGGTGCTCGCGCTCCTCGGCCAGGTGCGCGAGCAGGCCGGCGGTGCGCGCGAGGATCGGGACCGCCTTCACGGCGTCGGGCGGGTAGCCGAGGTCGAGCATCACGGCCGCGATCGGCAGGGCGACGTTCATCGTGAGCGGCTTGCCCGAGACCTCGGCGACGGCGTCGCGGAAGCGGCGGGCACGCTCGACGTGAGGACCGCTGACTCCCCGCTCGTCCGCGAGCTCGAGGATCCGCTCGGCGCGCGGGTCGACCGGCTTGTGGACCGGGTGGCCGAAGCCGGGCACCTTCCCGCCGGCGGCATGGATCTCCTCGGCGACCTCGAGCGGATCTCGATTCTCCGAGAGCAGCAGGGCGCATTCGTGCGCAGTTCCGAGGACCACTGAGCCGGCACCGAGGATCCCGGCCGCGACGGCGCCTTGCAGCGATCCCGGATCGGCGGCGAGCGTCATCCGCGCAGCGACGTTTGTCGGCATCATCCCGTGCTCGGCGATCGAGACGAGCAGCAGGTCGAGGAAGAAGCGCTGCTCCTCGGTCGGCTCCTCGCCGGTCAACAGCAGGTGGAAATACTCGGTGAAGGTCAGCCGGCCCATGAGGTCGCCGGTCAGATCGCGCCCGCGCACCTCGACCCGGTCGGGATAGGCCTGGCTGATCCGGCTGACGGGGCTTCCGGGCTTACCGATCTGCATGGGCGGCCAGATCCTCGCGGACGAGGCGCGCACCGGCAACCATGGCCTCGAGCTTGCGGAACGCCAGCTCTCGCGGGAGGTACTTCATCCCGCAGTCCGGTGCGATGACGAGCCGCTCGGGCGGAACCACATCGAGCGCGCGCCTGATGCGGCCGGCCACGACCTCCGGCGTCTCCGCCTCGTCCGAGCCGAGGTCCAGGACACCAAGCAGGATCGTCTTGCTCGAGACGTCGCGCAGCACCTCCGGGTCGAGATCCGGCTGGGCCGCCTCCAGTGAGAGGTGCGTCGCCGAGCAGTCGTCGAGCTCGCTGAGGAACGGGTAGCCGCTGAGCCGGTCCTTGACGATGTGCGCGTACCCGAAGCAGGTGTGGAGGACGGTCTCGCCCTCGATGCCGTCGAGCGCCCGATTGATCGCCTCGATGGCGTACTCGCGAGCCGGCTCGGGACGGGCCTGGAGGTACGGCTCGTCGATCTGGACGACGTCGGCGCCGGCCGCCTTGAGGTCGTGCAGCTCCTCGTTGACGGCCTCGGCGTAGGCGAGCGCGAGGCTCCGCTCGTCGCCGAAGTGGTCGTCCTGGGCCTGGTGCGTCATCGTGAACGGCCCCGGGACGGTGATCTTGATCCGGCGGTCGGTGAGCGAGCGGACGAACTCGACGTCGCGGACCTCCACCGGCCCGGTGCGCCGGATCGGCCCGACGACCCGTGGGACCGGGTTCTCGTGCCCGGTGCGGTCGAGGGCGACGCCCGGCTCGTCCAGGTCGACGCCTTCGAGCGCGGTCGCGAACCGGTTCGAGTAGCTCTCCCGGCGCATCTCGCCGTCGGTGATCACGTCGACGCCCGCCCGCTCCATGTCCTGGACGGCGAGCCGCGTCGCGTCGTCCTGGGCCTCCTCGAGCAGCGGCTCGGGCACGCGCCAGAGCTCGCGCGCCCGCACTCGAGGCGGCAGCCGGTCGCCGAGCCGCGCCCGGTCGATCAGCCAGTCGGGCTGCGGATAGCTCCCGACGACCGTCGTGAGGAGGACGCCGTCACTCACGAGGCGAGTCTAGGTCGCAATACTGGACGCGATGGTCTTCGCCCCGCCCGCACGCCACCTGCTGCGCGCCAAGGATCTCGCCGACGCGCGCTACGCCGAGCCGCTGGACGTCGACGACCTGGCCCGAGCGGCCGGCCTCTCGCGCGCTCATTTCAGCCGCGAGTTCCGCCGCGCCTTCGGCGAGTCGCCGCACACGTACCTCCTCACCCGAAGGCTCGAGCGCGCCGCCGCGCTGCTCAGGACAACCGACCGCTCGGTCGCCGAGATCTGCTTCGCGGTCGGACTCCGGAGCGTCGGCTCCTTCACGACGAGCTTCACGCGCACCTTCGGCATGTCGCCGACCGCCTACCGGGCGACCTTCCCACCGGCCGCTCACCATGCGCAGATCCCGTGGTGCGTCATGCGCATCTACGGCCGCCCGCAACGCAGCACGTTTCGAGAAGACAGGCCCGAAGCCGCGCACTAGCGTGGCCGGCGACCGTTCCACTCGAAACAGGAGGAAACGATGATGAGGATCGCCACCGCGCAGCTGTGGGTGCACGACCAGGACGAGGCGCTCGACTTCTACACGAAGAAGCTCGGCATGGAGGTGCGCGCGGACGTCACGATCCCCGAGTACGGCGACTTCCGCTGGCTCGCCGTCGGGCCCGCGGGTCAGGACGACGTCGCCATCGTCCTGATGGCCATTCCAGGCCCGCCCGTGATGCAGGACGAGACCGCCGATCAGGTGCGGGAGCTCATGGCGAAGGGCTTCGCCGGAACCGTCTTCCTGACGACCGACGACGTCCAGGCCTCCTACGAGGAGCTCAAGGGCCGCGGCGTCGAGTTCGTCGAGGAGCCTGAGGAGCGTCCCTACGGCATCGACTCGGGCTTCCGGGATCCGTCCGGAAACAGCTTCAGGCTCACCCAGCTGAGGGAGAACTGGCCCGCCTGAGCAGCGCCTGCAGGTCGTCGATCGTGTCGGCTTCCTCGGCGCGCTTGTCCGGGCGGTAGCGCTTCACGCGCGCGAAGCGCAGAGCGACTCCGCCCGGGTAGCGCGTCGAGGACTGCACGCCGTCCAGCGCGATCTCGACCACGAGCTCCGGACGGACGAGCACGGCGATCCCCTTCCGGTCGACCTCGCGCTCGAGCAGCTCCTTGGTCTGCCAGGTGAGGAGCTCGTCGGTCAGGCCCTTGAAGCACTTCCCGACCATGACGAACTCTCCGGTCCGGGGGTCGCGGGCGCCGAGATGGAGGTTCGAGAGCCAGCCCTCGCGGCGGCCGTGGCCCCACTCCGCGCCGAGCACGACGAGGTCGTACGTCTTCACCGGCTTCACCTTGCGCCAGGCCTTGCCGCGGCGGCCGGCACCGTAGAGCGACGCGGCGTCCTTCACGACAGCGCCTTCGTGTCCCGCTTGCAGTGCCTCGTCGAGGACGCGCTGACCTTCCTTCGGGTCCGAGGTGAGTACGGCGGGGATCTTCAGTTGTGGCGCGATCGCCTCGAGCCTCGCCGCGCGCTGCTCGAGCGGCGTGTCGAGCAGGTCCTCGCCGTCGACGTGCAGCAGGTCGAACAGGAACGTCACGACTCCCTCGGGCGGAGCCTCGCTGTCGATGCGCGAGACCGTCTCCTGGAAAGCGGCGGGACCGTCCTCGCTCATCCACAGCGCCTCGCCGTCGAACACCGCTTGCCTGAGCGGTAGGCGGCGCACGGCGTCGACGATCCCGGGCAGGGCGGGCGTGATCTCGTTGAGGTTGCGCGTGTAGATCCGTACCTCGTCCCCGCGGCGGTGGACCTGGATGCGGATCCCGTCGAGCTTCCACTCCACCGACGCGCGCTCGAAGGCCGCCATCGCCTCGTCCACGCTCTCGGCGGTCGAGGCGAGCATCGGGAAGATCGGGCGGAAGAGCTCGAAGCCGACGGCGCGCAGACCCTCCTCCCCGTCGGTCAGAGCGATCTCGGCCGTGCGCGTGAGATCGCCCGACAACATGAGCGCGCGGCGCGCGAGGGCTCCCGAGACACCGGCCGCCTTCGCGATCGCGTCGACCATCACACCGGCGAGCGCGCCTTGCCTGAGCTCGCCCGTGAAGAGCCGCTTGACGAAGTCCGCCTCCGGCTCCGTGGCCCGGTCGAGAAGCCCGCCGAGGATCTGCTTGCGCTTCCCCGTCGAGCCGCTGCCCGTCGTCTCTTGAACCTCCGAGATCGCACGATCGAGCTCGTCGACGGTCAGCGACGGCTCCGCGGCCGGCGCACGGTCAAGGCCGTAGACCGTCGCGTACCCGACGCCGACGCGGCCCTGTCGCGGAGCGCCGGCGAGGAAGCCGACGGCGATCGGGATCTCTTCCGGCTCGAGCCGTCCCAGCAGCTCGGCGAGGATCGCGGTCTTCGCGGAGCGCGAGCTCGTCTCGGTCACCTCCCGCGAGGCGGTGACGACGTCGGCGAGGAGGGTCATCGGAAGGCGAAGCTAAGCAGTCACGGCTTGCCCTGCCAGAGCGCGATCTCGCCGCCGGCCGCCGTCGCGAGGATGCTGCGCCAGCCCGCCGGGCCCTCTCGGGGCGGGAGCGGCACCGACGCGCCGAGCAGGCGAGCGCGCTCGGTCGCCTCGGCCACGTCCGGAACCTCGACGTACGGCAGCCAGAGCGCGTGCTCCCCGGCGTGCTCGACGATCCCACCCTCGAGCCGTTCGCCCAGCCCGAGCGCCACGTACTCGCCCGAGCCCGTGAGGATGCGCTCCGCCTCCCAGCCGAGGAGCCGGGCATAGAACGCGCAGGCGCGCCGCACCTCGCCGGTGCGCAGCTCGAGGTGCACGACGGGGTTCGGGAAGCTTTGCGTCATGCCCTGTCCCCCTTGACCGGCGCCGGCCGCCAAACTCATCGGCAGCCGCGATGAGTTTGGGTTGCACGGGCGGTCTAGTCTCGTAGCGAATGATCTCCCCAGCCTCGAACCTGACCGAGCACGAGCTGCTCTCGGCGGCGCGAGGCGGCGACGAAGATGCGTTCCGCCTCCTCGTCGAGCCGCACCGAGTGCCGCTCCATGCCCACTGCTACCGCATGCTCGGCTCGACCCACGACGCCGAGGACGCGCTCCAGGAAGCCCTGCTGCGAGCCTGGCGCGGTCTGCCGAATTTCGACGGACGCAGCTCGCTTCGTCGCTGGCTCTACCGGATCGCCACGAACGCCTGCCTCGACGCGCTCGCCCGCCGGCGCAAGCGTGTCCTCCCGATCGACCTCCGGCCCGAGGACAGCGAGCCCGGAGAGCTGCTGTGGCTGGAGCCGTACCCGGACGAGATGCTCGGCGTCGAGGACGGCTACGCCGCGCCCGAGGCTCGGTACGAGCAGCGCGAAGCAGTCGAGCTCGCGTTCGTGGCAGCGCTCCAGCACCTGCCGCCGCGGCAGCGCGCCGTGCTCATCCTGCGCGAGGTCCTCGGCTTCTCGGCCAAGGAGGTCTCGGAGTCGCTCGACACGACCGTCGCCTCGGTGAACAGCTCGCTCCAGCGGGCCCGCAAGGCCGTCGACGAGCGGCTGCCGGAGAAGAGCCAGCAGGCCACCATGCGCATGCTCGGCGACGAGCGCGTCCGCGAGATCGTCCAGGACTTCGTCGACGCCTTCGAGAGCGGAGACATCGACGCGATCCTCGCCCTGCTCGCCGAGGACGCGACGTTCGCCATGCCGCCGGACGAGAGGTGGTACCGCGGTCGCGAGGCGATCGGCGACTCCTGGCTCATGCCCGGCGGGCCTCCTCCCCGCCTCCGCTACGTCCCGACGAGCGCGAACGGCCAGCCGGCGCTCGGCACGTACCAGCTGGATCCCGAGCGGAACCGCTTCGTGCCCATCGCGCTCGACGTGCTCACTCTGCGGGGCGCGCAGATCGCCGACATCACCGCGTTTCGCACACCGGAGGTCTTCGCGCTGTTCGGGCTGCCGGACGAGCTCGCAGCCTGAGGCACCGCCAACCGAGAGGAGTGACCCGATGCAGAAGATCACGACGTTTCTGACCTTCGAGGACCGGGCCGAAGAGGCGGTCGAGTTCTACACCTCGGTCTTCGACGACTCGAAGGTCCTCAGCACCACCCGCTACGGCGACGCCGGGCCGGGGCCGAAGGGATCGTTGATGTCCGCGACGTTCGAGCTCCACGGGCAGCAGTTCATGGCGCTGAACGGCGGCCCGTCGTTCAGCTTCGCCCAGGGCATCTCGCTCTACGTCGACTGCGAGACCCAGGACGAGGTCGACGAGCTCTGGGAGAAGCTCTCCGAGGAAGGCGAGAAGGGGCCCTGCGGCTGGCTCACGGACAGGTTCGGCGTCTCGTGGCAGGTCATCCCGCGGGCACTCCCGGAGCTGCTGAGCGACCCGGACCCGGAGAAGTCGAAGCGCGTCATGGACGCGATGCTCAAGATGAGCAAGATCGAAATCGACGAGTTGAGGAAGGCGTACGAATCGGGCTGACCGCGTGAGGATCGTCCGGCTCGAAGCGGGCGACGAGCAGGTCGTCCTCTCCGGCGCCGCCCTCTTCGACAAAGAGCCGACGGCGACCTGGGCCGCCAAGTTCCTCTCGAGCGAGGGGCACCACCTGCTCGTCGCGTTCGGCGACGGCGAGGCTCCGATCGGCTTCGTCACCGGCGTGGAGACGACCCACCCGGACAAGGGGACGGAGATGTTCCTGTACGAGCTGGCCGTCCGCGAGGACCACCGTCGCCGCGGAATCGGCAAGGCGCTGGTCGAGGCGCTGGCCGAGCTCGCCCGCGAACGTGGGTGCTACGGCATGTGGGTGGCGACCGAGCTCGACAACGACGCCGCGTTGGCCACCTACCGCTCCGCGGGCGCCGAGCCGCCCGAACCGTTCCTGACGCTCGGCTGGACGTTCGGTCGGCCCGGCGAGACCGGCGGCGATTAAGCCTCCGTTAAGCGAGCGCGATGCGCCTATCAAGTCGGCGGCGGACCCGTCAGGTTAGTCCAGCAGGGACTATGCCGCTCCGCAGCGCTCGTCTGGTCATCACGCTCGTCGCCGCGCTCGCGGTCGGGTTCCTCGCGCCGCCGGCGGCCGCGATCACCGGCGAGCTCCGCACCCTGTACGTGGTCGCGACCTGGGGGCCGGTGCCGTTCACGGTCGCCGACGTCGAGCGCGTGGCCGCCGAGACGGACGCGTTCATGCGGACGAGCTCCGCCGGCCGACTCTCGATGCCCGGGTCGGTCGCGGGGCCGATCCAGCTGCCACGAGCCGTGTTCTCGAGCTGTGACGCGACGGCACTTCGCATCCAGTCTCCGGCCTCGATGTTCACCGGGTACTCCCGTGCGGTCTTCATCACACCCATCGTCGACAGCTGCGGCTTCTTCGGCGAAGCGAATCCGACGGAGGTCCTGCTCAACGGCCGCCTGTTCAGGAGTCTCTCCGTGCACGAGCTCGGCCACACGCTCGGACTGGGCCACGCGAGCCGGTGGGCGTGCAGCGGAGGCGGGTGCTCGATCGACGAGTACGGAAACTCGTTCAGCGCCATGGGCGGCGGCGACGGTGACTTCAACGCGTTCGAGAAGTCGCGGCTGGGCTGGCTCGGCGGCATGGTTCGACCACGGACGAACGGAACGCACGAGATCGGCTCGATCGAGGGACCCACGACGCTCCCCCAGGCGCTCGTCGTCAGCACGGCGGCGAGCGAGTTCTGGTTCGAGTCCCGAGGCGTCGAGACACCGGCCTTCCTGAACGGCGTCCCGCAGCCGCCGGGCATGGCGGTCGTCGCAGGGCCGGCCGCCGGCGGCGAGCTGTCGGCGTATCCGCGGGAGAACCTGCTCCTTCAGAACCCGCGCGGCGGCTTTCGGTATGCGTACGGGCCCGGCGAGTCGTTCGTGCTCCCGCGGATCTTCAGCGTGACCGTCGACCGGCATGCCCGGGAGAGCGCGTCGCTTCGGTTCACGTGGCTCGACCGCGTTCGACCGACCCGTCCGACGAGGCTTCGTGTGCGCTCTGGACGCCGCGGCCGGGCTCGTGTGATCTGGGACGCCGCGCGCGAGCGCGGGAGCGGGATCGGCGCCTACACGCTGGTCGTCGACGGCCGGGTGGCGCGTGTCCTCCGCCCGGAGTTCCAGCTGACGACCTGGGACGTTGTCCTTCGCGTTCCGCGCGGCCGGCACCGGATCAGCGTCTTCGCCACCGACCGCGCGGGAAACCGCGGACGGGCCGCCTCGGCTCGCGTGCGCGTGCGCTGAGCGGCTCCCGGGGCGGGAGAGCCGAGACGTCCTAGCATTGCGCCGCGATGGGGTCGGACGCGACCTATTTCGCGACGCCTGCCGAGCTCCGCGCGTGGTTCGACGAGCATCACGCGAGCAAGACGGAGCTCTGGCTCGGCTACTACAAGAAGGCGACCGGGCGCCCCTCCGTCACCTGGGAGCAGGCGGTCGAGGAAGCGCTCTGCTTCGGCTGGATCGACGGCAAGTTGCAGCGGATCGACGACGAGCGCCACCGGCAGCGGTTCACACCGCGGAAAGGGAGCCACTGGAGCGCCGTCAACGTGGCCAAGGTCGCCGAGCTGCGCGCGCAGGGACGGATGACACCGGCCGGCGAGGCTGCGTTCGCGAAGCGGCGTGAGGACCCATCCGCGCTCACCTATGAGCGCCGCCACGAAGCGGCGTTCGACGCCGAGCAGGAAGCGTCGTTCCGCTCGAACGAGGCGGCGTGGACCTGGTTCGGAGAACAGTCACCGTCCTACCGGCAGACCGCGACGTTCTGGGTGGTGAGCGCCAAGCGGCCGGAGACGCGCGCCAGGCGGCTGGCCACGCTCATCGAGTGCTCGGCGGAAGGCCGGCGGGCCCCGCCGTTCTAGCGTTCAGGATCGTAGGTCAGGCCGCCCTCGACTCCTCCGACAGGCCGTGCGCGTCGACGGGCTCCGCCTCGGCCGCGGCCGCGACGGTACGCGGCGAAGGAGGACGGCGCACATCACGGACAGGCCTGCCAGCACGACGGCACCTGTGACCGCCGTGACCTGGAGGCCCTGGGTGAACGCCTCCTGGGCCGTATCGAGCAGCTCGGCTCCGAGCGGCGCGGGGAGCTCCTCTGCCGCCTCGGTCGCCCCGCCGAGCGTCTCGCCGGCAGCCGCCGCCTGCTCGGGCGGCACCCCGCTCGGCACCGCCTCGTCGAAGTGGCCGCGATAGACGGCGATCCCGATGCTGCCGAGAATCGCGATGCCGAGCGCGCCGCCGAACTCTGCGCCGGTCTCCGAGATCCCGGACGCCGCACCCGCCCGCTCCTTCGGCGCGGAGCCCACGATCAGGTCGGTGGCCAGCGTGATCACCGGCGTGAGTCCGATGGAGAAGATGACGAAGGCGACCACGATGAGCCCCACGCCGGTGCTCTCGTCGACCTGCGTCAGCAGGACGAAGCCGAGCGCCGAGACGGCCAGCCCGGCCGCCATGACATAGCCGGGACGGAGGTACCGCACGAAGATCGGCGTCGCCACTCCGCCGACGATGAACGCCAACCCCGACGGCACCATCCAGAGGCCGGCGCGCAGCGGCGACAGGCCGAGCACGAGCTGCAGATGCTGGAGGATGAACACGAAGGCGCCGAAGACGACGGCGATGCTGAGCGCGTAGGCGGCGAGCGACGCGCTGAAGGCCCTGATCCGGAAGAGGCGGAGGTCGATCATCGGGTCGGCGAGGGTCTGCTGCCGGCGCACGAACAGCCAGCCCACGACCAGTCCGACCACGATCGAGAGCACGGAAAGCGAGTCGAGGCCGTCCTGCGCGATCTGCTTGAGGCCGTAGATCACGAGGATCACGGCGGCCAGCGACATCGCCGCGCTCGTCAGGTCCAGCCTTCCGGCGTCGGGGTTCTTGAACTCAGGGAGCAGGATCGGCCCGAGGATCAGAAGCAGCGCCATCACCGGCAGGGCAAGCAGGAAGACCGAGCCCCACCAGAAGAACTCGAGCATCACGCCGCCGACGATCGGCCCGATCACGGCGCCGGCCGAGTAGCTGGCGACCCAGACCCCGATCGCGAACGTCCGCTGCTTCGGGTCGTGGAACATGTTGAAGATCAGGGAGAGCGTCGACGGCGCCAGCGTCGCGCCCGCCACGCCGAGCAGCGCGCGGGCGACGATCAGCATCTCCGCACTCGTCGAGAACGCGGCGAGCACCGAGCCGGCTCCGAACGCGACCGCCCCGATCAGGAGGAGCTTTCGCCTTCCGATCCGGTCGCCGAGCGTCCCCATCGTGATCAGGAAGCCGGCGACCATGAACCCGTAGATGTCGATGATCCAGAGGAGCTGTGAGCTGGTCGGCTGGAGGTCCGCGCTCAGCTCCGGGATCGCCACGTTCAGAACCGTCAGGTCCATCGAGTAGAGGACGCACGGGAGCGCGATGACCGCCAGCCCGAGCCACTCGCGGCGTCCGGCCCTGGGCGTTTCGGTCTCGCTCATGTCTATGGGGACGGTCCGCGGACCGAAAACTCATCGCGGCGACCAACCGGCCGCTACGGAGCGAGCTCGTCGGGCAGCGGGCGTGCGTGGACGACGACGAGCGTCCGCGTCGGACGGGTGAGGGCGACGTAGAGCTCCCGGAGACCCTGGCCCCCGAGCGCCTCGTCGACGATCGCGGCCGGCTCGACGACGACCACGTGGTCGAACTCCATGCCCTTCGCCTCGCGCGGAGTCAGCAGCGGAACTCGCGTCTCGTCGAAGAGCGAGGGCGTCTCGCCGCCGCGAAGCGAGGGCGGGACGATCAGCGCGAGCAGGCCTTCCTCGCCGGCGAGCCGAGCGGCTTCCTCGAAGGCGCGGGCCAGCGCGGGCTCCGCCTGGAGGATGCGCGGCGGCGCGGCGCCGACGCGATAGGCCAGCGGCGGCTCTGTCCCCGGTGCGATCCGCTCGAGCAGCGGGAGGGCGAGCGCCATGATCTCGCGCGGCACGCGGTAGGCGTGGCGGAGCTCCTCGATCGAAGCGTCCCCTCCGCCCGGGAGATAGGGCAGCAGCTCGGCCCACCCGCCGTACGGAACAGGGCCGGTCGCCTGCGCGATGTCCCCGAGGATGGTGAACGAGCCCGCACCGCGGCGGCCGATCATCCGAAGCTGCATCGGCGTCAGGTCCTGCGCCTCGTCCACGATCACGTGGCCGAACGGCCGCGGCGGGCCGTGGAGCAGGGAGCGGGCCTCGTCGAGGAGCGGCAGGTCGGCGTCGCTCCAGCCGCGCCGGGCGCGCGCCAGCAGCGCCTGCTCGTCCGTGTCCAGGATCCCGCCCGCGACCGCCGCCAGGCGCTCGCCGGAGCTCAACGCGTGCCTGACGACCTGGTCCGGCCCGGGAGCGGGCCAGACGCTGCCGAGGAAGCGCGTCAGGAGGCCGTCGCGCCGCAGGGCGCGCTCGACGTCGTCGAAGGCGAGGAAGGCGCTTCCGCCCAGCCGCTCGCCGTACTGCCTGTAGAAGCGGCGCAGCACGTTCATCCGGAACAGCTCGCGCGCAGCGGCGGACAGGCCCCGCTCGGCGCGCGCCTCGGCGACCAGCTCGGCGACCTCCTCCTTCGTCAGCCGGATCAGGGTGCCGTCGAGCCGCAGTGCCAGCTCCTCGGGCCGTGGGTCGACGCGAGCCTCGACCGCTCGGCGCACGACCTCGGCCATGCGGACGTCGGCCTTCAGCCGCTGGACGTCGAGCGGGTCGGCGCGCGTCACCTCGACCCCCTCGACGAGCTCGCCGACCGCGCGCTGCTCCACGCTCTCCTCGCCGAGCGCCGGCAGCACGTGGGAGACGTAGTCCATGAACGTCGGATTCGGCCCGACGACGAGCACGCGCCGGAGCTCGTCCCGGTGCGCGTAGAGCAAGAACGACGCGCGGTGCAGCCCGACGGCGGTCTTGCCCGTGCCGGGACCGCCCTGCACGACGAGCGGCGGCGACGGGTCGCGCGCGATCAGCCGGTACTGATCCGCCTGGATCGTGGCGACGATGTCGCGCATCCGCGCCTCGCGCGCGCGATCGAGCTCCTCGAGGAGGAAATCGTCGACCGCGCCCACGGCGTCGGCGATCGAGCCGTCCAGCGCCTCGTCGCTGACGTCGAGCAGCTCGCGCCCCCGGGTGCGAAACCGGCGGCGAAGCGTGACGCCGTGCGGCTCGGCGGGCGTCGCCGTGTAGAAGGGCCGCGCGGCCGGCGCCTGCCAGTTCACGACGACGGCTTCACGCTCCTCGTCGTGGACCCAGCGGCGGCCGACGTAGGTCGGGTCGAGCGTCGCCTCGACGTCGATGCGGCCGAAGCACAGCCCGCGCTCGGCGTCCTCGAAGGTCTGAAGACGACGGGTGTTCCACCTGTCCATCGCCTCGCCCGCGATCTCGTCGGTCACGGCATCGCCGGCGCGCAGAAGGGCCTCGCGCATGCGGTCGAGGCAGTCGTATGCGTGGTCGAGGTACGCCTGCTCGGACGCGAGATCGGGGTGGGCCACGACGCCTGAGCGTAGTCAGCAGCCGCCTGGGCGGACAGTGACGATTCCTCCCCCGATCGCTCTCAAGAGCGGCCGGCCCCGGACGCCGACCCGCGTACCATCTCGAGCGCCGACGCACACTTGGCGCAAGTCGGCTCGGTCTCGAGGCGGGGTTGACCCCGGGCGGGACGATCTCGAGCGCCGACGCACACTTGGCGCAAGTCGGCTCGGTCTCGAGGCGGGGTCTGACCCCGGGTCTGGAACGATGGTAGGGCGTCGGCGCCCAAGCCTTCGTAGGATCCCCGCGTGAGCTTCGACGACTGGATGCTCGCGCTCCACGTGCTCAGCGCCTTCGCCGTCGCCGCCGGGGTGATCCTCTTCTGGGTCGTCATCTTCGCCGGCCGCCGGACGGACACACCGGAGGGAACGCTTCGCTTCGGGCCTGTGACCAGGGTCGCCGGCGCCGCAATCGGCATCGGCATGGGCGGGACGATCCTGCTCGGGATCTGGCTGGCGTTCTCGGTCGGCGACTACGACATCTGGGACCCCTGGATCGTCGCGGCCCTCGTGCTCTGGGCGGTCGCGGCGGCAGTCGGTCAACGAACGGAGAAGGCCTACGCCCCGGCCGTGAGGAAGGCGCTGGAGCTGCAAGGCGCCGGGCAGACCGGGCCGAACACCGAGCTCCTCGCCCTGAACAGGACGTCGAACGGGCTTCTGCTGCAGAGCCTTTCGACGGTCGTCCTCCTCCTTCTCGTCATCGACATGATCTGGAAGCCGGGCGCATGAGCATCGTCGCCGCCGTCCGTCCCGACGGTCAGGTCATCCCGCTGTTGCTGCACGTCCTCGGGGCGATGATCCTGGTCGGCGGCCTCCTCGCCGGCGCGGGCGTGCTCGCGTTTGCGAGGAACGACGCGCGGTTCCTCCGACTCGGGTACTGGTCGCTCCTGGCCTTCGCCCTGCCGGGTTGGCTGATGATGCGAATCGGAGCGGGGTGGATCTACTCGGAGCAGGGCTGGGACGACCTCCCGGAGGGAATCGACGAGCCCGGTTGGCTCACTACCGGAGCGATCATCGCCGAGGTCGGCGGACTGGTCCTCCTCATCTCCCTCGTCCTCGGCGGCATCGGTGTCTACCGGCTGCGGGAGGGAAAGGGCGCCGGCCTCCTCAAGACGACGCTCATGCTCTCGGTCGTTCTCCTTGCCGCGTATGTGGTCGCCGTCTGGGCGATGGCCGGCAAGCCGGACTAGCGCTGTTTTCACCACCCGTTGACCCATGGACCGATGAGTTCTGCTAGTCCACGCGGTCTGAACTAGTAACGCCCAGCGAAGAAGGGACGACATGAGCGAGCACGATCGAGGAAGCGACGGGAATCCGGCGCCCACGCCGGCCGTTACAGAGCGTATGGCGGGACGCCGCGCAGCGCACGAACGCCTCTCCACGGGCGCGCTTGCGCGCTGGACGCGTGCGTGCGCATCCCACCCGTGGCGGGTCATCGGCAGCTGGATCGGGATCGTCGTCCTCCTGGTCGTGCTCGTGGGGACCATCGGCGGGAGCCTGAAGGACGAGTTCGAGATCCCGGGGTCGGACACGCAGAAGGCGACCGACCTGATCGAGGAGGAGTTCGCCGCGGAGCAGGGCGGCGTGCTGAACCTCGTGTTCGCGGCGCCCGCGGGCGAGCGGCTCGACACACCCGAGCGCCGGGCGGCGATCAACGAGGCGATCGCGCGGTTGAAGACCCAGGAGTTCAAGCCGACCGGAGAAGAACCGGAGGGCAAGGCCGGGTTGGAGAGCGTCGGTGATCCGTTCAGCGACGACACGTTCGCCGACGACGGACGCATCGCCTACGCGGAGGCCCAGTTCGACCGCATCATCTACGAGGAGGATCGTGAGCAGGTCGTCGCCGTCCAGGACGCCGTCCGCGAGGACGTCGAGCCCGCCGGCGTGACCGCCGAGTTCAACGGCGATGCCGAGTTCCCGCCGCTCGAGCAGGGGACGCAGGAGCTGCTCGGTCTGCTCGCGGCGCTCATCGTGCTGCTGGTCGTGTTCCGGACGTTCGTCGCCGCCGCGATGCCGATCGTGCTCGCGCTGTCCGCGGTCCTGACCGCGTTCTTCCTCCTCTTCATCCTCGCTGGGCTTACCGACATCAACACGATCACTCCGCTGCTCGTGTCGATGATCGGCCTCGGCGTCGGCATCGACTACTCGCTGTTCATCGTCACGCGCTTCCGACAGCTCCTCCACGAGGGGCTCTCGCCTGTCGACGCAGCCGCGGAGGCGGGCGCGTCCGCCGGTCGCGCGGTGCTCTTCGCCGGCCTGACGGTCGCGATCTCGGTGACCGGCCTGGCGTTCTTCGGCCTGGACTTCGTGACGAAGCTCGGCATCGGCTCGGCGCTCGGCGTCCTGACGACAGTGCTGATCGCGAACTCGCTGCTGCTTGCTGTGCTCGCGAAGCTCGGCCACAAGGTCGACCGGCTGAAGGTCCCGTTCCTGCGGCCGCTCGACGACTCCGAGGCGGCGCGCGAGAAGACTTTGATCGCGCGCTGGGGACGGTTCGTGACCGCGCACTCGCGGGCGGTGTTCGTCGTCACCCTGCTCCTGGTCCTGGGCTTGGCTGCGACGTCCGGGCTCGTCCGGCTCGGCGCGTCCGACCAGGGCACGCAGCCGAAGGAGCAGACGGCGCGAAAGGCCTACGACCTGCTGGCCGAGGGCTTCGGCCCCGGCTTCAACGGCCCGATCCCGATCGTCGTCGACGTGAACGGCGACACGGAGGCGCCGCAGAGGATCGCCGACCGAGTTGCGGTCCTGGACGGCGTGGCGTCCGTTCGCAAGCCCCAGCTCAACGACGAGGAGACCGTGGGGATCGTCTTCGTGACGCCGGAGTCGGCCCCCCAGGACGAGAAGACCGACGAGCTCGTGGACACGCTGCGAAACGACGTCGTCCCGGCGGCGACCGAGGGCAGTGACGCGGTCGTCTACGTCTCCGGCCTGACCGCGGCGTTCAAGGACATCGGCGAGCGGATCATGGAGCGGCTGCCGCTGTTCCTGCTCTACATCGTCGGCGTCACGTTCATCGTGCTCGCGATGGCCTTCCGCTCGATCGTGATCTCGCTTGACGGCGGCGATCACGACGATCATGTCCGCCTTCGTCGGCTTCGGCGTGCTCACGCTCGTCGTGCAGGAGGGCCAGCTGCTCGGGTTAACCGGGCTCGACAGGACCGGGCCGATCGAGACGTTCGTGCCTCCGATCGCCTTCGCGATCCTCTTCGGGCTCTCGATGGACTACATGGTCTTCCTCATGAGCCGGATCCGTGAGGAGCACGTCCACGGGCTCCAGACGCGGGCGGCGGTCGAGCACGGAATCGCCGCGATCGGCCGCGTGGTCGTGGCCGCCGCGCTGATCATGGGCACGGTCTTCGCGGCGTTCATCCTCACGGCCGACCGGATCGCGAAGGAGTTCGGCCTGCTACTCGCGGTCGCGATCCTCACGGACGCGCTGATCGTGCGGATGACGCTCGTGCCTGCGTTCCTGACGATGCTGGGCGAGAAGTCGTGGTACATCCCGCGCTGGCTCGACCGGCTGCTCCCGAACATCACGATCGAGCCGCCGCACGACGGCGAGACCGAACGCCGGCGCGAGGTCGAGCGTCCCGCGGAGGCAACGGGGTCCTAGTCGTCGTCCGGCGCGGGCTCCGGCAGGAAGTAGCTCAGGATTCGAGCCCGGCGGGCTTCCACGGGGAGCTCGCCGGGCTCGCGCGTGAGGAACGGCCCGAGCAGCCGCTCCAGGGCCTCCTGGAGGTCACGGAGCTCGTCCGGCGTCACCGCAACTCTCGCGTTGAGCAGGCCGGCGGCGCGGATCCAGTCCAGCTCCAGACGCGGCTCGTCGTCGGCGACCCAGCGCCTCGGCTCGTCGAGGTAGTTGAGGAGCATGACGTTGCTGAGCTCTCGGGCCGCCGCCCGGCCCTCGGGATCCTCGGGGATCTCGAAGACGAAGCCCTTGGCGACTGCCGCCCAGCGGCCGTCCTCTCTTCGGGAGACGAGACCGAACGGCTCCAGCGCCCCGAGGTGGTCCTCGATGAACGCCGGTGTCGCTTCCAGCGCCGAGGAGAGCTCGTCGGCGGTCGCCGGCCCTGCGCGCCGAAGCCGGTCGAGCATCGCGAGGCGGAACGGATCGGCCAGTGCACGCATCGCCTGCGGATCGGTCAGCACGAGGTCGCCGACCGGGTTGACGTCGGGGTTCGTCATCGCTCGTGCCGTTCTACCAACCGCCCCGCGGGTTTGCGGTCTCGGCCTCTCGAGGGTGCGGAAAACCGCACCACGAGACGCAGGCATGCCGCATCGTCGCCGCCCGCCCAAACTGCGAGCCTGAGCGCATGACGACTCTCGCGCTCGACCTCAGGATCTCCGCTCAACGGCGGCTTCGTGTCGCGCTCGCACTGCTCGGCGCCGTGCCGGTCCTCGGCCTCCTTGCCGCGCAGACCGAGGCGCACCGGGCCGACGAATGGCTCTACCGCACGATCAACGGTCTCGGCCCAGGCCCCGAGTGGCTCTGGACGATCCTCGACCCACACACGCGTAACTACCTCGTGCTGATCGTCGTCGCGCTCGTCGCCGCGGCGGTCACGAACGTGCGGAGCATCCCGGTCGTCTTCGCCCGCGTCCTCGGCTCGGCGGTGCTCGCCTGGGGTCTGCTCGAGGCGATCTATGCGGTCTACGACCGAGCGCGGCCCGAGGAGATCGTCGCCGATCCCACGCTGAACGGCCACTCCTGGGCGCACCTGAACTCCTTCCCCAGCGGGCACATGGCGATCACCGCCGCACTGGCCATCGCGATCGCGCTGAGCTTCCCCCGGCTGCGGTTCGCGCTCTGGGGCTACGTCGCCGCCGTCGCCTTCACCCGCGTCTTCTTCGGCGCCCACTTCCCGCTCGACGTCCTCGCCGGAACGGCGCTCGGCACCGCCAGCGCGATGCTCGCCGCTCAGCCCTCGAGCATTCTCGCCCTCCTCCCCGCTCGACGGCGGGCCGAGGCGGGCGCGAGCGCGGTCGCCTAGCCCTAGGCGCGCGACGCCCGGTGGAGCCGAACAGGCTCCGCGACACCCTTGAGCGGAACCTCGCCAACCGGCTGGAACTTCACGTCCTTCACCTCGGCGTTCTTCCTCGCCGCCTCGCTGACGAGCACCTCGTGCGGCTTGGCGTAGTCGGCGATCCGGGCGGCGATGTTCACGGTGCGGCCGAAGTAGTCGCCCTCCTGCGCGATCACGGCGCCGGCGTTGATCCCGATCCGCGCCGGCATGGACATGGCTCGCTCGGTCTCCTCGACGAGGTCGAGGCCGCCGACGATCGCACAGCCCGGCTCCGGAAAATGGAACATGACGCCGTCCCCGAGCCACTTGACGGGCCGGCCGCGGTGAGACTGCGCAACGTCCTGCACGACGCCGGCCAGATCGGCTGCGACCTCGGCGGCGGCCTGGTCGCCTCGCTCCTCGGCGAGCGCGGTGTACCCGGTGAGATCGAGGAACGCGATCGCGGGCGGCTGCCTCGACTGGCGCGGAGTGATGCCACGCTCTTCCATCAACCCCTCGGTGGCGCCGACGATGTACTCGAGGAGCGCATGCTCGCGGTGCCGGCGCTGGAGCCAGGGCACGGTGCGCGACACGAGCTCGGTGTAGCCGGCGCCCTTCTCGAAGACGAGGCCGTCTTTCTTGTCGTCCGGAAGGTCCATGGCCATCACGCGTTGGCGGACCGCGCGGTCGAAGAACTGGAGGCCGGAGCCGACCAGCCGCTGCACCGTGCCGCCGTAGAGCCGGGCAAAGCGTGAGAAGTCGTCCTCGTCAGCCAGGTCCAGCCTGGTCACGAGCAGGACCAGCATCTCCGCGTCCTCCTCGCGGATGCGGTCGTCCGGCGGCGGTGGGAGCCCAAGCTCACGACTGAGCCGTCGCAGGAGCTCGGGTGGACGGCCCAGCTCCTCCGCGAGGTTCGCGTAGGTCCTGGACATCGGCGCCGGCTCCGTCATGAAGAGCCCGAGAGGGAACGTGAGCTCTCCCTCGGCCACGCCGCGCGCGACGTCCTCGAGCGGTGTCCCCGCCGCCTCGAAGGCAGCCATCAGCCGGACCATGTGGACGGCCGACGAGGGGTAGCGGCCGTCCTCCTCCGTCTCGAGGAGGCGGAGCTCGGCGAGCCGATGGACGTCCTCGAGCGCGCACGGGACGAGCTCGGCGAGCTCCTGCGCCGACAGCGTGGCCACAGGTCCGACTCTAGCTTTCGCCGATAGGCGGGATGTTCTGGTTCCGGCGCAGGACGTTGTCCGGGTCGTACCGCCCCTTGAGCTCCTGGAGACGCCCGAACGCCTCGGCGCCGAACGCGGCGCGCACGCGCTCGATCGGCTCGTCGGCCTGCATGTAGTTGACGTAGCCGGCGCCGCTGAACGACCACGGCTCGATCGCCGCCGCCGTCTCGCGCGCCCACCGGATGTGCTCGTCGTCGAGACGGGCGTCGTGCCAGGTTGCCATCGCGCTGACGTTGAACGCGGCGCGACGAAAGGCGACGACGCCGGTTTCTCCGTCCACGTCCTTCGGCGCGCCGTGCAACGACTCGATCAGGATGCCGCCGGGCGGCCGGCCCAGCGCGCCGATCCGCAGGACGAGCTCGTCGAGCAGCTCGTCGGGCAACTCGCCGACGAAGTGGCCCTTCCAGTAGTTGCGCTCGACCCCGTACGGCGAATCGAAGAGGTTCTGCTGCTCGAAGAACGTCAGTGCGCGCACGTCGTCGTCTACGAGGCCCGGAGCCGCGCGGAGTGTCCGCAGCTCCTCCGTATCCGAGTTCGAGCCCGCGTAGCAGGGTGCGATCCACAATGCGGGCTCGCCCGCCTCGTCCAACGAAATTCCGGCCTGGCAGCTGAGGTCGCGTGGCGAGCTCGCCACGACGTCGCGGAAGCGACGCAGGGCCTCCCGCACGCCGGCGCCCGCATACGTGAGCTTCCCGCCGACGACGCCGTCGAGCGGATGCAAGCGGAAGTCGAGCCGCGTCGCGACGCCGAAGTTCCCGCCGCCGCCGCGGAGCGCCCAGAGAAGATCCCCGTTGTCCGCGGCTCCTGCCTCCACCACCGAACCGCTGGGAGTGACGACCTCTGCGCCGACCAGGTTGTCGCACGTGAGTCCGTGCTGCGCGGTCAGGTGGCCGATGCCGCCGCCGAGGGTGAGGCCGGCGACGCCCGTCGAGCCGACGACGCCGCCAGGTGTGATGAGTCCGTGCGCCTGCGTCGCCGAGTCCATGTCGAGCCAGGTCGAGCCCCCGTCCGCTCGGGCGACACGCGCCTCGGAATCGACGTCGACGTTTCGCATCAGCGAGAGATCGATCACGAGCCCGCCGTCGAGGACGCAGTGACCGGCCGGATTGTGTCCGCCTCCGCGCACCGCGACCTCGAGCTCGTGCGTCCGCGCATAGTCGAAGGCGGTGGCGACGTCGGCGGCGCTGACGCACCGTACGATCACCGCCGGCCGGCGGTCGACGAGCGCGTTGAAGCAGCGGCGCGCCGCGTCGTAGTCGGGGTCCTCGGGGCCGACGGCGGCGCCGGCCAGCGACTGCCGAAGGTCGTCCATTCCTACTCCGCGTCCAGGTACTCGTAGCGGCGCCGCGGCCAGCCCTCGAAGTCGTCGCCGCGCCCCTTCGCGGTCCGGTCGAGCAGCTGCCAGGTCGCGTTCAGCGCGTCGGTGCCCCGGTCGTAGGTCGAGTACGCGTGGTAGACGACGCCGTCCTCGAGAACGAACGCGGTGAGCCCGTGCATCTCCTCCTCGCGGACGTCGATCACGTCCGCGTGCTTGGGCGTCCCGAAGTTGAAGCCCTTGCCGGTGCGGCGCTCCTCCTCCGTGAAGACGGCGAAGTCGAGGTTGAACGAGCTGTCGCCGTAGGAGACCCACGGGAAGCTCCAGCCCATGCGCTGCCTGTACGCGTTCAGCCGTTCGAGCGGCGCGCGCGACACGGCGACGAACGTCACGCCGCGGTAAGGGAGATGCTCGACGGCGCCGTCCAGCGAGTCGGCGGTGAACGTGCAGCCGGGACAACCGACCTCCGGCCACCCCTCGACCGACGGGCCGAACATGAAGTGGTAGACGACGAGCTGCGGGCGCCCGTCGAAGAGCTCGGCGAGCGTCTTCGGCCCGTCGTTCGTCTCGAAGACGTACTCCTCGTCGATCCGCACCCACGGCAGGTCCTGCCGTCGCCGCGCGAGCTCGTCGCTCCGGCGCGTGAGCTCCTTCTCCTGCTCGAGGAGCTCCTTCCGCGCCGCCAGCCACTCATCACGGGTGCCGGTCTTCATCCCATCTCCATGTGCATCGCGGGCGCTTCGTCCGGCTCGGTCAGGCCCGGCACGCTGGACGGCGACGCGGCGACCCAGATCCCGAGCACGACCAGGGCGACCGCGAAGACACGGGAGAGCCGGGGGCCCTGAGGCAGCACCTTCTCCGCGAAGATCAGTCCGGCGACGAAGACCATCCACCAGAGGCTCATGACGCCGAGCGCGAAGAGCGCCACCATCAGTCCGCCGGAGCAGCCGACGCAGTCCATGCCGTATCGGAGGCCCGCACGAAGAGCGCTACCGTCCGGCATCGGGCTGCGGCAGCGCTCTAGGCAGACCTGCTTGAGCGGCGTCCACTCGTAGAGCCCGGCCGCGACGATCAGGCCGCCGGCGAGGTACGGGCCGCCCTCGTCCCAGGCGACCCAGCCGGCGTCGAACGACGTCGCCAGCCGGAACAGGCCGTACGCGGCGAGCCCGAACGCGGTCCACACGGCGAGGTAGCCGGCGGCGAAGAGGACCGCCGGCGGCGCGAGGCGCACGACGCGCTGCGCCGCCGGAGCCGCCGACGGCAGCATCATCGCCGCCATCATCGTCACCCAGATGCCGAGGAACCAGCCGACGGTCCCGAGGTCGGTGCCGGGCCCGGCGTCCATCCCCTGCATGCGCTCGATCGTCACGACCCAGGCGATCGCCGCCGCCCCGAGGAGCAGGAGCAGCGCCACGCGTCGTTGTGAAGCGACCTGGCTCACGAGTACTCGTCGTGTCGGCGGATCCAGAATTCCGGTTCGTTCCGCCCCTTCGGCGCCCGGTCGAGCAGCGGGTAGTAGTACATGAGGAACTCGGCGCCGCGCGCGTAGGAGGAATAGGTGTGGTAGACGGCACCGTCCTCGAGCGCGAAAGCACTCACGCCGGGCCCCTCCGTCATGTAGCCCTCCGAGTCGGTGCCGCAGGCGGCCGCCAGCTCGGCGACCGGGCCGGTGTCGGCTTCCAGAAGCGGAGCCAAAGCCTCTCCCGGAATCGCGCGGAAGTTGTAGTCGATCCCCTCCCGCACCTGCTCTCGCGTGAACGAGACGCCTTGGTCGAAGTTGAAGTCGCTGCCCTCCGACGACACCCACGGGAACTGCCAGCCCATCCGTCGCCTGTACGCCTGGATCTCCTCGAGCGGCGCACGCGAAACGGCCAGGAACGTGACGTCGTGGTTCGAGAGGTGGACGAGGACGCCGTCGAAGTTGTCCGCGATCGACGAACAGGTCGGGCAGCCGCCCGCGGTGTACTCGGGGCCGAACATGAAGTGGTAGACGAGCAGCTGCGAGCGGCCGTCGAAGAGCTCCGCGAGCGTCTTCGTCCCCTCGTCCGTCTCGAACGTGTACTCCTTCTCTACCGGCACCCACGGCAGCTCCTGCCGCTGGCGCGCGAGCTCGTCGCTCAGGCGCGTGAGCTCCTTCTCGCGCTCGAGCAGCTCGACGCGGGCGGCCAGCCATTCCTCGCGCGTTCCGACCGCGTGCTCGGTCACATCCCGCCCTCCGGATACTCGTCCTTGCGGTAGGCGCGGAAGTCGTCGGAGCGGCCCTTCGGCGTCCGGTCGAGTAGCACCGAGGAATAGGGCACGACGAAATCGCGGTCGGGCGCCATGCGCGTGTACGTGTGGTAGACGACGCCGTCCTCGAGCGCGAACGCGATCCAGGTCGGGTTCTCCGACATGGCCGGCTCGAGCTCGCTTCCGACGGCCTTCGACCAGTCCTGGAGCCAGTCCGGCGGGTCCTTGAGCGTCTCCTGGATCTCGTCGATCCCGGCGATCTGCTCCGGGGTCAGGGCGAGCTCGAAGTCGAACGCGAAGTCGCTCCCGTGGGTGGACACGTACGGAAACGTCCAGCCCATCCGCTGCTTGTAGGCCTGGAGCTTCTCGCGCGGTGCGCGCGAGAACGCCATCAGCGTCACGTCGCGGTTGTTGAGATGGACGAGCGCGCTGTCCAGGTGGTCGGCCAGGTTCGAGCAGCCCGGGCACGCGCCCTCGTAGCTGGGCCCGAACATGATGTTGTACGCGAGCAGCTGCGAGCGTCCGTCGAACAGGTCGGCGAGCGTCTTCTTCCCCTCGTCCGTGTCGAACGTGTACTCCTTCTCGACCGGGACCCACGGAAGCTCCTGCCGCAGCTTCATGAGCTCCTCGCTGCGTTCGGCATGCTCGTTCTCGCGCTCGAGCAGTGCGTTGCGAGCGGCTTGCCACTCCTCTCTCGTTCCCACCTTGTGTTCCGTCATCAGTTCCTCCTCCGTTGCAACCGGCTTCTCTGTGTAGACCCTAGGTCGCCTGAAAACTCATCGCCTCGGCCCTCAACCCTCGGCCTCGGCGACCGCCGGCACGCCGACCGCCTCCTCGCCGTGCTCGACCATGCTCTTCGGGCGGAGGAAGACACCGCCGATGAACGCAGCGCCCGCGGCGAAGAGCGCACCGATGAGGAAGGCGGCGTGATAACCGCCCGTGAGCGCCTCGAGCTGGCCCTCGCCCGAGGCGGCCAGGCTCTCGGTCCGCGAGGCTGCGACGCTTGCGAGCACGGCGAGGCCGAGCGCGCCGCCCATCATGAACGCCGTGTTCACGACGCCGGACGCGAGCCCGGCTTCGCTCGGCTCGACGTCTCCCATCGCCGCGAGCAGAACCGGGTTGAAGGCGATGCCGGCGCCCAGGCCGAGCAGGATCATGCTCGGGAGCACGTCGACGAGGAAGGTGCCGTCCACGGGTGCCCGCGCGAAGAGCAGGAGGCCGAGAGCCGCGACACCCAGGCCGGCGGAAAGCGGAAGCCTGATGCCGAACCGCATGACGAGCCTGGCCGAGATCCCGATCGAGAGCGCCATCATGACGAGGTTGCCGGGAAGGAACGCGAGCCCGACCTGGAGCGGGCTGTACCCCAGCACGAGCTGGAGGTACAGCGCCGAGAGGAAGAACCAGGCGAACATCGCGGCGGCCCACAGCACGCCGACGACATTCGAGATCGCGAGGTTGCGCAGGCGGAAGAGGCCGAGCGGCAGCAGCGGTGCCGAGACTCGCGCCTCGATCGCGATGAAAGCTCCGAACAGGGCCGCCGCGGCGGCGAGCAGACCGAGCGTACGGGCCGTCATCCACCCGACCTCGTTCCCGTTGACGATCGCGTAGACGGCAATCATCAGGGACGCGGTCACCGTGATCGCGCCGCCGAGATCGAGCCGCTGAGCGGCAGCGGCTGCGCGCTCGCTCGGGAGCAGCCGCAGCGAGAGCACGATGACGGCCGCGCCGATCGGCACGTTGACGAGGAAGATCCAGTGCCAATCGAGCACGTCCGTGAGGATCCCGCCGAGCAGGACGCCCACCGAGCCGCCGCCGGAGGCGACGAAGCCGAACACGCCCATCGCCTTGGCCCGCTCGGCCGGCTCCGTGAAGAGCATCACGATCAGCGAGAGCGCGACTGCGGAGACAATCGCGCCGCCGAGCCCCTGGACGGCGCGGGCGGCGACCAGCATGCCCTGCGTCGTCGCAAGCCCGCAGGCAAGCGAGGCCAGTGTGAAGAGCCCGATGCCGGCCAGGAACAGCCGACGGTGGCCGAACAGGTCACCGAGCCGGCCGCCGAGCAGCAGGAAGCCGCCGAAGGTGATCAGGTACGCGTTGATGACCCAGGCGAGCGAGCTCTCAGTGAAGCCGAGGTCGGTTCTGATCGAGGGCAGCGCGACACCGACGATCGTCACGTCGAGCACGATCATCAGGTCGCCCAGGCAGAGAATCAGCAGCGCGAGCCAGCGGCTGCGGTTTTCCAGGGTCATCGTCGGTGGTCTCCCATCTGTCAGCTTGCTCCGTTGCTGGTACGACTACGCCGACTCGCCGAAATTCATCGCTCGGTTGCGAGCGCATCGCCCGCCGATGAGTTTTTCCAGGCCGGACGGTCTGTCTTGCGATGGGCGCCTCAGCGCCACGTACGGTCGCGTTTGCGATTCGCGGCCCGATTGCCCTCGCGGACCTGCCGGGGCTGACCGACCGTGTCAGCGCACTGCTCGGCGAGAGCCGCGGCGCAGTCGTCCTCTGTGACGTGGGCGGCGTTCCCTCGGACTGCGTGACGGTCGACGCGCTCGCACGGCTCCAGCTCGCCGCGCGCCGACACGGCTGCCGGATTCGGCTGCGCCACGCGTCCGACGAGCTGCTCGAGCTCGTCGCGTTCATGGGGCTGAAGGATGTCTTGCCGGAGTGATCTACGCGTCCAGCCGGGTGGGAAGACCGTAGAGCGGGAAGATCACGTCGGTGTCGAGGAAGAACGTGAACTCGACGATCCGCCCGTTCTCGATCTCGAGCACCTGGAGCGCCCAGGCCTCGTAGCCGTCGCCGGTGGGGCTCGGCCTGTACTGAGCGAAGGCGACGGCGCCGTTCGTCGCCTCGACCGGGATCACGCGCGAGCCGCGGCAGCTGGCGCCCGGCCCGACCCAGAAGGTGAGGATGTCGTCACGTCCCTGCAACCAGAGGTCGTACGGCGGCATCGACTGGCTCGCGTCCTCCTGGATCAGCGAGGTCAGCGCCTCGATGTCGTAGTCCTGGAACGCGGCGACGTAGCGGTCGAGCATCTCGGCGTCCGTCTCTTCCATCTCGGAAGGGTCAGAAGTCGTCTCGCTCGCTTCGAGCGTCGCCCGGGCGCGCTGGAGGGCGCTGTTGACCGAGGCCACGCTGGTCTCGAGGAGCTCCGCGACCTCGCTCGCCTTCCAGCGCAGCACCTCGCAGAGGATCAACACGGCGCGCTGGCGGGGCGGCAGGTGCTGGAGGGCGGCGACGAAGGCGAGCCTGATCGTCTCGCGGGCCACCGCCACTTCGGCCGGGTCTCCGTCCGGCATGACGAGCCCGTCGGGAATCGGCTGGATCCACGGGACCTCGGGGAGGGTCTGCAGGTTCGCCTCGATCGGCTCGCGGGCGGGCCCGAGATCCATGGGCGTCGCGCGGCGCTCGCGCCCGTTCAGCATGTCGAGACAGACGTTCGTCGCGATCCGGTAGAGCCACGAGCGGAAGGCTGCGCGTCCCTCGAAGCGGTCGAACCCGCGCCACGCCCGGATGAACGTCTCCTGGACGGCGTCCTCGGCCTCGAAGGGCGACGCGAGCATCCGGTAGCAGTAGGCGGTCAGCTCTCGCCGGTACTGCTCCAGCTGAACCTCGAGCTCGCCCGCCGTCGCTGTACCGGTCACTCCCTCGGGCATCCGGACATAGTACGACCGTGAAGCAGCTCACCGTCGACACCCCGCACGGGCCGGCTCAGGTCCACCTGCATCCGGCCGACGAGCAGTCGGCCGCGCTCGTGCTGGGCCACGGGGCCGGCGGCGGCGTGGCGTCACGCGATCTCGCGACGGTGACGGAGGTTGCGCTTGCGCTGGGCGTCAGCGTCGCGCTCGTCGAGCAGCCGTACCGGGTCGCCGGGCGGCGCTCGCCCGCCCCTCCCCGTCAGCTCGACGCCGCCTGGACGGCCGTGGTCGACCACATCCTCGCGGGCGCGCCCGAGGACTTGCCGATCGTCGTCGGCGGGCGGTCCCTGGGCGCGCGGGTTGCGTGCCGCACCGTGGAGGAGACCGGAGCCGTCGGCGTCCTCTGCCTCGCCTTCCCGCTTCAGCCGCGGCGTAAGACCGGCGAGTCGCCGAGCCGGCTTCCCGAGCTCGACGCGGTGAAGGTCCCGACCCTCGTCGTGCAGGGAGCTCGGGATCCGTTCGGCATCCCACCGCCGGCCCCGAATCGGACGGTCGTGCAGGTGCCGGGCGACCACAGCCTGAGGACGGACCTCGAGGCCGTGGGCGCCGCGGTGCGCGACTGGCTTCCGACCGTCGTTCCTCAGGCCTCGCGCTCCTAGCGCCGCGACACGGCGACCAGGACCGCCGGCTCCGTGCCGCGGTTCGAGAGCGAGCGGAGCGGCAGCCCGATCAGGTAGAGGACGTCGCCGCACTCGAAGCGTTGTCGTGCTCCGCCCAGAGCTTCCAGCTCGATCTCTCCGCTGCCGACGACGACGATCGCGTCGCTCCACTCCGCCTCGTTGTAGATCCGCGTGCCGCCGGGCTCGACCGCGACCGCCCGGCACTCGAACTCCATCAGAGCTCCGGCGGGAGACCGAGTGCTTCGACGAGGGCCGGCTCGAGCGAGAAGACGATGATGTCCGCAACCCGTCCCTCCTCGAGGCGCAGGACGTCCAGCGCCAGCGGCCGGAAGCTCGTCTCTCCTGGCTTCCGGTGGTACGCGGCAATCGCCGGCTGCCTGTTGACCCGGGTGAGCATCGAGCGAAGGTCGCCGAACCAGCTCTGACCAAAACCCCCTTCCACCCAGGAGGCGACGATCTTCTCGCGCCCGACGTAGGACTCCGGCGCGGGAGGCATCGCGCAGAACGCGTCCTCGCGGAGCAGCCGGACGATCGCGTCGGCGTCGCCCCGGTCGGTCGCGTCCATGTAGCGCTCCAGGAGCTCCCGCTCCTCCTCGCTGGGATCCGCTTCGGGCGCCCACTCGAGCCGGCCCTCGGGCAGATGCTCCTTGAGCGTCGCCCGGGCGCGCTGGAGCGCGCTGTTGACGGACGCGACGCTCGTCTCCAGGAGCGCGGCGGTCTCCTTGGCCGACCAGTCGAGCACGTCCCTCGCGATCAGCACCGCCCGCTGCCTCGGCGGCAGGTGCTGGATGGCGACGAGGAACGCGAGCTCGATCGTCTCCTTCGAGACGACCGCTGATTCGGGCTCGTCGTCGCTCGGGGCGACCCCGTCCAGCAGCCGGTCCGGGAACGGCTGGAGCCAGGCGATATCCGCCGCGTTCCCCGTCGGGGGAATCGAGCGGGGGCGCCGCTCGAGAGCGTCGAGGCACGCGTTCGTCGCGATCCGGTAGAGCCAGGCCCTGAACGTCGAGCGCCCCTGGAAGCTGCTCCGGTTCCGCCAGGCCCGGAGGAACGTCTCCTGCACGAGGTCCTCGGAGTCCTCGAACGAGCCGAGCATCCGGTAGCAGTGCACCTGGAGCTCCCGCCGGTAGGGCTCGGCGAGCGCCGCGAACGCCGCCTCGTCCCCGGCCTGCGCGGCTGCGACGCCCGGCTCGATCACCTGCCCCATACGACTATGACGGTCGCCGGGCGGGAAACTCATCGCGCCGGTCGCTAGCTAATCGTCGTCGTCGTCGTGCCCGCGGCGGCTGTCGTCGTTTCCGCGCCCGTCGTGGTCGCGCCGGTCCTTGTCGCGCCGGTGGCGCTTCTCCTTCTTCGACTTCTTGGGCTTGCTCGCATGCCTGTGCTTCTTGGCGCCGTGGGAACGCTTCTCGCCCCGGTGGTGCTTCTCTCGGTGGTGCTTCTTCCTCTTGCCGCGGTCGCCGTGGTCGTCGTCGTCATCGCCGCGGTGCCTGCCGCCGCGATCGTCGTCGTCGTCGCCGTGGCCGCCGTCATCGTCGTCGTGATCGCCGCCGCCGCCGTCATCGTCGTCGTCGTCATCGTCTCCGGGCGGCGGGAACGGCGGAGGCTGCGGCGCCGGCGGGAGCGTCGGCGGCTGCGGCGCCGGCTGGGGCGTCGGCGGTTGCGGAGCCGGGGGCTGCGGCTGCGGCTGCGGCTGAGGCTGCCTGGGAGCGGGCCGCGGCTTCGGTAGCCGGCGCTTCCTCGGCCGGGTCCTGGTGGGCGTCTCGCTGGGCTCGCCGACAGCAGCCGAGGGAGCCGAGGGAGCCGCCGGTGGAGGGGTCGAGCGCGGAACGAATCTGACCCTCACGACCCGCCGGCCCGCCTGCGCCTGCCTGCGCGTCCTGGCCGCGGGACGCGGTCTCGTCAGCGCCTGGGGCGCTCGCGGCGCCGGCTGGATCGACTCGGTGTCGAAGGGAACGCTGACCTCCGAGACGAGTGGCGGCAGCGGAGGGACCGGCTCGAGCGGCACGGTGGACTCGCTGACCCTCGACCACAGCCACGCCGAGCCCGACAGCGAGATCGCAGCGACGGCGACATTCGCCGCAACGGCGATCCAGATGCGGAAACTCGCCATCATCGGCGCTTCAAGCCCACGGCGCGAAGCGGCGCGGCTCCACTCCGCAACGAAGGCTGGCCGGCGGCGTCGAGGAGGGCGCACTCAGTGCTGTCGTATGCCCTACCCATTACGACGACCTGGAATCGCCGAACATCGATTTCCTTTCCGCAGTACCGGCAGCGCGCGACGCTATCGCGGTGGCCGGACGTCACGGGATCCTCGCCGCTTCGCGATCGGCGACCACGACCGCGTTCTTGCCCGCCGCCTTGGCCCGGTAGAGAGCCCGGTCGGCGGCGCGCATGAGCCCGGGCGCCGACCGCTCCTCCGGGAAGCTCGAGACGCCGAAGCTCGAGGTCAGGCGGACGATCCTGCCGTCGCCGACGTCGACCGACAGCTCCTCGGCCGCGATCCGCAGGCGCTCCGCGAGCTGGCGGCCGCCCTCCGCGTCGGTGGCCGGGAGCAGGACGGTGAACTCCTCGCCGCCGTACCGAGCGGGGAGGTCGACGTCCCGAACCTTCTCGCGGATCACCGACGCGAACGCTCGCAGAACGAGATCGCCGACGTCGTGGCCGTAGCGGTCGTTGACGTCCTTGAAGTTGTCGAGATCCGCCACGACGACTGCGACCGGGTCGCGGAAGCGCTCGGCGCGGACGACCTCGGCGCCGAGGGCCTCGTCGAAGTGGCGGCGGTTGGCGAGCTGGGTGAGCTCGTCGGTGGAAGCCAGCTGGCGCGTCAACCGATGGAGATGCGCGTTCTGGAGCGCGATCGAGGCCCGGCCGGCGAGCCACTCGGCGAGTTGGATCGCGTCGTCGTCGAAGCCGCCGCCGGGCGGCGGGTAGAGGACGAGCATCGCGCCGCTCGCATCGTCGGCCGAAAGGGCGATTGCGAGCGGCGGCCCCGCGTCCTGGGACGAGCCCGAGCGCGCAAGCTCGGATCCCTCGGCGACCAGCCGCGCGCTCGTGGCGCCCGTGACCGCGACTGCGGTCTCGAGGATCACGGGGAGAAGCGCATCCACGTCGTGTCCGGCCGCGAGCACGTTCCCGACCAGCTCGGCCGCCTCGCGCGTCCTCCGTCCGCTGCGCGTGATCGGGGGCTCGTCGCCGGTCCGCCGGAGGCGCTGCTGCGTGGGCCGGCGGCCGATCCGTGCGACGAGAAACGCCACGAGCACCACGGTGGCAAATGACGCCAGCACCGCCAGCAGGACGCGCAGGCGGCGCTCGCTGATGGCGTCCGCGATCGGCTCGTACGGCGCGAGCGCGCTGAGGCGCGTGGGGCCGCCGGGCGTCGACACGGCGCGGTACCTGCGGCCGTCGATCCGGAGCGTGGCCGGCGACGGCTCCAGCGTGTCGACGCGTCCGGCGACGAGTCGATCCCCAGGAGCGAGTGCCGTTCTCGCCGCGACGGCCTCGACCGGCACGTCGACGACGACTCGGCCGAGCTGCCGCCCTCGCGCGACGACCGCCGCCGAGACGCCGAGCGGGCCGACGTTCTCGGCGCCTGCGACCGTCCGCCCGTCCGTCTCGAAGCTGACCTCCGACGTTCGATCGGCGATTCGCCTGAGGGACGCAGTGTCGCCCTCGGCCATTGCCCGCTGGACCTCCCGGCTGGCGGCGAGCCTGACGGCGCGGTCACGAGCCTCCTGTGCGAGGCCGTCCACGGAGCGGACGGCGCCGGCGAGCTCCGCCGAGAGTCGCGCGTCGGTCCGCTCGTGCTCCTCGCTCACCACGGTGCGAGAGAGCGCGACCGCGGCCACGCCTGCGAGGAGCGCGGCCGTGAGGACGACCGTGACCAGGATCTGGTTTCGCCGCGCCGATCGCTGCATTACCTCACGGCGGGCATGACGGAATGCTCACGACTGTGAGCAGCGCGGCCGCAGACGCTGCCCACCCTACGAGAGGGTGCGGCATTGGCAAACATTTGCGGTTCCGTCGGACGGCACGCGGGCGGCGCGAACCTAGCCGTTTCTCCTTTCGACGAGGGCGCTGAGCGAGGTGCCGAACTGTTCCATCGCGCGGCGGTGCAGGTAGCCGCCGAAGCTGATCCGTGCCACGCCGAGGCCCGCGAGCTCGGCGACGCGGCCGTCTTCCTCGGGCGCCGCGAGAATGTTGACGGCGCCGTCGAACCCGGCAATGAAGGCCGCGAGCGGAGCGGGCGCCGCGAGCCCGATCGGGTAGACGCAGTCGGCGCCGGCGTCGCGGTACGCACGAGCGCGGCGAAGCGCGTCGGGCACCAGAGCGTCGTGGTCGCCGCCGGCGAGAAACACGTCGATCCGGGCGTTGATCACGAGGCCGTAGCCGGCGGCGGACGCGGCCTCGCGCACTGCCGTGAGCCGGCCCGCCTGCTCTTCGGGCTCACGGAGCGAGCCGGAAGCGTGGTTCGTCTCCTCGAGGTTGCAGCCGGCCGCGCCTGCGTCCCTCAGCGCCGTGACGAGCTCGGCCGGCTCCATCCCGTAGCCCGACTCCGCATCGACAGTGACGGGTACGTCGACCGCGTCGGCGATCCGCGCCGCCGCGGCGAGCATCTCCGCCGCCGGCGCGCGCTCCTCGTCCTCGAAGCCGAGCGCTCTCGCGACGCCGCTGCTCGTCGTCGCCACGACGGGGAAGCCGGCGGCGACGACTGCCTGCGCCGAGCCGGCGTCCCACGCGTTCGGGAGCACGAGCGGATCGCCGGGGACGTGCAGCGATCGGAGGAGGTCGCAGCGGGCTTGGAGCTCTGACACGTACGAGGCGACCCTACCCGCCCCGTCGGCCGGGGCTCAGGCGGAGCGCCAGCGGCTGCTCTCGTGCTCCATATAGCTCGCGGTTCCGGCCGCAGCCGGGCGGCCGAGGTAGCGCTCGACCACGCGCAGGGCGAGGTCGATCCCCGACGTCAGGCCGCCGGCGGTCGCGACGTCGTCGTGCTCGACGAACCGCGGCCCGCGAACGAGCTCGACCTTCGGGAAGCTCGTCTCGAACTGGTCGAAGGAGCCGTGGTGGGTCGTCGCCGTGCGCCCGTCGAGGAGCCCCGCCTCTCCGAGCACGAACGCTCCGGTGCACACCGACATGACGACGTCGGTTCTTCGCGCCGCCCGCCGGAGCCAGCCCAGCGTGGCCGGCGAGGACTGGTGGGCCGGGACGACGACGAGGTTCGGCTGCGGCGCCGACGCGTAGTCGTAGTCGGGGACGATCGTCAGGCCGGCGCTCGCCTCGACCGGGTCGATCGTCTCGGCGACCGTGTACAGCTCGAACGGCGGCGAGCCGCCCGTCGTGACCGCCGCGTCCTGGAACACCTCCCACGGGCCCGCAGTGTCGATCACGTTGACGCCGGGGCCGATCAGGAAGGCCGCTCGTACGAGGCCGTCCTGCGGCATGCGGAGCGGGCGATCGGGCAGCGTCCGGGCCTCGTCGTCGCTCAACGCCTTCGCGACGCCGAGCCCGGATGCCGGGATTGCGATGCCCGCTGCGACAGTTCCAGCCACGAAGGTTCGACGGTTGATATCGCTTACTCTATCAGCGTTGGAGACCGGCAGCAGGCAAGCTGAGGGCGTGGCGACAGCCGTGCAGGAGATCAGCCGCGACGAGCTCCGGCAGAAGATCGAGAGCGGCGACGAGTTCGTGCTCGTGGACGCGTTGGCGCCGATGTCCTACGCGCACTCCCACCTCCCCGGCGCCATCAACCTCCCGCCGGAATGGGTTGACGACCGGTCGCCGTGGCGGATCCCCGATCCGAGCACGGTGGTCGTCGTCTACTGCGCAGACGTCACCTGCGATGCGTCGATCATCGTCGCCGGCCGGCTCGTCGAGCTGGGCTATCGCAACGTCCTCCACTACGCCGGCGGCAAGCGCGCGTGGATCGACGCCGGCCTGCCGCTCGAGGGCGGCGGCCGAGCACTCCGTACCTAGTCCGCTTCGGCCGTAGCCGGGACTCCGTGCGCTTCCTCCCCGGCGTGGGCGTCGACGCCTGCGAGTGGGCGCAGGAGCAAACCGGCGACTGCGGCCGAGGCGACGAGGAAGATCGCGCCGACGAGGAACGCCACGTGGTAGCCGCCGAGCAGCGCCTCGAGCGGACCGTCGCCTGACGCTTCCAGGCTCTCCGTGCGAGAGGCCGCGAGGCTGGCGAGGACCGCGAGCCCCAGCGCGCCGCCCATCATGAACGCCGTGTTGACGATGCCGGAGGCAAGCCCGGCCTCGCTCTGGCCGACACCGCTCATCGCGGCGAGCAGCAGCGGGTTGAACCCGATGCCGGCGCCGAGCCCGATCGCGACCGTGGCCGGGAAGCACGTCGACGAAGAAGTTCCCGTCGACCGGCGTCCGCGCCAGGAGCAGGAGGCCGAGCGTCATCAGCCCGAGGCCGGCGACGAGCGGCGTCTTGATGCCGTAGCGCATGACGAGCCGGTCGGAGAGCAGCAGCGACGACGCTCCCCAGAGCAGGGTCGACGGCAGGTACGCGAGCCCGACCTCGAGCGGGCTGTAGCCGAGGATCAGCTGGAGGTAGAGGGCCGACATGAAGAAGTAGGCGAACAGCCCGGCGGCCATCAGCACACCGACGATGTTCGCGCTCGAGATGTTGCGAATCCGGAAGAGCCCGAGCGGCATCAGCGGCGCGGACACGCGCAGCTCGATGGCGAGGAAGGTCGCCATCAACGCTGCGGCGACGCCGAGCAGGCCGAGCGTCTGCAGCGACGTCCAGCCCGCGTCGTTGCCGTTCACGATCGCGTAGACGGCGAGGATCAGCGACGAGGTCACGGTGACGGCACCGGCGATGTCGACGCGGCCGGTGGCATGCCCCGGCCCCCCGGGCAGCAGCGCCAACGTCAGCGCGAAGACGGCGATCCCGACCGGGAGGTTGATCAGGAAGATCCAGTTCCAGGCAAGCGTGTCCGTGATGATCCCGCCGAGCAGCACGCCGGCGGTGCCGCCGCCGGAGAGGACGAAGCCGAAGACGCCCATCGCCTTCGCGCGCTCGGCCGGCTCGGTGAAGAGGGTCATGATCAGCGAGAGCGCGACGGCGGAAACGACCGCGCCGCCGAGGCCTTGCACGGCCCGCGCCACGATCAGCGTCTCCTGCGAGTTCGCGATGCCGCAGGCAAGCGAGGCTGCGGTGAAGAGCGTGATCCCGATCAGGAAGAGGCGGCGATGGCCGAAGAGGTCGCCGAGCCGACCGCCCAGGAGCAGGAACCCGCCGAAGGTGAGCAGGTACGCGTTGACGACCCAGGCCAGCGACTCCTGCGAGAACCCGAGGTCCTCGCGGATCGAGGGCAGCGCGACGTTCACGATCGTCCCGTCGAGGACGATCATCAGATCGCCGAGACACAGGACGATGAGCGCCAGCCAGCGGCTACGGCCGTCCATGCTCATACGTCACCCAAACGAACGGCATACGCGTCTATTCCCACCATCTGAAAACGCCGAATCCTCACTCGGCGCGGTCACGCTTGGTAGAGTTCATTACGACGGCGGCAGGTGCCGGAGCCGGCGGAAGGGGCGACTTCTTCATCGACGGTGAACAGGTGGCGTCGGCAGGTCGAGCGAACATCCCGTTCTTCATCGGCCGAGCCGAGACGCCGGCATCGACGACCTACGCCGGTGACGAGCGATGACCCGGCTATGACAACGAGTTCACCGGCACCATCCGCGAGTCGTCGTAGCGCCCAGGACCGACGCCTTCGATCCTCCCTCGAATGGCACGGCCGCGGGTAGACCCGGGTCGACGCGGGCATTGCCTACCACCGACGCGTTCTCGCGGTTCTCGCCTACCTTCACGAGGAGAGCTGAGCGATCACGCCGACGCTGAGAGCCGGCCGAGTCTGACCGGTCACCACGTCGGCGACCGAGAACCCGTGTTCCTCGAGGATCCGCGCCAGACGGTCGGCGAACTCTCGCGGCCTTCTCCTGGTCACCCAGCCGGGCTCCTGGTGGAAGAGAGAAAGCGTCCCGCCCGGCGCCAGCCAGCCGCGAACGACGTCGAGCTCGCCCGGCCGATCCCACAGCGAGCGCACGTGGACGGCGAAGACCTTGTCGAACCTCTCCCGGCCGAGGTCGGCCTCGTCGAGGGAGGCCAGGACCAGCTCCGCCCGACCCGAGGCGAGGTGCTCGCGGTTCCGCTTCCGCGCCGCCTCGATCATCTTCGGCGAGCGGTCGATCGCGGTGATCTTCCCCTCGGTGAGCCGCTCGCAGACGAGGGAGACGGCGACCCCGTGGCCGCACCCGATCTCGAGCACGCGGTCGGCCGGCTCGACGGCCATCGTCTCCACGGCCCAGACGAGACGCTCTGCAGCCCGCGCGACCACGCTGCGATTATCCGGCCGTGGAGAAGCGCGGCGACACGCTCGTCTTCGTTCCGGCGTGGAACGAGGAGCAGAACCTCACCGGCGTGCTGCAGGAGCTCCGGAAGGAG
Organism: uncultured Actinomycetes bacterium; assembly: GCA_963782765.1. GTDB lineage: Bacteria > Actinomycetota > Thermoleophilia > Gaiellales > Gaiellaceae > JACDAN01. Next base: position 137,278 of record CAWALC010000004.1, read on the forward strand.
CTTCCCGAGGTCGACGTGCTCGTCGTGGACGACGGCTCGACCGACCGGACCCCGCACCTCGCGCGCGAGCAGGGCGCGGACGTCCTGTCCTTCCCCGAGAACCGCGGGCTGAGAGCGGCGATCGCGGCCGGGTACGGCTACGCCGCCGAGCACGGGTACGCCTACTGCGGCCGGATCGACGCCGACGGCCAGCATCCCGTCACGGAGCTCCGGAGCCTGCTCGAGGTCGTCCGTTCCGGCAAGTGCGACGTCGCGGTCGGCTCACGCTTCGCGACGGCCGGCGGTAACGGGTTCTCACGCGAGCGGTACGAGTCGAGCCCGGCGCGCCGGTTCGGGTCCGGCCTCCTCCGACGGTCGATCGAGGTCGCGCTCGACCGGCCGTTTCACGACGCCACGAGCGGCATGTACGCCGTCAACGCACGCGCGCTGCCGATCCTGGCCAGGCCGTACGAGAGCGGCTCGCCCGAGGTCGAAGCGGTCCTACGCCTGCACGAGGAGGGGCTGCGCGTCGACGAGATCCCCGTCGAGATGCGCGAGCGCGCGAGCGGCGAGTCGAAGCTGCAGGGGAAGAAGGCCCTCGTCCTCGTCCTCACCGTCGCGGGAACGCTGATCACGGCCGAGGTCATCCGCCGGCGACGGCGATGACCGGCGCACTCTCGCCGACGCTCGCGATCAACGAGGCCGTCCGTCTCCGGCGCGCACGGGGAGAGCGTGTCGTGCACCTCGGCTTCGGCGAGGCCGGGCTTCCGGTGCATCCCCTTTTGCGCGAGGCGCTCGAACGTTCGAGTGGAGCCAACGCCTACGGTTCGGTGGCCGGCAGCGCCACGCTTCGGTCGAGCGTCGCCGGCTACTTCACCCGGCGCGGCCTCGAGACCGAGCCCGAGCAGGTCCTCGTCGGGCCGGGGAGCAAGGCGCTCCTGTTCGCCCTGCTCGCGACCCTCGACGGCGATCTCGTGCTGCCGCGGCCCGCCTGGGTGAGCTACGAGCCTCAGGCGCGCCTCGCAGGCAAGCAGGTCCTCCGCCTCGACATCCCGGCCGAGGCCGGCGGCGTTCCCGACCCGGCGCTGCTCGAGGAGACCGTCTCACTGGGGAGCGGCCGTGGGCTCGACCCGCGCATCCTCGTCCTCACGCACCCCGACAACCCGACGGGAACGTTCGCGAGCACCGAGCTCCTCGGGTCCGTCCTCGACATCGCCCGCCGGTACGGCCTTCAGGTCGTCTCCGACGAGATCTACGCCGAACTGGCGCATGCGCCGGACGAGTTCGTGAGCGCCGCGACAGTCGATCCCGACAACGTGGTCGTGACGTCGGGACTCAGCAAGTCGCACGCGCTCGGCGGCTGGCGTGTGGGGGTGCTGCGCGTGCCGGCCGACGATGCCGGGCGCCGCCTGGCCGAGGACGTCAAGTCGGTGGCGAGCGAGGTCTGGTCCTGTCTCGCCGCTCCGATCGACGCCGCAGCCGCCGTCGCCTACGACGAGCCTGCGGAGCTGGTCGAGTTCGTCGGCGCAGCACGCGAGCTGCACCGAACCGTCAGCCGGGCGGCATTCGACGTCGTCGCCGGCGCCGGACTCGCCTGCCGGCCGCCGAGGGCGGGGTTCTACCTCTACCCCGACTTCGCGCCGCTCAGCGAGCCGCTCGCCGAGCGCGGAGTGAGGACGAGCGTCGAGCTCGCCGAGCAGCTGCTGGACGAGTTCGCGATCGCCGTGCTCCCCGGCTCCGCCTTCGGAGACGACGCGGGTCTTCGGGTCCGGCTCGCGACGAGTCTCCTGTACGGCGACACCGAGCAGCAGCGCTGGGAGTCGCTGTCTGCGGGCTCAGGAGCAGCGGAGCTCCCGCGCGTCCGTTCCGCCTTGCGCACACTCGGCGAGGCTCTGGGGACGATCGCCGGAGGGCCCGCAGCGCGTCACGGGCCCTCCGAGTCGGGGGTCTAGCGCCTGCCGCGGCACCCGCCGGGCCCGCCCAAGCCCCGGCCGGCCGGCTTGTAGCCCGGCAGCGTCGCGTTCTCGAGCTCGTCCTCGAGCTCGGCCGCTTCCTCCTCGTCGAGGTCGCCGTCCTCGACGGCCTCGTCGATGCGCCTGAGGATCAGCGTCCCGCGCGCGGCGCGGAAGCCGCTGTTCAGCTTTGCCGTCGTGATCCCCAGGTTCGAGGCCACGGTGCGCGCCCGGCTCAGGCGGTAGGCGTAGCGGAGATTCTCGCGCGCCTCCGCCTTCCGGTAGGCCGCCTCGTCGGCGTCGATCGACTCGTCCTCGACAGCAGCGTCGATCTCGGCTTCCGCCGATTCGACGATCGACCTCTTCAGAGCCGACCGTGTGACGCCGAGCTTCTTCGCCGCCTCGGTGACAAGCGCGCCGACGGCAACGCCGTGGGCACCAGGACCGCGGGCCGAGGCACCCGGCCCGCCGCGGTTGGCCGCCGCGGTCGTCGCACCGACCGTGAGGAGCGCGGCCAGCGAGAGGACGGCGACGGTGGTGAGCCTTGTCATTTGCAACCTCCTTGAAGGAGTGGACGGCTCCACCCAACCGGCTCGACCTGAGAACTCCCTAGGAGGCGGCTAAGGATCCTGTGAGATTTCGGGCGACGAGCCAGGCACGGATCGACGGGTAGAGGCCTTCGACGAAGCGGTTGGAGCGTTGGGCCTCAGCCTGGAGCCCGTTCGCGGTCAGGATCAACCCGTGGTTCCCGCCCGGGAAGTTCACGTAGGTGAAGTCCCGGCCGGGCTCGCGCGCCACCGGATCGAGTCGCTCGATGCAGAGCCGCGAAGGGACGGTCCGGTCCTTGGCGCCGAACAGCCAGACGGCCGGGATCTGCATCGCGCGAATCGCGGGCATCGGGTCGACGCCGCTGGGCGCTGACGCGCGAACCTCCGCCTCCATGTCCTCGTCCGTCCGTGTCGGCAGCGATTGCCCCTGGCCGTTCAGATTGGCCCAGAGGTCGGTCTGTCCCTGCGTGAGCGTCGGCGAGACGAGCCCGATCATGTAGCGGATCGCCCGCTCGCGGCTCGCGGCGAGCGGCATGATCCAACCGGCCTGGCTCCCGCCGGCGACGCCGACGCGGGCCGGGTCGACCTCCGGCTGCGCAGCGAGGAACCGTGCCTGCGCCTCGGTGTCGCGGGCGTACTGGTCGACCGTTGGCGTGCTCGGGAACTCGCCCGGGTAGTCACCGCCCGACTGGGCGACCCCGCGCTTGTCGCACGCGAGCGTGACGAGGCCGAGGTGGTTCGCGTATAGACCGATGAGCAGGTTCTGCCAGCGCGGCGCCTCCCCCGCTCCGTGAGCGAACGTCAGCGCCGGCCGGCGACCCTGGCCCGGCGGGATCGTCAGCGTGCAGGCGAGATACGCGCGGCCACTCCGGACCCAGACCTCCTGCTGACGGAGCCGGACCCTCGTCGCCTGCGCGCCGCGATAGACCACGCCCGAGGCGGTGAACGCGGCCGTTCCGACCGTCGGGTTCCTCGTGCCCCAGCCGGCACCGACCACGTACCGGCCGCGGCCGGTCTGGAAGAGCCCGCGGATCTCGCCGTCGTCGTAGAGCCCGCTCACCCGGGGGCCGATGCCCTGGACGATCCCGAGCGGGCGGCCGTCGGCGAAGCGGTAGAGGCCGATCGATGCGCCCTCGAGCGGCGCGGCCCTGCGCAGCCGGAACCGGCCGCGCACCGGCCCCTGGCGCACGGTTCCGGCGAACACCCGGCCGCGAACGCGGCCATCGAGCGTCAGCGGCCAGAGACGTCCCGGAAGGGTCAGACGGACGCGGTTGCGAGATACGCGCGCGGCGACTTCCGTCCGGGCGGAGTGGCCCGGACCGAAGGCGACGACAGCGCGCCGCCCGCGAAGCTCGACCGAGGCCGTGAAGGGTTGCGGCCCACCCGGCCGCAGGAACTGCACGGTGCCCGCCCAGCTTCCGTTCGGGCTCGCAGCCGGCTGCGCTTCGGCTCCCACGCCCCCGACGCAGACGACGGCGATGATCGCAACGGCGGTCTTAAGCGGCTTCATCACGTTCGAGCTCCTTCAGGGTCTCCTCGGCCCAGCGCACGTCGTGTTCCGCGCGCTCGATCCCGAGCTTGAGCAGGAAGTAGTGGAAGTAGTTGTGGCCCTGGCGGTCGTTCTGGATCGCCCGAAACTCGGCGAGCATCGCGAGGCGCTCCTTCCGGTGCTGGCGGTAGTGCTCGATGAGCGCCTCGCGGCTCTGGAGGCCGCCGTAGAAGACCTTGAGGTAGAAGAGGTCGCTGTCGCCCGGGGTCAGCTCCTCGAGCCAGGCTCGAGCGACCTGCTCACCTTTCTTCGTGACGCGGTAGAGCTGGCGTTCAGGCCCCTTCTCACCGGGGGCGCTTCGGCGGGTTGCGAGGCCGCGCTCGACCAACCGCGGCAGCACCGCATAGAGGTGGCTCTTCGTCGGCTTCCAGAGGTAGCCGACCGTTCGCTCCACGATCTTCAGGAGGTCGTAACCGGACAGGGCCTGCCACTGCGTCTCGACCGTGAGCACGGTCAGGACGGCGAACTCGGTCGTCGTGAGCGCTCGGGTGCGAGGGCGAATGGCGCGACTAGTCCTCATAGGACTAGACACTACGCCGCGGCGTGTTGGCCTTGCGTTAAGCCATGCCTAGACCGCGAGACGTGCGTGTACCTGGAAAGGGGGAGGCCCGCAGGAGCCGCCGGTCCTAGACTTCCATAAAGAAATCGTAATGCGGCTGCAAGCGAGCACAGCTGCCTGCCTCGGTGAGGATCAGGCACCCCTGAAGGAGTTCGGAACCGGGCTGCGCGCGCGGCTCGAGCTCATCAGCACGCTCACGCCCGAGCCGCCCGCCCAGGCGCGGCGCGATCTCTCGCCGGAGCTCGTGCTCGTCTCGCCGGAGTCGGTCAGCCCGAACGGGGTCCTGGCGGAGCTGCTGGCTCAGCGGGTGTACGAAGCCCGCCGCGAGCCGCTCGGCGCGCTCCTGGCAGAGGCGGGTCTCCTCGACGCGGCGGAGCTCCACCTCGCGTTGAGCACGGCGCGGGAGACGGGCAAGCGCCTCGGCGAGGTGCTGATCGAGTACGGGCTCGTCACCTCGGTCGACGTCGTCCGGATCGTGGCGGCTCAGCGGGGTCTCCCCTTCCTCGACGTCGCCTCCCTCCCCGTCGATCCGGCGGCGGCGAGACTGCTTCCGGTCGACCACGCGCGGAGCTTCCGGTCGTTGCCGATCGGATTCGTCCGTGGACTGCCGGTCGTCGCTCTCGCAGATCCCGAGCGACGACGCGGCGATCGACGGCGCGCGGTCGGTCCTCCGCGCCGCGGAGTTCGTCGCTTCGCCCGAGGAGTCGATCCTCGCCCAGCTCGCCCGGCTGTACGTCCGCGCGTCCTAGGCCGCGGCGCCCGCCTCCGTCTCCGAAACGGCGTTCAGGCCGCCCAGCTCTGCCAACGGAGCTGCTCGGCCTGCTCTGAGTCAGGCTTGAGCAGGGGCGGCTTCGCGAGCCGTACCGGCCCAGTATCTGTTCAGTGCTCCCTGCACCTTCACGAACCGAACGACCGCCGGAATGAGCGAACTCCGAACGGAAAGAGCCACAGGCCGGTCCAGCCCGGTCACAGGCGGGTCCTGACCCGCCTGTCGTGTACATCTTCCGCGACTTCTGATGGGATCACGAACGCCATGACGCAGCGGGCCGAGCGTGACCGCCAGATGAGCGAGCGTTCCGGGGCTCGTCCCGAGGCTGTTCGATCTCCTTCGCACGTCTGTAGTCCCAGTACAAGCCATCGATGCCGCGTGATGATCAGAGTCCAAACCGACCAGTGGAAGAAGTAGATCGCCAGACGTGATGATGCGTTGCCTCAGATGCTAGGCGACGACCGCCCAGAGGTCTGCGGATCTTGGCGCGTCCCCTCGGTGCCCTGGATTCGCACTTCCCGGGCCATTACGCCGCCACCTGCGAGAACGCGGGGATGATGTCCTTGCCGTAGGTGTCCATAGTTCGCTGCTGTCCCTCCGTCATGAGATAGATGTTGAACTGGTCGACGCCGACGGACTCGAGCTCCTTCAGCTTCGCGGTCACCTGCTCCGTGTTGCCGATCACGGTGAAGCGGTCGCAGATCTCGTCCGTGACGAACTCGCCGTGCGCCGCGCCGACGCGGCTGTGGTCCTTGTAGTCGTAGAACTTCCGCGCCTTGACGAAGTCGGTGAGCGCCTCGGGGATGTCGGAGTCCCAGCCGTAGCGCTCGATCAGGTCCATCACGTGGTTCGAGACCATGGCCGGGAACCAGCGGACCTGGTCACGACCCTCGGCAAGGTCGTCCGTGATGTGGCTCGGCGCGCCGACGATGCACTTGAGCTCCGCGGGATCGCGGCCCGCCTCCTCCGCGGCCTTTCGGGCCGTGTCCATGATCCACTGGATGATCTTCGGGTCGGCGAGCTGGATGATCACGCCGTCGGCGACCCTGCCGGCAACCGCGAGCGCCTTCGGCCCGTAGCCGGCGACCCACATCGGGATGTCCGGCAGCTCCTCTCGCACCCATTCGAGCTTGAGCTCCTTGCCGTTCCACTCGACCGGACGGCCGTTCATCAGGTCTTTGATCATCTGGCAGCGAGCCTCGAACTCCGCCACCCTCACCGGCTTGAGGCCGACGACGCGGCGCGAGGAGTCTCCGCGGCCGATGCCCATCACCATGCGTCCGTTCGAGAGGTCCTGCATCGTCGCGTACCAGCTGGCCGTGATCGTCGGGTCGCGGATGCCCGGATTCGTCACGAAGTGGCCGAGCTTGACCTTCTCGGTCTTCATCGCCGCGACCGGAAGGGTCGCGTAGGACTCCTGCCAGAGGATGTGGGAGTCGTAGGTCCACGCGTAGTCGAACCCATGCTTCTCCGTCTCCTCGACCAGCTCGAAGAAGCGCGAGTGTGGCGGGTCGGGCAGGACGGTGACGCCGAAGTCGAGCATGGTGCCTCCTCCGTGGACGGGCAGGGAAACAGCCATTTTCTCTTGAAAGCCCCTCCGTGGCAATCTGGGGCTACGTGGTGTTCGCGCTCGCGGCCGGCGCGATGCTGCCGATCCAGTTCGGGATCAACGCGCAGCTCGCGACCTGGGTCGGCGGCTCGCTGCGGGCCGCGCTCGTCTCGTTCGTCGTCGGCGCTCTCGGGTTGTTCGTCGCAGCGGTGCTGGTCGCCCGCGGCTGGCCCGACCGGGCGGGCGACGCTCCCTGGTGGGTCTGGATCGGCGGTTTGCTGGGTGCCTTCTACGTGCTCGGGTCGATCGTGACGGCGCCGAAGCTGGGTGCGGCGACGCTCGTCGCGCTGATCCTCGCCGGGCAGGCGATCGCCTCGCTGCTCGTCGACCACTACGGCTGGGTCGGCTTCGAGGAGCAGCCGATCACCGCGCTGCGCGTCGTGGGCGTGCTGCTGCTCGCCGGCGGCGTGGTGCTCGTCCGGCTCTCGTGACCGTCGGCGAGCTCCCGATCCTCGTCCGGCTCGGCTTCTACGCCGCGCTGCTCCTTGCCCTCGGCGTCGTCGACCGCCTCTCGGACTCGTTCTGGCCGCCGCTGGCCGTGCTGGCCGGGTTCCTCCTGGTCGTCCTCCCGGTCACGGCGCGGGTGTTCGGCCGGGCGCGCGGGCCGATGCCGCGCGCGAGCGGGAGCACGGTCGTCGGCTTCGCCGCGGTTCTGACGCTCCTGGCCGCAATCGAGACCGCGGCCGTCCCGGACTACGGCCTCAGCGCGATCTTCTGGATCGTCGCGGTCATCATCCCGTCGCTCGAGGTCCTCGGGTACCTCGCGCGGCGGGAGGCACGCATGCGTGCCGACTCTGAAACGAATCCGTAGCGACCTCCTCCGATCACGGAAGCCAGCCCTAGCCTCGTTGGGGCGGAGGGTGAAATCTCGAGGCGAGATGCGCGATAGAGAGTCGCTGCGACCGGCTCGCCGCCGGTTCCGGTTCGAGTCCGGCGCCCTCCGCGCAACCGGAGTCGATGCCGAGGCTGGGCACGCAGCGTCCGCTACGTTGTTGGGGCGACTCTCAATCGTGCGCGGGGTGGCTCCCCGCTTCACCCAGACCTCGGCCCGCCTCCGGCGGGCCGTCGTCGTTCTGAGGGTCAGGCGGCCCGGGTCAGCTCGATCACCCAGTTGCTCTCGAACGTCGCCCCGCCGTCGAACGAGAACGACTGCTCCCATCGCGCCGACGTCGGCGTGATGTCGCTCCACTCGTAGCGCACCCTGAGGTCGCGCCCGCCGATCGTGTCGTCGCACTCGAACCGGCCGGCGCCGTCGCTGAAGCGGCCGACCACAGGCGTGTCGAGCTGGCCCGTGCCGGGGTTCGAGGCCCACCAGATCCGCCACACGCCCTCGCCCGGGTCGAACAGGCGCAGCCCGAAACCGTGATACCGGCCGCGGCCGGGGAAGTCCGGCGCCGTGTAGAGGTCGACGTTGCCGAGCCCGTCCAGGATCGGCAGGTTCTCGAGCGCGGCCTCGAACTCGAGCCACGTCGTCGGCTCGTCGGCCAGGGGATCCTCGAGCTTGCGGTTCGCGGCCTTCCACCGGCCGAAGAGGAAGTCGAAGTCGTGACGGCCGTCGAGCTCGGTGGACGGCAGCTCGGTTGCTTGCTGAGTCATGGGTCTCCTTTCGTCGAGTCGCCTGCGGGCGAGCGTCCGTGGAGTAGCGAGCGCGAGGTCGGCACCAGGCGCAACAGCTTCCCTGGCGCGCGCTCGAGTGCCGGTGCTTCGGCGTACCCCGCGACGCAGACGAGGACGTTTTCGCCCTCGCGCACCGGCAAAGCCGGGACGGTGTTCGGGCTCGGCTCCGTGACGAGCCGGCCGAGGATCGAGCCGCCGCTCCCGGCGACCCACGGTGCGACGGCGCGGTCGAAGAGCTGCCGCGGATCGGAGCCGTCGAGGTCGAGGATGGTCACCGCCACGAACCCGGGACCGTCGCCGCGCGGGTCGGCGCCTCGGGTCGCGCCGTCGAGCGTGAACGCGGACTCGGGAGCGGCGGGCCGCAGGAGGAGGACGTCGTCGGTCTCGAGCATCGTCGCGTTGGCCGCTGCGCGGTGGGCCTTCCAGACCGGCCCCGTGTAGAAGCTCTCGAGGCTCGCCTTGCGCTCGTCCATGCTGGGGAAACCGCGCAGCCAGACGAACCGGTCGGGCCGGTCGAGGTCGCGGAACTGGCCGATCACGCTCATTCCGTCGTCCTCCTGCGGCTCGACGAGAGCCGAATCGAAGAGCTCGATCAGCTCGTCGCGCCGGCCGGGCCGAAGCGTGTACTGGCGCAGCTCGACGATCGCCTGGTGCACGCCGGCGATGGTGCCGCAATACTGGCCTCATGGAAAGAGCCACAGACCTGGACGTCGATGAGGCCAGATGGCTGACCCTCGAACCTCGCGCGGATGAGACGCTCCGGCGTGCGCTCGAGCGGACGCTCCGCGACGCGATCCTCTCGCGGAGCGCTGCGCGAGGGCGTGCGCCTCCCCGCCTCGCGGGCGCTGGCAGGCGCGCTCGGCGTCTCTCGCGGGGTCGTCAGCGACGCATACGGCCAGCTCGAGGGCCAGGGGTTCCTCGTCGTGCGTCCTCGCGCCGCGCCGGTGGTCGCCGCCGACGTTCGCCGCCAGGACGACCGTCGCCTGGAGGCGCCGCCGCTCGAGCCGGCGCCGCGGTACGACCTGACGCCGACGACGCCGGACGTGACGCTCTTCCCGCTGAATCGTTGGCTGGCGGCGGCGCAGACAGTCGCGCGCCGAGCCGGCCCGCCGGTGCTGGACTACCGCGAACCGCAGGGCGAGCCCGTTCTGCGGGCAGCGCTGGCCGACCACCTCGGCCGCACCCGCGGAGTCGTCGCCGACCCGGGCCAGATCGTCGTCGTCCAGGGAACGTCGCAGGGCGTCGACCTGCTGCTCCGCATCCTGGTCGCGCGGGGCGCGAAGCGCCTGGCGGTCGAGGATCCTTCGCACACGACGCAGCACCGGCGCGCGCGGGACCTTGGGCTCGAGCTTCGACCGCAGGCCGTCGACCGCGAGGGAATGGTCGTCGCAGGGCTCGAAGCGGACGCCGCCCTGGTTACGCCCGCGCACCAGTTCCCGACCGGGTCCGTGCTGAGCGGCGAGCGCCGGCGCGAGCTCCTCGCGTGGTCGGACGAGGCCGGCGGGCTGATCCTCGAGGACGACTACGACTCCGAGTTCCGGTACGACCGCGAGCCGGTGCGGGCGCTTCAGGGCCTCGCGCCGAGCCGGGTCGTGCAGCTCGGCACCGTCTCGAAGACGCTGGCGCCCGCGCTCCGCCTGGGGTGGGTCGTCGTGCCCGCCGACCTGGCGGACGAGGCCGTCCGCACGAAGTCGCTCCTCGACGACTTCTCGCCGGCTCTCGACCAGCTCGCGCTCGCCGAGCTTCTCCGGCGCGGCGACTACGACCGCCACCTTCGTCGCGCACGCGGCGTCTACCGGAAGCGTCGCGACGCGTTGATCGAGGCGCTCGACCGGCACCTTCCGGAGCTGAGCGTCGAGGGCGTCGCGGCCGGCGTCCACCTGGTGCTGCGCCTTCCCACGGGCGTCAGCGACGTCGCGGTTTCGGACGACGCGGCGCGGGCGCGCATCCGCGTGCCTCCGCTCTCGGCGTTCCGGCTCGAGCCGTCCGACGAAAGCGGCCTCGTGGTCGGCTACGGACGGCTCCACGAGTCGGCTGTCGACCCGGCCGCGCGTGCGCTGGCGGCGGCGGTCCGGAAGTACCTCTAGCGGCCCTCGCTCGACGAATCCGGCACCTCTCGAGCCTGTCCGGATCCGTCCGGCCGGCGAGGCTGACGGGCGCTATACCTGACGCCGTGGAACGGATCTCCGCCGTCGTCACGACCGGCATCTACTGCCGCCCCGGCTGCTCCGCGCAGCCGCGGGCCGACAACGTCCGCCCGTACGCCCTGGCCGCCGCCGCCGAGGCGGCGGGCTACCGGGCGTGCCTCCGCTGCCGGCCGTACCGAGCCGCCCAGCTCTCCGCCTGGGCCGGCGGCCCCGAGCTCGTCTGCCGCGCCGTCGGGCTGATCCTCGACGGTGCGCTCGACGGCGCAACGGAGGCCGATCTCGGCGCGCGGCTGGGCATCTCTGCGCGGCACCTCCGGCGACTGTTCGTCGAGCACCTGGGCGTGACGCCGGACGGCCTGGCGCGCTCCGCCAGGACCCACTTCGCCCGCCGCCTGCTCGACGACACCGACCTGACCGTCCTCGAGATCTCGCTCGCTGCGGGCTTCGGGAGCGTCCGGCAGCTCAACCGCGCCTGCCGCGAGATCTTCAGGATGTCGCCGCGCGAGCTCCGCGCGCGGCGGCGCGCGACCGACCGCCTCGCCGCGGACGGCGGCCTGCTCCTGCGGCTCCCCTACACCGGCCCGCTCGACTGGGACGCGATGCTCGACTACTTCGCCGCCCGCGCGATCCCGGGCGTCGAGGACGTCTCGGGAGAGACCTACCGGCGCACGATCGTCGTGGACGGCGACCCGGGCGTGCTCGAGCTCAGCCCGGGCACAGACGACCACCTGATGCTTCGCGCGCACCTCCCCCATTGGAGCGAGCTGATCCACATCGTCCAGCGTGCGCGGCGCATCGTCAGCCTCGACGTCGATCTCGCGGAGGCGGCCGGCCCGCTGGGCGACGACCCCGTCGTCGGGCCGCTCCTTCGGTCGAGGCCGGGAATCCGCGTTCCCGGCACCTGGGACCCGTTCGAGACCGGTGTCCGCGCGATCATCGGTCAGCAGATCACCGTTCCGGCCGCCAACACGATCGCGGGACGGCTCGTCGATCGGCTCGGCACTCCGGTGCGCGGCCTCGAGCAGCTCGGACTGACCCACACCTTCCCCTCGCCTCGGACGCTGGCTGCAGCCGACCTCGGCGGGCTCGGGCTGACGAGCGCACGCACGGACGCGATCCGCTCGTTCGCCGCGGCCGTCGCAGCCGACGAGATCCGGCTCGACCGCAGCGTCAGCCTCGACCGGCTCGTCGCGTCGGTCACGGCGATCGACGGCCTCGGCGCGTGGACCGCCCACTACCTCGCGCTCAGGCTGGGCGAGCGCGATGCCTGCCCGATCACCGACGTCGGGCTCCAACGCGCGTTCGCCCGCCGTGCCGACGGGAGCGCGCTGGGTGATCGCGCCGAGCGGTGGAGGCCGTGGCGCGCGCTGGCGGCGACGCATCTCTGGCTCGCCGACAGCTCGCCAGGGCTCGCTCGCCGAGCTACGTTGGTCGCGTGAGGAGTGCCGCGCTCGTCTTCTCTCTGACCACGATCGCCGTTGCGACGGTCGACCTCGCACACAAGGCGAGCGCCGACACGGCGCTCCTCCACCCGCGTTCGCCGGCCTACGCCGTCGTCGTCGTCGGGCTGGCAGCCGTCTGGGCGGTGACGATCCTCGCGACGCGCTCGCTCTCGATTGCGCTCGGGGGCGGAGTCGTCGCAGGAGGCGCGCTCGGGAACCTCGCCTCGCTCGCCCTCTGGCCCGGCGTGCCGAACCCGATCGAGCTGGAGCCGATCGCGTTCAACCTCGCGGACGTCTTCGTCGTAGCCGGCTTCGCCGCCACCAGCCTGGCCGCGCTCGCGTTCGCGCTGCGCAACCGCGAGCGGCTGGCCGAGCCCGTGCGGCTGCGCTAGCTCAGGCCCACAGGAAGGTCATGACCGCGAGGGCGAGCGCGGCGGGAATCAGGACGCCGAGCGCGCCGGTGACCAGGCCGCGCGCGGCGAGCGAGCGGTGGCCGGGCGCAAGGAGCCCGACGCCGGACGCGAAGGCCGCGCAGAGAGCGGCAAGCATCCCGCAGACCCCGACGAGCCAGCCGATCCCGCCGATCGCCGGCGACGCATCGGCGGCGAGCAGCCAGGTCACGAAGCCGACGACGGCGGCGGCGAGCGCATACGGCCCGACGCGGCCTCCGTACTCTGCGGAACGGCGAATGAAGACGTGGACGTGCGGCTCGCCCATCCCCGTGCCTATCGGCAGCGGCCGTCGTCCGCTTTACGCAGAGAGGTGCCGGATCGTGTGCGAGGCGAGCCGGTCCAGAGCCTGTACGGAGAGCTCGAGATGCTCCTCCTTCGTGTCCTCGAGCTTCGTGTGGGAGAGCCCTCGCAGGCTCTGCACGAAGAGCATCACCGTCGGGATCCCGGCGCGCGAGACCTCGGCCGCGTCGTGCAGCGGCCCGCTGGGGAGCCGGTGCGATTGCCCGGCCACCTCGGTGATCGCCTCGTCGGCGAGCTGGACGAGCCGATCGTCGAACAGGATCGGCTCGATGTTCCAGATCCGCTCGAACTCGACCTCGATGCTCTCCTCGTCTGCGAACTGACGGCTGCGGGTCTTGGCGTCGTCGAGCATCGAGGCCAGGGTGCCGGCGTCGAGGTGGCGCTGGTCGAGGAGCTGCTCGGCGGTTTCGACCACGGAGGTGACGATCCCGGGCCGGCAGACGACCCCGCCCGAAGTGCAGACCGCGCCGCCGCCCGCCCGCTCGGCGATGTGCCGGAGCTCGAGCGCGAGCTTCGAGGCGCCGGCCAGAGCGTCACGCCGCTGGTCCATCGGCGTCGAGCCGGCATGGGCCGCCTGTCCGCGCCACACGACGCGGTGGCGCTCGACCCCGAACGTCCCGAGGACGGCCCCCAGCGGGAGGTCCATCGACTCCAGCACCGGGCCCTGCTCGATGTGCAGCTCGAGGTAGGCGGCGGCGTTTGCCAGCTGCTTCTTCGCGTCGGTGGCCCCGTCGAGGTCGACGCCGTGTGCGCCGATCGCGTCGGGGAGCGAGATGCCGTCGCCGTCCGTGAGCTTGCGCAGCTCGTCCTGGTCGCGCATCGAGTCCGCCGCAGCGCTCGAGCCGAAGAGCGAGCGCCCGAACCGCGCGCCCTCCTCGTCGGCCCAGCTGACCAGCCGGACCGTCACCGGCGGCTCGCCCTCCTCTGCGATCCGCCGTAGCACCTCCGAGCCGGCGACGACGTTGAGCGCGCCGTCGAGCCAGCCGCCGTTCGGGACCGAGTCGAGGTGACCGCCGATCAGGAGCTCCTTCTCCGACCCCCCGCGGAGCGTCCACCACTGGTTCCGCGCCTCGTCGAACTCCATCTCGGCGCCGGTGCCTTCGAGCTTCGACGCCATCCATTCCTGCGCGGCGACCCAGGTGTCCGTCCAGGCCACGCGCTGCGCGCCGTCGTCGTTGCCCGTGAGCTCACGGAGCTCCTTCAGCTCGGCGACGGTGCGGGAAGGGTCGAGGCTCACGAGACGCAGAACCCGTTGCCCTCGGGGTCCTTCATGACCGTCCAGAACTCCTCGTACGGCCCGATCTTCTGCGAGCGCTCCTCGACGGGCGTCGCCCCCAGGGCGGTGAGCCGCTCGACCTCGGCCGCCCGATCGTCCGAGTGGATGTCGAGGTGGATCGGGATGTGCTCGGTCGGCGTCTTCGGCCTGCGCTGGAAGAGCAGCCTGGGCCCCGTGCCGTCCGGATTGGCGAGCATCGCCCAGCCGGTCGGGTCGAGCTCGCCGCGCTCGATCGCCTTCTCCGCCTCGGCGGCGACCTCGGGCGGCACGTCGATCGGCTCGTAGCCGAGGGCGGCCGCCCAGAACTCCGCCAGCCGAACGGGTTCCTCGCACGCGAACGTGATGTTGTTGAGCTTCGCGATGCGCCGACGTTAACGTCTCCCCATGGCATCCGTCGCCGTCGAGCAGCCGGGCCGCGCATTCGCGTGGCGCCCGTTGCTGACCAGGGTGTGGATGTTCGTCGCCGTCTTCGCCGGACTGTGGGCGCTCTGGGAAGGGTTCAAGTGGTTCGGCGAGACGACGGGCCTGAAGATCGGGGCCTTCGAGGTCAACGACAAGACGTTCCCCCACCTCCACGACATCGTCGGCGAGCTCTTCGAGCCGTCGCGCCGGAACGGACCGCTGCTGATCGAGATCCTCTGGGACGCGGCGCTCTTCACGGCGAAGGAGGCGGCGGTCGGGTTCGCGCTCGGCGCGTCCTTTGGGTTCGCGCTCGGCGTGCTCCTCGCCCACTCGCGGCTCCTCCAGCGAGGATTCCTGCCGTACATCGTCGCCTCGCAGACGATCCCGATCCTCGCCGTCGCGCCGATGGTCGTCGTCTGGATGGGCGGGCGCGGCTTCCCCGACTGGTTCTCGGTCTCGGTCATCTCGGCCTACCTGACGTTCTTCCCGGTGGCGATCAACACGCTGCGCGGGCTCACCTCGGTCGACCCGCGGGCGCTCGAGCTCATGCGCTCGTATGCCTCGAGCACCCTGGCCATCCTGTGGAAGCTCCGTCTCCCGACCTCGCTTCCGTACCTCTTCGCCGCCTTCAAGATCTCGGCCACCGCGTGCGTCGTCGGCGCGATCATCGGGGAGCTCCCCGCCTCGATCCAGGACGGTCTCGGCGGCGCGATCCTCAACTTCAACCAGTACTACTCGACGAACCCCGAGGCGCTCTGGGCGACGAACCTGATCGCCGCCGCGCTCGGGATCGTCTTCTTCCTCGTCGTCGTCATCGTCGAGCGGATCGTCGTCCACCGGGCCCCGGAGCACGTGGCGTGAACGCGCAGCCGCAGGTCGTCCAGCTGAAGGACGTCTCGAAGGAGTTCGGCCGCGGCCACGTCCAGGCGCTCACGGGGATCGACCTCGACATCCGGCCCGGCGAGTTCATCTCGCTGATCGGCCCGTCGGGCTGCGGGAAGTCGACGCTGCTGCGGATCGTCGGCGACCTGATCCAGCCGAGCACGGGCGAGGTCGTCGTCAACGGCAAGAGCGCGCACCAGGCGCGCGTCGACCGCGACTACGGGATCGTCTTCCAGGACGCGGTGCTCTTCGACTGGCGCACCGTGGAGAAGAACATCTCCCTGCCGCTCGAGATGATGCGCTGGAATCGCCGGCGCCGCTCGGAGCGAGTTCGCGAGCTCGTCGACCTCGTCGAGCTGAAGGGCTTCGAGGGCCACCACCCGTGGCAGCTCTCCGGCGGGATGCAGCAGCGGGTGTCGATCGCCCGCGCTCTGTCGTTCGATCCCGCTCTGCTGCTGATGGACGAGCCGTTCGGCGCGCTCGACGAGATGACGCGCGAGCGCCTGAACCTCGAGCTGCTGCGGATCTGGGAGCAGAGCGGGAGCACCGTCATCTTCGTCACGCACTCGATCTCCGAGGCCGTCTTCCTCTCGACGCGGGTGGTCGTCATGTCGGCGCGGCCCGGGCGGATCGTGGGGATCGTGGACGTCGACCTCGCGCAGCCGCGCACGACCGAGACCCGCGAGGAGCCGCGCTTCGCCGAGCTGATCCGCGAGGTGCGGCAGCTGCTGCGCAAGGGCGGCGGCTTCGAGGCGGAAGAGGCGGAGGGCGAGGAGGACGAGCTGATCGCCGCGGAGGAGGGCCTGTGAGCTCGGCCGTCGTCGAGCCGATCCCGCGCGGGACGCTTGGGTTCGCGCGTCGGCCGCAGCCTGTGGGACTGGTTCCCGGCCGTCGTCGTCTTCGTCGCCGGGATCGCGCTCTGGGAAGGGCTGGTTCGCGGCCTCGACATCCAGAACTTCCTCCTCCCGCCGCCTTCGGACATCGTCCAGACGCTCTGGACCGAGCGCGACATCCTCTGGGCCGCGGGGTGGTTCACCTTCGAGGAGGCGTTCGGCGGCTGGGTGATCGGCTGCAGCGCCGCGATCCTCGCCGCGCTCGTCCTCGCGCGCTGGCGCACGCTCGCGACGGCGCTGATGCCGTTCGCGATCGCCGCGAACGCGGTCCCGATCATCGCGTTCGCCCCGATCACGAACAACTGGTTCGGGACGCTGAACCAGCTCTCGAAGATGGTGATCGCCGCCGTCCTCTGCTTCTTCCCGGTGCTCGTGAACACCCTGCGCGGACTGACGTCGGTCCGGCCGCAGCAGATCGAGCTGATGCGCTCCTACGCGTCGAGCGAGCGCCAGATCTTCCGGCGCGTGCGGATCCCGAACGCGCTTCCGTACATCTTCACCGGGTTGAAGGTCGCGACGGTTCTCGCGATGATCGGGGCGATCGTGGGCGACTACTTCGGCGGCTCACAGGACGCGCTGGGAATCCAGATCCGGCGGCAGGCCGGCGTCTTCGCATTCACGGAGGCGTGGGCCGCGATCGTCGTGGCCAGCATCCTCGGGATCCTCTTCTACGGCGCAGTCGCGGCCGTCGAGCGGCTTACGATGGGCTGGCATCCGTCCGCGCGGGGGGCCGCGGAGTAAATGGCAACCGTGCACCGGAAAGGGGAAGGAATGAGGAGACGCAGGTGGTGGTCCGTCGCCGCGCTCGCGGCCGCGGCCATGTTCGCGCTCGCTGGTTGCGGCGGCGACGACGACGGAGGCGGCGGGGCCGACGGCGAGCTCGACCAGGTCACGCTCCAGTCGAAGTGGGTCGTGCAGGCGCAGTTCGCCGGCTACTACGCGGCGGTCGAGCAGGGCTACTACGAGGACGAGGGCCTCGACGTCACGATCAGGCCCGGCGGCCCGGACATCGTCCCCGAGCAGGTCGTCCTCGGCGGACAGGCCGAGTTCGGCATCAACTGGCTCGACAGCACGCTCGCGACGCGCGACAAGGGCCAGAACATCGTCAACATCGCGCAGGTCTTCACCCGGTCCGGCATGACCGAGGTCACGTGGAAGGACACCGGGCTCGACCAGATCACCGATCTGCGCGGCAAGAAGGTCGGCGTGTGGCTCGGCGGGAACGAGCACAAGCTCTTCGCCGCGCTGAACAAGAACGGCATCGATCCGCAGGAGGACGCGGAGATCGTCGCGCAGCCGTTCGACATGGAGCTCTTCCTGAAGCGGGACATCGACGCAGCGGCGGCGATGACCTACAACGAGCTCGCACAGGTCCTCGAGACGAAGGACCCGGAGACGGATCAGCTGTACACGATCGACCAGCTGAACGTCATGAAGATGTCCGACCTGGGCACCGGCGCACTCGAGGACGGCATCTTCGTCCGCGAGGACTGGATCGCCGAGGAGGACAACCAGGACATCGCCAAGCGGTTCCTGAAGGCGAGCTTCCGCGGCTGGGTGTACTGCCGTGACAACCCGGACGCGTGCGTCGACGTCGTGCTCCAGGAGGGGCCGACACTCGGTGAAGGCCACCAGCGCTGGCAGATGAACGAGATCAACAAGCTGATCTGGCCCGCTCCGCAGGGGATCGGTGTCATGGAGCCGGAGTCCTGGGAGATCACGAAGCAGATCGCGCTCGACGGCAAGGTGATCACGGAGCCGGCGAGCGACGACTCCTACCGCAGCGACATCGCGGAGGACGCCGTCGGCGAGCTGGAGGACGACGACGTGGACGTGAAGGGCGAGGACTGGCAGGCAGAGACCGTCGAAGTGACCGAGGGCGGCGCCTGAGGTGCTGCCGAGGGAGGGAGATCCGCAATGAGTTCCGTTCTGATCAAGGGAGGACGCGTGATCACGGCGGCCGACGACTACGTCGGCGACGTCTTCATCGAGAACGAGCGGATCTCCCTCATCGGCGAGTCGCTCGATCTCGAGGCCGATCGCGTCATCGACGCGTCCGGCAAGTACGTCTTGCCGGGCGGAATCGACCCGCACACGCATCTCGACATGCCCTTCGGCGGCACGGTCACGGTCGACGACGTCGAGTCCGGCCAGACGGCGGCCGCGTTCGGGGGCACGACCTGCCACGTCGACTTCGTCATCCAGCCGCAGGGTTCGTCGTTCGCCGACGCACTCGACGAGTGGCGGGCGAAGGCGAACGGCAAGCAGGTGATCGACATGGGCTACCACATGGCGATCACGGATCTGAACGAGGGCGGCTCGCTGGAGGAGCTGGCCGGGCTACCCGACCAGGGCGTGACCTCCTACAAGCTCTTCATGGCCTACAAGGGCGCGCTCATGGTCGACGACGAGACGCTCTTCCGGTCGATGCAGGTCGCGGCGGACTCGGGCGCCCTGGTGATGGTGCACGCCGAGAACGGCGACGCGATCGACGTCCTCGTCAAGGAAGCCCTGGCGGCGGGGAACACGGAGCCGCACTGGCACGCGCTGACGCGTCCGCCGGAGACCGAGGGCGAGGCGACGAACCGGGCGATCCAGCTGGCGCGGGTCGCCGGTGCGCCGCTGTACGTCGTGCACGTGTCCTGCCAGGAGGCTGTCGAGCCGATCGCGCTGGCGCGCGAGAAGGGCTGGGACATCCACGGCGAGACCTGCACGCAGTACTTCTTCGTCGACTACACGTTCCTCGAGCGGCCGAACTTCGAGGGCGCGAAGTACGTCTACACACCGCCGCCGCGGGACAAGGCGAACCAGGACGTGCTCTGGAACGCGGTCCGGACGGACGTGCTGTCGGCCATCTCGACCGACCACTGCGCGTTCCTCTGGGACGGCCAGAAGACGCTCGGGCGCGACGACTTCTCCAAGATCCCGAACGGCGGGCCGGGGCTCGAGAACCGGCTGCACATGATCCACGAGTTCGGGGTGAGGGGCGGCCGGATCTCGCTGAACCGGATGGTCGAGCTCCTCTCGACGAACCCCGCGAAGCTGTTCGGGCTCTACCCGCGGAAGGGGACGATCGCGGTCGGATCCGACGCGGACATCGTCGTCTTCGACCCGGAGCGCAAGCTCACGATCTCGGCGGCGAACCACCACTCGAAGATCGACTACAACCTCTACGAGGGGACGGAGGTGACCGGGTCGCCGGAGGTCGTGCTGCTCCGCGGTCACGTTCTCGTCGAGAACGACGAGCTCGTGGCGTCGCCGGGGGTCGGCCAGTTCGTGGCGCGGGCGAAGTTCGGCGAGGAGCTCAAGGCCGCGACCGCGGTCGCGTGAGGGATGGTGAGCTCGCGTTCATCCTCGGGGCGCTGGCGCCGGGCCACCCGTCGCCGCACCGCTACCGCGGCCGCGGCGAGCTTCTGCACCTCGACCGTCGAATCTCGGGCGGTTCGTCGAGCTCGACAACTCGTTCGAGGAGGGCAGGCAACGTCGAGTGGGCCATCTCCAGGACGGCGCGGCTCACCTGATGCTCACGCGGCGGCTGATCCTCGCTGGCGCACGTTCTCGCGGCCGGCCCCGGGCGCTCCGCGTCGCGTTCTTCCACGGGCGAACGCCGCCTCGGCCGGTGCTGGACTTCCGCGCGAGCGAGGGGCGGACCGAAGCCGCCGGGCCGCTCACCCTCATGGACGTCCTCAGCAGTGAACGCGCGGATTCCAGGGCGTGAGGATCCCGCTCGGGTTCGGCTTCCAGATCCACGCATGGAGCGAGTAGAACGGATCGAGGCCGTAGCGGTTCGGGCTGTCGGTGAAGTCGAACGTCCGGCCGAAGAGCGACGGCGGCCCGGAGCCCTCCCATTCGCTCTGCAGAACCAAGTACTCGAGTGCGACGAGCTTCAACTCGCCGTTCGCCCTTGGCTCGTAGACGAGAACTTCGGGTTTCTCGGCGTCGATCGTCTCGTCGAAGAGTGCCGGGTTGAGCATATGGACGCCCATCGCGCCCTCGCCGGGCTCGGCGATGCAAGTAATGCCGTTCACGTCGGCGACCCGGACCGTGTAGCCGGCCGCCTTGGCCTTGTCGAGATCGTGGAAGCGCGCAGTCGCCGGCTTGGCACCGTCGAATGCGCCGGCGGCGACGGCGATCCCCGCCGTCAAGAGCGCGGTGAGCGCAAGTGCGCTGAAGATGAGTCTCCGCATCGTTCCTCCTCAGGCCGCGTAGACGTAGAAGTACGGATCGAGCACCCGAACCGGCGTGATCGAGTCGACCGGAAGGCCGTTCCTTGACGCCGTCTGGCGGATGGACTCCGGGTTCGGACCCTCGTAGATGCAGAACGTCTTCCGCCGGTCCTCCGTGACGTACGAGTGGAGCCAGGTCACGCCGGAGTCGGCGTTGTTGTCCACGACGCCGAGACACGCCTGCGCGCCCTCCTCGCTCGTCGGGATGCCGAGCCCTTCCCGAAGGTGCGCTCGACGATGTAGCGGGGCATGTGCGTCTCCTTTCGTCGGGTTTCCTCGACGGTAGGAGCCGGCGGGCCCACCCCGCATCGGGCCTGCTCCCTATCTTGGCGGCACGAGCTCCCTATCTTGCGCGGCCAGCTTCGCCGCGTCGTACCGCGACCGCACGCCGAGCTTCCCGAGAATGGCCGAGACGTGGTGGCCGACCGTCTTCTCGCTGATCACGAGGCGGTTGGCGATCTCCGCGTTCGTGAGACCCTCCCCGAGCAGCCCCAGGACCTCGAGCTCGCGGGTCGTCAACCCGGAGGGATGCTCCCGGGTGGACGCACGCGGACCGCGGGCCAAGCCCCGGACGCCGAGCTCGCGGAGCTTCTGCGCCGCGATCGCGGCTGCCGGCCGGGCCCCGAGCCCGACGAACGTCTCGTGTGCCTGCCGGAGATTCGCCTCGTCGCCGCTCTGGAGGAGCGCCGTGGCCGCGTCGTACGGGCAGCCGTGATCCTCCCACCACCTGGCCGCCGCGCCGTGATCGCCCGCCAGCTCCAAGGCGAACGGCTCCGCAACGTTGCCGGTCTCCTCGGAAGCCACTCCGAGACGCCGCCGCCAGACGGCGATGGAGCCCGCGACCCACGGATCGACGAGCTCCGAAACGGGGATCGTCCCGGCCTCCAGGCGAGCCCTATCGGTGTCGCCCTCGAGGAACGCGGCCTCGACGAGGACGGTCGCGCTGGCCAGGCGCTTCTGCGGAGCCTCCCCGCGGATCAGCTCATCCACCTCGTCCAGGAGTGGCCATACACCCGGGTCGCCGACTCGGGCGCGCGCCCCCGCCAGAGCGAGCAGCGCCCAGACCCGGCTGAGCCGCGCCGAGGGATGCCGGAGGACCGCCGTGGCGTCAGTCGCGGCTTCCTGCCATCGTCCCTGGTGAATTCGGGTTCCGGCCCGCCAGCCGAGGAGGTAGAGCCTCCTGGCATCGAGATCGCGCTCCGTCGTGTAGCCGATCCCCGTCTCGAGCCATCGTTCAGCCTCCGGCCAGTCCCTCCGCCGGACGGCGGCGAAGCTGAGAGCGCCGTAGGCGCGCGCGACGTCATCGTCCGTCCCGCGGTCGAGCGCCAGCTCCAGGCCCCGCTCGATGCGCGCCGTGCCTCGACCGGACACCGCCTCTGCGACGCCGATGGTCAGAAGTGCGTCGATGACAATGCCGTCCTCGCCCAGCTCGGTGCCGAGGGCGATCGCCCGCTCGCCCCACGCGAGCGCAGAGTCGACCTCGAGATCGATCTGCGCAAGGTGCGCCATGTGGCCGTACGCAAGACCAAGCTCGGCCCCCGGCGGCAGAGACTCGAGGACGTTCACCGCCTCTCGCGCCGCGACGCGCGCCTCGTCGAGCTGGGCAGCCAAATAGAGGAGCCGCGAGACCCACCGGAGCATGGCGCCCTCCTTGAGCGTGTTCCCGAGCGACCGGTAGACCTCGAGAGCGTCGCGCTGCGCGGCGAGCGCGTCGACGACACGGTCGGTGAGGTAGCACTCGTATGCGCTCGCCTCGAGCAGCCGCCACCGCTTCGGCCGGCGTCCGGCGGAGAAGCGGAGCGCACGGCCGTACTGCTCGGCCGCCCCGGTGCGCGCCGAGTGCCGCGGCACGCTCGGCGGCCGCTGGGGAATGCTCGAGCACGGCGGCGGCATCGCCGGCAGCTTCCGCGTGATGAGCGAGACGTGCGTGGTCTGCTCGTCCGGCGAGCGCGGCGAGCGCCCGACCGTGGAGGTCGGCCGCGCGAATCGGGTCGATCGCCTCCTCGACGACCTGACGGGCGAGGTCGTGCCGGAAGACCACGGCCCCGTCCGCAGCCTGGAGAGCGCCGGCTGCGAGGCATTCGTCCAGCTCGGCCGGCGGTCGTCCGAGCACTGCCTCGAGAATCGCCAGCTCCGCCCGCGGCCCGACGACGGCGGCCGCTTGCAGCACGTCCTGCGCCTCCGCGCCGAGGCGCGCCACCCGCGCGAGGACCGCGTCACGGACGCTGTCCGGAATCCCGTCGCCGCCGGAGGCGAGCACCTCGGTGACGAAGAACGGATTGCCGTGCGTCAGGCGATGAAGCTGGACGGGATCGAAGTCGGAGCCCGCCGCGAGCGTTCGCACGCCCTCCACGGACAGCGGCTCGACCAGGATCCGCCGACCGGCGTCCACGTCGCCCAGGAGGATCCTCAGCGGATGGCCGGCGCCGATCTCGTCGTCCCTGTAGGTGGCGAGAAGGAGCGCGGGAGCGCGGTCGATGCGTCGAGCGAGGTAGAGCAGCAGGTCGAGCGTGCCTCGTCGGCCCAGTGCACGTCTTCGACGACGACGAGCGTCGGCTCCGAGGTCAGCGCCGCGAGCGTCCGGGCGAAGACCTCAGCCCGCGATCCGCCCGGATCGAGACCGAGGTCGTGCAGCGGCGCCAGCGGCTGCGGGGTGAACAGCCCGTCGCACGCGGCCCGCAGGACGCGGACATCGCCGTCAGCGTGCTCCTCGGCGAACCGGCGCACGAGCGACGTCTTGCCGACGCCGGCCTCTCCGCCCAGACCACGAGCCTACCACTGCCCGCTACGTGCCGCAGCAAGATGATCACCGAGGTCGGCGAGCTGGGCGGTGCGTTCGACAAGCCGCACGAAGAGATCGTACGACGCCGGCGAAGAACTCTCTCGCGGCGGAGCCGGCCTTCCAGCCGCCGAAGGAGTAGTAGGCGACCGGCACCGGGATCGGCACGTTGACGCCGACCATCCCGACCTCGACGTCGAACTGGAACTGCCTGGCGGCGCCGCCGTCACGCGTGAAGATCGCGACGCCGTTGCCGTACGGGTTCTCGTTCACGAGCCCGATCGCCTCGTCATACGTGCCGGTCCGCACGACCGACAGCACAGGACCGAAGATCTCGTCCTTGTAGGCGTCCATCTCGGGCGTGACCTTGTCCAGCAGGGACACGCCGAGGAAGAACCCGTCGCCCTCGGGCGCAGTCTCGCGTCCGTCGGCGACGAGCTCGGCGCCCTGCTCCTTGCCGCTGTCCAGGTAGGACGCAACCTTGTCCCGGTGCTCGCGCGTGATCAGCGGGCCCATCTCGTTCTCCGGCTCGTTTCCCGGGCCGACCTTCACCTTCGGCAGCCGCTCCTTCACGGCCTTGATGAAGTCGTCGCCGATGTCCCCGACCGTCACGACCGCGGAGATCGCCATGCAGCGCTCCCCCGCCGAGCCGTAGGCGGCCGAGACGGCCGCGTCCGCCGCCATGTCCAGATCGGCGTCGGGCAGGACGATCATGTGGTTCTTCGCACCGCCGAGCGCCTGGACGCGCTTCCCGTTCGCCGTTCCGGTCGCGTAGATGTAGCGGGCGATCGGCGTCGAGCCGACGAACGAGACGGCCACGATGTCCTTGTGCTCGAGGATCGCGTCGACCGCGACCTTGTCGCCGTGGACGACGTTGAAGACCCCGTCCGGGACACCGGCCTCCTTCAGCAGCTGTGCGGTCAGGACCGACGCGGACGGGTCCTTCTCGGACGGCTTGAGGATGAACGTGTTCCCGCAGGCGAGCGCCGGCGCCCACATCCACATGGGCACCATCGCGGGGAAGTTGAACGGCGTGATGCCGGCGACGACGCCGAGCGGCTGGCGGATCGAGTAGACGTCGATCCCGGTCGAGGCCTGCTCGGAGAAGTCGCCCTTGAGCAGCGTCGGGATCCCGCAGGCGTACTCGATCACCTCGAGACCGCGCTGGACCTCGCCGAGTGCGTCGGAGAAGACCTTGCCGTGCTCCTCGGTGAGCAGCGCCGCCAGGTCCTCGCGGCGGTCGTGGAAGAGCTCGCGGATGCGGAAGAAGAGCTCCTGCCGGCGCGACAGCGACACGCTGCGCCACATCGGAGACGCCTCCTTCGCGGCCTGAACCGCCCGGTCGACCTCCTCGACCGACGCGAAGTCCACCTCCTTCGTCTTGACGCCCTGCGCCGGGTTGTAGACGGGCCCACTTCGGCCCGACTCACCCACAACGGTGCGTCCACCGATCCAGTGGCTGATCCGGCCCAGCTCGCCGGCTGGGCGCTCCTGCTGCTGCTCGAGAACCTCGGTCATCTTCCCCTCCTTCGAAATCTCCGGTGAGACTAGCGCGATGACAGAGTTGCGAGGAGAGCGAGTCCTGCTGCGGCCCATGACGGCCGCCGATGTGCCCGTCATGGCGGCGATCCAGGCCCAGCCGGGCGTTGCGAGCCGGTGGGGCGAGCCCGACGAGGCGAAGCTCCAGGGGAAGGCGGCGGGCACGGACGAGTGCACGGTCTTCGCGATCGAGCTCGACGGCGAGGTCGTCGGCCTGATCCAGTACCACGAGGAGGACGACGAGATGTACCGCCATGCCGGCATCGACCTCTTCCTGTCCGAGCACGTCCAGGGCCGGGGCCTCGGGACGGACGCGGTGAGGACGATGGCGCACCACCTGATCCGCGACCGCGGCCACCACCGCCTCGTCATCGATCCGGCCGCCGACAACCACGCGGCCATCCGCGCCTATGAGAAAGCGGGCTTCCGCCGGGTCGGAGTCATGCGGCAGTACGAGCGCCTACCGGGCGGCGACTGGCACGACGGCCTGCTCATGGACCTGCTCGCGGACGAGCTATAGGATCGAGGCCATGGCGACTGTCGAGGCCAACAGCGAGCTCGGGCAGCAGATCGTCGAGGACGCGAAGCGCTACGTCCTCTACTCGTGGTCGGTGCAGGACGCGATCTCGCCGATCGCCGTCGCCGGCGCCGAGGGCCGCCACTTCTGGGACTACGACGGCAAGCGCTACCTCGACTTCGCCTCGCAGCTCGTCAACGTCTCGATCGGACACGGGCACCCGAAGGTGGTCGCGGCGATCAAGGAGCAGGCCGAGAAGCTCTGCACGATCGGGCCTCCGATGGCCAGCGAGTCGCGCTCGACGCTCGGCCGGCTGCTCGCCGAGGTCACGCCCGGGAACCTCTCGATGTCCTTCTTCACGAACGGCGGCGCCGAGGCGAACGAGAACGCGATCAAGCTCGCGCGCTGGTACACCGGCCGGCACAAGATCATCGCGCGGTACCGCTCCTACCACGGGGCGACGGCCGGCGCGATCACGCTGACCGGCGACCCGCGCCGCTGGCCCGCCGAGCCGGGGATCCCCGGCGCCGTGCGGATGCTCGACCCGTACACCTACCGCTGCCCCGCCGGCCACCCGGATCCCTGCCCGGTCTGCACCGGCGGCCCGCACCTCGAGGAGCTCCTGATGTACGAGGGGCCGGACAAGGTCGCCGCCGTCATCCTCGAGACGATCGTCGGGACGAACGGGATCATCGTCCCGCCCGACGGCTACCTCCAGTCGATCCGCGAGACCTGCGACAAGTACGGCGTCCTCCTGATCTGCGACGAGGTGATGGCCGGGTTCGGCCGCACGGGCAAGTGGTTCGCGTGCGAGAACTGGGACGTCGTCCCCGACATCCTCACCGTCGCGAAGGGGATCAACTCGGGCTACGTCCCGCTCGGGGCGATGATCGTCTCGGAGCCGATCTCCGACTGGGTGCGCGACCAGTACTTCGCCGGCGGCCTCACCTACAGCGGCCACCCGCTCGCCTGCGCCTCCGCGGTCGCGTCGATCGAGGCCTTTCAGGAGGAGGGGATCGTCGAGCACGCCGCCGAGATGGGCCCGGAGTTCGAGTCACGGCTGCGCGGACTCGCCGACAAGCACCCGTCGATCGGCGACGTGCGCGGCCTCGGCTGCTTCTGGGGCCTCGAGCTCGTCCGCAACCGCGAGACCCGCGAGCCGCTCGTCCCGTTCAACGCCACCGGGCCGGACTTCGCACCCGTGGCCCGGATGGCGAAGGCGGCGCTCGACCGCGGGCTCTACCTGATGACCCACTGGAACGTCGTCATGGTCTGCCCGCCCCTCACGATCACCACCGAGGAGCTGGACGAGGGGATCGCGCTCCTCGACGAGGCCCTCAGCGTCGCCGACGAGTTCGTCGCTAGCTAGAACCGCTCGAGCAGCCAGTCATGCACCTCGGGCACCCGCCGCTCGGCAAGAGTGAGGTGACCGTCGTCCGGCGTGAGCCGCGAGTCGACACCCGGAATGTGCTCGGCGAGCCAGACGCCGTGGCCGAACGGGACGAACTTGTCCTGCTCTCCCTGCCAGTGGAGAACGGGGATCCGGATCGAGGCGAGGTCGAAGCCCCACGGCGTCGCGAAAGCGATGTCGTCGTCGAGCCAGCCGTCCAGGCGCTCGCCGATGCCCGCCCGCACGGCGTCGAGCAGGTACTGGGCGAGCCGGCCGTTCGCTACTTCCACGTCCGCCGGGCCGAGCAGCGTCCTCCATATCTCGACCAGTCCGTCGGCCGAGGTGGACAGGATCTCCGCTCCGTCCCGCTCGAGCGTCTCCCGGTGGCGTTCCTCGCCCTCGAGGATCGCTCCGAACTCCTTGATGTTCTGCTCGCCCATGCCGTCGAAGAAGTCGAGACCGTCCGCGTCGTACGGGGCCACCGAGGCGAGCGACGCGGCCGCCGCGACACGCTCCGGGAGCAGCGCCGCGGTCGCCAGCGCGTGCGGTCCGCCACCCGAGATGCCCCAGACGCAGAAGCGGTCGAAACCGAGGGCGTCGCACACTGCCACGACGTCGGCAGCGCAGTCGGCGACGTTGCGCCCGTGGTTCCGGGTCGAGCCGCCGTAGCCGGGACGGTCGTAGGAGAAGAGGTGGATGCCCTTCGCTTCGGCGTCGTGCCGGTGCGGCTCGTAGATCAGGCTCGAGCCAGGTGTGCCGTTCATGAACAGCACTGGAACGCCGCCGGGCACCCCGCCTTCGTGGACGAGCAGCTTCCGACCGTCGGGACCGTCGACCGTACGCACGCTGCGACTCTAGAGCGGAAGCTCCCGCATGGGTGCGTGGGTCTTGATCTGCTGCTTCAGCAGCTCCTCGATCTCCTCCGACTGGCCGACGCTCATGGCGCCGATCACCTCGCCTTTGTCGTCGCCGTAGAGCGCGTAGAGATCGTCCTCGCGGAGTGACCCGTGGACGACGACCTCGGCATCGCGCTTCGCGTCGCCGAAGACCTTGATCGTGATCCCGAAGATCTCCGTGAAGAACTGCGAGACCGTGTCGTAGCCGCCCTCGCTGCCCGCGAGCACCTTGCCGACCTCGGTTCCCTGGTAGTTCGCGTTCGACCAGTGCTCGATTCGCCGCTGCTTTCCGAACAGCGGATCGAAGAAGTTGGCGACGTCGCCCGCGGCGTACACGTCGGGGACATTCGTCCGGAACCCCTGGTCGACGACGATGCCGTTGTCGACCTCGATCCGGCTGCCCTCGAGGAAGTCGGTCACGGGCTCCACGCCGATCCCGACGACCGCGAAGTCCGCCTCGACCTCGCGCCCGTTCTTCGTCGTGACCTTCTCGATCCCGCCGTTCCCGTGGAACGCCTCGACCTCGTTGCCGAGCACGAGGTTCACGCCCTTGGACTCGTAGAGCGCCGCGAGCTCGTCGCTCAGCTGCTCGACGCCGAGCTGGTCGAAGAGCCAGCGCCCGAGGTGGACGAGCGAGACCTCCTTCCCGATCTGGCGCAGCGAGGCCGCGACCTCCATCCCGATGAAGCCCGCGCCCACGATCACCGCCCGCTCGGCAGACGCAGCCGCCTCTCGGATCGCCTTGGAGTTCGCGACGGTGCGCAGCGTGAAGACGCCGTCGAGATCGCCGCCGGGTATCTGGAGCCTGCGCGGCCACGCTCCCGATGCGAGCAGGAGCTGCCTGTAGCCGAGCCGGTCGCCGTCGACGACGACAGCGTGGTCGTTGGGATCGACGCTCGACACCGAGGTCTCGAGCATCACCTCGACGCCGTGGTCGCGGTAGAACGCCTCGTCCTCGACGAGCGGCTCCTCGTCCGTCTCCCCGCGCAGGAAGCGCTTCGAGAGCGGCGGGCGATGGTACGGGAGCGTCGAGTCGCGGGAGATCAGCGCGATCGATCCGCCGCCGCCCGCCTCACGGTAGGACTTGATCGCCCTGGCCGAGGCGAGCCCTCCGCCGACGATCACCAGGTCGTGCTTCTCCACGCCTCCTCCTTCGCCGTTGGCCTTCGTCCGTGTCGCCGCGCTGACCAGTCTTACCCCGTTTCGTAAGAAACGGACGCGCTGCCGTCACCAACCGGTCCGACGTTCCACGACCAAGGAGGCACACATGCCCTGGGGCGACTGGGTCAACGAGCTGCCGACCGGGTTCTTCCTCGCCGTCCACATCGCGGCCTTCGCGATCGGCGCCACCTTCGCCTGGACGGCGTTCAAGCGCGAGCTCCCGCTGCTCGGCTGGGCGTTCTCGCTCTTCGCGCTCGCCGAGGTGAGCTACATGACCTACCACCTCGACTGGACGGTCTTCCTGTTCGCGCACACGATCAGCGAGGTCCTCGACCTGACGGCCTTCGCGCTCGTCTTCTTCGGCGCCGTCGTGCAGGTGGCGGGGCTTCGCCGGCCGGCGCTCGAGGGAGGCGGCGCGTGAGACACGCCGTCCTGGCGCTCGTCCTCGTTGGAGCGCTTGCGGCGTGCGGCGGCGACTCGGCCGAGCCCGTCGCGACCACCGAGGTCCTGATGCCGAAGAGCTACCGCTTCGACCCGAAGACGATCGAGGTCGAGGCCGGCGCCACGGTCACCTGGCGGAACGAGGACAACTTCACGCACACCGTCGAGGTCGAAGGTCGCGAGGACATGAAGGTGGAACCGGGCGAGTCGGTCGCGGTCGCCTTCCGCGAGCCCGGGACCTACGACTACGTCTGCACGCTCCACTCGCACGACATGCGGGGGACGGTGATCGTGCGGTGAGCCGCGACCTCGTCGTCGTCGCCTGTGCGATCAGCGCAGGAATCCACGCCGCACTCACGCCTCGGCACTTCGAGGACGGCGCGGCAGCAGGCCTCGGCTTCGCCGCCTCCGCCGTGGTTCTCGCCGGGCTCGCGGCGGGGCTCGCGCGCCGGCCGTCGGGCTTGCTCGCCGACGGCGCGATCGTCGTCCTCGCCGGCCTGATCGGCGCGTACGTCCTGGCGTCGACGACCGGGGTCCCCCTGCTCCATCCCGAGCCCGAGCCGGTCGACGGCCTCGCCGTGGCGACGAAGGCGGTCGAGGCACTCGGCCTGCTCGCGGCTCTCAACCTGAAAGGAGCCTTCTCATGGCCAAGACGTACCGTCCGATTCCACTCGCGCTGATCGGGCTCGTCGCCCTCTTCAGCGCGCTCGCCGCCCTCGCGATCTCGGGTGGGCACGACGCCCACGCGCACGACGACGCGCGGGCCAAAGGCGACATCTCGAAGAAGGAGCTGGCGTTTCGCAACGACATGCGCAAGCTCTGGGAGGACCACGTCACCTGGACGCGGCTGGCGGTCATCAGCCTGACCACGGACTCGCCCGACACCGAGGCGACCGTGGGCCGGCTGCTCCGCAACCAGGACGACATCGGCGCCGCGATCGTGCCGTTCTACGGACGGGCGGCCGGCACCCAGCTGGCAACCCTCCTCCGGGAGCACATCGCGATCGCCGCCGAGCTGATCGCGGCCGCCAGGGCCGGGAACGGCGCGGAGGTCGCTCGGCAGCAGGCCCGTTGGGAGGAGAACGCCAAAGACATCGCACGGTTCCTCAGCCGTGCCAATTCCGAGTGGCGGTTCGGCCCCACGAAGCGGATGCTTCTCGAGCACCTGGAGCTGACCACGCGAGAGGTCGTGGCCCGGCTCCAGGCCGACTGGGAAGCCGACGTCGCGGCGTACGACGAGATCCACGTTCAGGCGCTGCACATGGCCGACATGCTCTCGACCGGAATCGTCGCGCAGTTCCCGAGGCGCTTCCGGTAGGCGGGTAAGGACCGGACGGCCGGAGTCACGTATGGAGCATGGGCAGTGCTAGCCTCGCCGCCGCCATGTCCGAGGCCCCGGTCGTCCGGCCCCGCACGCTGGATACCGAGTCCCGCGAGTGGCTGTCGTCGCTTCGCAGCGGCGGCGCCGAGCAGGAAGCGGCCGTCGGCCGGCTCCACGACCTGCTCCTTCGGGCCGCCCGCTTCGAGGTCGCCCGGCGCCGCCCGTCGCTCCCACACCTGCGCGGCAACGAGCTGGACGACATCGCGCAGGAGGCGGCGGACGACGCGCTCATGTCGGTGATGGCGCGGCTCGACGACTTCCGCGGAGCGAGCCGGTTCACGACCTGGGTCTACAAGTTCGCGCTCTACGAGGCGGCCGTGAAGCTCCGCCGGCGCGCGTGGCAGGGACGCGAGGTGCCGCTCGAGCCCGAGACGTGGGGCATGTTCGCGTCCGGTAGCGGCGACCCGGAGCGCGAGGCCGAGCAGAACGAGCTTCTCCGCGCAGCGCAGGCGGGGATCGCCGACGCCCTGACGCCCCACCAGCGCAACGTGCTCGTCGCGCTGGCGCTGAACGGCGTCCCGATCGACGTGCTCGCCGAGCGGCTCGGCAGCACTCGCGGAGCCCTCTACAAGACCTTGCACGACGCACGGAAGAAGCTTCGAGCCCACCTCGAGGAGGCAGGGCTCTCCATCGACAGTTGGCTGGAGGTGAGCGAGTGATGGAACGGCCCGACCTCAAGCAGGCACTCGGCCGGCTGTTGGGGCCGGGCGTACCCGAGATCGGCTGCGAAGCGTGCTTCGACCAGCTCGACCGGTACGTCGAGCTCGAGTTGGGCGGACGCGACACGGAGACAGCCCTCCCCGGGTTCAGGGCCCACCTCGACGGCTGCCCGGCCTGCCGGGAGGACTACGAGAGCCTGCGGGCGCTCGTCGGCGGCGACCAGGCGCTGTAGACGATGATCACGCAGTTCTGTGGGCTCCGGCTGATGGCCGAGCCGGGCAAGGTCATGACGCCGCGGCCGGCAACCGAGGCGCTCGTCGACGCGGCGGTCGAGCGGATCGGCGACCGGCCGGCCCTCGTGGCCGACGTCGGCACCGGCTCGGGCGCCGTCGCCGTCGCGATCGCTGCGCGTGCGCCAGGAGCTCGCATCTGGGCGACCGACACGAGCCGCGCCGCGGTCACGCTCGCCCGGGCGAACGTCTGCCGCCACGGGCTCGGCGAGCGGGTCAGCGTCCTCCGCGGCGATCTTCTGGAGGGCGTGCCCGGCCACCTCGACCTCGTCGTCGCGAACCTTCCGTATCTGGCCGAGCGGCTGCAATCGTTGAGACCCGAGCTCGCCGGTGAGCCGCCCGACGCAATCTTCGGCGAGGGCGACGGCCTCGGCGACTACCGTCGGCTCGTCGATGCGTGCGCCACCGCGCTCAGGCCCGACGGCCTGCTCGCGATCCAGCTGCACGGGCGGGTCGTGCTGAGCGAGGCCGCCGAGCTCGCCGACCTCGAGCTCGCGGCCTGACTTTCAAACCATTTTGTGAGCGCTTGCTAGAGATCCGCTCACGATTCGCGATCCGTGGCGGGCAGGTTGCTACGGTCGCGACCGATGGCCGACGCACACCTCGCTGCCCAGTGCCCGCACTGCGGGAAGAAGTTCGAAGCCGAGCTCCTCGAGCCCGACACCGAGCGGACGGGCGTCAAGTGCCCGCACTGCAACCTCTTCGTGCCGCTCGAACGGGCCGAGGAGCCCGCCGCCGACGACGCCGTTGCCTAGCTAGACCCCGCAGTCGCGCAGGCCCTGCGCCTCCGGCAGGGTCTCGAGGCGCTTCAGGGTCGAGTTCTCGATCTGGCGGATGCGCTCACGCGTGACGCCGAACGCCCGGCCGACCTCCTCCAGCGTGAAGGGCTGCGTCCCGAGCAGGCCGTAGCGCAGCTCGATCACCTTCCGCTCGCGGTCGGGCAGGGAGTCGAGCGCCCGCTGGACGTCCTCGCGGCGCAGCGTCAGCGACGCCGTGTCGAACGGCGACTCGGCGCTGTCGTCCTCGACGAAGTCGCCGAGCTCGCTCTCCTCCTCCTCGCCGATCGGCTTCTCGAGCGAGATCGGCAGCTGGGACATCCGCAGGATCTCGCGGACCTCCTCGGTCGTCATCTCGAGCTCGGTGGCGATCTCCTCCGGCTGCGGCTCCCGTCCGAGCCGCTGGACGAGCTGGCGCTCGATGTGGACGACCTTGTTCAGCTTCTCGACCATGTGCACGGGGATCCGGATCGTCCGCGCCTTGTCCGCGATTGCGCGGGTGACCGCCTGGCGAATCCACCACGTCGCATAGGTCGAGAACTTGAAGCCCTTGCGGTAGTCGAACTTCTCGACGGCGCGGATGAGGCCGAGCGAGCCCTCCTGGATCAGGTCGAGGAAGGACAGGCCTCGCCCGAGGTAGCCCTTCGCGATCGAGACGACGAGCCGGAGGTTCGCCTCGATCATCTGCGTCTTCGCGTACATGTCGCCGCGCTCGATCCGCTTGGCCAGGTAGATCTCCTGGTCGGCGGTGAGGAGCGGCACCTTGCCGATCTCCCTGAGGTAGAGGCGCAGCGAGTCGAGCGAGGGCTCGACGGTCAGGTCGAGCTTGGGAGTCTTCCCGTTGGACTCCTCCGCCCCGGCCAGCGCCGGTTGCTCGTGCGGCGGGTGCTTGTGCTGCTCGCCTTCGAGGAGCTCGACGGAGTGGTCGATCAGGTACGTGTAGAAATCTTCGACCTGCTCTTTGGAGAGCTCGACCTCCTCGAGCGCCGACACGATCTCGTCATAAGTAAGGAACCCCTTTTCCTGTCCCTCTTGGACAAGCTTGTGGAGTTCCTCGACGTCGGGAAGCGAGATATCGACCGTGAGCAATGGGACCTCGGCTTTCTCCGTGCTTGGACGGGGGCTGTCGACCTTCACACGCGAGAGCCGGACCCTCTCCGTCCCGGCTCCCCTCCGGACGGGGTCGATATTACAACGGCTCTCGCATGGAGCCAACAATTTCTTTACGAACCGTGTCATCCGGCGCGTATATGTCCGACGACCTCGCCGCGGCTGTTCGCGGCCTCGGTCTCGTCGAGCGCCGGGAGCGGATGGCCGAGCCGCCTGAGGAAGGCGCCGAGTGCCGGGCCGACCGCTCGGCCGGCGCCGTCCTCGACCTTCAGCGCGAGGCCGATCCCGTCCGGGCCGGCGGCGCAGATCAGTCCCTCGGCTCCTCCCTTTGCGATCCAGCCGTCCTTTGACTCCATCAGGAGTGTGTCCGGCGCTCCCGGGCCGCGGATGAGCGCGGGGTTGGCGCGCATGGCGTCGGCGACCTGTGGGCCGGCGTCGAGCTCCGCGAAGCGCGAGAACGCGTAGGCCATCCGCTCGAGCGGGAGTGCGAACGTGGTCACGCCGCAGCCGTCGACCGCGGTCGGGATCTCGCTCTCGGCCACTCCAGCAGCCGCCGCGACCTCGGCGAGCATCGCCTGCTGGACCGGGTGCTCGGCCAGGCGGTAGCCGCGCGAGTCCCACGACCGCGCCCGGCAGAGAGCGAGGAACCCCGCGTGCTTGCCCGAGCAGTTGTGCTTGATCCGCTCGGGCGGATCCCCGTCGGGCCCGCACTCGAGCTCGTCTTCCTGAGCGGGCGCCTTGGCGAGGAGCGACCGAACGGCGCCGATCTGCTTCGGGTCGGCGAGGTGCGAGGCGCAGGCGATCGCGATCTCGCGGTCGTCGAGGTCCGGCCGGGCGCGGACGACCGGCAGCGCCTGGATCGGCTTCGCCGAGGAGCGCAGGTAGCAGACGAGCCCCCCGTCGCCCGCCTCCGCGACGACCGCGCCGTCGCGCACCGCGACCGCGTCGACCCGATGCCTGGACTCGACGACAGTCCCGCGGCGGACGGCTACCGTGATCGGCTCAGCCATGGGAGGCAGAGCGTAAGTGCCCGAGTATCCGGAGATGGAGGCATGGCGCCGGCAGCTG
Organism: uncultured Actinomycetes bacterium; assembly: GCA_963782765.1. Taxonomy (GTDB): domain Bacteria; phylum Actinomycetota; class Thermoleophilia; order Gaiellales; family Gaiellaceae; genus JACDAN01. The sequence continues at coordinate 171,888 of CAWALC010000004.1, forward strand.
AGCGATCCGGTCTCCGCGTTCCCGATCGCGAAGGCGGGGCCGGCGCACATCGCGACGCTGAAGACGTACGACCCGCCGCTGGCGGCGCTCGAGGGGCGACGGCTCGCAGGAGCCGAGCGGCGCGCGAAGCGGCTCCTCTTCCCGACCGACGACGGCGAGCTCGTCCTCCTCGTTCATCTCATGACCGCCGGGCGGCTGAAGTTCCTCCGCGCGGGTCAGACCGGGCCGAAGACGCCGGCCTTTCGCCTCGAGTTCGAGGGCGGCTCGCAGCTCGTCCTCACCGAGGCGGGCGCGAAGAAGCGGGCAGGCGTGTGGCTGCTGGCACCGGAGCAGGTCGACGCCGAGCTGGACCACCTCGGCCCGGAGGCGTACGGGCTCGGGGCCGAGCGGCTCGGTGAGATCTGCGCCGCCGAGTCGCGCCGCCTCCACTCCCTGCTGCGCGACCAGCGGGTCATCGCAGGCATCGGCCGGGCCTGGGCCAACGAGATCCTCCACCGCGCCGGGCTCTCGCCGTACCAGCTGACGCAGGACGTCTCCGAGGAGCAGGTCGAGCGGCTCGCCGAAGCGATCGACGCCGAGCTGGCGCGCGGTCTCGAGCTCCGCGAGCGCGGCGCGAACGACACGAAGACGTACAGGATCCACAAGAAGCTCGGCGAGCCCTGCTACGTCTGCGAGACGCCGATCGCACGCGTCGACTTCGAGGAGCACACGATCTTCTACTGCCCGACCTGCCAGACCGGCGGGCGGATCCTCAAAGACCGCCGGCTCTCGCGGCTGCTGCGTTAGTCGAGGGGCTTGCCGACCGCGACGACGTTGCCATCGGGGTCGGCGAAGTACGCGGCCTCGTCTCCCCATCCTCGCTCTGAGCGAGGGCTCAGGGTCTTGGCGCCTGCCTCGCGGAGCCGCCGAGCGGCCTCTTCGACGTCGCCGACTCGGATGTAGAGGTACGCCGGCGACACGTGGCCGTCCAGTTCGACCGGCTCGGCACCCGCGGTGCGTGCGTAGCCGTCCCGGCGGTACAGACCAAGCCAGTCGTCGTCCGGCAACTGGAGCTCGACGTACTCCCCGGGCCACTGGAGGTGTGACTCCCAGCCAAATGCCCGGCTGTAGAAGTCATAGGCGCGGTCGACGTCCTCGACTGCCAGCACCACATGCATGCGTCGAGTCTACGCCCCGGCCAGGCGGACGACCAGGCGCTCGCCGTCGACCTCGATCTTCGCGTCCATTGCCGGCAGGACGCGTGTTGCGACCGCTGCGCCGAAGTCCTTGAGGTCCTCGCCGAGCGCGATCGCCCCGACGCCGTTGCGCACCGGACCGATGGCGACCTCCGGACCGTCGACCGCGTACGCGACCTGGGCGAGCGCGCCGTGGCGCCGGATGCACTCGCCGAGGGCGGCAAGCCCGGTCTCGACCCAGACGGCGTCGGCCTTCACCTGTGCGCCGGTGCCCTCGACCGTCGCCTCCTCGCCAAGACGTCCCGCGGCCGCGTCGACCAGCTCGCGGGAATCGAGCTCGCGTAGCTGCGGCTCGAACCGGCCGGACTCGATCCGCGCGGCCGCGCCGAGGAGGTCGAGCAGCTGGGCCATCTGCTCGGAGGCGGCGCCGATCATCTCGATGTAGCGATCGGCCGGCGCCGCGATGCCGTCGAGCCGCTGGAGGGTGTGCGCGAACCCCGAGGCCGTCGCGAGCGGCGTCCGGAGGTCATGGCAGGCGAGCGAGACCAGCTGGGCGAAGGTCGGTTGGGTTGCCACAGGCTCTTCGGGATTCGTTGCGATCGCCATTATTCCGGCAACGTGACCGATCTACGCGACATCTTCCGCGAGGACCTCCAGGCCTCGGAGCCGGACGTTCGTCTCGGGCTCTCGCGCGCGGGGGTCACCGGCGTCTCCAAGGCGATCCGGATCCGGTACGCGGACTCCGAGAAGCTGATCGCCGCCGAGATCGAGTGCACGGTGGATCTCGACCCCGCGCAGAAGGGCGTGCACATGTCGCGCTTCCCCGAGCTCTTCGAGGAGGTGATCGAGCACGTCGTCCTCGAGGAGGCGTTCCTGGTCGAGGAGCTCGCCGCACACATCGCCGGCGAGATCGTCGAGCGCCAGGGGGCCGGCCGCGCCGAAGCTCGGATCGCGGCGCGGTATCCGATCGAGCGCCGGACGCCGGTCACCGGGCTGGCCACCCAGGCGATGCTCGGGCTGATCGGGATCGCGGCGGCGTCCGAGAGCGGCGTTCGCCGGGTGGTCGGGGTGGAGGCGGTCGGGATCAACGCTTGTCCGTGCGCGCAGGGCCTCGTTCGCGGGAGGGCAAGCGAGCGGCTTCTGGAGGCGGGGTTCGGCGAGGGAGACGTCGAGCGGATCCTCGAGCTCGTCCCGCTCGCGACGCACAACCAGCGCGGCCGGGGCACGCTCTTCGTCGGCAGCGAGACGCGGGTCAACGCCGAGCAGCTGGGGGAGATCGTCGAGTCGTCGATGAGCGCTCCCGTCTACGAGCTGCTGAAGCGCCCGGACGAGCTCTTCGTCGTCGAGCACGCGCATCTCCAGCCGCGCTTCGTGGAGGACTCGGTGCGGCTGGCATTGCAGGGGACCCTCGACGCCTACCCCGGGCTGGCCGACGAGGACTTCCTCTTCTCGCGCCAGGTCAACCTGGAGACGATCCACACGCACGACGTGGTCGCCGAGCGGTACGGAACGGTCGGCGAGCTGCGCGCCGACCTCGACGGCCACGCGGCGCCCGCGCGGCACACCGAGCTACGCGACTGGCTCGCCGGCTAGTTCCTCGTCGCCACCTGCACGGCGGTGATCGCCCGGATCAGCGTGCCCGTGAAGCTCTCGCAGGCGACGAAGACCGAGCCCGGCGCGCTCAGCGTGAGCGACGCGAACGCCACGACGGTTGTCTCGGACACCGCCGGGACGTCGGCGACACCCCCGGACACATCGCCCGACCCGCCCTCGATCGTGCACGTGAGCTGTTGCCCGAGCATCCCGGCCTGGGCGTACACCTGACCCAACACCACGTAGTTGCCCGCCGGCAACGTGACACTGCCGGGTTCGCCGCGGAACCACGCGTCGCTCAGCCCGCGGGGGCCGGTTGCCCCGGTAGCGCCCGGCGCGCCGGTCGTGCCCGTCGCTCCTATGAGTCCGCGCAGGCCACGCGGGCCGCGGGGCAGCTGACCGCGGGCGAAGTCGACAGCCCTCAGCGAACGATTCCGCACCTTGGGCCCGGTCACGGCGTTCGCCCTCAGCTGCGGCGTGCCGACGCTGTTGCGGGGAAGCGAGGCGGCGTAGGCCACCCCGCTCAACGAGATGGCGAGTGCTCCGCAGGCGATCACCATCGCCGGTGACGGCAGCGACGGGCGTCTCATGATCGGCCTCCTCTTTGTGGGGAGTGCCGAGTGAACCAGACGCGCCGGAAGGTCTAGCGCACGGGAATCTGGTACTGGTCGACCCAACCGTTCACGGTCGTCCAGTCGAGGTTCGCGAAGAAGGCGTCGATGTAGGACGCGCGGTCGGTCTGGTAGTCGAGGAAGTACGCGTGCTCGTAGACGTCGAGCGCCACGAGCGGCGTCGCGTTCCAGATCGGATAGGTGTTCTGCGTGTCGCCGATGTAGTTGAAGAGGCGGCCCTCGTCCCAGTCGTAGGCCGTCCACGCCCAGCCGCGGCCCGCCATCCCCGTCGCCTTGAGATCCTCGCGCCACGCGGACGCCGATCCGAAGTCGCGCTCCACGAGCTGCGCGAACGCCCCGTCGGGATCGCCGCCGTCGCCGCCCAGGTGCTCGAAGTAGATCTCGTGGTTCTTGATCCCGCCGATCGCGAAGGTGAGGTCGACCTTCAGCGCGCGGACGTCCGAATAGACCTGGTTGGCCGACGAGAGATCGACCCCGGCGAGCTTTCCGAGGATCTCGTTCCGCTTCACGACATAGCCCTGGTACAGCTTGTAGTGCGCCTCGACGGCCTCGCGCGAGATGCCGTCCAGCTCGTAGAGGCGCGGCTTCAGCTCACGCGCCGAGATCTCCTCGTGGTTGAAGACAAGCGTCGCCAAGGGGCTCTCCTTTGAACAGACTTCGGGGCCGGCGGAGCATACCGCCGGCCGCCGCGACACCCACCACCCCGCCGCGTCGAGGTGTCAGGCACGAGGACGCGGCTCGACGGTGCCTGTCCGCCCGCTTCGCTCCGCACGTTGGCCGACGTGCTGCCGGGCCAACGGGCACCGCCGGGGCGCGTCGAGGTGCCAGGCACGAAGACGTGGCTGGAAGCGACAAGCGACGGGCCGCGTGAAGGAGGGGCTGGGGGAACCGAGAGGCTCCCCCAGCGGTCCCTGACCTACTTGCGCTTGCGGACGACGATCGTCCGGCTGTGGCTCCAGAGGTAGCCGCTGCCGGCCTGGTTCGTCGTCAGGAAGACGCGCAGGATGTGACGCCCGCGCGGCAGATCCATCTTGAACCGCCTCGCCCCGGAGCTGCCCAGGAAGACCTTCTTCCGGTTCACCCACTGCCCGAGGCTCGACTTGCGCTGGATGTAGACGGCCCGTCCGGCGAACGAACGGCCGCCCTTGACCGAGGTGACGAACCACGGCGCCCGGCGGATCAGCGACACCCGCGGGCGAACGCCGACCATGACGACCGCGCTGACCCGGCTCCCCCACCGGGCCTGGTACTCGCTGAGCACGCTCGGCGTCTCCTGGAAGTCGTACGCGCCGGCGGTCGCAGTCGTGACATCCGCAGCCTTGATGTACGACGTCTGTCCAACCTGGCGCTTCCAGATCTGGACGATCTGATTCGCGGCGCCTGACGAGACCGTGCCGGTCAGCCGGACACCGGCCCCGAAGAACACCGCTGGCGCTGAGGCGCCGATCGAGACCGACGGCGCCGGTCCCCTCACGACGATCGTCCCGCGCTCGGCGGGCTCGAGCGCATCGCGGTAACGGTACGTCCCGGCGATGTTGAACGTCCGCTGAAACGTCTGCCTCGGCCTCATGATCGGCGAGGCGAAGTGGCCGTTGTCGGCGACGACCTGGTGGTTGACCGTGTCGTCGTTCCGCCAGCGGATTGCGTCACCCGTCTGAATCGTGCGTGTGACCGGGCTGAAGCCGGCCGGTTTGATCGCCACGACCCGAGTCAGGTCACCGCAGCCAGAGCGACCGACGCGCCTGCGGCGACCAGGATCGAGACGACGAGAAGTAGAGCCTTCCTCATGCTGAGAACCCCCTTCAAATGGAGCGCTACCGCACCCAGAACGGAGCCTGCCGCAGAAAGGTCCTGTCTAGTGCAACTCCTTACAGAGAAAATTCGCCTTCCAAATGGACTCCTTACAGTTCCCCCGAATGAAGGCACTCGTAACCGGGGGAACGGGCCGAGTCGGGTCGGCGATCGCCGCGCGGCTCGCGAGCGAGGGCTGGAGCGTCTTCCCGGCCGGTCGGTTGCACGGCGACCTCGCGGAGGTCGAAAGCGCACGCGCCGTGGTCCGCACCGCCACGGACGAGCTCGGCGGGCTCGACCTCCTCGTCCACGCCGCCTCCGAGGGATTCCAGCCGAAGCCGATCGACGACGTGAACGAGGAGGACTGGGACGCGGCGTTCGGCGCCACCACGAAGGGCGCCTTCTTCGTCACGCAGGCGGCGGCGCCCCTGCTTCGAGAGTCGCGCGGCGTCGTGATCTTCATCGAGGACGTGATGGGCCTCCAACCGTGGCCGTCCTTCGCCCCCCACAGCGCGGCCAAGGCGGCGCTCTCGATGCTCACGAAGGTCTTCGCGAAGGCGCTGGCACCGGAGGTCCGGGTCTGCGGGATCGCACCCGGGCCGGTGGCCGTCGACCCCGACCAGCTGGAGCGCCGCGCAGCAGAGTCGCTGCTCGGCCGAGTCGGAAGCCCGGATGACGTCGCCGACGCGGTCGTCTACCTGGTGGGCGCCGACTTCATCACCGGATCGACGATCGTGATCGACGGCGGCCGTCTCCTTCAATCCGGGCGGAACTTCACAGCGTAGAAACATTGCTATGAGTAGCCTTGCTGCGGCCGTCGGATCGCGCTTGCCGCCATCGACGGCACGCGCAACCATGTCGTCCTTGCAGAACTCAGAGGTCAGCGACGGCGAACTGATCCGGCGTGTCGGCTCCGGCGACCGGAACGCCTTCGACGTGCTCTACCGCCGGTACGCGCGACCGGTTTTCGGCCTCGCGCTTCGCCGCCTGGGCGATCGCGGCCGGGCCGAGGACGCCGTCCAGGAGACCTTCGCCTCGGTTTGGCGGGCGGCGGGCAGCTACAAGCCCGAGCGCGGTCCGGGCGCGCCGTGGCTCTACGCGGTCGCGCGCAATGCGATCGTCGACAACGGACGGGCCAAGCGCGAACCGCCGATCGATGCACCGGACGAGGTCGCCGACGAGGATGGCCCGGCCGACCGCGCGGAGGCCGGCTGGATCGCCTGGCGCGTCCACCGGGCGCTCGCCGAGCTTCCCGAGAACGAGCGGCGGGTGATCGAGCTCGCCTACTGGGGCGGACGCTCACAGAGCGAGATCGCCGACCTGCTCGGGATCCCGCTCGGCACCGTCAAGACTCGAACCCGGACCGGTCTTGCCCGGCTGGCCGAGCTCCTGGGGGACGTCCTGTGACCCGCCCGCCTGACTTCGACGAGCTCATGGACGGGGTGGAGAGCCCCGACGAGCGCGACCGGCTCCGCCGGGTCCACGAGCTGCTCGCGGCGACGCCGCCGCCGCCGGAGCTCTCGCCGGCCCTGGCCACCTCGCCCGGCGCGCCGCCGGCCGAGGAAGAGGAGCCGGACACCTCGTGGCTCCCGCCCAGGCGTATGGGTGCCGCCCTGCTCGTCGGCGCAACCCTCGCTGCCGCAGCCTTCGGCGCCGGCTACATCGCGGCCAACCGTGGGTCGGACGAGCCGCAGGCGGCGGCCCCGGAAGAGCAGCCGACCCAGGTGATCTCGCTAAGGCCGTCCGACCAGAACAACACCGCGGGCGCGAGCATCAGGCTCGGCCGCAGGGGCACCGACGGGAACTGGTGGATGGTCGTCACCGTGCGCGGCCTCGACCACCTCGCCCGGGGCGACTACTACACGCTGGCCCTGACGAGGAAGGGCAAGCCGATCGTCAGCTGCGGGACCTTCAACGTCCTCCCCGAAGGCACCACGACGGTCCGGATGGTCGCCGCCTACGATCTGAACGGCTTCGACGGCTGGGCGATCACGAAGTACTCCGACGCCACGCACAGCGAGAGCGTCGTGATGACGGAAACCTCCTAGGGCGCGGTCCGGTCGTTCGCCACGAACGCGGCGTAGGTCACCGGCATCTTGTCGGCGAGGAACTGCTCGCAGGCCTCCGCGTAGCGCCTGATCTCGCGCTGCGCGGTCTCTGAGTTCCGCAGCGAGAGGAAGTTCATGAGCGCCCGGGCGTTGACCGTCCAGTAGAACTCGGTGTAGGCGCCGACCGGAAGGACGGCGCGCGCGAGCTCGCGCGCCACGCCGAGCTCGACCAGCCGCTCGTAGGCGGCGTACGTCGATTCGTAGACGGCGCGCAGCTCTTCGCGAGTGGTCTCGGCGATCTCGTCGGTGACCGGCTCGAACGAGTACGAACCGGGCTTCCCGACCTGGCTGCGAACGTCCTCGGGCTCAGGGACGTAGAAGTCGTCCGTCGCCCTCGCGTAGCGCATCGAGAACTCGTTGAAGGAGCCGATCCGGTGTCGGAACCACTCCCGGGCCACGAAGATCGGCGCCCGGATGTGGAACCTGAACGAGTTGTGCTCGAACGGCGTGCCGTGTCTGTCGCGCAAGAGAAAGCGGATCAGCCCGGCGTCCGAATCGTCCATCTCGGCCTTGTGCCGGGCGAAGCTGACCCGGGCGCCGTTGACGACTGAGAGGTCGTCGGCCATCGCGTCGTCCAGCCGGACGAACCCGTGGTCGAGGACCGGGACGGAGCCCTGAGCTATCACTTCAGGCGTGACTGCCACGCCGGTGAGTGTAGAGGGGGCGTATGTCGGCACCTCCGGCTGGTCGTACCCCTCGTGGAAGCCCGGCTTCTACCCGGCCGACGCGAAGCCGGCGGAGTTCCTCGGCCACTACGCGGGCCGGTTCTCGACCGTCGAGCTGAACACGACCGGCTATCGGCTGCCGGCGGAAGGGCAGTTCGAGCGCTGGGCCGCGCAGACGCCGCCGGGGTTCCGCTTCGCGCCGAAGCTCAACGTCTACCGCACGAGCGACCTCGCGACCTTCGAGGAGCGGGTTCGCCGGCTCGGCGACCGGCTCGGGCCGATTCGCGCCGTGGTCGGCTCGAAGCGAGACGAGGGCGCGCTCGAGCTGATGCTCGGCTCGCTCGATCCCGCGCTCCAGCTCGCCCTCGACTTCCGCCACGAGTCGTGGGATGGCGTCGAGACCGGCCTGCCCGAGAACGCGGTCCGCATCAACGACCTCGAGGCGCCGGCACCGTTCCGGTACCTCCGCTTCCGCGACCCGCCCTACGACGACGAGGCACTGGCCGAATGGGCCGAACGGATCCGGCCGCTCCGCGCCCAGGGGATCGACGTCTACTGCTACTTCCGGCATGAGGACGAGCCGACGGCGCCGCGATACGCCGAACGGCTGCTCGAACTAGTCGTATGACCAGGGAAAATGACCCAAACGAGGGATCCCCGAGCCTGCTGCGTCCCCCAAGCTGTGTAGGCGGTGAAGGTGGTCCTTTTTTGCGGCGGCCAGGGGCTGCGCCTGCGTGGCGCCGTCGGCTCCTTGCCCAAGCCGATGGTCCCGGTCGGCGGCCGGCCGCTGCTCTGGCACATCATGCGGTACTACGCCCACTACGGGCACCGCGACTTCGTCCTCTGTCTCGGCCACCAGGCACGCGTGATCGAGCAGTACTTCGCCCGAGCCCGAGCCTCAGAGGGCTGGCGCATCGAGTTCGTCGACACCGGGATCGAGGCGAGCATCGGCGAGCGCTTCGCGGCAGTTCGGAGCCTCATGCGGCGCGAAGAGCGCTTCCTCGCCAACTACGGCGACACCGTCACCGACGTCTCGCTGCCGAGGCTCCTCGAGAACCATTCGAACCGGGGCAAGGTCGCCAGCCTGCTGTCCGTGCGCCCGAACTACGCCTTCAACGTCGTGTCCTTCGAGGACGGGGCGGTCACCGGCTTCCACGACATCACGGACTCCGGCGTCTGGATCAACGGCGGCTACTTCGTCTTCCGTGGCGACGTCTTCGACTACGTCGAGGGCGGCGAGGACATGCCCGAGATCCTCGGCCGGCTGATCGACGCCGGCGAGCTCGTCACCTACCCCTACGAGGGCTTCTGGGCGCCGATGGACACGCTCAAGGACAAGCAGCGCCTCGAGGCGCTCGTCGCGAGCGGTGGAAGCGTCTGGCAGGTCTGGGAAGCCCCCGCCCCCGCCGCCGTCGCCGTCGCCGTCGGCAGCTGACGACGTCGTGCTGAAGCTCGAGCTCGACAGCGGGAAGCCGCTGAAGGTCCTCGCGATCGGGTCGCACGCCGACGACATCGAGATCGGCTGCGGTGGGACGCTGCTCCGGCTCGCGTCGGAGCACCCGGAGCTGGAAGTGCACTGGGTCGTCCTCAGCGCCGCCGGGGAGCGGGCCGAGGAGGCGCAGCGGAGTGCGGAAGGGTTCCTTCGGGACATCGCTGTGTCGCAGATCTCGGTCGAAGGCTTTCGCGACGCGTTCTTCCGCTACGGCGGCGAGGTCAAGGAGTACTTCGAAGGGCTGAAGGCGCGCGTCGCTCCCGATCTCGTGCTGACCCACCACGGCTCCGACCTGCACCAGGACCACAAGCTCGTCGCGGAGCTGACCTGGAACACGTTCCGCGATCACCTGATCCTCGAGTACGAGATCCCGAAGTACGACGGCGACCTCGGCGCGCCGAACGTCTTCGTCGCGCTGGACCAGGAGACCGCCCGCCGGAAGGTCGAGCTGCTCCTCGAGTCCTTTCCGTCGCAGCGTGAGAAGCACTGGTTCACGGAAGACCTCTTCCTCGCGCTCATGCGGCTCCGCGGCATGGAGGCCAACTCTCCGAGCGGTCTGGCCGAGGGCTTCTACTCCCGCAAGCTCGTCCTCTAGGAAGTCGTTTCGCCTTCGGGTCTTCGGGTACGTCCGGAGCACTCGAAATCGAAAGGAGAAGCGATGGCAGAGCTCACGCAGCTGGAGACGAAGATCGCCGAGGTGATCGGCTTGGCGCAGGCGGCGCAGGGCGCAACGAAAAAGGTTTCCGGCCTCGTCGAGGACAACGAGGTGAAGCAGACGCTCGAGCGGATGGGCCACGAGGCCGCCCAGACCGAGGAGCGAACGGCGCAGGTCGCCGAGAACCTCGACGGGAAGAAGACCGCGATCCTCGAGAAGGCCCGCGAGACGAAGCAGGAGGCGACCGAGATGATGTCGACCTACCTAGGCAGCGACGCCGACGGGCTCGACGGGCTTGAGTTCCTGACGATGGCCGAGGCCGGCGAGGTCGGCCACTGGCAGATCCTCGGGACGATGAACCGGCGGGCCGGCAACCGCGAGCTGCAGGAGGTCATCGAGTGGGTGACTCCGATTCAGGAGCGGCACTTCCAGCAGACGCTCCAGGGCTCGCTGAAGCTGGCGGCCGAAGAGGATCCGAACGAGCCCGCCTAGGCGGGCTTTCGAGCTCTGACGACGAGGCGGGTCTCTCGCGAGAGCGGCCCGCCCTCGAAGTCGCCGAAGCACTCGATCTCGCCGAAGCCGATGTCGGCGAGGAGCCTCACGAGCTCCGTCGCCGAGTAGATGCGGAGCCGGAAGGTCACCCCGCGGCGCTCGCCGACGGTGAGGATCGTGTGGTCGACCTCGAGCTCGCCGGGGACCGGATCGAACCGGCGCTCCTCGATCAGGACGGCGCCGTCCTCGAGCGGGTCCCAGCTGCGCTCCTGGAAGATGGCCATCAGCCGGTCGCGGTGCAGGGTTTCGACGATCAGCGAACCTTCCGGCCGCAGGATCCGGACGTACTCCCCGAACGCCTCGCGGTCGCCCTCCTCGCCGCGATAGCCGATCGAGGAGAACAGGCAGAGGACGGCGTCGAAGCTCTCGTCGGCGAACGGAAGCTCCCGGAAGTCGGCCTCCACCCACTTCGGCCACTCGACGTCGCCGGCGATCCGCCTGGCTTCTGCGAGCTGGACGGCGGAGCGGTCGATACCGGTCACGTGGTAGCCGAGCATCGCGAGCGGGAGGGCGTGGCGGCCGAACCCCGTCGGGGCGTCGAGGATGTCGGCACCGGGCTCGACGCCGGCCAGCCGTACGGCGGCTTCGGCCTCGGCGGAGGAGTCGCGCTCGCCCAGGTTGAGCGCGTACGTCTTCAGGTAGATCTGGTCGAACATCTCGTCCCAGGTCTGGTCCGGCGTGATGCCGGGAATTTCAGCTCACCTTCTTCAGGAGCCCGAGCGCCTGCTGGTTCCACGGCACGCGATGCGTGACTCCCGCGGCGCCGGCCACCTCGTCGCGATGCTCGAGGTACCAGTCGTAGGTCGCGATCAGCGCCTCGGCGTTCGAGAGGCGGGGCTTCCAGCCGAGGATCCGCTCTGCCTTCGAGATGTCGACGAAGGAGTCGCGGTGGGCGGTCTTGTAGTGCCACTCGACCAGGGGTGAGAGCCGCGCGAGCTCGAGTGCGCGCAGCGTCATCTCGGCCGGGCGCACGGGGATCGGCGTGAGGCGGCTGCGGGAGCCGGCGTGGTCGATCAGCGCCTGGAGGTCGGAGCGGACGGTGCCGAACTCCTTCGCACCGACGTTGAGGGTCTCACCGGCGGCTGCCCGCTTGCTCGCCGAGAGGACGATCGCCTCGACGAGATCCTCCACCGCCAGGAGCTGGTAGCGGTTCGAGCCGTCGCCGAGGGTGTAGATGCGCCGGCTGTCGTGGATCCAGTCGAAGAGGATCTCGAAGACGCCGAGCCGCTCCGGGCCGATGAAGGTCTTCGGTCGGAGGATCACCGACTCGAGACCGCGGCGCATGAACGCGCGGCAGACGTCCTCGGCCTCGATCTTCGACCCGCCGTAGAAGCCGACGCCCACGAGCGGGTCGTCCTCCTCGATCGGATGCTTGTCCGGTACGCCGTAGACCGCGGTCGACGAGACGAAGACCACGCGACGGACGCCGGCGGCGGCGGCCTCCGCGAGCAGCGTCAGCGTCCCGTCGACGTTGACGGAGACGATCTCCTCGCGGGAACCGCGGATTGGAAGCGCCGCGGCTGCGTGGACGAGGATCCGCGCGCCGTCGACGAGCTCTCGGCAGGCTCGCTCGTCGCGGATGTCGCCGCGGATCTCGTGCACGTCGCCGTCGAGCTGCGGATCGTGGAGCGGGACGAGGTCGAGCGAGCGCACCGCGTGCCCGTCGGCGACCAGCCGGCGCGCGAGGTGCAGGCCGAGAAACCCGGCGCCGCCGGAAATCGCCCAGACCATCGGCCGAGGCTACCCCCTTTCGGCCACGGCCTGGTGCCTGGCACCGGCCACGGCTGCTGGGGAAAGGGACGCGCCGCACGTCGGCGCGGCCCGGGCGCTCCGCGCAAGTGCGCATCGCCGGACGTGGCGCGGCGGACGGTGTCCCGTCCGCCGCGTGGTGCCAGGCACCGGACACGGCCGCCGGGGAAAAGATCTCGAAACGCTCTTACTCGTACTGGAGCGCCTGGAGGACGTTCAATCGCGCCGCTCGCCGCGCCGGCATGATCGCCGCGACCACCCCGACGATCACCGCGATGATCCCGAAGACGATCAGCGATCCGAGCGGCACCTCGTAGCGAACGTCGTACTGCTCGAGCGCCCGAACCACGAGCGCGGCGAGGAACATCCCCAGCGGCAGCCCGATCGCCGCGCCGATCAGCGCGGTGATCACGCTCTCCGATCCGATCATCGTCCGCGCCTGCCAGCGGGTCATGCCGACCGCGCGGAGCATCCCGAGCTCCCGCGTACGCTCGAAGACGGCAAGCGCGAGCGTGTTGATCATCCCGAAGATGCTGATGATCACGGAGAGCGCGAGCAGCACGTAGAGCATGGTCAGGAACTGGTTGAACTCCTCGTCCTGCTCGGTGATCCAGCCCTCGCGGGTCTGCACCTTCGCGTCGGGGAAGGTCGAGAGCGTCTGCTCGATCGGCTGCAGATTCGCGGCCGTCGGGTCGCCCGGCACGTTGATGAACGTGAACTGGTTCCGCGGCCGGTTGTACAGCTCGTCGAACGTCGACTTCGTGATGCTGACCGAGCCGAGCAGCTGGTAGAACGGCGGCGGGTCGTAGGTCGCCTTCACCTCGAGCGTCGCCGGCCTGCCGGACCCGGAGAGCAGACGGAACCGGTCGCCGATCGCGAGCCCGTGATCCTCCGCGAAGTCCGCGTCGACGATGGCGCCGAACCGGCCCAGGTCGCCGAGCACTGCGTCGGAGCCGTCGGACCAGTCGAAGTTGTAGACCGACGCGATCTTGTCCGGCTCGATGCCGGTGACGTACTTGTCCGTGTTCGCGACCTTGCCGACCTCGGCCCGGACGCTCGTCGCCAGCTCGACGCCGGGCGCAGACGCGGCCGCGTCTCCGGCGCCGGAGACGAACGGCGTGAACCCGTCCTGCGACGTGACGACGTAGTCGGCCGCGATCTGCTCCTCGATCGCGCCGCGGTTCGACGCCTTCATGCTCGTCGAGAGCACGGCGACGAAGGTGACGAGGGCGAGGCCGATCATCAGCGCCGCTGCAGTCGCGGCCGTGCGGCCCGGGTTCCGCAGCGTGTTGCGCCGCGCGAGGAAGCCCGACACACCCGCCAGCTTCTCTCCCGGGATTCCGACCACGGCGGCGATGGGACGCACGAGCTTCGACGAGATCATCGCCACGCCGACGAAGAGCAGCAGAACGCCGAACGCGATCGAGAGCAGCCGTGTCCCGATGTCCATGTCCTGCGTGAACGCGCCTCGCCCGAGGAGGAACAGGGCGAGCGCGAGGATCAACAGGGCGATGTAGGGGGTGAAGCGTGCGAACCGGCCCTTCGGGAGCTCGGCGCCCTCGCGGACCGCGAGGATCGGCGAGACGCGCGTCGCCCGGAGCGACGGAACGAACGCCGCGAGCACGGTGACGAGGATCCCGATCACGAAGGCGAGGATCACCGTCCGCGGGGCGATGACCATGTCTGCGGTCGGCAGGTCGAGATCGAGGGCTCCGAACAGCGCGTCGAGCCCGTAGGCGAGCCCGACGCCGAGCAGGAAGCCGAGGACGGAGGCGACGAAGCCGATCACGAGCGCCTCGAGCAGCACGGCGCGGCGAATCTGCTTGCGCGAGGCGCCGATCGTCCGCAGCGTCGCGAGCTCGCGCGTCCGCTGGGCGACCGTGATCGACATGGTGTTGAAGATGACGAAGGCGCCGACGAACAGCGCCACCGCTCCGAAGGCGAGCAGGAAGTAGCGGATGAAGCTCGTGAACTCGCCGATCTCCGCCGACGCCTCCTCCGCTTCCTCGACGCCGGTCCGCACCTGTGCGGTCGCCGGCAGGATCGGCTCGATCTCCTGGACGAGCTGCTCGGGCGTGACCCCGTCGACCGCGGCGACCGAGATGGCGTCGTACTGGCCCCTCCGGTCGAGGAGCTCCTGGGCGGCCGGGATCGTGAAGACGGCGAAGGTGGCGGTGCCGAGCGAGCTGACGCTGCCGTACTGCGCGATGCCCGACACGCGGAAGTCCTGTACCGGCTTGAGGGTCGCGATCTTGACCGTGTCGCCGATGCCGTAGCTCTGCTCGTCGGCGGTCCCGGCGTCGATCACGACCTCGTCGGCGTCGCGGGGCCAGCTTCCCTCGACGAGCCGGAGCGGGTTGAACTGGGACTGCTCGGGGTCGATGCCGAACCCGAACGACGGCGCGCCCTGCGTGTTGATCGCCTTCCCGTCCGGCTTGAGGATCTTGGTCGCCGTCTCGTCGACGATGCTTCCGGTGGCGGCCTCGACGCTGTCGAGCTCCCGCACGCGGTCTAGCAGCGGCGCCGGCACCGAGGGCGTCTCGGCGGTCGAGCCCTCGAAGGAGATGTCGGGCGCCTGCCCGCTGATCGCGGCGTCGGTGTTCGCATACGAATCCTCGAAGATCGCGTCGAACGCCTTGTCGATCGTGTCGGTGAGGACGAAGGTGCCGCTGACCATGGCGACGCCCAGCACGACCGCGAGCGCCGTCAGCGACGCGCGGAACTTCCGGCCCGCGAGCCCTCTGAGCGCGACCCGGATCACGTCAGCGTGACTTCGCGGATGGTGTCGAGGATCTCCTCCTCGCCGGCCCCGCCGAGATCCTTGACGATCTCACCGTCGGCGAGGAAGAGGATCCGGTCGGCCGAGGCGGCAGCGCGCGCCTCGTGCGTCACCATCACCATCGTCTGGCCGTAGCTCTCGACCGACTCGTGCAGGAGCTCGAGGATCAGGCCGCCCGTCTTCGAGTCGAGGTTGCCGGTCGGCTCGTCGGCGAAGACCACCGTCGGCCTGGAGACGAGCGCGCGCGCGATGGCGACCCGCTGCGTCTGGCCGCCGGAGAGCTCGGAGGGCCGGTGCGTGAGCCGGTCGGTGAGACCGACCCGCTTGACGAGATCCTCGAAGAACGCCTTATCGGGCTTCCGGCCGGCGAGTGAGAGCGGGAGGAGGATGTTCTCTTCCGCCGTCAGCATCGGGAGCAGGTTGAAGAACTGGAAGATGAACCCGATGTGCTCGCGCCGGATCTTCGTGATCTCCTTGTCGTTCAGCTGCCCGAGTCGGGTGCCGGCGATCGTCACGTAGCCCGAGGTCGGCCGGTCCAGCGCGGCGAGGATGTGCATCAGCGTCGACTTGCCGGAGCCGGACGGCCCCATGACCGCGGTCAGCTTGCCCTGCTCGACGTCGAGCGAGACGCCCCGAAGCGCGTCGACCGCCGCATCTCCTTCGCCGTATCGCCGCATGATCTCGTGCGCGGTTACGACGGCACCGTCACGTGCTCCGTTCAGCGAAGCCTCCACCCTGCCTCCAAATGTGAAAGTTAGTGATTACTAGCCCGCGTTCAAAGCTAGACCAAGGGTAGAGCCCGAGTCAAGCCCGAAGCACGCGTTGCGCGGCCGAGATCGCAACGAGGGCGGCGGAGGCCAGCTTGGCGCTGCTGACCCGGTCGGACGTGTCGCAGGCCAGGTGCCAGCAGGTGTCCCAGCGCCACTCGATCCAGGCGGCGGGAAGACCGCCTCTCGTCATCTCGGCGTGATCCGACTGGCCCGTGTCCTGGTGGTAGACGACGCGGTAGCCGAGCGACCGGCCGGCACTGAGCGCAGCGCGGGCGGAGCGGTTCGGGCTCAGGCTCGAGCCCGCGCGCCTCGAAGCTCCAGCCCACGCCGACCATGTCGAGCGAGAGCGCCAGACGGATGCGGCGCTTCCCGGCGGCCGAGATCCCACGCATCAGCCGTGCAGAGCCGAGGTGCACCGACGAGCCCGTCTGATGCCGCTCCTCCGCTCCGAGCGCGGCAACGAGCAGGCCGGGCCGCCCGCGGAGGGCGCGGGCGACCTCGAGCATCGCCGCGACCCCGGAGCCGTTGTCGTTCGCCGCCGGCCCGGCCGCGACCCCGTCGAGGTGGGCGACCACGATCGCCTTCGTGGGGCCCGACGACAGCCCGACGATGTTCCGCGACGTTCCGCCGCCGGGAAGGCGGAACTGCTGGATGCGGACGCGGTAGCCGAGCGCCCGAAGCTCGGACTCGACCATCGCCCCCGCCCGCCTCTCGGTCGACGAGCCGGCAGGCCGCGGCCCCATCGCCGCGAGCCGGTGGACGAAGCGCTTCGCCCGCGGCCCGGAGACCTGCTCGGCCGTGCCGGCGGAAACGGGAAACGCGAGCAGACCGAGAGCGAGGAGGACGGCGAGCCGTCGCACCTCGCGAGCGTAGCTACGCGATCAGGAGGTCGCCGACCGCCAGCCGGCGGCGTGCGGACTCCCCGGCGGGAAGCTCCAGCACGGCGTTCGCACCGCGGCGGCTCGCTGCGCGCCAGGGGCGGATGTCGTCCGAGATCCCGACGACGCGCCATTCGCGGTCGAGGAAGACCGCGTCGATCGGGAACCGCATGAAGAAGGTGTGGATCGATGAGGCCGGGCGAAGGAGAAGCCCTTCGCCCGGTCTCAGCTCGCTGCGCCCGAGAAGACCCCTCATGCGGGAGACCGGCGAATCGGCCACGACACACCGGTCGCAGACGACGTCGCCGTTCTCCCGCTTGAGCGTTACTTCACGCATTAAAACCCTGCGTGGATGTGGTCGTCGTGGTTGCCCATCGGGAACGAGGGGCCCCCGAGGCCGAGCAGCGAGATCAGCTGGCGCGGCCGGAGCTCCGCCGGCAGCAGCAGCATGTTCCGAACGGCCATCTCCGTCAGGCCGCCGGGCGCCTGGTTGCCGATGATGCTCTTGCCTTCCAGGGCCGCGATGTCCACGGCCTGCCCGTAGGTGTGCGCGGAGACGACGCCGGGGCGGGAGTAGATCCCGTGCCCGCTCGTCAGGCTCGAGATCGTCACCTGCTTGTGCGCCTCGGCGAGGTACCTGATGAGCACGATCACGCGGACGTCCGTCTTGCCGGAGCGGATGTCCTCCCTGCCGCCCGGATAGATCGAGACGCGCATGTCGTTCAGCAGCCTCTGCGCGAGTTTCGGCCGGGCCCACTCGAGCCCGCGGACGAGCGCGTTGAGGCCGACGGCGCGGTGATACCGGGCGAGCGCCACGGTCCGGTCGGCGAAGGCCGTGCGGCCCTCGAGCGCCAGGGCGGCGTTCCACTCGTCCTTGCGTGCGCCGAGCTTCGACAGGTTCTTCGCGAGCCGGTTGAGACCCGCCCGCTTGGCCGGCACCGAGCCACGCTCACCGCGAGCCCTCAGCACTCCGAGGACGAGCGACCAGTGGACGCGGTTCCGGGCCGACGCGAACCTCAGGTTGCGCGCGAACGCACGCGTGAGGCGCTTCGACGGCGGGGTGGGATCGGGCAGCGCGCGGTGGAGCCAGATCGTGGCCGCCATCCCGGGGAGGTCGACCTCCGGATCCGGGTGAGCTGCGTGCTTGCGATCCGAATGCAGCTTGATCACCGGCGGAGCCTTGTCGAGCTTCTCCCGCGGCGACAGCCGCTTCGCCCGCTCCTGAACGCTCGCGCGGAGCGAGGGCTTGTGCGAGCGCGACCGGCCGGACTCGCCGCCGCTCGGCATCAGGTTCCCGGCAGCCGCGGCGATCGCGGCAGCCGTGCTGGGCGACGCGCTCTCGGGCGACGCGGTCTCTGGCGCTGCGTCCTGCGCACCGGCCTCGGCCGACGCGTCTGGCGCGGCGCCGGCTGCTGCGCCCGCTGCTGCGTCGGCGCCGGCAGCCTCGGACCCGGCCGACTCGGCCGCGTCGGCGGACTCCTCAGGGCACTCCGAATCCTCGGCGTCCCAGTCGTTGCGACGCAGGTCCTCGCACTCGAGCTCCTCCGCCGGTGCCTCGGCCGACGCCGTCGCGGCGCCGTGCTGATCTTCCACGGCCTGCACGAGCAGGTCGCCCGCTCCGGCCGAGAAGGCCGCGCCCGCGAAGAACAGGGTCGCGAACGACAGGCTGATTGCGGCCCGGCGAAATCCCGAGCGGCTCTTCTGCCTTCGGGCCCGTAGCTCTTTCTGTACACGCGCGCGCCCGGCCGGTCGCAGCACCGCCAGGAGAACGGCGGCCAGCGAGAGCAGGACGAGGCGAGTGATCAGGCTAGGAAGGCGATGTCTCCGTAGTGGCATGTGCCTTGCTCCCATCTCTCGTTGAGCGCCGAGGCCGCCACATCGGCGCGGATCTCCAGTTGATCTTGGATCCCGCGGCCGCATACGGAATGTGCCCCACTCATCGGGGTGGGATCAGCGCCCCCACTCCCCCGAATAGGGGAACGCTTCGCGGCAATCACTATCCCGAGGGATTACCGGGACGGGCGCCACGCACGATGACTCCGCCAGTTGAGCCATAGGCGGCGCGGCCACGCCAGGTACGAACGAAAGGTAGTTCGGCGTGAGCAATTACAGCGTTGCCAAACAACTGAGTGGCTCGAGAAAAGCAGGAACGCTCTCCTTCTTTTCAGTCGGTGTGTCGTCGTTGGCGGCCCAGCCGCGCCGCCCGAGAACGCGAAGGGAGGTGAAGCAAGTGCAGAAGCTTTTCGACGCGCTTTATGCGCGCGCGCTCCGCGAGGATGGCCAGACCATGGCCGAGTACGGCGTCGTTTTGGCCGTAATTACGGTCGCCGTCATCGGTGCTCTGACCCTCCTGTCCGGGAACATCGAGGCAGCCGTTACCCGGGTCGCCGGCGCCATCACCTAACGCTAGTTCCGGCATGGCGGGCGGGTCCTTCGCCGTCCGAAGGACCCGCCCCCCCGATTCACATCAGCAGCAACCCAGAAGAAGCCCACCGCAAGGAAGTTCACCGCCGCAATGAACAACCGCCGCAAGAGAACCCATTTCCGAGCGCAGAACGGACAGACGATGGCCGAGTTCGCCCTCGTCCTGCCCCTGCTCGCGCTGCTCCTCTTCGGCGTCATCCAGTTCGGAATCGCGTTCAACCACTACATCACGCTGACCGACGCTGTTCGCGCCGGCGCACGCAAGGGTGCGGTCGGCCGGCATCTCAGCGATCCGGAGGGAAGCGTGATCGCACAGGTTCGCGCGTCCGCCACCGATCTCAAGCCCGCCGAGCTCGCGATCGACGTCGAGTCGTCGTGGATGCCGGGTGAGGAGGTGCGCGTCAGCGCCTCCTATCCGTACTCGATCAACCTCTTCGGAGTGGTCGTCAAGTCCGGCCGCCTGAACAGCGAGACCACGGAGCGAGTCGAGTGACCACGCGCAAGGCCCGTCCCCGCAAACGACTTCGAAATTCGAGCAACCGTCCTCATCGAAATACGACCGAATAGAGAGAAGGAGAGACACCGCCGCCATGTCCTACAGACTTCGGAACATCGGAATCGCAGTCGTGCTCGCCGTGCTGGCGGCACTCCTGACGATTTTCTACGTCACGAATTACAAGAAGAGCGTCCAGCAGGGCGAGGACCTCGTCGCGGTCTGGGTCGCCGCCCGCGACATCCCGGTCGGAACGTCCGGCTCGGAGGTCGGTGACCGGAACCTGCTCCAGACGCTCGAGATCGCCAAGCGGAGCATCGTCCCCGGCGCGATCTCGAAGCCCGAGCAGATCGAGCAGCTCGTGGCGACGGAGAGGATCTACGAGGGCGAACAGATCACGCTCAACCGGTTCCGCCCGCTCGGCGAGCAGGGAATCAAGGCTCAGCTGAAGGGACGTCTCCGGGCATTCGACCTCGCCGGCAGCGAGCACCAGCTCCTGATGGGGACGATCGACGAGGGTGATCACGTCGACTTCGTCGGCTCCCTCGAAGTCGGCAACGGCATCCAGGTGACGAAGGTCGTCCTGCGCGACCTGCTCGTCCTCCAGGCGCCGGCGTCGGGCACCGTCGAGAGCAAGCTCGGCGCGAGGCCGGACGAGGCGTACTCCGCGATCCTCGCGCTGACCGACGCCCAGGCGCAGAAGCTCTTCCACGTGATGATCCACGGCGACTGGTCGCTGCAGCTCCGCCCGCTGACGGACGCAGCCGACAGCCGCAACTCCTTCGATACCTCGGCAACCGTGATGGGTCCCGGAAGGAGGGGTCGGTAATGTCGGACCACGCATTCCGCGACGGAACGCGGATCTACATCACCGGTAGCTGCGAGGGCCTGAACGAGATCGCGGAGGCGCTCGAGCGCCATCCCGAGATCCACCTCGTCGGCCGCAGCCAGACGGTCCGGGAGGGCGCGGGCGCCCTCGCCGGCGGCCATCTCCAGGCCGTGCTCCACGCCACCCGGTCGTCGGAGCTTCCCGAGGACGACCTGGCGGCGATCCGCGAGTACACGCGGGCCCCGATCGTCCTGCTCGCCTCGGGCGAGGCCTCACTGCTGCTCGACGCGGCACTCGAGGCCGACGTGGCCGACGTCATGCTGCTGCCGCAGCTGCCGGAGAACGTCGTGTTCGCGATCCGCAAGGCGAGCCACACGCAGCGCAACGGGGGCGGTGGCGCCGAGGGCCGCGTGCTCACGGTGTTCTCGCCCAAGGGCGGTACCGGCAAGACCGTCATGTCGTCCAACCTGGCCGCCGCGTTCGCCAAGCACGGCGGGAAGAAGACGCTCCTGCTCGACCTCGACCTCCAGTTCGGCGACGCCGCGATCATGCTGGGGATCGAGCCCGACAAGACGATCTACGACCTGGTCGTCGCGCCGGGCGAGCTCGACCCCGAGAAGCTCGCGGGCTACACGACCCGCCATGCTTCCGGCGTCGACGTCCTCCCCGCGCCGATCCGGCCGGAGGACGCGGAGCTCGTGACCGAGGCCAAGCTCAGCCGGCTGCTCGAGGTGGCGAAGGAGTCGTACGAGATGATCGTCGTCGACACCTCGCCGTTCTTCCACGGGCCGATGCTGGCGACGCTCGACCGGACGGACGAGCTCCTGCTCCTGTGCGGGCTCGACGTCCCGACGATCAAGAACGTCCGGCTCAGCCTCCAGACGCTCGAGCTGCTCTCGTTCCCGACGGAGCGGATCCGCGTCGTCCTGAACCGGGCGAACTCGAACGTCGGCATGAAGCGCGGCGAGGTCGAGGCGGCGCTCGAGCAGAACGTCCGCTTCGAGATCCCGAGCGACCGTGCAGTGCCGCTGGCCGTGAACCGTGGCAACCCCGCCGTCGTGTCCGACCCGAAGGCCGACTTCTCGCGCGCGGTGCGCGACATGGCGAAGTCGCTTCAGCCGGCGGCTCTCCTTCCGTCCAAGAAGCGCTGGGGCCGCAAGAACGTCCTGGCGAAGGCGAAGGCGTAGGGACCGGCCATGGGACTCCACGACCGCATCAAGGGAGGCAACGGCGGCCCCGGTGAGTCGAACGGCGAGCAGCCGATCCAGCTCGTCGGCGCCCCGACCCGCGAGCCAGAGCCCGAACGGACGCACATCGATCCGTACGCGGAGCTGAAGACGCGGATCCACCACGCGTGCATCTCGAAGCTCGGTCCGCAGCTCTTCACGACCGAGACGAACGAGGACCTGCACGCGCAGGTCCACCGGGCCGTCACCGAGCAGCTCGCCCTCGACCGCACGCCCCTCACCCGCGAGGAGCGCCGGCGGATCGTCCGCGAGCTGACCGACGACATCCTCGGCTACGGGCCGCTCGAGCCGTTGCTCCGTGACGACGACGTGACCGAGGTCATGGTCAACAACTACGACCGGATCTACATCGAGCGCGAAGGAAAGATCGAGCTGACGGACACGACCTTCGCCGACAACGCCCACCTGCTCCGGATCATCGACAAGGTGGTCTCCCAGGTCGGGCGCCGGGTCGACGAGGCCTCCCCGATGGTGGACGCGCGCCTGCCGGACGGCAGCCGTGTCAACGCGATCATCCCGCCCCTCTCGCTGAAGGGCCCGACGCTGACCATCCGGAAGTTCTCGCGCGACCCGTACACGATGGACGACCTGATCACGTTCGGTTCGCTGACGCCGAAGGCCGCCCAGTTCCTGGCCGCCTGCGTTCGCGGAAAGCTGAACGTGCTCATCTCCGGCGGTACGGGCACCGGTAAGACGACGACGCTGAACGCGGTGTCGGCGTTCATCCCCGGGCGACGAGCGCATCGTGACGATCGAGGACGCGGCCGAGCTCCAGCTCCAGCAGGACCACGTGATCACGCTCGAGTCCCGCCCCCCGAACATCGAGGGCCAGGGCGAGGTCCGCATCCGCGAGCTCGTCGAGGAACTCGCTCCGTATGCGTCCCGACCGGATCATCGTCGGCGAGGTCCGCGGCGCGGAGACCCTGGACATGCTCCAGGCGATGAACACGGGCCACGAGGGCTCGCTGACGACGATCCACGCGAACTCCCCTCGCGACGCCCTGTCCCGGCTCGAGACGCTCGTGCTCACCGCCGGCGTCGACCTGCCGCTCCGCGCGATCCGCGAGCAGATCTCGAGCGCCTTCGACCTGCTGATCCAGATCTCCCGCCTGGTCGACGGCTCCCGCCGGATCACGAACATCACCGAGGTGCTCCGCATGGAGTCCGAGGTGATCACGCTCCAGGACATCTTCCTGGCGAAGCCGCCGGAGGAGGACACACCGGCCGCCGGGCGGACGCTCACGCTGCTCACACCGCTCGGCCTGCACGGGCCTCAAGCCGCACTTCCTCGAGAAGATGGCGGCGTCGGGCGTGAGCCTGCCGCCGAGCTTCTTCGAGCGGGAGGACGTCATCGCGGCCCGGCCGACATTCGCGGCGGGGTACGGCCGATGAACTGGAAGCGAAAGCGGATTCGGATTCGCGTCGGCGCTGCTCTCGGAGCGGCGGTCCTCGCGGCCGTCCCGGCGGCGGACGCCAGCATCAGGGTCTCGGCGGTCGACGCGACGTCGTACCCGCGCGTCCGGCTGACGATCGTGACGTCCAAGCCGTCGGCGAAGGCGCCGTTGCTGAAGGAGAACGGCCAGGCCGTGAGCGGCCTGCCGCTCCGAGACGCTGGCGCGCGCCAAGAGCATCGTGCTCGCCGTCGACCGGTCGAGGTCGATGCGAGGGAAGCCGTTCGCCGACGCGGTTGCGGCGGCGCAGGCCTTCCTCCGCGCCAAGCTGCCGAACGACCGGGTCGCGGTCGCGACCTTCGCGACGGAACCCGGTCCTGCTGACCGGCTTCTCCACTCAGCCCGCGGATGCGCAGACCGCGCTGAGCTCGCTGCGTGTCGACCGCGTGGAAGGGACGACGCTCTACGACGGCGTCGTCAAGTCGGCCAGGGCGTTCGCGAGCGAGTCGAACTCCGGCCGCGTCGTCGTCGTCGTGACGGACGGGAACGAGACGCGAAGCACCGCCACGCTCGACAACGCGATCAACGCGGCCCGCGAGGCCGGTGTCCTCGTCTACGTGGTCGCGATCGAGAGCAAGCAGTTCAGCCCGGCGCCGCTGAAGCGACTGGCTCGGGACACCGGCGGCAGCTATCGCGGCGCCGGCTCGAGCGCCGAGCTCAGGACCATGTATGCCCAGATCGCAGCAGAGCTCCGCCGCACGTGGCGGGTGGAGTACCTGACGTCCGCCCGTTCGGGCGACGCCCTCAAGCTGGATGCCTCGGTGCCCAGGCTGGGCGCGGCCTCGTCACAGCTCACCATTCCGGGCGAGTCCGGATCCGGCAAGGACGGGCCGACGAAGCTCGTCCCGGAGAAGTTCTTCGAGTCGTTCCTCGGCACGCAGATGATGGGTGCGCTCGTCGGGCTGCTCGTCCTGCTGGCGGCGACCTTCCTCGTCTCCTCGGTCCGCGGTTCGCGGCTGCGCAGGCGGCTCGCGCCGCACATCGCCGGCCCCACCGGCTCGAAGCGGAAGCAGGATCGCGAGCGGCTCCAGGCCGCCGCCGGGCTCTTCCGCGCGACGGAGCGGACGTTCGGCCACTGGCGCCAGTGGGTCGCACTCGCCCGGATGCTCGAGCGAAGCGACGTCCCGCTGCGCACGGTCGAGTTCGTGTACCTCTGCACGGGCTCGGGCCTCGCCGCCGGGTTCCTCGCCGGCGCTGCCGGTCAGAGCACGATGATGATCCTCGGTGCGATGCTCGGCGGGGCGGCAGTCCCGTTCCTCGTCGTCTGGTTCAAGGGCAAGCGACGCACGAGGGCGTTCGAGAACCAGCTGCCAGACCTGCTGATCACGCTCGCCGCGTCGCTCAAGGCGGGGCACAGCTTCAAGACCGGCCTCCAGACGCTCGTCGACGAGGGTCGCCCACCGGCGAGCAAGGAGCTGAAGCGCGTCCTGACCGAGGCCCAGCTCGGCCGCCCGATCGAGGAGTCCCTCTCGGAGATGGCCGCACGCCTGGGCTCGAAGAACTTCGAGTTCGTGATCACCGCGGTGATCATCCAGCGACAGGTCGGCGGCAGCCTCGCGGGGCTGATCGACATGGTCGCCGACACCGTCCGCCAGCGTCAGCAGTTCGCCCGGAAGATCAAGGGGCTGACCGCGATGGGCCGCGCCGGCGCCTATGTGCTGATGGGAATTCCGTTCTTCCTCGCGCTCGCGATCACGCTCCTGAATCCGGAGTACATGGACCCGCTCTACCACACGTCAACCGGCCACAAGCTGATCCTGACGATGTTCGCCATGATGGCCTTCGGGAGCTTTCTCCTGAGGCGAATCGTCTCGTTCAAGGGATAGGAGAGAGCCGCCAATGATGCTTCTGATCATCGCAATCGCCTGTCTCGCCGGGGCCGTGTTCCTGATCGGCGAGGTCGCCACGCTGCCGTCGCGCGAGCGCGAGCGGTCGATGCGGCGGGCGACGCACTACGGCTTCATCCGGATCGCGTCGCCGCTCGACAACCAGCGTCTGCGCGAGCGCGCGTTCGAGCCGCTCCGGGAGACGTTCGCATCGTGGGTGCTGAAGCTGAATCCACGTACGAGCATGGACGCCATCTCGCTACGGCTCCTCGGGGCGGGCCTCGGCCGGCGCATGTCGCCGACCGGGTTCCTTGCCGCCAAGGGCTTCCTCGCTCTCGGCGGGCTGCTCTTCGGCATTGCGATCACGTCGACGACCGGCTCGGGCATGGGTCTCCTGCTGATGGGAGCCTTCGCCGCCGGCGGCTTCATCGCACCCGACTACTTCGTCTCGCTGAAGGCGAAGGGCCGGCGCGAGAGCATCCGGGCCGACCTACCCGACGCGCTCGACCTGCTCGCAGTCAGCGTCGAGGCCGGTCTCGGCTTCGACGGCGCGATCGCGAAGCTGACCGAGCACATGGAGGGCCCGCTCGCCGAGGAGTTCGGCCTCACGCTCGGCGAGATGCGGATCGGCGAGAGCCGGCAGGACGCACTCAAGCGGATGTCCGAGCGCGTCGACGCGCCGGAGCTCTCGGCCTTCACGCGGGCGATCATCCAGGCCGACCAGCTCGGGACGTCCCTCGGGCGGATCCTCCGCGTCCAGGCGGCCGACACGAGGCTGCGACGTCAGGCCGCGGCGGAGGAGCGGGCGATGAAGGCCCCGATCAAGATGCTCTTCCCGACGGTGCTCTTCATCTTCCCGGCGATGTTCCTCGTGATCCTGGGACCCGCCTTCCTCAACCTCGAAAAGATCTTCTAACTGCGACTGCGAGGAGACGCAATGGCCGCCAAGCCCGACCCGAACAACGAGAAGCCCAAAGACAAGGATCGCGACGAAGTCGAGACCGAGCAGGGCTTCGGCACCGGCCTGCGCGCACAGCTCCAGCGCCGACGTGACGGCGAGAAGACCGAGAGCGCCGAGCTGAACGGGCATAAAGTTGATACACCGTTCGTTCGACTCGACCTCTACGCCTCGCCCCCGCCGGCGGCGGCCGAGGCCGCATCGGCCGCCGCCGACGAGGGCGAGTTCCAGGAGCTCCAGGGCGAGCTCGAGGGACTGCGGGCCGAGCTGGCGCTGGCGACGAAGCGGGAGCAGGAGCTCCGCACCGCGCTCGCCGAGCAGGTCGAGGCGTACGAGCGCCGGCTCACGGAGGAGTCGGACGTGTCCCGCCAGGCGTCGCTCCTCGAGGACCGCAACGCGCGCATCTCGACGATGGAGTCGGAGCTGCGCGAGCGCGAAGGCCGGCTCGTCGCCGAGCGGCGCGAGCTCGACACCGAGCGCAAGCGCCTCTCCCAGGTTCAAACGGAGGTCGCCGTCGACCAGTCCGCGGCCGAGAAGCTCGTCGGCGCGCTGAAGGCCCGCGAGGACGCGATCAGGCACAGCGAGAAGGCGGTTTCCGAGCTCCAGCAGCGCATGAGCGCCGTCGCGAAGCGCGAGGAGAAGGTCACGAAGGCGGAGCAGGAGCTCACGGCCCGGGAGCGCGACGCGAAGCAGCGCAGCGAAACGCGTGCACAGGGAATCGGCGAGCGCGAGGAGCATCTCCGCAAGCGCGAGAAGGAGCTCTCCGAGCGCGAGCGCACGTTCGCGAAGCGGGAGACCCGCATGCTCACCGCCGAGGAGCAGTTCAACGCACGCGAGGCCGCGCTCGAGGAACGCGAGGAGCGCATGCGCGTCGAGTCGGAGAAGCTGCGCCTCCAGCTTGCGAGCCACGGAAGCGTCACCGAGGAGGCCGAGGCGAGGGCGGTCGCGGTCGCGGAGCAAGCCCATGCCACTGCGGCGGCCGTCGAGGAGCGCGAGCTCCAGCTGGCGGCGCGCGAGGCCGAGCTCAACCGGCGCGAGGCCCAGGTCGGGCGGCTCGAGGGCGAGCAGTCCGTCGGCCGGGATCTCGAGCAGCTCCGGCGCCGGCTCGAGGAGCGCGAGCGCGATCTCGTCGACCGTGAAGCCGCGCTACGGGACATCGAGGATTCCAGCGACTCGCAGGGCAAGCGCCTCGAGCGCCGCGAGAAGCGGCTCGCCGACAACGAGAACGCACTCCGCGAGCGCCTGAAGGACATGGACGAGCGCGAGGCGGAGCTCGAGCTCCGCGAGGCGGGCACGGAGGCCGACGTCGAGCTCCAGCTCGAGAAGATGGAGAAGCGCGAGGCAAAGCTCGACGCACTGGAGAAGCGGCTCGCCGCGAAGGAGGCCGAGCTCGCCAGCTACGTCGCGCAGGCCCAGAGCTCCCTCCAGTCCCGCGAGTCCGACTGGTGGAAGAAAGTCCTCGGGCCGGACGAGGTCGGGGCCGAGCGCTAGCCCGCCGGCTTCGGCGAAAAGTCTCACGACGTCCGCCGACCGCATGAAGCCCGAGCCGCGCGCCTCCTGGGCTTAGTGACAAGTTGTCACTTGCAACGAAAGGCGCACCGCTGCGGCTCGCCTCCCTCTCATAGCGCCGGGCCTCCGGAGCTAGTGACAAGTTGTTACTTGCGCCGAAAGCGACCCTAGATGCGCTCGGCGGCCTCGGGATCCCGCCCCACGTGGTCCCGCCAGCGCGTGGTGCCGAGCAGTGAGAAGGTCGCGATCGTCCCGAGCGTCAGGTTGACGGTGATCACGACGAGCTTCACGCCGACGCTGAAGCTGAGCACCTCAGTGGACGTCGCGGCGCCCTGGAGGAGGTAGACGAGAAGCGCCTGCTCGGTGCCGATCCCGCCCGGGGTCAGCGGGAGGAGCGTCGAGAGCGTCTGCGCGACCTGGACGACGAAGACGTTGTGCGCATCCGCGGGCAGCCCGAACGCACGGAGGAAGAAGAAGATCGCGCAGAGCCGGAAGGCCCAGTCGAGCGCCTGCCACGCCGCCACCTCGCGGAGGTAGCGCCGCGGGTCGCGGAGGATGACGAGCCCCTGCCGGACGCGCTCCCAGAAGCGCGTCACATGGCCGACGCCGACGATCGCGAGCACCGTGGCGACGACGAGCGCGAGGAAGAGGATCCCGGCCGCCGCACGAGGATTGTGGAAGACCCAGAGCCAGTCGATCCCCGGCAGGTCCGGCAGCACGCTCAGCCCGGGAAGGACGCCGGTCGAGAGCGCCCATCCGAGCAGGATCGACCCGAGGACCGTGTCGAAGATCGTCTCGGCGAGCATGGTCGACCCGAGCGTCGGGTAGGTCGAGCCCACGATCCGGTGCTTCGCGATGTAGAGGCGGAGGATGTCGCCGCCGCGTCCCGGAAGGATCGCGTTCGCGCCGATCCCGGCGGCGTAGGCGCCGAAGACGTCCCTCCAGCGGACGGTCGTCTCCGGGTACGCGGCCGCCAGGATGTTCCGCCAGGCCCGGGTCCGCGCAGCGATCCGGCCGAGGTGGCAGATGATCGCCAGCCCGAGCGGGATCCACGCGACCGATGTGAGGGTCTCGAAGAAGGTCGCGACGGCGTCGAGGAAACTCTCCACGCGCACATGGTGACGACGAGGACGTACGATCGCCCCGTGACGAGCAGCCAGCCGACAGAGACGTTTCCGTCCGCCGCCGAGGCCGCGCCGGTCGCCGAGTTCCGGCTCGCCCTCCGCCGCTTCCAGCACGAGACGGAACGCGTCGCCCGCGAGTGCGGGCTCACCGCAGGCTGGTACCTGCTCATGCTCCAGATCAAGGGCTCGCCCGACCTGACCGAGCGCACGACCGTGACCGCGCTCGCCAATCGGCTCCAGCTGGCGCAGAGCAGCGTCACCGAGCTCGTGGCCCGCGCGCAGCAGGCTGGGCTGATCGAGCGCCAGCCGTCGACCGAAGACGCCCGGGTCGTCTACCTGCGCCTCAGCCCGGAAGGCGAGCGGAAGTTCGCCAGCGTGTTCCGGAGCCTCGGCGGCGAGAGACTCGCGCTCCGAGAGGCGATCGCGGACCTCGAAGACTGATTCCGAATCACGCTGGGCGTTTGACGCACCGGCGTAGGTCCGTAATAGATGCCTCGCTATATGGAGGGGCCGGCGCTCATCGCCGGCGTCCTGGAGGAGGTGCAGCTCTTGTCCCTACGACGATTGACTCTCGGGCTCTGGCTCGCGGCTTTGCTCGCCGCAGTGCCGCTGCTCACAGCGGGCACAGCCGGGGCCGCAATCGCTCCACCGTGGTGCGGCACACCGATGACCGACGCCGCGGAGAACCTCCCGTCCACCGGGACGGGCAACTTCCCGCACATTCCCTACTACGCGATCAAGTGCACGCTCGACGACATCGCGGCTCGCAGCAACGGCCGGATGAAGGTCGAGGTCATCGGCCAGTCGGCGCTCGGCCGCGACATGTTCTCGGTCACGATCAACGACCGGCACAGGAGCTCGCAGCGGCGCGACTACTCGAACTGGCAGAAGATGCGCCGCGACGCGATCGACGATCCTGACGACGCGCAGCGGACCCTCAGGAAGGTCGACGAGGACTTCAAGATCCCGCTCTACATCCAGGGCGGCATCCACGGCAACGAGTTCGAGGGCGTCGACTCGAACATGGTCATCATCGAGAAGCTCGCGACGACGCCGTACGGCACCGACCCGGAGGTCGACACGATCCTCGACCACTCCGTCGTGGTGTTCAACGTGATCCAGAACCCGGACGGCCGAATCGCCGGCGTACGTACGAACGGCAACGGGTTCGACCTGAACCGCGACTTCCTTACCCAGTCGCAGTCCGAGACCCGCGCGTCCGTTGGGCTCTGGCAGACGTGGCTGCCGCCCGACCATCTCGACCTTCACGGCTACCTGAGTCCCGTGATGCTGATCGAGGCGACGACGAAGCCGCATAACCCAGGCATCGACTACGACTTCTGGCTGAAGTGGAACCAGACGCGGATCGATGCGAACGAGGCCGCGCTGAACGCGCAGGGCTTCGGCGTCCAGCGCCCGATCAACGACTGGTGCGGCGACGCGGGCGACGCGTTCCCCTACGCCGGCGGCATGTGCCCGACCGACGACGACATCACGCAGGACGACGGCAAGGCGCCGGGGCCGTCGGTCGCCGAGGGCTGGGACGACTGGGGCCCGTTCTACACGCCCATGTACGGACAGCTCGTCGGCATGAACGGCTCGACGGTCGAGATGTGCAACACGACGTCGTGCGGCGGCAGGCTCGGCGCGCGCCAACAGCAGGAGATCACGACCTGGTCGACGCTGCTCTACAACATCGCGAATCGCGAAGAGGTCATGACGGACCTGCTCGAGATCTACGACCGCGGAGTCGACGACGACCCGCGGCCGGCGTGCTGCCCTCCGCCGTTTCACGAGGGCCACAACTGGATGGTCGAGTACCCCAAGGCCTACGTGATCCCGATGGGGAGGGGCCAGCGCAGCGACGCCGAGGCACGCCGCCTCGCTCAGTGGCTGCTCGACAACGGCATCGAGGTGCACGAGCTCGATGACGACTACCGGGTCGGCTCCCGGAAGCTCGAGGAGGACTCGTTCGTCGTGTGGATGGACCAGGCCCACCGCGGCCTCGCCTTCACGGCGCTCGACGTCGGCCTCGACGTGACCGGCGAGATCACGATCCTCTACGCACCGCCGGCGGCCTGGAGCCACGGGTCGCTGTGGGGCGCAGACGTCCTGCGGGTCGAGGACTCGACGAAGTTCCGGCCCGACACCGACCGGATCCGCAAGATCTCGCGGGCCCGGGGCGACCTCGAGGGCAAGAGGGCCACGGCCTACGCGCTCGCGCTCGACTCGGCGACCGCGGTCCGCACCGCGAACGGCCTGCTCGCCGACGGCGTCAGCGCGTCGGCGACGACCGTGCCGTTCTCCGCGGACGGGAACGAGTTCCCGGCCGGAAGCATCCTCTTCCCGGCGAGCGCGAAGAAGGCGCTCGAGGACGCGGCCGAGGACTCCGGTCTGGACTTCCAGGGCGTGCGTGGAACGCTCCCGGCCAGTGAGCCGATCGACGGGGCTCCGTCGATCGCGGTCCTGAACGGCAATGCGCTCACGGACCAGAGCACCTGGGTGCTGCGTGAGCTCGGATTCACGGCGACTCCGATCAACGTGGCGGCGCTCAACGGTGCGACCGACCCGCTGGTCGGTAAGGACCTGATCTTCAACACGGCCATCAACTACCCGGGCAATACACCGGGGAACGCAACGGCACGCGCACGCCTGACGGCCTTCTTCGCAGGCCGGAGGCGGCTACCTCGGCGCCGGCACGAACGGCGTCATCTTCCTGACAACGGTGCGCAGGTCGGCGGCCTCACGGCCGTGTCGAACAGCGGCGGCGGTGCCGGATACAGCGGCATCTTCCTGTGGGAGAACTCGGCTCCCGGAACCAGCGTCGTCACCGGCGCCTACCCGGCGTCCGACACGGCGATCTTCGATCCGCCGACGTGGTTCACCTCGATCCCGACGACGATGACCAAGGACGGGGCGCTGCCGGGGATGGCGGGCTTCTTCCTCGCCGGCCTCTGGCCCGACTCGGCCAGCGCGGCGGGCGCGACGGTGATCGCACACGGAACGAACACCGCAGGCTCGGCGCGGCTCACATCGTTCGCGATGAACCCGCTCTACCGGGCCGACCCCGAGCGCGAGTGGCCGATGCTCGCCTCGGCGGCCTACTGGGTCGACCAGTAGCAATCGCTTCGGGAGGGCGGCGCGAGCCGCCCTCCCGATTTCTCCCCTTGCAGCGGGAAAAAGCCTCCGATGTTTATTGAAGTTTTCTTATCGAAGGAGTAGCTTCCGAAGGGAACGACTGAGGCAACAAGGGGGAGTTGGATGGCGAGGGGCCCCAAGTTGCTGCGGCTCAACGACCGGCGAGGGTTTCGCCGGTCTGTCTATCTCTGCGCGCTCGTCGGGCTCCTTGTCCTGGCGCCAAGCGCGGGGGGAATACCAGGCGATCCAACGCCGCCGGTCGTCACACCGGTGTATTCGCCGGCATTCCCTGCAAATGGCTGGTTCAGAAGCAATGTGACCCTGAACTGGAGCGTGATCGACCCGGAATCGATCATTCTCTCGACGTCCGGCTGCGAGTCGAGAACGCTGACGGCTGATACGGCGGGGACGCAATTCACGTGCACGGCCGTGAGCGACGGGGGCATGGCCGCAGTCACGCGAACGATCAGGATCGACAAGACGGTGCCGTCGGTAGCTCCGTCCGCTGTGCGCGGACCCGACGCGAACGGCTGGTACAACCGCGCGTTGTCAGTCGGGTTCGCGGGGACTGACACGACGTCGGGGATCGCGAGCTGCTCGCCGACCGCGCAGTACGCGGGGCCGGACAACCCGTCCGCGTCGGTCGTCGGATCGTGTACCGACCACGCGGGCAACGTCGACGCCCTCCGCCCTCGGGTTCAAGTACGACTCCACCCCACCGACCTTGTTCGCGGTGACTGCGAAGCGCGGCAACCGCAGCGCGCAGATCACGTGGCGGAAGTCGACCGATACGCAGGTTGTCGACGTTTTCCGGGCTCCGGGCCGTCGGGGCCAAGGCGAGTCCGGTGTGTACCGCGGATCGGCGACGGGCTTCCGCGACCGCGGCCTCACAGTCGGGCGCAGGTACGAGTACCGGGTGATCGCCAGCGACCTGGCAATGAACCGCGCCGAGCGACGCATCACGTTCGTCGCAACCGGCCCGCTCCTGAGCCCTGCGCCCGGCCGAGGACGTGTCTGCTCCGCCGTTCCTCGTCTGGGCCCCCGTAAAGGGCGCCTCCTACTACAACGTCCAGCTCATGCGCGGGCGCAAGTTGCTCAGCGCCTGGCCGGAACGTCCGAGCTTCCGACTGCGGCGAACGTGGCTCTACCAGGGCCGCCGCTATCGATTGCGGCCGGGGACGTACCGGTGGTACGTCTGGCCGGCATTCACGCGGCGCAACGGCGTCCGCTACGGCGCGTCTGCTCGGTAGTAGCACGTTCGTCGTTAAGCGATAGGTCGCGGCGTGCGCAAGCACGCCGCACTGCTGCTACTCGGAGTCACTGCGCTGCTGCTCACGCCGGGCGCCGCCGGAGTGCCGGACGTGCCGGGCGACCCGACGCCGCCGGTCGTGATCCCCGGTGATCACGGGGACGCTCGGCGCACAGGGGTGGTACACGACCAACGTGACGGTCAACTGGTCCGTCGTCGATCCGGAGTCGATCATCCTCTCGACGACCGGGTGCAACGCGGTCACGTTCACGACGAACACGATGGGCACGACGCTCACGTGCTCCGCCGAGAGCGACGGCGGCATTACGACCATCGGGAAGACGTTCAAGGTCGACAAGACCGCCCCGGCGGCGACAGCGACGCCCTCGCGGGCCGCCGATTCGAACGGTTGGTACAACCACGATCTCAGCGTCGGGTTCGTCGGGAACGACACCACTTCCGGCCTCGAGTCCTGCTCCCCCGCCGCTCCCTACACCGGGCCGGATACTGCCGCCACGACGGTCAGCGGGACGTGCCGCGACGTCGCCGGGAACGTTGCGCCGGCAGCCCTCACCGTCAAGTTCGACGAGTCGCCGCCTCAGGCGAGCCCGGCCGCCAGGGCGCCCGATGCGAACGGCTGGCACAACCACTCGGTCACCGTCACCTACCAGGGCAGCGACGGCACGTCCGGTATCCAGAGCTGTACGCAGACGACGTACGCGGGGCCCGACGATCCGTCCGTCCCGCTGAGCGGCACCTGTCGCGACCACGCCGGGAACGTGAGTGCCCCCGCCGGGTTCACGCTGCGCTACGACGAGTCACCGCCGCAGGCGACCGCGACCGCGTCACGCTCGGCTGACGTCAACGGCTGGTACAACCACCCGCTGACGGTCGGCTTCGCCGGCACCGACGCGATGTCCGGGCTCGACTTCTGCGACGCGACCAAGTCGTACTCCGGCCCGGACGTCGCCAGCGCGACGATCGCCGGATCCTGCCGTGACCTCGCCGGCAACATCGCGCCGCGCTCGGTCGTCGTGAAGTACGACGCGACCGCGCCGCAGGTCACGACGACGCCCGCTCGAGCCGCCAACGCGAACGGCTGGTACAACGCGCCGCTCTCGGTCACCTTCGCCGGGACCGACCAGATCTCCGGTCTCGCCTCCTGCGTCCCGCAGCAGAGCTACACCGGTCCGGACAGCGCCACGGCCGCGGTCGCGGGGAGCTGCGCCGACCAGGCCGGGAACGTCCGCAACGCCTCCTTCGCGCTCAAGTACGACGCGGCGGCGCCGCTCGCAAGCGCCACGCCCGGGCGGGTTGCCGACGACAACGGCTGGTACAACCACGCGCTCGCGGTGTCGTTCGCAGGCACCGACGCCACCTCCGGCATCGCCTCATGCGACGCGGCGAAGTCCTACTCCACGCCGGACACCGCGAGCGCGTCCCTCAGCGGCACCTGCCGCGATCTGGCCGGCAATCAGAGCTCGGCTGCGGCCTTCGGCTTCAAGTACGACGCGACTGATCCGCAGGTGACGGCGACCCCGGCCCGGCAGCCGAACGCGAACGGCTGGTACCGAGCGCCGGTCGCTGTCGGCTTCACCGGCGGGGACGCCACGTCCGGCATCCGCTCCTGCGAGGCGCAGAAGACCTACTCGGGGCCGGACAACGGAGCGGCTTCGGTCGGGGGCTCCTGTACCGATCAGGCGGGGAACGTCGGAGCCGCGTCGCTCCCGCTGCGCTACGACGCCACGGCCCCACAGGCGAGCGCCGCGCCCTCGCGGGCGCCGAATGCGAACGGCTGGTACAACGCTCCGCTCTCGATCAGCTTCTCGGGGACCGACTCCACCTCCGGGCTCGACTCGTGTCCGGCTCCGCAGAGCTACTCCGGACCGGACAACGGGTCCGCCGCGATCACCGGCATCTGCCAGGACGAGGCCGGGAACACCGCGCCCGCGGCCCTGACGCTGAAGTACGACGCGACCGCGCCGCAGACGACTGCCGCACCCGCGCGACCGGCGAACGCGTTCGGCTGGTACACGGCGCCGGTGAACGTCGGTTTCACCGCCACCGACACGACCTCGACGGTCGAAACGTGCGACCCGGTGAAGAGCTACTCGACGCCCGACAGCGCAACCGCCTCGGTCAGCGGCACCTGCCGCGACAAGGCCGGCAACGCCGACACCGACACGTTCGCGCTCCAGTACGACGCAACCGCACCGCAGTCGAGCGCGACTCCCTCGCGGCAGCCGAACGCGGCGGGCTGGTACAGGGCACCGCTCACGGTCAACTTCGCGGCGACCGACGCCACGTCCGGCGTTGCGTCCTGCCCGCCGGGGACCAACTACGAGGGCCCGGACAGCGGGTCCGCCACGGTCAGCGGGACGTGTCTCGACCGAGCGGGGAACAGCGCACCGGCGTCCTTCATCGTCAGAGTACGACGCCACCGCCCCGCAAGCATCCGCGACCGCGTCCCGGCCCACGGACGTCAACGGCTGGTTCAACCACGCCTTGACGGTCACCTTCGCGGCCAGCGACGCGATTTCCGGAGTCGAGTCCTGCCCGGCGCCGCGCGACTACTCGGGGCCCGACAGCGGCTCGACTGCCGTGAGCGGAATCTGTCTCGACAAGGCGGGGAACCCGGCTACCGCGTCGCTCCCGCTCAAGTACGACGCGACCGCTCCACAGGCGGCTGCGACCCCGGCTCGGCCGGCAGGCTTGAACGGCTGGTACTCGAGCCCGCTCGGGGTCGCATTCACCGGCACAGACACCACGGCAGGCGTCGCCTCGTGCGATGCGCAAAAGACGTACGCGGGTCCGGACAGTGCTGTCGCTTCCGTCGTCGGGAGCTGCGTCGACAGGGCGGGAAACACCGGCGCGACCTCCTTCGCACTGAAGTACGACGCGACGGCACCGCAGACGACCGCGACACCGGTTCGACCTCCTGACTCCAACGGTTGGTACAACCACCCGCTGAGCGTCAGCTTCACCGGCATCGACGCCACCTCCGGGCTCGGGCCGTGTGATGCGCCCAAGAGCTACGGCGGTCCCGACAACGCCGGCGCAGCGGTCACCGGATCCTGTACCGACCTGGCCGGGAACACCGCGCAGCGCTCGTTCGTCCTCGGCTACGACGCGACCGACCCGCAGGTGAACGCCGCGACCCCCGCCCGCACGCCCGATGCGAACGGCTGGTTCAACAAGCCGGTCGCGCTGGCGTTCCAGGGCACGGACACAACCTCTGGCATCGCCGCCGGCGGCTGCACGCAGGTGACGTACGGCGGGCCGGACACCGCGACGGCTGCGGTCATGGGAACCTGCCGGGACCGGGCCGGTAATGAAAGCGGCTCGAGCGCGTTCGGGTTCAAGTACGACGGCACGGCCCCCGTGGCGAACGCCTCGGCCGGGCGAGCCGCCGACGCGCACGGCTGGTACAACCACCCGCTGCCCGTCAGCTTCTCGGGCACCGACGCAACGTCCGGCCTTGCTTCCTGCGCGGCCCCACAGCTCTACTCCGGCCCGGACGACGATGCGGCCGCCGCCAGCGGCACGTGCCTCGACCGCGCCGGGAACACGGCCGTCGCCTCCCTGCCGTTCAAGTACGACTCGACCGCGCCGGTGGCGAGCACGTCCGCGTCGCGCGCACCCAACGCGAACGGCTGGTACAACGCCCCGCTCACGGTCAGCTTCACGGCCAGCGACCCTCTCTCGGGTCTCGAGTCCTGTCCCACGCCGCGCAGCTACGCCGGTCCGGACAGCTCGACGGCCGTCGTCACCGGAACGTGCCTGGACAACGCAGGCAACGGCGCCGTCGCGTCGCTGCCGCTCAAGTACGACGGGACCGCCCCGCTCGCGACCGGCGTCCCGTCGAGGCCCGCCGACGCAAACGGCTGGTACAACCACCCACTGACGGTCGGGTTTCAGGGATCGGATCCGATCTCGGGTGTCGAGTCCTGCACCGCACCCACCGACTACACCGGGCCCGACACGAGCTCCGTCTCGTTCAGCGGGACGTGCAGCGATCGAGCCGGCAACGAGAGCGGCGCCGGCGTCTTCGCGCTGAAGTACGACGCGACCGCCCCGGAGGTCGGCTTCGCCGTCCCACTCAGGGCTCCCGATCAGGCGGGCTGGTACAACGGGCCGATCGGGTTCACGGTCACGGGGAGCGACGCCACCTCGGCACCCGTCTCCTGCCCGACCATCACCTACACCGGCCCGGACGCCGCCGCAGCGTCGGTCGCAGCGACGTGCATCGACAGCGCGGGGAATCGCGCGTCCCGTCCCTTCCCCCTCAAGTACGACGCCACCGGCCCGGCCACCACGGCGAGCCCCGATCGCGGGCCCGACGCCAACGGCTGGTACAACCGCGCATTCACCGTGAGCTTCGCGGGCACCGACACGGTCTCCGGGACCGACTCCTGCACGGCCCCGCAGAGCTACGACGGCCCCGACAGCGCCGACGCGGTCGTCGGTGGCGTGTGCCGCGACAAGGCGGGGAACGTGGGAATCGCGTCGGTTCCGGTGAGCTTCGACGCAACCGCTCCGGTCCTGTCGGGAGCCGACGCGAGTCGCCCGCCGGACCGGAACGGCTGGTACAACCGCCCGCTCGTCGTCAGCTTCCGCGGAAGCGACGTCACCTCCCAGATCGACGGGTGCACCACGGTCTCGTACGGCGGCCCGGATGCTGCCGAGGCCCACGTGACCGGCTCGTGCCGCGACCGCGCCGGGAACGGCAGCGGCGCCGGCACGTTCCCGTTGCGCTTCGATGGAACCGCACCCGCGCTCACCGGCCTCCGCGTGAAGTCTGGCAACGGGCGCGCCGAGCTGACCTGGACGTCCTCGCCCGACACGACGCTCGTGGAGATTCGCCGGGCGAACAAGCTCGTGTACAGCGGAACGGGGCGGAGCTTCACCGACAAGGGCCTGAAAAACGGCGTCCGCTACCGGTACACGCTCACGGGCTACGACGAGGCGGCGAACGAAGCTGAGCGAGCGGCCACCGCTCAGCCGTCCGGGCCGCTCGTCTCACCGGCGCCGGGAGCGACCGTCTCCGCACCTCCTTTGCTCGTGTGGAAGGCGGCGCCGAACGCCACCTACTACAACGTGCAGCTCTGGCGCCGAGGGAAGATCCTGAGCCTGTGGCCGAGGCGGACCTCGCTGCGCCTGCCAAGGACGTGGACCTACGCTGGGCGCCGCTACCGCCTGACCCCCGGGAGCTACCGCTGGTACGTCTGGCCGGGGTTGGGCAACCGCAAGACGAAGCGCTTCGGCACCATGCTCGGCTCGAGCTCGTTCGTCGTGCGTTGAGCTAGCGCAAGCGGAGGACCCGCGCCGACAGCGTCAGGAAGACGGTGTCGGCGAGGACGAGCACGAACAGCGCGAGCCCACCGGCCAGGAGCAGCGTGTCCGGCGAGGTCGCTTGCTCCCGCGTGATGTTCGGAAGCGCCCGCTTCGCCGCCTGCTTGCCCGCCACGCCTCCACTCGCCTTCGGTCTTGTCTTCGGCTTCGGGGCCTCACGCTGCGTTTGCGGCTCTCGCCGGACCCGCGCGGCCGGTGCCGGAGACGGCTGCGGGGCCGGGGTCAGCACGGGCGGAGGAGGTGGCGTCACGACGACTGGCTGGGGCGAGGTCGCCGCGGGCGGCGGAGGAGGAGGCGGCGGGCGAGACACGTGTCGTCGACCGCTCAGCGGGCTGTGGCCTCGCGCCCGGGACAGGCTCCGGCTCGGGGGTTCGCGTCTGCGGCGGTGCGGGCTCAGGCTCCGGCGCAGCGGCGTACGCGGGCAGCGCCAAGCCTGTGCCGGCGCAGCACACGAGTAGAAAAATCGACGCCTGCCGCAACAACGATCGAGCGGAGCCCGTCATCAATGCACTCCCCCAGCTTGGTACTACCGCCGGTCCTAGTCGATTCGGCTCAGCGTGTCAATGGCGCGGAGGGCGCGATCGGAGCCGAGTCGCCCAGATCCAGAACGCCAGGAAGACGCCGTACGCCACGCCGAGCCCCAGTGCGATCCGCCACATGAGCTGCCGGTCGCCATCGTCGGAATTCGGCGGATGATACTGCGCGGCTCCAACTTGCACCGACTGATCCAGACCTCGTTGCAGGCGTCGATCTCCTGCAAGATACAGGGCATTTCCCGGTAGCGATTCAAACACAGTTCTACCGCCATTCCACGGTGATACTGCCCGACCCACCGCTCGTGATACTGGGTTCAGGCGGTTTTGATACTGCCCTAGAGATTCCCCTATTGGAGCCAAATCGGGCCGAAAGACCGCCTGAGCGGCTCCGCCGTGCGCCGACGGCGCCAACCAAAACGCCGCCGCAACGACAACTGTAATGATCGCGTACGAAAAGCGGGCGAAGGTGGAGGGGATGAACGAGATTCGTCTGATAATCCTCAGATACCCAGTTGATTAATCGTTAAGTCTCGAATTGCAATTGCATTTTCGGGTTCTCGGCGGTATTGTCGAGAGAGAAAGCGCCACATCGTCAGGGGGAGAGGTGTCCGTAACAGCTGCAGTTCGACCAGCCAGCAGAGCGCCCGGGGGGCCGCACAACGGGCGCTCTGCGGTTTCCAGGCCGCGCACGTCGTCCTCGCGGCACGCAGCCGTCCGGCGGCTGCTCCGCGACTACCACCGGCACGGCGACATGTCGGCGCGCGCCCGCCTGATCCAGGCGTACCTCCCGCTCGTTCGCCGGCTGGCCCGTCGTCACCTGGGCCACGGCGAGCAGCTCGAGGATCTCGTCCAGGTGGGCTCGATCGGCCTGATCAAGGCCATCGACCGCTTCCAGCTCGAACGGGGCGTCGACCTCGCCACGTACGCGATCCCGACGATCGACGGAGAGATCAAGCGGCATCTGCGGGACCGGGCCTGGCCGATCCGGATCCCGCGGAGGCTCCAGGAGCTCGACCCGACCCTGAGGGCGCGCGTCGCCGAGCTCGTGGACGGTCAGAACGGCGAGTTCGACAGCCACAGCGACGTCGAACGCGGCTACGAGCTCAGCGAGGACCGCATCGCGCTCGCCGGAGGCTTCCACGTGCTCGACGCACGGGAGAGCCTCTTGCTGCGCCTTGCCTACTTCGACGGGATGAGCCAGGCCCAGATCGCGCAGCGCGTGGGCATCTCCCAGATCCACGTCTCCCGCCTGACGCGGCGCGCGCTGGCCAAGCTCCGGGCCGCGATCGGGC
The DNA here is from genome assembly GCA_963782765.1 of uncultured Actinomycetes bacterium. Taxonomy (GTDB): domain Bacteria; phylum Actinomycetota; class Thermoleophilia; order Gaiellales; family Gaiellaceae; genus JACDAN01. The sequence continues at coordinate 212,155 of CAWALC010000004.1, forward strand.
ACCCCGACCCATGACCCGGCGTTGTGCCGGGCTTTTTAGGCCGTACAATCGATGACAGGTGACGTTTTCCTCCAACCGTCTGCGGCGGCCAGGCGCTTGAGCAGCGTCGGCAAGCGTGCTGCGGGCACGGTTGAGGACTACACCTCGCTCCCGTACCACCTCATGCTCGTCCGGGACGGCGAGGACAAGGGCAAGCCGTGGACGGCGTCCGTCGAGGAGCTCCCCGGCTGCACGAGTCACGGAAAGACCTCGGACGAGGCCCTGGACGGCATCGAGGCCGCGATGACGAAGTGGATCGCGGTCGCGCTCGAGGAGGGCCGCGACATCCCGGAGCCGAAGTCGGCGACGAGCCACAGCGGCCGGCTGCTCCTCCGCATGCCTCGGACGCTCCACGCCGACCTGACGCGCGCCTCCGAGCGCGAAGGGATCAGCCTCAACCAGTTCATCACGGACGTCCTGGCCGCAGCCGTCGCCTGGCGTGGCCGCACCGAAGGGGCTTCGCCCGGCGAGACGCCGACGCCGCTCCAGGCACCCGGGGCCGACAGCCTGACCACCGAGGCCGGCGCCTCGAAGCGCGGACGCGTGCGTCAGCAGACGAGTCTCGTGACCGCGGCACTGGCGGCGAACTTCGTGATCGTCGGCCTCGCCGGAATCGTCGCGATCATCGTGCTCCTCGCCGCCTTGCGGTAGCGACGGGGTGATCGCCGCGGCCGGCAAACTGGGACGCCGGGCAGGCTCGCCGAGCGTCGAGCTCGTCGACCGCCTCGACCCTCTTCGCGACGACTGGACGCGGCTGGCCGCGGCCGCCGGCAACGTCTTCGCCACCTGGGAGTGGAACGAGCTCTGGTGGCGGCATTACGGCGGCGAGCGCAGGCTCCGCGTCGCGGTCGTCCGGGGGCCGGACGACGAGGCCGACGCGATCGTCCCGCTCTTCGCGTGGTCGAGGCGGCCGCTGCGGATCCTGCGGCTGATCGGCCACGGACACGGCGACTTCCTCGGGCCGATCTGCGGGCGTGACCAGCCCGAGACCGCGCGGGACGCGCTCCGGCTGGCCCTCGCAGCCGAGGCCCACGACGTCTTCGTCGGCGACTGGGTTGCCGGCGATCGCGACTGGGCGGGCGTGCTCGGCGGCCGGGTGGTCCGGACGACCGGCTATCCCATCCTTTACCTCGGCGGTGGCTCGTGGGACGAGTTCCTCGCCGAGCAGAGCCGGCGCTTCCGCAAGACCTTGCGCTCGTCCCGGAACCGGCTCGAGCGGGACCACGAGGTGACCTACCGCTACGCGGACGCAGCGACGCTCGAGCGCGATCTCGACACGGCCTTCCGCCTCCACCGCGCCCGGTTCGGCGAGCACCGCGGGTGTCTCTTCTGCGGAGACCACGAGGCGTTCCAGCGCGAGTTCGCGGCGATCGCGCTCGAGCGCGGATGGCTGCGCCTGCTGCTGCTCGAGGCCGACGGAGTGCCGGTCTGCTGCGAGTACGGATTCTTCTTCGAGGACGCGTACTTCGCGTACCAGGGCGGCCGCGACCTCGCGTGGGAGCCGATGTCCGTCGGGTTCCTGCTCGAGGTGGAGAGCATTCGCCGGACGTGCGAGGAGGGAGCGAGCGCGTACCGGTTCCTGGGCGGCGACGAGGAGTACAAGTACCGCTACACGACCGAGGATCCGCGCCTGGAGACCGTCCTCGCGCCGGCGACCGGGCGTGGGCGGGTCGGGGCGGCCGCGCTCGCCGCCGCGTGGCGGCTACCAGGCACCAAGGGCGTCTTCAGGCGGATCGGCTCGGCCCGCGCCTAGGACGAGCGGGCCGCGCGGAGCGGCCTGGCGAGAGCGCCGAACATCGCGAAGTCGCTGCGCCGCGGCAGCAGGAGCCGGCGCCAGGCGAACGGGTTCCTGCGGCGGAAGACGACGAGGGCCGCGCAGCCGCCGGCGAGGAACGCCGCGCTCGCCGCGGCCGCCGCTCCCGAGGCGCCATAGCGAGGGATCAGGACGAGGTCGAGAGCGATGCCGACGACGAGCGACGCGAGCGGGCCGACGGACGACAGCCCCGGCGCCGAGTCCGCCACGAGGGCGTTCGAGAAGACGACCATCGCCGTGAAGCCCAGCGCGCCGGGGAGGAGCCACAGGAACGGCGTGACCGACGCGTCGAACGCCGCGCCGAAGATCACCGGCAGCAGCAGCGGCCCCAGCAGCGCGGCGGCGAGCGCGGCGATTGCGGTCACGACCGCCGCCGACCGGAACGCGCGCAGCGCCTGCTCGGTCCGGAGCCCCGCCCCGGTCTGGGCCGCGATCGGCAGGAGTGCTGTCGCCGTGGCCGCGGGAAGGTAGAGCAGCACCTCCGACGCGTTGACGGCGACCGCGTAGACGCCGAGCGCCGCTTCCGACGCCAGCAGGCCGAGCAGGATCTGGTCGGTGCGGAAGTTGAGGAAGCGCGCGAGGCTGCCGACCCAGGCGCGGATCCCGAAGCGCACCGACTCGACGAGAAGGCCGAGGTCCGGCCGGCGGACCGCGAGCCCGCGCCTCGACTGCCGGAGGAACGCGAACGAGCGGATGCTCTCCACCGCCGTCCAGCAGAGCGCAGCCCGGAGGACGGTCAGGCCGGCCGTGCTCCAGACGACGAGGAGCAGCGCGGGGTGAACCCAGGAGACGGTCGCGGTGATGAACGCGAGCCGACGGACGCGATTGCACCCGAGCAGGAACGCGTAGCCGGCCTCGCCCACCGCCGTCACGAGCGTCGCGGCGACGAGCACGGCGAGCTCCGGCGTCCCGACTCCCGAGGGCCGCTCGTCGCCGAGCGCGACGAGGGCGCCGCAGGCCAGCGCGGCGGCGAGGAGCGCGCTGCCGACCATGAAGGCGATCGCGTTGGCGAGCAGCGCGCCGCGAGCCTCGGGCCGCTTGGCGGCGAAGACCGCGGTCGCCTCCCCCATCCCGAGCCCGGCGACCCGGGCGGCCACGAGGGCGGTGACGATGATGAACGCGATCGTCCCTCGCCCCGTGGGCCCGAGCGCGCGCGCCAGGATCAGGACGCCGGCGAAGAACCCCGCGTTGCCGACGACCTTGGACCAGAAGAGCAGGGCCGAGCCGCGGGCGACGTGATCCGAGGTCAACAGCCGCCCTTGACGCTGTTCCCGCTCATCCGATTCCCGCGGGAGTGCGCCTCGCTGCCGTCGTCCCACCTGGCGCTGTCGAGCGCGACGAGCGACTCGCCGGCAGCCCGGCAGCCGCGGTTGCCGCGGACGAGGTTGTGCGACGAGCCCTGGAGGACGATCGCCGGCCTCGAGCCGGCGACGAAGACGTTGTTGACGATGCGGTTCCGGTCGCCTCCGACGTCGACGAAGATCCCCGTCTCGGAGCGGACGATGCGGTTCGAGGCGAACGTGTTGCGCCTCGACCCGGCCCCCTCGTGCCACCACTCGACCTGGATCCCGGTCAGCGCGTCGACGATCAGGTTGTTGGCGATCAGCGACTGGTGCGTCGCGTGCTCGAGGTAGATGCCGGACCTCGTGTCGTAGATCTTGTTGTGGACGATCGTCGTGCGCGTCGACGAGCCGACGGTCTCGATGCCGTCCCACCTGGCGCGGCGGATCGTGTTCCCGATGACCGCCGCCTCGACCCCGCCGGTCCAGATCCCGCCCTCGTTGGTGCCGCAGCCGGGCGTCCGGTACTTCGCCGCCGTCCAGCAGCCGTCGCGGGACGGGTCGCGGATGTCGCTGACGACGTTGTCGAGCACGACCCCGTGCAGGTCGGCGCGCGGGCGGCCGTGCTCCTGCTGCTGGAGGAGGATTCCGAACGAGGTGAAGCCGCGGACACGGTTCCGGATCGCACTCGTGTCGCGCGACGTGTCCGAGCCGAGCGCGACGACGGCCGCCTCGCCGGTCCTGCCGCCGTCGAACTGCGAGTCCTGCACCGAGACGCTCGAGTAGGCGCCCCAGACGTTGACGCCGTCGGTCCGCACGCGGGTCATGCGCAGTCGCTGGAGCCGCACGTCGCGCGAGCCGTCGAAGACCGCGATGCCGATACCGGCGTCCCTTTGTCCCGGGAGAGGCCCGCCACCGTCGACGGCGAGGTCCGAGATGCGGATGTTCCGGCCCCTGGCGACGACCAGCGCCCAGTACCGCTTCGCCTCGGTACGAGCACCGTCCTGGCGCCCGAGCCGACGAGGCGGGCGCCGCTTCCGAGCTCGAGCTCGTCCACGCGGTAGCGACCCGGAGCGAGCCGCACGGTGACGTCGCCGCGCTCCAACCGCGCCCGGGCACGCGCGAACGACGCACCGGGCGAGGCCTCGACGATGTCGGAGCCGGAGGCCTCGACCGTCACCTTGCTCGCAGTGGTCGACCTGCGACGGCCCAGGTTGTCGACCGCCTCCACGCGCAGCTGGTGTTCTCCCTGCGGTAGCAGCGCCGGCTGGACGTCGAGCCGGTACGGCCTGGTCGTGTCGGAGCCGAGCGGCCGGCCGTCCAGGAAGAAGGTGACGGCGGCCACCCGGCTGCCGGCGGTCGGCCGGGCCCGTGCCTCGAGATTGGCCGGCTTCGTCAGCCGCTCGGGGCCGACGAACTCGACACTCGGCGCCTTGCCGACGGGCACGTCGGCCGCGGGCTCCGTCGACGAACCCGTACAGCCGCCGGCCGCGAGCGCGAGGGCGCCCACCAGCGCGAAGAGGGTTCGTTTTGGCCGCACGACGTTATCTACAGAGTGATGGCCGATCGGATGAACGGCGTCTCGCCGTACACGATGCCCACCCCCTCGCCGGACCAACCCGTCGACACGGGCCGCTACTTCGACGCGCTCCGGCGGAGCAAGGTGCTGATCGCCCTCATCGTGCTGCCGCTGACCGCCGCCGTGCTCGTCGTCTCGCTGCTGCTGCCCAAGACCTACCAGGCGACCGCGAAGATCCTCGTCCAGGGCGCCGCCGACCCGCTCCAGAATCGAGACGTCGAGTCGGTCGAGCGCCACGTCGCCACGATCGACGCGCTGCTCACGACCGAGAGGACGCTGCGCCGGGCGGCCAGACAGGTTCCCGGGGAGACCGTGGCGACGCTCGAGGACAGCGTCAGCTCCTCGGTCGACCCGACGGCCAACATCATCAACCTCACTGCCACCGACGACACCGCGCGGGGCGCAGCGGCCATGGCGAACGCGGTCGCGACCACCTTCCTCAACAGCCAGCGCCGTGCCGAGCGGCGAAGGCTCACCGCCGTCCGCGAAGAGCTGCGCGCCGCGCTCGTGCCGCTCGCGGGACGGCGCGGCGAGCAGGCCGCCGAGGAGCGCGCCGAGCTCAACCGGCGCCTGACCGACGTCAACGTGGCCGCCGCCGGCGCAGGCACGTCGCTGGAGCTCGCCGAGGCCGCGACGCCCCCCGAGCGCGCGTACTCGCCGCGACCCGTGAGGAATGCCGTCTTCGGATTCTTCGCCGCGGCTTTCATCGCCATGCTCGTCGTGCTCGCCCGCGCGCAGCTCAAGCCTCGGGTCGGCGGCTCGCGGGAGCTCAGCCGCCTCCTCGAGCTTCCGATCCTGGCGGAGGTCCCCCACGTCCGCCGGCCGCTCGGCCATCAGCCGCAGACGCTGAGCGCGGTCGAGTACGAGGCCTACCAGACGCTCCAGGCGTCGCTCCGGCGACGGCTGCCCGCGACGAACCAGCGGACCGTGCTCGTCACCAGCGCCGTCCACGGCGAAGGGAAGACGGAGGTCACGGCGGCGCTCGGCCTCGTCCTCTCGCAGGCCATGCACCGCACCTGGCTCGTCTCCGCCGACATGCGCTGGCCCCGGCTCCACGAGCTCTTCGACGTCGACCAGACGCCGGGACTCTCCGAGGTGCTCGCCGGAGCGAGGAACGGCGGCTCCGACGGCATCTTCCAGCTCAGCGCCGCGCGCACGGGCTCCGGCAACCTCCACGTACTCGCCAGCGGCCGCACGCCGGCCGATCCGGCGCAGCTGCTCGCGAGCAACGCCCTCGACGGCTTCTTCGAGGAGATCCAGGAATCCGAGTACGACTACGTGCTGCTCGACGGCCCGCCGCTGCTCGGCCTGGTCGACAGCCAGGTGCTCGCGCAGCGGGTCGACGGCGTGCTGATCGTCAGCCGCCCCGACCGCCAGACGCCGGAGATCGCGCTCGCGCTCCGCGACATGCTCGAGCGCCTCGAGGTCGAGCCGCTCGGCGTCGTGATCGTGGGTTCGCGCGGCCCGACCCACACCTACCTCCCCGGGTAACCGGCGCGGAGCGCGGTCCCGGCCCAGATCAGCGCGGCGACGAACCAGAGGTGACGCCAGTGGAGGGTGTCGACGAAGGAGCTGTTGGCGAGCAGGCCGCACCAGGCGGCCAGGAGCGCAGCCGAGCCGATGCCGTAGGTGTCCACGCCGAGCGCGACGTTCCTCGCGGCGAAGCCGAGCGTGAGCAGCATCAGGCCGATGATCAGGAGCGCGCCGAGCACACCCTCCTCGGCCAGCGCCCGAATGTAGGTGCTGTGCGCCGAGACGTCGGAGACCTGCTCGAACTGGCCCGGCCCGATTCCGATCGGATGCTCGGCGGCGACGTCGACGCCCGAGGCCTGGGCGCCGAACCGCTGGGAGTCGTAGTCCTGGAGCGCGGCGCGCTCGCTGAGGAAGTCCGCGGACGACGTCGCCGCAATCACGCCGAAGAGCGCGGCGCCCGCGACGAGCGTGACGATCAGGAGCGTCATCGCCCGCCGGCCGCCGCCGCGCCGGAGCGCGAGGACGGCGAGCAGGACGAGCGTCCCGACGGCGAGGTTCAGCCAGGCAGCGCGCGAGAACGAGAAGACGACCCCGACCGTCATCACGGAGAGCAGCGCCAACTTCGTCAGGAGGCCGAACCTGAGCAGCCGCGGCGCCACGGTCTCCTCCATCAGGATCAGAATGGCCGGGACGAGGAAGGGGCCGAAGACATTCGGATCCTTGAAGAGACCCTGAGCGCGCGGACCGTCCACGAAGGCCTCGGCCCCGGGAAACGGCGCGATGAGGGCGAGGCAGGCGACGCCGGCGGAGAGCGCGGCGCCGGCAAGGTAGGCGAGCAGCACGAGGCGCGCCCGACGGGCCGAGACCACGTAGGCGGCGAACCAGAGCCCGAAGATCGCCAGGTACAGCGTGATCCCGAAGAACATGACCGCGCGCCCGCCGTCCGTCGCCTCGGTCGCGGCGAGCAGGTTCAGCGCCAGGAATCCGCTCACGAGCAGCGTTACGCTCAGCGGCACGCGGTGGAGGTAGAGCCGTCCGGTCACGAACGCAAGCGCGATGACGACAGCGAAGACGAGGTCGGAGGGCGCGGGCTCGAGCCGGACGACGGCCAGCAGCAGCACGCCGAGGGCGACGGCGGCGTCGTAGCGGGCGAGCGCCAGGGCGAGCGTCCCGAGCAGCCCCACCCCGAAACCGAGGACCACCGGCAGCGGCAGCGGGGCACGGCCCAGCGCGACGCCAATGGCGAGGAAGAGCGCGAGGAGCACGGTTCCTCCCACGATCCAGACCCTCGCTTCGACCGGGTCGACGCGGGAGCCGATCCGGGGACGGGTTCTGACGAGCTGGACGGCTTCCAGCGCTCAGCCTCCCGCCCGCGGCGGCCGCGCCTGCTCATGCTGATCACGCTGGCCGAGGTCGGCGGTGCGCAGACCTACGTCGCCTCGCTGCTCCCGGCCCTCGTCGGGCGCTTCGACGTGACAGTCGCGGCGCACGGAGCAGGCCCACTTCGTGACGCGGCCGAGACGGCGGGCGCACGCTTCGTTCCGCTGAAGAGCGTCCGGCGCGCGATCAGTCCCCTGCGCGACCTCGCCGGCCTCGTCGAGCTGGTGCGACTCCTCCGGCGCGAGCGGCCGGACATCCTCCACGCGAGCAGCTCGAAGGCGGGCGTGCTCGGCCGGATCGCCGGCCGGATCGCCGGCGTCCCGATCCGGATCTTCACGGTCCACGGCTGGGCGTTCGCGGCGCACTCGGGAGTCTCGTCCCAGCTCTACCGCTGGGCCGACCGCTTCGTCCGGCCGCTCACGACGGTGACCATCTGCGTCTCGCAGCGCGAGCGGTCGGCGGGGCTCGCGGCCGGCACCTGCGACGCGGACCGGACGGTCGTGATTCCGAACGCGGTCGACCTCGAGGGCGTCCCCCGCACGAAGCTCGACGGCCGGGATCTGCCGCGGATCGTCGCCGTCGGCCGCCTGAAGGCGCCGAAGGACTTCCCCACCCTCGTCCGCGCGCTCGCCAGGCTCGAGCCCGGCTCGTTCGAGGCGCTCGTCGTCGGCGACGGCCCCGATCGCCAGCAGCTGGAGGACGAGATCGGAGCCCTCGGCCTGAACGCGCGGGTGCAGCTCGCAGGCGAGCGCAGCGACGTCCCGGAGCTCCTGGCCGCCGCCGACGTGTTCGTCCTGTCCAGCAGCTCGGAGGGAATGCCCGTCTCGGTGCTCGAGGCCATGGCCGCAGGCCTGCCGGTCGTCGCCTCGCGCGTGGGCGGCGTGCCGGAGCAGGTCACCCACGGCGAGACCGGCCTTCTCGTCGAGCCCGGAGACGCGGACGACCTGGCAGCAGCCCTCGCCCGCCTCGTCCAAGACGGCGAGCTTCGAGGCCGCCTCGGCGCCGCGGGCCGGGCGCGCGCCGAGCAGGCCTTCGCTCTCGAGCCGTTCCGGCGCGCGCACCTCGAGCTCTACTCCCGCGAGCTCGCCAAACGCAGGCTCCCCGCGCCCATCCCGTAGCGGCGGCGGCGGTACATCCCGCGGAGCGGGAGCGGCGAGTCGTGCCCGCCCTCGACCTTCGCTCGAAAGTCGAGGAGACCGTCCCGCCGATCAACCTGGCGTCGCCGCAGCGCGAGACGGTCCGTTCCGCTCGTATTGAGTCCGGGCTCGCACGAGACCGCGACGTGGTACCCGGCTGCGGCAACGAGTCCACGCTCGCGGACCCCGAAGAGCCCGGATGGGTAGGAAAACGCGAAAACAGGACGCCCGAGGCGGGCCTCGAGCGAAACCTTGGAGCCCCTGATCTCCTCCCACGCGGCGGCGTCGCGCAGCGAGAGGAGATTCGGGTGCGTGAGCGAGTGAGCCTCGAAGCGAAGGGTTCCTTCGCGGTCGAGGTCGACGATCTCGTCCCAGCCGAGGACAGGCGGCTGCGTGCGGTACCAGGCGAACTTCGCCCACCCGTCGACGACCGCCGGCGCGACGAAGACGGTCGCGCGGAACCCGCGCTCGGCGAGCAGCGGAAGCGCCTGCTCGGCCACGTCGACGAAGCCGTCGTCGAAGCTGAGGCCGACCGTGCGCCGGCTGGGAGCGCCCGCCTCGAGCAGCGCGGCCGCCTGGACGACGTCGACGACGCGATAGGACTCGGTGGCCAGGTAGTCCATCTGCCGGCGGAAGTCGCGTGGGGTGACGGCGAGCTCGTCGCGGTCGTCGGAGACGCGGTGGTAGAAGAGGATCCGCAGGCCGTGGCCGTCGTCCTGCCCGTTCCGGTGCAGCGACCACGCGGTCGAGCGTGCCCTCGTGGCGGCCGCCTTGAGGAGGTAGCGGCTCACGTGAACCTCCCCAGGAGACGGCGGGCCGGCGCGAGCCCCTCGAAGTAGAAGCGGCGGAGCGCGGGCGACCGCTTCAACTGCTTTCGGAGACGGATCACGCCGACCCTGCGGGCGACCGCGGCTTTCCCCCTGAGCGTCCCGGCCAGACCGAATGCCTCGTAGAGCGGCTCCTGATGATCCGCGAGCTCGAGCTTGTACCGCTCCGCACCGCCGAGGAACTCGACCCTCGTCGCCCCCTCCGAGGCGGCGACCTCGATGGCGTCGAACGTGTTGATCACGCCGGGCGAGAGCCGGCCGAAGCTCGGATCGAAGGCGATGCGGTAGACGTACATCCGGCCTTCGAGCACGAGGTAGTAATGGAACGCGACAGGCCGCCCGTCGATCTTCAGCGTGACGATTCGGGGGATGTCGTAGGGCGCCAGCGCGCTGGCCGTGGCGTGGTGGAACCTTCTGCTCACCGGGGTCGCGAACCCTGAGCCGTCCGGCCGGCCGCTCCAGCGAAGCTGGTGCAGACTGAACGCGTCCTCGAGCGCGGCTTCGAGCTCCGTCGGCGTGCGGGCGACGTCGACCTCGACGCGGCCGAGCGCGGCGAGCTGCCGGCGCCTGCGCCGGTAGTGGCTGCGCTTCTTCGACTTCAGCTTCGTCTCGTAGACGGCATCCCAGCCGCCGGTGAGATCGAGCACGGGTGCTTCGGAGCGCTCGACCAGGGTGAGATCGTCGGTCCCGAGCGCGCCGACAAGTCGACTCCCGTCCGGGAGCCCGGAGAACTCCGCGAAGTCGTACTTGCTCGACGCGCACCGCTCGGCGAGCGCCGTCGCGGTCTCGGCCGGCTCACCATCGGCGACGAGCAGGTCGGCGAGCGTCGACTCCTCGCCGCCGAGGAACGTGAGCATCCGCGGCCCGTGGGTCGAGCGCACGCAGAGCGGAAGCGCGCCCACGAGCCGGCCGTCCCGGTAGGCCACGTGCACGGCAAGCTCGCCGTCCTCGCCGTAGTGGCGCCACCACTCGAGCAGCCAGGTGTGGAGCAAGAACGGGCTGGGCCGCGGCCCCGACCGGACCAGGGCGTCCCAGTCCTCCTCGAGCGTCGCGAACGAGCTCTCGCTCGAGATCGTTTCGAGGGTCAGCTCGGTCGGAGCGGTCGCTGCGCCCACATCTAGATGGTTCCCCCCGCGTCGCCCGGCGAGTCCAAACTGCCCAGGAACGCCGCCGTGTCGTGCCGGCGCCGCACGACGACGACCCGCCGCCCGTCCGCGTCGCGGGCGAGCTCGTCGAGGAGCTCCCGCCGCACCCTCGTCCGGTAGCGCCACTGGTTGCGGAGGAACTTCGCGAGCGCTCGGTGCGCCGCGCCCGGCTCGGTGCCGGCGGGCGTGCCGGCGCTCGGGCTCCGATCGAACCGGCGGCGGCTGACCCGCCAGAAGCACCGGACCAGCGAGGCGTCGACGAAGACGACGGTGTCGGCCGCCTCGAGCCACTCGGGGAGGAGGTCGTCGTACTGCGCGTCCGCGATCCACGATTCCCCGGCGAGCTCGCGCCGCTGGATCGCGTCCCACTCGTCGGGCGGAGTCGGCACCCAGCCGGGCTTCCAGAACATCGTGTCCAGGTGGAGGACGCGGATCCCGAGCACCCGGCCGAGCTCACCGGCGAGGCTCGACTTCCCGGCCCCGGCCGGCCCGGTGACGACGATGCGCTTCACGGTCTGGTTCTACAGAGTTCCGCGCGCTGGACTCGCCGAGTCCAGGCTGGGGAATCTTCTTAACAATGGAGTCAAGGACGCAGTCCTGGGCGGGGGAGCTGGCGTCGTCGACGAAGGTGGCCGATGCACGATGGGTGGCCGCGGCCGGTCGCGTCGTCCTCGTCTGGGTCCCCTGCTACGCGCTCATGGGCTATCGCTTCGGGCCGTCGGGCGTCGCCCTCGCGGCCGCGTCGCTCCTGACGGTGGTCTGGCTCGTCTCTCTGCGCAGCGCCTTCGGGGCGGTGCACTTCACGCTCGGCGCTCCGGTTCGGTGCGCGGTCGGGACGCTGACCGGCATGGTCGGCGTCTCGGCCGTCGCGCTCTGGGTCCCGGGGCTCGGGATGCACACGTCCACGATCGTCGCCCTGACCGTCTCGGTCTTCGCGCTGACCACGGTCTGGGAGTACGTCGCCCAGCGTGTCGTCGGAAAACGGCGGGTGCTCGTCGTCGGCACCTCGAGCTGCGCGGACGCCGTCGCGGACGCGATCTCGCTCGAGGGGCACGCACCGTTCACGGTGGTGGGGGCCGTCGACGACGAGCCCGGCGACTCCGCGCGTCTCGGCTCGGTGGCCGAGCTCTCCCGGGTCATCGACGAGCAACGTCCGGACCTGATCGTGCTCACCGACGGCGAGAGCTCGACGAGGGCGCTCGACCGCCTCCTGGACGGTCCGGCCTCGGGCCTGAAGGTCGTCGGCCATGCGCACTTCTTCGACCACGCGTTCGGGCGGATCCCGCTCGAGGACCTGAAGCCGACCTGGTTCATGAGCATCTTCCACGTCTGGCAGAGGCCGTACACCCGCTTCGCGAAGAGGACCTTCGACATTGTCTTCGCCTCGATCCTCCTGGTGCTCGTGTCGCCCCTGATGCTCGTCATCGCCGGCCTCGTCTGGCTCACGCCCGGCCCGGTCATCTACCGCCAGACGCGGGTCGGCGAGGGCGGCAAGCACTTCACGATGTTCAAGTTCAGAACCATGCGCCGGGACGCCGAGGAGCCCGGCCGACCCGCCTGGGCGGTGCGAAACGACCCGCGCGTGACGTGGATCGGCCGGATGCTCCGCCGGACGCACCTCGACGAGCTCCCGCAGCTCTGGGACGTGCTCAAGGGAGACATGTCGATCGTGGGCCCGCGGCCCGAGCGGCCAGAGTTCATCCCGACGCTCGAGAAAGCCGTGCCCCTCTTCACGCGCCGCCTCCTCGTCAAGCCCGGGATCACGGGCTGGGCGCAGCTCCGCCGCGACTACGCGTCCGACACGGAGGGCGCCGCCGAGAAGCTCTCCTACGACCTCTGGTACCTGCGCCACCGGAACCTCGTCGTCGATCTCGCCATCTGCGCGAAGACGTTCTCCTCCGTGATCCTTCGGCCGGGGCGGTGAATAGAGTGGCTGCCATCAGCTCCAGCGAAGACCCGAGACGCGTGTCCTCCTTCGTGGATGCGGACGGGAACCCGACGGACGATCCCGGAAAGGCCGTCCGCGGCGAGCTCGTCGAGTACGACCCCGAGTCGAAGCGCGTGCGTCGCACGTGGTTCCGGCTCGAGCAGGTCGAGATCAGGTGGCTGCCGATGAGCGAGTCCGCGTTCCTGCTCTGGGTTCTCGTCATGCTGATCGTCGTCTGGCTGGCGATCGGCGTGGCGCTGGGGCTCGTCTAGACCGGGGCGACATGGTCGCGGCCGGCGTCGTTGCACGACCCTCGGGAGAACCGGTCGCCCGGGAAGGCGTTCGGGTCGAGACCGTCTCCTCGGAGGCCGAGTTCGCGCAGCTCGCCGGCTCGTGGGACGACCTCGTCCGCGCGATGCCCCGCCCGAGCCCGTTCCTGCTTCACGCCTGGCTGCTCGAGTGGTGGCGTCACTACGGGAACCCCGAGGACGCCCTCGCCGTCCACGTGGCCTACCGCGGAGACCGCCTGGTCGGCGCGCTCCCTCTCTGCATCCGCCCCCGCGCGGGCCTGCGGGTGGCCGAGTTCGTCGGCGGGAGCTGGGCCGCCCTCGCCGATCTCATGGTCGCGCCGGGCGAGGAGGAGTCGACCGCCGGCGCGCTCGTCGAGCACGCGGCCGCAGCGTCCGGGTACGACTTCGCGAGCCTCTTCGGGCTGCCGGGATCGAGCCGGCTCGCCGCCTCGCTGCCGCCGGGCTCGCTCCGTCTCGTCGAGCGCCTCGAGGCGCCGATCCTCGATCTGAGTGCGGGCTGGGACGTCGTCTACCCGGCCAAGCTGGCCCCGAAGGCGCGCAGCGAGCGGCGGCGGCGGATGCGGAAGCTCGAGGAGCTGGGAGCTGTCGAGACGTCGATCGCGCGAACCCGCGAGGAGATCGAGCCGGTGCTCGGGGATGCGTTCCGCGTCCACGCGCTGCGCTGGGAGGGTCGCCGCGAGCCCTCGGGTCTGGCCAGTCCGACCGGGATGCACTTCCACCGCGCCGCGCTGCTCCGACTCGCCGAGCAGGACGTGGCCCGGCTCGTGACGATCCGGCTCGACGGTGAGGCGATCGCCTTCGCGCTGGCGTTGCAGGTCTCCGGCCGGGCGTACGGCCTCACCATGGCCTTCGACCCCGCCTATGCCCGCTTCGGGCTCGGCGCGGAGGCCAAGCTCCAGTCCCTCGAGGCCTCGGCCGCCGAAGGGATCACGCGGGTCGAGCTCCTCGGCGCCGCCGCCGACCACAAGCGGCGTTTCACCGACCGGTACGAGCCGATCTACCAGGGAATCGGCCTGGCCCGGACGGCACGAGGCCGGGCCGCGGTGGTGGCGCTCCTCGGCGGGATCCGCATCCGCCGCGCGATCAAGCGCTCGAAGACGGCGCAGGAGCTCTACTACCGAATTCCCTTGAAACGCGGCTGAGTCAGAGCACCAGCTTCGGGCCCCGGCCGCGCCGGCCGTCGATGTCCCACGACCAGAGGGTGAAGCCGAGCACGTGCAGCCGTGAGGCCGTCCCGACGGAGCGGAAGCCGAGCAGCTGCGTGGCTGCGGCGAGCATGGCGGCGTTGTCGTCCGCCACCCAGGTGAGCTCCGAGCGGAAGCCGCGCTCCCGGGCGACGCCCAGCGAGTAGGCGACGAGCGCGAGCCCGATCCCGCGGCCGCGCGCCTCCGGCGCCTCGGTCAGCCAGTAGCCGAAGCACACACCGGGCTGCTCGACCCTGACCTCGTCCTCGCCGGTCGCGGAGAGCAGGTCGAGCGCGACGATTCGATCGCCCTCGGCGGCGACGAGCGCGATCGCGCCTTCCTGGACCTGACGGCGCAGGAACCGGCGGCCGTGCCGCTCCGCGAACGACGGCCAGAGACCCGAGAGGTCGCCGTCGCCTGCGTACTCGCGGAGGACGATTCCGGGCGGCGGCTCGACCGGGATCGCGTCCCCGAGACGCCGCTCGAGCACGAACGTCCTCGAGCGCGCGAAGACGAACTGCTTCGCCGGCGCCGCGAGCCGGACGGCGGCCCACGCAGCCCGGTGCGCAGCGCCGCCCCCGGCGAGGGCGTGCTCGGCGCGCTCCATCCGGCCGCGGACGAGCGTCGTCTCTTCGGCCGCCGGCCCGTCCCGCTCGGGTGCCTCGGCGACGATGCCGGCCAGACCCTCGACGGAGAGCGGGCCTCGGGCGGTCCAGACGTCGTCCGGGACGTCGACGCCGAACCTCCCTTCGACCGCGGTCAGGAGCTTGACCAGCGCGAGCGAGTCCAGCCCGACGCCGAGGTCGCCCAGCGGCGCGTCGGGCGGGATCGGGCGCTCGCTTCCGAACAGCAGCTCCTCGCGGACGATGCGGACGATCTCGTCCTGCGCGGCCTCCGGCGTCACCCCACGAGATCCTCGACCGTGAGGCGCACCTTGCCGGCCGCGGTCCTGGGCAGCGCCTCGCGGATCTCGATCCGCCGCGGGACCTTGTACTCGGCGAGCCTCGCGCTGCAGAACGCGAGCAGCTCGCTCTCGTCGGCCGGCGCGGAGAGCTCGACCACGGCGTACGGCAGCTCGTCGCCCCGACCGTCGGGAAAGCCGATCACCGCCGCCTCGCGCACGGCCGGGTGTCGCTCCAGCGTGGCCGCCACCTCCGCCGGCGAGACCTTCAGGCCGCCGACGTTGATCAGCGCGTCGCGCCGGCCGAGGACGGTCAGGAAGCCGTCCGCATCGATGCTCCCGAGGTCGCCCGTCCAGAACGAGCCGGCGCGGAACGGCGACAGGCCGAGTGGAGCGCCGAGCACGTACCCCTGGGCAATCGCGTCGCTCTCGACCACGACCTCCCCCTCGGCGATGGTCACGCGGACGCCCTCCATCGGCCGCCCGACCGACTCCGGCCGGCGGAGAACCTCGGACGGGACGTGTGTCGTCACCGCGCCGGTCTCGGAGCTCCCGTAGTGCTGGCAGATCGCCGCTCCGAAGCGATCGGCGAACGCCGTGACGACGTCGGGGGCGAGCGGGGCGGTGCACGAGAGGAGCCAGCGGATCCCCGACAGGTCGAGCGGCTCGGTGCGGGCGGCGAGGAACGCGCGGTACTGGGCGGGGACGCCGAGGAAAGCGGCAGGCGCCGAGCCGGCCAGCGCAGCGAGCGTGCGGCGGGGGACGAAGGCGTCCTCGAGGACGAGCGTCGTGCCTGCATAGAGCGTCGGGAGCACGCCGAGGTCGAAGCCGTAGCTGTGGAAGAGCGGCACGCCCGAGAGGATGCGGTCGCCTGGACCGAGGTCGAGCGTCCGGGTGACGTTCTCGACCTCGGCGATCACGTTGGCGGCGCTCAGCGCGATGCCCTTCGGCTCGGCCGTCGAGCCCGAGCTGAACTTCAGCAGCGCAGCGGTGCTCGCCGGGGCGTCGGAGCCGGCCGGAACCAGCACCACGAGCTCGCCGGCGGCGGACGAGCTGCCGGTCGGGACCGCCTCGGCGATCGCGGGCGCCAGGGTCGTCTCCGTGACGACGGCGCCGGGCCGGATCCCGCGGACGATCGCCGAGATCTCCGCGCCGCCGTACTGCGGCGAGAGCAGGGCGACGGTCGCGTCCAGACGGCAGAGGGCGAGGAACGCCTCCAGGAACCGCGGCGAGTTCGGGAGCGCCAGACCGGCAACCCCGCCTTCGGGGACACCGGCCCCGGACAGAAGCGACGCCAGCCGCTCAGCCCGTCTCCAGAGCTCCTCGAACGTGAGCTCCTCCGCGGGCGTCGAGACGGCGACACGGCCGCCCAGACCGCCGGTTGCAGCCTTGAAGGCCTCCCAGAGCGCCAACGAGCCTCCGATCGCGATTCGACCCACCTCAACCCGTAGATCTCCACTTCCGGACTCGCCGAGTCCCGGGCGGGGAACCTTGTTGACGTGGCCACCCCCGCGCTGCGCATCGAGACCATCTCGAGCGAAGCGGCCTTCGCCCGGCTCTCCGGCACCTGGGACGAGCTGGTCTCGACCATGCGCCGGCCCAGCCCGTTCCTCCTCCACGGCTGGCTGCTCGAGTGGTGGCGGCACTACGGGGAGAAGCGCAAGCTTGCCGTGCACGTCGCGCTGCGCGGGGACCGCCTCGTCGGCGCGCTCCCGCTCTGCCGCGGCCACCGCCTCGGCCTGCGGGTGACGGAGTTCGTCGGCGGGGCGCCGCTCGCCGACCTGATGCTCCTGCCGGGCGAGGACCCGTCCACCGCCGCGGGGCTGGCCGAACGCATCCGCTCCTCGGGCGACGACTTCGCGGACCTCTACGGCATGCCGGCCGGCAGCCGACTGATGTCCGCGGTGCCCCAGGGGTCGCTCTCCCTGCTCGAACGCCTCGAAGCGCCGGTGCTGGACCTCAGGGCCGGCTGGGAGGCGACGTACCGGCGCAGGCTGTCGTCCAAGAAGCGCAGCGAGCGCCGGCGGAGGTGGCGGCAGCTCGAAAAGCTCGGAGCCGTCGAGGTCTCGATCGCCCGGACGCGCGAGGAGCTGCGCGCTCCGCTCGAAGAGGCGTTCCGGCTTCACGCGCTGCGCTGGAAGGGCCGTCGCGAGCCTCCCGGCTTCGGGACTCAGGTCGGGCGTGCGTTCCACCGCGCGGCGCTGCGGCGCCTCGCCGGGGAGGACGTGCCCCGGCTGGTCACGCTGCGCGTCGGCGACGAGGCGATCGCGTTCTCCCTCTACCTCCTGCTCGAGCGAACCGTGTACGGCGTGACGATGGGATTCGATCCCGCCTTCGCTCGGTACTCACCGGGGACGGAAGCGCTGCTGCAGACGCTCGAGGCCGCCGCGGGAGAGGGCGCCGAGCGCGTCGAGTTCCTCGGCGCGACCGCGCCGTACAAGCGGAGGTTCACCGACCGGCTCGAGCCGATCCACGAGGCGATCGGCCTGCCGTCGACGCTGCGCGGGCGGGCCGCCGTGGGGATGCTGGTCGGCGGGATCCGGGCCCGGCGGCGCATGAAGCGCTGGAAGACGGCCCAACGGATCTACGACCGTGTGCCGCGGCTGGCGCGGTGACGGCCACGCACAGCGAAAGGCGGGCCCGTGGGCCCGCCCGTCGCCTGTCGCTCGCCCCATCAGGCCGGCGAGAGCTTCGTCCTCCGGCTGTGCCAGATCCCGAAGCCGATGCCCGTCGCCAGAAGCATCGCGAGACCGAATCCCGTCACCGCGTACGGATTGACCTCGATTGTGCTGCCGCCGTCGCTCGTGACCGGGGTCGTCTCGAGCCGGGAGTCCCTCGCGAACGTCCGGTCGTCCGCGCTGTTCGTGACCACGAAGCCGAGCTCGGGGGAATTGACGCCCTCGCCCTGGCTCAGATACGGAACCACGACCTGGCTCTGTTCCGGAGCCACCGATCCGCGGTACAGGTTGCGATCGTCAGGGCCGAGCGTGCCGCTGTAGTTCGAGCTGTCGATGCCGTGACCCTGGCTCAGGTACGAGATCTCTCCGGGCCCGACCTGCTGCTCGGGCTGCCTGTCGTAGTCGACCGGCATGCCCTTCGCCTGCGCGGCCACCGGCAGGACCGCCGCTACTGCCAGAGCAAGTGTGATGCGAAAGATCGTGAGTCGCTTCCGCCGTCTCATCGTGTCCCTCCTGCTCGAAGTGCTCTCCATGAGGTCAACGGTAGGAGGGGCGAGACCGCGTGTCGTTCAAGCCGGCGACGCTAGAAGTGTCAAACTCGTGACAGAGGCGCGATGAAGTGGGAGCTGTTCGACGGGGTCCCGGACGAGGATGTGCGGCGCCTGCTCTCCATCGCCCGTCGCCGAAGCTTCGACCGGGGCGAGGTGGTGTTCCACCGGGGCGATCCCGCCGACTGCCTGCATCTGATCGCAAGCGGCCGCTTCGCCGTGGGGATCACGACGCCGCTCGGCGCCACCGCGCTGCTCGGCGTCCGCGGGCCCGGCGACGCCTTCGGCGAGCTCGCGCTCGTGGAGGGCGGCGGTCACCGGTCGGCGACGGTCGCCGCGCTCGAGCCTGCCGAGACTCGATCGGTGTTCGTCGACGACTTCGAGCGGCTCAGACGGGAGCATCCGAGCATCGACGGCCTGCTCGTCGTCCTCCTCAGCGAGCGGGTGCGGCGGCTGTCCGAGCTCCTGGCCGACGCGTACTACCTCCCGGCCGAGAAGCGCGTGCTCCGGCGGCTCGTCGAGCTCGGCGACCTCTACGGCGGCTCGATTCCGCTCCCTCAGGAGCAGCTCGCCGAGCTCGCCGGCACCTCACGCGCGACGACCAACCGCGTCCTGCGCGAGCTGGAGCGCGCCGGCATCGTCGAGCTCGGCCGGGCGACCGTCGTCGTCTGCGACTCCGACCTCCTGAGGCAGCGCAGCGGACGAACCGATCTCTAGTTTCGTACTCTCCGTGTCCTGAACCGCCCTGCCTGGCTTGCCGCGTCGGAGCTCCGCATCGGGCTCGGCTGCATGCGCATGTCGACGGACGAGGAGCGCGACGACGAAGTCTCACTGGCGACGATCGCCGCGGCAGTCGAGGCAGGCATGACCGTGTTCGACACGGCGCGCGCGTACGGCGACAACGAAGGGCTGGTCGCGCGTGGTCTCCGCCGCTCGGGCGCGGAGGCAACGGCGCGGATCGTGACGAAGGGAGGCATGGCACGGCCCGGCGGGGCCTGGATCCCGGACGGTCGCGCGAAGGCGATTCGCGCCGACTGCGAAGCGAGCCTCGCGGCGCTCGACGGCCTGGCGATCGACCTCTACCTCATCCACGCGCCCGATCCGCGGACGCCCTGGCGGACCTCGGTGCGCGCGCTGGCGCGGCTCGTCGACGAAGGGCTCGTGCGGAACGTGGGGCTCTCGAACGTCAACCGGCCGCAGCTGGACGAGGCGCTCGAGCTCGCGCCGATCGCGGCCGTCCAGGTCGGGCTGAGCGTGTTCGACGACAGCGCCGTGCGGGGCGGAGTCGTCGAGCGCTGCGCCGAGTCGGGGATCACGGTGATCGCTCACTCCCCTTTGGGTGGGCCCCGCCGCGCGCGTCGGCTCGCTCGCATCGAGTCGCTGGCGGAGGTCGCGGACGCACGGGGCGCGACCCCGGCCGAGGTCGCGCTCGCCTGGGTGCTCGAGCTCTCGCCCGCCGTGCTTGCGATCCCCGGCGCTCGGCGTCCGGAGACCGCGCGCTCCGCCGCCCGCGCCGCGACGCTCGAGCTTGCCGACGACGATCGGGCGATCCTGGCCCGTGCGTTCGGCGAGCCCCGCCCGGCTCGCTCCAAGCGACGGCGCGCACCGGGCGACGGCGAGGTCGTCCTCGTCATGGGCATCCCGGGAGCCGGAAAGAGCCTCGTCGCCGAGGAGTACGTCGGCCGCGGCTACCTGCGGCTCAACCGAGACGAGCGCGGCGGATCGCTGCGTGAGCTCGCCGATGCGCTGGACGAGGAGCTCGCGTCGGGCGCCCGGCGGGTCGTGCTCGACAACACGTACCTCACGCGCGCGTCGCGGAGCTACGTGATCGACGCGGCCGGCCGGCAGCGGATCCCGGCGCGGTGCATCTGGCTCGACACGCCGCTGGCCCAGGCGCAGGTGAACCTCGTCGAGCGGCTACTCGAGCGCTTCGACGGGCTCCCGACTCCCGAGGAGCTGCGCGCGGTCTCGCGGCGCGAGCCCGGCGTGCACGCGCCGACCTCCCAGATGCGCACGCTCCGCGAGCTCGAGCCGCCCACGGCCGACGAGGGATTCGCCGGCGTGGAGCAGGTGCCCTTCGAGCGCAAGCCCCGACGCGGGCAGGCCGGTGTCTTCGTCGCGGCCGCCGCGCTGAGAGAGCCCGGCTGGCAGCAGGCGATCGGCCAGGCCGATCCGAGCGCGCCTCACCTGGTCTTCGACTGGAGCCCCGAAGGCTCAGTGGACGACCTCGCCGGCGTGGCCGCAGACCTCGAGGCTGCGATAGCCGGGCCGGTCGAGAGCGCCCTCTGCCCGCACCCCGGAGGCCCACCGACCTGCTGGTGCCGCCCGCCGCTTCCGGGCCTACCGCTCGCCTTCGCACGAACGCACGGCGTCGACCCGGCACGGTCGACTCTCATCGGCACCAGCCCGGCACATCGGACACTGGCCACAACGCTCGGCGCCCACTACATCCCGGTCTAAGCCGGCGCGGCGCTAAGTCCGTCCGCCGCTGCGGCGAACGAGCTCGCAGTCGCGTGCAACGCGATCGACGCGGTCGGCGTACACGAGATCGCGTCCGGCCCCGCAGCTGATCCTGTCGCGCGCACCGTCGCGGGCGCGCACTTGATCGCCGCCCCGGCCTGCGAAGAGCCGATCCCGGCCGCGGCCGGCGAAGAGGACGTCGTTGCCGCCGAGGCCGTGGATGAGATCGGCGCCGCCGAGGCCGCGCAGCACGTCCGGGCCCGGCGTGCCGCGGAGGACGTCGCGGCCTGCCGTGCCTATCCGCAGCGTCCGCTGCGGCGTCCGGGCAGCCGGCGGCTGGGGAGCCGGCGGAAGCACAGGCGGAGGCGGAGGAGGCTCGGGCGGTGGCGGTGGCGGCGGCGGCGGCGGGCTCGCGGGAGTTGTCACGGTGACGGCCGTCGACGCACCGCCGAGGTTCCCCGCCGAGTCGAGCGCACGGACGGTGTAGGTGTACGTCGTCGCGGGAGCCACGGCGACGTTCGTCCACGCCGTCGCCGAGGTCGTTCCCACGTGGGCGCCGTTCCGGAAGACGCGGTAGCCGACCGCGCTCAGATCGTCGCTGCTCGCGCTCCACGAGAGGTCGACGCGCAGCGGGCCCTCCTGCACGATCGCCGCGAGGTCGCCCGGCGTCGAGGGCGGCATGAAATCCGCGCTCGGACGTCCGCCCTTGAGAGCGCTGCAGTCCACTGTGGCCGAGCTCGCCTCCGAGATCGCCTGCTCGAAACCCGGCACTGAGTCCTTGGGCGTGAGGTCGGCCCAGAACGCGCCGGACTGCCAACCGGTGAGGCGCGGCTCGTCGAAGAGCAGGAAGTTGAAGTAGGCGCGGACGAACGGCTGGCAGGACGCCAGGCGAATGCTGTCCAGCACCTGCGTGTACTGATCCGGGGCAGCGCTCGTCTCGGGCGGCGCGGGCGGGTCGGGGTTGCCGCCGTCGAAGTCGGGGATGACTGCCACGTTCTCGGCGTCGGTGTACGCCGCCTCCTTCCCGGCGTCGATCGCCGTCTGCGAGCCGCCCTCCATGTACAGGATGTCGACTCCTCCGGCGCCGGGGATCGCCTGCGCGGTGCCGTTGAAGGCGAGCCAGAGGTTGTGCATCAGCTTGTTCCAGTCGCCCTGCGAGAGGATCGTCGACCCGATGTGCTTGCGCCAGGGTCGCTCGGACGCCGTGAAGCCGTAGACGTGGTGCGCAACGGTGTCGAAGAGCGGCAGCGTTCGGCCGCTCGCGCGGTACGCCTCTCCGACCGCGCGGATGAACCCACCCGGCGAGTGCGATCCGGCGTTGTCGTTCCCGGTCGGTGACAGTGCCAGGCCGATGACGTTCACGTCGTCGAACGCCTCGTGGAGCTCGTCGTAGCAGCGCACCAGCAGCGCCTCGTAGGCGACGGGCGCGGCGGCGGCGCCGTTCCCGGCCTGCTGCGGTGACCAGAACAGGATCTTGTTCGGCTCGTTCCAGATCACCACGTCGCGGATGGACGGAAGCCGAGTGAGCGCGTCCCGGACATACGCGCAGTACTGGCCTCGGTGGAGATCCGTCTGAGGCGCGTCGAAGCCGAAGCTGTACACCGCCAGCACGACTTCCATCCCGGCCGTGTCACGAACGGCTTCCTGGAAGTCGGCTATGTCGATGTCCGAGACCTGCGTCTGACCGGGCGCCCACTGAAGTGTGAACCGGAACGCACCCGCCCCGAGGTCGCGGGCCGGGGTCACCGCCTCGACGCCGATCGCCCTCGGCATGTCGTCGCTGAAGCCGACGACGAAGCCGGGCCCGTCGAGCGCCGGCTGAGCCGTGGGGGCGCCGAGAAGCAACGTCCCCGACACGACCACGACGGCCAGCCAGATAAGCCTTCTCCTCACGCTCTCAGAGGGTATCGCCGGTAGGTCGCGGCCTAGAGCCGCCGCGAATCAAGCGTCGGAGACGGTCTCGTAGAGCTCGATCAGGCGCTGGATGTTCGCCTCGACCGTGAGCTCGTGGCGCACCGATTCGATGCGGCGGCGAAGCTCGGCGACGTCCACCGCAGCGAGTTGCCCGCCGAGGTCGTCGAGCGTCGTGAGGCTCACACCGAGGGCGCCGTCGCCGACGAGGCGCGAGAGCGCGCGGTGCCGGAGCGTCAGGACGGGCAAGCCGCAACCCACGTACTCGTACGCCTTGTTCGGGAGGCAGGTGTCGAGGTGGGCACCGTTCAGCGTCGAGTTGAAGCCGGCCCAGCCGAAGTCGTACTCGGGCAGCTCGGCGAGTAGGAGCCGCGGTGGAAGCGTCGGGTGAAGACGCAAGCCAGGGAAGCCGGCGTAGGAAGGCACCGGGCGCGACGGATAGACGTCGAGAGAGAGTCCCTCACGCACGATCGAGCGAAAGATCTCGCGGAGGTCGTAGTGGCCGCCGTTCGTCGAGAGCGTCCCCTGGTAGACGATCCGCGGCCGGTGGCCGTTCCGCTCGACGGGCGGGAGGACCGGCGGCAGGTCACGCCCGAGGGCGTAGTTCGGAAAGATGAGCACCGGCGCCGCCGGTCGATAGCGGGCGCGGATCTCTTCCAGGAGCTCCTCCGAGACCGCCACGAGCCCTGAGCACCCCTCGATCGCACGCCGCTCGAGAGCGAGAGGGTCCTGCGGCTCCGGGAAACCGTCCTCGTAGGGCGTCCGCCGGAGGCTCTGGAGGTCGTGGACGTCGTGGACGACCGGCACTCGGCCGGCGAAGAGCTCGAGGGCGACACAGGTCAGCGAGTCGGGGAGGTTGTGGCTGTGGATGAGGTCGGGCCGAAACTCGTCGACGACGGCCCGGAGGTTCTCGTCGGGCTGCGCGCCGAGGTTCCACCACCGGTCGAAGAGCTCGTCGCCCGAGCCGTACCACTCGCTCAGAGTCTTGCCCTGGTACGCGAAGCCGAGCGCGATTCCGGGAAGGGCGCCGCGGAGGGCAACGGCGTACTTGAGCGCGCGGACGCAGGGCTGCTGCTGCAGGAAGAGG
The DNA here is from genome assembly GCA_963782765.1 of uncultured Actinomycetes bacterium. Taxonomy (GTDB): domain Bacteria; phylum Actinomycetota; class Thermoleophilia; order Gaiellales; family Gaiellaceae; genus JACDAN01. Next base: position 235,834 of record CAWALC010000004.1, read on the forward strand.
ACGCGCATCAGCGGCGCTTGATGACGCGCGCGGGGTTGCCGACGGCGATCGACTGCGGCTCGAGCTCGCCGGCGACCACGACGCTCCCGGCACCGACGATGCATCCGTCTCCGATGCGCGCGCCCGGAAGGATGCAGACGCCCATCCCGATCCAGCAGTCGGTGCCGATCTCGACCGGACGCTTCGTCCAGCCCTGATCGACGATCGGCCGTTCCGGATCCATCTCGTGATTCGCGGTATGGATCATCGAGTAGGGCCCGATGATCGAGCGGTCGCCGATCCGCAGGCCGCCGTAGCCGTTCACGTAGCAGCCGTAGTTGAAGCCGACGCGCTCACCCAGCTCGATCCCGTCGCCGTTCAGCCAGACGATCATGTCGAGGTAGAAGCAGCCGTCGCCGACGCGCTTGGCGTCGTGCTCGCGGAAGGGAATCACGCGCTTCGAGCGCTCGGTGATCATCATCGAGGCGCCAGTATCGCGAGAAGGGGCCTGCACACGTAGGCCTACGCGACCGCTTCCCAGGACGAGCTCACATCCACCAGGGATCGCGTAGGCGGTAGGCCCTGCACGGGACCCACCGCCTTCACGAACAGATCTCTAGCTGTCGAGGATCTGCTGCTTTTGCTGTGCGAACTCCTCTTCCGTGAGAGCACCGGAATCCCGCAGCTTCGCAAGCTGCTCGATCTCGTGGATCTTCTCGTCCATCGAGGGCGCCGCCGGAGGCGGCGGCTCCTCGGCGAGCGGGGCGGCGGCGGGCTCCTCGTACTCGGCCTGCTGCCCCTCCGCGCGGTTCTTCGCGATCATGGCTCCCCCGACCACGGCTCGGCGCCTCATGCGTCGTCTTGGTCCTGGCATCCCTACCTCCTACGGTTGCGTTCCTCGTGTCATTGGTGGTCGGTCGGCACGTCCCATCAGCACGGGACGCGCTCTTCGACTCGATGGGCTGCCGCATCGCGGCATCCGTCGAAGGCCTCCCGCAACGCGGGTCCATCCACGCCATCGTGTGCGCCGATGGCGACTATGCGGGTGCGGCGTTCTCGGCCGTTCCAGTCTTCCTCGACGGCGATGTCCACTCGCTTGCCGACAACCTGAAGGATGGCCAGTCGGTCTGGCTCTTCGGCGGTATGCACCACGCCTTTGCAGCGGTACACGCCGGCCGGGAGCTTGCGCGCTGTTTCTCGCAGCGTTTCCAAGGAGAGAGGCTCGTCCGTTTCGTAGCTCCACGTCCTGAAGAGCTGCGAGTGATCGTGCCGGTCACCGTGAACGTCATGCTCGCAATCGGGACCAGCACAGTCATGAGAGCGGTCGGGCTGGTCGGGTGAAGATGTGCCGTCGAGTCGGGCGGGGTCGAACCGGCCGACCGAAAGCAGGATCTCCAGCGGCACGTCTCCGCCGGATGACTCGACGAGCCGGTAGCGGTGGAACCGGTCGTCGAGCCAGGCCTTGATCCGCTTGATCTCCTCCGGGGTGACGAGATCGACCTTGTTGAGGATGAGCATGTCGGCGAAGGCGATCTGGCGGAGCTTCAGCTCCATCATCTCCGGCACCGCGAATACCTGCTCCGCGTCGACGAGGCACATGATGCTGTCCAACCTGATCCGGTCCCGCAGGGCGTCGCCCATGAAGGTGATTGCGATGCCCGACGGCTCGGCCACTCCGCTGGCCTCGAGCAGGATGTACTCGGGCTGCTCGGCCCGACTCAACACCTGCATCACCGCGGCGACCAGATCATCGCGGACGTTGCAGCAGACACAGCCGTTCGCGAGGCTGATGATGTCCCCGTCGCCCTCGACGCCGACAACGAGGTCGGCGTCGATGTTGATCGAGCCGAAGTCGTTCACCAGTACAGCGACTCGAAGGCCATGATCGCCCGTGAGAATGCGGTTCAGCAGCGTGGTCTTGCCCGCGCCGAGGAACCCGGTCAGAACCGTGAGCGGAATGGCCTGTGTGCCGGACCTGTCGGTCGTGGCCGTCACTGCTCCCGTCTCAGCCGATGCACGAGCGAGTGTGATGTCGCCAACCACTACTACCTCTCAACCTGCTCAGGCTGCTTGGCCTGCTGGGCCTGCTCGATCGCGTCGACGACGTGCTGTAGCTGATCCTGCTTGGCCGCGAGCTTCTCCTGGATGTGGCGAAGCTTCGTAGCAGCGATCTCACCGACATCGATCGTGAAGCCCTCCGGGAAGTTGACCACCTGCTCGCGATCAAGTCCCGGCGGGTAGTACTCCTTCGGGTCGATCTGCCGGTCGAAGACGGCCGGATCCAGGGCGTCGGCAACCGTGTGTCGCGGCGTCGGGAACGTCACCTTGAGGTTCGTCGGCGACAGGTCGAACAGCTGCGCCGCCTCTCTCGGGTTCGGGCGTGACATGTTGCCGGCGTCCGGGATCACCGCCTTGCGTGTCCAGATCGCGTCCTTGTTGACGTTGACGACCACGACGTCGGGCGCGCCGAACTGGAAGAGCCCGTCGTAGTGATGGCGAATCCCGGCGACGATCTCAGGGACCAACTCCTCGTCGAAGGACGTGTGCGTGACCATCGCGAGACGCGGCTGGATCTTGTCGAACATGTAGCCGACCGCGTAATGAACGGTGTGAGCCTGGTCGATCGTGTTCATCAGCATCACGGGCGGCATGCCGAACTTCAGCGCCTGGAGGTTCGCCGTGTCCGGCTGGACCTCGGTCACGAAGACGTCCACCCCCTTGGCCAGCTCCAGCGAGAGCTCGTCGGGCCGGCCGTCCCCGGTCCACACGAACGACAACCCGTTCCAGTCGAGCCGGTAGGCCGAGGCGCCGTCCTTGGTGTGCGACCGTTGCCAGTGGCGCACGGTCACGCCGTCCTCGTCGTAGCAGATGCCGTTGTCATCGCGAAAGTCGAACTCGTTGACCTCGACCTCGTAGCCGTCCCCGATCGGGCAGGCGTTGAAGGAGTCCGTGTGCCAGTGGGTCATCATCTTCATGCCCTCGATCATGTGCCCGATGCCGTCCTTCTCCGTGCGGCCCGAGGGCCCATGCACCCGCAACGGCTTCCAGCGCCCCACCCAGGGCGCGAAGGCGAACAGGTAGGGGAGATCCGCGTAGTGGTCCACATGGAGGTGGGTGAAGAAGATGTCGTTGACCGTCGGCAGCGGAACCGCCATCGCGATGATGTTGCGCATGCAGCCGGAGCCGAAATCGAAGAAGAACCGCTTGCCGTTGCCGAGCTCGACCATGATGCAGGTGCCGGCCTGTGCGCGGGTGACCGGGATCGGCGTGCTGCCGATGAAGGAGATCCGCATCTCGTCCGGACCGAGTTCCTCCTGCCCCGGGTAGTAGAGGTTGTTGCTGACGAGGTCGGGCGTCGGACGGTAGTACGGCGGAAGCGTGATCCCACCGCTCGGTACGCCGCCGTAGGGATTCCCGTTCTCCGAGGCCGATCCGTTTCCGTTGGTCATGGTTCGCGTCTCCTCTCTCGGTTTACGTTCGTCGACTTGTCGAGGCTCAGGCGTACTCCCTGCTCGTGGGCGTCATGAACGCCCCGAACAGCCAGAGCAGGGGGAAGAAGAGCCCGAAGAAGAACATCCACCCGTGTCCATTTCTCAGCGTCGCTAGGCCGAGCGTGAAGAGCACGATCACGTACAGGAAAACTCCACCTATTCCGACGAACCACCACATTGTTTCCCCTTTCTTGGCTTGGTCTGTGCCCGGGCGGTCACGTGGGCTTGGACTCGTTTGCAAAGGGGCCGGCGAGAGTTGCTCGGTGCTCGGGGCGCGCGGCCACCCGGAGGGTTGCGCCGTCAGCGAGCGCCAGGGACGCGACCACGGGATCGTCGCCGATGCGGTGGAGCTTCTTCCGCTCCTCTGGATTCGCGGAATGAAGCGAGACGCCGCTGACCTCGAAGAGGTCCTCGCTCCAGGCCGCCGGGCTACCTCGCCACGCAAAGACATCGGAGACCCAGATCCCGTGTCCCGACGTCCATCGCTTCTTCCCCGCAGGCAGGACGCGCACCGCCATGTTGCCGGGCCGCTTCCGCAGCTTGCGGTTCCGGAAGAACATCATCGAGAGGGCGATCGCGATGAGCCAGAGTGGGACGCCGAGGAGTGCCAGGATTGCCCAGATCACGCTGCCGAGACTGCCACTCGCGGCCCAACGAGAAAACACCCGGGAGGCCCGTTCACCCGGGTGAACGGATCCGCTGCCGAGGGCGTCAGCCGGCCTCGGCGACGGTCGCGCGCGGAGGTCCTCCCCCGGCCTCGACCTCTCTCACGGCCAGGCGGCGGAACGCCGCAAAGCCCAGCGCGACCAGGCCGCCGAGGAGGAGAACACCGAGCCAAGTGCGCAACGCGGGGACCGGCCCCCACAGGACAAGGAGGAGATAGACGCCGGCGAGCGCTCCCCAGGCGACTCCGGGCCGGTCGCGGAGCGTCGGCGCGATCCCGCCACGCACGCGGCGCGCCGCCCTGGACGGCCCAGAAAGCAGCGCGCCGAGCAACATGACCACTCCGTAGACGATTAGCGCCCACGCGACCTCCGCGAGCAGGCTCGTGCCGATGATCCACGACGACCCGGCTGCCTCGCGAGCCGACTCTCCCTCGGCGAGCGCGTCCACGAGATACGAGCCGGCAGCGTTGCGAATGATCAGGAGGAGGATCCCGACGACCACGAAGACGACGCCGACCGCTCGCAGCATCCTGCGCCGCTCCCGCGCAAACCAGATGGCGCCTGCAAAGGCGGCCAGGGCAGCGAAGATGATGATCCACGTCAGAGCCTTGACCACCTTCACGGTGTCCTGCGCGAGTGCGAGCTCGTCCGACTCGAGCACGGTGAGCTGACCCGCGTCTTCGGGGAGTCGCGCGTCGAGCTGCTCGCCCAAGCCGAGCTCCTCGCCGACGTTGATGATGAAGACGCGGAGGTCGAGCGTCACCGTGCCCTCTGCGGTCGAGGCGCCCTCCCGCGTCTCGTCCTCGAGGACGCGCAAGAGCGCCTCGTGCGCCTCGCGGTTGACGGTCTCCCAGAGGTCCTGAACCCGCGGTCGCTGCAGGATCTCGTCGGCGGTGCGCTGCGCCGCCGAGCGCAACGCGCCGGCCAACGGTGCGGCGAGCCTGTCGAGCTCGGGAGGAAGCCGCTCCTCGAGTCGAGCTTCGACGTCCCCGTTCTCGTAGAGCCGGTCGACGATGAAGATCGAGAGCGCTTCCCTGATCTCGTCGTCCTCGAGCAGCTCCGTGCTCGCAGCGACCCAGGCGTCCGTGTCGAGTGCCTGCCGCTTGACCCAGACCGTCAGCGACCCGACGAGGAGGATCAACGTCCCGAGTACGAGCAGGCTCCAGGCCAGGATCGATCGGGTCCTCGGGCTCATCGTCCGGCGGCCTCGTTCGAAGCTTCCATCGCCCGCGGATCCTCGCCGCCGGGAGTTGCTCGGTCACCACCTGTTGGGCCGGATCACCCGGGTGAAACCGGCGAACGGGCGAGGACAACCGGCTCTTGATCCGCGATCGTGCGCCCCGTGATCCGATCCCCGATCTGCCTCGCTTCGCTCGCCGCCGTGCTCGTGCTCGGCACCGGCTGTGCAGGCGACGAGTCCGAGGTCTGTCAGAGCCTTCAGGATCTTCAGGCGTCGGTCCAGAGTCTCGGCGACATCGAGCTAGAGGACACGTCCACCGAAGAGCTCCAGCAGGCGGCGAACCAGATCGTCACCGACGCCAACGAGGCGCAGGACGCCGCTGACGAAGAACTGGGTCAAGAGATCGAAACCTTCAAGGCGACCGTAGAGGGGCTCGTCGCCGATCTCGAGACGGCATCCGCCGAAGGGGAGCTGACCAGCGAATCGCTGGCCGAGATCGGCACGTCGGTGAGCAGCGCAGTCACCGGCTTCGAGACGCTGCAGGAAGCTGCCCCGGACGACTGCGACCTCTAGCAGGTGTAGACGGCGATGTTCAGCGACGCCGAGAAGAAAGAGCCGGAAGTGGACACGGGTGCAGGCGCGCCCGATGCCGTTTCCCCGCCGCCCGAACCGCTGGGCGACGCCGAGGCGGCCGACCAAGAGCTGAAGTCGAGCGCAGGCGCGCCCGATGCCGATTCCGCGCCGCCCGAACCGCTGGGCGACGCCGAGACTGCCGACCAAGAGCTGAGGTCGAGCGCAGGCGCATCGGAGTCCGATGCCGCCCAACCGGCGGCGGCGAGCGACGCCGAAGCCGGCGAGCCTGCAGCTGCTGCGGGCCCCGGTGCAGCCGGCCGCCGCGTGCCGACCTGGGTCTGGGTTGCTTTGGGCGTTCTGGGAGCGGCGCTCGTAGCGGTGACGCTGGCGCTGTTCGTCGAGGCTCGTGACACCGCGGAGAACGCGAACGCCGCCGCAGAGGCGTCGGCCCAGCTGTTGGACGATCTCGTCGCCGACGTGGAGACGACGAATGACGAGCTCAAGGAGTTCAACGACCAGTTCGCGGCCGCCTCCTCCTCGGCTCAGGCCAAGGCATCGGAGGCGCAGGGGCGGCAGTCCCAGCGCTCATCGTCGAACCAACAGAGCCCATGACGACGCCGCAGCCTCCCGACAGACCGGAGCCCGTCAGCGGTCCGGAAGCGGCCGAAAGCGAGACGCCGACGGAGCCTCAGACCTCGGCGCCCCCTGCGGGCCCGGAGCCGGATGCCGCCGGCGTTGCCGCGGAGGCCGGCCCTTCCGAGGCGGCTGCCGGCGAGGCTGCGGCCGTGCAAGCGGCGCCCGACGAGGTTCCGGCGACGCGGCCACCGGCTGGACCGGCGCCGGCGTGGGCATGGGTTGCGATCGTCCTCATGTCGCTGCTGCTCGCGATCGGCCTGGCCTCGCTGGTAGTCGCACGCAACACCGATCCGAGCACGCCCGAAGCCGTCGAGGACGTCGAGACGCTGGTCGCTGAGCTAGAGGCGCTGAACGTCTCCCTGGCCACGACGAACGAGCTGATGTCGAACGCCATCTCGAACGCGGCGCAGCTGAGCGCGAACGCACAGGCCAAGCTCGCGAGCCTGTCAGAACGGCTTGCCGACGTCGACGTCGGCGTCGGACAGGTGCGCTCGCTGCTTGGCGACAAACTCTCCAGGCCAACGCGCTCCGAGCTCGGCAACCTTCAGGCGCAGCTTCAGTCTCGTCAAGGGACTCTCGCGCAGCGGAGCGGGCGGCTCGAAGATCAGGAGATCGACGGGATCAGCCGGGATCTCGCGGAGATCGACAGGGAGGCCGGGAGCGCATCGAACAGGGCGAACAGGGGCGAGAGGCGCGCGAGCACGATCGAAGCTGCGATCGAGGAGCTCGAGACCGGGCAGGAAGAGAACGACGAGTTCAGGGCCCAGATCGCGGAGCTCAGGGCCGCGGTCGAGGAGCGCAGGGCCCAAGCCCAGGAGCTCAGGGCGGCCCTTCAGGCTCGGCGGGAGGAAGCCCAAGCCCTCCGAGCTGAGCTCCGGGAGCTGAGGCGGTCCCTGCTGGTGGTGCGGCGGCGCGTCGACAGGTTGGGCCCGAGGCCTTAGACCGACTCAGATGGCTCCGAGCTCCCGCGCGCGCGCAACGGCTTCCTGCCGCGACGAGACTCGGAGCTTCTGGTAGATCGACTTCGTGTGCGAGTGGATCGTGTTGAAGGAGAGGAAGAGCGCGTTCCCGATCTCTCGCTTGGACAGGCCCTCGGCGAGGTAGCGCAGGACCTCGGCCTCGCGCTCGGTGAGGTCGCTGTCACCGTTGATTCGACGGTGGGCCGGGGTCAGCGTGCGTGCGACTTCGACGAGGCGTCCGCTCAGGACGCCCGGATCCAAACAGCTCGCAACCAGGCTCTTCGCCTCGTCGAGCAGCGCGCGCGCGGAAGCCGGCCCCTCGAGGGCGCGGCGCACCGGGGCAGCGACCAGCAGCGAATCGGCGACCTCGAGCGGCTGGCCGCGGACCCGCAGGTTCGCGAGACCCCGGTCGAGCAGCGGGTCCGCCTCCTCGTGCTCCTCAGCGCGGGCGAGCGCGGCGCCCAGGGCGACATAGGCGACGCCTGCGCCGGGCTCGTCGGCGACACCGTGCGATTCGAGCGTGCTCACTGCCCGGCGGGCCGCTGCCACGTGGGCGTCGACGTCGTCGGCCTCGAGAGAGATCCGTGCAAGGAGGGCTTTGGCGATGCCGGCTACGAGCCATTGCCTCGAGCGCGCCGCCAGGAAGGCCGCTTGCTCGAGCGGAGCGCGCGCCACCTCGTGCTCCCCGGCGGAGAGCCGGGCCCAGCCGAGTGCCAGGAGCGAGAGAGGCCGCCCGCTCGACAGGGTGTCGCCTTGCAGCTCGCAGGCTCGGTTGGCGGCGCCCAGCATCCCGTCGGAGTCGCCCCACGGGAAGCAGGCGCGGGTGAGGGCGGTCGCGGCCTCGAACGAGAGGCCGCAGCGCATGGGGCCGTCGAATCGGGCCGCCTCGGCGACCTCGAGCGCAGCCAGCGACTCTTCCCGGGAGTTGAGGACGCCCAGCGCCCACGCCTTGACGAGGGCGAGCCGCGGATCGCCCTCGACGTTCGTCGACGGAAGCGCCTCCAGCTGGCGGAGGCTCGCCTCGGCATACCCCTGCTCGAGAGACGGACGCCAGGCTTCGAACACCAGCGTGATGGCCGTCTCCAGCTCGTCGGCGGCTACAGCGTGACGTACGGCCTCGTACCCGTCGCCGGCCGCCGCGTACCACTCGGACGCTCGCCAGTGCACCTCGTGGGCGTGCGCGGCGTCGCCCTGCAGCAGCTGGTTTCGGAGGACCTCCGCGAACAGCTGGTGATAGCGGTACCACTCGCGGCGGTCGTCGAGCGGGACGAGGAAGAGATTTGCGTGCTCGAGCTCCACGAGCAGCTCCGCGGAGCCCTGCCGCTGTACGGCCGCGTCGCAAAGCGGCCCATTCATCGAGTCGAGGACCGACGTCTCGAGCAGGAACCGCCGACTGCCCTCGTCCAGCGTGTCGAGGACGACCTCGGTCAGGTAGTCGACCACGTGACGGTTCGCGCCGCCGAAGTGAGCGACGAAGCCGGCCTGATCGGGTTCCTGCGCGAGTGACAGCGCCGCGAGGTGCACGCCGACAGGCCAGCCCTCCGTGCGCTCCTGGAGGACTCTCAGGGTCTCGGCCACCAGGCCGAGCTGCAAGGTCCCGTTGAGGAAGGCGGCTCCCTCGTCCCGCGTAAAGCAGAGGTCGGCGGCGCGGACCTCGACCAGCTCGTCGAGCGCGCGCAGCCTCGCCAGTGGGATCGGCGGGTCCGATCGTGTCGAGAGGACGACCGTGACATTGCGAGGCGCCCGCTCGAGGAAGGAGACGAGCGAGTCGTGACAGATGCGACTCGTGATCTCGTGGTAGTCGTCGAGCCCGAGGACGAGGTCCTCGCCGACGGCCTCCAGGTCGTTCAGAAGGGCCGGGATGACCGTCTGGACGACGTCGGGACGGGGCTGGCGCAGCGCGGTGAGGGCGGCGTCACCAAAGCCCGGCGCGACGCTACGGATCGCGTGCACGATGTAGCTCCAGAGCGCCACCGGATCGTTGTCCCCCGAATCGAGCGAGACACAGGCGAAGGCGCGGCCGTCGAGGTCGCGCCACTGTGCGAGGACGGTGGTCTTTCCGAAGCCCGGCGGCGCAGCGAGCAAGACGAGTGTCGGCGCCGCCTCCTGCAACACGTCGGTGAGGCGTGGTCGCGCGAGGACGTCCCGCGGGGCGCGAACCCGTTGAAACTTCGACTCGAAGAGGACGTCGCCGTCGGATGTGCCCCTTGTGGGCATGTCAGCCGGCGCTTGCGTCGCGCTCAGCGCCATGCGACCTTGGAGTTCCGAGACTCCGGCGAAATAGCGTGTGGGGGGACACGCGCGTCGGTCACCTTGCCTCCCGTCTCTTCGCGCTTCCGTGGAAGCATCCGTCCGGGCATCGCCAGCGTCGCTCACCAGGCACTCGAGGACAATGAGGCGCGCACGGAACTTGTGGTGGTGCCTGCACCCCGAAGCAGAGACCTGCCGGCCACTCGGCGCGACACCTGAGAGTCTCCTTGCCTACGCGCGAGCGGACGATCACTCTTCGGCTTCGGTGACGCTTCAAGAACCGATGCGGGTCGGCGTCCTCGTCGTGGACGACCAGACCCCCTTCAGACGTGTGGCCCTCGAAGTGGTCGAGGCCACCCCGGGCTTCGAGCCGTTGGGCGAGGCAGCCTCGGGCGAGGAAGCACTGGCTCTGGTCGCCAAGCTGAGTCCCGAGCTCATCCTCCTGGACGTACGCATGCCCGTGATGGACGGGATCGAGACGGCCCGCCGGATCTGCGCGACGCACCCCGGCGGAGTCGTCGTCCTGATCTCCATCGACGGCCCGGCCGAGCTACCCCGGGAAGTCGAGTCTTGCGGGGCCAAGGCGCTGATCAGGAAGCAAGACTTCGGGTCTCTCGCCCTGCGGCGGCTCTGGGACGCGCATGGGGGGGCACACCGCCGGACTTCGCCTTCTCCGGCGCGTTAGCTATCGTCAGCTGCGACAACGACAGGGTCGAAGACGAGGTGGCTCGTTTCGAGCGTCGGGCATGTAGGTGCTGTCGCCCCTGGGAGCGCGGACCAGCGGTCGGGGTGGTTAAAGCGTCACGGCGTGCCAACGTGGCACGCGGTCGTGGCGGTGGTCGCGATGGTCGCGGCTGCCGCCAGCGTGTGGGCCACGCTAAACGCGGATTTCCTCGCCCATCCCGAGTGGCTGGCGGCGCAGAAGGCCGACATCATCCTCGGGCCCGTGCTCGTCGGCCTGTACTGGTTGCGCGTGCGCCCGCAGAGCCGCTACGGGCCGTTGCTGATCGTTTTCGGGTTCATCTGCGTGGTCTACATCCTGCATTCGTCGAGCAACCCGTGGCTGTTCGGTTTCGGCGTGCTCTGGGAGGTCATGATCGTCATCGGCACTCAGGCGCTGATCCTGACGTTCCCCACCGGGCGCTTGGACGGTCTCTTCGCGAAGCTGCTCCTGTTGGGCTATGTGGCGTTGTCGCTGCTGGTCGTCGCGATCGTCCTGATGCTGCCGCAGCTCCCTCCGGGCGGTTCGATCTCCGGCTGTCGTGAGCTGTGCCCGGAGAACGCCCTGGCGATCACGTCGAACGTCCCACTGGCGATCGATCTAAACGAGATCGTCCGGATCGGGGCGATCACCATCGCGCTCGCCACGTCCGGCCTCTTGCTCTGGCGAATCGTTTCCGGCACGCCCCCGCAGCGCCGCGCGCTGGCGATCGGCACGCCGATCGCGTTGCTGTTCCTCCTGGTCCAGGCCACATACCTGCTCCCTTACGCCTTGGGGTACGGCCCCACGTCGCTGGACGCCTTCTTCGCGTGGACGATCGCGGCAGCTCGATCCCTGCTCTGGTACGGCTTTCTGTTCGCGCTGATCGCCGCACAGCTGTTCGCGGGCCGCGCACTGCACAGGCTCGTCCAGCAGTCGCTGCGCCGCCCGTCGCTTCCCGAGCTCGAGGCGATGGTGCGCGAGCCACTCGGCGACCCGGACCTGAGGTTGATGTTCTTGGATGGCACGAGCGAGACCACCGCCGACCAGCTGCTCGAACCGGGACCTGGGCGCGAGGTCACGATTGTCGAGCGCGGAGACGGAACCCCGGGGGCCGCGATCGACCACGACGCGCAGCTCGCCGACGACCCCGAGCTGCTCCGTGCCGCGGGCGCCGTCGCGTTGTTGGCTGCGGAGAACGTCGAGCTCGACGCGGCCTGGCACGACACGCTGCATGAGCTCCGTCAATCACGCGCGCGGATTGTCGCCGCCGGCGACAGCGAACGGCGCAAGATCGAACGCGACCTCCACGACGGCGCGCAGCAGCGTCTCGTCGCGCTCAGGGTGAGGCTGGAACTGGCAGGCGAGCTCATGAGTGAGGACCCTGGACGCGGCGGCGCGCTCGTGCGCGAGCTCGGATCGGAGGTGGAGGAGGCACTCGAGGAGGTCCGCGAGCTCGCGGGGGGCATCTACCCGTCGCTCCTCGCCGATCGGGGCATCGTCGAGGCGCTTCGGTCGGCCGCAAGGCGGGCTCCCGTGCCGACGACGATCGACAGCGACGGCGTCGGTCGCTATGCCCCGGAGCTCGAGAGCGCCGTCTACTTCTGCTGCCTCGAGGCCATCCAGAATGCCGCGAAGCACGCCGAGGGCGCCAGCGCCCTCTCGATCACGATCGCGGACGACGGCGCTGTCCGCTTCGCCGTCCGGGACGACGGCATCGGGTTCGACATCGAGAGCGCCGGTCCGGGCCGAGGCCTGACGAACATGCACGACCGTCTCGCCGCCGTGGGCGGCGAGCTGACGATCGAGTCGGCACCGGGAGGGGGCACCAACGTGCTCGGCGTGATTCCTGGGTCTCGATTCGACTAGCGGTTCACCGAGCACTGCCGCGCATCCGCTTGCGTCGAGCGCGCATAGGGCTTCACCTGGGTGAACACGATCGGCGGGTGAGGTCAAAGGCACATGCCGGTCGGACAATGGCTGCGCAAGGCAGGACGCTGTTCGACGTACGAAAGGAGATGGAGACGAGATGAGCGACTACGAGTCGGCAGGATCCACGGAGCCCCGCGGGTCCGTCGTCGGCGGCTATGTGTTCGCCGGCGTCATCATGATCTTGATCGGCAGCTTTCAGGCCATCGCCGGGCTGGCAGGCATCCTCGAGGACGAGTTTTACGTCGCGTCCCCGAACTACATCTTCGAGCTCGATGCGACAGCCTGGGGCTGGATCCACCTGCTTCTAGGGCTGCTCGTCGCCTACGCGGGCTACGCGCTCTTCGCTGCGAAGACGTGGGCGCGCGTAATCGGCGTGACGCTCGCGGCGGTCAGCGCCATCGCGAACTTCTTCTTCATCCCCTTTTACCCCTTCTGGGCGATCTTGATCATCTCGCTGGACGTGTGGGTGATCTGGGCCTTGACACGGTCGGTCTCGTCGCCGGAGGAGCTGGCGTCCTAGCTGCTGCGGCAGGCCCCATCGGGCCAACCGGAACACACCCGCCGCGGTCGCGGCGCCCTCGGGTCGGCGCCGGCCGAGCGCATCGTCGGGCGGCGAGGCAACCGCCGCGCCGCCCGACGGCCACTGCGACGTAGGTTGCCGCCGGCAGGACGACAAGCGAGACGCCGAGAGGCCGGCCGGCGTGGCGCGCTAGCGGTCAGCCAGCTGAGTCGATGGGGTCCGGAGCCGCGAGCCTGTCGCCCTCGTCGGCGAGGAAAAGCAGGGCGGCCTTGACACGCTTGCTGACGTCCTCGGCGTCGGTGAGCCCGAGCTTCAGGAAAATCGAGTTGATGTGCTTCTCGACTGCCCGCTTCGTGAGGACCAGCGACTCACTGATAGCCCGGTTGCTCTTGCCTTGGGCGATCGCGGCGAGAACCTCGACCTCGCGTGGAGTGAGGTCGGTCAGCGGTGAGGCGGCGGCCCGCGACCGGGACGCCACGAGGACATCCACGACTCTGGGATCGATTACCGAACCCCCCTCGGCGACTGTCTCGATCGCCGTTACGAGCTGCACTCGATCGTGTATGCGCTCCTTGAGCATGTAGCCGCGACTTTGCGATCCGAGCTCGAGAAGTGCCAGGGCATAGGTCGGATCCGTGTACTGACTGAGCACGATGACACCGACTTCGGGATGCGTCCGCCGGAGGATAGTTGCCGCCTGGATGCCTTCGTCGGTCTGTGAGGGTGGCATGCGGATATCCGTCACGACCACGTCCGGACTTCCCAGCTCAACCGCTTTCAGGAGGGATGGCAGGTCCGCACACGAGGCCACGACCTCGATCTCGGTCTCGGTCGCGAGGACTTGTTCCAGACCTTCTCGGACGAACAGGTTGTCGTCCGCAAGCGCCACCCGCGTCGGCACGGAACAATGATAGGCCGGGAACTGGGCGCCTTCGTCATCGCTGAGTCTGGTCGTCCGCCGGGTTCACGCTCACGATCTCGACGCCGAGCGCGGTCAGCCAGCTCATCACTCCCTGGAGCTGCGCCTGGTCGACGAGGTCTCCGGTCAGCACGGACTCGTCTCCAGCCTCCTCGACGTTCATTCCTTCGAGCGGTCCCACGAGCGGCTTACCGAGCTCGCCCCGGATAACGATCTGGTACCGGACCCGGTTCTGTCCCGTACGGCCCGCGAATCGCTTCGACATCTGTTCGGACTCCCGGTTGGCCACCTCAGGTCACCCCCGTCAGCGGTGCATCGGTTGAGGCGTGGCAGTGCCAGTGCAGCTATTTGTGACCGCGTTTGCTCCTTGACTGTGCTTTCTCCAGCCGCGCCGCCGCGTTGAACCGAGAGAAGAGGACGAACGCAACCGCAGCGATCATCGCCGCCGGCCACGAGTCCACGACCACTACTCCGAACCACTCCATCCGGCCACTCCTCTCTCGGGCACGGCTTCTCCGTTGAGGTTCCTTCAACCTCGTAGAACGCACATCACCCGCTGCTCGGATTCACCCAGGTGAACGGCTCGAGCGCCGACCACGGATGTGAGGAGGCCACGGGGCAGGTGGCCTCCTCACTACTCCTGATCAACGTCCAGGGCCTGGACGACCGGGACCGCCTGGGCCGGGGCCTGGACGACCGGGGCCGCCTGGGCCGGGACGGGGTCTCGGGCGAGCCTCTCTCACCATGCGAACACCTCCGTGTCTCGACTTGTCTCGGCCTGCGCATCGAGGCGACCGGCCGGGCAAGACGAGGATCGCGCGACGGCCACACGCGCGCATCGCCCGCCGGCGTGTTCACCCAGGTGAACGTTTCTCACCTCACTTCGTCGGATCCAGCGGTGCTGGACGGGATCGCCGGCCCCGCCGCCACATCGGTCGGCTCGGCGCCCCTCGCCCTCCTCGACTTGCGGCGATCGATGAAGAAGATCGCCGCCAACGCGGCGGACGTGATGAGCGAGGAGATGACGAGCGACGCGAGCGGAAAGCCTGCGAGCGTGGTTGCCACGTTGTAGGCCAGTGCACACGTGTAGACCGACCACAGGATTCCGCCGAAAACAGACCACGGGAGAAAGCGGCGGTAGGGAATTTGGGAGAGGCCCATGGAAGCGTTGACGGCGAAGCGCATCCCGGGGACGTAGCGCCCGGCGACGATCAAGAGTCCGGGAGAGCGATCGAGGGCGTCCCAGCCGGCGCGGATCTTCGGATTCTCGAGCGCCTTGTCGAGGTGGCGTTGCGCTCTAGCGGCGCTCTTGCGGGCGATCCAGAACAGCGACGAGTCTCCGACGATCGCACCGAGCGCACCGGCCACCATGACGAGCGCGAGCTCGAGATCTCCCTCTGCGGCGAGCGTCGACGCGGCACTCAGCGTCGTCTCGCCGGGGAAGATCGGAATGACCGCATCGAACCAGACGAGCAGAAAGCACAGGACGTAGGCCCATTCCTCCGGCGCGTCTGCGAGCCATTCGGCCACGTCCCCCTGATCCAGGAGCTGGAAAGCGGCGATCACGACGAGGAGTCCGGCGAATCCACCAACGATCACCAGAACGAGGTGTCGTCTCCAGAACGACTCAGGCTCCTCGAGCTCGACCGCCATCGTGCCCCCGTTCTCGCCGCCGGGTCAGCGGGACGCTGACGCCATGCCGGTGGCGTATCGGGCGCGATGCTAGAAGCGGTGGGGCGCTCATTCATCGCCCGAGAGCACCGTTCACCCAGGTGAACCCGGGTCGTTGGGCGATGAAGCGCGCTTCCTCGGGCGTTAGTGTCGCCCCGGGTTGGGCATTTCAGGCCTCGTAGCGATCTCGTTGCTCGTCCTCGTGTACGCGGCGGTTTCGCGGCGGCTCTCGGGGTCGATGATCACCTCCGCGATGGTGTTCGTCGCCGGCGGCATCCTCGTGAGCAACGAGGTGCTCGGCTGGCTCGATCCGGCGATCGAGAGCGAAACGGTCCGCTTCGTTGCCGAGGCGACGCTCACGCTCGTGCTCTTCTCGGACGCGTCACGGATCGACCTCGCTGCATTGCGGCGCGAGTACGCGTTGCCTCTTCGCCTGCTGGCGATCGGGCTGCCGCTGACCATCGTGGCCGGCGCGCTCGCGGGTCTGGGCTTGCTCGCGGAGCTCGCGTTCATCGAGGCCGTCTTGCTGGCGATCGTGCTCGCCCCGACGGACGCGGCGCTGGGGCAGGCGGTCGTCACCGATCCCCGGGTTCCTTCGCGCGTGCGTCAAGGGCTCAACGTCGAGAGTGGGCTCAACGACGGCATCTGCGTGCCCTTGCTGCTGATCGCGATCGCGATCGCCGAGGCGCAGGAGGGCGCGATCGGAAACGGCGCGGCGTTCGAGCTCGTGCTCGAGGAGATCGGCTACGGATGCGTCGGGGGCGTGATTGCGGGGCTCGCGGCCGCAGTCGTGGTCAGGGTGGGCGTCCCGCGTCGCCTCGTCGACGAGGTCTGGCTCCAGGTCGTCCCGGTCGCCGGGGCCGCGCTCGCCTACGGTCTCGCCGTGTGGATGCACGGCAGCGGGTTCATCGCCGCCTTCGTCGGCGGTGCCGTCTTCGGCGGGCTGCGTCGCGAGGTCGGAGGCGAGGTGACACTCTTCCTCGAAGAGATGGGCGGCCTGCTCGGTGCAGCCACGTTCATCCTCTTCGGCGCCGTCATGCTCGTGCCGATGCTCGACGACCTGACCGTCGAGATCGTCCTGTACGCGCTTCTCAGCCTGACCCTCGTTCGCATCGTTCCCGTCGGCCTGGCGATGCTCGGATCCGGCGCCAGGCGACCAACGGTCGCCTTCGTCGGCTGGTTCGGGCCGCGCGGACTGGCGTCGATCGTCTTTGCGGTGATCCTCGTCGAGGACGCCACGCTCGCGAACGAGTCGCTCCTGCTGAACGTGATCTTTCTCACGATCGCCCTCTCGGTCCTTCTTCACGGCCTGACCGCAACCCCGCTCGCGGGGCGCTACGCAGCGTGGTTCGCGGCCCACCCGCGCGACGCTGCGCCCTCATTCGAGAGTGCGCCGGCTCCCGAACATCGCCCGCACCCCTTTGCTGGGCTGCGGCGTGAGCACCGGGATGTCGAGGCAAGTGCACCGGACGCTCCAGCCGCGTCGGGTTCCGAGTAGATCTAAGCGGCGGTTCCACGCGTTTGCTCCGTCCGTCGTCGCGGCAGAACGCGTCACCCGGAACGCGAGTTCACCCGGGTGAACAAGAGGCTCGGGGGATGCTCTTCGTGTGACCGGCGTGCGACCGTGTGCATGTCACAGCCGTCCGACGTGGCGGCACACGACAACGATGGGAGAGAGCATGTGGTGGGCAATAGGCTTCGGCGGAATCGTCTACCTGATCTTGGTGTTCACGCTCGGGTTGATGACGCTCAGGAACGGACACGGGTGGATGTTCTTCTTCGGGCTCTTCTTCCCGCTGCTGTGGATCATCGGCGCCTTCATGAAGCCGACGGAGACGAGCCAGCTCGCTTAGCGAGGTGACGGTGAGGCAGTTCAGTCGGCCAACGGAAGGGAGAACGTAATGACGGAGACATCCGTAGCGGAAGACGTGAAGACGGAAACATCCCTGGATCAACTCGGACCCGTTGACTACGTCGTCGTCGAGTTTCCGGCGGGCGCGAGCAAGTTCACGGGCGAGATGGCGGCCGAGCTGCTCGCGCTGGTCGAGGCCGGAACCATCCGATTGATCGACATACTCATCCTGACCAAGGACGAGGACGGTTCCATCGAGGCGATGGAGCTCTCCGATGTCGGCGAGCTCGGAGAGCTGCAGGCACTCGAGGCTCAGCTGGCGGAGCTGCTGGCCGAAGAAGACGTCGTGCATCTCGCCGCCGCCATGGAGCCGGGCAGCACAGCCGGAGTTCTCATCTGGGAGAACCTGTGGGCTGCGCCATTCGCATCGGCCGCGCGGCGCTCGGGCGGCCAACTGATCGCCAACGGCCGGATTCCGATTCAGGCCATCATCGCCTCGATCGAGGCCGATGAAGCAGCTGCAACGGAAGGAGACTGACAATGCCCCTCAGAGCAGCACGCGCAGGACGAGTTGGTGTCGTCGGCGCCCCGGTAGCGAGAACCGCTGTCGTGGCCAAGGCCGCTTCACCCGGCCCGTCGCCGGTGGCGAAAACCGCGGTAGTCGCCGGCGCCGTCACACCTGGGCGACCCGGGCGCAGGCGCAGGCGCATCTAGCCTCGACCGCCTCTCGTCGTTGATCGGCGCGCCTCCCGGCGAACGCCGAGGCGTCACCAGGTCGTGGGCTTGCTCGGCGTGCGCACCCACACGTCGAAGAACGTGGTCAGGTCCTGGCCGGAGACCTCCTCGAAGAGCGCTTCGAAGTCGTCGGTGGTGGCGGTCGAGTCGTCGTAGCGCGTGAGCCACTCCTGGCTGGCCGCGAAGAACGTCTCGTCGCCGACCTTGACCCGGAGGGCGTGCAGCGTCGCCGCGCCCCGGTCGTAGATCGGGGCAAGGAAGAGGCCGAACGGGCCCGGGTCCGCGATTGTCAGGGCCCAGAACTCGTCGTCAGCTGGTATCTCCATGACGGCGTCGAAGCTCGCCTGGGCCGAGTCGCCGCCGCTGTCCTCGCTCCACAACCACTCGACGTAGGTGGCCCAGCCCTCGTTGAGCCAGATGTCGGCCCACCGCTCCGGGCTCACGGCGTTGCCGAACCACTGGTGCGCGAGCTCGTGGGCGACGGTGCCCTCCCGTGCCACCCGCGAGTAGACGGGCCGGGTCTGCGTCTCGAGCGCGTAGCCGACGGTGTCGTCATCGACGATCGCGCCGAATGAGTTGAACGGGTACGGCACGAACGTCTCCTCGAGGAAGTCGATCATCTCCGCCTGGAGCTCGAGGCTCGCCTCGGTGGCAGCGGCGTTGGCGGGCGTGAGGTTGTCGTCGACCGCGTCGATGATCGGCAGCCCGCCGGCCGTCTCGGAGAAGCGCAGGTCGTAGTCACCGACCGAGGCGGTGGAGAGATAGCTGGCCTGCGGGTCGGGGGCGTTCCAGAACCAGGTCGTCCACCCGCCCTCGGTGACGGGGTCGTGTGCGGGCAGCCCGTTGGCGACCGCGACCTTGCCCTCGGGCACGGTGATCTCGAAGCCGTAGGTCGCCTTGTCGGTCTGGTGGTCGCTGACCGGGTACCAGGTCATCGAGCCCTCGGGCTCGTTCACCACCATGGCGCCGTCCCGCATGGTCACCCAGCCGTAGAGGACGCCCTCGATGTCTACCGGCCGGGTGGTCGCACCGCCGTAGGTGACGACGACCCGCGCCGTCTGTCCCTGCTTGATCTTGGGGCGGGGCTGGATCGTGAGCTCCCAGATGCGGGCCGCGTCGTCCTGCACCTGCCAGTAGGCCGCGCCCTCGACCTCGGCCCCGGCAGCGGGCGGCGCCACCTCGCTGGCCCGCTTCCCCTTGATGGTGATCGCCTTGACGTCCAGGCCCCGCAAGTCGAGGTTGAATCGGTCCAGGTCCTGCGTGGCCACCAGGTCGATCGTCGCCACACCGCTCAGCTGGCCGACAAGCGGCGCCGGGGCGGGCGCCGGCGGCGTGTAGGTGAGGTCGAGGTCGTAGTGCTGGACGTCGTACCCACCGTTGCCGGCGAACGGGAAGTAGGGGTCGCCAGCACCAGGGGCCCCGGGCGTGTACCTCGGCCCCAGGGGACCGCGCTGGGCGGCCGTCGGGCCGGCCGACAGGGCGAGCGCCACCGTCCCCACCAGCACTGCTGCGAACGCTCCGGACACCTTCCTGCGAACACGCACGACGATCTCCTCTCCCTCGTGTCCCGGAAAACGCGAAACCCCGCCTAAGCGCAGGCCTTCGAGAGAGCCGACGCGCGGATTCGAACCGCGGACCCCTTCATTACGAGTGAAGTGCTCTACCAGCTGAGCTACGTCGGCAGGGTTAACTGAGTGTAGCCACCTTGTCGCGGCTTCTCGATACCGTGACCGCGTGGCTCGGCCGCAGGGATTCGACTACGTCGTCCGCGGCGGCGATGTCGTGATCACGCACCACGGACGCAAGGCGGCGACGCTGCGAGGAGCAACGGCGGAGCGCTTCCTCGCCAGAGTCGAGCGGGACGACCCGCAGCAGGTCATGGCCCGCGCGACGGGCAACTACAAGCGCGGCAACGAGCGACGCTAGCCGCTTCTAACGGTCGTCCTCGTCATCCGGCGGGGGCGTGTCGTCTCCGTCCTCGTCCTTGTCACCTTCGTCCTTGTCCTTGTCTTTGCCTTTGTCCTTGTCCTTGTCTTTGTCCTTGCCCTTGCCTCCTCCGTCTCCCTCGTCCCGGCCGCCGCCGGGCCCGCTGTTGTCGCCGTCGGCCGGCTCCTCGTTCGGGTCGTTCGCTGGTGGAGGCTGAGGAGCGGGGGCGACCGGCTGGGGCGCAGGCGGAGGCGGGGTCGTGACCGGCGCGGGAGTGCTGGGGCGCTGCACTCGCGGGGCTCGTGCACGCTTCACGACGACGCGTGCGCGACCAGCCGTGGCTTCGCTGGAGCGCTGATGCTCTGAGGAGCGACGGCCGGCGCCCGGACGCGCGTCGGCTCTGTCTGACGCGACGGTGTCGCTGAAGCCGACCGGCGAACGATGCGTCTTTCGGCACTCGACTTGGAGGATTTCTGAGGCGCGACGCCCACGTTGGTGCGCGGAACTGCTTCGCTCGACGAGCTCGGCGCGAGCGCCGTCGAGATCGCGACGATGGCGACGAGTCCAACGGCCACTGCCAGCACGCGCGGCAGCATGCCGATGCGAACGCGACCCGGGTCGCGACGCGGCCGATCCGTGCGGCCAACTCGAGAGCGCCGGGCGAAGACGCCTGCCGATCGCAGCGAAGAACGCGGCCCTCGCCCGGACGATCCTCCAATGCAGGCGTTCGGCTCCGTCGAATACGCCGACGGCGAGGTCGACGGCCGCGTCCTGGAGGTGTCGAAGGTGTCTCACGGGCGGCTGAAACGAACCTTGGTCATAAGGAGTAATCGTGCGAGGGCGGAAACACTTACAACGAATCGTCAGGCGGTGACGAGCGAGCGCGCGAAGGCGCGCCGGAGCTGGACGAAGAGCGCTTCGAAAGCGAGCGGCGCCTGGAGCTGCAGCTCCTCGAGCAGCCGCCAGGAGTCGCGTACGAGCTCGGCGGCCTGCTCGGCGGCGGCCGCGCGGTCCTCGGTTGCGTCCTCGCGGAGCTCGGCCAGGTGGTCGACGTGGATCGCGGCTCGCTCGGCTCCCGCCGCCACGGCGATCAGGTCCCGGTACCAGGCGGCGAGCTCCTCGAGCGCGAGGAGTAGCTCCTCCCGCTCGGCGCCACGCGCTGCGCGCCGCAGCCGCTGCTCCGCCTCGCGCGCCGGGAGGTCCATCCCCTCCAGCTCTGCCTCGGCCGCGTCGCGAGCCTCCTTCGCCCGCTCGCCCGCAGCCTCGACGAGCGCCGACGACGCGTCGCCGGGGACGAAGTCGGGATCGCGGTAGACGGCGCGCGCGAGCTCGAGGAGCTTCGTGCGTCGCTCCGCGGCGGGCGGATCGAGCAGCCGCTCGACGCGGTCGAGCCGGCCGGCGGCGACCCGAGCCAGGGCGACGACTTGGTTCTCCGAGAGGCCCGGCGCCCGCTCCTCCACGACTGCGCGAACAGCGCGCTCCGAGAGCCGCCTGAACGGGACGGGCTGGCAGCGCGAGCGGATCGTCTCCGGCAGCGGGCCGACGTCGTCCGCGACCAGCACGATCACGGCGTATGGCGGTGGTTCCTCGAGATCCTTCAGCAGGGCGTCCGCGGCCTCGTCGTTCATGAGGTGCGCGCCGAAGATCAGGTAGACACGCCGGTCGGCCTCGAACGGGCGCATGTGGAGGTCCCGGCGCAGCTCCCGGATCGCGTCGATCCGGATCTGGTCGCCGAGCGGCTCGAGGACGTAGAGGTCGGGATGCGCGCCGCGCCCGACTCGGTCGTGCTCCCCGATCAGCTCCGCGGCGAAGGCAAGGGCGAGCGCGCGCTTGCCGACTCCCGGCGGCCCGTGGAAGAGGTACGCGTGCGCCGCCCCTTCGGCCAGCGCGGCGCCGAGCAGCGCCTTCGCCTCAGGCTGCTCCGGCACGTTGCTGAACGTGCTCACGGACCTCCTCGGCGATGTCGTGGACGGGACGATCGGCCTCCAGCGCGACAACGCGCTGCGGGAAGAGCCCGGCGAGCTGCCGGTAGCCGTTGTCGACGATCGTCATGAACGCGTCGCCCTCCCGCTCGATCCGGTCCCGCGCACCGACCGATCGCTTCACGGCCTCGTCGACGTCGAGCACGAGCAGGAACGTGACGTCGGGGAGGATCCCGCGGATCGCGTCGAGGTTGAGCGAGAGCACGCGCTCGATCCCGAGCCCGCGCGCGATTCCCTGGTAGACGAGCGAGGAGTCGATGAACCGGTCGGAGACGACCTCGGCGCCGCCGGCGAGCGCCGGCCCGATCACCTGATCCACCAGCTCCGCTCGCGCCGCCGTGAAGAGTGCGGCCTCGGCCCACGGCGACATCTCCTGGCCGTCGAGCAGCAGCTCGCGCACGGACTCGCCCAGTGGCGTGCCGCCCGGCTCGCGCGTCAAGACCACCTCGCGCTCCTCCTTTCGAAGCCAGTCGGCGAGCAGCTCGGCCTGCGTCGACTTGCCTGACCCGTCGACGCCCTCGAACGAGACGAACATGCGCGGGAGGATAGTGCGGGGTCCAGGCGAACAAAGCCTCCGCCGATGGAGCAGTCGATGAGCATGCCACCCGACGCTCTCGTCCGCTCCTGGCGGACCGCGACGCTCGTTGCGAGCGCGATCGCGGCGCTCGAGCTGATCGTCATCCTCGCCCTCGGCGTCGCACTGCTCGGCAAACCGCTCTCTGAGCGGATGCGGGACACGGCGGAGCAGCGCAGCCTCGGCGTCACGACGAAGACGCCGACCCGGCCGAAGATCGGCAGCTCGGTGGCGCGGCTCTCACGCGGAGAGACGACCGTCCTCGTCCTGAACGGGAACGGCGTCGCCGGCGCGGCCCACGACGCGGCGGCTCAGGTGCAGTCGCGCGGGTACTCGATCGGCGAGATCGGGAACGCGAAGCGGACGGACTACACGCGCAGCGTCGTCATGTACCGGCCGGGATTCCGCGGTGAGGCGATCAGGCTCTCTCGCGACTTGCGGATCAGGATCGTCGGCCCGCTCGACGGCATGCGCGTGCAGGATCTGATGGGCGCGCACGTCGCAGTCGTCGTCGGCTGATCCGGCCGCGCCCGAGTGACAGTCACTGGGACGAGGCTCTTCGGGACGCCGAGAACAGGGCTCGCGCGCGTAGCCATCAGGGTCGGAAGCCCTCGGTGGGCCATGCCCCAGTGACTGTCACTGGGACATGTCTCCGAGGCACTCAGAGCGGCCAGAAGAGATAGCGCCCGTTCCGACTCGTCTCGGGGTCTGACCCCAGCGCCGCCCCGAGATCCGCCGAGGCCGCCGCGCCCTGGTCGAGATACGCCAGTCGGTCGACCATGATCCCCGCGAACCCCGCGTCCCGCGCCGCCGGCACGAGCTCGGCGGCAGGCTTCGTCGCATGCTCCGCCGCCCAGTCCTCGGGCCGGCCGCGCATCGCGCCGTAGCTCCAGCGCAGATCCGAGGAGTGGACGTACGGCTTCGCCGGCTCGTAGCAGCGGACGATGCCCGAGCGCCGGCTCGGGGAACGGCTCGTACGGCAGCTGGACGACCATCGCGCCCTCCCCGAACTGCGACTCCAGCGAATCGACCCAGTCCTCGTCCGCGCGGTAGTCCGCCTCCACGCCGGCGTACGGCGGCACCAGCGTGTCGTTCGTCTGATCGAGGGAGCCGACGGCCAGCAGCGCCACCAGCACGGCGACGAACGCCGGCGCCGAGGCACCCGCCGCCGCAACGACTCGAGCAGCAGCGCAACCGCCAGGAGCGCGAAGAACGCGATGAACACTGAGAGCCGGTTCCAGGCGCGAATCTGGGGCCAGACGACCGCAATCAGCGTCGATAACCCGCCGATCGTCCCGATCAGCACCGCGACGACGGTGAGCACCGCAAGCCCCCGGTACCGCCCCAGCTCCCACCGCCGCCCGAGCCCCGCGCAGGCCGCGACCGCAACCCCCAGGAGCCAGAGGAACCCCACGGTCCCGACCACGCCGAGCGTCGCAGCCGTCCCCTCGCTGCGCGGGATCTGCTCCAGGTACTCCGCCTTCCGCGAAGCCAGCGCGTCGATCCGGTGCCCGTCCACCGGAAGCACGAGCTGCGTGATGCGAAGCCCGTAGCTCTCGCTCTCGAACCAGTAGCGCTTGGCGACCTCGTCGTTCGTCCCGTGCTTGACCCGGTAGACGATCGTCGGCGCCAGCTGGACCAGCGAGACCGCCGTGATCACAGCCACCACCAAACCGCCCGAAACCAACGCCCCCCGCTCGCGCGCCAGCAGGAACCGCGAGCACCGCAGCCACGACGCACGAACAGGACGGTGAACGCCGAGTAGTAGAACGACCCCGAGGCGACCGCGATCAGCGCCGCCGCGAGCCCCAGCCCGACACGAGAACGCCCGCCCGTCCAGCACCGACAAAGCGAGGTAAGCACCGAGCGGCACGACGTAGTACGCCGCCAGGAACAGATGCGTCTCCCCGCGGAAGAAGTGGTACGGCAGGAGCGTGTAGAGCAGCGCCATCACGAGCGCGACGTCCGGCCCGATCGCCAGCCGCCGCAGCACCAGGTACGCCGTCAGCGCCGTCAGCGGAAACGTGAGCAGGAAGAAGACGTTCATCACGACCGCCGGGCTGTCGGTGAACCACCCGCCCACCCAGAAGAAGAGAACGTGGAGCCCGTCGCCGCTGACGACCGGGTAGTCGTAGAGCTGCTGCTCGTTCGGCGCGCCGAGCTGCGGGTTCTCGTAGAACCACAACCGCTCCATCGCGTTCTTGATCAGCATCAGGTTGAGCGTCCCGTCGCCCGAGTACGAGAACGGGTAGCGGAGGTCGGCGTCCCAGAGCTTCAGGAAGACAAAGGCGGCCGCACTCCCCAGCAGGACGACGGCAGCGACGAAGCCCGCCTCAACACGGGATCTCATAGGCCGAGACTCTGAAGGACCTCGTAGGACGGCCCCCACCGGTCGAGCTCGCGCGACTGGAGGAGATGCCTGATCCCCGCCTCCCGCAGGCCGGCGTTCATCTCGAACATGCCGAGCTGGAACCACGTCACCGCGTTCCGCGGCTGGAGCTCGACCGCCCGGATGTACAGGTCGAACGCGGCGGGATCGTTCTCCCGCAGCTCCTCGGCCGCGGCCTCGGCGAAGTACGGCTCGACGGCGAGCGGGTTCAGCGTGCGGGCCCGGCGCGCCGAGGAGACCGCCTCGTCCGGCTCGAGCTCCCCGATCGACGCGTAGGCGCTCGAGACCTTGCGCTCCGCCAGCCAGGGCGCAGCGAGCGACGCGACAGCCGCCAGCGCCAACAGCACGGCCCCGGCGGCGTAGAACGGCTCGCGAAGAGTCCCGACCGCGGGACGGCCGGCGCCGACGAGCACGCCGAGCGCGAGGAACATGGGCCCGCTGACGCCGACGAAGTCCCAGTCGTAGTCGACCAGCGCGTGGCCGAGATAGGCGAGCACGAGCACGGCGAGCGCACAGGCCGCGGCTGCATCTCCCTCGTCGAGCCGCCGGATCGACCGGACGATCGCGAAGGCAGCCCCGACCCCCGCCCCCGCAGCCAGCAGGAATCCGATGAGACCCGTCTCCGACAGGAGCTGAAGCGCGAGGTTGTGGGGCTCCGTCGCAACCGTCGTGTTCACCCGGATCGGCCGGCGCGCCATCTCGAACGACCCGGCGCCCGTGCCCCCGAGCGGATCGTCCTCGAAGAGCTGCCAGGCCTCCTCCCACCACGTCCACCGGCTGTTCGAGCTGAAGTCTCCGAACCGCGCCGGGCCCGCCGCGGCGTCACTGACCGGGTTCGTGAACTCGCGGAGGCCGTCCCGGGCCCACGAGATGGGCTCCCCGCGGCTGACCGCGATCACGCCGACGAGCAGCAGGAGCGCCGTCACGACTGCCAGGCGCGGCAAGGAGATCGAGACCGCCATGCGCGGACGCCAGCGCTCCTCGTGCTCGAGGCCGAGGTACGCGAGCCCGGCCACGACGAGGGCCAGGACCAGAAATGCAGCACCGAACTGGAGCCCGTCGTCGAGACGCCGGTCGTACGGCTGAGCGTCCTGGACGAGCCCATCCTGCGTGAACGCCCACGCGCCGAGGACGATCGCCGGCGGCATCGACACGATCAGAGCGCCGATCACGTCGACCCGGTCGCGGGAGATCACGAGATAGACGGCGAGCGTGACCAGCGCGATGAGCCCGCCGCCCCTGGAGTAGGTGAGCAGCAGCGCCACCGCGGCCACGAACACGAGCACGACGGCCGCGATCCGCAGCCAGCGAGCATGCTCGCGCCGCGCCCCCGCCCACAGCGCCAGCGGCATCGTCATCGCGGTCAGCAGCGCGAGCGCGTTCCAGTAGTCGAGCGGAGCCCGGAGCCGCGCGATCCGCTCGCCGTCCGGATAGAGGTTCGGGACGACCTTGCCCGCCAAAGCCCAGAGAAGCGCAGCGCCGAAGACGCCGAGGAGCCCAAGCGCGATCGCGCGCGGTGCCCGAGGGACCACGGCTGCCACGCACAGACCGACGAGCGCGAACGCCACGTAGACGACGCCCCGGTTGAAGTACTCCCACGAGCGGTCGGGCGCGACCGACCAGACGATCGAGATCGCGTTCCAGAGGACGAACCACGAGAGCAGCGCCACGAACGCCACGCCCCCGCCCTCGAGCCGCGGGAACGGAAGGAGCCCGAGCAGCACGAGCACGATCGCCGACGCCGCGGTCAGGATGCTGAGCGTGCCGATCCAGACAAGCGCGTCGTACGAGGATCCGTCGCCGAAGAAGACGGCGAACGCGGAAAGTGCGACCGCGGTGACGAGCAGGGCCCCGGCGCTGCGTGGGAGGCCCCGTGGCATCGCCAGCGAAGCTAACACCCGCGTCGGAGTATCGTCCCTATCTAACAAAGCGTTTACACCCAGTTGAGGTTAGGTTCACCCATGACGGGGAAACTGGAGTCGATGTCTCGGGCGATCACGTCTTCATTGATCCTGCTCGTCTTCGGCGCGGCTCTTCTGGCGGCTGCTCCGGCCACCGCCGCCACGAAGCCGTGCTACAAGCGCGTGCTCGACGACTGGTCTCAGGACGGCCAGATCAACGGCGCCTACAGCGTCGCCTGCCTGAGCGAGGCGATCGACAAGGCGCCCGAGGACGTTCGGGCCTATACCAACTTCGAGGAGCAGGCCGAGGCGGCGCGACTCGCTGCCACCCGTAGCCTCCAGGGCACGGGCGGCGGCGGCTCGGGCAGCGACGGCGGCCCCGGCCCCAACGACCCGGAGGATCCCGCCCCGACCGGCGGGACCAGCACGCTCGAGGAGCGCGAGCCGGAAACCCCGAAGGACGAGACCCCGGTGGGCTGGGCACTCAGGACGCGCGGCAACAACGCCGACTCCGTCCCCGTCCCGCTCCTGGTCCTCCTCGGACTCGCCGGCGCCCTCGTCACGGCCGGCGCAGCCGGCTTCGGCGCCCGCAAGGTCCGCGCGCGCCGCCGCACGCCCTAATCCGTCCGAGCCGGTCCCTAAATTGGCTGGTCCGCCTCGAGGCGCCCGTGCGGCCACGTAGGCGTCCGAATCTAAGCTGTAAGACCTACCCCCAGGAGGGTTGAGATGGCGTCCGCCGAGAAGTTGCAGACCGAGAACACCGTCGTCGACGAGGAGTCCAGCCTCGCCGTCAAACGCCATTTCACGATCCCCGGCCGGGATCCGTTCGAGGAGATCGAGTGGGAGATCCGCGACGCGTTCATCCCCGGCAAGGACAAGCCGGCGTTCGAGCAGAAGGACGTCGAGTTCCCGAAGTTCTGGTCGCAGACGGCCACGAACATCGTCGCGCAGAAGTACTTCCGCGGCCGCCTCGGATCGCCCGAGCGCGAGACGAGCGTCAGGCAGATGATCGGCCGCATCGTCGACACGGTCGGCCGCTGGGGCCGTGACGGCGGCTACTTCGCGAACGAGGACGAGGCGCTGGCGTTCGAGGACGAGCTCAAGGCGATCCTGGTCAACCAGCTCGCCGCCTTCAACTCCCCCGTCTGGTTCAACGTCGGCTTCGAGGAGAAGCCGCAGTGCTCGGCCTGCTTCATCCTCTCGATCGACGACTCGATGGAGTCGATCCTCGACTGGATCCGCCGCGAGGGCGTCATCTTCCGCGGCGGCTCGGGCTCGGGCGTCAACCTCTCGACGCTGCGCTCGTCGAAGGAGCAGCTCTCGAAGGGCGGCCACGCCTCCGGGCCGGTCAGCTTCATGCGCGGCGCCGACGCCTCCGCCGGGACGATCAAGTCCGGCGGCAAGACGCGGCGCGCCGCGAAGATGGTCGTGCTCGACGTCGACCACCCGGACATCGAGGAGTTCATCTGGTGCAAGGCGCGCGAGGAGGAGAAGGCGCGCGTGCTCGAGGCGGCCGGCTACGACATGTCGCTCGACTCGTCCGACTGGAGCTCGATCCAGTACCAGAACGCGAACAACTCGGTGCGGGTCACGGACACCTTCATGGAGGCGGTCGAGTCCGACGCCGACTGGAACCTCACGGCCCGCACGGACGGGGCCGTCCTGGAGACGGTGCCGGCGCGGAAGATCCTGCACGACATGGCCGAGGCGGCCTGGCGCTGCGCGGACCCGGGCGTCCAGTACGACACGACGATCAATTCGTGGCACACGCTCCCGAACACGGGCCGGATCAACGCCTCCAACCCGTGCTCCGAGTACATGTCCATCGACGACTCGGCGTGCAACCTCGCCTCGCTGAACCTCCTCAAGTTCCGGCGTGAGGACGGCGAGCTCGACGTCGAGGCGTTCGAGCACGCGGTCGACGTCCTCTTCCTGGCGCAGGAGATCCTCGTCGGCTACTCGAGCTACCCGACCCCCGAGATCGAGGCGAACGCGAAGGCGTACCGGCAGCTCGGGCTCGGCTACGCGAACCTCGGCGCGCTGCTGATGGCGCGCGGGCTCGCGTACGACTCCGACGAGGGCCGGGCGTACGCAGCGGCGATCACGGCGCTGATGACCGGCCGCGCCTACCGCAAGTCGGCCGAGATCGCGAAGCGGATGGGCCCGTTCGAGGGCTACCAGAAGAACGCCGCCGCGATGATCGGCGTGATCGCCAAGCACCGGGCGGCGTGCGGGAACATCGAGCACGCGGACTCGGTGCCGGCGGATCTGCTCGGCCACTGCCGGCAGGCGTGGGACGAGGCGCTCGATCTCGGCGAGGTCGCCGGCTACCGCAACGCGCAGGCAACTGTTCTTGCTCCGACCGGGACGATTTCTTTCATGATGGATTGCGACACGACGGGCGTCGAGCCGGACTTCTCGCTCGTGAAGTCGAAGAAGCTCGTCGGCGGCGGCGAGATCACGATCGTCAACCGGACGGTTCCGATGGCGCTCGAGAAGCTCGGCTACTCGCCGGACGAGTCAGCCGAGATCGCGGCGTACATCGAGGAGAAGAACTCCGTCGTCGGCGCGCCGTACGTCAAGACCGAGCACTACCCGATCTTCGACTGCGCGATCGGCGAGCGCGCGATCCACTACATGGGCCACGTGAAGATGATGGGCGCGACGCAGCCGTTCATCTCCGGCGCGATCTCGAAGACCGTGAACCTGCCCGAGCAGGCGACGATCGAGGAGGTCGCCGAGCTCTTCATGGACTCGTGGCGCCTCGGCGTGAAGGCGATCGCGATCTACCGCGACAACTGCAAGGTCGCGCAGCCGCTGTCCGGGAAGTCGGACAAAGGCGAGGCGACGCCGCTCGCGGGCATCGCCCCGGCGACGCTGATCACCGGGAAGCCGCAGCGCCGGCGCCTGCCGCTCGACCGCACCGAGGTCGGCCGCAAGTTCCAGGTCGGCGAGTACGAGGGCTACATCCACGTCGGCCTCCACGAGGACGGCACCCCCGGCGACATCTTCGTGGACATCGCGAAGGACGGGACGACCCTCCAGGGCCTGATGAACTCGCTGATGATCTCCGTCTCGATGGGCCTCCAGTACGGCGTCCCGCCGGAGGTCTACGTCTCGAAGCTGAGCCACATGCGCTTCGAGCCGAGCGGGATGACGAACGACGAGGACATCCGCATCGCGAAGTCGATCGTCGACTACATCTTCCGCTGGTTCGGCAAGCGCTTCCTGACCGTCGACCAGCAGGAGGAGGTCGGGATCCTCTCGGCAGAGGTGAAGGCGCGGATGGCGGCGAGCTATGCCAGCGGCGGTTCGACGGCTCCGGCGGCACCGGCCACGGCAGACCCGCCGGCCCCGGGCCAGACAGCGCTGTTCAACAACTTCGACGACGCAGTCGAATGCGCGAGGTGCGGCGGCCGGATGGTCCGAACGGGCAGCTGCTACACGTGCCGAGACTGCGGCACGAACACCGGCTGTAGCTGAGCAAACGACGAGGTGGGCGAGCTCGTCCTGCTAGGCCGGCTCGACCACCTCGTTGCGAGCGGGGGCGGCGAGAGCTACATGTACGCGCAGGCGCTGGCCGCTCAGCTGGCCGGCTACCGCCCGACGCTCATCACGGCGTCGAAGCGAGCCGAGACCGTCGTCGGCGACTTCGGGACGATCATCCGCACGCGCACACCGCTCCGCCCGATCCGCACGACGGTGGCGCCGTTTCACTCTCCCTGGCTGTCGCGCGCAATCGTGCGGTTCCTCGAGGGGCGGCCGGGACCCCACCTGCTCCACGGCTACGGCGCCTGGGCCGGCGCAGGATTGGCCGCGGGCAGGGAGCTCCGACGAAGGGGCGTCGAGACCACGACGATCGCGACCGCCTTCACGACGCTCGTTCACGAAGTGGAAGCCAAGCGCCTGAGCCCTGTCGTGCGGGCGAGGCTTCGCACGCGCGTCGCAGCCGACGTCGACGCACTCTGGGCACGGACGCTTGGGTCGCGCTACGAAGGCCGCGTGTTCCGCGCCTGCAGCGCCGTCGTCGTCAACTACGAGTCGGTGCAGCGTCTCCTGGAGGACGCGTACGGAGCCGGGACGATGCAGATCCGGCGACTGACGTACGCGGCGCCGATGGCTTTCCGCCCGGATGAGGACATGACGAGCTCACCCGAGCCCGCGCCGCTGCAGGCCCTGGCCGAGCCGGACGCGCCGCTCGTGCTGGCGACGAGCCGCCACGACGGACGCAAGGGTCTCGACATCCTCCTTCGTGCGCTCGCGTCCCTTCGCGACGAGGGCGTCCCGTTCCGTGCGTGCCTCCTGGGCGGCGGCCTCCTGCTGGAGCAGCACCGTCGACTCGCGGCCGAGCTGGGACTGGCCGACCGAGTGGCGATACCCGGCCGCGTGCCCGACATCGCCCCGTACCTGAGCCGGGCGGATCTGCTCGCGTTACCGTCGCTCGAGGAGGGCAGTGGCGCTGTTTCCGTCCTCGAGGCCCTGCGAGCCGGAGTTCCGATCGTCGCCACAGGGATCGACGGGCTGCCCGAGGACCTGACCGACGGCGAGGACTCCCTGCTCGTGCCCCCCTCCGACGCAGCCGCTCTCGCGACCGCGCTCAGGCGCTTGCTCGAGGATCCGGCGCTACGAGAGAGGCTCGGCGCGGGCGCACGGAGTCTTCACGAGCGCAGATTCACACCCCGGGCCTTCAGCGCCGATCTGCTCGACCTCTACTCGGAGTTCGGCTTGAGCCCCTCCGCGTAGCTCTGGCGGCGCCCCGCACGACCTCCGCAACCCGCTCCACGTCTGACTCGCCGAGCGAGGCACTCGACGGCAGATAGAGGCCGGTGGTCGCCAGACGCTCGGCGACGGGGAAGCGCTGGCCGCGGTAGAGCTCGCGGTAGGCGGGCTGGACGTGCAGCGGCACGAAGAACGAGCGCGTCTCGATTCCCTCGGCGGCGAGGACTGCCCGCAGCTCGTCGCGCGAGCGCCCGAACCCCTCGTCGACGAGGATCCCGTACATCCAGTGGACGCTCTCCAGCCCGGCCCGATCGGGCGGAAGCGTGAGCCCTGGAATGCCGTCGAGCCCTTCGGTGTAGGCCCGGGCCATCCGGCGGCGGGCGGACAGGAGCTCGTCCAGCCGTTCGACCTGCGCCAAGCCGACAGCGGCTTGGAGGTTGCTCATCCGGAAGTTGAAGGCACGGTGCTGGTGCCAGAAGTGACGCTCGGCCGTGAAGGCGTGATCGCGAAGCTCCCGCGCAGCAGCGGCGATTCCGGGGTCGTTCGTCGTGACCATCCCGCCCTCGCCGGTCGTGACGATCTTGTTGCCGTAGAACGAGAAGGCCGCCACGTCGCCGAGCGATCCGACCGGCGCGTCTCCCGAGCGGGCGCCGTGTGCTTCGGCGGCGTCCTCGACCAGCACGAGCCCGTTCCTCCGGCAGAGCTCACCCAGCGGCTCGGCGGCGACGGGCTGCCCATAGGTGTGGACGGCGACCACCGCGCGGGTGCGGCTGGAGAGCAGGTCTGGAAGCCGGTCCACGTCCAGGTTCCACGTCTCCGCGTCGCTGTCCACGAACACCGGCGTGGCGCCGACGTGGTGGACCGCGTTCGCCGTGGCGACCATCGTGAACGCGGGGACGATGACCTCGTCGCCGACGCCGACACCGGCAGCGGCAAGCGCGAGGTGCAACGCGGTCGCGCCGCTCGTGCAGGCCACGCCGAACCGGCAACCGCTCGCCTCGGCGAAGGCGGCTTCGAAGCGCGCCACGAACGGGCCGGCCGAGGAGACCCAGTTCGTCGCGACAGCCTCCTGGAGGTACCTCAGCTCGTTGCCGTCGAGCGTGGTCTCGGAAACACGAAGGACGTGCTTCCCAACCAGCTCGGGCTCGGGAGCCGGGATCAGCTCGACCAGGTCGTCGTCCGGCCGTCCTGCGCCCGTCTCGACGAGCGGCGCCGCGATCCAGTCCGCCAGCGTGACGACCCGCCTCAGCGCTGCATCGCCCCGCGCCGCAAGATCGCGCTCGAAGTGCTCGTCGAGGATCGCCTCCAGCCCGCCGCGCAGCGCAGGATCCACGAGCTCGAGATACGCGTGACGGTAGCCGGGCTCGGGCGTGACCGCCTGCTCCAGCGCGGCGCTCCGCATCTCGGCGTAGGCGGCCAACACGGCTTCGCGGTCGTCGCCGTCATCCAGGTAGTCGACCACCCGCTCCGGCGGCAGCGCGGCGAGTACGCGCACGCGCTGCTCGTCCGAGACGGCCGCCACGACTTCGTTGGGCAACGGCGTCCCGTCCTGCCTCAGCTGCGCATACCGAGCCACGCTGGCACCCGGCAGCCAGCCGGCATTCGAGAGGAGCAGCGTGGCCGCATCGATTCCTGCCGCACTCGGAGAGACTCCCTCGGCCATCAGGTTCAGCCCGACCGTCAGGCATCCGCCGCAGCGGCTGCAGGCGGTCTCGTCCCCGGTCAGCTCCCAGCACGAGTACTGGAGGTCGCGGAGATCGCCGTACCGCGCGGCCAGCAGCCGCTGGACCTGCCACTGGTAGAGCGGCGACGTCAGGCTGCCGTAGCGGATTCCGGCGGGCGCAAGCAACGCAGCGAGCGCTCGCTGGACCGCGCCCGAGGACATGAAATGCTTGTGCTGGACGATCGCGCCGCCGATGCGAGCGGTCTCCGAAACATCGGCCTCGGATGCGAGAAAGACGCCCGTGGCGCCGCGAGCCGCGGCAACCGCAACCGCAGCGCCGAGATAGAGGAACGCGTCACTCACCTCGCTGACGCCCACAGGCTCCGCCGCCGCCGCGCCGTTGTTCCACGCTCCGCGAAGGTCCGAGCGCACCTCGACGAGCTCGACGCCCCGCCGGCGCACGACCTCCTCCATCACGTCCTTCCGGCGGGCGGTCTCGTGCTCGAGGCTGCCTTCGCGTGGTGACGCGACGGTGACGAGGATCGGCGTGGCACCCAGCTCCTGCAGCAGCGCCGTCTGTGCGAGGGAATCCCGGCCACCGCTGAACGCGGCCACGACGAGACCGCGGTCGGGCACGGGAGTGAGCTCGCCTGCGGGCGGGCCCGCTCCGATCAGTTCAACCTGGCGCGGGGGCGCTGGACGGCCCATCAGCGCGGCGAGGGTGGCGGCCTCGGCATCGCAGAGCCGCATCCAGAACTCGACTTCGCCGGGCGGCAGACGAGCCGGCAGGACGACGCGGCACGGCCCGAGCAGCGGCCACTGCGAGTGGAGGCAGATCAGGCCGATTCGCCACCACAGCGCCTCGGGAACCCGGGAGACGTCAACGCCTTGCGGAAAGGTCAGTGTGAAGTCGTTGCGGCGGTAGATCTCCGCTTCGGGCCGGGACTCCCAGGCGAATCGGACTTCGCGGTCGCGGATCTCCGGCGCCGCCAGGCGCAGCTCGCGCATCGTCACCGCTTGACCTTGCGCCGCAGGGCGCCCGCCAGGCGAATCACGGGGAGGAGACGACCGCGCAGCTTCCACCACCCGCCCTCCTGGATCCGGCGGAGCGTGTCGTTGACCAACTCGGCGTCCGCGGCGACCTTCTGCAACTCCGTCGCCCAGGCCTCGGCCTCGGAAGCACGGAGCTCGGCGGCGTCTCGCTCCGCTTCGACCTCCGTCAGGCGCTGCCGGACGGCGGGGCGCTCGAGCAGCGGTGCGAGCCCACCCGCGTACCACTCGGCGAAAACCCAGTCGGTTCCCTTCGCCGTGACGAGCTCGAGCAGCAGTCGCGCAGCCTCCCAGTCCGGCGTCCCGTCCGGGTCGCACAGCTCCGGCAGCATGTGCCCGAAGTCGATCTCCATCAGCCGCCCGTGGCGCTCGAGGAAGTGTGCGTACGCTCCGAGCCGCTCGACCACGGCCGACCGCTGGACGAACGGCATGTCGTAGGTTCGTCGCCTCGACGTGGTGCGTCGCCACGGCCTCCCGGCAGCGCCGGAACGCGTCTGGACGGTCCAGCGCGATCCGGTAGCACCACTCGTTGTCCTCGTAGTAGGCACCCATGCCGGGGTCGATCGGGTAGCTCCGCAGAAGCTCCGTTCGGACGAGTGCGGCCGTGCCCGGAACCCAGCCGATCGGGCCGGACCCGGGCAGGCTCGGGTCGTCTGCCGACCGCTGCCGGGCGTCCAAGGTGAACGCGACCACCGCCTCGCTCGCCTCGATCCAGCCTCCGAAGTGAAAGACGCGGCGGTTCGGCTCGAGCACGAGGGCGGTGACGGCACCGGCTTCGGGGTGAGCGTCCAGATCGGCGACGAGCGCCTCGAGCGCCCCGTCGTGGAGCTCGGCGTCGTCGTCGAGGAACAGCGTGTACTCGGTCTCGACCAGCTCCGCGCCGAGGCGCCGGCCTCCCGCGCACCCGAGGTTGCGATCGGAACGCCGCACGTGAACCCGCGGATCGCCGTCGGCGAGCTGCGCCGCAGCCGCACGGGCGACCGGGCCAGAGTTGTTGTCGATAAGAAGCACGCGCACCGGCGCGTTCGAGGCAGTCACGGACCGCACCGCCTGGCGGACGAGCTCCGGGCGGTCGCGACTCAGGATCACCGCAGTGACTCGCGCATCGCCGACAGGGGCCGGCGGCCCGCCGTTCGAGCTCGCGCCGCCGGGGCGGGGGGCCAGGGGAAGCGGGCGCACCGGCAGGTCGCTGAGCGCGGATTCGGCGATCGCGCGCACCTTCCCGGTCGAGCTCGGCGCCCACTCGACCGAGCGGCCGAGCATGGCCGCGGCGATCATCACGTGGGCGCGATCGGTGCGGACGTGCTCGTGGGCCGCGACCGCCGCGAGCCACGCGTCGAGGTCGGCGGCGGTGACGGAGATGTCGTCGTTACCGGCCGGAGGCTCCACGTCGCCGGTGCGTTCGAGGTCGGTGCGGAACGCGTTCAGGGTGCCGCTCGGCTCGGCGGCGGGCTCGACGCGATGCCAGGGGTAGAAGAAGGCGCAGTCGTGGGCGAGGCGCGCGTCGCAGAGGCCGGTGATGCGTCGGAGCGACTCGGGCTCGCGCGCGAAGACGACGGCCCGGGTGCGATTCAAGGCCTCGCGGACCTCGTCCTCGCCGGGGTCGAAGCTGGACGGGAACACGACCACGCGGGAGAAGCGGAGCTCGGCGACCGCCAGCGCGCGCGGCATCAGCTCGTGGTACGGCCGGCACCAGGCACCTCCGCCCATGATCAGGGCGGTGTCGCCGGAAGCGCCGCCGAGCTCCTCGAGCCCGATCTCGCGGTAGACGTGGTCGTCGAGCAACTCCCGCGTCCCGGCCCAGATGAGCTCGTCGCCGAGGTTGCCCTCACCACGAACGAGAGTCAGGTCAGGCGCGGCGCCGATCGCCTCGAGCAACCGCGCGCGGCTCTCCTCGAGGGTCGGAAACGCAGAGTGCATGGCTGCGCCAGTGTCTCGCGCAACCAGCCGCGGGGCAACCTGACATGGGCGACACGTCTTGAGCTCTTAGCTCGGATCGCGCTCTCGGCCGACTCGAGCAGCGGGCTCCGCCTCCGAGCGCGGTACAAACACGACGCGGCCGCCACCGTCGATGGTGCCATACGAGTAGTAGAGGCCGGCCTGCTCGAGCTCGGCGTGAACGGGGCCGCGCCCAGAGGTCAGCGTCCGCGACCGGCCGTCCTCGAGTCGCAGGAGCATGACGGCCTTCTCGGAGAGCAGAACGGCGACGCCTCCGTCAACATCCGCGAGCCCG
Source organism: uncultured Actinomycetes bacterium (assembly GCA_963782765.1). Lineage (GTDB taxonomy): Bacteria > Actinomycetota > Thermoleophilia > Gaiellales > Gaiellaceae > JACDAN01. Next base: position 272,333 of record CAWALC010000004.1, read on the forward strand.
AAGCCGCTGGGCAGCGGCCGCTGGAGCGCCCGTGCGCCGGTCGAGACGTCGTAGACGTCGATCAGCCCGGCACGGGTGACGACGAGGCGGCCCCCGTCGAGCTGGGCGGCGGTGACCTCGCCCGCGCCGAACGGGAACACACGAAGGAGCGCGCCGCGCTCGTCCAGCACGGCGACCGCTTCGGGCTCCCGAACGGCGATCAGGCCTCCGGCAACCGAGTCGACGGGGGCGGCGTGGTCCTCGCGGCGCAGCGTCGTGCAGATGGCCGCGGGCCCCGGCCCCCGCTCCTCCTCCTGACAGGCCTCGCTGCCCGAACCGATCCGCACGAGCCTCAGACCGTCGTTGAACACGAGGAGGTTGCTGTCTCCGCGCAGATTGAAAGCCGTGGGCTCGTCGCCGTCGCCGTACTCGCCAGTGACAGCCAGCTGGTCGGGACGCCGCGCACCGAGCTCTCGTGAGTAGAGCGTGGTAATGCACCTGTTGTGACAGTTCCGCTGCGCCCACCACGCGATCCGATTCCCCGCCAACTCGACGTCGTCGATGCTTCTGCCGCTAGGCCATTCTCGGCACGGAGCCGGCCGTGCCGGGCGCGCCAGCTCCCTCGTCGCGGGTGCCCAGACGGCGACGTGGCCGCAGTCGGCCGCAGTCGTCATTGCGGCGAACGCGACGCGGCCGCCGTCGGCAGAGAGCGTCGCGATCGGGGTGCGCGTCACAACTGTTCTCGGTCCGGCCAGGCGCTCAGTCGGAAAGAGCGCGGGAAGCGGCGGCCGGGCGGGCGGGACGCGCGTCCAGCCGACGAGCGTGCTGTTGCCGAGGTGCGTCACCCGGCGCAGGCCCTTCCCGTTCGCGCCGACGATGAAGATCTGGTTCGGCGGATAGAGCTCGACGAGCAGGTTCCGCCCGTCAGGCGCCCACTGCAGTGTCCGGACCTCCTGCGGGCCCCGCAGCCGAATGCGCCACGAGACCCGGCCGTCGCTGCGAACGACGGAGATGTCCCGCCCCCTGCCCACGGCGAGGCGCCGGCCGTCCGGCGACCAGGAGAATTCCCCCCGGAGACCGATGCGACGCCCTCCGCGGCCGTCCGGCCGGAGGAGTTGGAGTCCGATCCGGCTGTCGACGGCGATCCGGCGGCCGTCCGGCGACCACTTCGGAGCGCCCGCGTTGCGCGAAAGGACCCGCGGCCTGCCGCGCAGCGGGTGAACGACGACCCACGTACGGTTCCCTCGCCGCGCCGTGTACGCGAGCGATTTTCCGTCAGGTGACCACTCGATCGAGTCGGCGCCGACGCGACTGAGGATCCGGCGTCCGCGTCCGTTCGTCTTGATGATCGCGATCGGTCCCGAGTAGGGCGCGTACGCGACCATGCGCCCGTTTGGCGAGATGCCGGCAGCCCAGAACGTCGTCTTGACAACGAAGCGCAGGCCGGTCCCGTTCCCGCGAGAGACGTAGATCGCAGGCACGGGGGAGCGGCTGTAGGCGATCGTCCGTCCGTCGCGTGAGACGCCGAACGGCGTGAGGCGGCGATCCCTCGACACGAGCGGAGTCAGCCGCGAGCCGTCGGGCTCGATCGTGTACGCGCGGTTGTCGCGGTCGAGGTCGCTTGCGAGCACGATGCGGTACCCGCCGGCACGGGCGGCCGTCGCGTCCGCCGTGACCGGGCTTCCTCCGAGCGGCAGGACGACGACGGCCAACAGGAGTGGAGCAAGTGCGCGCCGGGTCATCAGGCTCCCCCAGCGGGCTCGGCTTCGGAACGGGGCATGAACGCGACGCGGCCGCCACCGTCGGCGGTGCCATACGAGTAGTAGAGGCCGGCCTGCTCGAGGTCGGCGTGAACCGGACCACGGCCGGAAGTGAGCGTCCGCGACCGGCCGTCCTCGAGTCGCAGCAACAGGACCGAATTGTTCCGGAGGAGGACGGCGATGCCGCCGTCGACGTCGACGAGGCGGAAGCGAGCGGGCAGCGGCTGCTGCACCACGCCTGCGCCGGTCGCGACGTCGTAGACCTCGATCACGCCGGCGCGCGTGACGACGAGGCGGCCGCCGTCGAGGCGGGCGGCGGTGACCTCGCTCTCGGCGAACGGGACGAGGCGCACGAGCACGCCGCGCTCATCGAGCACTGCGACAGAGTCGCTCTCGCGGACGGCGATCAGGCCCTGCGAGACGGACTCGACGGGGGCCGCGTGATCGTCCCGCCGCAGCGTCGTGCAGACGGCCGCCAGCCGCCGGCCCTCCTGACAACGCTCGCGACCCGACCCGACCCGCACGAGCCTCGAGCCGTCGTCGAAAACGAGCAGATTCCCGTCTCCGCGGACATGGAAGTCCCAGCGCTCGCCATATGACGCGCTGGTGGTCGCCAGCTGCTGCGTGGCCCGGCTCCCGAGCACTGCCGATACGAGTGTGTGATCGCAGGAGTTGCGACATCCACTTTGGACGGCCCAGGTTGTACGCGACCCGGCGAACTCGACGTCGTAGACGATGATTTCCGTAGGCCATTCGCCGCATGCGCGGCGCGGGGCAGAGCGGGCTAGCGATCCTGTCGCCGGCGTCCACACGGCGACGTGGCTGCAGTCCGCCGCCGTGGTGCGGAGAGCGAAGGCAACGCGATTGCCGTCGGCCGAGAGATCGACGATCGGCGCACGCGTCGCAACCATCCGCGGGCCCGCGACGCGCTCGGTTGGCAGAAGCGGGGGAACCGGGGGGCGCGTCGGGGAGTGTCGCGTCCAGCCGAGGACCGTGTTGTTGCCGAAGCGGGTCACGCGCCGGAGTCCGCGTCCGTTCACGCCGACCGTCCAGACTTGCCGCGGACGATCGCGGTCGAAGATGAGGGTCCGCCCGCCAGGGCCCCAGGCCAGCGTTCCCAGCTCGTAAAGGCGGGGCACGCGGATTCGCCTCAGGACGCGTCCGTCGACTCCGAGGAGCGTGATGCCCCGACCCCGGAGCGGGAGGCCCCGCGGCACGGAGCCGACCGCGAGAGTGCGGCCATCCGGCGACCACGAAAACGAGGAGGCGCCTGCGACGCGGTGCCGGCGCCGGCCGTCCGGTTGCACGAGCCAAACGCCGGTCCGGCCTCCGTAGGAAGCCAGGCTTGCGTAGGCGATCCAGCGGCCGTCCGGCGACCACTTCGGGCCGCTTGCGTTGCGCGCGAGAAGGCGCCGCCCCCCGCCAAGCGGATTGATGACCACCGAAGATGCGTCGCTGACGCTGGCGGTGTACACGAGCGCCTTTCCGTCCGGCGACCAATCCATGTCCAGAGCGAACTTGCCCGCCAGGCGTCGCCGTCCGTGGCCGTTCGTCCCGATCACGCCGATCTGCGATTTCCGGCCAAAGACGTACGCAAGCCGACGGCCGTCGGGCGAGAAGGTCGGCGTATAGGCCTCGCGCCGCACGACCCGTCGGAGCCCCGCCCCATTCGCGCGCGAGACGTAGATGGTGCCGCCGTCGACGTAGGCGATCATGCGGCCGTCCCCCGAGACATCCATCGGCTCGAACTCACGGTTCGGCGGCAGCACCGGACTCAGGCGCGAACCGTCGGCTCGAATGGTGTACGCGCGGGTCGAGCGGTCGATGTCGCTCGCAAGCACGATGCGGTACGCGCTGCTGCGAGCGGCCGTCCCCTTCGCCGCGCCCGGATGGCCGCCCGACGCGAGCACGGCGACCAGCAAGGAGGCGAGCGCCGCCGCCGCCGATGCGCGCATCCTCATCCAGCCCTCCGAGCGGGCTCGGCCTCCGCCCGCGGCAGGAGAGCGACTCGGCCTCCGCCGTCGGCGGTGGCGTACGAGTAGTACAACCCGGCCGGCTCGAGCTCGGCCAGGACCGGAGCCCGGCCGGGAGTCAAGGTCCGCGAATGGCCGTCTTCGAGGCGGAGGAGTGTGATCGCCTCGCCTCCGACCAGGACGGCGACTCCGCCGTCGACGTCCACGAGCCGGGATCCGGCCGGAACGGGGTGCGACTGGACGCGCGCCCCGGTGGCCACGTCGTAGACCTCCAGTACCCCGAACCGCCAGACGACGAGCCGGCCGCCGTCCAGTCGCGCCGCCCGGAGATCCGCCGGAGAGAACGGGAATTGCCGGACGAGCTGCCCGCGGTCGTCGAGCACGGCCGCGCTCCCCGGCCGTCGGACCGCGATCAGAGCGCCCGAGACCGAGTCGACCGGCGCGGCATTGGCGCCGCGACCGAGAGTCGCGCAGATCCTGGTTGGGGACGAGTTGCCCTGCTGGCAGGTCTGGCGGCCGCCGCCGATCCGAACGAGCCGTGAACCGTCGTTGAACACGAACAGGTCTCCGTCGCCGCGCAGGTGGTAGTAGTCGCGGGCGCAGGCGTCTCGGTTGGGACCGGCCCCGTGTAGCCATAGTGGCTGCGGGCTCGCGAGCATGGCTGTCTGGACGCCGATCGAACACTCGCCGTCGCTCTCGGAGCGATGCATCGTCCACGCAACACGGGAGCCGGCCAGTGCCACCTCTCGCACCCGCGGCACCTCGGGCCGGCAAGGCGCCGGCAGGACGAAGCGCGCGATCGAGTCCTCTGCCGGCGTCCAGACCGCCGCGTGTGTGCAATCGGCCGCCCTCGCGTTCGGGACGAAGGCCACCCGCGATTCCGTCGGCCGAGAGCGCGCCGACGGGTGTCGCTGTCGCGACGGTGCGCGCGTCGAGGACTCGCTCGCTGGGCGGGATCGGCGGCGCCGGCGGAAGGACGGGTGCGCGCGTCGTCCAGCCGATCAAACTGTTATCGCCCTCGGCGGTCACACGGCGCGCATCACGACCGTCCTCGCCCACGACGAAGATCTGAGGGCCGTCGCCGCCGGACGAGGCGGCCACGGCGAGCCGTTGCCCGTCAGGTGACCAGGCCACCGTGTGAGCGGTCGCTCCGAGCGGCAGCCGCCTCAGCCCACGCCCGTCGACTCCGACGACGGCAACCTGCCCTTTCTCGTAGATGAATGCAAGCTTCTTGCCGTCGGGCGACCAGGCCAGCGTGATGACGGCGCCGCGCACGATCCGGTGGAGTCGCTTGCCGTTCGGCCGGACGAGGTACAGCCCGATCTTCGCGTTGTTGTCCTCGAGATTGAGATAGGCAATCCAGCGGCCGTCCGGCGACCAGGCCGCCCCGTCGTGGTCGGCGTGCTGCCCGGTGTTCTCGCCCATGCGGGCGACGATGCGGCGCTTTCCGCGAAGCGGCAGGACGGAGATGCGCTCCTTCGTCCCGTCGCTCGTCTCCACGCCCCCGTTGAGCACCACCGACCTTCCGTTCGGCGCCCAGTCGGAGACGCCGCAGTCACAGCGCGCCATGAGGCGGCGGCGGCCTCGGCCGTCCTTCCGCACGAGCGAGATTCCGCCGCGCTCCGGTGAGAAGGCCAGCCATTTCCCGTCGCGGGAAAGCGCGGGGCCGGATGCGTCGCCTTTCGCCAGCCGACGAAGGCCCTTCCCGCTTGCATCGGAGACGTACATAGGGCCCTCGCCGAACCAGGTGGTCGTGTAGACGACCGTTGCGCCGTTGCGCGAGACCACGATCGGGACGAGCCGGCTGCCGCCTGGGAGGAGGCGCGTCAGGCGCGAGCCGTCGGAGAGGAGGCTGTACGCCCGGATGACGCCGTCGCGGTTGCTGCCGATGACGATCCGGTCATCGTCCGCGAGCGCCGCCGTGCGTCGGGCCGCAAGGTCACCGGCTGCCAGGCCCGCCAGAACCGTCCAAGCAAGCCCCGCGGCGACCAGCAGCCGGGACGCCCGGAGCAGGGGGCTCGATGACACGAGCGCCTTCATTGTGCTCCTCGAGAGGGCCGTTGAGAAGAGAACGCGGCGCCGTCGCGCGGATATCTGGGCGGCAACGATGTTCCGGCCGGCGTCCCGATCACCCCGCCCCAGACGAGCAGCTCATCGCCCGTCCAGGCCGCTGTTGGGTCGAGCCGGTCCTCCAGAAGGGCGCTCGGAAGGCGCGACCACCGGTCGTCGCCCGGGTCGTAGGCGAGCAGCCGCCCGGGGTGCGCCTCGCCGCCGAAGACGAGCAGCTGACTGCCCGTCCACACCGAGACGGCTTGCACAGCGCCGCCCTGCATCGGAGGCAGCGACCGCCAGCGGTTGGTTGCCGGGTTGTAGGCGTAGCCGACGGTCGCAGGCCTGCCTCGGGCGTCGATTCCGCCGACGACGAGGACCTCGCGGCCGTCCCAGAGCGCCCTTGCGCCGTTGCGAGGCGACGGCATCGGCGCGATGCGGCGCCACGCGTCCGTCGCCGGCCGGTAGGCGGCAGCACGCGCTGCGCCTTCGATCGGCCTGCCGTCCGGATCGAGTCCGCTCACGAACAGGATCAGTTCGCGTCCGGTCCAGGCTCCGAGCGGGCTCTGGCTCCCTGCGAGCGGCGACGGGGCGAGGCGGCGCCATGTGTTCCCCGCCGGGTCGTAGGCCGCCCCGTCCGCGGTTGCGTCCCCGCAGCAGCCGCCACCCCAGCCGATCAGCTCGCGACCGGTCCAAACAGCGAGACCTGGAGCGCCGATGGGAGCCGCAGGGAGCCGCCGCCAGCGGTCGGCCTGCGGGTTGAAGGCAGTCGGCCCGCAGCCCCACACCAACATCTCGGTGCCGGTCCAAACGGCACTCCGCCGGCAGGAGCTCTCGGTCTTCGGCGGCGCGCCGAGGCGGCGCCAGCCGTTCGTCTCGGGGTCATAGGCGGCCGCGACCTCGACGGCCCCGAGCAGGCTTCCGTCGGGCGCGGCCGTCAGGCCGGAGACGAGCATCTCCTCTCCGGTCCACACGCTCGTCAGGCCGGCGTCGATCTCGATCGGCGCCGAGGGAAGCAGGCGCCACGGGTCCGCGGATCCGCTCTCGGACGACCCGAAGATCGAACCCGATCCGACGACGAGGACCGCGACCGATGCTGCGGCCACCGTGAGGAGGAGAAGTATCGAGCGTTTTCCGTGGTTGCGAAGCTTGGTCATAGTCATGTCCCTTCCTGAGGGACGTCAGGCTCCCAGGGGCCGGTCACATGGCGCTCACGCACGGCTCACGCGCAAGAGCGCGGCTCGCGAGCGCGCGCGGCGTGCTGGGCGCGCCGGAGGTCTACGTCTCGAAGCTGAGCCACATGCGCTTCGAGCCGAGCGGCATGACCACCGATGCGGACATCCGCATCGCCAAGTCGATCGTCGACTACATCTTCCGCTGCTTCGGCAAGCGCTTCCTGACCGTCGACGTAATCGTCATTTCGGTGAGCACTAAGGCCCGGTCCCCGCTTTCAGGACGACTGTGCGAGCATGGAGGCAGAGTTGTTCTTCGCCATCGCCTAGAGAAAGGAGACCTCAATGGGTGATCGGCCGAACATCGTCCTCGTCCACGGCGCGTGGGCCGACGGCTCCAGCTGGAGCGCGGCCATCAAGCGCCTGCAAGCCGCCGGGTACCACGTCACGGCGCCACAGTTCGGGTTGACGAAGCTGGCGGACGACGTCGCTCGGCTCAGGCACGTACTGGCCCGCCAGGATGGGCCGACCGTCGTGGCAGGCCATTCATACGGAGGGCAGATCATCACCGCGCTCGGCGAAGATGCGCCGAACGCAATCGGACTCGTGTACATCGCCGGGTTCGCGCTCGACGAAGGAGAATCGATCGGAGCCCTGCTGGGCAAGGACCTCCGACCCCTTCGATCGCACACCTCGACAACGACGAACTCGGCTTTGCGTGGCTGCCCGAGGACGACTTCCTGAACCATTTCGCCGCCGACGTCGATCCGACGAAAGCCCGCGTCATGCACGCGGTTCAGCAACCGCTCCACACGTCCGCGTGGAACGACGTCATGGGGCCGCCGGCCTGGAAGTCGTTCCCGACCTGGTTCCTCGTCGCGGAAGGCGATCAGACGATCCCACCTGACGCGCAGCGACAATTCGCCGCACGCATGGGGGCAACGACCACGGAGATAGCGACGAATCACGTGGCCATGGTCTCCCACCCGGACGACGTCGTAACGATGATCGAGACCGCGGCGAAGGCTCCGGTCCCGGCCTAAGCGGAAGCGCCCGATTCGAGTACGGCTGCTACGCGGTCGTGCTGACGTCCAGCCAACGTCCGTCCGAGGCCGCCGAGAGGTGGCCTCGGACGGCGGTCAGCTCTCTTCCCGGTCCCAGACCCCGTCGGGCAGCTCCTCCATGCCTTCGGTGGAACCGATGTACTCGTAGGCGACCGCCGTCGTGCCGCCGCGTGTCTCGACGGTGACGGGGCGAAACTGGTTGCCCTCGAGCTCGGCGATTGTCTCGTTGGCCTCGGCCGCCCGATCGGGGCGGATGCGCACGACGTAGCCTTCCACCTCGGCGTCCCCGTCGACGAACTTGGCCGCGGGATAGCCCGCGCCGGTGTCGAACAACCGGCCCGCGACGCGGTCACGGGCCGTCGACGCGACGAAGTCGTCGATGGCCGGATACCGAAGGTGCCCGGGCTTCATCGTGCCGTACATGAAATAGGTCGTCTCCTCCTCGGCAGGAGCGGCTGGCGCGGGCGCGCCGGAGTCGTTCGTTGCGAACAAGGCCACGACGGCGATGACCGCGCTGACGATGCCCGCGATCGTCCCGAGCCAGGCAGGAGACGTCCACCACCGCTCCCGCTCTGCCCCTCGGCCCTTCTCCGTCATGACCTCTGCAGCGGCGTCAAAGCGGTACCGTCGCGTTCGCCGAGCTGAAGCCCTCGCTCATGTTCACCGACCCGCCAGAGCTGTGGCGCCAGCTCGACGTTTCATCGAAACCCCTTCCTCGGAACGGTCGGAGCGCAGCCTGCCCTGTATAAGGGACCTCGTCAACACCTCTTTTGGGTCGTTTCGAGCCGAGCGGGATGACGAACGACGAGGACATCCGCATCGCGAAGTCGATCGTCGACTACATCTTCCGCTGGTTCGGCAAGCGCTTCCTGACCGTCGACCAGCAGGAGGAGGTCGGGATCCTCTCGGCGGAGGTGAAGGCGCGCCTAGCGGCGGGCTATGCCAACGGCGGCACGACCGCTCCGGCGGCTCCGGCCACCGCGGAGCCGCCGGCCCCAGGCCAGACAGCGCTGTTCAACAACTTCGACGACGCAGTCGAGTGCGCAAGGTGCGGCGGCCGGATGGTCCGAACGGGCAGCTGCTACACGTGCCGAGACTGCGGCACGAACACCGGCTGCAGCTAGGACGCTCTCGACAAGGCGACGACCCAGTTCGCCGCAGCCGCAACTGTTCTACGCCCTCCACCTGCGTCGACGACTTGGCGAAACCCAACCGGGTACCTCGGCCGGACTCTCGATGGCTGAATCAGAGTTCCTGTGCTCTGCCGAGAATCTCGTTCACTGGCCGGTGAAGCGGTGATGTTGCGCCTTTGGGGGTCTGCCTGAGCAGCCGTCTAAGTAGCTCAGTCGCGTTGACTTTTCCCGTGAGGCCGGACTCTGAGAGGAAGAAGTCCTTGAAGTTCCGTCGTTCACGCGCGAGGCGGTAGGCCTCGATTACGGTCGCCCATCCGTTGAATCGTCCTCCTTCGTCGCTCACGACACGGTCGACCACCTCATCGGGAATTGCGCAGAGCACGTCCGGGAGCGGAAAGGAGACAACTTGCGGACGGTCGCGGTTTCGCGGCCAGTCGCGAAGAAGCGCGTGCAAAGCGGCCAGTTCCTTGGGTGAGCCTGGCGGCAGTCGCTTGCGCTTCAACATACTCGCGTCGACGTTGTCGAACAAAATGAACACCGGAATCCCGGCGAGCTTCAAGAACTCCGCGTCAATAAGCGCGAGCGTGTTGTGCATGCCGGCCAGGGGGAGAAGCCGGAGTCGTGCTGCACGGAGCTCGTCGCCGTAGAGGTGATCTAGGACCATGACGTCGTGCTTGCCTTCGACGACGATCGCCGCGCGCGTCAGCTGGATGAGCTGCGCTGGGGAGCTCAGCCCCAATGCGCGACGATCCTTCTCGAGTGACCCGACGACGTCTGGGCCAAGTGCGGCAACTTCGGTGAGGCCAGCTTGGCTCCGGGAGACACGCATGTAGGCAACGTCCTCGATAGGGAGAGAAAGGAACGGCAGCGCGTGCGTTGCTAGCGCTATCGTCGCGCCAGATTCGACGAGCCGGCCGAGCCACTTGACAACCTCGTCCTGTGCCGCTGGATGGAGGTGGCGCTCTGGCTCGTCGAAGATGAACATCGCATCCGGCCGCGCCCAGATCTCCGGCTCCTCTAACCGTCGCATCGCGTCCTGAATCGCATAGCTAGCCCAGACGGCGAGGCCGCTCCCGACAACGCGGAGGTCAAATCGCTTCCCGGTTCGCCGTCGTACCAGCTCGAGCCGCACGCGACGACCCTCGTTTGCACGCCAGTACTCGAGCGGAGTCGGAGCCACTGAGATCTCGTACTCGCGCGTGACGAAACGGGGTGCCGTCTCTGTCGCCTGCCGAGAGATCTCTGCACAGATCTCGACGACCGAGTTAGCGATCTCATAGCTACCTCCCTCCAGCCGGCGAACCCAGCTGTCGCTGTCGCTGATTGCCATGAGTTCTCCTGTGAGCTTCTGAAACCCCGCCTGCTCGGCCGCGGCGTGGATCGCTGCCTCGGCTTTCTCGGCGAGCGCGTCGAGAGCCTCGGCGCTCGCAGCGGCTTGCACGACCCGTTGCGGGCGGAACCCGACGTCCTCGGAGGAGATCGGAAGAAAGCCGCGCGGAACAGAATGCTCGCCCTCCACGAGCGCACGAACGAATCCCCCGATAAGCGGGATGCCCTCGTACGGTGCATCTCCCGCGGTGTGTTCCCAGCCGACGGCCGCCACCCTGGCCGCCGCATCGATCCACGACGGCAAGTTCTCGTCAGGCGCGGGAGTGAGCCAGACGACCCCGGTACCCAGCCCCCAGGCGAATCTGCGGGAAGCCAGGCAGGCCTTCAACAGTTGGGAGAATGGCTCCGCAACCGCTTCCCAGGAGTCGGTCGATTCCTGGGCGATCAGCAGAATCGCCGCCTCGAGCTCCTCTAGAAGCTCCTCAACAGCGAGCGGATCGGACACGAACGAGAATGGGTGGCCCGGTGCGAGATCGAACGCGGCCGGTTGTAGCTGTCTCACACCTTCGGAGGAGGCGCGAGTCCAGTCTTCCAGCGGGTAGCCGGGCGGTGGAAGATCGAACTGGAGCAGATTCTCGAAGAGCAGCCGGTCCGGGTGACCTGGAACATCCAGTCCCTCGAGATGGAAGAGCACGAGAACGCCGACCACCTCCTCCCCGAACTCCATAGGGTCACGCCTAAGCGCACTTCGACCGCCGTACGCCTGCGCTATCGCTTCGAGCACGTTCGTCTTGCCGGCGTCATTGGGGCCAAAGAACACAAGCGCAGGCACCCAAGGAAGCTGAGCATCAGCCATGCCCTTGTAGTCGCTGAGCACGGTCGTCTCGATCCGCATGCCAAGAGCATCGAAGATCTCGCGTCAAGCGTCCACCAGAGGAGGAGCAACGCGCGCGCCCGGCCTCCTCACGCAGGAAGAGGTCGGGATCCCTCTCGGCCGAGGTGAAGGCGCGCCTAGCGGCGGGCTTTGCCAACGGCGGAGCCTCGGGCACCGGCGGCACGTGCCACTGCGGAGTCCTCTGCGCCGGGCCGGACAGCGCTGCTCAACAAGCTCGACGACGCAGTCGAGTGCGCAAGGTGCGGCGGCCGGATGGTCCGAACGGACAGCTGCTGCACGTGCCGAGACTGCGGCACGAACACCGGCTGTAGTTAGCAATCAGCCGGGGACACAGGCCGGGGCCTGAGCCCGGTGCCTCATCCGCCTGAGGCGCTGCGGCGCCGAACCTCCTAATGTCACAAGTCATATATGGCTGGAGCAAACTGGGCAAAGTTCCTCGACCTCGATGGCCACCCGTGGGAGAACTTCGAGGTGCTGTGTTACGAACTCGTACGCAGGAACTATGGGCACGTCGGCCAACTAACTTTCGCTCGGGCCGAGCCCGGCGTCGAGTTTCACCTGCTTCTCGCTCAGGACTGCGACCTCGGGATGGCCGGGTCCCGAATCGGTTGGCAGTGCAAGTGGTTCGAGGGCGCCAAGCTGACTACAGGTCGCCGGAGGCAGGTGAACGAGTCGTTTCAGAAGGCCAAAGCGCGGTTTGGGGACTTGACTCGGTGGATCCTTTGGACGCGCGATGCACTCTCACCCATCGACGCCAAATGGGTCACTGACCTCGATTCGGTACTGACTACCGAGGCCTGGCACACGGCGAACGTAGAAGGACTCATGGCCGGAGACGCCTATGTTCTCCGGGAGTCCTTCTTCGGCGACCTAGTGTTGACGAACATCTGGTTCCAGCACAGGTACGAGGAGGCACTCGGGCCTGTCCGGTCGAAGTATGACCCCGCACTCCACGTCGCGGTGGAGCAGGAACAACTGGTCCACAGGCTTCTCGGCGACACCCGAATCCGAGCAGAGCTCGATAGGTGGAGCCGGGAACTCGAGGAGCTTCTTCGCCCTCTTGCTCAGGCACGCGCAGATGCTGATGCATCGCGCCGAAGCATCCCGGCCGGCGCGGAGGCACACCTTAATGCCGTCATCGCAGCCGCTGAGGAGCTTGATCAGCGCCTGGTTGAGACGCGCGACACGGTGGCAACGATCCAGCAGGAGCTCGAACGAGGGAACTTCGCCGCTGCCGCCGCCTTGGCAGGGGATGCGGAAGAGCTGCGGTGGGACGAACGTCAGTTTCGCGATGCCGTAGCGTCCCTCGACCAGTCGCTCCCCCAAGAGGAGGGCGAGCTCGGTGGAGGTCGTCGACGGGTGCGTCCGGGACTCCTCGACGAGGCAATCGACGGCGTATGGGAGCCGACGGATCCACATGCGTCAGTCGTCTACGAAACGCTGGACCTCGCTCGGAGGCTCGATACATCGTTCCTGGCCGTCCTAGCAGAGCCCGGGCGCGGTAAGACGCACTTCGCCGCCCAGGTCGCCGGTGGCTTTGGGGAGCGGGCCGCGCGTGGGTTACTCCTTCATGCAAAGGAGTTCGGGGCTTCGTTCACTGAGCACAGCCTCACGGAGCACTCGGGGTTGCCCGGGCGTTCACTCGATGACCTCCTGGAGGCAGTAAACGCAGCCGGCCTGCGCTCGAACCGTCGCGTTCCTATCGTCATCGATGCGCTGAACGAAGCGCCTGAACCAAAGAAGTGGAAGGACGTCTTGGCGCGTGTCGCAGTAGCTGTCGCACGCTTCCCAAACGTGGTGGTGATCGTGACAGTGCGTCCCACCTACGAGTCTTGGACGCTTCCGGGTAACGCGGAAGTCGTATGGTTGTACGGTTTTTCGGAGAACCTCGACGCCGCAGTTGATCGCTACTTCGACTTCTACAAGATCGAAGCCGACCGCACGATCGAAACGCTCGCGCAGTTTGAACATCCGCTGTTCCTCAGGATGTTTTGTCAGACGACGAACGCTTCTCGAAAGCATCCGGTGTCGGTCGAGATCGGAGCCTCAACGCAGTATGAGATCTTCGGGAGGTACATCGACGCGCTCGAGGAAGTGGTAGGAGATCGGCTGGGGCTCGACCCGGCCGAACGCTCCGTCAGTGTCGCGCTTCGAGCGATTGCCGAGGAGCTATGGCTGCCTGGAATGCGCGACTTGCCGGTCGACCGCGTGAAGCAAGTCGTCGGTGACAAGAGCCGCCCCTGGCACACGTCAATGACCAAAGCCCTTGAAGACGAGGGCGTCGTTCTCCGCGACGTACCCCGCTACGGCGACGGAAAGGAGGAGCGCGTCGCGATTTCGTACGATCTGCTCGCGGGCTGGCTGATCGGCGAGTTGCTAATCAAACAGTCCGGAGAGGAAGCCAGTCGGCTTTGTACTGACCCGCGGTTGATCGCAGCGCTAGTCAGCGAAGACGACACTCTGCGGCATCCTCTGGCGGACGACGTAGTAGTTGCGCTCACCGGCCTCCTTCCGCGACGGACCGGCATGAACTTATGGGAGGCAACTGACGACCCCGTGCTCCGGTTTTGGGGCACGCGCGGCCTCTTCCTCGTCGAGGGGGAATACATCGACGAGGCGGCGGTTGAGCAGGTTGCGCAGGTTTTCAAGCGAGCCCTCGACCATCCCAGAGCGCGGAGCGACCTGTTCCGGCTGTTCCGTACAACGCGTTCCTACCCCTCGCATCCATTGAATGCCAAGCTCTTCGCACGGCTCCTCCGTGAACTCGACGTTTGGCGGCGTGATGTCTCGTGGACGGAGTGGGTTCGAGACGCTGAGCGTCTGATTGAGACCGACGTCACCCGCCTTGAGCAACGCTGGAGAGAGTCGACGCACCCCATAACTGACCGTGATGTCCTAATCGCAGAATGGGTCTCATGGGTGTTAACTACGACCAATCGCCCACTCCGGGACCGCGCGACGCGTGCTTTGTATTGGTTCGGCCGCCGGAGTTCAAAGAGACTCTTCGATCTGACACTTCAAGCGCTTGACGTCAACGACATATACGTGCCCGAGCGCCTGCTCGCGGCGTCCTACGGCGTGGCCATGGCGACGATCCACGAGGCGAGCGCGGTGCCCCGAGCAGCGCTTAAGGACTATGCGACTACTCTCGAGAAGGAGCTTCTTTCGTCCGATGCGCGCATGGCTACCACGCACTTCCTCGCGAGGGATTACACAGCGAAGACGATAGAACTCAGCCGCCGTTACGGGACCACCCAAGATTCAGCAACCCCGCTGCGACCTCCCTTCTTGCATCCGCGACCCGCGTGGGACCGAGTCGAGGAGACGGATGAGCGCTACGAAGACGCCAATTGGGCGCTTCATATGGACTTCGAGAACTACACCGTCGGGCGACTTGTCCGTGATCGTGGCAACTACGACATGGAGCACAAAGAGTACCGGGAGATTTTGAGCGCAATCCGTTGGCGCGTACATGAACTCGGTTACCGACAAGATCGATTCGCGGAGATCGACAGGTGGATCGCCGAGCGCGAGTGGCGACGCGATCAACAAGCGGGCCGTACGGAGCGTTACGGAAAGAAGTACTCATGGATCGCCTATTACGAAATGGCTGGGGACCTCGCCGACCGCGGCGTGCTCGACCTCGAGGAGTACCATGATCCTCGCCTATCAGACGCTGACATCGACCCCTCATTCCCGGAGCCAGCGCCGCCACTACAGGTCGTCCTGCCCGTGTGGACGCGCCCGACACCCAAGGACGACCGCGCATGGCTGCGCCGCGGACTCGTTCAGATTCCCGACGAACTTGTCGCTCGGCCGTCCGTGAATGGTGCCGAATGACCCTGGGTCGCTGTTGACGGATTCTTGATCTCGCGTGGCGATGTTCCCTCCCCCCGAGAAGTGTTTGTTTTCGCACGCGGTTTTCTCATGGATCCCACCGAGTGGTCCGACCTAGAGAAACGACTCGACTCAATCCCCTATCCAGGAAACTTTCTCATTCCGGAGGCCGGAAGCGATTACTACACATACGCGGGCGAAATCCCGTGGGCTTCGACATTCGCCCCGGATTACCCAGACGGAGGCCCCGAGGATGATGGCGCCACAAGCTCGATCAGCTTCCGAGGCGGGCCCTCCTTCCCCATCGAAATCTTGAGTCACACCTACCAATGGGAGTCGTATCACAGCGTTCTCAATCAGGCCGGAGGTGCTCTCGTACCAGCACGGCCGTTCTGCGAGTTTTACGAGCTGCGAAACAGGCCGCAAACGTTCGACCTGTTCCTCCCGGATGGCACGAAGGCAGCCTTCTCGGTAGGCGCGCCGGGCGGAGTGGACCGGGGGCACGTCTTGTACCTCCGCGAGGCCCTCGTACGCCAATACGCAGAGGCTAAGGGGCTAGAGCTCGCATGGCTCATTTGGGGCGAACGTCAAATCGTCCGTGACTCGTTCAGCCGCGACGATCGCCTTACTCCCGTCTATGCGGCACACCAGAACGTGCACCGGCGTGTCACTTCACTTCGGCAGATGGTCGCCGAGGGCACGCAGACCGATGCCGGTGACACGGCATGACGACGCGGAACGCGGCGCCAGAGTTCGCCGCGGATCTTGGGAGCGTGCGACCGACTAGGACCTAAAAGACGCGACCCACCAGCACGGCACCGGTCGCGTCCATCTTCGAACAACTCCCGGCCGGCCCGGACGGCCGGGAGAGCTCCCGTCCGCGGTGGCACCCCACTCGTGCAGCCGGTCGAAGCCGTCGCCGACGGAGTTGCCCGGTTCGTCCTTCGGACCTGCGATGTACCCGTCGAGGGACATCGACATGTAGAGCACTGATGCAGAAACTTCGAGCTCCTGGGTCTCGATACAAGCTGGTTTGACCCGTTGTAGACCCGGCCGACGCGCTTCCGTCGCACGCCTTGCGGCTCCCTGTACCTTGTGCTTCTATGCATAGCACTTCGAGCCATGGAGCGGCCATGCACATCGACAAGGACCTAGTCGCGGCCGCGGCGACTCCGCTCGTGCTCGCGATCCTGGCGGAGGGTGAGAGCTACGGCTACGCCATCCTCAAGCGGGTACGTGCGCTCTCCGCGGGCGAGCTCGAGTGGACCGACGGGATGCTCTACCCGCTGCTCCATCGCCTCGATCGGCTCGGGCACGTGACGACGGAGTGGCGCACGTCGCCTGAAGGGCGCCGCCGCAAGTACTACTCGGTCACCGACGACGGACGGGCGGCGCTTGCGGAGCAGCGACGGCAGTGGGAGACCATCACCCGCGCGCTGAACGACGTCTGGCCGGGCTCGGGTGTGCTGCTGACGGCTCTCGGGGAGGTCTGAGGCATGGAGAGCATGGAGTCGCAGATCGCGGAGTGGCGGGCCTACGTCGGGAGCGCCCCGGGCGTCAACGGCCGCGACGTCGACGAGCTGGAGGATCATCTTCGCCACCAGATCGCCGAGCTGAACGCGGCCGGCCTCGCGGACGACGAGGCGTTCCTGGTCGCCGTGAAGCGGATGGGCGACCTCGACGCCCTTTCCCGCGAGTACGCACGCGAGCACAGCGGGCGGCTCTGGAAACAGCTCTTCCGAGCTGACGACGAGCCGGCGCGCGCGGCCGGCGGCTGGGTCGAGCCGTTCCTCTTCGCCGCGGCTGCGGCCGTCGCGATCCAGATCGCCCGCCTCGTTGCGGACTTCCCCGACGAGGAGCCGACCTGGTTCGCGCGCAACCTCAGTCTCTTCGTGTTGCCGTTCCTCGCCGGGTACTTCGCCCGCCGGCGGCAGCTCGACCTCCAGCAATGCGCGCTGGCGGCGGCGCCGTTCGCGCTCGCCGCGCTCGTGGTCAACCTCTACCCGTGGGACGCGGACTCGTCGACCGAGGAGCTCGTCGCGCTCCACCTGCCCGTCGCGCTGTGGTTCGTCGTCGCCTACCCGTACATGGGCGGCACGATCCAATCGCACGAGCGGCGCATGGACTTCGTCCGCTTCACGGGCGAATGGTTCATCTACTACGTGCTGATCGCGCTCGGGGGCGGAGTGCTCATCGGTCTGACCGCCGGGATCCTCGAGCCCACGGGCGTCGACGTCGAACGGATCATCGAGTGGGTGCTGCCGTCAGGAGCGGCGGGTGCCGTGATCGTGGCCGCGTGGCTCGTCGAGTCGAAGCAACGGGTCGTGGAGAACATGGCGCCGGTGCTCACGATGCTCTTCACGCCGCTGTTCGCGTTCATGCTGGCCGTCGCCGTCGTCGTCTACGCCGTGACCGGGCTCGGCGACGCGTTCGACCGCGACCTCGTCAGCATCTTCGACGCCCTGCTGGTGGTCGTCCTCGCGCTCGTCCTGTACGGGATGTCCGCGCGGGACCCGTCCACGTCGCCGGACTGGATGGATCGCATCCAGCTGGTCGCCGTCGTCAGCGCCCTCGTGCTCGACCTGATGGTGCTCGGCACGATGATCGCCCGGATCGGCGACCTCGGCTTCACCCCGAACCGAGCGGCGGCGCTCGGCCTCAACCTCGTCCTCCTCGTGAACCTGGCCGGGGCCGCCTGGCTGTCCGCCCAGTTCCTCAGAGGACGCAGCAGGCTCCACCGGCTCGAGCGCTGGCAGACCACCTACCTTCCCGTCTTCGCCCTGTGGGCCGCCGCGGTCGTGGTCGTCCTCCCGCCACTGTTCGCCTTCGACTGATCGCATCGACTGACCACACCGTCCGGGTGGAGACCGTGCGCGCTCGCACAGCGCGTCGGCGTCTAGCGCGACTCAGCGCTCAAGGGACATTACGCTCGCCCACGCGACATTGCTTCGCTCCTGCGGCGTAGCATCGAAGCGAGGTGGGAAAGATCGTGATCAGCGAGAACGTCACGCTCGACGGAGTCGTCGAGGACCCGGCCGGTGCGGAAGGGTTCGGGCGCGGCGGCTGGGTCGGTCGTGTCGGCGAGCAGGGTCGCGATGAGGCGGCCAAGGTCCTGCTGGACGAGGCGCTGCGCGCTGAGGCCCAGCTCTTCGGTCGGCGAACATACGAATTCCTCGCGGCGCGGTGGCCATCCCGGAGTGGCGAACTGGCGGACAGGTTGAACGACATGCCGAAGTACGTCGTGTCCTCGACCCTCAAGGATCCCGACTGGAACAACTCAACGGTGCTTGCCGGCGACGTCATGCAGGAGGTCTCGAAGCTGAAGAAGGAGCTAGACGGCGAGATCGTCGTCGCCGGCAGCATCCGGCTCGTCCGTACGCTGATGGAGAACGACCTGGTCGACGAGCTGCGGCTGATGATCTACCCGGTCCTGCTCGGGGCCGGCGAGCGCCTCTTCGGCGAGACCAGCGACCAAAGGTCGGTGCGCCTCGTCGAGACCCGGACCGTCGACGACCTGGCCTACCTCACCTACGAGTCCGTCTGAAACGTCCGCCCTGGGACGTGCCGCCGAACGGGGCTAGGCGCCTCGGGGGACATTCGTGAACGCTGGCCCAGTCGAGCGGTTGCGGTGTAGACGGCCCGCAAGCAGCGGTTGGCGAGAGAGCATAAGACGCTCCGCAAACAAGCCGGGAGCGGCGCGCGCCTTTCGTGCGCGCCGCTCGCATGCGCCAATCAACGCAATGACCTGAAAGCCGCCCGCACCTCGGTTGCGAAGAGCTCCGGCTCTTCCCACGCGGCGAAGTGGCCGCCCCGGTCGACTTCGTTGAAGTAGATGACGTTGGGGTACGACTTCTCGACCCAGCTGCGCGGAGTCCGCCAGATCTCGCCGGGGAACGTCGTGAAGCCGACCGGGATCGTCGGCGGCGGCAGCGGCTGGCGGCCCGCGGCCGGCGCGTCCGGCCCATAGGCCTCCCAGTACGACCGGGCCGCGGAGGCGCCGGTGCCGGTCAGCCAGTAAGCCGTGATGTTGTCCAGGACGTTGTCCCGAGTGAGGTTGCCCGAGGGCTGCCCGTCGACGAAGGCGCCGGCGATCTTGTAGTAGGCGTCGGTGTCGTGGTCGATCATCCAGGCGGCCAGGGCGACGGGGGAGTCGAGCAGGGCGTAGCCGATCGTCTGCGGGCGGGTGGCCATCTCGATGTAGTAGCCGTTTCCGGACTGCCCGAACGTGGCGATCTGCGCGGCCGCGGCGCGTTCCTCGTCGGTGTCCGTCGGCATGGTGCCGCTCAGCGCCGGCACGAGCAGGTTCGTGTGGATGCCGATCAGCCCCTCGGGTGCCTGGCGGCCCATCGCGTCGGTGACGCCGGCGCCCACGTCGCCGCCCTGGGCCACGTAGCGGGTGTAGCCGAGGCGGCGCATGAGCTCGGCCCAGGCCCGCGCGGTCCGGCCCAGGTCCCAGCCGACCTCGACCGGCTCGCCCGAGAAGCCGTACCCGGGCAGGGAGGGCAGCACGAGGTGGAAGGCATCCTCGGCGCTACCGCCGTGCGCGGTCGGGTCCGTCAGCGGGCCGACGGAGTCGATCATCTCCATGACGGAGCCGGGCCAGCCGTGGGTCATGATCAGCGGTAGCGCGTTCTCGTGCGACGACTTGACGTGGATGAAGTGGATGTCCACGCCGTCGATCTCGGTCGTGAACTGCGACAAGGCGTTGAGCTTCGCCTCTGCCTTGCGCCAGTCGTAGTCGGTCTCCCAGTAGCGCGCGAGCTCCTGAATCGTCGCCAACTGCACGCCCTGCGACCGATCTGCGACCAGCTCCCGGGAGGGCAGGCGCGTCGCGGCGATCCGGCGGCGCAGGTCGGCGAGCTTTTCTTCGGGAGTGTCGACGTGGAAGGGACGGATGTCGGTGGCGGTCTGGGCGGTGGTGCTCATCACGACCTCCGTGGTTGGTAGGTGCGGTTCCGGATGACCTCCTCGCCGGTTCGGGGACTTGGGCGGCGCGAGACATTCCCGAACGCTGGCCCAAGCCTTTAGTGCCTATCCCGCGGAGGCGGAGAAGAAGTCGATAAGCAGTTGGTTGACGCGTTCAGCCTCGTCGTGATGCACCCAGTGCGACGCGTCGGGTAGGCGCTCCACGCGGTCGAGATTGGGCACGTCGTCGCGGTCGGGCTCGGCGAGGTCCGAGCCGAGGTAGGAATCGCGCTCCCCCCAGATGACCAGTGTCGGCGCCGAAATCGGGCGAAGCTTTGCTGCGGCTTCCTTCTGGGACTGTCTGACCGAGGCGCGGTAGTAGTTGATCATCCCGGCCGCTGCCCCCGGCTGTGACCACGCCTCGACGTAGCGTTCGATTTCTTCCGGCGAGTAAGGCGGGTTCGCGTCCTCGAGGAAGTGTCGGAAGAAGTGCCAGTCTCTGGAGCGCACCACGTCCTCGGGCAATCCCGGTAGCGCAAAGAAGAAGAAGTACCAGGACTTCCGGAGCTGGTTCGGGTTGCGCAGTCCCTGTTGAAGCCGCCGCGGATGGGCCGCGTTGAGGATGGCGAGTCGGTCGACCACCTCGGGGTGGTTCATCGCGGTGGTCCAGGCGATGGTTCCGCCCCAGTCGTGACCGACCAACAGCGCGGACTCCGCACCGAGTTCTCCGATGAGGCCGCGGATGTCGGCGGCGAGCAGGTCGACGGCGTAGGCCTCGAAGTCCTCTGGCTTCGATGACAGGTTGTAGCCACGCGTGTCGGGCGCGACGACCCGAAAACCCGCCGCCGCGAGCGGCTCGATCTGTAGCCGCCAACCGAACCAGAACTCCGGGAAGCCGTGCAGCAGAACGATCAGCGGCCCGTCACCGGCCTCGACGTAATGCAAGTTCACATCGCCGACCTCGGCGTAACCCTCCCGAAGCTCGATCCCGACGTCAGGGAGCACGCTGGTGGTGGTCATGAGGACACCTCCGTGGGTAGGGGACTTGGGCGCGAGACTACGCCTGCCGGTCTGGATAAGCAACACGTCACCAGGCGGCGACACAATCGCCCAAGGCGGTCAGGTGACATTCCCGCACACTGGCCCAGCCGAGCGCGCGTTGTCTCCTAGCCCGATTCGCTTTCTTCCGGGCTGGGGGTGAACAGCTTCCAGTGCCCCTCGGAGACGACTTCGACGGTGCCGTCGGTCACTTTGATGGCGGTCTGATCGTCGATCGCGTACGCCGGTACTGGTATCCCGGCGGCCCATCTTTCGATGTTGGCCAGGGAAGTGTCCGGCATATCCTCGTGCTCCAGGTGCGGAAACACCGAGAAATCAACCAGTCCCAGCGCTCGATCGCTGCCCGTGAGCGGGTCACTGTCGTCGTAGGTCTCTCCTCCGAAGTCGGGAGTCGCGACCATGGCCCCGCCGCTCGTGCCGACGTAGACCGTCTCGCGCGCGCAGCGACGGCAAGAGGTCGGCCAGTCCGGACTGCCGCATCCAGTAGCACAGATACAAGGGACTGCCGCCCCAAACCAGCAGAGCGTCAGTCTCCTGGACCTCAGGAATCCAATTCTCTTCTTTGATGCTGGGCAGCGCGGTGAGCTCCAGCACGCCCAACGACTTCCAACCCAGTTCGCACATGGGGCCGGGGGCTGATCCGTTGATGAACCGGTAGACGTGTGAAGGTCCGCCGGGGAAGGGCTGCACCCCGGTTGGAATGCAGAGGGCGTTGGACTCGGCAATCGGTTTACCGAGGAGGTCGACCAGAGCGTTGTCGATGCTCGTGTTGGTGATGCCGGCGGAAGTGAGAAGAAACCTCATGGCTGCTCCTTCGCTCGTAGGCGTTGCGCCTCTGGTGAGTCCCTCTGAGTCACGACGTGTGCACGGGATAGCGCAGATGCGTGACACCCACACCGGTGACGACTTGTCGGATTCCCGAGGACGACCGGTGTGTTCGCGAGGTGGTCGAACAGCCGCACTCCTCCGCCTAGCAACACGGCAGCCAGATCGATGTGGATCTCGTCGAGCAGCCCGGCGTCCAGGCACTGCTGGATCGTTTGGGCGCCGTGCACTCCCACGGACTTCGGGTCGGCAGCCGATTTCGCTCGAGCAACGGCGCTTTCGATCCCGTCGGTGACGAACTGGACCGTCGAGCCGGGCCGTGGCCAGCCGTCGGGCACCTGGTGGGTGACGACGAAAGCGGGCACATCCCACGGGTGCCGGCCGCCCCAGCCGTCGGCGCGCTCGAACGTGCGCCGACCGGTGAGCATGGCGCCGACCTCAGCCGTCAAGCCCCTCAGGTGGTCGGCGCTCGGCGCCGAGACGCGGAACGTCATGCCGGATGTCGTGCTCGCTGTGGGGACCTCGACGTCGCCCGAGAAGTACCAGTCGAAAACTTCGGCGACCCCGTCGTTCGCGTCGGCGACGTACCCGTCGAGAGACATCGACATGATGGCGACCACCTTGGTCATGGCGCCGCTCCTTTTCGCGACGCGCAGCGGTCACCACTGCCAAGGCGACCGCTCGTAACGGCGCCTTCGCAGCGTTCGTGCGACCTACTCCTCAGAGCGACCCGTGGCGTCACGATCGCGGTCGTATCGTCTCGTGAGCGGAAACGGCGGCAACCAGGACTCGCGACGGATGGTCCAGAGCTCGTAGGTTGGCGTCAGTTGGTCAGGGGCATCCAGGGAGCCCAGGTTCACTTCGATTTCGTCTGCGCTGCGTGAGAAAACGGACGAGCCGCAGCGGGGACAGAAAAACCGCCCGGCGTAGTCGCGTGTTTCGCCATCGATCGTCACCGCATCCTCAGGGAACACCGCGGAAGCGTGAAAAAGGGCTCCATGATGCTTGCGGCAGTCGAGACAGTGACAAAGGCCGACCCGGTACGGGCGTCCCGACGCCACAATTCGGACGTTGCCGCACAGACAACCGCCGGTGAAGCGCTCCATGCTGCGTCTCCTCTAAGCCTGGAACCGCATCCGCGGCGACTCTCTGACGATGAGCGTCATCGTCGGAGACTAGTGCGTCAGGCGACGTGCTCGACGGCGGTTACGATCGACGATTCGCACCGAAGCGCGCAATACGGAGGTGATCGGATGAACGACAAGCCGAACTGGCAAGTCACGCAGCTCGACGACATCGAGCGGCGCGGCAGAGATATTCCGGTGCGCGAGCACCTCGGGATCCACGCATTCGGAATCAACGCCTACACGCCCGGCGAGGACGGCACACTCATCAACGAGCACGACGAGGCCGGGACGGGCCAGGAGGAGCTGTACATCGTGCTCGACGGGAAGGCGACCTTCGAGGTCGACGGCGAGACGGTCGACGCGCCCCCAGGAACATTCGTGTTCGTCAAGCCGGAGTCGCGGCGGAAGGCGACCGGGAACGGAACCGTCCTCGCCGTCGGCGCCACACCCGGCGAGGCGTACCAGGGGATCGACTGGGGTGACGCGTGGCCGTTCCACAGCGAGTCCATGAACGCCTACGGCGAACAGCGCTACGCCGACGCGCTCGAAGCGGTCCGGGGTGCCCTCGAGCACATGCCGGACCACGCGGGCCTGAATTACAACTACGCGTGCTTCGCAACGCTCGCGGGAGACACCGGCGACGAAACGTTCGCCCACCTCCGGCGGTCCGTCGAGCTGTTCCCGCGGTTCCGCGAGGACGCGCGCAGAGACGACGACTTCGCCGCTGTACGCGACGACCCGCGGTTCGAGCAGGCTCTTCGCTGAGCGCGGAGGTCTCGACCGTCGACGAGCTGAACCACCATCTGGTTACAGTCGAAGACCGCATTCGTACTAAGAGCGGGGATGTCCTCCGCACCATGGTTGAGCGCACATGACGGGTGAGGAGTGGGCGCTCGCTGCGTCGGTCGTGTTCTCGGGGCTCTGGTCTGGCCTCTTGGGGATGCTGACCACAATCCTGCACCCGTTGCTGGCAGCGATGGACGGCCGGGACTTCCGGAACTTCATGGGAGCGTTCCTTGGGTCTGCGAGAAAGGCCTGGTTCAACTACGTCTGCGCGATCGGGATGGGCGTCGCGCCGATCGTCGCGCTCGTGACCCTCTGGGACGATCCCGGCTCCACCTCGTTCGTGCTCACCGTGATCGGGCTGGGTTCTGTGATCTTCGGTGTGTACATCGTCTCCAACGTGTGGAAGGAGCCGCATTACGACGTGATGTTGGCCTGGGACCCAGAGGCGATGCCAGCGGACTGGGAGGCGGGGCGGCGACGCTACTTTGCGATCAACTGGATCCAAGCCGCGGCGACCTGGACGGCGTTCGTCCTGTTTCTGGTGGCTCTGGTCTCGCTCTAGGCGGCCCTCAGCGCACCGCGGAGTAATGAGCGTCCGGCCCGCCGCTAGCCGTTCGCGATCTTTTAAGGGTCTTGTAATGGCAGGCCCGACGTGTACTGCCTAGGCTCGCCTCGTTCATCCAGGCGAAGGGGGGCCTGATTGTGAGGACCAAGGCCGCAGCGTCCGTTCTCTGCGCAGCGCTCGCGATTGCTGCCGCACCGCTTGCTTCGTCTGCGAGCACAGCAGTGGGCAGCTGGTCGGCGACAGCGAGCATGGCGATCCCGCGCGACAACCTGACCGCGACGCCGCTCGCGAACGGCCGCGTGCTCGTGGTCGGCGGAGTCGGTGAGTCCACTACCGAGCTGTACGACCCGCTGACCCCGACTTGGATCGCGGGCGGGACGCTGAATCAGCCGCGCTGGCTCCACGAGGCCGTCCGTCTCCGAGACGGGCGTGTGCTCGTCGCCGGCGGCGGCGCGTACACCGCTAGCGCCGAGCTGTACGACCCTGCGACGAACCGCTGGACGCCGACCGGGAGCATGAGTGTCGATCGCTACGACTTCACCGCCACGCTCCTTCGCGATGGACGCGTGCTCGTTGTCGGTGGTTTCTCGGGTAACGGCACCGGCGTGCAGTCGAGCTCCGAGCTGTACGACCCGGCAACCGGCCGCTGGACGTCGACCGGCGGCCTCCGGACGCCCCGCCGGAATCACACGGCGACGCTGCTGCCCGACGGCACCGTCTTGGTCGCGGGTGGGTTTGGTAACGGCTGGCTCCGCGACGCCGAGCTCTACGAGCCCGTCCGCGGACGCTGGAGGCGCATAGCCCCAATGACAACCGCCCGCGAGCGTGCGAGCGCGACGCTGCTCGGCAACGGCCGCGTGCTCGTCGCCGGCGGGGGGAACCCGTTCGGAACGGCGGGCCTCTCCGCCGAGCTCTACGACCCGGCCTCGGGCAGGTGGACTCCGACCGGCGGGATGACCGACTACTGGGGCCCTGAGGCCGTGCTCCTGCAGGA
The DNA here is from genome assembly GCA_963782765.1 of uncultured Actinomycetes bacterium. Classification (GTDB taxonomy): domain Bacteria; phylum Actinomycetota; class Thermoleophilia; order Gaiellales; family Gaiellaceae; genus JACDAN01. The sequence goes on from CAWALC010000004.1 coordinate 297,785, forward strand.
CGGGCGCGTGCTCCGAGCCGGGGGCGGCGAGGCGGGCGGCGTCTACTCCCCTGCCACCGGGACGTGGGCTGCAACAGGCCCGAGGGTCCATTCCCTCGTCGGCGGCTCCGCCCTTGCCCTGCTTCCCAACGGACAGGTCCTCAGTGTCGGGGGCACGAGGCTGGCGAACTGTTCGCCCAAGGGATGCGGCAGCGAGCCGGTCGCCGGCGCCGAGCTGTACACGCCGTAGAGGGCGTCAGGAGAGTGCGCGTTCGAGCGCAGCACGGTCCGTCGGCGCTCCGTGCGCCGGGAGCACGTGCTCGACAGGCAGCTCGAGCAGCGGACGCAAGCCTTCGACGACCCGCTCCCGCGGCATGTCCGGGTGGAGCCACCGGGGATTGATCCCGAGCCCACTGCCGAAGTCGACGAGCGTGTCGCCGGCGATGACCGCGCGATGGCTCTCGATCCAGAGCACCAGGTCGTTCCGCTTCTGCCCGGGAAACGCCTCGACACCGACGTCCAGCCGGTCGCCCGCCGCGTACAGGTGCGCCTCGCCGATCCCCTCCTTGAGGAGCCAGACGACGTCGGGGCTCCCGTCGCCCGCCTGCTCCGCGGTGATGCCGAACTGCCGCATGAGGTCTTCCGCGGTATCGGGCTGCGGCGTGTAGACGGGCACGCCGAGCCGCTCGACCAGGCCCCGCGCGTCGCGCTCGTGCCACGGCGCGGTCAGCACGACCGCTGTCTCGCGTCCGGCCGCTAGCTTGTCGATCTCGCTCGGCGGGGCGATCGGGTCGAAGAGGAGCAGGCGCCCGCCGTCGTCGATCGCGTAGGACGAGACGTTCTGATCCCACGGCTCGCTCGGCCGCCAGCCCGGGTGCGTCGCCTGCCAGTGCCAGAGTCCACTCTGTAGCTCGCGCACACCGCCACGGTAACGCGCGCCAGCGATGCGCACCCGCTCGCCGGCGACACTCTCGACGCCGGCCCATGCGAGTTTTAGGTTCGTGGCCCGTCCGCCGATCTGCGAGTCGTGCACCCGAGCCGCAGACGACTCGCCCTCTGGTGGGGAAGCTTCGTCCTCCTCTGGTGTGGCGCCGTCGTCGCGCTCGTGGGGCCCGTCAACCACCTGGCTTGCAGCGCCGAGAACCTCGAGCTCGAGGACGGTTCTGTGAAGGAGACCTACTGCGACGGCATCGGAGACTTCTTGAGCTCCGGCGAGCCGTCGGAGTGGACGACTCCGCTCCCATACCTGCTCCCGGTCGCAGTGCTCGCGGTAGTCGGCATCTTCGGGATCCGGCTGCGGAGCAAGCGTTTCGTGTCGCGCACCGCCATCGTGGCGGTAGCTGCACTCGTCGCGCACGTGGTCCTCGTCATCGCCCTCCCGGGTTGACCCTCCGCTAGTTGCGTGTGAGGCGCCGAAGCGCTACGCGAACAGCGCCGGGCGCCTCGACCCACATGAAATGACCGGCGCCCTCGACCACCTCGACCCACGCGCCTGGAATCCGCTCCGCCGCGTCTGTCGAGGCGCCGAGCGGCATCGGGCTCCGTAGCGCCGTGGACGAAGCCGACCGGGACACGAATCTCCGGCAGCCCCGCCTCGAGTGCCGGCAGCTCCGCGAGGATCGACGGCACCATCTCGCCCGAGCGCTCGCTCGCGATTCGCAGCTCGGGCATCGGCGGTGCACGCTCCGGATCGGCGAAGTACGCAGGCCACACGAGGCGCATCCCCTCGAGCGCCAGCTCGTCGTCGGCCGCGCCGGCCATCGAGAGCTCGTCGATCTCGCGCGCCCGCGCGCGCACGTGCTCCGGCGTCCGGCGGAAGATCTCTTCGTCGAACTCCGGCCAGCGTCCGTCGCCGATCGAGCCGAGCGGGTCGACGGCGAGCACGCCCAGAAGCCGCTCCGGCATCGTCTCCGCGACGTGAAGGGCGAGATGCCCGCCCCACGAATGGCCGACGACATACGCCCGCTCCCAGTCGAGCGCGTCGAGGACGCGGCGCGCATCCTCGACATCCGCCGCCACCGTGTAGGGCCCTTCCACCGCCGAGGGTTCCTGCCCTCGCTGCTGGTACCAGGCGACGTCGTTCTCCTGCGCCAGCTCGTCGGCGAGATCGCGCAGGTAGTCGAAGCCGAGCCCCGGCCCGCCGTGCAGCAGGAGAACCGGCGGCCCATCGCCGGCGCGGCGGCCGGCGATCAGGGCCCCGTCGTCGTGTGTGGTGAACTCAGTCCACGCCACCGGCGACGATCGTCTCACGCCCCTGCTGGACCGTAGCTAGTCAGCCATGCGGAACGCGACCTCGTATTTCGCAACCGACGTGCGCTGACCGGGGGTGTCGCCGGCCGGCATGGCGTTCAAGGCCTCGTCGCCGCGCCGATAGTCGTCCTCCGTCTCGAAGAAGACGACGACGAGTGCCTTTTCGGCCTCCGGATCATGGAGGACGACGATCTCCTTGGCCGGCACGTCGTCCGGGCGCTCGCTTCCCTCCATCTCGCGCTGCATCTCCGCCATCCGGCCGCTACTGACGCCATCGAAGGAAACGACTCGTGCGAACGGCATCACTACCTCCTTTTCCGACAGGTCCGAACGACTCTAGCCCTCCGTCGACGCGAGAGCCGAGCGCAGCTCCGCGCGGGCCTCGCGCCACCACACGAGCTCGTACGCGTGCAACGCCAGCCAGACGGCGGTGACGAGCGCCAGCGCCGCGAGTGCCGGAACCGCCGTCGCAACCGGTAGCAGGAGCAAGAGCACGAGCGCGGCCGTGAAGCGACCGCGGCTCAGCGACAGGCGCCCGAAGAGGCGCGACCGGATCCCCGAGTACGTGAGCAGGTAGAGCGCGCTCCCGCCGCAGAGCGCAAACGCCGCGACGGAGTCGAGTTCCTCGCCGACGTGGCCGACGATCGTCTTCATCGCGAAGGCGAAGAGCACGATGCCGACGATCATCGGGAAGTGCCCGTACGCGTACAGGTCGCGGGCGAGCGCGATGCGTTCCGGGCCCTCGCGCTCGTGGAGGAGCTGCTCGCCGCGGATCGAGAAGAAGTCGAAGTAGGCGAGCCAGAACGAGGCGGCCACCAGGATCCCGAGGACCGCGGCCGCGACCTCGCCCGGCCCGATCCCGATCCCGGTCGCGCCGATCCCGATCGAGATGAAGGCTTCGCCGAGCGCGATGATCATCACGATGCCGTAGCGCTCCGCGAAGTGCGACGGGTGCACCCGCCAGCCCGTCGCCCCGCTGATCGCGCCGCCGCCGTAGGCGCACACGAGCGCGGCGAGCCAGAGCCAGGCGCGCGCGCCGTCCGTGAAGCCCGCGAGCAGGATCAGGGTCGCGCCGAGCAGCGTCCACGGCGCCAGCCGGAGCACGGCACCGAGCAGGTCGCGGCTCCCGCGGCCGGCGAGGGCGTAGAGCGCGGTGTGCATCGCCCAGACGACGAGGAAGGCGGCGCCGAAGAGCACGCCGTCGTCCTCGAACACTCCCGGAACGACAAGCGCCGCGACGAACATCGCAATCAGCGCGATCAGCAGCGCGGCCCCGACTACGCCCTCCTCGGGGTCGACCGTGTTCGTCAGCCAGGCGTAGGCCGACCACGTCCACCAGAGCGCTGCCAGCACGAGCACGCCGTGGCCGAGCCCGGCGAACGTCGGGTCGTCGGTGAGCAGCGTCGCGACCTGTGTGAACCCGAATACGAAGACGAGGTCGAAGAAGAGCTCTCGCGGTGTGACGCGGTGTTCCTGTTCGACCGGCGCCGCGGCGGTCCTCATGAGGGAACGGGGTTCGGGAGCCGGTACGCCGGCTGCGCGCCGTCGAAGCCCTTCAGCTCCAGCTCCTCAGGCTCCGCGGTCAGTCCACGCTCGGCGAGCCACGACGACACCCGGCGGTACGCCTCGTCGCTCAGCAGGATGTCTCCCCCGCCGGCGGCGGTCTGCAGGCGCGCGGCGAGGTTCGTCGTCGAGCCGAGGACGCTCACGTTTCCCTCGTCGACGGAACGGCTGACCACGGCCGGGCCGACGGCGATGCCGATTCCGACCGGAAGATCCATCAACGCGGCCTTGTCACGGAGCGCGAGCGCGGCATCGAGCGCCTGCATGGCGTGGTCGAGCCGCGCGCCGGTCACGTTGAAGGTCGCCATGACCGCGTCGCCGGCGAACTTGTCGACGATGCCCTGGCGCTTGCCGACCTCTGCGGCCGCCCAGCGATGGAGCGTGGTCATGCGGTCGGCAAGCTCCTCCGGCGCGCTGGCCGCCGCGAACGGCGTGTAGCCCCGGACGTCCGCGAACATCGACGTCACCAGGCGCTCACCGGCCGTGAGGAGCGCGGGCGCAGCGACGTCCGGTTCCTCTTCGGGCGCCGGCACCTCGAGGCCGAAGCGAGCCGCGACGGCGAGGGCTTCGTCCCGCACCCGGACCGCACCGGCGCGATGTGCCTGCTCGACGCACGGCACGAGGAAACCGCGCGCGGCGTCCTCATCGCCGGACCGAGCGGCGGCCTCCCCCGCTTGCACACGAGCCCGCCACGCCCAGATCCGCAGCTCGGACTCTTCGAACGCGGTCAGCGCAACCTCGAGCAGCGGTCGAGCGTCGGCCGCCTGCCCGGACTCGAGCAAGATCCGCCCTTCGGCGTACTCGAGCCCCGCTTGCCCCAGGTCGACCTGCGCCCGCTTCGCTCTGCTGAGCACATCTTCAGCCTCGTCCAGCATTCCGCCCGCGAGCAGTCCCTCCACCGCGTGCACGACCGTCCCGCGGACGCGAAGCAGTTCATCGTGGCTCGCCGCTCGCCGCCCGACCTCCGCCGCCTCCTCGTCCCCGCCCGAGCGCGATCGCGACCCCGACTCGTGCCGGGGTGTCGTACACGATGTCCTGGAGATCGCTGCTGGGTGAAGGCGGTGGAAGTGCCTCCGCTGCGTCCGCGGTCCTTCCGAGCTCGAGCAGCGCCTCGGCGGCGGCGAGGCGAGACCGCCACTCGAACTTGGGATTTCCGAGGCTCGCGTGTCGAGCGATCGCCAGGTCAGCCTGCTCGAACGCGCTTCGCGGCGAGCCCTCGGCCAGGTCGGCCCAGCTCTTCGAGATCTCGACACCGATCGTCCGGGCGAGGAAGGACACGTGGTCGTATCTCTCAGAGGCGTGGCCGACCCCACCGGCAAGGGTGTGGACGCGATCCCAGATCTCGTTGTGGATGGTGTTTCCGGCGATGATCGAGTAGCCCTTCTCGATTGCCTCCCGGTAGATCCGGTCGAAGAGCTCGAACTCGTGGGCGGTGCCGAAGTAGCCGAGCGCGAGGAACGAAAGGGCCCAGACGCGCTCGAGGTCAGCTCCGGCCTGCTCGGCGATCTCGACACCGCGCTCGGCCGACACGCGACAGCTCTCGTAGTCGAGTTTGAAGGCATGAAAGCCGGCGATGCGGATGTAGGCGAGCGCGAGCACGGCCGACGGGCCTTCCTGCTCCAGCGCTTCGCGGGCCTGCTCGACGGCCTGCATCGCTTCGTCGGGCCGCTCGAGCTCCCAGTAGCAGCGGCTCAGGTGAACCCGCGCCTCCGCCGCCTCGATCGCGAGCCCCAGCTCGTCCAGGCGCCGGACCGCGTCGACCAGGAGCTGCTCCCCGGCCGCCGGCTCGCCGTCGAGCCAGCGAAGGCGGCCCATCCTGTAGAGCAGCAGAGCTCGGTCGTGCGGATCCTCGACGTGGGGAAGGACTCGCTCGAGCAGCCCATTGGCTTCGTCGAACCCCGAGGCCCGCTCGGCTTCGTCAGCCGCCCGGAGGCAGGCGTCGAGGGCCTCCCGCTCGCGACCGGCGGCGATGAGGTGGCGGGCCACCACCAACGCGCTGCCTCCCGACTCGAGCAGCGCGTCGGCGGCCCGGGAGTGCGCGCGGAGGCGCTTCGGGAGCACCGTGTCGCCCGCGATCGCCTCCTGGGTCAGCGCATGCCGCCAGCTGTAGCGGTGAGTCGGGCCGGGCTCCTCGTCGAGAAGCTGATGCTCGACGGCGGTCTCGAGCGCGGCGAGGACGGAACGCTCATCCGACTCCGCCACCTCGACGAGCAGGCCGTAGTCGAACGAGCGCCCGAGGACCGCCGCTGCCCGGAGCACCTCGACGTGCTCGTGGTCGAGCCGGCCGAGGCGGAGAAGGACTGTCTCGCGCACGGTCTCCGGGAGCTGGAATGTGTCGAGTGACCGCCGGTCCCAACCCGTATCCGACTGAAAGACCTCACCCCGGTCGAGCGCCTCTCGCAGCATCTCCTCGAGGACGAACGGGTTCCCTTCGGAGCGCTCGTGGACCAGCGAGACGAGCTCCGGGCTCACGTCGTCCGCGCTCAGGATCGCCGCGATCATCTCCGCAACCTGCGAGGAAGGCATCGCCTGGACGGAGACGGCCTCCGCGAGGCCTCCGCGTCGCCAGGTCTGCACGGTTCGCGTCAGAGGATGGAGGCGGTCGAGCTCGTCGCTTCGGTAGGTGGCCAGCAGCATCACGCGGCTCTTGGCAAGGCGCCGAGCGACGTACTCGAGCAGCTCACGGGTGGAGCTGTCAGCCCAGTGGACGTCGTCGAGGACGACGAGCAGGGTGCGCTCGCGCGCCCAGAGGTCGAGCAGCGCGACAACCGACTCGAAGAGCCGCAGCCTCGCCTGCGCCTGGTCGCCCGTCTCCGGGGATGCGACTCCCTCCCCCAGCTGCGGAAAGACCTGAGCCAGCTCCGCGACCATGGGGCCGAGCTCGGCGCGCAGGGCGTCCGTGTCCTGCTCGTCGAGCTGCGCTCCGATCGCCTCGACGAACGGAAGGTAGGGCAGCGGGAGCTCGGCCTCCGAGCAGCTTCCCCAGAGGACGTCGCACCCGAGCTTCTGTGCCCTCCGTGCCAGTTCGCGCGCGAGGCGGGTCTTCCCGATCCCGGCCTCCCCTCCGAGGAGAACGAGGCTGCCGTCCCCCCGGTTCGCCGAGAGCAGCGCGTCCTCGAGCTCGGAGAGCTCGTCCTGCCGTCCCACGAGGACAGGGGAGAGAACCCGACTGATCACTCAGCCGATTCTGCCGAGTTCAGGCTATGTGTCGTTCGCAGCTAGGCGCTGTACGTCGCCGAGAACCCCTCGACGAGCTCACCGTTGAGCGTGAGGCGCGCGCCTCGCAGCCTGAAGGTCTTGAAGATGAGCTGGAACGGCTTGAGCAGGAAGAAGAGGACGAACAGCGCTCCCGAATCCGAGCCCGACGACGATGCCGATGTCCCCATCGTCGCCGAGGAGCTTGCTGACAAAGACTCCGGCGAAGACGGCGACGAAGGTCACGACGAATCCGCCGACGATCGCCGTCAGCCAGAACCTGAACAGCAGCATGAGCGACCCGACGATCATGGCCCCGAGCGGAGGCCTCCGCACTCCCGCGTCGGGCGTGCGGATTGCGAGCACGGTGTGCCGCTCGAAGCTCTCCGGGTCTTCGCCGTCGACGCTGATCGCCACCGGTTTGCCCATCGCCTCCCGGAGCAGCGTGTCGTACTGAGGCATGAGCATGACGTTCCGGATCCGCGTGTCGCCGATCCGCACGATCTCCCGGCGAATGAAGCCTTTCTGGGGATCGACGCCGGTCCTGTGGAACCGTGTGATGCCCATTCGGTGCGTGAAGTAGCCGCCGGTCCCCTCGGAGGAGATCGTCTCGCCTTCCGAGATCTCGTGGAGGACGCCCTTGTAGACGGTCATCGACTGTCCTTTCGCAGAGAGGCGCTCCCCCGGCCGGTAGGCCTTCGCCGCAGTTGAGTTGAGTGACAGACGTTACGAGAGCGGGGCGCCGCGGTCAATCGCCATTCGGGCGGACCTGCGCGCGAGCCTGACCGTCATAGCCCGCCTTGAAGCACGGCCCGGAGTGGACTACGGTCGCAGGCGCCAATGCGCGAGCTCCTGTGGCCGGACGTCGAGGTTCAACCTCGCCAGACGGCGCCGTCCGCCGAGCGCTACGTCCGCTCGTACCTGATCATGCGCGTCGCCGTCGGGGTCCTGGGCATCGCGGTCCCGCTCCTGCTCGTGCTCGGCGTGTGGGCCCTGTTCGACGACCGGCCTTTCGCCCGGGGCTCGCTGAGCTCGTACTACTACTCGGGGATGCGCGAGGTGTTCGTCGGCGCGCTGTGCGCGATCGGGGTCTTCCTCCTCACCTACAAGGTCGCCGAGCGCTCGCGCGAGAACAGGCTGAGCATCTACGCCGGCGCCGCCGTCGTCGTCGTCGCGCTGTTCCCGACCGGACGGCCGCGAGGCGTCGGCGAGACCCCGATGCAGGATCTGATCGGCGCCACGACCGTGGAGTGGATCCACTACGGCGCCGCTGCGATCTTCATCGCCTCACTGGCGGTGATCTCCTACTACTTCTCCAAACCGCCGCCGAAGAAGGGCAATCTGCCGCCCTCGTTCTGGCGGCGCTACCACCTCGTCTGCGCCGGGCTCATCGCCGCCGCGCTGGGGCTTGCCGCGCTGGAGGGCATCGCCGGCTGGCCGGACAAGGGGTTGCTGATCGCCGAGGCGGTCGCGGTGTGGGCGTTCGGGGCTTCGTGGCTGATGAAGGGCCTCGAGCTCGACGTCCTGCGCGCCAACCGCGAGGAGCGCCCGGAGAGGTCAGCCGAGCCGCAGGCCGCTCCCCCAACAGCCTCCTAGGCGCTCGCAAGGTTCAGTCTGATTGAGCGGCCGTAAAGGTTTCGTATGAATCGTGGCGAAGGGGCAGAAAACGCTGCTCCAATGCGTTAATACCTACAGATCGGCGCGCCTGCCGCACCGCAAGCGTGCGCGCGCCGCCCCCAAACGAAACAACGGAGCACTGATGCTGACTGAACTTGCCATGGGCACTGACGCCCTCGATACGAACGAGGCTGTCGCCACGTTCATCCACAACGCGCAGGAGCGCGGATCCGTCCGCACGACGGAGATCGACGCCCTTGTGCACGAGTTCGAGCTCGACGAGGAGGCCGTCGGGGCGCTTCGCGCTGCCCTCGATGAGGCCGACGTCGAGATCGAGGAGGATTCCGCGACCGACGAGCCCGAGCTCGACCTGACGCCCGGCTCCGGCGGGACGACGGACTCGCTCCAGCTCTTCCTCAACGACATGGGTCGCTACCCGCTGCTGACCGCCGCCGAGGAGGTCGCGCTCGCGAAGCAGATCGAGCGCGGCGACCGCGCGGCCAAGGAGCGGATGGTGAACTGCAACCTCCGTCTCGTCGTCGCGAACGCGAAGAAGTACCAGGGTCACGGCGTCGCGCTCGGCGACCTGATCCAGGACGGGATCATCGGCCTGAACCGGGCAGTCGAGAAGTTCGACTACCGCAAGGGCTTCAAGTTCTCGACCTACGCGACCTGGTGGATCCGCCAGGCCTGCCAGCGCGCGGTCGCGAACCAGTCCGCGACGATCCGCATCCCCGTCCACGTCCAGGAGCGCCGGATGAAGATGCGGCGGGCCCGCCAGCGGTTCCTCGCCGAGCAGGGCCGGGAGCCGACCGTCGAGGAGCTCGCCAAGGTCGCCCAGCTCGAGCTGAAGCACGCGAAGGAGGCGCTCGAGGCCGTCGAGGTCTCCGCCTCCCTCAACCAGCTCGTCGGCGACGGCGAGCGGGAGTTCGGCGAGCTGTTCGCCGACACCGCGGCCGAGGATCCGATCGAGCTCGCCGACATCTCGCTGGAGCGGGACCGGCTGCGCGACGCGCTCGGCGAGCTGAGCGAGCGCGAGCGGCGCGTCCTCGAGCTGCGCTTCGGACTCGGCGACACCGAGTCGATGACGAGCCTCGAGGAGATCGGGCGCGAGCTCGGCCTGACGCGCGAGCGCGTCCGCCAGCTCGAGGCGAGCGCCCTGAAGCGGCTCCACGAGCTGCTCGGGGACCGCGTCGAAATCGCGGCCTAACGAACGACTGCGGACGGGCTCCGGCTAGCCGGTAAACGGCAACCGGAGCCCGGCCACACCCCCCTGCCGAACGCTGACGCGACCGGTGCAGAACCGGTTGCGCGGCGCTCGCACGGCCAGAAGGCCGCCGCGGTCTGGGCGGACGCGAAATCTCGCTCGGCCCCGCCGGTCGGTCCTGGCCGAAGCCGAGACGCCGGCGCCTCGCACGGTGAGCAGCACGCGTCCGAGCGATCTGCCGAAGGCATCGCGGGCGCTGACAGCGAGGCGGAGTGGTTTCGAGGCCGTGGCCGATCGCCGGCTGAGCCGCAGCGAGCGGCACCGCTCCTGGGGGGTCTGGAACGCCCCGATCACGCGGACGATCGCGGACGCGTGGTTGTCCTGAACGTGGATCTCGGACGGCGGCCGCCGAGCCACGACGATGTTCACCCGCGCGCCGAGGACGGTCGCCAGAACCCGGACGGTGATCGTCGCCGATCTCCCTGAAGCGATCGTGCCCAGATTGCAGCTCTGCGTCTCGGCCGAGCACGACCCCTGTGACGGCTCACCCGACAGGTACACCGTCCCCGGGCCGACGAACTCGGCGACGACGACATTCGTGGCTGGAGCGTTCCCCTCGTTCCGAACCACGATCCGCGTCGTGTACGCGCGGCCGACGTCGACGGTCGCCGGACTCGCGCTCTTGACGATCGAGAGATCGGCCCTGGGCGGACCCGGCGGGGGCGGCGGGGGCGGCGGCGGTAGAGGCGAAGGCGGAGGCGGCTGAGGCGGCTGGGGCCCGGGCGGGCGACGCTCGTTGCGGATGACGCAGACGACCGCCGCGCGGGACGCGACGTCGACGGCCAAGGGCACGCCCGTTCCCTCGGCGATCACGTCGCCGGCGCCTCGCCGGTCCCGGCAGACGACCGAGATGACGTAGTCCGCGAGGTCCGTGCCCGCGGCGCCGGTTTCGCCGACTGTGTGCGTCCCCGCCTCGACGCCGACATCGCCCGTCGTTCCGGCCTCGCCGACGTTCGTTCCCGTACCGGCCGGCTCTCCGTCGATCTCGAGGTTGAACCGCCCTGGATCGTCGCTGGGGAGCAGGGCCTTGTCGACTCGAAGCGTCCCCGGGCATCGGGGCGAGGTGGCTCTCGCAACCGCAGTGCGCCCGTCGACCGCCCAGGTCAGGCTCTCGGCCTCGAAGTCGACCTGAAGAACGTCGACCCAGAGGCCGGGGAAGAACTGATCGGGCTGTCCGCGGTTCCCCGGCGTCGGCGCGAAGAAGTTCCGCGGCCCGATCGGGACGACCTCGGGAATGCTCGCCGGGTTCTCGTAGCCGAAGTGCGCCCGCGTGCGGCCACCCCCGAGGATCTCGACGCATTCGAGAACCGGCCTGACGTCGCTCGTGGGCGGCGCCGTCACCTGGACGGCGGCGGAGGCCGAATTGTTGCTCGGGTTCGTGTCAGTCTCCTCCGACTCGACCCTGACGACGTTGACGTGCTCGCCGATGTCGGTTGCAAGCGTCTCGAACGTCCCGGTGACTGCGGCCGACGCCCCTACGGCAAGCGACGCCAGCCGGCAGGTCGAAGCTGCGCAGACGATGTCCGGCGGCACTTCGAGTGACCCCTCCACAAAGCTGACACCCGGGGGAAGGGTGTCGACGACCAGGACGTCCGTCGCGGTGCTCGGACCGTTGTTCGTCACCGTCACCGTCCACGTGACGGTTCCGCCGAGCACGACGGTTGCCGGGGTGACCGTCTTGGTGACCGCGAGATCGACCTGCGGCGGAGGCGGAGGCTCGTCCTTGCGCGTGTTCGTGAACAGGCAGACGACCGACTCGTCTCTCGCCACGGGGACGGAGACGCTCGTGGCCTGGGCCTGGGCGACGACGGCCCCTTGTCCACCGCCCGTCCGGCAGACGACGACAGTGTCGTAGTCCGCCAGGTCGGTCGGCGGGACCGCGACCTCGTCGACGGTGTTCGTCCCGGCCGGGACCGGGATCGTTCCCGTCGATCCACCCGCGCGCACGCCCCGGCCTCGCGTTGGCGCCTGACCGTTGATCCGGAGCGTGAAGCGGCCCTCGTCGGTCTCCGGTACGAGCAACTTGTCAGCTCTGAGCAGCCCCTGGCATGCCGTCGACGTGCTCGAAGCGGTCACGCTGCGGCCGCGTACCTCCCAGGTCAGGGCCTGACCGTCGAACGGGACGCTGAAGACGCCGGCCTGGGCTCCGGGCAGGAAGGTCGTCGGCTGACCGCGGTTGATCGGCGCCGGAGAGAACTGGTTCTCGCCGCCGACCGGGACCGAGACCGAGCCCGCGTTCTGGCTCGAGTAGCCGTAGTAGGCCACGTACCCGGGCGCAGCCGACGTGCGGGAAACACACTCGAGCACCGGAACGATCGGCTGCGGCGGAGGCGGCACGACCTGCGACGTGAAACCGACCTGGAGGATGCAGTTCCTGTCGCCTCCGCCGTCGCCCCCGTCGTCATCGTCGTCGTCTCGGGGGTCGTCGTCGCCCCGGCCGCAAAGCGAGTCGCCGCTGTCGTCGTCGTCATCGTCCCCGTCGTCGTCGTCCTTGGTGAGCTGACTCCTGAGCCTGACGGTGATCGTCGCCAGGCCGTTCACGGGAGGTGCCGGCGAGACGGTGTGGTCGCTCTGGTTCAGCCCTCTCCCGGTCTTGACGCAGACGGATGTCACGCGGTAGCCCGCAGCGACCCGGAACGTGGCGACCTCCTGACTGGTCTGAGACACGAACGAGACGCCGGGCGCGACACCGATCCACGAGCCCGAATTGGCGGTGTTCAGGATGAAGACCGGCGGGGCGCAATTGTTCGAGGGCGGAAACTGCGCGGTCGCAGAAGGCGAGGCGCCGGTTCCGCGCTTCCCCCAGGTCGCGGAGGCCGCCATGCCCACGACCAAAACCCCCACCGTGGCAACGGCCCCTATCCGCAGCAGCCTCCCGACGAAGACGTTCATGCCCGCCTCGTTCCTCTGAGCGCTGAGTGCTGCTGCGCCCGATGGTATAGGCCGCGCGATCGTGCGTCGAGGCGCGGGCCGCGAAGCGGCCGGATTCAGTCCTTCGGCGGCGCCTGGATCTGCGTCTCGGCCGGCTCGCCTCGGCGGAGCTCCCGGCTGCGCTCGGCCTCGGCGTTCAGCTCCGCGCCGAAGAGCAGCGCGAGCCCGCTGATCCACAGCCAAGTCAGCATGATGATCACGGCCGCGAGTGACCCCCAGGCCTTGTTGTACGACGAGAACTGGCTCACGTAGAACGCGAACGCACCGGAGGCGAGCAGCCAGACGACGACGCTGACCGTCGTCCCGAACGTCAGGAACCGCCAGCGCGGGTGGTCGACGTTCGGGCCCAGGTAGAGGATCGCCGCGAAGGCGAACAGGAGCCCGAAGATCAGGATCGGCCACTGCGCCGTCCACCAGAGCCACTTGACGAGGGCTTCCATCCCGACCGCGTCACCGACCCAGCCGGAGACATGCGGTCCGAGCACGAGCAGCCCGAACGCGAGAGCGAAGGCGACGAGCAGCAGGATCACCATCGCAAGCGCCGTCACACGCCGCTTGAAGAAGCCGCGCGTCTCTTCGCGGTCGTACGCGGCGTTGAGCGCCCACATAAGCGTCTGCATCGCGCCGGTCACGGTCCAGAGCGCGAGCACCGACCCGACGACGATCAACGCGAGCCCGGAGTTCGACTGCGACTCCGTCACGCGCACCAGGGTCTCCTCGATGAGAGTCAGGGCCTCGTCCGGAACGATCCCCTCGAGCCGCTCGACGATCTCGTCGACCCCGTCCTCGTCGCCCGACCAGGCTGAAGATGCCGACGGCGACCAGCAGGATCGACGGCATGGCCAGGAACGCGTAGTAGGCGAGCGCGGCGGCCAGGTTCGTGATGTGGTCCTTCACGGACTCCTTGCCCGCGCGGATCACGATCGCGAAGTAGTCGCGCTTGGAGAGGTCCCGCGGCGCCGGATCGACGAGCGTCGGCTCGTCGCGCTCCGGCTGGGGTTGAGGCTGCGGCTCGCTCATTCGCCGTAGTCCTTCCCGAATCCGGGCGGACTAAGCCGCCTCGGGCTTCAGCTAACCGAAGGCCGGGACGTCAGTGGAGCAGCCGTCGCTGAGGAGGCGACCATCGAGCCCGATGGCCAAGCCCGGATCGCGCCTAGCCGGTTTCGCGCGCCTGGACGGGCGGGGCGCCGTCTTCAGCCGGAGCGCCGTCTTCAGCCGGGGCGTCGTCCTCGGCCGGACCGTCTGTGGTGTCCGGCGGCGGCCACGGGAGGCCGGCAGCCTCCGCCTCGCGCATGGCGATGGCATCCGCCTTCTTCTGGTCCTTCTTCTCCTGCTTCAGGGCGCGCTTCTCCGCGCGCTCTCGCTCTCGCTGCATCTTTCCGAACGTCTGGCGTTTCTTGGCCGCTATGCGAGCCTCCTTTGCTGGGCCGCCGAAACCACACACTAGTTGCAATCTCGGCGGTCAGACCTCTTTATGCGTGCGGAACGGCACGAGCCCGCATCGCGCCGACCGCCAGGCGAATCGCGATCACAGCCAACGGCGTGAGCACGACGGCGAAGAACCCGCCGGGATCCGAGGGTCAGGCCGGCGCGACGGCCGTCTCCGGCTCGCGCTGCGTCGGACGAAGCAGTGCGATACCTAATCCGAGCCACGCGCCCTCGAAGACGAAGAGGCCGATGTCGTGGAGGCCCACGGAATTGAGAAACAGCGCCATGACCAGCCCGACGACCGCGACGATCGGAAACACCCATCCGCGGCCGAGCGCGGGCCTGAGGTCACGCGCGAAGAGGAGCTGCCCGACCAGGATGAGCAGGAGGCCGATCGCGAAGAGGACCCAGTTGCCGGGCAGATCGCCCGTCCGGATCTGCTCGATGACGACCTGGACGGCAAACGCGCACAGAAGGCCCACGCCGAAGAGCGCGAGACGCAAGCCGATACGCCCGAGGCGCGTTCCCTCGATTACGCCGCGCAGGCCCCAGAGCGCGACAGCGAGGGCCACGAACCCGCCGATCCCGAGGGCGACGAACAGGACGCCCACGAGACGTGGCGAGCCGAAGACGAGCTCCCCGCCCTGCCCGGCGAAGTAGAGCGCACCGGCGAGAATCGCCGCCACGCCCGTCCGAGAGCGCGACGTCATCGTGCTCCAAGCGTAGGCGTTGCTGCCGCCGGAACCAAGAGTCAGAATCGCCTCGATGGCCGAACGAGACGAGGAGGTACGCGTTCGATGCTTCCTCGCCCTCGACGCCCTGCGCGCTCGGTACGGCGACGACCTCCCGTTCGTCGGCGCCCTCAGCGACGGCTTCGTCTACCACGGCAAGCGCGTTCCCTTCCTGAACCGGCAGAAAGGGATCTACCGCTCGGCGATCCAGAGCGGGCCCGCAGCACTCTCGATCCAGACCTCGTTCAAGTCGCCGTACGAGCGACGACGAGACCGATGACGGGTTCCTCTACGCGTATCGCGCCGGCGTCGATCGATCAGCCCGACAACCGGGCGCTGCGGCAGGCGTACGTCCTCGGCGTCCCGCTGGCGTACTTCGTCTCGACTCGCCCGAGCTGGTACCGGGTCGAGTACCCCTGCTACGTCACTGCCGACGATCCAGCAGCTCGGCGTGTCCTGGTGACTCCCGGGCGCATGACCGGCACGCTCGAGGAGCCTGAGCCGGCGCGGATCGAGATCTCGGTCGAGCGCAAGTACGCCGTCCGCGAGACTCGGGTACGGCTCCACCAAGGCCGCTTCCGCGCGCTCGTGCTCCAGGCCTACCGAGACCGATGCACGATCTGCCGCCTTCGGGAGCTCCGCCTGCTCGATGCGGCGCACATCGTCCAGGACGTCGATCCGAAGGGCCTCGCCGAGATCCCGAACGGCCTCAGCCTCTGCAGCATCCACCACCGGGCGTACGACCAGGACCTCGTCGGCGTCTCGCCGGACTACGAGGTCCATCTCGCTTCGCGGCTCCTCGAGGAGGAAGACGGCCCGATGCTCGACGTTCTCAAGGACGCGAAGGGGCGAACGATCGAGCTCCCGAGGAAGATGGAGTACCACCCGGACCGCGAACGCCTCGCCGTCCGCTTCGAGCGCTTCACCGCCGCGGCCTGACGGTTTAGGCTCGCCGCAACACCTTCGACGGGGAGGTCACGATGCTCGGAACTGGACGCTCACGCACTGCGTGGACGGTGCTTGCGCTGGCCGCGCTGCTTGTCACGGCGGTCACGGCGGCGTACGCGCCCGCCGCCAACACGAAGAAGTCGAAGCCGAAGAAGCATTCGCCGACCCTGGAGTTCCGCGGCCAGCTGATCATCCCCACCGGGACGATGTTCCAGGGCACGAACGTCGGCGGCCTCTCGTCGATCGCCTACGCGGGCGGCAAGACGTTCTACGTCATCTCGGACGACCAGGCGAACGCGCGCTTCTACAAGCTCCGCGCCGACATCGCCGACGGGCAGCTCAGCGCCGGCGACATCGAGTTCAAGAAGGTCACGCCCCTCAAGCAGCCCGACGGGACGCCGTACCCGACCGGCAGCCTCGACCCCGAGGGCTTCGCGCTGACGAAGCACGGGCGGCGGGCGATCATCACGTCCGAGGGCTTCGCGAACCGGCTCATCAACCCCTGGATCCGCCTCTACAAGCTCGACGGCACCTTCGTCCGCGACTTCCCGGTGCCCGACGAGTTCAACCCCAACGCCGCCGGAACGCAAGGCGTGCGGCTGAATCTCGGCTTCGAGTCGGCCGCGACGCGCGGCAGGGACCTCTTCACCGGCACCGAGGCCGCGCTCGTCCAGGACGGGCCGGCCGCGACGCTCACGGCCGGGAGCCCCGCGCGGCTGCTCCGGTACGACGTCAAGCGGAAGAGGCTCGAGCGCCAATGGACGTATCTGACCGATCCGATCGCCGAGCCGCCCGTCCCGCCGACGCAGTTCGCGGTCAACGGCCTCGTCGAGGTGCTCCCGCTGGACAAGAAGCGCCTGATCACGATGGAGCGCTCGTTCTCCGTCGGCGCGCCCGACACCGGGAACACGATCGAGCTCTACCTCACCGAGCTCCGCCGGAACGGCGAGACGAGCAAGACGCTGCTGCTGAACCTCGACGTGCTCGGGATCCCGCTCGACAACGTCGAGGGCATGGCGTTCGGCCCGCGGCTCCGGGGCGGGAAGCGCTCGCTGCTGCTGGTCAGCGACAACAACTTCGCCCCGGCCCAGTTCACGCAGTTCCTGCTCTTCGCGGTGTCCAAGAAGTAGCCCAGAACGTCCTAGTGGCGCCACCTGACGGGCCTCCTGCGGGTCCGGTGCACGCCACCGCCTGGCGGAGGAGCGGCACTCCCTCGTCCGACCGTCCCACGTAGCAGAGCACCCAGCCGCGGGTCAGCGTGACGAGATCGCGGAGGTGGCCGTTCGAAAGTCCCTCGGCCAGCGCCTCGGCCCGCTCGGCTGAGGCGAGCATCCCCTCGGCGTCGGCGACGCCGAGCTGGGCGCTGCAGGCCTCGGTGCAGATCTCGACGGCGAGATGCCGGTCGATGTCCTCGAGGAGCTTCGAGGCCTCGACGAGCACTTCGCCTGCCTGCTTCGGCCGTCCGGCGAGGTATTCGATCCGCCCCTGGAGCCGGAGCGCCGCTGCACGGAGGCGCCGATCCTCTTGCGTCAGCGGCTCGGCGAGGAAGGCGAGCGCATCGTCGGGCCGCCCTGCGCTGAGCGCGGCGTCGGCGGCCGCATACAGCCTCCTGGGACGCGCATCCTCGTCCGCGGTGAGGGCGGCAGAACGCTGCAGGGCGGCGGCGGCAGCCGCGTAGCTCGAGCGCTCCTGCGCCTGTTGCGCGGCATGCTCGAGGGCGATCGCGGCCTCCTCGTCGACTCCGATCGCGGCGCCCGCGAGATGCCACGCGAACCGTTCCGGGTCTTCCTGCTCGCGCAGCGCGTCGGCGAGCGCGCGGTGGGCGGACCGCCGCTCGGAGGGAGGGGCGCCGTGGAAGACGGCGGAGCGGACGAGGGGGTGGCGGAACTGGACGCGGCCGTCGGCGAGCGTGAGCAGGCCCGCGTCCTCGGCCGGCTCGAGCGCGCCGCGGTTGACGCCCAGCGGCGCGAGCGCCGCCGCAATCGTCTCCACCTCGTCCGAGAGGGACACGGCTGCGACGAGCAAGGCGAGGCGCGAATCCTGGGACAGCTCCTCCGCGCGCCAGGCGAACGCGCGCTCGAGCGTCGGGCCTGCCGGAACCGGATCGGGCAGCGGCTCCCGGCCCGCGAGCTGCTCGGTCGACAAGACGTTCCCGAGCTCGACCAGCGCCAGCGGATTGCCGTGCGTGGCGGTACAGAGCCGCCGGGCGACCTGCGACGCCACCGCCCCTCCCTCGTCGCCGGCAAGCAGCACGGCCGCGTCCTCGGGCCCGAGCGTCGTGAGCTCGAGTTGCTCGAGCGCAGGCGCGTCGAATGTGCGCTCGCCGCCCTCCCGCACCGCGAGCAGGATCGCGACCGAGTCGGCCACGAGGCGCTTCGCCGAAAAAAGCAGCGCGTCGTCCGTCGCGAGATCCAGCCAGTGCGCATCATCGACGAGGATCAGCAGCGGGTTCGCCTCGGCGGCCGCGGCGATCAGGCTCAGCGTCGCGGCGCAGATCGTGAACCGCTCGTACGGGCGCGGCTCGCCGAGGCCGAGCGCGCTCTTCAACGCCTCTGCCTGCTGCGGTGGGATCTCGGGGAGGTGTTCGAGCAACGGCCGCATCAGCTCCAGCAGCCCGGAGAACTGCAGCTCCGCCTCGTACTCCACGCCGAGCGCGCGGACGACCGTCATTCCCTCAGCACGCTCGGCGCGGTTGTCAGCGCACGCCACATTCGGCAACAATCCACAGGCACACACCACAAGGAAGCCCTGCAACCGGCATCTATTCGGGGGAGGTATCCACAACGCCGGGAGCACCGAACGACCCGCTTCAGGGAGCCGCCACGTTCGCTGACAGGGGCACAGTTCTCGTCGTCGACGACGATCGCAGCGTCTGCGAGCTCGTCTCGATCGTCCTGCTGCGGCACGGCTACCGCTGCGAGGTCGCGCAGAGCCTCGACCACGCGCGCGTGCTCCTCCGCTCGGACGGCATCGACGTCTGCCTCTGCGACGTCGATCTCGGCACCGAGGGCTCCGGGCTCGACCTGGCGGCGGAGCTACGCGGATTGGGCCAGAGCGTCGCCGTCGTGATGATGAGCGGCTACGACGACACGAGCCTCGCCGAGGAAGCGCTCCGCACCGGCGCCTACCACTATCTCGTGAAGCCGTTCCGGAACTCCGAGCTCGTGATCGCCGTCGCCAACGCCTTTCATCGCCGGGGACTCGAGCAGGAGTCGGCGGCGCTCAGGCGCGAGCTCGAGGCGACGGTTGCCAAGCGGACGCTCGAGCTGGCGCTCTCGCGCGAGGAGACGATCCACCGGCTCGCGCGCGCCGTCGAGTTCCGGGACTTCCACACCGGACTCCACGTCGAGCGGATGGCGGCGTTCTGCCGGATGATCGCGCTGCGGCTTGGGCTGCCTCCCGACCGCTGCTCGCTGATCCGCACCGCGAGCCTGCTCCACGACGTGGGCAAGCTCGGCATCCCGGACCGGATCCTCGTCAAGCCCGGGCCGCTGAGCGAGGGCGAGCGGGCGGAGATCGAGGAGCACACGACGCTCGGGCACCGGATCCTGCGCGGGTCGACCTCCGAGCTGATCCAGCTCGCCGCCGAGATCGCGCTCAGCCACCACGAGCGCTTCGACGGCACGGGCTACCCGCAAGGGCTGAGCGGCGAGGAGATCCCGCTCGAGGGGCGGATCGCCGCGGTGTGCGACGTCTTCGACGCGCTGACGAGCTCGAGGCCGTACAGGCCGCGCGCGTTCACGCAGGACGAGGCGGTCGAGCTGCTTCGCTATGAGCGCGGGAAGGCGTTCGATCCCGAGATCCTCGACGCGTTCCTCGGGGCCCTGGACGACGTCGACCGCATCCAGGCGCGGTACGCCGACCCGAACGGCGCCCGCACCGCCGCGTAGACGTAGAGTCACGCCGTGACCACCGTGAGAGGTACATGCCTGTGCGGCGGCGTCCGCTTCGAGGTCGACACACCGTTCCTCCGGGCGAGCCACTGCCACTGCTCCCGGTGTCGCAAGCACTCGGGATCCTTCGGACTGACGCAGGGTCGCGTGCCGCGCGAGCAGTTCCGGCTCCTGGCCGGCGAGGAGCTGATCCGGTCGTTCAGGCCGAGCGGCGGGATGGTGAAGGCGTTCTGCTCCGTCTGCGGCTCGAGCCTCTTCGGCGGCGACTGGCCGGAGGGCCCGGAGGTCTCGATCCGGTTCGGAGCGCTCGAGGGCGACCCGTGCATCCGGCCGCAGTACCACCAGTTCGTCGACTCGCGCGCGATCTGGGAGGAGCTGCCCGACGACGGCCTGCCGCGGCACCCCGACGCGCCGCCGCCCGCCTAGCCGCTCCGGAACATCCCTGTCCAGGCTTTCGGGAGACGGCGGCGGGCCGTCTTGAGCGCTGTGCGTAGGGCCTCAGGCGCCTGCTCGCCGTGGACGCCTTCTCCGTGGCCGCAGAGGATGTGGCGCGGCTCGTAGCTCGCGAGCCCCTTCGGCGGCCTCAGCCGGAGCAGCGGGTGGACGCCGATCGGCTCCTTCCCCGCGCGGAAGTAGCGGAGGGTGCCGAGCGCGTCGGCGCAGACGAGCACACGAAGCTCCGGACTCCAGGCCGCGACCTCCTTCCAGAAACGCGACTTGACGAGCGGGAGGATCTCGAGCGGCGAGGCGGCGATGCCCTGGAGCGGGACGGCGTAGAGCGGAACGCCGAGCGCCGAGGCGACCTCGGCACAGTCGCGCGGGTGTCGGTCGAGGAGCTGGACGACGCCGGCGGGCTGCCCGAGCTCCCTGATCCGCTCGAGCGCCGGCTCCCACAGCACCGGGTCGAAGACCCAGACCTCGCCGCGGCTCTTGAGCGCATGCGAGTTGCGGCGCAGCTTCTCCTTCGCGATCCAGCCGAAGCCCTGGTCGAGCTCGTCGCAGAACTCGAACGTCTCGTCCGTGTCGCGTCCGATCCGGCCCAGCGCCCGCTCGGTGTAGGTGTCGCGCTCGGGGTGGAAGTGTCCGGCGGCGGCCTCGCCGTACGGGCGCGAGACGCGGAGCGAGTACGCGGCGAAGCCCTCGTTGCGGACCGGCTGCCAGTCCTCCCGGTACGGCACCTTCACGTGCCTGTCCGAGAGCTTCCGCGCCGAGGTCACGAACGCCATGCCGATCCCCTGGGAGATCTCGAGCAGCGACCGGTCCTCGGCGGCGGCGATGCGGCGAAGGCCGTCGTACAGGCGCGCGAGCTGGGCCTTCGAGGGAAGGTCGGTCGCATCCTCGCCGAGCTCGCGGATGGACGTGCGGAGCTCGGCGAGCTCGACCGGCGGGATGTCGATCAGGCGGGCGGTGCGTCCCGAGGTTCCCTCGAGGATGGCGAGGAGCTCGTCGACGGAGGAGACGTCCAGGTCCTCCTCGATCACGTCTGAGGCCTTGAGCTCGTCGGTCAGCGCCTGGAGGTAGACCCGTGAGCCGTGCGTCAGGTCGGCGACGGCGGCGAGCAGCCAGAGGGGCGAGAAGCCGAACGCGGCGATCGAGCCGAGCTCGACCACGTTTCCGGCTCCTTTGCGAAGCGCCAGCTCTTTCGGCGAGGGTGCGTCGGGGTCGGCGACGGCTTCCGGCAGGGCGCGCTCCACCCGGCCGACGCCCTCGATCATGATGCGGAGGAGGTTCTTCGCGCTCGCCTCGTAGAGACGGGAGCGGCGCGCGAGCCGCGGGAGGATGAGCTCGGCGCTCTCGTGGACGGTTCCGCCGAGGACGGCCGCCGCGGCGCGGACGATCCGCTCGGGGATCGAGGCGGCGAAGAAGGTGACGCGCCGGCCGATCGTCATCGGAAGAGATCCCGGTCGGGCGGGATCACGAGGTCTCGAGCATGGCCGTCTCCTCCGAGCTCGAGGCCCCGGACGATCGCCGCCGGGATCCCGTCCGTCTTGCCCATGACGAGCTCGGCGGCGCTTGCGATCTCGTCGGCGACGGCGATCTGGGTCGTTTTTAGCTCGTAGCCGACGCGGTCGCGGCGGCCTCTGAGGTCGAGGAGCGGCGCGATCCCGGCGACGCCGATCGCGACGTCGGTCGTCCCCTGCCGGAAGGGGCGGCCGAAGGAGTCGCTGACGATGACGGCGACGGCGAGGCGCTCGTGGAGGGCTCGCGCGGAGGCGTCGGGGTCTACGGGGAGGAGCACGACGGTGCCGGTCGCTGGTGCGTTGGAGGCGTCGACTCCCGCGGATGCGCAGACGAAACCGTGCCGTGTCTCGGCGATCACGAGCGGCGGCCGGCTACGGACGATCCTGGCGGTTTCTCCGAGGATCACCTCGACGTGGCGCGGATCGCCCTCGCCTGCGTGTTCATGCGCTTGCTCGGAGGGCTCAACGTCCTCGAGGCGGACGATGCGGCCGTCCGCCTTGGACACGGCCTTCTGAGCCACGACGAGGACGTCCTTCGGCTGGAAGCCTCCGACGCGGTCGGCGGCTTGCTGGAGGAGTCCGGCGAGGTCGTCGCCCTCTTCGATCTCCGGGATGCCCTCGAGGGGAAGGACGGTTAGCGTCACTCGAGCCCGGTGAGGCGTATCCCGGCGTGCACCTTGTAGCGGCGGTTGACGTTCAGGATCACCGCCGTCATCCCTTCGAGCGCTCTTGCGTTGGCCAGGGGCCCGGCGTCGATCGCGCGGCCCTTGACGAGGCGGCCGGCGAGGTCGAGCGAGAGGTCCTTGGCGGGCGACGGGTCGCCGCAGACGAGCACGTCCTCGTCGGGCGGCTCCGGCCCGGTGAGGTGGACGGCGGCCAGCGTCTGGAGTCCGGCGGCGACAGGCGCGTCGACGATCTCCGCGATGTGCTCGGCGAGCGACTCGCCGAGCTGGCCGGGCTGGACGCCGTTCTCGGTGAACTCGAGCGCACTGGCCACCGAGAGCAGCGGGGTGGCGCCGATCGCCGGCGCCAGGCCGCGTGCGGTCTCGAGCGCCGCGTTCGAGCGCACGGCGAGGATCACGAGGTCGGCGTTCCCGACGGCCTCTTCGTTCGTCGCTCCCTCGACTCCGAGGACCTGGGCGATCTCGCCGGCGCGGGAGGCGTCCCGCGAGCCGATGACGACGGCCTCGCCGACCGAGACGATCCGCTCCGTCAGCGCACGGCCGAAGCTGCCGGTGCCTCCAACGATCGCGACCCTCATGGCCACGGCCGGTGCCAGGCACCGGACACGGCTGCTGGGGAAAGAGCAGCCACGGCCAACCGCCCGCCCGCGGCGGAAACGGCCATTAGCGCCACGCCCCTCCCAGCCGGCCGGTGCCAGGCACCGGACACGGCTGCTGGGGAAAAGCGGCCACGGCCAGCCGACGGCGCGCGGCGGGTCGACCATCGGCGTCACGCCTCTCCCGGCCACGGCCGGTGCCTGGCACCGGACACGGCTGCTGGGGAAAGAGCGGCCTCGGCTAGGCGGCGGCGCGCGTCTGGATCGGACATGAGCGTCTTGGTCACGATCGACTCGACCGGAAGCTCGACTTCGCCGTCGGCTTCGTCATAGACGAGGGCGTCGATCAGGCCCTTGTAACAACTTGCAACTTGCGCCGGACCTGTGCCGCCGGCGAGCCGATTCAGCATCCGGTCGGCCGGCCCCTTCACGGCACGGCCCGCGATCAAGGGACTCACGGCGACGCTCGGGACACGGCGGTTCGCGATGGCGTCCCGAATCTCCCCGACCGCAAGGATCGGTCCGATGCTGACGTACGGGTTGCTCGGCGCGATCACGATCAGGTCGGCTTCCGCCAGCGCGTCCAGGACCCCGGGTGCCGCACGAGCCGTCTCCGACCCCTCGAACCGCACGCCGAGCACCTCGTCCCGGTGCCCGCGGCGCACGAACCAGTCCTGGAACGAGAGCTCACCGGCCTCGGTCTCGACCCACGTCCGGAGGCGGTCGTCCGTCGCCGGGAGAAGACGCGCCTCCACCCCCACCGCCCCTGCCAGACGCGCCGTGACCGCCGAGAGCGCGTCGCCGCGCCGAAGCGCCTCCGTCCGCACGAGATGGAGGCCCAGATCCCGGTCGCCGAGCTTGAACCACGCCTCGCCGCCGAGCTCCTCAGCCGCCTCGAGCGCGTTCCAGGTCTCGCCGGCCCTCCCCCAGCCGCGCTCCTCGTCGTTCAGGTCGGCGAGCGCGTAGAGGATCGAGTCCAGATCCGGCGACACGTGCACCCCGAGCACCTCGAGGTCGTCGCCGACGTTCCCGATCACCGTCACGCCGGACGGGTCCACGACGTCGACGAGACCGCGCACGAACCGCGCGCCACCGACGCCGCCGCTCAGAACCGCGACGTTCACGAAGCGAGCCGGTCGAGCTCCGCGAGCGTGTCGATGTCCTCGGCCAGCGCCGGAACGTCGAGTGAGACCACCTCCGCACCGAGGCCCTCACCGTGGACACGGAACCGCTCCGCGCTCCCGGGCCCGTACAGCGGTGCGAACAGGGCGGCCCGCGAGAGAGCCAGCGCATTCGTCGTCCCGTCCTCCGCCGCCGCGATGGCCATGCCGTCCGGGGGCATGGCGCCGAGCAGCGCGAGCAGGTCGCGCGGCTGTGCCGTCGGAAGGTCGGCGTTCACGACCAACACAGGCCAATCCGAGACGGCGGCGAGCGCAGCCAGGACTGCCTCTCCCTGCCCGCGGCCCGGATCGTCGAAGACCGTGACGCCCAGTTCCTCCGCCAGCGACCGCGCCCACTCGGCATCCTTCTCGGTCACGAGGATGGTCGGCCCGACAGCAATGGCCGCAGCGAGCACCTCGGCGAGCATCGCGTGCGCGAGGTCGGTGCGAGCCTGCTCCGGAAGCTCGAGTCGCTGCTTCGCCGCTGCGGCGCGGAACGGTACGACGACGCTGGACACTGTCGGGACCCTACCCCCGTGAGTACGCCTCGCGATCCACAGAACGCGGAAATTGCCGCCAAGCTCGATGCCTACGCGACACTGCTCGAGCTGGGCGGCGCCAACTCCTACAGCGTGCGCGCCTACCGGCGGGCGGCCGACACCCTGCGCGACTCGGCGGTACCGGTGGCGGAGCTCGTCCAATCGGGCCGGATCCGAGACCTCCGCGGGATCGGGCCGTCGATCGAGGCGCGGCTCCGAGAGCTCGTCGAGACCGGCGAGATGCACGAGCTCCAGGAGCTGGAGGAGCGGATCTCGCCGGATCTCATCGGCGTCGGGCGGATGCTCGGACTGAGCGCCAAGCGGTCGATGGAGATCGGTCAGGCCCTCAACGTCCGGACGCTCGACGAGCTCCGCGAGGCTGCGGCGCAGGGCCGGCTGCTCGACGTTCCCGGGATCGGGCCGAAGACCGAGCGGAAGCTGCGCGCAGCACTCGAGCAGGGGCCGAGCGCACCGTCGCAGCCGGCGGTGCTGCTGAACCGGGCCCGAGTCCTCGTCGGCGACATCGCCCACGGGCTGGACGCCGAGCCCGCCGGGGATCCGAGGCGATTCCGCGACCGCTGCGAGCGCATCGCCGTCGTCGCTGCAGCGGAGGATCCCGCCCCCACGATCCGGCGCTTCCAGGGGCTACCGCAGATCGTCGCGCTCGTCGAGCGGGACGAGCGGCGCGCTCTCGGAGTCACCGTCGAGGGCGTGCCCGTCGAGCTACGGGTGCCGCCGCCGGAGCAGGCCGGAACCGAGCTGATCCGCGCGACGGGCACGGCTCCGTACGTCGACGCGCTCGAGCCCCTTCCTGACGGCGCGACCGAGCTCGAGGTCTACGACGCGCTCGGGATCCCCTGGTGCCCGCCGGAGCTCAGGGAGCAGCCGTTCCGCACCGTTCCGCCCCGCCTGGTCGAGCGCTCCGACATCCAGGGCGACCTCCACTGCCACACGACCTGGTCGGACGGCCGCGCCTCCGTGGAGGAGATGGGACGGGCGGCGATCGAGCTCGGACACCGGTACCTGGCGATCTGCGACCACACGAAGTCCGTCGGCGTGGTTCCGGGTCTCGACGCCGACGGCGTCCGCCGCCAGGGCGACGAGATCGAGGCGGCGAACGAGAAGCTCGCGCCGTTCCGGATCCTGCGCGGGATCGAGTGCGACATCCTTTCCGACGGCAGGCTCGACCTCCCCGACGACGTGCTGGACGAGCTCGACTGGGTGATGGCGAGCGTGCACGGAGGCCAGCGCGGAAGCCGTGCCGAGCTGACGAAGCGGACGCTCGAGGCGATGTACCACCCGTCCGTTTCGGCCATCAGCCACCCGACCGGACGGCTGATCGACCGCCGCCCGCCGAACGCGCTCGACATCGACAAGGCGTTCGAGGTCGCCGTCGAGACCGGGACGGCCCTCGAGACGAACGGCCTCCCCGACCGGCTCGACCTCAAGGACGAGCACGTGCGTCAGGCCGTCGAGGCGGGGATCCCGATCGTCGTCTCGACGGACGCCCACTCCATGCGCGGCCTCGGGAACATCGCCCTCGCCCTGGGGACCGCCCGCCGGGGCTGGGCAACCGCGGCCGACGTCGTCAACGCGAGGCCGCTGGGACAGATCCTGCAGTCGCCGAAGCCGGGGCTGTCAGGCCGCTGAGCCCGGCCCCGTGGCCGTCCACTCGCGGAGGTCGTACCAGTGGCTCTCGCGGAGCGCCTCCGCGACCTGCTCGTCCGTGTGCTCGGCGTTGAAGACGTGGTGGTCGAGGTCGCAGCAGATCTCGACGGAGCCGAGCGGGAGACCCTGGAGCTTCGCCAGCGCATCGGCGGGAAGCTGGGCCTCCGCGACCGTGTAGTGCTTGAAGAGGAGATCCGGCGCGCGCTCGAGGAGATCGGGCCAGTCGGGACAGCTTCGGGTGCTCACTTCGGCGAAGGTAGCAGGGCGCTCCGGACGAGCAGAGCGAGTGCGCGGATGAAGGCCGGGTCGTCGTTCAGCGATTCGATCCGGTCGAGCTCGAGGCCGATCTCCGCGGCGCGCTCGCGCGCCTCGACGTCGAGGTCCCAGAGGATCTCCAGGTGGTCGGAGACGAAGCCGACGGGTGCGACGAGCACCTTCCGGACACCTTTTGCGTGCAGGTCGTCGAGCTCCTCCAGGATGTCCGGGCCGAGCCACGGCTCGCCGGTCGGCGTTGCGCTCTGGAACGCGAACGACCAGCGCTCGAGCCCCGCTCGCTCGGCGACGAGGCGCGACGACTCGAGCAGCTCGTTCCTGTACGGATCGCCCAGGGCGAGGATCCGCTCCGGCAGCGAGTGCGCCGTGAAGACGACATGGGCGTCGGTGCCCCGCACCCGGTCGGCGAGGACGTCCAGGAACGGCTCGTGGTCGTGCCAGCTCTCGACGAAGACGAGCTCCGCGCGACCGCCGAGCCCCGCCTCGAGCCGCTCGCGGTAGCCGGCGATCGAGAGGAGCGAGTAGTGCGGCGCCAGCACGAGGCCGACGACCCGCGTCGCGCCCGCGTCGAGCGCCGCCGCGGCCGCTTCGGCGATCCGCGGACGCCAATGCCTCATGCCGACGTAGACGGGGATCCCCAGCTCCGCCTCGAGCGCCGAACGCTGCCGCTCGGTGATCTCGTCCAGCGGCGAGCGGCCGCCGATCCGCCGGTACCGCTCCGTCAGCTCCTCGACGGCCTCGTCCGACACCGCCCGGCCCTCGCGGATGTCCTCGAGGTAGGGCCGGACGTCCTCGGCCGTCGACGGCGAGCCGTACGCCATCAGGACCACCGCGTCGCTCATCGAGTTAGTAACAGTCTGTTACTTGGTCTGACGGCGGGCTCGGAGGCCCTTGAACAAGCCGCGTGCCGGCCGCTCGCTACGAGCTAGTAACACTCTGTTACTTGCCAAGAGCGAGCGCCGCCGACCGCTCGTGCACCAGCTCGCGCAGGCGCCGGAGCGACGCGGGATCCGTGTCCGGCAAGACGCCGTGGCCGAGGTTGAAGATGTGGCCCGGACGCCCGCCGGCCGCCTCGAGGATCGCGTCCGCCGCAGCCTCCACGCGCTCCCACGGACCGAGCAGAAGAGCGGGATCGAGGTTCCCCTGGACGCCGCGGTCGTGTCCGACCCGCTCCCAGCCCTCGTCCAGCGGGACACGCCAGTCCAGGCCGATGACGTCGCCGCCCGCGGCCGCCATCGACTCCAGCAGGTGGGCCGTCCCGGTGCCGAAATGGATCGTCGGCGCGGCGACCCCGCCGAGGATCCGCTCGGAGTACGGCGCGACGAACTCCTCGTAGTCCGCGATCGTCAAAGCCCCGACCCAGCTGTCGAAGAGTTGAATCGCGTCCGCCCCGGCCTCGACCTTGGCGCGGACGTAGCGGAGGAAGGTCTCGCTCAGCCGCTCCATCAGCTCGTGCCAGACCTCGGGCGCGCCGAACATGCAGCGCTTCGTCTTGACGAAGTCCCGCGTCGGCTTTCCCTCGATCAGGTAGCCGGCCACGGTGAACGGGCCGCCGCAGAAACCGACGAGCGCCTTCTCGGCCGGGAGCTCGCGCCGGACGATCCCGACGGCCTCCAAAACGAACGGGACCGCATCCTCCGGCTCGGGGACACGGAGGGCGCGCACGTCGTCGAGGGACTCGATCGGCCGCTCGACCACCGGGCCGACGCCCTCCACGAGGTCGACGTCGATCCCCATCCCGAGGACGGGGAGCATGATGTCGGCGAACATCACGGCCGCGTCGACGCCGTGGGCCTCGACCGGCTCGAGCGTCACCTGCGCGCAGAGCTCCGGGCGCCGGCAGACCTCGAACAGGCCGTACTGCTTCCGGATCGCGCGGTACCCGGGCAGCGTGCGGCCCGCCTGGCGCATGAACCAGACGGGCGTCCGGTCGACGGGTCGGCGGCGAGCAGCGCGGACGAGCAGCGGCTCGGACGAGCGTGTAGAAGACACGGCGCGCCAGTCTAGGCGTACGGACATGGCTGAACTCCGACTCGGAATCGACGTGTCGCCGCTCGAGCTGACCGAGGCGGGGACCGCCCGGTACCTCAGGCACCTCCTGAGCCATCTCGACGGGGCCTCGATCGAGGAGTACTCCGTTCGCGGCGCGTCCCGAACGGCCAAGGTGAGGCGCGACGTCCTCTGGTATCTCCGCACGCTGCCGCGAAAGGCGGCCCGCGACGGTGTCGACGTCCTCCACTGTCCCGGCCACCGCGGGCCGCTGCGCTCGCGGGTCCCGCTCGTGGTCACCCTGCACGACCTCGCAGTGCTCCGCCATCCGGAGACGTTCAACCGCTGGACGCGGAACTACAGCCGGATTCTCCTCCCACGCATCGTCGAGGCGGCCACGCGCGTGATCGCCGTCTCCTCGTTCACGGCCTCGGAGGCGGTGGAGCTGCTGGGCGTCGACGACGCGAAGATCCGGGTTGTGCCGCACGGCGTCGAGCCGCCGTTCGAGCCGGAAGGCCAGGCGGTCACGGGCGAGTACGCGCTCGCCGTCGGCACCGTCGAGCCCCGAAAGAACCTGCCGCGAGCGGTGGAGGCCGCGCAGAAGGCCGGGATCGAGCTGCGCGTCGTCGGCCCGGAGGGGTGGGGCGACGTCGGCGTCCAGACGCTCGGCTTCGTGAGCGACGAGGTGCTGGCGGCGCTCTACCGCGGCGCCCAGTGTCTCGTCTTCCCGTCCCTCTACGAGGGCTTCGGGCTGCCGGTGCTCGAGGCGATGGCCTGCGGGACTCCGGTCGTGACCGCCAACTTCGGAGCGACGGCGGAGGTCGCCGGCGATGCGGCCGTCCTCGTCGACCCCTACGACGTGGATGCGATCGCCGCCGGGATCGAGGAGGCGCGGCGGCGGCGGGACGAGCTGCGCGCGGCCGGGTTCCAGCGCGCGCGTCGGTTCTCGTGGGACGAAGCGGCGCGCCGAACGCTCGAGGTCTACCGGGAGGCGGCGGCGTGATCGACGTGCTCCTGGACGCCGACGTCCTCGGCCGCCAGCGGACCGGCGACGAGACCTACGTCTCCAATCTGCTCCGGGAGCTGCCGGACGTGGCTCCGGATCTCCGCTTTGCGGCCGTCACGCGGAACACGGACCTCGTTCCGGACGGTGTCGAGCCGGTCGAGCTTGACGCCGGCTCGCAGGAGTGGCGCATGGCGTGGAGGCTGCCGCGGCTCGTCCGGCGGCTCCGGCCTCGGCTCGCCCACTTCCAGCACTCGCTGCCGCTCTTCGCCGGCTTGCCGTCCGTCCTGACCGTTCACGACCTGTCCTTCGCGCGCGAGCCGGAGCTGATGCCGCGCAAGGACCGGCTCGTCTTCCGCACCGTCGTCCCGCGCTCCGCACGCCGAGCCGATCGCGTGATCGCCGTCTCGGAGCGGACGCGCGAGGATCTCGCGGATCTCTACGGGATCGCCGGAAAGCGACGTGGTCGTGATCCCGCACGGTGTCGACCCGCTGTTCGTTCCGGGCGACGGGCTCGGCGACGGCGGGTACCTCCTCGTCGTCGGCGCCGTCCAGCGGCGGAAGGATCCCCGCGCCGCAGTCGATGCCGCCAACGAGCTGGGGATGCCCGTCGTCGTCGTCGGCCCCGAGCGTGAGCCTGGACTCGCGCGCCAGCTGCGCGAGCTCGGTGCCGACCTTCGCGGCTACGTCGACCGGGACGAGCTCGCCCAGCTGTACCGCGACGCGTCCGCCCTCGTCGTCCCCTCGAGGTACGAGGGGTTCGGGCTGCCGCTGCTCGAGGCGATGGCGAGCGGGACGCCGGTCGTCGCCGCCCCGGATCCCGCGCTGGTCGAGGTGGCCGGCGACGCGGCCGTCTTCGCCGACCAGGGCGACCTTTCGGGGGCGATCCTCCACGCGCTCGACCGGCGTGAGGAGCTGCGGGCCGCCGGGTTCGCGCGGGCGGCGCAGTTCAGCTGGGCGCAGGCCGCCGCGCGAACCGTGGACGTCTACCGGAGCCTGCTGTGAGCGTCGGGCGTCCGTTCGAGGCGCGTCCCAGTGACAGTCACTGGGACGTGGCCCTCCGGGCTCCGGGACAGCCCGCCGTTCCGCTGACAGCCACGCGAAGCAGCGTCCAACGGTTGTCTCCGAAGGTCGTGTCCGCGTGACTGTCACTCGGACGTGTCTCCTGGGGGTGCGATGAGCGTCGCCGGCGTCGTCGTCGTCCACGAGCCGGTGGACGAGCTGGAGCGCTGCCTCGCCGCGCTCGCACCGCAGGTGGAGGAGCTCGTCGTGATCTCGAACCTCGGGGTCGAGGTGCCGGTTCCCGACGATACGAAGCTCATCCGGAACTCGAGCCCCGCCGGCTTCGCCGCCAACGCGAACCGCGGGATCGCCGAGACGCAGGCGCCCTTCGTCGTCGTCTGCAACCCGGACACGGAGGCAGCGCCGGACGCCGTCGCCGTGCTCCGCAACTTCGCGGAGGGCAGGCCCCGGCTCGGCATCGCCGGCCCGGAGCTCCGCCACGCCGACGGAAGCCTGAACCCGTCGCGCCGGCGCTTCCCGACCGTCTCGGGGACGATCGTCCGCCGCACGCCCCTGCGGCGGTTCCTCAAGGGCACGCAACGGACCCACTACGGCCTGGACGAGCAGCCCACGGAGCCCGTGGAAGCCGACTGGCTGCTCGGCGCGTTCCTCTTCCTGCGCCGAGAGATGCTGGACGAGCTGGGCGGCTTCGACGAGGGCTACCGGCTCTACGGCGAGGACATCGACCTCGCGTACCGGGCGGCGAAGGCGGGCTGGGAGCGCTGGTACGTCCCGGACGCGAAGGTCGTGCACGCCCACGCCGCCGTCACCGACCGGCGCCTACTCACGCGCCGGACGCTGTGGCACTGGCGCGGCATCGCCCGTTTCGTCCGCAAGCACCCGGAGCGCCTGAAGTCCCTCTGAGTACGATCCGGCGCGTGCAGCGCCTGGAGACCCGCCTCGAGGGGCCGATCCTGCTCGCGCCGGCCGTCCACGGAGACCAGCGCGGGTTCTTCATCGAGACCTACCGCCGGAACGAGTACGCGGACGCAGGGATCACCGAGGACTTCGTCCAGCACAACCATTCGCGGTCGAGGCGGGGGATCGTCCGCGGCATGCACTTCCAGCCGGGTCAGACGAAGCTGGTTCGGTGCGCACGAGGCGCTGTCCTCGACGTCGTCGTCGATCTCCGGCGCGGTTCGCCCACGTTCGGCGAGTGGGAAGCGCTCGAGCTCGACGACGAGGCGAAACCACCAGCTCTACGTTCCTGACGGCTTCGCGCACGGGTTCTGCGTCCTGAGCGAGAGCGCCGACCTCGTCTACCTCGTGTCGTCCTACTACGACCCCGCGGCGGAGTCCGGCTTCCGCTACGACGACCCGGAGGTCGGGATCGAGTGGCCGGACTTCGAGCTCACCGTCTCGGAGCGGGACGCGCAGGCGCCGCGATTCCGGGACGTCGCGGACGAGCTGCCGTTCAGGTACGAGGGCTGACCGGCTCGGCCAGCGACCACTCGCCCTCGAAGAGAAAGAAGCCGCGCGCCTCGCCGTGCGGGTGCACGACGAACTCGGCCGCCTTCTCCATGTTGTGGTAGCGGCGGCCGCGCACGGCGTCAGTGAGCGCCAGGTTGAGCTGGAAGCGCCCCTCGACGAGCGGGAGACTCGGGACCTCGAAGCGGACCTCGGCCCGGCTCGCTCCGTCCCAGCCGAGCTCGCCGAGCGACCGGTCGGACCGGCCCAAGAGGGCACCGGCGAGGTCGCGGAGCTCGACGGCGAGGAGCGGCGGCTCGATCGGCTCGCGCGCCTCCACGGTCAGACGAAGCACGAGCGGATCGCCGGCGGCGAAGGCATCGCGAGACTCGCCGTCGAAGCCCTCCAGCCGGACGTCGGTGACGCGTACCTCACCCGTCCCCCACTCGCGAAGGCCCGCGGCGCGTTCGGCCGGATCCTCCTCGCCGGCGAGCAGCTCCTGGTAGCGGCGAATCGCCTCGCCCGTCTGTCCGTCGTACTCGACGAGCCCCTGGCGAAGGAGGACGGCCCGATCGCACATCCGCTCGAGGGCGGCGCCCGAGTGCGACACGAACGCGATCGTCTTGCCCTCCTGCTTGAACGCGAGCACCCGATCGGTCGACTTCCGCTGGAACGCCTCGTCGCCGACGGCGAACACCTCGTCGAGCAGCAGAACGTCGGCGTCGACGTTGACGGCGACCGAGAACGCCAGACGCATCTGCATTCCCGCCGAGTAGGTTCGAAGCGGCAGATCGATGAAGCGCTCGAGCTCGCTGAACTCGATGATGGAATCGAACCGGCGATCGACCTCCTGCTTCCGCAACCCGTAGATCGACGCGCTCAGGTAGACGTTCTCGCGTCCCGTGAAATCCGGGTGGAACCCGGCGCCGAGCTCGAGGAGCGAACCGACCCGCCCGGCGACCTCGAGCCGTCCGCTCGTCGGCCGGAAGACGCCGGCCAGGAGCCTGAGCAGCGTCGTCTTGCCCGATCCGTTCCTCCCCATGAAGCCGACGGATTCACCAGGATCGATCGAGAGCGAGACATCCCGCACCGCCCACACATCGATCGGGCGCAAATGACGGCGCCGAAGGATCGCCTCCTTCAGCGTTACGTGTCGCTGCGGATAAACGCGGAAACGGCGGCTGACGTTCTCCGCGATGATCGTGCCCGGGTTCATCGCAGGATGCTAGAGCGTCGAGGCAACCTGGTCGTCCATGCGGCCCGCGACGAACACGCCGAGAACCAGCGCGACGAGACCGGCAACGAAGCAGTAGACGACATCTCCGACCGCGGGAAACTCCCCGAAGAAAATCGGATCGCGGATGGCCTCGACGAACGGCGTGACGAAGTTGACGTAGTGAATGAGATCACCGACCCACTCATTGCCCTCCAGGCCCGGAAGCTGCTCGAGCTCGTAGAAGATCGGCGTGAGAAAGAACCAGGGAAGGAAGATCGTGAGCATCAGGTGCTCGACGTCCCGATAGACGACCGTGAGATAGCCGAAGACGACTGCCAGCCCGCTGACGAGGGCAAGGAGCGGCACGAGCAGCGGAACGGCGGCCCAGAAGGTCGTTCTCGTCTCCGGGATGAAGATCAGGTTGATGGGAATGGTGATGAGGAACATCGCCCCGAGGGTCACGATGTTCGTTGCGACGACCGCCAGAGGAAGCAGGTGGCGAGGAAAGCGGACCTGCTTCACCAGCGTCGGGTGCGCAAAGAGGCTCGAGCACGCCATCTGCACGGCAGACTGGAAGAAGACCCAGGTGACCAGACCGGAGACGACAAAGAGCGGGTAGTGCTCGATATCGAACGCCTTCAGCAGCACCGAGAAGACCAGCGTGTAGACGGCGATCAGCGCCAGCGGATTCACGAGGGTCCAGACGAGACCGAGCGCCGAGCCGCGGTACTTGCCGTGCAGCTCGCGGCGGAAGATGTTCATGAACAGGTCCGGGTACCGGACGACGTCGGCGTAGAGGCTCACAACGCTGCAAGTCTAGGGGCGGCCGGCTACGTGCTCGGAACCTGAGAGCGTCGCAGCACACGATCCCGCCAGCGCCGGTACAGCGAGGAAAGCCGCCAGGCGCGGCTCGCCTGGATCGCCTCGAGCTCCGTGTGGAGGACCGCGGCTTTGCCGGCCTGGTCGAGGACCTCGTCCCTGACGCGCTCGGCCTCGGCCCGCTGCTGCTCGGCCTCGGCCCGCTGGTGCTCGGCCAACACGAGGCGTTCATGCAACACGGCCTGGGCATGCTGGCCCTCGCGCGCGAATCGTTCCCAGGACCACTGAAGAGACGTCAACCGAGAGAGCTCGCGAAGCGGCGCCGGCGCGCGTTCCTGTGCAGGCCCGGCGACCGCGGCCAGGAGCTCGATGACGTGGTCGCGGGCGCTGTGGTGCTGGACGACGAGGTCTCGGTTGGCCGTGCCCATCTCCCGGTCGTAGCCGGCGAGGTCGCGCTCGAGGTCAGCCGTGCCGATCACGCGGTCCGTGGCCTGACCCGCGAAGTGATCCGCCTCGAGCGCGGCATACGCGTCGGGGGTCACCCAGCCGTCGCCGCCGAACGTGTCCAAGACGTAGACGGCGCGCCCGCACGCCATCGCGTCGAGCGCTGCACGACTCTTCGCGACGACGATGTCGGCGCCTGCGAGCGCAGCCGCGAGGTCGTACCGCTGCCGCGTACCGCCGACCTGGTCGACCTCGATGCCCCGCGGCTCCCACGCCTCCTTGACCGCCAGGAGGCGATCCGGGTAGTTGCCCAGGATGACCGCACGCCTGGGCTGTGCGCGAATCGCACCCACCGGCGTGAGGCGATCGATGTCGACCGGCACCCGCAGCCGCAGGATCGGCGCCTTGACGGCACACGCCTCCGCGAGTCGCGCGTACCGCTCGCTGAGCACGACGACGAGGTCGACGATGCCGTCGAGCTGCGGCGGTGACTGGAAGTCGAAGACGTCACCGCAGACCCGAAACGCCGTGAACGCCCGCGGATAGCGCTCGGCGAGGTCGTAGACGACGAGGCCGTCCTGGGCGAGCACGACGTCGCACTGGTCGGGGAGCTCGCGCAGCTGATCGAAGACTTCGAGCCCACGTCCACGCGCGTAGTCGGCGAAAGGGCCGAGCTCCGGCGAGTAGACGACGACCTCGTGCCCGAGTCGGAGGAGTTGATCGCCGATCGTGACGAGGTGCGTCTCGGTACCGCCGGCGTGCGTCATCAAGCGGTTCGCGAGGACGAAGCGCACGGTGCCATCGTATTCTCGCCCTCCGAGTGGCACACCATGCGGAGCTGCAAGCGAGACGAGTGGTCGTCACCGGCGGGGCGGGCTTCATCGGCTCGCACCTGTGCGACGCGTTGCTCGAGGCCGGAAACACGGTCACGTGCGTCGACAACCTGGTGGGCACAGCCGGATCGACGCGCAACATCGACGACGCGCTCGAGAATCCGCGCTTCGAGCTCGTCACCGAGAGCGTCCTCGATTGGGCCGACCGGGCCGACCTTTCCGGCGTCGAATGCGTCTTCCACCTCGCGGCGT
The DNA here is from genome assembly GCA_963782765.1 of uncultured Actinomycetes bacterium. Lineage (GTDB taxonomy): Bacteria > Actinomycetota > Thermoleophilia > Gaiellales > Gaiellaceae > JACDAN01. The sequence continues at coordinate 333,492 of CAWALC010000004.1, forward strand.
CGAAGCACACGGCATCGCTGCGAGATCCCGAGCTCGATCTCACCGTGAACGCGCTCGGGACGCTCCGCTTGCTACGCCGAGCGGTGCGCGACAGCGTCTCGAAATTCGTTCACGGCTCGACGGGCTCCGTGTTCGGCGAGACGAGCCTCGCGCATGTCGAGGACGCACCGAAGAACCCCGTCTCCCTGTACGGAATCAGCAAGCTGGCCGGCGAGACGTACTGCCGCGTGATCGGCGATGCGGCCGGCCTCGACTACACGATCCTCCGCTACTACCACGTCATCGGGCCGCGCCAGGACGCGTCAGACCTCGGGGGAGTCGTCCCGATCTTCGTCCGGCGCTCCCTGGAAGGGCGGCCGGTGACGATCTTCGGTACGGGCACTCAGACGCGCTCGTTCACGTCGGTTCAGGATGTCGTGCGCCTCACGCTTCTGGCGTCGACCTCGGACGAGATGCGGCGCGAGGACTTCAACTGCGCCTCGGGCATCAGCGTGAGCATCCGAGAGCTCGCGGACTTCGTCCTCGCCGAGACCGGGAGTACCCACCTCATCGAATACGCGTCGGAACGCCCGGGCGACATCAGCCGCTTCGATGTCGACAACACGAAGGTCCGCCGCCTCGGCGTCGTGTTCGATCCCGACTGGAAGTCGGTCGTGCGCGAGGTCATTGCGTCGCTCAGGCCCTCTGTCACCAAGATTGCTCTCCATGAACAGGATCTGGAGCGAGTCGCGCGGGCTCGGCCGACGCCGTGAACGAGTGACCCGATGAGGTGGCCCCTCCCCCGGCGACGGCGCGCGGGCCGCTTGCCCAGCCTGGGGCAGGACTATCGAGAGGGACATCGCCGGTACGTCGAACGCAAAGGGTCGGGCGGCGAGCGCTGGCTGCGCACGAAGCCGTTCAGCGCGCCGCCGGGGTACGAGACGCTCGAGTGCCTCCGCACCTTCTCCCACGCCGTCGACCGGCTCGGGCTCGACCTTCGAGCTCAGGTGCTCGACGTCGGCTGCGGGCCGGGCTGGCTGAGCGAGTTCCTCGCGCGCTGCGGCTACTGGGTGACCGGCGTCGACGTCTCGGCTGACATGGTCGAGATCGCCCGTGAGCGCATGGCGAAGGTCCGGGAGCCGGTCGCCGAGGGCATCGACGCGCTGGCCGAGTTCCACGCCATGCCCGTCCTCGACCTGCCGTGGAGCGGGCGGTTCGATGCGGCGATCCTCTACGACGCGATGCATCACTTCGACGACGAGGTCGAGACCCTCCGTGTGATTCGCCGCTCCCTCGCGCCGGGAGGACGCATCTTCATCCACGAGGGCGTCCGTCCCGCGCCGGGGTCGGAGGGCGAACAGGAGCTGATCGCCGAGATGGAGGAGTTCGGGACGCTCGAGTCGCCGTTCGACTCGGAGTACCTGGTCAAGATCCTCGGGAAGGCCGGCTTCAAGGAGGTGAAGCGCTACGCGGCCGTGGACGAGCTCCTCGACGTCTCGGACCGGGCGCGCGAGCTGGAGCGCCTGGACGAGCGGATGGCGTACCCGCCGATGAACACGCTCCTGGCGCTGAATCCCGTACCCCGCGCCGTCGACGGAGACGGGATCGGGTTTGTCGCCCGGATCGAGAGCGACGGCTCGTGGCAAGCGGCGAGCGACGGACGCGAGCTGGCGCTGTCCGTCACCCTGACGAACGCCGGTCGCCGGTTCTGGCCGAGCGGCACCGGCTCTCCGTTGCCCTACGGAGCCGTGACGATCGGCCCCTACCTCCCCGGCCCCGACGGAGAGAGACACGAGCTGCCCCGCTTCGCGCTCTCGCGATCGGTGTCGTCCGGCGAGTCGGTCGCCGCCGAGATCCGCATCCCCGCTGACCGGGTCGGAGCCGCGCGTGAGGTCGCGGTCGATCTCGTGCGCGAGGGGATGGCGTGGTTCGCCGAGTACGGCTCCGCACCGCTCGTCGTCCCGCTCCCGGATCATTAGTAGCTCGTGCGGATCGTCGTCGACGTCACGCCGCTCGCCCTGCCGCGAACCGGCATCGGCAACTACGTGCTCGGCATGCTTCGAGGCCTGACCGAGGCAGGCGCCGACCACGAGATCGTCGCGTTCTCCGCTGTCGCGCCGCCCGGGAAGCGCCGGATCGAGCAGGCGCTCGACGGCGTCCCGCTCCAGAAACGGCTGGTCGTCGTGCCGCCGAAGTCCCACTGGTGGCGGACCGGGTGGAGCCGGCTCGGCCGTGGGCCGGTCGAGTGGCTGGCGGGCCCACTCGACGTCTTCCACTTCTCGGACTGGATGTACCCGCCCCAGCGCGGGGGGATCCGAGCGACCACGGTCCACGACCTGTTTCCGCTCCGGCATCCGGACTGGGTGCACCCGCAGACCTACCGCATGCACTCGCGCAAGTACGCGCACGCCGCGAAGACGTGCGACCTGATCGTCGTCAACTCGGAGTTCACGGCGGGCGAGGTCGTCGAACTGCTCGGGTTCGCACGTGACCGAGTCTGCGTCGCCTACCCGGGAGTCCATCCGGCCTACCTGGCCGACGGGCCTGCACGTGAGCTCGGCGGGCCGTACGTCCTCACCGTCGCGACGCTCGAGCGGCGCAAGAACCTCGAGACGCTCCTGGGAGCCATGACCCTCGTCAGGGAGCGGCACCGGGAGCTTCGCCTCGCCGTCGTGGGCGCACCGGGCTGGCAAGGACCGAGCCTGAACGCGGAGGGCGTGCTGCCGCTCGGCTACGTCCAGGACGAGGAGCTCGCAGCGCTCTACCGCGGCGCGAGCGTGTTCGCCTATCCATCGCGCTTCGAGGGCTTCGGCATCCCGATCGTGGAGGCCATGGCCTGCGGGACGCCGGTCGTCGCTTCAGCGCATCCCTCGATGGACGAGGCGAGCGGCGAGGCGGCGGTCCGCGCCGATCCGGAGAGCCCGGAGGCTCTGGCCGACGCGATCGAGCGGGCGCTCGAGAATCGCGAGAGCCTGTCCGCGCGGGGGCACGAACACGCACGGCGCTTCACGGCTCGGGCCCAGGGCGAGGCGGTACTCCGGGCCTACGGGAGCGCCGGCTGAACCGAGCGGGTTCGGGGCCCACCGTGCTGCAAGACTTCTGCTCGTGGAGATCGTGCTCGCAACGCACGCCTTCGAGACGGTCGGAGGAAGCGAGACCTATCTCCTGACCGTCGGCGAGGAGCTTCAGCGCCTCGGTCACGCGGTCACGATCCACTCGGTCACCGGCGGCGAGATGTCCGAGCTCGCGGCTCGGCGAGGCCTCACGGTCGCAGTGGGCGAGGAGCACCTCCCAGAACGTTGCGACGCGATCCTCGTTCAAGACTCGGGGATGGCGTACTCGCTCGCCGACCGGTGGCCCGCGACGCCGCAGGTCTTCCGGGCGTGTACCGAGATCTACGACTTCCAGTTCCCACCGCAGCTCCCCGACGTCATACAGGCAGTCGTCGTCGTCAACGATCGCGTTGGACGAAGGGTCGCGGCGTTGAACGCCGGCTACGACGTGGTGCGGCTGCGCCAGCCCGTCGACACCGGCCGCTTCAGACCGCTCGTCGAGATCCGTGAGAAACCTCGTCGGGCCGTGTTGCTCGGCAACTATCTCGCCGGGAACCGCTTCAAGCTGCTGACGGACGCCTGGGAATCCGCCGGCGTCGAGTGCGTGGTCGTGGGGGCGCAAGGGACGCAGAAAAGCGAGCCGGAAGAGGCGATCGCTTCGGCCGACATCGTCGTCGGCAAAGCGCGCGCGGCTCTCGACGGAATGGCGAGCGGCCGCGCCGTCTACGTCTACGACTTCGCCGGGGGCGACGGGTGGGTGACGCCCCAGGCCTACCCGGCGATGGAGGCGGACAACTTCGGCGGCCGGGCGACGGACTGGATGCCGAGCTCAGAGCGGCTCGCCTCCGACCTCGACGACTATCGGCCCGAAATGGGCGTCGCGAACCGGGACCTCGTGGTCGCTCACCACGGCGCCGGCGACCACGTCCATGCGCTGGTGACGCTCTTTGCGAAGCTCAACGCACGAGCGCAGCCCGTCGCCGCGCCGCTGCGCGAGCTGGCGCGCCTCGTCCGACTCCAGCGTGCAACCGAGCTCGAGGTCATCGGCACGCGGAACCTCCTGGCCGGACAGGTGGAGCACGCGAGAGCGCTCGAAGCGGAGCGCGAGCGGCTCGAGTCACGCGAGCGCGAGCTCGAGGCGGAGCTCGAGGAGCTCCGAGGCCATGTGCGTGCGGTCGAGGCCCAATCGGCGGACCTCCGAGGTCAACTGGGGCAGCGGCGCGTCCAGGCAGGCATCGCCCTGGGCCGGCTCGCCGACCGGCTACGGCTCCACCGCGAGCCGCGCTGACCGCCTGCTCGGGGCGGACGGTCCCCTACGATCTCCCCGTGTCGAAGCCGACGACCTCCGAGCTGGACGAGCTCCAGGCCCTCCGTGAGCGAACGCGCGAGCTCGAGGCGGAGCTCGACGCGCTTCGACAGGCCCACGAGGCTCAGGCTCGCCGGCACGTGGCGGAGCGGCTGGCGCTCGCGAACGAGGTCGAGCGTGAAGTCGAGACGCTGCGCGAGGAGATCGAGTGGCGGAAGGAAGTGATGGAGCAGCTCGAGCTCCTGAGGAACTCCCGCTCGCTTCGGTACACGGAGCCGCTGCGGCGGATCGCAGGCGCCCTGCGACGGCAGTGACGACGCTGACCTTGCCGGAGGCCGCGGAGCCGCTCGTCTCCGTCGTGATGGTGACCCACGGCGGCGGAGAGACCGCGCTGAAGGCGATCGAGGCGCTGATCGAGAACACCGAGGCGCCCTTCGAGCTGATCGTCGTCGACAACGCCTCGGCCGACGGCACCGCCGCACTGCTCGAGGAGCGTCTCGCGGGCGCCACGCCTCGTCGCGAACGAGGACAACGTCGGGTTCGCGCCGGCGTCGAATCAGGGCGTCGAGCTCGCTTCCGGCCGCTACCTCTGCTTCCTCAACCCGGATGCGTTCGTCCAGCCGGGCTGGCTGCCGCCGCTCCTGGATGCGTTCGAGCGCGACGAGTCGGTCGGAGCCGCCGCGCCGCTCTTCCTGCACCCGGACGGCCGTGTCCAGGAAGCCGGGTCGGCCGTGGACTCGGAGGGCGCGGCGCTCTCGATCGGCGACGGCGACGATCCGAGCGCGTTCGAGCATCGATTTCGTCGCACGCTCGACTACAGCTCGGCCGCGTGCCTCCTCGTGCGCGACCGATCTCTTTCGCGAGGTGGACGGATTCGACCCGGCCTACACGCCCGCCTACTACGAGGACGCCGACCTCTGCTTCAAGCTCGAGGAGCGCGGCTACTCGACCGTCTTCGAGCCCACGTCTCGCGTGATCCATGTTCGGGGCGGCGACAGCCGGCAGGCGCGCGGGCTCATGAGGATCAATCGGAGGACCTTCGCCGAGCGCTGGGCCGAGCCGCCTCGAGCGGCGGCGTCCGCTCCGCGCGGATCCGGACAATCCACGGATCACCCTCGCCCACCGGGACGCCGAGGCGCTCGAGCGCATCCTCGTGATCGACGACCGGGTGCCGCACCACGACCGGGGATCGGGCGATCCACGGATGGCGAAGATGCTCGCCGAGCTCGTCGACCTGTGGCCGAAGGCGCGTCTGACGCTGCTCGCGTCGATCCCGACGAACGCGGAACGCTATGCCCAACCACTCCTCGAGCAAGGCATCGAGGTCGCCTGCGCCGACGAGCGCTTCGACCGCTGGTTCGATCGCCGTCGCTACCACTTCTCGGTCGTGCTCGTCAGTCGCGCGTCGAACATCGAGCACTTCGAGAAGCATCTTCGACGGACGCAGCCCCAGGCACGGCGGATCTACGACATCGAAGCGCTCGCCTTTCGCCGCTTCGAGCACGACGACGGCGCCAAGGCGCAGAAGCTCCGCGAGCTCGAGCTCGAGGGGATCGCCGGGGCAGACATCGTGTTCTGCGTCTCGGAGAACGAGGCGGCCTTCGCGCGAGAGCAGACGAGCGTTCCCGTCCACGTTCTCTCGACCTACGTGGACGTGCCGGACGGGTCACCGCGCTTCGACGAGCGCCGGGGAGTCGTCTTCTTCGGAGGTTTCCTGGCCGGGGCGGGTGGGCCGAACGAGGACGCCGCCGTCAGGCTCGTCGACGAGGTCATGCCCAACCTCTGGAGCGCTCTCCCGGACCTCCGGCTGGAGATCCTCGGCGCCAATCCGACCCCGGTCGTCCGTGAGCTCCAGGGTCCGCTGGTCGACGTGGTCGGCTTCGTTCCCGACCCCGCGGAGCGCCTGTCGCGCCCCCGCGTCCACGTTCATCCGCTCCGGCTCGGCGCCGGGATCAAGCTCAAGCTCATCGACACCATGGCCGCCGGTCTGCCGTTCGTGACGACGCCGACCGGCGCCGAAGGCCTCGGCCTGGGCGATCTGGAGGACGTCCTCGTCGCCGAGTCACCCGACGAGCTCGCCCGGCTCGCGCTCGAGCTCTACGGCGACGCGGAGCTCTGGCAACGCGTGCAGGACGAGCTCCTGGAGCTCGTCGAGAAGCAGTTCGGCCGACGTCGGTTCCGGCGGACGCTGGTCGAGGCGTTCGGGCAGCTCGGCGTCGCGCCGCCGCCCGGCCGCGTCCTCATCGCGGGCTGAGGACGAAGAACGCGAAGTCGCTCGGCAGGACCCGTTCGGCGACCAGGACTTCCTCGAGCAGCGACATCAGGTCGACAGGGCCACGTCCTTCGGGTCGTCCTCGTGGAAGTTGGCCGCGATGTCGGCCAGCAGGAACTGGAGCAGCGTCCCGCCGAAGTCGGCGCGGTAGAGGACGTCGAACCGGGATTCCAGCGTCGCGACGATCTCGTCCGACCGGATCGACTCCGACGGATCGAAGCGAGCGATGTCCTCGGCGGGCGCGCGGTCGATCCGTTCCTTCACGAAGCCGTTCTTCGGGTTGACCTTGTAGTCGTGCGGCAGGAGCGCGAGAACCCGGTTCATCAGCGCCTCCGTCTTGTCGAGCCACTGGAACCGCGCGGGGCCGATGTACTCGTTCACGACGAACAGCCCCCCGGGACGAAGTGAGGACCGCACCTCGTCGAGCAGGCGCTCGAGCGCGTCGACGTGATGCAGGATCTGGATGGCGAAGACGACGTCGTACGCCTCGGGCGGGAGCTGAACCGTGTTCAGGTCGGCCTGGCGATAGTCGATTCGATCGCCGAAACCGGCCTGCTCGGCAGCGCCGGCCGCGGCTTCGAGCGCCTCCTCGGAGATGTCCATCGCATCGAAGGTCCGGCAGACGCCGAGCGTCAGCGCCTCACGCTCGAGCCGTCCGCTCCCGCAGCCGAGACTGAGCCCTCGCTCGACCTCCTCGGGCAGGAACCGCCGCTTCGTGAACGCCAGCCAGCCCTCGTCCTCGTTGCCGCCGACGAGCCGGTTGATATGGCGAATCGTGAGCGGGTGCGACTGCCAGTAGAAGTACCGCCAGTCGTCGCTCTCGACCTTCTCCCGTGCCTTGCGGCCCCAGAGCTCGGAGGTGACCTCCTCGGCGCTACGCGCGACCTGCGTCTCGTCCGGCTCGCCGTGGCGGCGTCATCCGCTCGGGAACGACAGCTGGACGCCGAGCTGGCGCGTGTCCGTCTGGCCGAGCTGCGCCGGCGAGAACGTCGGGTCGACGCGGACCTCGAGCCGGAACGGGGCGGGCGGCACCGGCAGGTCGAACGTGCGGGTCTGCCCGGAATGGACGGTCCACTCGCGCGTCGCCGTCACCCGGCCCATCGTCGGTCCGGCGTCCGTCATGCGCAGCGTCCCGGCGGTGATCGTGACCCGCCCGGGGACGTCGGCGCCGGTCCAGCCTTCGCGCGAGGCCCGGACACGCATTCGCCGAGCTCCGCCCTCGAGCGGCTCGTACTGCGTCAGCCCGGCCTGTGCGCCCGTCCAGCCGTCGCCGTACACACCGGCGACCTGGCTGTCGAGCCTGAGCGGGCTGGAGACGCGGTGCAGGACCAGCCGACCGTCGGCGACGACCTGCTCTCCGGCGATGTCGAGCCCAGGCTGCGAGACGACGTACCGCGGCGTGAGCGGGCCACCGTCTGCGGCTCGGACGATGCGGCCCCGAGCATCGAGGGTCGTCCCGACGACCGGAACCGACGTCGGGTCCTCCGCATCCAGGCCGTAAACGTCGCCTACGGAGCGATTCCAGAACTCCGTCTGCCACAGCAGGTGCGGGTTCGACGTCAGGTCGGCGGTGAAGATGAACGGCACGTCGGCCTCGATCCCGACCTGGTCGTCGATCCAGTTCGCGTTCGTCGTGTGGGTCTCGAGACGCGTGGCCTTGGCCTGGTCGCGCAGTGTGCCGGCCACTACCCACGTCGACATCGCAAGGAAGACGGCGACGGCGCCGATTGTCAGGACCGCGAGCCGGCGTGACACGAGCACGAACAGCAGTCCCGCGGCGACGCCGCCAAGTGCCAGCAGCGCGCGCACGGCGTCGATTCCGCCGTCGACGAGCGTGCTCAAGCGCATCAGCGGGATCAGCCCGAAGGTGTCCGAGAGGAGCGAGACGTTGAAGACCCGCTCGAGTGGGATCGCGGCGAGCAACGCCAGGGGAATCGCCACGGCGACGGCGGTCCACCGCGCCGGGCGCGGGGCACCGCGGGCGACCCACGCGACGAGCGCGAGGAGGAGCAGGGGCTCGACGTAGAACATGTTCCGCTCCTCGATTCGCTCCGAGTACCGCGAAGCGAAGAAACCCGCCTGCGGGACGAGCCAGAGAAGCGCCGACGCCGTCACGCAGACGAACGCCCGCTCGGCCGGACGGCTGCCGGGGCGCATCCACGACCCCGCGAGCAGCAGAAAGGCCGAGGCGGGCAGGACTCCGACCGCGAACGTGAGCTCCGCTGCGTGGATGACCGTCCACCGCAGCCCGTCCGTCAACGAGTACTCGAGCTCGAGAACGCTGCGGTAGCCGCCGAACGCCTCCGAGAGGCCTCCCTGGGAAACGAGCGCATAGGCGACGAAGAGCAGGGCGAGGCCGACGTAGTGCAATGCCGGTGGCGGCAAACCGTCGTAAGCGCGCAACGAAGGCCCGAGCCCGCGACTCTCCGTCCCAGGCGGCGACGAGCGCGTCGACCAGGATCGCGGTCACGAGCACCGCGAGCAGGACGAGCCCCTGAAGCCGAACGGCCATCGCCAGGAGAGTCGAAGCGACGGCGCCCAGCTGCCAGGCCAGGGTCGGCGTCTCCAGCGCACGCGCAAATGCCCAGAGGGCCAGCAGAAACAGCGGCAGGAACGCGCTCTCGGTCATGAGCGTCCCGGTGTAGGCGAACGCCGGCAGAAGCAGCAGCAGCGCCGCCGAGACGAGCGCCCATGGTCCCGACAGGAACCGTCGCGCCCACAGATAGAGCGGCACGCATGCGAGCGTCATGAGGAGGGTGTTGATCGTCTTCGCCGCCGTCGAACGCCGTCTCCACCGAGTCGGCGAGCCACCCGGGCGAGATGAGGACGGGATACAGCGTTCGTGCGTACGACGGCAATCCGCGCACCTCGAGCCCTTCCCCGTCGGCGAAGCTCTTGGCCATCTCGGAGTGCGCCAGCTCGTCCGCCATGATCCACGGTGCGTCGACCCGCGCGTTGAGCAACATCCGAGCCGCGAAGGCGAGCAGCATCAGACCGGCGAGGACGACTGGAGCGCCCCACGACCGGGCCAGAACGCCGTCGCGCAGGCGCACGGATACCGCGCGCTGCTCCAGGGTGCGGTTAACCGTCACCCGGACGGCCGACCCGGCTTTCGAGGAGAGCAAGCCTCTGCGCGAGGATCCGATTCTGGTCGGACAGCTGTGAGATCACCGTCGAGTAGTGAAGAAGGACGGTGAGGATGAAGAGCGAGCCCAGGACGAAGAGCGCGGTCGGCGGATACACGATCCCGATGGCATCGGAGATCTGGCCGAGCGCGGAGCGCCATACCGAGAGCACGAGAATCGCGGTGCCCGTGACGAGCCAGAGGATCGCGTAGCGCTCTTGAAGCCGACGGCTCCGGATGAGCTCGAGGATCACGATCAGGAGCGCCAGGGCAACGATGCTGGCGACAATCGAGATACGTACCGTCATGCGGTCATCACTCCCCGGGTGTCGAGTAGCGGCGGAACAGGCCGATGAAGAGGGCGAGCGAGACCTTAATCACGTAGTAGATCGAGCGGAACATCGTGATCGACGAACGGCCGCTCGACCTCGTCCGCATGGCAACCGGCACCTCGAGCATCCTCAGCCTGTGGCGAAAGACGAGGACCGTCGTCTCCACCTCGGGGTAGTCGTGCGGGTAGTCCGAGGCAAAGATCAGGATGCCTTTCCGGTTTACGGCCCGGAAGCCCGACGTCGTGTCGGTGACGCGCTGCCTGACCAGGAGACTGACGAGCCAGGCGAACAGGACGATTCCGATCCGCCGTGCGAACGGCGGGCGGTAGCCGGTCTCGCCGGCAAAGCGTGTTCCGACGGTCATGTCGGTCACGCCCTCGATGATCGGGGCGATCAGCTTGGGCACCTCGCGCGGGTCGTGCTGCCCGTCACCGTCGATCTGCACCGCAAGGTCGAATCCATGGTCGCGGGCGTACTGGTAGCCCGTCTGCATCGCACCGCCGATGCCCAGGTTGAACGGGAGCCGCACGACGTGGGCTCCCGCGCCCGCCGCGACCGCCGCGGTCCCATCGGCGGAGCCGTCGTCGATGACCACGACGTGGAGGTCGGGGTCGGCCGCGCGAATCTCGTTGACGACGCCCCCGATCGAAGGAGCCTCGTCGTGAGCAGGAACGATTGCCAGCCGACGCAGCGCTGCGGGACGGGCCTGTGACCGCGGGGACGCGGCGCGAGTAGACGACTCCGACATCGGGAACGGACAGGAGGTTAGCTCCGAATCGAGCGGAGGAACCTCAGACCGCCGGCGGGCGCTCGAGGCTCCGAGGGGGTCGACCATTCGTGAGGGCGAGCGGTGGAACGGACGGTCCGGTGCTGCTGCATCGGACTGGAAGCCGAGCCCGGAGCGCCAGCGTGGGCGGCGGTTCCGCGAGCGGGCGATGAGGAATCGCCGGCTCCATCTCGAGCAGCTGACCCGAGGCGAGCGAGGCAGCTGGCTCGTGCTGGCGGGCGTGATGGCGCTTGCGTTCGCCGTTCGAACGGAGCAGGCCCTCGGGCTGCCGACGCCGCAGCTCGTCTGCGACGAGTTCATCTACGCGGAGCTCGCGAGGAGCTTCGCGGACGAGCAGCGGCTCTTGTTCCGGGGCGAGCCTCTCTACCTCAGCTTCCTCTATCCGGTGCTGCTCGCCCCGGCCTGGCTGGCAGAGCGGATGGACACGACGTACGCCGTCGCCAAGACGATCAACGTCGCTCTGATGACCTCGGCCGCCGTTCCGCTCTACCTGCTCGGCCGGCGAGTCGTCTCGTCGAGCTGGGCGCTCCTGGCGCCTGCGCTGACGCTGCTGCTGCCGATGACGCTCTTGAGCGGCCTGCTCATGACGGAGAGCGCGTTCATGCCCGCCTTCCTCCTCGCCGTGTACGCCATCGCGCTCGCGCTCGAGCGGCCGACGCTGAGGCGCCAGGCGTTCGTGCTCACGGCGATCGCGCTGGCGACCGCCGTGCGATTTCAGGGCGTCGTCCTGGTGGCCGTCCTGCCCACCTCCCTTCTCCTCTTTGCGGTCTTCGAGCTGCGCGCGGTGCGGCCGCGGACCAGGATGCGTTTCGTCTTGGAGCGCCTCCGGCCGTACTGGCCGACGGGCGCGCTGCTCATCGCCGCCCTTGTCGCCTATGTCGCGCTCGACGCGCTGGGCGGCGGCGGGCTCGGCGCATACGAGGAGGTCACGAGCGCGGATTACTCGCCCGGGGAGGCCTGGCGCGCGACGAGATTGCACCTTGCGGATCTCGCGCTCACGAGCGGCCTCGTCCCTCTGAGCGCGCTGATCCTCCTCTCCTGGAGAGCGTTCGCGGGCGAGGGCGTCTCGCCGTCGGAGCGTGCGTTCCTCGCGGCTGCCATCGCATCCGTTGCGTGGCTCGTGGTCCAGGTCGGCCTTTTCACCTCGCGTTTCACCGATGGCTCGATCGCGGAGCGGTACCTGTTCTACGCCCTGCCGTTGCTTTTCGTCGCGCTCGCGATCTGGCTTGCCCGGGGGCTACCACGCCCGTGGCTGCCAACCGCGTTCGCGGCTGTCGCGCCCGGCGCACTCGTTGTTCTCCAGCCGCTGGCGTCCGCCCTCTCCCTGACCCTGCTTCCGAGCAGCCTCGGACTCTTCGCCTTCTATCGTCTCTCGACCGAGCTGGACGACGGCGTCGACGACCTCGTCTGGCTCCTCCGTCTGGGCGCTGTCGTCACCGCCGTTGCATTCGCTTTCCTCTGGCGCCCGGTCGCCCGCATTGCGATCCCACTTGGGCTCGCGGCGTTTCTCCTCGTTTCCACCCACCCGGTCGCCGGGCAGCTTCGCGAGCACGCGGAGGCAACCAGTCGGGACCCCGCGCTCAACCCGAATCCGGAATGGATACGCGACGCGATCGGCGACGAGGAGGCCGGCTATCTGTTCGCAGCTGGGCCCGACGCCTTCGGGAGGACGAGGACGATGCTCGAAGTCAACTTCTGGAATCCGTCGGTCCGTTCGGTGATCAACCTCGAGCGAGGCGGGATCTGCAGGCTTCCCGCCCGCCGTGCAGGCATCGATCCGGCTACGGGTCACATCGTGGCCGACGACGGCCGCGCCCTGCCGCGATACCTCGTCGCGCACGTCGGACTCGACTTCGCCGGGTCTGCCCTCGCGCGCCAAGACCCTCTCGTCCTGTACCGGACGATCCAACCTGCCTCGCTGCTCCAGTCCGTCGAAGGGGTGGACAGCGACCTCTGGATGGGAACGGATGCGACGTACACGCGCTACTACGGTCCAGGCCCCGGCCACGCGATCGTCGAGCTCTCGCGCGAGATCTACACCGCCGAATCCGTTCCCAGCACGATCCGGATCGCCGCCGGCCCCTTGGTGCGCGATGCGAGCGGAGTGCCGCGGATCGGCCGGCCGGTGACCAGGCGCCGGTCGATTCTCAGGAACGGCGGTCGGAAGGTGTTCGTCCTCCCGGCAAGAAGCGTGCCGTTTCGCGTGAGCGTGCACATCGAGCCGACGTTCTCGGCTGCAGCGTTCGGGCTGGGCGACCAACGCGAGATCAGCGCCCACGCGCGCTTCGGCTTCAGGCCGACGGGCTCACAGGACAGCGCCTGACGCCTTCTGATCGAGGAGCGCCTGCTCATATCATCGCCTTCTCTTGCGCAGGCGAACGCACATCGGTCTCGTGGGCTGCGGACGCTGGGGGAAGTACATCCTCCGCGACCTCGTCGCCCTCGGGTGCGACGTCGCCGTCGTCGCCCGGTCGGAGCGGAGCACGGCGGTCGCGGACGAAGGCGGCGCCGCGAACGTCGTCCGCTCGATCGGCGAGCTCCCCGACGTCGAGGGGATCGTCGTCGCGACGCCGACCGCGACGCATGCGGAGGTCGTCGAGGAGGCGCTGGAGCGCGGCGTCCCGGTCTTCGTCGAGAAGCCGCTCACCGACGATCCCGAAGCGGCCGCCCGGCTCGCGGCCGCGGCGCCCGATCGTCTCTTCGTGATGGACAAGTGGCGCTACCACCCGGGCATCGAGCTGCTCGCAGCGATCGCGCAGGGCGGAGAGCTCGGTCGCGTCATCGGGTTGAGGACGACCCGCAACGGCTGGGGAAACCCACATCGGGATGTCGATGCGATCTGGATCCTCGCTCCGCACGACCTCTCGATCGCCCTCGAGATCCTGGGCCTGCTGCCGGAGCCCAGGACGGCGGTCGCGGACAGCCAGAACGGTTACGCGGCCGGGCTCGTCGGCGTGCTCGGCGACGCGCCGTGGCATGCGTTCGAGGTCTCGGCCCGTGCGACCGTCACCCGACGCGAGGTCGCGCTCGTTTGCGAGGAGGGCATCGCCGTGCTGCCCGACGGGTACGACGATCGAGTCCAGATCGCGCGGACCCCGGACCCCCACGACACGACGATGCCCGAGCCGGAGGGGCGGCCGATCTCGACCGAGTTTCCGCTGCTGCGGGAGCTGCGCGCCTTCGTGGAGCACCTCGGCGGCGGCCCGGCACCGCGCAGCAGCGCCGCCGAGGGCGCAGCGATCGTCCGGGTCATCTCCGAGCTCCGCAGGCTCGCCGGGTTGAGCGCGTGACGCTCGCCGCCACCGTCCTCGTCCCGACGCACGACCATGGCCCGACTCTCCTGCGCTCGGTTCCGAGCATCCTCGCTCAGACGGTCGAGGACCTGGAGGTGTTCGTCATCGGCGACGGCGTGCCCGACGTCACCCGCGAGGTCATGGCCGAGCTGACCGCCTCGGACGAGCGCGTGCGGTTCTTCGACCATCCGAAGGGGCCGCGCCACGGCGAGATCTATCGGCACCAGGCGCTCCAGGAGGCCCGGGGCGAGATCGTCTGCTTCCTCTCCGACGACGACCTGTGGCTCCCGAGCCACGTCGAGCAGCTGCAAGACCTCCTCGCGGACGCCGACTTCGCGCACGCGCAGCCGTTGTGGATCGACACCGAGGGCCGCCCACGCCCCTGGCTGGTCGATCTCGAGCGGCCCTTCTATCGCGAGCTGCTGCTGGGCGGCGAGAACCGAGTTCCCCACGGCTGTGCCGGACACACGCTCGAGCTCTACCGTCGACTGCCGTTCGGCTGGCGAACGACTCCGGAGGGAACCCCGACGGATCTGTACATGTGGCAGCAGATCCTCTCGGTGCCGAACTGCCGCGCCGTCAGCGGCTCGCGGCCGACGGTCCTCCACTTCCCCAGCCCGCTGCGAAAGGAATGGACACTCGACGAGCGCCTCGCCGAAATCGACTCGTGGGCCGGGAGGCTCGGCGACCCCGCCCTCGAGTCAGAGCTTGCGGATCGGCTGGAGGAGGCCCTGTCCGCCGGGGTCGAGGCGCTCGATCGGTCAGTGGTGACTCTCCGCGGGAGGCTCGAAGAGGCTCACGCCGACCTCGTGCAGGCCGACGCTCAGCTGCACGACGTGAACGAGGAGCGCGCATCGCTCTCGCGACGCCTCGACGAGCTCGACGCCCAGCTACGTGCGGTCGACGAGGAGCGCACCGTGCTGAGCGCGCAGCTCACCGAGATCTCGTCGTCCAGGCTGTGGCGCCTGCGCGGCCGACTGATCGCGCTGGTCAGATGGGCTGGGAGGGCTCGAGCTCGTCCAGCAACGCGCGAAGAGACTGACTAGCAGCGTCTCGCTCCGACAGTCGTGCCGACTGCACGGGCCACGGGATCTCCAGCTCGGGATCGTCCCAGCGACACGACAGCTCGTCGTTCACGTCCCAGTACTCCGTGACCGCGTAGACGTGCAGCGAGGGCTCGTGGAAGTAGAAGCCGTGCGCGACGCCGTGGGGGATGACGAGCCCTCCGGGGTTGTCGCCGCCGAGCTGGACGAGGGCGCTCAGGCCCTCTGTCGGTGATCCTCGCCGGAGGTCCCGCAGCCCAACGTCCGCCCGGCCCATCGGCACCGTGAGGTAGTCGTCATGGCGGATGTGGACGTGGACGCCGCGGAGGACGCCTGCCTCCGAGCGGACCGCGTTCCACTGGATCGGGCTGACGCCGACCTCCCACTCCGCGCGGTACAGCTCCGTGAACGATCCGCGGTCGTCGACGTGGGGCTGGAGGGGCCGCACCACCGTGCCGACGGGCAAGCGCGAGGGGGCAGCGACGCTCACGGCGCGTTTATACCCGCTCGCGGTCTTCGACTCACGAGACGAGCGCCAACTCGACGTGAGCTCCGAGCTGACGCGGGTCCGGGCCGCCGGAGTCTGCGGGAGAGAACGTCGATCCGGCGTGGATCTCCATCCGGAACGGCGGCCTCGGCGTCGGGAGCACGAAGGTTCGAGCGATCCCGCTTCGCACCGTCCACGTGCGCGAGGAGGTAACGGTTCCGATCGCCGGCTGCCCTTCGCGAGAGACGAGGGGGCCGACGCGAAGGGTCACCTGTCCCGGGGCGCTCGGCCCGTCCCACGACTCTCGCCGACCCGGACGCTGAGCCGGCCGGGCCGCTCCCTGGGGCCGCGTAGTGGGTGAAAGTCGCATCGTTGACCATCCAGCCGTCCGCGTAGACGCCCTCGAGCAGCCTCGAGACCCGGAGCGGCTCCTCGACCCGGTAGAGCGCGAGCCGCGGCGTCTGGGCAAGCAAATCGCCGGCGAGCTGCACGGAGCGCGGGGCGACGACGTACTCGAGCTCGCTCGCAGGCTCCGTGGAGATGCGCCCGGTCAGCCGATCGTGGGTCGCAACGCTCTCCGTCACCGGCGCGGGCTCCGGCGGGCCGAGCCGATACACCGTGCCGACGCTCCGGTTCCAGAACTCGGTCTGCCAGAGGACCTGCGCCTCGCCGACGAGATCGGCGCTCGCCCCGTACAGGACCGCGGCGCGTGAGTCGGCACCGATCTCCTCGTCGATCCAGCTCGGCTCGGTCGCTCCGGTCTGGGCCTTCGTCGCTCGGGAGTGGTCGCGAATCGTGTCGAACACCGCCAGAGACGCGAGCGCGAGGAACAGCGCCAGGCCGGACGGGAGGGCAACCCTCGCCAGCTTGCGCGGAAGGAGGGCGAATGCGAGAGCCGCGACAGCCCCGCCTCCCAGCATCAGCAGCCTGACGGTGTCGACGCCGATGTCGGGCCGTATCAGCAGGCGATACAGCGGGATGAGGCCGAACGAGTCCGAGAGGATCCCGATGTTGAGCAGCCGCCCGAGCGGCAGGGTGAGGAGGAGCGCGGCAGGGACGAGAGCCGCGACGGCGGTGAGGACGACGGGACGCGGCAATCCGCGCGCGAGCCAGAGGCAGAACGCCAGGAAGAGCAGCGGCGCGACGCCGAACATGTTGCGCTCCTCGACGCGAAGGGCGAAGCGCGACGCGAAGATCCCGACCTCGACCACCATCAGGACGATCGCCGAGGTGGCCACGGCGAGGAATGCCCGCTCGGCCGGGCTACGTCGCCCAACCCCGGAACGCGAGTCCGAGGAGCACGACGAGCGCGGAGACCGGGATGACGGCGACCGAGAGTGTCAGCTCGGCGAAGTGGTCGACGGTCCACTCGAAGGCGTTCGACATGTCGTACTCGACCTTGACGACTCCGCCGTAGCCGGCGAGCACGTCCTCGAGCGGCGCGCCCTGGACGCAGCTTCATCGCGACATAGCCGCCTCCGACGATCAGCAGGGCCACCGCGGAGAGGAGGTAGCGCCGGAGCTCGCCGAGGACGTAGCGCAGTCCTCTCGGGCCATCAGGCGTCCGCAGGTCGAAGACGAGCTTCAGCGCCAACGCCGTCGCATAGATCGGTAGGAGCACGAGGGCCTGGATGCGCACGAAGCAGGTGACGCCGATCGCGGCCAGGACGAGCGCCTGGCGCGCCAGGGTCGGCCGCTCGAGCGTCAGCTGCGATCGCGAACGACGGTGGAGACGAAGGCCAGGAAGAACGCGTTCTCCGTCATCAGCATGCCGGTGTAGAGCAGCGACGGCATCAGGAGCACGAGCGCCGCGGCGAGCGCCGCGTAGGCCGGCGACATCAACCGCCTGCCCCAGAGATAGACCGGAACCGCGGCCAAGACCATCACCATGACGTTGATGGCTCGGGCCACTCCGTAGGCCGTCTCGACGGACCCCGCCAGCCAGGCCGGCGCGATCAGCGCCGGATACCCCAGGTTGTCGACGAGCCTTGGCCCACCGCGAATGAAGAAGTTGCCGTCGTCGGCGAAGCTCTTCGCGAGCTCGGAATAGAGCAGCTCGTCGATCATGATCCACGGCGTCACGATCTGCCGGGCGACGAACAGACGCACGACGAAGGCCACGAGGAGCACGCCCACGAGCAGGAGCGGGACCGTCAGCGACCGTTCCCGGGTGACCGTCTCGAAGCGGGAGGCCGGAAACTCGCTCTTCCCGAGCGGAGTCTCAGTTGCCAAGGCCGACCTCTCTGGAGCGCGCCGCGATCTCACCGAGCTCCGGGTCGTTCATGTCGATGCCGACCTCCTGGGCTGCCGTCGCGACGTCGCGGAGCACGGAATCGCGCACGACCGCTCCCGCCGCCGCCCTCCTCGAGCGCAGTGACGTAGAGATCCGCCACCTGGTCGAGGCCGTGCTCGGCGCGCGCATGCTCCAGCGCGGCCGCCCCCATCCGGGCGCGAAGACCGTCGTCCTCCGCAAGTCGCTCGAGCACCGCCGTCAGCGTGTCGACCTCGAGCTCGTCCACCGGCACCTTGGCGGCGACGTCGTCGGGCAGCTCGGCGAACCAGCCGACGTCGCTCACGACGAGGGGCTTTCCGAGGGAGAGCGCGCGGATCGCCATCCCGGAGGTCTCCCCCATCGTCGGCCAGCGGAGGCTGACGTTCACGTCGCAGTCGGCGAGGAGCCGCCACAGGTCGCTCTCCTCCCGGTAGTCGAGCCGGAGCACGCCCTCGAGGTCCTCGTCGTCGAGCCGGACGTCCGGCGCGGCGCTCCCGGCCAGGACGAGCAGTGCATCGGGGAAGCGCTCACGGAGGCGCCCGAAGGCCTCCAGGAGCTGCGGGATCCGCTTCGCGGCGTTCAGGTACCCGATGCAGGCGACGACCGGGAAGCGGCCTTCGGGAACGAGCCGGGCGCCATGGTCGACGGAGGGCCAGGCGGGCATCGGGATCACCCAGGTCGGGCCGGCGTACCCGTAGTCCCTGACCTTCTGCTCGACGTACCGCGAGTGGCAGATGACGCCGTCGGCCCGGTCGAGGACGACGCAGGTGAGCGGGAAGTCCTGCGCGCGCTCCTCCCAGATCGGCGGGAGCAGATTGTCGACGACGCCGTGCGCCAGCAGCCGGCCGACGACCCCGGCGTCCCGCTGCATGGCGTCCAGATAGCCCTCCGGATCGCCCCGCCCGAGCGTCATGCCGGCGACGAGGTGGTGGAGGACGAAATCGTGCAGGACGACGATCCCGGAACGCCGGCGGAGCACGTCCACGATCCACGCGTGGGCCTCGGGATTGTTGCCGACGTGGTAGAGGCAGACGTCGGTGCCGCGCGGCGGCTTCTTCGCGCCCCGGCGCACGACCGAGACGTCGAGCCGCTTCTCGAGCGCCGGGAGCAGCAGCGCGCTGTAGTCGGCGATCCCCGAGCGCTCCGGAGGCAGCGGCGAGAAGTACGCGACTCTCAAGAGTCCAGCAGCCGGTCGACGACTGCGTCCCACGTCACCCGCTCGGCGGTCTGCCTGCCGGCACGGCCGCGCTGCCGGGCCTGATCGGGATTCGCGGCGAGCCACGAGCACGCCTCGGCGACGGCTGCGGGTGCCGGCTCGCAGACGAGCCCGTTCTCGCCGTCGACGACGACCTCGAGCGGCCCGCCGGCGTCGCGGGTGGTCACCACGGGTTTCTCCGACAGGAACGCCTCGTAGGGGACGAAGCCGAAGTCCTCGTCGAACGGTGCGTAGAAGACGCCCTGGCAGCGGGCGTAGAGGTCGACGAGCTCGGCGTCGGGAACGCGGCCGGCGAAGGTGACGCGCCCGTCCAGGCCGTGCTTCGCGGCGAGCCTCTCGAGACGATCTCGATCGGGCCCTTCGCCGGCGACGACGACGCGAAAGCTCTCGTCGAGCGCCGCGGCCTCCAGCAGCAGGTCGACCCGCTTCGCCCGGTCGAGACGGCCGACCGAGAGGATGTACTCGCCGTCGCCGTCGGATGTGCGGTAGTCGAGCTGCTGCGGCGGGGGCGGCAGCACCTCGGCCTCGAGGCCGGTCGAGCGCTGCAGCCGGTCGGCCACGTTCTGGGAGATCGCGAAGAGGCGCCTGGCCTCACCGAGCGTCCTGCGATCGAGCCCGTGAACCGCCTTGACCGTCGCCCGGTCGAACGACCTCTCGCTGAACTGCCCGAAACCGGCGCGGTCGAGCTCGTAGGCCTGCCGGAACTGATGGACCAGCCACACGACCTTGTTCGAATGCCGAATCGCGTAGGACGGGAACTTGGTGGCGATGACGAGGTCGACGGGTCGCTCCTGTGCCTCCTCGAGGTCGACCAGCCGCCACAGAAGCGCCTCCCGCAGTGCGCGCGCCTCCGGGTACCACTTGAACGGCAAGGTGACGACGTCGACTTCGTGGTCGCGCTCGCGGAGCTCCCGCGCGAGCGTCTCCGCCAGGATCTCGGTCCCGCCCCGCTCGAACGGAACCTGCGGCGCACAGACCGCGATTCTCATCCGCCTGGCTCGCGTCGATCGCCCGCTCGAGCCTCCTCGAGGGCCTCGAGCCGCGTTTCGAGGCGGCCCAGCTCGGCCTCGACACGCTCCGCCAGCTCGTCGACGAGCGAGAGGACGGCCAGGTTGAACGACCGCTGGTCGGCCGCCAGTGGCTCGACGTACCAGCGCATCAGCTTGCGAACCGCGCGCTTGACGGGAACGAACACGTACCCCTGAACGTGGGCCCTTCGGCCGGGCGATTGCTCGAAGGGACGCTCCGCCGACACGGCCCAGGCCCGCTCTGCCTGCGCCCTCGAGGCGAGCCTGCGCCCTGCGGCCTCACCGCGGTCTTCGCCTCCGACGGCCGCGCCGCCGCGAATCTCCTCCTTCAGGCGCGCGAAGATCGCCGCGATCTCCGCCTTGGCCTCCTCCCGCGTTTCGCCGGACACCTCGGCAGTCTAGAGCGCCCTTCTCAAGCGCCCTCGGCGCGTTCCCCGAGCGTGCGCGCCTCCTGCATCCGAAGCCGTTCCTCGAGGAGAGCGATGTCCTGCGCCATGAGCACGTTCCGCTCCGCCAGCTCGGAGATGACCGTCGAGTAGTGGAGAAGGACGATCAGGATGAAGAGGAATCCGAGCACGAACAGCGCCGACGGGGGATACGCGATTCCGATCTGCTCGGCCACGAGGCGAAGGGCGTCACGCCAGACCGAGAGCAGCAGGATGACGCCACCGGTGATGAGCCACAGGAGGGCATAGCGCTCCTGCAACCGCCTGCTGCGGATGAGCTCGAAGATGACGAGCAGGAAGAGTGCGGCCGCGATCGCAGCGACGACGGAGACGCGAAACGGGATCATGATTCCTCCTCGAGGCGGACGGCTGGTCTTCGGAACAGGCTGACGAACACGGCGAGCAGCACCTTCGCCGAGTAGAAGAGCGACAGCGGCACCGTCAGAGACGAGCGCCCGAGCTCCCGCTCACGCATGGTGACGGGCACCTCCTTCATCCGGAGGCGGTACTTGCCGGCGAGCACCGTCGCCTCGACCGTCTCCAGGAATCCGTGCGGATAGTCGGCGGCGAAGAGGGACAGGCTCCGGCGGTTCAGGGCACGGAACGAGGAGCTCGTGTCGGTCAGCGGCTGGCGCACGATCGTCGAGACGAGCCCGGCGAACATGTGCATGCCGAACCGCCGGACGCGCGCGGCCCGGTAGCTGCCGGCGCCGGCAAAGCGTGACCCGATGACGATGTCGGCATCTCCGGCGACCAAGGGCCCGAGGATCAAGGGCAGCTGGGCGGGGTCGTGCTGACCGTCGGCGTCGATCTGCACCGCGATGTCGAACCCGTTGGCGAGCGCGTACCGGTAACCGGTCTGCACCGCGCCGCCGATTCCGAGGTTGAACGGCAGCCGGAGGAGGCGAGCGCCCGCGGCCACCGCGATCTCCCCGGTTCCGTCCTCGGAGCCGTCGTCGACCACGACGATCTCGAAACCCGGATCCACGTCTCGGATCTCCCTGATGACGCGGCCCACGGACTCGGCCTCGTTGAGCGCGGGGACGATGGCGATTCGGCGTCTCGAAGCGAGACGGCCCTCGAGCGAACTCGGACGCGTCTCGGCCTCAGTCACAGCGCGAGCATTGTAGGGAGGTAGGCTGCGATCCTCGGCTGCTCCAGCCTAGTCTTCACAAATTCCCTCCAAAACGTGCACATTTGCCTCGTCTACGACTGCCTGTATCCGTACACCGTCGGCGGCGCCGAGCGCTGGTACCGCAACCTGGCCGAACGGCTCGCGGCGGCCGGGCACGACGTCACGTACCTGACGCTACGTCAGTGGCCGGAGGACGAGAGCGCGGATTGGAGCGGAGTGCGCGTCGTTTCGGTCGGGCCGCGGTTCGAGCTCTACGCGTCCGGCGGCCGGCGCCGGATCTGGCCTCCCGTCCGCTTCGGCTTGGGCGTCCTCCTCCATCTGCGTCGTCACGGCCGCCGGTACGACGTCGTCCATACCGCGGCGACGCCGTTCTTCGGGCTGGCGGCGATCGGCCTCCTGCGCCGCCGGCGCGGTTATCGGGTCATCGTCGACTGGCACGAGGTCTGGACGCGCGCGTACTGGCAGGAATACCTCGGTCGCCTCGGCGGGTGGGTCGCGTGGCGGATCCAGCGCGCCT
Source organism: uncultured Actinomycetes bacterium (assembly GCA_963782765.1). GTDB lineage: Bacteria > Actinomycetota > Thermoleophilia > Gaiellales > Gaiellaceae > JACDAN01. The sequence continues at coordinate 355,782 of CAWALC010000004.1, forward strand.
GCGCCGGTATCCCTCACCGCGCGTTTTGCTTCTCGCGGCTCCACGCGAGGCGCTTGCAGGAAGTGGGTTATCCCGGCGAGCCCACGGTGCTCGAGGGCGAGTACGCCGGCCCGCTCGACCCGCCCGAGCGCGGCGCCGCGGAGCCGCTCGTCGTCTACCCCGGGCGGCATATCCCGGAGAAGCGCGTGCCCGCGCTCGTCCGTGCGTTCGCTCTCGCGCACGATCGGGAGGGCGAGCTCCGCTGCGTGATCTTCGGCGACGGGCCCGACCGGCCCGAGGTCTTGCGGCTGGTCGACGAGCTCGCGCTGGACGGTGTCGTCGAGGCGCCCGGCTTCGTGGACGGTGACCGTGTGGACGAGGCGCTTCGGCGAGCGCTCTGCATGGCTCTCCCCTCCCGGCGGGAGGGCTACGGCCTGGTCGTCGTCGAGGCGGCGGCCCGCGGAACGCCGAGCGTCGTGGTGGCGGACGAGGACAACGCGGCGGTCGAGCTGGTCGAGGACGGGATCAACGGGGTCATCGCCCCCTCGGCCGATCCGGACGATCTCGCGGCCGCGATCCTCCGCGTGCACGGTGCCGGCGAGGAGATGCGCGCGTCGACCGCCGAGTGGTTCGCACGCAATGCGCGGCGCCTGTCGCTCGAGAGCTCCCTCGAGACGGTGATCGCGGCCTACGAGGCGGACTGAGCCGTGCACGTCGCCTACAACCTCCTGCACCTGGTACCGGGAGAGACCGGAGGCGCGGAGGTCTACGCGCGCCGCTTGCTGCCGGCGCTGCGAGCGGCCGAGCCGGAGCTCGAGATGACGCTCTTCCTCGGCGGCGAGGCGGCGCGGGAGGACTGGGGTGACGGCGTCGAGGTCGTCCCGCTGCGCTTCGATCCGCGGAGCCGGGTGCGCCGCGTGCTCGCCGAGCAGGCGCTCCTGCCCCGAGCCGCCCGCGAGGCGGCGCCGGACCTGCTGCACAACCTCTTCAACACCGCGCCGGTGCTTCCGCAGGTCCCCCAGGTCACGACGATCCACGACCTCGTCTACAAGCGCTACCCGCAGAGCGGTCTGCTGGCGAAAGGCGTCGAGGTGCTCGTGCCGCTCTCGGCTCGCCGCTCGACCAGGATCGTCACCGATTCCGAGGCCTCGAAGAGCGATCTCGTGCGCTTCCTCGAGGTGCCGGCGGAGAGTGTGGACGTCGCGCCGCTCGGCCCCGGACTGCCGGAGGACGCGACAGGCCCGCCGCCCGCCGAGCTGCGTCGCACCCTCGAGCTCGGCGACGCGCCGCTCGTCCTCAGCGTCCTGGCGAAGCGTCCGCACAAGAACGCAGCGCGCCTGATCGAGGCCTTCGCGCAGGTGCCCGACGGCGTCCTCGTGATGCCGGGCTACTCGACGGGCTACGAGCAGGAGCTCGAGGGCCGGATCGAGAAGCTCGGGCTGGGCGAGCGCGTCCGGCTTCTCGGCTGGGTCGACGACGCGACGCTCGACGGCCTCTACCGCGCCGCCGACTGCTTCGTGTTCCCGTCGCTGGCCGAGGGCTTCGGGCTGCCGGTGCTCGAGGCGATGCTCCGCGGCGCTCCGGTGACGTGCTCCAACACGACCTCGCTTCCGGAGGTCGCAGGCGATGCGGCCCTCCTCTTCGACCCGCTCGAGGTGGACGCCATCGCCGTCTCCGTACGGCGGATCCTGGAGGACGACGAGCTCGCCGACAGGTTGAGGTCCGCAGGCAGCGAGCGCGCGCGCCGCTTCAGCTGGGAGGAATCGGCCAAGCGGACGCTCGACTGCTACCGCAAGACGCTCGAGGCGTGAGCCGATTCGGAATCGACGCCCGCGCGGCGGCGGAGGAGCCGGCCGGGCGGGGGCGAGTCGTGCGGGAGGTTCTTCGCGCGCTCGCCGCCCGCGACGACGACCACGTCTACGACCTCTACGCGCGCGAGCCGTGGGATGCACCGCTGGACGAGCGGTTCCGCTGGCGGTCGATCCGCTCGCGCGACCCGGTCTGGCACCTTCGCGCAGCACGGGAGGCAAACGCGTCGGCGGACGCCTTCCTCTCCACGAACAGCTATCTCACGGCCTGGTTTCTGAGGGTTCCCTCGGTGGTCGTGGTCTACGACCTCGTGCCGTTCCAGCCCGGCATCGCCGCGCGGCGCTCGGCGCACCTGATCGAGCGAGCGACGATCGGCCCCGGCCTGCGACGCGCGGCCGAGCTCGTCTGCATCTCGGAGGCGACGCGGCGCGACCTCGTCGCACGGTTCCCGTCTACCGAGCCGAAGGCGCGGGTCGTGCCGCTGGCGGCGGACGAGCGGTTCAGCCGGCGCGTCGAAGGCTCGGTGCTCGCCGCTGTTCGCCGCCGCCACGGACTCGACTCCGAGTTCGTGCTGTGTGCCGGAACGCTGGAGCCGCGAAAGAATCTGCTGCGAGTTCTGGAGGCGCACGGCGGGCTGGCACGGCGAGTGGAGCTGGCCCTCGTCGGCCCTCGCGGCTGGGAGTTCGAGCCGATCCTCGAGGAGGCAGGCCGGCGGGACGACGTTCACGTCCTCGGACAGATCTCGGACGACGACCTCGCCGCCCTCTACCAGGCCTGCACGGTCTTCTGCTACCCGTCCCTCTACGAGGGCTTCGGGCTCCCCCTCCTGGAGGCGATGGCCGCAGGCGCGGCCTGTGTGACCTCGTCGGTCTCGAGCCTCCCGGAGGTCGGCGGAGATGCTGTTCGCTACGTCGACCCGGCGGACGTCGGACAGATTCGCGAGGCGCTCGACGAGCTGCTCGCCTCGGAGCGGGAACGCGCCGAGCTGGGAGAGCGCGCGAGACGACGGGCCGCGGAGTTCTCGTGGGATCGCACGGCTGCGGGCATGCTCGACGCGCTGCTGGCAGCCGTCGACCGGTAGAACTCGAGGACGTTGCAGCGCAGGCTTTGGGCGACGCTGATCCTGGTCCTCGGCACACCGACGATCGTTGCAACCGGCGCGACTGTTCCGGACGCGCGGTCGGCCCCGCGCATCCTCGTCTTCACGAAGACCGCCGGTTTCCGGCATGCATCGATTCCGGCAGCCGTGCGGGCCGTCCGAGAGCTCAGCGCTCGCGACGGGCTCGTCGTCGACGCCACGGAGGATGCGAGCGCGTTCACGAGTGCCAACCTGGCGCGATACCGGGCGGTGGTGTTCCTGCAGACCACCGGCGACGTCCTGAACGTCCGCCAGCAGGCCGCGTTCGTGCGCTACATCCGGGCGGGAGGCGGCTTCGCCGGCGTCCACGCCGCCGCGGACACCGAGTACGGCTGGGCCTGGTACGGCGGGCTCGTCGGAGCGCGCTTCGAGAGTCATCCGCACATCCAGCGCGCCTCGATCACGGTGACCGATCGCCGGCATCCCTCGACCGCAGGCCTTCCCCGGAGCTGGCCTCGAACGGACGAGTGGTACAACTTCGCGTCGAACCCGAGGCCGTCGGTCCGGGTCCTCGCGACCCTCGATGAGACGACCTACGAGCCCGGGCGAGGCGCTATGGGCTCGGATCACCCCATCGCGTGGTCGCACGCCTATCAGGGCGGGCGCGCCTGGTACACGGGTGGGGGCCACACAGACGAGTCGTACTCCGAGGCGACGTTCCGGGCGCACCTGCTCGGCGGCATCCGATACGCGGCGGGTCTCAGCCCGCCACAGATCGTCTCGGTCAGGTCCGCCCTCCGCGCGCGCCGCCTCTCGGTCGTCGTGCGGTACCGAAGCTGTCGTCCGTGCTCCGGGCGCCTGGAGGTCGCGCTCGGCGGGCGCCGAGCGACGAGGCCGATTCGATTCGCCGGAGGCGTGGGCCGCGCAAGGAGCACGACTCTGACGCGCGGTCTGTGGCGGTTCTCCGTCGTCCTCACCGATCCGCGCACCGGGCTGAGCCATGCGGTTCGCCGATCCGTTCGCGTTCGCTGAGTCAGGCGTCCACGAGACGGTCGTAGACCGAGGCGAGCCGCTCTGCCATCGCCTCGGCGGAGTAGCGGCGAACGAGCTCGGCGGGATGCTCGGCCCGCGTGCCCGGGGGACGCGAGAGGGGGCCCGCCGCAAGCGCTCGAGCGAGGCCCGTCCAGTCGCCGGGCACGAAGTACTCGGCGGCGTCGCCGCAGACCTCCGGAATCGCACCTGACCGGCTCGCGAGGATGGGGAGGCCGGCCGCCATGGCCTCGGCGAGCACGAGGCCGAACTGCTCCTCCCAGAAGATGCGCGGGATGTCGCCGACGACGTATCCCCCCGACGCCGTCGCCAGGCTCGCCAGCACCATGCACGACCCGCTCGCGAACACGGCCGGCATCTCCTCGTACGGCACCGCCCTGAAGTCGACCGCGTCGGCGATCCCGAGCTCGTCCGCGTAGCGCCGCAGCCGAGCCTCCTCGGGGCCCGCACCGACGACGAGCAGCCTGACCCTCCGCGTCGCCGGCGCCGGTACGAGCCCGCGCCGGAGCGCGGCGAGTGCGCGCATGACGTCCTGATGGCCCTTCTCCCAGACGAGCCTGCCCGGAGAGACGACTACGTGCTCGTCCGGCGGCGGATCGGGGCGCGGCGCGGAGGCGAAGGGCGACACGTCGACCCCCGGATAGACCACTTCCGTGCGATCGGGCTCGACGCCTTCGAGGATCAGCGCCTGCCTCGCGCGCTCGGTGGCAGGAAGGAAGAGGTCGGTGGCGGCGAGGGTTTCACGCCGGTAGGAGCGCGCGTGCCGATTGCGGTAGGCCTCGAGGAACGGGATCGTCTCCCAGACCGTCAGAGCCAGCCTGTACCGGTTCTCGGCCTTCCTGCGAGCCGCGTCGGCTGCGAACCAGTAGGACAGCTCCGCCGCATGGACGACGTCGGCCCAGGCGAAGGCGTCGTCTGCGTCGACATACCGGTCTCCCGTCACGCCGGTGAACAGCCAGCCGGCGCGGCCTCTCGGCAGGTAGCGGCTGAGCGCCTTGACCGGGAAGCGGCGGAGACGCAGCGCGGAGTCGTCGAACCAGTTCCCCTCGAGGCGCAGGTATCCGACCTCGAACCGGTCCGGGAGGAGCTCCCACGGCCGCAGCTCCCACGGCGTCGCCTGGTAGCCGCGGGCGAGCAGGATGCGCGCCGGCCTGTTCACCGAGTCGAGCGAGGCTCGCGGAAGAGAAGCGCGTCGATCACCTCGGGCGGGACGCCGCGGAGCGCGAACAACACGGCCCAGTAGACCACGGTCGCCGCTACGACCAGCAGCACGTCCTCGAGCGGCGCAAGGACCAGCGCCGCGGACGCGAGTGTTGCGGCGGCGATGCGCGGCACGAGGGTGAAGTCGTACCGAACCTCGCGGCTCCCGAAGAGGACGATCCCGTAGATCGCTGCGATCACACATTCGGCGACCAGGGTCGCGATCGCCCCTCCTTCGGCGCCCATCTCGGGGACGAGGATGGCGGTCAGCACGATGCTCGTGACCAGCCCGAGGACGTTTCCGACGAGCAGTGCGACGTGCCGACGCAGGGAGACCAGCGCAAAGGCGCCCGTCACCGCCAGCGCCCCGGCGACGAGCGCGAGGCCCTGGATCTGGAGCGCCGGGACCGCAGGCTCGAACTCGGGGCCTGCCACGAGGTCGATCGCTACGCCGGCCCCGAGGATCGTCGCGACGGCCATCCACGCACTCACGATCAGCGCGATGTCGACGAGGCGCTGGATCGCGTACTGGAGGCGCTCGCGATCCGTCTGCGCGACCCGGGCCAGAACCGGGAAGGCGGTCGAGACGAGCAGGAGGGGGATGCCGCTCAGCACCGTGAAGATGCGAAACGCCGCTCCGAGGTACCCGCTCTCCTCGTCGGATCCGACCAGCGACGTGGTCACGATCACCGCCGACACGTAGATCGTGCCGACCGCCGCGGCAGCGGCGTAGACGCCAACGAGCCGGATGATCCGCACCCACTCGGGCCGGTCGAAACGCGGCAGCAGCGGCGAAGTGCCGCGCACGAGGGGGATCGCAACGAGCAAGACCACCAGGCTCGCGGGAATCGTCGCGGCGAGAAACGGCAGCAGGCCGGCGTCCGCCAGCAGCAGGACGACCACCACCGCGACGAACGCGACCTGTCGCAGCAGGTCGAGGCTGCTTAGCCAGCCGAACCGCAGCGCGACGGCGATCGGAATCGAGAAGGTCTGCTGCACCGTCGCGATGAGCAATCCGATGCCGGCGAGCAGGGTGCCGAGGACCATCGTCCGGTCGTAGCCGGCCACGACGGCGAACCCGGTGGCGGCTGCGACACCGGCGCACGCGATGGCCACCCGGATGCCGATCACGTTGGCCATCAGCCGGTCGCGGTCGTCGCGCTCCCGCGTGGCGATCTCGCGGGCGGCGATGTTCGCGACCCCTGCGTCGCTCAGTCCCGAGACGATCGCGATCAGCGAGGTGACGATGACGTACCTGCCGAAGTCCTCGACACCGAGATGGCGAGTCATCAGCGCGGCCGAGGCGATCCCGAGCGCGACGCCCGCCGCATACGTCCCGAAGCGAAGGACGCCGCCGCGGATCACCCGCCCGCCGGCGGTCGGCGAATCGAGAACCCCCAGCGGGTCGTCGGACAGAGGCTGATCGAAGCCTCGAGTCGGTGTGCCGGCTTCGGTCAAGCTGCCCCGCCCGGTGCAGATGACTCGACGGTAGGACGCTGGACAACGGCCGAGCGCACCGCCCGGAGAACATCGTCACGACGATTCTTCGTCACGATCACCACAGTGGCCATCGCCTCCGACGTCACAGGAGCGACTATGCCGCGCTGTCGTCAGATCCTGTCTCGACGTCGGGCTTCCAGGCCCAGAACATGCCCTGCTGCGGGAACTGCCAGGTCGCCAAGGTTCGGTAGCCGGCCTCGCTCACTGCAGCGTACGCAGCGTCTCGAGGCTCGTCGGTCGGACACAGGTCCGCGTGGTACTCCAGGACGAGAACGGGCGTCTTGATCGCGGCGAAACGCTCGTCGCCGAGGAGCGCCCACTCGCCGCCCTCGATGTCGATCTTCGCGAAGTCGGCGCGATCGAGATGGGGGAAGACGTCGATCGCATCGACCTCCTCCCCCGGCCCCTCCTCGATCCGGGACCGCGAGTACTCGCCCGACCGAAACGAGACCCGCCCATCACGATTCGAGGCAGCAGCCTCTTGGAGCTGCCAGTTGGCCCCGTCCGGGTTCTCCCCGATCGCTCGCCTGTGGAGCTGCGCGTTCGACCGGTCGGGCTCGAACGCCGTGATCCGCGCGCCGGGGAAGCGGGCGAGCATCTGGACGCCGAAGAGGCCGATGTTGGCACCGAGATCGACGATCTCCGGGGGCCGGTCGAGTCCTTCGAGAAACGAGGCGACCGGCTCGGGGATGTCGTAGTGGCGCGCGTAGAACACCTCGTGCAGGACGTCCACGTCGGCGGTCGAGTGCCGCAGATACACGGGGAACCCTGACGATCGCAGCTCGTAGCGGAAGACGCCGCCGCGCCCGCGGAGCTCGCGGACGACGAATCTCGTCGAGCCCCGCACGGCAGAGCTCGCGAGGCAGACGGCGAGGACGCGCTCGACGCGAGGCCGGGTCAGCAGCGCGCGCGCGGGACGCGTTCGGGCGACGCGCTGCAGGCCGGCGAAGAGCGCGGTGCCGAGGCTCGAGGCCACGCGACGCGGCTCCGCACGAGGGTCTTGGGCAGCAGCGCGGCTCACAGAACCGCTGCAACTACTATCAGCCGCCGTGCCGGACGGCTCCCCGACGCTCCGCCATCTCGGCGTGAACGCACTGTTCCTGGAGCCGAGGATGGGTGGGCTCGAGACCTACGTCCGCCGCCTCCTCCCGGCCCTGCTCGAAGCTCGGCCCGGCCTTCGCATCTCCGTCTTCGTGAACGAGCGCGGCCGCGAGCTGATCGCGTCGGAGCCATGGGGCGGCTCGGTCGAGCTCGTGACACACCGCCTCCTCGGCGCGCGTGGAACGCGCGCGCTGGGCGAGGCGCTGCTGCTCGGCCCGCTGGTACGCCGACGTGGATGTGACGTGCTCCACAGCGTGGCGATGACCGCGCCGCTGCGACCCGCCGTGCCCTCGGTCGTGATGGTCGCGGACGTGACGTGGCTGCGGGAACCCGGCGCCGTCCCGCGGAGCACGCGGCTCCTGTGGCGCTCCCTGGTGATCCCGGCGGCGCGGCGAGCCCGGAGGTTGGTCACGATCTCCGAGACGGCCCGCCGGGAGATCGCCGAGGACTTCGGCGTCCCGCTCGAGCGCATCGACGTCGTCCCGCTGGGCCCTGGAGTGGACGCCGGCGCCGAGGCAACGCCGGAGGCCGATCTGCGAGCCCGGCTCGGCCTGGGCGACGGCCCGATCGTGCTGGCGGTCTCGGCGTTTCTCGCGCACAAGAACGTGGGGCGCCTGGTCGAGGCCATGCCCGCGATCCGGCGAGAGGCTCCCGAGGCCGTGCTCGTGCTGCCCGGCAACCCGACCCGGCTCCGTGACGAGATCGCAGCGCGCGCCTCCGAGCTCGGCCTCGCCGACGCAGTTGCCTTTCCGGGCTGGACCGATGCCGCGGACCTCGAAGGCCTCTACCGGGCAGCGGCCTGCTTCGTCCTCCCCTCGGTGCGCGAGGGCTTCGGCCTGCCGGTCCTCGAGGCCATGCGCCGCGGCGTGCCCGTGGCCTGCTCCAACACGTCCGCGGTGCCGGAGGTCGCGGGCGACGCAGCGCTCGACTTCGACCCCCGGGATCCGGATGCCATCGCCCGGGCGGTGACCGCGATCCTCGGAGATCCGGGGTTGGCCGCCGACCTGGCCGAGAGAGGGCGGAAACGGGCGGCACTGTTCACGTGGCGACGGACCGCGGAGGAAACGCTCGCGAGCCTCGAGCGAGCTCTCGCGTGACCGATCTGGCAATGCGCCTCGTGCGGCGGCTGGCGACCGCTCCGGGATTCAGGCGGCTGACCCGGGTCGACGCACTCCTTCGCCTCAGCTACGCGCTCCGGGCCTCACTCGTCCGGGAGCGCCGCCGGTTCGCCGCCAACGAGCTGAGGCGAGGGCCGTCCACGGACGTCTACCGGCTCCGCGACTCCGGAGTCGCGATTGCGCTCCGCCATCACACCGGCGACGTGATGGTGCTCGACGAGATCTTCTCCCAGCGCGAGTACGAGCCGCCGCCCGCGGCCGAGCAGGCGCTGGCAACGCTGCCGGCGTCGCCGCGGGTGGTCGACCTCGGGGCGAACATCGGTCTCTTCGGCGCCTGGATCCTCGGACGGTTCCCCCAGGCGACCATCCTCGCCGTGGAGGCCGATCCGGCCAACGCGGCGGTTCATCGCCGCACGATCGACGCGAACGGGCTCGGCGAGCGCTGGCAGCTCGTGGAGGGCTTCGCCGCCGCCGCCCCGGGATCGGTGCGCTTCGCAGCCGGCATGCACGCGACGTCCCGGGCCGCGGAGCCGGCGGACGAAGGGCTCGACGTCCCTGCGGTCGACGTCCTGCCGGAGCTCGAGGCTGCCGACATCGTCAAGATCGACGTCGAAGGCGCGGAATGGGCACTGCTCGCCGATCCGCGCTTCGCGCGCACCCGCCCCTCGGTCGTCGTGCTCGAGTACCACGAGGAAGCCTGCCCTGAGCCGGACCCGGCGAAGGCCGCCGAGCAGGCACTTCGCACCGCCGGCCTGGAGGTCGTACACGCCGGCGGCAAGCCACGGTTCGGCGCGGGCCTGGTCTGGGGCTACCGGGTGGGCTGACGCGGCCGAACGGCCCGCCCGGCGACGACGCGGAGTGCATCGCGCAGGACGCGGGCGTACGCGCGGCGGGACTCGGCGTTGCGCGCGGTGACCAGACGGGCGGCCGAGGCGAGTGCGTATGCCGGCGCCGTGATCGCGCGCCCACCGACTCCAAGGTGTCGCTGCGCATAGAGCAGGGCGCCGCGGTAGTGGCGAGACACGACCTCCGCCTGGGTCAGGCGCCTGGCGCTCGCTGCTCCGACGTGCGGGAACACCGCCGTGGGAACGAAGAGGACCTCGCCGACCGCCGCGAGGCGCCTGGCGAGGTCGACGTCCTCGAACCAGAACTCGTAGTCCTCGTCCCAGCGGCCGACGGCCTCGAAGACCGAGCGGCGCACGAGCAGGCAGGCCCCCGGCGGCTGGTCGACGGCGACGATCGCCTCGTCGTCGAGCTCCACGGGCCGCCGCGGCCTCCCGAGGAGCGCAGCCGCCAGCGTCACCGGCCCGGGAAACGGCTGAGGCAGGTAGATCTCCTGCGTCCTGCCGTCGCCGGGGTCGACGAGCCGCCCTGCCGCCGCCACCGCCTCCGGCCGGGCCTCGAGAGCCGAGGCGAGCCCCGCGATCGCCTCGTCGGAAGCGAAGACGTCGTCGTTCAGGAACAGGATCAGGCCGGCCGAGCCGGCCTCCGCGCCACGGTTGTAGGCAGCCGAAAGGCCCTCTGGATCATCGAGGCGCACGACGTCGACGTCGGGACGCTGTGCCCGCACCTCAGCCGACGTCCCGTCATCCGACCCGTTGTCGACGACAACGACGCGCGCCAGCAGCGGCGAGCGGAGTCGGTCGATGCAGTCGAGGACCAGCTCGCGAGAGTCCCTGGTGGCGACGACCGCGTCGATCACCGCGGTCTCATACCACGCCTCAACCATTCGTGGCAGGCTGCTTGCTCGTGGGCAGGATCGACGCGAACCTGAGGTCCGGGCCCCAGATGCTCATGTACCGAGAGCTCGCCGAGCACCTTGCCCGCAGGAGGCCGGGTCGGCTGCTCGACTGGGGCTGCGGATGGGGTCAGGTGACCGCGCTCCTGCGCGAGCAGGGCGTCGACGTCGTGGCCTACGACTACCGGGAGGACGTCGACGAGCCGACCACGGTGGCTCTCGAGCGCTTCCCCGAGATCGAGGCGCTCGTCAGTCCCGAGCCCGTCGCGCTGCCCTTCGACGACGGGTCCTTCGACACGGTGCTCTCCTGCGGCGTGCTCGAACATGTGCCCGACCCGGACGGGAGCGTCGCCGAGATCGGACGCGTACTCCGTCCCGGGGGCACGTTCTACGTCACGAACCTCCCGAATCGATACTCCTACACGGAGAGGATCGCGCGGCTGCTCGGGCTCTACTACCACGGTCAGCTGCCGGACGATCGCGTCTACACGAGACGCACGGCGAGCGAGCTGCTGGAGCGCCATGGGTTCAGGATCGAGGAGCTCCGGCTCGTGCACATGCTGCCGCTCACGCTCGGCGGCCCGGCCCGCGCGATCTGGACTGCGAGCCGCGGCCTCGAGCGCATCCCCGGCCTGAACCGCGCCGCGACGAGCCTCGAGCTCGTGGCCGTCTCAGGTCGCTAGTCGCGGAGCCGCGGCGGACGCGAGGCGCTCGAGGTCGGCGTCCACCATCATCTCGACGAGCTCGCGGAACGTGTGCCGCGGCTCCCAGCCGAGCTCCCGCTTCGCCTTCGACGCGTCGCCGACGAGCTGGTCGACCTCTGCCGGCCGCAGGAACTCGGGGTCCGTCTTCACGTACCGCTCCCATTCGAGCCCGGCATGGCCGAAGGCGATCTCGACGAACTCGCGCACCGAATGAGGCTGGCCGGTGGCGATGACGTAGTCGCCCGGCTCGTCCTGCTGGAGCATCTGCCACATCGCCTCGACGTAGTCGCCCGCGTAGCCCCAGTCGCGCTCGGCGTCCAGGTTCCCGAGCACGAGCTCGTCGGCGAGCCCGAGCTTGATGCGGGCCACGCCGTCGCGTGATCTTGCGCGTCACGAACTCCAGCCCCCGACGTGCACTCTCATGGTTAAAAAGGATCCCTGATACTGCGTACAAGCCGAAAGACTCGCGGTAGTTGACCGTGATGTAGTGGCCGTACGCCTTGGCGACTCCGTACGGCGAGCGCGGGTAGAACGGCGTCTCCTCCGTCTGCGGCACCTGGCGGACCTTTCCGAACATCTCCGACGACGAGGCCTGGTAGAAGCGGATCTGCGGGTCGACCGTCCTGACCGCCTCGAGCATGCGCGTGACCCCGACGCCTGTGAACTCCGCGGTCAGCACGGGCTGGTTCCACGAGGTCGGGACGAAGCTCTGCGCAGCGAGGTTGTAGACCTCGTGCGGCTCCGACGTGCGTAGGGCGGAGACGAGCGAGTGGGGGTCGAGCAGGTCGCCCTGGATGAGCCTGATGCGGTCCGTGAGATGGGCGATTCGCTCGACGTTCTCCGTCGAGGCCCGCCGTGTCATCCCGAACACCTCGTAGCCTTTCTCCAGCAGGAGCTCGGCCAGATACGAGCCGTCCTGACCCGTGATGCCCGTGATCAACGCCCTGCGGTCCGCCACCGCGCGCCACCCTATATGAGGGTCGGAATCAGTTTGTTAACGCTGGTCCCGGGCGTCGTCGGGGGCTCTGAGACGTACGCGCGGGAGCTCGTTCGCGCCCTCGACCGGGTCGGCGAGCTCGAGTACCGCGTGTTCACGCCCCGGATCGTGGACGACCTGGACGGCCGGCAGGTCCGGTCGTACAGGGCGAGGCGCTCGATGCGTGGCCGGGCGGCGGCGATGGGGGAGGCGCTGGTGCGGCCCGGGCCGATACGGCGCGAGCTCGGCCTGGACGAGCTCGACGCGATCCACTTCCCGCTCACGGTGATGCTCCCGCGGGTCGAGCACCCACCGGCCGCGGTCAGCCTGCTGGACATCCAGCACGTCTTCTTTCCCGAGTTCTTCTCGCGCGCCGAGCTCGCCTACCGGCGCTTCGCGTACGGCTGGTCGCTCCGGCGAGCCCGGACGGTCATCGCCATCAGCCAGCACGTGAAGGAGACGCTGGTGGAGCGGATGGGCGTCGACGCGGAGCGCGTCGAGGTGATCCACCTCGGCCTCGACCACGAGCTGTTTCGACCCGGCGAGGAGCGGCGCGAGCCGTTCCTCCTCTACCCCGCGAACCCGTGGCCGCACAAGAACCACGCGCGCCTGTTCGACGCCTTCACGCGGCTCCGTCGGGAGCGGCCCGAGCTCGCCCTCGTGCTGACCGGGACCGGGCTGGAACGGCTCGAGACGCCCCCCGGCGTCCAGATCCGAGGCCGCGTCCCGCGCGAGGAGCTCGCGTCGCTCTACCGGCGTGCCTCGGCGCTCGTCTTCCCGAGCCTCTACGAGGGCTTCGGCCAGCCGCCGCTCGAGGCGATGGCCTCCGGCTGCCCCGTCGCCTGCTCGACCGCCGGATCGCTGCCCGAGGTCTGCGGCAGCGCGGCGCGCTACTTCGATCCGCTGTCCGTCGACGAGATGGTCGAGGCGATCTCGACCGTTCTCGAGAGCCCCGGCGCCCTCGTCGAGCGCGGCCTCGAGCGCGCCGCCCACTTCACGTGGGACGCCTGCGCGCTTTCACACGACCGGGTCTACCGCGCGCTCGCCGATGACGTCGGCGAGGATCTCGTCCAGTGACCTCGTTGGCGCCCACCCGATGCGGTCCCTGACCTTCGTCGTGTCGGGGACCCGCCGCTCCATGTCTTCGAACCCCTCCTCGTAGGCTTCGTCGTAGGGGACGAGCTCGATCTCAGACGTCGAGCCGGTCGCCTCCTTGACCCTCTCCGCCAGGTCGACGATCCGCACCTCGTCCTGCGAGCCGATGTTGAAGACCTCGCCGTAGACGTCGTCGCGCTGCATCAGGTCGGCGAGGGCGCGCACGACGTCGGAGACGTGACAGAAGCAGCGGCGCTGGTTTCCGTCGCCGAACACGGTGATCGGCCGCGCGGCGAGCGCCTGATCGACGAAGTTCGGGATCACCATCCCGTACCGGCCCGTCTGGCGCGGGCCGACCGTGTTGAAGAGGCGGCCGATCACCGTCGGCAGGCCGCGCTCCTTCCAGTGTGCGAGGGCGAGGAGCTCGTCGAGCGCCTTCGAGAACCCGTACGCCCAGCGGCCCTTGACGGTCGGCCCCAGCTTCAGGTCGCCGTCCTCCCGGAACGGAAGATCGGCGCTCTTCCCGTACACCTCACTCGAGGAGGCGATGAAGACCGGCTTGCGCTTCTTGCTGGCCTGGGCGAGGACGACCTCTGTGCAGTGGATGTTCGTCTCGATGGCGCGAACCGGGCTCTCGACGATGAGCTGGACTCCGACGACGGCCGCGAGGTGGAAGACGGCGTCGGCCGCGTCCACGAGCTCCGCGACGACCGGCGTGTTCTCCGCCGAGTCGATCGTGTAGCCGAAGCCGGGTCGGTCCTTGAGGTGCCGGATGTTCTCGATCGAGCCGGTGGACAGGTCGTCGAGCACGTGCACCTCGTCGCCCCGCTCGAGCAGCTCGTCGCTCAGGTGGGAACCGATGAAGCCGGCGCCGCCCGTGATCAGGTACCGCATCAGACTCGCGCTCCGAGCGCGGCGAGATCGGCCTCGACCATGAGGCGCACGAGCTCGCGGAACCGAACCGCCGGCTCCCAGCCGAGGCGTTCGCGCGCCTTCTTCGAGTCGCCGACGAGCGCCGGCGCGTCCGAGGCGCCTCGCCCGAGCGACTCGTCGAACCGGACGTGCTCCCGCCAGTCGAGACCGACCTCCTCGAAGGCGGCCGCGACCCACTCCTCGGCGGTATGGGCCTCGCCCGTTGCGATCACGTAGTCGTCCGGCTCGTCCTGCGCCGCCATCAGCCGGAGCGCGCCGACGTAGTCGCCGGCGAAACCCCAGTCCCGCTGGGACGAGAGGTCGCCGAGCCGAAGCTCCTGCTCGAGCCCGAGGCTGATGGCGGCGGCGCCGTGCGTCACCTTCCGGGTCAGGAACTGCGGCGGCCGGCGGGGCGACTCGTGGTTGTAGAGGATCGCCGACGACGCGTGGAGGCCGTATTGCCGGCGGAAGGCGCCGCTCAGGAGGTGCCCGAAGGCCTTGGCGGCGCCGTATGGCGTGAGCGGCGCGACCGGCGGTCGACTCGTTCTGCGGGATCTGGGACGGCGCGCCGAAGATCTCCGCCGAGGCGGCGTTGACGAAGCGGGCCTCGGGCCGCTCGCGCCGGATTCCGTCCAGCAGGGCCGAGACGGCCGCCACCGCCGCCGTCGACGTGGTCACCGGATCGTCCCACGAGGCGGGCACGAACGAGGCCGAGGCGAGGTGGTAGACCTCGTCCGGCTCGAGCTCGCGCAGCGCCCGGCGGACGCTCTCGGCGTCCTCGAGATCGATCTGCACGAACCGGATCCGCTCGCGGACGGCGTCGAGGGTCTCGTAGCTCTCGGGATCCCCGAGCACGGTGCCGAGAACCTCATGGCCATGGCCGAGGAGCTCTTCCGCGAGGTAGGACCCGTCCTGCCCGCCGATGCCGGTCACGAGCGCGCGCCGAGCCATAGAGCGGCACCCTAGATCAGGTCAGGCCCGAGCGGCCGGCGTCCGACGTACGTGTACTCGCTGAAGAGCACCCCGTTCAGCCACGCCATCGGCGGCCTGAGGAGCGCTCTGGCCCTCGGTGTGCGGAAGCCTCCGGACGCGGGAAACTTGCTCGCCTCGAAGCCGGCGCGCCGCAGGAAGTCGAGGTAGCCCCGTGCGTAGTACTCGCGCTCGAAGGAGCCGTGCTCGTCCTCGACGCCGTGGTCGCGCGTGCGCCGCAGAGTCGCGAGCGTGGGCTCCCGGAAGAGCACGAACCGTCCGCCCGGCCGAAGCAGGTCATAGGCCACCCGGGCCACCCGCACGGGATCCGCCGCATGATGGAAGGCCGCGTCCATGAACACCCAGGCGGCGATCTCCGTACCGAGCCCGTGGTTGTAGAAGTCGGCGACCACCCGCTCGACCTTCTCCGCAGGCGCGCCGAGGTACGCGAGCGCCACCGGTGCGAGCTCCTCGAGGCGGCGGCGCGAGAACTCGACCGCGATCGAGCGCTCGACCTCCGGCCGGCGGACGAGCGTGGCCGACAGCCAACACGTGCCGGCGCCGAGATCGACGATCGTTCCGGCCGGCTCGAGCCCACCGCGGTCCAGCGACCATTCCAGCTTGCGCACGAGCTCCTTCCGCTCGATCCACCGCGGGACATCGAGCCGGGGCTCGGGGAAGCTCTCGATCTCGTCGCGATAGCGAAGCTCGTCGGCGTCGGCGAGCTCGGAGCGGGCGGGGCCGACGCGCAGCGGACTCGCGGCCGCTACGCGGTCGATTTCGTCGATTTCCGGCGGATTCACGGCGCCGACGATAGGCGCTCGCGGCCCAGCTCGGCGATGCGGCGCGGTTCCGCGAGCCCCGCCGCGAGCGAGAGCGCCACGTAGGTGAGCGCCCCGGCGAGCACCGCGGGAACGACGACGATCGCCTGCCGAAGGCCGGGCGGCGGATCCGCGAGCCACTCGATCCCCTCGCGCACGGCGAGCGTGAGGAGCAGCATGCCGCCGGTGCACGCTGCCACCCGCAGCAGGAACCCCGCCTGGCGCCGCGCCGCCCGCCTCGAGGCGCCCGGATACAGCCGCTCGAGGTAGACGAAGAAGGCCGTGGCCGTCGCGAGCACCACCGCGACCGGGATGCCCGCGATCCCGAGCCACTGGGACAGCGGATAGAAGAGGGCAGCCTGAATCGCCGCGATCGTCACGTTCGTTCCGATGACGAGCCTGGTTCGCGAGCGCGCGTACGACGCCTGCTCGAGCAGCATGTACATGCCGTTGGGAAGCAGCGCGAGCGCAAAGATCGCGAGGGCGAGGGCGGTGTCGTCGGTGGCGGTCTCGCCGAACTCCCCGCGCTCGAAGAGCATGCTCACCGCCTCGTCGCTGAGCAGCGCCACCATCGCGACGAGGGGGGTGACGGCGAAGATCACGTAGCGCAGGCCTGCGCGGAGCTCGACGCGAAGATCATCCGGGCGACCCTCGGCCTCGTGCCGAGCGAGCGCCGGGAAGAGCACGGTCTGGATCGGGAAGAAGATCAGCGCGTACAGCGCCCGCTGGATGCGGTCGGCGAACGAGAGCGCCGCGAACACGCCGCTGCCGAGCGTCGAGGCGCTCATTCGGTACACGATCGCGCTGCCCTGGGAGGCTCCCGCGTAGACGAAGAACGGCGTGGTCCGCCGCGCGAATCGCCGGACGAGCTGGGGGTGCCTGAAGGGATTGGCGAGAGCCGGCATGCCCTCCGCCACGACCAACCCCCAGGCGAGGAGGAACTGCGCGGCTGCGCCGATCAGGAGCGCGAGCGACGCGCCCGTCACCCCTTCGGCGGACACGAGCGGCGGCAGCGTGGCCACGACGGTTGCCTGGCCGGCCACGGCGGCCAACATGCTCCGGCCGAAGCGGTCGCGCGCTTGCAGCACCGCAACTGCGAGCCCGCCGCCCAGGGAGCACCACATGGTGGGGGCGAGGTACCGCAGCAGATGCTCCGTCTCCTCCGCCGTGGCGTCCGAGAAGCCCGGGGCGAAGAGCGCAACCAGGGCCGGCGCGAAGATCACCGCAGCCAGGACGAGCGGAGTCGCGGCGAGCAGCACGGCGGACATGACCGCGGACAGCTCCGTCCACGCTTCGCGACCGCGCTCCGTCCGCATCGCGAGGAACATCGGCAGGAGCACCCCGACGGTCTGGCTCGGCAGGAGGAGCTTGGTTATGACCTCGGTGATGTCGCGCGCCATGAAGAGCGCGTCCGTCTCCGGTCCGGCGCCGAAGTAGTACGCGAGCAACGCCTGGGCCAGGAGGCCGAGCACCATCGCCAGGCCGAGGCCTCCCGCGACCAGCAGGTACTGCGCGAAGCGCAGCCGCGGGAGATCGGTGTCGCTCGTCAACGGCAGGACCGTAACCGGCGGCCCGGGTGGATCTGGGATCCTGCCGGTCGATGGCCTCTGCCGGTCGGAGAAGCCTCGTCGCGGCGGGGTTGACTCGCGCTCGCCTCGCGCTGCGCTCCAGGCTGGTCCAGCGCGTCCGCGTCAGCGACGGCGAGTACGTCCACGTGTTCCGCTGCGAGGACCCGCTCGAGGTGACCCGCGCGGTGACGCTCCTCGAGAAGGAGCCCGGCACGATCCGCTTCATCCGGACCGAGGTCCGCCCCGGCGACGTGTTCTACGACATCGGCGCGAACATCGGGCTCTACACCCTCGCCGCCGGGCGACGGGTCGGGGACGACGGAACGGTGTGCGCATTCGAGCCGCATGCCGCGAACGTGATGAACCTCCTGCGCAACGTCGCCGAGAACGGGCTCGGCGGGCGCGTAAAGGTCGTTTCGGCGGCACTCAACGACTCGAGCGGCTTCTTCCCGTTCGACTACCGCTCCGCGGAGCCGGGCTCCGCGCTGAGCCGCCTCGAGAGCGAGGGCGCCACGGGTGAGGAGTTCGCACCCGTCTTCAGCGAGCTCAAGTACGCGACGTCGGTGGACGAGCTGGTCGCCGACGGCGTGATCCCGCCCTCCGACCTCGTGAAGCTCGACGTCGACGGCAACGAGCCGCTCGTCCTGCGAGGGATGAGAGCGCACCTCTCCGGGGAGCGCCGACCGCGCGCGGTCCAGGTCGAAATCGATCCCGAGACCCGCGGGCAGGTCCACGAGCTGATGGATGAATACGGCTACGAGGTCGCGGAGCGGCACGACACGATGGCCGGCCAGGCACTCATCGAATCGGGGCAGGACCCCGACGACGTGGTCCACAACGTGGTGTTCCGGCCGCGATCGGCGACCTGAGCGGCGCATCCCCGCCAAGCTCCTCCGGCCTCGCGCGTAATGTTGCGGCCATGGAGAACGAACACAGACCTCAGCGCAGCCTGACCATCGACGGGACGCTCATCGCGGACCACACCGGCGCCTACGTGATCGCGGAGATCGGCCACAACCACCAGGGCTCGGTCGAGAAGGCCAAGGAGTTGTTCGAGGAGGCCAAACGCTGCGGCGCGAACGCGGTCAAGCTGCAGAAGCGCGACAACCGCACGCTCTACACGAGCGAGTTCTTCCACAAGCCGTACGAGAACGAGAACAGCTTCGGCGCGACCTACGGGGAGCACCGCGAGGCACTCGAGTTCGGCCGGTCCGAGTACGAGGAGCTGATCGGCCTACGCGAAGGAGTTCGGCATCACCTTCTTCGCCACGGCCTTCGACCAGCGCGAGCGCGGACTTCCTCGCCGAGCTCGACATGCCGGCGTACAAGATCGCCTCCGCCGATCTCGACCAACACGCCGCTGCTCCGCCACGTCGCGGAGATCGGCAAGCCGATGATCATCTCCACGGGCGCCTCGACGCTCGACGACGTCCTGCCGCGCGTACGAGACCATCGCAGCCGATCAACCCGCAGATCGCGGTCCTCCAGTGCACGGCCAACTATCCGGCCAACTGGGACGAGCTCGACCTTCGCGTGATCGAGACGTACCGCGAGCTGTTCCCGGACTCGGTGATCGGCCTGTCGAGTCACGACAACGGGATCGCGATGCCGGTCGCCGCCTACATGCTCGGCGCCCGCATCATCGAGAAGCACTTCACGCTCAACCGCGCGATGAAGGGGACCGACCACGTGTTCTCGCTCGAGCCGCAGGGCCTGCGCAAGCTGGTCCGCGACCTGCGCCGCGCTCGAGGTCGCGCTCGGCGACGGCACGAAGACGATGTATCCCAGCGAGTCCGAGCCCGGCGATGAAGATGGCGAAGAAGCTCGTCGCCGCCACCGACCTGCCGGCAGGCCACACGCTCCGCGAGGAGGACATCGCGGCCAAGTCCCCCGGCGACGGCCTCCCGCCGTACGAGCTCGACCGCGCTCGTCGGGCGCACGCTCCGTCACCCGGTGCGGGCCGACTCCGCGCTCACGTTCGAGCTGCTGGCGGAGCCGGCGCCAGCAGAGGAGCTCGCCCAGAGCGGCCCACGCGTTGACGGCTGAGCGTCCGCTCGCGGGCGCCGTGGCCGTCGTCACGGGCGCGCTCGGAAAGCTCGGCCCGGTCTGGATCGCGGCGCTGGCGGACGCCGGGGCCACGGTCGTCGGGATCGACCTGCGGGCAGAGGGGGCTGAGGCGCCGCGCGGCTGCGCCGCGCTCGAGGCCGGCGATGTCACCGACCGGGCGTCGCTCGACGAAGTCCGTGAGCGCGTGCTCGCCGAGCACGACGTGCCCGTCGGTGCTCGTGAACAACGCCGGCATCGACCAGCCGCCGGACGCCGCCTCGTTCACGTACCGCGTCGAGGACGTGCCGCTGGACGACTTCCGCCGAACGCTCGACGTCAACCTCGCCGGCGCCTTCAACGCCACCCAGGTCTTCGGCGCGCCGATGCGAGACGCCGGCCGCGGCTCGATCGTGAACATCGGCTCGCTGTACGCGTCGATCGCGCCCGAGCCGGGCTTCTACGACCACATCGAGGCCGATCCGCCTTTCCTCAAGCCGGCCGCGTACGGTGCCTCGAAGGCCGGCGTCGTCAGCCTCACGCGCTACTTCGCGCGGCTCTGGGGGCCGCACGGCGTGCGGGTGAACACCCTCTCCCCCGGCGGCGTGGCCGGCGGGCAGGACGACGAGTTCCTCCGCAAGTACTCGGCGCGCGTGCCGCTCGGACGCATGGCCGAGCCGTCCGACCTGACCGCCCCGCTCGTGTTCCTCGCCTCGGACGCTTCGCGCTACGTCACGGGACACGAGCTGCGCGTGGACGGCGGCTTCACCGCCTGACCGGCCCGAGCGCCGTTGGTACGTTGCCCTCCATGAGCGTCACGAGCCCTCCGGCCACGAGGCTCATCGCGAACATCATCGCCGGCGAGGAGCGGCCGGCCGCCGGCGGCGGGACGTTCGAGAAGGTCGCTCCGGCCACCGGCGAGGTGCTCTCGCAGGTCGCGCGCTCCGACAAGCGCGACGTCGAGGCTGCGGTCGCCGCGGCCCGCGAAGCCCAGCCCGCCTGGGCGCGCACGACTCCCGCGGAACGGGGTGCGACCCTGCGCCGGATCGCGCAGCTGCTCGAGCGCGACCGAGCCGCGATCGCCGCGGTCGTCGCCGCCGAGACCGGCAAGTCGCCGAAGGACGCCGGGGGCGAGACCGACGGCGCGATCGAGATGGGCTACTTCGTCGCCGGCGAGGGCCGGCGGCTCTACGGCAAGACGACGACGAGCGCGGTGCCGAATCGCCAGGCGATGGTCGTTCGCCAGCCGCTCGGCGTGGCAGGCCTGATCATCGCCGCCAACACGCCGATCGCGAACGTGGCGTGGAAGGTGTTCCCGGCGCTCGTCTGCGGCAACGCCGCCGTGCTGAAGGCGTCGGAGGACACGCCGGAGACGGCGCTCGCCTTCGCCCGTCTCGGGGCGGAAGCCGGGCTGCCGCCGGGCGTGCTGAACGTCGTGCACGGCTACGGCGAGGAGGCCGGACAGCCGCTCGTCGAGCACCCCGACGTGGCAGTCGTGAGCTTCACCGGCTCGACCGCAGTCGGCCGGATGATCGCCCGAGTGGCCGGCGAGCGGCTCGCGAAGATCTGTCTCGAGCTCGGCGGAAAGAACCCGCTGGTCGTCTGCGACGACGCCGACCTCGACAGGGCGGCGGAGGCTGCTGCGCTGTCCGCCTACAGCAACGCCGGGCAGCGCTGCGCGTCGGGCAGCCGCCTGATCGTGTTCGACTCCGTGTACGACGATTTCGTGTCGCGGCTCGTGGAGCGCACGTCGGCCCAGCGGGTCGGCCCGGGCGACGAGCACGACTTCGGGCCGGTGATCAACGAGCGGCAGCTCGAGACGATGCTCGCCGCGGTCGAGCGCGCCCGGAACGCCGGAGCACGCGTGCTCGCCGGCGGCGAGCGCCTCACCGGTGAGGGTCGCGACCAGGGCTTCTACATGGCCCCCACGCTGGTCGAGAACGCGCCGCTCGAGAGCGAGATCGCCTGCACCGAGCTCTTCGGCCCGATCGCGACGCTGCACCGCGTCCACGACTTCGAGGAGGCCGTCGCGGCCGCAAACGCCTCCCCCTACGGGCTCACCGCGGCGATCTGGACGGCCAGCGTTCACCGCGGCCAGGAGTTCGTCGCGCGAATCCAGAGCGGCGTCGCGTCGGTGAACGGCCCGACGTACGGCTCCGAGCCGCACATGCCGTTCGGCGGGGTCCGCGACTCCGGCACGGGCTGGCGGGAGGCGGGCACCGAGGCGATCGACGTCTACTCCGACCTCAAGACGGTCTACCTGAACCACGACCCGAGCCGCGTCTAGGCTCCCGGCCTAGCGTGCCGAGCGCCGTCGCCCTGATCCCCGCGCGTGCGGGCTCCGAACGCGTCCCGGGCAAGAACGTCCGGCCGCTCGGCGGATACCCGCTGCTGGCCTATTCGATCGCGGCGGCGCGCGAGAGCGGGCTCTTCGCCCAGGTCGTCGTGTCCACCGACTCGGAGGAGATCGCCGCGACCGCCGCACGGTTCGGCGCCGAGATCCCGGCACTGCGGCCCGCGGAGCTGGCCGGCGCCACCTCACCGGACATCGAGTGGGTGCAGCACATGCTCGGCCTGCTGCCCGAGTACGAGATCTTCTCGCTGCTGCGCCCCACGAGCCCGTTTCGAGGCGCAGCCACGATCCGCCGCGCGTGGGACCTCTTCGTCGGTCAGGACCCGCCCGCCGATTCGATCCGCGCCGTCGAGCTGTGCCGGGAGCACCCGGGGAAGATGTGGGTGCTCGACGACGGCCTGATGCGACCGCTGCTCGAGCAGACCCCCGGCGAGGTGCCCACGCACTCGCGCCAGTACAAGGCGCTCCCCGAGGTCTACGTGCAGAACTCGAGCCTCGAGATCGCCTGGACGCGGATCACGGCCGACGGGGAGATCGCCGGGGAGCGCGTGATGCCGTTCTTCACCGAGGGCTACGAGGGTCTCACGATCGACTACGAGGACGACTGGGCGCTGGCCGAGCGGCTGGTCGCGAGCGGCGAGGCCGTGCTTCCACAGGTGCAGGAGGTGCGCGGCTGATGGAGGCTTCGATCCGCGAAGGCACCGGCGGCGAGCTGCGCTACCTGCCGCTCGCCGAGCTCGAGCGCATCCGAACGCTCGAGGGCGACCGGGTGACCCGCGCGGCCGCGTTCGCGGACGCCTGCCGGATCAACGCGCTGTACATGATCGCGCGCGCCGGCTCCGGCCACATCGGCACGACCTTCTCGAGCCTGGACGTGCTCGCCTGGCTGCACCTCGAGGTCCTGGCCGAAGGCGACCGCTACTTCTCGTCCAAGGGCCACGATGTCCCGGCGCTCTACGCGGTGCTGATCGGGCTCGGGCGCATCGAGTTCGACCTGCTCCACCGCCTGCGCCGTCTCGGTGGCCTGCCCGGCCATCCGGACGTGCGGACGATTCCCGAGGTCGTCACCAACACGGGTTCGCTCGGGATGGGCATCTCGAAGGCGAAGGGCTTCGTGCTCGCGAACCGGATGGCGGGGCAGCCCGGGAAGGTCTACGTCCTGACCGGCGACGGCGAGCTCCAGGAGGGACAGTTCTGGGAGTCCCTGCCGTCGGCCGCGAACGACGGCCTCCACGAGATCACGGCGATCGTCGACCACAACAAGCTCCAGTCCGACACCTGGGTGTCGGAGGTCTCGGATCTCGGCGACCTCGAGGCGCGCGTGCGCTCGTGCGGCTGGGCGGTCGGGCGTTGCGACGGAAACGACGTCGGCGAGGTGGCGGCGGCTCTGGAGACGCTACGCAGCGACGCCGGGGATCGGCCGAAGCTGCTGGTCGCGGACACGCGCA
Organism: uncultured Actinomycetes bacterium; assembly: GCA_963782765.1. GTDB lineage: Bacteria > Actinomycetota > Thermoleophilia > Gaiellales > Gaiellaceae > JACDAN01. Next base: position 379,244 of record CAWALC010000004.1, read on the forward strand.
AGGGCGCGGGCGTGTCGTTCATGGAGCCGGACGGTCTTCCGCGCGCGGGCGACGCGCTCTACCCGTTCCACTCGGGCGCGCCGAGCTCGGACGACTACGACCGGGCCCTGGCGGAGCTGCTCGAGCGCCTGACCGGCCGCCTCGCGGATCTGGGCGCCGCGCCGCCCGAGCTCGCCACCGAGGAGCGGCCCGTCTACCCGGCGCCGGCGGCCCCGCAGCGGCTCGTCGCCGCCTACGGCGAGGCACTCGTCGACGCCGCCGAGCAGGAGCCCAGGCTCGTGGCGCTCGACGCCGATCTCTATCTCGACACGGGCCTCATCCCGTTTCGCGAGCGCTTTCCCGAGCGCTTCGTCGAGTGCGGGATCGCCGAGCAGGACATGGTCTCCCAGGCCGGCGCGATGGCGCTCGCGGGGCTGCTCCCGGCCGTCCACTCCTTCGCCTGCTTCCTCTCCACCCGGCCCAACGAGCAGATCTACAACAACGCCTCCGAGGGCACGAAGGTCCTCTACACCGGCTCCCTCGCCGGGCTCGTGCCGGGCGGTCCGGGGCATTCACACCAGTCCGTGCGGGACATCTCGGCCCTCGGAGCCATGCCCGGCATGGCCCTCGATCGAGCCGTGCAGCGAGCACGAGGTTCGGCTCGCGGTGGACTGGGCGGTGCGCGAGGCGACCGGCTCCGTCTACATCCGGCTCGTCTCGGTGCCGTGGGAGCTGGGCTTCGAGCCACCGCGACCGGAGCGGCTGGTGCCCGGCCGCGGCGAGCCGATCCGCGACGGGCGGGACGGGCTACTGGTCGCCGCCGGCCCCGTGATGCTGTCGCAGGCCTGGGCGGCGGCCGACGCGCTGGCGGGCCGCGGGCTCGAGGTTGCCGTCGTCGCCCTCCCCTGGCTGCGGGACGTGGACGGCGTCTGGCTGCGGGAGCTCGCGGACGGCGCGCCGATCTTCTGCCTCGACAACCACTACGACGACCGGCGGCCAGGGGGATGCGCTGCTCGACGCCCTGGCCTCCGATCCGGGCGCGCCGCCCGTGCACAAGCTCGGCGTCGACCGGATCCCGGAATGCGGGACGAACGACGAGGTGCTGCGCGCGCACCGGCTCGACGCCGCGAGCGTGGCCGAGCGCGTGGAAGCGACGCTGTCCGCCTCGTGAGCCACGTCCTCTTCTGGGACATCGACGGAACGCTCCTCACCACCGCCCGCGCGGGCGTGTTCGCGCTCGAGGACGCCGCGCACGAGGTGTGCGGGTCGAAGCCCGACTTCCAGACGATGCACACGGCCGGGCTGACGGACGCCGAGGTCGCCGCGCTCGCGATCGAGACCTGCGGCGGCGAGGCGTCCGACGAGCTCGTGGACGTCTTCCTGCGCGCCTACGAGCGTCGGCTCCCCGACTCCCTGCACCGTCGCAAGGGTCACGTCATGCCCGGGATCGTCGCGGCGCTCGACCACCTGGCCGAGAGGGACGACGTCACGTCGCTGCTGCTCACCGGGAACACCCCCGCCGGGGCCAGAGCGAAGCTCGCGCACTACGGCCTCGACGGCTACTTCGACGGCGGCGCGTTCTGCATCGACAGGGGCGGACGCGAGTCGATCGCGCGGCGCGCGCGGGAGCTGGCGGAAGAACGCCTGGGGGAGCTGAGCGACGAGCGGCTGTTCGTCATCGGGGACACGACGCACGACATCCGCGCCGGCAAGGCGATCGGCGCGCGCACCGTGGCGGTCGGCACCGGCCCGGTTCCGTTCGACGAGCTGCTCGCCTGCGAGCCGTGGCTCGCCCTCGAGCGTCTGCCCGCGCCGGAGCTGTTCGTGCGGCAACTGGGCCTCTAAGCCCGCCTCTCGCACCGTCGCGAGGGCGCACTAGAGTGCCGCGCATGCGCTTCCTGTTCACGACGCTGCAGTTCGCGGAAACCGACTTCTACGGCCGCGTCTCGCGCGAGCTGGAGCAGATGGGCCACGAGTGCATGCACGCGGTCTTCTCCCGGCAGGGCGCCGATCAGCTCCGCTCCGAGGGCCTCACGACGTGGTGCGTCACCGACCTGATCGAGGAGGCCGGCCGCGGCCTGGACGTCGCAGCCGAGGTCGAGCGGATCGAGTCCGCGTACGACATCCCGGCGATCCGGCGCGTGCACCTCACCGACCCGCCCGTGCGCCATCGGCCCGAAGCCGAGCTCACCGAGCGCAGCGTCCGCCACTTCCGGGCGCTCGAGCGCATCTTCGACGAGGCGCAGCCCGACGTCCTGGTGCCGGAGGTCGGGCGCGAGACGATGCGGCAGGTCGCCACGCTCATCGCGGAGGCGCGCGGCGTGACCTACTTCTACTTCTACCTCACGATCTTCCCGAACTCGCTGCTCCTGTTCGCAAACCATCCGTACGGGCCGATCATGGATCCAGAGGAGGTCCGGGAGCTCAGCGCCGAGGAGCGGGACGAGGTGGAGGCCTTCATCGCCGCCTACAAGGAGCGCGCGAAGCCCATCTACCGGCACCGCAAGAGCCGCGTGCGCCCGGACAAGCTGCGGGAGTTCGCCCGTCACGTCCGCGTGAGCCGGTCGAAGGACCGCGACAACGAGTACCTGCGGCCGAGCCAGTTCGTGAAGAACTACGCGCGCCTGAACGGCCGCAGGGCCCTCCTCTCGCGCCTCTACGACGACGTGCCGACGGACCGCCCGTTCGTCTACTTCCCGGTCCACGTCATCGACGACTTCAAGATCGAGCTGCTGATCCCGCACTGCGCCGACCAGGAGTTCCTGATCAAGCTCGTCGCAGACTCGCTCCCTCAGGGCCACGACGTCGTGCTGAAGGAGCATCCGCTCTCGCTCGGTCGCAACCCCGTGAGCATGCTGCGTCGCCTGAGCCGGATGCAGAACGTGCGTCTCGTGCACCCGGAGACGAGCTCCCACGAGCTGATCCAGCGCGCCGAGGCGGTCACGGTGATCAGCTCGACGGTCGGCCTCGAGGCGCTCATGTACGACAAGCCGGTGATGACGATGGGGAAGCCGTTCTGGTCGGGATTCGGCGTGACGTACGACCTCGAGAGCTTTCGCGAGGTGCGCGACGCCGTGCCGCGCCTGCTCGAATGGACGCCGGACCCGACGCGGATACGCGAGTTCTTCGGCGGCGCGATGCGGAGCACGTACGCCGGGAAGCCCGGCCTCCAGGATCCCTCCGACGAGAACGCACGCCGGATGGCCGGCACGCTCGACGCCGCGGCACGCAAGTACGCACCGGCGGAGCACGCGGCCGCCCCCGTGTGAGGGTCGGCTACGAGCTGACCGGGCTCGAGCTCGACGCAGCCGGGTCGGCCCGTTATATCGAGTCACTTCGCCCGGAGCTCGAGCAGCTGGACGGCATCGAGCTCGTGCCGCTCCGGCATGGAGGGACGAGGCGACCCGGCAGCGCCGGTCGGCTGATCCGGGGTCTCCGCCGGGAGCTCGTCTACTTCCCGCTCCAACTGCCGCGGCGCGCACGACGGCTCGGCCTGGATCTCCTGCACTGCACCTCCCCGGTCGCCCCGGTGCGCTCGCCGGTCCCGACGGTGATCACGCTGCACGACGTCCTCGGCTTCGACCATCCCGAGTGGTTCACCCGCGCGCTCGCGCTCCACTCGCGGCTCGTGCTCGCGCCGGCGGTCCGCAGGGCGGCCTGCGTGCTCGTGCCTTCCGCGCACACACGCGACCGGCTGGTGGCACGCCTCGGTGTCCCGCCTGAGCGGGTGCGCCTTGTCCCGCTCGGCGTGGATCCGAAGTTCACGCCCGGAGATCCACCCGCCGGCCTGCACGAGCGGCTCGGGATCGAGGGCCCGTTCGTCCTGACCGTCGGCACGCTCCAGCCGCGCAAGAACGTGGAATCCGTCCTCCACGCGTTCGAACGCCTGGTCACCGCCGGGGTCGAGCAGCAGCTGGCGCTCGTCGGCGACCGAGGCTGGCGCGACGAGGCGCTCGCCGAGCTGATCCGCAGCTCGCCGGCGGCCGAGCGCATCGTGGTCACGGGCCGTGTGAGCGACGACGACCTGGTCGGGCTGTATCGCGCGGCCGAATGCTTCGTGTTCCCCTCCCGCTACGAGGGCTTCGGCTTTCCGCCGCTCGAGGCGATGGCCTGCGGCACACCCGTGATCTCGAGCAACCGTACGAGCCTGCCCGAGGTGGTCGGCGACGCCGCCCTGCTCGTGGACCCAGACGACGTGGGCGCGATCGAGCGCGCGCTGGCCGAGTTGCTGTCCTCGCCCGAGCGCCGCGAAGCCCTCGTGGAGCGCGGCCGCCGCCGGGCCGCCGAGTTCAGCTGGAGGCGCTGCGCGCAGCTGACGGCGGACGCATACCGGTCAGCCCTCGGTCACTGAGCGCCGGCCGGCGGCTTGCGGACCGTCCACAGATCGTGAATCCCGAGGCCGGGGGCGCCGCCTCGGACGAGATCCAGCACCTCGAGGTCCCGCACGAGCTCGTTGCGGACCCACTCCTCCGGCTGGAACGCGGAGCAGAGGTTCGAGCCGGGCGTGCCGGCGAAGCGCACGGCCAGCTCGCCGCGGTCGAAGCGCTCGGCGACGGCGGGCTCCATCTGCTCGCGCGTCGCCTCGCCGTGGGTGCTGAAGATGATCCGGCCGCCCGGCGTGAGGATCCTCCGCAGCTCGTGCATCCAGCGGTGATGCAGCTCCTCCGTCAGGTGCGTGAAGACCGAGTAGGCGTAGACGAGGTCGAACGTCTCGTCGGCGTAGGGCAGCGGCGGCTCGAGCTCGTTCCTGACGGTCCGCAGGAACGGCAGGTTCTCCTGGCACCAGCGCACCAGCAGCTCGTTGTAGTCGCAGCCGTGCCACTCCGGCCCCTCGATTGCGGCCCAGTGCCGGGCGATCCGGCCGCAGCCGACGCCGAAGTCGAGCACCGCGCGGCACTCGCCGATGTCGCCTCCCGTGCGGCGCAGGATCTCGCGGATCGACGCCGCGGCCTGGGCGCCCTTTTCCTCGAAGCGCGGGGACGCGGTCCCGGACACCAGAACCTGTAGGTGCGCCGGCGGCAGCGGCAGCCCATCCGTCCCGCGCTCGGGGAGGCCGCGCGACCTGCGGGCGAGGATGCGCTCGTACGCTCGGAACGTGGGTGCGGCGAGACGTAGGCGTTCCATCGCTCGCCCGGCCCGACTGAAGACGGCGCGCCGAAGGACGCCGGTTGTCCTGGCGTGCACGGCGGCCACACTAGCGCAGGCTCGAGCCCGCCGGACTCGGGGGTTAGGTGCGTATCCGCGTGGTGGTCGGATCCACGGCGCGACTGACGTCGCGCAGCTGCGGCGGCTCGTGCTTCGTGTGCCCCTCGAGCTCGCGCAGCCGGTCCTCCATGAGCGCCAGCCGCTGCGTCAGCGTCGTGCTCCGATCCGAGAGCTTCGAGATCACGGTCGAGAAGTGGAGGAGCAGGACGAGCACGAAGAGCATCGCCAGCACGAAGAGCGCGTTCGGCGGGTAGGCGACCCCGAGGGCACTCGAGAGCTCGTGTAGGCCCGAGCGCCAGACGGCGAAGACGAGGATGACGCCGGCCGTCGCGAGCCAGAGCAGGGCGTAGCGCTCGCGGAGCTTCCGGGCGCGGATGAGCTCGATCACGATCCCCAGCAGGGCGACCGAGGCGAGGGCGGCGAAGAGCTGGACGGGCATCTACTCGTCCGTTACGAGCGGCTGCCGCGGGAAGAGCCCGACGAAGAGGGCCAGCAGCACCTTCACGACGTAGTAGAAGGAGCGGAAGGTGTTGATCGAGGACTCCCCGGCGACCCGGGGGCGCATGCGCACCGGCACCTCGCAGACGCGGAGGTTGCCGCGCGCGGCGGTCACGACGGACTCGACCTCGGGGTAGTCGTGTGGGTAGTCGGCAGCGAAGAGTCGGATGCCGCGGTGGTTGACGGCGCGGAAGCCGGACGTCGTGTCCGTCATCCGCTGCCGGACGCGGAGCGAGACGAGCGTGGCGAAGAGACCGATCCCGATCCGGCGGGCGAAGGTCGCACGGTAGTCCCGCGGGCCCGAGAAGCGTGTCCCGATCGCGAGGTCGGCGTGGCCGGCGAGCACCGGCTCGAGCAGTCGGCTGAGCTCCCTCGCGTCGTGCTGGCCATCGCCGTCGACCTGGACGGCGACGTCGAAGCCGTGCTCGAGCCCGTACATGTAGCCGGCCTGGACGGCGCCGCCGATTCCGAGGTTGAGCGGGAGCCTCAGGACACGAGCTCCGGCCTCCTCGGCGCAGCCCGCGGTCTCGTCCGTCGAGCCGTCGTCGACGACGAGGATCTCGAAGGACGGGGCGTAGTCGCGCAGCTCGAAGACGACCTCGCCGATCGTGGCCTCCTCGTTGTACGCGGGCACGATCGCGAGGCACCGTGGGGTCTCCCGGCGCGCGTCGGCCGCAGTGAGCGCAACCGCCTGGGTCACGCAGCTGTTATCGGCCGTTTGGAGCAGTTTCTTGACCGGACGCGCCGAGCAGATTGATCGCTCGAACGGGTGAAGCCCATCCTCGCCGACAGCGAACGAAATCCACAGGACAGAGCCAGCCGAGCCGTGCCCCAGTGACAGTCACTCGGGCACGGCCCTCGCAGACTGCGCTGTTGACGAACCGACACCGCGATCTTTCAGTCAGTAAGGCGTTCAGCGCGCCACGTCATCGGGCCACGGCCCGGCCGACCACGGCTCGGTGACTGTCACTGGGACGTGGCCCGCAGTGCCCTGTCTTGGGGAAAGCGCGGCGCGCTACAGGGCGCGCTTGACGAGCCGCCAGTAGGCGCGCACGAGCGGGTTCGCGAACCGGATCGGCGCCGGAACCGGGATCATCGCCGGCGCGACGACCGGACTCAGGTACGCCGCGAGCTCACGGTCACGCACCCGGCGGAGCGCCTGCGTCTCGCGGCGGTGGCGCCGCAGCCAGCCGGCGTTCCGGAGCAGCCAACCCCACCCGGCCACCTTGTCGCGGGCCCAGCCCTCCTTCAGCGCCAGCGCGAGCATCCCGAGCTCGGCCGAGGCGAGGACGGGCGACAGCAGCAGCAGGAGCCGTGGCGAGAAAGACGAGAGCACGAACACGAGCCGGTTCCGCTCCAGGAGGTAATGCTTGCCGGGGTTCCGGGCGAACTCGTACTCGTGGAGGACGTCGGCGGCGGGATTGACCACGATCCGCAGCCCGCGAAGACGAACGCGCCAGCCCAGCACGAGATCCTCCTGGTACAGGAAGAGCTCCTCGGTGAAGCCGCCGAGCTCCTCGAAGAGGTCGCGCCGGATCGCCATCGCCGCGCCGCTCGGGAACGGGACGTCGCGTAGCTCCGTCACGCTCGCCGCCGGCTCGCCGTACGCGCCCGCCCAAGCGATCCCGGTGACGTGCACCTCGTTCCCGGCCGAGTTCAGCGTCTCGGGATCGTCCAGGAGCCGGAGTCGCGCGGTGACGATCCCGACCGATGGATCCTCCAAAGGCGCCACCAGGCCGGCCAATGCCTCCGGCGTCACCACGGTGTCCGGGTTGAGAAAGACGAGCGCCTCGCCGGTCGCCTGCCGCGCACCGAGGTTCGTCCCCGCCCCGTAGCCGACGTTGCGCCCCGCCGACAGCACGCGAACGCCCTCACGCCGCCGAGCGTCCTCGATCTCCGGCCCGCCCTCGCCGTTGTCCACGACGATCACCTCGCCCGGCGGATCCGCGCTCGCCTCGAGCGAGTCAAGCAGCCGCCCGAGCGCCTCGCCCGAGCGAAACGCCACCGTGATGACGGTCGAAGCTAGTACGCGCCCTTCCCGGCCAGCACCGCCGGGATCGTCCTGAGGAGAATCGAGATGTCCAGCCAGATCGACCAGTTCTCCAGGTAATAGAAGTCGAGCCGGACGAGGTCGTCGAACTCGAGGTCCGAACGGCCGGCGATCTGCCACAGGCCGGTCATGCCCGGAAGCACGCGATAGCGCTTGCGGTGCCAGCCCTCGAGCAGCCGGTAGTCCCGGATCGGCAGGGGGCGCGGCCCGACGAGGCTCATGTCGCCGCGAAGCACGTTCAGCACCTGCGGAACCTCGTCCAGCGAGAGCCGCCGCAGGAGAGCCCCGACACGCGTGACCCGCGGGTCGTCCCGCAGCTTGAAGAGCGCGCCGGCAGCCTCGTTCGCCGTCTCGAGCTCCGGCTGGAGCTCGGCGGCGTCGGCGCGCATCGTCCGGAACTTCTGCATCTCGAACTCGCGCTCGTTCAACCCCACGCGCCGGTCGCGGTAGAGAACCGGCCCGCGGGAGGTCAACTTGATCGCCGCTGCGATCGCGAGCCAGATCGGGAGCCCGACGATCACGACGAGCAAGCTGACGAGGATGTCGAAGGTCCGCTTGACGATCCAGTCCGTCCCGACGAAGGCGGGCGGGCGAAGCTCGAAGAGCGGGACGCCCTGGCCGGCGATGTAGTCGGCGCGCTGCGTCAGGAGCTCGGTCGTCGTCGGCGCCAGCCGGACCCGAACTCCACGCCTGTGAGCGAGGTCGACGACCTCGAGCAGCTGCCGATCGTCGAAGTCCGCCTCGGCGACGATCAGCTCGTCGAGATCGTTCTGCCCGACGACCTGGTGGAGCTCGTCCATCCGGCCGAGGAACGGCAGCTCCATCCCGTCGCGCGACGGACCGACCGCACCCACGAACTCGTACTTGATCCCGCTGCGCCCCTCGCCCAGGAGCCGGCGGAGGTGGCTGACCCGGTCGCTGTCGCCGACGAGCACGGCCCGGCGCCGAACGCCCGCCATGCGAAGGAGGTCACCCGTGATCACGTCGTAGCTCGCGCGCAGCAGCCCAACGAACACGGCGGTGAGGAGGACGGCCGTCGGCGCCAGCCCGTATGTCCCGAAGTCGCGGCTCGTGCCAACTCCGTAAACGATGCCGACGAAGCCGACGAGGATCAGGGAGCCGAGGATCCTGCCGCCGCCGCCGCGTCGCTCGCGCTCTCCGTAGAGCCCGGCCCGCCAGAAGACGAGCAGCATCACGAGCGCGAGGAACGGCAGCCATTCAGACTCGGCTCGCCAGAGGGCGCCCCACAGGATGTCGTCCCGGTAGTAGAGCGCCCGGAGCACGAACGCCGCATACAGGCCGAGCACGAGCCCGCACAGGTCGAGGGCGATCAGCGAGAGGATGCTGAACGAGCGGCGGACGAACGCCGCCAGCGGGCTGCCGAGGACGAGCGGCCGCGCGGAGCGGATGTCGCCCACGGCGGGCGGCGTGCCGTCACCGGCTTCCGCAGGCGGCGCTTCCTTAGTAGCCACGGGGCGACGAATTCTACGTCCGCCGCCCCGTGGCGAGCTTTCGCGCTACCTCCGCGCCCGCTGGAAGGCGCCGAACGAAGGCTTGCGGGCTCCCCGGCGCGTCATGACGCCGGACTGCCAGCCGGACAGCCGCCCCTCGTCGCGGATGAGGAACCAGACGAACATGTCGATCCGCCGAGTCAGTCTCGCCATGTTCATGGCCTGCTGCAGGTAGCGGGCCTGGTTCCGGTAGGAGACCCCGAAGAGACGGTCCGGAGGGTTGGTCTGGTAGCCGTACTCGGTGACCCACACGCGCGTCCGACGACCCCAGAGCTGGTTCACCCGCTTGGTCAGGTCGCGGATGTTCCCCATCGTCACCGCCTTCGGTGACCGGGACTTCGTCGTCGGCTTCTCGGTGCGGTGGCCGTAGTACGGGTGATGCGCGTAGGCGTCCATCCGGCGCAGGCCGGCACGTCGGAGCCAGGTCATGAACAGCAGCGGCGACGTCGACGGCCGCTGGCTGCGAGGAGCGTCGTTGCCCCGCGGGCCGGTGACGCCGCAGGCGACCTTCTCGCCGGCGAGCCGCGTCGCATGGACGCCGGACGAGATGGCGCCGCAGATCTTCGTGTAGTCGTACGCGGCCTGGACGCGCCACTTGCGCGCGACCATCTTCCACTGCGGGCGGAGGAAGACCGGGTTGTTCGGCTCGTTCCAGGCCAGCCAGTGGCGGACGGCCGGAAGCGTGCGCTCCGGCTCGTTCTCCTGCTCCTTCACGAGGTAGGTGCCGCTGTACCGCAGCGCGGCAGCGGTGGCGAAGAGCCGCAGGTCGTTCACACGCCGGGGAACCCGGTTGCGCGCAGGCCCGGCCCACCGCGGCGTCCCGTAGATCGCGAGCAGGACGCGAATGTTCTTCTTGTCGGCCTCGTCGACCACCCGGTCGACCGCCGTCCAGTTGTAGGCCGGATCGGCCGGATCCGCCGGCTTCACGGGCCGCCGCCTGGCGACCGCGCCCCAGTCGAGCGTGGCGCGCACGATGCCGGCGCGCAGCGAGCGGAGCTGGGTGAACGCCCACGTCGTGTTCCCGTAGACCTGGGCGTCGTCGTAGAAACCGACGAGCATCCGGGATGCGGACGAGCGCTTCGCAGCCGAGTCGGCGTCGCGGGTTGCGGACGCGGCGACCGCCCCGGCGGCGAGGCATAACACGAGAAACAACGTGAGGCGTCTAAACACGAATTTGCTCCCTTCCTAGACTGGGCAACATGCGGCTGAGGCCTTCCTCGAGCTCGATCTCCGGGCTCCAGCCGAGAATCTCTTTCGCTCGGGTGATGTCGGGTTGTCGAACCTGCGGATCGTCAACGGGCAAAGCCTCGTTGACGATCTCACTCGTCGATTCCGCTACCCGAATTACCGTTTCCGCAAGCTCGAGAATCGTAAACTCCCCCGGATTCCCGAGATTCACGGGCATGTGCTCCCCGCTGGTGGCGAGGAGATAGAGCCCCCGGATCAGATCGTCGACGTAACAGAAGCTCCGTGTCTGCGACCCGTCGCCGAAGATCGTGAGCGGCTTGTTCTCGAGCGCCTGGCGCATGAACGTGGGGATCGCGCGACCGTCGTAGGCGCGCATCCGCGGGCCATAGGTGTTGAAGATGCGGACGATCCCCGTGTCGACACCCTGCTGGCGGTGATACGCCATCGTCATCGCCTCCGCGTAGCGCTTCGCCTCGTCGTAGACGCCGCGCGGGCCGGTCGGGTTGACGTTGCCCCAGTAGGTCTCCGGCTGCGGATGGACCTGCGGGTCGCCGTAGATCTCGCTCGTCGACGCAAGCAGGAAACGGGCGCGCTTCCATTTGGCGAGACCGAGCGCATTGTGCGTCCCGTAGGAGCCGGTCTTGAGCGAGTGCAGGGGCTGGCGCAGGTAGTCGATCGGACTGGCGAGCGCCGCCAGGTGAAACACGAGATCGACCGGTTCGTCGATGTCGATCCGGCCGATCACGTCGTGGTAGACGAACGTGAAGCGCTCGTCCCGGATGTGCTCGAGGTTCGCGAGCGTGCTCGACTCCAGGTTGTCGACGCAGATCACGCGGTGCCCCTGGGAAAGCAGGTACTCGCAGAGATGGGAGCCGAGGAAGCCGGCTCCGCCGGTAACGACCGCGGTGGCCACTGGCGGCCTAGGCTAACCAGCGCTTCGGTTGGCCGAGCCGGATCCTTACGAAGGCTTAACGGGGGAAGGTGCTGCTTGTGTCGCTTTCCGCAGCCTCAGTTTGCGGTCGCCCGCCTGCTCCAGCACATTGACAATTGCATCGAGCACCCCTTCGGGGTCGTCGTCGTAGATTTCGTGACCGCCTTCGAGGACCAGTTGGACGGGCTTCGAGCTGCCCTCGAGCCAGACCCGCTGCTCGCGAGGGTCGTCCGACTGACCGCCGCGCGCGGTGACCACCGTCACCGGGATCGAGGGAATCGGGAGCCGGTTCAGCGCCATCTGGCGTTCGATCGCCGCGTAGTCCATGTGCTCGGGGTTCCCCGGACCGTCCCAGGTTCCGATCTCGTCAGCCGGGATGTTCGCCTGACCGGCAGGCACGTCGAGCATCACGAGGCCGACGACCTCGTCCGGAAAGGTGCCAGCATGGTGATAGACGTTGAAGCCTCCTCCGGAGGAGCCGACCAGGACATGGGGGCCTGGCACCTCCGCCGCTTCGAGCAGCCTGTGGAGATCGTTCGCCGCGTCCCTGAGCAAGCGTTTGCGGACGGGAGCAGGGTCGCTGAGGCCGAGGCCCGCCCGGTCGTACAAGCACACGCGGGTGCGGGCGGCGATCTTGCGGACGATCATCGAGTGCTCGAACGCGCCGATCCCGGCGTCGCCGCTGCCGGCGTCGAAGACGACCGCCGGCGTTCCGTGGCCCCAGCAGCGAAGTGCGAGTCGCCGCTCGCCGTCCACGACGAACGTTCCGTCGATCGTCGGCGCCGCCGCCCGGTCCACCGTCGAGGTCGCACCCGTCGCCTGCCCATCGCTGTCCGAGCCGCACCCGGCGACCAAGGCAGCCAGGCTCAGGGCTGCCGCGATCCATCGCAGTCGGCGAATCGCAATTCCCGGTGAAGGCGCCGCAGCAGGCAGAGATTCATTCTGGAGAGCGAGCGCGCGAGGGACAACCCCCGCCCGCTTCTCACGGCGCTACCTCAAGTCTTTGTTCGACTCCATGTCGAACCACATCGCAAACAGCGTGAACTGCGTCCCCGAGATCAGCAGCAGCGCGACGAGCGTCGCCGTGCCCGCGGTGATGTCTCCGCCGAGGAAGATCCGCTCGATCGCGACGTAGGCGCCGAGGGCGAGGCCGAGCGTCGTCATCACGATCCCGAGCCCGTAGAAGAACACGAGCGGGTGGAAGTCGCGGATGACGTACTTCTCCCGCAGCCGCCAGAAGAAGCCCTTGAAGAGCAGCCAGGCGATCGACGGGATCACGCGGCCCAGCCGGATCCCCGAGCGCTCGCCGACGTTGTAGATCGGCCGCGAGGGGTAATCCCGCACGCGCGCGTTCCAGACGTTCAGGTGGACGAGCATGTCGTTCGGGAAGCCGTAGCGCGGGTAGATCCGGTCGAGGTCGAGCTGCTGGAGCATCGGCCGGGAAATCGCAGTGAAGCCGGACTGGGAGTCGGCGACGTGCCAGTAGCCGGACGCGATCTTCGTCAGCATCGAGAGGACGGCGTTCCCGAGGTAGCGGTGGCGGGGCATCAGCTCCCACGCCTGGCCGGTGAAGAGGCGGTTCGCCTTCGCGTAGTCGACCTCGCCGTGGGCGACGGCGCCGGCGATCGTCTCGAGGTCGGCCGGATCCATCTGGCCGTCGGCGGCCATCACGCAGGTGACGTCGATCTTCTCGTCGAGCGCCCGCTTGTAGCCGCTGACGATGGCGGCGCCGACACCGCGGTTCTGCTCGTGGGCGATGACCTCGATCCGCGGATCGCCGATCTCCTTCGCCTTCGCGGCCGTCCCGTCGCCCGAGTGGTCGTCGACGACGTAGACGCGGTCGACGAACGCGGGAATCTCGGCGAGCGTGCGGCCGATCAGCGCCTCCTCGTCGTGGGCCGGGACGACGACCGCGACCCGCTTGCCGTCGAGCACGCGCTAAACGCTGCGCGTCTGGTTACGGAACCGGCGCTCGGCCGGCTCCCAGAGAATCGCCGCCAGCAGGCCGAGGATCAGGCCGATCGCGCCGCCGACGAGAAGCGAGCGCTGCACGCTCCGCGCGGTCGTCTTACGGGAGGCCGCTTGCTCGACGATGCTCGGCGCCTCCACGTTCTCGGCGAGCGAGAGGGCCTGCCGCGCCTCGAGCAGGTCCTGCGTCACGAGCCCGCGTCGCTCGACCAGGGAGCCGATGGTGGCATTGAGGGTCGTGACGCCGATCAGCCGGTCGGTGGCCGCGAGGCTGCGGTCGTCCTGGAGACGATTCAGCTCGGTCTGTGCAACGTCCAGGCGCCGCTCGCTCTCGGCCAGCTCTCGCTCGTCGGCGGCGATCCGCTCCTCGAGCGCGGCGATCTTGTCCTCGACGTAGGGCGAGACGTCGGCGACGACCTCGTCGGCGAGCAGGTTGGAGGCGCGGGCCGTGACGCGCGCGTTCTGCCCGATCACCGAAACGCTCGATCAACGGTGTCGTGCCGACGACCGCGCGGCGCCCGGGCGGCGGAGACACCTGCCGGCTGGAGACGTTGGCGCGCAGCTTCCCGAGATCCATGCCGCTCCGCTCGGCCACGCGCTGCAACACGGCCTCCGAGTGGACGATCTCGTTGACCGTGCTCGGGTTCGTCTGAAGCCCGGGCACGGGGGCCCCGCCGTTCGGCGAGAACGGCTGGCCCAGGTAGAGCGTCGCATCGGCGCGGTAGACGTCGCCGCCGCCGAGGGCGAGCGCGTAGCCGGCGGCGAGGCCCAGGAGCACGCCGAGCACGGGCAGCCACCAGCGCGCCTTGACGGCCTCCCACCAGCCGCGGACGTCGACCTCGCGCTCGGCCTCGAGGTCGAGCTCGTCGGGCGGCGGCCGCCGCTCTGTCTGCACGCTCATCCGGTCGAGACCCTAGCGAGGAGGTCGGAGTAAAGCTGCTCGTGGGCCTCGGCGATCGCGTCCCAGGAGAGGGCTCGGCGCGCTGTCTTCGTGCCCTCGTAGGCCCGCTCGAGCGCCGCCGGATCGTCCAGCAGCCGCCGAATCGCCTCCGCCAGCGCCGCGGGATCGTCCCGAGGAACGACCAGGCCGGCGCCGTGCTCCTCGACGGGCTCGCCGAGCACGTCGGTGACGACGGCGGGGCGCCCGTGCCCCAGCGCCGTCGCCAGCGCACCGGAAGCGGACTCGCCGCTCCGGTACGGGAAGACGGCGACGGTCGCTGCTCTCATCAGCTCCTCGACGTCCTGCTGGGGCAGGTAGCCGAGCCGCCAGTCGATCCGGCCGCCGACGCCGAGCTCCTCCGCCAGGGCGCGAGTCGGCTCGATCGGGTCGAGCGGGTCGCCGGCGACGACGAGCCGCGCGTCGGGCACCTCAGCCAATGCGCGCACGAGCACGTCGAGGCCCTTGTACTCGCGGATGAGCCCGAAGAAGAGCAGTGTCCGGCCCACGGGCGGCGCGATCGGGGTTGCCGGCGGGACGTCGAAGGTCCCGTGCGGGATCCGGACGACGCGCTCGGGCGGAACGCCGAAGCGCGCCAGCTGCTCTGCGCCGCCGCGTGTGTGGACCACGATGCGATCGAAGGCCGCGTAGATGGCGCGGCGCTCGCTCTCGTCTGCCTCACCCGAGTGCGGCAGGACGTTGTGCGCCGTCAGGAGCCGCGGCCTAGGGAGCCTCCGGGCCCAGACGAGGTCGCGCCGCCCGAGCGGGAGCCACTGCACGTGCGCCACCTCCGGTCTCGTGCGGCGCAACCGGGCCAGCACTCGCGCAACGCTCGGCACGTACTCCAGGGCCTTGAGCGGAAGACGGAGCCGCGACCGCGGCGACCGGCGCAGCGAGCCGCCCGCTCAGCGGCAGGAAGAGCTCCACCCGCCGGTAGCCGTCCGGCTCGGGCGGCTCTCCGAAGGCGAACGGCGAGGTGAGCAGCTCGACCTCGTGGCCGCGCGCGGCGAGCGCCGAGGCGAGATGGTGGTCGTACGCAGGAGAGTACGAGGGCGGATCGAGCAGCGCGATTCGCACCGAGCCCGCATCATAGGTGCGCCTCAGGAGCGCCTTGGACGTCCTCTACTTCCACCAGTACTTCGCCACCCGGCGTCGCTCGACCGCGACGCGCTCGTACGAGCTCGCCCGGCGGCTCGTCGACCGCGGCCATCGCGTCACGATCGTCAGCCGCGACACGCGCATGCTGGAGGCGGGCCGCGACGGCCGTCCGCCCGGGCGGCTCGTCGCCCGCGAGCGGGTGGACGGGATCGACGTGCTCTTCCTGAACGTCCCGTACGCGAACCGCTACCCGACCCCCGTGCGGCTTGCCTCCTTCACGGCGTTCACGGTCGCCGCCGGGGTCGCCGGGGCGCTCGAGCGGAAGCCGGACGTCGTGTTCGCGTCCTCGACGCCGTTGACGATCGGGATCGCCGGGCTCGCCACCGCGCGGCTCAAGCGCGTGCCCTTCGTCTTCGAGATCCGGGACCTCTGGCCGGCCGTCCCGGTTCAGCTGGGCGCACTGAGGAGGAAGCCCGTCGTCCGGAGCGCGGAGTGGCTGGAGCGCCGCCTCTACGCCGGCGCCGAACGGATCGTCGTGCTGAGCGAGGGCGCACAGCAGGATCTCGAGCGGCGCGGCGTGCCGAGCGAGAAGCTGGCGCTGATCCCGAACGCGGCCGATCTGGACGTGTTCCGCCCGGGCGTCGTGGACGAATCGTTCCGCGCGCGGCACGGGCTCGAGGACCGCTTCGTCGCGCTCTACGCGGGCGCGATGGGCCGGGCGAACGGGCTCGACCAGCTCGTCGACGCCGCCGAGAAGCTGCGCGAGAGCCGGGTGACGATCGTCGCGCTCGGCGACGGCGGCGAGCGCCCGCGGCTCGAGCGCCGGGTGCGGGAGCTGCGCCTGGACAATCTCCGGCTCCTGCCGCCGGTGGCGAAGGACGAGCTGGCGGGCATCGTCGGCGCGGCCGACGTCACACTGACGATCTTTGCGCCCTACCCCGTGCTCGAGACCAACTCGCCGAACAAGTTCTTCGACTCGCTCGCCGCGGGGAAGCCCGTGGTCGTCAACCTCGACGGCTGGCTGCGGCGGCTCGTCGAGGAGAACGACGCCGGCGCGTGGGTTCCGGCCGGCGAGCCTGCGGCGCTGGCGGAGACCCTCGCTGAGCTCGCCGCCGATCCAGGCGGAGTCGAGCGCATGGGCCGGAACGCGCGCGCGCTCGCCGAGCGCGAGTTCTCGCGCGACCTGATGGCCGAGCGGCTGGCGCGCACGCTCGAGGAGGCAGTCGCGGGATGAGGAAGGCGGTCGTCTTCGGCCTCTTGCACGCCGGGCTCGCCGTCGCGCGCAGCCTCGGCCGCGCGGGCGTTCCCGTGTCGGGCATCTCCTGGGACCCGCACGACTTCGGGCTCAAGTCCCGCTACCTCACGAGCCGTCGCCTCGTCGCGCCGGACGGCCAGGCCGTGCTCGACGCGCTCCGCGCCGAGGCCGCCGCCGAGCGTGTCGTCTTCTTCCCCGAGCGCGACGAGCACGTCGAGTGGGCGCTCGACCGCTGGGACGACGTGCGCGCGGTGGCCGACATGCCGCTGCCCGAGGACCGCGAGGCGGTCGTGCGGTTGCGCCGCAAGGACGTCCTCCCGCGGGTCGCTGCGGAGGCAGAGGTGCTCTCACCCGGGACCGTGCTCGCCGACGGCGACGACGCGGTGCGCGAGGCCCGCCTCCGGCCGCCCGTCCTCGTCAAGGCGGTCGAGGGCCAGGAGTTCGCGCTCGAGTTCGGCTACAAGGCCGTCGTCGCCAAGGACGTCGACGAGGCGCTGCGCCTGGCGCAGGAGGCGCGGGACCGCGGCTTCCAGACGATCATCCAGGAGGTCGTTCCGGACTCCCACGAGCGCGTCTACTCGCTGCTCGCCTACGTGGCGCGCGACGGCCGCCCGCTCGTCACCGTCGTCGGGCGGAAGGTGCGCCAGGGCCCGCTGCGCTTCGGCACGAGCGCGGTCTTCGAGGTCGACTACGAGCCGCGTGTCCTCGACCAGGGCCTCCGGCTGCTCCGTGCCGCGGGCTACACCGGGATCGCGCATGTCGAGTTCGCGCAGGATCCGAGGGACGGAGAGTTCCGCGTCCTCGAGGTGAACACGCGCCTGCCGGTGTGGGCCGCGCTGGCCGCGAACCGGCACCTCGACCTGCCCCGGATCGCCTACGACGACCTGTGCGGACGCGAGGTGGCTCCGCTCCCCACCTTCCAGGGCGATCTGACCTGGATCTATCTCGCGAAAGACCTCTATGTCTCGGCCCAGATGGCTCGCCGACGCGAGCTGGGGCCCAGGCGCTTCCTCTCCGACTACCTGCGCCGGCCGAAGGCCCGGGCGGTCTTCGCGCTCGACGATCTCAGGCCCGCGATCGCCTCACTCGCCTACCTCCGCTCGCGGTCGCCATGATTCGGTAACGGTGCGAAGACTCCTCGACCTCATCGGCGCCTCGCTCCTCTCCGTCCTCCTGTCGCCGATCCTCGCGGCGCTCGGGCTCGCGGTCCGGCTGACGATGGGCCGGCCGGTGTTCTTCCGGCAGCTCCGCCCCGGCTACAAGGGCGAGCCGTTCGAGGTCGTCAAGTTCCGCACGATGAAGGACGCCGTCGACGCCGAGGGGCACGAGCTGCCGGACGAGGAGCGGCTGACGAAGGTCGGGGTCTTCATGCGCCAGCTCAGCCTCGACGAGCTGCCGCAGCTCTGGAACATCCTCCGCGGCGACATGAGCTTCATCGGGCCGCGACCGCTGCTGATGGAGTTCCTGCGCTGGTACTCGCCGGAGCAGATGCGGCGCCACGACGTCAAGCCCGGCGTCACCGGCTGGGCGCAAGTGCAGGGCCGCCACGACATCCCCTTTTCCAAGCGACTCGCACTGGACGTCTGGTACGTGGACAACCGCAGCCTTCGCCTCGACCTCAGGATTCTCGGCCTGACCGTGCTCAAGGTGCTGTCGATGCGCGGCGCGCAGCCGGCGCAAACCGACGCGGAGGTCGACGACGTAGGCCTCCACGACGCGGTAAGACGCGAGCGCGGGATGTCGTGACGGCTGTGACGGAATCCGTCTGGGAGCTGGGTGGCGAGTTCCACTCGCCGGTCGAGACGCCGCGGCCGTTCCATCCGTGGCCGAGGCCGGCGGTCTGGTACGCGCTCGGCCGGCATGCGGTCGAGGCGGTCGCCGGGATGCTCCGGCCGAGGACGCTCTGGCTCCCCGACTACTTCTGCCACGAGGTCGCCGTCGGCTGGGAGGAGCTGGCCACGGTTCGAACCTACGAGGACGACCCGCGCTGGGATGAGCCGCGGTGGGAGACGCTCGACGCCGGAGCGCGTGACCTCGTCGTCGCCGTGAACTACTTCGGCGCGCGGGAGGGAGCGGCGTGGGAGGAGCAGCGGGCCGAGCGGGGATTCGTCCTCGTCGAGGACCACTCGCACGACCCCTTCTCGCCCTGGTCGGTCGGATCGAGCGCCGACTTCGCCTTCTGCTCTGTACGGAAGACGCTGCCGGTGCCGGACGGCGGGATCCTGTGGTCTCCCCACGGGCTCGACCTGCCGCCGCAGCCGCGCGCCACGGCGGAGGGCAGCGAGCTGAAGCTCGCGGCGATGCTCCTCAAGGGCCGGTACCTGATGGACGGCGGCGGCGCCGAGCTCAAGGAGCGCTTCCGCCGGCTCCAGCTCGAGGGCGAGGAGCAGCTGGCACGCTCGACGGTCGCGACAGCTTCGCCGGCGGCTCGCGAGGCGGTGATCGGCGGCGCGCCGCTTCCGTGGCGCGTGCGGCGCGACGACAACGCCGTGCACCTGCTCGGCGCGCTGTCCGAGATCCAGATCGCGGAGCCGCTCTTCGACGAATGGCCCGCCGGCGCCGCTCCGCTCGGCCTCGTGCTCGTCTTCCGGTCCGAGACCGTGCGGGATCAGGTTCGCGGCCTGCTGCGAGACGCGGGCGTCTACTGCCCGGTGCATTGGACGATCGACCGGCCCGCCTCGGAGCGGGTGCGGGACCTGTCGGCGCGCGTGCTGACGATCCCGACGGACTGGCGCTACTCGGCCGCCGACATGGAGCAGGTCGCGTCGCTCCTTCGCGAGGCCGAGACCCGCGTGTGACGGTCCTCGCCGCGGACGACGAGCGGTGGGACGGGCTCGTCGACGCGGCGCCGGCGCCCGACGTCTACTTCCGGCCCGGGTACTGCGGCGCGTACGAGGTGACGGGCGAGGGCCGCGCCGTCGCCGTGCGGACCGAGACGGCGCTCTTCCCGCTGCTGCTCCGTGAGCTTCCCTTCGGCGAGGACGGTTTCGACGCTGTAACGCCGTACGGCTACGGCGGGCTGCTGCCGCTGTCGGACGCCGCCGACCTCGTCACGGATGTGCGCCAACTTCGCGACTGGTGTGCGGCGAACGGCGTCGTCAGCGTGCTGCTGCGGCTACACCCTTTGTTGGGGGCCTTCGAACACCTGTCCCAAATGGACGGCTTGGAGGTGCGGGAGCACGGGCCCTCGACCGCCGTCGAGCTCTTGCGCGTCGAGGACGGGCGCCTGACCGGGATGAGCAAGGGCCGGAAAGCCGACCTCAGCGTCGCGCGCCGCGAGCTCGAGGTCTCCTGGGAGACGAGCGAGGCGACGCTCGAGTGCTTCCGGGGGATCTACGACGAGACGATGACGCGGATCGGCGCGCGCGACTACTACCTCTTCCCGCCCGAGTACTACGGGGCGCTGGCCGAGGGCCTGGGCGAGCGCCTCGGCGTCGCGCTCGCGCGTCGCGGCGACGAGGTCGTGGGCGGCTCGCTGTTCATGGCCGATCGACGCTTCGCGCACTACCACCTGAGCGGCACGACCGACGCCGGCCGGGAGCTCAAGGCGGGCACGCTGCTCGTCAACGCCGGCGCCGTCTGGGCCGCCGAGCGCGGCTGCGAGCTCCTCCACCTCGGAGGAGGCACCCAGGGCGCCGACAGCCTCTACGCGTTCAAGCGCAGCTTCGGCGGCGGCGAGTTCACGTACTCGCTCGCGACGCTCGTGGCGGATCCATCACGCTACGAGGAGCTCGTCGCGCGGCGCGCGAACGAGCCCGAACCGCCGCGTCAGGACTTCTTCCCGGCGTACCGGGCGTAGACGTCGAGCGTCTTCCGGGTCACCGCCGGCCAGGAGAAGTGCTCGGCCGCCCGCTGCCTGCCCGCCTCGCCCATCCTGCGCCGTAGGTCCCGGTCGGCGAGAAGCCGCTCGAGCGCTGCGCGGAGCGCCGGGACGTTGCGCGGCTCCACGACGATCCCGGTCTCACCGTTGACGACGAGATCGAGCAGGCCGCCGACGCCGCTGGCGACGACAGGCCGCCCGTGCGCCATCGCCTCCAGACAGGCGACGCCGAAGCCCTCCCGGTGCGACGGGCAGGCCACGACGGCGGCCCGCGCGTAGAGCTCCGCCAGCTCGGCCGGCGGGACGAATCCGCGCGCCATCGGAACGCGGTCGCGAAGTGGCCCGTCCCCGGCGACGACGAGGTTCAGGTCGCCGGCGGCCTCGACGAGCTCCAGCACGCCCTTCTCCCGGGAGAGCCGTCCGGCGTAGAGCACCTCGGGCGGCTCGGCCTCCTCGCCGACCTCCGCGGGGAGGTCGACGCCGCTCGGGACGACCTCGATCTGGCGCGCCCCGAGCCGCGTGGCCTCGCCGGCCAGTGCCGAGGACGGGCAGACCACGGCCTCCGCACGCTTGAGCACCGTGCGAGCGAGGGAGGGAGCCCGCTTCGCCAGCGCGACGTCGGTTCCCCACAGCTGGACGACGAACGGACGCCGTGTCGCCAGTGCGGCGATCCCGGACGGAAGCCAGTGCGCGTGGACGAGGTCGGCGTCGCGGCTCGCCCGCCGGGCGGCGTGCGAGAAGGCCGCCATGAACGCCGGCAGCAACGGCGCGCGCCATGGCTGCCGCTTGAGGTTGCCGGCGATGCCCGAGCCGTACGCGATCCCGAAGTGCGGGAAGGTCGCCGGTGAGACGACCTCGATCTGGGTCCCGGCCTCGCGCAGCCGCTCGACCGCGTCGGCGATGAACCGGCCCGCCGTATCCGTCTCCGAGCGCGGATACGAAGTGGCAAGGACGGCGACCTTCACGCGGGCGCGAGCCGCCGGCCGAAGACGACGGGCAGCGCCAGCGCGAGCATCGCCAGCGCGTAGAAGTACGACTGCTGCATCGTGAGGTAGAAGGCGTTCGCGGCCATGACGCCGAGGATCGCCGCCGTCAGTCCCCAGGCGAGCGGACGCACCCGCGCCGCCAGCGGGTCGCGCACGACCGCCAGCGCCTTGCCGAGCCGGTGCCCGGCCCGCAGCCGGCGGAAGAGCCACCAGATGAAGACGGCGAACAGCGCGGCGCCGACGATCCCGGTCTCGATCACGAGCGCGGCGTAGAACGAGTGCGGCCCCCAGTTGGTCAGCCCGGTGACCGCCTCGTAGTAGACGGAGAAGGTGTTCAGGCCGAGCCCGAAGAGCCAGTCGCCCTCGAGCGCAGGGCGGATCAGCTCGTACACCTCGAAGTGGGTCGCAGTCGAGCCGGACTCGGTGTCGAGCCGCGAGCGGACGACGGTCTCGAAGAAGTCCACCCGCCGCGAGACGATCACGGCGAGCGCCAGCGCCAGGACGCCGAGCGGGACGAGCACGGCGGCGGAGACGAACTTCCGGCCGTACGGGAAGAGCAGCACGAGCACGCCGACGAAGAGGCCCAGCAGCCCGCTGCGCGAGAGCGTCGCGAGCTCGATGAGGAGCAGGAACGGCAGGAGGATCGCGAGCGGCAGCCGCAGTCGATGGCCCTTCTCGAGCCGCAGGTAGAGCGGTGTGAGGAGCAGGATCGGCACGAGCAGCACGATCCCGAGGTGGTTGGGGTCGTTGGTGAGAGCGTTCGGCCGGTAGACGTCGGCACCCTCGACGGCGCCGTAGAAGTTGATCGGGCGGGCATCGCCGAGCAGCGGCCCGAGCACGGTCTGGTCGAGGTCTCGCCCGGTCTCGGCGAAGGCGAGCTGGACGACGCCGTAGAAGCCGTTGAGCGCGATGCCGGCGCAGAGCGCGCCGAGCGCGAGCCAGTAGAGGTGCAGCGGCCGGCGCGCGAGATACGCGATCCCAACCGCCGCGAAGCTGAACGTGATCGCAAACCGGGCGAGGCCCTTCGCGAACTGGGACGCCGCCTGCTCGCTGTCGATGTTGTAGAAGCCGGCGAGGTAGACGACGAGGAATGCGGCCGCGAAGAGCAGGAGGACCGCGATCGTCCGCGGCAGCGTCCGGGGCCAGGTGCCCAGGCGCTCGAAGCCGAACGAGGCGACGAAGAGCATCGCGAGGATTCCGCCCAGGCCGATCGTGCCGGCGAGCTCCCACTGGATCTTCTCGAAGCTGACCGTGAAGAGAGTCGCGAGGAAGAGGAACGCCGTGACGCGGCTCACGCGAGGCTCCGGATCAGGGCGGCGAGCTCCTCGGCCCGCGTCCGCCTGGACAGCCGCTCCTTGAGGTCGGGCGCAAGCGGCGTGCCGTTCAGCCGGCCTCCGCGGTAGTCGGCGTCGAGCTCGACGAGGGCGGCGCGGAGGCCGTCGACGTCGTCGGGCGCCACGACGGTGCCCGCGCCGGTCTCCCGGATCAGCTCGGCGGCGGCCCCATCAGGAGGAACGGCGGCGAGGATCGGACGCTCGGCGGCCAGGTACTCGAACACCTTCGCGGACAGCACGGCCCGGCCTCGGCCTCCCGACTCCGGGATCAGCAGCAGGAGCGCCTCGGAGTCCTTCTGCATCGCGAGCACGGCCTTTCGCGGCAGGTACGGGTGGAGCTCGAGGCGGTCTCCGAGACCCAGGCTCTCCGCCCACTCGCGATCCGCCGCGCGGAAGTCGCCGACGAAGCGGAGCGCTGCGTCGACGTCGGAGCCGGCGAGCGCCTCGAGGATCGGCCGGGGGCTGCGCCGCCCGAAGAAGCTGCCGGTGTGCGTGATGCGCAGGCGCTGCGAGGGGCGGTACTCCAGTCCTGCGAAGTCCTCGAAGTCGCAGCCGTTCGCGATCGTCTCCACGCGGCTCGCGCCGAGATCGCGCAGCTCGTCGGCGATCGGCTCGGAGACGGCGACGACGGCGTCCGCCTTGCGGGCAGCGAGGCGCGCCACGCTCTCGCCCGTCCGCTCCTTGGCGCGGACGAGGGCGCTCTCGGTGCGGCGGTGGGGGTTCGCGACGAGCGAGTCGCGCAGGTCGGCGATCCACCGCGCTCCGGTCGCGCGCTTCACCGCCGCGCCGATCAGGTGGACGGAGGTCGGCGGCGAGGTGGTGATCACGACGTCGATCTGCTCGCGCTTGACGATGCGGATCGCGGCCGGGATCGCGGTCAGGTTCCAGGTGACGTTCTCGTCGGGGACGAGCCCGCGGCGGAACGCGAGTGCGGCCTTCCTGCCCGCCCGCGCCATGCCGGTCAGGCCGTGGAGCTCCTCGGCGGGCAGGCGCCCCTTCGGCCCGACGTAGCGGACGCGGTGCACCCACGCCTGAGTCGGCGGGGCGAGCTCGTCGTCCCGGTGCACCCACTTCGGGTCGTCCGGCGCGAGGACGTGGGTCTCGATCCCGAGCGCCGGCAGGTGCGTCGCGAACTTCAGCGGCCGCTGCACGCCTCCACCTCCCGCCGGGGGGAAGTAGAGCGAGACGAGCAGGATCTTCACTGGGGAAAGGCTAGAGGCGATACAAGAGGTAACGCTCGTCGGCATGAACCACCGGCAGCGCCGGGCGCAGCAGCGAGCGCTCGCGATCGATCACGAGCCAGTCGGCGTCGTAGCTCCGCGGGATGCTCAGATCGCCCGTGCGCAGGAACTGCACGACGTCCCGCCGGCGCGCGTACGGCCGGTTGTCCTCGGTGTCGGCGACGTGAGCCGGCGGGCCGGCTGCCACGTACAACGGCGCGAGCGCGGCGATTCGGTAGCTCGTCTCGAGATCGGAGAAGACGATCCCGCCCTCGGGGAGCTCTCGGAGCGCGTCCACCAGCCCGGGGGTGAGAGGCACGCGCGGGCTCGGCGGCTCGTGCCACTCCCGCATGCCGTGCACGGCCACCGGCAGGACGAAGAGCGCCGCCGCAAGCCCGGCGTAGACGCCGCGCCGCTCGATGTTCCCCCAGCGACGCAGGACGAAGAACCCCGCTACGAACGCCACGACGCCGCCGACCAGGGCGACCCAGGTCGCGAATGCCGGCCCGCCGTGGTCGAGCCGCGGGCCGAAGTCCCCCGGCCACGTCAGGTGGAGCCAGAGCCCGGCAGCGAGCGCGGCCGGAAGCACGGCGCCGCGGAGCAGGCCCGCGAGCGCAGCCCACGCCCCGGCGAAGGCGAACGCGAACGGCAGGAAGCCCGCGATCCTGCGCGCCTGCGAGAGCGAGACGAGATCCGCGAACGAGGGGAACGCGAAGTCGGCGAGAGTGAGCGCGAGCACGGGCACCGAGCCGCCGATGACGAACGCCGCCCAGCGGCTGCGCGGGGCAAGCGCCGCGAGCGGGATCGCAACGAGCGCCGCGACGGCCACGGCGCCGCTCCGCCCGAACACCTCGGGCGCGAGCGAGTAGCGGTCGAGCGCGTCGACGTCCAGCTCGCGCGAGTAGCGCTCCAGCGCCCGGCTCACCTCTTCGTCCGTCGGCGTGTGGCCCGCCGTGTCCTCCACGATGGGCATGAGCCAGAGGAACACGGCCGCGGTGGGCAACCCGACGGCGAAAACGCCGCCGGCCAGCGTCAGCAGATCGCGGCGGGTCCACGCGAGCCTCACCAGCGCAAAGCCGCTGAGCGGGACGAGCAGGAAGAGCGCGTACGTCGGGTGCGCGAGCGCCATCGCCAGCGACGCGGCTGCGACCGGGATCCCGAAGACCCAACGTCGCTCGCGGATGAGCAGGAAGAGCGAGGTCAGCACCATCGGGACGAGCAGCTGTCGCGAGGCGGTGGCGGGGAGCGCGAGCGAGTCGTAGGCGCCGCCGTCGCCGGGTGCGAGCCCGGTGATCGCCGCCTGGCCGGCGAGCACGGCGACGCCGCCCCACACCGAGTCGAACAGCGCCCGCCCCGCCTCGAACGCGAACACGAACGCCAGCGGAACGAGGATCGCCGCCTCGTTGAGCACCACGTCGGTCGGATCGACTCCGCCGAGCTTCGCGACGAGCGCGAGGAAGCCGTGCCAGAGCGGGAACGCGTAGCCCGGATGGGGCCCGCCGTCGGCGAACTCCGCGACCCTGTCGATCGAGAGCTCGCCGAAGGTCTCGAGCTTCCGCACGCGGGCGAGATGGAAGAGCGCGTCGCCGCCGAGCGCCGGCCCGTACCGCCACACGAGAGCGCCGAAGCCCGCGCCGACGGCGGCGACGACCCAGGTGGCCCAGTGCGGACGCGGGATGTCCCGCAGGGCGAAGGGCAAGGCCGCCAGGGCGACCGCGGCGAGGACGCCGAGCGTCAGCCAGATCGAGGCCTCGAGCGCGAACGTCGCGACCAGGCCGACGAAGAGCACGCCGAGCGTGAGAGCGAACGCCTCCGCCACCGCGGGCAGCCGGAGCGCCCGCGCCAGGAGCGCTCCCGGGATGAGCAGGCACCCCGTCGCCGCGGCGAGCCGGAGGGCGAGGCCGAGCCCCTCGTCCGGCAGAAAGCGCGCGACAAGGAGCAGCGGGATCGCCGCCAGGACGAGCGGGATCCGGTTCACCGCGTGGATTCGACGAGGCTCGTTGCCGGGGCGTCCGCGACCCACTCGGCCGCGTCCCGATAGACGGCCCGCCGGTCGCCGCGGAAGACGAGCGAGCGAAGCCGGAGGCCGGCGAGGATGACCCGTCGCGCCCGCTCGGCCGCCGCCACGCCGCGGTGCTTGACGAGGAAGCGCAGGTGGCCTCGCACCTGCTCGCGGAAGAGCGTGGCCGACTCGCGCCGCCACGACGAGCCGCCGACGTGGACCGCCTCGGCCTCCGGGAAGAACAGCGTGCGCCAGCCGGCGGCCCGCGCGCGGTACGACCAGTCGGTCTCCTCGCTGAAGAGGAAGAACTGCTCGTCGAACGGCCCGACCTCGTCGAACGCCTCCCGGCGGATCAGGAACGCCGCCGCCTTCGCGAACTCGACCTCGCGGATCTCGTCGTGCCGGAACCCGGCTCCGTAGAACGCGTTCAGCACGCGAGAGCGAGGCGCGAGCTTGCGCAGGAACAGGTACTCGGTCGCGAGCCGCCAGGGCGTCGGGAACCCGCGCACGGACGGCTGAAGCGAGCCGTCGGGGTTGAGCAGCCTGGGCGCGACCCAGGCAGCCTTCGGGATCCCCTCCGCGAACCGGACGAGCCGCTCGGCAGCCTCCCCGACGAGCCAGGCGTCCGAGTTGAGGACGAGCACGTACGGCGCGGAGGTCTCGCGGATGCCGGTGTTCCAGCCGGCGGCGAGGCCACGGTTCTCCTGCTCCACGACGCGCACGGCCGGGAACCGCGAGCGCACCAGCTCCAGCGTCCCGTCGCCCGACCCGTGGTCGACCACCACCGTCTCCAGCCCGTCCACGCTCTCGAGCGCCCGCTCGACATGCGGCAGCCCGTTGTAGGTCACGACGACGGCCGAGACGTCAGGCATGCGGCACCGAGCGCCGGGCGGGCCGCCGGACCGCCTCCCAGGCGAGGATCGCCGCCCCGGGCAGGGCGAGTGCGAGCGTGGTGGCGAAGAACAGGAACCCGGTCGCAGCCGCGGCGTCGGCACTGACGTCGAGCCGCGTCAGGAAGCTGACGAAGAACGCCTCCCGCACGGCGAGCCCGTTGATCGTGAACGGCACGAGCATGACGAGGAAGAGCAGCGGCCCGAGCACGAAGTACGGCCGCGGCGAGAGGTCGACGCCGACCGCCTCGCCGCAGAGCCAGATCGACAGGATGCGGACGATCTGGATCGCGATCGTCAGAACGAAGACCGCGAGCAGGACATCGACGTTGTCGCGGTAGCCGTGCATCCCGCGGTAGAGAGCCAGCACCGGCCGCTCGATCCGGAGCCGTGCGAGCAGCGGCCGGAAGCGGCCGAGCCGGCTGCGGAGACTGCGCGAGAAGATCACGAACCCGGCCAGGATCGTCGCGACCACGAAGATCCCCTCGATCCAGAGGTAGACGTCGATGTCGTACTCCCCCACCGCGAGCGCGAGCCCCACTCCGGCAAGCAGCAGCGTGGCCGCGCCGCCGATCGCCCGCTCGAGGACGACGGAGCCCGCGATCGTGCCCGTGTTCCCCGGGTGCCGCTTCGCCGTCTCGTAGATACGCGCGGCGTCACCACCGACGGCGGTCGGCAGCACCTGGCCGGCCGCGTACGAGACGAAGTACGCGCGCGTGAGCCAGCCGAGCCGGTCGGGGATCGCCTTGGCGTCCAGCAGCCACTTCCAGCGGAGCGCCATCGGCCACGTCGTGGCGAGCACGATCGCCACGGCGACCGCGAAGTAGCCGAGATGCGTGTCGGCCAGGATGTCGATCGTCCGCGAGACGTCGATCTTCCAGATGACGTACGCGGTGCAGAGCGCTGTGACGAGCAGGGTCAGGCTGACCCTGATGGAGCGCCTCATGTCAGGCGGGAATGGACGCGGCGCAGCGCCTCGACGGCGTCCTGGATGTCCTCGTCCGAGTGCGCCGGCGAGAGAGGCAGCGAGAGAACCTCGGCTCCGGCGCGCTCGGCCACGGGCAGCTCCGGCTGATCGGGGAGCAGCCGCCGGTACGCGGTCAGGGTGTGCACCGGCAGGAAGTGGATGCTCGTCGCGATGTTCTCCTCGGCGAGCAGCGCGGCGTACTCGTCTCGCGTGCCGCCCGCCCGCTCCTGGTCGATTCGGACGACGTAGAGATGCAGTGCGTGCGTGTCTCTCGGGTCGCGCGTGAGCGGCTCGATGCCGTCCAGCTCGGCCACGGCCTCGTCGTAGGCGGCGAACTGGCGCTCGCGGATCGCGCGGTGGCGCTCGAGCTTGTCCAGCTGGACGAGCGCGATCGCCGCGAGCACGTCGGAGAGGTTCGCCTTGTAGCCGGGCACGGCGATGTCGTAGAGCGAGCCGCCCGAGCGGCGCATGAGCCTGAGCTCGCGGATCGCGTCGGCGACGTCTTCCCGATCCGTCGTGACGATGCCGCCCTCGCCGGCGGCCACGTTCTTCGTCGCGTAGAGCGAGAAGCAGGTCGCGTCCGACAGTGCGCCGATCTTCCGGCCGCGGTACTCGCTCTCCACCGCGTGCGCCGCGTCCTCGACGACAGGAATCCCGAGCGCCCAGAGCGGCTCGAGATCGCACGGCTGCCCCGCCAGGTGGACGGGCAGGATCGCCTTCGTCCGCTCGGTGACGGCGGCGGCCACCGCGTCGGGATCGATGTTGAGGTCGGACTCGCGGACGTCCACGAAGACCGGCGTCGCCCCGGTGTGGACGACGACGTTCGCGGTCGCCGGCCAGGTGATCGGCGTCGTGATCACCTCGTCGCCAGGGCCGATCCCGAGCGCGACGAGCGCCAGGTGCATGGCCGCCGTGCCCGACGAGACGGCGAGTGCGTGCTTCGCGCCGACGTACTCCGCGAAGCGGCGCTCGAGCTCGGCGGCGTTCCCGGCGGTCGTCAGCCAGCCGGAGCGGATCGTCCGGGCGACGGCCTCGATCTCCTCGTCGCCCACGGCGGGCGGCTGGAACGAGAGCATGGTTGCGCGCTTAGAGGACAGCTCGGGCACGGGCCGTCCGGAAGCGTACGAGAGCGGCAGAGGCCCTCGCCCGCTCGAGGGCCTCGGCCCGGTTCTGGCCAACCGCTTGGATGGCTCCGACACGGTCTGCTCCGCGCGTGAGCTCGCCGATCTCGAACCCCGGACGGCGGTAGACGCGGACGCGGATCACACCCTCGACGGCCTCGGCCTCCTCGACGCCCTCGACAGCCTCCAGCTCGCCCGGTTCGGCGGTGAGGAAGACCGTGCAGGCTCCTCCGACGCGGGGCTCGGACGCGAGCTCACCCACCGGGACAGCCAGCGCGGCGTCGAGCGCCAGCCCGTTGAGGTCGACGCCGAGCGCCGCCTCGCACAGCTCGGCGTCGTGTCCCCCGCCGAGCCGCCCCGCGACCTCGATCACCTGCGGGCCGTCGGCCGTGATCCGAAGCTGGGTGTAGGTCGGACCGTTCTCAATCCCGAGCGCCTCGACGGCTCTTCCCGCAACCTCGGCGGCCTCACCGGCGGCGTCCGCCTCGGAGGGCCAGACGTGTGCGAGCGCGACACCGAACGCCGGCGGATCCGCGGTCAGCCGGTCGGTGACGGTCAGCGGGTGGAACCGGCCGTCCACGGAGAACGCGTTGACGGTCACCTCGGGGCCGTCGACGAGCTCCTCGACGACGGCATGACCGTTGCGAGACTCGTGCAGCGCCCGCAGGATCGCCGGCCCGAGCCCGGAGCGCTCCTCGACGAGGCTGAGCCCGCGCTGCCCCTGCCGGTCGGGCGCCTTGACGATGCACGGGACCGGCAGTCCGTCCTCGAGCTCGGTGACCAGATGCCATGTGGGCTGCGGCACGCGCGCGGCCTCGAAGCGCTCGCGCTGGCGCGCCTTGGAGACTGCGATCCCCGCAGTCTGTGGTGAAAGCGGATGCCGGATGCCGACGCGCTCGGCGACCCGGGCAGCGATGCCGACGGGCCAGTCGATCCCGGGCGCGATCACGCCGTGGACACGCTCGGCCTCCGCCAGGCGAGCGATGCCGCGCTCGTCCTCGGTCGAGATGATCGCCCGCTTGTCCGCGAACGCGAACCCGGGCGCGGCGGGATCGCGGTCGAGCGCGATGACCTCCAGGTCGCCGCGAGCCCGAGCCGCCTCGAGCAGCCCGAGCTGCGCGGGCCCCGCCCCTAGGACGAGGAGGCTCTTACGGTCCACACTGCGACCTGCGCCATCCGCCACAGGTGCTCATTGTTGCGGCGGCGCGCGACGGTGCGCGAAACACTCAGCTCAGCGAGGTGCCTCTTTCGGACCTGGCCTAACGGCGGTGTCGGACACCAAAGCTTGTCAAGGGCGATTTGTGCCGAATGTGTAACAACGCTCGGGCGAGGTCTCCCGAAGGGACCCGTGGTCATGGCCGCAAGGGTCTAGCTTCCTGATCCGGCGGCGGGCGTTGCGCTCAACGCGGCCGTCTGCGAAGAGCCTGCGCGCCACCAGGACTCGTTGTCGCGGTACCAGGCGACGGTGCGCTCCAGACCCTCTTCGAGCGACGTCCGGGAGCGCCAGCCGAGCAGACGCTCCGCCTTCTCCGTCGAGCCGATGTGGCGCTCCACCTGTCCGGGACGCTCGTCGACGTGCTCCTTCAGCGACGCCGGCTTGCCGGTCAGCTCGAGGACGAGGTCGGCGATCTCCGACACCGACGCGTCGCGGCCTGTCGCCACGTTGACCACCTCGCCCACCACCGCGTCGAGCCGGGCCTCGATGACCGCCTCGATCGCCTCCGCGTCGTCCTCGACGTAGAGCCAGTCGCGGCTCGCCGTCCCGTCGCCGTGCACGGTCAGCGGCTCGTCGGCCAGGGCCTGGAGGATGAACCGCGGGATCACCTTCTCCGGATGCTGGCGCGGCCCGTAGTTGTTGAACGGCCGGACGATCACGATCGGCAATCCGTACGTCGCGCAGTACGAAAACGCGAGCCGGTCGGCCCCCGCCTTGGTCGCCGCATACGGGCTGCGCGGGTTCAAGGGATGCTCCTCGTCCATCGGATCCGCCTCCGCCGTCCCGTACACCTCGCTGGACGAGATGAGGATGAAGCGCTCGACCGGCTCCTCGCGCACGGCGTCGAGCAGCACGCGCGTCCCCTCCACGTTCGTCGCCACGAACTCGGACGCCCCCTCCGCGATCGACTTCTCCACGTGCGACTCGGCGGCCGCGTTGACGATCACGTCCACGCCGGACACGACGTCCCGAACCAACCCCTCGTCGCGAATGTCGCCGTGCACGAACGACAAACGCTCGTGCGAGCGCACGTCGCCGAGGTTCGCCAGGTTCCCGGCATAGGTCAGCGCGTCGAGCGACACCACCTCGTACGGCGTCGCCCGCAGCAGGTGCCGGATGAACGCGGACGAGATGAACCCCGCCCCGCCGGTGACGAGGATCCGCTTCACAGCTCTCGGTCGATCGTGTACAGCGGGCGTCCCTCCACGTCTCGCTGGATCCTGGCCAGGTACTCGCCGATCAGGGCGAGGATGAACCCTTGCACGCCGAGGACGAAGATGACGCCGACGCCACCGAACAACGGCCCCGGGAAGTCCGACTCGACGATCCAGTACGCGACGCCGTAGATCCCCAGCGCGAGCGCCGCCAGCGTGCACAGGGTCCCCAGCGCGACCCCGATCCACTGGATCGGCTGCGGCCAGAACCCGGCCAGCACATGCAAAGCGAGCCGTGTCAGGCGCAGCGGCGTGTAACGCGACGAACCTCGCCGAGGCTCGTGCGCCACGTCCACCTCGACCACGTTCGCGCCGCCCGACAGGACGAGCGCCTTCGTGAACTTCTGCCGCCCGATCGCACCGAGCACCGGCTCGACCGCGGAGCGCCGGTACGCGTTGAAGGCGCACCCGAAGTCCTCGATGGAGGCGCCGGTGAAGCGGCGCAGCATCCCGTTGACCATCCGCGAGGGCAGCGTCCGGCCCCACGAGTCCCGCCGCGCCGCCCGCCTGCCGCTCGCGACGTCGCTCCCGTTCCGCACCGCCGCGACCAGCCTGGGGATGTCCTCCGGCGAGTTCTGGAGGTCGCCGTCCATCGTCACCAGCACATCGCCCCGGGCGCGCACCAACCCGGCATGCATCGCCGGATGCTGGCCGAAGTTCCGCTTCAGGCGCACGCCGCGCACCCGCTCGTCGGACGCATGCGCGCGCTCGACCTCGTCCCAGGTCCCGTCGGTCGAGCCGTCGTCGATCAGCAGGAGCTCGAACGGCTCGCCGTCGAGCGTCGACACCGTCCGGCGAACAAGGTCGCCGACGGTCGGCTGCTCGTTGAACAGCGTCACGACCACGGAAATCTCCGGCTGCACGCTCGCGACACTACAATTGGCTGTCCGGTGTCCGCCGCCCTCGAAGCTCGGATCACTGAACTCCGTGAGGATCGAAGCCACGGCGCCAGCTGGATGGCCAGACGCGCCGTCGAGGCGCTCGTCGAGCTGGCCGATCAGCACACCGGTAGTTGCGAGGATCTCCTGACCGAGCTTCGCGCCTCAGGCCGCCGGCTCGCGGCCGCTCGTCCGGGCGTCGGCGCCGTCGCCGGGGCCGTCGGAAGGCTCCTCGCGTCCGGCCGGTACGAAGCGCACCTCGAGCCCGACGCACTCCGCCAGCTCGTCAGCGAGGAGGCGCATGCACTCACCGAGGGACGTATCCGCGCTCCGGCGTCCATCGCGATCCAGCTCCGTGAGCGGCTCGACGGCGCGACGGTGCTCACACACTCGAACTCCGCCACGGTCCGCGAGGCGCTCGGGCACGACGAGCCCGCGAAGGTGCTCTGCACGGTCTCCAAGCCCGTCGAAGAGGGGCGGACGCTCTACGAGGAGCTCGTCGAGCAGGGAATCGACGTCGAGCTCCTCGAGGACGAGGAGGCTCCCGAGCGAATCGGCGAGACGAACGTCTTGCTGCTCGGAGCGGACACGGTCTTCCGGGACGGGACGATCTGCAACAAGATCGGCACGATCCCGCTCGCGAAGGCCGCCTTGGCCGCCGACATCCCCGTCGTCGTCGCCGCCGAGGTGATCAAGCTCGCCCCGGTTCCAGGAGCGCAGGCGCCCGACCTCGCCGACTTCGAGCGGGAGCTGTTCGAGCTGATTCCTCCCGACCTGATCACCGAGGTCGTGACCGAGGAAGGCGTGTTCACGCCGGACGACGTGACGGCCCTCGTCGACCGCGTGCCCTTCCTCCGCGAGGGGTACGAGCAGATCGCACCCCTCGCGGCGAACGCGTAGCTCCTACGCGGCTTCCAGAGCGACCTCGGCCTCGACCGGCTCTTCCTGAAGACGCCGCCGGCGCGGGATCGCCAGCGAGATGAGCGCGCCGACGCCGACGACGACCGCGCCGACCCAGATCGCGGGCCCGAGGCCGTCGACGAACGACTGCGGCGTGCCGTAGCCGCCGTACGTCGAGAAAACGGTCGCGAGCACCGCGACGCCGAAGACGCCGCCGACCTCGCGGATCGCGTTGTTGGCGCCGGAGGCCTGTCCCTCCTCCTCCGGACGGACCGCCGAGAGGACGACGTTCGCGACCGGCGCGAAGAACATCGCCATCCCGGTCCCGCTGAGGATGAACGGGATCACGAGCTCGCTGTATGCCACCGTCGGTGTCGAGACCGCCGCCAGCCAACCGAGCCCGATCGCCTGAAGCGCGAGGCCGGTGGCCATCAACGGCCGGCCGCCGATCCGATCCGACAGAGCCCCCGCGATCGGAGCGACGATCATCGGCATCGCCGTCCACGGAAGGACGCGCAGCCCGGCACCGAGCGGCGAGTGCCCCTGCACGGTCTGGAGGAACTGGGTCAGCAGGAAGATCGACCCGAACATCCCGAAGTACATGAGCAGCGACGCGCCGTTCGCGGCTGCGAACGCCCGGTCGCGGAAGAACCCCATCGGAAGCATCGGCGCCGGCGCGCGGAGCTCCCAGGCGACGAAACCGAGGGTCAGCAGAGCGCCGACCGCGAGCGAGCCGACGATCTGCGGGCTCGTCCAGCCGTCTCCGTTCCCGTGGATCAGGCCCCACACGAGCCCGAGCAGGCCTCCGCTCACGAGCGCGAGCCCGCGCAGATCGAGCGAGCCCGCCGGACCGTGCGTCTCGCGGAGGAACCGATACGCAAGCGGCACGAGCAGGATCCCGATGGGGACGTTCAGCCAGAAGATCCACTGCCACGAGATCCCGTCGACGACGGCGCCGCCGACGAGCGGGCCCGCAGCGACGGCCAGGCCCGCGATCCCGGACCACGCTCCGAGCGCGACGCCGCGCCGCTCACGCGGGAAGGCCTCGCTGAGGATCGTCAGCGTCAGCGGAGTGACGATCGCGCCACCGATGCCCTGGATCGCACGCGCGGCGATGAGAGCGTCCATCGTCGGGGCGAGCGCCGCCGCCGCCGAGGCGCCGGTGAAGATCGTCAACCCGAGGACGAACATCCGCCGGCGGCCGAAGCGGTCACCGAGCGCGGCACCGGTGAGGAGGAATACCGCGAAGGTGAGCGTGTATGCGTTGACCGTCCACTCGAGCTCCTCGAGCGACGCGTTCAGATCGGTGCGGATGACCGGCAGGGCGGTCGAGACGACGAGGTTGTCGAGCACGACCATGAACAGGGCGAGGGACGTGATCACGAACGTCCAGAGCGTCCTCGGTGTGTCCATCTCTCCTCCTCGGTAGTGACTCATCACTTACTCAGTCTGGAAAAAAACACGGCTCACTTCTCCCCGAGGCAGCCGGCGAGCAGCCGGTCGGCCCAGTCGATCCCCGCGTCGCGGACGTCCATCGCCGCCAGCACGTTGATCAGCATCCCGACGGCAAAGAAGTCGCTGACGCGGTCGGATGCGTCGCCGCTGACCTGCTCCACGAAGCGCACGAGCTCGCCGTAGCCCACCCGCGCCACCTCGCGGATCTCAGGGTCGTCGCTCGCCGCGTACATGTGCATCTGGAGGGTGAGCCGGCGCGGCTCGGTCGCGAGGTAGTCGATGTACGCGGCGCCCATCGCCTCCAGCGCCTCCTCGCCCGACTTCCCCTCGGCAGCGGCGCCCATCGCCTCCCGAACGTCGCGCATGCAGCGCCGGCAGGCCTCGGCGAAGAGGTTCTTCTTGGTGCCGAAGAGGCGGAAGACGTACGGCTGGGAGATCCCGGCCCGCTTGGCGATGTCCTCGGTCGAGGTGCCGTGGAGCCCCTTCGCCGCGAACTCGATCAGCGCGGCGTCGAGGATGCTCTCGCGGCGCTCCTCAGCGGACTGGCGTGTCGCGGTTGCCATCACAGCGTTGTAAGTTACTACTCACTTACAAGCCTGTCAAGACAGCCGCGACGCGATCCATGTCGTCCTCCGTCAGGCGGTTGTGGAAGGGCAGGGCCAGCGCCCGCTCGTACGCCGCGTCCGCCCCCGGGAACGGCCCCTGGTCACCGTACGCGGCCAGTCGGTGGAGTGCGTAGGTGCCGATCTGCGCCTGGATCCCCGCCGCGCCCAGCGCGGCCAGAGCCTCGTCGCGCCGGTCGACCCGAACGACGTAGGCCTGCCACCCGTGGCGGTCGCCCTCGTCGGCCGTCGGGAGCCCGACGACCCCGTCGAGCCGCTCGGCGTAGGCGGCGGCGAGCCGCTCGCGCTCCTCCAGCAGCCGCTCCAGCCGTCGCACCTGCGTCGCGCCGAGCGCGCAGAGGATGTCCGGCAGGCGGTAGTTGAGCCCCGCCGTGCGAATCTCGAAGTCGCCGCGCGGCTCGATCCCGTGGTGGCGGAGGCGGCGGATCGCGTCGGCGATCTCGGCGTCGTTCGTCGTCACCGCGCCGCCCTCCCCGGTCGTGACGATCTTGCGCGGGTGGAACGACAGGCAACCGAGCCGCCCGAGCCCGCCGCAGGCGCGACCCTGTCGTCGCGCGCCGAGCGCGCCGGCCGCGTCCTCCAGCAGCGCCACGCCGTCCGGCACCGCCGCCTCGAGCTCCTCCCAGGGCGCCGGGCGGCCGAAGAGATGGACGACGAGCACCGCCCGCGTCCGGTCGGTCAGCGCGCCCGTGACCGACTCGACGGTCACGTTCATCGTCTCCGCGTCGACGTCGACGAGCACGGGCGTCGCACCGGCCAGAGCCACCACGTTGGCCGTGGCCGGGAAGGTGTAGTCCGGAACGATCACCTCGTCCCCGGGCCCGATCCCGAGCGCGAGCACCGCGAGGTGGAGCGCGGCGGTCCCCGACGACACCACCACGGCGTGCTCGACCTCGCAGGCGCGGGCCAGCTCGGCCTCGAAGTCGTCGACCTTCGGGCCCATCGTGAGCTGCCCGCTCTCGAGCACCTCGGCGACGGCGGCGAGCTCCTCGGCGCCGAGATCCGGCCAGGCGAGCCGGATCACGCCGGTGCCGGCTGGCGCTCTCGGTACCACGCGATCGTGCGGACGAGACCCTCGTCGAGGTCGATCTGCGGCTCCCAGCCGAGCAGGTTGCGAGCCTTGTCGATGTTCGGGATCCGCATCTCGACGTCCGTGTAGTGCAGGGGCCGGTGCGTGATGTCGACGTCGGCTTCCATGAGCCGCCGGATCCGGGTCGCGAGGTCGAAGACGGTCACCACCGAGCGCGGGTTCCCGATGTTGAACACCTGGCCGACGGCCTCGGGGCGCTCGAGCACGAGGAGCAGCGCGTCCACGAGGTCGTCGACGTAGCACCAGGCGCGGATCTGGGAGCCGTCCCCGTGGATCACGAGGTCCTCACCGGCGAGGACGTTCTCGATGAACGCCCGGATCGCGCCGCCGCCGATCTGCCCGGGCCCGTAGACGTTGAACGGCCGGAGCGAGCAGGTGGGCAGCCCGAACTCGTCGTGGTACGAGTGCGCGAGATGCTCGCCGGCGAGCTTCGAGACGGCGTACGTCCAGCGCGCCTCGCCGACCGAGCCCTGCGCCGTCTCGTGCACCTCCTCGACCTTGTACGCGTGACGCCCGAAGACCTCGCTCGTGGAGAAGTCGACCAGCCGCTCCAGGGTGCCGACTGTGGCATGCGCCGCCTCGAGGACGTTGTAGGTGCCGATCATGTTCACGCGCATCGTCCGCACCGGGCTCTCGAGCACGGTGTCGACGCCGGCGATCGCCGCGAGGTGGACGATGTGCGTCGCACCCTTGGCCGTCTCCCGGATCAGCTCCGCGTCGAGGACGTCGCCCTGGACGAAGGTCAGGTTGGAGTGCCCGGCGAGCTCGGTCCCGCCCATGGCGTCGCGGTGCAGGTTGTCGTAGACGACGATCTCGTTGTCGTCGATCAGGCGCCGGCTGAGGGTGGTACCGATGAAGCCGGCGCCGCCTGTGAGCACAATGCGTTTGCCTTGAAGTGGCACGCGGCGAGTCTAGTGGCGGGTCTCGCAGTCCTGACGGGGTGCGGGGGCGGCGACGGCATGCCCGCGGAGAGTCAGACGGACCTCAGGATCATCGTCTGGCCCGCCGGCCGCTCAGGCGATAAGAACGAAGCGACTCTGCGCTGCTCGCCCGCCGGCGGAGACCTCCGGGACGCAGGCGAGGCGTGTAGGAGACTCGAGAGCATGGAGCGGCCCTTCCGCCGCCCCGCCGGTGATCTCGTGTGCACGGAGATCTACGGCGGCCCCGCCGTCGCCGAGATCCGCGGCACATTCGACGGCGACCAGGTGAATGCGACGTTCGCGCGGACCGACGGCTGCGAGATCGCCCTCTGGGACCGCCATCAGTTCCTGTTCCCCGTGCAGCCCACCCCGCCTTAAGCCAGCCGGATCCTGGGGTCGATGACGGCGTAGAGCAGGTCGACGATCAGGTTCATGACGATCACCGCCAGGGTCGCGAAGACCGTGATCCCCATGACCGTCGGTAGGTCGAAGCCTTCGAGCGCCTGGAGCGCGCTGCGCCCGAGCCCCGGTAGGCCGAAGACGGTCTCGGTGAAGATCGCACCTCCGATCAGGAGGCCGATGTCGAGCCCGAGGATCGTGACGATCGGGAGCATCGCGTTGCGAAGCACGTGGGACCGCATCACCTGCCACTCGGGTGCGCCCTTCGCGCGGGCGGTGCGGACGTAGTCCTCGTTCATCGTCTCGAGGACGCTCGCGCGGATCATCCGGGTGTAGAGGGCCGCGTACAGACAGGCGAACGTCACCCAGGGGAGGATGAGAGAGTGCGCCCACTGCACGGGCCCTCCGCAGTCCGTCGAGGGGTTGACCATGTCGCAATAGCCCCCCAACGGAGTGAGCCCGGCTTTGTAGCCGACGAAGTAGATGAGGATCAGGCCGATCCAGACCGGATGGGCCGAGATCCCGATCAGGACGAAGGTCATCGCGCTTCGGTCTAACAACGACCTGGGTCGGAGCGCGGAGAAGATGCCGACGGGGACCGAGATCATCAGCCAGAGGAGCACACCGCCGATCACGATGCTCGCCGTGACCGGGGCCGAGTCCTTGATGATCTCGGTCACCGGCTGCCGGGTCGCGTACGAGCGGCCGAGCGACTGGTGGACGACGAGGTTCTGGAGGAAGGTCCCGTACTGCCGCCACACCGGCCGGTCGAGGCCGACCTCCTTGCGAACGCGCGCGACCTGGTCGGGCGGGCACTGCGCGCCGCAGATCAGACGCGCCGGCTCCGCGGGGACCAGGAAGAAGATGATGTACGACACCATGGTCACGGCGATGAAGAGCACGCCGGCCCAGAGCAGCCGTCTGACGAGATACCGAAACATCTCTCTCCACCTGGTGAGACTGGCCACGAACGGACCGTGTTAGAGGTGATAAGCAGCGCTAATCACCTGGCGGACGGCGCGACCGTGCTCTTCGTCGGGGCCGGCCGCCATCAGCGCCGCGCGCTCGCGAAGCTCAAGAAGCTCGGGGCTCGGATCGTCGCGGTCGACCGGAATCCGGACGCGCCGGGGCTCCCGATCGCCGATGTCGGCGAGGTCGTCGACGCTTTCGACGTGACTGCCGTGGTGGAGGTGGCGACGCGTCACGGCGTCGACGCCGTGATGACGTTCGCAGCCGACCGGGCCGTGCCGGTCGTCGCCGCCGTCGCCGAGCAGCTCGGCCTCCCCGGGATCGGGACGAGGACCGCCCACCTGATGACGAACAAGATCGCCATGCGCAGGCAGCTCGCCGACTCCGGGGTGCCGCAGCCACGCTTCGCGGCCGCCCGGTCGATCCAGGAGGCGCGCGCCGCAGCAGCGGCTGTCGGCTTCCCGGCGGTGCTCAAGCCGGCGGACTCGGCCGGACAGCGCGGCCTGTTCATGTGCCACTCGCTGGACGACGTCGAGCGCCACCTCCACGCCTCACTCGCGCAGTCGATGCAGCAAGAGGCGATCCTCGAGAGCTTCCACGAGGGGCTCGAGGTGAACGGGCTTCTGGTCGTCCGGGA
Organism: uncultured Actinomycetes bacterium; assembly: GCA_963782765.1. Taxonomy (GTDB): domain Bacteria; phylum Actinomycetota; class Thermoleophilia; order Gaiellales; family Gaiellaceae; genus JACDAN01. The sequence goes on from CAWALC010000004.1 coordinate 418,505, forward strand.
CGGCGAGCCCACCGTCGTGACGCTCTCCGACCGCCGCCGGGCCGCCGGACCCGGCTTCGGCGTCGCGATCGCGCACGTGTATCCCTCGACGCTCTTCGGCGATGCGCTCGAGGACGTGCGGCGGGCGGGCGTGCACACCGTCAAGGCACTCGGCCTTCGCAACGGGATCGCCTACCCGCAGGTGCTCTGGTGCGAGGACGGCGTCGCCCGGCTGATCGAGGTCGCCGCCAGGATCCCGGCCGGCCAGATGGACTCCGTGGCCCGCTACGGCGTCGGCGTCGACCTGATCGAGATCGCGCTGCTCCAGGCACTCGGCCGGCCCGTGCCCGACGACCTGGTCCTCCCCAAGACCGAGCAGCCGATGGCGATCTCGTTCCTCACCGCGAGGCCGGGACCCCTTCCGACGGGCAAGCTGGTGAGCTTCAGCGGCCTCGAGCGGGTGCAGGCCTTCCCGGGAGTGGTCGAGGCGGAGCTCTACCTCCAGGAGGGCGAGACGATCAATCCGGTGCAGGTGGACGGCGACAGGCGCGGCTACGTGATCGCAGTCGGCGCGACGAACTTCGACGCGATCGAGCGGGCGGAGTCGGCCGCGCGGCTGCTCGACGTGGAGGTCGAGGCGGCGTGACCTGCTCCTTCGCGCTCGAGCACTACCGCGAGTTGCTCGCGGCCGCCGCGGACGGCGGCTACCGGTTCGCGTTCTTCGACGAGGAGCCGTCGGAGGGCGCGCTCTACCTGAGGCACGACGTCGACCTGTCGCTCGACGCCGCACTTCAGCTGGCGGAGCTCGAGGCCGAGAGCGGCGCGCTCGCCACCTACTTCCTGATGACGCAGAGCGTCTTCTACAACCTCGGCTCGCCCGAGGGCCGGCGCGCCATCAACCGACTCCGCGAGCTCGACCACAGGGTCGGCCTCCACGCCGTCTGGCCCGGCGCCGAGCTCGACGACCGCTTCGACCCCGTCGTGGCCTGGCACAACCCGGACCCGGACTACATGACGGAGCCGCTCGACGGCGCCGTCAACGTCATGCAGCCGCCGTGGTTCGACCCGGAGCACTACCGGTCCGACTCGAACCAGCGCTGGCGCCACGGCTGTCCGCACACGGACCTCCGGGAAGGCAAGTTCGACTGGCTCCAGCTGCTCATCCACCCCGAGATCTGGGTCTATCCGGGCGAGACGATGGGCGAGACCATGAGCGCGATGCTGGACGCCGAGCGAGACCGGCGCCGCGAGCTCCTGGCGGACGACCGCATCGACCTCTCGTGACCGCCAGAGGCCAAGTAACACTGTGTCACTAAGTGTCCGAGGGCCCGAACTCCGCGCCACCACGGGGCGGCGGCGTGGGCCCGGAAGCAAGTAACAGAGTGTTACTAGGACAACGGCTCGGGGAGCTCGCGCGCCACTCGGCGATCTACGGCTTCGGGTCGCTGGTGTCGCGGTTCATCGCCGTCCTGCTGCTGCCGGTCTACACGCGCTTCCTCTCGCCGGCCGACTACGGCCTGATCGAGACGCTGATCGCGCTCTCCGCCGTCCTGACCGTCCTGCTCGCCGCCGGCGTCAAGAGCGCCTTCTTCCGCTTCTACTTCGACGGCGAGGACGACGCGGGGAAGCGGCGCGTCATCCGCACGTCGTTCTGGTTCACGATGGCGATGGGCACCGCCGGGCTCGTGGCCGGGCTCGTCCTGGCCGAGCCGATCTCGGAGGTGCTCTTCGACACCGGCGAGCACGCCGACCTCGTCCGCGCCGCGTTCGTCGGCCTCTGGGCGCACGTGAACTACGAGCAGATGACCTCGCTCTTCCGCGTGGAGCAGCGCTCGACCGCCTACCTCGTCGCGACGCTGATCAACCTGGGGCTGACCGTCGGAGCGACGGTGCTCCTCGTGGTCGTGCTCGAGAAGGGCCCGATCGGCGTCATCGTCGGGAACTTCACGGGGACGCTGCTCGTCTATGCGGGACTGCTCGCATACCGGCGGCAGGAGCTCGGTCTCGAGTGGGATCGGCCGCTGCTCCGCGAGATGAACAGCTTCGGGCTGCCGCTCGTGCCCTCGGCGCTCTTCCTCTGGGCGCTGAACTTCAGCGACCGCTTCTTCCTCGTGAAGCTGTCCGGCCCGCGGGAGGTCGGGCTCTACGCGATCGGCGTCCGCCTGGCGTCGGCGATCATCCTCCTGCTGGCGGCGTTCCGTACGGCGTGGCCCGCGTTCGCCTACTCGATCGAGGACGACCGCGAGGCGGCTCGGGCGTACAGCTTCGTCCTCACCTACCTCGTCGCGATCACGTCGTGGATGGCGCTGGCGCTCGGCGTGCTCGCGCCGTGGCTCGTTCAGCTGCTGACGACCGAAGAGTTCTACTCGGCGGAGCGAGTCGTGGCGCCGCTGGCCTTCGCCGCCGTCGCGTTCGGCGCGTACATCGTCGTGGTGATCGGGATCGGCCGCGCGCGCCGCACGCGCTCGAACTGGGTGATCACAGGCGTGGCCGCGGCACTCAACGTTGTCCTGAACCTGGCGCTGATCCCGGAGTTCGGGATGATGGGCGCGGCCGTGGCGACGATCGGCGCCTACGCCGTGCTCTTCCTCGGGATGGCCTGGAAGGCGCAACACGTCTTCCACGTGCCGTACCAGTGGCGCCGCGTGGCGACTGCGTTCGGGACGGCGATCGGATTGACCGTCATCGGTCGCGCGCTCGACGTTCCGCTCGGCGGCGCGATCGCGCTCGTCGCCGTGTACCCGCTCGTCCTGCTCCCGCTCGGCTTCTACTTGCCGGAGGAGCTGAAGCGGCTTCGCGTTCGTAGACTTCCGGCATGACCGTTCGCGACTCCATCCGCCGGCTCTTCGGGCGGCAGCCCGACGAGTCATACGACACAGAGGCCGAGCGCCTCGACACGATGAACGCCGCTCAGGAGGCGCAAGCCACCCGCATCGACGCGAAGATTGCCGCTCAAGAACACGACAAGAGGGTTTGAGAGCATGAGCATCATCGAGCGCCTCAAGCGCCTCTTCGGCGGTGAGGATCGGACCGTCGACACCGAGGCCGCACGGATCGACGCCATGACCTCCGCGCGCAACTCGGACCAGATCATGGGCGGAGAGCATGGCGGGCTCCCACCGAACTACTTGCCGACGGGCGTCGACGAGGGCCGGCCCAAGAAGTAGCCGGGTCAGTACGATCCCGCCGCGATGGAGGCGGCGACGACCCCCGAGGACGAAGTGCGCGAGAGCGCGCTCGTCGAGCACCTCGAGGAGCAGGCCGCGCTGTTCTGGGACACCGTCCAGGGCGAGACGCAGCGGGGACACCGCTACAACACCGGCCGGGTCACCGGCCGCGACGGCTACGACGAAGGTCTGCGCCTGTACCGGCTCCTGCGTGAGATGAAGCCGCTCGTGGCCGTCGAGACCGGCGTCTGCAACGGCGTCTCGACAGCGTTCCTCCTGCTCGCGCTCGAGCGGAACGGGAGCGGCGAGCTGCACTCCATCGATCTCCCCGAGGTCGCCGGCGAGGAGTACGAGCCCGGCACCTTCTGGGACGGCAAGGGCGGCGCCGTCATCCCGCCCGGCCGCGAGCCCGGCTGGATGGTCCCGGAGGATCTGCGGGCCCGCTGGCACTTCATCCACGGCCGGAGCCAGGACGAGCTGCCGCCGCTCCTCGACCGAACGGGCCCGATCGACTTCTTCATGCACGACAGCGAGCACTCGTACGAGTGCATGAGCTTCGAGTTCGAGCATGCCTGGGACGCGATGCGCGACGGCGGCGCGCTCGTCGCCGACGACGTGAACGTCAATCCGGCGTGGGACGAGTTCACGGCGAGCGGTCGGGCGCCGGCCGCAGCCGCTCGGGCCGAAGCTGTCGCTGATCGTGAAGTGACGACCGTCCTCGTCTCCGCGGCGGGCGCGCCCGGAACCGCCGCGCTGGTCCGCGCGCTCCGGGAGAACGGCGAGCGCGAGGTCCGCGTGGTCGGGACGGACATGGCCGAACGGTCCGTGGGTCGCCACCTCTGCGACGCGTTCCATCTCGTGCCCTCGGGGTCAGACCCTGCCTTTGCGGACGCGATGTTGGAGGTCGTGGCAAGGGAGGGCGTCGAGGCGATCCTCCCGCAGTCGTCGTTCGACCTGCTCGGCCTCGCCGAGGCGAAGGAGCGGTTCGACGGCGTCGCGGTCATGGTCGCCTCGCCCGAGGCGATCCGGCGCTCGAACGACAAGGCCGAGAGCTATGCGCTGCTGGACGAGATCGGCGTCCCCGGGCCGCGCTGGCGGCGGGTCGTCGGCGGCGAGGCGGTCACAGAGGCTGCGCGCGAGCTCGGCTACCCGGGCGAGGACGTCGCGATCAAGCCGGCCTTCTCGTCCGGCTCGCGCGGCTTCCGGATCCTCTCGGCGGAGGCCGACCGCCGCGAGCAGCTGCTGAAGAACAGGCCGGGCGTCGCCGAGGCGCTGCGGCTCGAGGAGCTCGTCGAGCTGCTCGGCGACGACGACACGCCGCTCCTCGTCATGGAGCTGGCGTCGGGGCTCGAGCGGACGATCGACGGGATCGCGGAGGGCGGGAAGATCGCTCTCGGCCATCCGAAGACGCGCGAGTCGATGCGCGCCGGCCTGGCCATGTACTTCGCGACACTCGACGACGACTGGCTGATGGAGGTCGCCGAGAAGATCGTCGAGGCACTCGCGCTCGACCACTTCTTCAACATCCAGCTCGTCGGCGACAAGGTGATCGAGATCAACCCGCGGATCTCGACGATCGTCTACCAGGAGGACCTGAACCTGCCCTGGCTCGGCGTCAAGCACGCGCTCGGCGAGATCTCGGCGGAGGAGCTGGGCGAGTACCGGTCGCGCGTGCGGCCGACGAGGCGCGCGCTGCGCTACTTCGACCAGGTCGAGTGGGACGAGTAGGCGCGGCTGCGCTGATGGCCGCCCTCGTCGTTGGGTGCGGCGAGACCGACGGCGAGAGCCGTGTTGTCGCACCGGGATTCGAGCGCGTCGTGAGCGCCTGGGAAGCTTCGCCCGATCTCCACGATCCGGGCAAGCCCGCCGGTCTAGGCGCAATTGACTTCGCTGAGCGAGCGCTGGGTCGGCCGATTCCCGGCGACCTCATCGCGCTCCTTCGCTACGCGGACGGCGGGTCGTTCTTGGAGAACAACCTCGGCATCTACCCCGTCGACCGACTCCTCGGCGCTTAACGAGGACCCACATCGACCGCCGGAGCTGCTGCTCTTCGCAGACGACGGCTCGGATTCCCTCTTCGGCGTTTGGGCTCCGAGGCACAGGAGCGAAGCAGACGGTCCCGGTCGTCGAATACGACCCGGGAGGAGGTGGGCTCGCACTTGCAGGGACGAACGTGCAGCGGTTCCTGACCACCCGTACCGCCTACTACCTGACGCTGTACGACGCGGGGCCGGCGCTCGATGCGCTCGGCGTGCCGTCCGCAGTCCGCGTTCCGAGCGACGAACTCGACGATGTCTCCTACGCGGCTCTCGAACGATGGGCCGACCCACGTCTGCCGCAAGAACACGCCGTCCTTTACGAGAGCGGGATCACCGTGGAAGAGCTTCGCCGGCTCTACGGGCGCGACGAAACGTGAGAGTCGTCCACACCCCGCTGAACGTGGCGGGGATCCCGTGGACGAACGTGCAGGCGCTCCGGCGGAAGGGCGTCGACGCAAAGCTCGTCGTCGTCGAGCGCCAGAAGATGCACCCCGAGGCGGACTGGTCGCTCGACCGGCCCGGCGGATTCCTCGGACGGCAGGCGGTTCAGTGGCCGGCCTTTCTGCGGCTCCTCCCGAAGACGGACGTCTTCCACTTCTACTTCGGGTGGACGCTCGTGCCGCGGAAGCTGACCTGGCCGATCCTGAAGGCGACCCGCCGGCGCTCCGTGCTGCACTTCCTCGGCTCGGACATCCGCGGCAAGACGCCGGCCGAGCTCCGGTACGCCCGCGCCGCCGATGCGCGGATCGTCGGCTCCTACGACGCGCTGCGGTGGGTGCCGGACGCGCACGTCGTCCCACCCGGGCTCGAGCTGAGCCAGTACACGCCTGTTCCGCCGGCGGACCGCGGGCGGCCCGTCGTGCTCCACGCCCCGTCCAGCCGACGTCGCAAGGGAACCGAGCACGTCGTCGCCGCCTGCGAAGGCCTCGACGTCGAGCTCGACCTCGTCGAGGGACTGCGACACGACGAGGCCCGGCGCCACTACGAGCGAGCCGACATCGTCGTCGACCAGCTGAACGCCGGCTGGTACGGGATCTTCGCGCTCGAGGCGATGGCCCTCGGCAAGCCCGTCCTGAGCTATCTGCGGCCGGAAGCAGTTCAGGAGACCGAGGCGAAGCTCGGCGTCGAAGTACCCGTCCTCCCTGTCACGAAGGAGACGCTGCGCGACGAGATCGCCGAGCTCGCAGGGTCGGCGGAGAGGCGGCGGCAGGTCGGCGCTGCCGCTCGCGCCTACGTCGAGGAGATCCACGACGCCGACAAGGGCGCCGACCGCCTGCTCGAGATCTACCGCTCGCTCTAGCGGCGGTAGACGATCGTGCGGCTGATGCCGGCGAGGTACCCCGGGCCGGCCTGGTTCACGCTCATCACGATTCGGAGCGGGGACCTGCCTCGCCGGAGTCTCACGCGGAAGGTCGCCGCCGAGCGGCGCTTCAGCCGGACGCGCTTCACCGTCACCCAACGGCCGGCCGCCGTCCGGCGCTGGAGCCTCACCAGACGGCCCCTGAACGGCCTGTCCGCGATCACCCTCGTGGAGAAGCGAGCCCTCCCGATCCGCCGGAACCTCACCCTGGGCCGGACGCCGATCGCCAGTGAGCGGCTCATCAAGCCGTTCCAGTGGGCCATGTAGGACGTGAGGAGCGGCGGCCTCGCGAGGTACTGCCACGCTCCGCCGACGCCGGTCACGAGTGACGCGACCGACCTGGGCGAGCCCCTGCCGTACACCCCGGCGAACAACGTCACCGTCTCGCCCGCCCTTCCACTCGGCACGAGGCCCGAGAGCAGGACGGCGCGACCGTACACAACCGTCTGTGACTGCGCCGCAAGCGTTACCGCGGTCGTCGTGAAGGTCCCGTTCGCGCCCCGCCTCGTCCCCGCAGAGTTCGTCGCGACCAGCCGGTAGTGGTAGGTGGTCGCCGCTCGGAGTCGCGTGAGCGCGACCGAGACGTTCACCGGCCTCGTGCCCTTGCCGGCGCTCCGGGTACGAGTCCTGGCGCCGTAGCGCGTCGTCGTCCCGTACTCGAAGTACCAGGTCGTCGCCAGGCCGTTGGCGGTGACCCTTCCGTTGAGCCGCGCGGTGCTATGCGTGATCGATGACGCAGGCCTCGTGACCGTGGTGGGCGGACCGAAGGTCGAGAACGTGCGGTTCGCGCCTCGGCTCGTGCCTGCGTCGCTCGTTGCAACGAGCCGGTAGTGGTAGATCCGTCCAGGCCTCAGGCGCGACACCCCGGCCGAGACCCCCGTCGCCGTCGTGCCCGAGCCGGCGCTCCTCACCGACGTTCTCGAGCCGTAGCGCGTGCTCGTGCCGTACTCGAAGTACCAGTTCGTCGCCCGGCCGTTCGGATCGACGGTTCCGTTGAGCGTCGCCGAGCTGACGGTGACGCTCGTCGCGGAGCCGGTGACCGCGCGCGGCGCAAACGGGGTGGTGAAGATCCCGTCGGAGCCCCGTGCCGTGCCGTCGCCGTTCGTAGCGACGAGCCTGTAGTGGTACGTCGTGCCGGCCGCGAGACCCGTGAGCGACGCGGAAACCTGAATGTTCGCGCTGCCGGAGCCGGCGCTCCTGGACGAGGTCCTCTTGCCGTAGCTCGTGGTCGTCCCGTACTCGAAGTACCAGCTCGTCGACCGGCCGCCGGGGTTGACGGTGCCACTCGCCGTCGCCGAGGTCGGGCCTACAGCGCTGACCGGACCGGTGATCGCCGCCGGCGCGGCGAAGACGGCGGCGACTCCCGCCCCGCTCGACAGGAGTACGAGTCCTGCCAGCAGGAAGGTCGCGCCGAGACGCCAGCTCGGGCTTCGCGTCCTCATTTGCCCGAGTGCGTATTAACCCATGTGCTGTTAGCAACGTGCTAGGAAAACGGAAGGATTCTGCGTGTGCCAGGGGAGGGGCGAGCGCGAGCCCGCCCCTCCGGGGCTGTCCTACGGCGTCAGGACGTTGGCCGCCTCCCGCGTGACGGTCGTCGTGAACGCCCAGTCGGTCGCCGCATCGTCGGTGTCCTGGCCGTCCGGGTTCCGGATCAGCGAGCCTGCGACCGTGTTCGAATCGGCGACGGTGCCCGCAAGGGCCGTGCCCTCGACGAGGTTGTACGTCTGGCCGCCGATCGTCGCCGCCGTGATCGCGCCCTCGTAGGAGAGAGCGTCGAGCAGCGTTGCGCCTTCGAGCAGCGCGAGCCCGTCCGGCGCTCCGTTCTGCAGCTCGAATGCGACCGCCAGGTAGCCGCCCGCAGCGAGCGTTCCGGTCAGCTCGGCCCGGTCGTACTCGGCGCTGTCGCCGCCGTTCACCGCCACGAGGTCGACCTCGGCGAGGTCGGCGGCGGTGTCGCCCGTGTTGTGGATCTCGACGAAGCCGTTCGCGTCGGTGCCCACCTGGTCGTAGTCCACCTCGTTGATGACGAGATTCGCGCCCTCGCCCGGAGGCGGCGGCGGCGGCGGAGGCTGCTCGTCCGGCGCCGCCTCGCAGATGAGGCTCACGTCGCCGTTCGCGGCGACCGTCACCTTGATCTCGCCCGCGGCGGAGTCGTCGGCCACGCACGGAACGCCCTCCAGTGTCTTCAGGCCGGAGATGACCGTGCCCGGATCGCCCTTGTCGCCCTTGTCCCCCTTGTCGCCCTTCGCGCCGGGCGCTCCGTCCTGTCCCGGGTCGCCCTTCGGCCCCTCGACGTTCCAGTTCACCGGCGTCTCGCGCCGACGGCACTGCGCCGGCCCTGACACCTGCCTCAGCCAGCCGCCGGACGGGTGCTTGCAGGCGTGGATCACGCTCGGCGGATCGCCGGCGCTCGCGCCGAGTGCCGACCCGGCGGCGACGAATACGACCGCGGCAGCCGCGGCCAAGAGAATGGTCTTCATGCTCCTCCCTCGGGTTGCTTGACGGGGAGGGAGGTAAGAGGGACGGACGTCGGGCCGCTAGTGGCCGTGCGTGAATCGTCGCCATCTCGACACGGACTGGAGACGAATCGCGTAGAGGTCTACGCTGACTGACGTGCCGCCCACACCGACGCTCTCTGCGCTTATGACGGCCCTTGCCGAGGCCAAGCGCGCGCAGCACCAGGCACGACTCGCGTGGCGCAAGGCGCTGGAGCGCTTCCCCATGAACGACGCCCGCGTCCGTGAAGCGCTCGCCGGCTACAAGGCGGCGAAGGCGGCGCGCCAGCGTCTCGACGCGCAGATCGCGCAGCTGCAGAGGCCGACGGCGGTATCGCAGAAGGGTCTCGACTTCCTCGTCGCGCAGGAGGGGTTCATCCCCTGGGCGTACAACGACTCGCAGGGCCACGCCACGTTCGGCGTCGGCCACCTCCTGCACCACGGCCCGGTGACCGCAGCCGACCGCGCAACGTGGGGAACGAAGGCGAGCCCGAAGCCCCGTGCGCTCGTCCTGCGAGTGCTACGCCAGGATCTCGCCAGGCGCTTCGAGCCGGCCGTGCGGGAGACCGTCAAGCGCCCGCTCAAGGCGCACCAGTTCGACGCGCTCGTGTCGATGGCGTTCAACATCGGGGCGGGCGGCTTCCGCGGCTCGACCGTGGTCAAGCGGCTGAACGTCGGCGACTTTCACGGAGCGGCGGACGCGATGATGCTGTGGCGGAGACCGCCCGAGATCATCCCGCGGCGACGGCGCGAGCAGCAGCTCTTCATCAACGGCGTCTACCGCTAGCCAGGAGGGCTTGGCGAAATACTCACTGGCCGCAGGGCCGCGCTGCTCGCCCCGAGGCGGCGTCCTCGGTCGCGACCGTATTGCACTGATACGCACGCTCCCTGCGTCCTTGCCTCGGAACGACCATCGCACCCCTGCAACGAGCAGCCTTCCGCCAAACCCTCAGCTAGCGCCCGACGAGCTTGAACACGCGGCGGCCCGCCCGCTCGACCGGGCCCGGGAGCCAGCCGCGCTTCTTCTTCAGCACCCGCGAGACCGACCCGAAGACGGCCTTCGTGGCCTGAACCCGGCGCGCGTGGAGCCGGTCGTACGCCGTGTTGCGCTCGACCTTCGACGCGATCGTCGTCGAGCCGATCACGAACCGCACGTCGCGGAACTCGCGCGACGAGAAGATCTTCTCCGCCATCACCTTCCGCACCCCCGCGTGCCAGGTCGTGTCGTGGAACGCAACCGTGCCGCCGTCGACGACCTTCGGAACCCAGGTCTCGAAGTCGTGGCGCACGTCGTCCTCTTCGTGCGAGCCGTCGACGAAGAGGAGCTCGATCGGCTCTTGAGAAGTCGTCGACGACGTCCTGCGAGAGCCCCTTCACGGGCGTGACGAGATCGGCGATCCCGGCGCGTTCGACGTTCTCCTTGAACTCGCCGTGCCGGTAGTCGGCGTGCGGGTCGACCGCGAAGACGCGCACGGAGCTTCCCGCGCGCGAGCCCAGCCCGAGACAGATCGTCGACTTGCCCTTCCACGACCCGATCTCGACGATCACGCCCCTGCCCGTGCACTCCTTTGCGAGCTCGAAGAGCGCCTCGCCCTCCTCGTCGGAGAGCCAGCCGGGGACGTCTCGGATCAGCTCCTTGACGGGCGCGAACTCGGAGCCCATTAGGTCTCGCGGTCGTAGTAGGGGACGTGGCTCTCGCGCCGGACCATCACATGGTCGTGGCCGAACTCCGCACCCGGAAAGACGCCGATCTTGTCGCTGTCGGGATAGACCGCGAGCGCCGGGTCGACCATCGTCGAGAGCAGGAGCACGCGCACCGTCTCGTCCGTTCGGTTGGTGAACTTGTGCGCTCCCACAGGCCCGACGGGAAAGCAGACGACGTCCATCGGCCCGATCTGCTCCTCGCCGCCCGGGTGACGAAGCGTCGGCCGGCCCTCGAGCACGATCGCCCACTCCTCGTTTCCGTACTCGTAGTGATAGGGGCAGCTGCTCTGTCCCGGCGAGAGCTCGTAGACGGTGCCACCGAGCATCGAGGCGCCGATGCGACGGGCCGAACCGCGCCATCGCGACCTTGTAGCCCTCGGGATGGTCGCCGTACCGCTCGTACTCGAGCGAGCCCAGGTTGACCTTCTTCACGCGCCCGATTGAATCAGGCGACGAGCAGGCCCGTGACGTACATCACGGCCACGCCGGCCAGGAAGCCTCCGAGCACGTGCGGCGAGGAGAGGCCGCCGGGCGCCTTCCGCGCCACGTAGCGGGCGACCTCCACGACGACCTCGAACGCCGCGCCCGCGGCAGCGGCGAAGAAGAGAACGCCGAGCAGGTCGCTCGTCAGGAAGCCGCCGATCCAGGCGCCGACGATCGCGGGCGCGCCGGCGACCACGGCGAGCACGGCGAGCCTGACCCAGGAGACGCGGCGGCCCTCCGCAAGCGGAGCGGCGATCCCGAGCCCCTCGGTGACGTTGTGGATCATGAAGCCGACGACGAAGAACGTCCCCAGTGCGAGCTCGCCGAGGGCGAACGACGAGCCGATCGCCAGGCCCTCGCCCAGGTTGTGGAGCCCGATCCCGATCGCTACGAGCGTCGCCAGCGCGAGTCCGCTCGACCCGCGAGCCGCGCCCTCGCCACGGCCGAGCCGCGACGAGATGGCCGTCAGGAACAGGTAACTGAGCGCAACGCCGAGCAGGACGAGACCCGCGCCACCGAGTGCGCTGGGCAGCGCCGCCTGGAGCTCCAGCGCTTCCGACAGCGCCTCGACGGCGAGGAACGTGAGCAGGCCGGCGGTCAGTGCCATGAACGCCGCCAGCCACTCGGGTGGGGCGCGGCGCAGCGACGGCAGCCAGAGAAGCCCGAGCGCGACCGGGACGACGCCGACCAGAAAGCCGATCAGGCCGTAGCCGAACACGCTCTTCGCCGAGGCGGTCGGCGTCTGGACGGCGGCCGGGATCTCCTCCGTCGTCTGGATCCCGGTCGAGCTCGTGACTCCGACCGCGATCGGCTCCTCCTCGACCCAGTCGTACTGGACGACGATCTCGCTCGAGCGGAGGCGCCCGAGCGTCTCAGGGCCGTCCAGCTCGAACGGGAGGATCGCGTCGTCGACCGTGACCGTCGCAATGGTCAGGTCGTCCCGCTGCGGGTTCGTGACGCGGATCCGGATCTCGCCCGGGTGGAACTCGACGCGCCGGATGTCGAATTCGTCCGGCGGCGGCGGGTTCACCCCCACGAGGCCGGTGATCGACGAGCCGCTCGCCGTGAAGAGCGCAACGACGCCGGTGAGGAGCAGCAGCGGGACGAACGCCCAGAGCCGCCAGCTCCGGCCTCCCCCGACCGCTGCGACCGACTCGCTCATCAGTCGGTCACGTTGAAGAAGCCCATCCAGCCGAGCTCGGCGAACTCCGACTGGTGCGCGTGGAACATGAACAGGCCCTTGTTCGCGAAGTCGATCTCGATGATCCCGCGCTGGCCCTGCGTCTGGACGACCGTGTCCGTGTACTCGAACTGGTCGCCGGTTCCGGTCGGGTAGTAGCGGAAGAAGTCCCCGTGGAGGTGGAACGAGTTGATCAGGTCGAACTCGGTCAGGTTCGCGAGGTAGATCCGCACCGTCCTCGACTTGCTGACCATGATCGGGTACTTCGCGTAGTAGAAGGCCTTGCCGTTGACGGTGTAGAAGTTGTTCTCGCCGTCGCCGTCGGTGTCGTAGCCGTTCATGACCATGACGAGCTCCTGCGCCGGCGGGCGAGGCTTCTTCGGGTCGATGATGAACGCGCCGTAGAGACCCTTGTGGATGTGCTTCTTCAGCGGCGTCGCATGGCAGTGGTAGAGGTGGAAGCCGGCGGGGCGGGCCGGGAACTCGTACGTGAAATCGGCGCCGGGCTCGACGACCTCGAAGACCCCGTCCATGTTCGCCGGGTGGATCCCGTGAAAATGAATCGTGTGGGGATGGGAGCCGCCGTTCGTGAAACGGACACGCAGGAGATCGCCCTCGGTGGCGCGGATGATCGGGCCCGGAACGGTGCCGTTGTAGGTCCAGGCGTTGAACTCGACCCCTTGCGCGACCTCGATCGTCTTGTCCAGCGCGACGAGCTCGTACTCGCGAACCCGTCCGGGCTTGCCGGGCAGCGCCTTCGTCGGGATGAGAAGGTCGTCGAGTTCGTTCGGGCCGCCGGGCGCCGGAACGTGGTGGCCGACCATCGCGGCATGGCCCAAGTCGGCGTGCGTGTGGCCGAGATGGGTCGCGCTCGGGTCGGCCTCCGCGGTGCCGGGCCAGGCGAGGCGCGCGAACGGCGCGGCCGCGACACCCGTCGCCGCGCCTGCGATCAGCCCCTTCCGCGTAAACTTAGGCATGCCTAAACTATAACTGAGGCAAGTGGAACTAACAGACGCAATCCAGGACTACGTCAAGGAGATCTACAAGCTCGAGGCCTCCGGCCGGCGGGTGTCGACGTCCGCACTCGCCGTGGAGCTCGGCGTCTCGGCCCCGTCCGTCACCGCGATGCTGAAGAAGCTCGCCGGCCTGGGGCTCGTGGAGCACGAGCGCTACCACGGCGCGAGCCTGACGCGGAAGGGCGAGCGCGTCGCGCTCGAGGTCATCCGCCACCACCGGCTGCTCGAGCAGTACCTCTCCCAGACGCTCGGGCTCCCGATCGACGCGCTGCACGACGAGGCCGACCGGCTCGAGCATGCGCTCTCGGAGGAGCTCGAGGCGCACATCGACCGGACACTCGGCTATCCGACGCGCGATCCGCACGGCGATCCGATCCCCGGCCCCGACCTGAAGCTCGTCGTGACCGACGCCACGCCGCTCTCGACCCTCGAGCCGGGGACGAAGGCCGTCGTCTCGCGGGTCCCGGACGGCGACGGCGAGCTGCTCCGCTACCTGGCCAGCCTGAAGCTGACGCCCGGGAACCGCGTCGAGGTCCGGGACTCCGCGCCGTTCGAAGGTCCGCTGACGGTGCGCGTCGGCGGCGAGGACCACGCAATCTCGCGCGAGCTGGCCGCCAAGATCGCTGTAACTTGACAGTTACGTAACTGAGTCGTTACATTCCTCGCGTGAGCGCGTTCGAGGCCCTCGCAGACCCCACCCGGCGCCGCATCGTCGAGCTCGTGTCGGAGCAGGAGCGCTCCGCCGGGGAGATCGCGGCGGCGTTCGACATCTCCCGCCCGGGCGTGTCCAGGCACCTTCGGGTGCTGCGCGAGCACGGCGTCGTGCGCGTGCGAGACGACGGCACGCGTCGCCTGTACTCGCTCGACGACGGAGGGCTGGGAGAGCTGGACGAGTGGATCCAGCGTTTCTGGACGAATCGCCTCGACGCCCTTGAAACCGAGATCAGGAGGGGACGACGTGACCGAGGGACTACTCAGAGCTGAGGGCGACCGGGCCGGCGTGCGCTTCGAGCGCCGCTACGACGCGACACCGGACGAGCTCTGGTCGGCGCTGACCGAGCCCGAGCGGCTCGGCCGCTGGCTGGCGAACGTCGCCGAGCTGGAGCTTCGCGTCGGCGGCCGCTTCCTGCTCCGCTGGGAGGAGAGCGATGGCACACAGGAGACAGATGGGACGATCCGCGCACTGGAGCCCGGCAAGGTCCTCGAGCTCGACTGGACGTACCCCGGCGAGCCCGACAGCGTCGCGCGCTTCGAGCTGCAACCCGACGGCGACGGAACGATCCTCGTTCTCGATCATCGCGGGCTCCCGCCCGGCTCCATCGCCGGCTACGGCGCCGGCTGGCACTCGCACCTCGACTCGCTAGACGCACACCTCCGCGGGGACGAGGCCGACTGGTCTGCGCGATTTCAGGAGCTGGGCCCGGACTACGAGCGCCAGGCGGAGGCTCTCGCGGGTTGAGGAGGGCCTGGCAGAACGTCGACTGAGCCGCAGGGCCGCGAGCAACGTCCCGCCAGACCCTCCTAGCGGTTGAGCGCCGGGACGCGGAGTGGCGGCCGCGGGATGGTCGCCGTCCGCGTCCTCGGTGCGGGCAGACCGAGGTAGCCCACGCCGAGTGCGGTCAGCTCCTCGACGAGCTTCGGCCGGGAGAGGCGATGCGGCACGAGGAAGGTGTCGCTGAACGTCAGTCGCTCGACAAGGACGGCGTCGATGACCTCGATCAGCATCTTCGCGGCCAGGCGCGGGTCCGGGTGCGCGACCTCGGCCGGCCGCTCCTCGAACAGGCGTCCGAGGGCGTCGAAGATCGCCTCGTAGTGGGCAGCGGCGGCGGATCGCAGCTCGGCCGAGGACGGGCTCGTGCGCCAGCGCTCCGTCAGCGCGCGGTTGAGCGGCTGGTGCGTCGCGACGGCCTCGACCCAGGCGCGCACGACTTCGCGCACGATCTCGGCCGCGTGCCGGCCCCGCCAGTTCTCGGGCGCGAGGAAGTCGACCCAGCAGCGCGCGCTCTCCTCGAACAGCTGCCGGTCGACGTGATCGAAGAGCGCCTCTTTCGTCGGAAAGCGGCCGTAGAACGCGCCGACCGAGACGCCCGCGCGCTGAGCGATCTCGGCGACCGAGAGACCCTCCCGCCCCTTCGCGGCGACGAGCTCGAGCGCGGCTCGGACGATCCGCTCCTGCGTCTCCCGGCTCCGGCCCTGCTTCGGCTCAGGCATTCGGGTCGAGCAGGACCTTGCCGACGTTCTTGCGGTCCTGGACGTAGTGGTGCGCGGCGGCGGCCTCGCGCAGCGGGAAGACGCGGTCGACGTGCGGGGCGATCGCTCCGTCGCGGATGCCCTGGTACAGACACTCCAGCCACGAGGCGAGCACCGGCGGCGGCGCACCTGCGTCGGCGGTCATGAACGACCGCGAGCCGTCGAAGAGGTCGAGCAGCGGGAGGCTCATCGCGCCGATGGTCGTCTCCGGATCGTCGACCCGCACGTCCTTGCTCTGGATCCCGGCGGTGAAGCCGTAGGCGACGACGCGGCCGCCGTGCCGGAGGCAGTCGAGGCTCGGCCGGAACCCGCTGTCCCCGACGCCGTCGACGACGATGTCGACGCCGCCGTCGGTCAGCTTCTGGACGTCGTCCGCGAGCTTCGGCGACCGCGAGTCGACGACGCCGGCGACTCCCTGCTTGCGGAGGAAGTCGTGCTTCGGCTCGGAGGCCGTCGCGTAGACCTCGGCGCCGGCGTCCAGCGCCAGCTGGACGGCCGCCAGGCCGACGCCGCCTGCCGCGGAGGTCACGAGCACTCGATCGTTCGTGCGCACGCGGGCGGTGTTGCGAACCGCGGAGTAGGCGGTCAGGTAGTTCAGGGGCAGCGCTGCGGCGAGCCGGGCGTCGATGTCGGCGGGGAGCGGGAAGACCAGCTCCTCGGGAACGCAGACCTCCTGGGCGTACGTGCCGCGTGTGTAGAAGGGCGTCCCGACCACCCGGTCACCGGGCTTGAAGGAGTCGGAGCCGGATTGCTCGACCACCCCGGCCACCTCGATGCCCGGCGTGACCGGCAGCTCATCCCCCGCTCCTAGCCGGACCCAGACGTCGGCGAAGTTCACACCGATCGCCTCCGCCCGGATCACCACCTCGCCGTCCTTCGCCTCGGGCCGTGGAGCCTCGACGGGCTCGAGCACCTCGGGCGGCCCGAACTCGCGCACCTCGATCTTCAGCATCGCCACCAGCCTCCTTCAATCCGAATCCGAATGCTGATTCGGATTCTAGAAGCCAGGCTCAGGACCGGCAAGCTCCCTCAATCGCCTGCGCCGTTCCGCTGCTCCCAGGCGACGGCCATCGCGATCCGCTCCTCGACCGAGGGGTGCGTGGAGAACGCCTGGTGGGCCCAGCCGGGTGGCGTCGGATCCTCGAGCGCCTCCTCGGTGAACCCCTGGAAGAGCTCCCGCGCCGCGTCGGGGTCGCGCGTCGTCTCGAGCGCGATCCAGTCGGCCTCGGCCTCCATCTCGCGCGAGACCGCGAAGTCGAGAGGCTGGATGGCAAGCCCGCCGACAACGAGCGCGAGCAGGGCGAGCGGTACGGCTCTCGGCTCGTAGAGGCCTCCTCGCCGACGCGTGAACCACGCGACGGCCGCCAGCAGCGGGAACAGCAGCAGGGCGTACCAGGCCGCGCCCTTCCAGATGTGCTCTCGCGAATGGTGCGCGACCTCGTGTGCCAGGACGACGCGGACCTGGTCGTCGTCGAAGCGGCCGTCCAAGAGCGTGTCCCAGAGGAAGATGCGCCGGCTCGGCCCGAGCCCCGTCGCATAGGCATTCGGGATGGTCGTGTACTCGCTGGTCTCCTCGACGGCCACCTTGATCGGCTCGGTCCCCTGGCGCTGTGCGTAAACCCTCGCATCGCGCTCGAGATCCGACGGCGCCGACTCGCTCACCACGAGGTACGGATAGACGAATGCGAAGAGGAGCGCGATCCCGACGAAGACCGGCGTCGCGGGGATCCACCATCGCTTCCGGAACAGCGCCGCGAACCCCATCGTGATCACGAGCCAGAGGCAGATGGAGAGGAACTCGGCGGCGAGGATCGCCCAGTTCTCGAAGAACCAGTCCAGGTAGCCCGCCTGCCAGAGGTCGTAGCGGCGCTGCCACCAGAGCTCCAGCAGGGTGAACGGCAGCTGAGAGAGCCAGACCAGGGCGAGCCCCAGCATCCCGAGGAGCATCCCCGTGCCGACGCGGCCGGCCGCGGACTCCCGGGCAAGACCGGCACCCCGCCACGCGTAGAGGCCGAGCACACCGAGGAGCACGAGCTGAGACGCGACCGAGCTCCAGAGCATGAACGTGCTGAACTCCTCGGCCTCGTCGACCTCGCTCGGGCTCAGACCCTGTGTCGCATCGATCTCCGGGAGGACGAGATCGTCTGGCACGGCGGTCCGCCAGAGCAGGGAAGCGCCGATGAGCCAGCCGATCCCCAGCAGGAGCAGGAAGACTCGGTTCGCCCAGCGTGCGGTCAGGCGGGTGCCGGAGCCTCGGCCGGAGGCGGCTCGATCGGAGGCTCGGGCTCCGACTCCGGCTCAGGCTCCGGCGAGCCGAGCGCAGGACCGCTGTAGGGGTAGCGGTCGGTGACGAGCAGCACGTACGCCGAGACCTGGGCCGAGTAGCGAAGCGCGTACGCCTGCGCCTCGCGTAGCGAGCGCGGCATTCGTCCAAGGGCGAGCGACACGAACCAGCCCAGGAACGCGGCAACGATCAGCAGCGCGCTCAGCGCGCCCGAGACGGCGAGCGCGGGAACGCCCAGGAACAGCCGGAACAGCGTCACGAGTCGACGCTGAGGCTCAGGGCCGGGGAGCTGTAGGTCGACCGGGTAGGAGCCGGCGGCTCCGGTGAAACCGGGGAAGGGGTTCGCGGTCAGGGCCGCAAAGGCCCACAGGTGGGTCGAGTAGCGGACGAACGCCGAGAGGAAGCGGTGCAGCGCTGCGGGCGGGCGTCCGGTGATCAGGGCGACGATCCAGGTGATGAGGGCAGACAAAGATCATCGCGACCGACCAGAGGATGATCCAGACGAAGTGCGGTAGGGCGAGCAGGAGAGCCGGAAGAAGACGGTCAGGCGCGAGCGCCGAAGGTCGTCGTCCACGGTGAGCCGGACGGGATGGTCGGGGCCGGACGCGGGCGGCTCGGCCGGGTCGATGTTCGGGAAGCGATCGGTCAGCACGAGACCGTAGGCCGCCATCTGCGCGTAAAAGCGCAGCCCGTAGGCCTGGAGATCGCGAAAGCCGTGCGGCATCCGTCCCAGCGCGAGGCAGGCGAACCAGCCGAAGAATGCGACGGTAATGAGCGTCCCTCCGCTCCCTGGGTCGAACGCCGAGGCGAGGAGAAGCGCCGGGATGAGTAGGAAGATCCGCAGCGCGGTTACCCAGCGACGCTGGGGCTCCGACTCCCCGAACTCGACGTCGACCGGATAGCCACGCTCGCCGACGAAGCCCGGATACGGGTTCGCAGCGAGGAACAGGTACGAGAAGAAGTGTGTCGAGTAGCGGACATAGGCCGTGAGGAAACGGTGGAGCGGGTCCGGCGAACGTCCGGCGACCAACGTGGCGAACCAATTGACGACGGCGGCGAGCACAGCCGCGATCGACCAGAGCCACCACCAGATGAAGTGCGGGATGGCGAGCAGGAGGCGGAAGAAGATCGTCAGGCGCGACCGCCGGAGATCGTCGGTGACCGTCAGCCGGACCGGATGCTCCGCCACGGCGGGGATTATGCGAAATCGAATCGGGTGGCGGTCTTCGGATAGTCCGACTCGAGCCAGGCAAGCGCCCTCTGCGGCCGCAGCAGGTACCAGCCGTCGCCGTTCGGATCCTCAGGGTTCGGGCGCCAGTCGTACTTCGCCTTGAAGGCGTCGGCAATCCGTTCGTCGAGGACGTAGCGCTCGATCTCGCCCTGGAGGATCACGACCTCGTCGCCGCTCTCGAGATGGATCACGACCCGAGGATCGCGCGACAGGTCGCGGCCCTTCCGCGAGCGGGTACTCGTTCCGAAGTGGACGGCGCCGTCGGCCCAGATGCCCCAGACCGGCGCGGCGTTCGGCGTCCCGTCTGCGCTCGAGGTGACGATCCAGTAGTTGCGGGACGCGGCCAGCCGCTCGTCGGCCCAGCTCCAGTCGAGCATCCCGGCATCGTCCTGCGCGATCCCATAGCTCGGACCGAACTGGGGTCGGCTACGCCGCGGGGGACTCACGGCGCTTCCTGGCAGCCTTCCCCGCGCTGACGCCGAAGGACGCGAGGACGAACGTCGCGATCGCCCAGGTGACGTTGATCAGGATGCCGCCGTCGCCCCAGCCGGCTCCGTGCCAGCCGTTGTTCTCCCGGAGGAAGATCGCGATCGCGAGCCAGATCCCAACGTACGACCACGAGGAAGCGCCACTGCCCGATCAGGAAGCCTGCGGTGAAAGGCACCGCGAGTGACAGGAGTAGGACGACCTGACCGCCGCTCACGCCACGACGCGGTAGACCTCGAACACCTCCGCGTACTCCCGGTTCACGTTGATCCCGTGCGTGCGCGCCAGGTTCCAGATGTACTCCGGATCGGAGTACCGCCGGTGCTGCTGCGACTCGTAGCGCGCGAGCGCCCGCACTTTCCGCTCGACGTGCTCCTTCTCGAGCGCCACGTACGCCTGGTAGCCGAAGTCGAAGTTGTTCCACGGGATCTCGTAGCCGAGGATCGTCGTCCGCTTGAAGGCGCGGAGGCCTTCGGCGGCGATCACCTGGTGGTCCTGGTGGATGTCGCGCAGGCTCGGCTGGAGCACCGCGTCGGGCTTCCACTCGTCCCAGAGCCCGATCAGCAGCTCGAGGATCTCCTGCCGGTGCTCGGGGAAGCTGCGGACCTCGAAGTCGTGGACGGTCAGCTGCGCCTCGGGGATGCCGAGCTCGGCCGTCGCCTCGCGCACCTCCCGGGCGAGCGTGTCGGGCGGAAAGCCTTCGGGCAGCGAGCGGGTCGCGATCGAGAAGGCGACGTAGCGGACGTCCGTCCCGGCGTCCACCAGGCGCGCGAGCGTCGCGCCGCAGCCGAACTCGCCGTCGTCGGTGTGCGGCGCCAGGACGAGCACTCTCTTCCAGGCCTCGATCACGCGCGACGTAGTATCCGGCTCCGGGCATGGAAGAGGCGGGACTGGCGGAGCTTGCGGGGGTCGTCGGCGCGGGCGGAGCCGCGGTCGCGATCCTCGCCGGACGCCGGTCGACGCTCATCGCGGGCCTCGCCCTGATCGTTCTCGCCGAGGCCATGCTCGCCGTCGCCATGGCCGGGAGGGACGTGCTCGACAAGGTGCTCTCGCCGACTGGAATGGCTGCCGCCGTCGGCGCGGCAGTGCTGGTCGCCGCCGCGGCCGCCGTCTTCGTCCGCTGGCCGTGGCTGACGATCCCTGCGCTCGTCGTCGCAGCGCCCTTCCGGCTCCCCTTCGACTTCGACCGCGACCACCG
Source organism: uncultured Actinomycetes bacterium (assembly GCA_963782765.1). Taxonomy (GTDB): domain Bacteria; phylum Actinomycetota; class Thermoleophilia; order Gaiellales; family Gaiellaceae; genus JACDAN01. Next base: position 439,377 of record CAWALC010000004.1, read on the forward strand.
CTTCTTCTTCGCAATCGCCGAGGGAGGAAGGCTGGGACGGCTCATCCCGCTCTACGCGGTGCTGACGGCGGCCGGCGCGGCGTTCGCCTACCGAGCGGTGCGCCGGAACGAGCTGCCCACGCCTTCGCGACTGATCGCGGTGCCGGCGGCGGCATTCCTCGCCTTCGCGTCGGTGTCGCTCCTCTGGACGCGGGACCTCGACGCGGGCGCGAACCTGCTCGCGTTCTTCCTCCTCCCCTTCGCCGCGATGGTCGCGATCGTGGCGCGCAGCGAGCTCGCGGACTGGCTGCCGAAGGCGCTCGCTGTCATCGCGATCACGCTCGCATCGGTGTTCGCGCTCGTCGGTCTCTGGCAGGAGGCGACCAAGGAGCTCTTCTTCTACGCGCCGCAGCTCGAGGTCTCGAATGCGTACTCGTCGTTCTTCCGCGTGACGTCGCTGTTCTCGGATCCGAGCCTGTACGGGCGGCATGTCGTCCTCGGTCTCTCGATCGTGGTCGTCCTCCTGTGGGCGCGCCAGATCCACGTCGGCCTGGCGGCTCTGCTCCTGGCCGTGCTGTTCGCCGGGCTCTACTTCTCGTACTCGCAGTCGAGCATGGCCGCGCTGTTCGTGGTCGCCGCGGCCGTGACCCTCGTCGCCGGCGACCGGCTTGCCCGCCGCTCGGTGGCGATCGGGACCGCCGTCGCAGTGGTCGTCGCCGCCGGGCTCGTGGGCGTCCAGGCGAGGGACCAGTCCATTCGAGAGCTGACGAGCGGCCGCTGGCAGCGGGCGGACCTGACGATCGACGTCGTCCGCGAGCAGCCGCTGATCGGTGTCGGGCTGGGCGCCCAGCCGAAGGTCAGCCGGGAGCTCGCCGCCGGGAACAACGCCCGCGAGGCGCGCTTCGTCTCGCACACGACGCCGCTCACCGTCGCAGCCGAGCTCGGGCTCGTCGGCTTCGCGCTGTACGTGTTCCTGCTCGTCGCGGCCGCCAAGATGCTCGTGATCCTGCGTCAGACGAGACCCGCGCTCGCGCTCGCCCTCGGTGCCGTGCTGCTTGCGCTCTTCACGCACTCGCTCGCCTACAGCGGCTTCTTCGAGGACCCGATCACCTGGCTCGCCCTCGGGGTCGGCGCCGCGTACCTCGCCGTGCCGGCGCCTGCTCGCGAGCCGGCGAAGGCTCCCGCCGAGAGCGGCAAGATCGCCGGGCCGCAACCCGTGCCCACGAGGTGACGCGCCGCGAGGCAGGCGTCGTCCTCGGCGTCCTCGGGATCCTCGTCGCGATCGCCGTCCCTGAGCTCGGCACCGGCGCCTGGCCGTTCGTCGTCCCGTCGGGTGAGACCGAGGCGCGGGGACCCTTCGAGCTGCTGGTCCGGGCCGCCGACCGGCACTTCGACCTCGCGCTGATCCGAGCGGCCGCGCTCGCGGCCGGCCTCGTCGTCGCCCTCGGCGCGGCCGTGATCCTGTGGCGGCGGACGACCAGTCGCTGGATCGTGATCGCCGGCTGCGCCGCCGTCATCGGCCTCCTCATCCTCCCGGCGACGTTCCTCCAGGTCGGCCTGCGCGACTCGAGCGAGCCCTGGTACCACGTGAACGACTCCACGTACCAGATCGAGATCGCCGGCGACCTGATCCTCGACTGGGACAACCCGTACGGCCACGACTACCGCGACACCGACCTCGAGCGCTGGTATCCGGCTGCGCAGCCCGACGCCCGGATCCCGCAGGTCGCGCTCGACCACTTCGCGTACTTCCCGGGCACGGCGCTGACCGCGGCCGCCTGGCGCCTGCTGCCGAACCCGTTCGACGACTACCGCCTGCTCGTCCTGCTCTGCACGCTGGCGCTCTTCGGCGCCGCGCTGCTCTTCGACGCTCCCCTGCACTGGCGGCTCGCCGCCGGCGCGGCGCTGGCGGCGAACCCGCTCGCGATCAACGCGGCGTGGTTCGGGACCGCCGATGCGCCGAGCCTCCTGCTCACGGTGCTGGCGTTCGTCTTCGTGGCGAGGTCGCGGTACCTCGTGGCCGCGGCCTGTATCGCCGGGGCCGTGCTGCTGAAGCAGTTCGCCCTGGTCGCCGTGCCGTTCCTCGCCGTGATGATGCTCACGCGGGCCGTGCCGCGCCCCGTTCTTCTCCGAGCCGGTGGGCTCTTCGCCGGCATCCTCGTCCTCGGGATCCTGCCCTTCGCGATCGCCGACCCGGGAGCGCTCTGGGACGACACGATCGCCTACGGCGCGCAGACCTACCGGATCATCGGGTACGGCCTGGCCGGCGTCCTGCTCGAGATCGGGATCCTGGACGACCGCTTCGGCCCGTACCCGTTCCTGCCGCTCGCCGTACTCCTCTGGCTGCCTTTCACGGGGTGGCTGCTCTGGACGCAGTGGCGCTCGCGCCGGTTGTGGATCGGCGCGGCGGGCTTTGCGGCGTCGATCTTCGGGCTGCTCTACCTTGGCCGCGTCTTCCAGAACTCGTACTTGATCTGGCCTCTGACCGCTTCGCTCGTTGCTTTTTTGCTCGCTGCCTCCGAGCGGGACGATTCTTCGGCGCAAAGCTGAAGACCCGGGAGCGGCCGGCGATGTAGAGGTGCTGGCTGTCGGCGATCGCGGGGCTGAAGACGCCGTCCGGCCAGTGCCATACCTGCTTTCCGGTGCGCGCATCCAGCGCGTAGGTGCCCCGATCGCCCTGCTTGGCGAAGCGCGAGGCGACGCTGCCGCAACGCGGACAGGCGGCGAAGTAGACGAGGCCGTCGATCACGCTCGGCGCCCCATGGACGGCCGCGGAGGCCGAGAAGCGCCAGAGGCGATCGCCGGTTGCGGCGTTGAACGCCATGAAGTAGCCGTCGTACGTCCCGACGAAGACGCGCTGCCGCCAGACCGCCGCGGCGGTGTAGATGTAGGTGCCGGCGCGCTGGGCCCAGAGCAGCCGGCCGCTCGAGGCGCCGAACGCGTAGAGCGTCCCGTCCGTGTTGCCGATGTAGACCCGCCCGTAGGCGATCGTCGGGGTCGCGTAGAAGTATTCGCGGCGGCCGAAGCTCGTACCCGCCTGCGCCCGCCACTGCTGTCTCCCGGTGCGGGCGTCGAGCGCGTACACGCTTCCGCCGTCCGTGCCGAAGTAGATCTTGCCGTTCGCGTATGCCGGCGAGCTGTTGATCTCGTGGTCGGCCGTGAACGTCCAGCGAGCCTTTCCGGTGTAGATGTTGATCGCGTAGAGCTTGTGGTCCCACGAGCCGGCGTAGAGCGTCTTGCCGATGACGAGCGGCGACGTCTCGAAGACGCCGGCCCGGAAGCGCCAGACGATCTTCCCCGTCCGGGCCGCCATCGCGGTGATCATGCCCTGCTGGCTCCGGGGGAAGCGGTTGCAGGGCAGCGGCTGCATCCAGGCGTGGTAGACGACGCGGTAGGCGATCGTGGGCGACGACGCGGAGCAGTGGTTGAAGCGGCGCTGCCAGACGATCTTTCCGGTCCGGTGGTGGACGGCGTAGAAGCGGCCGCGCTGCTGGGCGAGGTAGAGCCGGCCGTAGGCGACCGACGGCGGGAACTCCAGCACGTGGCCCGCCTTGAACGTCCAGCGAAGCCGGAACGGCGGGCGGAGCTTGAAGTCCGAGGAGGTGTGGGTCCGCTGCACGCGGAGCCCGTATGTCGGCCACGGAAGCCGGAGGACGACTCTTCTCGGGCGAGGCCGCTCCGGCGCCCTCTGCGTCGTGACGAACTCCACCGTCGACGAGCCCTTCTGGTAGTCGATCGTCCCCTCCTCGTGGAGCCAGACGCCGGCGAGGAAGCCGGGTACGACCGTGGCGACCGAGAGGGCAGCCAGGGAGAGCAGGCGGCTGCCGTTCACGGTGCGCGCACCACCACGAGCGCGGTGTCGCTGCGGCCGGAAACCTCGACGACGAGCGAGTAGCGGCCGGGTGTCGCCGGCGCCCGGAGCCGGAGGACGCGCACACGAGCCGAGCCGCGGCGGCGTCCGAGGCGCCACGCATAGCGGCGTGCATCCGTCGAGACCCGCACGGAGAAACCGGCCCGCGGGCGGGCGCGGATGACCTCGGCCGCGATGTTGACGTACCGGATGCGGACGCTGTACGGCCCGGCCGCCGGACTACGGTTGCCCGCGGCGTCGATTGCGGAGATCGACAGCGGGTAGGAACCGCGCTTCCGGCCGCGCGGGTTCCACTGGATCACGCCGTTCCGCCGCAGCCGCGTCCGGCCCTCCCTGCGGCCGTTGACCAGGAGCAGCGCCTGCGCGGGCTCGCTCGCCTCGAACCGGATCGAGGCGCGGTCGGCGCGTCCGTCGCCGTCCGGCGAGATGACGCGTGGCCTGACGCGCGTGACCGAGATCTGCGCCGGCGTCGTGTCGACCGTCATCTCCCGGGGGAACTCGATTGTGCGGTCGAGGCGGTCGAGCTCCACGCGCGCCCGGTAGCGGCCCTCGGGGACGACATGGCCGGTCTGGTCACGGCCGTCCCAGCCGAAACGGTGGTTCCCGCGCGCAAACTGCGCGCCGGTGAGGAGCGTCCGGACGACGCGTCCCTGGTCGTCCGCGACCAAGAGCGTCAGGCGGTCCTCGCGCCGGAGCCGGAACGCGATCTGCGCGGTCTGCTGCTCGCACCGGCAGGTCGGCGAGAAGGTCGGGGTGATTCGCGGCCTCGCGATCGGGTCTGGCTCGAGCTTGAGATCCTCCGTCACCACGAAGGCGGCGGCTGTCGCAGCGAGCAGGACCAGCACGAGGATCGTCCGGAGATGACGGCCCACGCTCGCCGAGTGTAGATATGGGGGCAGCGATGCCTCGGAAGGAACCGGTCGCCGACCCGTACCGCGATCTCGACGTGATCGATTCGCGCGCGCCACGGTTCAACCAGGCGGCGATCGGCCTGCTGGCGGCGCTGGCGCTCGCGACCGGCTGGTGGTGGCTGCTGGGCCTGCTCGCGCTCCAGCTCGTCGTCGGGCTGACGCTGGGGCGGCGTTACTGCCTGCCCTGCCTGGCGTACTTCGAGCTCGTGCAGCCGGTCTTCGGCGAGGGCCCGCTCGAGGACGCGCGCCCGCCGCGGTTCGCGAACATGGTCGGTGCGTCCGTTCTCGGCGCCGCCGCGCTCGCCTGGGCAGCCGGGTTCTCGACGGTCGCAGCGGTGCTGGGCGGCCTCGTCACTGCGCTGGCGCTGCTTGCCTCGGCGACGGGGTTCTGCACCGGCTGCGAGGCGTACAAGTTGGGCTCACTGCTCATCGGGCGACCGTTCGTGTCCTGCCCGATCCCGCCGCAGCCCTCACGTCCGAACCCGCACTAGGGCTACCCGCCCGCCCAGATCGCTCGCCGAGGGGGGTCGGCAGCCTGTGGAGCATTTGTTTCAGTCTCGACCCACCAGCCATCTTGACGACGATCGGTGTCCGACACCGCTCGCCCGCCGCGACGCTCTCGCCGACGCGGAATCCGTTGCGAGTAGCGGCCTCGAGTCGCCAAGGGCGCTACGTGTCTCCTGTGGAAGGGTTGGCGCCGATTCGGCGCACTCGCGCCTTGACGTGGATCGACGTTTGCGTCTGTCGTCCGAAGGAGGCTCGTCTGGAGATTTGTCGGCCCGCGGCCGAGAGAACCTGCCGATTCGTTCTGCTACAACGGCCAGTTGTGAGGAAGCTCGTCCTCGCCGCGGTCATTGCGGGCGCACTCTTCGTCGGCACCGCAGAGCCGGCGCGGGCTGCCGACCCCTGCGGGCTCCCGACCGGCGGAACGTCGTGGGTGGACTTCGCGGACGGCTCCGTGCCGTTCTGGTACCGCTTCGCCCGGCCCGGGGTGATCGCCGCCGCCTCGAACTTCATCTTCCCGCCCCGATTGCGCGCCGCCGGCGCCAAGACCGTCTACTTCGACCTGTACATGAACAGCCGGGTCGGGACGCCGGCGAAGCCGACGACCGAGCAAGAGGTCGTCGACTGGGCCCACCGGATCTTCTACCGCGCCGTGGCCTCAGCGGACTGCCGGCGACCGTGGATGGCGCTCAACGAGCTCTTCGGCGCCCATACGACGACCCCATGGACGTCCAACAACGCGCAGTACCGCCACAACGTCATCGTGTTCGCCAAGACACTGCGCGAGCTGGGCGCCCGGCCGTTCATCCTGATCTCGAGCAAGCCCTACACCCAGGGCGACGCCGGGAGCTGGTGGCGCGAGGCGGCCCACTACGCCGACCTCGTCCAGGAGGTCTACTTCACCGGCCGCCTCATCCATCGCCAGGGCCCGGTCAGCGGAAGCCGGACGCTTCGAAACCGCTTCCGCGAGGCGGTGCGCACGTTCACCGATATCGGCATCCCGCCGCGAAAGGTCGGGATCATGCTCGGCTTCCAGGCCTCGAACCGCGGGTCGATGCCGCCGATCGCCTGGTTCGAGCACGTGAAGCTCCAGGCCCTGGCGGCGAAGCAGGTCGCCCGTGAGACGAGGATCGCGACCGTCTGGTCCTGGGGCTGGCAGGCGCGGAACACAGCGCAGGCGGATCCGGACAAGGAGGTCGGCGCGTGCATCTGGCTCTGGACGCGCAACTCGCGGCTCTGCGCCGGGCCCGAGGCCGCCGGGCCGGACTTCGACAGGACGCTCACACAGGGCCAGATCTCGCTCTCGCGCGGCACGCGTTGCGAGGTCGGCGGCCGCGCAATCCGGTACAGCAGCGTCGGCCGGCTGGCGCGGGTGATCCGCGACGACGGCGTTGCGTTCTCGGCGGCGTACTCGCAGGCCGTCCTCGCCGGCCTCGTCCAGGTAAAGCAGGTCGACGTCCTGGCCGCCGAGCGGGCGATCATCCGCGCGCGGTTCCGCGGCAGCCGGGCGGCCTACCGCGCGGCGCTGGCGCGGGCGGGCGCGAACCAGACGCTCGCGCGCGAGGTGCTCGCCGACGAGCTCCGCCAGCAGCGGATGGGGCGCCGCTTCCGGGCGCCGAACCCGACAGGGCAGCAGATCGCCGAGTACCACGCGAACTTCTCCCAGAGCCCGGCGCGGTTGGTCGAGGTCAAGCCGCGCGCCTGGTGGCTCGGCGAGCGCCGGCGTGGGCTTGCGATCGGCGCACTGGCCCCGCCGCAGGTCTTCTCGCTGCCCGCAGGGAAGAAGGTCAAGATCCGGACGGCGGACGGGATCCACGAGGTGCGCGCGGAGGACGACACCATGCCGCTCGGCGCGTTCCCGCTCAGCGTCGCGCGGAACTCCGTCGTCGCCGGCCTGAAGGAGATCGCCCGCCGCCAGCTCTTCGAGCGCTGGTTCACCCGGCCGCTGAACGACCGCCTGGACGACCTCCGGTGCCGGGACGACCAGTTGCCCGCCGTGGCGGTCGTGGACATGACGACCTTCCTGCCCTTCCTGACCCTCTAGGCAAGTAACAGACTGTTACAAACCCCGAAGGAGCCGCCTGGCTCCCGGCGCTGACGGGCGCGAGCTAGTAACAGACTGTTACGAACTCTTGGCGACGAAGACCTGCGAGCCCTGCGCGAGCTCGAGCTCCTCCGCCTCCGCCTTCGTCATCTGCACCCAGAGCTCGCGGCCGTCCTCGAGACAGAGGTCCGCACGCACCTCGAAGCCGAGATGGACGACCCGCTCGACCGTCGCACGCTCGGCCGAGCCGTTCTGCTCGCGACGCACCTGGATGTCGTGCGGGCGGACGAGCTCCTCGCCGAAGCTGCTGACCGGCCCGACGAACGTCATGACGAACTCGTTCGCGGGCCGCTCGTAGAGATCTCGTGCGCCGCCGACCTGCTCGACGCGGCCGTTGTTCATCAGGACGATCTGGTCGGCGATCTCCATGGCCTCCTCCTGGTCGTGCGTGACGAAGATCGTCGTCACGTGGACCTCCTCGTGGAGGCGCCGCAGCCAGGCGCGGAGCTCCTTGCGGACCCGCGCGTCGAGGGCGCCGAACGGCTCGTCGAGGAGCAGCACCTTCGGCTCGACCGCAAGCGCGCGGGCGAGCGCCATGCGCTGGCGCTGACCGCCCGAGAGCTGCGCGGGATAGCGCTTCGCGAGACCGCTGAGCTGGACGAGGTCGAGCAGCTCGCCGACCCGCTCCCTGATCTCCGCCTTCGGACGCTTCCGGATGGCGAGGCCGAACGCGACGTTGTTCCAGACGGTCATGTGCTTGAAGGCCGCGTAGTGCTGGAAGACGAACCCGACGCCGCGCTTCTGGGGCGAGACGCTCGTCGCCTCCTCGCCCGAGATGTAGACCTCGCCGGCATCGGGATCCTCGAGCCCGGCGATCACGCGGAGCAGCGTCGACTTCCCACTGCCGCTCGGGCCGAGGAGCGCGGTCAGCGAGCCGCTCTCGACGATCACCGAGACGTCGTCGAGCGCCTGGAAGTCGCCGAAGTGCTTCGTGATGTTGCGGGCCTCGATGGCCATCAGTGCTCTTCCTTTCGTAGAAGCGTCATCGCGAGCAAGGTCACTACGGCCAGAAGGGCGAGCACGACCGACGCCGCATACGCGTCCTGCACCTCGAACGCCTGGAAGCGCTCCTCGACGTGGAGCGTCATCGTCTCCGTGCGCCCGGCGATCCGGCCGGACACGACGCTGACGGCACCGAACTCCCCGAGCGCCCGGGCCGTCGTCAGCACGACGCCGTAGGCCACGCCCCAGCGGATCGCCGGCAGCGTGATCTTCCAGAACGTCTGCCAGGACGAGGCGCCGAGCGTGGACGCCGCCTGCTCCTGCTCGTCACCGATCTCGCGCAGGACGGGCACGACCTCTCGGACGACGAACGGCAGCGACACGAAGACGGTCGCGAGCACCATGCCGGGCAGCGCGAAGATGACCTGGAATCCGTTGTCGATCAGCCATCCGCCCCACCAGCCCTGGCGGCCGTACACGAGGATCAGCGCGAGGCCCACCACCACAGGCGAGAGCGCCAGCGGCAGGTCGACGACCGAGTTCACGAGCCCGTGTCCCCGGAAGCGCCGCCGCACGATCGCCAGCGCGCACATGACGCCGAAGACCGTGTTCAGCGGGACCGCGATCAGCGTGATGATCACGGTCAGCCACAGGGCGTGGAGCGCCTCCGGCGTCGTGATCGCGGCGACGAAGTCGGCGACGCCGTCCTCGAACGCCCGGTAGACGACGAGCCCGACGGGGACAGCGAGCAGCGCAGCCAGATACCCGAGTGCGGCGAACCGGAGCGCGTACCTAGCCATCGTGCCTCGTGGCCCAGCGCCGGACGCCGCCGATGGCGAGCAGGACGCCGAGCGAGGCGACGAGCAGGACGACCGAGACCGCAGCCGCACCGGTGACGTTGTCGCTCTCGATCTGGCCGAAGATGTAGACGGACGCGACCTCCGTCTTGAAGGGCTGGTTGCCGGAGATGAGGACGACGGAGCCGAACTCCCCGAGCGCCCGCGCGAAGCCGAGCGCCGTCCCGGACAGGATCGCCGGGAAGAGGTTCGGGAAGATCACGCGCCTGAAGGTCTGGAGCGACGTGGCTCCCAGGGATTGCGCCGCCTCCTCCATGTCGCGATCGAGCTCGAGCAGGACCGGCTGCACGGTGCGGACGACGAAGGGCAGAGTCACGAACAGCAGCGCGAGGACGAGCGCGGCCGTCGTGTAGGCGACGTTGACGCCGATCGGGCTCTTCGGCCCGTAGAGCGAGAGCAGCGTCAGGCCCGCGACGATGGTCGGCAGTGCGAAGGGCAGGTCGATCAGCGCGTTGACCATGCTCTTGCCGGGGAACGAGTCGCGGACGAGCACCCAGGCGATCACCGTCCCGGCGACGGCGTTGATCAACACGACGACGAGCGAGACCGCGAAGGTGAGCTTCAGCGCGGCGACAGCCTGCGGCTCGGTGACCGCCTCCCAGAAGGCGCCTAGTCCGCCCTCGAGAGAGCGGAGCGTAAGCGCGGCGAGCGGGATCAGGACGATGATGCTGAGGTAGCCGGTCGAGATCCCGAGAGCGAGTGGCGCGGCGCGGCGCCGCCTCGGTGCGGGGACGGCGACGCTACTCAAGGGCAGCACCGACCTCGCGTTGGATCCCGGCCATGATCCCGTCCTCGCGGTCGAAGAACTTCTTCTGCACCTCGTCCCAGCCGCCGACGTCCTCGATCGTGAAGAGGTCGGGCGGCATCGGGAACTGGAACTCGTCCGCGAGCGCCTCGTTCACGGGCCGGTAGCCGGCCTCGCCGAAGACGCGCTGAGCTTCCTCGGACCGGATGTAGCGGAGAAACGCGGCAGCCTGCTCGGGTGCATCCTTCGTCACCGCGACCGGGTTCTCGATCAGGATCGTCTGGTCGGGGACGACGTAGTCGAGCTCCTCGCCCTTCTCCCGCGCCAGGATGGCTTCGTTCTCGTAGGCGAGCAGGACGTCGCCCTTCCCGCCGGTGAAGGTCTGGAGCGACTCGCGGGCGCTCTTGTCCTGGACGGACACGTGCTTGAAGAGCTCGAGCAGGTAGGCGACCGCCTGCTCGTGACTCTTGCCGAGCTTGAGCTGCGCCCCGTACGCCGCCATGACGTTCCAGCGGGCGCCGCCCGAGGTGAACGGGTTCGGCTCGATGACTTCGACGCCGTCCTTGACGAGGTCGTCCCACGTCTTGATCCCCAGCGGGTTGCCCTTGCGAACGGCGAACACGACGACCGAGCTCGTGACCATCCCCTTGTGCTCGTCCGTGTCCCACCCGTCCTCGACGATGCCGGCCTCGACGAGCCGCTCGACGTCGGGCGCGAGCGAGAACGCAACGACGTCGGCGGGCAGTCCCTGCTCGACGGCACGGCTCTGCTCGCCGGAGCTGCCGTACGACTCCTCGAAGCTCGCGCCTTCGCCGTCCGGCGTCTTCGCGAAGTCCTTGGTCAGCTCGGCGTAGACCTCACGCGGCGTCGAGTAGGCGACGAGCGTGAGCTTGGAGCCGTCGGCACTCGCCTCAGAGACGCCGCCGCACCCGGCGGTCAGTGCGGCTAGGCCGAGGAGAACTGCGACAATTCGCGGCACGGGGCCTCCTTTGGATACGAAACGCTAATCTCAACCATTAGCGCCTTCTATCCGAGGCGGCCCCGCTTTGTCAAGCTGGATCGGTTCGCGCGACCCGTCCGTTCAGGCGTTTGAGCTCGACCGCGCCGGCGAGAACGGCGCCCGCCGCGAGGATCACCGGCACCCAGATGTCGTAGCCGGGCGTCTCCAGGAGCCGCACGCCGCTGGCCAGGAGCACGGTCGCGAGCGCTACGCGCAGGCTGCGCTCGGGCAGTTTCACCGTGATCTGGCTCCCGATCAGGATTCCCGGGATGGAGCCGAGGAGCAGCCACGACATCGCGCCGAGGTCGACGTTGCCGTGGATCAGGTGGGCGATGCCCGCGACCCACAGCAGCGCAGCCGCGTGGAAGATGTCGGTACCGACGATCTTCGCCGCCGTCAGCGGGAAGATGAGCAGCATCACGAGCGCGAAGAACGTGCCGCTCCCGACCGACGTCAGACCGACGATGAACCCGCCGGCGATGCCGAGCGCGAGCGCCGACAGCCTGTCGTGGCGCGCCAGGAGGAACGGCGCGTCGTCGGCCTGCACGCCTCGCTTCACGAAGGTCTTGGCGAGAAAGCCGAGCCCGCCGAGGATCAGCGCTGCGCCGATCACCTTGGCCGAGGTCGACTCGATGCCGTCGCCGTAGCGGCTCTGGAGCCACTCGGCCGTCTGTACGCCGACGAGCGACATCGGGCCCGAGCCCAGGAACATCCAGAACGTCAGGCGGGCGTGCACGGTCCCGAGCCGCCGGTGCCGAACGGCGCCGAAGGTCTTGAAGACGGCGCCGTGGAGGATGTCCGTCCCGACGGCGAGCGTCGGCTTGAACCCGAAGAAGAGGATCAGGAAGGGCGTCAGCAGCGCCCCGCCGCCCATCCCGGTCACACCGACGAGCAGCCCGATGAAGAGGCCTGTGAGCGAGAGCTCCCAGGTCATCTAGTTCGATAGGCCTCGATCAGCACCTCGGCGACCTCGGGCCGCGAGAACTCGACCGGCGGGATCTCGCCGTTGCCGAGCATCTCTCGCACCTTCGTCCCTGACAGGAAGACGTGGTCGTCGCCGCCGTGCGGGCAGGTCTTCGGCGAGACCATCGCCGAGCAGACCTTGCAGTAGGCGGCGTGCTCGAAGAACATCGGCTCGATGTCGAGCTCGTGCGGCTCGAGCTCGTCGAAGATCAGCTGTGCGTCGTAGCTGCCGTAGTAGTCCCCGACGCCGGCGTGGTCGCGGCCGACGATGAAGTGCGAGCAGCCGTAGTTCTTGCGGCAGATCGCGTGCCAGATCGCCTCGCGCGGGCCGGCGTAGCGCATGGCGGCCGGGAAGGCGGAGACGACGACGCGGTCGGCCGGGTAGTAGTTGTCGACGAGCACGCGGTAGCACTCGACGCGCGTCGCGGCGGGGACGTCGTCCGACTTCGTCTCGCCGACGAGCGGGTGGATCAGGAGGCCGTCGACGGTCTCGAGCGCGGTCTTCGTCAGGTACTCGTGCGCCCGGTGGATCGGGTTTCTGGTCTGGAAGCCGACGACGCGCTTCCAGCCGCGGCTCGCGAACTCGGCGCGGGTCTCGGCCGGGTCTCGCGCGAGCTCGGGGAACGGCGGCGCCTGGCGCTCGAAGACGGTGACACGGCCGGCGAGGTAGAGCGGCTTCTGCCGGTAGAGGCGGGCGACTCCCGGGTGGGCGTCGTCGGTGGTCCGGAAGCACTGCTCGGCCTCGCGCTCCTTGTCGTATTCGAACGTCTCCTCGACGTCGAGCACCGCGAGCGGTCGGCCGCTCTGCGTCGGCCAGCGCGACGCGGTCGCCGCTGGGTGGCGTGTCGACGGCGAGACAGACCGGCAGCGCCCACGGGAGCCCGTTCGCGAGCCGCATGTGCTCCACGACGCGCTCGTAATCCGCACGGCTCATGAACCCTTCGAGCGGCGAGAGCGCGCCCGAGGCGAGCATGTCCAGGTCGGACAGCTCGCGCGGCGTCAACCCGATGGTTTCGAGCGATTCGAGGTCGTCCGGCCGGTCGCCCGTGCGGTCGACGAGCTCCCCGCCGTGCGGCTGAATCAGACCCGTCCCAGTGACTGTCACCGAGACCTGGCTCATGCGGCCACCTCGGCGCGCACCAGGCCCAGTTCCTCCAGCTTGCGAACGACCAGCTCGGCGGACTCCTCCGGCGGGTGCTCCTCGGTGTCGATCCGGAGCTCGGGGCTCGTCGGCTCCTCGTACGGGTCGGAGACGCCGGTGAACTCCTTGATCTCGCCGCTGAACGCCTTCTCGTACAGGCCCTTGACGTCGCGCCTGGCGCACTCCTCGACGGAGGTCGCCACGAACACCTCGACGAAGCGCCCGTGCTCCTCCACCATCTCTCGTGCGTGCCGGCGGGTCTCCTCGTAGGGGGAGATCGCGGAGACAAGCACGGCCGCGCCGTGGCGGGTCAGCCGCGAGGCGACCCAGCCGATGCGCTCGATGTTCGTGTCGCGGTCCTCCTTCGAGAAGCCGAGGCCCTTCGAGAGGTGCGTGCGGACGACGTCGCCGTCCAGGTACTCGACGAGATGGCCGCGAGCCTCGAGCTCGGGGCCGACGAGCTCGGCGATCGTCGTCTTGCCGGCGCCGGAAAGGCCGGTGAACCAGAGCGTGAACCCCTTGTTCAAGTCGTCTCCTTCGTGTCGATGGGCGTGTCCAGATGGATGCCGCACTCGAGCTTGTCCGAGCCGGCCCAGCGTCCTGCGCGCTCCTCCTCGTCGGGCGACGTCGGCCGGGTGCAGGGCATGCAGCCGATCGAGCGGTAGCCCGCGTCGTGGAGCGGGTTGAACGGGATCTCGTTGACGTGGATGTAGAGCCAGACCTTGCGCTCGTCCCAGTCGGCGAGCGGGTGGACCTTCCAGACGCCGTAGCGCTCCGACCACTGGAGCTTCGGCGTCTGGGCGCGGCTCGGTGACTGGTCTCGGCGGATTCCGGAGATCCACGCGTCGTACGGCTTCAGCGCCTCGAGCAGCGGCTCGACCTTGCGGATGTGGCAGCAGCGGTCGGGATCGCGCTCCCAGAGGTTCGGGCCCTCCTGCTTGTGCTGCTCGGCGACGGTGATCACGGGCGGGGGCGGGAGCAGCTTCAGGCCGTAACGCTCGACGAGCCGGTCGCGCGTGCCGTAGGTCTCGCGGAAGAAGAGGTGCGTGTCGAGCTCGACGATCGGGATGTCCAGGCCGAGCTCCGAGACCATGTGCACGAGCACGGACGACTGCTTCTGCCACGAGCAGGTGAGGCAGAGCTTGTCGCCGTACTCCTCGTGCGCCCAGCGGAGCAGGTCCTCGGCCGACATCTCCTCGACTTTCGGCTCAGGAAGCGGGGGCGCGGTCGCCAAGGAGCACCTCCTTCAGCGTGTCGGCACGCAGCCCGCGGCGGAGCGTCTCCAGCGGGATGACCTCCTCGGGCGGGATGTTCCCGAGGTTCACCGCAGGCCCGAACTGCTTCACGAACCAGGCCTGCGCCGCCTTGGTCGGCGCTTCGAAGATGAGGTCATCCGGCTTGACGTCGTGGACGATCTCGTCGATCAGACCGGTGCGCATCTCGCCGGTCGGTCTGAAGATGCCGGCCGTGCCGCCTTCGCGGGCCTCGGTGATGACCTTCCAGGCTCCGGCCTCGAGCTCTTGCTTGATCCACTCGACCCAGAGGTACGGGGCGATGTTGACGTCAGAGTCCTTGGATCCGACCTCCGAGAGGACGGTGAAGTCACGGGCGAGGTCGGCGATCAGCTCGAGCTTCTCCTCCCGCGGAATCTCGACGGCGCCGTCGGAGATCTCGACGTGCTTCAGGCCGAGCTCGCCGAGCCAGCGCTTGTACTCGTCGACCTTGCCCTTGGCCCAGACGACCTCGAAGAACGTCCCGCCGATCACGACCTTCTTGTCGCGCAGCACCTCGAGCTTCCGCCGCAGGTTCGGCGTCACGTACGCCGTGCCCCAGCCGAGCTTGACCACGTCGATGTAGTCGCCGCTCGTCTCGAGGACGTCCTCCCAGGCGCGCGGCCCGAGGCCCTTGTCGAGGACGTGCGTGAGGCCGCCGTCGCGGGTCGGGAGGTCAAAGTCCGGCAACGATCTCCTCCAGGCGCTTCTGCGCCGCCTCGTTGACGTCGTGGAACATCGAGTTGCCGTGCGAGTCGATGCCGACCCAGAGCGGCCCGAAGTCCTTGACGCGGAAGCGCCAGAGGCACTCGGGCATCAGCTCCTCCCAGCCGACCTCCTCGATCTCCTCGATCTGGGTCGTCTCGAGAGCCGCGGCGCCGCCGACGATCGCGAAGTAGACCATCCCGTGCTCGCGCATCGGCTCGATCGCCTCGTCCGGCAGGCCTCCCTTGCCGCAGATCGCCCGGACGCCGTAGTCGCGCCCGAGCGGCTCGGTGAATCGCACCATGCGCGCGCTCGTCGTCGTCCCGACGCACATGGGGTCATAGCCGCCGTCCTCGCGCTTGCGGACGTTGGGCGCGGTGTGCAGGAGAAACGCGCCCTCGAAGTCCATCGGCGGCGGGACACCCTCGTCGAAGATGCGCATCTGCGTCCGGTCGCGGATGCCGATGATGTGGCCGTCGACGGTGACGAGGTCGCCCGCGCGGAGCTTGCGGATCTCCTCCTCGCTCGTCGGGAAGGTGAGCCGGTGCTCAGCCATGGCCCTCGGAGCCACGTCCAGGGACAGTCCCTGGACGGGTCTGCGCGGCGCTCGGGTTGTCGCTACAAGCGTTCACTTTGTGACGAATCACGCCTCTCTGTCGAACTCGACCGTGCCGTCGGATTGGACATGGGCTGTCGCCCGCCGCGCGGCCCAGCACTGGTAGTTGACGGCCACAGGGTTCAGCGTCATGTGCGTGTCCGCGTGCTCGATGTGGCACTGGAGCACCGTGACGTCGCCGCCGAGGCCCATCGGCCCGATCCCGGTCTCGTTCAGCAGGCCGAAGAGCTCCTCCTCGAGCTGCGCCACCAGCGGATCGGGGTTCCGCGTGCCGACCGGGCGCGCGATCGCCTCCTTCGCGAGGTGCATCGCGTAGTCGGCCGACCCGCCGATCCCGACGCCGACGATCCCGGGCGGACACGGCTTCCCGCCGGCCCCGACGATCGACTCCAGCACGAACTGCTTGATCCCCTTCACGCCGTCGGCGGGGACGCACATCTTCAGGAAGCTCATGTTCTCCGAGCCAGACCCCTTCGGGACGCACTTGACGTCGAGCCCGTCCCAGTCGGCGACGAAGTCCCAGTGGACGATCGGCACGCGGTACCCGACGTTCGGCCCCGTGTTCTCGCGCGTCAGCGTGTGGACGGTGTTCGAGCGCAGCGGGTGGTCGAGCGTCGCGCGCATCGTCCCGTCGTAGAGCGCCTGGTAGATCCGCGCCGGGTGGAGCGGGAAGTGCTCGCCGACCCGGCAGTAGTAGACGGCGATCCCCGTGTCCTGGCACACGATGTTGTTCTCGCGCTCGGCGACCTGGACGTTCTTGAGGATCGTCTGGAGCACGCGCTGCCCCGGCACCGACGTCTCCTTGCCGGACGCGTCCGCCAGGGCGTCACGGAGGTCCTGCGGGATGTCCTTCAGCGCCCAGACGTAGAGGTGCGCCGCGGCGTCCTCGATCGCCTGCTCGAGGTCGAGCTCGACCGTACTCATGCCGCCTTCTCCGCAGCCGCCTTGCCGGCCCGCCGGCCGAACACCGTGCACTCGAGCAGCGAGTTGCCCATCATCCGGTTTCTCCCATGCGTGCCGCCGGCGATCTCGCCGGCCGCGTAGACCCCCTCGAGCGTCGTCTCTCCGTGCTCGTCGATCACGAGCCCGCCGTTCTGGTAGTGGAGGACAGGGTAGGTGAGGATTCGTTCGGTGAGCGGGTCGATGCCGCCCGCCCGGTACCGGCGGAGCATGTACGGGAGGGACACCTCCGCGTCGGCCTCGGCGATTCGAGTCGTGTCGAGGTAGACCGCCGGCCGCCCGTCCTCCGTCTCCACGCCCTTGCCCTTCTCGACCTCGTCGAAGATCGCCTGCGAGACCTCGTCGCGCGGCCCGAGCGAGTCCGTGAACTCCTCGCCGTCCGCGTTCAGGAGCACGGCACCGTAGGCGCGCGTCGTCTCGGGGATCGAGTACCCCTGCATCGTCTCCGGCCAGGCGCCGCCGTTCGGGTGGTACTGCAGGGCGTCGAGGTCGCGCGACTCGGCGCCGAGCGCGAGCGCGATCTGCGTCACCTCGCCGGTCGCCCCCGGATGGTTCGTGGAGAGCTCGCCACGCTCCTTCGCCTCCCGGAAGCAGCGGCCGCCGGCCGCGAGGACGACGGTCGCCGCCTCGATCACGTGCTCGCCGCAGCGTGCGCGCCAGCCGTTCTCGATCGAAACGAGCTCGCTGAGCGGAGACTTGGGGAAGGCGGTTCCGGACCCGGCCTCGAACGCCTCCCGAAGGCCCGTTGTGATCGCGAGCCCCGTCCGGTCGCCGACCTGGAGCAGGCGCTTCCGCGACGCCCCGCCGCAGCGCGCGAGCCGGTAGCCGCCGTTCTCGCGCGTGAACTCGACGCCGAGCTCTTCGAGCCAGTGGATCGCGCTCGGCGCCTCCGAGGTCAGGATCTCGACGAGGTGCGCGATTCGCCGTTTCGTGCGAGCTGCGCCAGACGTCCTCGGCGTGCTGCTCGGGCGAGTCGTCCTCGCCGAACGCGGCCTGGATCCCGCCCTGCGCCTTCGCCGAGTTGCACGACTGGATCGAGCCCTTCGTCGCCAGCGCGACGCTCGCGCCGGCCCGCTCCGCCGAGACTGCGGCGGCGAGCCCGGAGGCTCCCGATCCGATGACGAGCACGTCGAAAGAGAGCTTGCCGCCCACGAAACCGATGCTACCACCGGCAACTAATCCCACTCATTAGCGCTCATTATTCAGAGCGTTGCAGCCGATACAGACCGCATGATCAAGACGATCGGCCTCGTCGGGATCCTCTGCGCTGCGGCCATTTTCGGGATGACCTGGGCGCGGCAGAACTTCCAGACGACGGAAAAGGCACCCACGGCAATCCTCCAGGCGGCCGCGACCGCACTCGAGTTCAGCCACCGTGCGACCGGCACCTACGCCGGCGCGAAGACCGAGTCCGTCAAGCTCGTCTGGGCGGACCAGTTCCGCTACTGCATCGAGTTCGGCGGGTTGCATGTCGCCGGGCCCGGCGGGGCGCCGACGTCCGGCGCCTGCCCGCGCTAGTAGATCGAGCGCAGCAGTTCCACGATCTCGGCCGGTGACGCCGGGCGCGGGTTCGCCTTCGCGCCCGCCCTGACCGCCGTCGCCTCGGCCACCTCGTCGAGCTCGTTCTCCGGGACGCCGAAGTCGCGCAGCCGCTCGAAGCCGCCCAGGCGCGCGAGGTGCTGCACGCGACCCACAGGGTCGTGCGTCCCGAGCGACTTGCCGAACTCCGCGATCGCCTGTGCGGCGACCGGCTCGTTGAAGCGCAGCGCCGCCGGAAGGCAGAGCGCGTTCATCGCGCCGTGCGGAAGCCCATAGCTCCCGCCCAGCGCCTGCGCCATCGCATGGCCGAGGCAAAGCCCGGCCAGGTCCAACGCCTCCCCGGCCCGAGCCGCACCCTTGAGGAGCGTCTTCCGCGGCCCGACGTTGTCGCCGTCCTCGACCACGGCTCCCAGCGACCCGTTGATCAGCTCGGTCGCCTCGTGCGCGGCCCGATCCGACTCGGGGCTCCGAGCCGGGTGGTACAGCGCCTCCGCGGCATGGGCGAGAGCGTTCAGGGAGGTGCCGACTGTCACGTCGGGCGGCAGGGCGAGCGTGAGCTCCGGCTCGTAGACGATCCCCGCGAGGTGGGCGCCGCCCCCACCGCCGCGCATGCGCCGGTCGGGGTCACGGACGCCGAACGACGGCGTCCACTCGGCCCCGGAGTACGTCGTCGGCACCGAGACGACAGGGAGGCCGCTCGCAGCGGAAGCCGCCTTGGCCGTGTCGATCGTGCTGCCGCCGCCGACGGCGAGGATGCCGTCGACGCCCTCCGGCACCTCGATCCTGTGCGAGGGGATCTCGTCCCATCGAGCCTCCGCCGGAAGATCCAGGTGATCCCACCGGCGACTGGCGACGAGCAGCGGCCGCTCGATCCCGACCTCGCGAAGCACGCCGGGCAGCTCGCCCAGGCCCCAGCGGACGATCACCCGAGACGCTCCCGGGCGAACGAGACGAACGCCTCGGCCACCCGGCTCGGCGTCCTGCCCGTGGAGCGAACGAGCGAGATCTCGCGCGTCGGCGTCAGGCCCTCGACGGTCGCCGCCTCCAGGGTCTTCGCCGCCAGCTCGGGCTCGATCGACGAGCGGGAGATGAACGTGACGCCGTGGCCCGCCGCCACCGCGGCCTTCACCGACTCCTGAAGGCCGAGCTCCAGCTTCACGTCGAGATCACGGAGCCGGAGGCCGGCCGCCCGCAGCTCGTCCTCGACCATCTGGCGGACGCCGGCGCCCTCCTGCATCAGGATCACGGCCTCGGAGCGCAGGTCCTCGAGCGACACCCGCTTCCCCGCGAGACGATGGTCGGGCGGCACCGCGAGCACGATCTCGTCCTGGAAGAACGGCTCGAAGGTCACGGCGCGGTGGCGCGGAGCGGCGCCGACGACTCCGAGCTCGAGCCGGCGCTCGGCGACGAGGTCGATCACGTGCAGCGTGTCGTTGACGGAGAGCGAGATCGCGACGCCCGGGTTCTCGCGCTGGAACTCGCAGAGGAGGAGCGGAAGCACGGTCGCGCCGGGCCCGGTCGAGCAGCCGATCTCGAGCCGTCCGCGGAGCTCGCCGTCGCCGGACACCTCGTCGAGCAGCTGCTGCTCGAGCGCGAGCATCCGCTGGGCGCTCCGGTAGAGCCGCAGTCCCGCCTCGGTCGGCTCGACGCGCCGCCCGGAGCGGTCGAGCAGCTGCTCTCCGAGCCGCTTCTCGAGCGAGCGGATCTGGAGGCTGACCGCCGGCTGCGTCACGCCCAGCTGCTCGGCTGCGAGCGAGAAGCTCTTGCGGTCGACGACGGCGCAGAAGGCGGCGAGCTGGCGTGTATCCATAAGCAACCATCATAGGTTTAGCCGAATGGATAAGGCGGAAGTCTGCAAGGATCGAAGGTGCAGTTCAGGGAGAAGAGGGAGAGGAGGCAACATCTCTATGAGGTTTAGACACGCGCGCAGTCGCGTCGTGCTGCTCGTTGCGGTTGCAGCCGGGGCACTCGGCGTCACTGCGCTGGCCGGGGCGCATCACAACCCCGGCTTCAAGACGACCCGGGCGTCGATGCTCGACACGGTCGCGCCCGGCTGGACGGCCGAGCCGATCATCACCGTCGGCGAGACGCTGTCGAACGGGTACAGGTTCGAGTCGATCCCGGACGGGATCTCGCTGAACAAGGGGCGTGACGGCAAGGTCGAGGCGTACGTCAACCACGAGACCTCGACGGTGCCGTTCCCGTTCACGCCGTCCACCGGCGTCGGGTTCAACGACTTCACGGACTCGTTGCTGAGCAAGCTGACGCTGAACCGAAAGACCGGGGGCGTGCTGGACGGCAAGTACGCGATTCCGGACGAGGCGAACTACCAGCGCTTCTGCTCCAACTTCATCGTCGGCCGGGAGCACGGTTTCGACCGCCCGGTCGTCTTCACGGGCGAAGAGGCGATCGACTGGGTCAACCGGACGGGCGTCTCGTGGCCGGCGACGGTCGGAGCGGATGAGGCTCGCCAGGCCGGCGTCGTCGTTGCGTACGACGTCGAGCGGCGCGAGTTCCACACGATCTGGGGCCTGGGCCGCTACAACCACGAGAACAGCGTCGGCATCCCCGGGTACAGAAAGCCGGTCATTCTCTCGACCGACGACACGTTCGTGTCCAACCCGGTGCAGTCGCAGCTGTACAGCTACATCGCCGACGACCGGCGGGACGTGCTGAGGGACCGCGGCGACCTCTGGGCGTTCGTCTCGGACAACCCGCTCGTGAACGACTACTACGACTTCCCGATCGGGTCGACCATGGAGGTCAGCGGTCACTTCGTGAAGGTTCCGAAGGACATCGCCACCGGTCGCAACCCGGACGGGACCGACCTGATGGCGGCGGACAAGGGCTTCCCGGCTCCGCCGAACGACGGCACGTGGCAGCGCGGTCCGGACGGCGTCACCGGGCTCGACGGCCCGCAGTGGGTCCTCGAGCACTGGGGCGACATCCAGCCCACGCCGGTGTTCCAGTTCGTCCGGCTGGAGGACATCGCCTACGACCGGAAGCACTCGAACGTCGTCTACATCGCCGACACGGGCCGCGGCGCGACGAGCGCCGGCGGGAATGCCTTCACGTCGACGAACGGGCGCATCTGGAAGCTCGTCCTCGACAAGAAGAATCCCAAGAAGGCGACGCTCTCGATTCTCGTCGAGGGCGACGACTTCCCCGTCAAGACGCGGAACGAGATCCACCAGCCCGACAACCTCGAGTCGACGAAGGACGGTCTCTTCGTCACGGAGGATCCGGGCTCGAGCCAGCAGTTCCCGGTCGGGTCGGTCGATCCGGACGCCACGACCGCCCGGCTCTGGCACGTCGACCTGAAGACGGGTGCGACGACGATCATCGCGAAGGTCAATCAGTCGCAGGACGAAGATCCCACCTTCGACAAGGACGCAGCGACGACCCCGGGGAACCTCGGCGCTTGGGAGTCGAGCGGCATCGTCGACGCATCCAAGTTCTTCGGGAAGGGTGCGTACCTGATCGACATCCAGGCCGGCACGCTGATCGTGGAGGAGGAGCTGCGCGGCACGCTGACCTACCAGCGCGAAGGCGGTCAGCTCCTGCTCCTTCGCGCTCCGGGCTCCGGAGGGCACGACGACGACGACGACGACGACGATGACGATGACGACGATTAGCGTCGTCTGAGACGCGAACTCTGCGAGGGCCGGCCACGCCGGCCCTCGCGCTCTTTACGATCAGCGATCGTGCAGACTCGGCCTTCGCTCTCCGAGAGCTTCATCCGGCGAGCCCGCGAGAGCCCGAGACGGAACCGGATCGACGCCGCGCTCCGCGTGCTCGACGTCGTCTTCTCGCTGGTCTTCGGCGCGATCTTCCTGATCCCGGTCGCGCTGATCGCGCTGACGATCCTGGCGACGAGCGGACGGCCGGTCTTGTACCGCGGGACGCGGGTCGGGCGGGGCGGCGAGTTCTACACGATGCTGAAGTTCCGGACGCTCCGGCCGGGCGCGGAGGAGCGCCTCGGCGCACACCTCGGCGAGGAGCTCGTCTTCAGGACGAAGGAGGAGCGGACGACCGTCGGCCGGTGGCTGCGGGCGACGCAGCTCGACGAGCTCCCGCAGCTCCTCAACGTGCTCAAGGGCGAGATGAGCCTGGTCGGGCCGCGGCCGATCCGGCCCATCTTCTTCGAGCAGCTCGCCGCCGACCTGCCCGCGTACTGGCAGCGGCTCGTCGTGCGGCCGGGACTGACCGGCTTCGCGCAGGTGCGCCGCGGCTACGAGACGTCGATGGCCGAGAAGCTCGCGCACGACATGGAGTGGATCGCCGACCGCTCGGTCGGTCTCTACCTGCGCACGCTCGGCGCCACCGGGGTTCGCGTTCTCAGCCAGTCCGTGCGCGGGGCGGTCCGACCGACGCGCGTAGAGTAGGTCGGTGCCCCGTCCGGTGATGCCGTCGAGTTTCTGGGTCGCGAGCACCAAGCCAGAGGGTGCACTCGCCGCAGCCCAGGCTGACTTGCCGCCTTGGCGAGGACGAGGGTGCGCTCTGGCGCAGCGTGATCGCGGGCCAGAAGCCGACATGTATCGCCGGGCGGGGCACTAGGTGTGCGGGATAGCCGGAATCGCGTCGCGGACCGGCGCGGTCGACCCCGAGCGCCTGCGCGCCATGAGCGCGACGCTCGTCCATCGCGGCCCCGACTCCGACGGCGAGCTCATCGACGGGCCCGTCGGCCTGGCGGCCCGGCGGCTGTCGATCATCGACCTCGAGCACGGCGACCAGCCGATCGCGAACGAGGACGGCACCGTCCACGTCGTCCAGAACGGCGAGATCTACAACTTCCGCGAGCTGCGGGCCGAGCTCGAGCGGGCCGGCCACCGGTTCTCGACCCGCTCCGACACCGAGGTGCTCGTCCACCTGTACGAGGAGCACGGTGACGGCTTCGCCGAGCGGCTGCGCGGCATGTTCGCGGTCGCGATCTGGGACTCGACACGCCGAAGGCTCGTGATCGCGCGGGACCGGTACGGGATCAAGCCGCTGTACTACCGCGACGAGCACGGCGAGCTCGCCTTCGCCTCCGAGCTGCGGGCCCTGCCGCGCGGAGAGGTCGACGCGGACGCGCTCGAGGCGTACCTGGCCTTCAACTCCGTTCCCGCGCCGTACTCGATCTTCGCGGGCACGCGGAAGCTTCCCGCCGGACACCTCCTGGTCTGGGAGGACGGCCGGGCTCGCACCGCACGCTACGCGCGGCCCATGCCCGTGCTGGCTACGGAGCTTCGCGAGGAGGATCCGGACGAGCTGGCGGAAGAGTTGCGCGCACGGATCCGCGACTCCGTACGGGCGCACCTGATCGCGGACGTCCCTGTGGGCGTACTCCTCTCCGGCGGCGTCGACTCCTCCCTCCTGGCTGCGCTCGCGGCGCAGGAGAGCAGCGAGCCGGTCCACACGTTCTCGATCGGATTCCAGGAGCGCTCGTTCGACGAGCTCGACGACGCTCGGGCGGTGGCGACCATGTACGGGACGAGGCACGAGGCGCTCGTCCTGCGGCCGGACGCGGCGCTCCTCCTCCCCCGGCTCGCCGAGGCCTTCGACGAGCCCTTCGCGGACTCGTCGGCCCTTCCGACGTACCTCGTCTCGGAGCTGGCCGCGCGCCACGTCAAGGTCGCGCTCTCCGGCGAGGGCGGCGACGAGCTCTTCGGCGGCTACTACACGTACGCGGCGGACCTGCTGGCGCTTCGCGTCGGGCGGTTCGCGCCCGGGGTCAGACCCCTCGTCGAGCGCCTGCCGAGCTCGAGCCGGAAGGCGAGCTTCGACTACAAGGCAAAACGGTTCGTCCGCGGGGCAAACCTGCCGCCCCTCGAGCGCCATCACGCCTGGAAGGAGATCTTCTCGGAGGACCTGCGAGCCGAGCTGATGGGCCGCTTGGGGTCAGACCGTCGCTCACGCTCAGATCCCGTCGATCTCCTTCGCGCGCGGTTCGCGGAGACCGAGGGCGCCGACCTGCTCGCGCGGCTCCAGGACGTCGATCTCGGCACGTACCTCGTCGACGACCTGCTCGTGAAGACCGATCGCGCGTCGATGGCGCACTCGCTCGAGGCGCGGGTGCCGTACCTCGACCCGCTCGTCACAGGTCTCGCGCTGGCGCTCCCGACGCGCCTCAAGATCCGCGGGCTCCGCAAGAAGGTGCTGCTGCGCAAGGCGGCGGCGCCGCTCCTCCCGCGCCGCATCGTCTACGGGCGGAAGCGCGGCTTCTCGATCCCGGCCGCCGCCTGGCTGCGTGGAGAGCTCGAGCCGTTCGCGCGCGACGTCCTCGCGCCGGAGACGCTTCGCCGGCAAGGCTTCTTCCGCCCCGAGCCGGTCACGCGGCTGCTCGACCGCCACGTCGCGGGCAAGGAAGACCTCTCGCGGCCGCTCTGGGGCCTGCTCGCCTTCACGCTCTGGCACGAACGGCACGTCGAGCGAGCGCCCGGCCCACTGCGCGAGCCCCGAGTCGCCGAAGCCGTCGGCGCTTGAGCGACCTGCCGTTCGAGCTCGGGTATGCGCGCACCGACCTGCGGCGCAGGCTCGTCGACGTCCGCTTCCGGCTCGTGGAGAAGCACTGATGCGGGTCTGGCTGGACCTGACGGCGCCGGCGCACGTGCTCGTGTTCCGGCCGCTGGTCCGGATCCTGCGCGACCGCGGCGCCGAGGTCGAGATCACCGCTCGGGACTACGCGCAGACACTCCAGCTGCTCGAGCTCCACGGGATCGAGGCGGAGGTCTTCGGGAGCCACGGCGGCCGCTCGCGGCTGGGAAAGGCCCGGGCGCTCACCTCGCGGCTCGGCCGGCTCCGCCGCTGGGCGAAGGGCCGCTCGTTCGACGCCGCGCTGGCCCACGGCTCCCACGAGCTGACGATCACCGCGCGCCGGCTCGGCATCCCGAGCTCGACGACCTTCGACTACGAGTTCGCCTGGCTCCAGCACCAGCTGGGCTGCCGGGCGGCGACCTACGTCGTCGTCCCGGACGCGATCCCGCCCGAGCGGCTGCGGCCGTACGGCGTCAGACCGCCGAAGCTCCGGCAGTTCCCAGGCCTGAAAGAGGAGTACTACCTCTCCGACTTCGAGCCCGACCGCTCCGTGCCCGACTCGCTGGGACTCGACCCCGACCGCACGCTGGTGGTCGTCCGCACGCCTCCCGACGTCTCGCTCTACCACCGGACGTCGAACCCGCTGTTCCCGCAGGTGCTCGACCACCTCGGGCACCAGGAGGACGTGCAGGTCGTCGTCCTCCCCCGCACGCAGGAGCAGGGCGCGTACGTGCGGGGCCTCGAGCTGCCCGCCGTGGTCGTCCCCGAGCGGGCCGTGGACGCGCAGAGCCTGATCGGCCTGTCCGACCTCGTCGTCTCCGCCGGCGGGACGATGAACCGCGAGGCGGCGGCCCTCGGCGTCCCGGTCTACACGACGTTCGGAGGCCGGCTCGGCGGCGTCGACGAGGAGCTGATCCGCAGCAAGCGGCTGGTGCCGATTACCGACCCGCGGGCGCTCGTCGTCTCGAAGCGGGACTCAGGCGCGGTGCGACGGGTCCGGCGTGACCCCGTCGAGATGCTCGACCTGCTGCTGCCGCTCGACTGAGGTCGGGTCGGCGGCGCGATCGGTGGCATCGCGCCGCTGCGGCGCACGCACCATGGTGGTGAGCCGGGAGACAGCCTCGAGCGTCTCCCCCTCTTCGACCAGGCGCTCGAGCTCCACAAGCTGCTCGTCGAGCCACCCCGCCGCGATCGGCGCCCGGCGCGCCCGGCTGATCTTCGGGTGCGAGGTCTCGGCGATCTCCTCGTCCGGCCCCCAGAGCTCCTCGTGGAGCTTCTCGCCGGCGCGGACGCCGATGAACGCGATCGGGATCTCCCGCTCGGGCTCCCGGCCGGAAAGGCGGATCATGTCCCGCGCCAGCTCGAGGATCGAGACCGGGTCACCCATGTCGAGGACGAAGATCTCGCCCCGTCCGCCGATCGCGCCCGCATGGACGACGAGCGACGACGCCTCGGGGATCGTCATGAAGTAGCGGGTCATCTCCGGGTGCGTGATCGTGACCGGCCCGCCGGTGGCGATCTGGCGCCGGAAGATCGTGATCACGCTGCCCGCCGAGCCGAGGACGTTGCCGAACCGCACGGCCATGAACCGCGTCTCGACGTCCTCGCGGCAGCCGTAGGCCTCGGTGATCCACTCGCAGAGCGCCTTGCACTGCCCGTAGACCGCTTTCGGGTTCAGCGCCTTGTCGGTCGAGACGAGGACGAAGCGCTTCGCCCGGAACTCGACCGCAGCGTCGGCGACGACCTTCGTCCCGAGGACGTTGTTGCGGATCGACTCGAGCGGGTTCGCCTCCATCAGCGGGACGTGCTTGTAGGCCGCCGCGTGGAAGACGACACCGGGTTGGTAGCGCTCGAAGACCTGTCGGATCTTGGCCCGGTTGGACACGTCGGCCAGCACGGGGATGCTCGCCGTGAACTCGCGCTCGTCGACGAGCTCGCGCTCGATCTCGAAGAGCGGCGTCTCGCCCTGGTCGAGGAGGATCAGGCGCGCCGGGTTCGCGCGGGCGATCTGGCGGCAGAGCTCCGAGCCGATCGAGCCGCCGGCGCCGGTGACGAGCACGGTCTCGCCCTCGAGGTACGACGAGATCGCCGGGAGATCGACCTCGACGGGCTCGCGGCCGAGGACGTCCTGCACCTGCACGGGTCGGATCTGCGCGGCGAGGTTCCCCTCGTCGGCGATCAGCTCGTAGATGCCCGGCAGCGTCTTGACGGGCACGCCTTCGCGGCGCGCGACCTCCACGACGCGCTGACGTTGCTCACCGGACGCGGACGGGATCGCGATCAGGAGCTCGTCCGGCCGGTTGTCGCGCAGGATGTGCGGCAGCTCGTCCGTCATGCCCAGCACGCGGACGCCGTGCACGCGCAGGTTCTTCTTGCGCGGGTCGTCGTCGACGATCCCGATCGGCGTGTAGCCGAGCTGGCGCGACCGCTGCATCTCCTTGATCACGAGCTGGCCGGCGTCTCCCGCGCCGACGACGATGACCTCCTTGCCGCGGGCGACGAGCCGCGAGGCCGAGGGGCGCTCGAAGATGCTCCTGGCCGCGAGCCTGGTGCCGGCGACGAGGCCGAGCAGGAGGACGCCGTCGATGAGCGCGACGCCTCGCGGCAGCCGGCGCTCGAACGGATCGAGGAAGTAGATCGCGTTCGCGGCGATCACCGAGGCGACGACGACGCCCAGGGCCGCCCGCCACATGTCCTTCGTGGACACGTAGCGCCACCAGCGGTTGTAGAAGCCGAAGGCGACGAAGACGGCGAGCTTGATCGCGACGACGATGGCGACCGTCGCCCAGAGCCCGTCCCTGAAGTTGGCCGGGACGTCGAAGTCGAAGCGCAGCTGGAAGGCGAGCCACCACGCGAGCCCGATCAGCGCCGCGTCGGCCGCGAGCTGCCAGAGCCGGTGGCGGTTGACCGGGAGCATCTAGCTGACCGGGGCTCCCACGGCGGAACGGACCGTCTCGACGACGCGCTCCTGTGTCCCCGCCGGGATCCCGGGCCAGAGCGGCACGGAGAAGTTCTCCTTGGCAGCGCGCTCGGTCTCGGGCAGCGAGCCGGGCTCGTAGCCGAGGAAACGCAGCGCGGGCTGGAGGTGCAGCGGCGTGACGTAGTAGCTCGCGGACGCGATCTCCGCGGCGCCCAGGGCCTCACGGATCCGGTCGCGGTCGGGCGAGCGCGACACGATGAGGTGGTAGACGTGGCCCGGCTCGTCCTCGGGCATCTCGACGAGCTCGCCGAGACCGAGTGCCGCGTAGCGCGCGGCGGCTTCGCGGCGGCCCCGCGTCCACTCGTCGAGGTGCGCCAGGAAGACGCGCAGGAAGGCGGCCTGAAGCTCGTCGAGCCGCGAGTTGTAGCCGACGAGCTCGAACTCGGTCTTGTCGCGAGAACCGTGGAAGGCGAGCATGCGCACTCTCTCGGCGAGGTCTTCGTCGTTCGCGGTCACCAGACCTCCGTCACCGAGGCAGAACAGGTTCTTCGTCGGGTAGAAGCTGAAGGTCGAGGCGATGCCCGTCTGCGCGATTCCGGGCGCGCCGAATGCCTGCGCGGCGTCCTCGATCAGGGGCGGGCCGAGCGACGCGAGCTCCGCGAGCGGCGCCGGGCGGCCGAAGAGGTGGACGGGCATGATCGCCCGCGTCCGGTCGGTGATCCGGCCCGACACGTCCTCCGGATCGAGGTTCAGCGTCGCGGCGTCGATGTCGGCGAAGACCGGCGTCGCGCCGCGCCGGACGATCGCCTCGGCGGTCGCATAGAACGTGAACGCCGGGCAGATCACCTCGTCGCCGGGGCCGATCCCCATCGCGTCGAGCACGAGGACGATCGCGTCGGTGCCGTTGGCGACCCCGACGGCGCGCTTTACTCCGAGGTAGGCGGAAGCCTCCTCCTCGAAGGCGCGGACGTTCGGTCCACGGATGAACTCGGAGGACTCGAGGACTGCATCGAATCGGCTCCGTAGCTCGTCCGTGAGCGGCCCGTACTGCGCCGCGACGTCAACGAGCGGGATCTTCGGCACGGCGTCCCATCCTAGACGAGCGGCGATGACGCCAGATCCCCGCCGCGACCACGAGCACGATCCCCGCGGCAACGACGTATTCGGCGTACCGGAAGCCGTGGTGGAACTCCTCCCAGCTCGACCCCGCCGCCCAGCCGATCCCGGCGAACGCGAATGCCCAGATGACGGATCCCGGGATGGTCAGCAGCGTGTAGCGGCCGAGCGGCATGCGGAAGACCCCGGCCGGAATCGCGATGAACGAGCGCACGACGGGCGTCACCCGCCCGATGGCGACCGCCCAGTCGCCGTAGCGGTCGAACCATTTCTCCGCGCGCTCGAGCGTGTGTGGCGTCACGTGCAGCCACCGCCCGTGCCGCTCGACGAACGGCCTCCCGCCGTAGTAGCCGATCGCCCAGCCCATGATCGAGCCCAGGATGTATCCGACCGCGCCCGCGGTCGCCATGGCGACATAGGCCCACGGCTCGGACTCGATCGTCTCTCCGAAGACGACGACGTTCTGGCCGGCGAAGGCTCCTGCCGCAACGGCTCCGGCGTAGACCATGACGAGCTCGCTGGCCGCCGGCAGCACGGCGTCCACGAACATCAGGACGAAGACGGCGTACACGCCGTGGTCGCCCACGATCTCGGTTAGCGCGTCGGTGATCGCGGACAGGATCGAGGCCGCCGGCACGGCGACTGAGTCTACGGTGGCTACCGGCGCCTGACCCGGAACGATCGCGCCAGCTCGACGCGGCCGGTGCGGTTCGTGGCCACGACCTTGGCGACGTAGTTCCCGCTGAAGACCGTCTTCCCGTTCGGGTAGCGGCCGTTCCAGAGCACCTCGACCTTGCCGGCCCGGGCGTTCGCGTTCCGTACGACACGCAGCAGCTGGCCGGTCTTCGAGTTGATGGTGACGCTGACCCGAGCCGGGCGCGTGAGCGTGAACCCGATCAGGAGACGACCGCCGCGCCGCCTGGTGACAGCCAGGCGGGTCGGCCGGACGGTGATGAAGCCGAGCGTGTTGTTGAGGCTGAACGAGCGGGCGGCCGTCGAGCGCCGGCCCTCGGTGTCGACCGCGGTGATCGCCCAGCGCCACCTGCCCTCCGGCTCGGCGGCCTGGCCGCCACGGCGCGAGGTCCCGGCAAACGCGAAGCGGTAGATGCCCGGCCTGCGCTCGCCCGAGTCGAGCGGACGCGCCACACCGTCCGGACCGGTGAGCGTTGCCGTGACCGTGGACTGCTTCACGAGCTTGTACTCGAGCCGCTGCCGGTCGCCGGCGCCGTCGCCGTTGGGCGAGAACGACGGCTCGGTTTCAGGCGCATGGACGCCGTAGTACGTGACGAGCAGCGCCTCGGAGACGAGCCGCTCGCCGCCCGAGTCGGACGGTCGGCTGAGCAGCTTGCCGTCGAACGCCATCGTCGAGGAGCCGCCCGCGTCGAGCGCGGAGGCGGTCACGACGCCCTGACGCATCATCAGCTGCGCGAGCTCGAAGTTCGTCATGCCGGACGAGTAGCCGGGCCGGCGGCCGTCGACGACGACCATCACGATCCGTCCGTCCCTGCGCTGCCCGACCGCGGTTCGCGGGTGCCTGCGGTTCAGGTGGTACGTGCCGAAGTCCTCGTTGGGCCGGAAGATCGGTCGACCCTGCCGGATCAGCTCGGGGCCGCCGCCCAGCGCGTCGGGAACGTCGCGCCACTCGGGCCGGAGCACGAGCCGAGCGGTGACCATCTCGCCCGCCGGGCCCTCGACGGCGAGACGCTGACCCTGCGATCCGCGCGAGGCGAGCACGGCGCCGCCCGCGGGGATCGGTGTACCGCCGCGCCGGTTCTCCGACACGAAGCCGACGAGATCGGCGTTCGGCGTCGACGACGGGAACGGCGAAAGCACGGCCTCGAAGATCCCGGTCCCCGTCGGCGTCGTGGGTCCGTAGGACGGCGTGTAGAGCGTGGTGCCGTTCGGACCGGGCGGCCGGTTCACCAGATGGATCGGCCGGCGCGGGCCGGATCCCTGCCAGGTGCCGAGCATGGCGATCCTGTCGACCCGGAGGTTGCCCACAGCGTCGACGCCGAGCATCGAGCGCTTCGGGTGCGGCGTCGTGCGGAGGACGCCGTCCTGGATCAGCCCGCTCGACGGGATGCCGTCGGCCCAGGTGAAGAGATCCCCGTTGACGCCGGCGACGGTGGCGCTCGCCGCTGCGCGCCTCTGCATCGAGGTCACGCGCTCGCGGCCGACCGCGGCGCCGTTCGAGAGCACGGGCTTCAGGCCGTACAGCCCGCCGGGCTTGGGGGCCGTGAGGATGTGCAGCGTCTGGGGCCCGAAACGGGTGAACTGAAGCTGCTTCCTGTAGGTGACGCCGGGCATCAGCAGCTTCTGCTGCGCCGCCGCCGGTGACGCGAAAATGCCTGCGAGCAGGCAGAAAATGATCGCCTTCCTCAGCATCGACCCTGGTCGAGGCTATCGAAAAGCCGGGGCGGGCAAGCCTCGCCTTTACAGCATTCGTACATGGGTAGGCTCACGATATGGAGCTCGCGATCGAGGTTCGTGGCCTGGTGCGGGAGTTCAAGGGCGGCATTCGCGCGGTTGCCGGGATCGACCTCGACGTCGCCCCGGGCGAGATCTACGGCTTCCTCGGGCCGAACGGCGCCGGCAAATCCACAACGGTTCACATGCTCACGACCTTGCTGCCGCCGACGGCCGGAAGCGCACGGGTGGGCGGCTACGACATCGTCAAGCAGGGCCCGGCCGTGCGGAAGACGATCGGCGCGGCGCTCCAGGAGGCAGCGCTCGACCCCCTCCTCACCGGCCGCGAGCACCTGAGGCTCCAGCTGGCGCTCCACGGGATCCCACGCGCGGAGCGCGGCCCGCGAACGGACGAGCTGCTCGAGCGGGTCGGCCTCCGGCTCGCCGCCGACCGCAAGATCGGCGGCTACTCGGGCGGGATGAAGCGCCGTCTCGACCTCGCTCTCGCACTCGGGCACCGGCCGCGCATCCTGTTCCTCGACGAGCCGACGACCGGGCTCGACCCGCAGAGCCGGAGCGCGCTCTGGGACGAGGTCGTGCGCCTCAAGCGCGACGAGGGCGTCACCGTCTTCCTCACCACGCAGTACCTCGAGGAGGCCGACTTGCTCGCCGACCGGGTCGGAATCATCGACCACGGCAGGCTCGTCACCGAAGGGACACCGGCGGCGCTGAAGGCCGAGATCGGACGGCCGACGGTCGAGGCGGTTCCGGCCGACGGAACCGAGCCGGCCGCGGTCGAGGACATCTTCCATCGCTTCGGAGCGCTCCAGCCCTCGACCGCCGGGGTGGCGGTCCGGCTCGACGGCCAGGGCGACCTGGCCGACATCGTCCGCGCGCTCGACTCCGCCCAGGTCGAGGTCGCCAACCTTCACCTCCATGCCCCGACGCTGGACGACGTCTTCCTGGCCAAGACCGGACGCTCGCTCGAGGGCTCCGAGGAGGAGCCGCCGGAGCCGGACGAGGCCGCGTGAACCTCGGCTCGCAGGTCCTCCACCTCGCGCAGCGCTCGGTCATCCGCACGATCCGCCAGCCCGCGAACTGGATCACGCCACTCGTCTTCCCGCTCGCCCTCATGGCGGTGAACACTGGCGGGCTCGACGCCGCCACCAGCCTGCCCGGGTTCCCGACCGACTCCTTCCTCGCCTTCTTCCTGGCGTTCCCGTTCATCCAGGGTGCGCTCTTCGCGACCGTGAATGCAGGCGTCGACCTGGCGCGGGACATCCAGACCGGCTTCCTGAACCGGCTCGCCTTGACGCCGATGCAGAGCGCCGCGCTGCTCGTCGGTCACCTCGGCGGCGTGATCGTGATGGGCGTCGTGCAGGCGATCTGGTACCTGGCCGTCGGCCTCGCGATCGGCGTACGCATCGAGACCGGCGTCCTCGGCACGGCCGTGATCTTCGTTCTCGCGGTGCTGATCGTGATCGCCTTCGGCTCCTTCGGCGCACTCGCCGCGCTGCGCACGGGCTCGACCGAAGCGGTGCACAGCCTCTTCCCGGTGTTCTTCGTGTTCCTGTTCATCTCGTCGATGAACCTGCCCCGGAACCTGATCGAAACGGACTGGTTCCAGACCGCGGCGTCGCTGAACCCCGTCTCGTACCTGATCGAGGCGATCCGGAGCCTGGTCATCGAAGGATGGAACGAGGAGGCTCTCGCGCTCGGCTTCGCGATCTCGATCGGCCTGGCGATCGTCGGGCTCACCCTCTCGACGCTCTCACTGCGCACGCGGATGGAGCGAACGTGAGGAGCACTATCAGCGTCGCGCTCGCCGTCGGCTGGCGGATGCTGCACAACAACTTCACGACGCCGTCGCTGCTGATCCCCGGCCTCGCGTTCCCGATGTTCTTCTTCGTCGCCTTTGCGGGCGGCCTCTCGCGCGTGAACGACGTGCCCGGCTTCCAGTTCCCGGTCGGCTACACGGCGTTCCAGTTCGTCTTCGTGCTGCTTCAATCAGCTGCATTTGCAGGAGTTTTCACCGGATTCGGAATCGTTCGCGACTTCGAGACCGGGTTCGCGCGCCGCCTGATGGTCGCCGCACCCGATCGGCGCGGCATCCTGCTCGGCTACGGGCTCGGCGCGCTCGGACGCTGGGCGCTGACGGCGACGGTCCTCACCTCCGTCGCGGTGCTCGCCGGGATGGAGGTGGGCGGAAACGGTGTCGACCTCTTCGGCCTGTACCTGCTCGCGGTGCTGGTGAACGCGTGCGGACTGCTCTGGTCGGCGGGGATCGCGATGCGGTTCCGGACACTTCAGGCGGCGCCGCTCATGCAGCTGCCGATCTTCCTCTCGCTCTTCTTCGCGCCGGTCTTCGTCCCCGTCGAGCTGCTCGCCGGCTGGCTGGAGGCGATCGCGCGGCTCAATCCCGTCACGCTGCTCCTCGAGGCCGGCCGAAGCCTGATCGCCGGCCAACCGGAGGGAGTAGGCGCGGCGTTCGCCGCGGCCGTTGCGCTGATCGGCGGCTTCTCGGTGTGGGCTCTGCGCGGCCTGCGGCGGGCCGAGGCTGCGGGTGGCGGCTAGCTACGGACGGACGATCGCATCCGGCATCGGATGCAATTCGAATCCGAACCCAGCATCTGACGTGGTCGCCGGATCGCCTTCCGCAATCCGCTGGGCGTCCGAGTCGTTCTCCACCTCGACGACCGCGATCCCGTAGGTGCCTTTCGGATCCATCACCGGGCCGTATGCCACCGCCTGGCGCTCCTCGATGAGCGTCGCCCAGTACCCGAAGTGTTGCTGCATGATCGCGCCTTCTTGTTCAGTCATATCGGCCGGAAACGTGGGCCTAGGCGGAATTAGCTTGTAGAGGAAGTGCGGCATCGGTTTTGCGGCTCCTTTCCAGTCGGGCTAGGCGAGCGTCTCCCGCAGGCGCTCCTGGAACGCGGCGACGAGCTGCTCGCTCTCAGGGAGCAGGCGTCCGTCGGGGATGACGCCCGAGCCGGCGCCGCGCTGCACGGACTCGATGAGCTTCGAGTCCTCACGCCCCACCTGGTCGTCGAACTCGAGGAACTCGGCGATCCAGGCCTCGTCCTCGTCAGGGGCGAAGAAGTAGTCCAGGACACGGCGGGTCCGGTCGGGTGCGAGCGGGAGGATCGGGCCGATCGAGAGGTTCGGCCGGCCGGGGAAGACGTTGATGCCGGTGTTGGGCCAGAGCAGGTGGAACTGGCCCTCGGGCAGCGGCGCGCCGGTCGGATCCTTCAGGCGGCCGAACTGGCTGAGATGCCACGGGCGCGCCTCGAGCCGATACTCGTCGGGCCCGGTCTCCACCATGCTCGAGAAGCCGGGATGGGCGACGGCGCAGTGGTAGCACTCGAGGAAGTTCTCGGTCGCGATCTTCCAGTTCGCCGAGAGCTCCCAGTCGACGCGGTGGTGGAACGCGAGCGCCTCCACGTGGATGCCGCCCTGGGCGAGCATCTCGGGCACCTCGCCGAGCACGTCCTCGAGCGGCGGCGCGTCGCCGTCGACGTTCACGAAGCGGAACGGGCCCCACGCGCCGAGCCGGAGCTCGACGAGCCCGAGGTCGGAGCGGTCGCCCAGCTCCTCGGCTCGGGGTGCCGAGCGCAGCGAGCCGTCGAGGTCGTAGGTCCAGGCGTGGTAGCCGCACTGGAGCGTCTTCCGCGAGCCGGGCTCCTCGACGACCACCGAGCCGCGGTGGCGGCAGACGTTGACGAACGCGCGCTCGGCGCCGGTCTCGTCGCGTACGACGACCACGGGGACGCGGCCCGCGCGGCCCGGCACGACGTTCTGCTCGCCGAGAACGCCGACGTACTGCCAGGTGCGCCGGAAGATCGCGTCCTCCTCACGCTCGAGCACCGTGGGGTCGCGGTACCAGCTCCAGGGGGTGGTCGTTTCGGCCATCTTGCGGACGTTTGACTCCATGGACACGATGGTCGCATGTCGAGCGTCGACGAGCCGGAGCCCGTGATCTACCGCATCGAAGTGCTGGGTATCCTGGCGGCACTCGCCGACATCGTCGTGGAGCTTCGCGACATCCACGCCGCCTTGGAGGATGATGAGGAAGCGGAAGAGGACTAAGGAAGAGCGTCGGCGCTGGGCGGAAGATCATCCAACGGTTCGGCTGCTGCGAGAGCTGCAAGCGAAAGGCTGGGCCGATCTGGAGGCACGGCGGCTTGCTCAAGAGCGCGCCGAGCGCGAAGCGACTGGGACCTAGTTCCAGACCTTGACGTCGCGGTAGAGCGTGTCCCGTTGCACGGGCGTCTTCCCGAGCGCGCGGATCGTCTTCACGAAGTCCTCGGTCGTCGCGCGGTGCGTCGTGCCGGCAGCCGAGACCACGTTCTCCTCGATCATCACCGAGCCGAGGTCGTCGGCGCCGAAGCTCAGCGCGACCTGCCCGACCTTCATCCCCTGTGTCACCCACGAGGACTGAATGTGGTCGACGTTGTCGAGGTAGATCCGGCTGACGGCCTGGGTCAGGAGGTAGTCGAAGGATGTCGGCATCGCTTCCTTCGGCACCTTGGCCGCGAGGCGGTTGCCGTCCGCCTGGAACGTCCAGGAGATGAACGCGCGGAAGCCGTGCGTCTCGTCCTGGAGCTCGCGAATCCGCCGCATGTGCTCGACCCGGTCGGCGATCGTCTCGACGTGGCCGTACATCATCGTCGCCGTCGTCGAGATCCCGAGACGCTGCGCGTCGCGCATGACGCCGATCCATTCCGACGACGTCGTCTTCTTCGGGGCGATGATCCGGCGCACGCGGTCGACGAGGATCTCGGCGCCCCCGCCGGGCAGCGAGTCCATCCCGGCGTCGCGGAGCCGGGTCAGCGTCTGCGGGATCGTCAGCTTCGACCGCCGGGCGATGTGCTGCACCTCGGGCGGCGAGAGGACGTGGAGATGCACCTTGTACCGCGCCTTGATCGAGCTGAAGAGATCCTCGTAGTACTCGATCCCGAGGTCGGGGTGGTGCCCGCCCTGCATGAGGACGCCGGTGCCGCCGATCGCGAGCGTCTCCTCGATCTTCTTGAAGATCACGGGCTTGGGGAGGAGGTAGCCCTCGTTCTTGTCGCCCGGCCGGCGGTAGAAGGCGCAGAAGTCGCAGTCCGTGTAGCAGACGTTCGTGTAGTTGACGTTCCGGTCGACGATGAACGTGATCCGGTCGGGGTTCGTGCGCCGGCGGCGGAGCTCGTCGGCCGCCTTCCCGACGGCGACAAGGTCGCGGGACTCGAGCAACGCGAGCGCCTCGGAGTCCGTGATCCGCTGGCCGTCGAGGGCCTTGGCAAGGATCTCTCCGACCGCCGGGGATCCAAGTAACAGAGTGTTACTAGCCACGAAGCGCCCCGTTCCTGCGGCTTCTGGGACTTAGTAACAGAGTGTTACTAAGCATCACGCGGGCACCGGCTCGTCGACGAAGCGGAGGTCGGGAACCACGTCCAGCTCACCCGCGTCCCGCGCCAGCTCGAGGAAGCGGCGCAGCCCCGCCCGCTCGCGGGAGCCGAAGCTGTAGCGCAGCTGCTCGAAGTAGCGGGCGATCCAGCCCGCCGGGTACCCGTACTCGGCGCTGACCTCGGCCGCAAGCGTCCCAGCTTCGCGGCGGGCGCGCTTGACGGACTCGACGAGCGCCTCCTCGAGCTCGAGCATCCCCTCGGGCGGCGGATCCGGACAGGCCCAGACGGCGAAGACCATCGGCAGGCCCGTCCGTTCCAGCCAGAGGCGGCCGAGGTCGTAGTGCGGCGTCGGATCGTCGAACGCGCTCCGCAGCGCGGCGTCGCCGATCAGCAGCTTCGCGTCGGCCTCCTCGCCGAGAGGAACGAGCTCGGCACGCGAGAGCAGCACCTTGGTGAGCACCGTCGAGGTCGCGCTCTCCGGCGTGACCGCCACCGCCCGGACCTCGGAGAGCGGCAGGTCGGTCACGAGCTGGATCGACCCTGCCGCGCCCTCCGACGAGACGCAGAGGCGTCGCAGCAAGAGGAGCTCGCGGGAGTTCCGCGCCCATTCGATGGACGAGATCGGCGCGACGTCCACCTGCCCGTCCAACAGCGCCGCGTTGAGCTCGGTCGGGACGCCGCGAATCTCCTCCACGTCCGCCTCGAGCCCGTGGAAGACGGGCGCCATGTTCAGGTAGGAGATGCGGCCGAGGCGGATCATTCGGGCTCGCGGGGCTCGTCGTCCGGAGGAGGCTCGAAGAAGGTGACGAGGTTCCCGTCGTGGTCGCTGACCGAAAACTCACGGAAGCCCCAGGGCGTGTCCTTGAGTGGCGCATTCGGATGGACGATCCCTTCCGCCTTGCAGTGCTCGTAGAGCGGATCGATCCCGCGCACGCCCACGCGGATCATCGTGTCCGAGCGCTCGGGCGGAATCCCGCTCGGCCCCCAGAAGTGGATCCAGGTCTCGCCGCGCCCGACGATCCCGTACTCGGGCTCGCTGTGAAAGACGTCGAAGCCGAGACGGTCGCGGTACCAGGCCGCGCTCGCCTCGATCTCCCGCGAAGGGATGACCGGGACGGCGGAGATGAACTCGGTCACGCCGCCCACCGCCGGACCTCGTTGTAGAGCGTGTCGCGCTGAACCGGGGTCCGCCCCGCGGCCTCTACGTAACGGACGAGCTCCTCGATCTTCTGCTCGGTCTCGGTGCGCGCGCCGGCGGAATGGAAGATCTCCTCGCGCACGACGGTGCCCTGGACGTCGTCGGCGCCGAAGTGCAGCGCGACCTGCGCCATGGGCATGCCCATCATGATCCAGTAGGCCTTGATGTGGTCGACGTTGTCGAGCAGGAGCCTCGACACGGCCATCATCTTCAGGTCGTCCGAGCCGTGCGTGTGCTTCCAGCCGCGCTGCTCGAAGACCGTGTTCTCCGGGTGGAAGGCGAGCGGGATGAAGGCGAGGAAGCCGCCGGTCTCGTCCTGGAGGTCGCGGAGCCGAAGCCAGTGGTCGACCCGCTCCTCGTACGTCTCGACGTGCCCGTAGAGCATCGTGCAGTGCGTCGGGATCCCGAGCGCGTGGGCGATCCTGTGGATCTCGAGCCAGATCTCGGGGTGCTCCTTGCCTGGTGCGACCAGCGCACGGACGCGGTCGGCGAAGACCTCTGCGCCGCCGCCGGGGAGCGAGCCGAGCCCGGCGTCCCTGAGCTCCCGGAGCACCTGTTCGTGGGTGAGGCCCGACAACGTCGTCATGTGGTGGATCTCGCTCGCCGTGAAGAGCTTCAGGTGGACGTCCGGCATGGCCTGCTTCAGCTGGCGGACGATCTCGACGTAGTAGTCGAAGTCCACGTGCGGGCTCTCGCCGCCGACCATGTGGATCTCGGTGAAGCCGGTCAGCTCACGCTGCCTGAGGGCGTCCTCGACGAGCTCCTCGCCCGTGTACGTGTAGGCGCCCTCCTGCTTCTGCGTGACCGCGAACGCGCAGAACTTGCACTTCACGCGACAGACGTTCGTCTGATTCAAGTAGAGGTTCTGGACGAAGTACGCGTCGTTCGTACCGCCGCGCAGGCGGCGCGCGGTGTCGGCGAGCTCGCCGAGGCCCAGCAGGTCGTCGGTCTCGAGCAGTGCGAGGCCGTCCTCGAAGTCGAGCCGCTCGCCGGCCTCGACCTTCTCGGCGACGGACTCCAGGTTCGAGACGGCGACAGGCACTAGTTCCTTCGCTCGACCACGATGTGCGTCAGGGCCTCCAGCTCCGGACGGTACCCGCGGCCGTC
The DNA here is from genome assembly GCA_963782765.1 of uncultured Actinomycetes bacterium. Lineage (GTDB taxonomy): Bacteria > Actinomycetota > Thermoleophilia > Gaiellales > Gaiellaceae > JACDAN01. The sequence continues at coordinate 478,141 of CAWALC010000004.1, forward strand.
CAGGTGGGAGCGCGCCTCCGCCGCGTACCGGAGCGCGACGTCCCGCGCACGCTCGAGCGCCCCCGTCTGCGCGACGCGGATCAGGACGCCGTCGAGCGGCCCGCCGGCCAGCGCGTCGCGGACGACCTCGTCGTCACGGGCGGCGAGGATGAGGGGCAGGGTCGGCGTTCCCTCGCGCAGGTCGTTTCCCGCGAGCTTCCCGGTCTCGATCGTCGTGCCCGAGCAGTCGAGGATGTCGTCGGTGATCTGGAAGGCGACGCCGAGCGCGAGCCCGAAGCGGCCCAGCGCGTCGTCGCGGCTCCCGAGCAGGCAGGCGGCGCGGAAGAGCTCCGCGGTCTTCAGCGTGCAGCGGCGGAGGTACTCGTCCTCGCTCGTATCCGGTCGGTGAGCCTGCTCGTGCTGGAGCGCCTCGCCGCGGACGAGGGAGAGCGCGGCGCCGGCGAGCAGGCGAACCCCGTCGGCGTCGCCCGTCGCAGCCAGCTCGGAGAAGGCGCGTGCGAAGAGGTAGTCGCCGGTGGCGCGTGCCCCGACCGAGCCGTGCGTGCGCCATGCCGTCTCACGCCCCCGGCGGAGCGCCGCCCTGTCGATCAGGTCATCGTGGACGAGGCTCGCCATGTGGACGAGCTCGACGGCGATCCCCGCCGGCAGGGCGTCGCTCGCGTCTCGCGACGACAGGAAGACGAGCAGCGGACGCAGCCGTTTCCCGCCGGCCGCGAGCGCCTCGGCGCCGGCCTCGGCAGACCGTGCCGGGATGGCTTGCGACCGTCTCGCGCAGCCGATCCTCCAGGGCCTCCAGGTAGCCGTCGAGGCCCGGCGTTGCCTGCACGGCCGCCAGGGCTGTCACGGCCGTGTCTCCGGCGGCCGCGGCCGGTGCCTGGCACCGGACCTGTCGACTGTGGAAATCAGGGCCGGGGCGAGGGCAATCACGCCGGTGTCCCTTGCGGACGCGGCCGGTGCCTGGCACCGGACCCGTCCGCTGTGGATTCGGCGACCATCAGGACGACGATGCCGCCGCCGAGGAGGCGGTGCGCGACTCGGTCGAAGCCGGCGGCGCGGACGCGCTCGCCCAGCTCCTCGGGCCCCGGGAAACGACGGACGCTGGCCGGCAGGTAGCTGTAGGCGGCGCCGCCGGGGAGCACCTTGCCGGCGAGCGGCACGAGGCCGTCGAACCAGGCGCGGTAGAAGACCTTCAGAGGGCCGCGCGGCCGCACGATCTCCAGGATCGCCAGCCGGCCGCCGGGCTTCAGCACCCGCCGGAGCTCGCCGAGAGCGGCATCGAGGTCCTCGACGTTGCGCACCCCGAATCCGACCGTCACCGCGTCGAAGGTCTCGTTCGGGAACGGCAGCCGCAGGAGGTCGCCTCGTATCCATTCGATCTCACTCGACTTGCGCCGCGCCCGCTCGAGCATCCGCTCGGAGAAGTCGAGGCCCGTCACCTCGCCGCCCGATCCGAGGAGCCGTAGGCTTGCGAGAGCGAGATCACCGGTCCCGCAGCAGGCGTCGAGCACCTTGTCCCCAGGCGCGACCACCGCCTCGGCCGTCAGTCGGCGCCAGCGGCGATCGAGCCCGGCCGTCATGGCGTGGTTCATGAAGTCGTAGACCGGTGCGATCCGGTCGAACATCGTCTCGACGCCCTCGGGCGGGAGCTGGCCGGTCTGCGCGGTCACTCGTCGCCCCACGCCTTCACGAGCGCCGTGTCGAGCCCGAGCTGCGCCAGGCAGCGGCCGGCGACGAAGTCGACGAGGTCGTCGATCGACTCGGGCTGGTGATAGAAGCCCGGGGCCGCGAAGAGGATGACCGCGCCGGCGTTCCGCAGCCGCAGCATGTTCTCCAGGTGGATCGTCGAGAGCGGCGTCTCACGCGGGACGAGGACGAGCTTCCGACCCTCCTTCAGCGCGACGCCCGCCGCGCGGTGGACGAGGTTCGCCTCGCCGCCGCCGGCGATCGTCCCGGCGGTCGCCATCGAGCAGGGGCAGACGACGTAGCCGTCGACCTTCGCCGACCCGCTCGCGAAGGGCGACGAGTAGTCGTGCGGGTCGTAGACCGTCACAGCGCCGCCGACCCGCTCCGTGAACCGGCTCAGCACCTCGTCCCGCGGCAGCCTCGGCTCGCCGTAGAGCTCGGTGGCGATCACCTGGACGCCGGCCTCCGACGCCGAGACACCGACCTCGCAGTCCGCCGCCGCCAAGCCCTCGAGGATCCGCGCGGCGTACGGCGCGCCCGACGCGCCTGTGATCCCGAGGAAAACGCGCATCTAACCCTCGGATTCTTCGCCGCCGCCCTCGCCCCGCGAGGCCTCGAGGAAGGCGGCAAGCTTGCGGAGGTTCTCCTCTCCGAGGTCCTCGAAGGGCGGCATCTGCGAGCCCGGGGTGATGCAACTCGGGCACTCGAGGTGGTCGATCTGCCACTGGAGACCGCGGTTGCGGTTCCCCTCCTCGGTGAGGTCCGGAGCTCCGAGGTTGGGCGAGCCCTCACCCCCGTACGTGTGGCAGTTCAGGCAGCCGGAGACGGCGAAGATCTCGGCGCCCTCCTGTGCGTCGCCCTCGGGGATGTTGTAGTCCTCGATCCAAGTCGGGACGGAACCCGCAGCCTCAGCTGCCTCCTCCGCCACCGCGCCCTTGTACGTCAGGACTCCCATCGTGACCGCGGTGAGGACGACGGCGATGACCGCCACGGGGCGCCTCGAAAGCCGCCGCTCACGCCGCCGGTCCATGAACGGCAGCGCCAGCAGGAGGATCAACGCGATGGTCGGGATCCCGACCGTGCCGAGCACCACCGAGTCCGGCCACTTGAAGATCCGGAGGAGGTAGAAGAGGAAGTAGAAGTACCAGTCCGGCCGCGGGACGAAGCTCGTCGTCCCAGGATCCGCCTTCTCCTCGTAGAGCACGCCGAGCCGGCCGGAGCCGGAGGCGCCTTCAGGATCCGCCGCCTCTTCCGCCGTGAAGTACCAGACGCAGGCGAGGCCCACGATCACGATGACCACGACGAGGCTCATGACCGTGTCGTGGAACATCGCGTAGGGGAAGAACGGCTTCCCGCGGGTCTCGACGTCCTCCTTGTAGCGCGAGTGCTGCGCCCTCCGCTCGTCCTGCGCCCTACTCACTTCGGGGCCTCCCTCCCCGGGGGCTCGGGCGGACGAGCCCCGGCTCGCCGCTCGGCCTGGGCTCGGGGCGGTCCTTGCCGGCGGCCTCCTCTGACCACGGCGGCGAGCTGACGCCGAGGCGCACGACGAGATACAGGTGCAGGCCGATCAGGGCGATGAGGGCGCCCGGCAGGAGCAGCATGTGCGTGGCGTAGAAGATCGTGAGCGTGTCGGTGCCGATCTCGTCGCCGCCACGTAAGAACTGCGCCAGGAACGGGCCGACGAACGGCCCGGTTCCGTTCAGGTTGATGCCGACGACCGTCGCCCAGTAGGCCGTCTGGTCCCACGGCAGCAGGTAGCCCGTGAAGCCCATGAGCAGCGCCAGCGGCAGGATCAGCACACCGACGATCCAGTTGAGCTCGCGCGGGTACTTGTAGGCGCCGAACAGGAACACGCGCGCCATGTGCAGGAACAACAGGATGATGAAGACGCTCGCGCCCCAACGGTGCATCCCGCGGACGAGCCAGCCGAGCGTCACATCGTGGGTGATGTGCCGGATCGACTCGTACGCCTCGTCCGGGTGCGGCTTGTAATAGAAGGCGAGGATCACGCCGGTCCCCAGCTGGACGAGGAAGGCGGTCAGGGTGGCCGAGCCGAGCGTGTGGAACCAGTTCGTGTCGGACGGCACCTTGCGGAAGAGGAAGTACTTGACCCCGCCGACGATGCCCGACCGCTCCTCCAGCCAGTTGAGCGGGATCATCACGATGTGGATGACCTTGTCCAGGATCCCCCGCTTGCGGGGCCGGCTCGGTGGCGGGACGACGGCCATCAGTGCTCCTTCCAGTGACGCTGCCCAGCTTCTGGGTCGCGAGCACCAAGCCAGAGTTCGCACTCCGACGAGGCAAGGCTTTGCAGCCTTGGTGAGGAGGAGGGCGGGCTCTGGCGCCGCGTGATCGCGGGCCAGAAGTCGGCGTGTGTTGCTGGGAGGAGCACTACTCGAGATCCTGCGGCTGGATCGGGTACAGGAGGCCGGAGAGGCCGTCGACGTGCTCGCCCGGGCCCTGGATCCCGTAGGCGACGATCTCTGCGTCCGCGCCCTCTCCCTCGACCTCGCCGACGCTGTAGGTCTCGAGCAGGATGACGTTGCCGTTCCTGATCTCGAACTTGTAGCGGTCGAGCGCGCGCACGGGCGGGCCGGCAATCCGGTTGCCCTCGGTGTCGTAAGCACCGCCGTGACAGGGGCAGCTGAAGTTCGCGGGCAGGATGGGCGTGATGGTCAGCTCGGCCTGCTCGGTCTCGACCGTCTCGCGCTCGTCATCATTCCTCGGCCCTGCACCCTGGACGGGGCAGCCGAGGTGGACGCAGCGGTTGGAGATGAGCGTCATGTTCGGCACGCCGTCGGTGTCGCCGTTGCTGCGTATGAAGGCCGTTCGCCGCGACACCTCCCCTGAAGCCGGGTCGAGGAGGAAGGTCGCCTCCCGCCACTCGCCCTCGGGGAAGTTCTCGAGCGGGCCGATGTCGACACCCTCGGGATCCGGGCGCGTGAACGCCGGGAGGACGGCGAAGCCGGCCACGGGAAGGGCGACGACGCCGGTGATCACTCCGCCCAAGGCGAGCGTCGTCAGCTCCAGGAACACGTTGCGCGGGTAGCGCTCGACGGCCGGCTCATCCTCCCCTGCGACCGCCGGCTCGGCCGCGGGGGGCGGCGGCTCCGCTCCGGCGCGCGGCGTCATCACGTCGCGGGCCCAGAGGAACCCGAAGACGAGCGTGATGACCGCGCCGACCAAGACCGCGGGCAAGCTGACGACGAGGCCGACGAGGACACAGGCGATGCCGACGGCGAACCCGATCGGCCAGATGCTCGGCGGCGGCAGATGCGGCTTGTTTTCGCCGTGCGGCTCCAGTGAGGCCCTCCCTCTACGGCTCGTCCGCGGCGAGTCTACGAGACGGATTAGACCGGCGAGCGGATCTGCTTGTCAACGACGCAACAAACGCTGCAAGGCGCTGCGTTGTCCGTCCTGCTCCGCCGCCACCGCGTCGAGCCCGTACTCGCTCCAGCGCGCGTCGACGAGCGCCTTTACCTCCGGTGTCATCTCGATCTCCGGCGGCCACTCGCGGGTGCCCTCGAGCGGTCCCTTCGCGGTCGCGTCGATCCCGATCTTGCCGCCGAGGAACTGGAGCGTCGGCGCGTGGTCGAGGTGGTCGAGCGGGCCCTCGGTCAACTCGATGTCCCGCTTCGCATCGACGTTGGCGCCGACGTAGAAGAAAACCTCGGCGTAGTCGTGGACGTTCACGTGCTCGTCCACGATCACGATCGACTTCGTCAAGCTCAGCATCCCGAGGCCCCAGATCGCGTGCATCACCTTCCGGGCATGGCCCGGGAAGCGCTTCCGGATCGAGACGATGGCGCAGTTGTGGAACGCGCCGGCGACGGGGAGGTCGAAGTCGACGATCTCCGGCACCGTCATCTTGATCGCCGGGAGGAAGATCCGTTCCGTGGCCTTGCCGAGCCAGGCGTCCTCCTGCGGCGGCTTGCCCACGACGATCGACGGGTAGATCGCATCGCGCCGCATCGTCATCGCCGTGACGTGGAAGACGGGGAACGGCTCGATGCCGGTGTAGAAGCCCGTGTGGTCGCCGAACGGCCCCTCGAGCCCCTCGTCACCCCGCTCGACGTACCCCTCGAGGACGATCTCGGCGTTCGCCGGCACCTCGAGGTCGACGGTCTTGCAACGGACGAGCTCGACCGGCTCGCCCTTCAGGAAGCCGGCGAGCATCAGCTCGTCGATGTGCTTCGGGAGCGGCGCGCTCGCCGAGTACGCCGTGATCGGGTCGAGCCCCAGCGCGACGGCCACGTCCAGCCGCCCGTCGGTGGCCAGGTAGTCCATCCGGCCGTCTTTGTGGAGCTGCCAGTGCATGAGCGTCGAGCGCGGGTCGACCACCTGCATCCGGTACATGCCGACGTTGCGCGTGCCGGTCTTCGGGTCCTTCGTGATCACGGCGGGCAGGGTGATGAACGGCCCGCCGTCGTCCGGCCAGCAGGTCTGGACGGGCAACCGACCGAGGTCGACGTCGTCCCCTTCGAGGACCACCTCCTGGACGGCACCGGAGCGGACCGTCTTCGGCATCGAGTCCGCGATCGACTTGAGCTTCTTCAGCCCGCGCACCTTCTCGGCGAGCCCCTGGGGCGGCTGCATCTCGAGCACTTCCTCCAGCCGGCCGGCGACTGCGTCGAGGCTGGGCGAGTCGAACGCGAGGCACATGCGGCGCTCGGTCCCGAACTGGTTGATCAGGAGCGGGTGGGACGAGCCCTTGGGATTCGTGAAGAGAAGGGCGGGTCCGCCCGACTTGACCACGCGGTCGTTGATCTCGCTGATCTCGAGGTGCGGGTCGACCTCGGCGTCGATGCGAACGAGCTCACCCTCGCGCTCGAGGAGCGCGATCCAGTCGCGGAGCGAGGGCGGCGGCGCCATCGATGGATCAGTCTAGGGAGAGAGCGATTTCCACCGCAGCGTCGACGCCGAGTCGCTTGCCTTCGTCGGACCGGTCGGGATTCGCAGCCGAGGCCGGCCGGCATTGCTCCTCGTAGAGGCTTCGCCGGCGCATCGTGAAGCGGAGGCGAGACTCGTAGGCCTCGGCGAAGCCCCACAGCACTGCGGCCCGCTCGGTGTCTCCTCGCTTTGCCGCCGTCGAGGCCAGTCCCGCCAGGGCGTAGCAGACGAGCCGATCCGCGCCCGAGTCCCAGGCGAGCTGCAGAGCGTCGCGATAGTCGGTTTCGGCAGCTTGGAGCTCGCCGGCCGCGAGCTCGAGGTCGCCGAGGGAATGGAGCCCGCTGGCGGCGCTGAACCTGTCGCCTGCTTCTTCGGACAGCTCGGCGGCTTCACGTATGAGCCGGCGACCACGATCGACGTCCCCGACGGCAGCCGCCTGCTGCCCTTGGAGGTGCAGGACCCGCCGGACTCCGCCCGGGTTGCCGAGCTTGCGGTGGAGAGCCTCCGCTTCCTCGAGCATCGGGCCGGCGGTCTCGGGGTCGTCGAGCTCGAGCGGAAGAACGGCCATGGTCGTCAGCCCCCAGGCGATCCCGCGCTCCGAGCCCGTAGCGCGAAAGTGCCTGAGCGATTCCTCTCCCCAGGATGCCGCTTGCTCGAAGTTGCTCCGGACGCCCGCGACCATGGACGCGACCATCAGCGCCTGCGCGTGAATCTCCTCGTCGACGGGCTCTGCCTGCTCGAACAGCGCTCGGAACCACCGTTCGCCTTCGACGGCGACGTTCTGGTCGAGCCAGATCATGCCCAGCGAACCGGCGAGCCGCAGCCCGAGCTCGATCTCGCCACTCGCGAGTGTCCACCCGAGTGCGGCGCGCACGTTGTCCCACTCCGTTCGAAAGCGATGCCAGACCTCGATCTGCCCCGGACCCTGTCGCTCGTCCTCGCTTGCCTCGGCAAGCGCGATGAAGTACTCGGCGTGACGCCGCCGGATTTCCTCGGCCTCGCCCGATTCCTCGAGCCGCTCCGCCGCGTACTCGCGGATCGTCTCGAGCATCGAGAAGCGGTCGCCGTCGCGCCGGACGAGGCTCTTGTCGAGGAGGGAAGCCAGCGTGTCGAGATCGGCCTCGCAGACCGCCTCGGCCGCTTCGAGCGACCAGCCGTTGAAGACGCCGAGACGGGCGAACAGACGCTGCTCCTCGGCCGAGCAGAGGTCGTAGCTCCACTCGATCGTCGCCCGGAGCGTTTGCTGCCGTGCAGGGAGATCGCGCCGACCGGTCGTCAGCAGCGGGAGGCGCCGCTCGAGCCTGCCCAGCAGCTCTCCCGGCGGGAGCACCTTGACGCGGGCCGCCGCGAGCTCGATCGCGAGCGGAAGGCTGTCCAACCGCCGGCAGATCTCGGCGAGACGGTCGTAGTCGCCGGTGAACTCCGGCAGGACCGCCTCGGCGCGCTGCCGGAAGAGCTCGACCGCCGGCGCCTCGGCCAGGGGCCGGAGCGGAAACTCGCGCTCGCCCGCGATTCGCAGCGGCTCCCTGCTCGTGACGAGGAGGCTGAGGTTGGGTGCGGCGGCGAGCAGCCCGGCGAGATCGCCCGCAGCTCCGATCACCTGCTCCATGTTGTCGACGACGAGCAGCAGCTCACGGGTGCCGACCTGCGAGGCCGCGTCCCCCTCACCGCCCAGTGCCTCGGCGATCTGACTCAGGACGAGCCCAGGCTCGCGGATCGCCGCGAGCCCGACGAGCCCGACCCCCTCGTCGAAGGACTCGATCAGCTCGGCCGCGGCGGTGAGCGCGAGGCTCGTCTTGCCGATCCCGCCGGGGCCGGTGAGCGTGACCAGGCGGGCGCGCTCCCTCCCGAGCAGGCGCAGGAGATCGCCGAGCTCGCGCTTGCGGCCGAGGAGAGGACGCGGCTCGAGGGGCAGTCGCGCCTGGCTGAGGCTCCGAAGCGGCGGGAACTCGTCGCGACCGAGCTGGAAGAGCCGCATCGGGAAGTCGACGTCCTTCAGCCTGTGCTCGCCCAGGTCGCGCAGCTCGAACTCGCCGTTCAGCAGCGCGCACGTTGTCTCGGAGATGACGACCTGGCCGCCGTGACCGGCTGCTGCGATCCGTGCCGCCCGGTGAACGTCGAGCCCGACATAGCCCTCGTCGGTGAGCGACGGCTCGCCGGTGTGGAGCCCCATCCTCACGCGGACGGGGCCCGCCGCCAGCTCGCGCTGGGCCCGGGCGGCCGCCGACACGGCGCCTCCCGCCCGGGGGAAGACGACGAAGAACGCATCGCCGTGGGTGCCGACCTCGACGCCGCCGTGCTGCTCCACCGATTCACGGACGATCCGGTGGTGCTCGGCGAGCACGTCCGCGTACTGCTCCCCCAGCTCGGACAGCAGCCGGGTCGAGCCTTCGATGTCGGTGAAGAGAAGGGTGAGGGTGCCGGTGGGAAGCTCGTGCACGCCGTCAGGATTACAGCGTCGGCCTGGAGATCTCTAGCTAGCGCCGGCCGCGGCTCGCAGTCCTGCCGCGATTCAGTAGGCCCGAGGCTTACGAGCCTCGCGGCGATGACCGGCCCACTTGGACAGCTGACCGATCGCAATCGTGGCGACGAAGATCAGGCCGACGACCAGCATCGCCGTGATCACCTTCCTGCCCTCTTCGGCAGCGGAGGGGCGGTCCTCCTCCGGCGCGGCCGCGGCGAGGAGGCTCAGAAATGTGACTGCGAGCGACGCCACGGCCCGACTTTAACCGACGAGCCGAGCGTGGGCCGCCAGCGCCTCGTCCACGGCGCCGTCGCCCGCAGCCCGGCGCGCGAGACGCTCGAGCAGGGTCGCGTCGCCGTCGTCGCGGAGCGCTGCGCGGGCGTCCGCGAGCTCGTCACGCCCGATCAGCGCGGCGGTCGCCGCCCAGGCGGAGCCGTCTCCGTCCCGGCGCTCGGCACGGCCCTGCGCGCAGAGCGAGATCAGCTCGGCGAGATCCCCCACGGCGCCGACCTCGCCCAGCGCCGCGATCCGCGCGAGCCCCTGCGCGTACAGGTAGTCCCCGAGGACGAGCGCGGAGTCGTCGTCGGCCGGCTCGAAGAGCCTCGGGCGTCCGTAGTGGACGAGGTACCCCTCGTAGATCGTCTCGAGACCGAGCGCGTACGGCGGATCGGTCAGGCGGGAGAAGACCGGCTCGAGCTCTCCGTCGGCGGGCTCCCTGAGAGCCGCGGCCAGGTCACGCGACGAAATCGCCAACAGCCTCCACCGTCCGGTCGATCTCGTCGTCGCCGTGCGCGAGCGAGACGAACATGGCCTCGAACTGCGACGGAGCGAGGTAGATGCCGCGCTCGAGCAGGTGGCGGAACAGGGCCGCGTACCGCTCCGTGTCCGTACGGGCACGAACTTCAGCGTAATCCGCGATGGGGTCAGACCCCGACCCGGATCGGACGCAGAAGTGGGTCAACATTGCGCCCACGCGCTGCGTGAGGCCGTGGCCGGAAAGGCCCTCCTCGAGCCGCGCTGCGCGGCGCTCGAGCTCCTCGTAGAGCGCCGGATCGCGCAGGCGGCGCAACACGGCGAGGCCGGCCGCGGTGGCCAGGGGGTTCCCGGACAGGGTGCCCGCCTGGTACACGGGTCCCGAAGGGGCGAGCTCCTGCATCACGTCGGCCCGCCCGCCGAACGCCGCGAGCGGGAGGCCGCCGCCGACGATCTTGCCGAGCACGGTCAGGTCGGGCACCACCCCGAACCGCTCCTGCGCCCCGCCGCGGGCGACCCGGAAGCCGGTGATCACCTCGTCGAAGACGAGCAGCGCGCCCGAGGCGTCGCACAGCTGCCGCAACCCCTCGAGGAAGCCCGGCGCCGGTGGGACGACGCCCATGTTCCCCGCGACGGGCTCGACGATGACGCAGGCCAGGCCCTCGCCGAACCGCGCCACCGCCGCGGCCGTCGCGTCGAGGTCGTTGTACGGGCAGACGATCGTGTGCGCGGTGGCCTCGGTCGGGATGCCGGCCGACGCGGGGATCCCGAGTGTGGCAACGCCGGAGCCGGCCTCGGCGAGCAGCGCGTCGACGTGGCCGTGGTAGCAGCCGGCGAACTTGAGGACGCGGTCGCGGTGTGTGTACCCGCGGGCGAGCCGGACGGCCGACATCGCCGCCTCGGTCCCGGAGGAGACGAGCCGCACCATCTCCACCGAAGGAACTGCGTCGACGATCTCGGCGGCGAGCTCGACCTCCCGCTCGGTCGCCGCGCCGAAGCTCGTCCCCTCCTGCGCCGCGGCGCGAACGGCCTCCACGGTCTCCGGGTCCGCGTGGCCGAAGAGGAGCGCGCCCCACGACTGCACCCAGTCGACGTAGCGGCGACCCTCGGTGTCCTCGAGGTACGCGCCCTCGGCGCGGCGCACGAAGAGCGGCTCGTCCAGCCCGACGGCGCGCATCGCCCGCACCGGAGAGTTCACACCGCCCGGGATCAGACGCTGGGCCTGCGCCCAGAGCTCCGTCCGCGTGCCTAGAGCCACGACGCGACGTCTTTGGCCCAGTACGAGACGATCATGTCCGCGCCGGCCCGTTTGATCGCGGTCAGCGACTCGAGCGCCGCCTGCCGCTCGTCCATCCAGCCGGCGGCCGCGGCCGCCTTGACCATCGCGTACTCGCCGGAGACGTTGTAGGCGGCGACCGGCAGGTCGAAGCGCTCGCGCACCGCCCGGATGACGTCCAGATTGGGCAGGGCCGGCTTGACCATCAGCACGTCGGCTCCCTCGGCCACGTCCAGCTCGCACTCCCGGAGCGCCTCGCGGACGTTGGCGGGATCCATCTGATACCCCCGCCGGTCGCCGAAGGCCGGCGCCGACTCGGCCGCCTCGCGAAACGGCCCGTAGAACGCGGACGCGTACTTCGCCGCGTACGACACGATCGGCGTCGACTCGAAGCCCGCGTCGTCGAGCGCGCCGCGGAGCGCCCCCACTCGACCGTCCATCATGTCGCTCGGCGCCACGACGTCGGCCCCCGCCTCGACATGGCTGACCGCCGTCCGCGCCAGCAGCTCGAGCGTCGCGTCGTTCGCGACCTCCTCGCCCTCGAGCACCCCACAGTGGCCGTGCGACGTGTACTCGCAGAGACAGACGTCGGTCAACAGCACGAGCCCGGGGACAGCCGCGCGAAGCGCCCGCAGCGCCCGCTGGACGATCCCGTCGTCGTCCCAGGCGCCGGAGCCCTGCTCGTCCTTCTCCTCCGGGATCCCGAAGAGGATCACCGCCGGCACGCCGAGCCCGGTGAGCTCTTCCGCCTCCCGCACGAGATCCTCGACCGAGAACCGTCCGAGCGCCGGCAGCGCCTCGTTGCGCTCGGTCGACGGGCCGACGAAGAGCGGATAGACGAGCGAATCGAGGTCGAGCCGCGTCTCGCGGACGAGCGAGCGGAGCGCGCCCGTGCTGCGCAGGCGCCGCAGCCGAGTGACCGGAAACGCGCTCATCGACCCTGGACGTTAGCCCGCGGCGGGACGGGCGCCTCGGGTACCGGCTCCTCGACCTCCTCCACCTCCACCGGCACCGGGCCCTCGCCGCGCCACGACTCCAGCTGGACACGCTCGCCGACGAACTCCCAGATCGCCCGCAGGGCTGCGAGCAGCGGCAACGCGACGAAGATCCCGGCCAGCCCGTAGATCTCGCCGCCGGCGAGGAGCCCGAAGATGACGAGCAGCGGGTGCAGGCGCAGCGCGCTGCCCATGACGTTCGGGACGACGATGTGGCCCTCGATCTGGTGGATGGCGAGGAAGAGCAGGGTCACCCAGATCGCCGAGACCGGGTCGACGATCAAGGCGTAGATCACCGGCGGAATCGCGCCCAGCCACGGCCCGAGGTACGGGATCAGCTCCATTGCACCGACCCAGGCGCCGAAGAGGAGCGCGTACTGGTCCATGCCCTCGGCCCAGCCGAGGACGCCGAGCACCCAGAGCCCGATGCCGGCGCTGACGCCGATGATCAGCGAGAGCAGCACCTGCCCGCGGACGTAGCCGGCGAGCGCGGTCTCGATGCGCGGGATCAGCGACCCCGAGTCGGGCCGGGGCGGGAAACGCCGGTCGACGGCGGCCGACAGCCGTCCCATGTCGAGCAGCATGTAGATCGAGACCACGACGATGATCACGAGGCTGAAGAGCAGCTCGAAGATCGAGAGCGCCGCGCCCTCCAGGAACTCGATCACGCGGGACGTGTATTCCTGCGGATCGTTTTCGCGCAGCGAATCGACGAAGTCCTGACCCTGCTCGCGGACCTCGATCCGCTCGAGCCCATTGTCGTCGAGCCAGCCCTGAAGCCGATCGACGTCCCGCTCGGCGTCGGTCTGCTGGGTTCGTCCGTGCTCGACCGTAAGGTAGTCGTCGATCCGGTCCGCAGCGTCGCGCGACTGGTCGACGACGATGACGCCGATGGCGATCACGCCGAAGACCAGGGCCGCCGCGAAGCTCAGGAAGACGACGGCGATGGAGAATCCCCTCGGAATCCGCAGCCGCATCAGAGCCCGCACAAGTGGATCGAGCAGGAGTGCGATGAGGGCCCCGACCAGGAAGAGGAAGACGACGTGAGAGACCGTGCCCGCGAGCGTCCACAGGAACAGCAGCGCGAGCGGCAGCCCGACGAGCTGGATCCAGCGCGGAATCTCGAGCTTGGGCGCCCCCGGCGGCATCGCGCTGATCGTACTGCCCGGGTTGTCGCGCTCAGACCCCCGGATTGGGACTGGAACTTCGCGGAAGATGGGAACCTTGCGCTGGCCCGTCACGAACTCTGGATGGATTTGGCTCTAGAATCGCGCGGCGCTGTGTCACAAACCTTGCATCTGACGGAAGAGCCCCCGTCGGTTAGTGTCGGTCCGATGCCTTCCGGAGGGGCAGTTGAGCAGGCGCGCCGCGCCCGCCGTCGACGCGTGGCCGGCCGGCACCGGGCTCGCCGCATCGCACTCCTGCTGCTCGTCTCGGCGGCGGTCGTCGTCACCCTGCTGCTGACCGCCTTCGGCACGGGGAGCTCCCCGCCGAGCGTCTCGTCGGCTCCTGCTCCCGCGCAGCGCCTCCTGCCGACCGGGCCGCCGAGGCCGCAGGTCGTGGCAGTCCACGGCTCGCTCCAGATCCACGTCCCGATCGCACAGCAGCGGATCACGGCGGTCGGCTACCACGCGGTCGACAACGGCGCGCTCACGCTGGAGCCGGTCGGCGAGCAGGCCAACCAGGGCCTCTTCTCGCGGCTCTTCCGCCGAATGGCCGGTGGCGACAGGGCGGGCCTCGCGTGGTACCAGCTCGGCGGTGACGGGCCGGAGAACGCGGTCCTCAACGTCGGTGGAGCGCCCGGGACGGACGTGTACGCGCCGGTCGACGGAGCCGTCGTCGGGATCAGCGACTACGTGATCAGCGGACGGCGTCTCGGCAGCCGGGTCGACATCCAGCCGTCGAGCGAGCCGTCCCTCGTCATCTCATTGACGCACCTCCGCCCCGACCCGTCGCTGAAGGTCGGCGCGGCGGTCACCGCTTCGGGCTCCAAGCTCGGCACCGTGCTCGACTTCTCGCACATGGAGCGGCAGGCGCTGGCCCGCTACACGCAGGACGCCGGGAACCACGTCTCGCTCGAAGTCCACCCCGCCGCCACACTCTCCATCCCATAAGACTTCTTTTCGTTGCCGACGTGAACGGCGCGCCCGGACGGCGGGCGGTCGAGCGCTTGCTGCCGGGACTCCGAGAGGAGCTCGACGTCGACTTCTGCGTCGTGAACGGGGAGAACGCGGCCGACGGGCTCGGCATCACCCCGCGCCTCGCCGAGGTGATCCTCGCCTCCGGCGCCGATGTCATCACCCTCGGCAACCACACCTTCCGCCGGCCGGAGATCGCCGGCTACCTCGGCGAGTCGGACCGGGTGATCCGGCCCGGCAACCTCTCCATCCACGCACCGGGCAAGGGGCTCACGGTCGCGGAGAGCCGGAACGGCACGCCGGTCGCGGTGGTCAACCTGCTCGGGCAACTCTTCCTCGCACCGCCGCACGGCCCGTGGGAGGTCGTGGACGAGCTCGTGGAGGAGGCCCGGCGCGCGACGCCCGTGATCATCGTCGACTTCCACGGCGAGGCGACGAGCGAGAAGGTCGCCATGGCCGCCTACCTCGACGGCAAGGTCACCGCGGTCCTCGGCACGCACACGCACATCCAGACGAACGACGCCAGGGTCTCCCCGGCCGGGACGGCGGCGATCACCGACGCTGGGATGACCGGACCGCACGACTCGGTGATCGGCGTCGTCACCGAGCTGGCGGTCAGGCAGATGCAGACCGGGATGCCGGTTCGCTTCAAGACGGCGCAGGGCGATGTCCGGCTCGAGGGCTGTCTCATCGAGTGCGGCGAGGACGGCCGCGCGGTCAGCTGCGAGCTGATCCGCCGCGAGCTGGAGCCATGAGGGCGACGAGCAGCCCGACGAGCGCGAGATCGCGGACGAGGACGAGCCACGACGCGGCGGCATCGAACTCGAGCGCGAGCTCCCAGTAGCGGTACGGGAACCAGAGCTGGGTGAGGACGAGCGCAGCGGCGAGCACGCCGCTCGCCAGCAGGCCTCGCCGTCCACGCACGAGCGGCACGAGCGGGATCAGCCAGATCAGGAACTGCGGCGAGAGCACCTTCCCGAACGCGATGAACGCGCAGAGGGCCGCCGCGCACGCGCGAATCAGGCGCCCCGGGTCGGCCGGGCCGCGCGCGTACCAGATCCAGACGGCGACGACGGCGGCGATCTGGAGGACGGTCGACAGGACGGCGAGCGCGTCCGCCGCACCGCCCGCGAGGTTCTGGGAGCCGTGGCTCGACTCCATCGTCAGGTCGAGGCCGAAGAGCTGGTGGGCGGCGAGCAGCACGCCGGCGCCGAGGCTCTCGATCTGGAGCGGCCGGCCCGCCTGCCCCCACACCGACTCCCACACGCCGCCGGGTGAGATGACTGCGAAGGGCAGCACGATCGCGGCGATCACCCCCACGAACACTCCGCCGCAGAGAAGAGCCTCGCGGCGACCTCGCGTCCTCCAGACGTGCGCCAGAACTATCGGCGCGAGGACCGCCGGGTAGATCTTCGCGGCCGCCGCGAGCCCGAGAACGCCGAGCGCGAAGCGGAAGCGACCGGCCAGGAGGAGCGCCAGTGCGGCGGCCGTCAGCATCGCCGGCCAGAGGTCGAACCGGCTCAGCACGACCGAGCCGAGGAGCAGCGGCGTGACGGCGACGAAGAGCGCGGCCTTCGGTGCTCCGCGGCGACGACGAGGAGCACGAGCGCCACGCCGAGCCCGGCCATCAGGCCCTCGAAGCCGGAGCGGTAGTCGCGGTCGCCGAGCGCCGGGAGCAGGAACACCGGCAAGGCCGCAGGCGGGTATTCGACCGGGAAGTCCCGGTAGGGCACCTGCCCGTCGACCATCGCCTCGCCGTACCGCTCGTAGATCGGCGTGTCGACGATCTGGTCGCGCTCGTAGAACCCCTCGTGGAGCAGCGCCCACGAGACGAGGAAGAGCGCGACCGCCGCGGCCGCGCTAACTCGCGGGGACCAGCTCGGGAACCGGGCGCTCAGCCTCGACCGTCTCTTCGTCAGGCGGCCGTCGCCCGGAGGGCACGAGAACCGCGAAGGCGACGAACGGGAAGAACCACGGGATGTAGAGGAAGAACCAGTGCGTGAGCACGAGCTCGAAGCCGAGGACCAGCGCAGCCGTCAGCGCCGCCAGCTGGAGCGGCGACTTGCGGCGGGGCCAGAAGGCGACGGCGACCGCACTCGCAAGCACGAGGCCGATCAGCGGCATCTGGACGAGATGGAGATCGGGAATCCCGGCCGCGTGGTACTGGCCCCAGCCCCAGATCGAGAACGGCGACTCGCGTCCTAGCTGCCAGCCGAGCGTGCGGTCCCAGAACACTCGGGCGGCGTGGAGCGGGTCGGGCTCGAGCAGCAGGATCCAGAACGCGCCGAGCGTCGCGACGGCGAAGCCGGCGCCGAACACGACGATCGCCCGCGGCCGGCGAAATCCGTCCGGGTACGACGCCCAGAGCGGGGCGACGAGGAGCGCGCCGAACTTCGTCCAC
Source organism: uncultured Actinomycetes bacterium (assembly GCA_963782765.1). GTDB lineage: Bacteria > Actinomycetota > Thermoleophilia > Gaiellales > Gaiellaceae > JACDAN01. The sequence goes on from CAWALC010000004.1 coordinate 494,741, forward strand.
CCGGCCAGCGCGCTGAACACACCTCGCGCGAAGTGGGACGACGCGAGCCAGAAACCCCAGACGAGCAGCAGCGCAGGCAGCGCGTCGTTCGTGTTCGAGCTCGAGACGTACTGCGTGAACGGGTACGCCGCCCAGGCGAAGGGGAGCACGACCGCGAGCAGCAACCCGCCGAAGCGGCGGCCGACGAGCGCGAGGCCGAGCAGGACGAGCAGGTCGAGCGCGATCGACGTGAAGTGGGCGGCCGGCAACTCGTCCCACTTGCCATCCCAGCCGAGCAGCCAGTACCCGGGCAGGTAGGCCATGTACGAGACGGGCCCGTACGTGTCGCCGCGGTCGTTGGACGACTCGCACCGCCCGTTCGTCTGGATCCGCTCCCGCACCTCGCCCTCGGCGTCGGGCTCTCCGCAGCGCGGCCGGGTTCCCTGCACGGGCATGTGGCCGTACGGCATCTCGCCGTTCGTGATCCGGTGCGCGCCGATCACCCCCGCGTAGCCGACGTCGATGACGTTCGAGTCCTCGAGGTTGAGCCCGATCCGGAAGCCGGCGAGGAAGACCGTGGCTGCGACGAGCACCCACACCGGCCACACGGCCGCGCGGACAGACGGGCTCCGGCCGCGAAGGCCCACCCACGCCATGCGCCCGAGCAGGTAGACGAGCGGCGGGTAGGCGAGCGCCATGCTCGCGAAGACGTTCCCGTCGTTGAAGAACCACAGCGAGACGGAGAACGAGAGCAGCGCGACGAGGTCGAGCGTGCGGAGTGAGAGCGGGCGGCGCCAGTCGACGAGTCCGAGGAGGAACACCGCGCAGAGCCCGAGCCAGACGTCCAGCCGGTTGATCGCCTTGCCGCCGAAGGCGCCGTCGTGGCCGCGCGCCATCTTCCAGGCGACCTGCGGGCCCGTCCACGCCTCGGTCACCCGGCCGGAGCGGTCGTCGACCTTGCCGGTCGCGATCTCGCCGGCCTCCTCCCACCAGACGTGCACCGTCCAGGACCCGGACTCGCGGTCGTGGTCGGCGCTCTCCACCCGATCGCGCGTCGGGTAGCGGTCGAGCCAGTCCGCGACCTTCTCGTGGCGCAGGAACGCCCGGATCGCACGGTCTTCGCTGAGCCGGGCCTCCGCCGCGGCAGCCGGGGAGGCGGCGGCGAGAGCGAGGAGGACTACGGCGAGCGCCCGCACGCAGCCTCATTCCTCGGAGAAAGTCCTACTAGGACTTTCTCCGAAAGCTCCAGAGCTTGTTGCCGATGAAGTTCAGCGGCGTGACGAGGATGATCGCGATCGCCTGCGCGGGGATCTCGGGGGCTCCGAGCCACACGAGCGTCTCGAGGATGACGAGGTTCGCCACCAGGGCGCAGACGGCGACGGCGAGGAAGCGGAATCCCTGGTACGCAACGTGGCCGCGCTGTCCCCGGAACGTCCAGAGCCGGTTCCACGTGTAGTTGTTCGTCACGGCGACGAGGAAGGAGACGGTCGCCGCGGGGAGGTGGTGCCAGTCCGCCAGGAGCACGAGCGTCGAGAAGACGGCGAGGTTGACGACGTAGCCCGACGCGCCGACCGTGCAGAACTTCGCCAGCTGCCACCAGTTGTGCGGGCGGCGCAGGGCGGCGCCGGCACGACCTCCGGCGACTGCGACGGTTGAGGAGAAGGAGCGGGACACGAGCCGGGCCGAGCGTAGCTAAGAGCCCGGTTCGCGGCCGTCCCGAAGAGTGGCGCCACGGCTGCGGTAGAAGGCGAGCTCGTCGCCGTCGAGGAGCGCGAACGGGGAGTCGATGACGAAGTCACCGTCGAGCGACGAGGCCGCCGCCAGCGCGAGAAAACGGTGTCGGCCGTCGTTGCACCGCACCTCGAGTCCGATCGGCTCCTTTCGCGCAGGGTCGAGGATCACGTCGACGACCTGGCCGACCTTGATCCCGTGCAGGCGAACGATTCGCTGAAGCAGCTTGTCCATCCCGCTCGCTATGCCCACCTTCAGCGGGTGGCGAACCCCTCCTCGCCCACCGGCTCGCCCCACTCCACCTGCACGTCCTCGACCCGCGCGAGCGACGGCCCGCGGCGGCACCAGGCGATCAGCGAATCGATCCGCTCGCGCTCGCCCTCGAAGACCGCCTCCACCGATCCGTCCGGGGCGTTCCGCACCCAGCCGGAGATCCCCAGCGACCGGGCCCGCTCCCGCGTTTCGACCCGGAAGAAGACGCCCTGGACCACGTCCACGGACGACGACGCGAGCCCGCGCCTCGCTCACTGCTCGAAGCCCTCTTCACCCACGAGCGGGACGAAGCGGCACGGGACGGAGCGGATCACCGCCGGGCCCTCCGGGCTGCGCACGATCACCTCCAACCGCTGCCCTCGACGCGCTCCCACCGGCACGACGAGCCGCCCGCCGGTCGTCAGCTGGTCGTAGAGCGCCTGCGGGAAGTCCGGTGCCGCGGCGGCCACGGCGATCGCATCGAAGGGCGCATGCTCGGGATCGCCGAGCGACCCGTCTCCCACGTGGACCTGGACGTCGACGCCGACCGCCTCGAGGTTTCGCCGAGCCTGCTCGGCGAGCTCCGGAAGCCGCTCGATCGTGTGCACCTCGTCCGCGAGCTGGGCGAGGACGGCGGCCTGGTAGCCGGATCCGGTCCCGACGTCGAGCACGCGCTCGTCGCCGTCGAGGCCGAGCTCCTCGCAGATCCGGGCGACCATGTACGGCTGCGAGATCGTCTGGCCGTAGCCGATCGGAAGCGCCGCGTCGTCGTAGGCGCGGCTCCGGAGGTCGGGCGGGACGAACGCCTCGCGCGGCACCCGCTCCATCGCCGCGAGCACCCGCTCGTCCGAGATGTCGCGGCTGCGCAGCTGCTCGTCGACCATCCGGGCAAGGCGGGAGTCAGGCGGCGCGGGCATAGGCAGGAGCCTCGACGCCGAAGTGCTCGAGCACGAGCGGCGCGACCCCGGCGATGTCCGCGGGCGGAGCGGCGTCTCCGACCACGAGCATCGGGACAAGCGAGTCGCCGTCGAGGAGCGAGCCGTGGGAGCCTCCTCCGGCGTGATGGCGCCCGCCGAGGTCGGCGAACTCGACGCCGGGCGCGGCGGAGACGACGACGTCGCCGGAGTTGGGATTCGCGAGCGCGCGCCAGGCGCGGCCGCGCCACCCGTCGTCGTCCCGGCCGATCAGGATCTCTTCGCCGTCCCTGAGGGCGAACGCCGCGTCATCCTCGCGGAAGAGCGCGACGTCGACGCCGTCGGTCCCGGCCAGCCGCTCGGCAACGCCGCGCGCATCGACCGGGGCGCCGGGAAGCAGGTAGACCATCCCGGCGCGGTTGGAGGCGGCGACGAGTGTGTGCGGAAGCTTGTCGAGCGAGTCCTGCAGCCGCACCGCCCGGTCGACGTGCGTCTGTCCGTGGTCCGAGCAGACGACGACGGCGTAGCGGTGGAGAAGCTCGTCCAGCCCGCCCGCAGCTTCGACCAGCGCGCCAACCGCCCGGTCGCTCCGGGCAAGAGCCTCCTCCGCGCCGCCCGGGCCGAGCGCGTGCGAGGCGTAGTCGTAGTCGGGCAGGTAGTAGAAGAGGAAGTCGAAGCCGTCGCGTGTGACGAGCCAGCGGCCCACGGCGGCGGCGTATGCGTCGATGGAGCCGCCCGTCCGCGTCCGGATGGCGAGCGGCGCCCCGGTGACGTCCGACTCGAAGAGGCTGAAGTAGAAGAACCGCCGTGGGCCGTCGACGGGCCGGACGAGCCCGGGCACCGTCGGCAGATGCCGCGATCGGCCCCGGTAGCACGGCGTGTTGACGGCCGCGGTGGTGAGCCCCGCATCCTCGAGCGCCTCGAACAGGGTGACGGCGTCACGCGAGAGATGCACCGCGTTCATCTCCACGATCGCGTCCTTGATCGTGCGCCTCGTGCCCGCGGCGCGCATCGCCCCGAACGACGACCCGTACTCGACGAGGCGCTGCTCCTCGCGGTGGTACCAGACGAGGTGCGGGATGTGATGGACGTCCGGGTGCGCGCCGGTCGCGAGGGTCGCCAGACAGACCGGCGTGAGCGACGGAAAGGTCGAGACCGCCCGCCCATAGCTGCCTGCGTCGTGCAGGGCGGCGAGCGCCGGCGCCGTTCGCCGCTCGACGGCGTCCTCGAACACCTCGGGCGTCAGGCCGTCGATGACGACGAGGATGAGGCCCTTAGTCACGGGCGAGCGTGCGAAGCCCGGCGTACCGCTCGGGCCGGCGGCGTCGCATCCGGGCCGCGAGCACGGGCAGGGCGAGCGTCTCCAGGTAGCCGAAGAGCGGGATGAACGCCAGAACGGCGACGGCGAGGGCGGCACCGCTGACGAGCAGCGCCGTCCCGAGTCGCTCCCCTCCTCGCCTGAACGCGCCGCGGACGATCTCCGCCGTCGCAACCGAGCCGAAGATCCCGCCGATCGCTCCGGCCGCGGCGTTCTGCTCGTCCCCGAGGGTCAGCCCGAGGACGAAGTCCGGCGATCGCCGCGACGGCGACGGCGACGAGAAGCCCGGCCCGGGAGCCGCCCAGCAACCCGGCGAGGAGAATGCCGAACCCGAGCCCGACGCCGAGGAAAACGCCGATCCAGTAGATGTCGGCCATCACGCGGCCAGTCTAGGCGGCGGTGCGCTCGCGGGGTTTCCGCCCCTCCGATCGGGGGATCATCTAGTGGGGCGGCTCCTTGCCGCAGGGAGCCGTCCCGCATCCAATCGCGCATCAGTTCCGTAGTGGTAACGGGGGATAAGCGACCAAAGGAGGGGAGAATGCGGAAGCTCGCGATTCTTGCGTTCGTCGCGCTCGGCGTCCTGGGGGTTGGAGCTGTGGCGACGGCGGACGACAACGACGGGAGCAGCAAGGGCGGAGCCCGGATGAACGGGTACCAGGAAGTGACCGTCGGTCTCGACGACCGGCTTCGGCAGCTTCCACATCAAGTTCAACAAGGACAGACAGCGCGACTACGTCCTGAGCTACCGCGACATGGATGCGGATGTCACGCAGGGCGCACATCCACTTCGCGCAGACGGGCCGTGCAACGGACCGATCGACGGTGTGGCTCTGCGCGGAACCCGGCCGCAGGCCTGCAATCCGCCCGGGCCACCCGCGCGGCAGCCTCCCGACCTCGTGTGCCCGCTGAGAGACGGGACGGTTAGCGGCACGATCATCGCCGGTGACGTCCAGGGCGATCCGGCGTCGCCGGACTCGAGGGATCGAGGCCGGCAACTGGGCCGAGTTCAAGGCTGCAGTGCAAGGTCGGCCACACGTACGCCAACGTCCACACGACGAGGTTCCCGGGCGGCGAGATCCGCGGTCAGATCAACGACCGGGACCAGAAGGAGTACACCGGTCCTCCGCCGTTCGTCGAGCACGATGACGACGACGATGACGACTAGGCGGTAGAGGCGACTATTCGCCTTGCTCGAGGGGCCCGGTTCACCGGGCCCCTCGCGTTACTGCGCTTGCAGGCGCTCGACGACGGCGAGCCCGAAGGCCGCCGCCCGCGCGCCGTCGACGACGCGGTGGTCGAACGTAAGCGCCAGGTAGCCGACCGGCCGCGCGACGATCTCGCCGTCGCGGACGACAGGGCGCTCGGCGATCCGGCCGATGCTGAGGATCGCGACTTCCGGGTGGTTGACGATGGGCGTCTGGAAGAGGCCGGCGAGCTTCCCGGCGCTCGTGACCGTGAAGGTGGAGCCGCGGAGCTCCTCGGGCTGGAGCGTCCCTTCGCGGGCGGCGTCGGCGAGGCGGCGAACCTCGGCGTCCAGCTCGTCGACGGAGCGTGAGTCGCAGCCGCGGACGACCGGGACGACGAGGCCCTGGTCCGTCTGGACGGCGAAGCCGAGGTCGTAGCGGTCGAGGTAGACGATCGCGTCGCCCTCGAGCCGGGCGTTCAGCTCCGGGAACTCCTGGAGCGCCTCCGCCGCCGCCTTCAGGACCGTCGGGACGAGGCGCGCGAGATCGACGGCGCCGAAGTCGCACTCCTCCACCCAGGTGACGGGCGCGACCTCGCGGTGCGCCCGCGCCATGTGCTCGGCGATCAGCCGCCGGACGCCGCGCAGGGGCTCGCGCCGTCCCTCCGAGCCAGGTCCGGGGGTCTGACCCCCGGACGTGGCTGCACGGCGCACGTCCTCCTCGGTGATGCGTCCCTGGGGACCTGTCCCTTCGAGGGCACCGAGGTCGACTCCCAGCTCCTGGGCGATCTTCCGAATCAGCGGCGTCGCGCGAACGCGGGTCGTGTCGGGTGCCGCCTGCTGTTGCGCGGCAGGCTCGGCCCGCGGCTGGTCGTCCTCCGCTGCGGGCATGGCTCCGTCCTCACCAATTACGACCAGCACGGTGCCGACGGGAACGACCTTGCCCTCGTCGACCAGGATCCGGGCCACCTTGCCTCCGGCCGGCGAGGGGATCTCGACCGTCGTCTTGTCGGTCTGCACCTCGACGAGCGGGTCGTCCTCGGCGATCTCCTGGCCCTCCTCGACGAGCCAGCGCGCGATCTCACCTTCGGTCAGGCCCTCGCCGAGGTCCGGCAGCTTGAACTCGTACGCCATCAGTGCCTCTCCCGGTGATGCTGCCCGGCTTCTGGGTCGCGAGCACCAAGCCAGAGGCCGCACTCGGCCGCAGCCAAGGCTGATGTCCGCCTTTGTAAGGGCGAGGGTGGGCTCTGGCGCCGCGTGATCGCGGGCCAGAAGTGGGCATGTATTGCCGGGCGGGGCACCAGGCAGAAACCTACCCCGGCGCGGCGGTCTCCTCCATCTCGACGAACTCGACCTCGCCCCACCGGACGAACTGCCGGACGTGTCGACCCGTCTCCCGGAACCCGGCCCGCTCGTACACCTTGATCGCCCGCTCGTTGAAGGCGGCGACGTTCAGGATCATCCGCTCGGGACGAAAGCGCTCCCGGCCGAACTCGAGGCCGGCGAGGAAGAACTCGAACCCGAGGCCGCGACCGGTCAGCTCCGGACGCAGCCCCAGACCGATCTCGAGCGCGTCGCCCTTCTCCTCGAAGTAGTAGAAGCCGACGAGCGCGCCGTCCTCGCCGAGCGCCTCGTAGAAGCGCTCGGGGTTGAGCACGGGCTCGGGGTCGCCGTCGTAGAACTCGAACGGCGGCCCGTACCGCCACCCCGCACGCTCCCGGAACGTCTCGGCCGACTCGGGCCGGATCGTCAGCTTCACGAGCGCGGCGTCCCGATCCAGGCGTCCGCAGGTGCGATCAGCACGCGAAGCCCGCCCTCGAAGCGCCAGAGCGAGACGGCCTGCTCGTCACCCGCGAGCTCCGGTGCGATCTCGCGCGGCACGTACCCGACCTGGAGCGTGCGTTCCTCGTTCCAGATCCCGACCGCGTTGGGATCGTGCTCGTTCTCCGGTTCGGGGACGAGCGCCAGGCGGCGGCCCGGATCAAAGGAAGTGTCCGGAAGCGCCTCGGCCCGATAGGACACGCCCGCCGCGGGCACGACGCGGATCCGTTCGTCCTCCCACCGCACGGGCTCGCCGGTCGCGGCGTCCCGCAGATGGAAACCGGACGCGCCTCGCTCCAGCCAGAGCCGAAGCCGCTCGGTCACCGGAAGGCGTCGTCGCGCAGGACGGCGTGGACGCCGAGCGTCCCGTTCACGACCTGGGTCACATGGAGGTCGACGCCGACACTGGCGAGCACGAGCGCGTCTCCGCCCGTCACGCCGAGCTCGCGACCCATGAGCGCGACCATCCCGTCCACGGCGATCTTCGCGGCCCGGCCCAGGTGCTCGTCCATCCCGAACGTCAGCCACGCGGCCCGAGTCCTCGCGATCGGCCACTCGAGCCGCAGGCCCTCGTCGAGATCGAGCGTCAGCCGCGCCTGCGCCGGCGTCTCGATCGCCGTGCCCGAGACCTCGCCGTCGCCCTGCGCCGCATGGCCGTCGCCGGCCGAGAAGAGCGCGCCGTCGACCGGGATCGGGAGGTAGAGCGTCGTCCCCGCGACGAGCTCCTTGCAGTCGATGTTCCCGCCCCAGCGGCGCGGCGGGATCGTCGAGTGGACACCGGGCTCCGGCGGCGGCATCCCCATGACGCCGAGGAACGGCGCCAGATCGAGCTCGCGATCGAGCGCCCGGCCGATCCCCGCGCGGAGGTCCCAGTAGACCGCGTGGTCCGGGCCACCGTGCGTCAGGCCCCAGTGCGCCGGCCGCACCTCGTCGATGCGCACAACGAGCGTCTGGCCGGCCTGTGCGCCGCGCACCTCGATCGGGCCGGCCAGCGGATGGCCGGTATCGATCTCCGGGTTGCGTGAGCCGATCTGTTCGTCGGGCTCGACCTCCCACGCATGGTTGGGCACGGAGATCAGCACGGAGTCGCCCGGATCGACGGTCAGCACGGGCTCGAGATCGCGCGAGAAATGTCCGTGGAGGTTCCGCTGCTCGAGCGGAAGCTCGTGGACGGTCACTCAGCTCACCCGCTCCGCGAGACCCTCGTAGCGCGTGACGAAGCCCTCCCAATCGAACTCGATCTCGGCGACGAACGATCCCGAGCTGTAGCGGATGGCGCCGTCGCCGAGCGGCTCGTAGCGCTGCTCGGAGCGCGACACCTCCAGCGACGGCACGTCGACGAACGTCATGACGAAGTCCGTCGCCTCGTCGAGCCCGCGGAGCACGGGCAGCGAGTTGAAGAGCGGCGACGCAGCCAGGTCGAAGAAGTCCGTGTCGTCGAGGCCGATGTCGATGCTCGCTCCACCGACGACCTCCGCGCGTAGGCGGCCCGGCTCGAGCTCGTACCTGAGCTCGTAGGCCACTCCGATCTGCGTGCCTGTGGCGCGGAGCGCACCCTCGACAAGGTCGGCACGAGCGATCTCCATCCGCGGCTCGTCCAGGCCGCGCCATACGAGCGTCCGGCGCACGACGGGATTATCGAGGCGCGCGCTCAGGCCACGCGGGCGCCGATGCCGTCGAACGCCTCGAACGGGACGGCCGAGGCCGGCGTGCCGGCGAGTCCGTCGCGAAACATGGAGAAGACGACGACGTCGCGCCGCGGGCCGTCGGGCTCGCCGGCATCGAGGCGCCGGCGGAGCGTGCCCTCCTCGGTGAAGCCGAGCTTGCGCGGGATCGCCAGGCTGGGCGCGTTCTCTGGCTCGACCCTGATCTCGATCCGGTCCGCACCGCAGAGCTCGAGCCCGACACGCGTCAGGGCCGCGGTCGCCTCGGTCCCCAGGCCGCGGCCGGCTTCGCTCGCGCGAATCCAGTAGCCGATCTCGAACGCGTCCGGCCCGACTCGCCTGTGCAGACCGCCGCCACCGACGACAGTGGATTCGTCCGCTGCGAAGAAGCCAAACGTGAAGTCCTCGCCCAGGTCGAAGTTCCCGCGGAAGCGCCGCAGCAGCTCGATCGTCTCCGGCAGCGGCAGCGGATGGTGCTTCGCCCACGGGAGCCAGGGCTGCAGGTGCTCGAGGCTCGAGTCGACAGCCTCCTTGAGCACGGGCGCGTCGCTCGGGTTCCAGCATCGGATCGCGAGCCGATTCGTCCGGATCAGGTACGGCGGATCGTTCAGAACCGGAGCAGCTTGCGGACCGCGTCGACCACGCGCTCGACCGACGGCATGTACGCGTCCTCGATCTGCCAGTACGGGTACGGAACGTCGTAGCCGGTCACGCGGATCACCGGCCCGCGCAGGTCGAGCATCGCCTTCTCCGCCAGGATCGCGGCGATCTCGGCTCCGAAACCGGCCGTGCGCGGCGCCTCCTGGACGATCACGACCCGGCCGGTCTTCGCGGCGGAGGCCAGCAGCGCGTCCTCGTCGAGCGGCTTCAGCGTCCGGAGATCGAGCACCTCGACGCTGGCCTCGTCGGCCAGCGCGTCCGCCGCCCGCTCGCACAGCGGCACCATCGAGCCGTAGGCGACGAGCGTCACATCGGTCCCTTCACGTGCGAGCCGTGCCTCGCCCAGCGGCACCGCGTAGTCGCCTTCCGGCACCTCGCCGCGCATCGTCCGGTAGTGGAGCTTCGGCTCGAGGATCACGACCGGATCGGGATCGCGGATCGCGGAGGCGAGCAGGCCCTTCGCGTCCGCCGGCGTCGACGGGATCGCGACCTTCACTCCGGGCGTGTGCGCGTAGTAGGCCTCGGGCGAGTCGTCGTGGAGCTCGGGCGCCTTGACGCCGCCGCCGTACGGCATCCGGATCGTCACCGGGAACTCCATCGCCCCGCCCGTACGCCAGCGATAGCGACCGACGTGCGTGATCAGCTGGTCGAGGCACGGGTAGCTGAAGGCGTCGTACTGCATCTCGCAAACCGGGCGCCAGCCGGCCATGCAGAGACCGACGGCGGTGCCGAGGATCCCGGCCTCCGCGAGCGGCGTGTCGACGCAGCGGTCCGGCCCGAACCGGTCGCGCAGGCCCGCGGTCGCGCGGAAAACGCCGCCGGCGCGGCCAATGTCCTCGCCCATGACCATCACCGACTCGTCCCGCTCGAGCTCGACGTGGAAGCAGTCGTTGATGGCCTCCACCAAGAGCTTCTCGCTCATTGTCCGAGCACCCTCCGAAGCTCGGCAAGCTCCTCGGCGAAGGAGGCGGGCGGATTGGCGAGAGCGTGCTTGAAGAGGAGCTCGGGATCGGCCGGCGGCTCGGCCTCGGCGGCGGCGATCCCCTCGCGCATCCGCTCGAGCGCCTCGGCGCGGATCTTCTCGGCGCGCTCGTCGTCCAGCACGCCCATCCGCCGCAGGTACCGCTCGTAGCGGCCGAGACACTCGTTCCGCATCTCGGCCTCCACGCGCCCGAGATCGATGTACGCGGTCTGGTCGTCGGCCGTCGCGTGCGGCGCCGTCCGGTAGGTGACGGCCTCGATGAACGTCGGCCCGTCACCGGCGCGGGCGCGCTCGACCGCGGTGCGCGTCGCCTCGTAGACGGCCAGCACGTCGCCTCCGTCCACCCGCACGCCGGGCATCCCGTACCCGGCCGCCTTGTCAGCCAGCGTCTCGGCTGCCGTCTGCGCCGAGAGCGGCGTCGAGATCGCCCACTGGTTGTTGTTGCAGAAGAGGATGGCCGGCGCCTTCATCACGCCGGCGAAGTTCGCGCCCTCGTGGAACGACCCCTCGGAGGTCGCGCCGTCGCCGAAGTAGGCGATCGCCACCGTCCGCTCGCCGCGCAGCTTCTTCCCCCACGCGAGCCCGACCGCATGCGGCACGTGCGTCCCGATCGGCACGCAGATCGACGCGACGTTGTAGTCGAGCGGGCTCCACCAGCCGGCCGGATGACCGCGCCACCAGGAGAGGACGGTCGACACCGGCATCCCGCGCAGCAGGCCGATCGCCGACTCCCGGTAGCTCGGGAAGATCCAGTCCTCGGGGTCGAGTGCGTAGACCGCCCCAGCCTGCATCGCCTCGTGGTTCCAGAAGATCGCGTAGGTGCCGATCCGGCCCTGGCGGTGGTAGACCAGGGAGCGCTCGTCGTACGTCCGCAGCATGACCATCCCGCGGTAGAGCTCGATCAGGTCGCTCTCGTCGAGCCCTTCGACCTCCCCGTCCGGGATGCTCTCTCCGTCGCCGATGACACGGCGCAGCTCGCGCTCGTCGGGCAAGACTTGCGCCATCGCAGGCCCGAGCCTATCTGAGCACTAGGTCGAGAAGCGCTCCCGGATCCAGGCGTCGACGAGGTCGCGCACGGGACGCTCCCGCAGCTGGGGCGCGCCGTGCCGGAAGCCGGGAAAGATCTCGAGTCGCTTCTGCGGCGAGACCGATGCGTCGTGCATCTCGCGCGCCTCCTGGGCGAACTGCCCGCCGCCGTCCTCTTCGGCGGCGACGAAGAGCAGCGGCATCGACAGCCTCCGCAGCGAGCCCATGACGTCGACGACGCCGAAGGTGCGCGTCCCGCCGACGGTGAAGACACCGTCGACCGGCCTCGTGAGACGCGCTGCCCCGCCGAGCACGGCCGCACCGCCGAGCGACGCCCCGCCGAGCACGACGCGCCGAGCCCCGCGGGCGCGAACGAGCCGGACGGCAGCCACGACGTCGTGGTCCACGGCCGTGTAGCGCTGGACGGCCCGCGGAAGGCCGGACGAGCCGTGCGCGCGGTGGTCGAAGGCGAGCACGCGGTAACCGGCTGCGCGCAGGCGCCGCGCGTACGGCATCCACGCGCAGAGATCGCCCGGCGCGCCGCCTCCGCCCTGGTGCGCCAGAACGACGGCGTTCGGCCCCCGGCCGATGAGGACTCCGATCAGGCGCACGCCGTCGGAGGTCCGAAAACGGACGACCTGGCGGCGCTCCGCCCGAGTCACGCAGTTCTGTAGCAGGCGCAGCGGCCTCGGCCGGGTCGCCTGGGCGGCCTGGAGCGCCGGCGCCCGCAGCCGCTCGCGGAAGAAGGCGAGCGTCCTCCGAACGATCCGTTTGGACGTCGACCCGCCGGTCCTGACATCGAACCCGTGCGCGCCCGCAGGGTGCGTCTGGAGCTCGACCGGGGCGCGGGCCTCACGGGCGGCGGCCATGAACCGGTCGATCGAGTCGTTGATCTCCGGATCGTCCTGCCCCGCCTTCGCGATCAGCAACGGCGGGATCGCCGCGCCGCGCCGCTGGAGGAAGGTCGCCGCCTCGTACTCGACGAGCGTCGAGCGGTCGACGGAGAAACGCTCGGCGAGATCGTGGAAGTCGAGCGGCCCGTAGTAGACGGCGTTGCAACGAACGAACGGAAGCGGCTCCCGCATCGCCGCCCAGAGATGCCACGGCGCGGTGCCGAGCGAGAAGCCGAGCGTGCACATACGGTCGGGATCCAGGCCCAGACGCGCTCCGCGGGCTCGAATGAACGCGATCGCAGCGCCGACGTCCGCGGACGGCGCACGGGGCGTGCGCAACACGTTGTCGGACCGCGTGTCGAAGACGGCGGCGGCGAGGCCGGAGGCGGCGATGAGCTGGCCCCAGCCGACCTTCTGGCCCGACTGGCGCCCGGCCCGGAGGGCTGCAGGCCCGCCGACGAGGACGACCGGGATCCGCTTCGTTCGAGGCGCACCGCGAGGTCTGTACACGTCCATGCGGAGCCGCGTTCTCGCCACCCGGCGGTAGACGACGTTCCGGTTGACCTGCACGCGGTGCATGCCGGGGATCTGGAGCACGAGCGCGCCGCCCGGTGTCGGGTTCCGGTAGGCCGCGCTCGCCGGAACGGCGGCGATCGCCGCCAGTAGTGCGCAGAGGGCGATGCGGCGGGTCATGCGCGCACCTGGGACTCGAGCAGCGCACGCTCGGCCGCCTTCGCCCAGCGGATGATCCCCTTCGCGTACTCGAGGCCGTAGAGCCGGGTGAGCCACGGGTAGAACGCCTCGCGCCCCTCGGCGTCGAGCGCTTCGATCTCGGCCTTCAGCTGCTCCGCCTCCGCCCGGTGCTGGCGGATGTGCCTCAGGATGTCTTCGGGGCCCGCGAGATCCCCGAAGAAGAGCTTCATTAGCAGGATGTTCCTGCTCGTCTCCGGCTCGAGCGGCCCTTCGGCGACCCACCTGCGGAGCGCACCCTCGCCGGCCTTTGTCAGCCGGTAGACCTGCTTGTTCGGCCGGCCCGACTGGACGACGTCGCGGCGGCGAACAAGCCCGGCGTCGACGAGCCGGGGCATCACGGCGTAGATGCGACTCTTCGCCGGAGTCCAGAAGTACCCCACGCTCCGCTCTGCCGCCTTCTGGAGGTCGTAGCCCGACTTCTCGCCGTGTGTGAGGAGCCCGAGGACGGCGTATTCGGTAGGCGTGAGGGCAATAGTCTCGCCAGGACTATTCTTCACGAGACTATGAGTACCAGCCGCGCCGGCCCACCGCAAGTGGGAGGATCGCGGCGTGGATCAGGCGGTCGGTGGGGCGGCGGTGGCAGTGTTCATCGTCTTCCTGGGTGCGCTCCGCGCGACGTTGCGGGCGAAGGAGGGAGAGGCCGGCGCGCTCTCGGCGACCGCCACGATCGCGGGATCGGTCGTCGCGGCCGGCGCCCTGGTGGACGTGGCGCGAGACTCGACCGAGGTGTCGGAGGTCCTGCCGTTCCCGGCGATGACGCTCATTCTTGCGGCGACGGCGGCCGTAATCTCGACAAACGCGCTGCCTCGCTGGATCGGGTTCGTGGGCGCAGCGGCGGCCGTCCTCCTCGTCCCGGCCGGAATCGCGGTGGGGAACGACGTCGCTCTTGCCCTCGCATCGGCGGCGTTCGTCGGCTGGGTGGCGGTGACGAGTCTCGCGATGCTCACGCAGCGCGGCGGCTGAGCGCGAAGACGAGCGTCGCGGCGGCAACGACCGCGGCAACGCCCGCGGTCTCGAGAAGCAAGCCGCCTCCGGGCTCGATGCGGGCAATCGAGACGAGCACTGCGCCCACGGCGATCGAGCCTGCGACGAGCCCCGAGAGGAGCGCGATCCGGCGGGACGCGATGCCCGGGTGCCGCCGGCCGGCTGAGACGCGTCTCGAGCGACCAGTAGGCGAGCTCTCCGACGGCAAGCAGCGCCCCGGCGTAGAGCGGCGAGCGGCCCGGATCGCCCTCCTCGGCGAATGCGAGCGCCACGGCGCCGCCGAGGCCGAGGAGGGCCCACGGCACGACGATGGAGCGCTCGCGCCAGAGCCCGGCTGCGAGCACCGCAACTGCCACCGCGGAGAGCGCCGCGGCGAGCAGCTCGGCCTCGCCCGCCGCCAGCGAGGCGAAGGTGCCGACGCCGGCGGCCACGAGCACCGCGGCCGTCCCGGTACCTAGCGGCGTGCGAGATGCGCGGCCCGCCTGAATGCGGACACCTCCTCCAGCGCAGATTGCAGCGCCTCGCTCTCCCGCCACTCGACGACCGGCATGCCGAGCGCGTGGAACGCCGTGCGCCTCCCGTCGCGGCGAAGCAGCCAGAGCCGCTCGGTGAGCTCGTCCAGCTTGCCCAACCCGGCAGGGGCGAAGGGCACCGGCGAGATCTCGATCACCGCCACGTCGAAGCCGCGCCGGCGCAGGTCGGCGAGCGCGGACAGGGCCCGCTCGTCCAGGAGCGGCGACAGGGCGACGACGAGCGCCTGCGGCGGCAGTGTCCGGCGAGGGACGACGTCGATGTCCTTCCAGGCGTAGCTGAGCATGATCTCGGCGTCGAGCAGCGCGTCGACGATGCGGTAGCGCTGCACGATCCCGGTCGCCGGCGTCAGCCAGTTCAGGACACCGCCGAAGACGACGAGGCCGACGCGATCGCGGTGCGCCAGATAGCGCTCGGCGAGCGTCGCCGCCGCCCGGACGGCCAGATCGAGCGTCCCGGCGTCCTCTCGCCGAGCCTCGACGAACGTGTCGAGGAAGATGACGACGTCGGTGTTGCGCTCCGGGTGCAGGTCGTTGACCCAGAGCTCCCCGGTCCGCGCGGTCGCGCGCCAGTTGATCCGGCGCAGCCGATCGCCGTGCACGTACGGCCGGAGGTCGGCGAACTCGATCCCGTCACCGCGCTCGCGGGCGACCTGGTTCCCGGCGGACGGCTGCGTCTCGAGCGGGCGGAGGACGGAGCGGAGCCGCTCCGCCGACGGGTAGACCTTGAGCGGCTGGGGCCGCCCGATGCGTTGCTCGTAGACGAAGAGCGACAGCGGATCGCGGCTGCGCATCGCCGCCTCGCCCAGGGTGAAGGCACCCCACTGCCCGCAGCGGATCTGCCACGAGAGCTCGACGCTCTGCCCGCCGCCGGCGCGGATCAGCGACGGGTTCGTGCCCTCGACGACCTCGGCGCCCTTCGGCAGGACGAGCGCCACCTCCGCGTGGGCGATCGCCGCGGTCGCCTTCACCTCGAGCTCGAGACCGATCGTCTCGCCCTCGACCGTTCGCTCGTCGGGGAGGGTCGACCACACGCGCAGCGACGGCTCGCGGGCCAGCGGGAGCCCGAGCGCCGGCACCAGGGCGAAGGGCGCAGCGAGCACGGCGAGCTCGGGGCGGCCGAGCGCCACGGCGGCCAGGAGACCGAACGCCGCGAGGCCGGCGTACGCGGTCAGCTTCGGTCCGGTGGTTCGAATCACTCGGCGACCGGGGCGACGTCCTCGGCTGCCGGCGTCGGCACCTGCTCGAGGAGGTCGCGGACGACCTGCTCGGCCGGGATGCGCTGCACCCAGAGCTCGGGCCGGAGCGTCATCCGGTGGGCGAGTGCCGGAACGGCCACGGCCTTGACGTCGTCCGGCGTGACGAAGTCGCGCCCGTCGAGCAGCGCGCGGCCCCGAGAGAGCTTGAGGATCGCGAGCGTCCCGCGCGGGCTCGCTCCGACCTCGACGGCGGCCGCACCGCGGGTGGCAGCAACGACGTCCACGATGTAGTAGCCGACCGACTCGGCGACGTGGACGCCCTCGAGCGCGCCCTGGAGCTCGAGCAGCTCCTCCCGCCCGACGACCGGGCCGAGCACGACCTCGTCGGTCTCACGCTCGACGCGGCGCTCGACGATCTGCCACTCCTCGTCCCGACCGGGATAGCCGACGCCGATCCGAAGCAGGAAGCGGTCGAGCTGCGCCTCCGGCAGCGGATAGGTGCCCTCGTACTCGATCGGGTTCTGCGTCGCGAGGACGAGGAACGGCCGGTCGAGCAGGCGGGTCGTCCCCTCGCTCGTCACCTGCCGCTCCTGCATCGCCTCGAGCAGCGCCGCCTGCGTCTTCGGCGGGGCGCGGTTGATCTCGTCGGCGAGGAGGAGGTTGGTGAAGATCGGCCCGGGGCGGAACTCGAACTCGCCGGCGCGCTGGTCGAAGATCGACGCACCGGTCACGTCCGAGGGCATCAGGTCGGGCGTGAACTGGATGCGCGCGAACTCCATGCTGGTCACCTGGGCGAACGAGCGCGCGATGAGGGTCTTCGCGAGGCCCGGGTAGTCCTCGATCAGGACATGGCCGTCCGCGAGCATTCCGAGGAGGACGAGCTCGAGCGCCTCGCGCTTCCCGACCACGGCGCGCTCGACCTCGCTGAGGATCGCGTCGCACCGCTCGCTGAACTCTTCCGCGTGCACCTAACGGATTCTCTCTAGCGCGCCCACGAGTCTGCCGAGCTGATCGGTCGAGAGCCCGGGTGCGTTCCGGTCGCGCGGCATCTCGAGGTCGGGCCGGAGCACGTCCCACGCCTCGGCGCCGAGGACCACCTTCGCCCGCTCCTCGTTGGCGAGCGAGATCCCGCGGCCCGCGAGCCGGTTCCGCGCGACCTCTACGAGCGTCGGCCGGAGACGGAAGTGGAAATCGAACGCCGTCTGGAGCCCGAGCTCGACCTCCCGCTCGAGCTTGTCGCGCTCCGCGATCCTCACGACCTCGGAGCGGCCGGGCCGGAGGGCGTCGTCGAACACCGAACGCTCGCCGGGAGCGATTCGCCGGCGGGTCAGCCCCACGAGCCGGATGACCGCGATCCCGCCGAGTGCGAGGACATAGACATCGACGATCAGGTCGCGCCGGTCCGGCGCGGCGACGAGAGCGACCACGGCGAGCAGAGTCGCGAGAAGGCCGAACCCGAGGATGGGCAGGAGCTTGCGCTTCATGCGACCGTCAGCGCCCGCAGCTCGTCCCGCACCAACCCGACCGCGTCGATCGCGTCCTGCTTCATCCCGGCGTCGATCGAGTGCTCGCTGAACTTTGCCCGCTCGAACAGGCGGGTCAGTCGCTTCGCGGCGGTCGCGCTCCCGGTCAGCTCGGAGACGACTCGCCCGAGATACTCGAGCGGCGCCTCCCACGGCCGCCGCGGGAGCCCGTACGCACCGAGCGAGCCCTCCATGCGCGCGTAGGCGGCGATGACCGCCCGCCGCGGATCGCGCTCCCGCTGCAGGTCTTCGAGGGTCTCGTCGAGCATCGTCGCGAGCGCCTTCCTCGCCTCGAGCTCGTCGATCGATCGTCCTCTCGGCCGGACGAGCACTGCGGCGAGGATCGCGAAGCCGACGAGGGCTGCCGCAAAGACGAGTCCGACCACGAGCCAGTCGATCGATGCCGGGTCGAGTGTCGGGAGCCGCTGGGGAGGCTCGGTCTCCGTCGTCGATCCGGTCCCGGCGTCCGGGGCTTCGTTGCGGTCGCCGCGGGCGCGGAACCGCCGGAGGATCGCGAACCCGGCCAGCACGAGCG
Source organism: uncultured Actinomycetes bacterium (assembly GCA_963782765.1). Taxonomy (GTDB): domain Bacteria; phylum Actinomycetota; class Thermoleophilia; order Gaiellales; family Gaiellaceae; genus JACDAN01. Next base: position 512,688 of record CAWALC010000004.1, read on the forward strand.
AGAGGAAGACCACGCCCGCGAGGACGTTCCCGTGCCAGTTCCGTGGCCGGGGCTCCCCCGCGGTCATGCTCAGCCCGGAGAGGATCGGCGAGGCGACGAGCAACCCGGCCACCCAGATCGCTCCCAGGACGAACAGGAGCGTCGCGAGCGGGTCGGCGAGATCCCGGTCCGCGCCGCCCGTCGACGGCCCGCTTCCGGCCGCAGCCAGTGCGACCACCGCCAGCAGGAGCAGCACGGCGACGACCGCGCCGCCGGCGCGGAGCGGGTCGAGGCCTGGGTCCTTGGAGGGCTCGTCCACTCGCCGTATTAGACGCCAAGAGGTCCCAAGATGATGTGCTTCGCGCTCGTCAAGCCAGTCGTGGCCCTTCCAGCCCTGTCGAAACGGCGGTGTCGGACACCGTTTTCTGTCAAGGGGGAAAGAGTGACGTCTTTGCAACGTTTTCTCCACAGGCTCGGCGGCGGGACCCGCGGGCTGGCGCGGAACGGCTCGTCAAACGAGCACGTTTGCCGCGTCTCGCTCGGACGAGAAGCGCGCCAGCTCGACGTCGCCGATGTCCTCGCCGTCGACCTGGAGCGGCAGCGGCCGGTCGGCTCGCAGCTCGATCTCGTCGAAATCGTGCAGGTAGAGCACGTCGCGGGCCCTCGGCACGCGCCCGGCCAACGCGGCCGTCATGAGCCTCGGGATCCCGGTCGGCCGGACCGCCCGCGGAGCGACGAGATCGAGCCCCCGCTCCCACCTCGCCTCGGGCGCCAGCCGCACGGGGAACCGGCCGAAGTAGGTGTACGGGTTGCCGTTCGCAACCAGGGCGAACGCCGCGCGGCCGTGGCCCTCGACCTCGAGCTGCTCCTCCAGGCGCCCGCGGTGCTCGGCGAGGATCCGGATCATGGCGCCGAGGAACGCCCGGTCGGGAGCCCTGCGACCGTCGTCCCGTCCGCGCTCGTCCACCCGCCGCACCACCTCGGCGGGCAGTCCCAGCGCCGCCGCGAACCCGAAGAGCCGTCCGTTCACGCGCCCCAGCGAGATTGCGCGCGTCCTCCCGGCTCGCATGGCGTCCGCGACCTGCGCAGCGGCCGCCTCCGGATCCACCGGCAGCCCGAGCGCGCGCGGGAGGACGCTCGACCCGCCGCCGGGCACCAACCCCAGCGGAACGCCGGGGCGCAGTCCGTTCAGCGCCTCGTTGAATGCTCCGTCGCCGCCGAAGACGACGACAGCCTCGGTGTCGGCGTCCGCGGCTCGAACGAGCTCCGTGCCGTGTCCGCGCCGCTCGGTCCGGACGATCTCGACGCCGGGCCCCAGCAACGAGGCGACGCGCTCCGCCCGCTCGTCGCTGACGGCACTCGCCTGCGGATTGACGACGAGGAGGACGCCCGGCATCGTCTCGGACCATGCCACGCATCGACCACGTCGCCGTCGAGACCGACGACCCGGACGCCACCGCCGCCTTCTACGAGCGCCTGTTCGGCGCGCGCATCGTCAAGACCGAGGGGCATCCCGTGATGGCCTACCTCGGCAACACCGCCTTCGCCTTCCACGGACCCACCACCGGCCCCGGCCCGCACACCGGGATCCGCGTCTCTGCTGACGAGCTCGAGCAGCTGAAGCGCGACCTCGACGCCGCCGGGATCGACTGGACCGAGCGCGACCACGAGATCGCGGTCGGCGTCTTCTTCGAGGATCCCGACGGCCGCCGGCTCGAGGCGATCCGATACCGAGGCGGAGAGGACTCGAGAAGGCCGTAGAACGAGAGAGGGCCGGCGGTGCCGGCCCTCTCCCCAGGCGATTCGCGTCGCCTAGTCGTCGATCTCCGGTGACCTGCTGAACACCTGGAGCTCGGCCGTGCGGACGAAGTTCCGCGCGGAGTTGCCCGGGACGTTCGAGTCGCAGTCCGGGTTGTTGTTGGGATCGGCGTCCTGGTCGCCCTGGAAGCCGGCCCCGCCGGTGCACTGGTTGTGCTTCACGACGAACCGCACGTGCGTCGCCGTGAAGTCCGGTGTGTCGAACTTGCGCAGGATCAGGTGCGGAGCCACGGGCCTCGGCGGGTCGCCGGGGAACGCGTTGATCGAGCTCGTGTACACCTTGCTGAACCCTGCGTCGGTCGAGCAGTTGGCGTTGTGGCTGTTGCACGCCCAGAGCTCGAACTGCCGCACCGGCGCGAACCGGCCGCTGTTCGGCCCGATGTGGGCACTGACCTGGACGTGGCGGACGCGAATCGCCCCGCTCCCTGCGAGGTCGACCGTTGCCTGCTTGCCGTCCACCGACAGGATGCCGCCCGGTACTCCGGGCGCCGGCACGCCGGTGAAGTTGTCGGCATTCGCCGTCCACTGGGTGTTCTCGGTGTCGTCGATCAGGCCGCCCACGGTGGCACCGGCGTTCGGGCTCGTGACCGTCGCTCCCGACGTGGCCGAAGCCCAGTTGGTCGGGAACTCGATCTCGATCCTCTCGTCCTTGCCCGAGCGGAGGTCGAGGTCGAAGCGGACGTGTCCGTAGCCGGGCGCGTGCGCGACGAGCTCGTACTTGCCGGGCGCGAACTCCGCCGTGTCGTCGAGGTTCAGCCCCGCCGTCGCCGGATTCGTGTCAGCGACCGGGGAGACCCGAGCCTCGTAGTGGCCGACGTAGATCCGCGCGTTGACCGGATCGCCGCTCATGTTCTCGGCCTTGAACCGCACCGTCGACGACTTGCTGCCGAGCGGCTCGAAGTCCGGAACCGGCTCGCCGTCGTTCTCGGAGGTCACGGACGAATTGACGCCCATGCCGCTCCGTGCGTAGCCGAGCCAGAGCTCCTTCTGGTTCGCTCCGCCGAACCGCAGGAGATCCGCGGTCAGGACGCCGTCGCGAGCATGGAGCATGGTCGGGTTCGTCGGCATCAGCAGCATCGAGTCGAACACGAGCTGCATCCACCGCCGGTTGCCCGGGCACCTGTGAGCCGGCAGGAGGCCCTCGGCGCACTCCGCCTGGAGGTCCTCGTCGTCGGCCGGGTACTGCTTGTCGTACTTGTCGATCAGCAGCTGCCGGAGCGTGAAGTTCGTCCGGCTGTAGATCTCACCGTCCGCGTGGACCTGCGGGCCGGTGACGTCGTAGCCGACGTCGCTGAAGTTCAGCGAGTTGATCAGCAGCTGCTTCCCGGGCTGAGGAACGCCGCCCGAGGTCGGGAAGTTCATCCCGTAGTTGCGGATCGCCCGCGACTGGTTGCCCGTCGCGTACACGGCGACTGCGTAGGGGTTGTCGGCCCCGACGGGGGCGAGTCCGTTCTCGTTCACGTACTCCATCCCGAACAGGTCGCCGTGGGATTCGCCCATGGCGCCCGCGTGGAAGCCCTGCCGGTTGACGCCCTTGCCGATCATGCGGTTCTCGATCATGTGGCCGTACTCGTGGCCGATGAGCGCGGCGTCGTAGTCGCCGTCGGCGCACGGGCCGTAGAACGCGCCCGCGGACGGCTGCCAGAGGTACATGTTCGTGACCGACGAGAAGCCGTCGGGCATCGTGCCCATGTTCGCGTTGTTCCGCGCTGCGGCGGCGAACGCCTGAGGCGTGGTCAGGCCGGCGGCGGACTGGGCGTTGCCCGTAACCGGGTCACCCTGCTGCCAGGCCTCGGTGAGCCCGAGGTTGCGCTTCTGCCCGTTCCAGGCGACCTCGTTGAATCCGAGGGCGTACGCCCAGTCGTGCATGCGGTTGTGGTTGACGAAGAGGCTCGTCACCGCGGCCGAGACGTCGAGCGAGACGCCCGGCACCACGGTCGGGCCAGCCGTGGAGCAGTCGGACTGGTTCCAGACGTCTGTCCACGGATAGGTGTAGTTCCGCATCGGGCTGGTCGGCGAGAAGCGCGGGAACGCGGGCGTCGAGAGCGGGGTGCTCTGGTGCGCCCAGTTCGACGCGGCTTCTGCGTTGTTGCCCATCGTCGTGAACGTCGGGAGATCCGTGACCAGGTCATGGTCCCACGGAGCCCTCGAGCTCAGGTTGCCGACGACGCGATCACAGCCGTCCGCCGGCCGCCAGCACCAGGTCTCGCGGATGTCGGTGGCAGGCCGGCCCCACGGATCCAGCGCGCCGAACGGGCCTGGATTCGGGTGGGCCGGGAAGACCTCCCACTTCGCCCAGTACGCGGGCGGAGCCGGGGTGTCGTCCAGCGTGATCGTGCCGTTGTAGGTCCGCGGCTCCGGCGGCGGACCGCTGCCGGCGAAGTTGCAGACCTTGACGTAGTACGGGCCCGGCGGAACGCCGCCGGCCGGGTCGTACCGGAACGCCTCGGGCTGGAAGCCGACGTCCGCGTGGATCAGCAGGACGTCCGGCGTGCCGACCCGGTAGAGCTCGAGGATCAGGTCCGTCGCCGGGTTCGTCGAGGTGACGAAGCCGCTCAGGGCCCGGATCCCGGTCCCGACCGAGAACGGGTCATGCGTCACGCAGCCGTTGGCGGCCGTGGGCAGCGTCCCGCTGAACGGCGTGACCGTCACTGCGTTAAGCCGCAGCCCTGACGCAGCGTTGTGGAACAGCGAGCTGCGCGCGAGGAGACGACCGTTGCGCGCGTCGACGAACGTGCGGTAGCCCTTCCCCGCCTTCCCGTCCACGACGAGCGCCTCGTAGGCCGGGAGCACTCCTTCGCGAATGGTCGGGAACGCCACGAGCCTCACGCGTTGCTCCGTATCGAGACCGGCGACGCCCAGCAGCGTCCATCGTCCCGTCCTCTTGCGGCTCAGGACGTTGACGACGGAACGGCTCATCCGCGAAGCCCGTGCGCCACGCGCCCAGGCGTCGGCAGCGGAGAGGTTGACCGAGCCGGCCATCGTGGTCGCGCGCGTCAGCGTCGAGGAAACGGACGCGACCCTCCAGCCCTTGGCGCGGGTCCCGACGACGCCGAGCGTGACGAGGCCGCTTTCGCTCGTCGGAATGCCTTTGTAGACCTGTCGGAAGTGGACGGCGTAGCCGTTGCTCCCGACCAACCTGTTGGCGTTCTCGAACCTCAGCCCGCTGAGCGATCGGAGACCGAACAGCGCCTTGTGGCGGTTCAGGTACCACCTGGCGGCGTTCTCCGCGGTCTTCCCGCGGATCCCCCGGGCCAGGAACCTGCCGTGTCGCACGACCGACGACGGCGTCCCGAACTGATTCCAGCTCACGCGTGCGCCGCGCAGGCGCTTGACATGAGCTCTCTGATTGCTGGTTGGCGCGAGCTTGCCGCTCCGGATGTCGTAGTCCGCGAGACCCTCGTGCTCGTGGATCTCTGCGACGGACAGTGCGGAGCCAGGCAGGAGGACCACGCCGAGGGCGGCCACGAGAGCAGCCGCGCCCAGGAACTTGAGTCGCATCTCCCTCCCCTTCTGGAAACGACGAGAACCCTTCTGCAGCCTGCGGAAGGGGCTTGATATTTTCAACTCTATAGAGGAAAGTCAACAATGCTTCCTTTCCCCTCCCCAAGGGTCAGGAGCAGCAGCAAGAGAGGGCCGGGAGTGCCGGCCCTCTCCGTGGTCCACGAGGTACGAGTCCTGGTCGCGACGTGAAACGGGGCCGGCTCGCGCCGGCCCCGTTTCGTCGTGCTGAGCGCCTGTCCCGCTCTTCCTAGCGGTCCTTGACGCTCCCGTCGTCGCTGAAGGCCTGGAACTCCGCCGCTCGGACGAACGAGCGGGAAGCACCGACGGCCACGTTCGAGTCGCAGTCCGTGTTGTTCGTGAGATCTGCGTCCTGCTCACCCTGGAACGCGGGGCCGCCCGTGCACTGGCTCGTCTTGACGACGAGGCGCAGGTGCGTGGCCTTCGTGTTCGGGATGTCGAACTCGCGCAGGATCATGTGCGGAGCCACGGGCCGCGGCGGATCGCCCGGGAAGGCGTCGGCACGGCTCGTGTACACCTTCGAGAACCCGCTGTCCGACGAGCAGTTCGTCGTACAGGCCCAGACCTCGAACTGACGCAGCGCCGTGAAGCGGTTCTGGCTCGAGTTCGCCAGCCCCGGTGTTGCGACGACGCCGCTCCGGAGCATCGAGCTCACCTGGATGTGCCGGATCGTCACGGCCTTCGTCCCTGCGAGGTCGATCGTGGCCTGCTTGCCGTCGACCGTCAGATTGCCGGCGGTGATGTTGCCGGCAGCAGTCCAGTTGGTCCGCTCCGTGTCGTCGATGAGCATGTTCAGGACCTGCTGCGGGGTGACCGGGATGATGCCCGGCTGGCCCGCGATCGGCTGCTGGTCCGGGAACACCACGGCCGCGTCGCCGGAGGCCGTCGCGCCGTTGCTGATGGACGCGTGGTTCTTCGGCATCCGGAACTCGATCGTGTCGTCGTCGCCCTTGCGGAAGGTCTGCTGTCCACGGAGGAAGCCGTAGCCCGGAGCCTGAGCGAGGAGCTCGTAGGTCCCCGGAGCGAACTCCGCAACGTCGTCGAGGTTCAGTCCCGTCGTCGCCGGATTGGTGTCGGCGATCGGCGAGACCCGGGCCTCGTAGTGTCCGACGAAGATCCGAGCGTTCGGATCGGATCGCCGTCATCGTCCCTGACGCGGAACTTGATCTCCGCGTTGTTGTGCTCGGGTGACTTGAACGACGGCGTCGGGTCGTTGTCGGGCTCGACGTTCGCAGTGTTCGCGAGCGAGCCGTTCGTGCTCGTCGAACCCTCGCCGATGCCTCCACGCGCGAAGCCGAGCCAGAGCTCTTCCTGGTTCTTGCCGCCGAACCGCAGGACGTCGGCCGACAGCATCGCGTCACGCAGCTGGATCATCGACGTGCCGGCCGGCGCCAGCAGCATCGCGTCGTAGTAGAGCTGGAACCAACGCCGGTTCCCCGGACAGTTCTGCGGCGGCAGCTCGCCTTCCGCACACGACGCCTGAAGATCGACATCGTCGACCTCGAAGTCGTCGTCGTACTTGTCCGCCAGCAGGTCCCGGATCGCGAAGTTGATCTTGCTCCAGATCTCGCCGTTCGCATGCACCTGCTGCGACGAGGTCGGAGTCGGGCCGGAGATGTCGTAGCCCATGTCGCTGAAGTTCAGCGAGTTGACGAACAGCTGCTTCCCGGTCGTCGGGTCGGCACCGGAGGTCGGGTAGTTCATCCCGTAGTTCCGGATCGCCCGCTGCTTGTTGCCGGTGTCGTAGGCGCCAACCGCATACGGGTTCTCGTCGCTGGTCGGGACGAAGCCGTTCTCGTTCTGGTACTCCATCCCGTTCAGGTCGCCGAAGGACTCTCCCATCGCGCCGGCATGGTGACCGACCCGGTTCGAGCCCTTGCCGAGCATGCGGTTCTCGATCATGTGGCCGTACTCGTGGCCGATGACGCCCATGTCGTAGTCGCCGTCGACACACGGGGCGTAGAACGAGCCCGCGAACGGCTGCCAGAAGTACATGTTCGTCACCGACGAGGCCCCGTCCGGGAGCGTGGCCATGTTCGCGTTGTCGCGAACGCCCGGAATCAGGGCGCCGGCCTGTGCGTTGCCGATGAGCGGGTCGTTCTCCTGGAACGGCTCCGTCAGGCCGAAGTTGTGGTCCTGACCGTTCCAGTTCTGCTCGGTGAAGCCGAGGTAGTACGCCCAGTCGTGCATCCGGTTGTGCGCAACGAACAGGTTGACGGTGGCCGCGTTGTCGTCCCACGTCGAGCCCGAGGGCGGCAGAGGCATGGCCGAGAGTGGCCTGCAGTCGGTGTTGTTCCACTCGTTCGTCCACGTGTAGGCGTAGTCGCGGCCCGGGCTCACCGGCGAGTAGTGCGGCGGGCTCGGGACGTTCGGATGCGTCCAGGACGTCCTCGTCCAGGCGTTGTTGCCCTTGGTGGTGAACGTCGGCACGTTCGTCTTCATGTTGTGATCCCACGGGGATCGCGACGCGAGGTTGGCGACCACCTTGTCGCAGCCGTCGGCCGGCCGCCAGCACCAGGTCTCACGGGTGTCGGTGTCGGGGTGGTTCCACGGATCGGCCGCGAGCGTGTGCAGCGGCGGGTTCGCCGGGAACACCTCCCACCGGGCCCAGAAGGGCGGCGGTGCCGCGGTGTCGTCGATGGTCACCGTGCCGCTGTACGTCTGCGGCGCGGTCCACGCCGCCCCGTCTGCGAAATCGCAGACGCGGACGCGGTAGTCGTCGCCCGGCGGCACGCCGCCCGCCGGCGCGTACCGGAACTGCTCGGGCGTGAAGAGCACGTCCGCGTGGATGAGCAGCGTCGTGCCCTTGAACAGCTCGAGGACGATGTCGTTGAGCGCGAAGTCGGCGTTGACGAAGCCGACGAGCGCCCTGACGTTGGGGCCAACCGAGAAGTTGGCGTGGTCGACGCAGCCCCCGTCCGTCGCGATCGAGCCGCTGAACGGGATCGTCGATACCGCAGCCAGCTTCACCTGCGACGTCCCGCTCTGCGTCTTGTGTCTTGTGCGCGAGGTTGTGAACGAGGTTCTGCCGGCTGAGGAGCGAACCGGTGCGCGCGTCGACGATGACGCGGTACGCGATTGCCTCCTTCGTGTTCGTAACGATCGACTCGTACGCGGGCACGACCCCGTTCCGAAGAGTCGGGAACGCGACCTGCTTCACGCGCTGGATGTCGCTCAGCCCGCCCACTGCGAGGTTGATCCAGCCGCGGGCGGCCTTTGCGTCCTTCACGCTCATGAGCGAGTGGCGCGCGCCCGTCCTGGCGGCCGACTTGACCCACGCCTCAGCGGCCGAGAGCCTGGCACGCCCGGTGAGGGCGGTGTCTCGCGTCAGCGCGGACGAGACGTGGCCAATCCTCCATCCCTTTCTCGCCGTGCCGGTGAGTCCGACCGTCACCGAGCCGCCGTCCGCCGCCTCCAAGCCGTCAAACACCTGATTGAAGGTGACGACCCAGCCGCGGCTGAATGGCAACCTGCCTGCGTTGGCCAGCTCGAGCTTGTCGACGCCCTTGAGGCCGAAAAGCGCGCGCTTGTAGTAGAGGTACCGGCGAGCGGCCTGGACGGCCGTCTTGCCGCGGGTTGCCTTGGACAGGAACTTTCCGCGCTTCGAGAGCGAGGCCGGCGTTCCGAACCGGTTCCACGTGACCCTCGCACCAATCCGCTTGGCCGCAGCCTTCTGCGCGCGTGTTGGTGCCAGCTTCCCCGACCTGATGTCGTGGTCGGGCAACGCGTCGTCTTGGTGGTAGACGTTCGCGATGCCGAACGACGAAGCCGGGATTGCGAGGGTCCCTAGGGCGGCCGCCAGCAAGACGGCACGCCTGAGCGTCAATCGCATTCTCTCCCTCCCCTGGGTTAGAAAAGCAGACCTCCGGGCCCGGGGTGCGGGCCGGAGCGAGGATCTTCAAACCTCTATAGCCCGATGTCAAGCGAGGTCGGCACGCGCGGCTTCGATCGGAGTCGAATATCCACGGATCCCGTCCAGCAGCAACGCGAAGAAGCGATCGGCCAACGCGTCGGTGTCGTCTCCGGCGTGGAGCCACGTGTAGGCCCAGTTCGCCGCGGAGAGCATGAGGAGTGCGGCAGCGCCTTCGTCGAGGTCGGTTCTGAGCGCGCCCGTCTCCCGGCCCTCCCGGAACAACGCGCGGAAGCGCTCCTCGTAGCGCCGGCGCTCGGCCAGGAACTCCTGCGCCCGCTCGCCCTCGAGGTAGCGCCACTCGCGGACGAACACCGTCGCGACGTCCAGCTGCTCGGCGACGACGTGCAGGTGGCCGCGGAGCGCGAGCCGGATCCGCTCGGTCGGCGCCGCGTCGTCCGGGACCGCGTCGAGCGCGGCGTGGAACGCGCGGGCTCCCTCGCTCATCGCCTCGTAGAGCAGGTCCTGCTTCGAGTCGATGTGAGCGTAGAGCGACCCCTTCTGGACGCCGAGGGCCTTGGCGAGGTCGCCGATCGATGTGCCGTGGTAGCCGCGCTCGGCGAAGAGCCGGGCGGCCTCGCGGGTTAGCTCTGAACGCCGTGTGGACACGCTACGATCAGACCCTAACGATCGTTCGGTTGGAGGCGAGATGACCGACCAGGAATTCCTCGAGTACGTTCAGTCCGGCGGCCAGGTCGAGACGGACGACGCGATGCCCGACGAGTACCGGGCGAAGCTGATCAAGTTCATCGAGATGCACGGGAACTCCGAGCTCATGGGCGTCCTGCCCGAGCGGGAATGGATCCTCCGCGCACCCACCCTCCAGCGCAAGCTCGCGCTGACCGCGAAGGTGCAGGACGAGGTCGGCCACGCGCAGCTCATCTACCGCGTCGTCGAGGATCTCGGCAAGCCCCGGGAGCAGTGCCTCGCCGACCTGATCTCCGGCAAGAGCAAGTTCCACAACGTCTTCCACTATCCGACGAAGACCTGGGGCGACGTCGGCGTCATCGCCTGGCTCGTGGACGCCGCGGCGATCATCAGCCAGAAGGCGCTTCTCAAGTGCTCGTACGCGCCGTACGCGCGGATCATGAAGAAGATCTGCTGGGAGGAGTCGTTCCACATCCTCCACGGCCGCGACGTGATCCTCACGATGATGAACGGCACCGACGAGCAGCGCGAGCTCGTCCAGGAGGCGCTCGATCGCTGGTGGGGCCCCCTCATGCAGTTCCACGGGAACCCGATCGCGAAAGAGGACGACCCGATGTTCGTCTGGCGGATCAAGAGCCAGGGCAACGGGGAGGCACGCCAGCAGTTCCTCGACGGCTACGTCCCGCAGATCTGGGAGCTCGGGCTGACCGTGCCCGATCCGAAGTTGCGCAAGCGCGAGGACGGCGTCTGGGAGTTCTCCGAGCCCGACTGGGACGAGCTCAAGCACGTCGTCACCGGCCACGGCCCGAAGACCGCCGAGCGGCTCGGGCTTGCGCGAGACCACCCGCGGCGAGACCGAGTGGGTGCGCCGCACGGTGCACGCCGAAGCGGCGTGATCGCAGATCGGGAGGTGACCCGTCGCTGCGTGCCCGTAGGGAGGGGTCACAGTGTTTCCAACACGGGGCCCGGACTGGAGGGTGCGCAGCGACGGGAGCCCCGCCCGGAGGGCGGCTCCGCCGCCCGGGAGGGAGGGGCGGTCAGCGCGTGATCTACGAGGTCTTCCGGATGGAGCGGAAAGGGCAGCCCTTCCAGCACGCCGGCTCGATCGAGGCCCCCGACGAGACGTTCGCGCAGTGGTACGCGCGCGAGCAGTACGGGCGCCGCGGCGAGTCGGTGGCGCTCTGGGTCGTCCCGCGGGAGTCGGTGATGCACATCGAGGAGTTCGTCGACGAGCTCCAGCGGAACTACCACCGCGTCGACGGCTATCCGCTGAAGGAGAAGCTGAAGGAGGCGCGTGAGCGAGCGGGCACGACTGCTCCTGCCGATCGCTGACGACGAGCTCGTCCTCGGCTGGCGGAACTCCGAGTGGACGGGAATCGCGCCGTTCCTCGAGGAGGACGTCGCGTTCTCGTCGATCGCGCAGAACGAGATCGGCCACGCGCGGGCGCTCTACCAGCTGGTCGCCGACGAGGTGGGCGGCACCGCCGACGAGCTCGCCTTCGACCGCTCGCCGGACGAGTACGAGTGCTCGCAGCTCGTCGAGCTTCGGCTCGTGCCGGACTGGGCGCGGACGATCGCGCGCCACGTGCTCTACGAGGAGGCGGACGCGAAGCGGATCGAGGCGCTGAAGGGCTCGGACGATCCTGAGGTCGCGGGGCTCGCGGCCAAGATCGAGCGGGAGGAGGCCTACCACCGCATGCACGCGCAGATGTGGCGCGAGCGCCTGGCCGAGGAGCCGCGCTTCGTCGAGGCACTCGAGGAGCTGCGCCCGCAGGTCGAGGCCCGCGGCGGACACCGACCGGAGTTCGCGGAGCTCTGGGAGGAGATGACGATGGTGCGGCGCTCCGTGGCCGGTGCGACGTGGTGACCGAGGCCCAGGTCTGGGAGGCGCTCGCCGAGATCCCGGATCCGGAGATCCCGGTCATCTCGCTCGTCGAGCTGGGCGTCGTCCGCGACGTCGAAGTCGAGAACGGCCGGGTGCGGGTCGAGTTCACGCCGACGTTCCTCGGCTGCCCGGCGCTCGAGGTGATGCGCGACCAGATGGCGGCGAAGGTCCGGGAGCTGGGCGGCGAGCCCGAAGTCGCCGTGATCACCGACGACTCCTGGTCGACCGACCGCATCACGCCGGAGGGGCGCGAGAAGCTGCGCGCGGCGGGCTTTGCACCCCCAACGCCGCGGGAGCCCGGCGGCCCGCAGCTCGTGCAGCTCCAGAAGGGCACGTTCCGATGCCCGTACTGCGGCTCGACCGACACGGCACTGGACAACATCTTCGGCCCGACGCCGTGCCGCTCGCTCCGCTACTGCCGCAGCTGCCGGCAGCCGTTCGAGCAGTTCAAGACGATCTAGCGAAGCTCGCCGGGAGTATCTGGGCGTGGGGCAGACGGATCACTGGGCGGAGTGGATCCGCACGCGGCGGACGGGCGGCGATGCCGAGTTCGAGCGGCACATGCTCGAGGAGCTGGCGGGCGTTCGAGACCGCGTGCTGGACAACGCCGCGCTCCGGGCCGGCGAGACGCTGCTGGACGTCGGCTGCGGCAACGGGCTGATCGCGTTCGGGGCGCTGGAGCGCGATGCCGGCGAGGTCGTCTTCGCCGACATCTCGCCGCCGCTGCTCGACGACTGTCGCGAGCTGGCCGCAGCCGCCGGTCTCACCGACCGCTGCCGGTTCCTCGAGGCGTCGGCAAACGACCTGTCCGCCGTCGAGGACGAATCGATCGACGTCGTCACCACCCGATCCGTCCTGATCTACGTCAAAGAGAAGAAGCGTGCGTTCTCCGAGTTCCACCGAGTCCTGCGGCCCGGAGGCCGCATCTCCCTGTTCGAACCGATCAATTCGTTCGGGTCGGGCGAGAACCGCCGCACCTGGGGCTTCGAGCTCGATGGCGTGGTCGACGTCATGCAGAAGCTGAACGAGATCTACGACCGGATCCAACCCCCTGACGATCCGATGCTCGACTTCGACGAGCGTGACCTGATCTCGTTCGCCGAGGGCGCCGGCTTCTTCCCGGTTACGCTCGACTTCCGGGCGGAGATCGAGCCGCCGCCGAAGCGAAACTGGGAGACGTTCGTGCAGTCGTCGTTCAACCCCAAGGTTCCGACGCTCGCCGAGGCGATGGACGAGGCGCTCACCGCCGAGGAGCGAGAGCGGCTCGTCGCCGCGCTCCGTCCTGCCGTCGAGGAAGGCCGAGGCAGCTGGCGGATGGGAAAGGCGTACCTGTGGGCCGTCAAGCCGTAGCTCTCGCGCTCTGCGTTCTTGCGCTCGCCGGCTGCCAGTTCGGGAGCGACAGCGGCAAGGCCGACTTCATCCAGGACGCCGACGCGGTCTGTGCTCGGTACGAGCGGCAGATCTCGCTCATCCCCCAGCCACAGACGTTCCTGCGCGACTTCGCCGTCTACATGCGACGGGTCGTCCCGATCGCGCGACAGCAGAACGACGAGTTGCGGAATCTCGCGGCGCCGGAGAACGACGCCGCCGACTTCCAGCGCATGCTCACGCTGATGGACCAGCAGCTCGATCTCTGGGCGCAGGCCGGCGAGGAGGCGTTCGCCGGGAACGACCAGCAGGCACAGACGACCTTTACCAGCTCGGCCGGGCCGGGCGAGGAGGCGCAGCGAATCTCCGGGGAGATCGGCTTCTTCTCCTGCGCCAGGCCGGAGGGCTGACGACCGACTAGCGGCCCGTGAAGCGCGGCTCGCGCTTCTCGAGGAATGCGGCGACGCCCTCGCGAAAGTCGTCCGTCTTCGTGGCGGCGGACTGGAGCTGCGCCTCGAGCTCGAGCTGCTCCTGGAGCGTCGACTCGCCCGCCCGGTCGAAGAGCCGCTTCGTCATCCCGATGCCGCGAGTCGGCATCGCGGCGATCTCAGCGGCGAGCTCGGCGACGCGCCCCGTGAAGGCGTCCGCCTCGACGACCTCGGAGACGAGCCCCCAGGCGTGAGCCTCCTCGGCGGTCAACCGCCGCCCTGACGTCATCCACTCGAAGGCGCGCGCCGGGCCGAGGAGGCGGGCGATGAAGTAGGTCCCGCCCGAGTCCGGGACGAGGCCGATGTTGATGAACGCCGGGACGAACGTTGCGGCGTCGGAGGCGATCCGGAGGTCGCAGGCGCAGGCGACCGAGAGTCCGGCGCCCGCCGCAGCCCCGTTCACGGCGGCGATCACCGGCTTCTCGAGCGCCCGGATGGCGAGCACGTTCGGGTGGTAGTTCGAGCGGAGGCGGTCGCCGATGTCGCCCGGCGCCTCGCGGAACTCGGTCAGGTCCTGGCCGACGCAGAATCCCCGCCCCGCCCCGGTGAGGACGACCGCGCGGATCTCAGGGTCCCGCGCCTCCTTGAGCGCCGCGGCGAGGGCCTCGTGCATCGCCTTGTTGAACGCGTTCAGGACGTCCGGACGGTTGAGCGTGATCGTGAGGACAGCGCCCTCACGGCTGGTCTCGACCTCGGCCATGTGCGGAATCTAGCCTTGTCAACTGCTCGAGCGCGCGGGATCCTGATGCATGCTCGCGCTGCGGCAAAGAGCCAAGAGCGTCGGCCGCGCGGCGATCGTCATCGTCGTTCCCGTCGTCGTCCTCGTCCTGGTGGGCTACCCGCTCGCGGCGCTGAAGGACCGGCTTCCCGGCGGGATCGTGCCCTACAGCAACGTGATCGTGGCACTCGCCGTCGTGGCCGCCACCTGCTACGTGATCCAGCGCCGGACCGGCTTCGCGCCGGGCCTTCGCTGGCTGCCGATCGCGTATGCGCTGATCCTCGTCCTCGCCCCGGTCGGAGCGGCCGAGGCCTACAACCGTCTCAAGGACGAGGGGCAGGCCTTCGCCGGCGAGGCGACACCCGAGCAGGTCGACATCCTCTTGATCCAACCTCCGAACTCGGAGGTTCGCGTCGAGAGGCCGGCGCCCGACTACAGCGAAGCGGCGATCGACGCACTCGGCTGGGACGTCAGGTTCTCCGTCGCCTCGGCCGCGGCATCGGCGGAACGGCTCCGCCGCTCGCTGAGGCTCAACTTCGTGGGCCGTAGCCGAGAGGAGGCGCTGACCGCCCTCAGCTCGTCGGCCGGCTTGCTCTCGCGCGCCCGCGGACAGCTACGCGACTGGCTCGTCGACTGGTCCGAGTGGCGACCCAAGGCCACCCACGCCGTCGTCCTGAACGTCGACGGCATCCAGGTGGAGACGGAGCGAGCGGGACTGCGCCCGTCGGACTGGGAGGCCTTGATCGGAGGCTCCTACCTGACGCCGCCGGTGTACGCCATTCTCGGCGACGCCAGCGCTGCACGGCTCCGGGAATGGAAGGCGTGGACGGAGCAGACCGGCGGCGACGCGATCCGGTTCGCGGACGCTGAACGTGGGAACCTCCTCGATGCCGCCCTCCGGATCGCCACCGAGCGAAGCGAGGAATTCGGCGACGCCGCGCTCGCGCAGCGCTACCGCCCGGAGCTCTTCCTCGACAGCGAGGAACGCTTCCAGCCGCTCGACGTCGAACGGTTCCTCTCCTCCGACCTGGTGAAGCTCTGCGGCCGGATCCGCACGGCCGAGCTCTGCGGTCGGATCGCGGAGCTCGCCGACCTCCCTCCGAGAAGCCAGTACCTCGCGTTCCAGCCGAAGCACTTCCGAGACAGGCGGCACCCGACCGCGATGTACTACCACGTCGTTCGGGGAACAGACGGCCGTGTGTATCTGGACTACTGGTGGTTCTTTGCGTACAACCCGACTCCCGTGGCTCAGGCCGTCTTCTGTCGGGCAGGCTTCAACGCGGCGGGGTTGACGTGCTTCGACCACCTCTCCGACTGGGAAGGCGTCACGGTCGTGCTTGCTCCGAAGGCGCGCGGCTTCGAGCCTGAGCACGTGATCTATGCACAGCACGAGTTCGGCGTCGCCTACGAGTGGGGTGAGCTGCGCAATCTGGGAAGTCTCGACGGCGATCGTCCGATCGTCTTCGTCGCCAAGGACAGCCACGCGTCGTACCCCGAGCGTTGCCTCTCGGGATGCGACCAGATCCACAAGCCGCGTGTGCGGAAGGAGGGAAGACACGACGGATTGGCGCCGTGGGCGAAGAACGACGATGGGCGTTGCAGGAACACGTGCCTGAAGCGACTGCCGCAAACAAGGGACGGCGAGCCTGCTCTCTGGAATGCCTCACCGCGTCTCTGGGGGAAGCGCAACTGCGCCTTCCGGACGTCTGCCTGTGACGGCGTCGCTCCACCGAGGGCGCCTCGCTACCAGGCGCGCTTCTCGACGCCGTGGGCGCCGCTCCACGTGGACGACGAGACTGACCTCGGCTCGGTGATGGTCACCTACTCGACCTACGAGTAGATCGGCTCGACGCAGCCTGCAGGCGCCGAGCTACCTTGGCCCCAATGGCTGACTTGAAACTCGTCCGTGCCGAGCGGCAGGGCATCGACCAACCACCCGGTCCGGCACCGCTTCCCACGGATGCCGAGGCGCTCGACGCCTATTCGCGCGTCGTGACGGGCGTGGCGGAGCGGCTCTCGCCGTCCGTCGCGAACCTGAGGGTCTCGCGCCGGGTTCGGGGTGGTCGTCGCCTCGACGGCGCCGGCAGCGGCGTCGTGATCACGCCCGACGGGTTCCTGCTGACCTCGGCCCACGTCGTCGATCGCTCGGACGGGGGCGAGGCGACGTTCGTGGACGGCCGGGCGCTGACGTTCGAGCTCGTCGGCTCCGACCCGCTGTCCGATCTCGCCGTGCTGCGCCTCGACAGCGACGTGCAGGCCGCGGAGCTCGGCGATGCCGATTCGCTGCGCGTGGGTCAACTCGTCGTTGCGATCGGAAACCCGCACGGATTCGCAGGCTCCGTGACAGCGGGAGTGGTCTCCGCGCTTGGCCGCTCGCTTCCCGTCCGCTCACGCCGCCAGCTGCGCCTGGTCGAGAACGTGATCCAGACGGACGCCGCGCTGAATCCGGGGAACTCGGGCGGGGCGCTCGCCGACGGGCGTGGCCGGGTGGTCGGGATCAATACCGCGGTGGCCGGAGTCGGGCTCGGGCTCGCCGTGCCCATCAACGAGGCCACCCGCAGAATCGTCGGGGCACTGATGACGGAGGGGCGGTTCCGCCGTGCGTTCCTCGGAGTCGTCGGCGGCTCGAGGCCCCTTCCGCCGAAGCTCGCCAACGAGCTGGGCCGCAAGACCGCCGTCGAGGTCGTCGAGGTTGCCGAAGGCAGTCCCGCCGCCCACGCCGGGCTCCGGCCGGAGGATCTGATCGTCGCCTTGGACGGCGCCGTGATCGAGAGTGTGGACGACCTCCAGCGCCTGATGGTCGGCGAGCTGATCGGCTCGACCTCGACTGCGACCGTCTTCCGCAACGGCGAGACGCTTCAGCTGCCGCTGAAGCCCGAAGAGCTCGAGGTCTGAGCGCTACCTCCGGCTCAGGATCGAACGGACGATCAGCAGCGCGGCGAGGCCGTAGAGGAGGACGCGGCTCACGTCGACCGCCGGGAC
The DNA here is from genome assembly GCA_963782765.1 of uncultured Actinomycetes bacterium. GTDB lineage: Bacteria > Actinomycetota > Thermoleophilia > Gaiellales > Gaiellaceae > JACDAN01. Next base: position 530,006 of record CAWALC010000004.1, read on the forward strand.
CCAGCTCACCTGGTCACCCCGGATGACGAATGCGCCAACCGGCCTCGCGCCCACGCCGAAGCCCGCTCCTCCGTTCTCCGTGTCGTCGCCGCCACCGCCGCCTCCGCCGCCGACCTTGGCGGCGGGAATGACCGTGACACCTTCCTGCTCGATCGGCTCGCCGTAGACGCGCTTGACCGTGATCGCGTCGCGGGCTCCTTCGAGAATCTCGTCCACGTTCGGCATGACTACCTCCCTTTGAAGTCGGGCGGCCGCTTCTCGACGAACGCGTCGAGCCCCTCCTTCGCATCCTCGGACGCGAAGGCGAGGTAGAGCAGCCGCCGCTCGTACTCGAGGCCGAGCGAGAGCGGGCCCTCGTACGCCCGGTCGACGGCCTCCTTCGCAAGCCGCGTCGCCACCGGCCCCTTCGTCGCGATCTCGCGGGCGACGCGCTTCGCTTCCTCGAGCCAGGCCTCCTTCGCGACCACGCGCGAGACGAGCCCGGCCTCGAGCGCCTCGCGGGCCGAGAGGAACCGGCCGCTGAGGATCACGTCCATCGCGACCGCCTTCCCGACGGCACGCGTCAGGCGCTGCGTCCCGCCGGCGCCGGGGATGATCCCGAGCCCGGTCTCCGGCTGGCCGAACTGCGCCGTCTCGGAGGCGACGATCAGATCGCAGGACATCGCGAGCTCGCAGCCGCCGCCGAGGCAGAAGCCCGACACGGCGGCGACGAGCGGCGTCCAGAGCCCGCGGATCGCGTCCCACCGCTCGACCCGGCGCTGGTAGTAGAGCTCGATCGCCGACGCCTCGGCGAGCTGGCCGATGTCGGCGCCGGCGGCAAAGGCGCGCTCGGACCCGCCGAGGACGATGCAGCGCACGGCCTCGTCGGCGTCGAGCTCCTGGAGCCGGGCGACGAGCTCCTCCATCAGCTCGTCGGAGAGCGCGTTCAGCTGCTTCGGCCGGTTGAGGAGGACGACGGCGACCGCGTCGTCTCGCTCGACGAGGACGAGCGGCTCGGCGTTCACTTCTTCAGGAACTTCTCGATCGCCGCCTTCGGCTCGTCGGTCGCCATCGAGAGCGCGAGCCAGTCGCGGGCGTGGTTGATCGTCTCGTGCCAGGCGAGGTCGCGCCAGAAGTTCAGGTGCTGCTTCGCGTAGCGCGTCGTCTGCGGAAGCTTGCGCGCAAGGTTGGCGACGACCTCGTCGGTCTTGGCGTCGAGCTCGGCGGCCGGGACGGCCCAGTTCACGAGCCCCCACTCCTCGGCCTGCTTGGCCGGGATCTCGTCGCACATGAGCACGATCTCGCGGGCCCGCCGGTCGCCGACGAGGATCGTCAACCACTGCGTCGCGCCGCCCGCGGGCACCGAGCCGTGTTCCGGCCCGACATGGCGGATGAAGGCGTCGTCGACCATGACGGCGAGGTCGCAGGCCATCTGGAGCTCGTTGCCGCCGCCGACCGCGATGCCGTTGATGCGGGCAAGGGTCGGCTTCCCGATCTCACGCAGCCGGTCGTGGGCGTCCTTGAAGGCGCCGAACCACTTCCAGTACTCGGTCGGCTTCCCGACGTACTCCTCGGCCCAGTTGCGGAGGTCGGCGCCGACGCAGAACGCGCGGCCCGCTCCGGTGAGGACGACGACGCGGATCTCGTCGTCCCACGACGCGTCCTCGCACGCCCGTGCGAGCTCGCGAAGCATCTGGAAGTCGAAGGCGTTCAGGACGTCCGGCCGGTTGAACGTGATCGTCGCCCGGGGAGGCGCCTTCTCGTAGACGATCTTCTCGAAGCCGAGCTCTTCGGGCGAGACCGGCGCCGGGTAGGTCGGCTGGCTCACTCGACCTCGGCGAAGTGGACGTGGAAGCGGCCGCCCATGTCCATCGCGTCCTTACCGGTCGCCATGAACTCCTCGGTGCGCGCCGCCGACTTGAAGGCGTCCATGTCGGGGAACTCCCACTCGGCGTAGTACGGGAACTTCGGCTCGCCCATCGGGGCGCCGAAGACCGCGCCGTGCCTGAACGTCCCGCCGGGGACCTTCCGGCAGAGCTCGGCGTGCTGCTCGTACCGGTCGGGATCCGGCTTCTCCTCGTAGAGCATGAACACGCGGACCATCGGCTCTCCCTTCGGTCGTCGGCGAACGGGCGTGAGCGTATAGCTTCGCCCTCGATGTCGAGCGGAACGGCCATCGCGGTCTCCATCTGCTTCACGGCCGGGATCGCGGGCGGCGTCCAGGCGGCCGTGATGGGAGAGCTCGGCGACCGTGTGGGGATCGTCCCGGCGGTGGGGTTCTCGGTGCTCGTGTCGTTTGCGTGTGCGGTTCTCGCGCTGCTCGTCTGGGAGCGGAGCTTCGCGGGGATCCGGGCCGCTGCTCAGGAGCCCGCGTGGCTCTGGGTCGGCGGCATCGCGAGCATCTACATCGTGCTGGCGGCCACCGTCGCCGTGCCTCGGATCGGCGTCGCCGCCACGATCGGGCTCGTCATCGCCGGGAACCTGATCGTGGCGGCGCTGATCGACAGGTACGGCTGGCTCGGCCAGGACGCGATCGCGATCGACCGCTGGCGGATCCTCGGGCTGCTGCTCCTGGCGGCCGGCGCGGCGCTGACGCTCACGCGGACCTAGTCGTTCTCGTACTCGTCGTGGCGGCGCCACCACTGGTACGGCGGCCCTTGCGGCCGGCCCTCGGGCGTGTCTTCCCACTCCTCCTGCCGTCCGAGCGGCGTCAGGTCGAGGAACGTCCAGACGCTGCCCAGCGCCTCGACCCCGCGGCCGGACGTGAAGTAGGTGCGGAAGACGCGGTTGCCGTCGCGGATGAAGACGCTGAGGCCGAAGACCTCGCTCCCGTTTCTCGTCACGCCGAAGTCGTCGTTGAAGTCGCTGTCGGCGGCGGAGTACCACGGAATCGTCCAGCCCATGCGCTTCCGGTAGGGCTCGATCTTCTCCAGCGGCGCTCGTGAGACAAGGGCGAACGACGTTTCGCGGGCGTGGAAGTGGGCGAGGTGACCGACCTGGTCGACGACCATCGAGCAGCCGTCGCAGCCCGCGTCCGGCCAGCCGCTCGCGCCGGGGCCGAACATGAAGTGGTAGAGGATCAGCTGGCGGCGACCGTCGAAGAGGTCGATCAGTCGCGCTTCGCCGTCCGGTCCCTCGAGGACGTAGTCCTTCTCGATCTCGACCATCGGCTGCCGGCGGCGCTCTGCGGCCAGCGCGTCTCGCTCACGAGTCGCCTGCTTCTCCCTGGCGAGCAGCTTCTCGTGCGTGGCTTGCCACTCGGCCTCTGACACGATCTCCGGAAGGTTCACGGCGGCCTCCTTCACCTCGGGCGACACGCCCAACGTTAGAGATGCCGGCCCAGCTCACGGCGACCCGTGGTGCCAGGCACCGGGACGCGTCCGGAAGGGTCGCGTGGTGCCAGGCACCGGACGCGTCCCGGAAGGACGGGAGCGCCCTACTGCCTCGGCAGAGCCGCTGGCGCGGGATGTCGGTAAGACTTGGTCCGTGGCGGAGGTCGTCTTCGTCCTCGCGTTCTTCGCGCTGCCGCCGATCGCGGGCGGCGTCGCCCGCTGGGTCGGGCGCCCTTGGTGGTGGGGCGCCGCAGTCGCCGTCGTTGTCGTGTTCGTCGCCGCGATCGCGCCGGCGCCGGAGGAGGGCGAGTCGCGGCTCGTCGCCGGCGACCTGATCTTCTTGTTCGTCGTGGCGCTGATCGTGACCGCGCTCGCTTGGGCGGGGGGACGCGTCGCCGGTCGCCTTCAGGGCTGACCCGGTGCCAGGCACCGGGACACGGCCGTCAGAGACAGATGTCGTCCGGGCGGACCGGCACGCGGTTCAGGTCCCGCCCGGTGGCGTCGCGCATCGCTGACATGATCGCCGCCGTCGAGACGACCGTCGGCGGCTCGCCCACGCCCTTCACTCCGTACGGCGCGTCCGGCTCGGGATCCTCGACGAGCTCGGCGACGACGGGCGGCATGTCCAGCGTCGTCGGGATCAGGTAGTCGGTGAAGCTCGCGTTCGTGATCAGACCGTCGCGGGTCTGGATCTCCTCCATCAGCGCGAGGCCGAGGCCCTGCGCCGTGCCGCCCTCGATCTGCCCGTAGACCGCCTGCGGGTTCACCGCCTTGCCGACGTCCTGCGCCGTCCCGATCCAGACGACTCGCGTCAGGCCGAGCTCCACGTCCACCTCGACGACGACGCGCATCGCCGCACAGGCGAGCGCCACATGCGCCCGGCCCTCGGTGACCTGACCGGTCTCGGGCTCGAGCGGGAACGTCCGCGGATGGCGGTAGATGCGCTCGAGGTCGATCTCCTCGCCGTCGCCCAGCGACCCGCCGCGCCGGTCGAGCTCGTCGCGGACCGCGCGGCAGGCGGCCTGCACGGCGCCGGCCGCCATCCAGGTCATGCGCGAGGCCGACGCCGAGCCAGACGAGCCGACCGCGGCGGTCGTCCCGGGCGCGAGCAGGATGTTCTCCAGCTCGAGCTCGGTGCGCGCGGTCTGGAGGATGACGTTCGTAACCCCCTGGCCGACCTCCGCCGCAGCGCAATGGATCTCCCCCACGAGCTCGCCGCCGGCGTCGGCGAAGAGCCGCACGCGCGCGGCCGTGTAGTCGTCGAAGCCCTCCGAGTAGCCGATGTTCTTGAACCCGAGAGCGAAACCGACGCCGCGCCGGACGCCGTCGCCTCGCGTCGTGTTCCCCGCGCCGCCGGGCAGTCGGATCGGGTCGCGCGGAAGCTCCTCGGGCTCGGGGATCGGGATCGCGGCGGCGCGCTCGATCACCTCGGCGACGGGCATCGCACCGGTGAGCTTCTGGCCGGTCGCCAGCTCGTCGCCGGGCGCCAGCGCGTTCCGCAGCCGCAGCTCGACCGGATCCATCTCGAGCGCAACTGCGAGCTTGTCCATCTGCGCCTCGCCGGCAAAGCAGGTCTGCACCGCGCCGAACCCGCGCATCGCGCCGCAGGGCGGGTTGTTCGTGTACACGCACGTGGACTCGATCAGCGCGTTCTCGACCGCGTACGGCCCGACCGCGAAGGACGCCGCGTTCGAGGTCACCGCCGTCGAGCTGGACGCGTAGGCCCCGCCGTCGAGCAGAATCCTCATCCGGACGCAGACGAGCTTCCCGTCCCGGTTCGCCCGGTGCTCGGCCCAGATCCGCGCCGGGTGCCGGTGCACGTGGCCGAAGAACGATTCCTCGCGCGTGTAGACGATCTTCACCGGCCGGTTCGTGTGCAGCGCGAGCATCGCGCCGTGCAGCTGCATCGAGAGGTCCTCCCGGCCCCCGAAGGCGCCGCCGACGCCTGCAAGGTGGATCCGCACCTGCTCCTTCGGAAGCCCGAGGCACGGCGCGACCTGGTCGCGGTCGACGTGGAGCCACTGCGTCGCGACGTAGATGTCGACGCCGCCCTCCCCGTCCGGAACGGCGAGACCCGATTCCGGCCCGAGAAACGCCTGATCCTGGATCCCGAGCTCGTAGTAGCCCTCGACCGAGACCTCGCCTTGCGCTTCCGGGTCGCCTCTCTCGATCCGCATGTCGCGCACGACGTTCGGCCGCGGATCGTCCCTGTAGCCGTGGCCCTCCGTCCACTTCTGCGGATGGATCGCCGGCTGATCGGCCGCCTTCTCCGAGTCCACGACGAGCTCCAGCTGCTCGTACTCGATCTCGATCGCCTCCGCCGCGCGCCGGGCCTGCTCGGGGTGCTCGGCGGCGACGAGCGCGACCGGCTCGCCGAAGTAGCGCACACGGTCGAAGGCGAGCACCGGCTGGTCGGCGAACTCGAGCCCGTAGCGCTTGTCGCCGGGAACGTCCTCGTGCGTCAGCACCGCGTGGACGCCCGCCATTCCCGACCGCCTTCGAGATGTCGATCTCGACGATCCGCGCGTGCGCATGCGGGCTGCGGACGGTGTGGCCCCACAGCATCCCGGCGGCGAAGAGATCGCTCGAGTACGCGAACTCGCCCGTGACCTTCGGGATCCCGTCGACGCGCTTGACCGCCTCGCCGACCCGGCCCAGCTCGAGCTTGCGTGTCGGCGCCGTGCTCATGCCTGCTCCTCGAGGAGCTTCCGCACGTCCCTCTCGATCTGGGCGTAGACGCGCCGGTAGGCGTCGCGTCCTCGCCCGATCGGGTCGTCGACATCGGCTTCGCCGAGCAATCGGGCGCTTCCACCAAGAGCGCTGACGTGCCCTGCCGTCATTCCGACCGCGATGTCGGCGCGTTCGAGCATCTCCTTGGTCAGAGGACGCGCGCGATGAGACGAGAGGTCGTACCCCAGTTCACGGGCCACGGCGAGCGCGTCGGCCGTCGGCCCGGCGCCTTCGTAGGCCGCGAGCCCGGCACTCTCGGCATCCACATGGCCCTCGCTCCGCGCGACGGCCTCGGCGAACGGGCTCCGGCAGATGTTGCCGGTGCACACGAAGAGGACTCTCATGCCTGCCCTGCAGCGAGCCGCACGGCGTCGAAGATCTTCGCGTAGCCGGTGCAGCGGCAGAGGTTGCCGGAGAGCGCCTCGCGGATCTCGTCGTCGCTGGGGTCCGGTTTGTGCCGCAGCAGATCGACGGTCGCGACGATCAGTCCGGGCGTGCAGAAGCCGCACTGGACGGCGCCCGTCTGGACGTACGCGTCCTGCACCTTGTGGAGCTCGCCGTTCTCGGCGACGCCCTCGACGGTCACGATCTCGTGCCCGTCCGCCTGCGCCGCCAGCACCAGGCACGAGCAGACGAGCTTGCCGTCCAGCAGCACCGAGCACGAGCCGCACTCGCCCTGCTCGCACGCGTTCTTCGACCCCGGCAGGCCCATCCGCTCGCGGAGCGCGAAGAGCAGGCTCTCGCCGGCCCAGATCTCCGCCTCGTGCGGCTCGCCGTTGACGGTGACCGTGATGTTCATGCGAGACAGCGGTCGAGGGCTCTCGCGGTCAAGACGCGAAGGGCATGCCGGCGATAGCGCGCCGTCCCGCGCACGTCGTCAATCGGGCTTGCCGCCTCGGCGACCCGGTCCGGGAACGATTCCCGGTCGTCGAGCGAGGCGGTGACGAGACCCGGAACCGGGCCGGCCGAGCCGAACGACGCGCGCAGCTCACCCTTCTCGCGGTCGGCCGACAGAGCCAGCGAGCAGACGGCGATCACCATGGCATTCCGCGGCCCGATCTTCATGAACGTCTGCGCGGCGCCGCTCGGCTGAATCACCACCGCCGTGATCAGCTCGTCCTCCGCCAGCGCGTTGCGCTTCGGACCGACGAGGAACTCGGTCAGCGGCATCGTGCGAACCCCGCGCACGCTCGCGAGCTCGATCTCGGCGCCCTCGACGAGCAGCGGCGGGAGCGCGTCGCCCGCGGGCGAGGCCGTGCCGAGGTTCCCCCCGATCGTCCCGCGGTTCCGGATCTGCGGAGAGCCGACCGTTCGCGACGCCTCCGCCAAGGCGGGGAGCTCCTGCGAGAGCGGAGCCTGCATCGCCTCGTCGTACGTCAGCGACGCGCCCAACCGCAGCGTCCCGTTCTCGCGCGACCACCCCTTCAGCTCGCCCACCTCGTTGAGGTTCAGCAGCGCCGGCGGCCGGGCGCGGTCGAAGTTCAGCTCGACCATCACGTCGGTCCCGCCTTCGATCGGCACTGCCCCGGGCGTCTCCGCCTTCACCCGCAGCGCCTCGTCCAGCGAACGAGGAGTCAAGACATCCACTCGGGCAAGGCTAGTACGTTCTCCCTGCAATGCCGGAACTCAGCCGTCGCCTAGCAATCGCCCGCGGAGACGAGCCGGCCGACCTCGTGATCCGCGGCGCGAAGGTCTTCTCCGTCTTCACGCGGGAGTGGCTGGAGGGCGACCTGGCCATTGCGGACGGGCACGTGGCGGGCATCGGCGACTACGAGGGGCAGGAGGTGCTCGTGCTCGACGGGCGCTATCTCGTGCCGGGCTTCATCGACGCGCACATGCACCTCGAGTCGTCGAAGCTGCTCGTGGACGAGTTCGCGCGCCTCGTCCTTCCGCTCGGGACCACCGCCGTCGTCGCGGACCCGCACGAGATCGCCAACGTCCTCGGCACGGACGGTGTCCACTGGCTCGCCGATCTGTGCCAGGACCTCCCGCTGGACGTGTTCTTCATGGCCTCGTCCTGCGTGCCGGCCTCGTCGTTCGAGTCGCCCCGCCGGCCGTTGCTCCCCGGCGACCTCGAGGGCCTCCTCCGTCGCCGCCGCGTGATCGGGCTCGCCGAGATGATGAACTTCCCCGGCGTCGTCTCGGGCGCAGAGTCGGAGCTCGCGAAGCTCGCCCTGCCCGGAGCGACGCACGTGGACGGCCACGCACCCTCGGTGCTCGGCAAGGCACTCAACGCCTACGCCGCCGCAGGCATCCGCTCCGACCACGAGATGAGCACGATCGAGGAGGGGCGCGAGCGCCTGCGCGCCGGCATGTGGGTGCTGATCCGCGAGGCGTCGGGCGCACGCAACCTCCACGCGCTCCTCCCGCTCGTGCACGAGTTCGGGCCGCACCGGCTCGCGTTCTGCACGGACGACCGCGAGCCCGAGCACATCGCCGAGGAGGGCCACGTCAACTCGATGGTTCGCGCTGCGGTCGCCGCCGGCGTCACGCCCGAGGACGCGCTCGTGATGGCGTCGTTCAACCCGGCGCAGTGGCACGGCCTGCGCGACCTCGGCGCGCTCGCGCCGGGCTACCAGGCGGACGTCCTCGTCCTCCCCGACCTCGAGCGCTTCGTGCCCGAGCTCGTCCTGAAGGCGGGCAAGCCGGTCGAGGAGATCCCGCGGCTCGAGGTGCCGGAGTGGGTTCGCCACACGGTTCGCATCCGGCCGCTCTCGACGAACGACTTCGCCGTGCCGTGGGAGGGCGACGGGCGGGCTCGCGTCATCGGGATCGTCCCCGACCAGATCGTGACCAAGTCGCTCACCGACGAGCTGCGGGTCGAGAACTCGAGAGCTTTCTCCGATCCGGAGCGTGACCTGCTGAAGATCGCCGTCGTCGAACGGCACCTCGGGACCGGCCGGGTCGGGCTCGGCTTCGTCCGCGGCTTCGGGCTCCGCTCGGGCGCGCTCGCCTCGACGGTCGCGCACGACGCGCACAACGTCGTCGTCGTCGGCGTCAAGGACGACGACATGCTCCGCGCGGTCCGCCGCCTCGCGGACACCGGCGGCGGAGTCGTCGTCGTGGACAGCGGGATCGTGAAGGCCGAGCTCAAGCTTCCGATCGCCGGCCTGCTCTCGGACGCCTCGCTCGACGAGGTGATCGCCTCCAGCCGGGCCTGCGTCGAGGCGGCCCGAGCGCTCGGCTGCGAGCTGCCGTCGCCGTTCCAGACCATGGCGTTTCTGGCCCTGTCCGTGATCCCGAGCCTGAAGATCACCGACCGCGGGCTCGTGGACGTCGACCGCTTCGAGCTGGTGCCGCTCCAGGCTTGAGCACGCTCCTCCACAACGCCTACGTCGTCGTGATGGACGACGCGGGAACCGAGCACGAGAGCGGCTGGGTGCTGGTGGCTGATGGCCGGATCGGACAGGTCGGTTCAGGCCATCAACCGGACGCCGACGAGCGCGTCGACCTCGGCGGCGGCATGGTCACGCCGGGCCTCGTCAACACGCACCACCACCTCTACCAGACCCTGACGCGGGCCCAGGCGCAGCAGGCCGACCTCTTCACCTGGCTGAAGACGCTGTACCCGATCTGGGCGCGGCTCGACGGTGAGGCCGAGCATGCCGCGGCGCGGACCGGCCTCGCCGAGCTGATGCTCTCGGGCTGCACGACGGCGTTCGACCACCACTACGTCTTCCCGAAGGGACAGCCGGACGTGATCGACGCGCTGATCCAGGCGGCGTCGGAGGTCGGCGCTCACCTCGTCGTCGGACGTGGCTCGATGGATCTCGGCGAGTCGCAGGGCGGCCTCCCGCCGGACTCCCTCGTGGAGGACCGGGAGGCGATCCTCGAGGAGACCGAGGCGCTGATCGGGCGCGGGATCCCGGTCGCGGTGTCGCCGTGCTCGCCGTTCTCGGTCACGAAGGAGCTGATGGTGGAGTCGGCGGAGCTGGCGCGGAAGCACGGTGTCGCCCTCCACACCCATCTCGCCGAGACCGTCGAGGAGGACGCCTACTGCCGGGAGCTCTTCGGCTGCACGCCGGTCGAGTACCTCGAGCAGGTCGGCTGGCTCGCCGACGACGTGTGGTGCGCGCACTGCGTCCATCTCTCCGCGGACGACGTGCGCCGGTTCGGCGAGCTCGGCGTCGGCGTCGCGCACTGCCCGACGTCGAACCTGCGCCTCGGCGCAGGCGTTGCTCCCGTGCAGGAGCTCGTGGAGGCAGGCGCGCCGGTCGGGCTGGGCGTGGACGGCTCGGCGTCGAACGAGCGCAGCGACCTGTCCCACGAGGTCAAGCAGGCGCTGCTCGTGGCGCGCGGCCGGCACGGGCCGCTGGCGATGACGACTCGCGACGCGCTCCGGCTGGGCACCCGCGGCGGCGGCGCCGTGCTTCGCCGCGACGACATCGGCTCGCTCGAGCCCGGGAAGCGCGCCGATCTCGCGGTCTGGCGGCTCGACGGCCTCGAGCTGGCCGGCGCCGCCGATCCGGTCGCGGGTCTTGTCCTCTCGGCCCCCCATCGGGTCGATCGGCTGTACGTCGGCGGCGAGGAGGTCGTCCGCGACGGACACCTCGTCAAGGCCGACGAGCAGGAGATCGCGCGGGAACATCGCGCCCAGGCGAGAAGATTCCTCCCGTGAGCGCGTCCCTCTCCACCCACGTCCTCGATACGGGCCGCGGCGAGCCGGCGCGGGGCGTGCGCGTGGAGCTGCTGCGCGGGGCGGAGGCGATCGGCTCCGGCGAGACGAACGACGACGGGCGGATCCCGGAGCTCGCGTCGGGGCTCGACCCGGGTGAGTACCGCCTCGTCTTCCACCCGCCCTCGCCCTTCTTCCGCCGAGTCGAGCTGGAGATCTCACTCGACGACGGCCATTACCACGTCCCGTTGCTCGTCTCTCCCTTCGGATGCGCGAGCTACCGCGGAAGCTGAGCGTCGAGGAGCTCGCGGAGCTCTTCAGCGGGCGCACGCTGCTCGTCGACGTGCTGGCAGAGATCGACGATCCGCTCGAGCGCGCCGAGGACGTCGCGCTGACGCTGGACGACCGCGACCAGGAGGCTGCGCTCGCGACGCACCCGCGAATCGGCGAGCCCTCGCCGGAGCAGCGCGGAGAGGACCCGACGATCATCACCGAGCTCGCGTACCTGAACCAGGTCTACGAGGAGAAGTTCGGCTTCCGATTCGTCGTCTTCGTCGACCAGCGGTCGCGGGCCGAGCTGCTCCCGGTGTTGCGCGAGCGGCTCGAGCGGACGAAGGAGGAGGAGCTCGAGACGGGGATCCGTGAGCTCGTCGCGATCGCGCGAGACCGATGGCAGCGGAGCTGATCGACCCCTACTGGAACGACTGGCTCGACCTCCTGATCCGGTGGCTGCACGTCATCGCCGGCATCGTCTGGATCGGGACCTCGTTCTACTTCGTCGCTCTCGACAACCACCTCGGCGAGGCCGCGCGAGCAGCGGGACGTCGACGAGGGCGTCGGCGGCGAGTCGTGGGAGATCCACGGCGGCGGCTTCTACCGGATCTCCAAGTGGACGGTCGCGCCGCGCGAGCTGCCGGAGCCGCTGCACTGGTTCAAGTGGGAGGCGTACGCGACCTGGCTGTCCGGCTTCGCGCTCCTCGTCGTCCTCTACTACTTCGACGCCGAGACGTACCTCGTGGACCCGTCGGTGCGGGACATCTCACCCGCGGCGGCGGTCATCCTGAGCCTGCTCGGGCTCGGGCTGGCCTGGGTGGTCTACGACCTCGCGTGCCGCGTGCTGCGGATCGAGGCGCTGATGGCGGTGTTCCTGTTCGGGCTGGTCGTTGCTTCGGCCTACGCGTCGAGCGAGGTCTTCTCGGGACGCGCGGCGTACCTCCAGGTCGGCGCGATGCTCGGGACGATCATGGCCGCCAACGTCCTCTTCAACATCATCCCGGCGCACTGGGACCTGATCCGCGCGAAGGAGGCCGGCGAGGCCCCGGATCCGGCGCCCGGCCTCGAGGCGAAGCGGCGGTCGGTGCACAACAACTACCTGACGCTGCCGGTCGTCTTCGCGATGATCTCGAACCACTTCCCGTTCACGTACGGGCACGACCAGGGCTGGCTCGTTCTGGTGGCGCTCGTCGTGATCGGGGCGTTCGTGCGGCACTTCTTCAATCTGCGGCATGCCGGACGGAACGCCTGGTGGATTCCGGTGACGGCCGCCGTGGCGGTGGTCGCCTTGGCGATCGCGATCAGGCCGGATGACGGCGGCGGCGGGGGGCCGGCGCGCTCGGTGAGCGCGGAGGAGGCGCAGGCGATCGTCCAGCAGCGGTGCGTCCCGTGCCACGCTGCCGAGCCGACCCAGGACGGCTTCGACTCGCCCCCGGCCGGCGTCGCCTTCGACACGCTCGAGCAGATCGAGTCACAGGCGGACGCGATCGAGGCGCAGTCGGTCGACTCGACGGCGATGCCGCTCGGGAACGTCACCGAGATGACTGACGAGGAGCGCGAGACGCTCGGCGCCTGGATCGCGTCCTTGGAGTAGGTTCCGGGCGTGCTCGAGATCACGGCCGGCCCGTTCACGTTCGTCGCGCGCTTCGAGGAGGAGCTGGCGCCGCAGACTGTCGCCGCGTTCCGCGGAATCCTTCCGCTGGACGACCGGATCATCCACTGCCGCTGGAGCGGCGAGTCGAACTGGATCCCGTGGGGCGACCGAGATCTCGGCATCGGTCCGGAGAACGCCACGAGCTACCCGCATCCCGGCGAGCTCGCGCTCTACCCGGGCGGCGAGAGCGAGACGGAGCTCCTCTTCCCCTACGGCTACTGCCACTTCAAGAGCAAGGCCGGGGAGCTGTGGGCGAATCACTTCGCGACCCTCGTCGAGGGTCAGGAGAATCTCAAGGAGCTCGGGCGCCTGACGCTCTGGGAGGGCGCTCAGCCGATCTCGTTCCGCGAGACGACGTAGCAAGTAACAGTCTGTTACTTGCCACTCGGCTCAACACGCGATTCCGCGGACCGGCACGCGCTCGACGTCGGCGACGAGCGCCTCGAGAGAGCCGCAACCGGAGAGCAACTTCGATCTGGAGCGACACCGTCGTCGGGCCACGCGGACCCACTCGCAGCTCGTGGACGAGCTCGCGAATCCGCTCGTAGCTCGGCCTGGGGAAGCCCAAACGCTCGGCCTCGGCGCCCACGCGCCTGCAGGTCTCGGCGATAGGCCTCGTCCCACTGTCGAACCGGACGATGGCTCGGCGGAGCCTCGGCGGGATGCGCGGAGCGATGGTCGGCATGGCTCCCAGTGTTGCCGGCACACCCGCACGCGAGTGACACGACTCAGCGCCTTTTCGGCAAGTAACAGTCTGTTACTTGCCTCGCGCGAGACGCCGTAGGGTCGCGGTCAGAACCTCGACGGCCAGGGCGATGTCCTCGTCGCTCGAGTGCTCCTCGGGACAGTGGCTCGCGCCGCCGTTCAGGCTCCGGACGAAGAGCATCCCCGCCTCGACGCCGGCCGCTGCCAGCACGCCCCCGTCGTGGCCGGCTCCGGACGGGAGGTCGACGACCGGCGCGCCCGCCCGCTCGACCTCCTCGCCGAGCACGCCTCGAACGTGCTCCGAGAGCGCGACCGGCGGGATCACGTAGTGCGCCTCATCGAGCCCGAGCTCCGAGACCAGCCGGTCGAGCCGCTCCCGGTCCGGCGCCCGCGCGTCGACCGACAAGCGAACGTGCTCAGGGACGACGTTCACGGCGCCCGGCTGCACGTCCAGCCGCCCGACGGTCGCAACCGCGCCGTCGATACCGCGGGCGACTTCGCGTACGCGCAAGACGTACTCCGCCGCCTCCGTCAGCGCGTCGCGCCGGACGTCCATCGGCGTCGTTCCCGCATGGTCGGCCTTCCCCGCGAACTCCTTGTCGACCCGAACGATCCCGGCGATCGACGACACCACACCGAGCGGCGCACCGGCCCGTTCCAGCTTCGGCCCCTGCTCCACGTGGAGCTCGACGTAGAACCCCGGGAGCGGCGCCACGTTCCGGACCCGCCACCGGCTGCCGTGGCACCCGGTCTCCTCGTCGCGGAAGACGACGACTCCCAGAGTCCGCTCCGACCGGCCGACCTCCGCCACCGCCTCGAGCCCGGCAACGACCCCCAAAGCCCCGTCGTAGCGCCCGCCTTCCGGAACCGAATCCAGGTGTGAGCCCGTCCAGACCTCAGGCAGCTCCGGCCGAGCACCTCGCAGCCGCCCGACCACGTTGCCACGGCCGTCGATCTCGACCTCGAGTCCCGCCTCCTTCATCCACTCGACGGCAAGGTCGCACGCAGCGTCCTCCTCCGGCGTCCCACCCACTCGATTCGCGCCGACGCCGTTCCCCATGTGGAAAACGTCGTCCAGCCGCCCTCTTAGAGTCGTCTCAGGCACGGCCCGCGGAAAGGAAGGTTGCTATGAGCAATTTCGCCGCGACGTTCGAGCGCTCCCCGCTCGGTCGCAGGTTCGGCTTCGGCGAGCGCGGAACGACTCTGGCGCGCGACACCGTCGCAGGGGTGACGACCTTCATCGTCATGTCCTACATCATTTTCGTGAACCCCTTGATCCTGGGGTTCGCAGGCATCGAAGGGCTCCAGGAGCAGGGGCTCCCCTTTGACGCCGTCCTCACCTCGACGTGTCTCGTCGCCGGGGTGATGACGATCATCATGGGCCTCTACACGAACATGGCCTATGCGATCGCTCCCGGCCTGGGCCTGAACGCCGTCGTCGCCTTCACCCTCGTCGCGCAGGAGCAGCTGAGCTTCCCGGAGGCGATGGGACTTGTTGTCGTGGAGGGGATCGCCATCACGATCCTCGTCCTGGCCGGCCTGCGCGAGGCGATCATGAACGCGATCCCGCTGGAGCTGAAGAAGGCGATCGCGATCGGCATCGGCCTCTTCATCGCCTTCATCGGGCTGACGAACTCCGGGCTGGTCGTCGGCGGCGCGGGGACGCCCGTCGACCTGGCCACGTTTACGACGTGGCCGGTGATCATCACGCTCGTCGGGCTCGTCATCACCATCGCGCTCCGGGCAATCCAATTCCCGGGCGATCTGCTGGTTGCAATCATCCTCACGACCGGTTTCGCCACGGTCGTCAACTACGCGGCCGACGTGTACCCGGAGCAGCTGGGCTACGCGCGCTGGCCGGACGACATCTTCGACGCCCCGAACTTCAGCCTCGTCGGCGAGTTCAACTTCGACGCGTTCACGACGCTGCCGTTCATCGCCGCCGTCGCCTTCGCGTTCTCGCTCTTCCTGGCGGACTTCTTCGACACGATGGGCACCCTCGTCGGCGTCGGGAGCCAGGCCGGCTACGTCAACGAGAAGGGCGAGATCCCGGAGATCCGCAAGCCGCTCCTCGTGGATTCGCTCGCAGCCGCAGCCGGGGGCGCCGTGTCGGCCTCGTCGGCGACGACCTACATCGAGTCGTCGTCAGGCGTCGCCGTCGGTGGGCGGACCGGTTGGGTGAGCGTCATCACCGGCGCCCTCTTCTTCCCGTTCATGTTCGTGGCGCCGCTGATCGGCATGGTGCCGCCACAGGCCACGGCGCCCGCGCTCCTGATCGTCGCGTGGCTGATGATCAGCACGCTGACCGAGGCCGAGGAGAAGGCGGAAGTTGCCGAGACGGGACGCGGCGACACCGAGGAGGCCACTACCGGTCAGGTGACCGGCACGACACGGGCCCGCCGGAAGCTCGCGGGAATCGACTTCCACGACTTCGCGCTCGGGTTCTCCGCGGCGATCGTGATCATGTTCATGCCGTTCTCGTTCTCGATCACGGACGGCATCGCGGCGGGCTTCATCGTCTACGTGCTCGCTCGGGCCTTCCAGGGCGCGTGGGCGCAGGTGCACCCGCTGATGTGGGCCGCCGCTCTCGCCTTCGCGGTCTACTTCGCGATCCCGCTCGCTCAGCAGGAGTTCAGCTGGATCTGAATCCTGCGTCCTCCAGGGCGGCTGCTACGAGCGCGTCGTAGCGGCCGTCCTCGAGGTCACCGAGCGGATCCCTGGTGTAGCGCAGCAGCTGACCGTACGGCAGCGAGAAGGCCGCGCGCATCGCCAGGAGGCGGCGGCGCTCCGGCGTCGCTCGGTCGCCGAGCACGGTCGTCGCCGCCCGCATCTTTCGCACCTGCTCGACTCGACCGGGAAGCCAGCGAGTCAGGACCAGGAGCGCGGGGAGCGCGAAGGTGACGAAGCCGAGAAGGTTCGCGAGGTCGTGCGCGCTGTCCTCTCCGCTCCGGCCGAGCTCTTCGACCTCTCCACCCGATCCCTCCCCGGCGCTGCGGAGGCCCTCGGCGATGTCGTCACCGATGACCGGGGCGCCGTCGACCGCATCGGCTGCACCCTCGAAGCCGTCGCTCACCGCACTGCCGCTCGCTTCGACACCCTCGCCGAGCACGGCCAGCTCGTCGACGGCGTCGTGCACCTGAAGCCCCGCCCAGGCGAAGAGGGCGAGCAGGACGATCGACGCGACGTCGGCGACGAGCGCGCGGTTTCTCGGCGCACTGAGCTCTGGATAAAGGCGCATGCTCGGCTCATACCCGTTCGCGCAGGGTCCCGAGCATCCACCAGCCGGCGAGCGGGCCCAGAGCGCAGAGCGCGAACGCCGCGCGCCACGATGTGGACTCGACAAGCGCGACGAAAACCACCGGGACGACGACGCCGACAACGCCCAGCGTCGTCTGCTGGAAGCCGATCGCGGCGCCGCTCTTCGCCCGGCCGGCCAGCTCCGCAGCGGCCGTCAGCGACAGCCCGTTCCACGCCATGGAGATCGCTCCTGCAACGACGATCGCGGTGATGACGAGCGAGAGTCGGCGGTCCGCCACGAGCGCGGTCACGAGGAGCCCGGCGGCACTGGCGAGCCCGATCCAGCGAAGCGGACGGAGCCTGTTGCCGAGCCGGTCGGACAATCGCCCGGCGCCGATTCGCGTCAGGACTGCTCCTGCCTGGAAAACGGCGAGGACCGCCCCGGCCCTGGCGGCGCGGCGCATCGGTGTAAACGAGCGCCGGTCTTAACGAGACGTGAAGAGGCGATCCTCAGTGTTGCGGTGCGCCGCTCACGGCGCTTCTCAGAAACCACACACCGGCATCGGTCCGGCACAAGAGATCGATCTCGTCGCGGGTGAGATCGAACTCACGCAGACACAGCTCGGCGACCGTTTCGATCCGGTCGAGCGCAAATCGGATGCGCAGATTCTCATCGGTGAGCAGCTTCTCGATGACCAATCCAATGCTCGCTCGTGACATGGCGTCGCCTCCTTCGAATCTGCACCGGCTGGCGGCAACATCCACGCCACGACGCGCAAGCAGCACCGAGGCTGATTTCCGGTGCCCAATCGAGATTCGCGCAATTCCATGCTGTGCGTTTGCGCGCGCCAAGCGCGCTTCCACGCACCGCCGGAAGTCCCCGAGAGCGGGATGCGGCCGTCGTATGGGGACTTCGTCGACAACCGGGCCTGGCTTCGGTTTTGCCGCCAAGGGAATCGCGGCCGCGATTCGGCCGGCCGGTTCGACAGTCCGTTATGGCAGGTGGATGGAGGAAGCAGATGTTCGAGCAGAGAGAAAGCGGCGGTGCGCTTCAACGAGCGATTGAATTCGTGGAAGTCGCGTCGCGCGAACCGATTGTTGCGAAAGGTGACTGGGACCGGTGGGTCGGTCGAGGCAAGGGAGGTTCGATGGTCGTACATGACGTCCACGGTCCGATCGTCACAGGCGTGCTCGGCGGCGACTGATGGGCACAACCGATGTGAGGCCGGGCCAGCCAGTCATGCGTGACGGTCATAAATCGAGGATGCAGGTGACCGGGCGGGATGAGGTGTCGAAAGGACGATTTACCAGGATGTTGCTCCGTCAACTTCCTCATTGATCAGGAGAGAGCACTATGCGGCGACTCGTTGTCGTTGTCCTTCTCGCACTGTCGGCGTCAGATTAGGGTTGGCCGGAGCATCATTCTGGCGGTTTCCCCGGTCCTCGTTCGACGCCGACGAGCGACCAGCTCGCCGCGGCGGACCCGCCGCGTCGGAAGTAGAACGTCGACGGAGTCGCCCATCCAGGCTGCCGCGCGTGCGCAGCCGTCACACTGACGCCCACGAAGTCGCCGACCGTCAGTCCGTCGGGCGCGCGGGCCGATCCGCTCGACACCAGCATCGGCTCGCCGACAGGCGTTCGCTGATCAGTCGTGTTATCGAATCGGAACCACCTGAGCTCGTACCGTTCAGGGGCTGTGGCAGCTTTCGCATCCACGGCTGCGTTCGTGAACGCCAGAGTGCCGTCTGCCGACAACGCCGCATCGACGACGGGGCACACCTGGTTGATCCAGGCGGCGACCACTTTGTCGCGACGCGCAATGATCGTCTTCGTCATGAAATCGGTCGCAGCGGGATCGCTGTATGCGGCTTTCTCCACGACCGCACGAATCGCCTCGTCCGAGAACTTCGACACGATGCGCGCCGCCCAGAACGCATCGTCCGGGCGCATGTTGTCGTAGGCCGGGTTGGGGTATTCCGGCTTCCACATGAGCGGATCGAAGCGCTCGGCCTCGAGACGTCCGACCGAGCGGGGCACGCGAGGATAGTCGATGGTCATCCACGGCCGCACGTACAGGCCGAGCGTGGCCAGCGTCAGCCACCCCGGTCTCTGCTCGAACATGTATTCGTTTCCCGGACGGTGGCGCTGGGCATAGACGGTGCCGCTGCCGAGGATGGATCCGAAGTCGAACATGTAGTGCTTGATCCAAGCGCGCCCGTTGGTCGTCTCGAGCATGTCGAGGCTGTTGATGCCTCGCGAGTCATCGTGATTCAGCCAGGCACCGAAGACCCGCGCCCCACGCAGCTCGCGCCGGTGCTCGTGTGGCACGAGATCGTTCGGGTCGTCCGGGCGCTGGCTGTAATAACGGAAGTTGCCAAGCGGCTTCCCAGGCGCGAAGCGGCTGACGAGCACACGGTAGCGCCCGTTCTCGAGGCGCGCGGCGCGGTTGAAGACGGTGTCGAGGTCGTACTTCTTCAGCCGGCGTCGGCGGCCGTTGAGTGGATCGCGAATCGTGGCCCCGTCCTCGATCACGAGCGACTTGCGATCGAGCTCGGCTAGATAGACGTCGACCACGTTGTAGCCAATCGCGTGGTAAAAAGCGGTTCCGATCATCTCGGCTCCGCTTGCCAGCTCGGGGTTCGAGGGCGGATCGACTTCAACCTGATACGTCTGCCCCTCGGGGTCGGTCATGCGGAATCCGGGCTGCACGCCGCCGCTCTTGCCGCCGGAGACCTTCCAGCCGTTGATGGTCACACGCTGCGTGCGATCCGGTCCTCTCACGATTTCCGCAATGCTCAGTTCCGTCCGGCCGATTCGATTGGTAAACCAGCTCGAGTCAGGGACTTCGTCGACCGTGTTCACGTTGAGCGCGCGAATGTTTCGTCGCTCTCCAGGATGTCCGAGCGTGTTCACGACGAAGTCGTATCCGTTCGAGTCCTCAATCGGTCCGGCCGACGAGGCGTCCATTGCGCGGTCGTCATCCGTCCAGAGCGGATCATCCGGATAGAAACGCGGCGAGGCCGACCGTAGCGACACGAACGTACCTGCGGCCAGCAGGCCGACGACGCCGGCAAGCGCTACCCACCGCGCCGGACCCGCTCCACTGCGTCGGGCTATCGTCCTCCTAGAAAACGCCGCCAAAGACGATATACAGGTGCTTGCCATCACGGCTCCCGAACGCAGCATCGACCCGGAGGATGACGCCGCTGTTGGTGTTGAACCGAAACCCAATGCCGTAGTCCGATTCGAGATTCTCGAAATCGAGATCTTCACGACGGTTCGCGACCTTTCCGGCGTCGTAGAAGACAGCCGCATCGAAACCGCTCCAGATCTCCCAGTGGTACTCGCCCTGCACCAGGATCGAGTGCGGTGCTCGGAACCGATACTCGCGAAACCCACGCAGGGTGTCGTTGCCGCCGAGCGTCGGCATGAAATAGAACGGCATCGTCTGACCCTCGCTGGTGTCGGATGTCGAGACGAAGAGCCGCGCCGCAATCACGCGACGGCCCGCCAGAACACCGATGAACTGGCGCAGGTCGGCATCGATGCGGTTGAACGTGAACTGGCCGAGGGTGCGATCGTCGTAGTGCGAGAAGTCGACCCGATACCAGCCGCCCTTCTTCGGATATCGCGGTTGGCGATAGTCGACTTCGATGAACGCATCGGATCGCAGGAAATCCGCTCGGGCGTCGAGGCCGGGCGCCTCGGACGGGCTGAACGCGTCGGCCGTGTTGGGAAACCGATCGTTCTGCCCGCTGCCGAGCCGCGGCTGCAGAAAACTCGAGCCCGCCGCCAACGAGCAGGTGCGAGACAGGCCTGACGCCCGCGCGGCCGCCGAAATGGTTCGTCCGGATCGCGTAATCGGATCGATCGTCTCGGTTCGAATCTGGCCCGAGGCCAAAGAAGTTTTCTTGCGGATAGTCGCGGTGACGTGCCCAGGTCTCGAGGTACAAGTGGTTGTCTGCAAGCCGCGGAAATCTGAGCCGCGCTTCGGTCGCCCAATACCGCTTGACACTACCGGCCGCCCAGATTTCAAGCGCCCCGGTGTTGGAGAAGAGATCGCGATCACGAAAGCCCAGACCGTAGGCGAAGCCGCTGCCGGTGGTCAACGAGCCGAGTTTGG